>NZ_FORS01000031.1 GCF_900114065.1 Stutzerimonas kunmingensis
ATCATTAGCGAGCAACGTCGTTTAACGTTTGAGAGGGATCGGCCAGTTATCGGCAAGTTTCAGACGATAATGCACGAACTCGCTTGAGAGTGGTCCCATTTCTGTCAGTGTGGTTTGGAAGGCCAGATGGTATTGGTGCTAGTATTATCTATTACTTTTTTTGGGCTCCCTATCCTTGACTTATGTTATTTAAGGACGGTTAAAAACCAATGACTCACGAACATAACCATAACACCGAAGCCATAGGCGATAAGCGTTTAATCGCTGCCATTGGCGTTAATACTGTGCTAACTCTGGCACAAGTTGTTGGAGGAATACTTTCTGGCAGTTTATCGCTCATAGCTGACGCGCTACATAACTTGAGCGATGCCGCATCACTGGTTATTGCGCTCATCGCACGTAAAATCGGTCGCAAACCGCCAGATGCTTTTAAAACCTTCGGCTACCGACGCAGTGAAACCATAGCGGCTTTGATTAACTTGGTCACGCTGATTATCGTTGGTCTCTACCTCATCTACGAAGCTATAGGTCGGTTTTTTGCCCCACAGCCCATTGAAGGATGGACAGTGGTCGTGGTGGCGGGAATAGCCTTGATTGTAGATGTCGTCACGGCCTTGCTCACCTACACAATGTCTAAGAATAGCATGAATATAAAGGCGGCATTCCTGCACAATGTGTCGGATGCGCTGGCCTCCGTCGGGGTTATTATTGCCGGAACATTGATTCTTCTGTATGGCTGGTACTGGACGGATACTGTCCTGACACTGATGATTGCTGGGTACGTGCTCTGGCAGGGCTTTAGCATGCTGCCTAAAACCATTCACTTGTTAATGGAGGGCGCACCAGAAGGAGTTTCCATCACTGATATAATCAATGTCATGGAGCAAGTGGACGACGTTGTGAGTGTTCACCACGTACATGTCTGGGAAATTGCCGAACATTCAACTGCATTGGAAGCTCACGTTGTCATCAAGAAGGCTAGCCTGCCCGAAATTGAACGAGTAAAGACTGATTTAAAACGAGTACTTCATGAGCAATTCAAAGTCAGCCACTCGACACTTGAAATGGAACTAGGGATGCTCTGAAATAGCCGCCCATTTCTGGCTGACTTCAGACTCCGCTGATTTTCAAAGCAGAAGCTGATCAAAAAGCGATCAGCTCGTCT
>NZ_FORS01000029.1 GCF_900114065.1 Stutzerimonas kunmingensis
CGTTGAACCCGTAGCTTCGGTACCTGGTTTGAGCCCCGTTACATCTTCCGCGCAGGCCGACTCGACTAGTGAGCTATTACGCTTTCTTTAAAGGGTGGCTGCTTCTAAGCCAACCTCCTAGCTGTCTAAGCCTTCCCACATCGTTTCCCACTTAACCAGGATTTTGGGACCTTAGCTGACGGTCTGGGTTGTTTCCCTTTTCACGACGGACGTTAGCACCCGCCGTGTGTCTCCCGTGCTGACACTTGCTGGTATTCGGAGTTTGCATCGGTTTGGTAAGTCGGGATGACCCCCTAGCCGAAACAGTGCTCTACCCCCAGCAGTGATACACGAGGCGCTACCTAAATAGCTTTCGAGGAGAACCAGCTATCTCCGAGCTTGATTAGCCTTTCACTCCGATCCACAGGTCATCCGCTAACTTTTCAACGGTAGTCGGTTCGGTCCTCCAGTCAGTGTTACCTAACCTTCAACCTGCCCATGGATAGATCGCCCGGTTTCGGGTCTATTCCCAGCGACTAGACGCCCTATTAAGACTCGCTTTCGCTACGCCTCCCCTATTCGGTTAAGCTCGCCACTGAAAATAAGTCGCTGACCCATTATACAAAAGGTACGCAGTCACCTAACAAAGTAGGCTCCCACTGCTTGTACGCATACGGTTTCAGGTTCTATTTCACTCCCCTCTCCGGGGTTCTTTTCGCCTTTCCCTCACGGTACTGGTTCACTATCGGTCAGTCAGTAGTATTTAGCCTTGGAGGATGGTCCCCCCATATTCAGACAAAGTTTCTCGTGCTCCGTCCTACTCGATTTCACTTCTAAGACCTTTTCGCGTACAGGGCTATCACCCACTATGGCCGCACTTTCCAGAGCGTTCCGCTAAAATCAAAGAAGCTTAAGGGCTAATCCCCGTTCGCTCGCCACTACTAAGGGAATCTCGGTTGATTTCTTTTCCTCAGGGTACTTAGATGTTTCAGTTCCCCTGGTTCGCCTCACACACCTATGTATTCAGTGTGTGATAACCATCTTATGATGGCTGGGTTCCCCCATTCAGACATCTCCGGATCAAAGTCTGTTTGCCGACTCCCCGAAGCTTTTCGCAGGCTACCACGTCTTTCATCGCCTCTGACTGCCAAGGCATCCACCGTATGCGCTTCTTCACTTGACCATATAACCCCAAGCAATCTGGTTACTGTCTATAACGTGAAGACGACATTCGCCGAAAATTTGCATAGAGAACACGCAAATTTTACCTTGACTTGAATAATCACCAGTGAAAGTGACCACTCAAATCTACTTCTATCACATACCCAAATTTTTAAAGAACAGTTCTGGCGCAAAGACCAGAAATCAATACCCTCACACATCA
>NZ_FORS01000028.1 GCF_900114065.1 Stutzerimonas kunmingensis
GCCTTCAGTCGGGTAAAGCAGGAGTGTTACCACTCCTGCCTCCCCTAAGAACCGTACTTGAGAGTCACCCCTCATACGGCTCAAGCCTTCCAGCAGCCTGAGTGAGACTGGGTAACCTGACGATGCGCTCTTCGGCGCTCAAGGTAAAACGTCCATGCCGGATCGAACGGGTTCGCTGCACTGCATATTTTGATATGCCGCACGATCGAAACACTGGCGGCGGCATACAGCCAAGCGGGTTGACTCATGCCGCGCGCTTTCTCCTGGGTGGCGAAAACCCAGTGCCGTTGACCCACGACACGAAAGTAGCGTTGTTTTACCCAATGGGCACTTTTCATGGCGTGCCGGCGAACTGCCCAGCGCCATAACACTTGCCAAATCTGATGGTCGATCCATGCGAAACGCTTGGCGGCGACAACATGGCGATGATACATGGCCCATCCTCGGATCACCGGGTTCAGGGTCAAGATCAAGTTAGCTTGAGTCGCCGTCTTGTTTGCGTTCGCGATTTCCCGCACCTTATCCAGCAATGCCTTCACACTCTTGCGAGCCGGAGTGATGAGTAGCTTGCCGGCGTACTTGCGTACGTTCTGGCCCAGAAAATCGAAGCCTTGCGAGATATGCGTTATCTGAGTCTTTTCATCAGAGAGTTCCAAGCCTCGCTCTTTCAGGAACGCCTCAATTGCAGGACGAACCTGATGTTGCAAAACAGCTTTCGTGGCCCCTGTGATGATGAAGTCATCGGCATATCGTACGACGTGTATCTTGAATGGCTTACGCTTGCGCGCTGTCGAAGCCACGCTTGCATAGACGACATCTTCCAGGCCATCCAGCGTCCAATTCGCAAGTACCGGAGAGATGATCCCCCCTTGCGGGGTTCCTGCCTCCGTTGCGAACAAGGCTCCCTGATCGACATACCCCGCTCGAAGCCATTTGCGCAGAACCACCTTATCCATGGGTACGTTGGTGAGCAGCCAATCGTGACTGATATTGTCGAAGCAGCCTCGAATGTCACCTTCAAGCACCCAATGCGCCGAACCACGTTTCGCTAGTGCATTGAAGCAGTGTGCGATTGCATCGGCAGTGGATCGCTGCGGCCGAAATCCATAGGAGTTGGGATCTGCACGCGTTTCGGCAACCGGCTCAAGTGCCAGTTTCCACAGCGCCTGCATCGCACGATCCCGCATCGTTGGAATCCCCAGCGGACGCTTCTTGCCATTGCTTTTGGGTATGTAGATGCGTCTCAGCGGTTGAGGCCGATAGCCCCGATGCTGTAACGCTTGTGCTCCCGTCGATTTGGCCACCGGAGTCGACCAGATCTTGCCATCAACGCCCGGTGTTCTCTTGCCTCTGTTTTCCGTCACTCGCTTCACGGCCAACATTTTGCCGCTGAACGAGCGAGTCAGCAGTCGCTGCAAGGCTTGCACCTTGCCCCACCTGCCTTCTCGTGTTGCCTTGGCGATACGGACCTGGAGTCGTTTCACTTGCGACTCGATCTGGTTCCAGTGTTGGGGCCAGGCCGATATGAAGTTCGAAGGCGCACCAGTGCTCGCCGTTGCTTGCGCATTGGGTGCGAGCACTGCCATCTGCTTTCCTCCGTGCAACGATTGATCAGGTTTTCTCGCCATGGAAGACCGTGTGGAAGTCTGCTCGCTTTCGCGCCAGATGATGTTTCAATCTGTATTCACCCCATTACAGGGTGACCTTCGCTTTTTCCACATTCCTTTACCCGCAGCATCAACAGCTTGCTTTACAGCTCACCTGCCGAAGTCGGCAACGCTACGGGCTTACCCTGTTCCGCATGGATTTCCGAACGGGTCGGGCTCCTCGATTTCGCCGGCGGCACCACATCCACGAGGGGCTATCGGTAAGAGCCCCTGCCTGGCCGCGCACCTTTTGGTACAAGCCTGTCAGCATCTTTGGCTTGGCTACTATGACGACGTTTATATGAGGTTCACTTGTGTTAGCCGTACCTGTTCATCCCTAGCGCCTCTCCGCCTTGATGCTGGCAGATTCAGTCTGGCCTCGCGGTTCGACCTACCGAAATATCGGCGGTTACATTGTCCCCAGAGCTTCAGACCCGGCTGTTACCGGCCACGCCTGTCTGGGTAGGGAACGAGTGGTGGAACAGTCGGTTCCGTCGGGCGTTAACCTGCGGAACAGAAACCCATGCGACTTTCAGGTCGCACTGCC
>NZ_FORS01000027.1 GCF_900114065.1 Stutzerimonas kunmingensis
ACGCGAGTCAGAGCAGCAGTCAGAGTGGTCTTGCCATGGTCGACGTGACCAATGGTGCCGACGTTGACGTGCGGTTTGTTACGTTCGAACTTTTCTTTAGCCATCGAGACCGTCTCCCATCGTTGAATTGAGCTAGTCACGCCACCATTAAAACAAAGGCAGATATATACATATCTGCCTTTGGAGTTTGGAGCTCATGAGCGGATTCGAACCGCTGACCTCACCCTTACCAAGGGTGTGCTCTACCAACTGAGCTACATGAGCGAATTGCATTGCGCAACCACCGAAGCTGGAGCGGGTAGCGGGAATCGAACCCGCATCATCAGCTTGGAAGGCTGAGGTTCTACCACTAAACTATACCCGCGAACGCCGAAGCCTACGCTTGAATCTGGTGGAGGGGGAAGGATTCGAACCTTCGAAGTCTATGACGTCAGATTTACAGTCTGATCCCTTTGGCCGCTCGGGAACCCCTCCAAAGTGAGGCGGCATTTTCATCACTTGCCACCCTACTGTCAAGCTTTTCCTCATAAAAATCTTGAGGTTAGCTTTACTGACAGCCGCCTTACCAAGGAATCTTGGATTCCCCACGGCGAAGCGGGCGCCATTCTATTTAAACTATTGAGAAGATGCAATGCCAGTGCAGGGCATATGGCGAAATTGCAGGGCAGGCATGTCTGCTTTCAAGCTTTCCATGATCCCTTCACCCAATTGATCACGACTAGCGGTGCTCACCTGCACCCAGTATTTGGAGTGCATTCTCGGCAACTCACGCACTAGCGCCGAATAATCAACCTCGCTTAAGCGCGCCACTACGCCCTCTGCCGAATCCTTTCGGGAGAAGATGCCCAGTGAAATGCCATTAGCCAAGTCACCAACGGTAATGATGTAGCTGTCAATATTACGACTTTGCAACTCGCGCAATTGCCGCAGGGAAGCCTGCCTGGAAGCGAGCGGCGGCAGATACACCCAATAATCCACGCCGACCTCGGTATCTATCCGTCGTATTTCCGACTGGATATCCAAGCTCAAAAGCCGCTGCTCCAAGGAAAGCGCAGGCGACTCCTCATCGAAGCCACCCAGAAATAGGCAGCCACCGTCGGACGACGCCGACTGCCCAGCGTCTTTACGGCTCGAAGGAGAGGATTCACTAAGCAGAGTGATGTTGGGCTTCGGCCGGTCATAAGCATCAAGAGGCACCACCTCCTTGATGCGCACGGGTGACTGATACTGATGCTGCACCCAGAAGAATACGTTCAACAGCACCAACAGGAAAAATAACCAACGCATGCAGGCTCGACCTTCTATGTGACGCTAGGGACAAGCAATCGCCAGCCCGCGAAAGACCAGATCCGGAACCCGCCTAACCCCGACCATATCGTCGATCAGCGTTGCGTCGCCACCGGTGGAGTAGATTACAAAGTCAGCCCCCAGATAGTCGCTGGCCGCCAGGACTTGCGAAGCAACAAAACTACGCAGCATCAGAAAGCACCCCCGCTCAACCGCCTGGACGGTGCTTCGCCCAGGCGCAGACTCACCTTGCATCATTGGGATTTCTTCTGCCGTATAGCTGATGCGTCGGGTATGGGTAGTCAACTGCTGCCTAAGAAGAGAAATCCCTGGGCAAATGTAGCCCCCCAGATGGCCGCCCTCTGCATCAACGAAGTCAACCGTGACCGCCGTCCCCAGGTCGATTACCACCATTGCCCGGCGCTCCAACTGGAACGCGCCAACCATGGCCAACCAACGGTCCATCCCTAAACGGTCGTACTCGAGGTACCCGTTCACTACGCCACCAAGCCGAGGCGCTGGTAGAGCGCGCTGTACGTCAATGAACAATGCACTGGAGATGCACGAACACAGCTCTTCAGTCTCGAGATCGCTACGAACGCTAACTAGCCGCGCACGCTCAATCTTTACGCCAGTCAGGCCAGAGAGCGCACTAAGGAGGTCCACGGCCGATACAGAAGCGCCCTGAGCCGCAACATCACCGCTTACTTGCAACACCCGCCATTTGATCAAGCTATTGCCACAGTCGAGCTCGAGAATCATTGATCAAGCCTCAAACTTAGCTCACCACCACTGAAGGAGCGCACCCCCCCATCAATCATCATCCTGAGCCCGCCTTGATCATCGATGCCCAAGACCGTGCCCGAGCAATCTTGAGACCCGGTACTCAGCGTGCATTTCAGGCCTTGCCAGACATGGTTAGATTCCCACTCACCCTTCATCGCGGCAAACCCGACCCGGGCATGCCGCTCCAAATTTTGTCTAAGGGTGGCGGCCAATGTCAGCAGCAACTCGTTTCGATCAACCATACCTGCATGCTCTTTAACGGATGTCCAAAGCTGATCTATTCCCGCCGCCTCAATCATATTGACATTGATGCCGATGCCGATAATTACGTGACATACATCCGCCGGGTCGCCAGTCAGCTCAAGCAGAATCCCTGCGATCTTGCGGCCATCAACGTATACGTCGTTAGGCCACTTGACGCCCGCTTGCGAGATGCCGACTTGATGTAGCACCTGCATTACCGCCAGCCCGACCACCAGACTCATACCAGAAAGCTGACTAGCACCGCCCTGCACCTTTATAGCCAAGCTGCAATAAAGGTTCTGCCCGAAAGGACTCACCCAACTACGACCGCGCCGCCCTCTACCAGCAGACTGAGCCTCTGCAAGAACCAAAAAAGGAGGTGGCACGATCTGCAGGAGCCGCAATGCCTGAGCATTAGTAGAGTCAATCGAGTCGTAAAGATGCAGCGACCACCCAATCTGCTCCAGTTGCGGCGCGAGCGCCTCATGATTGAGCAGCGAAAGAGGTTCCGCCAAGCGGTACCCACGCCCGGGGACTTTATAGAGGTTAAGCGCTGCGTCAGCCTGAATACGTTGCAGGTGCTTCCAGACCGCACTGCGACTTATGCCGAGCGCCTCCCCCAGTTCACGCCCCGAATGAAAGCGCCCATCCTGAAGCAACGTTAACAGCCTATACATGCCACCCCCAAAAGAGGCCGAATGATAGCGACACCAACGACAGGTGCCTATCACAGTCTTTAAATCGCGCAAAAGCAAACCCCCGACCAGCTTACGCGGGTCGGGGGTTTGGGAAAGGAGCTTGACGATGACCTACTCTCACATGGGGAGACCCCACACTACCA
>NZ_FORS01000025.1 GCF_900114065.1 Stutzerimonas kunmingensis
CACGGACCATGAACTCGGTTTCTGCGAGTTCCAGAACACTCCCGCCGGTTTCACGGTTGGCTTCATCGATCGCCTTTGCAATCTGCTGCTGCGTCACGCCCCTGCTTGCCATGCGCACGGGATCCAGTACGACCTGATACTGCTTGACCATCCCGCCTATGGGCGCGACTTCCGCCACGTTGGGCAGTGTCTTGAGCTCATAGCGCAGGAACCAATCTTGCAAAGAGCGCAACTGCGAGAGGTCATGTTTGCCCGTTCGGTCTACCAAAGCATATTGGTAGATCCAGCCGACACCTGTGGCGTCAGGGCCCAAAGCGGGTTTGGCGGCGGCGGGAAGCCGACTCTGCACCTGACTCAGGTACTCCAGCACCCGAGAACGGGCCCAATAGAGGTCGGTGCCGTCCTCAAACAGGACGTACACGTAGCTATCCCCGAAGAAGGAGTAGCCGCGGACCGTCTTTGCGCCGGGGACAGACAGCATGGTCGTCGTCAGTGGGTAGGTGACCTGATTCTCAACGATCTGGGGCGCCTGCCCGGGGTATGGCGTGCGGATGATGACCTGAACGTCGGAAAGGTCTGGCAATGCATCAACAGCGGTGTTTTTGACCGACCAGACACCCCAAGCCACCGCGAACACAGTAGCCAGCAGGATCAGAAAGCGGTTGGCCACTGACCAGCGAATTATGGCTGCGATCATGGCTGGCCCCCCAGCTTCTCGATGTGCTCAATGACCAGGCCCTCTTCGCTTTCACGCACGCCCACACGGACGCGGTCGTCGACTTGCAAGCCTGACAGCAGGGATTGATCCGCAACCGGAAAGGACATGGTCATCCCAGGCATGTTCAGCGTCTTGAACGGCCCATGCGACAGGCCAACCATGCCATCTTCCAGGCTGACGATCGTACCTTCAGCCTCGTGCAACGCAGGTTCTGTAGAAGTTGCAGGCTCCTCCAAACCCTGAGCGGTCAGCCCGCGTAGGCTCGCCTCTGAATCCAGGAGAAACTGACCGGACGCCACGACCTTCTGACCGGCTTCCAGCCCTTCAAGCACCTCTGTCTGGTCATCGAATTCCCGGCCTGTGCGAACCTCAATCGGGCGGTAACGGCCTTGATCCTCGGCCAGCATCACCAATGCGCGCCGACCGGTGCGAATGACCGCCTCGGACGGGATGACCAAGACATCTTCGACGTTGCGACTCAACGTCACCTCGGCCGTCATGCCGGGACGAAGCCGTTGTTGCGGGTTAGGTAGCTCGACCCGGACACGCACAGTGCGGCTATCCAGGTTGGCTTGTGGTAGTACGGCCTGGATCGTCCCTTCCAGAACTTCACCTGCAAAGGCCGGGAGGCGCGCGTTGACCAGCTGCCCAGGCGCCACATTTGCAACCTGCGCCTCAGGCACCGCAACTTCTAACCATACCTTTTCCAGCCCATTAACACGTGCCAGAGACGCACCAGTGGATACGGTCATGCCCTCGCGAACGTCGAGGCTGTTCAGCACGCCGCCTATTGGACTCCTCACTGTCCAAACAGGGCGCGCTTTACCAGTTCGTTCTAGCTGCACTATGACTTCTGGCGGCATGCCAGCAAGGCGCAACCGCTGGCGAGCCGCTGCGAGCAGCTGGGGTTGGCCGACCCCTTTGAGCGCCAGGTACTCTTCCTGTGCGGCAGCCCATTCGGGAACCAAAAGATCGGCTAACGGCGCGCCTTTTTCGATGACATCCTCCGGTGCTCGGTCGTAAACGCGCTCGACAAAGCCACCGGCACGCGCCTGCACAACCGCCACGTCTCGCTCGTCAAACATCAACGCGCCTGTCGCTTCGAGCGACTGGCTGATCGATTCACGCGTTACGGTTGCCAAGCGCACGCCGAGATTCTGCGTCACGCTCGGGTCGATACTGATCGATGCCCCGTCGCTTCCCTCATCTGCATAGCGTGGAATCAATTCCATATCCATGAATGGCGACTTGCCCGGCTTATCGAACTTTTGCTGGGGGACCATAGGGTCATACCAATAGAGCACTTCCTTGTCTTCTTCTGCAGGCGATTGTCCGAAGGCTGCGGTAGGCAGACCGATTAGCGCTGCAGCGCTAATCATCAGAGGCAGACTGAAGGCGAGTACCAGCCGCTTGTGTTGGAATGTCATGGTCGGGTATCTCCAAAGGCGAAATGCAGGCGGGCATTGCTCAACGATCGATCGCGGGCGACGTCAATACGCCGTAGCCGGGTCTCCACAAGCTGTCGTCGCGCTTCGATCACAGCGGTCAGCTCACCGCTTCCGGAGCGGTAATCGGCCATGGCAAGGCGGACCTTCTCTTCAGCGAGGGGTAGTAAGGTTTTGTCGAGGCGGATGAGTGCGCGGTCCAGACGCTGATACTCAGCGAGGTCAGTACTCAGCTCTTGGTTGTACAGGCGCAAGGTCGCTTGGCGCTGAGCCTCGATCTGGGCAAGGCGAGCTCGTTCGGCCGCGATCTTCGGATCCTGCCGAGAGCTGGTAAACAGCGGCAGGTCGAAGCTGACGCTGAGGTTCACCATGTCGCCGTACTCACGGCCACGTCGCAGGTAGTCGATCCCCCAGCTCCAATCCGGTGTTTTCTCTGCGATGGCCTGGTGAACCTTTGCCTCCGCTTCACGAGTCATCGGGTCGAAGGCGAGTAACGCCGGGTGCCGGTTCAGGTTGTGCTGATAGTTATCAACGGCGGCAAGCCATTGCGGCCAGTCACCTGTAAGCGGCTGGCCTGCTAGCTCGCCTATCCAGCGCCGGAGGCCGGCCCGCGCAACAGCCTGGTTACGCAGCAGCTCATCCTCTTGTTCAGCCAGCAATGCTGCCTCTTGCCTCGGAAGTACGCTGTCTGCGGTTTGTCCGCTGCCGCCAGCAATGCGGGCCTGAACAGACCGCGAAAGGAGCTGATTCTCGCTGTAAAGCTGCTTGAAAAGGCTTAGCTTCTGCTCGACCGCGAAGCTAGCGATCCATGCCTCGGCGGTTGCTTGGCGCACACCGAGACGTTCAACCGTTTGCTGGGCGTTTGCGAGCGCAACACTAGCCTGCGCGGCCTCGACACGAGCGCGCCTTTTCGCTCGGTTTGGCACATCTTGCATGACCCCAACCATTTGCATGGTCATGGCCTCTTGCTCCAACTGCCAGCGAGCGTCACCTTCGATGGGCACGCTTTGCAGTCCAAGCTTAAGTTTAGGGTCAGGAAGCTCGCCGGCAGGGATTGCAGCGCTGCGTGCGGCCACCAGGTTGGCGGCTTGCGCATGCAGCGAAGGCGCGTCTTGCTCGGCCACGCTCAGAGCTTGTTCTAAGGTCAAAGCGGACGCTAACCCTGGAAACGAGAGCGCGCCCATGATCAAGGCGGCCACGTACGGCGGCGCCCAATAAATACGGGGTTTCATTTGCGAAGGATTCCTGATCTTTCATGCAAGCCAAAGGCGCGCGGTAGCCGGCCCGAATGCTCACTCGGGCGGTTCCTATAATTTGATCGGAATTAGACGCGGGGTGGATGCCAGACGGCGTCTAAAAGGCTAGAGGGGATCAGGCCGTTATAGGGAGTGGTCACGGGTTTAGCAGCAGGCATCAGCTGGGCTTTTATTGAGACAAGCTGAAGGATACTTGCAGTTTTGCATTCTTGGCCCGTCTTGCAGACGGTCGCCGTTCCATGCTCATTCGCTTCACAGCACTCGTGTTCAGCACCGTCATCGGCGCCAACCATCGAAGCGTGGTCGGTCGTCATGGCGCCCACACCTTCCATATCGGACATCACGTGATGCCCGGACGATCCAACCGGCATGAGCATTTCCGCTATCCCATTGATCGGAAGCGCAAGCACTAGCAGCAGGATAAGGAAGGAGCGCATGTAGGACTTCATATTTCCAGCTTACGGGGCAATTCATGAGCAATCAATTAGGCAATCGGTCGCTTCGCAACCGAAGCCTAAGCCTAAGCCTAAGCCTAAGCCTAAGCCTAAGCCGACAGGCTTCAAACTACACGCGTTTGACGGAGCCGGAGTGCGTTGAACACAACCGATGCTGAGCTGAGGCTCATGGCCAGGGCAGCAATCATCGGAGACAGCAACAGTCCGAAGAACGGATAGAGCAGACCTGCGGCAATCGGGATGCTCAACCCGTTGTACATAAAGGCAAACAGAAGGTTCTGACGCATATTGCGAACCGTCGCCACCGAAAGCGTGCGCGCGCGCAGTATCCCCATCAGGTCACCTTTAACGAGCGTAACTTGGGCGCTGTTCATGGCGACGTCAGTGCCCGTGCCCATCGCTATGCCGACATCAGCCCTGGCGAGCGCCGGCGCATCATTTATTCCGTCGCCTGCCATGGCGACTACTTTACCTAGGGCTTGTAGCTTAACCACCAGCGCCTCCTTGTCCTGCGGCTTCACTTCGCCATGCACCTCATCGATCGATAGCTCACGAGCCACCGCGCGGGCAGTGGTAAGCCCGTCGCCGGTGGCCATGATGACTTGCACGCCCTCCGCTTGGAGCCGCGCTACAGCTTCCTTGGAAGTCGGTTTGATTGGGTCCGATACGGCCAGCAAGCCGGCAAGTGCCCCATCAACAGCCAGGTACACAATGCTGGTACCGCTCTCGCGCATTTTTTCTGCCTGATCTCTCAACGGCTCGACGCTCACACCCGCATCTTCCATAAGCGCGGTGTTGCCTAGTTGTAGCTGCTTGCCTTCCACCAGACCACGGACTCCGATACCTGACCCTGACTCGAAGGTCTCTGGCTTCGCCAGCTGGATACCTTCGCTTCTGGCATGGTCTACGATCGCGTGGGCTAGGGGATGCTCACTACCTTGATCCAAGCTGGCAGACAAACGGATGACTTCCTGCGAGTCAAACGGCGTGACGCCTATGGCCCGATCGAAGACAGGTCGGCCCTCGGTCAAGGTTCCTGTTTTATCGACAATCAGCGTGTCTACCTTACGGACGTTCTCGATGGCGCCTGCGTCTCTGAAAAGCACTCCGCTTCCAGCCGCTTTGCCTGTGGCAACCATGATCGACATAGGCGTTGCAAGGCCAAGTGCGCAAGGGCAAGCAATGATCAGAACCGCAACTGCATTGATCAGGCCGAATACCCAGCCCTGCTCGGGTCCAGACAGGCCCCATGCAAAGAATGTCAGCAAGGCGATACCAATGACCGTCAGCACGAAATAACCCGCAACCGTGTCCGCCATTCGCTGCATGGGTGCTTTGGAGCGTTGCGCATTCGCAACCATCTGGACGATTTGTGAAAGCATAGTCCCGGAGCCAACCCTGGTGGCTCGCATGACAAGCGAGCCGCTCGTGTTCATCGTCGCGCCGATAAGCGAATCGCCTGTCCGCTTCGTCACCGGAACCGGCTCGCCCGTTAGCATGGATTCGTCGACGGCGCTCTCGCCCTCTAACACCTCTCCATCAACGGGTACCTTTTCACCAGGACGAACGCGCAGATGGTCGCCCTCGTGAACATGTGTGAGCGGGATGTCCTCCTCGGAACCATCCTTGGCGATACGGCGAGCTGTTTTGGGTGATAAGCCAAGCAGGGACTTGATTGCGGAAGATGTCTGAGAGCGGGCCTTCAGTTCGAGCAGCTGACCTAAAAGCGTCAGTGAAATGATGACCGCTGCGGCTTCGTAGTAAACGCCTATCCGGCCGCCCACAGTGAATGACTCTGGAAATATGCTCGGTAAGACGGTTGCTACGATGCTGTAAATATACGCAGCCCCTGTGCCAAGCCCGATCAACGTCCACATGTTTGGGCTGCGATGCTTAACTGATGCGAAACCGCGCACGAAAAATGGCCAACCTGCCCACAAGACAACCGGGGTCGTAAGGGCTAGTTCAACCCAGTTCTGGCTAGCGCCGTGAAACAGCGGTATCGCATGTCCCGCCATTGCCAACAGGGTTACTGCTACGGTCAGGGGCAGAGACCACCAGAATCGCTTCGAGAAGTCCTTGAGTTCGGGATTCTCCTCCTCGTCGAGTTCAGGGATCAGAGGTTCCAATGACATCCCACAGATAGGGCAATCACCTGGACCCATTTGGCGGATCTCAGGGTGCATCGGGCAGGTGTACTCTGTCGTTGCATCACCGGCGGGTGGTTTCTGTGCGGGTGGGGTAGATGCCCGAGAGGAGGTCCCATGAGCCTGCGGTGCAGCGAGATATCGAGCAGGGTCGGAACGAAACTTGGTCTGGCAACCCTGGCTGCAGAAGCGGTAAGTGCTTCCCTGATAATGCTCTTGATGCTCGCTATCCTCTTCCACCTTCATCCCGCAGACGGGGTCTGTGAGTGCTGCAGTACCTTTCGTTTGGTCGGGCTGGTGATGGCACTGCTGAGAGGACATACGGGGCACCTTATGGATTGGTTAGCGACGAACTTGGCCTATTGCAGGGACATTTGCGGTTTTTCAATGCTTGCAGCGTCTGACAGCCAATATATGCAAAGCGTCCTGACCAAAGGCTGAAGTAACCATTACATTTCTGTCAGGTTCTCTGGTATGTCAGGTCGTATGTATGTCCTGGGCGCGGTCAATGACTATTTGAGATCAAGACATCTCCACGGACGATGCGAGGCTGATCCAACCGGCTCGGA
The DNA here is from genome assembly GCF_900114065.1 of Stutzerimonas kunmingensis. Lineage (GTDB taxonomy): Bacteria > Pseudomonadota > Gammaproteobacteria > Pseudomonadales > Pseudomonadaceae > Stutzerimonas > Stutzerimonas kunmingensis. The sequence continues at coordinate 6,591 of NZ_FORS01000025.1, forward strand.
GTCGTCTTTTCGAATTTTGAAATTTCGCACCGTTGGTAATCACCACAAGCGAGGCGCGTCTGTGACGCGGAAGGGTACCGCGACTCCTCGCGACTGCTTAAAATACAAACGAAAGCGGATGATCTGAGTAATTTGTAGCGAGGGGAAGGTTCGAGAAAGTCTGCGTACGCTGAGATCTGCTCACTAACACCTAGCTACCTATCTAGTGCACGCACGAAGCGCGCCACGCGTCGAGCTGTACGGCGAGGCCACAAAATGATGGAAATTATGGCTCAGCAATAATTATGGCTGAGCCATAATTCCATATAACCGCAGCGTCACGGAAAAACCGCAATTGTTTACAGCCTGCAATTGACCATGACAGCTGCCCCTCCAATGAGGGGATAGACTGATCTAGCCCCGGTTTTACGGACACCTCAAATGTGACTATACCGTCAGATAGGAAGGTGTCCCATGACAGACAAACGCGAGTACCAACGCTACAGCCCCGAATTCAAGCGAGAGGCAGTCCGTCAGCTGACCGACTCGGATAAGTCCTGCACGCAGCTTGCGCGTGAGCTAGGTATCCGGGTCAATCAGCTCTACAAGTGGAAGCAGCAGCTTGACCAGAAGCAGGGCCACGCGTTCCCGGGCTCTGGCCGCCAGGCTGAGCCAGAAAGCGAAGTGGCTCAGCTGAAGCGCGAAATGGAGCGATTACGTGAAGAGAACGAAATCCTAAAAAAGGCGGCTGCGTACTTCGCCAAGAGCCTCGTGTGAAGTACGCCTTCATTCGTGATCATGCTGCCCAGTATCCGATCCGCAGGCTTTGCCGAGCGGTTGGCGCTTCGCCAAGCGGGTACTACGCGTGGCGCAATCGAGCAGAGTCGCGGCGTTCGAAGGCAAACCGTATTTTGCTGGGCCAGATCGAGGCGGTTCATCGTGATAGTCGCCAAACGTATGGGCCGATACGTATTCACCGAGAGCTAACTAGTCAGGGGAACAGTGCAGGCCTCAATCGCATAGCTCGTTTGAAGCGAGAGGCCGGTCTCAGGACAAAGCAGACCTTGGTTTGGCAGCAGGCCGGTCGCGGGCGAACGTTTGAACATATCGTTGAGCATCGACTGCTGAGGCGCTTCTATGCGGATCGACCAAACGAGCGTTGGGTGGCGGACATTACGTTCATTCCGACCGCTCAAGGATGGCTGTACCTATCGGTGATCATGGATCTCTACTCTCGGCTGATAGTTGGCTGGGCAATGGATAAGAAGCCCAGCCAAGAGCTAGCAACGCTGGCACTGGAAATGAGCCTGGGCAGGCGTGCCAAGCCTGTTGGCCTGCTGCTCCATACCGATCAGGGCGTGCAGTACAGAACCGCTCGTTATCAGGCTCTGCTTGCTCAAAACGATATCCAGCCGAGCATGAGCCGTAAAGGTAATTGCCACGACAACGCAGCGATGGAGAGCTTTTTCCATACGCTCAAAACCGAGCATGTGCGGCATCAGAAATACCGAACCTTCGACGAGGCTCGGCAAAGCTTGTTCGACTACATCGAAGTGTTTTACAACCGACAGCGACGGCATTCGTATTTGGCGTATATGACGCCGTTCGAGTATGAACGCCTGCACGCTGTCTCTTAGGTCGGTGTCCGTGAAATCGGGGTCAGTTCAGACT
>NZ_FORS01000024.1 GCF_900114065.1 Stutzerimonas kunmingensis
GAACCTCAGTTCTCCGAGCTGGATTTCTTCAGCTGTGGCACGAAGAAGATGGGTCTCTGCGGGGGAGCTATCAGAATATCACTGGATTTGATGCTAGTGCCCTTGCGACGCCTGGTCTTGCCATCCTTACCGACCGCCAGCAAATCACCGGTCGCAACAGCGATATCGAGCGCCTGCTTTACGCGAAACTCGTCAGCCATGGTGTAGTTGGTCAATCCGCTCATCAGGCCCAAAAAAAGTTGCCGTTCTACCTCGTAGACCTGTTTGGGCAAGAGCTCTGAAAGTTCTCCTCGGACGCGGTCATCGGTGGCATCGTCGAAGTGATGCTCATCCAACAGCAAATCGTGTTGGCCTGTCACGGCGATATCCGATTGGCGTCGTAGCCGAAAAAGCTGGAAGGCGACAGCATATGGGAAAAGTTGTTGCCGTATTTCCAGTGGATCTTCTTCATCACATCGTTGGCGCGGTAGTTGTTCGCCAGATGGATAAACCAATAGGCCATCGGGTTGCTGCCAGCAGGGCGGATGAAGAACACGGTCATGTACTGGGCACCGCTTTCCTGTTTGATCCCTTCAGACAGATGGCGTTGGATCAGGTACTGCCAATTGCGAGGCTGATGTGCCTTCAGCTCTTTCAGCATGCCATGCGCTTTTGTTGGTGCAATCTATAAGCGTGCGTCGGTTGCCGGGCATTAGTAAATGAAAGGCTACCGAGACAGTAAAGATTTGAAGTGGGCAGTCTTCAAGCTAATCAGGCGATCTACAATAAAGCCAACGTCTAACCGAGTCACATTGAAGTCAATTTAGTCGATTAAACGTCTTTATATATAGCGCGCCTCGGTTGCATGCGGCTTTTGATTGGGAATGCAATGGCGGGACATTAGCGCGTGCACGCTTACCGTGGTGCATTGAAACTCAAAATATCCAGTTGCTCGGTCAGCCAGCGATGCGCCTGATATGTACTCTGAAATTTACGAGCTAGGATGCGTACACCTTTATCTACGCTACAGTCACGGAGCGTGAGGCCATGACCTTCTTCGTCGATTTCGTAGGTCTTTGCTTTCATATCGCCGAGCTGCATCGCCAGCAGCCTAACGTCATCGAGTGAATGAGTGGGGGCTATGCTGTGCTTGCGCACGTAGGAGCGTACCTTCTCAGAAAGCTCATTGAAGTCATCTGCATTAATGCGGTGGACTATATCATCTGAATCTGGGATTTTCTCCGGATAGTCATCATCAAGTGATACGCAGTGTTCCACACCGTGAATGCTTGCTACTAGGTATTGACCGCCGACTTCGTCGCGCTCGCAGTTAAGAATTAGGATAGACATGATTTTTCCTCAGGTTGTTGTTCTGTTCATAATTCTAAGTTGCTCTGCTTAAAAAAGGCAATAGGCTAACTGTATTTTTATGCAGTCTCTGGTTAACGCCCCGGAGGCCGTTCGGCTGGCTATCTAGTAGAGTGTTCGACCCAAAACTCATAATTTAAAAGTGGCACAAGCAGTATGTCGTGGGCAGTGGTGTCTCGGTAAGCGATCGCGCCAGTCCGTCGCCGACCCAGGCTGTGAGCGCAATTTAAAATTACTCTACTTGGTTCTCGCATTTTAAAATGTGAATCGGCTGAAAGAGTGGAAGCACCTGCTGATACCCGACGCTATCCAGTCGGTCTATGTGCTGCTCCCGGCGGGTTGTCTTGATGGGTCAGGTAACATGGTGCGTTCTTGGCCAACGAACCAAAGTCCGGAATGCGATATAGAAAGGATAGAATTTTTGCACCTTTGCAATGTTTGGCTTTTGGGGTTATATGAAAAATAATGCTCTGGTTGTTGTTTTTTTTGTTTTCGTATTTGCAATAATTGATTGTGTGGCATGTGTCACGCAAATAATAATTAGAAGAATAATATGAATGCAGAGACTCAAAGCGCCTATATTAGTTTGGCCAGTAATTTTTATGCGACTCGGATGCAGGGCGTTGAGCTTGATGAGCTCAATATTATTGGTGCTTTACTACGGGCGGCCCCTGATTACCGCCCGGATTATTATCGGCGCCTACGTAACGCTTTGGCGTTTGATCAAAAGCATCGAGGAAATTTCTGGGCTGCCCAAGAAATCAATCGTACGCTCAATCCGGTCACTGTGTTAAATCTGCCGCGAAAGAAAAAGCAGCGACGTCCGCAGAAGCTTTCTACCGCTGATTTCGAAGCGTGGCTACGGTGTCTGGCTGAACGAGATATGCCTGTCGAAGCGGGAGCTTTAATGGTGATATCTCTTACCGGAGCGCGACCATGCGAGCTTAACGGAATTTCTATCGATGGCCGGCGCATCCATATATCCGGTGCAAAGCTTAGCCACAACGGTTTACGCGGCGCTAGCCGAACGCTTGAGGCTGATGGAGACGTCTGCAATATCTTGAGAAACGCTCTCGCTGCTTTTAAATGTCAGCCGCGCAGTATGGATTCAATACGCGTTGCGCTTCACCAAGTCGCTACTGAGCTATTCGGTAGGAGGAAGGTGCCGAGTATGTACACACTTCGTCACCAGTTCGGCTCAAATCTGAAAGCCTCAGGCATGTCCGCAATAGAAATGGCATACGTCATGGGGCACCAGGCTACCGATTCGATTAGCCGCTATGGCGATAAAAGATTTGGACGTGCAGAAGCGGTTAAGGTTAAGCCTGCAAGCGATGCTGACTTTTCAAAGGTGAGAGATACAGTGCCTGCTCGAATGCGTGCGGACGCCGTGGCTCTTAATGATCAGCGAGACTTGGATCGTAGGACTGTAGTGGTCTACTAAACCCGGACACCCATTTGAGGCGAGAATACTCGCCATAGAGAGGTGCCTGATGACCAAGCAACGTCGTTCCTTTTCGCCCGAGTTCAAGCGCGAGGCCGCCAGCCTGGTGCTCGACCAAGGCTACAGCCACATCGAAGCAGCCCGTTCACTTGGGCTGGTTGAGTCGGCTCTTCGCCGATGGGTAAATCAGCTCCAGGAGGAGCGAAATGGGGTCACTCCGGCCAGCAAAGCGCTGACGCCCGAGCAGCAGAAAATCCAGGAGTTAGAAGCCCGGATCAACCGCTTGGAACGGGAAAAATCGATCCTAAAAAAGGCTACCGCGCTCTTGATGGCCGAGGAACACGAGCGTTTGCGTTGATTGATCAACTTCGTGCTGAAGAGCCTGTTGATCTGTTGTGCTCGGTATTTGATGTCACCCGATCTTGCTACTACGCCTACTGCCGTAAACGCCGGTCTCCGGACGTTGAGCGGCTGGTTTTGCGCAGCCGAGTGAACGAGCTATTCACCCAAAGCCGCAGTGCGGCGGGCAGCCGAAGCATCGTGTTCATGATGCGAGAGGGCGGTATAGAGATTGGACGATTCAAAGTGCGCAAGCTGATGAGCGAGATGAAACTGATCAGTAAGCAACCTGGCTCACACGCCTACAAAAAGGCGACGGTGGAGCGGCCGGATATCCCGAACGTGCTGGATCGGGCGTTCACCGTGCCTGCGCCGAACGAAGTTTGGTGTGGCGACATCACGTATGTCTGGGCACAGGGGCGCTGGCACTATCTCGCTGCCGTGATCGATCTTTTCGCCCGTCGCGTAGTGGGCTGGGCGTTTTCGTCGAAACCTGATGCCGACTTGGTGATCAAGGCGTTGGACATGGCCTATGAGCAGCGTGGCCGGCCTCAGGGCGTGCTTTTTCACTCAGACCAAGGTAGCCAATATGGCAGCCGGAGCTTCTGTCAACGATTGTGGCGCTATCGCTTCAAGCAGAGCATGAGCCGGCGTGGAAACTGCCACGACAATGCTCCGATGGAGCGGTTGTTCCGCAGTTTGAAAACAGAATGGGTACCGACAGTGGGCTACATGAGCGCTTCGCTGGCACAGCGGGATATTGGTCGCTTCTTAATGCAGCGCTATAACTGGCAACGACCACATCAGTTCAACGCCGGGCTGCCGCCCGCTGTGGCTGAAGAAAAACTTAACGCAGTGTCCGGGATTAGTTGACCACTACAGACTGAGGTCGCTGACGGCTGAGGTGATGTGGTCATTTCAGCGGACAATCATGAATTCCTTAGGCTATAGAGCGTTTGTATCTAGCTCTGGTTTTGATAGCGGTTTCCACCTTTACGTCGTCAACGCTCAGGTATCTGTTCGTTTTGTCGAACCATTGCATCGCCCTTTGTGATTGGCGTATAAACACACAAACACCTATTAGCGGAGAACGCTATGAATACCATTCGCTGGAATGTCGCCGTCTCGGCCGACACCGACCAGTCGCTTCGGATGTTTCTGGCCAGCCAGGGCGGCGGCCGTAAGGGCGACCTGTCGCGCTTCATCGAAGAAGCGGTACGGGCACACATCCTGGAGCTGAGCGCTGAGCAGGCCAAGGCCGCTAACGCCCATCTGAGTGAGGCAGAATTGACCAACGCGGTTGACGAAGCGCTCGACTGGGCACGTAAGCGCTGATGCGGGTCGTGTTGGATACCAACATCCTGTTCAGCGCCCTGATCTCGCCACATGGCGCGCCCGATGCGATCTACCGTGCCTGGCGGGCGGCGCGTTTCGAGGTGGTGACCTCGCGGATGCAACTCGATGAAATTCGTCGAGCCAGCCGCTATCCCAAGCTTCAGGCCATCCTACAGCCCGCCAAGGTGGGCGCCATGATCAATAACCTGCAACGGGCTGTGGTACTGGAGCGCCTGACCATCGAGGTCGAAGCCGATGATCCGGATGACTCGTTTTTGCTGGCCATGGCCTTGGCGGGCGATGCGGACTACCTGGTAACCGGTGATCGCCGCGCCGGCCTGCTGCAACGCGGGCACATCGAACGCACGCGGATCGTCACGCCCGCCGTGTTCTGCGTCGAGGTGCTGTGATCAATGCCGGTCGGTTTTCTGACTCAAGAGCAACGCGACGGTTTTGGCCGCTATGTTGATTCGCCCAGCCGTGAAGAGCTGGAACGTTACTTCCACCTGAGCGATGAAGACCGTGAAGCCATCCAGGTGCTGCGGGGTAACCATAACCGTCTGGGTTATGCCGTTCTGCTGACCACCGTCCGCTTCGTTGGCGTTCTGCCGGACAAGCCCGCCGCCGTGCCGGTGGAAGTCCTGCAGGTGCTTTGCCGACAACTGGCGATTCCAGACCCCGACTGCCTCCAGCGCTATAGCGATCATCGCCGCTGGATACATGCCACCGATATTCAGAACCGCTTTGGCTATCGTCATTTCACCGATCCGGGCATCGGCTTTCGCTTGAGCCGCTGGCTGTATGCCCTCTGCTGGACGGGCACCGACCGGCCGGGAGTGCTGTTTGAGCGAGCCACCTCGTGGCTGTTCACACAGAAAGTCCTCCTGCCTGGTGTGTCTCAACTAGAGCGCTTTATCGCCCAGTTGCGCAGTCGGGTCGAAGAACGCCTCTGGTTTACGCTGGGCCGCAGCGTGACTGAGGAACAGCGATTGCAACTGCAAGACTTGCTGACGGTGGCCGAAGGCAACCGCAGCTCCCGGCTGGATCAATTGCGCTCCGGCCCGGTCATGGTCAGTGGCCCCGCGTTGATTCGGGCACTGCGCCGGCTCGATGACGTGCGCGGCATCGGCATCACCTTGCCGGCGGCGGCGCACATCCCTCCCAGCCGTATCGCCGCCCTGGCCCGCTTCGCCAACACGGCCAAGGTCACCGCGATTAATCGGCTGCCGGCGTCGCGGCGGATGGCGACACTGGTGGCCTTCGCACTCTGCCTGGAGGCGACTGCGCACGACGACGCACTGGAAGTCCTGGAGGCCTTGCTGCGCGACCTGTTCAGCAACGCGGAGAAGGCCGACAAGAAAGCCCGCATGCGCAGCCTGAAAGACCTGGATCGGTCGGCCGCGACGCTCGCCGCCGCGTGCAAGGTCGTGCTGGACAGCTCGATCAGCGATGACAACGTGCGCGCCCGGCTGTTCAACGACCTGCCGAGGACCACCCTGGAAAAGGCCCTGGAAGAGGTCAACGCGCTGATCCGCCCGGTAGATGACGTCTATTTTCTTGCATTGGAAGCGCGCTACCGCAGCGTGCGCCGCTTCCTGCCCGACCTGCTCAAGCACATCCGCTTCGGCTTCAGCCCGGCCGGCAAGGGCGTGGCGGCTAGTCTGGAGTGGCTGCAACTGAACCTGCCGCGCCGGAAGCCAGAGGATGACGCGCCGCAGGAGATCGTGGCCAAGGCTTGGCAGAAGCACATCACCCGCGAAGATGGCTCCCTCGACATGGGTGCCTATGTGTTCTGCACGCTCGATGCGCTGCGCACGGCCCTGCGCCGCCGCGATGTCTTCGTCTCGCCCAGTTGGCGCTATGCCGACCCGCGCCTTGGCCTGCTCGACGGTGCCGAATGGCTGGCGGCGCGACCGATCATCTGCCGGTCACTGGGCCTGACCATCGACGCCAAAACCACCCTGGACGCCTTGTCCGTCGAGCTGGATGCAACCTGGCTGGCAGTAGCCGCGCGCCTGCCCGACAACCCGGCGATTCAACTGAGCGAGAACACCGAGGGCAAGACCGAACTGTCGCTCGGGGCGCTGGACAAGCTGGACGAGCCCTGCTCGTTGCTGCAACTGCGGGCGGCCGTGTCTGACCTGATGCCGCGTGTCGATCTGCCGGAAATCCTCTTGGAAATCGCCGCCCGCACTGGCTTTTCCGAGGCCTTCACCCATGTCTCCGAACGCAATGCACGCGCCGACAACCTGGTCACCAGCCTCTGCGCGGTGCTGTTGGGCGGGGCCTGCAACACCGGCCTGGAGCCCTTGATCCGCACCGACAACCCGGCGCTGCGCCGTGACCGGCTGTCCTGGGTCAGCCAGAATTATATCCGCGACGACACCCTGTCAGCGGCTAACGCCATCCTGGTCGGAGCGCAAAGCCAACTGGAACTGGCCCAAGTCTGGGGTGGCGGCGAGGTCGCCTCCGCCGATGGCATGCGCTTCGTCGTACCGGTGCGCACCGTGCATGCCGGCCCCAATCCGAAGTATTTCGGCACCGGCCGGGGTGTCACCTGGTACAACCTGATTTCCGACCAATTCTCCGGCCTCAACGCCATCACCGTGCCCGGCACGCTGCGCGACAGCCTGGTGTTGCTGGCGGTCGTGCTGGAACAGCAGACCGAGTTGCAGCCGACGCAAATCATGACCGACACCGGGGCCTACAGCGATGTGGTGTTCGGGCTCTTCCGCCTACTTGGCTACCACTTCAGTCCGCGGCTGGCCGATGTCGGCGGTACCCGCTTCTGGCGCACGCGCCCGGACGCGGACTACGGCAAGCTCAACGGGCTGGCCCGCCAGTCGGTCAAACTCGACCTGATCGCCGAGCACTGGGACGACCTGCTGCGCCTGGCCGGCTCGCTCAAACTCGGCCGGGTGCCGGCGACTGGCATCATGCGCACGCTGCAAACGGGAGATAGACCCACCCGGCTGGCCCAGGCGCTGGCCGAATTCGGGCGGATCGAAAAGACTCTGCACACGTTGACCTATATCGACGACGAGTCCAAGCGCCGCGCCACCCTGACCCAGTTGAACCGAGGCGAAGGCCGGCACAGCCTGGCCCGCGCCGTGTTCCACGGCAAACGCGGCGAGCTCCGCCAGCGCTACCGCGAAGGCCAGGAAGACCAGCTCGGTGCTCTGGGCCTGGTGGTGAACATCATCGTGCTGTGGAACACCCTCTACATGACGGCGGCCGTGGAACGGCTCAAGCAGCACGGCTATCCAGTGCTGGAAGAGGATTTGGCCCGGCTATCGCCGCTGATCTACGAGCACATCAACATGCTCGGGCGGTATTCCTTTGCGGTACCGGAAGAAGTTGCGCGCGGCGAGCTGCGGCCACTGCGTAATCCAGACGACGACCTGTGATCCCCCTAAACGCTATGAGCAACACCCAAGCTGCTGCTGGATCGGCGGGCACTTCACCGAGCCGAACGAACAGAAAACGCAGCAATCCCCTGGGTTGGGGCGCAGCAGCGCCTTGCAGTTGCTGCACTCGTAATAGAACTGGCAGGCGTCCGTGGGCATGGTTTCCGGCTTGGCGAAGCCGCAGCGCGGGCAAGTCAGCACGGACTCAAGGACAATGGCGCTCATCGTGACCTCACTTCTGCACTGTGGAGGGGTATCCCGCGTTCGCGGTCGCCTCAGTCAGTGCCTCGGGCTGGGCCTTATCGGGATCGTAGGTGACGGTCGCCGTCTTCTGGTCGAAATTGACCTGGACGTCACTCACGCCGGACACCTTCTCCAGCGACTTCTTGACCGTGATCGGACAGAGTCCGCACGTCATGTTCTGCACGTCGAGCGTGACGGTTTTCGGGGGAGCCGCCAGCGCCACGAAGGGCAAGGCGAAAAGCACGGCGATCAGCAGTTTGCGCATGGTTAATCTCCTTCAGTAGAACAGCGGGGCGAGCCACGGCACGGCCAATAGGCCGAGCAGCAGCACGCTGACGATCCAGAACACGAGTCGCTGTCGCACGAGCGTGCGCGGATCGGCGCAGGGTGTACCTGGCGTACAAACCTGTGGCACCAGGTAGAGCTTGCGGAATGCCAATCCCAGGAACAGTAGAGTCAACCCGATGAAGAGGGGGCGTAGTGGCTCCATCATGGTCAGAGCGCCCACCCACGTACCGCCGACACCGAGTGCCAACAGCACCAGTGGCCCGACACAGCACACCGACGCACCGATGGCGGTCAGCGAACTCGCGACCAGCGAGCCTTTCCCGGTGAGTTGCATCCCCATTCCCATCTCCTGAGCCTGATTGCCTAGGTGCTATTCTAAACTCCGTACCAAAGTACGGAATCAAGGAGAAAGTGATGGCCACAGAGCTGACCATTGGCAAGCTGGCAGACGCCGCCGGGGTGAACGTCGAGACGATCCGCTACTACCAGCGACGCGGGCTGCTGGATGAACCAGCCAAACCCTTGGGTGGCCATCGGCGCTATCCGGTGGACATGGTGAAGCGACTGCGTTTCATCAAGCGGGCTCAGGCGCTGGGTTTCACGCTCTCGGAAGTCGGTGGACTGCTGACGCTGGATGAGTCGTGCGCCTGTGCCGAAACGCGAGCACGGGCTGCACGCAAGCTCGCGTTGATCGAGCAGAAGATGGCCGACTTGGTCGTCATGCAGCAACTGTTAGGCGAACTGGTGCAGCAATGTGATGCGGGAGACGGCGGAACGATCTGCCCGATCATCGAGGCACTGATCAGAGAGTAATGCCTGGCGGGTGAGCTGGAGATCGGAAAGCCCCTTTACGGTGGGATTCAGAGCTTACGTTGGTTTTTGGTTCCATTGCTCCCCAAACCCCAACTGCCGCTTGATCACCCGAAACGGGTGCTCAACCTTGGCCCGTACCTGAGCCTTGGCTTTCTCGATCTTGCGTCTGGCTTTGTACAGCGCGCTGCTCTTGCCCAGCTTTTTGTAAGTGCTGCGCCGTGCTGCCACCTGCCAAATCACTTCGCGGCCATCATGCTCGGCACGCTTCTCGACGCCGGTATAACCCGCATCGGCGCAGACCACGTTTTCCTCGCCATGCAGCAACTTGTCGACCTGGGTGACGTCCGCCACGTTAGCCGCCGTACCTACCACGCTATGTACCAGGCCCGATTCGTCATCGACGCCGATGTGGGCCTTCAGTCGGGTAAAGCAGGAGTGTTACCACTCCTGCCTCCCCTAAGAACCGTACTTGAGAGTCACCCCTCATACGGCTCAAGC
>NZ_FORS01000004.1:0-464652 GCF_900114065.1 Stutzerimonas kunmingensis
GACTGATCTAGCCCCGGTTTTACGGACACCTCAAATGTGACTATACCGTCAGATAGGAAGGTGTCCCATGACAGACAAACGCGAGTACCAACGCTACAGCCCCGAATTCAAGCGAGAGGCAGTCCGTCAGCTGACCGACTCGGATAAGTCCTGCACGCAGCTTGCGCGTGAGCTAGGTATCCGGGTCAATCAGCTCTACAAGTGGAAGCAGCAGCTTGACCAGAAGCAGGGCCACGCGTTCCCGGGCTCTGGCCGCCAGGCTGAGCCAGAAAGCGAAGTGGCTCAGCTGAAGCGCGAAATGGAGCGATTACGTGAAGAGAACGAAATCCTAAAAAAGGCGGCTGCGTACTTCGCCAAGAGCCTCGTGTGAAGTACGCCTTCATTCGTGATCATGCTGCCCAGTATCCGATCCGCAGGCTTTGCCGAGCGGTTGGCGCTTCGCCAAGCGGGTACTACGCGTGGCGCAATCGAGCAGAGTCGCGGCGTTCGAAGGCAAACCGTATTTTGCTGGGCCAGATCGAGGCGGTTCATCGTGATAGTCGCCAAACGTATGGGCCGATACGTATTCACCGAGAGCTAACTAGTCAGGGGAACAGTGCAGGCCTCAATCGCATAGCTCGTTTGAAGCGAGAGGCCGGTCTCAGGACAAAGCAGACCTTGGTTTGGCAGCAGGCCGGTCGCGGGCGAACGTTTGAACATATCGTTGAGCATCGACTGCTGAGGCGCTTCTATGCGGATCGACCAAACGAGCGTTGGGTGGCGGACATTACGTTCATTCCGACCGCTCAAGGATGGCTGTACCTATCGGTGATCATGGATCTCTACTCTCGGCTGATAGTTGGCTGGGCAATGGATAAGAAGCCCAGCCAAGAGCTAGCAACGCTGGCACTGGAAATGAGCCTGGGCAGGCGTGCCAAGCCTGTTGGCCTGCTGCTCCATACCGATCAGGGCGTGCAGTACAGAACCGCTCGTTATCAGGCTCTGCTTGCTCAAAACGATATCCAGCCGAGCATGAGCCGTAAAGGTAATTGCCACGACAACGCAGCGATGGAGAGCTTTTTCCATACGCTCAAAACCGAGCATGTGCGGCATCAGAAATACCGAACCTTCGACGAGGCTCGGCAAAGCTTGTTCGACTACATCGAAGTGTTTTACAACCGACAGCGACGGCATTCGTATTTGGCGTATATGACGCCGTTCGAGTATGAACGCCTGCACGCTGTCTCTTAGGTCGGTGTCCGTGAAATCGGGGTCAGTTCAGACTGACCCCTTTCATCTCCGTCGCTGCCCAGTTGCAACCGGCGGACATGGCGCTGCTGGCCGGCAGCGGATTTCGCTGCGTCATCAACAACCGCCCGGACAACGAGGACGAAGGCCAGCCGTCCAGCGAGGCCATGCGCACCGCCGCCGAGGCATCCGGCCTCGAGTATCACCATCTACCGGTCGTATCCGGGCAGATCACTGATGCCGACGTCGCGGCCTTCCGAGCGCTACTGGCGCGGATCAAGGGGCCAGCACTGGCGTTCTGTCGCACCGGGACACGCTCGGCCTCGCTCTGGGCACTGGCCGAGGCCCATCACCTCGACCCGCAGGTGTTGCTGCAGACAGCTCAGCAAGCCAGTTACGACCTCAGCGGCCTGCTGCCACGCATGCAGGGTTACTGGCAGTCGACAACCGATCTGCCGCTGCCGGGCGCTTCGAACTTCGCCGTCACGCCGCGCTACGACGTGCTGGTGATTGGCGGCGGCGCAGCCGGCTGCGCCGTGACAGCCAGTTTGCTCAAGCGCGACCCCGAACTGCGCGTCGCAATCATCGAACCCCGTGAACAGCACTACTATCAGCCCGGCTGGACACTGGTAGGCGCCGGCGTGTTCGACCGCGCCGCCACGGAGCGCGCGATGAGTCGCTGCATTCCGTCCAAGGCGCAATGGATCCGCGCGGCTGCCGAAGCCTTCGAGCCGGAGCACCAGCAAGTGGTGCTCGAAGACGGCAGCCGCATCGGCTATCGGGCGCTGGTGGTCTGCCCGGGCCTGAGCCTCGACTGGGACGCCATCGAAGGCGCCCGCGACAGCCTCGGCAAGTTCGGCGTGACCTCGAATTACGCCTTCGAACTGGCGCCCTACACCTGGCAACTGGTGCAGAACCTGCGCGGCGGCAAGGCGCTATTCACCCAGCCACCCATGCCGATCAAGTGCGCCGGCGCACCGCAGAAGGCGATGTACCTGTCCTGCGATCACTGGCGCCAGCAAGGCGTGCTGAAGGATATCGAGGTCGACTTCTGTTCGGCTGGCGCGGTCCTGTTCGGCGTCGCAGACTTCGTGCCCGCGCTGATGCAGTACGTCGAGCGCTACGGCGCGCGGCTGAACTTCAACCACAATCTGGTGGCTGTCGACGGACCGGCGCGCAAGGCCTGGTTCAAGGTGACCGACAGCGCCGGGCAAAGTACCACGGTGGAGCGTGAGTTCGATTTGCTGCACATGGTGCCACCGCAGCACGCACCGGACTTCATTCGCCACAGCGCCCTGGCCAACGCCGACGGCTGGTTCGAGGCCGAGCACGAGACGCTTCGGCATCCGCGCTTCGGCAACGTCTTCAGCCTCGGCGATGTGTGTTCCGCGCCCAACGCCAAGACCGCAGCAGCGGTGCGCAAACAGGCACCGGTGGTCGCCGAAAACGTGCTGAGTGTGCTCAAGGGCAGCGGCCCGCGGGCGATCTACGATGGTTACGGCTCCTGCCCGCTGACCGTCGAGCACGGCAAGGTGATCCTCGCCGAGTTCGGCTATGGCGGAAAGCTGCTGCCGACGTTCCCGCTCGACCCGAAAGTGCCGCGCCGCCTGGCCTGGAAGCTGAAGACCCAATGGATGCCGTCGATCTACTTCGAGATGATGCTCAAGGGCCATGAATGGCTGGCCGAGCCGAAGCATCTGGACTTCGAACCGCGCCCGGCCGAGGCACCCGACGCTTGCGACTTCACCCAGGAGAAGAAGGGATGAAGCAGCGCTTGGCCCGCTACATGCCCATATTGGAGTGGGTCAGGCGCTATGATCGCGCGGCCGCGGCCAAGGACAGCCTGGCCGCGCTGATCGTAACGCTGATGCTGATCCCACAGAGCCTCGCCTACGCCATGCTCGCCGGCCTGCCGCCAGTGACCGGCCTGTACGCCAGCATGCTGCCGCTGATCGCCTATACCCTGTTCGGCACCAGTCGCACCCTGGCAGTCGGCCCGGTGGCAGTGGTATCGCTGATGACTGCGGCCGCCTTGGGCCCGTTGTTCGCCCCGGGTAGCGCGGAATATGCAGGCGCGGCCATGCTGCTGGCGCTGCTCTCCGGCGCGGTGCTGCTGCTCATGGCCATGCTGCGCCTGGGCTTTTTAGCGAATTTCCTCAGCCATCCGGTGATTTCCGGCTTCATCAGCGCTTCGGGCATCCTCATCGCTCTCGGCCAGCTCAAGCACATCCTCGGCATCTCAACCGGAGGTGAAAGCGCCGTGGAGCTGGTTCGGGGCCTGCTTGGAGCGCTGTCGCAAATGCATCTGCCGACGTTCATCGTCGGCACGACGAGCCTGCTATTTCTCTACCTTGTGCGCAGCCGCCTCTCCACTTGGCTGCAGCGTTTGGGTATGAGTCCGCATATCGCCGGCACGCTGAGCAAGATCGGGCCGGTCGCTGCCTTGCTGCTGGCGATAGCGGCGGTCAGCGTCTTTCAGCTCGCCGATGCCGGCGTGCGGGTAGTCGGTGCGGTGCCTGGCGGCCTACCCAGCATGAGGCTGCCGACGCTGGATATGACGCTAGCACTGCAACTGCTGCCTGCGGCGGTGCTGATCAGCCTGGTCGGCTTCGTCGAGTCGGTTTCCGTGGCGCAGACCCTGGCGGCCAAGCGCCGCGAACGCATCGAGCCTAACCAGGAACTGATCGCGCTTGGCGGCGCCAATGTCGCCGCGGCCCTCAGTGGTGGCTTTCCGGTAACCGGCGGCTTCGCCCGCTCGGTGGTCAACTTCGATGCTGGCGCACAGACGCCGCTGGCTGGTGCGCTGACCGCAGTGGGCATCGGCCTCACTGTGCTGCTGTTCACGCCACTGTTCCGCAATCTGCCACACGCGGTACTGGCCGCGACGATCATTGTCGCTGTGCTCAGCCTGGTGGACCTCTCCGCCCTGCGCCGCACCTGGCGCTACTCCCGACAGGACGCCGCGGCCATGGCTGCCACCATGCTCGGTGTGCTGCTGATCGGCGTGGAGAGCGGCATCCTGCTCGGTGTCGGCCTATCGCTGTTGCTGTTTCTCTGGCGCACCAGCCAGCCGCATATTGCCGTGGTCGGCCAGCTGCCGGGTAGCGAACATTTTCGCAACATCGAGCGCTTCGCCGTAATACAGAGCCCGAGGGTGCTCTCGGTGCGCGTCGACGAGAGCCTGTATTTCCCCAATGCGCGCTTCCTCGAAGACCGCGTCGCCGAGCTGATCGGGCGCTATCCGCAGGCCGAGCACCTGGTGCTGATGTGTCCAGGCGTGAACCTGATCGACGCCAGCGCCCTGGAGAGTCTTGAGGCCATCACGGCCCGCCTGCACACCGCAGGCATCCAGCTCCATCTTTCCGAGGTCAAGGGGCCGGTCATGGACCGATTACGGAACACTGATTTCATCGCTCATTTGGGCGGTCAGGTTTTCATCAGCCAGTACGAAGCGCTGCTCGCACTGGACCCGGACACCACCCACCATGCCCGTGAACGGCAGCGTGAATGTTTTGGCAACATCAAGGAGAACGCAGGATGAAGAACGCACATGACCTCGTCGAACTGGCCCGGGCCCACATACAGGAAGTCGCAGTCGCGGATGCCGACGCCGCGATCCAGGCAGCGGACGTGCTGATCGACGTGCGCGAGGCGGATGAGTTTCGTGAGGGCCATATCGCCGGCGCCCTCAACATTCCGCGGGGGCTGCTGGAGTTCAAGCTCAGCGGCACACCGGAACTCGCCGCGCGCGACATTAACATCGTGCTCTATTGCAAGACCAGCGGTCGCGCCGCACTGTCCGCAGCAGCGCTGCAGGACATGGGCTACCTGCATGTCCAGTCGATCGCCGGCGGGTTCGACGCCTGGCTCGGCGCGAACAAGCCCGTTGTGAAGCCGAGCCTGCTCAGTTTCGAATAGCCGGATAGCAGCGCGCTGACGAAAAAGGCCGACATCGATGTCGGCCTTTTTGCTGTGGAGCTTCGCAGACTTCAGGACTTGGAATCGCACGCCTTGCAAGTCTTGATACCGAGCAGCGTATACGCTGGGCAGAAACGGAAGATGCCAGTCGCCAGCGGCAACAGACCGATCCAGCCCCAGGCGCCGATCACGCCGCCCAGGCTCAGACCGATAAGCACCAAGCCGACAACGATGCGTAGTGCCCGATCAATGGTTCCAACGTTGGCTTTCATAAAGACCTCCCGGTCAGCAAGCGCGCCGGCGTTCCAGCGCAGAGAACAACAGCATTCCGCCAAGCATGGCGAGAACGAAAAGCACGACCTGCCAGTGCCCGCCGAGCAGCATGGCAACGGCCGGGCCCGGACAGATGCCGGCAATTCCCCAGCCCACCCCGAACAGCAGGCTGCCACCGATCAGCCGACCATCCAGCTCGCGCTTGGTCGGCAGCTGCATCGGCGCATCGAGTAAAGAGCGCTCGTGTTTCCTGGCCCAGGTGAAAGGCACCAGCGCCGTAGCGATGGCACCGATCATCACCAGCGCCAACGAGGGATCCCAGGCGCCCACCAGATCGAGGAAACCGATGACCTTGGCCGGGTTAGCCATTCCGGAAAGCAGCAGCCCCAGCCCGAATAGCAGACCAGCAGCAAACGAAGTCAACTTGCGCATGCTCAGCCCCCCAACAGATGACGTAGTACATAGACCGTGGCGAAGCCGGCGACCATGAATGCCACGGTAGCCAAGATGGAGCGAGGTGACAGTCGCGAGATCCCGCAGACCCCATGCCCACTGGTGCAACCGGAGCCGTAGCGAGTACCGACGCCGACCAACATCCCGGCCACCAGCAGACCGATCCAGCCGGACTGAAACTCCATCGCTGGCAGGGTGGCAAACAGCATCCACAGGAGCGGCGCGAGCAGGATGCCGAGCAGAAACAACAGTTTTTCGCTTCGCCCCTCGTCCGCCGTTTCCAGCAGGCTGGCAAGCAGCCCGCTGATCCCGGCGATTCGGCCATTGAGCAGGACGAACAAGCTGGCCGCGGCACCGATGAGGACACCACCAGCCAACGCCGTCCAGGGTGTGAAGTTGATCCAGTCGATGGTCATTGCTTGCCCCCTTCACAGAACAGCTGATAAAGCGTCGTGATCACCGCCAATGCTTCAGCGCTGCTGATCCGGTAGTAGACCTGCTTACCTTCGCGGCGCGTTGCAACAAGCCCCTCCCGGCGCAATACGGCGAGCTGCTGCGACAGCGTCGGCTGCTGAATGCCCAGCAGCTGTTCCAGCTCGGAGACGTTGCGCTCGCCCAGCGACAACTGGCAAAGCAGCAACAGGCGGTCAGGGTTGGCCAAAGCCTTCAGCAAAGCCCCCGCGGACGCCGCATTGGCGCGCAGTTGCTCGATATCCAGATCGGCAGTCATAGGTCAGCGATCAAACACTTAAGATGATGACAATATATTTTTTTATATATTGTTTGGCAAGCCCTGACCGAAAGAAGTTGGCCGCCAGCGGCGGCGTCGCTAGCATGCCCCTACCCGTATATGAGCCGCGCCCCTAATCGGAATCTTCGCAGGCTCTCCATCCAGTCATGTCGAGGTAGCCGCATGAATGACCAGACCCTCCCCGTGGAATCCGCAGAGATGCAGGCCCAGCAGCAGGCCATGCTGAAACGTTTAGCGAGAGTCGAGGGGCAGGTGCGCGGCATCCAGGCAATGATCAAGCGAGGCGAAGATTGCGAAGCCATCGCTCAGCAGTTTTCCGCTGCTCGTAGCGCGCTGGACAAAGCCTACCGACTGATGCTGACCTGCCTGATCGAAGAGGCGCTGCACGACCAGACGCAAGATACAGGCGAGACCCTGGAACGGGTGCGCAGCATCTTCACCAAATACACCTGAGGGAACGCCACCCGCCTTGAGCCTCCTCCGGCAGCCCGCCGCGCGATGCAGTAGGCTGGCCTGAGGTAGCGGACGGCGCCAGCGCATGGCAAGCCACGCAGGCGCTGGGCATAAAGATCAGCAAGAGCTGAGATCTGAAAGGGATCGACTGAAACGAAAAAAGCGACCCTGAGGTCGCTTTTTTCTTTCTTCGATCACCTTGAAAAGGCCACCGAAGAGAATTTGGAGCGGGAAACGAGACTCGAACTCGCGACCCCGACCTTGGCAAGGTCGTGCTCTACCAACTGAGCTATTCCCGCGTTGTCTACAACAAATATGGCGTCCCCTAGGGGACTCGAACCCCTGTTACCGCCGTGAAAGGGCGGTGTCCTAGGCCACTAGACGAAGGGGACGTTGCCCGGAAACCACAAGCTTCATTCCGGCTTGCCGCGCTCTGTTTGGTGCTTCACGCTGCAAGTGGCGCGCATTCTATGGAGGCCCTCGGGAGTCGTCAAGCATAGTTTTAAAAAAAATTTGAAGGCCATATCCGGGCAGCACGCAGAGCTATCGGCCACATCATCAAGCCACTACACTCAAGCGAAAAACCAGCGGCTCGAGAGGTGCAGTCAAGTGTCTCCATTAATGATCACTGGGTTGATCCTGGTCGGTGTGTTCCTGCTGGTCGGCATCGTCTACACCATTCAGATTGTCGAAAAAGGCAATCTGGAAAAGGCCCGCAAACGGGCTGACCTCACTGACCGCTGCCGCCGCTGCGCGGACCTGTCCGAAGGACTCCCGGGACAGATGATGACACCCGCGCTCAAGCTATTGCTGACCCGCCTCGAACTTGCGCTGAGCGAACGCTTGCGGCCGGTGGACAAGGGCAATGACAAACTGAGCGCGCGAATGCAGGCGCTGCAGGCCGAGCTGGCCAAGGGCGAAGCGATCGAGGTGCGCAATGCTCCGCGGCAGATCGTGACCGAAGCACAGGCCAAGGAAAGCCGCTTCATGCTCGAGGATCTCCACGCCCAGATCGTTCGCGCCACCAAGGACGGGCTGCTCGATCAAGCCGAAGCCAAACGCTGGGTGCAGGACATCCAACGCATGCTGGCTATCCTGCACGTCGAGTTCTTTACTGGCCTGGGCAAGCTTGCGCTGCAACAGAACCAGCCGCAACGCGCACGCCTGGCGTTCGAACGAGGCATTCAGCATATTCGCCGCCAACCTGCACCGGCGCCTTACCAGAGCCAGCTCAAACAGCTGGAAGCCCTCCTCGCACATGCCGAAGCTCTGGTGTTGAAAAACGAGGTGCCCAAGACAGACGAGCCCAATGAGCTCGCCGAAGGCATGAAGGCCTTCGATGACGAAGATCTCTGGAAGAAAAACAACGTCTATTGATAGCTCATCAGCCCTGATCTGCTACGGAGAAATTCCATGACCTTGACCGTGTATGGCGTCCCCCTCTCCCCGTTTGTGCGCAAGGTGCGACTGTGCCTCAGGCAGAAGGGGCTCGAGTATCAGCTGGAGACGGTCATGCCCTTCACCCCTCCGCAGTGGTACCTGGCCATCAATCCGCTCGGGCGCATCCCGGCACTCAAGGACGGCGACTGCACACTCGCCGACTCCAGCGTGATCTGCCAGTACCTCGACGAGGCCTATCCCGATACGCCGGCCCTTTACGCTAGCAACGCGCAGGAACGCGGGCGGGTCCGCTGGCTGGAAAAGTACGCCGACTACGAGTTGGCGCCACTGACCACCTTTACCGTTTTCCGCAACCGCATCCTCAAGCCGACCGCCGGTCAAGCCTGCAATGAAGAGGCGGTGCAGG
Organism: Stutzerimonas kunmingensis; assembly: GCF_900114065.1. Classification (GTDB taxonomy): domain Bacteria; phylum Pseudomonadota; class Gammaproteobacteria; order Pseudomonadales; family Pseudomonadaceae; genus Stutzerimonas; species Stutzerimonas kunmingensis. The sequence goes on from NZ_FORS01000004.1 coordinate 8,883, forward strand.
CCGCGCTGCAGCAGAAGCTGCCGCCGCACTTCGATTATATGGAGCAGCAACTCGGCCAGCAGGAGTTCTTTGTCGACAACCAACTTTCGATGGCCGACATCGCCGTCGCCTGCCAACTCATCAACATGGGTCACGGTGGTGAGCAACTCGATGCACAACGCTGGCCAGGCCTGGCCGCACATCATGCACGCATGCTGGCACTGCCATCGGTCGCGGGCATCCTGCCGGACGAGCAGCGCATGAACGCCAAGCTCAAGGAAATGGGCAAGGCCGCTACCGCCTGAGTTCCGATCACGCCCACGGTGAGGTCACGCAGCAGGCCGCCTTGACGCGTTATCTCAGCAGATACGTTCAGCCTCGCGCTTCGAGCAGACGCTTTCCCACCCACTGCCGAGCGTACTGGTAGGCGCAGCGACCGTTGCGGTTGCCGCGCCCGGTTGCCCAACGAATCGCATCCTTCTCCAGGGCTTCGCTCCACTCCCAATCGAGGCTGGCCCGCCGCGCCAACGAATCGATCCAGTGGCGTACCACACTGAGGTAGTGCTGCTGGGTAAAGGGGTAGAACGACAGCCACAAACCGAAGCGGTCGGACAACGCGATCTTGTCTTCCACCGCTTCGTTCGGGTGCAGTTCGCCGTCGACCATCTGCCAGTTCTCGTTGTCACTCTGACGTTCCGGGACCAGGTGCCGGCGATTGGACGTGGCGTACAACAGCACGTTCTCCGGCGCGCGCTCCAGCGAGCCATCCAGCACACTCTTGAGCACGCGATAGTCGCCCTCTCCCGCCTCGAACGAGAGATCGTCACAGAACAGGACGAACGCCTGTCGTAACCCGGCCAACAGTTCGACAACGCGTGGCAGGTCCGCCAGATGGTCACGCTCGATTTCGATCAGACGCAGCCCGTCCGCGGCGTATTCGGCCAGCAACGCGCGAATCAGCGACGACTTGCCGGTGCCACGGGCGCCCCACAACAGCACGTGGTTGGCCGGCAATCCATCGACGAACTGGCGCGTGTTGGCGGACAGCAAATCGCGCTGGCGATCAATGCCGATCAAATCAGCCAGACTCAGATCCAGACTGACTTCCAGCGGTGCCAGAAAGCCGCTGCGAGCATCACGCTGCCAGCGCGCCGCAAAGGTACGATCCCAATCGATGACCGGTGGCTGGGCAGGTAGCAGCGGCTCGATACGCGCCAGCAGTCCCTCGGCACGCAGCAGGAAGGCTTTCAACTCGACATCCATGATGACTCCAGAGACGAAAAGGCCCGACTGGACCCGACCCGACAACAGACAATCAGGCAATCAGGCAATCAGGCAATCAGGCAATCAGGCAGGCGAAACGCAACCTCACTCAAGCAGCAGTCAAAGCAATGTTTCGATTTCCGCGGCCATTGCCTCCGGCGTGGTGCGAGAGGAAAAACGTCTCACCGTCTTGCCCTCGTCGGCTACAAGAAACTTGGTGAAATTCCACTTGATCGCCTTGCTACCCAGCAGACCTGGCGCGCGCTTCTTCAATTCAATGAACAGCGGATGAGCATCTCCACCGTTCACTTCGACCTTGGCAAACAGCGGGAAGGAGACGCCAAAGCGACGCTCGCAGAAAGCCGCAATTTCCTGCTCACCATCCGGTTCCTGACGACCAAACTGATTACAGGGAAATCCGAGCACCACTAATCCGCGCTCGCCGTAACGCTGCCACAACGCTTCCAGCCCCTTGTATTGCGGGGTGAAACCACACTGACTGGCCGTATTGACCACCAGCAGCACCTTTGCATCGAAATCCGCGAGCCTCTTCTGCTCGCCCTCGATGGTGACGCAGGGAATGTCCAGCAAAGGGTCGTGCATGCGAGGCTCCTTGCAACCGACGATGCTCAGGCTTCGCGCGGTTTCAGGTTGAGAGAGGCGGAATTGATGCAGTAGCGCAACCCGGTCGGCTGCGGGCCATCGGGAAAAACATGACCGAGGTGTGCATCGCAGCGTGCGCACCTGACCTCGATCCGGTGCATACCGTGACTGAAATCATCCAGGCTGGCGATAGCGGTATCACTGACCGGCTGGAAATAGCTGGGCCAGCCGCAGCCGGAATCGAACTTAGCATCCGCATCGAACAGTGGCGTGTCGCAGCAGGCGCAATGGTAGATGCCAAGTGTCTTCGTGTCGTTGTACTTACCCGTGAAGGGACGCTCGGTGGCGCCCAGCCGGCAGATCTGGAACTGCTCATCGGAGAGTTCCTCGCGCCAGACGTCGAGCGGTTTTTCCAGCTTGTCCATCGATACACTCCTCAGCTCAAAAAAGGCCGATCTGTACCTTTTCCGGTGGTCGGGGCGCACGTATCATGCGTCCCTCTTCGACGCCTAGTCTGGCAGCGGGGTTTCCGACTGCCAAGGCGCCCGGGTTCATGCCAAGCGCGGCCAGCCATTTCCGGAACTGGCGCGTTTTCACTTCGGGACACTCAGGATCATGCAGGTCAGCAAATCGAACAAGCTTGCCAATGTCTGTTACGACATCCGCGGGCCCGTGCTCAAGCACGCCAAACGCCTGGAAGAGGAAGGCCATCGCATCCTCAAGCTGAACATCGGCAACCCGGCGCCGTTCGGTTTCGAAGCACCGGAGGAAATCCTCCAGGACGTGATCCGCAACCTGCCCACTGCCCAGGGCTACAGCGACTCCAAAGGCCTGTTCAGCGCCCGCAAGGCGATCATGCAGTACTACCAGCAGAAGCAGGTTGAAGGCGTCGGCATCGAAGACATCTACCTCGGCAACGGTGTGTCCGAGCTGATCGTCATGTCCATGCAGGCATTGCTGAACAATGGCGATGAAGTGCTGATCCCTGCCCCGGATTACCCGCTATGGACCGCTGCGGTGAGCCTGGCCGGCGGCAAGCCGGTGCACTACCTTTGCGACGAGCAGGCCAACTGGTGGCCGGACCTGGCCGATATCAAGGCCAAGATCACGTCTAACACCAAGGCATTGGTGCTGATCAACCCGAACAATCCCACGGGCGCGGTCTACCCCAAGGAAGTGCTCGAAGGCATGGTCGAGCTGGCGCGCCAGCACAAGCTCGTTCTGTTCTCCGACGAAATCTACGACAAGATCCTCTACGACGACGCCGTACACATCTCCACCGCCTCGCTGGCGCCGGACGTGCTCTGCCTGACCTTCAACGGGCTGTCCAAATCCTACCGGGTTGCCGGCTTCCGTTCGGGCTGGGTGGCGATTTCCGGGCCGAAGCACAAGGCGCAGAGCTACATCGAAGGCCTGGATATCCTCGCCAACATGCGCCTGTGCGCCAACGTACCGTCGCAGCATGCGATTCAGACTGCACTGGGCGGCTACCAGAGCATCAATGACCTGGTATTACCGCCGGGCCGCCTGCTCGAGCAGCGTAACCGTACCTGGGAGCTGCTCAACGACATCCCGGGCATCAGCTGCGTCAAACCCATGGGCGCGCTGTATGCGTTCCCGCGCATTGACCCTAAGATCTGCCCGATCCACAACGACGAGAAGTTCGTGCTTGACCTGCTGCTTTCCGAGAAGCTGCTGATCGTTCAAGGCACTGCATTCAACTGGCCATGGCCGGATCATTTCCGCGTGGTCACCCTGCCCCGCGTCGACGATCTGGAGCAGGCCATTGGCCGCATCGGCAACTTCCTCAAGACCTACCACCAGTAAGCGATGGACCTGCAGATCGACGATTTCTACAAGGATGCGGCGGGCGGCCTGCTGATGCTCTATCAGGCCTTCCCACGCAAGGTCTCGCTGTATGTAGAAGATCTGATCGGCCGGGAAGAGCCGGATGAGTTCGGCCTTCCCTCCAAACGCCACCAGAGCTGCCTGGGTGCCCTGCTCTGGCTCGCCGAGGAGGGCTATCTGCGTTACGAGAGCACCATTCATTTCCAGGCGCTGGACCAGGCGGTGCTTACCGAAAAAGGCTTCGTGCGCCTGTCACGAGCGGTGCCTGGACAGGTCGCCGACGACCTCAGCCTCCCTCCCAGCGTGCTGCGCATTCAGGCCAGCCTCGCCCATCAGCTTCGCGAGGCATTGAAGCGCGCGAACAGCGAGCGCATCGCTCAGCTAGCCCGATTGATGTTCGAAAGCCAGTCCGGCGCGCCACTGCATCCCAGCCTCCATGGGCAAGCGACATAGCTTGAAATAGTCGCCCGGTTGAATAGCTCAAGGGCGCACCTTATATAGCCTATCGTTCTTCAATTCCTACCCTGGAGTCTGCCGCAACATGATGCGCATTTTCTTGTTCCTGGCCACCAACCTTGCGGTACTGGTCATCGCCAGCATCACCCTGAAGCTGCTCGGGGTCGATCGCTATACCGGCCAGAACTACGGCAGCCTGCTGGTCTTCTGTGCGGTTTTCGGCTTCGCGGGCTCGCTCATTTCGCTTTTCATATCCAAATGGATGGCGAAGATGAGTACGCGTACGGAGATCATCAGCCAGCCGCGCACCCGTCACGAGCAGTGGCTGCTGCAGACAGTCGAGCAACTGTCGCGCGACGCCGGCATCAAGATGCCCGAAGTCGGCATTTTCCCGGCCTACGAGGCCAACGCCTTTGCCACCGGCTGGAACCGCAACGACGCACTGGTGGCGGTCAGCCAGGGGCTGCTCGAGCGCTTCTCGCCGGATGAGGTGAAAGCGGTGCTTGCCCACGAGATCGGCCACGTGGCCAACGGCGACATGGTGACCCTGGCGCTGATCCAGGGTGTGGTAAACACATTCGTCATGTTCTTCGCACGTATCTTCGGCAACTTCGTCGACAAGGCGATCCTGAAAAACGAGGACGGCCACGGCATCGGCTACTTCGTCGCGACGATCTTTGCCGAACTGGTACTGGGCCTGCTCGCCAGCATTATCGTCATGTGGTTCTCGCGCAAACGCGAGTACCGTGCCGACGAGGCCGGTGCCCAACTGGCCGGCACCAGCGCCATGATTGGCGCCCTGCAGCGCCTGCGTGCCGAACAGGGCATGCCGGTTCACATGCCCGACACGCTCAAGGCATTCGGCATCAACGGTTCGCTGAAGCATGGCCTCGCCGGGCTGTTCATGACCCACCCGCCACTGGAAGACCGCATCGAAGCGCTGCGCCAGCGCGGCTAATTGCACTGAACGCAACAGGGGCGACGCAAGTCGCCCTTTTCTTTTGTCTATGCAGACTCAACCCGCATACAAGGAATCGCCATGCGTCGTTTCATATTCGCCTGCTTCGCGCTGCTCGCGCTCGGCGGCTGTCAGAGTGCCTACTATTCAGCGATGGAGAAGGCCGGTATCCATAAGCGCGATATCCTGGTCGATCGTGTGGAGGAGTCGCGTGACGCGCAGCAGGAAGCCAAACAGCAGTTCAAGGATGCTTTGGAGCGCTATCGCAGCGTCGTCGAGGTCAAGGGCGGCGATCTGGAGAAGCGTTACGACGCACTCAACGAAGAGTACGAAGCCAGCGTAGCGAGTGCGCGTGACGTCCGCGCCCGCATCGAAGCGGTCGAAGACGTGGCCGACGCGCTGTTCAGGGAATGGGAAAGCGAACTCAAACAATACAGCAACGCCAGCCTGAAAGCCGCCAGCGCCAAAGAACTCAACCGCACCCGCGCCGAATACCGAACGCTGATCCAGCGGATGAAAGCGGCGGAGAAACGCATCGACCCGGTGCTCAGCGTTCTGCGCGATCAGGTGCTGTTTCTCAAGCACAACCTCAATGCTCGCGCGATAAGCGCCTTGCACGGGGAATACCGCACGCTGCAGGGCAACGTCGACCAGCTGATGGCTGACATGCAGCGCGCCATCGACGAGGCCGACACGTTCATCCGCCGCTTACAGGCCGACGGCTGATCGCTGCAGCATTACAAGCGGCGGGTCAGACCCGCCGTTGCAGCCAATGGAAGTGCTCCTCGAGCCGCGTCAGACCGCGCTCGCGCATCCGCGGATTACGCTCCAGCACTTCCTTGGCTTCCAGCAGTTCCACGCTCCACTCAGCGGCGTACAGGTCGCGCACCTCGCTCGTACCCACCGCGAAGGGCGGGCCTTCCATCTCTGCCTGGTCATAATCCAGCGTAACCAGAAGCTGCTGACAGCCGGCCGGGAGGATGCTCGACATCAGTGCCGCGTACCGCTGACGCATCGCGTGCGGCAATGCGATCAAGGCGGCGCGATCATAGACCGCCTGGCACCCGAGGACATCGGCCGCACTGAGCGCGAAAAAGTCGCCGCAACGGATCTCCAGGGTATCGGAGCGATAGACCTTGAACGGCCCACACTGGGAAATTTCAGCTTCGAGCTGCTGCTCGGAAAAAAATGCTTCTACAGCCTTCTCACTCAGCTCCACCCCCACGACATTGAACCCTTGCCCAGCCAGCCAGGCCAGATCCAGACTCTTGCCGCACAACGGCACCAGCACCGTCGCACCATCAGGCAACGCCAGTCGCGGCCAGTGGCGACGCATGCCGGGATGAACATCGTCAAGGTGGAAACCAATCTCGTTGCGAGCCCAGCGCTCCTGCCAGAAGTCTTTGTGCACCTGGAAATCTCCATAATGAGGATGGCAGCAGCTTATCAGAGCGAGGTTGAGGGGAGCGCGCTCAGCCCGCGTAGAGCGATGCCTCGACATCCATCCCGGCGTCGCGCATCTGCGCCAGCTTGTAACGCAGGGTGCGCGCACTGATGCCCAGGCGATCAGCCGTCTCCTTGCGCCGTCCACGTTCGGCACGCAGGGTATCGATGATCAACTGGAACTCGCGGCGGCGCAGATCATCCCCCAGTCCCGAACAGGCCCCCGCCTCCCCTGCAGCGCCCTCGCACGGTTGTGCCGCGCTGCTGGCGACAGGCAAGCTGGTGACACCGCCCACACCCGCCAGGCACAGATCCTGCGGCTGGATCACGCCGCTCTGCTGAAGAATCAACGCTCGCTGTATCGCGTTGTCCAGTTCGCGCACGTTGCCCGGCCACGCGTGCGCCACCAGGCAGCGCTGCGCCTCGGCCGAAAGCCGCGCAGGCGCCTGGCGCATCTTCCTGGCGTGGCTGACCAACAGGCGTTCGGCCAGCGGCAGAATATCGGCCGGGCGCTGCCTCAGCGGCGACCACGCCAGTGGGAAGACCGAAAGACGGTAATAGAGGTCCTCACGGAAGCGACCCGCCGCTACCTCGCCAGCGAGATCACGGTTGGTGGTGGCGAGCACACGAATATCCAGAGCGATAGGCTTCCGCCCACCGACCCGCTCGACCTCTCGCTCCTGCAGCACACGTAGCAGTTTCGCCTGCAACCCCAACGGCATCTCGGATATCTCGTCGAGCAGTAAAGTACCGCCGTCGGCCTGCTCGAACTTGCCAGGCTGACTGGCAATCGCGCCGGTGAAAGCGCCCTTCTCATGCCCGAACAGGGTTGCTTCGAGCATGTTGTCCGGAATGGCAGCGCAATTGATGGCGATAAATGGCTTGCCGTGCCTCGGTGACTGCTGGTGGATATAGCGCGCCAGCACCTCTTTGCCAGTGCCTGACTCACCGGAGATCAGTACAGTGGAGTCACTTTGCGCCACCCGCCGGGCAAGAGCCAGCAGCTGCTGGCTGGACGGCTCGAGCGCCACCGGCCCTTCTGCCTCGGTAGCAGCGATGCCGTTCACATGACGCCCCAAGAGCTCAAGCAATGTGCCTGGCTCGAACGGCTTGACCAGATAATCGACAGCGCCCTGGCGCATCGCATCCACCGCCCTCGTTACCGCGCCAAAGGCGGTCATCAGCAGCACGGGCACCTGCGGGTAGCGTTGCCTAACCAGCGCGAGCAGTTCGTGGCCATCCATGCCGGGCATGTTCACGTCACTGATGACCAGGCCGAATGACTCTTCCTGCAGCGCACACAAGGCCGCTTCGGCGCAATCGACGGCACGGTACTCGTAGCCCCCAAGCTGCAGCGTGATGCCCAGGGCTTCGCGCAGGGCGTGATCGTCTTCGACGAGAAGTATCGTGGCGGCCATACAGGTCACTCCGGTTTGTGAGTGGCGGGAATCAGCGGCAGGCTCATCAGCGCACAGGTTCCGCGGCCTGGCCGCGAGCGCAACTGCAGGTCACCTTGATGGGCTCGGGCAACGGCCTTGGCCACTGCCAGACCCAGGCCGGTTCCCGTGGTTCGGGTGGTGAAAAACGGCTCGCCCAGCCGGCCCAGTGTTTCGGCGTCGATGCCTTTACCGCAGTCGCTTATGCACACCCGCACCGTTTCGTCGCGGCGATACAGGTGGACCTTCAGACGCGGCGCCCCGAAGCTGGCCTGTAACCCATTTTCGATGAGATTGAGCAATGCTCCGACCAACGTATCGCGATTGCACAACACCTCCACCCCCTGCACGTCACACTGCCAGCGCACGCTGGCGCCCTGCAGACGTGGCTCGCCGGCCGAACGCAGCGCCGACAACAGCGCAGCCGGACTCAGTCGGTCGTTCAGCGGCAGATCACCGCGGGCGAAGATCAGCATGTCACGGACCTGATGCTCCAGTTCGTGCAGACGAGCCTTGAGGCTACCGGCGAAGCGCTGCTGTTGCTGTTCGCTCAGGCCACCCTGTTCGAGGTGACTGGCATATAGCAACGCGGTGGACAGCGGAGTGCGAATCTGGTGGGCAAGCGAAGCCACCATGCGCCCTAGCGACGACAGCCGTTCATGGCGCGCCAGCTGATCCTGGAGTCGGCGGGTCTCGGTAAGGTCGGTGAGCAGCACCAGCTGACCAGGTTCCCCGGCAAGCGAGCGCGTAGCGATCGATAGGCGGCGACCATTGCGTAGCGATATCTCGTGCCCGTCGTCCCGCCGCGGCGCAAAACAGCGGCCAATCACCTCGCGCCAGGGGTGCCCCACGAGTGGCTCGCCCAACAGCTCAAGAGCAACCGGGTTCGCATCGCGCACCACACCCTGCCCATCGATCACGATGACGCCACCTGGCAGCAGGTCGAGAACGCTCTGCAATCGCTGCGCGAGACGCTCTTTCTCCTCCAGCTCCTGTCGTCGGAGCTCGCCGGCCTCGGCAAGTTGCCCCTTGAGCTCGGCGACACGTACCTGCAACAGCTCCTCGGATTCACCAAGCTGTCCGGATACCTGACGAAAGAGCTCCAGTGATCGAGTCAGCGCCAGCACGTCTGGGGCATCGAATGAACTTTCGGATGGCTTGGTGACGGAATTCACGGGTCGCTTGCGCCTGTCAAAAGAAAGTCGGTTGACGGGGACCAGCAATCTTCGTGCCCGGCACTCAGCACGTCCCGGCGGCCGCCATCGGCACTACCATGCCAAATGAAAAAGGCCACCTGATCCAGGTGGCCTTTTTGAACGACTTTTTAGAATCGCCTAGCAGCGTGCTAGTCGCCCATATCGTCGTCGCGACGATTCATGCCGTACTTGCGCATTTTCTCGACCAGCGTGGTTCGGCGAATCCGCAACCGCTCGGCTGCCCGAGCCACCACGCCACCAGCATCTTCGAGAGCCTGATGAATAAGTCCCTGCTCAAGATTGCCGAGGTATTCCTTGAGATCCAGACCCTCGATCGGCAGCATCGCCTGAGCTTCGGGTACTACCATTGGCGCACTTATTGCCGCGCGCTCCTCCATCTCATCATGCAGGCTGGTCGCGTACTGCTCGTCATCGTCGTCGACGTGGCGAAACTTCTTCGGCAGCTCCATTACCCCGATAACGCCATAGGGATGCATGATCGCCATGCGCTCTACCAGGTTTGCCAGCTCGCGGACATTACCCGGCCAGTCGTGCCGGCATAGCGACATGATTGCAGCCGAGTTGAAACGTATAGAGCCGCGCTTTTCATGCTCCATGCGCGAGATCAGCTCGTTCATCAGCAACGGGATATCCTCGACACGCTCCCGTAGCGGCGCCATCTCGATGGGGAAGACATTCAGACGATAGTAGAGGTCCTCGCGGAAGGTCCCCTCCTCGATCATTTTCTCAAGGTCCTTATGCGTCGCCGCGATGATGCGCACATCGGCATTCTGCGTACGGTTGCTGCCAACACGCTCGAAGGTGCGCTCCTGCAGAACCCGCAGCAGTTTGACCTGCATCGGCAACGGCATGTCGCCTATCTCATCGAGAAACAGTGTGCCGCCCTCGGCAAGCTCGAAACGACCCGCGCGAGCAGTAATCGCACCGGTAAAGGCGCCCTTCTCGTGACCAAACAGTTCGCTTTCCAGCAACTCCGCCGGAATCGCTCCGCAATTGACAGGTACAAAAGGCCCCTGACGCCGCTTCGAGTGATAGTGCAGATTTCGCGCAACCACTTCCTTGCCGGTGCCGGACTCACCAAGAATCAGCACACTGGCTTCGGTGTCGGCGACCTGTTCCATCATCTGCCGGACGTGCTGCACCGCTCGGCTGGTGCCGACCAGGCTGCGGAAAAGATTGGGCTCGCGCTGGCGACCACGGGACTTTGCCTGGTCGTACATCTCGCGATAGACCTGCGCACGGTGCAGGGAGTCGAGCAGCTTGTTATAGCTGGGTGGCATTTCCAGGCTGGTCAGCACTCGGCGTCGCAGATCGTCCGGCCAGTCCGCCGGAGCGGGCTCACCGATCAGCATCAGCGGGACATTTTCATCCCATTTGCCCATCTGCTTGATCAGTTCGACAGCGCCGCCCTTGGAGGACACGTCGCCCAGCATGACACCGTTGACAACACGGCTGGACTCGAGGCCGGCGACCGCCTCCTGCCATTCACTGCTTGAACAAGCCAGATGATCCTCGCTGAGAAAGTTCAGGATGACGGCCAGGTCGCGCCGGCGGTCGTGATCATCGTCTATCAACAAAATCTTGGTTTCACGCCACATCTTGTTTATAGGGCTCTAAAGAAGCTGAAAGAAAGCCTGCGCTCGCATCCATGGAAGAACGGCGATCACACTGATGGCAGATGGAACGTAGATTAATGAAAAAATGAACTGAGTCAAATTTATGGCGTGAATTAGCGACCAAAGAACGAGCCAAAAATCAGTACCTTGAGAGACGCCTCAAGATCGATTTGAAGACTTCGGTGCACGATGACCGCGAAGATAGGTATTTACCAGGCAATAAGCGCCAATTAGCCGCTCGCCAACAAAAGGGTAGCGGCATAATGCCACATACTTTGTAATGATAAATATTGAGGAAGAATTCAGCCCCAGTGATCCTGAGAAGAATTTGAAGCTGTCGGGCCTGAGGCCACGCTTAGGCGAATAGCTGGTAAACCTTGCTACCCTGTTGAGACTGATTCAGCTGACGCAGCTCGCTTGCGACCCGTGCCTGTTCAATCTGGCAGGTCATTACCAGCTCACCATACAGATCAAGAAGCTCCTGCAACCGCTGACGAACCACGCCGCTGTCGCGCTCATGTGCCTGCATCGCCTCGTCGACGGCATTACGGCACTCGCGATCCAGCATACTGATTGCGGCCCAGTCCTGCTGCGTCAGCGCATCGCGTAGAGCGGAACCAGTTTCTTCGAGGCGCTTGACGGAAGCATTCATTATCGACTCCGGGGCATGAGCCCGATGGACGGCATAGGCCGAGCCGGCTGGGAACGTTGCAGTGCAACGGTGCTGAACCTTTATCGGCAATAGGCAAGCCGCCTTTAGGCTGAAGCGCAAAAAGTTAGCGCCTGCTGCCGAGGAGTAACATCAATAGCGGTCACGAAGACCCGGCGGAACACTGGGCGGCGCGACCGGCTCCCACGGGCCATCGGGGCGCCCAGCACAGTACCAGTCGCCATCCCACCGGTAATACAGGCGCTCCCGGTAAAAGAGATCACGCCCCTCCACGACATAGACCCCAAGACGATTGTCCCAGTGCGCAGCCACGTGCGGTGGTGGCGCATAACGCGGATGGCTCTTCTGGGTAGTTGGAGCCCTGGGTGCCGGTGGCGCCTTGATAGGAGGGGGTGAGATAACCGGCCCACTGGGCTCGGGCGCACGCGGCACCGGACTTGGAGCAGGCCCCTGAGGCGCGGAACCGTAGGGATTACCTGCGCAAGCGCCGAGCGCCAATGTCAATCCGAGCAGTACGACCCGCGGGCCGAACCGCGCAAGCCTAAGCGGGTGTGCTGACGAATTCGTGTGCATCTCTACCTCATGGGTGTTCAGGGAGCCTCGGCGCGGTCGATCACCAGATCAATGGCGTTATCGCTCGCAGTATCAAGCGCTTCGCTTTGACCCATCCACTCACCTTTTGTTGCGTCGCCGGAACGGGAGACCCGCGCCATTACCGTGACCTGCTCGACGCTGGATATCTTCATCGAAGGCACCATCGCATCGGCATCGCCAAGCGTGACGGTTGCAGGCAGATCGGCAATCGTCAGGCGTTTTGCTGCCAGCGGAACGGGTGGCCCCGCTACTGCGCGAGCGAATACGAAAACCGTATCCTGCGGCGAAACCGATTCCGCCACCTTCGGGTCCAGCGCAACCTGAATCTGCAGCGTGGCCCCTGCGTTATCAGCCTTCTCGCTTGCCGCTGAGGCCTGTTCGGTGGTGGAGCTGCCCCCCTCGATCTGCTGCCGCGCCCGCTCGATGCCGCCACGGATCGCTTCGCGCGAAGGATCTTCTTCGGGAAGCGCCGCAACCAGTTGCTCCCAGAAGCGCACTGCATCCGGATAACGCGCTTCCTCGAATGCCGCGATGCCAAGCAGGCCGAGACTGGTCACTTCCTGCGGATCGCCCTGCAGCGCTTCGTCAGTAAGGGCTTGAAGCTTATCGGACCACTGACGGTCACCAGCGAAATAGAGCGCCTGCGCCAGCTGACCGAGCAGCTCGGGCTGACGGCCCGCAATTTCCACCACGCGCCCGAAAGCCTTGGCTGCGTCGGCTGGACGCTCCTGGTTCATATAAGTACGACCCAGGAAGTACCAGGCTTCGGCAGAATCCGGCTGCTCCTGTACGGCCTGCTCCAGATGAGCGGTCATTTCTTCGACTGTGCGAGGCTGCTCCGAAAACTGTCGAGCCATCTGAACTTTGTCGCTGGCGCCCCAATACATATAAAGCCCGTAGCCCATCAGGGGCACCAGAACCGCCGCAATCAGCGGAACGCTGCGACCAAGCTTGGCGATTCGCGGCTTGTCGCTATTCTCGGTGTCCTCCAACAGCTCGCGTGCAGCATCTGCTCGCCCAGCCTCCAACTGCTCGGCGGTCAAGGTTCCGGCAGAGTGCTGAGAGGTCAACTCGGCAAGGCGCTCTTCATACAAGGCAACGTTCAGCGCCGTACGATCTTCTTCGGCCTGGGCTCGACGGCCACGCAGGATGGGTAACAACAAAAAGGCCAATGCCACCAGCAGCAAGGCGCCGGCGGCTATCCAGAAATCGATCATGAGTCTTTTTTATCCAGAAGCTGGGCGAGACGTTCGCGCTCGGTCTCGGAAAGGGTTGATGCAGGTGCCTTTTCGACCCGGCGACGACGCACCAGAATCACGGTCAGCACGCCGAAGCCGAGGACCAGCAAACCAACCGGCCCATACCAGAGCAGCATGGTTTTCGCGTTTACCGGCGGCTTGTAACGAACGAAATCGCCGTAGCGATCGACGAGATAGTCGACGATCTGGTCATTGCTTTGGCCCTCTTCCAGCATGCGGAAGATTTCCTGGCGCAGGTCCATGGCGATCGGCGCGTTGGAATCGGCGATGTTCTGGTTCTGGCACTTCGGACAGCGCAGCTCTTCGGTTAGGGTGCGGTAGCGCTCACGCTCGGCTTCGTCCCTGAATTCATAGGTATCGATTGCTGCCTGGGCGGTCGTGACCAGGAACAGACCAAGCAGCGCACCGCGGATCAGTCGTTTCATTCGTCCACCAGCTCCTGATAGAGCGCTGCCAGCTGTTCTCGCCAGACCCGATCGTCGATCACGCCGACGAACTTGTGGCGGATGATGCCCTGCTTGTCGATGAGGAAGGTTTCAGGAGCGCCATAGACTCCCAGATCCAGCCCAAGACTGCCGCGTTCGTCGCGGATGTTCAGCTGATAAGGATCGTGGAACTCGTTGAGCCACTTCAACGCCGCGGCGTTGTCGTCCTTGTAGTTGACTCCATGAATCACCACACCCTGAGCTGCAAGACGGTTCAGCACTGGGTGCTCGACCTTGCAGGCGACACACCAGGTCGCCCACACGTTGACCAGCGCCGGCTTGCCCTTGAGGTCCTCGGCGGTGATGACGCGCTGCTCGTCTTCCACCGACGGCAGCGAGAACGCCGGGAGTGGCTTGCCGATCAGCGCCGAAGGCAGCTCGGAAGGATCGAGGAACAGGCCGCGATAAAGGAACACTGCAACCACCAGGAAAATCACCAGCGGCAGCAACATCAGCAATCGTTTCACATCAGGCTCCTTGTGCGGCCATGCCCAGCGCTTCGCGCACGCGGGTCTTCACCTTGACTCGATAACGACGATCACTCGCCGCCAGCACACCGCCGAGCCCCATCATCAGCGCTCCGAGCCAGATCCAGCGAACGAAGGGCTTGATGTGAACACGCACGGCCCACGCCCCATCACCCAGCGGCTCACCCAGCGCGACATAAAGGTCGCGGGTGAAGCCCGCATCGATACCCGCCTCGGTCATCGGCATCTGCTGCACGGTGTACAGGCGCTTTTCCGGGTGCAGCGTGGCGATCTGCTTGTCGCCGTCGAGCACGCGAATGGTCGCCTTGTCCGACGTGAAGTTCGGTCCTTCGTGATGCACCGCGCCTTCGAAGACGAACTCATAGCCGCCAAGCGACAGCGACTCCCCAGGAGCCAGGCGCAGATCGCGCTCCGCACTTTGGTGGCTGGTGAGTACCACGCCAATGGCACAGACCGCCAGCCCGAGGTGCGCCAGATGCATGCCCCAGTAGCTTGGCGCGAGGCTGCGCATGCCCTTGAACAAACCCTTGTGGCGCGTCTTGTCCAGCAGATCACGGACGCCAGCGATCACCACCCAGGCCGCCAGCAAGGACACCGCAAGTACCGCCCAGTTGAAGTCACCGAACAGCAACGAGCCCAGGCCACCAAGCACTACGCTAGTGATCAGCACTGGTGTGAGCATGCCGAGCAACCACTTCAGCGGAGTGTCCTTCCAGCGCACCAGGATTCCGACACCCAACGTCAGCATCAGCGCGCCAATCAGCGGAACGAACATCGCATTGAAGTACGGTGGGCCGACGGAAAGCTTGGCACCGGACAATGCGTCCAGCAGCAGCGGATAGAGCGTGCCGAGGAGAATCATCGCCGTGGCGACGACCAACAGCAGGTTATTGACTAGCAGCAGAGTCTCGCGCGACCACAGGCCGAACCCGACCTGGCTCTTGACCACAGGCGCGCGCATGGCAAACAGCGTCAGCGAGCCGCCTACCACCATCAGCAGAAAGATCAGAATGAACACGCCACGCTCGGGATCGGTAGCAAACGCATGCACCGACGTCAGCACGCCGGAACGGACCAGGAAGGTCCCAAGCAGGCTCAGCGAGAACGCCGCGATTGCCAGCAACACGGTCCAACTCTTGAACACGCCGCGCTTCTCGGTCACTGCCAACGAGTGAATCAGCGCCGTACCGACCAGCCAGGGCATGAAGGAGGCGTTTTCCACCGGATCCCAGAACCACCAGCCGCCCCAGCCGAGCTCGTAATAGGCCCACCAGGAGCCAAGGGCGATGCCCAGGCCGAGGAAGGCCCAGGCGACGAGCGTCCAAGGACGCGACCAGCGCGCCCAGGCCGCGTCAAGGCGCCCCCCCAGCAACGCGGCGATCGCAAAGGCGAACGCCACCGAGAAACCCACGTACCCCATGTAAAGCATGGGCGGGTGGACGATCAAACCGAAATCCTGCAGCAGTGGATTGAGGTCGCGTCCATCCATTGGAACCTGCGGCAGCAGCCGCTCGAAGGGGTTCGAGGTGACGATAAGAAAGAGCAGGAAACCGATGCTGATCAAACCCATGACGCCGAGCACGCGCGCCAGCATGTCTTCCGGTAGCTGGCGGGAGAAGATCGCCACGGCAAAGGTCCAGCCGGCCAGGATGAAGGCCCACAGCAGCAAGGAGCCTTCGTGAGCACCCCAGACTGCGCTGAACTTGTAGTACCAGGGCAAGGCACTGTTGGAGTTGTGGGCGACGTAGGCAACGGAGAAATCGTCGACCATGAAGGCGTAGGTCAGGCAGGCGAAGGAGAAACCGAGAAAGGCGAACTGACCCCAGGCGGCTGGTTGGGCCAGGCCCATCCACTGTCGGTCACCGCGCCAAGCACCGATCAGCGGCAGCGTGGCCTGGACCACTGCCAGGCACAGCGCCAGAATCATCGCCAGATGGCCGAGCTCGGGAATCATTTCGCGTACTCCTGCTTACCGCCCTCGTAGTGCTTCATCATGCCGCTCTTCTCCAGCGCCTGAGTTACTTCGGGCGGCATGTAGTTTTCGTCATGCTTGGCCAGCACTTCGTCGGCAACCAGAACGCCCTCGGAATTGACCCGACCCAGCGCGACGATACCCTGCCCTTCGCGGAACAGGTCCGGGAGAATTCCCTGGTAAGTGATAGTGATCGCCTGGGCGCCATCAGTGACACGGAAGGCGACGCTGAGTGAGTCGTTGGTACGCTTCACCGAACCCTCTTCGACCAGGCCGCCTGCTCGAATCCGGGTGCCCTCAGGAGCCTCCCCCGCTGCGATCTGGGTCGGCGTGTAGAACAGGTTGATGTTCTGCTGCAGAGCGGACAACGCCAGCGCCACGGCGATACCGACACCGGCGAGGATCGCCAGGACGATGAAAAGACGCTTCTTGCGCACCGGATTCACTTCGACTCCTCCCGGCGCAAACGACGCGCCTCATCTTGCAGGTAACGCCGGCGTGCCAAGGCTGGCAGCGCGACGTTGAGAATCAGGACAGCCAGGCTGATGCCATAGGACGTCCAGACGTACACGCCATGATTGCCCATGGCGATGAAATCCGCGAAGGATGAAAAGTTCACGAGTTGTTTCCTACCAGGGCCTTGACCTCATTCTTCACCCAGCTGGCGCGCGATTCGCGACGCAGCACTTCCAGGCGCATGCGCATCAGCAGCACCACGGTGAAGAAGCAGTAGAAGCCGATCACCATCACCAGGAGCGGCAGCCACATTTCCGCTGGCATCGCCGGTTTTTCGGTGACGGTGAACGTTGCCGGCTGGTGCAGCGTGTTCCACCACTCCACCGAATACTTGATGATCGGGATGTTCACCACTCCGACGATGGCCAGCACAGCGCACGCCTTGGCCGCGCTGTCACGATTGCTGATCGCCTGTCCGAGCGCAATGATGCCGAAGTACAGAAACAGCAGGATGAGCATCGAGGTCAGCCGCGCGTCCCATACCCACCAGGCACCCCAGGTTGGCTTGCCCCAGACCGCGCCGGTCAACAGGGCGATGAAGGTCATCCAGGCACCGATGGGGGCAGCCTGCTGCAGAGCCACATCGGCCAGCTTCATCTTCCAGACGAGCCCGACCACCCCCGCCACGGCGAGCATCACGTAGATCGACTGAGCGAGAAACGCAGCCGGCACGTGGATATAGATGATCCGGAAGCTGTTGCCCTGCTGGTAATCCTCAGGCGCGAACGCCAGACCCCAGACCATACCGACGCTGACCAGCAGCACGGCTGCCCAGGCAAGCCAGGGCAGCCAGCGGCCGCTGATCTCGTAGAACCATTTGGGTGAGCCCAGCTTGTGAAACCATGTCCAGTTCATCGGATGACTCGTCGTCCAGCGGGACCTTGCAAATGCAGGCCCCGAGATTCGTTACATCGACCGGGTGTGAGCGCCGGCCATCTGGGTGTGTCGCTATTCGCCAACGCTGATCTTCAGCCCGGCAGCTATCGCAAAGGGTGTAAGGGTAACGGCCAACGCAGTCAGACTGGCCAGCCAAAGCAGGTGACCGACTGCCGGTAGACCTTGCAACGACGCTTGCAGGGCGCCGCTGCCGAGAATCAGTACCGGGATGTAGAGCGGCAGGATGAGCAACGCCAGCAGCAAGCCACCCCGCTTCAATCCTACCGTCAACGCCGCGCCCACCGCACCGAGCAGACTCAGAATCGGCGTCCCCAGCAACAGTGAAACCAGCAGCACCGGAATGGTCCCAAGCGGCAGACCCAACATCAAGCCCAACAGCGGCGCCAGCAGCACCAGCGCCAACCCGGAAAAAGCCCAGTGCGCCAGTACCTTGGCGAGAACCAGGAGCGCGAGCGGGTGCGGCGAAACGACCCACTGCTCGAGCGAGCCATCTTCGAAATCACTGCGAAAAAGACCATCCAGTGACAGCAGAACGGCCAGTAATGCTGCCACCCAGACCAAGCCGGGAGAGATGGTTTGCAGAAGCTGAGTCTCCGGCCCTACCGCAAGCGGGAACAACGCGATAACGATGGCGAAGAACACCAGCGGGTTGGCCAGCTCAGCCGGGCGACGGAACAGCAGACGCGTCTCGCGCGCCAGCAGAAGAGTGAATACGCTGCTCATGCGGCTCGCTGTCCCAGATCGAGCTCACAGTAGCCGGTAGGCTTTTCCGTCAGGCTGTGGTGAGTGGTCAGTACGACCAGTCCGCCCTGCTCGCAATGCGCTGCGAGATGCCTCTCAAGCTGCGCCACGCCATGTTTGTCGAGCGCGGTAAATGGCTCATCGAGAATCCACAGCGGCGGTGGCGAGAGATACAGACGCGCCAACCCCACGCGGCGCTGCTGGCCAGCAGAAAGGGTATGACAGGGCACGTCTTCGAACCCGCGCAGTCCCACTTCGGCAAGTGCATGCCATATCGCCTCGCGGCTGGCCGGCTGGTGCAACGCACAGAGCCAAGTGAGATTCTCCTCAGCTGTCAGCAAGCCCTTGATGCCAGCAGCATGGCCGATCCACAACAGGTTGCGTGCCAGTTCACCACGCTGAGCGCTGAGCGACCGGCCCTTGAGCAGCACCTCGCCTGCGGTTGGTTGCATCAGGCCGCATAGCAGGCGCAGCAGACTGGTTTTGCCGCTGCCATTGGGCCCGGAAATCTGCAGCATTTCCCCACTCTCGAGACGCAGATCCAACTTGTCGAAAAGCAGCCGCCAATCCCGTTCGCAAGCGAGGGCTACGGCTTCGAGAAAGGGAGTTGACACGGCTGGCGACACCTCAAGATGAAAAAGGCCTGGCCGCTATACTCAGGAAGCAGGGCCAGGCGGGCGGAATTATACATGGCAACCTTTGGTGCCGAGGGCCGCGAACGCGAAAGGTTGTAAGAGCATTTGAGGAAAGATGACCGAGATCAAGAGTACCACTGCCCTGCCCCCAAGCAGCGCGCCGCGCCAGGCGGCAGCGGCGAATGACCTCGCTTTGAAACTGCTGCAACCGATGCAAGGCCTTCTGGCGGCTGGCGAAAACGCCGAAGCGGAGGTAGTCAGCATCAGGGAAGCGGCGCAGGCATTTCGGCTGGTGCTGCGGCTGACCATGGGCAGCGGGCGCCAGGCGACCGTCGAGGTCAGCAGCAACAAGGCACCGCCACCCGGCACCGCATACGTCATCACCGCCCTGTCCGACACCCGGTTGCTGGCCGCTCCACAGATCGCCGGGCGCCAGCCCGCCTCGATGATCGACCTTCAGCAACTGCCGGTCGGCAGCGTCATCCAGGGCCGTGTCGTGGCGACCAGTCAACAGCAGTCGGAGGACGGGCAGAAGATCTTCAAGGCGGTCATCAGCCTGCTCAACAGCCCCGTCGCTGGACAGAAGCTGAATATCGAATCAGCCAACCCGCTGGCACTCGGCAGCCTGCTGACAGCGCAGGTCAAAGGCGACCAATCCCTCGCATTCCTTCCGCTGAGCGGGCGCCTCGATCAGCTGCATCTCGGCGAGCAACTGGGCGCCCAACACAACCGCCAGGCCTCGCTGGAAGGCCTGTTCAAGGCTCTACAGGGTGGTACCGGGGCTCTCCCCGAGGGGCTGCGCGGCGCCGCCGAAAAACTGCTGGGGCTGATACCCGAAATGCAGCAACTGGGCGATGCCAAGGCACTCGCCGCAGCGCTGGCCAGGAGCGGCGTGTTCCTTGAAGCGCGCTTGCTGGCCGGGCAAACCGAAGGACTGCAGGGCGACCTCAAGGCTGGACTGCTGCGCCTACTGGCGCAAATGCCCAATCTTCCAGGTAGCACGCCGCTGGTCTGCGCCCAGGCCAGTGCCGCCATGGGCCAGGCGTTGCCTGCATTTGCGCGGCAAGCACTGGGCTCCCTGGCGCAAAGCAATGTCCGTCAGCTCGCGCTGGGGTTCCCGCTACCAACCCGACTGCCGCCTAGCCTGGAAGAAGAAGCCGACCTCGAAATGCTGCTCAAGCTCGCAGCCGCCGCGGTATCCAGGCTGCAGACCCATCAACTGTCCAGTCTCGCGCAGACACAAATCGGCCCGGACGGCGCCCTCCTCACCACCTGGCAGCTGGAGCTGCCAATGCGCGACCAGCGCGATATCGTGCCGCTGCAAATCAAGCTGCAGCGCGAAGAAGAGCCGAGAAAGCAGGAGAAGGAGCGTGGCGAGCCGCTCTGGAAGATCGAACTCGCATTCGATGTCGCACCACTCGGGCCACTGCAAGTTCAAGCACAGTTGACGCGCGGCACCCTCACCAGCCAGCTGTGGGCCGAGCGCAGTGCCACGGCCCAGTTGGTGGCGACCGAACTTACCCATCTGCGTGAGCGCCTACAGGCAGCCGGGCTGAGTGTCGGAGAATTGAGCTGCAGGCAAGGCACGCCACCGCAGGGTCCGAGCACCAATCTGGAGCAACGCTTCGTGGACGAGAAGGCATGACCGACAAGCAGCCACGCCAGGCAATCGCGCTCAGCTATGACGGTGTCAACGCGCCGAGCCTGAGCGCCAAGGGTGATGACGAACTGGCCGAGACGATCCTCGCCATCGCTCGGGAACATGAGGTGCCGATCTACGAGAACGCCGATCTGGTGAGATTGCTGGCGAAGCTTGAGCTGGGCGACGAGATCCCGGAAGCGTTATACCGCACCATCGCGGAGATCATCGCCTTTGCCTGGTACCTCAAGGGCAAATGCCCGCCAGGGTTCCACGAACGGAGCTCAGGCGAACCAGCGCCGCCCCTGCCGCAACTCAGTGGGCCTGCGCGTTGAGTACGACGGCTGCACGATCTTCACCAGTGACCTGAGGGAGATCATGCAGCTGCCAGGCGAAATAGCCGGCACGGAAATAGAACACCCGCTGGTAGCCCCAGGCCACGGCCATTCTTGCGGCTTCCGCGCTGCGCGGGCAGATTTCGCTGTCGCAGTAAATCACCAGCGGAAGCTCACGCGGCCACTCCGGCCAGGCCAGGCTGACGAAATCACTGGCCAGATCGAAGTGCACGGCGCCTTCCACGTGGCCCCATAACCATTCGCGGTCGGCACGCACATCGATGAAGACGGCGCCCAGTTCATGAAGGCGCTTGGCTTGAAAGACGTTTACGGTCATTGCGCCGTCCACATCGTCTGGCGCCTCGACGGCCTGAGCGCCAAGCGAAACCATGAACAGCAACAGAATGAGAGTAAGCCGCATCATTGCCCTCCTCGCCCCAAGCATGGGACCTGGACAAGCTCAGCAATGCCAAGCTGATACGGATTGGAATGTGCAGGGTGTGGGAGGTTCCGGCACAAGGCCTGGAAGGGACGACCAGTCGACGGAAAAACCGCAATCAGGGTTTCTTGCGAGCCTGATGCAGTTTGCTCATCAGCTCCGCTTCGGATTGCGACAGGCCACAGGACTGCGTCAGGTCGTCGACGCTTGCGCCCATGCCGACCAGTTTGGCCGCCTGGGAGAAGGAGAAGTTGTTGGGGTCGCGCTGTTCCAGCTGGGTGAGCTTGTCCGGCAACGGCGCCAGCGTGCGACTCAGCTCACGCAACTCATCACCCATGCGCAAGCTGCCTTCCAGATAGGCATCCAGGCGGCTGCTCAGCTCCTTGATGCGCTTATCCCTGTTCGCATCGCGTTGCTGCTGTTGTTCGGCCAGAAACCGCTGCCGCCTGAGCAGCCACAGGCAGAAGCCCAGCAGCCCAAGACAGCAGAAGGCCAGCGCAACCAACGATGCGACCAGCGACGCGATCAGCATGTATCAGATGCTCTCAAGCTCGGCCCATTCTTCTTCGCTCATCATCTTGTCGAGTTCGACCAGAATCAGCAGCTCGCCGTTCTTGTTGCAGACGCCCTGAATGAATTTGGCCGACTCATCATTACCGACGTTGGGCGCAGTTTCGATCTCGGATTGGCGAAGATAGACCACCTCGGCAACGCTATCGACCATGATCCCGATGACCTGACGATCCGCCTCGATGATCACGATTCGAGTATTGTCCGATACCGACGCGGTTTCCAGGCCGAAACGCTGACGCGTGTCGATCACCGTCACCACATTGCCGCGCAGGTTGATGATGCCGAGCACATAGCTCGGAGCACCCGGTACCGGCGCGATCTCGGTATAACGCAACACCTCCTGGACCTGCATCACGTTGATACCGTACGTCTCGTTGTCCAGACGGAAGGTCACCCATTGCAGTACAGGATCTTCGGAACCTTGCGCAGACGTCATCTTCATAGCCCCACCTTCTTCAGTTACCGCAATGGCGGTCGATTCTATCGCCGGGCCGCGCAACAGGCGCGACCGTCAATTGTTTGCTTTCAATGCGTCCGCGGCTTCGTCGCGCCCTGCATCTGTTTCACAGCGCCACTGGCGATCAGCTCGGCCAGCGCAGTCACGTCGACCAGCGCGCACATATGCTCGATTACCGTACCGGCCAGCCATGGACGCTGACTGCGCTGCGTACGCCACTTGACCTCACTGGGGTCGAGGCGAATCGAGCGACTGACCTGATGGACCGCCAGCCCCCATTCGTAGCCCTGAACCGAGATCACGTACTGCAACCCCTCGCGGAAGTCGTCACGATACCGATCAGGCATCACCCAGCGCGCGGTGTCCAGCACCTTCAGATTGCCTGACTGGCTCGGCAGTATGCCAAGAAACCAGTCGGGCTGACCGAACAGCGGCGTCAGTTCCTGCCCGGCCAGCGGATAGATGGAGCCCAGACACACCAGCGGCACCGCCAGGGTCAACCCTGCCACATCGAACAGCAGGCACTCGAAAGGCTCCTCCCCCCAACCCGGATGGGCGTCAGGCACGGCTTCGACTGGCTCGCTGGGCAGCTGCGGCGCAACCTCGAGCTCCACGACCGGCTCAATAGTCGGCACCGGCGGCATCGTTAGAGGCGCTTCCACCACGGGCGGCGGCGCCGGCTGGACTATTTCAAGACGCGGCGGTTGGCTCTGCCGCGTATCACGCAGTTGCTCCTCGAGCACGGCCGCCTGGAATTCGTCCTGACTGACCGAGTCGGCCAGTTCAATGGCAGCGTCCTGCAACAGCCCATCGAGATAGGACTGCAGCGCCTGCTGGGATCGGGTTTCGGTTAGGACGGTGCGGCTCATGGAACGAACTCGTTATGAGAATCTGAACAGGCTATCGGCCACTGGCGCGACAAACTTGAGCTGGCAGGCGCCGAGCGGCATGGCACTTCACGCCACCTGCGGAGACACTTGCGACGCCAGCAGATGCTTGAGCAAGGCCCGATAGGCAAGAACCGCACGACTGGTCGGATCGAACTGCGAAGGCGTCAGGCCGGCGCGGCTGGCATCGCGCAGCCGCGTATCGACCGGGATGAACGCTGGCCAGAGATGATCGGCATAACCGGCTCGCAGTACCTTGAGCGTATTCATCGAGGCCTGGGTGCGGCGGTCGAACAAGGTCGGCACGATGGTGTAAGGCAGCGCTTGCTTGCGCGAACGGTTGATCATCGACAGCGTGCTGACCATTCGCTCGAGACCCTTCATCGCCAGAAACTCCGTCTGCACCGGAATCACCAGCTGCTGACTGGCAGCCAGCGCGTTGACCATCAGCACACCGAGCAGCGGCGGGCTGTCGATGATGGCGTAATCGAAGTCCTGCCAAAGCTGCGACAGGCTCTTGGCAATGACCAGCCCGAGGCCGTTCTGCCCGGGCGACTGGCGCTCGAGTGTCGCCAGCACGGTACTGGAAGGCATCAGCGAGATACGCTCGTGACTGGTGGCCAGCAGCAGCTGCCACGGCAGGCCATCCGGCACGGTACCCTGGTGCTGGAAGAGATCGAAGACGCTATGGTCCAGGTTATCGGGATCATGCCCGAAATAGCTGGTCATCGACCCATGCGGATCCAGATCCAGCACGACGACGCGCTTGCCGGAATCGGCCAGCAAGCCCGCCAGTGCGATCGACGTAGTGGTCTTGCCCACCCCACCCTTTTGATTGGCTACAGCCCAGACTCTCATTGATCTTCCACCCGGCGAAGCTGACCGGAACGGCATTGCCTGAAACGGCAAAGCGACGGTGTTTTGACGACTGCGCCCTGAAGCGCTTACATGGACACAGCCGGTGCAGATTGTGTGCCAGCCCGACGCAATGCATCGTCAGGCCGTACATTGCTGCTGCCCATTCCGGTGACACTCCGGCGCACATCGAGATTACGCGACACCACCAGAATCACCCGCCGGTTGCGCGCCCGGCCTTCGACCGTCGCGTTGTCCGCCACGGGCTGAAATTCGCCATAGCCCACCGCTGCCATCCGCGAAGGGTCCACCCCCTGCGCTGCAAGCATCCTCACAACGCTGCCAGCGCGGGCTGCGGACAGCTCCCAGTTGGTAGGGAACTGGCTGGTGCTGATTGGCAGATTGTCGGTAAACCCTTCGACATGGATCGGGTTGTCGAAAGGGGCCAGAATTCCGGCGACCTTGTCGATCAGCAGAAATGCCTGGTCGTTGGGAAGCGCATCGCCGCTGGGGAACAGCAGGCTGGAGTTGAGTTCGATCTCGATCCACAGCTCATTGCCACGGATCGTCAGTTGCTCGTTGGCGATCAGCTCGCCGAACGTCTCGCGCATGCTCTGCGCAATTCGCTCCAGCGGATCGAGGGTCGGCTTCCCCGCCGACGAAGCCGGGCCCGACAGATCCTCGACCTGGGACACATCCGCCTCGGTGGTCCGAGGTCGCTCCTCACCGATGGGGATGGGCTTGACCGAACGATCGACCTGATTGAACACGCCGACCAGCGAATCGGAGAGGATCTTGTACTTGCCCTCGTTGATCGAGGAGATCGAGTACATCACCACGAAGAAGGCAAATAACAGCGTGATGAAGTCGGCGTAGGACACCAGCCATCGCTCGTGATTCTCGTGCTCTTCCGGTGGTCTGCGTCTGGCCATGGCGGTCAGTCCATGAAGCCTTGCAGCTTCATCTCGATGGAACGCGGATTTTCGCCCTCGGCGATGGACAGCACGCCCTCCAGCAGCATCTCGCGATAGGCGGTCTGCCGCTGGACGACGCTCTTCAGCTTGTTGCCGACCGGCAGCACCAGCAGGTTGGCGAAAGCGACGCCATAGATGGTCGCCACGAACGCAACGGCGATGCCGCTGCCCAGCTGGCTGGGATCGGCCAGATTGCCCATCACGTGGATCAACCCCATTACCGCGCCGATGATGCCGATGGTCGGCGAGTAGCCACCCATGCTCTCGTAGACCTTGGCCGCGCGCAGGTCACGCCCCTCCTGGGTATACAGATCGACCTCGAGGATGCTGCGGATCACTTCCGGCTCGGCGCCATCGACCAGCAGCTGCAGGCCTTTGCGTGCGTAAGGATCGGGCTCCGTCTCGGCGACCGGCTCGAGGCCGAGCAACCCCTCCTTGCGCGCAGTATTGCTCCAGGTAGTGACCATGAGGATGCCGCGCGCGAGATCGATGCGCGGCGGAAAGAATATCCAGCGACCGATACTCATCGCCCGCATGAACACGGCGATGGGCGTCTGCAGCAGGACGGCACCCAGGGTACCGCCAAGCACGATCAACGCGGCCGGCCCATTGAGCAGCGCCGAGATATGGCCGCCCTCGAGAAAATTGCCCCCAACGATGGCGACGAACGCCAACAGCAGCCCGATCAGGCTGAGCACGTCCATTAGAGGCGGGCCTCCATCAGATGCACGCCTCGGCCAGATTGCGACCGATGTCGTCGAGCCCGTAGACCGCATCACTCAGGTTGGCTTTGACCACCGCCATCGGCATGCCATAGATCACGCAGCTGGCTTCATCCTGCGCCCACACCTGGCTGCCGCTCTGCTTGAGCAACCGTGCGCCTTCGCGACCATCGGCCCCCATGCCGGTCAGCACCACCGCCAGCACCTTGTCGTGAAACGACTTGGCGGCCGAACCGAGGGTAACGTCGACGCAAGGCTTGTAGTTGAGGCGATCATCGCCCGGCAGGATGCGTACCGCACCGCGGCCGTCGATCATCATCTGCTTGCCACCCGGTGCCAGCAAAGCAAGCCCCGGACGCAGCACGTCGCCGTCCTCGGCTTCCTTGACACGAATGCGGCAAAGCTTGTCCAGACGATCGGCGAAGGCTTTGGTGAACGCGGCCGGCATGTGCTGGATGAGCACGATCGGCGCGGGGAAATTCGCCGGGAGCTGAGTGAGCACACGCTGCAGCGCCACCGGACCGCCAGTAGACGTACCGATGGCCACCAGCTTGTACGCCTTGCGCTTGGGCGCCGGCGAACGAGCTGCCGGCGCCGCGGGCGCTGGCGTTGCAGCGCCGATCCGGGGCGCTGCAGTAGCCAATGTCGAGGCAGTGCCACGCGCGGATACCGGCGGCGTACTTACGCTCGAGGTACAGAACGTGCTGTAGCGCCGGTTGCTGCGCGAGACGGTATGTACCTTCTCGCACAGCAGCTGCTTGACCTTATCCGGGTTACGCGAAATGTCTTCGAAGTTCTTCGGCAGATAGTCGACGGCGCCGGCATCCAGTGCATCGAGGGTGACCCGAGCGCCTTCGTGCGTCAGCGAGGAAAACATCAACACCGGTGTGGGGCAGCGCTGCATGATCTGCCGCACCGCCGTGATGCCGTCCATCATCGGCATCTCGTAGTCCATGGTGATGACATCCGGCTTCAACGCCAGCACCTGGTCGATCGCCTCGCGTCCGTTGGTGGCGGTGCCGACGACCTGGATATTCGAATCAGAGGAAAGGATTTCCGAGACGCGCCGACGAAAGAAGCCGGAATCGTCGACGACCAGGACCTTGACTGCCATACATCACTCCTAGCGGCAGCGCTCCCATCCGAGGTAAGCGCTGCCTGACTGAATCAAATCCTGCGTGCGTAGCGCTTGAGCATGCTGGGAACATCGAGAATCAGCGCGATGCGGCCATCGCCGGTGATCGTCGCGCCGGACATGCCAGGCGTACCCTGCAGCATCTTGCCAAGCGGCTTGATGACCACTTCTTCCTGTCCCACGAGCTGATCGACGACGAAGCCGATGCTCTGATTGCCGACGCTGAGAATTACTACATGGCCTTCACGCTGCTCTTCCTGAGCCGCATCGTTGACCAGCCAGCGCTTGAGGTAGAACAGCGGCAGCGCCTTGTCGCGGACGATCACCACTTCCTGGCCATCGACGACGTTGGTCCGCGACAGGTCGAGGTGGAAGATCTCGTTGACGTTGACCAGTGGGAAGGCGAAGGCCTGGTTGCCGAGCATGACCATCAGGGTCGGCATGATCGCCAGGGTCAGCGGCACCTTGATCACCACCCGCGAGCCCTGGCCCTTGGTGGAGAACACGTTCACTGTGCCATTGAGCTGGGAAATCTTGGTCTTGACCACGTCCATGCCGACACCGCGGCCGGACACGTCGGAAATCTCGGTCTTGGTCGAGAACCCCGGCGCGAAGATCAGGTTGTAACACTCCAGATCGCTCAGGCGTTCGGCGGCATCCTTCTCCAGCATGCCTTTCTCGACGGCCTTGGCGCGCAGGACGTTGGCATCCATCCCCTTGCCGTCATCACTGATGATCAACAGGATATGGTCGCCTTCCTGCTCGGCGGAAAGCACTACCCGCCCGGTACGCGGCTTGCCGGCGGCTTCGCGCTCCTCGGGCATCTCGATACCGTGGTCGACCGCGTTGCGCACCAGGTGCACCAGCGGATCGGCCAGGGCTTCGACCAGGTTCTTGTCGAGATCGGTTTCTTCACCGACGAGCTCAAGGTTGATCTCTTTCTTCAGGCTGCGAGCCAGGTCGCGGACCAGGCGCGGGAAGCGACCGAAGACCTTCTTGATCGGCTGCATGCGGGTCTTCATCACCGCACTCTGCAGATCGGCCGTCACCACGTCGAGGTTGGAGACGGCCTTGGCCATCGCCTCGTCGCCGCTGTTGGAGCCCAGGCGTACCAGTCGGTTACGCACCAGCACCAGCTCCCCGACCATGTTCATGATCTCGTCCAGGCGTGCGGTATCGACGCGCACAGTGGTCTCGGCCTCGGCCGGGGGCTTTTCCGCCGGAGCAGCAGCGGCCGGCTTGCTCACCGCAGCTGCCGGAGCGGCCTTGGCCGGAGCAGCAGCAGGGGCAGGCTTGGGCGCCGGTTTGATCGGCACAGCCGCAGCAGGTTCAGCCGGGGTCTCGACGACCGCAGGCTCGAACTTGCCCTTGCCATGCAGTTGATCGAGCAGTGCTTCGAACTCGTCGTCGGTGATCTCGTCAGCTGCACCAGCTGTACCACCTCCCTTTGCCGGTTCGGCGCTTGCTGGTGCAGCGGGTTCAGGCGGGGCCGCTTCGAACTTGCCCTTGCCATGCAGCTGGTCCAGCAAGGCTTCAAATTCGTCATCGGTGATTTCGTCACTGGTCGGCGCAGCAACGAACTCGCTCTCGGCAGGCATCGAGGCACCCGCAGCGGCAGAGAATTGTCCCTTGCCATGCAGCTGGTCGAGCAGCGACTCGAATTCGTCGTCGGTAATCTCGTCGGTGGCAGGGCCAGTCGCTACTTCGGCCGCAGTCGGCTCGCTGGTGGACGGCTGAATGGCATCGAGCATCTGTTCGAATTCGCTATCGGCGCCCTCGGACCGGGATTCGGCCACGACCTGCGGTTCGACTGCCGGCGCTGGCTCATCAGCCGAGGCTGGCTCCGCCAGACGTGCCAGCGCCGCAAGCAAC
Organism: Stutzerimonas kunmingensis; assembly: GCF_900114065.1. Taxonomy (GTDB): domain Bacteria; phylum Pseudomonadota; class Gammaproteobacteria; order Pseudomonadales; family Pseudomonadaceae; genus Stutzerimonas; species Stutzerimonas kunmingensis. The sequence continues at coordinate 37,847 of NZ_FORS01000004.1, forward strand.
TCACGCGAGGCTGGCGTCGGCTCGACGCGCTCGCGGACCTGACTGAACATCGCGTTCACGGCGTCGAGCGCCTGCAGAACGACATCCATCAGTTCGGAATCGACTCGACGCTCACCCTTGCGCAGGATGTCGAAGACGTTTTCGGCGATGTGGCAGCACTCCACCAGCTCATGCAGCTGGAGGAAACCGGCACCGCCCTTGACCGTATGGAACCCGCGAAAAATCGCATTGAGCAACGCCATGTCATCGGGGCTGCTTTCCAGCTCCACGAGTTGCTCGGACAATAGTTCGAGAATCTCGCCGGCCTCTACCAGGAAGTCCTGGAGGATTTCTTCATCGGCGTCGAAGCTCATATTCACTTCCCCTAAAAGCCCAGGCTTGAAAGCAGATCATCGACATCGTCCTGGCCGGAAACGACGTCTTCACGCATATCGGCATGCATCTGCGGACCTTCACCCTTGGAAGGCTCTTTTTCTTGTTTTTTCTTTTCCTGCTCGGCGCGCATCGCTTCGCGGTCATGCTGGATGCCCGCCACGCGATCGACCTGCCCCGCCATCAGGACCAGGTTAAGCAGGTTGCTTTCGAGTTCAGTGATGAGACGCGTCACTCGCTTGATCACCTGGCCCGTCAGGTCCTGGAAGTCCTGCGCGAGCATGATTTCGCTGAGGTTCTGCGACAGCTGGCCGCCATCGTTCATGCTGCGCTGCAGGTACTGGTCGATGCGCTTGACCAGATCGCGGAACTGATCGGCATTCATCTCACGACGCATGAAACGCTGCCAGTCGGCTGTCAGACTCTGCGCCTCATAGCTCACGTAGTTCACCAGCGGCGCTGATTCTTCGACCAGGTCCATGGTGCGGTTGGCAGCCTTCTCGGTCATCTCCACCACGTAGGACAGGCGATCGGTCGCGTCCGTGATCGGCGACGGATCGCCGCCAGTGGCGCAGGTGTCCATCTCGAGCTTGACGATGGCGTTGTGCAGCTCGCGTGTGAGCTTGCCAACCTCCAGATAGAGCCCGTGGTTGCGCACCTGATTCAGCTCATTGAACATCTGCGTCGCTTCATCGAAGCGGCCCTGCTGCAGACTTTCGATCAACTTGGGTGCATGCGCCTTCAGAGTTGCTTCGAACTCTGCCAGGCTTTGGTCTGCTTGCGTCATAGTGCCCTCGCGGCGTTGCTGCTTCAGCCGTTGACGCGCTCGAAGATCTTCTCGATCTTCTCCTTGAGCACCTGGGCAGTGAAAGGCTTGACCACATAGCCGTTAACCCCGGCCTGGGCGGCTTCGATGATCTGATCGCGTTTCGCTTCGGCCGTCACCATCAGCACCGGCAGGTGCTTGAGGCGCTCATCGGCACGCACGGTGCGCAGCAGATCGATTCCGCTCATTCCCGGCATGTTCCAGTCGGTCACCAGGAAGTCGAAGCTGCCGCTCTTGAGCATCGGCAGCGCGGTAGTACCGTCATCCGCTTCGGCGGTGTTGGTGAACCCCAGATCACGCAGGAGGTTCTTGATGATTCGTCTCATCGTCGAGAAGTCATCGACGATGAGGATTTTCATGTTCTTGTCCAAGTCGACCTCCGTAAGTCCCAAAATGCCTCAGCAAACCGAGCACGTCATACCGCAAACAATCGTCAATTGGCGCGCCATTCGCCGAGGCGCGCGCGCAAGCGCGCAGCGCACTGGCTATGCAACTGGCTCACACGCGACTCGCTGACCCCCAGCACCTGACCGATTTCCTTCAAATTCAATTCTTCGTCGTAATACAGCGACAGCACCAGCTTTTCACGCTCGGGCAGGTTGGCGATGGCGTCGGCCAGCGCCTGCTGAAAACGTTCATCCTCGAGATCACGGAACGGCTCCGGGTGGAGACTGGCAGCGTCTTCCTCGAGCTCGCCATGATCGCCTTCCTGCAGCAGATCGTCGAAGCTGAACAGGCGACTGCCCAGCGTATCGCCAAGAATGCCGTAATACTCGTCGAGACTTAGCTTAAGTTCGGCCGCAACCTCGTGATCTTTAGCGTCGCGCCCGGTTTTCGCTTCGATCGCCCGGATCGCCTCGCTGACCATCCGCGAATTGCGATGTACCGAACGCGGCGCCCAGTCACCCTTGCGGACTTCGTCCAGCATGGTGCCGCGAATGCGGATACCGGCGTAGGTTTCAAAGCTGGCACCCTTGCCGGCGTCGTATTTCTTAGCTGCTTCCAGCAGTCCGATCATTCCAGCCTGAATCAGATCGTCCACTTGCACGCTTGCAGGCAGACGCGCCAACAAGTGGTAAGCGATTCGCTTGACCAACGGGGCGTACTGATCGATCAGGCGGTACTGCGCATCCTTTGCCTGAGCCTTGCTGTAATACATAGCGGATCCGGCACCTGTCATTCGTGGCTGGGTGAAGCGGGGCTGATGAGGCGCTCTACGAAGAACTCGAGATGACCCCGCGGCGTCGCCGGCAGCGGCCAGGTATCAACCTTCTGCGCGATCGCCTTGAAGGCTAGTGCACATTTCGAGCGCGGGTACGCTTCATAGACTGCGCGCTGCTTCTGCACGGCCTTGCGAACCGCTTCGTCGTAAGGAACTGCACCGACATACTGCAGCGCCACGTCGAGAAAGCGCTCGGTAACCTTGGTCAGCTTGGCGAACAAATTGCGGCCTTCCTGCGGTGCGTGAGCCATGTTGGCCAACACGCGGAAGCGGCTGATGCCGTAATCGCGGTTCAGCAGCTTGATAAGTGCATAGGCGTCGGTGATGGACGTGGGCTCGTCGGTGACCACCAGCAGCACTTCCTGAGCTGCGCGCACGAAGCTCACTACGGAATCGCCGATGCCAGCCGCGGTGTCGATGATCAGCACGTCGAGCTCGTCGCCAAGCTCGCTGAACGCCTGGATCAAACCGGCGTGCTGCAGGGACGACAGCTGCACCATGCTCTGCGTGCCGGATGCGGCCGGCACTACGCGGATGCCGCCCGGCCCCTGGATCAGTACGTCGCGCAGATCACATTCGCCGGCGATGACGTCAGCCAGGGTGCGCTTGGTGGTAAGCCCCAGCAGCACGTCGACGTTGGCCAGGCCAAGGTCGGCGTCAAGCAACACCACACGCCGGCCGAGGTCCGCCAGCGCCAGTGCCAGATTGACCGACACGTTGGTCTTGCCGACGCCACCCTTGCCGCCAGTCACCGCAATCACCTGTACGGGATGCATACCCATGTTCACATGCCTATATCTTGCTGGGGCCTTGCGGCCGGCGATGCGTCCGCATGGCACGCATCTGATTCATTCGAGTACCGCTGTCGCAGCATCATCCAGCCCGCCGTGACGAGCCGTTGTACAACCCGGCGAACATGTCGGCCATGGTTTCTTCGCTCGGCTCCTCGCCGGACTGCAGGCTCACCGCCCGACTGACCAGCTGATGGCTGCGCGGCAGATGCAGGTCGTCAGGAATCCGGGGACCATCGGCGAGGTAGGCTATCGGCAAATGTTGGCTGATCGTGAGACCGAGCACATCGCCAAGGCTGCCCGCCTCGTCGAGCTTCGTCAGGATACAACCGGCCAGCCCACAACGACGATAGTTGTGCCATGCGGCCTTGAGCACCTGGCTCTGGCTGGTTGCCGCCAGCACCAGGTAATTCTTCGATTTGACGCCCTTGTCCGACAGCGCTTCGAGCTGCATGCGCAGCGTCGGATCGCTTGCCGGCAAGCCGGCGGTGTCGATCAGGATGATCCGCTTACGCGCCAGCGAGGCCAGCGATTTGCTCAGCGGCTGGCTAGGATCGATCTGCACCACCGGCACGTCGAGGATCCGGCCCAGCGTCTTGAGCTGCTCCTGCGCACCGATCCGATAATTGTCCATGCTGGCCAGCGCAATGCTCTGCGCGCCGTGTTTCAGCACGTAGCGAGCAGCCAGCTTGGCCAGCGTAGTGGTCTTGCCGACGCCTGCTGGGCCGACCAGAGCAATCACACCGCCCTCTTCCAGCGGCTCGTTCTTGGTGACCTTGATTGCCTGTGCCAGATACGCCAGCACCATGCGCCAGGCCTGACGCGGCTCGTTAATGCCGGCGACCTTTTCCAGCAGGCTACGCGACAGCTCGGCCGGCAGGCCCAGGCGCTGCAGACGGCGCCAGAGGCCTGCCTGCTGCGGGCGACGGCTCTGCTCCTGGCCCCAGGCGATCGAGCCGAGCTGCACTTCGATCAGCTCGCGCAAACCGTGCAGTTCCGAGTACATCGCTTCGATGGCACGGGAGTCGGCCGCGGGGGAAGGCTCGGCGACCGTATCGGGCTGTGCCTTGCTGGCCGCGACGGCAGGCTTCTCGTCAACCAGTTGACGATCCTGCATCTTCGCGCGCGGCGCAGCGCTCAGCTCGGCATGTGCATTGGCCAGGCGCGACTGCGTCTTGCGCAATTCGGCTTCCAGCGCCGGGTTGGGCTTGTTGGCCGCCGGCGCGGACTGCATGGGGTAATCGAGCACAGCGGTCAGCTCGACGCCACCGGCCACCCGGCGATTGCCGATGATCACGGCATCGGCGCCCAGCTCGTCGCGAACCATTTTCATGGCGATGCGCATATCGGCGGCGAAGAAACGTTTGACCTGCATGGCCTGTACCCTCGGTTAATTCTGACCCACCGTCGAGACGATGGTGACCTGCTTGTTGTCCGGTATTTCCTGGTAGGCCAGAACATGAATGTTCGGTACCGCCAGACGCGCGAATCTCGACAGCATCGCCCGTACCGGGCCGGCTACCAGCAGTACCGCCGGCTTGCCGAGCATTTCTTGACGCTGTGCTGCTTCTACCAGAGACCTTTGCAACTTTTCGGCCATTCCCGGCTCCAGCAAAATGCCGTCTTCGGAGCCTTGACCAGCCTTCTGCAGGCTATTGAGCAAAATCTGTTCCAACCGAGGCTCCAGAGTGATCACAGGCAGCTCCGGCTCTAGTCCCACAACGTTTTGCACGATTGCGCGAGACAATGCGACGCGTACCGCAGCAACCATTGCGGCGGGATCTTGACTCTTGGCGGCCGCATTGGCGATGGCCTCGGCGATGGTCCGGATGTCGCGCACCGGCACCTGCTCCTGCAGCAAGGCTTGCAGCACCTTGAGCAGCGTGGACAGCGAAACCATCCCGGGCACCAGCTCCTCGGCCAGCTTGGGCGAGCTCTTGGCCAGCAGCTGCAACAGCTGCTGGACCTCCTCATGGCCAAGCAGTTCGTGGGCATGCTTGTGCAGCACCTGATTGAGGTGGGTGGCGACCACGGTACTGGCATCCACCACGGTATAACCAAGCGACTGCGCCTGATCACGCTGGCTCGCTTCGATCCAGACCGCCTCCAGCCCGAACGCCGGGTCTCTGGCGGTAATGCCATTGAGCGGACCGAACACCTGGCCCGGGTTGATCGCCAGCTCCCGATCCGGATAGACCTCAGCCTCGGCCAGACTCACCCCCATCAGCGTCAAGCGATAGGCGTTGGGCAACAGATCGAGGTTGTCACGGATGTGAACCGAGGGCATGAGAAAACCCAGGTCCTGCGAGAGCTTCTTGCGTACGCCCTTGATTCGGGCCAGCAGCTGGCCACCCTGGTTGCGATCCACCAGTGGAATCAGACGGTATCCAACTTCCAGCCCCACCATGTCCACCGGGGTTACATCGTCCCAACCCAGCTCCTTGGTTTCGGCCGCACGCTGGGCCGGGAGCAGATCCTGCTGTTTCTGTACTTCCTGCTCGGCCTTCTTCACGACCTGCTTCTGCCGATGCCAGATCCAGTAGGCACCCGCTGCAGCCGCGGCGCCAAGGCCGAGAAAGGACATGTGCGGCATGCCGGGAACCAGACCCATGGCAATCATGATTGCCGCGGAAACGGCCAGCGCCTTGGGCGAGGCGAACATCTGCCGCTGCACCTGCTGCCCCATGTCCTCGGAACTGGTAACGCGGGTAACCATGATGGCCGCCGCGGTGGACAGCAGCAGCGAAGGAATCTGCGCAACCAGGCCATCACCGATGGTCAGCAGTGCATAGACCTGGCCGGCATCGCTGAAGCTCATACCGTGCTGCGCCATGCCGATACCGACGCCGCCGATCAGGTTGATGAAGAGAATCAGCAGACCGGCGACGGCGTCACCACGGACGAACTTCGAGGCACCATCCATGGAGCCGTAGAAATCAGCTTCCGACGACACTTCACTACGACGCTTCTTGGCTTCTTCCTGGTCGATCAGGCCTGCGTTGAGGTCGGCGTCGATCGCCATCTGCTTGCCGGGCATGGCATCAAGGGTGAAGCGCGCACTCACTTCCGAGATGCGGCCGGCACCCTTGGTCACCACGACGAAGTTGATGATCATCAGGATCGCGAACACCACGATACCGACGACGTAGTTGCCGCCGATCACCACATTACCAAAGGCCTCGATCACATGGCCGGCAGCGGAGCCGCCTTCATGGCCGTTGATCAGCACCACCCGCGTCGACGCCACGTTCAACGCCAGACGCATCAGTGTGGCAACCAGCAGAATCGTCGGGAACACTGCGAAATCCAGCGGGCGCAATGCATAGACGCTGACCAGCAGCACGACGATCGACAACGCAATGTTGAAGGTGAACAGCAGATCCAGCAGGAGCGGCGGCACCGACAGCATCATCATGCCCATCATCACGAGCAGCAGCAGCGGCACGCCGAGGTTGCCGCGCCCCGCACCCGTCAGGCCATTGCGAATATTGATGAGTTGCGTGCGATCCAACGTAGCCCCCGGGGATACAGAACGAATTCTTGACGCGACAAGCGTCCTGCCCGGGTTATAGCAAGAAGGGGTCCAACTTCTGCGGCCCGTTGCAGAGCCCGCCGCACGGTCTGTCCCTAGCCAGACCTGCGAGCCGCCGCGCCAGCGAACGCCACCGACAACTGGCAGTCACACTAGCAACCGGCGACAGCCCGTCGCCGTTTGTACAAAGGAGCTTCCAGATGAAACAGTGGATCATCGCCGCGCTGGCCGGCTGCACTGCGGTCGCCGTTCAGGCTGATACATTGAACGTCAAGGTGAACGCCGTGACGGCCCAGGGCGTCGGCGAATCGGTCGGCAGCGTCAAGATCGAAAACAGCGAATATGGGCTGGTGTTCCGCCCCGAGCTATCTGGCCTGCAGCCTGGCGCCCACGGCTTTCACGTTCACGCCAAGGGCAGTTGCGAGCCGGCCGAGATCGATGGCAAGCAGACCCCGGCTGGCGCAGCGGGCGGTCACTGGGACCCGAAGAACAGCGGCAAGCATGGCGAACCCTGGGGTGACGGCCATATGGGCGACCTGCCGGCGCTGTACGTCGACAGCGAGGGCAAAGCCAGTCAGCCGGTGCTGGCGCCGCGCCTGAAGAGCCTGGGCGATATCAAAGGCTTGGCGCTGATGGTTCACCAGGGCGGAGACAATCATTCCGACCATCCGCAACCCCTCGGCGGTGGCGGTGCGCGGGTCGCCTGCGGCGTCATCGAATAACGCAGGGACACGCGGCGAGCCGGCAATCGCCGCGTGATGCGCCTCAGTCGTCGCGGCGCAGATTCGGCGGGATGGGCACATCATTCAAGGGGTCCGGCCGCCGCCCCTTGCCCGCGCGGTACTGGCGCAGCTGATAGACGTACGCCAGTACCTGCGCCACTGCCAGGTAAAGGCCGGCGGGAATCTCCTGGTCCAGTTCGGTCGAGTAGTACACCGCCCGCGCCAGCGCCGGCGACTCCAGCACCGTCACCTTGTGCTCCTGGGCGATTTCACGAATCTTCAGCGCGACGAAGTCGCCGCCCTTGGCCACCAGCCGGGGCGCACCGCCCTTGTCGCCGTCGTATTTCAGGGCGACGGCGAAGTGCGTCGGGTTGGTGATCACCACGTCTGCCTCGGGCACAGCCTGCATCATGCGCCGCTGCGCCGCCTCACGCTGCAGCTGGCGGATGCGTGACTTGACCTCCGGCTTGCCCTCGGAATCCTTGTACTCGTCCTTAACCTCCTGCTTGGTCATCATCAGCTTCTGCTTGTTGTCCCAGAGCTGAAACGGCACATCCACAGCCGCGATCAGGATCAAGCCGCAGGCCATCCAAAGGGCGCACCAGCCGACCACCTCGGCGCTGTGCATGATGGCCAGGTCCAACGGCTGCTTGGCGATGGACAGCAGATCGTCCTGATAGGCCGAAAGCACCAGCAACGCCACGCCGAGTACCACCAGAAACTTGCCCAGCGCCTTGAGCAGCTCGACCAGCGCCTTGGTGGAGAACATCCGCTTGAGCCCGGCAGCCGGATTCATCCGGCTCATCTTCGGCGCCATCGCCTTGGCCGAGAACAACCAGCCACCCAGCGCTACCGGGCCGACGATCGATGCGATCAGCAAGGCAATCAGCAGCGGCATGATCGCCTCCAGCGCAAGCATGCCGCTGCCCATCAGCAGTCGAACCATGGACCCTTCATCGAGCAGCGTTTCCCGGCTCAGCTCGAAGGTGCCCTGCATCATCGCCATCAGGCTCTGTGCCAGACCTGCGCCCGACGCCAGCAAACCGCCGATGCCGCCGAGGGTCACGGCGACCGTGCTGAGTTCGCGGGAACGGGCCAGCTGCCCTTTCTCGCGGGATTCGCGCAGGCGTTTCTCTGTGGGTTCCTCGCTTTTGTCGGCGCCGCTTTCGCTCTCAGCCATGCGCGACCTCCTGCCCTGCCGCGTTCATCAGCGCGCCCCCGCCAGCTCACGCAGCATCGCCAGCGCCTCGCTGACGAATATCTGGTACTGGGCGAAGATGTCGGCCATGCCGATCCAGACGATGATCAGACCCAGCACCAGGGTCAACGGAAAGCCAATGGAGAAGATGTTCAATTGCGGCGCGGCCCGCGTCATCAGACCGAACGCCAGGTTCACCACCAGCAGTGCGGTGATCGCAGGCAGCACCAGGAGCAACCCGGCGCCCAAGACCCAACCCAGCTTGCCCGCCACCTCCCAGTAATGATTGGTCGACAGACCACCACCTACCGGCAGCGTCACGAAGCTCTCGGCAAGAATCTCCAGCACCACCAGATGACCGTTGACCGAGAGGAACAACAGGATCACCAGCATGTTGAAGAACTGACCGAGCACCGGCACCGAGATGCCGTTGGCAGGATCGACCATCGACGCGAAACCCAGGCCCATCTGCATGGCCAGCAACTGGCCGGACACGATGAATACGTGGAAGAAAAGCTGCAGGACGAACCCCAGCATCACACCGATGACCAGCTGCTCGGCGATCAACAGCAACGAGGTCAGGCTGAGCGACTCAACCACCGGCATGGGCGGCAACGTCGGCACCAGTACCAGGGCGATGGCCAGCGACAGGTAAAGCCGCACCCTCATCGGCACCAGCTGCGTACCAATCAGCGGCATGCTCATCAGCAAGGCGGCGATGCGGAACAGCGGCAGCAGAAACTGCCCTACCCAGCCGCCGATCTGCGCATTGCTCAGCTCAAGCACGCGCTTACCCGATCAGCAACGGAATGTTCTGGACAAGGTTCTGGGTGTACTCCATCAGCTCGCGCACCAGCCATGGCCCAGCCCAGATCAGCGTCAGCAGCATCACCAGCAGGCGCGGCAGGAAGCTCAGGGTTTGCTCGTTGATCTGCGTCGCGGCCTGGAACATCGCCACCACCAGGCCGACCAGCAGGCTTGGCACCACCAGCACGCCGACGATCATCGCCGTCATCCACAGCCCTTCGCGAAACAGGTCCACCGCTACTTCTGGAGTCATATGCGTGGTTCCTAAAGCGTGCCGAAGCTACCGGCCAGCGTGCCGATGATCAGGCCCCAGCCGTCCACCAGCACGAACAGCATGATCTTGAACGGCAACGAGATGATCAGCGGCGACAGCATCATCATGCCCATCGCCATGAGCACGCTGGCCACCACCATGTCGATGATCAGGAAGGGAATGAAGATCATGAAGCCGATCTGGAACGCCGTCTTCAGCTCGGAGGTGACGAACGCTGGCACCAGGATGGTCATCGGTGCAGCTTCCGGCGATGCGATATCGGTGCGTCGTGACAGCCTGACAAAAAGCTCAAGATCGCTCTCACGGGTCTGCGCCAGCATGAAGCCCTTGAGCGGTACTTCGGCGCGGGCAATCGCTTCCTGCGCCGGGATCTGCTCGCTGAGGTAAGGCTGCAGCGCTTCCTGGTTGATCCGCTCGAACACCGGCGCCATGATGAATAGCGTGAGGAACAGGGTCAGGCCGATGAGGATCTGGTTCGACGGTGTCTGCTGCAGGCCAAGCGCCTGACGCAGGATGGAAAACACGATGATGATGCGGGTGAAGCTGGTCATTAGCATGACGAACGCCGGAATGAAGCTCAGCGCCGTCATGATCAGCAGAATCTGCAGGCTGACCGAGTATTCCTGCTGCCCTTCCGCGTCGGTGGTCAGAGTGATCGCCGGAATCGAGAGCGGGTTGTTTCCCTGGGCCAGGATGCCGGAAGGCTCCTGCGCCATGGCGAGCGGGCCGAGCAACATCAGCGCGACCACCAGCAGAATGCGCAACATCAAGGCTTGTCCTTGTGGTCCTTGCCGAGCAGCTCCATCAGACGCTGGGCGAATTCAGGGTTGGCCGGCTCGGCGTCCGGCAGATGTACCGGCTCCTGCATCACGTGCAATGGCGTGATGCGGCCGCCACTGAGGCCGATCAGAATCTGCTCGCCGCCAACCTGGACCAGCACCAGCCGCTCGCGAGGCCCCAGCGCCTGGGTGGAGATCAGCTTGATCACCTGGGTGCCGCGCGGGTTCAGCTGCTGAACCCGACGCAGCAGCCAGGCGAGCAGGAAGATCAGCCCGATCACCAGCAACAGGCCGAGCATCAGCTTGCTCAGCTGAGCGCCCATGCCCGCGCTGCTCATGCTGGTTGCCGGCTCTGCGGCGAAGGCTGGCAGCGCGACGAACACTGCCAGGAATACGAGCGCGCGCACGTCAGCGCAGCTTCTTGATGCGTTCGGTCGGGCTGATCACATCGGTCAGCCGGATGCCGAACTTCTCGTTGACCACCACCACCTCGCCGTGGGCGATGAGCGTGCCGTTGACCAATACGTCCAGCGGTTCGCCGGCTAGACGATCAAGCTCCACCACCGACCCCTGGTTGAGCTGCAGCAGGTTGCGGATGCTGATTTCGGTACTGCCGACCTCCATCGAGATGGAAACCGGGATGTCGAGGATCACGTCCAGATTGGGGCCGTCCAGTCCCAGCTGCACGCCATTGGACTTGGGTGCGCTGGCGAAGTCCTCCAGCGGTGCCCGCGGGGCGGCTGGTGCAGCCGCTTCCGGCCCCTGATTCAGTAGCGCATCAATGTCGTCCTGGCTGGCGTCGCCAGCTTCGGCCAACGCCGCAGCCCATTCATCGGCCAGCGCCTGTTCCTCGGGGGAGGTGTTGTCGTGCTCGTCTGCCATCGCTAATCCTCGATCGGCTCGAATTGAGTAAAGGGCTGGCTCAGCGTGGGCGGACCACGGGTTCCAGCACCTGCAATGCAAGGTTGCCTTTGTGGGCACCCAGCTTGACCTTGAAGGACGGCATGCCATTGGCACGCATGATCATGTCTTCCGGCATTTCCACCGGGATCACGTCGCCCGGCTGCATGTTCAGAATGTCGCGCAATTTCAGTTGCCGCCTGACGACAGTCGCGCCGAGCGGAACGTTGACGTCGAGAATGTCTTCGCGCAGCGCCTTGACCCAACGCTCATCCTGGTCACTGACGTCCGACTGGAAGCCGGCATCCAGCATCTCGCGGATCGGCTCGATCATCGAATAAGGCATGGTCACGTGCAGGTCGCCGCCGCCGCTGTCCAGTTCGATGTGGAAGGTGGAAACCACCACCACTTCGCTGGGGCTGACGATGTTGGCCAGGGCCGGATTCACTTCCGAGTTGACGTACTCGAAGTTGACGTCCAGCACCGCGTGCCAGGCTTCCTTGAGATCGGTGAAGGCCTGATCGAGCACCATGCGTACGACTCGCAACTCGGTCGGGGTGAACTCGCGCCCCTCGATCTTGGCGTGGCGACCGTCGCCGCCGAAGAAGTTGTCCACCAGCTTGAACACCAGCTTGGCGTCGAGAATGAACAGCGCGGTGCCACGCAGCGGCTTCATCTTCACCAGATTGAGGCTGGTGGGTACGTACAGCGAATGCACGTACTCGCCGAACTTCATCACCTGCACGCCACCCACCGATACATCGGCCGAGCGGCGCAGCAGGTTGAACATGCTGATGCGGGTGTAACGGGCGAAACGCTCGTTGATCATTTCCAGGGTGGGCATGCGCCCGCGAACGATGCGGTCCTGACTGGTCAGGTCATAGCTCTTGATGGATCCCGGCTCGGAATCGCTTTCGGTATCCACCAGACCGTCGTCGACCCCGTGCAGGAGCGCATCGATCTCGTCTTGCGAGAGCAGGTCTTGAACAGCCATCTGCGGCAGCCTTCTATTGCAATACGAAGTTGGTGAAAAGCACTTGCTCGACGGCAAGCTTGCCAATTTCCTTCTGCGCCAGTTCCTGCACGCTGGCAGTCGCTTGCTGACGCAGCATTTCCTTGCCCACGGGCGTTTTCAACGCCTCGAAGTCCTGACTGGAGAACAGCATGACCAGTCGGTTGCGCAACAACGGCATATGCACTTTCAGTGCATCCAGCGCAGCCTGATCACGCGACATCAATGCAATGCTGACCTGCATGTAACGCTGGCGCCCCTTGTTGCTGAAATTGACCACGAAGGCCGGCATCAGGACTTCGTAGATCGCCGGCTGCTTGCCGGAGGCAGTGGTCGCGGCCTCTTCGGCCTTGTCATCACCAAGGTCGCCGCCCTTGTTCATGAAGTAAAGCGTACCGCCGATGGAAAGCCCTACGGCCACCAACATGGCGACCACTATCACCAGGATGAGTTTCAGCTTTCCCTTGCCTGCCGGTTCCGCTTCCGGTCCGGTTGGCGGCACTGTTGGTGGAGCCTGTTTCTTAGCCATGCCAAATATCCGTCATCAACAGCGTTCGATTCTGATTTCAGGAGTTAGGAGCAACAGCTGTGCCAACGTCAATGCACGCCGGTACGGCGCAGCCTCGGGGTCCAGGCAGTGCGCTCACAAGGTATCAGGAAAAGGATGGAGATAACGCCTGGATAGGCGGCGCGAAAGCGATCGCAGCGACGGGCGGCGGAAAACCGGCGCGCACCTGAACGGCGGCGCCGGATTATCCCTCAAAGCGGATGGCTCAGGCGTAGTAGTCGACGAGTCCGCGGTCACCGGCGGTACGACTGGACGCGATTTCCGTCACGCCGAGCTCCAGCTCATCGCCTGCCAGATCGCCCTCACCCGACGCTCCACCCCGCGAGGAGCCACCATCGGCTCCGCCTTGCCAGCCACGCGCCAGCGACTGATCGGATACGTTCACGTCCATCAGGTTCATGCCCTGCTGGGTGAACATTTCCCGTAGTCGCTGCATCTGCCCTTCCAGCGCGTCGCGCACTCCCGCATGCGGGCTGAGGAAGGTCACCTGCGCCTGATCCTTGGTCAGGTCGATACGCACTTCCATACGACCGAGTTCAGCCGGATCGAGTTGAATTTCCGCCGACTTGAGATTCTGGCTGGACAGCCACATCACGCGGTCGACGACCGCCTCGCTCCAGCCGGACTGCTGCATCTGTACCGGTTGACCCGGCACCAGTTGCGGACGCTGCGATTGCTGCACCTGCTGAGCGATGGCCTGGCTCAAGGGGTTGAGGTGTCCCGCAGCCAGTTCGCTTGCGCTGGCACGACTCTCCTTTGGCGCCTCCACGCTTTCCAGCAGGTCCTTGGTCAGCAATTCCACATCGAGCTCTTCGCCCTCACCCGCGTCCTGACTCGCCAGCAACGCGCTGGCAAAGCCATCGTCAGCCGAGGCCTTCGCCTGCGCATCGGTCAGCGGGTTCTGCAATTGCTGCTGGGCCTTCTTCTGCATGGCTGCCGGGGTTTCGGTCAGCGTATGCATGCCGGCCAGTGTTGTTTGGGTCGCATCGACAGCCTCATCGCCGGCGATGCCGGCAGCGGTCGTCGGCAGCCCCGGAAGCAGGGAGACAGCATCGACCTCGGCTTCAGGCTGGGCTTCGGATTCCGCCACGAACTGCGTGCCAAGGCCAAGCAGCAGCATTGGATCGAGCTCCGCCTCCGGAATTTCCTCAGCCGGCGTTTCGGGAGGCAAGGTATTGCCGCTTTCGGCAACCGCCGACTTCTCGTCGGTGGTCGCCTCCGCCGTTTCCTGCTCGCGCTTGCCCTCGACCGGCTTGTCACGGCCGGCCTCATTGCGCACCGGACGCTCGGCTGGTTTCGTCTGACGCTCCTTGGCGTAGACGTCGGAGAAGCTGGAACTGCCGCTGTCTCGCCCTTCACGCGGCGCCTCCGGCGCTTTGGCCGCAGCTTTGGGACGTGCGTCGACGGAAGGGGATCTAAGCAACAGGTCGGGGGAAACAGCCATGAGGTCATTCCGCTACGGATGGATCGTAGCGGAAGCAGAGCAAGTTCCGGGCCAGCAGCATGTTTGCCGGAAAAACACCGGGGATACGCGCTGGCATTGCCAGAAATGATGGCCCGACGGGCCGCGGCTCAGCTCTCAGAAGCGCTTGCGCGTCAGAGATTTGGCCACTCAGCCGTAGCGCTGGCGCTCGGCGCGGAACAGGATGCCGATGATGGCGAACTCTCGCTCGATGGATTCGATGAGCGCCGGGGCCTGGGCGAGGTTCTCCTCCCGAGCGGCACTCTCGAGCTCCTGGCAGAGGTCGGCCAGCAGCGTCGCGCCCATGTTGCTGCAGCTGCCTTTGAAGCTGTGCGCAGCACGCCGCAAGGTTTCAGACTGGTCGGCGAGACAGGCCTGGCGGAGCAGCCGAACGCGCTCCTCGGAGTCGGCAAGAAAGGTATCCAGCAGCGCCGGATACTCACTCTCCATCACGTCCTGCAGCGTGGTCAGCACGGCGCTGTCGAGATGAGTGTTGGACACCGGTACACCCCTGAATGAAAGCGGACGATTATGCCTCAGCCTGCCAGATGAACTCCACGCTCAGCCCGCGTCCATCCGACTGCCAGTCGAATCGGTCGCTCAACTGGCGCACCAGATGCAAACCGCGACCGCTGAAGCGATCGCTGCCAAACTGCGCCTGCAACGCGCGCGACACATCGAAGCCCGAACCGCTGTCGCTGATGCCGATGCGCAGCCGACCACCCTGCGGGGCGGTCTTGATGTTCAGCTGCAGATGCACATGACCGTCGACCAACGCCTGCAGGCGTTGTTGGCGTAAGTCGTAGTAATGCTTGAAACCGTCGGCATCACACTTGAGGCTCGAATCGAGGCCGAGCACGCCATGCTCCAGGGCATTGGAATAGAGCTCGCCCAACACGGTGTAGATCTCACCGACACGCGAGCGCAACTGATTGACCTGCAGCAGGATCTGCAGCAACGAAGGCAATGGATTGCCGCTGCGCAGGCTGTCGGCACGCAGCTCGAGCCGAATCGACCAGTCCATCGGCCGTGAGCGGTGCGCGGTGGCCGGGGCAATCGACGGCATCGTGATCACCTCCGGGCTGACTACGACCTCGACCAGGCTCAGGTCGTCGTGCTGCTGGCCGTGGAAATCCAGCAGCGCCTGCTCGATCTCGTCGAACAGCCGTGCCGGATCGTCGCTGGCGTCCAGCACGGCGAGCAGACGCTGCTCGCCGAACAGCTCGTCATTGGCATTGCGACTCTCGACCACGCCGTCGGACAGCAGCAACAGCCGGTCGCCGGGGGCCAAGGGGTAATGCTCGAACTTGTCGTCCAGCGACGCCGGGGAGACGACACCAAGCGGCAGGTGACGGGATGCCAGGGCCGTGCGCCGGCCGGCCGCGCCGATCAGGTAACCGTCGGGCAAACCGCCGTTCCACACCCGCAGGCTGCCCTGTTTGGGATCGATATCGAGCAGCGTCGCGCAGCAGAACATTTCCACCGGGAGTATCTGTTTGAGCTTGGCATTCATCTCGCGAAGGATGTCGGCGCTCGAATAGCCTTTCGCCGCCATCCCGTAAAAGGTTTCCGCCAGCGGCATGGCCCCGATCGCGGCGGGCAGGCCGTGGCCGGTGAAATCGCCGAGCAGGACAAACATCTGCCCCGCCGGGGCCTGCGCCGCCAGCAGCAGGTCGCCGTTGAACAGCGCCTGCGGCGACTGGCGGAAGCGGATGGTGGGCGCGCTCAGGCAACCAGCATGTGCGACTTTGTCGAAGATCGCCTTGGCGGCCCGATGTTCGTCGAGCAGCTGCTGATTGCGCCTGGCGATCAGGTCGCGCTGCTCGAGCACGGTCGCCTGCAGGCGGCGCAGGCGATGCATGGCCTGGATCTTGGCTTCGAGAATGATCGGGTTGTAAGGCTTGGCGATGAAGTCGTCGCCGCCGGCCTCGAGGCAACTGACCAGCGCTTCGTGCTCGGTCAGCGAGGTGAGAAAGATGATCGGGACCAGCTCGTCCCCGGCCAGTTGCTTGATGCGCCGCGCCGCCTCGAAGCCATCCATCACCGGCATCAGCGCGTCCATCAGCACCAGCTGCGGCCGCTCCTCCTGAAACAGCTCGACCGCCTCCTGCCCATCGGCCGCCGTCAGCACTCGGTGGCCCTGCTTGGCAACGATGGTGGAAAGCAGCATCCGATCGACCGGGCTGTCCTCGGCGATCAGGATCGACAGCCGCATGGGCATGTCAGGCGATCACGAACAATTGTTCGAAATTCGATACCGACAGGATCTTGCGCACGTCGCCATTGCAGTTGAGCAGGCGGATGTCCGCCTCGTCGCCACCGGCGTGATCGCGCAACAAGAGCAGCATGCCCAGCGCCGAACTATCCATGTAAGTGGTGCCTTGCAGATTGACCACATAACGCTGCGGATTCACGTCCTGACGCTGGTAAGCATCACGGAAGGCCTGATGCGCATTGAAGTCGAAGCGTCCGCTGATGGATATGGTCAACTCCTGGCCATCCGTCGAAGGCTGCGAGGTAATGGTCATGTGGCACTCCTGATCCGGTACGTCTTGAAAGCGGCTTGCGAGCAGCCGTCGCGATAAGCGAAATGAACAGCCGTGTACCGGCTGAAAGGCGGCCATCCGGTTCTGAGACTTATCCTCGGAAGAACCAGATGGCAGCAGAAACGATCTGTTGGCGGTCGCCGCGCTGAAACGCGGTCAAGATTTATCATCCAAGCAGCGGTACGGCAAGCACGAATCCGGCCTGAGACCGTGGCTGGATCACTGCTCACGCGTTCTCCCGGAAAGCCGCTGGGCGTACTCGTCGAGCAACTTCTGCTCACGCTTGTCCGCCGCGATCCGCGCCTCCTTCTGATAGCTTTCGACCAGCTTGCTCAGGCCTTCGACACGCGCATGGCGCTGGTGCCACTGCTGGCGCAGCTTCCTCAGGTTGTCGCGGTACCAGTTGACGCTGCGCTGCTGCTGCCCGATGGCCGACTCCAGCTGCGACAGGAAGCGCTGGTAATTCATCAGCCACTGCCCTGAGACGCCCTGACTGCCCTGCTGCATCCATTGCTGCTGGTAGTCGCTGAAGTACTGCTCCAGCTCACCGAGCTTGGCCTCGGCCTGATTCAGCTGAGTCTGGCCCTGGCCCAGCAACCGTGCGGCTTCCTGCTCGGCCTTTTCGGCCATCTCGATGACCGGCGCCAGGCGCGCCGCCCGACTAGCCGCCATCGGTTAGCCGCCCTGCCGTGGATTGAACACCGCTGCGAGCTGCGCCGCGCTGCGCGTCAGGTCCTCGCTCTCATCGAGGCCCTGACGCAGGTAACTGACCATCTCGGCCTGGCGCGCGATGGCCATATCCGTTTCCGGATCGCCACCTGGCACATAGGCGCCGACACTGATCAGGTCGCGGCTCTGCTGGTAGCGCGACCAGAGCTGCTTGAAACGCTGCGACGCGCGCACATGCTCGGCGCTCACCACTTGCGGCATGACCCGGCTGATGGAGGCTTCGATGTCGATAGCCGGATAGTGGCCTTCTTCGGCCAGACGGCGCGACAGCACGATGTGGCCGTCGAGTACACCGCGAGCGGCATCGGCGATCGGGTCCTGCTGGTCGTCACCCTCGGAGAGCACGGTGTAGAACGCCGTGATCGAGCCGCCGCCCTGCTCGGCATTACCGGCGCGCTCGACCAGACTCGGCAGCTTGGCGAACACCGACGGCGGATAGCCCTTGGTCGCTGGCGGCTCGCCGATGGCCAGGGCGATCTCGCGCTGGGCCTGGGCATAGCGCGTCAGCGAGTCCATCAGCAGCAGCACGTTCTTGCCCTGATCGCGGAAGTACTCCGCAATACGCGTGCAGTACTGCGCGGCGCGTAGGCGCATCAGCGGCGCTTCGTCAGCCGGCGATGCCACCACCACGGAGCGCTTGATGCTTTCCTCGCCGAGGATGTTCTCGATGAATTCCTTGACCTCTCGCCCCCGCTCGCCGATCAGGCCGACGACGATGATGTCGGCCTCGGTGAAGCGGGTCATCATGCCCAGCAGCACCGACTTGCCGACACCGGTGCCGGCAAATAGGCCTAGGCGCTGACCGCGACCGACGGTCAGTAAGCCATTGATACTGCGGATGCCGACATCCAGCGGCTCGCTGATGGGGTGGCGCTTGAGCGGGTTGATAACGGGGCCGTCCATCGGCACCCAATCCTCCGCTCTCATGCCGCCCTTGCCGTCCAGTGCACGCCCTGCGCCATCCAGCACGCGGCCGAGCATGGACATGCCCATGGGCAGCCGTCCGGTATTGACCAGCGGCACGACCCGCGCGCCCGGCGCGATGCCGGCAAGGCTGCCGACAGGCATCAGATACAGCTTGCCGCTGGAAAAGCCCATCACCTCGGCCTCGACCTCGGTGGGGTGATAACTGTCGTCGTTGATCACCAGGCAGCGACTGCCAACGGCTGCGCGCAGCCCTTCAGCCTCCAGCGTCAGACCGACCATGCGCAGCAGGCGCCCTTCAAGCATGGGCTGGCTGGGCAGTTTGATCGCTTCGCCATAGGCTTCGAATCGCTTGGCGAAACTGGTTCGCTCAAGGCGCATCGGGCATGTCCAGATCGATGGTCAGATCGGCGGCAGGAGGACGGGTGGCATTCTCGCGCTGCTGTTCGAACAGTTGCTTGATGGCCTGGGTGAGGCGCGTCTCGATGCTCGCATCGATGCGGCTGTGCTCGGTTTCGATATGACAGCCACCAGGCAGCAGGCTGCTGTCCTCGAGAATTCGCCAGCTTTCCTCGTGCCGCTCGCGCAGCGCCTTGATCAGCTCGAAGTCCTGCGGATTGACGTGGATTCGCACATTGCTGGCGCCCATTGGCAGCAACTTCAGCGCCTCACGCAGCACCTGACGGATCTGGCTGGAATCGATCAGCAGATCACGCTGGATCACTTCGCGCGCCATGTGACTGACCAGGGTCGCCATGGCGTGCTCGAGATTGCGATCCTGATCGGCAATCGGCTCGAGCAACTGACCCATCAGCTGCTCAAGGTTTTCCAGCCGCGGCGCCAACGCGGCCTCGGCCTCCTGCCGCGCCTTGAGCTGGCCGGCATGGAAACCATCTTTCTCGCCGGTGGCGAAACCTTCGTTGTATGCCTGCTGGCGGATCGCTTCGAGTTCGTCGAGCGTCAGCGGTTTGACTTCCTCGACCGGGACGTCCTCGCTTCGCGCCAGCTCTTCGGCGGGCTCTTCCACGACCCCTGCTGCGGGCAACTCGTCTTCTTCGCCCTGCGGGTCGAAGCTGGGCAGCGACCAGCGATCGAACAGGCTGACGTCTTTCGCGCGTATGACGTCGCTGGGGTTGTCCTTGGCCATGTGTGGAATTCGTACCTGGTTAGATCATCTCTTCGCCGCCCTTGGAGCCCAGGACGATTTCACCGGCCTCGGCCATGCGGCGAGCAATGGTAAGGATTTCCTTCTGCGCATTCTCGACATCGCTGACACGCACCGGGCCCTTGGCCTCCAGGTCGTCACGCAGCAGCTCGCCGGCGCGCTTGGACATGTTCTTGAAGACCTTTTCCTTGATGCCGTCGTCGGCGCCCTTGAGCGCCATCACCAGCACGTCGGAGGATACCTCACGCAGCAGCACCTGAATGCCGCGGTCGTCGACTTCGGCGAGGTTGTCGAAAACGAACATCAGGTCTTCGATCTGGCTCGACAGGTCCTCGTCCACATCGCGGATGGCATCCATCAGCTGGCCTTCGATGGAGCTGTCCAGGTAGTTCATGATGTCCGCCGCGCGCTTTACGCCGCCCAGGCTGGCGCGGCTGGTGTTGGTGCTGCCGGAGAACTGCTTTTCCAGGATCAGGTTCAGCTCTTTCAGCGCAGCCGGCTGCACGGTGTTGAGCGAGGACACGCGCAGGACGATGTCCAGGCGCACCTTGTGGTCGAAATGCGAGAGCACCTCGCCAGCCTGGTCCGGGTCGAGATAGGCCACCACGATGGCCTGGATCTGCGGGTGCTCGTAGCGGATCACATCCGCCACCGCACGCGGCTCCATCCATTTCAGGCTGTCCAGACCGCTGGTGTTGCCGCCCAGCAGGATGCGGTCGATCAGGCCGCCGGCCTTGTCCTCGCCGAGCGCCTGGGTAAGCATCTTGCGAATGTAACCGTCGGAGCCGACGCCGAGGCTGGTCTGGTCGCCGACGATCTCGACGAACTCGCTCATTACCTGTTCGATCTGTGCCTTCTGCACGTTGCGCATCTGCGCCATGGCAGTACCGACGCGCTGCACCTCTTTCGGACCGAGGTGACGCAGGACCTGCGCAGCGTCGGTTTCACCCAGCGAGAGCAACAGGATGGCGGCCTTGTCGACCTTGTTGAGCTTGGCTTGAACTCGATTGTCATTCATCGGCGTTGATCCACTCTTTCACCACCTGGGCTACCCGTCCCGGGTCATCGGCCACAAGGTTCTTGATCGCGTTCAGCTGGGCTTCATATCCCTCGCTGGGGCTCGGCAGCAGAATGTTCTGCGGGCCGCTCAGGCTGACCCGGTCACTGGCCAGGCCGGAGTCCAGTCCATCATCGTCACCCAGTTCGCCCGGACCGCTGGCAACCTGCAGTTCCTTGCCGCTGGACGGATTGGTGAGGCTCTTGAGCACCGGACGCAGCACACCGAACACCAGCACCAGGATGAACAGCACGCCGAGGACCTGCTTGACCACATCCCAGAACCACGGTTGCGAGTAGAACGGTATCTCTTCGAAGGTCTCACCGGCGCTGTCGGCGACGAACGCGGTGTTGATCACGCTGACGCTATCGCCGCGGCTGGCATCGAAGCCCACCGCGTCTTGCACCAGGCGAGTGAAGCGCGCCAGATCATCGGCGTTCCACGGTACGCGAACCATCTCGCCGGCCGCATTGAGCGTCATCTGATCGTCGACCACTACTGCCACTGAGAGCCGGCGCAGGCGACCCTGCTGCTGCTTGGTATAGCTGATCGAGCGATCGAGTTCGTAGTTGCGCGTAGCCTGCTCGCGCTTGTCGGCCGGATAAGGCGCGAGCATCGGCTGACCGGTCACGGGATCCATGACCTGCTGACCATTGGCATCGAGCAGAGGCTGACCAGGAGCCACGGCACCCGCGGCGGCTGCGGCCTGATTGGCCTGCTCGGGCGCGGTCGCCGGGCCAGGAGGCTGATTGCTCAGGGCGCCCGGCACGCCTTGCGGCGGCAGGCTGCTCTGGCGCTGCTCATTGACGCTCTGTTCGCTGCGCAACGCCGGCTGATCGGGGTTGAAGGTTTCCGAGGTGGATTCGACGGCGCTGAAATCCACGTCCGCGGAGACTTCGGCCTTATAGCGGCCGCTGCCCAGCACTGGCTGCAGAATGTTGTGCACGCGCTGGGTGTAGAGACCTTCCATGCGGCGGCTGTAGTCGAACTGCTTGCCGGCCATGCTCAGCTCGGTCAGTTCCTGCTGATCGGACAGCAGGTTGCCCTTCTGGTCCACCACGGTGATCTGCGATTTGCCCAGTTCCGGCACGCTGGTGGCGACGAGGTTGATGATCGCCATCACCTGGCTCGGTTCCAGCGCGCGGCCCGGGTAAAGCTCCACCAGTACCGAGGCACTGGGCTTGCGCTCGTCGCGAACGAACACCGAGCTCTTCGGGATCGCTAGGTGCACACGGGCGCCCTTGACGTTGTTCAGGCTGGAAATGGTGCGGCCCAGTTCGCCCTCGAGACCACGGCGATAACGGGTCGCCTCCATGAACTGGCTGGTACCCAGCCCCTGTTCCTTGTCGAGGATTTCGAAACCGATGTTGCTGTCGGCCGGCGCGATACCCGCACCGGCGAGCTTAAGACGTGCGCGAGCAAGATCATCCGCCTTGACCAGCAGGGCGCCGGAGTTCGGTTCGACGGTATAGGCGATATCCGCAGCGGCGAGGGTTTCCATCACCTGATTGGCATCCATCCCCGCCAGGCTGCCGAGCAGCGGACGATAATCGGGCTGCTGCGACCAGAGCACCACGGCAAAACCGATCGCCACGCTGGCCGCCAGCCCGACCAACAGGCCGACCTGCCGCAGCATGGACATATCCGAAAGGTTTTCCAGAAAGGACAAGCCCAGCAGGGGCTTCTTGACACCCTCGGGAGTAGCCGGCACCGGAACGTTCACCGCTTCAGCCATGATTCAATCCGCCTCACACCGGCATCTGCATGATGTCTTGATAAGCCTGAACCAGTTTGTTGCGCACCTGGGTCATGGCTTGAAAGGAAACGCTGGCCTTCTGGGAGGCGATCATCACTTCGGTCAGGTCGACACCGCCCTGCCCCATCTCGAAGGCAGATGACAGCTGGCTCGAAACCTGCTGGGTTTCGTGCACTTTATTCACCGCCTGGCCAAGCATGTCGGAGAAGCTCGGAGCGCCGACCTCCTGGGTTTTGACCTCCGGCTTGGCGCGCGCCATTGCATCGGTCTGCATGGCCCGCATTTCCAGCATCAAGCGATTGAATTGAACACCCTGACTCATCTAATCCTCCAACAGCCGCGGTTTTTTTGACGCATCGCGGCAGGCAAAGACTAGATAGCAACAAGGGTGCCAGATCGAATACCAGCGGCCAGGCGCGGCGATGACCTGCACTTACGCCCGTCGCAACTGTTACGTCCAATACGCGGGCGGCTGTACCGCGACGCTACCCGACCACGGCCAATAGGCTTTGTACGATAGGCTGCCGCAGCCGCGCGACGTCATACCTTGTACAAGTAGAAATCAGCAATGAACGAAATCAGCCGTACCGCCCTGCGCCCCCTCAGTGATAGCTCGCCTTCGACCGTCGTCGCCGGCTTCATCGCCATGCTCACCGGCTATACCAGCTCGCTGGTGCTGATGTTCCAGGCCGGCCAGGCAGCAGGCCTGAGCACGGCGCAGATCTCTTCGTGGATCTGGGCACTGTCGATCGGCATGGCGATCTGCAGCATCGGCCTGTCGCTGCGCTATCGCACGCCGGTGGTGGTTGCCTGGTCGACGCCCGGCGCGGCCCTGTTGATCACCAGTCTGCCCGGCGTGCCGTACGCCGAAGCCATCGGCGCCTTCATCTTCGCCTCGGCGCTGATTGCCCTGTGCGGCCTGACTGGAAGCTTCGATCGGCTGATGCGACGAGTACCGGCATCGCTAGCTGCCGCGCTGCTGGCGGGCGTGCTGTTCAATATCGGAAGCGAGATTTTCCGTGCCGTCGAGGTTCAGCCGGTGCTGGTGCTCGGCATGTTCTTCAGCTACCTGCTGGCCAAGCGAATGCAGCCCCGCTACGCCGTGCTCGCTGCTCTGCTGGTCGGCTGCCTGATCGCCGGTATTTCCGGCCTGCTGGACTTCCAGCGCTTCAGTCTGCAGGTCGCGGTGCCGGTGTGGACCACACCGGCGTTTTCCCTCGCGGCGATCTTCAGTATCGGCATCCCGCTGTTCGTCATCGCCATGGCTTCGCAGAACATGCCAGGCCTGGCCGTGCTGCGTGCCGAGGGATATCAGGTGCCGGCTTCGCCACTGATCTCAACCACCGGCATCGCTTCGGTACTGCTGGCGCCGTTCGGCTCCCACGGCATTCATCTGGCGGCGATCACCATGGCCATCTGCGCAGGCCCAGAAGCTCATCCCGACCCGCAAAAACGCTATACCGCAGCTGCCTGGTGCGGCGTGTTCTACGGCATTGCCGGCATCTTTGGCGCAACCCTGGCCGCGCTGTTCGCCGCCTTCCCGGCGGCATTGGTGTTGTCCGTCGCCGCGCTGGCATTGCTCGGCTCGATCGGCTCGGGGCTGACCCAGGCGATGCAGCAGCCCGACGAGCGAGAGGCAGCGCTGATCACCTTCATGGTCACGGCGTCGGGGCTGACGCTGTTCGGTATCGGCGCGGCGCTGTGGGGATTGATCGCAGGTGTAACCACCTTGCTGATTCTGCGCCGCCGTAACTGAGCGGCGCTGAAAGGGGTGCCCGGCCAGACAGCGCCGGGCGCGCCGTCAGATCGCCGTCGCCCCGCCATCTACCGCCAGCGCATGACCGGTAGTGAAGGCGGCGCTGTCGCTGCACAGGTACAGCACCGCGGCGGCAATCTCTTCGACCTTGCCGATGCGCCCGACTGGGTGCATGGCCGCAGCGAACTCCGCCTTGCGCGGGTCGGCCTCGTAGGCACGGCGGAACATGTCGGTGTCGATCACCGCCGGGCACACCGCATTCACGCGAATCTGCTTCTTGGCGTACTCGATCGCTGCCGACTTGGTCAGGCCGATCACCGCATGCTTGGATGCCGCGTAGATGCTCATCTTCGGCGCAGCACCGAGACCCGCAACGGACGCGGTGTTGACGATGGCGCCACCACCCTGCGCCAGCATGACCGGCAGCTGGTGCTTCATGCACAGCCAGACGCCCTTGACGTTGACGCCCATGATCGCGTCGAACTCCGCCTCGCTGCCTTCGGCCAGGCGTCCCTGCTCGATCTCGATGCCGGCATTGTTGAAGGCATAGTCGAGCCGCCCGTACTGCGCCAGCGTCTGCTCAATGAGCGCCTTGACCTCCGCATCGCGCGTGACGTCGCAGCGCACGGCGATCGCCTGGCCGCCAGCAGCACGAATGCTTTCTGCGCCATCGCGAATCCCCACTTCGTCGATGTCGGCCAGCACCACCTTGAGGCCCTGCTCGGCGAACGCCTGCGCGGTGGCGCGACCGATTCCTGCTGCTGCGCCGGTAACCAGGGCAACCTGCCCGGAGAATGTCATGCTCATGATTGTTCTTCCCGAAGAATTCGACTCACCTTGCGCCCGCAAAATGACCGCGCAAGGCTTCCCGGTCGAACTTATACCGCTATGCGCTCGCGCATTTAACTGCCGGCACGGTCATATCACCGAACTGGATGCCCGTTCATTCCAGCCTGCTGACGTAGCTTGCGGCGCGGCGCTGGCCGGGCTAAACCAAACCTTTCGCAAACACGAGGCTTATTCCATGACCCTGCTCAACCAGCAATTCCTGCTAGCCCAGCGGCCGATCGGTGCGCCGACCCGGGAGACCTTCGACTACGTCGAGAAGCCGGTGAGCGAGCCTGGCCCCAATCAGATTCTGGTCAAGGTCGAATACCTGTCCATCGACCCGGCCATGCGCGGCTGGATGAACGACGCCAAGTCCTACATTCCGCCGGTGGGCATCGGCGAAGTAATGCGCGCTCTCGGCGTCGGCAAGGTGATCGCCTCGCAGCATCCTGACTACAAGGAAGGCGACTATGTAAACGGCGCGCTGGGCGTGCAGGCGTACTACCTCGGCGAGCCGAAGGGTTTCTACAAGGTCGACCCGCAACAGGCTCCGCTGCCGCGTTACCTGTCCGCGCTGGGCATGACCGGCATGACCGCCTACTTCGCGCTGCTTGCGGTTGGCCAGCCCAAGGCCGGCGAGACCGTGGTGATCTCCGGCGCCGCCGGTGCGGTCGGCAGCGTTGCCGGGCAGATCGCCAAGATCAAGGGGTGTCGCGTGGTGGGTATCGCCGGCGGCGCGGACAAGTGCCGCTTCCTGACCGAGAAACTCGGTTTCGACGGCGCCATCGATTACAAGAATGAAGACTTGGCAGCGGGCTTGAAGCGTGAATGCCCGAAAGGCGTGGACGTGTTCTTCGACAACGTCGGCGGCGACATCCTGGATACGGTGCTGCAGCGCATCAGCGTCGGCGCGCGAGTGGTGATCTGCGGCGCCATCAGCCAGTACAACAACAAGGAGGCGGTGAAGGGCCCGTCCAACTACCTTTCGCTGCTGGTCAACCGCGCGCGAATGGAAGGCATGGTGGTGACTGACTATGTCACTCGCTATCCCGAGGCGATGCGCGACATGGCCGAATGGCTCGCGAGCGGCCAGCTCAAGAGCAAGGAAGACATCATCGAGGGACTGCAGACCTTCCCGGACACGCTGATGAAGCTGTTCACCGGCGGCAACTTCGGCAAGCTGGTGCTCAAGGTCAGCTGAGCAACTGCCCGCTGCGAAAAAGGCTGAGCCGTGAGGCCCAGCCTTTTTTCGTCATGCCAGCTCGGCCACCACGGCTGCCAGCGCTTGCGCTGGATCGGCTGCCTGCGCGATCGGCCGGCCGATCACCAGATAATCGGAGCCTGCAGCCATGGCCTGGGCCGGAGTCAGGATGCGGCGCTGATCGTCCTGCGCACTGCCGGCCGGACGAATACCCGGTGTGACCAGCTGTAGCGCCGGGAACTGCGCCTTGAGCGGAACTGCCTCCTGCGCTGAACAGACCAGTCCATCCAGCCCAGCCTGCGCAGCCAGCCCGGCCAGCCGCAGCACCTGCTCCTGCGGTGCGATATCCAGACCGATGCCAGCGAGATCGTCCTGCTCCATGCTGGTCAGCACGGTGACACCAATCAGCAGCGGCGTGGGTCCGGCCATACCAGAAAGCGTGTCACGGCAGGCCGCCATCATCCGCAGACCGCCGGAGCAGTGCACGTTGACCATCCACACGCCCAGCTCGGCAGCGGCCTTCACCGCCATCGCGGTGGTGTTGGGAATATCGTGAAACTTGAGGTCGAGAAACACCTCGAAGCCCATTCCCTGCAATGCCTCGACCACCGCCGGACCGCAACGCGTGAACAGCTCCTTGCCGACCTTGACCCGGCAAAGCCGCGGATCGAGCTGGCGCGCCAATGCCAAAGCAGCATCACGGGAGGGAAAATCGAGCGCTACGATAATCGGAGTCTGGCAGGTCATGACACGTCCTCGGAAAAGTCGGCGCGCATTGTCGCAGAAAACACCGCGCGCGACGAAAGCCTCCCTGAGGGGTCAGAATAGCTATCGCAACGCCGATAGTGACCACCCTGACGCAGCCACGTAGAGTGCGGCTCGTCACTGTCGCCCAACCGCCCGGAGGAAAAACATGCCCTGGTATTTCTGGCTTATTCTGCTCGTCGCGCTGGGCTCGATCGTCGGTAGCCTGCTGATGCTGCGCTCGACGGCAAAGAAGATTCCCCTGACCGAAGAACAGAAAAAACGCATCGCTCAACGCAATGCCGAGGCGGACGCGCAGGACTCCCGCGACCGCTAAAAGTCGATAGAACGCAGTCGCTCGAGCCAGTGGTCCGCGCAATTTACGATGATTTTGCCGAGCGGTAGTGGCACCATGCCGCCATTGCCGCGATCCAATGCAGTGCTGGCAGGAATCCCCTCATGCAAACTCTCCTTCCCGACGATGGCCCGGTAAAACCGAAGGCCGCCTCGATTTTCGCTCGCCGCATTCTTCCTGGCATGGTCGCCGTACTGGTCATCGCCCTCATTGTGGCCGCTGCCGCACTCATCCACATTGCCCGGAGAATCGATCAGGATGCACTGCAGCAAAGCCACTTCCTCGTAGGCAAGGCGCTGCAGGCACAGCACGACTGGATGAACCGCTCCATCGTCGACTATGCGTTCTGGGGCGACGCCTACATGCATCTCAACAGGCAGGTCGACCTCGACTGGGCTTATACCCAGGCCAATCTCGGCCCATCCTTGTACAAGGACTTCGACTACGAGGTCGTGCTGGTCATCTCTCCGGCAGGCGATACGGCCTATTCCGTAGTTCGCGGCGAACTCCAGACAATCGACGGTTTCGAGTTTCTCCACGGTTTACCGCAACTGCTGGCGCGGGCCCGGGAAGCTGTCGAGGAGGAATCGGGCGTCTCCGCCCTGCTCTGGGCTGACGGTCAGCCGGCGCTGGTCGCCGCAGCCGCGCTGACCACCGGTGGTACGGATATCGACGAGGACGAAGGGCCGGCGTCGATTCTGTTGTTCGTCGACCTGCTGGACGCCGAGCGGCTGGCGGAGATCGGTGAGCAGTATGCGATCGAGCATCTGCGCCTGGCTCCAGACTCAACGCCAACCGATGATCCGCGCATCGAGCGGCCTCTGGAGAATGGCTCGACCATCCAGCTCACCTGGACGCCGGCGCAGCCGGGGCGCCTGCTGCTGTGGGTTACCCTGCCAATCCTCGCGGCCGTGGCCCTGGGGCTGGGGCTGCTCGCCTGGTTGCTCATTCGCCATGCCTTGCGCAGCCTGCACTTGCTCGACATCAGCTATGCAAGGCTGGCCGCCAGTCGCAGCGCGCTGGCGGAAAGCGAGGAGCGGTTTCGCGATGTCGCCGAGGCCGCTTCCGATTGGATCTGGGAAACCGACGCGCAAGCTCGGCTGACCTTCCTTTCCAATCGCTTTCGCCAGATCACCGGACACGAATCCAGCCAGTGGCTGGGCCGCCCGTTGCTCGAACTGCTGATCAGCGACAGTGCCGTGCTGCAGAACTGGCTCCAGGCACCACAGGTCGCGCCACTGCGCAGCAGCTATCGTGCCGCCGATGGCTGCGAGCGTTTCTGCCGGCTGGCTGCCCGCGCCATCCATCAGGACGACAAGCTGGTCGGCTATCGCGGCACCGCCAGCGACATCACCGAGGAAACCAAGGCGCAGGCTCGCGTTCAGTATCTCTCTCAGCACGATGCCCTGACCGGCCTGCCCAACCGCAGCCGGCTGTGCGACTACCTGGATCAGAATCTGGCGACGCTTCGTAGCGGCTCGGCACTGACACTGCTCTACATCGACCTGGACCGCTTCAAACCGGTGAATGACACCCTCGGTCACGCCGCTGGCGACGAAGTACTGATCGGCGTGGCATCCCGCCTGCGCCAACACACCCGCGACGGCGACCTCGTGGCGCGGCTGGGCGGTGACGAGTTCGTCGTCGCGCTCCACCGGATGAGCGAAGACACCGATATCGACCGTCTCTGCAACCGCATCATCGAGGCCCTCAGCGCGCCCTTTGTCTACGAAGACCAGCAGATCAATATCGGCGCCAGCATCGGCGTCGCCCTGGCGCCCGACGATGCCAACCAGGCCAACGAACTGCTGCGTTGCGCCGACATTGCGCTCTACCAGGCAAAGGAAGCAGGCCGGGGAACCTGGCGTGCCTATGGCCGGGAGATGGATCAGCGGCTGCACGAGCGGCTCCAGCGGGAAGAGGAACTGCGCGTCGCGCTTGCCGAGCAGCAGCTGGAGGTGTACTACCAGCCGCGCTACCTGAGCCAGGGCATGCAAATCATCGGCGCCGAGGCACTGGTGCGCTGGAATCACCCCGAGCGCGGGCTGCTACAGCCGGAGCAGTTCATTCCACTGGCCGAAGAAACCGGGCTGATCATTCCGCTCGGGCGCTGGGTGCTGCATCAGGCCTGCAGCCAGGCGACCCGCTGGCCAGGCGATACGGTCGTCTCGGTCAACCTCTCGCCATTGCAGCTGCATGATGATCGGCTGCTCGATGAGATAGCCCATGCGCTCGGCGAGAACGGCCTGCCAGGGGAGCGGCTGGAACTGGAGGTTACCGAGAGTGCACTGCTACGGGAAACGCAGGGCACGCTGGACCAGCTCAAGCGGGTCAAGGCGCTCGGCGTGCACCTGGCCGTGGATGACTTCGGCACGGGCTACTCGTCGCTGACCAGCCTGCGCCACTACCCCTTCGATGTGATAAAGATCGACAACAGCTTCGTAGCCGGTATCGGGCAGTCGATGGAAGATCATTCGATCGTACGCGCCTTGATCGAACTGGGCCGCGGCCTGCAGATGCGCGTGACGGCCGAGGGCGTGGAAACCGAGGAACAGCTGCGGCTGCTGAAAGACGACGGCTGCACCGAGGTGCAAGGCTTCCACATGAGCCACCCGATGCCGGCCGATGAACTGCAGCGGCTGCTATCGCAGCTGCCAGCCAGGGACTAAAGCGCAGGGCCGGGGAACGCATGCACCTCAGCGCTTGAATTCGAGGCGAATCTCCGCGCCCTCGATGAGTTCCTCGTCTTCTGCCTCGCCGGAAATCAGCCGGCCGCCGATCTGCATCGATCGCGACGGCCCGCCACCCTCGAAAAGCGGCGGTAACAGCCGCATCGATTCATCACCCGGCCCTGGCGCCAGCTCCTCGAGCAGTTCCTCGGGCAAGCGCAGATCGAGTTCCGGCTCGGGCAGTTCGACCTTCGCTGACGGCGGCGTGGAGCGCTTGGCCGTCGATGGCTGCGGCGCCGGGGCAGGTGCCTCTACCTCGGGAACGGGTTCGGGCAGGCTGATCTCCACTTCCGGCGGCTCGGCATCGGACGTTTCTTCGATTGGCGCCAGCTCAATATCGAGATCAGGCGGCACCTCTTCCTGCTCGACGATACTCTCCGGTTCCGAGGGCTGCTCGACCGGCGCGGGCGCACGCGATGAGGTCGATTCGTCGTCCCCGCATCCCCCCAGCAAGGCCAACGACAGCAATAACAACAGCGGCCTTCGCATCCGATCGCTCCTTACAGCGGCAGGTTTGGGGCGCTACTGGGCATCCCGGCACAGTTCCGAAGCCAGCTGCCCGAGTGTCCGCAGCGCCCGCTCGGTCTCGTTATTCCAGGGCAGCCCACAGTTGAGACGAATGCAGTGGTTGAATTGTTCAGTGTTGCTGAAGATGAGTCCCGGCGCGATGCTGATCCCCCGCTCCAGCGCCCTGACGTGCAGGTCCTGGGTATTGACCCGCACCGGCAGGCTGACCCAGAGGATGAAGTTGCCCTTGGGGCGCGTCATCTGTGTGCCTTCCGGGAAGTAGCGCTGTACCGCCAGCTGAAACGCGCTGAGATTCTTGCGGTACTCCTGGCGGATGGCACGCAGGTGTCGATCGTATCCCCCGTTCTCCAGATAAGCCGCCACACCCATCTGAGTGACACTGCACGCCGAATGGGTGCTGAAGGTCTGCAGGCGTTCGATCTCGGCCTGATGGCGCCCGGCGATGACCCAACCGATCCGCACCCCTGGCGAAAGCGTCTTGGAAAAGCTGGAACAGTAGATGACACGGCCGTCCCGATCATTGGACTTGAGCGCCTTGTACTGGCCCTGATCGAACATCAGCTCGCCATAGATATCGTCCTCGACGATCTGGATGTCGAAACGCGCCGCCAGGCTCAGCAGCTGCTTCTGGCGGTGGTCAGGTATGCTCACGCCCAGCGGATTGCTCAGGCGCGCGGTCAGCACCAGGGCCTTGATCGGCCACTGCCCTGCCGCAAGCTGCAGCGCCTCAAGGCTCATTCCGGTATCCGGGTCGCTGGGGATCTCGATGACCTTCAGTCCGAGCAGATCGGCCAGTTGCAGCAATCCGTAATAGGTCGGCGACTCGGCGGCGATGAGATCGCCCGGCTTGGTCAGGACCCGCAGTGACATCTGCAGCGCGTCGACGCAGCCGTGGGTGATGACGATCTCGCTCGAATCCACCACCACACCGGCATCGCGCATGCGAATCGCCACCTGGCGGCGCAGAGGCTCGTAGCCCGGGCTGAACATGTAGCTGAATGCCCGAGGGCTGTGAAACCGCGTGACCTTGGCCAACTGCTGGTGCAACGCCCGCACCGGCAGATAATCCACATGCGGCACGGCCGCGCCCAGCGGAATCAGCCCCTCACGGCGCGACTCGCTGAGCACCTGATTGATGATGCTGCTGCGGGTGACCAGTTTCGGCCGCTCGACCTGGGCAATATCCGGCGTCGGCGCAGTGAGTACGGGCGTCTGGTGGACGTAGAAGCCGGACTGCGGGCGCGCACGGATCATGCCCTGATCTTCGAGATTGGCGTACGCCTGCAACACCGTGGCGTGGCTGACACTCAGCTGTCGGCTCATCTTGCGTACCGACGGCACGCGCTCACCGGGGCGATATACGCCGCGCCGAATATCTTCGGCAAGCTGCTGGGCAATGCGCTGATAGAGCAACAGATTGGTCATCTCGCCGGTCTCCTGCCAACTGAACCGTAACAGTAGCGCACTGCTGGAGACCCAGACCAATACAGTTAGGTCACGTCTAGGCGAAACAGTCTGCTCAGATGGCCGCGCGACTAACGGTCGGGACCGAGATTGCCTTCCGCGTCGGAGAACAGGATCTCAACGCGACGGTTCTGCGCGCGACCGCGGGCCGAGGCGTTCTCGGCCAACGGAAAGCGCTCACCATAGCCGCGCACCTCTACCCGCTCGGCAGCGACGCCAAGATTGATCAGCAGATCCGCCACCGTTTGCGCCCGCGCCTGCGACAGCGCGAGATTCTCCTGGGCATCGCCGCGGCTGTCGCTATACCCCTCGATGCGAATCTTGCGCTGCGGATTGAGCTGGAGGAAATGCACCAGCTTGAGCAGGGTGCGATTGGCCGTGTGGCTGAGCTCGGCACTGCCGGCACGAAACAGCACGTCGCCCAGCGTCATGACCATGCCGCGATCGGTTTCGCTGGCAGCCAGGCTCATCATCTGGTCTTCCAGCCAGCGACCCTGTTGCTCGGCGGTCATCAACCTGGCGTCCTGCAGCATGCGCCGCAACCGGTCGCGCTCCATCTCCAGGCGCGCGACCTGTTCCTGATGCTGCAGAAGCTCACCCTGCCTCGCGGCGATTTCGCTGTAACGCTGACTCAGGTAGGCGTAATGCCGGGCGTCGGCGGCGCCCCCCCAGTACTGGTTGAAACGCTCGGCGCGTTGCTGCGTCTCGAGCGCACGCTGAACATCCTTCGGCGCGCTGCGCTGGACCATACTGTCTGCCTGAATGCGTTGCAGCGCCGCAGATGCGCGGTTCAATTCGAGCTCGGTCTGCGGCGTCGAGCAACCAGCCAGTATCAGCCCAGCCAGGGCTATCGCAAATCCACTTCTCACCTGGCCTCCCCCAGCAACTGCCGTAGCCGCTGAATGCGACGATTCAGATCGTCGATCTGCGCCTCGCGCTTGTCCTTCAGAACCCTGCTCTCCGCCAGACGAGCATCCAGCTCCGCTTGCTCGCCCAGCAGCCGGGCTTTGCGATTATCACCTGCCTCGAGTGCCTCCTGGGCCTTGCTCAACTTGCTTTCGGCCAGCACCAGCTCCTCGTACGCATCAGTTGCGCCTACGGAGCGTGCCTGCGCCAAGGCCTGCGAGCTCAGGCGCAGTTGTTCTGTCGGGGCGGGATCACTGGCACAGCCAGTCAGGAAAACCAGGACCAGAAATGGGCTGGCGAAAAGTCTTTTCAACACGGCGAGTCCTACTTTTTCGAAGCCTTTGCCCGCTCTGACTGCTGGTTCTTCCAGACGGTCAGGTTGTGCGCCACCAGTTGCTCAGGCACACCGGCGGCGCGCAATTCTGTCATCTTCCGCGCCAGTTGTCCGCGCAGCCAGGGATCATTGCAGGCGGAGTCGTGCGAAATGGCCAGGTGCATATCCCGGCCTACCACTGGAGGTTCGAGACGCTGCACCTTGTCCAGCAGCCCCAATGCATCAGCCGCCGCGACTGCACTGTACCGCTCATGCAGCAAGTAGTCGCCATTGCCCGCCACGATCCGCTTCAGCCCCTGAGCGAGGTCGGCGACCGGCTGCAATTGCAGGTGTTTTTTCGCGAAGGCGTCGAACTCGCTACCGAAGCGGCTGGTGCCAGCGATCAAGCCGGTGTGGCCTCCCAGATCTTCACGGCTGGCATAGAAGAAGCCGGGCTCATTGCGTACCCAGGCGACGGTCTGCAATTGCAGGATGGCCGGGTGGACGAAATCCAGTTCTTCGAGTCGCTGCACCGTCAGTGTCGCATCGGCCAGTACGTCGACCCGGCCACTGCGCACCTCTTCGAGCGCTTTGGTTCGGTCACCGGTGTAAAGCAGGTCCAGTTTCAGATCGAGCGAGTCGGCGATCTGCCCGAGCAGGTCCGCATTGGCCCCGATCAGACGCTTCGGGTTCTGCGGATCGCGCCAGAGAAAGGGAGGGTTGTCCGCTGCGCCAGTCGCCACCAGACGGTCGCACTTCCCCGCTGCCGCTGCCGTGAATGGCGTTGCCAACACCAGCGCGACCATGGCCAATTTCAACGGAAAAGCGAAACGCATGAAGATCCCCTTATTGCGCGAGTTAACTGATGCTGATCGAAGTTCGCCGATGGTACACCGGCGAACCCGCCCATCGCCCATGAAAAAACCCGCTACATGAGCGGGTTTCTTCAACAGCAATCAGCTTCAGACGAGCTTTTCCAGCTCCGGCACGATCTCGAACAGATCGCCCACCAGGCCGTAGTCGGCAACCTGGAAGATCGGCGCTTCCTCGTCCTTGTTGATCGCGACGATCACCTTGGAGTCCTTCATACCCGCCAGGTGCTGGATGGCGCCGGAGATACCCACCGCGATGTACAGCTGCGGTGCGACGATCTTGCCGGTCTGACCAACCTGCATGTCGTTCGGCACGAAACCGGCATCGACCGCGGCACGGGAGGCGCCAACAGCCGCGCCGAGCTTGTCGGCCAGCGAATACAGGTGCTTGAAGTTCTCGCCATTCTGCATGCCGCGACCGCCGGAAACGACGATCTTGGCAGCGGTCAGCTCGGGACGATCCGACTTGGCCAGCTCTTCACCAACGAAAGCCGACTTGCCGGCATCGCCAGTCCCGGAAATCCGCTCGACCGCAGCCGAGCCGCCGGTGGCATTCACGGCATCGAAGCCGGTGGCACGTACGGTGATGACCTTGATGGCAGCGCTGGACTGCACGGTAGCGATGGCGTTACCGGCATAGATCGGGCGCTTGAAGGTATCGGCGCTTTCAACCGCGATGATCTCGGAGATCTGATCGACATCCAGTTGAGCGGCAACGCGTGGCAGGAAGTTCTTGCCGTTGGTGGTGGCAGCGGCCAGTACATGGCTGTAGTTCTTGGCCAGACCAGCGATCAGCGGCGCGACGTTCTCCGGCAGCTGGTTGGCGTAAGCCGCGTCGTCAGCGACCAGTACCTTGGCTACGCCTTCGATCTGCGCGGCTGCTTCGCCGATGGCACCGCAGCCGCTGCCGGCAACCAGTACGTGGATGTCGCCACCGATGGCTTTGGCGGCGGCGACGGTGTTCAGGGTAGCGGCCGCGAGGACGGCATTATTGTGTTCAGCGATAACCAGGATAGTCATTTAGATTACCTTCGCCTCGTTCTTCAGTTTCTCGACCAGTTCAGCCACGGACTTGACCTTGATACCGGCGCTGCGAGCAGCCGGCGCTTCGACTTTCAGGGTCTTCACGGTAGACGTGGTGGTGACGCCCAGTGCATCCGGGGTCAGCGTCTCCAGCGGCTTCTTCTTGGCCTTCATGATGTTCGGCAGCGACGCGTAGCGCGGCTCGTTCAGACGCAGGTCGGTGGTGACGATCGCCGGCAGGCTGAGCGCGACGGTCTGCAGGCCGCCGTCGATTTCGCGGGTCACGTTGACCTTGTCGCCAGCCACTTCTACCTTGGAGGCGAAGGTGCCCTGGGCATAGCCGGTCAGCGCACCGAGCATCTGCCCGGTCTGGTTGTTGTCGCTGTCGATCGCCTGCTTGCCGAGAATGACCAGCTGCGGCTGCTCCTTGTCGACCACGGCCTTGAGCAGCTTGGCGACAGCCAGGGAGTTCAGTTCGTCGTTGGACTCGACCAGCACGGCGCGGTCGGCGCCCAGCGCCAGCGCGGTGCGCAGCTGCTCCTGGGCAGCGGTCGGGCCGATGGAGACGACAACGATTTCGCTCGCCACGCCCTTCTCTTTCAGGCGTACGGCTTCTTCCACGGCAATTTCGCAGAAGGGGTTCATCGACATCTTGACGTTGGCGAGGTCAACGCCCGAATTGTCCGCCTTGACGCGAACCTTGACGTTGTAATCGACCACTCGTTTGACAGCTACAAGAACCTTCATGGATTCCTCGTTACTCTCCGGTGAATAGAATTCCGCCGAGGCGAACCGAGCCTTGCTCGTGGCTTGGGTTTTGATAGCCGCTGCCCTGTTCGGCGAGTGCAAACCGTCCGTATCTTGACCGCAGGCCGCGGACGGGGTCAACAACGCATATGACCCGTCATAACGACGCGGTTCGGGCGATTCTAACAGGCTTCCAGAAAATTCAAACAAACGTTTGTATTGGACCGATTCGAGCGTCTATATATAATGCGCCGGCCCGGCTCGGTCAGGGACCGATCACAGCCCTCCACCACTTATATAACAACCAAGCCCTGAGTAGGAGAAAGCCCAATGGAACGCGAATACATGGAATTCGACGTTGTCATCGTCGGCGCCGGCCCTGCAGGCCTATCCGCAGCCTGCCGCCTGAAGCAGAAAGCCGCCGACGCTGGTCAGGAAATCAGTGTATGCGTCGTTGAGAAAGGCTCCGAAGTAGGCGCCCATATTCTATCCGGCGCAGTCTTCGAGCCGCGCGCACTGAATGAGCTGTTCCCTGAGTGGAAAGAGCTCGGCGCCCCGCTCAACACGCCGGTCAAGCGTGACGACATCTACCTGCTCAAGACCGCCGAAGCCGCCAGCAAGCTGCCCAATGCACTGGTCCCCAAGACCATGCACAACGAAGGCAACTACATCATTTCCCTCGGCAACCTGTGCCGCTGGCTGGCCCAGCAGGCCGAGAACCTGGGTGTCGAGATCTACCCGGGCTTCGCCGCTCAGGAAGCGCTGATCGACGAGAACGGCATCGTGCGCGGTATCGTCACCGGTGACCTTGGCGTCGACCGCGAAGGCAATCCGAAGGAAGGCATGTACACGCCAGGCATGGAGCTGCGCGCCAAGTACACGCTGTTCGCCGAAGGCTGCCGCGGTCATATCGGCAAGCAGCTGATCAACCGTTTCCAGCTCAACGCCAACGTCGACCCGCAGCACTACGCCATCGGCATCAAGGAACTGTGGGACATCGACCCGGCCAAGCATGAGCAGGGACTGGTCGTGCACACCGCAGGCTGGCCGCTGAACGACGAAAACACCGGTGGTTCCTTCCTTTATCACCTGGAAAACAACCAGGTGGTCGTCGGCCTGATCGTCGACCTGTCGTACAGCAACCCGTATCTGTCGCCGTTCGACGAATTCCAGCGCTACAAGCACCATCCGGTGATCAAGCAGTATCTGGAAGGCGGCAAGCGCGTTTCCTATGGCGCACGTGCGATCGCCAAGGGCGGCATCAACTGCCTGCCGAAGATGGTATTCAACGGTGGTGCACTGATCGGCTGCGACGCCGGCACCCTTAACTTCGCCAAGATCAAAGGCAGCCACACGGCGATGAAGTCCGGCATGCTGGCTGCCGAAGCCGCTGCGGACGCACTGCTGGCCGGACGCGAAGGTGGCGACGAGCTGACCGCGTACGAAGAGGGCTTCAAGTCCAGCTGGCTGTACGACGAGCTATACAAGAGCCGCAACTTCGGCGCTGCCATTCACAAGTGGGGCGCAATCAAGGGCGGCGCGTTCAACTTCATCGATCAGAACATCTTCGGTGGCAAGATCCCCTTCACCCTGCACGACACCAAGCCGGACTACGCCTGCCTCAAGACGGCTGCAGAGTCGAAGAAAATCGACTACCCCAAGCCGGACGGCAAGCTGAGCTTCGACAAGCTCTCCTCGGTATTCCTCTCCAATACCAACCACGAGGAAGAGCAGCCGGTTCACTTGAAACTGACCGACCCGAGCATTCCGATCGAAAAGAACCTGCCGATGTACGACGAGCCGGCACAGCGTTACTGCCCGGCCGGCGTTTACGAGGTCGTGAGCAACGACGATGGCAGCAAGCGCTTCCAGATCAACGCGCAGAACTGCGTGCACTGCAAGACCTGCGATATCAAGGACCCGGCGCAGAACATCACCTGGGTCGCGCCCGAAGGTACCGGCGGGCCGAACTACCCCAACATGTAAGACCATCAAAAAGGCTCCCTCGGGAGCCTTTTTTGATCATGGGTAACGAAACAGCCGGCGCACTACTCAGCGGCGCCAATCGGGAAGAACGTCCCGCCACTCCACACACCGAGGTAATCCTTGCCATCTACCTTGCCGGGCACCGCCAGCTCCACAAGCTCATAAAACACATTGCGATGAATCAGTGCCTCGAGGTTGGCACGCACATGCACATATGGCGCCGGCTCCTGCGTTTGCGGGTCGGTGACAACGCGCAAAGGGTGCTCTTCACCAGCCTCGACCTCGTCCTCGACATTGGTGATAAAGCGCAGGCTTTGCGTCTCACCCTCGCCACTGACTTCCAGCCGGACCGCAACGAAAGGCGCATCTTCGACCTGGATACCGACCTTCTCTACCGGTGTCACCAAGAAGTAGTCGTCGCCGTCGCGGCGAATCACCGTGGAAAACAAACGCACCATTGCCGGCCGCCCGATCGGCGAACCCTGATAGTGCCAGGTCCCGTCGCGCG
Organism: Stutzerimonas kunmingensis; assembly: GCF_900114065.1. Classification (GTDB taxonomy): domain Bacteria; phylum Pseudomonadota; class Gammaproteobacteria; order Pseudomonadales; family Pseudomonadaceae; genus Stutzerimonas; species Stutzerimonas kunmingensis. The sequence goes on from NZ_FORS01000004.1 coordinate 76,449, forward strand.
CGATGCGCATGTCCAGATCGCCACAGAACGGAGGGTTCCACAGATGCACCGGCGGCAACCCTTTCTTCTTCCCGCCAGCGGACAGCTGCGCAAGCAGATCCCCAGCCTTGCCTGTATCGGTCATTCGGTCCTCCTCGATTGAATGAGGTAATCGCCTGTTCCCGATACTGCCACATCGCTCAACGTGACAGGCCCAACAACCGACGAGCATAGTCCTGCAGTGGCGGACGCAAGAGTTGCTCCGGCTTGGCATCGTAGATGCCGAGCACGCCGCCACGATTACGAATGCGAGCGGTATCGACCAGATAGCGAGTTCCGGTTTCCACCAGCATCAACTGCACCACGCCGGAATCGACACCAAGGCGATCCAGTGCGCGCTGATCGTTCAGCTCGTCGAAACTGCCGATGCGATCATCAGCCGCGGCAAACCGCAGATACAGCAGATAATGCGCGCCCATTGCCGACGCTTCGGCCATTGCCTCCTCGAGCCCGAGCGGGCCACGTGCTCGACGAACCATTGGGAAGTACTCGACAAACCCGCTGAAGGCCTCTTCGGCCACGACGTTCGGCCGCGGGTATGCGTCTCCGGGCGGCACGAAATGTCCCTGCGCGATATAGATGAATGAGTCCGGCTGCAGGCGCCAGGAGTTGGAACGACGGGTTTCGCTGTGATCCAGAATTCCGGCATCGCGAAGGTGATAACGGGTACCCTCCGCCATGTCGCTGACCTTCATGCAGCCAGAAAGCATGAGCAATGCAAGCAAGCCAGGCACTGCCAGTAACAGAAATCGCATGGAACTCACCTCATAGGGCCGGCGACGAAAAACCGACGATTCGACAGCAAATGCAGCATCCACGCCACTTCCGAGGCGAGCCGGTTCAGCTGGAAGCTCTCGACTCCCTGCTCGAACGAGGCGGCTAGAGCCCTCGCTGCCACTCCTGACGCAACGGAGCGTTACGCGGGTCTTCGATGGCCTCACGTACCCGACGCAGCAGGCCCGGCTTATCGGCACCCAAAATGCCCTTGAGCACCAGATAATTGGACGCGTGATCGCTGCGAAAAACCGTATCGGTCAGCTGCAGATCCTCCAGCAACCACTCCAGCTCGCGAAACAGATCGGCCGGCACCAACGGCTCGAAATCCTCGAAGGTTTGCCGAAAACGCGTTTCACCCTGCGGAAAACTGACCACCAGCGTGGACAGAAACTCGGGCTGCGCTGCATTCATCAGCCGCGCCGAATTGCGTGCGTGCTGGCGACTCAGTTGGCGACCGCCAAGCCCGTTGAGAATCATCACCGAGCGTGCGATGCCCGCCGCCCCCAGCTTATCCAGCGCGCTGAGCGTCGATTCGTAGGTCTCACCCTTGTTGACCAGCGCCAGCACCTCATCGTCGCCGGACTCGGCGCCGACATAGGCCATGCCGAGCCCCGCATCCGCCAGTTCCTGCAGCTCGGCAACCGACTTCTTGCGCAGGTTGCGTGGCAGGCAATAGCTCGAGACACGTTGAACTTCGGGCAGGCACTGGCGGATCTGTTCAAGGATTCTCAACAGCCGGTGGGTCGGCAACACCAAGGCGTCACCATCGGCGAGGAATACACGCTGCACGATCAACTGCTCGCCGCAACGACGGATCTCGTCGAGAACCTCCGCCTCATCGCGAGCACGAAACTTCTTCTGCGGCGCGGTATACATCTCACAGAAGGTACAGCTGTTCCAGGAACAACCATTGGTTACCGGCAGGATCAGCGAATGCGCCTCGCTGGGCGGCCGAAATACCGGCTCGATATAGCGGATGGGAAACTCGCTCACGTTCATTGCGTCCACGCCTGTTCGATCTTCACGCTGCCGCCGATTCAGTCACGCTTGCGCTTGTTGCCCATGCGTACGCCGATATCCATAAGGAACTGGAAGAAGCCGTCCTGATCTTCCAGCACGTTGCTCCAGAACGGCGAGTGGTACAGCGCCACCGCACCATGCACCAGCGCCCAGGCGGCGCAATAGTGGAAGTACGGTGGCACGTCTTCCAGCTTGCCTTCGGCGATACGGCCTTTGATCAACTGGGTCAGATGTTCGAAGTTGGAGGCGCGGATGCTGTGCAGCTGCTCGACCATTTCCGGCACCTGATTGCCCTTGACCACTTTCTCCTCGAGGCGGTCGAACAGCCGATAGCGCTGCGGGTCGCGCATGCGGAACTCGAAGTAGGCGCGCGAAAGCGCTTCCTTGTCGCGGTCCAGGTCGGGAGAGTGGAGGATCTGGTTCAGGTCGCGCTCGTAGTCCAGCATCAGCCGCAGGTAGATTTCGGCCTTGGACTTGAAGTGCTTGTAGATCGTGCCTTTGCCGATACCGACCGCATCGGCAATCATCTCGACAGTAACGCTGTCCTCTCCCTGGTCGAGAAAAAGCTGCAACGCGGTATCGAGGATTTCCTGTTCGCGGCGACGAAATTCGCGGACCTTACGAGGTTCATTCTGCATAGGAAGGCTGCTTGAGGTGAAAAACGAGGCAGCCATTATGCCTAACCGGTCATGAAATGCACGGGACATCCAACCATGATTCAAATAAATGACGAATTCCCGCAAATAGTCGGTTTGCGATATCTGAACCATGCTGCCGTCGCTCCCTGGCCCAGGCGGGCCGCTCGGGCTGTGAGCGCCTTTGCCGAGCAGAATGCAACCTTGGGCGCGCGAGACTACCCCGAATGGCTCACGGTGGAAGGCAGCCTGCGCCAACGCCTGACGCGACTGCTCAACGCGCCGAGCAGTGCCGATGTGGCGCTGGTCAAGAACACCTCCGAAGCGCTCTCATTCGTCGCCTTCGGGCTGGACTGGAAAAGCGGTGATCAGATCGTGATCAGCGACGAGGAGTTTCCGTCCAATCGGGTGGTCTGGGAGGCATTGCGGCCGCTCGGCGTGGAAGTCATTCAGGTCAGTCTCAAGGGTGTCGATCCCGAGGCTGACCTCCTTGCAGCGTGTGGTCTTCGGGTACGCCTGATGTCGATCAGCGCCGTGCAATATGCGAGCGGCATGCGGTTGGATCTTCCGCGCCTGGGCGAAGGCTGCGAGCAACGCGGCGTGCTTCTGTGCATCGATGCAATCCAGCAATTGGGCGCCCTGCCCTTCGATGTCCAGCAGAACCGTTGCGCCTTCGCCATGGCGGATGGTCACAAGTGGATGCTCGGCCCGGAAGGACTCGGTGTTTTCTATTGTCGCAACGACCTACGCGAGCAACTGAAACTGCACGAGTACGGCTGGCACATGCTGGAGCACGCCGGCGACTACGACCGTAGCGACTGGGAGCCCGCACGCAGTGCCAGGCGGTTCGAGTGCGGCAGCCCGAACATGCTGGGGGCAATGGCACTCGAAGCCAGCCTGTCGCTGCTGGAGGAAGTGGGGATGGAGCAAGTCGCCAGATCGCTGGACGAGCGAATCGAATGGCTGACTCACGGGATCAGCAAGCTGAAAGGAGTAGAAACCCTCTCGCCAGGCCAAGCGGAGAGACGCTCCGGCATCGTCACGTTCCGCCTCGACGGCTGGCCCAATGCCGCTCTGTTCGAGCGACTCAAGACTGAACAGGTGGTGTGTGCACAACGCGGCGGCGGCATCCGCTTCTCGCCACATTTCTACACGGCGGAGCACGTCATAGACGAAACGCTAGGCGTTTTGCATGACCTGGCTGCGCACTGAAGGCGATCAGCCAGCGAGACATGTATTCCAAATGCGTTTAAAAATCAGCGAAATCCGCCGGCAAACCCGCGGAGCAGCGTTAATACTTGAGTAACTGGCCGGGCAATCCCCCCACTGCCCAGCCAGATGAGGTCGCTAGGATTGCGATTTCATACTCCTAATGGTCTTGGCCCGGCTTCCCTGGAAACCGGGTTTTTTTTGCTCTCAGGTCTGGGGCTGCGCCAGCAAACGAGTCCGCAGCCGGTAGCACAGCCAGAGAAACCCGACCCAGACCGGAATCGCGAACACCGACATGCGGATGCCGGGTAGCCACAGCATGATGACCAGGATCCCGCTGACGAAGGCCAGGCACAGGTAATTGCTCAGCGGGAACCAGAACGCCTTGAAGCTCGGCTCAACGCCCTGGCGCTGCATGGCGCGACGAAATTTCAGGTGCGCAAGGCTGATCATCGCCCAGTTGATTACCAGCGCAGCCACCGCAAGGGACATCAGCAGTTCGAGCGCGCCCTGCGGAAACAGGTAGTTCACCGCCACGCAGAGCAGGGTTACCAGGGCCGACACGCCCACCGCTAGCACCGGGACACCCCGGGCATTGATCTTCATCAGGCTGCGCGGCGCATCGCCCTGCTCTGCCAGGCCGTACAGCATGCGGCTGTTGCAATACACGCCGCTGTTGTAGACCGAAAGCGCAGCCGTCAGCACGACGAAGTTCAGCAGATGCGCCGCCGTATCGCTGCCGATCAGCGAAAATATCTGCACGAAGGGGCTGCCGCTGTAGGGGTCGCCCGCGGAGCCCAGCGTCTGCAACAGCGCGTCCCAGGGATACAGCGCCAGCAGCACCGTCAGCGCGCCTATGTAGAAGATCAGAATGCGATAGACGACCTGATTGATCGCCTTGGGAATCACGGTTTTTGGCTCCGCCGCTTCTGCCGCCGTGATGCCGACCAGTTCCAGTCCACCGAAGGAGAACATGATGATCGCCAGCGCCAGCAGCATGCCGCTGAAGCCGTTGGGGAAGAAGCCACCGTGCGTCCACAGGTTGCTGATGCTTGCCTGCTCGCCCCCCTCGCCACTGACCAGCAGGAAAAGCCCGAGCAGGATCATGCCGACGATGGCGGCGACCTTGACGATGGCAAACCAGAACTCGGCCTCACCGAAAGCCTTGACGTTGCTGAGATTGATCAGATTGATCAGCACGAAGAACGCAGCGGCTGTGGCCCAGGCGGGAATATCAGGCCACCAGAACTGCACGTACTTGCCGACCGCCGTCAGCTCGGCCATGCCCACCAGGACGTACAGCACCCAGTAGTTCCAGCCGGAAAGGAACCCCGCATAACCGCCGCCATATTTGTGTGCGAAATGGCTGAACGACCCTGCGACCGGCTCCTCGACAATCATCTCCCCCAGCTGGCGCATGATCAGAAAAGCGATGAAGCCACCGATCGCATAACCCAGGATCATCGACGGGCCGGCACTTCTCAGAACTCCGGCCGAGCCCAGGAACAGTCCCGTTCCAATCGCTCCGCCCAGGGCGATCAGCTGGATATGGCGATTCTTCAGACCGCGCTGGAGCGGTCCAGTGTGCAGCGTTTCAGCGGTCATACGCCACCTTGTGGATCTTCAGGGCAAGAAAAGCGCCGCTCGTGTCGGCGAGAAAGATGGCAGCGCACCGGACGTGCTGGAACGCATCAATCCTGCGCGACGGCGACGTCAGCTGCGCACCCTGGCCAGCGGGAACAGTGTCTTGAAGTTGGCAGTGGTTTGCTCAGCCAGCGCCTCGAGCGGAACGCCACGCAACTCCGCAACAAACTCGGCGACCTCCCGCACATACTGCGGCAGGTTGGCTTTGCCACGGTGGGGAACCGGCGCCAGATACGGCGAATCGGTTTCGACCAGCAAGCGATCAGCCGGCACTCTGCGGGCCACATCGCGCAGCGCATCGGCATTGCGGAACGTGACGATCCCCGACAGCGAGATATAGAAACCGAGATCAAGCGCAGCCTTGGCCATGTCCCAGTCCTCGGTAAAGCAATGCAATACACCTGCCTGCGGCAGCGCCGCCTCACGCAGCAGATCCAGCGTATCGGCGCGGGCAGCTCGGGTGTGCACGATGACCGGTTTGCCGGTCAGCCTGGCTGCTTCAAGATGCAGCCGGAAGGACTGCTGCTGCATCTGCGCAGCTTCGGGCTCGTAGTGGTAATCCAGACCGGTTTCACCAATGGCAACCACATGCGGGTGCTGGAGCTCGCCAAGCAACCAGTCCAGCACCGGCTGGCTCGTCGGCTCGAGATCCAGAGGATGAACACCGATCGAGCAATCCACGTCGGCATAGCGCTCGGACAGCGATCTGACCGCCGCTGCGTTGTCGGCGCTAACGCCGATGCAGAGGAAATGCCCGACACCGCGCGAGCGCGCAGCGTCCAACGCGGCATCCAGTGAACCGTCATGTGCGGTCAGGTCGAGTCGGTCAAGGTGACAGTGGGAATCTACCAGCATGAAATGCACTACTTGCTATCGCGAAAAAGGGGCGATTGTAGAGCAAATGGCCGGTTGTCAGGAAAGGCCAACGAACACCCTGCCGTCTGGCGAGGGATGACGTTCAGTGACTCAGAGCGTTACATCGTGTGGGTCGGGCGGTCGGATTTGAGCGCACCGGCCAGATAGGTTTCGATCTTGTTGCGTGCGGTACTGTCGCCTTCGTTGAACTGCACGCCAATTCCCGCAGCGCGACTGCCCTGGGCACCCTTTGGGGTGATCCAGACGACCTTGCCGGCAACGGGAATCTTTTCCGGCTCGTCCATCAGGTTGAGCAGCATGAACACTTCGTCGCCAAGCTTGTAGCTCTTGTTGGTCGGGATGAACAGACCTCCATGCTTGATGAAGGGCATGAACGCGGCATAGAGCACCGACTTGTCCTTGATGGTCAGGGACAGGATGCCATTACGCGGACCAAGATTTGCTGGCAGGCTCATGCGGTGTTCCTAACGAAAATTCCAGTCGATTCTAGCCCGCGCCGGGCAGCGTTGCCCACTGCACCAGCAGCGCTTCGAGAAGCAACACACGGTTGAGGTTGGCTTTGCCTAGCACTTTTTGCCGATGTTCGAGCAGCCAGTCCTGCAGCGCCATCACTTTGTGTTGCGCTGACTTCTGCGCAAGGTACTGCAACACCTTCTGCATATCGGCTGCACCGAGCTCAGCATCATCACCGGCCATCTGATACCGCAGGATCAGATGCGTCCACTCGCAAAACCAGTCGAACAGTAGGATCAGCGGCAGCGCATTCCAGCCCTCAGCCAGCTGACTGGGTGACTGTTGCTGCTTGAGCAGCTTCTTCACGCTGTCGACAACCTGCGCGCGCAAGTCCAGTACTTTCTGCTCATGCAACTTCAAGGCGGCCAGAGGTGACCCCGCCGCCAGTGTCAGTAGCTGCTCACGCAGCTCCGCTGCCAGCTCGGGGAGCTGTCCAGCCAGCCAGTCGAGACTCTGTTGCCGTCCCGGCAGAGGGCAGGCCTGCTGCACGCAACGGCTCTTGATGGTCGGCAACAGGCGGCTCGGCTGGTGGCTGATGAGCAACAGTACCGTATCGCCGGAGGGCTCCTCGAGGCTCTTGAGCAATGCGTTGGCCGCATTGAGATTCATCGCCTCGGCGGGCTCCAGCAGTATCACCTTGCGCCCACCCAGCTGCGCAGTCTGGGTGACGAAGCCGACCAGATCACGTACCTGGTCGACCCGTATGGCCTTGTCGACCTCTTCCGGCTCGAGTATGTAATGGTCCGGGTGCGTATGTGCAGCCAACAGCTGACAAGCCTTGCATTCACCACAGGCCGTGGCGTTCACGGGCCGCTGGCAAAGCAGCAACGCCATCAATTGCTCGGCGAGCTGCCGCTTGCCGATGCCGCCCGGACCGTGCAGCAGGTAAGCGTGAGCATGCTGCGTACGACCTGCCAGCTGCCGCCAGAGCTCCGCCTGCCAGGGGAGGACGTCAGCCATCGAGGCGCCCCATCAGGTCGGGAATCAGGGCCTGTACATCCTGCTGCACGACATTCAATGGCTGCCCTGCATCGATGATTCGATAGCGCGACGGCGCAGCCTTGGCGCGCTCCAGATAGGCGCGCCGTACCGATTCGAAAAAGCGGAGGCCTTCCTGTTCGAAGCGATCCAGACGACCGCGCGCCGCAGCACGGGCCAGCCCCACCTCGACCGGCAGGTCGAAGATCAAGGTCAGATCAGGTCGCAGCTCACCCTGCACGAAGGCTTCCAGCTGGGCGATCCGCTCGATAGAGAGCCCTCGACCCCCGCCCTGATAGGCATAGGTGGCATCGGTGAAACGATCGCAGAGCACCACCGCCCCGCGCTCCAGTGCCGGGCGTATGACCTGCGCGAGATGCTGAGCACGTGCGGCGAAGACCAGCAGCAACTCGGTATCCACCGCCATCGGCTCGTCGGCCGGGGTGAGAAGCAGCTCGCGGATACGCTCGGCCAGCGGCGTCCCACCGGGCTCACGGGTCAGCACGACATCCACGCCACATGCGCGCAGGCGCTCGGCGAGATATTCACGATTGGTGCTCTTGCCGGCCCCTTCAGGGCCTTCGAGGGTCACGAAGAGTCCTTTCATTGTACGTTTCCGTTGTCCGCCGGTGCCTGCCGTGGCGGCGGGCTGGAGCGGTAGTCGGCACGGCGCTTGAGCTGATACTCGCGCACCGCACGGTTGTGCTGATTGAGCGTATCGCTGAAAACATGGCTGCCATCGCCACGGGCGACGAAGTAGAGACTGGTGCCATCCGCCGGATGCAGCGCGGCGTGGATCGCCTCGCGCCCGACCATCGCGATCGGGGTCGGCGGCAGGCCGGCATTGGTGTAGGTATTGTAGGGTGTCGGCGTGCGCAGATCGGCGCGGGTGATCCGGCCCTTGTACTTCTCACCCATGCCGTAGATAACGGTTGGGTCGGTCTGCAGCAGCATGCCCCGCGCCAGCCTGCGCACAAAGACGCCGGCAATCTCTCCACGCTCGCCGGGCACGCCGGTTTCCTTTTCGATGATCGAGGCCATGATCAGCGCCTGATAAGCGTCCTTGTACGGTAGCTCCCTGGCACGCTGCTGCCACTCCTCCTCGAGGACCTGCTCCAGCCGGGCGTAGGCACGGCGCAAGAGGTCTGCATCGGATGTGCCGCGGGTGAAACGATAGGTATCTGGGAAGAAGCGTCCTTCCGGGTGCTGGCCCGACGCACCTATGCGCGACATGATTTCGGCATCAGTCAAGCCATCCAGGGTTTGCTCCAGCTTGGGCTGATTCTGCAGGGCGCTACGCAGCTGGCGGAAGTTCCAGCCCTCGACCAGGGTCAGGCTGTATTGCACCACTTCGCCACGCTGCCAAAGCCCGATCATGTCCCGCGCCGTCATAGTGGGGGTCAGGCGATACTCGCCGGTGTGCAAGCTCTGCCCGGACAGGTTCAAACGCCAATACAAACGCAACCAGAAGGCATCCTCCAGTACGCCTTCGGCCTCCAACCGCTGAAGCACGCCACTGGGCGTATCGCCCGGACGCACGTCGAGCAGCAGGGCCTCGTCGGTAACGGCCAGAGGCTGCTCGAGCGCAGCATGCTGTTTCCAGGTGAACAGCCCGAGCGCAATCGCCGCCAACAGCAACACTGTCAGCAGCAGAACAAGAATTTTACGGATCACGAATCACTCAACAGGTCGGCGACAACGGACTGCAGTTTACGGGTCAGCGGACCGACGGGCCAGACGCACTCGGCCAAAGCTGTCACGGGCCAGATGCCGTAAAGGCTGTTGCAGAGGAATACCTCATCGGCCTGCACAAGCTCGGCATAGCTGATGTCGTCGATCACGACCGGGAGCCCGTGCTGTGCTGCGCGCGCAATGATCTCCGCACGCATGACCCCAGCGACTCCGCAACGAGTCAGCGGCGCGGTACGCAGTTTGCCGGCTTTCACGATGAACAGATTGCTGAAAACGCCCTCCACCACCCGGCCGGACATATCGCGCATCAACCCTTCCGCGTAGACCGGATCATGCCACTCGGCACGCGCCAACACCTGTTCCAGGCGATTCAGATGCTTGATGCCGGCGAGTCGCGGTTGCTCGGCAAGCCGGGTCTCGCACGGAAACAGCCTGATGCCGGTTTCAGCATGCTGTGGCGGATAAGCTGGAGAGAACGAGCCTAACAGCAGACGCTGCGGCTGACACGGCTGTGGCGTTGCATAACCACGCTGTCCGGCGCCACGCGTGACGATGAGCTTGGCGACGCCCTGCCCCAGTGCCCGGCAGAAGCGCATCAGCTCATTGCGCAGCAGATTTGCATCAATGGGAATGGCGAGGCGCTCACACCCATCTTGCAGCCGCTGCAGATGACGTTCGACCAACCGCGCCTGGCCACCTGCGACGCGAATAGTCTCGAACAGCCCATCGCCGTAGGCCAGTCCTCGATCATGAATGGGCAGCCCATCACAGGGCTCCCCGTTCAGCCAGCTCAATGTCACTCGGCGAACCGGCGGAATACCAGCGAACCGTTGGTTCCGCCAAAACCGAACGAGTTGGACACCGCCACTTCGATCGGTCGGGGCTTGGCCTCGTGCGGAACGAAATCGAGGTCGCAGCCTTCATCCGGCTCATGCAGATTGATGGTCGGCGGCGCGACCTGATCACGAATAGCCAGAACACTGAAGATCGCTTCCACCGCACCGGCAGCACCCAGCAGGTGGCCGACCATGGATTTGGTCGAACTGACCGACAGCTCATAGGCGTGATCACCAAATACGCTGCGAATAGCAGCAGCCTCGGCCTTGTCACCTGCGGGAGTCGAGGTGCCGTGTGCATTGATGTAATGCACCTGATCGACATTCAACTGGGAGTCCTTCAGCGCATTGCGGATGCAGCGCGCAGCACCGGCGCCGTCGTCGGGCGGCGAGGTCATGTGGTACGCATCGGCGCTCATGCCGAAACCGATCAGTTCGGCGTAGATGTGCGCCCCCCGGGCCTTGGCATGCTCCAGCTCCTCCAGCACCAGCGCACCGGCACCATCGGAGAGGACGAAACCGTCGCGCCCCTTGTCCCACGGCCGGCTCGCAGCCGCCGGGTCATCGTTGCGGGTGGACAGTGCGCGTGCTGCCGCAAAGCCTCCGATACCAAGCCCACTGGCAGCCATCTCGGACCCGCCGGCCACCATGACATCCGCCTCGCCATAGGCGATATTACGGGCGGCCATGCCAATGCAGTGGGTGCCCGTGGTACAGGCGGTAGCGATCGCATAGTTGGGGCCCTGCAATCCCAGATGGATCGACAGGAAACCAGACACCATGTTGATGATGGAGCCCGGCACGAAGAAGGGAGATATACGCCGCGGGCCTTGCTCGATAAGTGCCTTGCAGCTGTTTTCGATATTGGTCAGGCCGCCGATACCGGACCCCATCGCGACACCGATGCGCTCCCGATTGGCATCAGTGACCTCCAGCCCGGAATCACGCACCGCCTGGAAACTCGCGGCAAGGCCGTACTGAATGAAGAGGTCGAGCTTGCGTGCCTCTTTTGCCGGCAGATACTGCTCGACATCGAAGCTTTTGATCGACCCGCCAAAACGAGTGGAATAGGCAGAAAGATCCATGTGCTCGATCAGGCCGATACCACTGCGGCCGGCGAGAATTCCCTGCCAGCTGCTTGGCACATCGTTACCCAGTGGCGATAGCATGCCCATCCCGGTGACTACGACGCGTCTACGCGACACAGCGATTACTCCTATACCTAAACGTACTTGGCTCGGTTCCCGCCAAGACAGGAACCATCCCCGGTTGGGTGCAATGGAGCCCCCGCGACCTGGATGAATCCCTCTCAAAGAAAAGCCGCACTACCTCGTTCAAAGGCAGTGCGGCTGTTCCTGTTTCTGAAGCAGATTACAACTTACTGCGCGTGCGCGTTGATGTAATCGATGGCTTCCTGAACGGTGGTGATCTTCTCAGCTTGCTCGTCCGGGATCTCGGTCTCGAATTCCTCTTCCAGAGCCATCACCAGCTCAACGGTGTCAAGAGAGTCGGCACCCAGGTCTTCGACGAAGGAAGCGCTGTTGGTTACTTCCTCTTCTTTAACGCCAAGTTGCTCGGCAACGATTTTCTTGACGCGTTCTTCGATGGTGCTCATACCTTGTTTTCACTCCTATGGAAAAATCAGGCAGCTGGTTTGCGCGGTAGTGTATAGAAAGCGTTTTCCGCATTTCAAGCTGGAAGCAGGCAAGCATGACGCCGCCTTCAACCTTCTGTCTATAAACCAGCTGCGGTTTTATAGCTAATTTGAAGACAGCCTCTAAGACTGTCCTCCTGCGTAGGGCGTCACACTCAGCTCATGTACATGCCGCCATTCACCGGAACGGTAGCACCGGTGACGTAGGCAGCGCCGTCCGAAGCGAGAAACGCAACGACCTTTGCAATTTCTTCGGCCTGACCGAGACGTCCCAGGGGAATCTGCCCCACGAGCGCATCACGCTGGGCTTCCGGCAACTCGCGAGTCATGTCGGTATCGATGAAACCAGGCGCCACGGAATTCACCGTGATACCACGAGAACCGACCTCACGAGCCAATGCACGGCTGAAACCCTCCAGACCGGCCTTGGCTGCCGCGTAGTTTACCTGTCCGGCGTTGCCCATGGCACCAACCACCGAACCGATATTGATGATTCGACCCCAGCGAGCCTTGGTCATACCACGCAGCACGGCCTTGGAAAGGCGATACAGGCTATTCAGGTTGGTGTTGATGACGTCATGCCACTCATCATCCTTCATGCGCAGCATCAAGTTATCGCGGGTAATACCGGCATTGTTGACCAGAATTGCCGGCTGTCCGAGATGCTGCTGAATGTGCTCAAGAGTGCTGCTGACAGATTCATCGTTGCCAACATCGAGCACCAGCCCAGCGCCTTCGATACCGTTTTCCTTCAGTGTCTCGGCGATGCGCTCGGCGCCGTTTGGCGTGGTCGCAGTACCAATTACGATCGCGCCCTGGCGGCCCAACTCAAGGGCAATGGCCTGGCCAATACCGCGGCTCGCGCCGGTAACCAACGCCACCTTACCTTGCAGATTCATAGCATTCTCCTTGTTCAAGCCAATGCGGCACGAGCGGCCGCGAAGGCCTCGGGGGTATCCAGATTGTAGGTGCTGACGCCCTTGACGCAGCGTTTGTTGAGGCCCGACAGAACCTTGCCGGGGCCGCACTCGACCAGCGAGGTGACGCCACGGTCTCCCAGAGCAACCATGGACTCGACCCAGCGCACCGGACTGTAGAGCTGTGCCAGCAGATCACGCTTGAGCACTTCCAGATCCGCGACGACTGCTGCGCTGACGTTCTGCACCAACGGAATCTGCGGCGCTTGCCATTCGATCGACTCCACCGAGGAAGCGAAGCGTTCGGCAGCCGGGCGCATCAGATCGCAGTGAGAGGGGACACTCACCGGCAAAGGCATCGCACGCTTGGCACCTTTGGCCTTGCACACTTCGATCGCGCGCTCTACCGCCGCCGCACTGCCGGCAATAACCACCTGACCCGGAGCGTTGAAGTTGACCGCACTGACCACCTCACCTTGCGCGGCCTCGGCACAGGCGGCCAATACATCGGCATCTTCCAGCCCGAGAATGGCGGCCATGCCGCCCTGCCCGGCCGGCACTGCCTGCTGCATCAATTGACCGCGCAATTCAACCAGCTTGATGGCGTCAGCGAACGGCAGGCTGCCCGCCGCCACCAGAGCGGAGTACTCACCAAGGCTGTGTCCGGCAACGAATGCGGGCTGCGCGCCGCCTTCTGTCTGCCACAAACGCCAGATTGCGATGGAGGCGGCAAGAATCGCCGGCTGGGTCTTGTCGGTCTGATTCAGCTGTTCTTCCGGACCGGTCTGGGTCAACGCCCAAAGGTCGTACCCGAGCGCCGAAGATGCCTCGGCAAAAGTATCGACGACCACGCTTTGCTGGGCACCCAGCTCGGCCAGCATGCCAAGGGACTGAGACCCCTGACCGGGAAAGACGAAAGCAAGTGATGCGGACATGAAACGACTCTCTTGTGGTTCTGTTCGTCTGAAGAATACGCCAGGGACCGGCGTCGCGAATTTCAGTTGGATGGCTGGCCACCACCTGCGGTCACATCATCCACATCATCGTACGGATGAGGCGGCCGCAGAAAATGCCCCAGCCTGCTCCTCAGTTGCCCAGGGAGATCATGCTCGACATCCTGCGCCGCGCGCCGGATCGCTGCTTTGAAGCCGTCCGCGCCGGCACTACCATGACTCTTGACGACAATTCCCTGCAGCCCGAGAAAGCTCGCACCGTTGTACTGAGCCGGATTGAGATCCGCCCGCAGACGGCGCAACAACGGCAATACGACAGCACCGACAATGCGCGCGCCAAGCGAACGTTTGAAAAGCGCCTCGACTCTGGCGACCAGCATCCCAGCCAAGCCCTCGCTGGATTTGAGCAATATGTTGCCGACAAAGCCATCGCATACGACCACGTCGGCTTCACCGCGATACAGCCCATCCCCCTCGATGAAGCCCTGATAGTTGAGATCAGCGGCCTGCTGCAACAGCAGCGCGGCTTGCTTGACCTGCTGATTGCCCTTGATCTCTTCGGTACCGACATTCAGCAGCGCGACCCTAGGCTGCTGTCGCCCCAGCGATTCGGCCGCCACAACCCCCATGACAGCAAACTGGAAAAGCTGCTCGGGCGGGCAATCGACATTTGCGCCCAGGTCCAGCAGCAGGCATGGGTCAGCCTGCGTAGGGAGCGCTGTCACCATCGCCGGCCGATCGATACCTGGCAGCGTTCTCAGAACCTGGCGCGCCAATGCCATCAGCGCGCCGGTGTTACCGGCGCTTACACAAGCATTAGCCTTACCGTCGCGAACCTGCTCGAGGGCAATACGCATGGAAGAGCGTGGCTTGCCACGCAAAGCCTGAGCCGGGCGTTCAGCCATACCAATGATTTCAGGCGCATCGACGATTTTCAGGCGCGAACGATCGACCCCAGGATGCTGGGCGACAAGCTGTTCGAGAAGGGAAGATTGGCCGACAAGGACCAGATGCAGCGAGGGGCTTTCAGCCAGACAGGACAGACTGGCCGGAACAATGCAGTGGGGACCGAAGTCCCCACCCATTGCATCGATCGCGATGACCGGAGCGGACAAGGATTACTCGTCAGCGCCCTTGTCGATCACCTTGCGACCACGGTAGAAACCGTCCGGGGACACGTGGTGACGCAGGTGAACTTCACCGGTGCTCTTTTCCACGGACAGAGCGTTCGGCTCGAGAGCGTCATGGGAACGACGCATGTCACGGGCGGAACGGGATTTTTTGTTCTGCTGAACAGCCATTTGGATCAACTCCTAAACGTTTGGGTCACGCTTTAACTGCGCCAGTACGCTGAACGGGTTGGACCGCGTTACCTCGTCCTCACTCGGTGAGGGCTCATCTGGCCCAACCGGCGGCTGGCAAATTTCAGGGTCATGGAGTGGAACAATCGGCAGAGCGAGCAACAGCTCGTCTTCGACCAGCGCCAGCAGATCCAGAGGATCCTCTCCCACTTCCAGCACGTCATACCCTTTGGGCAGGTGCTGGCTGCTCGCCCCTTCATTCACAACCGCGTAATCGCACTCGCTGTGAATCGGCAGAACAACCGGCTCCAGACAACGCTGGCAAATCATTTTGACTTCAACGTCGAGCTGACTACGGATAACCGCAGTACGCTGCTCGTCGCGCCCAAAGGCAAAACTGGCGCGCACCACACCCTGATCATCCTCAAGAGGATCGGCGAGCCGCTTCAGCTGCGACAATTGCAGCTCACCGGCTAGGGTGGCCGCTCGGTCGGCGAGCTTGCGCGGATCAACGTGCGGTGGTATCGGTCCTTTCAACATAAGCGCGGCATTCTAGGGACGCGCCCGCAGCCTGTCAAAGGAATTCCGCCCAGCTTCACGACGCAACGCATACAATCTCGCACCTATATATAAAGGAGGAATCATGCGCCGCCTGCTGCTTGCATCCAGCTCACCCTATCGACAGGAATTGCTCTCCCGGCTGGGGCTGCCGTTCGAAAGCTGCGCCCCGGATATCGATGAAACCCATCTACCCGGAGAAAGCGCCGAACAACTCGTAAACCGACTCGCCGAACAGAAGGCCAGAGCGCTTGCCGAGCGGTATCCGAATCACCTGATTATCGGCTCCGATCAGGCTGCAGTATTGGACTCGAAGATTATCGGCAAACCGCACACGTTCGAGCGGGCAAAACAGCAACTGCAATCCGCCAGCGGCAACAGCGTCCGATTTCTGACCGGACTGGCGCTCCTCGACAGCGCGACAGGCAGAATTCAGGCCGACTGCATACCGTTCACCGTACACTTCAGAGAACTAGATGAAGCCCGAATCGAGCGCTATCTGAGAATCGAAAAGCCCTACGATTGCGCGGGCAGTTTCAAAGCCGAAGGACTAGGCATCAGTCTTTTCCGCGCCACCGAAGGCGAGGACGTCACCAGCCTGGTAGGCCTTCCGCTCATCCGCCTGGTGGACATGCTACTGAACGCAGGCTACGACGTTCCGTGAGCGCGAGCCGGCTGCTATCGCAACACCGGCCCCTGCACCCCAACCAGAACAGCCAAGCGTTCGGCGACGCCAGCACCAAGTTTCTTGGTAAAACGATCCAGCGGCGACTCTTTGACAGTGAAGTCCACCAGCTCGGGCTCACCAATCACCTCGCGCGCCACATGCGCCGTACTTCCCAAACCATCGATCAGCCCGAGCTCCAATGCCTGCTCCCCAGACCAGATCAGACCTGAGAACAACTCCGGATGCTGCTCCTCCTGAAGGCGATCGCCGCGACCACGCTTGACGCTGTCGATGAACTGCTGATGGGTGGTAGCCAGCACGCCTCGCCAGAACTGGGTCTCCTCAGGTTTTTCCGGCTGGAACGGATCCAGAAAAGCCTTGTGCTCACCCGCCGTATAGACACGCCGCTCGACGCCGAGCTTTTCCATGGTATCAACGAAGCCAAAGGTGGCCGCGGTTACACCGATCGACCCCACCAGACTGGACTTGTCAGCATAAATCTCGTCCGCAGCGCTAGCGATGTAGTACGCACCCGACGCCCCCAGATCGGTAATCACCGCATAAACCTTGATGGCCGGATATTCGCCGCGCAAACGCCGGATTTCGTCATATATATAGCCCGACTGCACCGGACTGCCCCCCGGGCTGTTGATTCGCAGCACCACACCCTTGGTATTGGCGTCCTCGAAGGCCGCCCGCAAGGCACCGACGACGTTATCGGCGCTGGCAGGCTCTTCATCCGCGATCATGCCGCGCACATTGATGACCGCCGTATGACTACCCTCCGCGCCCTTGCTGGAACCAAACTGCAGCGCCGGGGAAAACAGTACCAGCGCGCCGAACAGGTAAATGAAGGTCAATAACTTGAAGAAGATACCCCAGCGCCTAGCGCGCCGCTGCTCCTGAACCCCTGCAAGCAGCGTCTTCTCCAGCAGCTTCCAGCTATTACGATCACCCTTGGACTCGTCTACCGGAGCCTTCCACTCATCCGACATTTGCATTCACCTCAGAAACCGCCAAGGAGCGCAGCCAATCACCAAGCTCCGAAAAATGATTGATCGCAGTGCGCGGCTTGCACTGTTGCAGGATGTGCAGTGGTTGTGCGCCATAAGCGACAGCTACGCCATCCACACCCGCGCGATGAGCCATCTGCAGGTCAAACACCGAATCACCGACCATCAGCGCCTGCTCCGGACGAGCACCGCAGTGAGAAAGAATCTGGTGGATCATCAGTGGATCGGGCTTGCTTGCCGTCTCGTCCGAACAACGGGTGATATCGAAGAAGTCCTCCCACCCCTGCCCAGCCAAAACGCGATCAAGGCCGCGACGCCCCTTTCCAGTCGCGACAGCGAGCATATACCCGGCGTCACGGAACTCGGATAGCGCCTTGGCGACTCCCGGATAAAGAGCCGAAGGCTGGGTCTCCAGGGACAGATAATACTCGCTATAGCAGTGACGAAAATCCTCGATCAGCGCGACATCCGCCTGATCCGGATACAACACGCCAATCGCTTCCGGCAAGGCCAACCCGATGATGCCTTTGACCGAGGCATCATCGACCTGCGGCAAACCACAATTTTGCGCCGCAACATGTATCGACTCGACAATACGCCCGATCGAGTCGACCAGCGTGCCATCCCAATCAAATATCAGAACCCGGTACTCACTCACCGAGACGCTCCAGCGTTCGCGCCCACATTTCGTCGACGGGCGCCTCCAGGGATAACTCACCGCCATCAGACAGCGGAACCTTCAGCGCGTATGCATGCAGGAACAATCGCTTGCCGCCTAGTTCGCGAATCTCGCGAGTGAACTCCTCATCACCGTACTTGCTGTCGCCGGCGATGCTGTGCCCGGCATGGCGCGCGTGCACACGAATCTGGTGCGTGCGACCGGTAACTGGCTTGGCCTCCACTAGCGTTGCGAAGTCACCGAAGCGACGAAGCACGCGAAACAATGTCAGCGCTTCCTTGCCGTCCTCGGTCACCTCGACCATTCGCTCACCAGAGCGCAACGTGTTCTTCAGCAACGGCGCATTGACCTGCTTCTTCGAGGTTTCCCAGCGACCACGCACCAGAGCCATATAACGCTTGTCTACACCGTCACCGCGCAACGCCTGATGCAGATGGCGCAACATGCTGCGCTTCTTGGCGACCATCAGCAGACCGGAGGTATCGCGATCCAGTCGATGCACCAATTCAAGCTCCTTGGCATCAGGGCGCAGCTGCCGCAAAGCCTCGATCACCCCGTAGCTGAGCCCGCTACCACCATGCACAGCTATGCCGGCCGGTTTATTCAGTACGATGAGCGCCTTGTCCTCGTGCACGATGGCCTTTTCCAGCCTTTCCAACAGCCCTTGAGCAAGCGGCTCAGGCTCGTCGCGCTCGGCCAGGCGCAGCGGCGGCACGCGCACCAGATCACCGGCTTGCAACTTGTACTCAGGCTTGATGCGCCCTTTGTTCACACGCACCTCGCCCTTGCGCAAGATGCGGTAGATCAACGTCTTGGGCACGCCTTTGAGCTGGTTGCGGAGAAAGTTATCAATGCGCTGGCCGGCAAGTTCCGGCGCGACCTCGAGTATTTGCACACCGGAGGTCTGGGAGGGGGTATTGGTCATCGCGGCATCATATCAATTTTCATGGAATTGAAGCACTTAAACATTGCTGTTATAGTCGCGAACGCCGCCAAAAGCGGTCAGGTCCAGGGATGCCAGCGATACCGCCAACCCAGACCGGCAAAAAAAATGTTCTAGGACGTGAGGCCGTCCGACGGAGCTTCCCTCAAGTAGCGGAGAAGTTGCGAAACAAGCCTTGAAGACATGATGCGTGCCCCCTATGGGAATCGCGATAATCGACAACCCGCTCCCCGGATTCTGCGAGCGGCACCCGATTTTCAAAGTATGCGTGTTGGGTGGAGATGCACAGCATCGGATTGCGTAGCAAAGGCTTTCACAGACGCTTCATTCCGTCCGCTACCGATGCCTGATTCCTCCTCCCGAACCATTGCTTCTGTTCCGACAGCAAGCAGGAGACGTCGTCGCGACGCCGGCCCATTTGGCCGCACATCGCTGGACACTGGAGTGCTTTACAACCATTCCTGACTCACCTGACACCGACCGCGAGAGTCGTGTGTGCCGAACGCCGTTTCCGGATGCCACGGAAACCGACGGTACTACATGAAAAGAATGCTAATTAACGCAACTCAGCCCGAAGAGTTGCGTGTCGCACTGGTCGACGGCCAACGTCTGTTCGATCTGGACATCGAATCAGGTGCCCGCGAGCAGAAGAAAGCCAACATCTACAAGGGCAAGATCACTCGCGTCGAGCCCAGTCTCGAAGCTGCTTTCGTCGACTTCGGCGCCGAGCGCCATGGCTTCCTCCCCCTCAAGGAAATTTCTCGCGAATACTTCAGCAAGTCGCCTGAAGGCCGCGTGAACATCAAGGACGTCCTGCGCGAAGGCCAGGAAGTCATCGTTCAGGTCGAAAAAGAAGAGCGCGGCAACAAAGGCGCTGCACTGACCACCTTCATCAGTCTGGCCGGCCGTTATCTGGTCCTGATGCCGAACAATCCGCGTGCTGGTGGCATTTCGCGCCGCATCGAAGGTGAAGAACGCAATGAATTGCGTGAAGCCCTGAACGGTCTCGATATCCCCGCTGACATGGGTCTGATCGTCCGCACGGCAGGCCTGGGCCGCTCCAGCGAAGAGCTGCAGTGCGACCTCGACTATCTGTTGCAGCTCTGGACCGCAGTCAAGGATGCGTCCCAGGATCGCCCCGCGTCATTTCTGATCTATCAGGAATCCAACGTCATCATCCGCGCCATCCGCGACTACCTGCGCCAGGACATCGGCGAAGTGCTGATCGACAGTGTCGAAGCACAGGACGAGGCATTGAGCTTCATCCAGCAGGTGATGCCGCAGTACGCCAGCAAGATCAAGCTGTACGAAGATTCCGTACCGCTGTTCAACCGCTTCCAGATCGAAAGCCAGATCGAGACGGCCTTCCAGCGTGAAGTAAAACTGCCTTCCGGCGGCTCCATCGTCATCGATCCGACCGAAGCACTGGTATCCATCGACATCAACTCGGCTCGCGCCACCAAGGGTGGCGACATCGAAGAAACCGCCCTGCAGACCAACCTGGAGGCGGCCGAGGAAATCGCCCGCCAACTGCGTTTGCGCGACATCGGCGGACTAATCGTCATCGACTTCATCGACATGACCCCGGCCAAGAACCAGCGCGCAGTCGAGGAGAAGATGCGCGAAGCACTGGAAGCCGACCGTGCACGTATCCAGGTCGGCCGTATCTCGCGCTTCGGTTTGCTGGAAATGTCCCGCCAGCGTCTGCGCCCCTCTCTGGGCGAGACCAGCGGCATCGTCTGCCCACGCTGCAACGGCCAAGGCATCATTCGTGACGTCGAATCGCTGTCGCTGGCGATTCTGCGCCTGATCGAAGAAGAAGCCCTCAAGGACCGCACCGCCGAGGTTCGCGCCCGCGTGCCGTTCCAGGTAGCAGCATTCCTGCTCAACGAGAAACGCAACGCGATCACCAAGATCGAGCTGCGCACCCGTGCGCGCATCTTCATCCTGCCGGACGATCACCTGGAAACGCCGCACTTCGAAGTTCAGCGACTGCGTGACGACAGCCCAGAAATCATGGCAGGCCAAGCCAGCTACGAAATGAGCCCGACCGAGGCCGAAGAAGCTCAGCCGGTCAGCTCCACACGCACCCTGGTTCGTCAGGAAGCGGCGGTCAAGACCGCACCGCAGCGCACCGCACCGGCGGCAGCCGCCGCAGCGCCAGCCGAAACACCCGTTGCCGCGCCGGTGCAGGAACCAAGTCTGTTCAAGGGCCTGATCAAATCCCTGGTCGGACTGTTCGCAGGCGAGACGAAAGAACCGCAGGCCACAGCCGAAGTCGAGAAGAAGCCCGCCTCGCCGCGCCCGCAGCGCAATGACGAGCGCCGCAGCGGACGCCAGCAGAACCGTCGCCGCGATTCGCGCGGTGGCCGTGATGAGGAGCGCAAGCCGCGCGAAGAACGCCAGCCCCGTGAGGAGCGCCAAGCTCGCGAGGAGCGTCAGCCCCGCGAAGAGCGCCAGCCGCGCCCACCACGCGAGGAACGCAAACCCCGTGAACAGGCCGAAGTTGCCGAAAGCCAGCCGCGCCGCGAGCGAGCCCCACGCGAGGACCGCAAGCCCCGCGAGGAGCGTAAGCGCGAACTGCGAGCACCAATCGACGAAGCTCCGATCGCTGTAGCAGCAGAAGAAGAGCAGCCCGAGCGGCAACCACGCGCCCCGCGCGAAGAGCGCAAGCCGCGCGCCGAACGGCAAGCCCCGGTAGCCGCCGATGAGCTGCTGCAGCAAACCGAGGATGCGAACGAAGCCGAGGACGCCCAAGACTCCAACGAGGGCAGCGAAGGCAACGACGGCGACCGCCCACGCCGCCGCTCCCGCGGCCAGCGTCGTCGCAGCAATCGCCGTGAGCGTCAGCGTGACGCCAACGGTAACGAAATCGACGAGGTCGACGAGAGCAACGCCCCGGTGAAAACCGAGGAAATCGCCGTCGCAGCAACAGCCGCCGCCCTGGCCGCGAACACCGCCGACACCGAAGCGGCTCCACAGGCCAAGCTCGCTGATGACGCCGTGATTCAAACCAGCACCGATGGTGTAGCGACGATTGTCGAGCATGCGCCAAGCGTGGAAAGTACGGACGAGCAGCGCACTGTGGCCGAGCAGTCGATAGCTATCGAAGCTGCAGACGAGACATCGACACACGCTGCCGAAGTTGCGCCGAGCGAAGCACCACAGGTCGTCCAAGCCAACGACACCCCACAGCCTGCCCCGGAGCCGGTGGTCGAGAAAGTCGAAGTCGCACCGACCCTGGCGCCAGTGCTGACGCCTAGCGGACGCGCGCCTAATGATCCGCGCGAGGTCCGTCGCCGTCAGCGTGAAGCCGAGCGTCTGGCCAAGGAAGCGGCAGAAGCCGACGCCAAGGCCGCAGCGGAGCAACCTCTGGCCAGCCCGGAGATCGTCGCCAGCGAGCCAGTCGTCGAAGCGCAAGTTGAACAAGTTGCGGAACCGGTGCCTGCCGACGCCCAGCCTGAGCAGTTCGCCGAGCCAGTCACCACCCTCCACGAGCAGCCGCTCGCCGAGGCTGACGAGCCCGCCGAACAAGCACAGGTGTCGACCGCTGAAGTAGACGAGCAGAAGCCAGAAGCACCGACAACTGAGGAAGTGGTTCAGCCATCACCCCAGGAGTCGGAACAAGCTGCAGAAGGTGACCAGCCAGATAACCGTGAGAAGCCGCAAGGCTAAACACCGCTGGCCTAAAAAAGGGATGCTTCGGCATCCCTTTTTTTTGCATTGTCCCGTCCTGAATAAGGTTTACACCTTCGTCTTATTCATCGAGAGAACGCTCATGGCAGAAGGGGTGCGGCGCAGTCAGCAAGGCTATTCACTGCCCCATCTCTCCCCGAAAAAGCCGTCACTGCAAGCTTGAGAAGCCGGACCGGCTGCAGGTCGAAATTGAGCTCGCTTACATCCGACGCACATCGCAGGTTCTGCTTGGTTGCCGCGCTAGGCGAACCGAAGTGCGAGATCAGTACAACTCAAGCGACCGGAACCAGATATCTACACCACCGCACGGCCTGGCTTTAACGCAGCCAGAGCTGGCCGTACGAGTCGTAGTCAGAGCACATTTGGCTCGATCTCAAGGCTGACGCCGAAGCGCTCCAGCACATCGACCTGGATACGTCGCGCCAGGTCCAGCAGCTGCACCCCCGTGGCCAGGCCATGATTGACCAGCACCAACGCCTGCAGCCGATGAACCCCTGCGTCGCCGTCACGAAATCCCTTCCAGCCAGCCTTCTCGATCAGCCAGCCAGCCGCCAGTTTCACTTGACCGTCGGCTTGCGGATAACCGACCAGCTCGGGGTAACGGTCGCGCAGCGTCTGAGCAGCGGCAGCCGGCACCAGCGGATTCTTGAAGAAACTCCCAGCATTGCCCAGCTGCTGTGGATCCGGCAGCTTTTCACTGCGGATGGCACAAACAGCTCGGCTCACATCCTGCGCGGAAGGTACGGTAATCCCCTGCTCCGCCAAACGCTGGCGGATCGGCCCATACTCAAGATGCAGCGCTGCCTGGCGACGCAACGCGAAACGCACTCGCAGAATCAGAAAACGCCCTGGCTGCTGTTTGAACAGACTGTCGCGATAACCGAATGCGCAGTCGTCCTGGCTGAACTCACGGAGGATCCCAGTTTCACTATCCAGTGCAGTGAGTCCTGCAAATACGTCCTTGATCTCGACACCGTAGGCACCGATGTTCTGGATTGGTGATGCACCAACGGTACCTGGTATCAGGCTCAGATTCTCGAGGCCCGCCAAGCCTTGATCCAGCGTCCAGAGCACGAATGGGTGCCAGGGCTCGCCTGCCTCGGCCTCGACCAGAACCTGCTCGGCAGACTCATCGATGATGCGTTTGCCACGGCTGGCCATATGCAGGACAAGCGCCGGCACGTCACGAGTCAGCAGCAAGTTGCTGCCTCCACCGATCGGCAGCAGCGGAACGTCGAGCCGACGCGCCTGGGCGAGCGCGTCACGAACATCCTCATCGTTATGAGCGGCCGCGAAGTAGCGCGCACGCTGATCGACAGCGAACGTGTTGAATGCCTTGAGTGATCGGTTTGATTCGAGGGTCAGGCTCACAGTCGTCCCTTCAATTCCACGAGCAGCGCATCACAGGCCTCCTCGAGGAGATCCAGTACTTCCTCGAAGCCATCTGTCTCGCCGTAGTAAGGGTCTGGCACCACGCCACGCGCCAGGTCGTAGCGGCGTAGCAACAGATCAAGCTCCGCCCTGCTCGCTTCGGGGCGCAAGGCCTCCAGTCGAGCCAGGTTGTCGTGATCCATCGCCAGAATAAGGTCGAAACGCAGGAAGTCCTCCGGCTGCACCTGGCGCGCGCG
The DNA here is from genome assembly GCF_900114065.1 of Stutzerimonas kunmingensis. Taxonomy (GTDB): domain Bacteria; phylum Pseudomonadota; class Gammaproteobacteria; order Pseudomonadales; family Pseudomonadaceae; genus Stutzerimonas; species Stutzerimonas kunmingensis. The sequence continues at coordinate 100,677 of NZ_FORS01000004.1, forward strand.
CAGCGCTGTCAGCCGATAGCCGCGTTTGCCGGCCGCGGCGCAAGCACGCGAGTCCGGAGCCTTGCCTACATGCCAATCGCCGGTCCCAGCAGAATCGATCTCGATCCGACTGCCGAGCCCAGCCTGCTCGACGCGCTGGCGAAACACGCCTTCGGCGGTGGGCGAGCGGCAGATGTTACCCATGCAGACGAACAGGATTCTCATCTCAGCCGCCCAGCAGACGACGGACCCGCTCCAGGTCTTCCGCGGTATCCACCCCCGCAGGCGGTGCCTGTACCGCATCTGCAACGTGAATACGCTGGCCGTGCCAGAGCGCGCGCAACTGCTCCAGACACTCGGTATCCTCGAGCCAGCAAGGACCCCAGGAAACGAAATCAGCGAGGAAACCGGCGCGATAGGCGTAGATACCAATGTGCCGGCGGTACGGCACGCCAACAGGCAGTACGCTGCGATCGGCGGCAAACGCATCTCTTGCCCAGGGAAGCGGCGCCCGGCTGAAGGTCAGCGCCAGGCCATTGGTGTCCGAGAGCACCTTTACCACGTTTGGATTGAACAGCGCTTGCACATCGCTCAATGGTTCGGCGAGCGTGGCGATGGCCGCCTCGGGGTGCGCAGCCAGATTGGCGGCAACCTGATCAATGACTGCCGGGGGAATCAGCGGCTCGTCGCCCTGCACGTTGACCACGATGGCGTCACTCGGCAGACCAAGCTGCTCGCACACCTCAGCCAGCCGGTCGGTGCCGGAGTTGTGGTCGGGGCGGGTCAAAACAACCTGCGCACCGAATGCCGAGCAGGCATCGACGATGCGCGAGTCGTCGGTGGCGATGACCGCGCGCTGAGCCGTGCTCTTGCTTGCCTGCTCCCACACGTGCTGGATCATCGGCTTGCCGGCGATGTCCTGCAACGGCTTGCCAGGCAGGCGGGTCGAGGCATAGCGGGCGGGAACCACGACAGTGTAGGCAGTGCTCATTTGTCGAGGCGCTCATCCACGTCCAGCGTACGGGCCTCGCTCTCGAGCATCACCGGGATGCCATCGCGCACGGGAAACGCCAGGGCGTCGGCCTTGCAGATCAGTTCCGACTTGTCATCGGTCAGCTTCAGCGGCCCCTTGCATAGTGGGCAGGCCAGTATGTCGAGCAGTTTGGTATCCATGCGCAGTCCTTGGAAGCGTTCGACTGCGATGGCAGTGCGAGCGGCTTAAGAGTGATCGGGCAGCAATCGCGCCAACTGGCCGTCGAACCAGGTGACGAAAGCCGCAGAAGGTACGGCGTGCACCTGAAGATATGACCAACCCGGCGGTGCGAATGCCCGGCATTTCACCGCATCCTTCTCGGTCATCACCAACGGCAGGGCTGGGCTGAACTCCAGCTGCTCCTGGCTGTAGGCGGCGTGATCGGCGAAGGGGTGCGGAATCGGACGCCAGTGTAGCGTTTCGAGCGTGGTGAAGAAACGCTGCGGGTTGCCGATGCCAGCCACCGCGTGCAGCAGCTGGCCGGCGGGAAAGTGATCGAGAGGCCAGCGCTCGCCGGAGCACAGTTCGACCAGCGCGACCGGCTTGAGGCTGAACGCATAGCCGTCGGCGGTATCCGAATCGGTGCCGTTGACCAGCACAGCATCCACGCTATTCAGGCGTTCGGCCGGTTCGCGCAAGGGGCCAGCCGGCAGGCAGCGCCTGTTGCCCAGCCCGCGTGCCGCGTCGATCAGTACGAGTTCGAGGTCCCTGGCCAGCCGATAGTGCTGCAGGCCATCATCGGAAAGGATCAGGTCAAGCGATTCGGTCTCCAGCAGGCACCGTACCGCGCGTGATCGGTCGGGATCTATCATCAGCGGTACGCCGGTACGCTGCACGATCAACAGCGGCTCGTCGCCTGATTGCTCCGCCGAGTGTTCGGGTTGAACGCGCCAGGGCAGCGCCGACGGCTTGGCACCGTAGCCGCGGCTGACGACGCCGACGCGCAGCCCGCGGCTACGGCAATGCTCGATCAGCCAGAGAATCAGTGGAGTCTTGCCTGTTCCACCTACGGTGATGTTACCCACCACGATGACCGGCACTGGTGCGCGATAGGCAGCGCTTTCACCTTTGAGAAAGCGCCGTCGCTTTGCCTCGACCACGCGCCGATAGAGTAGCTCCAGCGGAGCCAGCACACATAGGGCCGGATGCCCCTGATACCAGGCGCGTTGCAGGCGATCGGCGAATGACATCAGGGAGAGGCCTGCGCCTCGACCGTGGTGATGCGCAGTTGGCCGAAGCCCAGCTTGCCGGCGGCATCCATCGCGGTGATCACCGCCTGATGCGGGGTCTTGCCATCGGCGCTGATGACCATCGGCAGCCGATTGTCGCCGCCTGATTCCTTGCTCAACGCCGCCATCAGCGAATTGAGGTCGCTCTTCAGTAGCGCTTTGCCGTTGAGCGAATAATTGCCTGCCACGTCGATCAGCACTTCCAGCTGGCGGACCTCGGCATCCTGCGGCGGTGTACCGCTGGCGGCTTCCGGAAGATCGACCTTGAGCTGCGTTTCACGGGTGAAGGTCGTGGTGACCACGAAGAACAACAGCAGAATGAAGACCACGTCGATCAGCGGTGCCAGCCCAATCTCCACGTTCTCCCGGGGTTTGCGACGGAATTTCACGCCTTGTCCTCACCGAGATCGACATCGCGGTCGCCCTGCACCACTTCCACCAGCTTGATCGCTTCCTGCTCCATGCCAACGACCAGCTCGTCGACGCGGCGTTGCAGAAAACGATGGAAGAACAGCGCTGGGATACCGACCATCAGGCCCGCCGCGGTGGTGATCAGCGCTTTGGCGATGCCGCCGGCGAGCAGGGGCGCATTGGCCATGCCCGAGTCCATGAAGGCACTGAAGATTTCGATCATGCCCAGCACCGTACCCAGCAGGCCGAGCAAGGGCGCGATGCCGGCAATGGTGCCCAGCGCGTTGAGGTAACGCTCGAGGTCGTGAACGACCCTGGCCGCGGCTTCCTCGATGCATTCCTTCATGATCTCGCGACCACGCTTGGAGTTGCTGAGGCCGGCGGCAAGAATCTCACCCAAAGGCGAATCCGCGCGCAGTTCCTTGAGCTTCTGGTTGCTGAGTTTCTTGTCCTTGATCCACTTCCACACCTGGCCAAGCAGATGCGGCGGCGTGACACGACTCGGGCGCAGCGTCCACAGGCGCTCAGCAACGATGCCGGCGGCGGCGATGGAACACAGGATGATTGGCAGCATTATCCAGCCGCCTGCTTTGACCAGCTCCCACACGAGATGAATCCCCCTCGAAAAAGTGGCGCCACTCTAGCATAGGGTCGCGGGGTCGCCGACGGCCGCCGTTCTCATTTTTCCCGCCAAAACCGACGTTCCGCACGCTGTATCTCCGCCACCGAGAAATCGCCGAGATCGATGCGGATCGCGCCGTGCAAGGCGGTGTCGTAAACGTCGATTGCGGACGCTTCGAGGCGAGCGGTCACAGTCGGATGAGGATGACCGAAAGCGTTGTGCAGGCTGCGCGAGATCAGCGCGGCGCTCGGTTCCACCGCTCGCAGGAATGGCTCCGACGATGAGCTGCGGCTGCCGTGATGAGGCAATAGCAACCACTGCGCCTTTACATCCTGTCCGCTGAGCAGCAACGCCTGCTCCGCGGCCTGATCGATATCGCCGGTAAGCAGCACCCGTTCGCCATTGGCCTCGACCAGCAGAACGCATGACGTCTGATTGCTTTCCCGGGCCGCCTGCCATTGCCAGAGACTGAAACGCACGCCGTTCCACCGCCACTCGGCACCGTTTTCACAGGGCTTGGCATTCAGATCGGTCGCATGTCGTTGCGGCTCCCCACTGACGGTCCGCGCGACCGGAAGCAGTCGACGGATCGCCTGAGCGCCACCGGAATGATCGTTATCCGCATGGCTCAGCAGCAGTATGTCCAGCCTCTTCACGCCCAGGCTTCGCAGCGACGGGAACACGACACGCTCGCCGGTATCGAAATCACCCTGTCTCGGTCCCGCATCGTAGAGCAACGCGTGCTCCCGGGTCCGCACCAGTACCGAAAGCCCCTGCCCCACATCCAGCACCGAGACCTGCGCCCGTCCTTCGGCTACTTCGGAATACGGCGGATACACCAACGGCGCCAGGAGCACCAGTCCGAGCGCACGCACCGGCACACCTGACGGCAATAACATCAACAGCACACCCAGCCCAATCATCAGCAAGGCCCAGATGGGTATACCGACCGCCAGCCAGGCGGGTTGCCAGGTAGCCATGGCGGACAGCAGCTCCAACAGCAGCGCCAGCGAGGTGCCGACCAACCAGAGTAGCGTCTCGCCGATAGCGCCCAACGGCAGAAGCAACGTACCGAGCAGCGCGAAGGGAACGGTGAGGCTTACCCAGGGTACGGCAATCAGATTGGCCAAAGGCCCGCTGGCGCTGACCGGCAGTCCCAACGTCAGTAACAGAGGCAGCAGGCCGAGGGAAGCTGCCCATTGGGCGCGCGTCAGCGTCGCCCACCACTTCCATCGGCCGAGCCGACCGGAGAACGCCAGCGCGAGCACCGCAACGGCCCCGAATGAGAGCCAAAACCCCGGCTGCAACGAGACCAGGGGATCGACCAGCAGGACACCATTCAGCGCCAGCAACAGCGGCTGCCAGACACCCAGATGACGAAAGCGCAAGCGCCAGAGCAGGACCACGGCGACCATGAGACACGCACGACGCACCGGCACATCGAACCCCGCGAGCCATCCATAGGAAAGCGCACCAGCGAGAGCCAACGCGCATGCGCATGGAAGCCAGGGCCAACGGCTGGGCCAGAAGCCCCATCGAGCTGCTAGCGCAACCAGTCCGTATAGCAAGCCAGCCAGCATGCCGATGTGCTGTCCCGATATGACCATCAGGTGCACCGTGCCGGTGTCCTGCAACACCTGCCAATCCTCACGACTCAGGCCGGAGTCATCACCGACCACCAGTGCCGCGATCGCGCCTTGTCGACCGGACGCGGAGACCTCCATCAGACGGAGCCTCAAGCGGTCGCGCCAACTATTCACGGAGTGCGGCGCGAAGAGGCGCTCTCCCGCCTTGACCGAACCGGTCGCGCCAATGCGACGCGCCAGCAACCAGGCTTCGTAGTCGAACGCATGCGGATTGACCAGGCCACGCGGACGTTTCAGTCGAGCCGCAAGCCGCCAACGCTCGCCGGCCCGCACTTGCGGGCCGCCGTACCAGGACAGACGCACCTTCGATGGCAGCCCAGCATGCCTCGACTCGATATCCTCCAACTCGAAGCGCACGACATCGCCCGTGCTGGTGGGCAATCCACTGACCGTCCCCTGGATCCAGTATGTCCGGCCATCTTGCGAAACGGGCAGGCGATCATCAATGGCACTCTGGCACTGCCAGCATGCCCAGGCGAACCCGAGGAGAAGCAACCCAGACGACGCCCAGCGCCGACGCGAAAGCAGCAAGCCCCCCAGCACGCCAAGCACGCACAAGATCCAGACAGAGGGCAACGCCGGTAAGAAACGGGGCAAGACGAGGCCTGCCGCGAGCGCCAACATCCATGTGCGCATGCTTTTTCGACTCCTGGAATCCATTCCGGGACCGCTGTGGGCGGATGGTCAATTTGTCGCGGGCGTAGACCTAATGTCACAAAACTCCTGTCAGCGCCGCATCGCGATTCGAGGCATAATCGCCGGGCTGCAGCCTGCCAGAGAACCTTCATGCCGCGTCGCTTTTTCAAACGCTACATGCCGCACCCCGATCGCATCAAGACTAACAAGTCCCTGCGTTTTCTCGGCGCGCTGATTCACGATCCCAATCTCTGGCATCTCAATAGGCACTCGGTGGCGCGAGCCATGGCTATCGGCCTGTTTTGGGCGATGATTCCGATGCCCATGCAGATGCTCGCGGCGGCCGTCTGTGCGCTTCCCGCGAGAGCCAATCTGCCCATCGCGGTAGGTTTGGTCTGGCTGACCAACCCGCTGACCATGCCTCCGGTGTTCTATTGCAATTACAAGGTCGGAACCTGGCTGCTGGATACACCGGCCTCTGACATGCCGGCAGAATTGAGCCTGGCCTGGGTAAGTCACATGCTGCAGCACAACTGGCAGCCGCTGTATCTGGGCTCGCTGGTTTCGGGCGTCGTTTTCGCCATTCTCGGCTACGTTCTAACTCAGGCCTACTGGCGCTGGTGGGTCGGGCGCAGCTGGCGCCGGCGACAGAACGGCCGGCGCTAACGGCCATCACTCGTAGCGCAGTGCCTCGGCCGGCTGGGTCTGCGCGGCTCGCCATGCCGGATAGAGCGTAGCCAAGAAGCTCAAGGTCAGCGCCGCGACCGATACCAGCACCACGTCCTCCAGACGCAGCTCCGATGGCAGGGTGCTGATGAAGTAGACGTCGGAACTAAAGATATGCTGGCCTGACACTTTTTCCAGCCAGGCCACCAGAGCACTTACGTTCAGCGCACCGAGTACGCCCAGAATCACGCCTATCACGGTGCCACTGAAGCCAATGATGCTGCCCTGAACCATGAAGATCGCCATGATCTGCCGTGGAGTCGCGCCAAGCGTGCGCAGAATCGCGATATCGGCTCGCTTGTCGGCAACGACCATGATCAGCGTCGCAATGATATTGAAGGCAGCCACCGCAACGATCAGCATCAACAACAGGCCAATCATGGTCTTTTCCATCTTCATCGCGCTGAATAGGCTGCCCTGCGTATAAGACCAGTCCTCCACGCGGTAGCCATCACCGAGCATTTCAGCCACCTGCGCTGCCACTTCCGGCGCCCGATACAGGTCGCTCAGCTTGAGCCGCACGCCCTGCACCTGCTGCGGCGCCCAACGATGGATCTGCGCAGCATCGGCGCGGTGGATCATCCCCAGGCTGCCGTCCAGGTCGGCGCCCACCTTGAAAACGCCAACCACATTCAGCCGCTGCATGCGAGGCGTGACTCCACCGGGCGAGGAGCTCACTTCCGGCACGATCAGCGTCAACTTGTCGCCCAGCTTCAGACCGAAGCGCCGGGCGGTCATCAAGCCGATGATGACGCCGAACTCACCCGGTTTCAGCGCATCCAGACTGCCCCCGACGAGGCGATCACCGACGATGGAAACATCCGCCTCAGCCTGCGGATCGATACCGCTGATCTGAATCGGCTGCATGCTGCCCTTGAATGACAGCATGCCTTCGAGCTGGGTGACGGGTGCGCTGCCGACAATCTGAGGATGCGCCGACAGGCGCGACGCAACGGCCTGCCAGTCGTCCAATGGCTGATCACCGATGACGGTGGCGTGGGACACCATCCCGAGAATGCGCGAACTCATCTCGCGCTGAAATCCGTTCATCACGGACAGGACCATGATCATCGCCAACACGCCAAGTGCCAGGCCGATCAGCGAGGTCAGGGAGATGAACGAGATGAAATGGTTGCGCCGCTTGGCACGGGTGTAGCGGCTGCCGATAAAGACACTCAGAGGCCTGAACATCATTCGACCACCAGACGTCCGTCTTCCAACCGCAGAATCTGATCCATCTGCGCGGCAAGCTGACGGTCATGGGTAACCACCAGGAAGGCGGTCTGCAACGACTTGCTGAGCTCCAGCATGAGGTCCTGGATGCCTTGCGCCGTGTGATGGTCAAGGTTTCCGGTAGGTTCGTCGAGCAGTACCAGCGCCGGCTCGTTCACCAGCGCCCGTGCAATCGCCACACGCTGGCGTTCACCGCCCGAGAGCTCCGCCGGCTTGTGCTCTAGGCGATGCCCGAGTCCGACACGCGTCAACAGCGCAGCGGCCTTCTGCCGCGCTTCCGGGATCGGCGTCCGCCCGATCAGCAACGGCATGCAGACGTTCTCCAGTGCAGTGAATTCGGCGAGCAGGTGATGGAACTGGTAAACGAAGCCCAGCGCTCGGTTACGCAATAACCCGCGATCCTTTTCGTTGAGCGCCGAAAGCTCTTCACCGGCCAGCCAGACACTGCCCTCACTGGGCGTATCCAGCCCGCCAAGCAGGTTCAACAGGGTGCTCTTGCCCGAGCCGGAACTGCCGACGATGGCAACGCGCTGCCCCGGGAACAACTCGAGTTGCAGGCCGGACAGCACTTCCACCGACTCCGGACCCTGGTCGTAGCGTTTGCCAAGATTGCGGCAGCTCAGCACCGCGTGCTTTTGCGAAGAAAGCTCGTTCATAACCTGTTCACTCATAACGTAGCGCGTCTGCCGGCTGGGTGCGCGCAGCGCGCCAGGCCGGATACAGGGTCGCGAGGAAACTCAGGACCAGCGCAGCAACACAGACCTGGATGACGTCGGCCGCCATCAGCCGTGACGGCAGATAGTCGATGAAATAGACGTCGGCGCTGAGAAACTTGTGTCCGATCAGGCGTTCCAGGGCAGCGATCCAGCTGCTGACATTGACCGCCGTGAACATGCCCAGCAGCGCCCCGACCAAGGTGCCGACGACGCCGATCACCGTACCCTGGACCATGAATATCGCCATGATCTGTTTCGGCGTCGCGCCCAGCGTGCGAAGGATGGCGATATCGCCGCGCTTGTCGGTTACTACCATCACTAGCGTCGAAATGATGTTGAACGCCGCCACCGCCACGATCAGCAGCAGCAACAGTCCGATCATGGCCTTCTCCATGCGAATCGCCTGGTACAGGTTGCCATGGGTGCGGGTCCAGTCACGGGAATAGAAATCATCGCCGAGCTGGCCGGCCAGCTCCCAGGCAATGCGCGGCGCCTGGAACAGGTCGTCGAAACGCAGACGAACCCCCTGGACCTGGTCCGGCTTCCAGCGCTGCAGCCGTGCTATGTCAGCGATGTTCGCCAGCGCAACGTAGCCATCGATCTCGCCGGCTCCGACATGAAAGATTCCGGTCACGGTAAAACGCTTCATGCGCGGGAACATCCCAGCTGGAGTCACGATGACTTCGGGCGCCACGAAGGTGATCTTGTCCCCCACGCCGACACCGAGCTTGGTCGCAGCCTTGTCACCGATGACGATGCCGAACTCGCCTGCGGCGAGATCGTCCAGCGAACCTTCACGGAAAAACTGGTCGATGATCGAAACCCGCCGTTCGGCCTCGGGGTCCACGGCGTTGATCAGGATTTTGGTCACCTGCCCCTGATGGGTCAGCAACCCCTGGCTTTGAATGAAAGGTGCCGTCGCCGCGACCTGGGAGTGCCCTTCGAGGCGCTTCCCAAGTGTCTGCCAGTCGCCGATTGGCGTCGGGCTTTCGATCGTCGCATGGGGCACCATGCCCAACACGCGGGTACGCATCTCGTGATCAAAGCCGTTCATCACGGAAAGCACGACGATCATCACCAGCACACCCAGGGCGAGCCCGATCATGGATGTCAGGGAGATGAAGGAGACGAAGAGGCTACGACGTCTGGCGCGGGTGTAACGCGCGCCGATAAAGACGGACAGCGGTCTGAACATAAGATCGACGGGTTCGCTGGCGGGGGAAAAAACAACATGCAGCTGACGTCACCGCGGGGCCTGATACACTCTGGCCATTACTGCATCCCGGGTATCGCCATGCCGACACAAGACACTGAAGAACGCCGCGAATACTACCGTATCGAGGATCGTGTGGCACTGGAAATCATCCCGGCCGACCAAGGCCAGGAGGCCGACGCAGCGCCCCTACCGCCGCTTTTCAGCCTGCTCGGCGAGCTGCATCAGCTCGATTTCGAAGCGCAGCATTTGTTGCGGCAGATTGCCGAGAGCAATCGCACACTGGCCAACTACCTGAAGGTGCAGAACAAACGAATCGAACTTCTGGGCCAGGCACTGGCGCAGGATTTGCTGAAAGATCAGGGCGCACCGCAGCCGGTGATATTGTCCGAAGGCGGTATCAGCTTCGCCAGCGAGCAGCCCAAGGCTGAAAAAGAGGGGCTCACGCTGAAGCTGATTCTGCTGCCCCAGGGGCTTGGCCTTGTGCTGGCCGCGCGGGTCATCTACTGCACGCCGATGGATGACGGGCGTTACGATATCGGCACAGAGTTCGAAGCGTTGACTGATGCACAGCGACAGTTGCTCGCACGACATATCCTGCAGAAACAGGCGCTGGAGCGGCGCCTGGCCCTGGAAAGCCTGCAAGGAGATTGACCGATGCGCCGCCTGGCGACTCTGCTGCTCGTACTGACATTCAGTCCCCCCCTGTTCGCCGAAGACATTCGGATACCTGTTGGCCAACAAGGCCTGCCGGAAATGACCATGCCGACTCGTGGCGACTCGAAGAACCAGGTTCTGGACCGCTTCGGCCTGGCCGATGAAGAGCGACCCGCCGTCGGCCAGCCGCCGATCACCCGCTGGGATTACCGGGAGTTTTCCGTGTACTTCGAAGGCGACCGGGTGATCAACAGCGTGCGCCATCATCAACGCACCCCATCACCCCCTAAGGAAGACTTGCAACCGTGACACTCATCTACGGCCATCGCGGCGCCAAGGGCGAAGCGCCAGAAAACACCCTGGTGAGCTTCGAGCAATGCCTCCAGCACGGCGTGCGCCGCTGCGAGCTGGATCTGCATCTTTCCCGCGACGGCGAATTGATGGTCATCCACGACCCGACACTCAAGCGCACCACCGGTCGCCGGGGAAAAGTCCTGCAACATGATGCCGACGAGCTTGTGAACTACGACGCCCGGGAAGGCGGGCCTGGCTGGAAGACACCCAGCCCTATTCCGAGGCTGAGCGAGCTGTTCGAAAAATGCGATTTCGAGCACTGGCAGCTTGAGGTCAAGAGTGCTTCACGGGTGCGCGCCGCGCGTACGGTCATGGCGATCAAGGAGCTGGCCGAACAGCATCGGTTGCTCGATCGCATCACCGTCACGTCGAGTTCTCGTGAAGTCCTCCGCGCGCTGAACCGGCTGGCGCCGGAGATATCACGCGGGCTGGTAGCCGAGTACAACTGGCTAGACCCACTGAAGGTCGCCCGTCAATATGGCTGCAGCCTGCTGGCATTGAAGTGGACGCTGTGCACCCCGGAGCGCCTGGAAAAAGCGCGTAAACAGGGCCTGCATGTATCGGTGTGGACAGTCAATGAACCGGCCCTGATGCGCCGCTTGGCCGACTTCGGCGTCGACAGCCTGATCACCGACTACCCCGGCCTGGCTGTCAGTACGCTATCGCGATCCTGACAGCCAACACACCGCGGCACGATCCGGCAGCGCAGGCCGCTGCCGGACTCACCCTCACCTGATCAGAAGCTCTCCCGGTTAGGCCAATGCCAATCACGGGAGTCGCCGCCCTCTCCAGCCGCCTCAGGCCAGCGGCCGGAGCTGCTCAAAAAAGCCGGTTGAGCCCGTCGAACGCAGCGACGCGGTAGGCTTCGGCCATTGTCGGGTAGTTGAACGTGGTGTTGACGAAGTACTTGATGCTGTTCGCCGGCCCCTTCTGGTTCATGATCGCCTGGCCAATGTGCACGATCTCCGAAGCCTGATAACCGAAGCAGTGCACACCGAGCACTTCCAGCGTTTCGCGGTGGAAGAGAATCTTCAACATGCCCACTGGCTCGAACGAAATCTGCGCCCGCGCCATGCTTTTGAAGAACGCCTTACCGACTTCATAGGGAATCTTCGCCTGGGTCAGTTCGCGCTCATTCTTGCCGATCGAGCTGATCTCGGGAATGGTGTAGATACCGGTCGGTACGTCATCGACGAAACGCCAGGAGTCATTCTCGACGATGCTGCCCGCTGCCGAGCGGCCTTGGTCATAAGCGGCACTGGCCAGCGACGGCCACCCGATCACATCGCCGGCAGCGTAGATATTGCCGATCTCGGTGCGGTAGTGCTCATCAACCTGGACCTGACCACGACTGTTGGCCTTGAGCCCGATGTTCTCCAGCCCGAGCTTATCGGTATTGCCGGTACGTCCGTTGCTCCAGAGGAATGCGTCTGCCTTGATCTTCTTGCCCGACTTGAGATGCAGGATGACGCCGTTCTCCAGCCCCTCGACCCGCTCGTACTCTTCGTTGTGGCGAATCAGCACGTTGTTGTTGCGCAGGTGATAGCTGAGCGCATCGGAAATCTCGTCATCGAGGAAGCTGAGCAGCTGCTCGCGGTTGTCGATCAGGTCGACCAGCACGCCCAGACCGCTGAAGATCGATGCATATTCGCAACCGATGACGCCGGCCCCGTAGATGATCATCCGGCGCGGCGTGTGACTGAGAGTAAGAATGGTGTCGCTGTCGTAGATACGCGGGTGATTGAAGTCGATATCAGCCGGTCGATACGGGCGCGAGCCGGTGGCGATGACGAACTGGCTGGCAACCAGCTTTTCCACCATGCCATTGAGGCAGACCACTTCGACGCTCTGCTCATCGGAGAAGCTGGCAGTCCCGAAGAAGGTATCGATGCGGTTACGCGCGTAGTAACTCGTGCGGGAAGTGACCTGCTTGCTGATGACCTTCTCGGCACTCTTCAGCACGTCCGGAAAGGAGAACCAGCGTGGTTCGCCGATCTGGCGGAACAGCGGGTTGGTGTTGTACTGCATGATCTGCCGTACCGAATGGCGCAAGGCCTTGGACGGGATGGTGCCCAGGTGTGTGCAGTTGCCCCCAACCAGCGGACGGTTATCTACCACGGCGACCTTGCGTCCCGCCTTGACGGCATTTATTGCCGCGCCCTCCCCGGCCGGACCGGAACCCAATACCACCAAATCGTAGTTATAGACCGCCATATACACTCCTGAAAACGCAGCGGGAGACGCCGCTGCTGTCAACGAATTCGCCGATGTCCAAAGACGCAAACCAGCCACTTCTTTCAAGCTCTGCGCGCGCAGTGCCCGTCCGCGAGCCCGGCCAGGCAAGTCCGCTCAGGGCTGCCTGGACGCGCAAAGGTTCACATCAACGCTTGGTGGCGTCGTAGGCGAGATCGGCGTTACCCGCGTTCTTCGCCTCGTTCACTTCTTCGCACTTCTCGCGGCTACCGCCACAGATGGAGCACTCCTTCTCAATGCCCAGATTGGCGATACCCCCGCAGGAACCCGCGATGGGCTTGCGGCCCATGATCACGCCGATGGCCATGCCGAATACCACAAGCAGCATCACCAGAAAAACCAGTAACCAAGTCATTGCTCTACTCCCGCACCGAACAGCTCGTCAAAAGCCTTGGTGCTCGTTGTTACGAAGCCTTGCCCCTCGCGCACGACGAAGAACGCGGCGATCGCATTACGCTCTGCCAGTGCCAGCCCCCGCTCGGGCCCCAGCACCATCAGCGCGGTAGACAACCCGTCAGCACGCAAAGTCGATTTATCGATGACCGTCACCGCAGCGAGGTGATGCTCGATCGGTCTGCCGCTTTGCGGGTCCAGGGTATGTGAATAACGCCGGCCGTCCTGCTCGAAATAGTTTCGATAGTCGCCGGAGGTGGATACGCCCAGACCATCGAGTTCGACGATCTTCTGCGCAACCCGCTGGTCATCCCTGGGCGCTTCAATGGCTATGCGCCACGGTGAATCATCGGGCTTGCGGCCCTCAGCCTTGAGCTCGCCAGTGATCTCAACGAGGTAACTCTCTACGCCGAGCGCCTTCAAACGATCGACAACGCGATCAACCGCATAACCGGCAGCAATACTGTTGAAGTCCAGCTGCAGCGCCACCGTCTTGCACAACTGATCGCCATCGATACGTAAATGCCGATGGCCGGTCAACGCCCGCGCCGCCTCGATATCCGCCGCGGATGGAACCTGTTCGGCACGACCTTGCGGACCGAAGCCCCAAAGGTTCAGCAATGGCTCGAGTGTAAGATCGAACGCGCCATCGCTGTCGGCCGATAGCTGATCGCCCGCTGCGACCAATTCGCGCACCGTATCCGGCATCGGCTCGCAGCTTCCGGCGGGCAGCGCATTGAAGCGCTCGACATCGGAATCGCTTCGGTAGGTGGACAGCTGTTTGTCGATATCGCCGAGAATGGCCTCGACTTCACCGTGCAGCTCCTCCCTGGACGGGACGTCGCCGCTGCTTACGTACTTGACGGTATAGGTACTGCCCATCGTTGGGCCGCTGATGACCTCGACCCTGTCCTGAAACAGACAGCCCGTCAGGGCTGCCGCGAGAGCGACAGCGATGACGGGCCGGAGGTACACGACAGCATGGAGAGCCTGCAGTGACGCTCGGGTCATGCTAGCCGCCGAAGTCGTCGAGCAGAATATTCTCCGGCTCGACGCCGAGGTCGGTGAGCATCTTAATCACCGATGCGTTCATCATGGGCGGGCCGCACATGTAGAACTCGCAATCTTCCGGAGCCGGATGATCCTTCAGATAGTTCTCGTACAGCACGTTGTGGATAAAGCCGGTCGGGCCATCCCAGTTATCTTCCGGCAGCGGATCGGACAGGGCCAGATGCCATTGGAAGTTCGGATTCTCCGCCTGCAACTGGTCGTACTCTTCCACGTAGAAGGCCTCGCGCATGGAGCGCGCGCCATACCAGAAGCTCATCTTGCGCTTGGACTTCAGGCGCTTGAGCTGGTCGAAGATGTGCGAGCGCATCGGTGCCATCCCCGCACCACCACCGATGAAGACCATCTCGGCGTCGGTGTCCTTGGCGAAGAACTCGCCGAACGGTCCGTAAACGGTGATCTTGTCGCCCGGCTTCAGGCTGAAGACATAGGATGACATCTTGCCCGGCGGAATATCGTCACGGCCTGGCGGCGGTGAGGCGATACGGATGTTGAACTTCACCAGGCCACGCTCTTCCGGATAGTTGGCCATGGAGTAGGCGCGAATAACGGTCTCGTCGCACTTCGACACGTACTTCCACTGGTCGAACTTGTCCCAGTCGCCGCGATACTCTTCCTGAATGTCGAAGTCCCGGTAACGCACTTCATGCGGCGGGCACTCGAGCTGCACATAACCACCAGCGCGGAAGTCGACGTTCTCGCCTTCCGGCAGCTTGAGTGTCAGTTCCTTGATGAAGGTCGCGACGTTGGGGTTGGACTCGACGGTGCATTCCCACTTCTTCACGCCGAAGACTTCTTCCGGCACTTCGATCTTCATGTCCGCCTTGACCGGAGTCTGGCAGGACAGGCGCCAGCCCTCGCCCGCCTCACGACGGGTGAAGTGCGACTCCTCGGTAGGCAGCATCTCGCCACCACCGCTCTCGACGATGCACTTGCACTGCGCGCAGGTACCGCCGCCACCACAGGCTGACGAGAGGAAGATGTTGTTGGCGGCCAGGGTCTGCAGCAACTTGCCACCGGCGGGCACGGTAATCGTACGCTCACCGTTGATTTCGATTGACACGTCACCGCTGGATACCAGCTTGGCGCGTGCAGCCAGGATGATCACCACCAGCGCAAGCACGATGGCGGTGAACATACCGATGGCGAGGAAAATTTCGTAACTCATCAGTTCGTTCCGTCCTTACAGCTGTACGCCAGAGAAAGACATGAAGCCCAGCGACATCAGTCCGATGGTGATGAAGGTGATACCCAACCCCTGCAACCCATCCGGAACATCGCTGTATTTCAGTTTCTCGCGAATACCGGCCAGCAAAGCAATGGCCAGCGCCCAGGATGCGCCGGAGCCGAACCCGTAGACGACACTCTCGCCCAGGTTGTAATCACGCTCGACCATGAACAAAGTGCCGCCCATGATGGCGCAGTTCACGGTGATCAGCGGCAGGAATACGCCCAGTGCGTTGTAGAGGCTAGGTACGTACTTATCCAGCAGCATTTCCAAGATTTGCACAATGGCCGCGATCACGCCGATATAGCTGAGCAGACCGAGAAAGCTCAGGTCCACATCTGGCAATCCTGCCCAGGACAACGCACCGGCTTTCAGCAGGTAGGTGTAGATCAGGTTGTTGGCAGGCACGGTAATGGCCTGTACCACGATGACCGCGATACCCAGGCCGATTGCGGTTTCCACCTTTTTGGAAATCGCGATGAAGGTACACATGCCGAGGAAGAACGCCAGCGCCATGTTCTCGATGAACACCGCACGGACGAACAGGCTGATGTAATGCTCCATTAGTAAGCCTCCTTGTTCGAGACTTGCGGCGCCATCTTGAAGGCAGGCTTCTCGACCTGCTCCTTCTTCCAGGTGCGAATGCCCCAGATGAACAGGCCGATCAGGAAGAACGCCGAAGGTGGCAGCAGCAGCAAGCCGTTGGGCTGATACCAACCACCGTCGTTCACAACTGGAATAATGGTGTAACCCATCAGCTTGCCAGCTCCGAACAGTTCGCGAACGATGCCGAGCGCAATGAGCATGGCGCTGTAGCCCAGACCGTTGCCGATACCGTCGAAGAACGACAGCATTGGCGGGTTCTGCATGGCGAAGGCTTCCGCACGCCCCATCACGATACAGTTGGTGATGATCAGACCGACGAACACCGACAACTGCTTGGACAACGAGAAGGCATAGGCCTTGAGGATCTGATCAACCACGATCACCAGCGAGGCGATGATCACCATCTGCACGATCATGCGGATCGAGTTGGGGATCTGACTGCGGATCATCGAGATGAACAGGTTGGAGAACGCCGTGACCAGCGTCAGCGCCACTGACATCACCAGCGCCGTGTTCAGGTTGGACGTGACCGCCAGCGCCGAGCAGATTCCGAGAATCTGCAGGCCAATGGGGTTGTTATTGAAGATCGGATTGAGCAGAACTTCTTTGACAGTGGGTTGCGACATGATCAAGCCTCCCCAGCGCGCAGATTAGCGATAAATGGACCGAAGCCGTTCTCGCCCAACCAGAAGTGCAACAGCGAATTGACACCGTTGCTGGTCAGGGTCGCACCGGCCAGGGCATCGACCTGGTGGTCGGCTTTCGGGCTCTGAGGGTCGACACCGCCCTTGACGATCTGCACCGCCAGTTTGCCGTTGTCGTCGTACAGTTCCTTGCCGGGCCACATGCCGCGCCACTTCGGATTGTCGACCTCACCGCCAAGGCCCGGGGTTTCACCGTGCTGGTAGAAGCCGAAGCCGGCAACGGTATTCAGGTCACCCTCGACTGCCATGAAGCCATATAGCGTCGACCAGAGACCGTAGCCACGAACCGGCAGGATCAGCGTATCGATCTCGCCCTCGCCCTGCCCTTCGACGATATAAACGGTGCTGTAACGCTCGCGACGCTTGATCGAGGCAATATCCTGCTCCCCAGGCAGCGCCTGGGACAGCGCAGGGTCCTTGGCAGCGGCGAGCGGATCGAAGGTCTTGGCTTCGAATTCATCGCTGAACTTGCCGGTTTCCAGATCGACCAGACGGGCGACGATGCGCTCGTTGAACAACTGCTTGACCTGATTACCGGACATGCCCGCCTCGCCCAGACCGGCGATCGCCAGGATGCTGCGCTGCTTGTCCAGCAGACGGTTTTCCTGCTGAGTCGGGCGAAGCGCCACGGCGGCGCCAGCCACGAAGATGGAGCACACCAGGCAGACCAACAGGGCTACCGTCAGCGTGCGAACGGTGGATTCTTTCTGACTAGACATTACGTGCCAGCCTCCGCTTGATATTGGCCTGAATGACGAAATGGTCAATCAGCGGCGCACACAGGTTGGCGAACAGGATCGCCAGCATCATGCCTTCCGGGAAGGCGGGGTTGACCACACGGATCAGCACGACCATCACACCGATCAGGATGCCGAACACCCACTTGCCGGTATTGGTCATGGAGGCCGACACCGGGTCGGTCGCCATGAAGATCATGCCGAAGGCGAAGCCACCGACGACCATGTGCCAGTACCAGGGCATAGCGAACAGCGGGTTGGTGTCGGAACCGATCAGGTTGAACAGGAAGCTCAGACCGATCATGCCGAGCATCACACCGGAAACGATGCGCCAGGAGGCAATCTTGCTACCGATCAGGATCACGCCGCCGATGAAGATTGCCAGCGTGCTGGTTTCACCGATCGAGCCATGAATGGTACCGACGAAGGCGTCCATCCAGGTGATGCCGTTGTCGATCACGTTTTCGATACCGCCGACGAAGCCGAGGCTCAGCGCAGTTGCGCCGGCATAGCCATCGACCGCAGTCCAGACGCCGTCACCGGACATCTGTGCCGGGTAGGCGAAGAACAGGAACGCCCGCGCAGTAAGCGCCGGGTTCAGGAAGTTCTTGCCGGTCCCACCGAAGATTTCCTTGCCGATTACCACGCCGAAGCTGATACCCAGCGCGACCTGCCACAGCGGAATGCTCGGCGGCAGGATCAGGGCAAACAGCACGGACGTAACGAAGAAGCCCTCGTTGACCTCGTGCTTGCGGATCGAAGCGAACAGCACTTCCCAGAACCCACCGACGATGAAGGTCACCGCGTAGATCGGAAGGAAGTAGGCTGCGCCCTGGATGAAGTTATCCCAGAGACTGTTCGGATCGAAGCCCGCCAGTGCGCCGATCAGACCGAAGCGCCAGCCTTCCTGAGCTGCGAGCAGATCAGGGCTCTGCGCGAAGATCAGGTTGGCTTGGTAGCCGGTGTTCCACATCCCGAAGAACATCGCCGGGAAGGTACACATCCAGACGGTGATCATCATGCGCTTGAGGTCGATGCCGTCGCGTACGTGGGCCGTGGTCTTGGTGACGCTGCCGGGACGATAGAGGAAAGTGTCGGCCGCTTCGTAAAGCGCGTACCACTTCTCGTACTTGCCGCCTTTTTCGAAATGATGCTCGATCTTGTCGAGGAATGCGCGAATGCCCATGCCTTAACCCTCCTTCTCGATGCGGGTCAGATTGTCCCGCAGGATCGGGCCGTATTCGTATTTCCCGGCACAGACATAGCTGCACAGCGCCAGATCTTCTTCATCCAGCTCCAGGCAACCGAGTTTCTGCGCCACTTCGGTGTCACCCACGATCAGTGCACGCAGCAACTGGGTCGGCAGGACGTCCAGCGGCATGACCTCTTCGTAGTTACCTACCGGCACCATCGCCCGTGGGCTGCCGTTGGTGGAGGTAGAGAAGGCGAACTTCTTGCCGGCCATCAGCTTGGAGATATAGATATTGAGAATCGAATGCTTGTCGACGCCCGGGCGCATGTAATGGAGCATCTCGCGCTCCTTGCCCTCACGCAGGCAGGAAACCTGCTGGTGGTAGCGACCAAGGTAGGCGAACGCACCATGGGCGGTACGACCACCCAGCAGCGAGCCGGAAACGACGCGATTGGCTCCGGGTTGCAGCTCACCGGCGGTCAGTTCGTCGAGGTTGGCACCGAGACGGGCACGTACCAGACGTGGCTGCTCGACCACCGGGCCGGCCAGGGCGACAACGCGCTCCACCGACAAACGCCCACTGGTGAACAGCTTGCCCACGGCAATCACGTCCTGATAACCGATGGTCCAGACGCTTTTGCTGGCGCTTACCGGGTCGAGGAAATGGATGTGGGTACCAGCCAGCCCGGCAGGATGCGGACCGTTGAAGCTTTCGACCTGAACCTTGGCCAGGGACTCGCCTGGCAACGAGGCATTTGGCGCCTTGCACAGGAACACCTTGGCCAGATTAGTCAGGACCTTGAGTCCGGCTTCAAAGGCTTCAGGCTGTTCAGCGATGATGATCGCCGGATCGGCTGCCAGCGGATGCGTGTCGATCGCGGTCACGAAAATCGAGGCAGGCGTGGCATCGACGGCCGGCACCTTGCTGAACGGCCGCGTGCGCAGCGCGGTCCACAGGCCTGACTGCTGCAGGTTTTCACGCACCTGTTCGCCGCTCAGACCATCCAGCTGGGCTGGCGAATAGCTCGTGAAGGTGACCTCTTCATCGCCCTCGAGGTCGATGACCACCGATTGCAGCACGCGCTTTTCGCCGCGGTGAACTGCACTGACGACACCGGCGCCGGGCGCGGTGTAATGCACGCCTTCGGACTTCTTGTCGGAAAAAAGGATCTGCCCCAGCTTAACCCGATCACCGACCTGAACAGCCATGGTTGGCTTCATGGTCGGATAGTCGAAGCCGACGACGGCGACGCTGCGCACGGGCCTGCCGGCCTCGATACGCTGCGCCGGCGCACCGGCTATGGGCAAATCAAGCCCTCGTTTTATATTGATCATCGGTTTGCCTAACCACTGATTTTAGAAAGCTTTTTTTGCAGGCCCAGCGGCATGGCGCAAAGTAGGATTGCGCCGCGCGCGCCAATACGTTACTGACGCGACACCATGTCGCGGACCCAGGTAAAAAATCCGCCCGATTATAGAGGTCGCGGACCTTGACTGACCACCCAAGCATTGCGGATTTTTGACTCGAAACAAGAGAAGCAAAATTAGCGGTGCACGAAATCGAGCCGACCGCTCGGCCGCTCAACCCCGGCAGCTCGCGCTATTACTTACCGCCCAGAAACGCGAAACGGGAGCCTCGGCTCCCGTTTCGATTTCACCGTCCGCAGCGTTTAGCGCGGGAAGGCTGGCGGGTTAACCCCTGCCATGTCTTCCATCACCCGCACGACCTGACAGCTGTAGCCGAACTCGTTGTCGTACCAGACGTAAAGCACGACACGGTTGTCGTTGCAAATGGTCGCTTCGGCATCCACCACGCCGGCATGGCGCGATCCGACGAAATCAGTGGATACAACTTCCTGCGAGTTGACGAAGTCGATCTGTTTCTGCAGATCCGAGTGCATGGCCATCTGGCGCAGGTACTCGTTGATCTCTTCGCGACTGGTGGCCTTCTCCAGGTTCAGGTTGAGAATTGCCATGGACACGTTCGGCGTCGGGACGCGGATCGCGTTGCCAGTCAGCTTGCCTTTGAGCACCGGCAGCGCCTTGGCTGCAGCGGTGGCGGCACCCGTTTCGGTGATCACCATGTTCAGCGCAGCGCTGCGACCACGACGACTGCCCTTGTGGAAGTTGTCGATCAGGTTCTGGTCGTTGGTGTACGAATGCACCGTTTCCACGTGACCGTTGACGATGCCGTACTGATCGTTCACCGCCTTGAGCACCGGCACGATGGCGTTGGTGGTGCAGGATGCGGCGGAGATGATCTTGTCATCGGCGGTGATGTCGCCATGGTTGATGCCATGCACGATGTTCTTCAGCTCACCCTTGCCCGGCGCGGTCAATACGACGCGAGCAACACCCGGGCACTTGAGGTGCTGACCCAGGCCTTCGGCGTCACGCCACTTGCCAGTGTTGTCGACCAGCAGCGCGTTCTCGATGCCGTACTGGGTGTAATCCACCGAGGACGGATCGTTGGAGTAGATCACCTGAATCAGGTTGCCGTTGGCGGTGATGGTGCTGTTCTCTTCGTCGATGGTGATGGTGCCATCGAAAGGACCATGCACCGAGTCGCGACGCAGCAGGCTGGCACGCTTGACCAGATCGTTGTCCGCGCCCTTGCGCACGACGATGGCGCGCAGGCGCAGGCCGTCGCCACCACCGGTTTTCTCGATCAGGATACGCGCCAGCAGACGGCCGATACGGCCGAAACCGTAGAGAACCACGTCAGTGCCTTTGTGACCAGCTGCGGCGTGACGCTTGTCGGCCACCTCAGCCAGCTCTTCACGGACGAACTGCTCGAGATTGCGACCGTTGCCCGCTTCCTTGTACTTGGCGACCAGCTTGCCCAGGTCCACCGAAGCGGCGCCCAGGTTCATTTCGCTCATCGTCTTGAGGATCTGGAAGGTGTCGTGCACCGACAGCTCGGTTTCGTCGGCGATGCGGTGACGGGCGAAACGGTGTGCCTTGAGGATGGCGATCACCGAACGATTGATCAGGCCACGGCCGTAGATCGAAGTCACCACGTTGTTGTTGCGATACAGCTGACCAATCAGCGGAATCATCGCTTCGGCGAGCGCTTCGCGGTCAATCCATTCACCAAGACACTGGTCGGGCTTCTGAGTCACGGGCAGTTCCTTCCAACATGTAGGGGCTGAGAAAAGGGGCTACATTATGACGGCGCACCCTAGCGCCGGCAATCTGCAGCGGACGAAACACTGACAGCCAAGCGCCTCGATAGTTACAATCCCGGCGGCCTATTTTTTGATCGGAGCCACGCCCACTCGTGTCCGTCTTGCGCCTTCCCCCTCTGCCTGCCGCCAGCGGCAAGCAACATTGGGGCAATCTTCCAGGAGCTGCGCTAAGCCTGGCGATTGCCGAAGCAGCCAGCAACGCCAAACGCTTCACGCTCCTGCTCACTGCCGACAGCCAAAGCGCCGAGCGCCTGCAGGAAGAACTCGCCTTCTTCGCGCCACAGCTGGCGGTATTGCATTTTCCTGACTGGGAAACGCTGCCCTACGACATCTTCTCGCCGCACCAGGACATCGTCTCCCAGCGCATTGCCGCCCTCTACCAGCTACCGGAGCTGAGCCACGGCGTGCTGGTAGTGCCTATCACCACCGCCCTACACAGGCTGGCGCCAAAGCGCTTCCTGCTGGGTTCGAGCCTGGTGCTGGACGTCGGGCAGAAGCTGGATGTGGAGCAGATGCGCCTGCGCCTGGAAGCAGCCGGCTATCGCTGCGTGGATACCGTGTACGAGCACGGCGAGTTCGCCGTGCGCGGCGCGTTGATCGACCTGTTCCCCATGGGCAGCCCCCTGCCCTACCGCATCGACCTGTTCGATGACGAGATAGAGACGCTGCGCACCTTCGATCCGGAGAACCAGCGCTCGATCGACAAGGTCGAGTCGATCCGCCTGTTGCCAGCACGCGAGTTCCCCCTGAAGAAGGAGGCAGTCACCGGCTTCCGCGCGCGTTTTCGCGAGCGTTTCGACGTCGACTTCCGCCGCTGCCCGATCTACCAGGATCTCTCCACCGGTATCACCCCGGCGGGCATCGAGTACTACCTGCCGCTGTTCTATGAAGAAACCGCGACGTTGTTCGATTACCTGCCCGAAGACAGCCAGGTGTTCTCCCTGCCCGGCATCGAGCAGGCCGCCGAGCAGTTCTGGAGCGACGTTCGCAATCGCTACGAAGAACGCCGCGTCGACCCCGAGCGACCGCTGCTGCCGCCGGCCGAACTGTTCATGCCGGTGGAAGACTGCTTCGCTCGGCTCAAGCTCTGGCCGCGTGTGGTCGCCAGCCAACAGGATGTCGAGCCTGGCATCGGCCGCGAACGCTTCACCGCGCAGGCCCTGCCGGAACTGGCAATCGAGGCCAAGGCGAGCGAACCGCTGGGCAAGCTGCGACGCTTCCTCGACGAATATGCCGGGCGTGTGCTGTTTACTGCCGAATCAGCCGGCCGCCGCGAAGTATTGCTGGAGCTGCTCGCCCGTCTGAAGCTGCGCCCGCAAGAAGTCGAAGGCTGGGAGGAATTCCTCGCCAGCCAGGAGCGTCTGGCGATCACCATCGCCCCGCTCGACGAAGGCCTGCAACTGGACGACGTCGCACTGGTCGCGGAAAGCCCGCTGTTCGGTCAGCGCGTCATGCAGCGCCGGCGACGCGAGAAGAGCCGCGACGGCGGCGAGAACGTCATCAAGAACCTCACAGAGCTGCGCGAAGGCTCGCCGGTGGTGCACATCGATCACGGTGTCGGTCGCTACCAGGGCCTGGTCACTCTGGAGATCGAAGGCCAGGCGCAGGAATTCCTGCTGCTGCAGTACGCCGAGGACGCCAAGCTCTACGTACCGGTCGCCAGCCTGCACCTGATCGCCCGCTATACAGGCAGCGACGACGCGCTCGCGCCACTGCACCGGCTCGGCTCGGAGACCTGGCAGAAAGCCAAGCGTAAGGCGGCCGAGCAGGTCCGCGATGTCGCGGCCGAGCTGCTGGATATTTACGCCCGCCGCGCCGCACGCGAGGGTTATGCCTTCAAGGACCCGCAGGTCGACTACGAAACGTTCGCCGCAGGCTTTCCGTTCGAAGAAACGCCCGATCAGCAGGCCGCCATCGACGCGGTACGCGAGGACCTGCTGTCGGCCAAGCCGATGGATCGACTGGTCTGTGGTGACGTCGGCTTTGGCAAGACCGAGGTGGCCATGCGCGCCGCCTTCATCGCCGTCCATGGCGGCCGGCAGGTTGGCGTACTGGTGCCGACCACCCTGCTCGCTCAGCAGCACTACAACAGCTTCCGCGACCGCTTCGCCGACTGGCCGGTGCGGGTCGAGGTGATGAGCCGCTTCAAGTCCGCCAAGGAAGTGCAGAACGCTATCGCCGAGCTTGCCGAGGGCAAGATTGACATTCTCATCGGCACCCACAAGCTGCTGCAGGATGACGTCAAGTTCAGCAACCTGGGCCTGGTCATCATCGATGAGGAGCACCGCTTCGGCGTACGCCAGAAGGAACAGCTCAAGGCGCTGCGCAGCGAGGTGGACATTCTCACGCTGACCGCCACGCCGATTCCACGCACGCTGAACATGTCCATCGCCGGCATGCGCGACCTGTCGATCATCGCCACGCCGCCGGCGCGCCGGCTGTCGGTTCGCACCTTCGTCATGGAACAGCAGAACACCGTGATCAAGGAGGCGCTGCTGCGCGAGCTGTTGCGCGGCGGCCAGGTCTATTACCTGCACAACGATGTGAAGACCATCGAGAAATGCGCCGCCGACCTGCAGGCACTGGTGCCGGAGGCACGCGTCGCGATCGGCCACGGGCAAATGCGCGAGCGTGACCTTGAACAGGTCATGAGCGACTTCTACCACAAGAGGTTCAACGTGCTGGTGGCCTCGACCATCATCGAGACCGGCATCGACGTGCCCAGCGCCAACACCATCATCATCGAACGCGCCGACAAGTTCGGCCTGGCGCAGCTGCACCAGCTGCGTGGCCGGGTAGGCCGCAGCCATCACCAGGCCTATGCCTATCTGCTGACCCCGACCCGCAAGGCAATGACCGATGACGCGCAGAAGCGCCTGGAGGCCATCGCCAATGCCCAGGACCTCGGTGCAGGCTTTGTCCTCGCCACCCACGACCTGGAAATCCGCGGCGCCGGCGAGCTGCTCGGCGAGGGCCAGAGCGGGCAGATCCAGGCGGTTGGCTTCACCCTTTATATGGAAATGCTCGAGCGCGCGGTCAAGGCGATCCGCAAGGGCGAGCAGCCGAATCTGGAGCAGCCGCTCGGCGGCGGGCCGGAAATCAACCTGCGCCTGGCAGCCCTGATCCCGGAAGACTACCTGCCGGATGTGCATGCCCGCCTGATCCTCTACAAGCGCATTGCCAATGCGGCCGACGAAGACGGGCTGAAAGAACTGCAGGTGGAGATGATCGACCGCTTCGGCCTGCTACCGGAACCGACGAAGAACCTGGTGCGCCTGACACTGCTCAAGCTGCAGGCGGAAAAGCTCGGCATTACCAAGATCGACGCAGGCCCGCAGGGTGGGCGCATCGAGTTCTCGGCCGACACCTCGGTCGACCCGATGGTGCTGATCAAGCTGATCCAGAGCCAGCCGAATCGCTACAAGTTCGAAGGCGCCACGCTGTTCAAATTCCAGGTGCCGATGGAACGCCCGGAGGAACGCTTCAATACGCTGGAAGCGCTGCTCGAGCGGCTGGCGCCCAATGAGCAAGGATCGTAGATGCCACTTCGCTATCTGGTCTTGCTGCTGACGCTGCTGGCGCCTCAGGCTCACGCCGAGGCGCTATATCGCGTCGAGCTGATCCTGTTTCGCCACGCCCCGCCACTGGAAGCCAGCCAGCACGCGCCCTACGACTGGGCCGATAGTGCGCAGATGCTGGACAGGCGCGCCGAACGCCAGCCGGCCCTCGAGCATGTCGCCGCCAGGCTTACGCCGGACCAGGGCTACCAGGTACTGATGCAACGCGCCTGGCAGCAAGCAGTCAGCGAAGATGCGCCGACCATTGCACTGCACCAGGGGCAACGCCATTTCGAGCACTACCCGATTCAGGGTCTGCTGAGGGTCAGACCCGGGCGCTATATGCAGACCGACATGACCTTCTGGGTGAACCGCTTCGGCGAGTACGGCCAACTGCTCACCAGCGAGCGCCTGACGCAGCGGGTTCGCCTGATCCCTGGCCGGCTGACCTACATCGACCATGACAGCCTCGGGCTGCTGATCGAAATGAAGCCACTATGAGCACTTCGCACCGATATCCGGTCCACAGTCGGCTGACCTGCCTTGCCGCATTCCGACACAGAGGGCCTGGCAGATGAGCCCTCCGCTGGCGCCTCGCGACGAACGACTGATCGACGACCTGCCGCCCGTACCGCTGCTCAGTCTCGGCAGTCATCTAGCAATCAACTACCAGCCGGGCAACCAGCGCATGGTCAGCGACCATCAGCATCGCGCCGGCCTGTCGTTTCTCTACGGGGAGGCGTGTATCCATGGCAAACGCGACGGCGAACGTGTCCGCCATCTGGTCGGCAACGAGCTGCAGCTGATCGCACGCCACCCTCAGGCCGAACAGGCACTGCGCAGACAACTTGAACAGCTGGGCTTCCGGCCGGCGCTGCGCCAGAGCCTGGCGCTGCCGAAGGAGTCGGCGGAGATGTTCCAGCTGCCCGGCGAAGATGCCTGGCTCAGGTTCGTTCAGGAGCAACTGCCCGAACTGCGCCGACAAGGCTGGCAGATCGATATCCATCCCGGCTTCGCCTACGACCTGACCGCCATCGACAGCTGGTACGCGCAGATTGACGAGTCAGCTGATGAGGACTGGTTCGATCTCGATCTCGGCATCATCGTCAACGGGCAGCGTATCGGCATGCTGCCGATCCTGTTGCGGCTGATCCGCCAGAACCCTCAATTGCTCAGCCCTCGCGCCATCGCGCTGCGTAGCGATGAGGAGCAGCTGCGCGTGCAACTGGACCGGCCGGGACAACACGACAAGCAGGCGCTGCACGTGACGCTGCCGCTGGGGCGCATCAAGCCGATTCTGGCGACCCTCGGTGAGCTCTACATGCGCGAGCAGATGGATGGGCCATCGCTGCGTATGAGCAAGGCCGACGGCGCGCGCCTGGCCGGGCTCGACAGCCTGGCACCGCAATGGAAAGGCGGTGAACGACTGCGTGAGTTCGCCGGCCGCCTGCGCAACCCTGACATCAAGGCCTGCCCGACCCCAACCGGGCTCGCGGGCAAACTGCGGCCCTACCAGCAGCAGGGCCTGGTCTGGATGCAGACGCTGCGCGAGCTGGGCGCAGGCGGCATCCTCGGCGACGACATGGGGCTGGGCAAGACACTGCAGAGCCTCGCCCACATCCTCGCCGAAAAGCAGGCAGGACGGCTCGATCGTCCGGCGCTGGTGGTGATGCCGACCAGCCTGATTCCCAACTGGCAGGACGAGGCCAGCCGTTTCGCCCCGCAGCTACGGGTATTGACGCTCAAGGGCAGCACCCGGCAGAAACACTTCGGCGAACTTGGCGAGCACGATCTGCTGCTGACCAGCTATGCGCTGCTGACGCGCGACATAGCCGCACTGCGTGAGCAGCCGCTGCACCTACTCATTCTCGATGAGGCGCAGCACATCAAGAATCCGTCCGGCAAAGCGGCCCAGGCCGTACGCGAAATGCAGACCCGACAGCGCCTGTGCCTGACCGGCACACCGCTGGAGAATCACCTCGGCGAGCTCTGGTCGCTATTCCACTTCCTCATGCCCGGGTGGCTTGGAGACGCCAAAAGCTTCACCCAGGAGTACCGCAACCCGATCGAAAAACACGGCGACGATGCACGACTGGCGCATCTGCGCGCTCGCATTCGGCCGTTCCTGCTGCGGCGCACCAAGGAACAGGTAGCCACTGAGCTGCCGGCCAAGAACGAGTTCGTCCACTGGGTCGAACTGAATGACGTCCAGCGCGAGGTCTACGAGACCTTGCGGCTGGCAATGGATCGCAAGGTGCGCGACGAGATCGAGCGCAAGGGACTCGCGCGCAGCCAGATGGTCATCCTTGAGGCGCTGCTCAAGCTGCGTCAGGTCTGCTGCGACCTGCGCCTGCTGAAGGGTGAGTCGGCACGAGCCGCACGCGGCAGCAGCTCCGGCAAGCTCGACAGCCTGCTGGAGATGCTCGACGAGCTGATGAGCGAAGGCCGACGGGTGCTGCTGTTTTCCCAGTTCACCTCGATGCTGGCGTTGATCGAGCAGGCGCTGCACAAGCGCGGCATCGAGTACGTCAAGCTGACGGGTGAGACCGATGATCGACGCACGCCGGTCGAGCGCTTCCAGGCCGGCGAAGTGCCGCTGTTCCTGATCAGCCTGAAGGCCGGTGGCACCGGGCTCAATCTGACGGCGGCGGATACGGTGATCCACTACGATCCCTGGTGGAATCCCGCTGCGGAGAACCAGGCGACCGACCGCGCCTATCGCATCGGCCAGGACAAGCCGGTCTTCGTCTATCGTCTTATTAGCCGCGGCACCGTCGAGGAGCGCATCCGCGAGTTGCAGGCGCGCAAGGCCGAACTCGCGGCCGGTGTGCTCGAAGGTGCAGTCGACGGCAGCTTGCAGCTTGGCGAACGCGACATCGACGCCCTGTTCGCACCGCTACCCTGACGCTATGGCGGCATGCAAACTTGTGACACCGGCGAGTGCAGCAGTTTGCTCTTTGCCAGATCATCGCCACCTCGCTTACGTTTCCGTCCCGAGGCGCCCCGCCGCCTCCACGATCAATGGCATCGGTTACAAAAGGAACCGCACCATGAGTCTCTACGAGATCGCCTTTTCCGGCCAACTGCTTCCGGGCGCCAAGCTCGAGCAGGTCGAGGCCAACCTGACCAAGCTGTTCCAGGCCGACGCCCAGCGCATCGCGCTGCTGTTCTCCGGCCGGCGCATCGTGATCAAGCAGAATCTGGACTTCGCCGCGGCCGAAAAATATCGCCAGGCGATGGAGCGTGCCGGCGCGCAGGTAGAAATCAAACCGCTGCCCGTCGATGTGGAAGAAATCGAACTGGCGCCGCCTCCGGCATCGACGGCGGCCAGCGCGGCCAGCGCCGAGAGCAGCGCAGGAAAAACGAGCGACGCCCCGGCCACACTCAAGGTGACGCCGCGTGACGAATACATGGCAGCCTTCGCCGACGTCGAGGCACCGGACTTCGGTATTGCGCCGGTCGGCGTCGACCTGCAGGACGCCCGGCCCGAGCCAGAGGCGCCGCGCGTGGACCTTTCTCAGTTCAGCCTTGCCCCGGTGGGCAGCGACATGGGCGAAAAGCCGCGCGACACCACCGCCGTGGTGCCGGATATCTCGCATCTGAAGCTGCAGGACTGACGGGCACACGTTCGGGAGTGAGCGCCGCAGAGACTCCTCAGGCGCTCAGCTTCAGACCAACCAGCCCAGCCAGCAACAGCAGCACGCTCACCAGCCGCGCGGGCGAGGCGCTTTCGCCGAAGATGAGAATGCCCAGCAGCACGGTACCCAATGCGCCGATACCGACCCAGATGCCGTAGGCGGTGCCCACCGGCAGAACCTGCATGGCACGCGCGAGCAGGAAAAAGCTGCCAGCCATGGCCGCTATGGTGAGCACACTGGGTAGCGGGCGGGTGAAGCCTTCGGAAGCCTTGAGGCCAATGGCCCACCCCACTTCCAGAAGGCCGGCTACGATCAGCATGATCCAGGCCGAATGCATGACGATGACTCCATCAACTGCAGGGTCGTCCCCGCACGATTCGACATGCCAGCGGGTCGTCCCGCGGCGGACGCGACCCTAGCACAGCGGCGCACTGTTTTGGACCACTCGCAGCGCCCGTCGATCGCAGGTTTACTGATTGCTGAACGGAGATCGATGTTGGTCCCATGCTCCAGCGTGGAACCATCAGCAGCTCCCGTGTCCGCGCCGGAGCGTGGGTATGGTCATCAAAGATGTAGCCGATGCGGTCCCATCGCGAATGCCACGCGGTGGATGGGTGAAGCGTCATCCACCCTACGAACCACCCCGTAGGGTGGAAAACTGCGAAGCATTTTCCACCTTGGATAGCGGACAGATGAGCCCCTGCCTACGCCACCTCATGCCCGCGGGCCGCTTCGCTGAGGTAGAACCAGGTGGGACGGTCGAGGGTCAGTTCAGCGCCCAGCAGCGCCTCCTCGATCCGCTCCCAGCGCAGGCTGCCGAGGATCGGCAGCGGACGACCGGGCAACTGCCGCAGCCAGGACAGCGCTACCTGATTGGCAGTCGCGCCCCGATCCGCGGCGACTTCTTCGAGCGCGCTGCGTAAACGCTCGCCGAAGCGCCCACCCGCCATGGGCGACCAGGCCAGCACTTGCAGGCCCGCGGCCTGCAAGGCATGCAAACCGCCGTTCCATACCCCGTGCTGGGCTTGCAGCGAGAGTTCGATCTGGTTGCAGCGCAGTGGCACGCGCTGCGCCAGCGCCTGGCAGTGCAACACCTCTGCGTTGGACAGGCCGATTCAGCCCACCTTGCCGCTGGCGATCAGCTCGTTCAGCGTGTCGGCCACCTCGTCGACCTGCAGCAGCGGGTCCGGGCGATGCAGCAGAAAGCCGTCGAGCCGCTCGACACCCAGCCGCGTCAGGCTGCCGTCCACCGCCTGGCGCAGATAGCAGGAGCTGGAATCGTAGTGCTTGACCCGCCAGCGCGAACAATCCTGCCCGGCCGGCACGATGTCGGCCTTGCCGATGATCTGCAGGCGCTGACGCAGCCCCGGTGCCTGACTCAGGGCCGCGCCGAAGTGCGCCTCGCAGCGCCCGCCAGCATAGATATCGGCATGGTCGAAACCGTTCAGCCCGCGCTCGACACAGCGTTCGATGAACGCCAGCAGTGCCTGGGGTTCACCCAGCTCGGGGTATTCCAGCAGGCGCATCATGCCCAGCACCAGCGGCTGGGCGAGCACGGGTGCGGCCATTGTGGCGCTCCGTCAGAAGATGTAGTCGGTGGTCAGGAAGCTCGACTGCCGGTCACGAATGATCCGGTCGACCAGCTGCTTGTTGGCCTCGTTGAAGCGCGTCGCCACCAGGGTGCGGATGGAGAACACACGCAGGGCGTCATGTACCGACAGCGTGCCTTCGGCGGAATTCTTGCGACCATTGAACGGGTAGCTGTCCGGCCCGCGCTGGCACTGGGCATTGATGTTGATGCGACCGACCTGGTTGACGAAGGCATCCACCAGCTCGCCGACCTGCGCCGGATCGTTGCCGAAGATCGACAGCTGCTGGCCGTAGTCGGAGGCGGTCACATAGTCGATCACTTCCTGCAGGTCGCGGTACGGCACTACCGGCACCAGCGGGCCAAACTGCTCTTCGTGATAGACACGCATGGACGAATCAACCGGGCTCAGCACCGCCGGATGAAAGAAGGTTTGGTGCGACTCGCCGCCGCCGGCATTGACCACTCGCGCGCCCTTGGCCACGGCGTCTTCGAGCACCGCATGCAGGTAATCGGTCTTGCCCGGCTCGGGCAGCGGCGTCAGCGCGACGCCGGGCTCCCAAGGCATGCCCGGCTTGAGCGCGTTGACGCGAGCGGCGAAGCGTTCGAGAAAGCCATCGAGCACCGCCTCGTGCACGAAGAGGATCTTCAATGCCGTGCAACGCTGGCCATTGAACGACAGCGCACCGGTCACCGCCTCTTCCACAGCGTTGTCCAGATCGACATCCGGCAGAACGATGCCCGGGTTCTTCGCATCCAGCCCCAGCGCGGCGCGCAGGCGGTGCGGACGCGGGTGCAGTTTCTTCAGATCGGCGGCGCCCTTGTGGGTGCCGATAAAGGCGAACACGTCGATCTTGCCGCTGGCCATCAGCGCGCTGACCGTCTCGCGGCCTCGACCGTAGATGACATTGATGACGCCGGCCGGGAAGCTGTCGCGGAAGGCTTCGAGCAGCGGATGTACCAGCAGCACACCGAACTTGGCCGGTTTGAACACCACCGTGTTGCCCATGATCAGCGCCGGGATCAGCGTGGTGAAGGTTTCATTCAGCGGGTAGTTGTACGGCCCCATGCACAGCGCCACGCCCATCGGTACCCGACGGATCTGCCCCAACGTACCCTGCTCCAGCTCGAAGCGGCTGGAGCTGCGGTCCAGTTCCTTCAGAGCATGGATGGTGTCGACGATGTAGTCGCAGGTGCGGTCGAATTCCTTCTCCGAATCCTTGAGGTTCTTGCCAATCTCCCACATCAGCAGCTTGACCACCGCGTCGCGCTGTTCGCGCATGCGCGCCAGAAAGCTCTCGACATGGGCGATGCGCTCGGCCACGCGCATGGTCGGCCAGGCACCGCGACCGTAGTCATAGGCGGCGACAGCGGCGTCCAATGCACGCAACGCGGCGTCGGCATCCAGCAACGGCGTGCTGCCGAGGACCACCTGATGCTCGCTGCCATCGGCCTCGCGCAGAAACACCGGGCTGCGAACTTCGGCCAGCGGGCCGTCCCAGTGCATCAACTCGCCATCGACCAGATAATCGCGCTGCGTCACCGGTGCGTCCGGACGATAGGCTTCGGGAATCTCATCCAGACGGGGGAAAAGCTCGGAAAGCGGGCGCGCGTTGCTCATGCAACCTCCAGGTAGCGAGAAGATAGGGGAAGATGCGGCGGGCCTTCGCCCGCCGCGGGGGATGGGACGATTACAGCTCGCGCTGTTCGGCACGCTCGGCGCGCAGGTCGAAGTCGCGCGGCAGCTCGGCCGCCGGCGCGCTGTCCAGCGCCTGCAGGGCCTGGCGCGTGGCGCTTTCGATGGCGGCCCAGTCGCCGGCACGCACGGCCTTGGCGTCGACCATCCAGGTGCCGCCAACGCACATCACATTGGCCAGGCTGAGGTAATCCCGCGCATTGCGCGCATTGACGCCACCGGTCGGGCAGAAGCGGATGTCACCGAACGGCCCGCCCAGCGCCTTGAGCGCTGCCACGCCGCCACAGATCTCGGCGGGGAACAGCTTGAAGCGGCGATAGCCCATCGCGTAGCCGAGCATAATTTCCGAAGCACTGGCGACGCCTGGCAGCAGCGGTAGCGGGCCCTGCAAGGCGGCTTCAAGCAACGCCGGCGTGCTGCCGGGCGAGACGATGAACTGTGCACCAGCGGCCTCGGCCTGCTCGAGCATGTTGGCGTCGAGCACGGTGCCGGCGCCGACGATCAGCTCCGGACGCTGCTCGCGCAGCAGGCGAATGGCGCCCAGGCCCAGCGCCGAACGCAGGGTGATTTCGAGCACGCGCAGGCCACCGGCGGCCAGAGCATCGGCCAGCGGCAGAATGTCCGCCTCACGCTCGATGGTGATCACCGGCAGGATGCGCGCAGCGCTGCACCACTGGTCGATCAGGGCGATCTTGTCGTTCATGGCGTCGGCGCTGGTTTGGATAGATGTCATGGGTAATTCCTTGCGGCCTCAGGGGCACCAGTAGATTTCGAGGGGACGGGCGAGGAAGGCGCGAATCGGCATCGCTTCGTAGGGCTCGCCAGCCAGGGCCTGATTGAGCGTGGCCAGCTTGCCCGGGCCGTGCAGAGCGAGCAGCGTCAGGCGGGCGCTGGCCAGCAGCGACAGGCTCATACTCAGGCGCTGGCGCGGCACAGTTGGCGCCTGCATCGGCAGGCAGCGCCGCGTACCACGCGGGTCGAGCGCCTGCTGCAGATTCGGGCTCTCCGGGAACAGCGAGGCTGTGTGGCCGTCCTCGCCCATGCCCAGCACCAGCACGTCGATCGGCGGCAGCTCGGCCAATACGGCGTCGGCGCGTTCGGCGGCCTCTTCCAGACTCGCCGCGCTCTGGTACAGGCCAACCAGGCGTGCCGCGGCGGCCGGCCCCTGCAACAGATGGCGACGCAGCAGGCCTTCGTTGCTGTCGGGATGGCTGACCGGCACCCAGCGCTCGTCGGCGAGGCTGACGGTGACCTTGGCCCAATCCAGTTCCTGCTGCGCCAGGCGCTCGAAGAAGGCGATCGGGCTGCGGCCGCCGGAAACCACCAGGGTCGCCGCACCGCGCTCGGTGATCGCACCACGTAGGGCGTTGCTAACGGTCAGTGCCAGTTCGCCGGCCAACTGCTCGGCGTCACCAAGGCTGAAACCCAGGGTCTGCACGGGCAGATCGAGATTAGAGATCGTCATACCAACTCCTGCCATCACGGCTGATCAGGGCAATCGAGGCAGCCGGTCCCCAGCTGCCTGCTGCATAAGGTTTGGGTGGGGCGCCGACGCGCTGCCAGCCGTCGATCAGCTGGTCGCACCACTTCCAGGCGTATTCGATTTCGTCCTTGCGCACGAAGAGGTTCTGGTTGCCCTTCATCACTTCCAACAACAGGCGCTCGTAGGCATCGGGGATACGCGGGCTCTTGTAGGTTTCCGAGAAGTTCAGCTGCAGCGGGCCGCTGCGCAGCTGCATGCCCTTGTCCAGGCCCTGGTCCTTGGTCATCACCAGCAGCGAGATGCCCTCCTGCGGCTGCAGGCGGATGATCAGCTTGTTGCCGATCAGCTGGCGCTGTTCCGGGGCGAAGATGTAGTGCGGCGGCGCCTTGAAGTGGATAACGATCTGCGACAGCTTCTGCGGCATGCGCTTACCGGTACGCAGGTAGAACGGCACGCCGGCCCAGCGCCAATTGCAGATTTCCGCCCGCAGCGCGACGAAGGTTTCGGTGTCGCTCTGGGTGTTGGAGTTTTCTTCCTCCAGATAGCCCGGCACGTGGCGGCCAAGGATGCTGCCGGCGACGTACTGGCCGCGCACCAGCTGCTGGCCAAGATGTTCTGGCGCAATCGGCGCCAGCGCCTTGAGCACCTTGACCTTCTCGTCGCGGATGCTGTCGGCCGAGAGGTCGCTGGGCGGGTCCATGGCGATCAGGCAGAGCAGCTGCAGCAGGTGATTCTGAATCATGTCGCGCAACTGGCCGGCCTGATCGAAGTAGCCCCAGCGGCCTTCGATACCGACGGTTTCGGCAACGGTGATCTCCACGTGGGAGATGTGGTTCTGGTTCCACTGGGTTTCGAACAGGCTGTTGGCGAAGCGCAGGGCGATCAGGTTCTGCACCGTGTCCTTGCCCAGGTAATGATCGATGCGGTAGGTGCGGTCTTCCGGGAAGAAGCGCGCCACCGCGTCGTTCACTTCGCGGGAAGATTCCAGGTCATGGCCGATGGGCTTTTCCAGCACCACGCGGGTGCGCTCGGCCAGCCCGGCCTCGGCCAGCCCGGCGCAGATCGCACCGTAGACAGATGCCGGGGTGGCGAAGAAGGCGACGATGCTTTCCGCGTTGCCGGCCTTGTCCGCTAGCGCGACGAAATCCTCGGCGCGGCGGAAATCCATGCTCAGGTAGTCCAGGCGCGCCATGAAGCGCTGCAGCACGGCTTCGTCGAGGTCGCGCTCGCCGACGTGGCGACGCAGATGTTCTTCGATCATCGCCAGATGGCTCGCCGCCTCGCCGCTCTCACGAGCCAGCGCGAGCAGGCGCGTTTCGGTTGGAAGCAGGCCGGCGCGATCAAGCTGATAGAGCGCGGGAAACAACTTGCGCAGGGCCAGATCACCAAGGGCGCCGAACAGCGCCAGGGTGCAGGGTTCGACAGATAGTGGCGTCATGATGTTTGTTCTTCTACTAAAACTGCACTATGAATACACGGCGATGCCCTGTTATTCAAGTTCAATGTAGTAATAAAAACAACATTTACCGCAAATTTAGATACCTGTGGCCGCTCCGCACCGCCCTCAGTAGGATAGACCACCCCTTTGGCAAGCCGCATCAGGACCGACATGGACCGCGTACACAACCTGCTCGAGCAGATCCAGCGCCGCATCGAAGACCTCAACAAGGCCGAGCGCAAGGTCGCCGAGGTGATCCTGCGCAACCCGCAGCAGGCCACCCGCTTCAGCATCGCCACCCTGGCGCAGACCGCGCAAGTCAGTGAGCCGACAGTGAATCGCTTCTGTCGCTCGTTCGGCGTCAGCGGTTATCCGGAACTGAAGATGCAGCTGGCGCAGAGCCTGGCCAGCGGCGCCGCCTACGTCAGCCAGGCGGTGGAACCCGACGACGGCCCGGCGGAGTACACGCGCAAGATCTTCGGCTCGGCCATCGCCTCGCTGGACAGCGCCTGCCAGAGCCTCGACCCGCAGCTGGTCAGCCGCGCCGTCGACCTGATGATCCAGGCCCGGCAGATTCACTTCTTCGGCCTCGGCGCCTCGGCCTCGGTGGCGCTGGATGCGCAGCACAAGTTCTTCCGCTTCAACCTGGCGGTAACCGCCCATTCGGACGTGCTGATGCAGCGAATGCTGGCCTCGGTGGCGCACACCGGCGAGCTGTTCGTGATCATTTCCTACACCGGGCGTACCCGCGAGCTGGTGGAGGTGGCGCGCATCGCCCGGCAGAACGGCGCCTCGGTACTCGGCCTGACCGCCGCCGGCTCACCGCTGGCACAGGCCAGCACGCTGAGCCTGAACATTCCGCTGCCCGAGGACACCGACATCTACATGCCGATGACCTCGCGCATCATCCAGCTCACGGTGCTCGACGTGCTCGCCACCGGCATGACCCTGCGCCGCGGCGTGGATTTCCAGCCGCACCTGCGCAAGGTAAAGGAAAGCCTTAATGCCAGCCGTTATCCGGCGGACGAAGAGCCGAGCTGAGGCAATCGCGCCGGCATGAGACGCCGGATGTTGCTATAACAACATCCGGCCGCCACATATCCGAAAAAGCACCCGATCAGCGTGCCAGCGCCTGTTCCAGCGCCACACCGGCGCCCTCCAGCCCCGGATAGTCAGCGGTGACCAGCCACACCGGCACATCGCCGAGATAGCCGCTCATGGAACCCTTGCTGGCGAAGCCTCGGGCGAAACCGCTGGCCGCGAAAAAATCGGCGAAACGCGGCACCACACCACCGACGATATACACCCCACCGCGCGCGCCGAGCGTGAGCACGTTGTTGCCGGCGACCCGCCCGAGCCACACGCAGAACTGCTCCAGGGTCGCCACCGCGACATGATCGCCAGCCAGCGCAGCCGCCGTGACCTCAGCCGGCGACACCAGTCGCGGCATCAAACCGGCCAGGGCACAGACCGCACGATAGAGCAGCAACAGGCCGCCACCACTGAGCACGTCTTCCGCGCGCACATGGCCAAGCTGGGCGAAGAGCATCTGCCACAGCGCCGCCTCGTGAGCATCCGCCACGGGCAGATCGACGTGTCCACCCTCCCCCGGCAGAGCACGCCAATTACCGCCACCCAAGGGCAGCAACGCGGCGACGCCAAGCCCGGTGCCCGGCCCGATAACCAGGGCCGGCGCATCGGGCTCGGCCTCACCAGCACAGATCATGCGCCGCCCCGTCTCGCTTACCCGCGTCATGCCTAGCGCCATCGCGGCGAAGTCATTGATCAGCAGCAGCTCGTCCAGCTGCAGGGCGCCGCAGAAGTCGCTTCGCGTCAGCCGCCAGTGATTGTTGGTGAACGTGAATTGCTCGCCTTTGACCGGCCCGGCGCAGGCCAAACAGGCTGCCTCGACGCTGCCCGGCGCCAGGCCGAGGGATGCCAGGTAATACTCAACCGCCATTTCGGGCGTGGCGAAATCCGCCGCCGCCAGCACCCGTACCGACTCCAGCCGCGAGTCGCGCCACAGCGCGAAGCGCGCATTGGTGCCGCCGATATCGCCGACCAGCGCCAGCCTCATCGCAGCGCCTCCAGCCCAGCAGTGAACACGCTGGCGCCCTGCTCAGCGGAGCTGAACGCCGAGCGCATAAAGCCAAACAGCTCGCGCCCGCAGCCCTGCACACCCACAGGCGGCGCAGCAGCCGGCGACCGATCGGCCAGCTCGGCGGCATCGACCAGCACCTCGAGCACACCGTTCTGCCCATCCACACGCAGCAGATCGCCGTCGCGCACGCGCGCTAACGGGCCGCCATCGATTGCCTCCGGGCACACATGAATCGCCGCCGGCACCTTGCCCGACGCACCGGACATGCGCCCGTCGGTGACCAGCGCGACCTTGAAACCGCGGTCCTGCAACAGACCAAGATAAGGCGTCAGCTTGTGCAACTCGGGCATGCCGTTGGCGCGCGGCCCCTGGAAGCGCACCACCGCAACGACGTCGCGCTCCAGCTCGCCCGCCTTGAAGGCCTCGACCAACTCCAGCTGATCGGCAAAGACCCGCGCCGGCGCTTCCACGACACGGTGCTCGGGCGCCACGGCGGACACCTTCATCACCCCGCGACCGAGATTGCCGCTCATCACCCGCAGCCCGCCTTCAGCCGAGAACGGCCGCGCAACCGGCCGCAGGATGCTTTCGTCCAGGCTCGCCGCAGCGCCTTCACGCCAGGTCAATCGACCGCCTTCGAGGAAGGGCTCCTGGGTATAGCGACTGAGGCCACGACCCATCACGGTATGCACATCCTCATGCAGCAGGCCGGCATCGAGCAGCTCGCGCACCAGCAGCGCGACGCCGCCCGCGGCATGGAAGTGATTGATGTCGGCTGAGCCATTGGGATAGACCCGCGCCAGCGTCGGCACCACTGCGGAAAGGTCGGCCATGTCCTGCCAGGTCAGCTGGATGCCCGCCGCCTGGGCGATGGCCGGCATGTGCAGGGTGTGATTGGTCGAGCCGCCGGTGGCATGCAGCGCGACGATGGCGTTGACCAATACGCGCTCGTCGACGAGCTCACCGAGCGGCGTGAAGCTGCCGCCCTGTGGCGTCAGTCGAGTGACCTGCCGCGCGGCCTCGGCGGTCAGCGCATCGCGCAATGGCGTGCCCGGGTTGACGAAGGAAGAGCCCGGCAAGTGCAGGCCCATGACCTCCATCAGCATCTGGTTGGTGTTGGCGGTGCCGTAGAAGGTACAGGTACCGGGACTGTGATAGGCCTGCATTTCCGCCGCCAGCAGCTCGTCGCGACCTGCCTTGCCTTCGGCGTAGCGCTGGCGCACCGCGGCCTTGTCCTTGTTGGCCAGGCCGGACGGCATCGGCCCGGCCGGCACGAACACAGCGGGCAGATGCCCGAAGCGCAGCGCACCGATCAGCAAACCGGGAACGATCTTGTCGCAGATGCCGAGCAGCAGCGCCCCATCGAACAGGTTGTGCGACAGCGCCACCGCGGTGCTCATGGCGATCACCTCGCGACTGGCGATGGCCAGCTCCATGCCCGGCTCGCCCTGGGTGACGCCGTCACACATCGCCGGCACACCGCCGGCCACCTGCCCCACCGAGCCGATATCGCGCAGCGCGTGGCGCAGGCGCTCGGGGTAGTCCTCATAGGGCTGATGCGCCGAGAGCATGTCGTTGTAGGCCGTGACGATGGCGATGTTGGCCGCATCCGGCAGCCGCAGGCGCTGCTTGTCCTGCGCGCCGCAACCGGCAACGCCATGGGCGAAGTTCGCGCATTGCGCGCCGTTGCGGGCAGGCCCGGCACTGGCAGCGCCGCGAACCATGGCGAGATAGGCTTCGCGCGTAGGCCGGCTACGCTTGATCAGGCGCTGGGTGACTTCGACCACTACGGGATGCATGAAAACCTCCTGATTTGTAGTTTTTATAAACAATCAGGCGGCATCATAACGACGAGCGGGACGATTTCGAAGAAATATGTTTGTTTAAACAACAAAATAACACCACGCTCAACGACGTAGCAGTTCTAGCTGACGACGTAGCTGGGCGGCTTGCGCCTTTTCCGCCCGCAGCCCGGAAGTCAACTCAGCCTTGTCCTGCTCCAGGCGCACGATCACCTGACCAAGGCCATCCAGCAGTTCGCGCAGCACTTCCAGTTCTCGGCATTGGCTCTGCCGGCCCATCCATAGCAGCCAGAGCAGTACCAGTAGCACCATCACGCCGCACAGCGAGGTGCCGATCAGCAGCCAGGCGAGGCTCATTGCACTCATCGTTTCGCTCCTTTGCTTGCGGCGCAATGCCGCTTCCAGAGGCTCAACGATATGTAGCTTATGACGACAGGTCGATAATGTTTACTTGCACAGGTAAACATTTGCAGCAGGTCATTGCCGCCATCTGCTAGTGAAGGACGGCTATGGACCACGCAGGCCGCCCGGCGATGTGCCAGCATGACGCAGCGCCACTGCGACCACCTGTCGTGATTCGTTACAGGTCGACAGAGGATTACTCGCCGACGTCCACCGGTCGCCGCACATCGTCGTCATGGCCAGGGTCGCGATGTTCCAGCTGCAGGAACAATGCGGCAGCGAGCATCGCCATACCGCCGACGCAGAGAAACGTCAGCTGAAATGCCCGCAGCACCTCGCTGCCCTGCGCGTCGTCCACGGTAAAGCCTCCCAGCAGCGCACCGGCGGTGGCGACGCCAAGGCTCATTGATAGCTGCACCACCACCGACAGCAGGCTATTGCCGCTACTGGCGTCGGCATGGCTAAGGCCGACCAGGGTGACGGTGTTCATCGCGGTGAACTGCATCGAGTTGACCATGCCGATCAGGCCCAGATGCACCAGCAGCAGCCACGTCGGCGTTTGTCCATCGATGGTCGCCAGGCTGGCGATCAGGCAGCCGAGCAGCAGCGTGTTGCCGATCAGCAGACGGCGATAACCGAGACGATCGATGATCGGCTTGGCCAGGGATTTGACCGCCATCGCACCCAAGGCCAGCGGAATCATGCTCATCCCGGCCTGCGCCGGCGAATAGCCAAGCGCCACCTGCAGCAGCAATGGCAACAGGAACGGCAGCGCGCCACCACCCAGCCGGGCAAACAGGTTGCCGAAGATGCCCACCGCAAAGCTGCGCGTATGGAACAGCTTAGGGCTGAACAGCGGCGCATCGATGCGCCCGGCGCGCAGCCAGTAGGCCGCCATGCACGCTGCGCCGCCGAACAGCAGCAGCATCACCCGGGCATGCGACATGTGCATCTGGCCGAGCCCCTCCAGCGCGATGGTGACCAGCACCATCGCTGCGCCGAACAGCAGGAAGCCGAGCGTATCGAAGCGCACCCGCTCGGGCCCTTTGAGATCGGGCATGAAGCGCAGCGCGGCGATGCAGCCAATCACGCCCACCGGCAGATTGATCAGGAAGATCCAGTGCCAGGAGGCGTACTCCACCAGCCAGCCACCCAGGGTTGGCCCGAGCAACGGGCCGACCAGTCCTGGCAGTGCGATAAAGGCCATGATCCGCACGAAGTCGCTGCGCGGAAATGCCCGCAGCACCACCAGCCGCCCCACCGGCAGCATCAGCGCTCCGCCCAGCGCCTGCAGCACGCGGGAAGCCACCAGCTGGTTGAAGCTGGTCGACAACGCGCACAACAGCGAGCCCACGGAAAACAGCACGATGGCGGTCACGAAGATGCGCCGGCTACCGAAGCGGTCAGCAATCCAGCCGGATGCCGGAATCAGCAACGCCACTGTGAGCATGTACGCGATCACAACGCCCTGCATACGCAGCGGGTTTTCCGCCAGATCGCGCGCCATGGCGGGCAGCGCGGTATTGAGAATGGTGCCGTCCAGCGTCTGCATGAAGAAGGCGATGGCCACCAGCCACGGCAAAATTCGCGCGGTACGGGCGTCGAGTGAGACGGGCGGTTGCATGAAGTCCCCGGATACGAAAGGTGCACCATCTTAGAGGATTCGTTCGGCGCCGGTTCGGGTCGCTGCTCCCCGCACACCCACACCAAGCGCCACTGTGACGACCTGTCGCAGTTAGCCTGCAGCGCCCGCAAATAGCCATCTGCAGCGGCATACAGCCTTGCATTCAGACACCGGTAACAAAATATTTCTTGGGAAATTGACGCGAATCATTATCATTCGGAAGCGCAAGTGCAATCTTCGCTCCGTCCTTTCTGTTTCCGGAGAATTCCCAATGCGCATCCCCGCCACACTGGCCATCACCACCCTGCTGCTCACCCCGCTCGCCCAGGCGAAGGAATATCCCATCGGCGAACCGCAGCAGTGCGGCGGCATGGAGGTCGGCGCGGTGTATCTGCAGCCGGTCGAAATGGACCCACCGGGCATGATGCGTGCCGCGGCCGAGTCCGACGTGCATCTCGAGGCCGATATCAGCGCCACCGAAGACAACCGCAACGGCTGGCAGGAAGGCAGCTTCGTGCCATATCTGAGCATCCACTACACGCTGCGCAAGAAGGGTTCCGACGAAGTCGTCGAAGGCGATTTCCATCCGATGGTGGCAAACGACGGCCCGCACTACGGTGACAACGTCAAGCTGCTCGGCCCAGGCAAGTACCAGTTGACCTACAAGATCCTGCCGCCAGGCTCGGGGCACAACATGTTCGGTCGCCACACCGACAAGGAAACCGGCGTCGCCCCCTGGTTCGAAGGCTGCGAGCTGACGTACGAGTTCACCTACGCCGGCATCGGCAAGAAAGGGGGCTACTGATGCGTCGCGCCGGGCAATCGCTGCTCGGCGTGCTGCCGATACTGGTCGGGCTCGCGAGCCCGGCGCAGGCCGCGCTGCCGACGTACGAGCTGACCATACGTGACGGCCACTTCGAGCCAGCGACCATCGAAGTCCCTGCCCGCCAGCGCTTCAAGATCATCGTGCACAACGCCGGCAGCGGGCCGACCGAGTTCGAGAGCACCCCGCTACGCGTCGAGAAGGTGCTGTCACCCGGGGTGACCTCCTTCGTCGTGATCCACCCACTGAAGCCGGGCCGCTATCCATTCTTCGACGAATTCCATATGGATCTTCCCGAAGGCGAGATCGTCGCCAAGTAGTTGCTTTTCTGAGGAGAGTCCCATGGGCCAATCCATGTTCATCGTCTGGCGCGAAAGCGTCGAGGCCCTGCTGGTCATCGGCATCCTGCATGCCTGGCTGCGCCAGCAACCAGGCGCGGGCAATGCGCTGCGCATGCTCTGGGCCGGTGTCGCTGCCGGCCTCGGTCTGGCCGCTGCGCTGGGCTGGGGCGTACTGCAGGCCGGCGACTGGCTGGCGGGCAGCGGTGGCGAATGGTTCCAGTGCGCGATGCT
The DNA here is from genome assembly GCF_900114065.1 of Stutzerimonas kunmingensis. Lineage (GTDB taxonomy): Bacteria > Pseudomonadota > Gammaproteobacteria > Pseudomonadales > Pseudomonadaceae > Stutzerimonas > Stutzerimonas kunmingensis. The sequence continues at coordinate 143,225 of NZ_FORS01000004.1, forward strand.
GCTGGTAGCCAGCCTGCTGATCCTGCACATGGTCGGCTGGATGCATCAGCATGGCCGCACGCTGAAGACCAGCCTGCAGAACAGCGCTGCGGAAAAGCTCGGCCAGGGCAGCGGCATCGGCCTGTTGCTGCTGGCCATGCTCGCCGTCGGTCGTGAAGGCAGCGAGACAGTGGTGTTCCTCTACGGCATCGGTAACCAGCAGGCGGGTATGGACCTCACCCGCTTCGTCATCGGCGGTGTACTCGGTTTCGTCCTCGCAGTGCTCAGTTATGCAGCCCTGCAGGCCGGCAGCCGCTACTTCAGCTGGCGGCGTTTCTTCCAGGTCAGCGAAGTGATGTTGCTGCTGCTCGGCGGCGCATTGCTGATGGCCGCGCTGGATCGCTTCAGCGGCCAGCTGATGGGTATGGACGTGCCGGAAGTGCTGTACACGGTGTTCGGCGATCCGCTCTGGGATACCTCGGCCCTGCTGGATGATGGCGGCGCGCTCGGCGGCACCCTGGCCGGCCTCACCGGCTATCGCGCCATGCCTTCGCTGGCCGCCGCGGTAGTTCTGGGCCTTTACTGGCTCGCCGCGTGGGCATGGCTCAAACCGCGGGCACAGGTGCAGCTCGCTGCGAGGCCAGCATGATCACCCAGGCGCCGTGGCTGGCGCGACTCGGTGACCTGCTGCGCCAGCATGCGAAAGCCATTCGCGCGCTGCAGTGGCTGGTGGTGGGGTTCTACCTGACGCTGCTGGTGATCCCCGCCTTTCTTGATCTGCCGCCGGCCCAGGCCCGCATGCTCGACAACCTGACGGTACTGGCGCAGTTCATCTTCTGGGGCCTGTGGTGGCCCTTCGTGCTGCTGTCGATGATCTTCTTCGGCCGTCTGTGGTGCGGCGTGCTCTGCCCCGAAGGCTCGCTCAGCGAATGGATCAGCTGGCGCGGGCTGAACAAACGCACCCCGCGCTGGGTACGCTGGAGCGGCTGGCCGACCATCGCCTTCATCCTCACCACCGTCTACGGCCAGCTGATCAGCGTCTATGACTATGCCCAGGCGGCACTGCTGATCCTCGGCGGCTCCACCGTCGCAGCAATGCTGGTGGGCTTTCTCTACGGCCGCGGCAAGCGGGTCTGGTGCCGCCATCTGTGCCCGGTCAGCGGCGTGTTCGCCCTGCTCGCCCGCTTGGCGCCGGTGCACTACAAGGTCGACGAACAGCGCTGGCTGGAAAATCGTGAACCGCACCTGCCGACGCCCAACTGCGCCCCGCTTATCGACATCCGCCGCATGCAGGGCAATGCCGATTGCCATGCCTGTGGCCGATGCAGCAGCCAGCGCGGTGCAGTGCAGCTGAGCGCCCGTTCGCCCAATTCGGAAATTCTTATCGTCGGCGGCCAGCAGCAAAGCGATCACTGGGACAGCACGCTGTTGCTGTTCGGCATGATCGGCCTGGCCATGGGCGCCTTCCAGTGGACGGTCAGTCCCTGGTTCATCACCCTCAAGCAGGCCGCCGCGGAATGGCTGGTGGATAGCGACATCATCTGGCCGCTGGAAGCCAACGCGCCTTGGTGGCTGCTGACCCACTATCCGCAGGCCAACGATGCCTTCACCTGGCTCGATGGCGCCGTGATCCTCACCTACATCTTCGGTGCCTCGTTGCTCGTCGGCGGCGCGTTGTGGCTACTGCTGCGCGCCGCCGTGCGGGTAATGCGCCGTGGCGACAATGTGTTCCAGCACCTCGCATTGGCACTGGTGCCGCTGGGTGGCGCCGGGCTGTTTCTCGGCCTGTCCGCCACCACGGTCAAGCTGCTGCGCTACGAGGGCTTGCTACTGGCCTGGGCGCAACCGGCTCGCGCCGCGCTGCTGATCGGTGCCGTGGCGTGGAGTCTGTACCTGGCGTGGAACGTGATCAGCCGTCACGGCGGCAACGGCATGCGCCGGCTGCTGGCGTTCGCCTGCGTCAATGCCGGTTGCGCGCTGGTGGGCTATGGCTGGTGGCTGCAGTTCTGGGGCTGGAGCTGAGGTCGATCAGGCCTTGAGTGGGGTGCCCGTTGCGGCACCCCGCAGCGGCCTATCCACGCAGCACGAAGAATGGGAACAGTCGATCCAGGCGCTCCCACAGGCGCTGCTGATCGTAGGGTGCGCGGCTCTCGGCGAGGCTGTCGTCGAGCATGCGCGCGGTGCGCACGCACTGCACGGCGAAGCGTTCGACACCCAGCCGGCGCAGGCGCTGAGCCATGTCCCACAGCATGTCGGCGTCGAACAGTTGCCAGTGCACGGTGGTCCGGCACTCATGCTCGACGCCGCTTTCCAGCAGGTGTTCGAGACTCTTCCAGTTGGCCTTGCCGCTGCCATCCACGCCGGTGATCGCGCTGCTGTGCTCGGGTAGCGCCTTGATGTCGAAACCGACCCAATCCACCAGCGGCAGGATGTTGGCGAACAACTTCGGTTTGATGCCGGCGCTGTGCAGGCCGACCTTGTAGCCCAGCGCCCGCACCTGGGCGATGGCCTCGGGCAGCGCGGTCTGCAGGGTCGGCTCGCCACCGCTGAACACCACCGCCTCGAGCAGGCCGACGCGCTGTTCGAGAAAGGCGAGAATCTCCGGCCATGGCTTTTCCTCACTGCCACAGGCGGGGATCAGCTGCGGGTTGTGACAGTAGCGGCAGCGCCAGCCGCAGCCCTGGCAGAACAGCACGCAGGCCAGATGGTCTGGGAAGTCCAGCGTGGTCAGGGGGACCAGCCCCCCGACGCGAAGTGCTGCGGTCACCGCGCCGCTGCTTCAGTGAAATGCAGGCGCTCGCGATGCTCGGACTGCTTGCCCGGATTGAACGCGGTAACCGGGCGGTGATAGCCCATCACGCGGGTCCAGACTTCGCAACGTTGGCGCTGGTCCTGGGGCAGTTGGCTGGGTGGGTTCATGGTGACGCTCCTTTTGCTTAGGGTTGATTATGCGGCGCCGCACCTATTGGAGCGGCGTGACACGGGATCGCAGATCAGACCGCCAGGGCCGCTTCGGCTTGCTGCTTGTGCAGCAGCGCCTCATCGCACTTCGGGCAGAACTCGTGCTCGCCAGCGAGATAACCGTGCACCGGGCAGATCGAGAAGGTGGGCGTTACCGTCAGGTACGGCAGGCGGTAGCGCGACAGCGCATTGCGTACCAGCTTCTTGCAGGCCTCGGCCGAGGAAATCTGCTCGGCCATGTACAGGTGCAGCACGGTGCCGCCGGTGTACTTGCACTGCAGCTCGTCCTGCAGCTCCAAGGCCTCGAAGGGGTCGTCGGTGAAGCCGACCGGCAGTTGCGAGGAGTTGGTGTAGTACGGCGCCTCGGCCGAACCCGCCTGGAGGATGTCGGGGAAGCGCTTGCGGTCTTCCTTGGCGAAACGATAGGTGGTGCCTTCGGCCGGCGTCGCCTCGAGGTTGTAGAGGTGCCCGGTGTTTTCCTGGAACTGCACCAGCCGCGCCCGCACGTGGTCGAGCACCTCGATCGCCAGCGCGCGACCGGCAGCGGTCTGCAGCCCCTCGGTGTCGTCGGTGAAATTGCGCACCATCTCGTGCAGACCGTTCACCCCGATGGTGGAGAAGTGATTGCGCAGTGTGCCCAGATAACGCTTGGTGTAGGGGTAGAGCCCGGCATCCATATGGTGCTGGATGACCTTGCGCTTGACCTCCAGACTCTGCCGCGCCATGTCCAGCAGCGCATCCAATTGCTCGAGCAGCGCCGCCTTGTCACCGCGCAAGAGATAGCCCAGGCGTGCACAGTTCACCGTCACCACGCCCAGCGAACCGGTCTGCTCGGCAGAACCGAACAGCCCGCCACCGCGCTTGAGCAGCTCGCGCACGTCCAGCTGCAGGCGGCAGCACATCGAACGCACCTGGTTCGGCTGCATGTCCGAATTGAGGAAGTTCTGGAAGTACGGCAGCCCGTAGCGCGCGGTCATCTCGAACAGGCGCTCGGCGTTCTCGCTGTCCCAGGGAAAATCGTGGGTGATGTTGTAGGTCGGGATCGGGAAGGTGAAAACCCGGCCGAGGCCGTCACCGGCCTGCATCACTTCTATATAGGCACGGTTGATCAGCTCCATCTCGGCCTGCAGCTCGCCGTAGGCGAAGGGCATCTCCTCGCCGCCGATGTAGGGGATTTGCTCGCGCAGATCTTCCGGGCAGACCCAGTCGAAGGTCAGGTTGGTGAACGGGGTCTGCGTGCCCCAGCGCGACGGCACGTTGAGGTTGTAGATGAACTCCTGAATGGCCTGGCGGATTTCGGCGAAGCCAAGGTTGTCCTTGCGCACGAACGGTGCAAGGTAGGTATCGAAGCTGCTGAATGCCTGCGCGCCGGCCCACTCGTTCTGCAGCGTGCCGAGAAAATTGACCATCTGCCCCAGCGCGCTGGACAGATGCTTGGGCGGGCTGGCCTCAACCCGCCCCGGAATCCCGTTGAAGCCCTCATTGAGCAGGGTCCGCAGTGACCAGCCAGCGCAATAGCCGGCGAGCATGTCCAGGTCATGGATATGCAGATCACCTTCGCGATGCGCCGTGCCGATCTCCGGGCTGTAGACCTCGTCCAGCCAGTAGTTGGCGGTGACCTTGCCAGACACGTTGAGGATCAGCCCGCCGAGTGAGTAGCCCTGGTTGGCGTTAGCGCGCACCCGCCAGTCTTCGCGGGAGAGGTATTCGTTCATCGAGGCGGCGACCTCGACCACCACCTTGCGATCTCGGCGCAGACGCGCATGGCGTTCGCGGTAGACAATGTAGGCCCGGGCGGTATCGAAGTAGCCGGCTGCCATCAGGGCACGCTCGACGCCGTCCTGCACCTGCTCCACCTCCACCGCCGTGCGATGGGCCAGTTGCTGACGAACGGCCTGGGCCAATGCCTGCGCCACTGCCAACTCGAACTCGCCGGTCGCCGCGCCCGCCGCCGCGATGGCGCGCTCGATCTTGTCCACTTCGAACGCCGCCAGTCGGCCATCGCGCTTGCGCAGTGAAACCGGTTTCGCCACCTCTGCCTGCCTGGGCATCAACGCCTCCATAACCATATGTAGTGAATTTATTCGCAAGAAACACAATATGGTGTGACTTTAGAGGTGGAACCTCATTACCGAATTGATCATCGTCAAGCACAGGCAAGTGATCGCCCGACGGCGCCGACGGCTCATGGCCGACACTCTTGTCCGTGATCAAGGAAGCGGCGGACACCGGACTCCTAGGATGCAGGCTGATAAACCCGGTTCAATCCGGGGGAGGACACATGCTCACTGAAAAAACCCTGGTCGCGGAATTGCGCCGCCACCATCTGTTCAGCCGACTGCCCGAGGCGGCGTTACAGGAGGTGTGCACCTCTGCCAACCTGAAGCGCCTGCCTGCGGGGGCCTCGCTGTTTCATCAGGGCGATAAGGCCGACCGCTTCTATTTCCTCTTCAGCGGCCAGATCAAGCTGCACCGCGTAGTCTGCGACGGGCAGGAGAAGCTGGTGGAAGTGATGCGTGCCGGTGAATCGTTCGCCGAAGCGCTGTTGTTCAAGGGCACGCCGAGCTATCCGGTCAGCGCCACCGCGCTAAAGGCCAGCCTGGTGGCGAGCCTGAACGGGCCGCATTACCGGCGAATTCTCGAGCAGCACCCGGATATCTGCCTAGACATCCTCGCCACCCTGAGCATTCGTCTGCACCAGCGTATGACCGAGATCGACACCCTCACCCTGGCCAACGCCAGCCATCGCGTGGTGCGCTTTCTCGCGCAATCGCAGCAGGACGACAGCGGCGTGGTGGTGCTCGATGTGCCGAAACGCTTGATCGCGTCGAAACTGGGCATTCAGCCGGAAACCTTCTCGCGCATCCTGCATCGGCTGATCGACGCCGGAACCATATCGGTCCAGCGGCGACGCATCGAGATTCTCGACAACCGCAAGCTCGCCGCCTATGACGAGTGACCTGCGGCAGAACGCCCCAGTGTTCTTGATTGCTGTCAAAGCCAGTCGCCGGCGCGCCTTGGAAAATGACCCGCGCCACGCCACCGTCAGGAAAACGCGATGATCACCACAACGCCTGCGCCCCTGGTCTATTCATGCTCCGGTTGTTCGAATGTCGCGCAGCTGGCCAACACCCTGGCGGTGCGTCTCGATCGCGCCGGGCTGGCGGAAATGTCCTGCATCGCCGGCGTCGGCGGGCGCGTTGCAGCGCTGGTGAAGAAAGCCAACTCCGGCCGCCCCATTCTCGCCATCGACGGCTGCCCGATGCATTGCGCCCGCGCCTGCCTCGCGCAGCACGGCGTGACACCCGACGTGCACATCACCCTCAGCAGCTACGGCTTGCGCAAGCGCTATCGGGAAGACTGCAGCGAGGAGGAGATCAGCGCGCTGTTCGATGACATGAAAGACATTATCGCCAGTGACCGGATGCAGTTGCGCACGGCCTGAAACCCACGGACTGAGCGTGTCGCTGGAATCGCGGAACAGTTCGTTCCAGCGGGTAGCGCGCCCTGCGCCCCCCGCACTGCTGCGCCGCGCCGGGGCGGTCCGCCAGCCTGAGCCTTGCAGGCGCAGGCAGTTTGCGACGGCTGCGGGCGGAACAATCGGTCAGGCTCTGGCCGCCTGTGCCCGGCCGGCCGCCGCCACCTCCTCGCCGGCACCCTGCAGCAGTTTCCACAGCCAGCTCGGCAGCGTGTCGGGGTCGAGACTGTCGATCAGATTCTTGATCGCCAGGCCCAGCTCGGTATCACCCTCGATAACCAGCCGGCGGCGGAAGAACAGCGTATCCGGGTCTTCCTGACGGCTGGCCAACAGCAGGAACTCGCGCCAGTTGCCGCGAATGGTCACCTCCACCGGTGCCTGCGCCGCAATGCGCAGCTGCTCGCGCTCGCAGGTCAGGCACCAGGCAAGGCCGAGGTCGGCGACTTCGAGCTTCATCCAGTGGCCGTCAAGCACGTCAAAGGCGCCGTCGCTCAGTGCTTCGGCGAATACCTGATTGAGGCTGCGCTCCAGCGCAAGGCGCTGGAGCAGGAATGGCGTCTTGGCCGCAAGCGGCAACAGCCGCCCGCCGAGATTCACCAGATGGGCACGTGGATTCAGCATAATCCGGCCTCCTCGGCGCGCAGCATGCCCGGCTGGCCATGCCAATACCCATTGCAACCGTCCACCGCCAGCGGCGGCAGCGCGCCCTTGCGCACCGCATCGAAGGCAGCGACCACCTCGTCCATACCGGCAGCGCGCGGGCTCAGGCGCAGCAGATCGGCACCGCTGTCGACCAGACCCGCGTAGTCGGCGAGCAGGTTGCTGACCGCTGCAGACATGGTCTGGATACCGTTGATCGTGAACAGCGCCTCACCCTCCTGGCTCAGCAGCGGAATGCCCTCGGGATAGTTCTGGCAGCAGAACTGGCAGTCGTCCTTCGGCCGGTTCTCGGCACGGGCGGTGAAGCAGCGCGCCGAATAGGCCAGTGGCAGATGACCATAGGCGAATATCTCGATTTCCGGCAGTGCCACGCCCAGCTCCTGCAGTTGCGCGCGGGCACTCTTGATCAGCTTGCCGGAGGCTTCCACCGGCGGCACCCAGCGGGTCATGCCGCTGGCCACCAGCTCGGCCAGGGCGTGGCCGTTGTATAGGTTCAGCGCCGGGCCGCCAACGAAGGGCAGCTTGCGCTCGGACATCAGCTGCACCGCGCCCATGTCATTGGCTTCCACCAGCAGCTCGCCGTTGTCACACAGGCGGCGCAGGCTGGATAGCTCGGAAGCGGCTTCGACCAGGGTCAGGCCGGACAGCACCAGCTGCGCCGAGGAGGCTTCAGCCAGATCGCGGGCCAGACCAAGCCAGTCGTCGAGCATCAGCGCGCGGCGCTTGGAGCAAACGGTTTCGCCGAGGTAGATAACATCCAGCGGCTGGCTGGCCATGTTGGCGTAGAAGTCCAGCGTCTGCTGGCGATCCCAGTAGAACAGCACCGGGCCCAGAGAAAGTTTCATGGGTGACTCCTCGTTCATTGCCAGGCCCGATGGTAGGCACCCAGGGTGGTTTGCGAGCCTTCGGAGAGACCGTCCAGCACCTGCCGCCAGCCGGGTTCGACCGCGTAGCGCTGCGGCGCCTTGAGATAGCTGTCCAGCGCCGCGCGCCAGACCCGAGTGACCTGCTCGACATAGGCCGGGCTGCGCTGGCGGCCCTCGATCTTCATCGCGGTGACGCCGATGGCGGAAAGCTCGGGGATCAGATCCAGGGTGTTCAGGCTGGTGGGTTCTTCGAGCGCGTGGAAGCGCTGACCATTGACCATGAAGCGCCCTTTGCACAGCGTCGGGTAACCAGCCGATTCGCCTTCGGCGTAGCGGTCGATCAGTACGTTGTTGAGGCGCGAGGTCAGCCCTTCCGGCTCCTCGCTCCAGCGCACCGCCTTGGCCGGCGAGCAGACGCCACAGAGATTGGGTGATTCGCCGGTAAGGTACGAAGACAGATGGCAACGACCCTCGGCCATGATGCACAGGCTGCCAAAGGCGAACACTTCGATCGGCACCGGGCTGCTCGCCGCGACCTGCTTGACCTGCTTGAGCGAAAGCACCCGCGGCAGCACAGCGCGGCTGATGCCGTAGCGCTGCTGATAGAAGCCCAGCGCGGCGGCATTGGTAGCCGACCCCTGCACCGACAGATGCAGATTGAGTTTGGGATGGCGCTTGCTGGCATAGCCGAGCACGCCGGGGTCGGCCGCGATCAGCGCATCCACGCCCATGTCGGCGGCCTGATCCACGGCGCGCTGCCAGCGATTCCAGCCGTCCGGCTGGGCATAGGTGTTGACGGCGATATACAGCTGCCGGCCCTTCTCGCGGATCAGCTGCAGACCCTTGTCGAGCTGCTTTTCATCGAGATTGAGGCCGGCGAAATGGCGGGCGTTGGTGTCGTCGCGAAATCCGACATAAATGGCATCGGCGCCCTGCTGGACGGCGGCCTTGAGCGCGGGCAGGCTTCCTGCCGGGCAGACCAGGTGCATGACAACTCCTAGACATTCGGGTACATGCGCGCCACGCACCGATGGCGTGGCGGTCGTTCGGCTGAACGGAAAACAGCCGGCAGTCTAGGCAGCTGACCATTGGCCAGCATTGATAGGGGTCAAGTTTGCTCGGACGTCGCGACTGCGACGAAATGCAGCGGAAGGTGCGCGCCAGCTGTGCCATGGCTGGCGAGCAATTGCCTCAAATGCCCTCGTCGCCCTCGAATTCCTCGGTGGCACGGGCGACCATCTGCCGCCACGCGCCGGACTCCTCACCAAGCAGGCGTATGGCCTTCAGGCTCGCAGCGAAGGCGTCGCGATAGTGCAGCGGATTGTTTTCGCTGGCGGCGCGTTCGGCGAAGGCCTGCGCCTCGCTCAACAGCGCTTCGAATTCGTTCTGGTCCAGTGCCATGGAGCTCTCCTCGGTTGTGTTATGAGGTTAGACCATGGCAGGTCGTCTGCGACTCTCGCCGGCCGACGGGCGCTACTTGAGCTTCAGCCGTCGCGCCAGCTTGTGCAGGTTGCTCGGGTCGACATCCAGCAGACGGGCGGCTTGCGCCCAGTTCTCGCCGCTGGCCTCCAGCGCCCGGACGATGGCCTGGCGCTGGGCAGCATCGACGGTGTAGCGCAGCGGCAGCACCTCGTCGGCGACTACCGGCTCATCGGCTACCTGCGCCGCGACCGCACCGACAGCATGGCTGTCCAGGTCCAGCAGATCGGGCTCCAGCGTCAGGATCTCGCTGCGCGACGCGCCACGGCTGAGCAGGCGCAGCGCCGCGCGGCTGACCACATGCTCCAGCTCGCGCACGTTGCCCGGCCAGGAATAGGCCAGCAGAGCGCGCTCGGCGGCCGGCGACAGTCGCATGCTGCGCAGCCCCAGCCGCGCGCGATTGAGTTCGAGGAAGTGCCCGGCGAGGATCAGCACGTCGTTGCCACGCTCGCGCAAGGGTGGAATCGGCGCCGGATAGACCGACAGCCGGTGATAGAGATCGGCGCGAAAATGCCCGTCACGCACGCTTTCGCGCAGGTTGCGGTTGGTCGCGGCGATGATGCGCACATCGACCTGGCGCGGTTTGTCCGCACCGAGGCGCTGGATCTCGCCATTCTGCAAGGTGCGCAGCAGCTTGGCCTGCACCGTCAGCGGCAGCTCGCCAACCTCGTCGAGCAGCAGCGTGCCGCCATTGGCGGCGTCGAAACGACCGGGCCGATCGGTGGTGGCACCGGAGAACGCGCCTTTGACGTGGCCGAACAGTTCGCTCTCGGCCAGGGATTCCGGCAGTGCCGCGCAGTTGACGTGCACCAGCGGCTTGTTGCGCCGCCGCGAATGCCGATGCAGCCAGCGCGCGAACAGCTCCTTGCCGACACCGGTCTCGCCCAGCAGCAGCACTGGCAATTCGGAATCGGCCACCACCTGCAATTCGCGCAGCAGTTCGCGGATCACATCGCTCTGACCGAGAATTTCGCCATCACCATGATCGAGTGCGGCTTCCATTACGTCGCTACGCGCCAGGCGCAGACCGCGATTCTCATGCTCCAGCCGGGTAACCCGCACCGCGGCCTCGATCACCAGTGTGTAGCGCTGCAGGTCGCAGCGGGCGTCATCGCCAAAGGTGCCGGCATGCAGCGCATCCAGCGTCAGCGCACCCCACAGCTTGCCTTCGACGTAGAGGCTGACGCCCATGCAGTCATGCACCGGCAACGGCTCGCCGATGTGCTCGTCGAGCAAACCGTCATAGGGGTCCGGCAGGCGGCTGTCGGGCTCGAACCAGGTCGGCTCGCGCTGGGAGAGGATCGCCGCCAGACGCGGATGCTGCGCTACGACGAAGCGCCGGCCCAGCGCCTCCTGCACCAGCCCTACCGCCGCCAGTGGCCGCAGGCTGTCCTCGTCGAGGCGCAACAGCACGACGGCACCGCAGCGAAAGTGCTGGTGCAGGGTGTGCACCAGACGTTGCAGGCGCACCGCGTTGGGCAGTTCGGTGGTCAGGTCGGCAAGCAGTGCGTCAGCCATCATGGTGCTGGATACCCTCATGGTTTTTCGAACCATAACCGCTTCGGGTAATTTCCACCAGCAGCGTGTCGCAGCCGCCAGTTTCCGCGGTGTCGGCGCCTGGCACGGCTGTTGCGATGGACGGGTCATATCCATCAGGACCACTGCCATGACCACCGACCTAATCGACCAGACCCTCGGCAATCTCGCATGTTCGGTGCCGGGTGCCACCCGGGTATTCCGCCAGTTCCGCCTGGACTTCTGCTGCGGTGGCGACCTGCCGCTGAGCGAGGCCGCGGCGCGAATCGATGTCGATCCGCACATCATCGCCGACGCACTGCTCGCCCTCGAGCCGGAAGAGTCCGAGAAGGACTGGCGCGCCGAGCCCGCTGGCCAGCTGATCGAATACATCCTGGCGCGCTTCCATGAGCGGCATCGCGACCAGTTCCCGGAGCTGATTCGCCTGGCCAGCCGGGTCGAGCAGGTCCATGGCAGCCGCCCCGAATGCCCCAACGGTCTCGCCGAACACCTGTGGCACATGCAGCAGGAGCTGGAAAGCCACATGCTGAAGGAGGAACAGATTCTCTTCCCGATGCTGCAGCGCGGCATGCGCTTCCCGCAGGCACAGGGGCCGATCTCGGTAATGCGCTACGAGCATCAGGAGCACGGCAATGCCCTGGAACAGTTGGCAGCGCTGACCAACGACATCACCCCGCCGGCCAACGCATGCAATACCTGGCGCGCGTTGTATCGCGGGCTGGAGGAGATGCGCAGCGACCTGATGCAGCACATCCACCTGGAGAACAACGTGCTGTTCCGTAACGCGGAAATGACCGCGCCGACAGCGAGCGATGAAGGCGTACAACGTATTGAGGTGGCTCAACCATGAAACAGTATCTGCAACCTATCGCCTGGGGCGTGGCAATGGCCTCGGTCGTCGCCCTGGCCAGCAGCTTCGCCCTGAGCATGGCCGTCGGCACGGCGCAGGCGGCCACTGCACACGATCACAGCCACCCAACGCCCGTCGCCGCCCAAGCTACGCCAGGCGAGCGCTGGGCCACCGACGCCGCTCTGCGCGAAGGCATGACCCGTATCCACGAAGTCGTACAACGCAGCATGCCAAGTGCCCCCGGCCAGCCGGTCAGTGACGAGTCGGCGGCCGCGCTGCAACGCGACATCGAAGCGGCGACCAGCTATCTCATCGCCAACTGCAAGTTGCCGGAAGCCGCTGACAATGCGCTGCATGGCCTGTTGATCGACCTGCTCAAGGGCGCCGAGGCGCTGTCCGACGCCGAGCAGCGTGAACAGGGCCTGCAGCGCATTTTCGAGGCACTGGAACGTTATCCGCAGCTGTTTGCCGAGCCGGTATGGCGTGAAGGATTCATCGCGCATCTGCACTGATCGCCTACGCGGTACTGAGCCGCGTATGGCCAGATCATGACCGTCATCAACTTCTAACCTGCGTCATCGCCCATCACATGCGCTAGGCTGAAGGCCGACGTTTGTTGTTGTTCAATTGAAACAGGACGCCTTGCATGGTGCTTCACCGCGTACACCACCAGATTCTCCGCAGCCACCACCTGTTCGAACCGTTGAATGAAGAGCAGATGGAAGAACTGCTCAATGCCAGCCAACTGCTCAACCTCGACAAGGGTGACAACCTGTTCCACCAGGGCGAGCCGGCACACAACTTCTACTTCGTCATCTCCGGTGCGGTTAAGGTCTACCGCCTGACGCCCGACGGCCAGGAGAAGGTCTTCGAGGTCATCGGCAACCGCCAGACCTTTGCCGAAGCCATGATGCTGATGGACACGCCCAACTACGTGGCCTCGGCCCAGGCGGTCTGCCCGTCGCAGGTCTACCGGTTCTCCAACGCGGCCTACATGCGCCTGCTGGAAGCGAACCAGCGCCTCACCTTCGCCCTGCTCGGCAAGCTCTGCGTGCGCCTGCACCAGCGCATCAACGAGATCGAAACGCTGTCGCTGAAGAACGCCACCCACCGCGTGGTGCGCTATCTGCTGACGCAACTGGCGCGAGTGAAGGACGGCAGCAACAGCTTCGAACTACCGATGGCCAAGCAGCTGGTGGCCGGGCACCTGTCGATCCAGCCGGAGACGTTCTCGCGGATCATTCGTCGACTGATCGACGAGAGCATCATCACCCAGGAAGGCCGGCAGATCGCCATCCTCGATCGCCAGCGACTCGAGCAGTTCGAGTGAGTTGATCGTCGTCAAAGCCCGCGGATTTTCCGCCGTGTCAGGCTTTACCGACCGAGAGGAGCGCCGCCATGCCCAGATGCCTGTACTGCCAGCAGGACAACCCGCCGAAGCAAGCCGAATGCGGCAACTGCGGCATGCCGCTGCCGGAACACGCCGACAGCGCCCCGGAGCGCCGGCAGCGGCGCTTCCTGTGGTTCTGCATTGGTCTCAGCATCTTCTGCGCGGTGATGATCGTCTGGCTGCCGCGCCATCTGTTCTGATGGCGCCCCACCCAATGATGTCTACAGCGGATAGTCGCTTCGCAGTGAAACGCCGCCCCGTGCTGAAGCGGATGTGCCGCGAAACAGCTCAGCGACCACCCGCAGCAATCCTTCAGCGTGGCCCCATGATCTGCGCCAGCGCATCCGGCTGCGGCGCACCCTGGTGCTGCTGCAGGCGGTCGTTGTCGTCGAGATAGAAGATCGCCGGAGTCGCCTGGGCGCCCAGTTCGCTCATCAGCATCAGGTTGTCGGTGAGCTGTTTCTCCAGAGCTGCCGGGATCTTCTGCAACGGCTTCAGCTTGCTCGCCTTGCCGGCCGCCTCGTGCTCGTTGAGCGCTGCCTGCGGATCCTTGGCGCTGAGCAACGCGGCGGACTTGCCGGCACTGTCGGCGCGCAGCATGCCGACCATGATGTGCCGCAACTGCACCTTGCCGGACTCGACCCAGGGCCGTGCCTGCTTCCAGAACATGTTGCAGTACGGACAGTTCGGGTCGCTGAACATGTAGATGATGCGCGGCGCGTCGGCCTTGCCGTCGGCGATCCAGGTGCTGTTCTCCATGCGCGTCCACATTTCCTTGCCCAGCGGTTCGTAGACCAGCTTCTCCAGGTGCGCGCGGGTCAGGTCATCGCCTTTTGCATCGAGCAGGCTACCGATCAGCACGTGCTCGCCATCCGGGGTGAGATACAGCGCCATGCCCTGCCCGTTGTAACGCGCGGCATAGCCCTTGAGCCCGCCGGGTGCCTCGAAACGGCCGACGACCTCGGCGCCACGCGCCTCGACGGCCTTGATCGCCTCCGGCAATTCCTCGGCCTGCGCCATGGGCAGGGCCAGCAGGCTGACGCCGGCCAGCAGGTAGGGTAACGGCTTGAATCGAATCACTGCGCAGCTTCCTCTTTCAGTTTTTCCAGCGCGCGCGCCAGGCTGGCGTGCGAGAGTTCACCAAGATGGCTGCTGACCTGGCGGCCATCGGCGTTGTAGAACAGCGTGGTCGGCAGTGCCGTGGAGCCCACGTGCTGGCCGAGACGCCCGCCACTGTCGAGCAGGACGTTATCGAGACTCAGCCCTGAGGTTTCCAGGAAGCGGTTGATCTCCCCCTCCCCCTCGCCCTGATTGACGAAGAGAAACAGGGTGTCGCTTTCCCTCGCCTGCGCGTCGGCCAGCACCGGCATTTCGCGGCGGCACGGCGGGCACCAGGTCGCCCACAGATTGATCACCAGCGGCTGACCGGAATAATCCTCCAGCGCCACCGGGCGACCCTGGTTGTCGCGCAGGGCCATTTCCGGCAGCCGCGTGCCCTGCTCGAAGGAGTGCCAGGCCAGGTTACTGAAGCCCCAGCTGAGGATTCCCACCGTCAGCGCGATGCCCAGCGGCTTGCGCAGCTCGCGGTCACGCCAGCCCCACCAGATGCCCAACGCCAGCGCAGCGACCAGCCCAGGCCAGGCGATGAAGCCACCGTCACGGATATCGATGACGCTTAGCCAGTCATCTCGGTAGTACGCCCAGTACAGCGTGACAAAGGCCAGGCGAGCCACGAACAGCGCCACCAGCAGCAGGCGAAACAGCTGCCGCTCCGGGTTGCGCTCGCTGCGGCGGCCGACCCACCAGCCGGTCAGGGTCGCCAGCAGCAGGCTGCCCAGCAGCAATACATGGGGCACCGCCAGGGCCAGCGGCCCGATATTCACAGTCAGCATCAACCTCGCTCCCGGGTCTGGTTCCAGTTCTGCAGAAAGTCCTTGGCACCGACCTCACCGGTGATGCGACGTTCGCGGCGCTCGGCGCCATCCGGGCCGATCCACAGCAGCGTCGGCGGGCCGAGCACCTGGTAACGGTCCAGCAATTCGCGGCTGGCGGCGTCGCTGCGGGTCACGTCGGGGCGCAGCACGCGCACGCCGTCCAGGCTCGCCTGCACCTCGGCATTGCCAAAGACCTCCTTCTCCATGACCTTACAGGAGACGCACCAGTCGGCGTAGTAATCGATCAGCACCCACTGGCCCTGCGCTTTGGCCGCTGCCAGCTCACGATCCAGCACGGACGGATCGCTGAAACCGAACGCGTGAGCTTCGGCGGAGATGGCACCCGCCCCACCGCCGGCATAGATCGCCAGCGGCCGGCGTGGATCGTCCGCACCGCCGGCGGCACCGAGCAGCATCGCGGCGCCCCACAGGCCCAGCAAAATGCCGCTGGCCTGACAGAGCACGCGTTGGCGTTGCACTGCCTGCGCCACATTCAGCAATGCGGTGGCGAGCACCACCAACAACGCCCCCGACAGGCCCAGCCACAGCCAGTCGGCCAGCAGCGGACGCGCAACGAACAGCGCTGCCGCGAGGAAGAGAAAGCCGAACACCACCTTGACCCGATCCATCCAGGCGCCCGGCTTGGGCAGAAAGCGCTGGCCGACCGTCACCAGCAACAGCAACGGCGTGCCGATGCCCAGGCCCAGCGCGAACAGCACCAAGCCACCCTGCAGCGCACTGCCGCTCTGTGCGATGAACAGCAGCGCGGCGGCCAGCGGTGCGGTCATGCAGGGGCCGACCAGCAGGCCGGAGAGCACGCCCAGCGCGCCAGCCCCGGCGAGGCTGCCCCCGCGCTGGCGATCACCGACACGCTGCAGACGATCACGCAGCGCCACCGGCAATTGCAGCTCGAACAAACCGAACATCGGCAGCGCCAGCAACACGAACAGCACGGCGAAACTGGTCAGCAGCCAGGGCTGCTGCAGCGCCGCCTGCAGGTTGGCGCCGAGCAGCGCCGCCAGTACACCGAGCCCGGCGTAGACCAGCGCCATGCTGACCACGTACGCCGACGCCAGGGCAAAACCACGGCGCGAGGTGGCGCCGCTGCCGACCACGATGCCCGCCAGGATCGGCAGCATCGGCAGCGAACAGGGGGTGAAGGCCAGCAGCAAGCCGAGGCCGAAGAAGACCAGCAGGCTCCAGGCCAGTGCCTGACTTTCGAGGCCGCTGACCAGCGCCTGATCCTCAGCCAGCTCAGGCGCTGCCTCCGTGCCGTTGCCAGTCAACGACACCTCGCGGGTCTGCGGCGGATAGCAGAGCCCGGCATCGGCGCAGCCCTGCCAGCCGAGACGCACACTGTTCTCCGCGCCCGCCGGGATGGTCAGTTCGAGACTGTCGCGGTAGATCTGCGAATCGCCGAAGAACTCGTCGCTGTAGGGCTCCCCCTCGGGCAGCGGCGGCTGACGCTCCGGCGGCAGGCCGTCGAACTTCAGGCGCTGCTGATAGAGGTAATAGCCCGGTGCGATCCGCCAGTGCAGCCGCGTCGCGCCGTTCTCCTGCGGGCTGACCGTCAGCGCGAACGCCTCGTCCACCGGCAGAAAATCATCCTGCGAGTTGCCGCCAAACAGCCCACCGGCCGGCAGCGCCAATCCGGGCGCCAACAGAAACAGCAGAAGAACCAATATGCGCATGAGAGTCCTGGCCGAGAAATGACTGCCGCGCAGCATGCCGCGACGGGATTAACGCGCCATTAACACCGTGGTACGGGCTGCATAACGCTGCCTTAATCGCTAAGGTCCACCCTTGAGCTTTTTCTGCGGACCCTACCCATGCACGTGCTGCTTGCCGAAGACGATGTACTGATCGCCAGCGGCATCGTCGCCGGGCTCAATGCCCAGGGCTTGATCGTCGACCATGCTGCGACCGCGGCGGATGCCGAAGCCCTGCTGCGTGCGGCGCACTTCGATGTGCTGATCCTCGACCTCGGCCTGCCCGACGAAGACGGCATCACCCTGCTGCGACGCCTGCGCCAACAGGGCCTGGAACTACCGGTGCTGGTGCTCACCGCGCGCGATGCGGTCAGCGACCGGGTCACCGGCCTGCAGGCGGGTGCCGACGACTACCTGCTCAAGCCGTTCGACCTGCGCGAGCTGGCCGCGCGCCTGCACACGCTGATGCGGCGCATGTCCGGCCGCAGCGTCAACCTCATCGAACATGGCCGGTTGAGCTACGACCCGAGCCGCTGCGAAGCACGCCTGGACGGCCGCCTCGTCGACCTGTCGCGCCGCGAACAGGCACTGCTGCAGGCGCTGCTCAACAACCAGGGCCGGGTGCTCAGCAGCGAGCAGCTCAAGGACGCGGTCTACGGTTTTGCCGACGACGTCGAGAGCAACGCGCTGAACGTGCATATCCACCATCTGCGCCGCAAGCTCGGCAGCGGCATCGTCGAAACCGTCCGAGGCCTCGGCTATCGCCTCGGCCTCGCAGGCGACGAGGACGCGCCATGAGCCTGCGTCTGCGCCTGACCCTGATGCTCGGCTCGGCCTTCGTGCTGCTCTGGGCATTGGCTGCGACCTGGATGCTGGTCGATCTGCGCAGCCAGATGATGCTCTCGCTCGACCAGCGCCTGGCGGCCTCGGCGCGCATGGTCGCCGGTCTGCTGGTGCAGTTGCCGCAGCCGGTGCCCGGCGACGGCCCGCCGCAGCGTTTGAGCGCCGAGCAACTGGGCATCCCCAACGGCCTGGCCTGCCAGGTCAGCTCGCTGCGTGGCGAGGTGCTGGCGCGTAGCCACAGTGCGCCCGACCAGCAGCTGGACGCCGAGCAGAACGGCTTTCGCGACCAGTTGATCGACGGCGTGCCCTGGCGCAGCTTCACCCTGGTGCAAGGCGAGCTGCGCATCACCACGGCCGACCGCCTGGATGAACGTGCCGCGCTGAAACGCTCGGTGTTGCTGGCGGCGGCGCTGCCGGTGGCGGTCGCCCTGCTCGGCAGCCTGGGTCTGCTCTGGCTTGGCCTGGGCCGAGGGCTGGCGCCAGTGCGGCGGATTCGCGAGGCACTGACTCGACGCAGCGCCGACTCCCTCGAACCCTTGCCGGTCGAAGGCCTGCCGCCGGAGCTGCTGCCGCTGGTGCAGACGCAGAACCAGCTGTTCCAGCGCATCGCCCAGGCCATCGAACGCGAACGCCGGCTGACAGGCGACGCCGCCCACGAACTGCGCAGCCCGCTGACGGCGATCAAGACCCACCTGCAGGTAGCACGCATGACCGAAGGCGCCGCCGCCGAACAGGCGCTGGCGAACGCAGAGGCCGGCGCCGACCGCCTGCAGCGCACGCTCGAGCAGTTGCTGTTGCTGGCCCGGGTAGAAGGCAGTCTGGATTTCGACGATGGCCTGCAGTGCACGGCCGCCGAGGTCGCGCGACTGGCGATTCAGGACGCCAGTGGCGGTGACGGCGCGCCAATCCTGTTGCAGGTCCCGGTGGACCTGCCCGACACGCCGCTGGCCATGCCGCCGGTGCTGGCCATCGCCGCGCTGCGCAACCTGCTGGAGAATGCCCAGCGCCACACCGCGCCGGGCAGCGCCGTCACGCTGACCCTGCAGCCTGAAGCCGAGCGAGTACGCTTCGAAGTACGCGACCAGGGCCCGGGCATCGCGGCCGAGCATCTTCAGCACCTGACCCGCCGCTTCTGGCGACACGCCACCAGCAGTGGCAGCGGCCTGGGCCTGGCCATTGTCCAGGCGATCGCGCAACGCTGCGACTGCACCCTCGCCTTCGACAGCCAGGCCGACGGCCTGCGCGTATCGCTGACGGTGCCGTTGCAGCGCTGAGCACGCGCTTAGCCAGGGAATTCCAGGCGGAAGGACGTCCAGCCCTGCGCGGAACTGCAATGGATACGGCCCTGATGGGCCTGAACGATCGAACGAGTAATCGCCAGGCCCAGACCGGCATTGCTCGGGCAGCCTTCGCGGCGCGCGGGGTCGACCCGGTAGAAGCGGTCGAACAGCCGCTCCAGATGCTCAGGCGCGATGGTCGCGCCGGGATTGCTCACCTCAAGCGTCACCTGACCCGCGCCGCGCTCGATGGCCACCCGGATGCGCTCGCCGTCGGGGGTGTAGCGCAGCGCATTGGACAGCAGGTTCGACAGCGCCCGGCGCAGCATCGACAGGTCGCCCTGGATGGTGCCGGCACCGGACAGCTCGAAGCGCACCCCACGCTCGTCGGCCGAAAGCTGGTAGTAGTCCAGCAGCTGCGCGCACAACGCCTCCAGCGCGACGGGCTTGGCGTCCGGCACGATCAGCCCGTTATCCGCCTTGGCGAGAAACAGCATGTCGTCGATCATCCGCGACATGCGCTGCAGCTCCTCCAGATTCGAATGCAGGTTGTCCTGGTACTGATCCAGCGTGCGCGCGCGGGTCAGCGCCACCTCGGTGTGAGTCATCAGGTTGCTCAGCGGTGTGCGCAGCTCGTGGGCGATGTCGGCGGAGAAGTTCGACAACCGCACGAAGGCGTCCTCCAGTCGCGCCAGCATGGCGTTGAAGGCCTGCACCAGCTGTTGCAGTTCCGCCGGCGTCGACTCGTCGGGGATGCGCTCGCGCAGCGACTTGGCCGAGACGGAGGCGGCCACCTGGGTCACCTCGCGCAAGGATCGCAAGCCGCTGCGCACCAGCAGCCAGCCGAGCAACCCGCTGAGCAGCGCACAAAGCACCAGTGCCGCCCACAGCCAGCCGCTGAAGGTGTGAAAGAAGGCCTTGTGTGCGGTGACATCGAGCAGGATTAGCAAGGTCAGCCGCTGTGCGCCGATCTCGACATGCCCGGCCTCGCCACGCCAGACGCGCCCGTCCAGCGTCAGTTCCCCCGCCTCCCGGCCGATCAGATCGAGCAGCGGCGGCTCCGCTTCATCAACGCCCGGCTGAGGAAACAGCTGTGCACCGCGTTCATCGAAAATGAAACCGCGCATCTCGCTGTGCCCACCGAGCAGCACCTGCAGCTGTGGGCGAACGCGCTCGAAGTTCTGCAGGTCGTCCAGCTCCCCCAGCAGGCGTCGGCTTGCCTCGAGCTTTTCGTGCAGCGTATGGCGGTCCAGTTCGTCGAAGTGATGCTCGCTGAGCTGGCTGAAGAAGTAACCGGCGGCGGCCAACACGCCGGTCACCGCCAGCATGAACATCAGGCTCAGCCGCGCGGTCAGCGACAGCCGCTTCATGGCGCGTCCGGCTCGTCGAGCATGTAACCCATGCCCCGTGCGGTGTGGATCAGCTTGGGCTCGAAGCCATCGTCGATCTTCACACGCAAGCGACGGATCGCCACCTCGATGACGTTGGTGTCACTGTCGAAATTCATGTCCCACACCTGCGAAGCGATCAGCGACTTGGGCAGCACCTCGCCGCGCCGACGCAACAGCAGTTCCAGCAGGGTGAATTCCTTGGCAGTCAGGTCAATACGCTGGCCGGCCCGCACCGCGCGGCGCTTGAGCAGATCGACCTCCAGATCGGCGATCTTCAACTGGGTCTGCAAGGCCGCCGCGTTGCCTCGTCGCAGCAGGGTGCGCACGCGCGCCAGCAGCTCGGAGAAAGCGAACGGCTTGACCAGATAATCGTCGGCGCCCAGCTCCAGCCCCTTGACGCGATCCTCGACGCGATCGCGCGCGGTCAGAAACAGCACCGGCACCTCGTTGCCCGACGCCCGCACCAGGCGCAACACTTCCCAGCCATCCAGGCCCGGCATCATCACGTCGAGAATCAGCAGGTCATAGGGCGTACTCAGCACATGCTGCAGCGCGTCGGTTCCGCTGGTAACACGGTCGACGGTGAAGCCGGCCTCGCTCAGCCCCTGCTGCAGGTACATGCCGGTTTTCGGTTCGTCTTCAGCGACCAGCAATTTCATGGCGGCGAGTTCCTTCGGTGGCGACGCCGCAAGTGTGGCAGTGCCCGCAGCTGGGACGCCACGAAGCTGACAAAAAAGTAATCTTTCGATCAGCCTCTTGTCAGGCCGCCGGGGTTAGCGTGGTACTCAGAAAAATGAGGCTTGACCTTGCCATCGCGTCAAGGTTGAGCATCAAACCAGTGCTACCAGACTGGCTAACCGAGGACCATCCCATGACCAGCATTCAACTCAAGGTATCCGGCATGACCTGCGGCGCGTGCGTCCGGCATGTAACCGCGGCACTACAGCCCTTGGCGGGTGTCGAGCGCGTCGAGGTCGATCTGGCCGCCGGGGTCGCCCGGATAGACGGCACGGCCGATAGCGCGGAGCTGATCGCCGCACTCGACGAAGCCGGTTACCCTGCCGAGGTCACCACCGACTCGCCTGCCCCGACGCCCCGCAAAACCGGATGCGGTTGCGGCTGCAACTGAACATCGCTCTGGAGAAGCCCATGAAACTCTACCTCACCGCACTCGCCGCTCTGCTGATGTCCGGCATGGCCCACGCCGCGGACGTCATCGATGTGCATCGCGATGCCAACTGCGGCTGCTGCAAGGACTGGATCAAGTACCTGGAGGCCAACGGTTTCGAGGTGCGCGATCACGTCGAAAGCAACATGTCGGCGGTCAAGCAGAAGCTGGGTGTCGCGCCTCGCCTGGGCTCATGCCACACCGGTGTGATTGACGGCAAGTTCGTCGAAGGCCACGTTCCGGTTGCGGCGATTCATGAGCTGAAGAAGCGCGACGATCTCGCCGGTGTTGCCGTACCGGGCATGCCGGCGGGCTCGCCGGGCATGGATTATGGCCAGCCGCACCAGCAGTACCAGGTGATCGGCCTGACCACCAAGGGCCGCGATCTGGTGCTCGGCGACTACCTCGGCGCGCAACCGGTTCGCTAAGCCGCGCTGCCATCAGGACAGGCGATGCCGTTCGGCATCTCCGGCAGGGCCAGCCCGATTGGGGCTGGCCACGCTGCCAGCTGACAAAATCGTAATTTTCGCTTCAGGTCGCTGACAGATGCACCGCGCTATGGTGCTTGTCACAAGCGTTGCAACGTCGCGCCTGCGCGGCGGCAAACCAACAATTCGATCGACCGAACAGGACCCGCATGCAATTGACCAGTTCTCGGCGCACCTTCGTCAAAAGCCTGGCTGCCGGCGGCGCCGTCGCTGGCCTCGGGCTGTGGCAACAGCCCGTCTGGGCGCTGACCAGCCCAGGTCAGCCGACGGTGCTCAGCGGCACCGAGTTCGACCTCACCATTGATTCCATGAGCGTGGACTTCACCGGCAAGCGCCGCACTGCCATGGCCATCAACGGCAGCATCCCCGGCCCATTGTTGCGCTGGCGCGAGGGCGACACCGTGACCCTGCGCGTGCGCAACCGGCTACCCCACGACACTTCCATCCATTGGCACGGCATCCTGCTGCCGGCCAACATGGACGGCTTACCGGCTTCAGCTTCGCCGGCATCGCGCCGGATGGCATGTACGAATACCGCTTCAAGGTCGTCCAGAGCGGCACCTACTGGTACCACAGCCACTCCGGTTTTCAGGAACAGCTAGGCGTCTATGGCGCGCTGATCATCGATCCCAAGGAGCCGGAGCCTTTCAGCTACGATCGCGACTATGTGGTGTTCCTTTCCGACTGGACCGACGAAAGCCCGGCACGGGTGCTGGCCAAGCTGAAGAAGCGCTCGGACTACTACAACCGGGGCCGCCGCACGCTTGGCGATTTCATCAATGACGTCGCCGACAACGGCTGGAGTGACACCGTCAGCAAGCGCTGGGCCTGGGCGAAGATGAACATGTCGCCGACCGATCTGGCCGATATCAGCGGTGCCACCTACACCTACCTGCTCAACGGCCAGGCGCCGGACGGCAACTGGACCGGCCTGTTTCAGCCAGGCGAGCGCATCCGCCTGCGCCTGATCAACGGCTCGGCGATGAGTTATTTCGACTTCCGCATCCCCGGTCTCAAGCTCACCGTGGTCGCCGCCGACGGGCAGAACGTCAAACCGGTGCAGGTGGACGAAGTGCGCCTGGCCGTGGCGGAAACCCTCGACGTGATCGTCGAGCCGGACGGCAGCCAGAACGCCTACACCCTGTTCGCCCAGGCCATGGACCGCAGCGGCTATGCCCGCGGCACGCTGGCAGTGCGCGATGGCTTGCAGGCGCCGGTGCCCGAGCCCGATCCGCGCCCAGAACTGAGCATGGAGGACATGGGCCACGGTGATCATGCCGCCCACGGCCAGGCTGCTGCGCCTGCGCCGAGCGACGATCCTCACGCCGGGCATGGCGACATGAATCACGGCGCGATGAATCAGAATGAGATGAATGGCCAGATGGACCACGCGACCATGGGCCACGGCTCGTCCGGCGGCGGCATGCAGACGCATCCGGCAAGCGAAACCGACAACCCGCTGGTGGACATGCAGACCATGATGCCGGTGTCCAAGCTGGACGATCCCGGCATCGGCCTGCGCGACAACGGCCGGCGCGTGCTGACCTACGCCGACCTGCGCAGCACCTTCGCCGATCCGGACGGCCGTGAGCCGACGCGCACCATCGAACTGCACCTGACCGGACACATGGAGCGCTTCGCCTGGTCGTTCGACGGCATCCCCTTCGCCGACGCCGAGCCGATCCGCCTCAGATACGGCGAGCGGGTGCGCTTCGTGCTGGTCAACGACACCATGATGCACCACCCCATCCACCTGCACGGGCTGTGGAGCGATCTGGAGGACGAACACGGCAATTTCCAGGTGCGCAAGCACACCATCGACATGCCACCGGGTTCGAAACGCAGCTATCGCGTCACCGCCGACGCCCTCGGGCGCTGGGCCTATCACTGCCACATGCTGATGCACATGGACCTCGGGATGTTCCGCGAAGTCCGCGTAGAAGAATGACGGAGAAAACCATGAAAACAATCAAGCGCACCGCCCTGCTCGCCTTCGGCCTGGCCGCCGCTCTCAGCCTCAACGCCGCCTACGCGCAAAGCGAGCAGGACGGTCATCATCCCGCCAACGCGCCAGCCGAACAGGCCGCGCCGCAGGCCAGCCAGCCCAAGCCCGGACAAAAGCAGGGCGACATGATGCAGGGCATGGACCACGACAAGATGCAGGACATGCACGACCAGCACATGGGTTCCGACCACATGGACCACGGCAGCATGGGCAACGGAAAGATGCAGAACGACCTGCCAAAGGGCGCCGAACAAGGCAAGCCGCATGATCATTAAGACACTGCCGGTCGCCATCGCCCTCGCACTGGCTGCGACGGCGAGCCAGGCGCAGCAGGCCATGGATCATTCCGGACACGCCGGGCACGCTGCGCCAGCGGACCACAGCCAGATGGATCCTGGGCAGATGGGTCACAGCCAGATGAACCATGAGCCTGTGAACCAAGGCGGCATGGATCATCGCGATCACAGCAGCATGGATCACAGTTCAATGGCTCACCCGCCGGTCACCGGCGTCGGCACCGGACAGGAGCCGCGCACGCCAATTCCTACGATCAGCGATGCTGACCGCGCCGCGGCATTTCCCGACCTGCCGCCTCATTCTATGCATCAGGGCGGCAGCAATTTTCTGTTCCTCGCCGATCAGCTGGAATGGCAGGACGCCGATGAAGGCAGCACGCTGGCCTGGGACCTTTCCGGCTGGTATGGCGGCGATATCGACCGCCTCGCCTTCCGCTCCGAGGGTGAGCGCACCAATGGCCACACCGAGGAGGCCGAACTGCAGCTGCTCTGGAGCCACGCCATCGGCCCCTGGTGGGAAACCGTCGCCGGCGTGCGCCAGGACTTCAAGCCTGGTTCGCCACAGACCTGGGCCGCCTTTGGCGTGCAGGGCATGCCACTGTTCGGTCTGGAAACCGAAGCCACGGCTTTCCTTGGCGAGGGCGGCCAGAGCGCGCTGCGCCTGGAGGCTGAATACGACATCCTGCTGACCCAGCGCTGGGTACTGCAGCCCACCGCGGAGCTGAACCTGCACGGGCGCAACGACCAGGCGCGCGGCGTCGGCTCCGGTCTCAGCGACGCCAGTGTCGGTCTGCGCCTGCGTTACGAGATAAGTCGTCAGTTCGCGCCTTATGTCGGCGTCAGCTGGGGCCGTGCCTACGGCAATACCGCTGACCTGCTGCGTGCCGATGACGAAGACGTCAGCGAGGCGAAGCTGGTAGCCGGTATTCGCTTCTGGTTCTGAGGCCCCACGTATGAAGACTGTCCTGGCGACACTGGCACTGAGCACCCTGCTGGTTGCAATCGGCGGCGCGCTGGTGGTGTATTCCGGCATCATCGATGTCGGCGCGGACGCCCCGCACAGCGCGCCACTGCACGCCGTGCTGGAGACCACCCGTGAACGCGCCGTGGCCGTGCGCGCCCGCGACCTCGAAGTGCCGACGCTGGGGTCTGCGGAGCAGATTCGTTCCGGGGCGGGCAACTACGCGGCCATGTGCGTCGGTTGCCACCTGGCGCCCGGCGTCGAGCCGACCGAACTGAGCCAGGGCCTCTACCCCGCGCCCCCAACGCTTGCCGAGGACTCCCGCGACAACGACCCGGCCGCGACTTTCTGGGTCATCAAGCATGGACTCAAGTCCACCGGCATGCCGGCGTGGGGCAAGTTCATGGAGGACCGCTACATCTGGTCGCTGGTCGCCTTCGTCGAACAACTGCCCTCACTCACCCCGCTGGAATACCAGACGCTAGTGGACTCTAGTGACGGCCACCAGCACGGTGGCGGTGAATCGGACATGCACGATCACAGCGGCCAGCACCCCGCTCCTGCCGCCGATCAGCAGCCAGCAGGCGCAGACCATCATCAGGGCGCACACGACGGCCATGCGCCGGCACAATCGGAAGCAGCACCGCAAGCCGATGTACACCACCACCCGGACGGCAGCCGCCACGTGCATTGATGCGCTGCGCCATGAACGGCGCAATCGTCCTTCAAGGCGTTCGCTTCAGCGCCTCGCCTCGATCTGTCCGACTCGCTCCAGCCAACCCGACTCCAGGCGTGGCTGGTCGGTGTCCATGTTCCGCGCCTCCATCGCCTCGCGGTGACGATCAATCTCGGCAACCGAATCGCTGAGGCCGCTGGAGTTGCCATCGAGCCGATGCATCTGCGTCAGCCCCAGGTGATAGAAGCGCAGCAGCTTCATCGCGTCCGGATCGCCCGCACTTACGCCTGCCTTGACCTGGTGCATCATGTTCGTCACACGCATCAGGCTGCGCTTGAGCTGCCAGCCGTATACCGCTGCGGCCATCCACGGCTGCTGCCAGTACAGCCACCTGACGATTCCGATCGTCAGCGCCAGTCCGGCCACGACACCAATGATGTTCAGCCGCAGGTTGTCGCCACCGGGCTCACCGAACAGCGCCACGGCAAGGGTCGACAAGCCCATGGCGAGGACGGCAAAGGTCGCGGCGACGATCAGCGTGCTGCGCCGGGTCTGCTGGCGATAGGTTTCGGGGCTGAGCGGAACGATCTCGAATAGCACCACAGGGCGATGTCCTTGGCTGAGGCGGAAGATGAGCGGTGGCCATTATCACCTCAATCGGCGAGCGATGACTGACGCAGCGCAGTTTCTTCCGGGACCCGGCTATGCTGGAGCCGTCCCAACAGGAGAACCCCATGCGCCGCCTCGCCACGCCCGCCGATGAGCAGCGGGTCTATAACATCTACATGCACCCGGACGTGGTGCCCTACCTGGGCTTCGATCCCATGCCGCGCGAGCACTTCGGCAAGGTTTTCGAACCGCTGTTCGAAAGCGCCAGCTTCTATGTCTTCGAAGACGACGGCATGGTGCAGGGCTTCTACAAGGTGCAGCGCCATCTGGGCCGCGCCGCCCATGTGGCCTACCTCGGCACCCTGGCCGTCGCGCCCGAGGTCAGGGGCAGCGGCCTGGCGCAGCGGATGATGCAGGAAGCCCTCGACAAGCTGGCCGGCAGCGGCATTCGTCGTGTGGAATTGACGGTGGAGGCGGACAACCCGCGGGCGATCGCCTTCTACGAGCGTTTCGGCTTCGTCCACGAAGGCACGCAACGCGCTGCCTACAAGCGCAGCAGCGACGACGGCTTCGTCGACGAACTGATGTATGGACTGTTGCTGGGACCCGGGCGGGTCCCAGCGTAGGTACTGCGTCGTTCGTCAGCCCTTGAGCTTGCTGGTGATCTTCGCCACGTGCTCGCCCTGGTAGCGTGCGATGGCCAGTTCCTTCTCCGAAGGCTGACGCGAGCCGTCGCCACCGGCGATGGTCGTGGCGCCATAGGGCGTGCCACCGTTAGTTTCGGAGATGTCGAAGAACTCGCTGATGCCATAACCGGTCGGCACGATGACCATGCCGTGGTGCGCCAGGGTGGTCCAGGTCGAGGTGATGGTCATCTCCTGACCGCCGCCGGTGCCGGTCGAGGCGAATACGCTGGCGGCCTTGCCGTGCAGCGCGCCCTTGGCCCACAGGCCGCCGGTGCGGTCGAGGAAGTTGCGCATCTGCCCGGACATGTTGCCGAAGCGGGTCGGGGTGCCAAAGATGATTCCGTCGTAGTCCGGCAGCTCGTTCGGATCGGCGATATCGGCTGGCTGATCGACCTTGCCGCCGGCGTTGCGGAAGGCGTCTTCCGGCATGGTTTCCGGCACGCGCTTGATCGTCACCTCCACGCCCGGCACACGGCGCGCGCCTTCGGCGACGGCATTGGCCATCGTTTCGATATGGCCGTACATGGAGTGATAGAGCACGAGAATCTTCGCCATCTTGCTTTCCTCTTTCGGTGGGTGAGTCTGAATTAAGTGGTGGATGGGATAACGCGCCAGACGGGTCGTTCCGACAGCAGGCGTCAGAGCGACTCGACCAGGACAACTTCGCTGTCTGCTACGGCCCTGATGCTCAGCCGTGTCTCATCACGCACGGCCACGCCATCGCCGGCGGCGACCGCAAGTCCGTTGATCTCGATCTGGCCGCTGGCCGGCACCAGATACACCCGGTGCCCGGCAGCAATTTCGTAGTCGGCGCTCTGCCCTGCTGCAAGCGTAGCCGCTGCCAGCCTGGCTTCAGCACGAATCGGCAGCGCCTCGGCATCGCCGGACAGGCCACTGGCGAGCGTGACGAAGGCGCCGGCGCGCTCGCCGGTGGGGAACTGGCGAGTGCCCCAGGCCGGCGGCAGTCCGGTCTGCTGCGGGTGAATCCATATCTGGAAAATGCGCGTTTCCACATCCTCCAGGTTGTACTCGCTGTGCACGATCCCGGTGCCGGCGCTCATCACCTGCACATCGCCAGCGACGGTACGGCCGCGGTTGCCGAGGCTGTCTTCATGGGTGATGGCGCCTTGGCGGACGTAGGTGATGATTTCCATGTCCCGGTGCGAGTGCGGTTCGAAGCCCGATTGCGGCGCGATGCTGTCGTCGTTCCATACGCGCAGGCGGCCCCAGCGCATGCGCTCGACGTCGTGATAACCAGCAAAGGAAAAGTGGTGACGCGCGTTCAGCCAGCCGTGCTGCGCATGGCCAAGCTGGGCATATGGACGTAGTTCGGTCATCTCGCTCTCCACAGATCGGGGCACCGGGACGAACCCGGCCAATGAGGGAGATGATCCATTCAATCAGATCAATATTGTTTGCAATTTTCAGCCAATAACTATCGATGAGATCGATACGTATGCAGGCGAACTGGCTCGGCGCTCTAGCGTAGCGACCAGTCTCTTGCCCGTAGCGCATTTACCTGCCACAAAGCGCTCCCCTCTTTCAGCTTTCAGGAAGCGCATGAATGAACGATGAATTGCTGGTCGAAGACATTCAGCTCGGCGATGGCAAAGCGGTGGTCAAGGGTGCGCTGATCACCACCCAATACCGCGGCACGCTGAGCGACGGCACGCTGTTCGACAGCTCCTACGAGCGCGGCAAACCCTTCCAGTGCGTGATCGGCACCGGTCGGGTGATCAAGGGTTGGGACATCGGGCTGATGGGCATGCGGGTCGGCGGCAAGCGCCGGCTGTTCGTGCCGGCGCAGCTGGGCTATGGCGAGCGCCAGGTCGGCGCGCATATTCCGCCCAATTCGGATCTGCACTTCGAGATCGAGCTGCTCGAAGTGCTGA
Organism: Stutzerimonas kunmingensis; assembly: GCF_900114065.1. Taxonomy (GTDB): domain Bacteria; phylum Pseudomonadota; class Gammaproteobacteria; order Pseudomonadales; family Pseudomonadaceae; genus Stutzerimonas; species Stutzerimonas kunmingensis. Next base: position 172,359 of record NZ_FORS01000004.1, read on the forward strand.
CCCGAGACGACTGACCAGCCTCTCTGACGACCCCTGCCGGCCGCCAGAAAGTCGCGCGTATCAGGCCTCGCTGGCGAGGTCCGGGCGCGCCACACCGTGGGGATACTGCTCCCGATAGCGCGCCAACCAGACGGCCCCCGCCGGATTTTCCCAGGCGTGACGGTGCAACAGCGCCATGCCATCCGGATCGTTCAGCAGGCGCCAGCGCGCCGCCTCGGCATCCGCGCCGTCCGGGCCGACCGCCAGCACCTGACCGAGGCGCTGCTCGCGCAAACGCTCGGCGCCGGTGACCACCCTGGCATGCCGGGCGCGCGCCATGGCACAGACCAGCGCGTTGTACAGCGGATCGACCACCGCCACGAGGAAGCCATGGCGCAAGGCAACCGCCTGGTTCTGCTGCTGGTACAGGTCGGTATTGGCCAGCTCGGTGGGCGGTGCGTATTCCTCCGGGATCAGGAACAGCTTGCTGCGCCGCGCGGCCACGCCGAGACCGGTACGGCTGGTGATCACCGATACCGGCGCCGACAGGATCAGCGACACCACGATTGGCGCCAGCCACCAGAGAAAGGCCGCATCCAGCCAGGCGACCAGGGCCGTCCAGAGCACACCGATGACGATCTGCGAGCCATGCCGGCGCAGGGCTTCACCCCAGGGAGTTGCGTTATCGCCGCGCTGCGGCGAATTCCACTGCACCGACCAGCCGAGGAAGGCCGCAGTGACGAACACGCTGTGGAAGAGCATGCGCACCGGCGCCAGCAGCACCGAGAACAGCGTTTCGATCAGCATCGACAGCAGCACCCGCAGCCGCCCGCCATAGGCTTCAGCTCCCTGGATGCAAACCAGCAGCACGCTGAGCAGCTTGGGCAGAAACAGCAGCGTCATGGTCGCCGAGAACAGCGCGATGGCTTCCTGCGGATGCCAGCGTGGCCACAGCGGGTAAAGCTGGTTCGGCTGCAGGAAGTACTCCGGCTCCATCAGCGTATGGATCGCCAGCAGGCCGGTGGACAGCAGCAGGAAGAGGAACCACAGTGGCGCCGACAGGTAGGACATCACGCCGGTAAGGAACACCAGGCGATGCACCGTGTGCACACCGCGCACCATGAACAGGCGGAAGTTCATCAGGTTGCCGTGGCACCAGCGACGATCGCGCTTGAGTTCGTCGAGCAGGTTCGGCGGCAGCTCCTCGTAACTGCCCGGCAGGTCGTAGGCGATCCACACGCCCCAGCCGGCACGGCGCATCAGCGCGGCTTCGACGAAGTCGTGGGAGAGGATCGCCCCGGCGAACGAGCCGGTGCCGGGCAACGGCGCCAACGCGCAGTGGTCGATGAACGGCTTTACGCGAATGATCGCGTTGTGGCCCCAGTAGTGCGATTCACCCAGCTGCCAGAAGTTGAGCCCGGCGGTGAACAGCGGGCCGTAGACCCGCGTGGCGAACTGCTGCAGCCGCGCATAGAGCGTGTCCATGCCCGACGCCTTGGGCGCGGTCTGGATGATGCCAGCATTGGGGTTTGCCTCCATCAGTCGGACCAGGCTGGTCAGACATTCGCCACTCATCACGCTGTCGGCGTCCAGCACCACCATGTAGCGGTAGCTGCTGCCCCAGCGACGACAGAAGTCGTCGATGTTGCCGCTCTTGCGCTTCACCCGGCGCCGGCGGCGGCGGTAAAAGATGTGGCCGAAGCCATCCACCGCACGGCACAACTCGACCCAGGCCTTCTGCTCGGCAACACAGGTGTCCGGGTCGTTGCTGTCGCTGAGCACGAAGATGTCGAAATGCTCGAGCTCACCGGTTGCTTTGAGCGACTCGTAAGTCGCGCGCAGGCCGGCGAACACACGCGGCACGTCCTCGTTGGCGATCGGCATCACCAGCGCCGTACGCGCCTCGGCCGGTATCGGTTCGGTGCCGGGGCTGCTGGCCGAGATGCTGTAGCGGTCCTTGCCGCGCAGTAGCTGGAAGAAGCCCATCAGCGCGGTCCAGAAGCCCACCGAGACCCAGCAGAACAGCAGTGCGAAGAGCAGCAGGATGCTCGTCTGCACCACATAGGGAAGGATCTGCCGGGCCGATTCGGACAGCGGCTGGACGAACACTTCCTGCATGTCGACCAGGAACCAGCCCTGGTAAGGCAGCACCGCCTTCATCTGCCAGGTGGCGAAGGCGGTCTGGCCGAGCATCAGCAACAGCAGCGCCGCGCGGCGCAAGGCCGCGACCCGGCGCCAGCGCGCCTCGTCGAGCGGCTGCGGACTGGGCTCGAAGTGACGCCGCGGCGGCGTGCGACCCAGCATCCGGCGCCAGCCACGGCGCAGGATATTGGTATGCCAGGGCTCCGGCACCATGCGCGTGCGCACGATCGGCGGGGTCGACTGCACATAGGCGCGCCCCTGGTGATCCTCAGCGATCACGCCGGTGCGGTCGAACAGATCGCCCCAGCCCAGCCGCAGTCGCGCAACCACCGAATCGAGCAGACGCCGCGACGGGCTGCGCTGCGCGCTGGTCTCGGCAGACAGTTCATCATGCAGCGCGAACAGGCCGCCCCGCTCGGCCGCCTGCCGGTATCTGGCCGGGTCCTCGGTTTCGTTCAATGCCAGGCCGTCGCAATAGTTTTGCGTCAGACCATTCACTGCATGCTGCTCATTCATGGGGAGGAATCTGGTAGGTCCAGGTTTCGGAAAGGGTCTTGTCGCCGTCGACCAGCGCCGCACGCATCTCGACCGGGCGCGCCGGGTCGCGCACCTTCAAGCGCAGCGTCAGGCGCCAGCCCTTGGTGACGGTGTTGTAGCGCAGGTTGTTTTCCACCAGCTCGGCATTGTCATCGACGCTGACGCGCGTGCTGACCGGCGCATCCTCGGCGAGCTTCTCCAGCACCGGCCCGATGAAGTCCACGACCAGAGCCGTGCTGCCGTCAGGCTGGCGGATCAGGTTGGCCTGCTTGACGTCGCCGGTGGAGATACGGGTCTGCTGCACCCACGCCAGCTCAGGATCGTGCAGGCTCGGTTCGTCCATGGAGAAGTGCAGGCGGTATTCCAGATCCAGCGACTGGCCGGGCTCCGGCTGCTTTTCCGGGGACCAGAAGGCGACGATGTTGTCATTGGTCTCGTCAGGCGTCGGGATCTCGACCAGCTCGACATGGCCCTTGCCCCAGTCGCCGCGGGTTTCCACCCAGCCGCTCGGGCGCAGCTCGTAGCGGTCGTCCAGGTCTTCGTAACGGCCGAAATCGCGAGTGCGCTGCATCAGCCCGAAGCCGCGCGGGTTCTCCACGCTGAACGCACTCACGGCCAGCCGCTTCGGATTGTTCAGCGGACGCCAGATCCATTCGCCACTGCCGGCATGAATCGCCAGACCCTCGGAGTCATGCAGTTGCGGACGGAAGTTGGTGACATTGCTCGGCTGGTTGGCGCCGAACAGGAACATGCTGGTCAGTGGCGCAATCCCGAGCTTGCCGACCTGCTCGCGGAGAAACACCTTGGCCTGCACGTCCAGCGTGCTGTCCTTGCCCGGCGTCAGCACCATGCGATAGGCGCCGGTGGCGCGCGGCGAATCGAGCAGCGCGTAGATCACCAGGTTGCGCCGATCAGCCTGCGGCCGCTCGACCCAGAATTCGCGGAACCGCGGGAACTCCTCGCCCACTGGCAGTGCCGTGTCGACCGCCAGCCCGCGCGCGGAGAGCCCGTACCACTGGCCCTTGCCGATGATGCGGAAGTAGCTGGCGCCGAGCAGGGTCATCACCTCGTCCTGCTTGTCCTTCTTGTTCAGCGGATAGAGCACCTTGAAGCCGGCGAAGCCCAGCCCCTCCAGCGAGGCCGGGTCGATGTCGACACCGCCGAACTCGAACATCGACGGGTCGTAGCGAATCTCGCGCACTTTCGTCGCGGTGATTTCATTGATGCGCACCGGCGTGTCGAAGTGCATGCCCTGGTGATAGAACTGCAGATGGAACGGGGTTTCGACGTCCTTCCAGTAGGCATGCTCCGGGTTGAAGCGCACGCGCTGGTAGTCGGCGAATGCCATCTTGCGGAATTCGTCGGGCAGGTTGCTCACCGGCTCCTCGTAACCGCTGGCAGCCAGTTCCTGAGCCCGCTTGGCCACATCGTCGAGGCTGAACGCCAGCGCACTGCCGGCCATCAGCATGCACAGGCCACCCGCCAGACCGGCCAGCATGCGCGCCGGCTGATTCCCCGTGTTCCATTGAAAAATGCGTAACACACCGCCTCCGAATTACACGTTTGTGCAGAGTCCGCTCTGCTTCGCTGTTTCTGATCGCCTACAACCCACGTATTCCGCCGCTTTGCTCTACAGCGCGGCAGCGATCGCGGGCTGGATGCAGATCGCCATACAGAAAAAAGTCTTACAACAACTCGAATCGCGCGCTTTGCACCGACCGCGAGTCGAGCCCCAACTGGACCTCGAACTCGCCGGGCTCGGCCACGTAGTCGAGTCGCGCGTCAGGAAACTTCAGATCGCCCTCGCCCAGTTCAAAGCGCACTACCCGCGACTCACCTGGCTCTAACATGAGCTTTTCGAAGCGCTTGAGTTCCTTGACCGGGCGCACGCTGGAGCCGACCAGATCCTGCAGATACAGCTGCACTACCGTCGCGCCGGCGCGTGCTCCAGTGTTCTTTACCGTTACGCTGACCTCCAGAATCTGGCCGCGTTTCAGCTGATGTCGTGAAAGCTGCGGCTTCGCCAGCTCGAACTCGGTGTAGCTCAGGCCATAACCGAACGGGTACAGCGCACCGTTGGGTTCTTCGAAATACTGCGAGGTGTAGTTGCCGGGGCGACCCTCGACGTAGGGTCGGCCGAGTCGCGGGTGGTTGTAGTAGGTCGGAATCTGGCCAACCGAGCGCGGAAAGGAGATCGGCAGTTTGCCGGACGGGTTGTGCGCACCGAGCAGCACCTCGGCAATCGCGTGCCCGCCCTCGGTGCCGGCGAACCAGGTTTCCAGCACCGCGTCGGCGTGCTCCCTGACCCAGCCCAGCTGCAACGGCCGGCCGTTCATCAGCACCACCACCAGCGGTTTGCCGGTGGCAGCCAGCGCTTCGAGCAGCGCCTGCTGGCTGGCCGGCAGCGTAAGGCTGGTACGGCTGGAGGATTCGTGGGACATGCCGCGTGACTCGCCCACCGCAGCAACGATCACGTCAGCCTCGCGCGCGGCACGCACGGCCTCGTCGATCATCGCCTGCGGCGGGCGCGGGTCCTGCGTCACTTCCGGGCGATCCCAGTTGAGAAAGTTCAGGTACTCAATCAGTCGCGGATCGTCGGTGACGTTCGCGCCACGGGCATGAATGACCCGACCGGAATCGCCCACTGCTGCCTCGAGGCCCTGACGCAGCGTCACCGTCTGTGCCGCCACACCGGCCGCCGACCAGCTGCCGAGCATGTCAACGTGGGAATCGGCCAGCGGGCCGACCAGCGCTATGGTCGCGTCCTTGCGCAGTGGCAGCGTCTGTTGACGGTTCTCCAGCAGGACCAGCGAGTCGCGCGCCACTTGCCTTGCCGCCTGGCGATGCAGGCGGATTTCGGCATTGACCTCGACGGGATCGTCCGCCGCCTTGCCGATACGCCGATAAGGATCATGGAACAGGCCGAGGTCGTACTTGGCACCGAGCACACGCCCCACGGCCTGGTCGATCAGCTCGATCGGCACCTCACCGCGCTCGACCAGCCCCGGCAGTTCCTGCAGATAAAGCGAGTCATGCATGCTCAGATCGATACCCGCCTCGATCGCCAGGCGCGCAGCCTCGCGCCCGTCGCGGGCCACGCCGTGGCGCAGCAGTTCGTCGATGGCGCCGTGGTCGCTGATGTTCAGCCCACGGAAGCCCCAGTCGTCGCGCAGCAGGTCGCGCAACAGCCAGCGGTTGGCGCTGGCCGGCATGCCGTTGACGGTGTTCAGCGCGATCATCACGCCGCCTGCGCCGGCGTCCACCGCGGCACGGTATGGCGGCAGATAATCCTGATGCATACGCTGCGGACTCATGTCGACCACGTTGTAGTCGCGGCCCCCTTCCACCGCGCCATACAGGGCGAAGTGCTTGACGCTGGCCATCACGCTGTCCGCGGTGCTCAGGCGCTCACCCTGATAGGCGCGCACCAGCGTGCCGGCGATCTGCGAGACCAGGTAGGGATCTTCGCCGAAGCCTTCGGAGGTCCGGCCCCAGCGCGGATCACGGGTGATGTCGACCATCGGTGCAAATGTCAGGTCCAGGCCGTCGGCGCTGGCCTCGATGGCCGACACGCGACCGCTAACGGCGATGGCCTCGAGGTCCCAGCTCGAAGCCAGCGCCAGGCTGATCGGGAAGATGGTGCGGTGGCCGTGAATGACGTCGTAGGCGAAAAAGATAGGAACGCCCAGGCGGCTGCGCAGCGCCGCATCCTGCATGGGTCGGTTGTCGGCGCGGGTGACCGAATTGAAGGTGGCGCCAATGCGTCCAGCGGCGATTTCCTCGGCGATCCGCTCGCGGGGCATGTCGCCACCGATGCTGATCAGGCGCAACTGGCCGATCTTCTCCGCCAGGGTCATGCGCTCGAGCAGGGTTTCGATCAGCGCCTGCCGGTCATCCAGCGGCAACGCGGGCTGTGCCGCACAGGGGAACGAGCCCATCGCGCTGGCAAGCAGGACAAACGGCAACAGCCTTTTCATCATCACGTTCCGCAACCCCATTCGTTGAACCGATCAGCCACACACAGGCACACCCATCGCGCCGGCCATGAAGTCCGTTCGCAATGGGTTAAAAACTATTTTTAAAGTTCGATGGTGCCGTCGAGATAAAGCACGGCCTGCCCGGCCACCATCACACGATCCGCTTCGACCCGGCAGAGCAGGATGCCGCTACGTTTCGACGCCTGCAGCGCCACCAGCTCGTTACGCCCCAGCCGCTCGGCCCAGTAAGGCGCGAGCCCGGCATGGATGGAGCCGGTAACCGGGTCCTCGTCGCCGCCGTTGGCTGGCCAGAAGTAGCGCGAGACGAAATCCTGCTCGCTACCTGCGGCGGTCACTACCACGTCCAGTGGGGCCAGCGTACGCAGCGCCTGCAGATCGGGCGCCAGCGCCCTGACCTCGCGCTCGTCACGGTAGACGGCGAACCACGCCTGCGAGCTGCGCAGCACCGCTTCCGGCTCGCACCCAAGCCCCTGCAACAATGCCGCCGGCGGTTCGGCAACTGGTTCCGGTGCGCGGTTGGGGAAGCTCATTTCCAGCATGCCATCAGCCCGTCGCTGCACCGCCAGGTCACCCACGGCGGCAGCGCGGAAGGTCAGCGGCGCCCGAGCTAGGCCCGTTTCCAGCAGCACAAAGGCGCTGGCCAGCGTGGCATGGCCGCAGAAGTCGATTTCAGTCAGTGGCGAAAACCAGCGGATGTGAAACGCCCCGTCCGCTTCGCGTATGAAAAAGGCCGTTTCAGAAAGGTTGTTTTCGGCGGCGATGGCTTGCATCAGCTCGTCCGACAGCCAGGTTTGCAGGGGTATCACTGCCGCGGGATTGCCCCTGAAGCGCTCGGCAGTGAAGGCATCGACCTGGAACATCCGCAATTTCATGTTTGCACCCTGTGCACGGTCAAGCGACCGCCGCCTACTCTAACCGGGCTGACGGGGTGCTAGCCAGTGGTGCGTGAAGGCTGAAGGGCCCGGAATCCGTCCGGTTCACCTACTTTCGGCAGCGCCGCGCATCAGCCCAGGGCAAAGGGCAGCAGCAGCGCGATCAGGATGCCCAGCAGACTCATGCCCAGCGCGGCGAAAGCGCCGCATTCGTCACCCTCTTCCAACGCCCTCGCCGTACCGATGGCATGCGCGTTGATGCCATAGCTGAGGCCCCGCGCGGCGGGATGCTCGACACCGGCCCAGCGCAACAACAGCGGCCCCAACGCGGTGCCGATAACGCCGGTGAGCATGACGAACACCGCCGCCAGCGAGGCCAGCCCGCCGAGCTGCTCGGCCACCAGCATGGCGATCGGCATGGTCGCCGACTTCGGCGCCAGGCTCATCAGCACCGGCAGCTGCGCGCCCAGCGCCCAGGCGATCGCCAGCGTCAGCACCACGCTGAGCACGCCGCCCACAGCCAGGGTAATGACGATCGGCCAGAACAATTGCTGAATCCGCTTGAGGTGACGATGCAGCGGCACCGCCAGCGCCACGGTTGCAGGCCCCAGCAACATGGCGATCAACGAGGCACCCTCGCGGTAGCGCGCGTAGTCCAAATCCACCAGGGTGAGCGTGCCGACTACCAGCAGCATGCCGATCATCACCGGCTGCAGAACCAACCAGCCGCTACGCCGATAGAGCATCAGCGCGAGTTGGAAAGCGATCAGCGTCAGCGCCACGGCGAACAGCGGATGCACCACGACGGCCGCCCAGGCCGTGCGCCAGTCGAGAACCGTCATGCCTGATCCTCCCGCTTGAGGTCGAGCCGGCGAATCAGTCGCTGCATCAGCCAGCCGCAGAACGGCACGGTGATCAGCAACGACAGCACCAGCCCGGCGGCGATGGCAGGCAGGTCATCCAGCAGCGCGGCGCCGCTGGTCATGATTCCGGCGGCAGGCACGATGAGCAGCAGCGGCAGGTACTGCAGCAGCAGCGCCGCGGTCTTCTCCAGCGACTCGGGAATGCTGCGGCGCAGCAACAGGAGGACGAACAGCAACAGCATGCCGATGATCGGCCCAGGCAATGCCGGCAGCAGCACCAGATTGATCAGGTTGCCGAACAGTTGCAGCAGCACCAGCCAGGTCAGGCCCTTGAGAATCATCGGCGGTGCTCCATTGGCGGCAGGTCAGAAATCATGACGACAGCTCCTCAGTGCGTGGCAAAAGGTTTCGACTATGGCTGCGTTGGCAGCGGCGCAACAGATGCAGATTGGCACTAAAAAAGCAGATCAGCCGATCCCGAAACGTTCCACTGATACAGGTCAACCCATTGTCCGAAGCCGTTGCAGGGCAGGCAGCCGATGCTCATCTGATCTGTATTTTGGCTGTTCATCTGAGTCTGTTATGCAGCACCACCGGCAGGGATCATCCGCTTCGCCTGAAATGCCTATGGGGCGAAGCCTAATGACCGACCGCATACCCGCGCAGATCATCGAAACCGTTGATCCCAGCCAACCGATCCGCCTGACCCCCGCGCAGAGCGGCGGGCCCATTCATACGCGCAGTTTCAGCGGCCGGTTCCGCAACCTGCGCCTGTTGGGCGGCGCGCTGCTGATGCTGCTCTACTTCGGTACCGTCTGGCTGAACTGGAACGGGCGCCAGGCGGTGCTGTGGGATCTGGACCGGCAGCAGTTCCATATCTTCGGCGCCACCTTCTGGCCGCAGGATTTCATCCTGCTCTCGGCGATTCTGATCATCGCCGCGTTCGGCCTGTTCTTCATCACTGTGCTGGCCGGGCGCATCTGGTGCGGCTACGCCTGCCCGCAGAGCACCTGGACGTGGATGTTCATGTGGGTGGAAAAGATCACCGAGGGTGATCGCCTGCAGCGCATCAAGCTCGACGCCGCGCCCTGGTCGCCCGCCAAGCTGCTGCGCCGTGCCGCCAAGCACACGCTGTGGCTGGCCATCAGCCTGGCCACGGCGCTGGCCTTCGTCGGCTACTTCACGCCAGTACGCGAGCTGGTGGGCGACCTCGCTCGCTTCGAGCTCGGCGCGACCACCGGTTTCTGGCTGCTGTTCTTCACTGCTGCGACGTACATCAACGCCGGCTGGCTGCGCGAACAGGTGTGCCTGCACATGTGCCCCTACTCGCGCTTCCAGAGCGTAATGTTCGACGCCGATACCCTGCTCGTCTCCTACGACACAGCCCGTGGCGAGAACCGCGGCGCGCGACGCAAGGGCAGCGACCCGCGCGCGCAGGGCCTCGGTGACTGCGTCGACTGCACGCTGTGCGTGCAGGTCTGCCCCACCGGCATCGACATCCGCGACGGCCTGCAGCTGGACTGCATCAGCTGCGGCGCCTGCATCGACGTCTGCGACAGCGTCATGGACCGGATGGGTTACGCTCGCGGCCTGCTGCGCTACACCTCCGAACGCGCGCTCAAAGGCGGCGCCACCCGCCTCTTGCGGCCGCGCCTGATCGGATATGCCGTGGCGATGACGGCGATGATCGCCGCCTTCATCTGGGCACTGGACGCGCGGCCGCAGCTGCAGCTGGACGTCACCCGCGACCGCACCCTGTACCGCGAGAACATGCAGGGGCAGATCGAAAACATGTACCGCCTCAAGCTGATCAACAAGACCCAGCAACCGCGCCGCTACGCGCTCGGGCTGGAAGGCGGGCCGTTCGCACTGCAGGGACCGCGCGAGATCGCCCTGGCCCCGGGCGAGATCGCCGACCTGCCGGTCAGCGTTGCGCTGCTCGACAACGCCCGCGACTTCAGCCGCGAGCTGCGCTTCGAGGTCAGCGACCTGGCCGAGCCAAGCAGCCGGGTGAGTACGCCGAGTACCTTCGTCGCCCCCATCGCGGCGCTGCGCCAGTAGACTGGCCATGCCCAACCGCCACGGCCCGGACACGATGAAACGCTACGAGAAATTCGCCGACGAGATTGCCGAACTGATCCGCAGTGGCGTGCTCGCGCCGGGAGAAAAGGTGCCCTCGGTGCGCCACGCCAGCCGCACCTACGGCGTCAGCCCGTCCACCGTGTTCCAGGCCTACTACCTGCTGGAAGACCGAGGGCTGATCCAGGCGCGGGCGCGTTCGGGCTATTTCGTCCGCGAGCATGCCAAGCGCCCGTTGCACGAACCGGACATCAGCCTGCGTCCGGCGGAAACCACCGATGTCGGCGTCAGCGAGCTGGTGTTCTCGGTGCTCGCCTCGCTGCGCGACCCGGCCACGGTGCCCTTCGGTTCTGCCTTTCCCAGTCCCGAGCTGTTTCCCCTGCAGCGCCTGGCGCGCTCGATGGCACAGAGCGTGCGCGACATGCCGGCACGCGAGGTGATTGCCGAGATGACCGCCGGCAACCCGGACCTGCGCCGGCAGATCGCCCTGCGCTACATGGTCAGCGGTGTGATGCTGCCGATGGACGAACTGGTGATCACCACCGGTGCGATGGAGGCTCTGAACCTCTGCCTGCAGGTGGTGACCGAACCGGGCGACCTGGTGGCCATCGAGGCGCCAGCGTTTTACGCCACGCTGCAGGTACTGGAACGGCTCAAGCTCAAGGCGGTGGAGATTCCGGTGCACCCGCGCGAAGGCATCGACCTCGACATCCTCGCCGATCGCCTCGCGCACTTGCCGATCAAGGCCTGCTGGTTCATGAGCAGCCTGCAGAACCCGCTGGGCGCGAGCATGGGCGAGGCGAAGAAGCAGCAGCTCTATGAGCTGTTGCAGCGCCACCAGGTGCCGTTGATCGAGGACGACGTCTACGCCGAGCTGTACTTCACCCGCGAGCCGCCCAAACCGGTGAAAAGCCATGATCGCGAAGGTCTGGTGATGCACTGCGGTTCGTTCTCCAAGAGTCTCGCGCCCGGTTACCGGGTCGGCTGGGTTGCCGGCGGTCGCTATGCCGAGCAGATCGCCCGGCTCAAGCTGATGACCACCATTTCCCCTTCCGTGCCGGCGCAGGCCGCCATCGCCGATTACCTGCAGCATGGCGGCTACGACCGTCACCTGCGCAAGCTGCGTCACGCGCTGGAGATGCAGCAGGGTGCGATGCTCGCTTCCGCCGCCCGCCATTTCCCTGCGAGCACGCGAGTCACCCGGCCCAGCGGCGGCTACTTTCTGTGGTTCGAATTTCCCGAGCAGGTGGATTCGCTGCAGCTGCTGCAACTGGCGCTGGCCCAGGGCATCAGCCTGGCGCCAGGGCCGATCTTTTCGGCGACCCAGCGCTTTCGCAACTGCGCGCGGCTGAATCACGGCCATCCATGGGACGCCCGCAGCGAGCAGGCGATGGAGTTGCTGGGCAGGATGCTGAAGTCGTTCTGAGGCGCGGTGCCGATATGTCCGGGATCTTCAGTCGCAATCCTGCGGCTGGCCGCCACGGGCCTTCATCAGATACATGCGGTCGTCGGCCTGCTTGAGCAGCTGGGCCTCCGCATCACCGTCTTCGGGATAGAGCGCGGTGCCGATGCTCAAGCCGATATCGAGACTGTGCTCGGCAATCTGCATCGGCTCCTCGAAGGCCGCGCGGATCTTGTCGACGACGCCGCGGGCATCTTCTGCCTCGGCGATGCTTTCCAGCAGCACCACGAACTCATCGCCACCCAGCCGCGCCACGGTATCGGTGTCGCGCACGCAGTGCGTTAGGCGATCGGCCACTGCGCGCAGCAGCTGGTCGCCACCGCTGTGGCCGTAGGTATCGTTGACCTGCTTGAAGCGATCCAGATCCACGTAGAGCAAGGCGACGCGTCCGCCATTGCGCCGCACCCGCGCCAGGGCCGTGTCCAGGCGATCGCGAAAACAGGCGCTATTCGGCAGGCCGGTGAGTTCGTCGTACTGCGCCATCCGGTGCAGTCGCGCATACAGCTGCTTGCGCTCGATTGCCGTGACCACCTGCATCGAGACGAACTGCAGCAGCTCCTGATCCTTCTCGGTGTAGGGCGCCGCCGTGCTCTTGAGCAACAGCACGCCGATCACGCCCTCGCTCGAACTGAGCGGCACCCCCAGCCACCAGGCATGGGTATCCCCATCACCGAGCGGAAGCGCCAGCGCCAGCGCCGGCATCGTGTCCGCATTGAAGCGCAACGGCTGCGCGCCATGCAGAACGGAGAAACACAGGGACGCCGCGGGCTCCGCTGGCAGCCCGGCCGAATCGAGCGCCAGCGACTGGTAGGGATAACTCAGCTCGCCGCTGGCAGCATTGCGGATGGCCACGATGAAATCGTCCACCGGCAGCAGCTGGGCGATGGTCAGATGGATCTGCTGATACAGCGCCGCGAGGTCATTGGCCCCGTGCGCCGCCTCGGAGATCGAATAGAGAGCGGCCTGCATCGCTTCGGACTGCTTGCGCTGGGTGATATCGCGCGCTACGCCGATGCGCAGCTTGTTATCGGTCGACCAGCAGGCCGACCACATGATGTGCACCACACCGCCGTCCTTGCGCACGTAACGGTTCTCGAAGTGCAGCAGCGGCTGATCAGCCATTACTTCCTTGGCGGCGGCCAGGGTCCGGGCACGGTCTTCGGGATAGACCAACTCGATCATCCGCTTGCCGAGCATCTCCTGCGGGGTGTAGCCGAAGATGCGCTCGCAGGCGGCGCTGACGTAGACGAAGTTGCCCTGCGCATCGACCACGCAGATGGCATCCAGCAACAAATCGATGACACTCGCAAGAGGCGCGTAGCTATCCGTCTTCACAGCGGCAGACCTACTTCGGCCATTGGGCACGGGCCTGGCGATCGGGGCGGCGCCGTCGCGCGGCTGATCGCTCGTTCCCATGCCCTAAGCATCGCCCAAATCCGCAGCCGCTGCGCTGTTTTTTTATTGTCCGGCTCCCTCCACCCAGCGCGGATAGAAGCCGAGCGAAGCCTGGGTGTTGGCATCCTGCAGCGCGATAACGTCCTCTGGCGCATCGCCGGCGTCCCGTTCCAGTCGGTCGCCGCGAAAGAAGAAGCGGCGGCCATCGGCAAGCGTGAGGAACAGGCCGACCGCCCCATGGCCATCCAGCGGCACCAGCACGACCTGGCCGTCGCCGAACAGATCCAGGCTGCGACGGTGCTCCCGATAGGGGCTCGCCTGGAACTCCAGCGACTGCCAGCGGACCGGGTGGCGAAACTGGCTGGACAACACCGCTGGCGGCGTGGCAGCCTCCAGATAGCCTAGGCTGTCCGCGCTGGCCAATACCGGTACCTCGGGATAGTCGGCCAGCCCCGAAGCGTGCTCCCAGCGCACGCAGCCCAGCACTATACGGTCGATGTCCAGCCCGTCCCGCTCCAGCTGGTCGCGTGCCGGTTGCACCTCGCCGTAGCGCTTGATCCGCCACGGCAGCTCGGCGTCCAGCTGCGCGTCGATCTGCCTACCGAGCCCGGTTCCAAACAGCAAGCGGCTGCCGCGATGCTCGATCAGAATCGCGATGTGCTGCGTGGGCGGCGCCTCCTGCCAACCGTTCCGTCCCAGCAAGAAGTCGCCACTGTCGCTCTGCGCCGTCTTCACCAGGCTGAAGCGCAACCCTTGCACAGCCGAAGCATCCTCGACGAAGCCAAACAGGGACACTGCCAGCCCGATCACCACCAACAGCGATACTCCGATCCGGCGGCCCGAATGCCGGCCTTGCTCGCCTGGCATCCGACCATTCTGCACGTTCATGGCGTCACAACCCCAGCATGCCGAGATAACCCGGCAACGCTCGAACGCGGGCGAACCACGCCTGCAGCGCCGGATATGCCTGCAGATCGAGCCCGCCATCGCCTCCGAGCGCAACGTTCGGGTAGACGGCGATATCGGCGATGGTCGGTTCGCTGGTCTGCGCCAGCCAGGCGTGCTGTGCAAGGTGCCGCTCGAGCGTACGCAGGGTGCTGGCGGCACGTGCCTGCGCCAGCGGCTCGTCGATGGGCCGGCCGAAAAGCTTGCCCAGACGCAGCGTAGCCGGACCGTGCTGCACCTCGTTGGCAGCGAAGCTCAGCCAGCTGGCGATGCGGCCTTGGGCCTCGGCGTCCTGCGGGAACCACTCAGGGGCATAACGCTGGGCCAGATAAACCAGGATCGCCTGGGAATCGCCAAGTCGAAAGTCGCCGTCCTCGAGCACCGGAATCTGCCCCCGCGGGTTGATTTCCCGAAATGCAGGCTGCTTCTGCTCGCCCGCCAGTAGATTCACCGGCACCAGCTCGACTGGCTGGCCGATCAGGCTGAGAAACAGGCGAACCTTGTGGCAATTGCCGGATAGGGTCAGGTCGTAAAGCTTCATGGTGTTGCCCTCGTGATTGGCTGTGACTGGATAATAGACAGACCTGTCTGTACACTGCAAGCACCAGCGCAACTCCGCCCAACTGGAGCAAGCCGCGAGCGCTCCCGCATAATGTCGAACCACAGGAGGTATCCATGGCATCGAACAAGCGCGACCAGTTGCTCAACACCGCAGAGAATCTGTTCTATCGCGAGGGTTATCACGCCACCGGCATCGACCGCATTCTGGCCGAATCCGGTGTGGCCAAGATGACGCTGTACAAGCACTTCAAGTCCAAGGACGAGCTGATCCTCGCCGTACTGGAAGCGCGCCACGAACTGATGCTGACACGCCTGCGCGAACGCGCCACCAGGCTGCCGCCGCGCGAAGCGCTACTGGGAATTTTCGATGGATTGCACGGAATGATTCACGGCAACGACGCCTTCTGCGGCTGCCTGTTCATCAACGCAGCGGCCGAATATCACGACCGCGACCACCCGATTCACCGCCGCTCCTCCGCCTACAAGGCAGAACTGCTGGCCTACCTTCGCGAGCTGCTGGAACGCCTGGATGCGCCACAGCCGCTGCAGCTGGCGCGCCAGCTGCAGTACCTGCTCGAAGGGGCGTTGAGCATGGCGCACATCGAAGGCCCGGGCGAGCAGGCGCGGGATGCCAAAGTCGCCGCCGAACGACTGCTCGAAGCCGCCGGCATCTAGGCGCGCCGCAGCGGGCGCGCCTAGATGCCGTTCAGAGGGTGCCGGCTTCGTCTTCCCGGACCTTGAACCAGGCGGCATACAGGGCCGGCAGGAACAGCAGCGTCAGCGCCGTGGCGACGATCAGGCCACCCATGATCGCCACCGCCATTGGCCCGAAGAAGATACTGCGCGACAACGGAATCATCGCCAACACCGACGCCAGCGCGGTCAGCACGATGGGCCGGAAGCGGCGCACCGTGGCATCGACGATAGCGGTGAAGCGCGCCTGACCGGCACCGATGTCCTGCTCGATCTGATCCACCAGAATCACCGAGTTACGCATGATCATCCCCGACAGCGCGATGGTGCCGAGCATCGCCACAAAGCCGAACGGCTGCCCGAACAGCAGCAGGAACAGTGCAACACCGATGATGCCCAGCGGCGCGGTGAGGAACACCATGGCCGAGCGCGAGAAACTCTTGAGCTGCGCCATCAACAGGGTCAGCACGACGATGACGAACAGCGGCATGCCGGCATTCACCGAACGCTGGCCGCGCTCGGAGTCCTCCACCGTTCCGCCGACCTCGAGCAGATAGCCGCCGGGCAACTGATCCCGGATGTCGGCCAGGGTCGGCTCGATCTCACGCACCAGTGCCGCCGGCTGCTGCTCTCCGTACACATCGGCGCGCACGGTGACCGTCGGCAGGCGGTTGCGATGCCAGATCACGCCCTCCTCGAATCCGTACTCGAGCGTCGCCACCTGCGACAGCGGCACGCTGCGCCCGCTCTCGGTGGGAATCGCCAGGCTCGGCAGCATCGACAGCTCGAGCCGCTCGCGCTCGGTGCCGCGCAGGAGGATCTCGATCAGCTCATTGTCCTCGCGGAACTGGCTGACGCTGCTGCCGGTGAAGGTGCGCCGCAGGAAGCCGGACAGCTCGGCGGTGGTCACGCCCAACGCACGGGCACGATCCTGATCGACGTTGAGCCGGACCATCTTGCTCGGCTCCTGCCAGTCCAGATGGACGTTGGCCACGTGCGGGTTCTCATTGACCTTGGCAGCGACCTGGCGAGCCAGCCCACGCACCACGTCGATATGCTCGCCGGTGACACGGAACTGCACCGGATAGCCCACCGGCGGGCCATTCTCCAGCCGCGTCACGCGACCGCGCAGGCTCGGGAAATCTTCGCGCATGCGTTCGATCAGCCAGGCGCGCAGGGACTCGCGGGACTCGATGCTGTCGGCCAGCACGACGAACTGGGCGAAGCTGGTCGCCGGCAGCTGCTGGTCCAGCGGCAGGTAGAAACGCGGCGAGCCGGTGCCGACGTAGGCCACATAGTTGTCGATGCCGGCCCGTTCCTTGAGCAGCTGTTCCAGCCGCGCCACCTCTGCTTCGGTCGCCTTCAACGAGGCGCCTTCGGCCAGTTTGAGATCGACCATCAGCTCCAAACGGCCGGAAGCGGGGAAGAACTGTTGCGGCACCAGACGGAACAGCACCACCGCGGCGACGAAGATCGCCAGGGTGAGCAGGATAACGGTCTTGCGCCGGCGCACGCAGAAGGTCACCACGCGCCGTACGCGCTGGTAGAACGGCGTTGCGTAAGGATCGTGGCCTTCACTGCTTGCGCCGTGCTTGTGTGCCGATTTTTTGGCCAGGTCCGGCAGCAGCTTTTCGCCGATCAGCGGCACGAACATCACCGCGGCGATCCAGGACGCGATGAGCGAAATGGCGACCACCTGGAAGATCGAACGGGTGTATTCGCCGGTACTGGAATTGGCAGTGGCGATCGGCAGGAAACCCGCCGCGGTGATCAGCGTGCCGGTCAGCATCGGGAATGCCGTGCTGGTCCAGGCGAAGCTGGCGGCCTTGAGGCGGTCGTAGCCTTGCTCCATCTTGATCGCCATCATCTCCACCGCAATGATCGCGTCGTCCACCATCAGCCCGAGAGCCAGGACCAGGGCGCCAAGGGAGATCTTGTGCAGGCCGATGTCCAGATAGCTCATGGCGGCGAAAGTCATCGCCAGCACCAGCGGAATCGACAGCGCGACCACCAGCCCGGTACGCACGCCTAGCGAGAAGAAACTCACCAGCAATACGATCACCAGCGCTTCGATCAACACCTTGACGAACTCACCTACGCTGGTCTTCACCGCAGCGGGCTGATCCGAGACCTTGCGCAGCTGCATCCCCGCCGGCAGCTCCTGCTGCAGGCGGGCGAACTCCTGCTCCAGTGCCTCGCCCAGCACCAGGATGTCGCCACCGCTTTTCATCGAAACCGCCAGACCCAGGGCCGGCTCGCCCATGAAGCGCATGCGCGGCGCGGGCGGGTCGTTGAAGCCGCGATGCACCTCGGCAACATCGCCGATACGGAAGGTGCGGCCGGCAACGCGGATGGGGAAATCACGAATCTCCTTGACCGTCTCGAAGCTACCGGTGACGCGCAGCTGCACCCGATCGCTGATGGTCTCGACGAAACCGGCAGCTGTTACCGCGTTCTGCGCCTCCAGCGCCTGGCGCACGGCTTCCAGCGGGACGCCAAGCGTGGCCAGTTTGACGTTGGAGAGCTCGATCCAGATCTTCTCGTCCTGCAGGCCGATCAGCTCGACCTTACCGACGTTCTTCACCCGCTGCAGCTGGAGCTGGATGCGGTCGGCGTAGTCCTTGAGGATCGCGTAGTCGAAACCGTCGCCGGTCAGGGCGTAGATGTTGCCGAAGGTGGTGCCGAACTCGTCATTGAAGAAGGGCCCCTGTACACCCGGCGGAAAGGTGTGCTGGATGTCGCCGATCTTCTTGCGAATCTGGTACCAGAGGTCGGGTATGTCCTTCGAGCGCATCGAGTCGCGTGCCATGAAGGTGACATTGGATTCGCCCGGTCGGGAGAACGAGACGATGCGCTCGTACTCGCCGGTTTCCATCAGCTTCTTCTCGATGCGCTCGGTGACCTGGCGCGACATCTCTTCAGCGGTAGCGCCCGGCCACTGGGTCTGGATGACCATCGCCTTGAAGGTGAATGGCGGATCCTCGCTCTGGCCTAGCTTGCTGTAGGACAGCGCGCCGACGATCGCCAGCAGCAGCATCAGGTAGACGACGATCTGCCGGTTCTGCAGCGCCCAGGCGGAGAGATTGAAGCGCATCGCGATTACTCCTGGGCGGCCAGCTCGACGGGGCGATTGTGGCGATCCACCGGGCGAACCGGCTGGTTATCGCTGAGCATCTGCACCCCGGCCAGGACGATCCAGTCGTCGGCGTCGAGCCCTTCGAGGACTGGCACCAGCTGTTCGCCGAAGGGCCCGGTCCGAACCTCGACCCGCTCGACGGTGGAATCGGCTCTGAGCCGCCAGACATGCGCCCGGCCCTTTTCCGCACTCAGCGCTGACAGCGGCACCGCCAGCGACACTTCGCCATCGCGGCGAATGCTCACCAGCGCGCTCTGTCCCAGCTCGGCTGGCACCTCCTGTTCGCTGAAGGCAACGCGCGCGGAATAGGTCCGCGACTGCGCATCGGCGGCTGGCGAGAGTTCGCGGATCTTGCCGAGATAGTGGCGCCCCGGTTGCGACCAGAGTTCGACCTCGACTTCCTGGCCAACCCGGTAGCGCTCCAGCGATTGCTCCGGCAGATCGATGGCCACTTCCCGCTCGCCATCCGCTGCCAGTACGAACGCGGTCTGCCCCGCAGCGACCACCTGCCCCACCTCGACTCGGCGCTGCGCGATCAAGCCATCGCTGGTGGCGCGCAGTACCGCGTAATCGACCTGATTGCTCGCCACATCGAATTCGGCGCGCGCCTGCTGCAAGCGGGCAGCCGCGGCGCGATAGGAGTTGTCGGCGTTATCGAACTGCGACTGGCTGACAAGCTGGCGACCGAGCAGCGCCTTGTAGCGGTCATGTTCGGCCTTGGCCACGCGCAGATTGGCTTCCGCGGCCGCCACCTGCGCGCGCATGCCGTCCAGCTGCAGCCGCACATCCTGCGGATCGAGACGAGCCAAGGGCTGGTCCTTGCGTACACGGTCGCCCGCTTCGACCAGCCGCTCGACGACCTTGCCGCCGATGCGAAAGGCCAGCTCAGGCTCGTAGCGCGCGTGCACTTCGCCGGGATAGCTCTCGCGTGCTTCGCTGGCCGGCTGCGGCTGCACCACCATGACCGGACGAGGCAGCTGCTGCGGCGGCTCGCCGTTGCCGCAGGCGACCAGAACAAGTGCACAACCGAACATAGAGGCAAGGGACAAGGCATGTCGGAACACGATGAAGTCTCTCTGTCGCGAAGCGGATTGGAATACTTATACTGAGCGGTATAGTAAAAATAGCGTACCAGCCAGTCCACTATTAAAACGCCCATGACAGAAATCCATTCCGTATCGCCCGGCCCAGGCCGCCCGAAGGACCCCGCCAAGCGCGAGGCGATCCTCGCTGCCGCGCAGGTGCTGTTCCTCGGCAACGGCTACGAAGGCAGCAGCATGGAGGCCATCGCCGCCGAAGCCGGCGTTTCCAAGCTCACGCTGTACAGCCACTTCAAGGACAAGGAGGCGCTCTTCAGCGCGGCCGTGAAGACCACCTGCGAAACGCGCCTGCCGAGGCGGCTGTTTCAGGTGGAGGCGGATTGCGACATCGAGAAGGTGCTGCTGGCCATCGGCGGCGCCTTCAATGAACTGGTCAATAGCCCCGAGTCCATCGGTCTGCATCGGGTGATGGTGGCGATGGCGACGCAGAATCCGGGGCTGGTGAAGATGTTCTTCGATGCCGGCCCGCAACAGCTGCTGTGCGATCTGCAACAGCTGTTCAGCAGGGCCGGCGCGCTGGGCCTGCTGGAGATCGACGACCCACTGCGCGCCGCCGAGCATTTCTGCTCGCTGATCAAGGGTGCCCAGCATTTCCGCCTACTGGTCGGCTATGCCGAGGCGCCAACCGATGAGGAAGGCAACCTGCACGTCCGGGACGCGGTGAGTGTGTTTCTGCGCGCCTATCGTTGCTGACCTGAGCAAGCGAGAGGTTCGCGGACTGCGGAATCAGCCCTGCAGCTTCTTCTTCGGATAGATGTCGTAGCGGCTGGATTTTCCTTCCAGGCTGTAGCCGGGCTTGGCGCCTTCGATGACCGGCGCCTTGCGCGGACGCTTGACCACCACACGATGGCTGGCCAGATCCAGTGCCGCGGCCAGCAGCGCCGGCGCGTCCATATCGTCGCCGACGAACGGCCGAAACAGGCGCATCTCCTTCTTCACCAGCGCACTCTTGTCGCGATGGGGAAACATCGGGTCGAGGTAGATGACCTGCGGCGCCTCGCCCTGCCACTGCGTCATCAGCTCGATGGCATTGCCCTTGAGCAGGGTCATCCGCGCGGCGATCGCCCCCACCTCGGCGTCCCCAGACGCGCGACCCAGACCATCCTCCAGCAGCGCGGCAATCAGCGGCTGGCGTTCGATCAGGCTCACTTCACAGCCCAGCGTCGCCAGCACAAAGGCATCGCGCCCGAGCCCCGCTGTAGCATCCAGCACCCGTGGCCGGATACCGGGCTGGATGCCCACGGCCTTGGCGATCATCTGCCCACTGCCACCACCGAACTGACGCCGGTGCGCTGCGGCCCCCTCGACGAAATCCACCCGTACCGGCCCCGGTGCCTGCGCATCAAGCAACTGCAGCTGCAAGCCGTACGCGCCAATCTGCAAAGCGAATTCGGCCGCGTCCTGAATTTCCGGCAAGCCGAGACGCTGCGCCCATTGATGGGCGGCAGCGGCGAACTGAGGAGTCAGCGGTTCGACTCGAACCACAGGGTTGCGTGCGGACATGGGGCATCCAGCGGTGATGGAAAGCCGCGCATTGTGCCAGAGCATCCCAGGCTGCGCGCGAGCGTTCAGCGGCACATACCGAAGCCACCCATGTCGACGTGAAAGTGGTCGTGGTGGGCCGCGTTGTACTCCGGCCCGAGCGTCACGTTGAACGCATCGCAGGCCGCATCGCGAACCAGCCGCAGGAAACGCGCCTTGTCGCCCTCGCCCTGCCAGTCCCGAGCCACGGTGATGCGGGTGCCATCCTCAAGGTGAAAGCCCGCCATATCCAGCGCATTGGCGCTGGCGTGCTGGCTGCGGCGGTTGCTGCGGGCGATGTTGCGACAGGCAAAGCTGCCGAAGTGATCAATGCGCACCACCGGCTGCTCGAATACTGCCTGGGCCGCCGGCTGAAGTCCGTGCAACTCGAACATCGCATAAGCCGCCGCCAGCGGACAGGTGGCGAGAAAAGGCCCGTTGAACCGCACGTCCGAGCCCTGCACCCGAACGCTGTTCTCGACCGGACAGCCGGGCTCCGGCGTGCTGTCCGGCACGGCTGAATAACGCAGCGGCGCCGTGGCGAGCGCCTGTTCGCAGAGCGTTCGGTCCTGCTGCAGGCGCCGTAGCTTGAGTGGCGTCAACAGGTTCGGCGGCTCACGGATGTCCAGCGGCGCCCAGGGGTTCCAGCGCGGCGGGATGTCGATCAGGTCCTGCCGCACCGCCAGGGCGAAGCCGGCAAGCAGCAACAACAGGAAAAGAAAGAAACGGCCAAAGGTCATTCCTTATGGGCAACAGCCAACCCGCGAAGTTGAAAGGGATGTTTTACAAAACTGGTCGAAACCGCTCGCTCAGTCGGTCAGCAAGGACATCTGCGGCGCAGGGCGCAATGCAGACAGGGCCGGCAGGCCGGGCAAGCGTTCGCTCAGCAAGCCGTGAAAACGCATCGCCAGCTCGGGCGCACGATGATTGTCGGGGGTATGCAAATAGACGTGCGGCGTCTTGCCGGCCTCGATCCAACCAGCCACCTTGTCCAGCCAGGGCGCCATGAATTCGTCGTTCGCCTCCAGCTCGGGGTGACCGACGAAGCGCACCTGCGGCGAATCGCTGAATGCCACCGGGCGTACCGGCAGACGCGGCTTCTTGCTCTGCGCATGCAACACGGCGGGGTCGCGAGAGTGGCAGCTGAACAGCGCGCGGGTATCTAGGCAGATGCGCTCAATGCCGCGATCACGCAGCAATCGGTTCAACGCGCGCTCGCCATCCCCTCGGTCGAAGAATCCGGGATGCCGCACCTCGATCGCCAGCGCTGCGTCGAAGCCATCGATGAACGCCGCAAGCTCGCTCAATCTGGATGGCCCAACGCTGGCGGGCAGTTGCAGCCAGAACGGAGTTACCCTTCGCCCCAATGGCAGCAACAGCCGCTGGAAGGCATGCGCCTGCTCCAGCGCCGCACGCAGATCGCCGGCCTGGCTGACATCGCGGGGAAATTTGGCACAGAAGCGGAAGCCCTCGGGCATCTCGCCGGCCCAGCGCTGGACCTTCTGCTCCGATGGCCAGGCGTACAGCGTGGTATTGCCCTCGACTGTATTGAAGGTGGAACAGTAGCCGGCAAGGAAATCGGAAGCCGGCGTAGCCGTCGGGTACAACGAGCCGAGCCAGGCACTCTCGTTCCAAGAGGGACAACCAATGTAATAGGGAAGCTCTGGCAGATCGAACCGCCTCAGGCGTAGAGGTCGAGCCCGAGCACCTCTGCGCCGTCGAACTCGACGCTCATGCTGGCGGTGCTGGCGTAGCTAGCCAGCGCCTGGGCCACGCGACTGGTCAGTGGGCGCTCGGGCTGCGGTTCGTCATAGCGGAATGCGGAGTAGCGTTCGACCAGCGCGCTGGAATTGACCCGCTGCTGCGGACGATCGGCCTGGGGCTGGTAATCCTGACCGGAGCGGCTGTCGACCCCGCGCTGCGCCTGCGCGACCCGCTGCGTTTCCCCATAGCTATCCGCCGCCCTGCCGGTACGGGCAGAACGATCCGTTGAATAGGGAACGGGAAAGGAGCTTTCGACGCGCATCATTGGACTCGATCAGAGGCCCGGCGACTCTAACGGGCAGCCAGGAGTTTGGCAACGTTCCTCGTCATTTGATCCCTTTGGGCGTCGCAACATTGTCCCGCAGGTAGACCGGCTGGGCCTGATCGGCCTCCAGCGCCTCGCCTCGGTGCCAGGCGAAACTAGCCAGACTCAGCAGATCTTCGGCATGCGGCAGCATCCCGGCGTCGTGCGCACGTACGGCCGCGGTTATCCGCTCGGCGTAACCCCAGCCGGTACCGGCGCCAAACCAGTCCTCACCTGCATCGCGCGGCAGCACCGCCTGCTCGGGCGGCAGCACGGCCTCACTGCCGACCAGCTGCATCTCCCCGGCCTGCTCGCGATAACAGCCCCAGTAGACCTCGTCCATGCGCGCATCGATGGCCGCCGCGACCTGCGCGGCGCCGTGCTCACGCCAGGCCCGTTGGGCAATGGTCGCGAGGGTCGAAACCGGCAGCACCGGCCGCTGCAACGCGAACGCCAGGCCCTGCACCACACCGATGGCAATCCGCACGCCGGTAAAGGCACCTGGCCCCCGCCCGAAAGCAATGGCATCTACCGCGGACAGCGCAACCCCGGCCTCGCCGAGCAGCGTCTGCACCATCGGCAGCAGCCGCTGGGCATGCAAGCGCGGAATCACCTCGTAGTGACTCAGCACCTTGCCGTCGTGCAACAGCGCGACTGAGCAGGCTTCGGTGGCAGTATCCAGGGCCAGCAGAGTGGTCATCGGGTCGGTCCGGTCGGTAAAAAGGCGCCGATTCTAACGTATTCGCGGAGCGGGTTCTTTCGCGCCGGTCCTGATCTCTGGGCAAAAAAATGCCCGTATCTTTCGATACGGGCATTTCTATCGCTCGTGCCAGGCAGCTTCGATCAGCTCAGTGCAGCGAACACCTTGGCCGTAATCTCGTCCACCGAACCGACACCTTCGATGCAGCTGTACTTCGGCGTGCCTTCCGCGGCTGCCAGGCTCTGGTAGAAGTCCACCAGCGGCTTGGTCTGCGCATGGTAGACGGACAGGCGATGACGCACGGTCTCTTCCTTGTCGTCTTCGCGCTGGATCAGCTCATCGCCGGTTTCGTCGTCCTTGCCAGCAACCTTCGGTGGGTTGTGCTCGGTGTGATAGACGCGGCCGGAAGCCGGATGCACACGGCGACCCGCGATGCGGCCGACGATCTCCTCGTCGTCCACGGCGATCTCGATGACGTTGTCGATGCGCACGCCTGCTTCCTTCAAAGCTTCGGCCTGCGGAATGGTGCGCGGGAAGCCGTCGAAGAGGAAGCCATTGGCGCAATCCGGCTGCGCGATGCGCTCCTTGACCAGGTTGATGATCAGGTCATCGGAAACCAGGCCACCGGCATCCATCACGCTCTTGGCCTTGAGGCCCAGCTCGGTGCCCGCCTTGACTGCGGCACGCAGCATGTCGCCCGTGGAGATCTGCGGAATACCGAATTTTTTGGTAATGAAGCCAGCCTGGGTACCTTTTCCGGCACCGGGCGCTCCCAGCAGAATCACACGCATGATGAGTCCTCGAGTTTCTTAGAAGGGGGCGATCCTGCCAGCGGGCCGGAGTGGCTCTTCGCTGACGAATCAAAAATTCTGGTTTGCCGCCATGCGACAAAAGGTTGAACACGATACACAGCGCACCGAGGCGGCACAAGCCGTCCCGAAAGCGTCTATCGACCCGTATAAATGTCACGATTCGACGCGAGTTGCGCTCAACGACTACGCATCGCGCAGCCGTTCAGCGCCGGGAACCGCCACTTCAGCCCGTGTTGCGCAAGCCCGCCGCGATACCCGCCACACTGACCAGCAGCGCCTGCTCGAGCGGGCTGTCTGCCGGGTTCTGCTGCTGCCTTGAGCGAGCCAGCAGTTCTATCTGCAGCAGGTGCAACGGATCAAGATAGGTGTTGCGCAGACTGAACGCCTCCTGGGTCTTCGGGCTGTGATCGAGCAGATCGGCCTGGCCGGTCACACTCAGCACAGCGCCGACCACCTGCGACAATCGGTCACGCAAATCGCCACCAAGGGAAAGCAGTTCCGGCTGCACCAGGCGTTCATCGTAACGCCTTGCGATATCGGCATCGGCCTTGGCCAGCACCATTTCCAGCATGTCGATGCGCGTCGTGAAGAACGGCCATCGCGCACGCATTTCGGCCAGCCGCTCGCCCTCCCCGCGCGTCAGTGCGCTCTGCAGCGCCTGCTCCCACCCAAGCCAGGCGGGCAGCATCAGCCGCGTTTGCGTCCAGGCGAAAATCCAGGGAATCGCCCGCAGGCTTTCCACTCCTCCCTCGCGACGTTTGGAGGGGCGACTGCCCAACGGCAAACGGCCCAGTTCCAGCTCGGGTGTCGCCTGGCGGAAGTAATCGACGAACTGCGGATGCTCGCGTACCACGCCACGATAGGCCGCCACCCCTTCGGCGGACAGGCGATCCATGGTCTCACGCCAGTCGGCCTCGGGCATCGGCGGCGGCAACAGAGTCGCCTCGAGCACCGCGGCGAGGTACAGATTGAGGTTCTGCTCGGCGATGTCCGGCAGGCCGAATTTGAAGCGAATCATTTCGCCCTGTTCGGTGGTACGGAAGCGCCCGACTACCGAGCCCGGCGGCTGCGACAGGATCGCCGCATGCGCCGGGCCACCGCCACGCCCCACGGTGCCGCCGCGGCCATGGAACAGCAACAGTTCGACGTCGTGCTCCCGGCATACGTCCACCAGCCGTTCCTGAGCGCGGTATTGGGCCCAGGCGGCGGCAGTGGTGCCAGCATCCTTGGCCGAGTCGGAGTAGCCGATCATCACCTCCTGCGGGCCATGCAGACGCTGGCGATACCCGGGCAGCGCGAGCAGACGGTCGATGATCGGCGCGGCGTTATTCAGGTCGTCCAGGGTTTCGAACAGCGGCACCACACGCATCGGTCGCTGCAGGCCGGCTTCCTTGAGCAGCAACTGCACGGCGAGTACATCGGAGGCCGCATGGGCCATGGAAATGACATAGGAGCCAAGTGACGCCGCTGGCGCCTCGGCGATCACCGCGCAGGTGGCGAGCACCTCGGCGGTATCGGCCGACGGATGATAATGCGCCGGCAGCAGCGGGCGGCGATTGCCCAGTTCAAGCTGCAGCCAGTCCAGTCGCCGCTGCTCGTCCCACGCCTGATAGTCGCCCAGCCCGAGGTAATCGGTGATTTCCGCCAGCGCTGCGGCATGCCGTGCCGCGTCCTGGCGAATGTCCAGCCGTACCAGGAACAACCCGAACACGGCCAGTCGCCGCAGGCAGTCAAGCAGCGCGCCATCGGCGATCATGCCCATCCCGCGGGCATGCAACGAGCGGTAGCAGAGTTCCAGCGGCCGACGCAGCTCGGCGCAGTCCTGCAGCACTTCCGCCGGAGCCGGCTGGCCATGCTCGATGGCCGCTCGCGCCCACTCCCGGGTCGCCCGCAGGCGTTGACGCAGGGGCTTGAGCAGGACCCGGTATGGCTCGGCCGAATCACCGGTCAGGCGCAGCAGTTCCTCACTGGCTTCGCTCATCGACAATGCGGTGATCAACCCTTCGATCTCCCGCAGGTACAGATCGGCAGCCACCCAGCGCGCGGTAAGCAACACTTCGCGGGATACCATCGCGGTCACGTTCGGGTTGCCATCGCGGTCGCCGCCCATCCAGGAGGCGAAGCGGATCGGCGCGGCTTCCAGTGGCAGGTGCAGCCCGGTCGTCCGCCTGAGCGTCGCATCGGTCTGACGCAATACATTGGGTACGGCCTTCCACAGCGAGTTCTCGATGGCGGCGAAGCCCCACCGCGCCTCTTCCACTGGCGTCGGTCGGTTGCGACGGATTTCCTCGGTGTGCCAGACCTCGGCGATCAGGCGCTGCAGCTGCAGCTCGATCTTCGCCTGCTCGGCGTCGGAGAGGTCGGTGTGGTCCCGTGCGGCCAGCTGTTCGGCGATGGCGTCGTACTTCTGGATCAGCGTGCGCCGTGAAACTTCGGTGGGGTGCGCTGTCAGCACCAGTTCGATTTCCAGGCGACTGACCTGCCGTGCAATGAACTCGTCGCCGTGTCCGGCGGCCTTGAGGCGTTCGATCAGATCGGCGAACACGCTGGTTTCGAACGGTACCGGCTCGCCTGCCGTACGGCGACGAACCTGATGGTACTGCTCGGCGATATTGGCCAGGTTGAGGAACTGGTTGAACGCCCGTGTCATCGGCAGCAGTTCATTCTCGTCAAGGCTGTCGAGCGTCTCGGACAGCAGTTGAGCACCCTCGGCCGAGCCTTTGCGTGCCGCCTTGGCACCCTTGCGGATGCGTTCGATCTTGTCGAAGAACTGGTCGCCATGCTGGGCGCGAATGGTGTTGCCGAGCAGTTCGCCAAGCAGGTGTACGTTGTCGCGCAGGCGCGCGTCGATGATTTTCGCCATGACCTTCTTGCTCCTCCTGGGCTGCCGCCTTCACATGAGCGACTCGCCGCTGCTTATCAGACGCGCCGCGGAGAAAACGATCCTGAACGGCTACGCTGAAATTACCTCCAACCAGAGTGCCCACAGCATCCGGTCATGACAAGGCGTCAACGCCGACGACCCTGTTGCGGACAGCACGATTGCACATGTCATCACCGCTCGTAAGCGCGGGCAAAGGAGTAATCATGAGAATTTCCGAGCTGGTCAGCCATTGGGAACGCGACGCCAAGGGTCACATGAGCCAGACAACCTACAGCATTCCGCTGGACGTCGAGAGCGCGGCTCGGCTCGCGGCGCTCGCCGAGATGTACCCCAAGCGCAGCACCGAAGCGCTGCTCGGCGAGCTGGTTGGTGCGGCCCTCGAAGCCGTCGAAACCAGCCTTCCGTATGAGCGCGGCACCCAGGTCATCGCCACTGACGAACAGGGTGACCCGGTCTACGAGGACGTCGGCCCTACCCCGCGCTTTCTCGAGCTCTCGCGCAAACACCTCAAGCGCATGCTCGACGAGGAAGCGTCTTCCACCCCGCCGGCCTGACCCGAAAGCGCACCCTGCACGCTCGGCGCCCGCTCAGGGCGCCATCACACAGGTCACCTTTGTTGCATACGCCCGCCCTGCCCGCACAGGCCAGTCCCCACCCCGTTAATACCGCGCTGGTAGCGGATTCCCCGATGACAACCGCTCTAGCACGCCAACTTTCACTGAACGATTAGCGCCATTTGGCCTCACAAAGATATGTCCCGACATCGGTAGTGCCCTATTCAGCACACTGCCCGGCCAGGGACGGTAGCTATTCGTTGAGCAATTCGAACTGGAGACTGACCATGAACAAAGCTGTCGCAACCCACGCTTCGAGATTTCAGCTACCCAAGCTGGCGGCCATTGCACTTGGTGGCCTGCTGCTGACCGCATGCGCCGGCAACCCACCGACCGAGCAGTTCGCCGTGACTGAATCGGCCGTGCGCAGCGCCGTAAGCGCTGGTGGTACCGAGTATGCCGCAGTGGAAATGCGCGCCGCGCAGGAAAAGTGGAAAGAGGCCGAACTGGCCATGCAGAAAGAAAACTACGAACAAGCCCGCAAGCTGGCCGAACAGGCCGAATGGGATGCCCGCGTAGCCCAACGCAAGGCTGAAGCGGCGAAGGCTCAGAAGGCCGTAGAAGATGCGCAGCAGGGGATTCAGGAATTGCGCGAAGAAGGCATGCGCAACGTTCGCTGATTCCTCGCCACGCCCGCCATTCCGTTTATAGCCAATAGGATGAACTCGTCATGCACAAGCTTGTAACCCTACCTACCATGCTGGCCCTGAGCATCGGCCTAGTGGCCTGCGCCAACCAGCCCAATCAGAACCTTGAAGAGGCGCGCAGCAGCTTCTCCGCTCTGCAGAGCGACGCCCGCTCAAGCAAGGTCGCAGCCCTGGAAACCCAGGACGCCAGCAACATGCTGGACAAGGCCAACAAGGCATATCTGAACGATGCCGACGAAGAAACGGTGGATCAGCTGGCCTACCTGACCAAGCGCCGCATCGAACTGGCCGAGCAGACTATTGCCCTGCGCGCGGCCGAAGAGGATCTCGGCAAGGCCTCCGCGCAGCGCGCCGAAGCCCGCCTCGAAGCCCGGGACGCGCAGATCCGCAAGCTGCAGGAGGACATGCAGGCCAAGCAGACCGAGCGCGGCACCCTGGTGACCTTCGGTGACGTTCTGTTCGACCTGGACAAGGCCGAACTTAAACCGGCCGGTATGCGCGGCATCCAGAAGCTCGCTGAGTTCCTGAACGAGAATCCGGAGCGCAAGGTGGTAGTCGAGGGTTATACCGACAGCACCGGCTCCGACTCTTACAACCAGCAGCTTTCCGAGCGCCGCGCCCAATCCGTGCGCCGCGCATTGACCCACGCGGGCGTCGATCCACAGCGCATCCAGGCGGTGGGCTATGGCGAGCAATACCCGGTTGCGAGCAACGACTCGCCGTCCAGCCGCGCGATGAATCGCCGCGTCGAGGTGACTATCTCCAACGACAGCCAGCGCGTCGCGCCACGTTCGTCGATGGAGTGACCACGGACCGTGGGCATGGCGAGCTGATGCCCTGCCCCTTTAGCAGCCCGTCGCCCTGACGGGCTGTTTTATTTGCTCTCCTGCGGCGCATCCTGACCCATGCAGCGCACGGCGCGCTTCTTCCTGTCGACCAGCACGCCTGTCAGGCCCTTCTGTTCGGTATCGAACAGCACCAGCACACCATCGATGCACTGAGCCACCTGCGACGCCGGCTTCAGCGATACCCGGTAATCCTCGCCGGGAACGGTCTTGAGCATGGTGTAGTCAGCCAGCAGCAACGCATCCTCTGGCTTGGCGATATGCACGTAGCCGTAATAGGACAGCACCGCGACCGTGCCAAGCACGCTGCCGATGGCGGTCAGGATCAGGGGAATGGGATTGCGTTCGGACATGGACGGTCTCATCGAGGCAAAGAGGCGCATTGTGACAAATTCGAAGGTCGCCTGCGGCTCATTTACCGCTGGCGCGGGTTTCACCGCGGGCCTGTGAGGTCGCCTCGTAGACCCGCTCGGCCAGGCGCGAGAAGGGCAGGCTCTGGATCCAGACGCTGCCGGTGCCCTTGAGGGTGGTGAGCAGCAGCCCTTCGCCACCGAACAGCATGCTCCGGAGGCCGCCGGCAAGCTGGATGTCGTAGTCGATGCCCTGCGTGAAGGCCACCAGGCAGCCGGTATCCAGCCGCAGGGTTTCGTTGTTCAGCTCCTTGCGAATCACGGTGCCGCCGGCATGCACGAAGGCCAGTCCATCGCCTTCCAGGCGCTGCAGGATGAATCCCTCGCCACCGAAGAAGCCTGCGCCGATGCGCTTGCTGAAGCTTATGCCGATGCACGTGCCATAAGCCGCGCAGAGAAAGGCATCCTTCTGACAAAACAGCTTGCCGCCCACAGCAGCAAGATCAATCGCTACCACTGTGCCCGGATAAGGCGCGGCGAAGGCCACGCGTGCCTTGGCCTTGCTTTCATTGGTGAAGTGAGTGAGGAACAGTGACTCGCCGGTGAACATGCGCTTGCCCGCGCCCCACAGCTTGCCGAGCACGCCGCTCGCCGAACCGTCGCCCATGCGCGCTTCGAAACGCACGCCGTCGGTCATGTAGTTCATTGCTCCGGCTTCGGCGATCACCGTCTCGTCTGGATCGAGGATGATCTCCACGCTTTGCGCGGACTGACCGAGGATTTCGTATTCGAGTTCGTGGCTGGACACGGCGAGCTCCTGAAGCGATCGGGTTGCGGCGCTGCAAGGATCCGGCAGCGTCCCGCCGTTGCCTATCTGCGCCCGAGAATACGCAGGATACGCAGGAACAGGTTGATGATGTCCATATAGAGCGCGGCTGCGCTGTCAATGGCGTTGTCCAGCGTCTTGGGGATCTGATTCGCCCGCCCCCAGTCCACGCCGACATAGCCGCAGAAGATCATCACGACGATCCAGTCGATCACGCCGTGATGAATGCCGAGGATGAACACCTCGACCAACTCGACGACGATCACCAGCAACAACGCCACTGTCAGCGCACCGGCGATGCTGGCGAAGAACTTCGGAAACAGCATGCCGAGCAGCATCATGCCCAGGGTAACAAGCGCGGTGATGCGTATCGCCTCATGCACCAGAGAGGCGTCGTAGCGGCCCACCACCAGGTTGACGATAAGCCCGAACGGCACCACCACCAGGTTGTAACCGAAAAAACTCACCCAGGGCTGGTTCGAACGATGAAACAGCCAGGCGCCGGTGAGGCAGCAGGCGAAGTAGCCGCCAAAGAACAGCCAGGGATGGATGCTGCGAATGGACTCGACCGGGATGTTGCCGACCATCCACCAGTTGACCCAGAAGCCCCAGCAAAGCGTGAGGCCGATGACGAGGTTGTAGGCGCCAGCCGAGAGGGTGCGATCCAGCGGACTGGACTGGCGGGCAAAGACCGGGTTTTCCATATCGTTACGCTTCCTTGCGTGGGTGGTGTCGGATATTCGGGATCAAAGGATGTTCGCGTAGTCGGCTTCGATGCGATCCAGGCTCAGGTGATTGAGGAAGTTGGAGAAGCACATCCAGGCCGACAGCGCATTGAGGTCCTGAAATTGCTGCGGCAGATACTTGGGCGGGACGACCATGCCCTCGTCTACCAACTGGCGCAGCGTGCGCATGTCCTCAAGCGTGGTCTTGCCGCAGAACAGCAGCGGGATCTGCTCCAGCCGGCCTTTGCGCACGGCTAGCTGGATGTAGTTGTAGATCATGATGAAGCCCTTCAGGTAGGACAGGTCCTTGGTGAAGGGCAAACCATCGGGGGTCGAGCCGCGGAACACCCGGCTGGCATTGCTGTAGCAATCGTCGTCGCCATAGCCCTGCTCGCGGAAGAAGGCGAACACGTCGAGGAAATCCGCGCCCTCCTCGGCCATGTGGATGGCGCGGGTGCGGTTGGTCAGCTTGCGCAGGCGCGTCGGGTAGGAGGCGAAGGCGATGACTTCCATCAGGATGGCCAGGCCCTCCTGGGTCACCGTCGAGGACGGTGGCCCCTTGGCGAGGAAGGTGCAGATCGGCTGGTTCTGCCCGTTGAGCGTGGTGCCGACATGCACCAGTCCTTCGTGCACTTCCAGCGCGCGCACATCACGCTCGTTGAACAGCGCATCGCTGCGGATCTTGATGTAGTCGGCGCCCGCTGCCGCATCGGCGAGGATGCCGTCGGACTCGAAAACACGGATCACGCCCTCGCCTTCGCCGAACACCACATCCAGCCGCTTCTGCAGCAGCTCGACGGCCTGCGGCGCGGTGAGATTCTTCGGCTCGTCACGCAGATCGCCACGGTCGGCGATGTTGTTCAGGTAGTCGGAGAGCATAAGGCCGAGGTCGGCCAGGGTTGGATCGCCAGCATGGAAGGCGTCGGATGCCGCGCCGTAGAGCTCCTGGGAGATCATGCCGAAGTCCGGTGTGCCACGCGCCTCGAGCATGCGGATAACCATGCGGTATTCCTTACACATGCGCCGCATGATCTGCCCGACCGGGTTGAACTGACCGAGCTGACGGGTGATGTCGCGCTCGATGTCCTGGAATTCCTGCTTCTTGGCGCTGGAATCGAAGGCCAGTGGCCGGCCCTCGTAGTAGCCGCGATCGATCTTCGGCAGCTCGCGGCCCTTGGCGGCGAAAAAACCCTGGCGGGTATTCTCGTCCCACTTCACCGCGTCCAGTACGCGCACTGGCGTCTGCGCCTCGACGATGCGGTCGGACAGCCCGCGCACGATGGTCTGATACTCATCCAGGTTGTTACGGCTGTTCATCAGTCCCTCTTCACGGATGACCCGTACCCTTGAGGTTATACCCGCAGCCGCCGAGGCCGGCACACTGCGGTGTCAGTCGACGCTCAGTGGATCAGAGTTCCGGACGCATGTGCGGGAAGAGGATCACGTCGCGGATCGAAGGCGAGTTGGTCAGCAGCATCACCAGGCGATCGATGCCGATACCCTCGCCCGCGGTCGGCGGCATGCCGTATTCCAGCGCACGCACGAAGTCGGCGTCGAAGTGCATGGCTTCGTCATCGCCGGCATCCTTGTCGGCTACCTGCGCGTGGAAACGTTCGGCCTGATCCTCGGCATCGTTGAGCTCGGAATAGGCGTTGGCGATCTCGCGGCCACCAATGAACAGTTCGAAGCGGTCGGTGACGTTGGGGTTGCGATCATTGCGTCGGGCCAGCGGCGAGACCTCGAACGGGTACTCGGTGATGAAGGTCGGCTGTTCCAGCTTGTGCTCGACCAGCTCCTCGAAAATCATCACCTGCAGCTTACCCAGCCCTTCGTGGCCGAGCAGCTTGGCGCCGGCCTTCTTGGCGATGGCGCGAGCCTTCTCGACGTCGTTCAGGTCATCCGCGGAGATTTCCGGGTTGAACTTGAGGATCGAGTCGAACACCGACAGCCGCGCGAAGGGCTCGCCGAAGTGGAACACCTTGTCGCCGTAGGGCACGTCGGTGCTGCCAAGCACGGCCTGGGCCAGCTCGCGGAACAGCTCCTCGGTGAGATCCATATTGTCTTCGTAGTCGGCGTAAGCCTGGTAGAACTCGAGCATGGTGAACTCGGGGTTATGCCGGGTCGAGACGCCTTCGTTGCGGAAGTTGCGGTTGATCTCGAACACGCGCTCGAAGCCACCGACCACCAGACGCTTGAGGTAGAGCTCCGGCGCGATGCGCAGGAACATCGGCATGTCCAGCGCGTTGTGATGGGTCTCGAACGGTTTGGCCGCAGCGCCGCCGGGAATGGTCTGCAGCATCGGCGTTTCGACTTCGAGGAAGTCACGCTCGGCGAGGAACTTGCGGATATGCGAGATGACCTGGGAGCGCACGCGGAACGTTTCGCGCACCTCCTCGTTGACCATCAGGTCGACGTAGCGCTGGCGGTAGCGCTGCTCGGTGTCGGTCAGGCCGTGGAACTTGTCCGGCAGCGGGCGCAGCGACTTGGTCAGCAGGCGCACGCTGTTCATGTAGACGTACAGGTCGCCCTTGCCGGAGCGCGCCAGTGTGCCCTCGGCGGCAATGATGTCGCCCAGGTCGAAGTGCTTGACCGCGTCGACCTGCTCGGCCGGCAGCGTCTTGCGATCGACATAGACCTGGATGCGCCCGCTCATATCCTGCAGCACCATGAATGGCCCGCGGTTGAGCATGATGCGCCCGGCGACCTTGACCGGAATGGCGGCCGCCTCCAGCTCCTCCTTGGTCTTCTCGGCGTACTGTTTCTGCAGGTCGCCTGCATAGCGGTCGCGACGGAAGTCATTGGGGAAGGCATTGCCCTGCTCGCGCACGGCAGCAAGCTTTTCCTTGCGCTGGGCAATCAGCTTGTTTTCTTCCTCTTGGATGGCGTGCTGGTTCAGCGGTTGTTCGCTCATTGCGGGTCGTCCCGGTCAAATCGTTTCAATGGAGGTGCTTGCGGCTTGAGGCTTGCAGCTGCTCTCAGAGCCCCTGTTTCAGGCTGGCTTCGAGGTATCCGTCGAGGTCGCCGTCGAGCACCTTCTGGCAATCGCTGCGCTCCACACCGGTACGCAGATCCTTGATGCGCGAGTCGTCGAGCACGTAGGAACGGATCTGGTGCCCCCAGCCAATGTCCGACTTGCTGTCTTCCAGCGCCTGAGAGGCGGCGTTGCGCTTCTGCATTTCCAGTTCGTACAACTTGGCCCGCAGCATCTTCATGGCGGTGTCCTTGTTGGCGTGCTGGGAACGTTCGTTCTGGCAGGCCACCACGGTATTGGTCGGGACGTGGGTGATACGCACGGCCGAATCGGTGGTGTTTACGTGCTGACCACCGGCGCCGGAGGAACGGTAGGTATCGATGCGCAGGTCGGCCGGGTTGATCTCGATCTCGACCCTGTCGTCGATCTCGGGTGAGGCGAACACTGCCGAGAACGAGGTGTGGCGGCGCGCGCCGGAGTCGAACGGGCTCTTGCGAACCAGGCGGTGCACACCGATCTCGGTGCGCAACCAGCCAAAAGCATATTCACCCTTGATGTGCACCGTGGCACCCTTGATGCCGGCGACTTCGCCCTCGGACAGCTCGACGATCTCGGCAGTGAAACCGCGCTTGTCGGCCCAGCGCAGGTACATGCGCAGCAGGATGTTCGCCCAGTCCTGCGCCTCGGTGCCGCCGGAACCGGCCTGGATGTCCAGGTAGCAGTTATTCGGGTCCATCTCATGGCTGAACATGCGGCGGAATTCGAGCTTTTCGAGGATTCCGCGCAGACGGTCCAGCTCGGCGGCCACATCATCAACGGCGCCTTGATCATCTTCTTCGACCGCCATGTCGAGCAGGTCGCGAGAGTCGGCAAGTCCGCCATCGAGGTCATCGATGGTTTCGACAATCTGCGCCAGGGTGGCGCGTTCACGGCCCAGGCTCTGGGCGTATTCGGGCTTGTTCCAGACGTTGGGGTCTTCGAGTTCGCGGTTTACTTCGACGAGACGATCATGCTTCTGATCGTAGTCAAAGATACCCCCGAATTGACAGGGTGCGCTCGGACAGGTCCTTGATGCTGTTGAGGATCGGGTTGATTTCCATAGGTAGGCAGCTCTCAATCGGACGGTGCAAAAGCCGGCGATTATAACTCAGCCAACCCGCGCTGACAGCCCGCCGGACGTGCCGGCGGACGGTCAGGAAACGGATTTGCCCTCATGACGGTCGATCAGGCACTCACACCGCGTACCTGGCTTTCCAGCTCGGCTTTGAGTTGCGGATCGAGCTGCAGACAGCGGGCAAGTTCATCCAGATAGGCACGCTCCATGAAATGCTCCTCGTCGACCATCAGCACGCTGGCCAGATACATCTCCGCAGCCATCTCGGGGGTACTGGCGGCACTGGCCACGTCAGCCGGGTCCAGCGGCTTGTTCAGTTCGGCCTCGAGCCAGTGCTGCAGATCAGCATCGGCCAGCTTGCCCAGCTCCGCCTCGATCAGCTGACGCTCTCGGGCATCGACATGGCCGTCGGCCTTGGCCGCTGCCACCAGTGCCTTGAGAATGCCCTGGCTGTGCACCTCGACCTCTGCCGGCGGCAGGCGATCGATGGTCTGTGGCGTCTGCTGTTGCGCCCCGCCCTGCTGCGCCTGCCAGTTGCTGTAGGCCTTGTAGGCCAGCACGCCGAGCGCCGCCAGACCGCCGTAGGTCACCGCCTTGCCGCCCATCTTGCGCACCTTGCGGTTGCCCAGCAGCAACCCCATGGCACCGGCCGCCAGCGCGCCGCCACCGGCACCCGACAGGGCATTGCCGAGCGAACCGCCGCCAACGCCGGAAAGCAGGTCGCTCAAACCGCCTTTGCCAGGTTTGCCACCTGCACTGGATTGCTGCTTCTGCAGCAGGTCCTGACCGGACCTGAGCAGTTGATCGAGAAGGCCACTGGTTTTCATCGAAGTCCCCAAACGGATTGAATCAGGATTTGAACAGCAGTGCTCAGTCAAACGACTCGGGCACCTGACGAATCGGCGTGTCGCGATGGGCAGCACGCACGTACTGCGCCGGCCAGGCCACGGAACTGTCACGCAGGTCCTCGGCAGCATGCAGCGGCCAGTACGGATCACGCAGCAGTTCGCGGGCGAGCAGAATCAGGTCGGCCTGGCCGGTGCGCAGGATGTGCTCGGCCTGCACCGCCTCGGTGATCATGCCGACCGTGCCGGTGGCGATACCCGCCTCCTTGCGCACGCGCTCGGCGAACTGGGTCTGGTAGCCGGGCCCGACCGGGATATCGGCGTTGGCAGCAGTGCCACCGGACGACACATCGATCAGGTCGACGCCAATCTCCCTGAGCCGCCGCGCGAGTTCGACGGTTTCGTCGGCATTCCAGCCATCATCGACCCAGTCTGTTGCCGAGAGGCGGACGAACAGCGGCAATTCCTCGGGCCAGACCTGGCGAACAGCTGCCGTAACCTCCAGCAGCAGGCGGATACGGTTGTCGAACGAGCCGCCGTAGCGATCCTGCCGCTGGTTGGATAGCGGCGAAAGGAACTGATGCAGCAGGTAGCCGTGGGCCGCATGTACCTCGGAAACCTTGAAGCCGGCCGCCAATGAGCGCTCGGCCGCCTCGACGAAGGCCTGCACGACGCCCGCGATGCCGGCGTCGTCCAGCGCCGTCGGCACGGCATGTTCAGGCGAGAAAGCAATGGTCGAAGGACCGACCGGGGTCCAGCCGCCAGCGGCGATCGGCACGCTGCCGTGCTTGCCGAGCCAGGGCCGCCAGGTGCTCGCCTTGCGCCCGGCATGGGCCAGCTGCACGCCGGCGAATGCGCCCTGCGCCTCGATGAAGCGGGTGATCCGCCGCAATGGCTCGACATGCTCGTCGGACCAGATACCCAGGTCGTCCGGCGAAATACGCCCCTCAGGGCTGATCGCCGTCGCTTCGATGATCACCAGCCCGGCGCCACCGACGGCCCGACTGCCCAGATGCACCAGATGCCAGTCGTTGGCCATCCCGGCCTTCGCCGAGTACTGGCACATGGGCGATACGGCAATCCGGTTGGGCAGTTTGAGCTGGCGCAGGGTAAGCGGCTGAAAAAGCTGGGACATGTCGGCCTCTACTGTCGGTGATGCGGATTTGACACCCGTCAGTAGAGACCGTTTCGCCGCTCATG
Organism: Stutzerimonas kunmingensis; assembly: GCF_900114065.1. GTDB lineage: Bacteria > Pseudomonadota > Gammaproteobacteria > Pseudomonadales > Pseudomonadaceae > Stutzerimonas > Stutzerimonas kunmingensis. The sequence goes on from NZ_FORS01000004.1 coordinate 210,243, forward strand.
CCCAGCCCGACATCGGTGGAACTGTCAGCCTCAGGCAGCGCTGACCTGCACCGGCACACCGTTGAGCGCGGCATTGCCGGATACATCCAACTGGCGCTCGTCAGTCAGGTCGTTACTGCTGGCGCCCGGTTGCTGCCGGGCGATATCCATTTGCACGCCAGGACGGGCGTGGCCCCAGCCATGCGGCAGGCTGACCACGCCGGGCATCATCTCCTCGCTGGCCAGCGCCTCCACCTCGACCACGCCGACCCGGGAATGCACGCGCACCCGCTGGCCATCCTGCAAAGTCCGAGCAGCCATGTCCGCAGGGTGCATCAGCAGCTGATGACGAGGTTTGCCCTTCACCAGGCGCTGGTAGTTGTGCATCCAGGAATTGTTGCTGCGTACATGCCGGCGGCCGATCAGCAACAGCTCGTCGGCACCTGCCTGAGGCTGCGCGGCGAAACGCTGCAGATCGTCCAGCATCAGCGCCGGCGCGGTCTGGATGCGCTTGTTCGGCGTTTTCAGGCGCCGCGCCAGGTTTGGCTTGAGCGGCCCGAGATCCAGCCCGTGGGGATGATCCTCCAGTGCTGCCAGGCGCAGCTTGCGCTCGGACTTGTCGCCGTATGGCCCATGGCGTAGCGCCAGGTCCATCATTTGCTGCGGCGGCATGGTGGGCTTCAGCTCGACGCCGACCCGCGCTGCGTACGCCTTAGCCAGCCCGATGAAGATTTCCCAGTCGTGCAGCGCACCCTCGGGTTTGGGCAGTACCGGCTGGTTGAAGCGGGTAACGTTGCGCACGGCGAGCAGGTTGAAGGTGGCGTCGTAATGGTCGTGCTCCAGCGGCGCGGTCGGCGGCAGGATCACGTCGGCATAGCGAGTGGTTTCGTTGATGTAGAAATCCACACTGAGCATGAACTCCAGCCCATCCAGCGCCTGCTCCAGCTTGCGCCCGTTGGGCGTGGAGAGCACCGGGTTTCCGGCCACGGTGATCAGTGCACGCACCTGCCCTTCCCCGGGTTCAAGCATCTCCTCGGCCAGTGCCGCTACCGGTAGTTCGCCGCCGTATTCAGGCAACTGCGAAACCCGGCTATGCCAGGCGGCGAAGTGGCCGCCGGAGGTGGTCTCCACCAGATCCACCGCAGGCTCGGTACACAGCGCGCCGCCGACCCGATCGAGGTTACCGGTGACCAGGTTGATCAGCTGCACCAACCACTGGCAGAGCGTGCCGAAGGCCTGGGTCGAGACGCCCATCCGCCCGTAGCAGACTGCCTTGTCCGCCGCCGCGAAATCCCGCGCCAGCTGGCGGATCTGCTCGGCCGGAATCCCACAACGGGCGCTCATCGCCTCGGCGGTAAAGGCGGCGATCGCCGTGCGCACCTCCTCGATGCCGTCCAGCGGGAGCTCGCTGGTGCGCGTCAGGCCTTCCTCGAACAGAGTATTGAGCAGGCCAAACAGCAGCGCCGCGTCTTGTCCCGGCCGCACGAACATATGTTGATCGGCGATCGCTGCGGTCTCGCTGCGACGCGGGTCGACCACCACCAGCTTGCCGCCGCGGGCACGGATCGCCTTCAACCGCTTCTCTACGTCGGGCACGGTCATGATGCTGCCATTGGAGGCCAGCGGGTTGCCGCCGAGGATCAGCATGAAATCGGTGTGATCGATGTCCGGCACGGGTAATAGCAGGCCGTGGCCGTACATCAGATGGCTGGTCAGGTGATGCGGCAGCTGATCGACCGAGGTCGCGGAAAAGCGATTGCGCGTCTTCAGCAGCCCGAGGAAGTAGTTGCTGTGGGTCATCAGCCCGTAGTTGTGCACACTCGGGTTGCCCTGGTAGATGGCCACGGCATTGGCGCCGTGGCGCTCGCGGATCTCAGCCAGGCGCTCGGCGACCAGTTCGTAGGCCTCCTCCCAGCTGATCGCCTGCCACTCATCGCCGCAGCGCCGCATCGGGTGGCGCAGCCGGTCACGGTCGTTCTGGATGTCCCGCAGGGCGACAGCCTTGGGACAGATATGGCCGCGGCTGAAGCTGTCGAGGGGGTCGCCCTTGATCGAAAGGATGCGCTCGCCTTCGGTCTGGATGGTCAGGCCGCAGATGGCTTCGCACAGATGACAGGCACGGTGATGGACGCTGATCTCGCTCATTTCGGATTCCCGCATGGCGCTGTTGTTGTCCAGCCACTCTAGGCGCCATGGCCGCGGGCAACAATCAGACGTCTTGACGGGGAATGGCGCTGGATTCAGCCGGCCTATCGTCAGCCGGCATGCATCGATCAGCGCGGGGCGATATGCGCCACCATCAGCTGCACGCTTTCCTGACCGCGGTACTCGTTGACGTCGAGCTTGTAGGCCAGCTCGGCCCAGCGCACCGTCGGATTCGGCCAGATTTCGCGGTCGACGTTGAAGGCAATGCCGTCGAGGGTCAGCGAGCCGCATTCGCTCTTGAGCACCAGCTTCAGATGGCGCTCGCCGACGATACGTTGCTGCACCAACTGGAACACCCCATGAAACATCGGCTCGGGAAAATGCTGGCCCCAGGGCCCGGCGTTGCGCAGCGCACGCGCCAGTTCCAGGTGGAACTCCTCGACGCTGAGCTGGCCGTCGGTTAGCAGCCGGCCGGTGAGATCATCCTCGCACAGCTGGCGGCGCACTTCGGCGTCGAAGGCGGCAGCGAATGCGCCGAAGCTGGCTTGCGGCAGCGACAGCCCGGCCGCCATGGCATGCCCGCCAAACTTGCTGATCAAGCCGGGATGCTTGGCGGCGACCGCATCCAGCGCATCGCGGATATGAAAGCCCGGCACCGAGCGCGCAGAGCCTTTGAGCAGGCCGTCGCCGGCATCGGCGAAGGCGATGGTCGGGCGGTGGTAGCGCTCCTTCATACGCGAAGCCAGGATGCCGATCACGCCCTGATGCCAGTCCGCCTCGAATAGGCACAGGCCGAACGGCAGGTCTTCCAGGGGCAAATCCTTGAGCTGCGCCAGTGCCTCGCGCTGCATGCCCTGCTCGATGCTCTTGCGGTCCTTGTTCAGCTCATCGAGCTGGACCGCCATATCGCGCGCCAGTGCCTCGTCCTCGCAGAGCAGGCATTCGATGCCCAGCGACATGTCATCCAGCCGCCCGGCCGCGTTGAGCCGCGGTCCGAGAATGAAGCCCAGGTCGGTAGAGGTGATGCGTCGATGGTCGCGCCCCGTCACTTCGAGAATCGCCCGCAGGCCCGCCCTCGCCCGCCCCGCGCGAATCCGCGCCAATCCCTGATGGACCAGGATGCGATTGTTGGCATCCAGCGATACCACGTCGGCGACACTGCCCAACGCCACGAGGTCCAATAGCTCAGCCAGGTTCGGCTCTGCCCAGCCCTGACGGATGAACCAGTCCAGCTCACGCAGGCGAGCGCGTAATGCCAGCAGCACATAGAAGATGACCCCGACACCGGCGATGCACTTGCTGGGAAAGGCGCACTCAGGCTGATTGGGGTTAACGATGGCATCAGCCGCCGGCAGTTCGTGACCCGGCAGGTGATGGTCCGTGACCAGCACCTTGAGCCCTGCGGCCTTGGCCGCCGCCACGCCGTCGACACTGGAAATGCCGTTGTCCACGGTCACCAACAGATCGGGCTCGCGCTGCAAGGCAACGGCAACGATTTCCGGCGTCAGACCGTAGCCATATTCGAAGCGATTGGGCACCAGGTAATCGACGTGGGCAGCGCCAAGCTGGCGCAAGCCAAGTACACCCACGGTGCTGGCCGTGGCGCCATCGGCATCGAAATCGCCGACGAACAGGATGCGTTGACGCTTCTCCAGCGCCTCGACCAGCAGCTCGACCGCGGCATCGATGCCCTTGAGCTGCTTATAAGGAATCAACCGCGCCAGCCCCTTGTCCAGCTCCTCTGCGCAGGTCACACCACGGGCCGCGTAGAGGCGCTGCAGCAGCGGCGGCAGCTCGCCAAGGTCGGGCAGCTGCTCGGGCAGGGGGCGGGGTTCGATACGCATCGTCGGATTCCAGACTCGGTGAAACGGATTACAGGGAGGTGGCCGCACGTGCGGCCTGGTCGTACAGGCCCGACATAGCGCGCAGCATGCCCGCCAGGCGGTGGATCTCATCAGGGTCGATATTGAGGTTCTCGAACGAGGCGATCAGGCATTCGCGGCGGATGTCGGCGTACTCCTGACAAAGCGCACGGCCCTTGTCGGTGGTGCGATAGAACATCTCCTTGCCCTGCTTCGCCCCTTCCACCAGGCCGAGCTTGCTCAGCTTCTTCAGCGCGTAAGTCACGGTGTGGGTGTCTTCCACATTGAGCAGCAGGCAGATATCCGCCTGTCGCTTGGCGCGGCCACGGCTGGTGAGATTGTGCAGCACCATGACGTCCAGCGCGTTCATCTCCACCGTGCCGCAGGCCTGCATGCAACGCTCCATCCAGCGCATCAGCGCGGCGCTGGCGACGATGATGCCGTACTCCAGTTCAGACAGTTCCTGGGACTGCTCGGCGAGGTGCGCCGAAGCGACGATCGAAGATCGCAACGGGCGGGGGCTTTTGGCGTCAACCATCTTGAGTTCCTGATTGATGAAGCGGCAGCGCCGTTCGTATCGATGGGGCGGGCAAGGATACAGCAATGTCCGCTCAGGCACTTCAGACGCCCAACGGCAGAAATACGTTGATAATTTATCAATACTTTATCAGTGTATCGACCCTCAACGCCGCCGCAAACGCACCAGTCCATTTCGAAAGGAGCAGCCATCGTGAGTCGTCTCTTACTCAATTGCGATATAGGGGAAAGCTTCGGCGCCTGGACCATGGGCCTGGATGCCGAGGTGATGCCGTTCATCGATTGCGCCAATGTCGCCTGCGGCTTCCATGCGTCCGATCCGCAGATCATGCGGCGCACAGTGGCGTTGGCACGCAAGCATGATGTGCGCATCGGCGCCCATCCGGCCTATCCGGATCTGGTCGGCTTCGGCCGGCGCTCCATGGCCTGCAGCCCGGCCGAAGTGGAGAACATGCTGCTCTATCAGATCGGCGCACTCGACGGCATCTGCCGCGCTGAAGGCACGCAGGTTCGCTACGTCAAACCGCACGGGGCGCTGTACAACGACATGATGCGCCAGCCCGAACTGCTGCGCGCAGTGATGAGCGCCATCAAGGCCTACAGCGCCAACCTGCCGCTGATGCTGATGTCCACCCGCGACAACAGCGCAAGCCAAGCACTGGCAGAGGAAATGGGCATCACCCTGTGGTTCGAGGTGTTCGCCGACCGCGCCTATGACGCCGCCGGCATGCTTGTTTCGCGCAGCCTGCCAGGCGCCGTCCACCACGATGCAGAAACCGTGACCGACCAGGCCCTGCGCCTGGCCAAGGGCGAGGCGCTGATCGCGAGCGATGACAGCGCGCTGATTCTGCAGGCCGATACCCTCTGCGTGCATGGCGACAACGCCGGTTCCATAGCCGCCGTCCAGCGCATCCGCCACGCGCTGCAAGCGCTTCCCGCATGAAGCCGCGGATCGAAGTGGTGGGCGTCGACAGCCTGTTGTTGCGCCTGTTCGATCAGATCGACGAAGGCAACATGCCCTGGATGCTTGCCGCCAGTCAGCGGGTGCGCGACGCCTTCGGCACGGCACTGATCGATCTGGTGCCTTCCTACACCACCCTGCTGGTGCATTACGACCTGATCCAACTGGACGACCTGCAGGCTCGCCAGCACCTTCACCAAGCGCTCGAGGGTCTGCAGCCCGCCGCCGCCGAAACTGCGCGCCAGCATGCAATCCCAGTGTGGTACGACGCCAGCGTCGGCCCCGAGCTACGAGCGCTAGGCAAGCGCAGCGGGCTCGGTGTAGCCGGCGTGATCGAGCAACACAGCGCACACATCTATCAGGTCTTCGCCCTCGGCTTCGCACCCGGCTTCGCCTTTCTCGGGCTGGTCGATGAGCGTTTGGCCAGCCCGCGCCTGGCCACACCACGCAAGCAGGTGCCGGCCGGAAGCCTGGGCATCGCCGATCGGCAGACCGCCATATATCCGCTGGTATCGCCGGGTGGCTGGAATCTGATCGGGCGCAGCCCGGTTCGTCTGTTCGACCGCGAGCCCGACGGCTACAGCCTCTGGCAGCCAGGCGACCGGGTGCGCTTCGTGCCCATCGAGCGCGCCGAATTCATCCGCTTGGGCGGCAACGACAGCCCTTTTCAGGAGACTGCCGTATGAGTCTGCTTATCGAACGCGCCGGCGCATTGGCCAGCTTGCAGGACGGCGGCCGTATGGGCGTCCGCCACCTCGGCGTTACCCAGGGCGGCCCGGTGGACTGGATTTCCCACAGCTGGGCCAACTGGCTGCTTGGAAATCCTGTGCAGGCCGCTACGGTGGAAATCACGCTGGGGAATTTCAGCCTTCGCGCGCAAACCGATACCTGCCTGGCGATCTGCGGTGCCGATCTCGGCGCCGCGCTCGATGACGAAGCCATCGCACCGGGGCGTAGCTTCGAGGTCCGTAAGGGCCAACTGCTTACCTTCACGCACCCAAAGCGAGGCGTTCGCGCCTATCTCGCTGCGCCAGGCGGCTTTCAGGCGACACCGGTATTGGGGAGCTGCGCCACGGTCCGGCGCGAGCAACTCGGCGGCTTGGCCGGTGACGGCCAAGCGCTGGCCGAGGGCGGCCGCTTGCACTGGCTCAGTGGTGTTTCTGCTGCTCGCCGAGAGCTGCCAGTGCCAACCGTCACCCCACTACCGAGCCCGACCCTGGCGGTCGTGCTCGGCGCGCAGATTGGTGATTTCAGCGGCCAGAGCCTGTTCGATGCCTTCAACAGCGACTGGACAGTCGATCAACGAGCCGACCGCATGGGCGTGCGCTTGCTCGGCCCAACGCTTCACAGCACGCGCTCATCCATGATTTCCGAAGGCGTGCCGCTGGGGGCGATCCAGGTTCCGGCCGACGGGCAGCCGATCATCCTGCTCAACGACCGCCAGACAATCGGCGGCCATCCACGCCTCGGCGCGCTGACACCTGCGGCGGTGGCCCAGCTGGCGCAGTGCCTGCCAGGCACCTCGCTCAGGCTCAAACCGATTTCACTGGAGGCCGCGCAACGCGCGCACCGCGAACTGCTCGCCCAGTGGCGGTAGTCGCTCATAAGGAGCCGCTGACCAGCAGCCAGTTATTCCAACAAGAACAACATTGCCGGGTATGACCCGGGCGCATTTCTACCTGCCCCAACGCCAAGAAAAAGAAGGTATCCAATGCAAGCCACACAAGCCGAACGCGGCACTCCCGCCCAGCGCAACGTCCTGCGCGGCGCCATTTTCATCATGGCGACTTCGTCCATCGGACCCGCGTTTCTGACCCAAACGTCGCTGTTCACCGAGAAGTATCTGGCGAGTTTCGCCTTCGCGATCCTGATCTCTTTGCTCATCGACATCGGTGCCCAGCTTAATATCTGGCGGGTGATCACCGTTGCCAACCTGCGCGGCCAGGACGTCGCCAACCGCGTGATACCCGGCGTCGGCCATCTGATATCCGCCTTCATCGTGCTTGGCGGCATTGCCTTCAACATCGGCAACATCGGTGGCGCCGGCCTGGCGATGAATGTGATCTTCGGTATCCCGCCGATAATCGGCTCGTTGATCGCCGCCGTGCTGATCATCGGCATCTTCCTGCTGCGCAACGCCAAGGGCGTGATGGACTCGGTGATGCAAGTCCTTGGCCTGGTGATGCTGTGCATGATCGGCTACGCCATGCTGCAGTCGAATCCACCACTGCTCGAAGCGATGAGTCGCAGCTTCAATCCGGACGACCCATTGATCCTGCTGCTGCCGATCGTGACATTGGTGGGCGGCACGGTCGGCGGCTACATATCGTTTTCCGGTGGCCATCGCCTGGTAGAGGCCGGCATCACCGGTGTAGAGAATGTCAGGCTGGTAACCCGCGCGGCCGTGATCGGTATCGCTACCACTGGCGTCGTGCGCATCTGCCTGTTCCTCGCAGCCCTCGGTGTCGTCAGCCAGGGCCTGACTCTCGACCCGAGCAACCCCGCTGCATCGGTGTTCTCCCATTCGATGGGCACCATCGGCTACAAGATTTTTGGCGTAGTGCTACTGGCCGCATCGGTTTCATCGGTGATCGGCGCCGCTTATACCAGTGTGACCTTCATGTACTCGCTGCATGACAGCATCCGCCGGCATAACCAGCGTGTGGTGATCGCCTTTATTGCCTGCTCGACGCTCATCTACAGCCTGGTCGGCCAGCCCGTGAAGGTTCTGGTGGTGGCGGGCACCCTGAATGCCCTGGTACTGCCGCTGGCGCTGGGCTGCATATTGCTCGCGTCGCGCAAATCGAACATCGTCGGCGATGCCTACCGTCACCCTACCTGGATGCTGATGTTCGGCATATTGGCCATGCTGGCCACGGCGGTTGGGGTGGTGATGTCGTTCAATGCGCTGCTGGAGTTCTGGCAAGCGTGACTGGCACGGCGGGCGCTCTCAGCGCTCGCCGAGCAACCAACCCAACTTCACTTCGAACTGGCCACGCTCATCGGTGATGAACAACGTGCCGTCACTGATCATCACGCCCCACTGCAGACTACGCGGCAAGTCCTTGACCAACGCGGCAAGTGACTCCGAGTCGATGGTGGCAATGGACAGATTCTTCAATCCCTTCACCGCATCGATCACCTTGCCCTGCCAGACGCGCAGATTGCCATAGGCAACCAGGCTGACGCGTTCGGCTCGTCGCGAACACCAAGTCAATCGCTCTGCATCCGGCTGACCCACTTCGATCCAATGAAGGACGCGGCCATCCAGACTCTTTTCCCAGAGTGCTGGCTCGTCCACATCAGAGAGGCCGCGACCAAAGGCCAGCTGCTCGCTATACCAGAGCGCATAGGCAATCAATCGCACGCCGAGGCGTTCTTCGGTTTCCGACGGGTGTTTGGCGACCGTAAAGCGCAGATTCTCGTAAACCCCGCGGTCCAGGTCCGTGAGATTCAGCTCGACTTTATATGGTGTGGCTTGCAGGGCCATGAACGGCCTCCGTTGCGAAAAGGCGCGCAGTCTACCGCAAAGCGGTCAACACCGATCCTCGCTGCGGCCTTCGACACCGTCGGTACGAACGGAAAAATACGCTCATCGGGAGAAACCCCCGACGAACGAACTTTGACAATTATTCTCATTCTGATTAGCATCCCAACCGTCAACGAATTCAACGGGTAGTGCTTCTATGTACGTCTGTCTTTGCCAGGGTGTAACCGACGGCCAGATTCGCGATGCCATCTACGAAGGCTGCTGCAGCTACCGTGAAGTACGGGAAACGACGGGCGTCGCCACCCAGTGCGGCAAGTGCGCCTGCGTCGCCAAGCAGGTCGTGCGCGAGACGCTCAGCAACGTGCAGAGTGCCCAGGCCTCCCTCGCGTACCCTGCCAGTTTTGTTCAGGCTTGACAGACTGAAGCCATGAAGCCGGGCCATGCCCGGCTTTTTTTTGCCTGCAAATCAGCAAGTTGCTCAGAAGGATGCGGAACGCAACTATTCTCGCTAGGGTTTAGCTTTAGCATTCAATGACTTAGGTTTGACAGGTCGCCTGAGCGTGGCCAGACTGCTTGCATTCCCACCGCGTCAGGCAGGCTAACTACATGAAAGGCGACAAGCTGGTCATTCAGCACCTCAACAAGATCCTCGGCAATGAGCTGGTAGCCATCAACCAGTACTTCCTGCACGCGCGCATGTATGAGGACTGGGGTCTCGGCAAGCTCGGCAAGCATGAGTACGAAGAATCCATCGACGAGATGAAGCATGCGGACAAGCTGATCAAGCGCATCCTGTTCCTGGAAGGCCTGCCGAATCTGCAGGATCTGGGCAAGTTGCTGATCGGTGAGAACACTCGCGAGATGCTCGAGTGCGACCTCAGGCTGGAGCAAGGTGGCGTGCAGGATCTGAAGGTCGCCATCGCTTACTGCGAAAGCGTCGGCGACTACGGCAGTCGCGAGCTGCTGGAAGACATCCTCGAATCCGAGGAGGAACACATCGATTGGCTGGAGACGCAGTTGAGCCTGATCGACAAGGTGGGCATGGAAAACTACCTGCAGTCGCAGATGGACGACTGATTCAGTAGCAAGCCCATATAAAAACGCCCCGACTAGATCGGGGCGTTTTCGTTTGCAGCGAAGAGAACCGCTTATTCCTGCTCGGCTGCTTCAGCAGGCTGCTCGGCTGCGGGCTGCTCGGCCTCGTCACCCTTGATATCCAGCAGCTCGAGATCGAAGACCAGCACGGAGTTGGCCGGGATCAGCGGGCTCGGGCTCTGCTCGCCGTAGGCCAGTTCGCTCGGGATGTAGAGCTTGTACTTCTCGCCCACATGCATCAGCTGCAGACCTTCGACCCAACCTGGAATCACACCGCCGACCGGCAGATCAATCGGGCTGCCGCGCTTGATCGAGCTATCGAAGACGGTGCCGTCGGTCAAGCTGCCCTCGTAGTGCACGGTCACCACGTCGTTCTCGGTCGGTTGACGGCCTTCGGCCGCCTTGACGACTTCGTACTGCAGACCGGATTCGGTGGTCTTCACGCCCTCACGCTTGGCGTTGTCTTCGAGGAACTTCTTGCCAGCCTCGACCGCTTTGGCATTCATCTCAACCATGCGCTCTTCGGCACGGGTCTGCAGGAAGGTGAAAGCCTCCATCAGCTGCTCATCGGTGAGCTTCTGCTCCTTCTTGCCGATGGCATCTTCAATACCCTGCGCAACAGCCTGGGAGTCGAGATCATCCATACCCTCCTGCGCAAGGCTCTTGCCCATGTTCAGGCCGATACCATAGGACGCCTTCTGCGTCGGAGTGTCCAGTTTGACACTGGTCTGCGAGTCGCAGCCGGCCAGCACCAGGCCAACCAGGGCAACCGCAGGCGCCAAACGATGATGTCTCAGTCTCATGCTGTTTCCTTAAATACGCTGTTGGGCATTCGAAAAACCGATGGTCGAGCTTAGCAGCGCATCCCGGCACTGGCTACCGCACCCCAAGGCAAGGACCGTAAAGAGATTGCAAAGAACGGACGCGCGTAGCAATCCGATAGCAGGATCGAGCCGAGCGAGAAGCGGCACCCGTAGCTTCAGCCCAAAAAAATCCAGGCAAAAAAAAACGGCCTAGATGGCCGTTTCTTTCGTTGCTTCAGGGCGTTCAGTGGACCCGTGAAGCGAATATGGCGCAGCGGACGGGACTCGAACCCGCGACCCCCGGCGTGACAGGCCGGTATTCTAACCGACTGAACTACCGCTGCGCTAAACCTCGAGTGGTGGGTGATGACGGGATCGAACCGCCGACCCTCTGCTTGTAAGGCAGATGCTCTCCCAGCTGAGCTAATCACCCGTTTGCTCTCGAAGTGGGGCGCATTCTAGAGAGGGTTCCGCACCTTGGCAACCCCCTTTCGAAAAAAAAATTGCAGAAGTTCCAAAGACTTAGGAAAACCCTCGATTTACCAGCCGATTTTTCTCGTCCGCCGTGCATTAACATCCCGCAGGGTTGGCCTGAACTGGCCAGGCAGGAATAATGCACCCCTTTGCTTTCCGGAGATCTACCCCGCCATGTGGTTTCGTAACCTGCTCGTTTACCGTCTCACCCAGAACGTCGCTCTAGATGCCGAGACACTCGAAGCTGCACTGGCCGCCAAACCTGCCCGCCCCTGCGCCAGCCAGGAGCTGAGCACCTACGGCTTCGTCGCCCCCTTTGGTAAGGGTGAAGACGCCCCCCTGGTGCACGTCAGCCAGGGTTTCCTGCTGATCGCCACGCGCAAGGAAGAACGCATTCTTCCGGGCAGCGTCGTCAAGGATGCGCTGAAGGAAAAGGTTGACGAGATCGAAGCCGAGCAGATGCGCAAGGTCTACAAGAAGGAGCGCGACCAGATAAAAGACGAGATCATCCAGGCCTTTCTGCCGCGCGCCTTCATCCGCAAATCCGGCACCTTCGCCGCAGTCGACGCCGAGCGCGGGCTGATCCTGGTGAACTCGGCCAGCCCGAAGAAGGCCGAGGACCTGCTGTCCACCCTGCGTGAAGCGATCGGCTCGCTGCCGGTGCGCCCGCTGACCGTGAAGATCGCGCCAAGCGCCACCCTGACCGATTGGGTCAAGACGCAGAAGTCCGCAGACGATTTCTTCGTGCTCGACGAATGCGAGCTGCGCGACACCCACGAGGACGGCGGCGTGGTGCGCTGCAAGCGCCAGGACCTGACCAGCGACGAGATCCAGCAGCATATGGAAGCCGGCAAGCAGGTCACCCAGCTGTCGCTGGCCTGGCAGGACAAGCTGTCCTTCGTGCTGGACGACAAGTTGATCATCAAGCGCCTGCGCTTCGAGGAACTGCTGCAGGACCAGGCCGAGCAGGACGGTGGTGAAGACGCCCTTGCCCAGCAGGACGCCAGTTTCCTGCTGATGATGATGACCTTCCGCGAGTTCCTGCCTGCGCTGTTCGAGGCGTTCGGTGGCGAAGAAGTCCCCCAGGGCCTCTGACACCAGCCCGGGGCGCTGATCGGCGCCCCGCTCCCCTCAACGCACCTTCAGCTGCAACGCCAGCGCCCCGCCCAATCGCTCCCCCAGCGACCAGATCAGAAAACGCTCGATGAACTCCGGCGCATCGACGAACAGCGCCCCGCAGACCAGCACGCTGAGCAACGAAACAGTCAGGAAAAGCTGCGGTATCGAGAGCTTCAGCAGCACCAGCAGGACAATTGCGATGATCGCCGACGCGACCATGAACAGCGCGTTGAGAATGTTGTTCGCTGCCACCACTCGCGAGCGCTCGTGAACCACACTGCGTGACTGGATCAGGGCATACAACGGGACGATGTACAGCCCACCGAAAATCCCCAGCCCGAGGATATCCATCAGTACCCACCAGGCAGAAGGCTCGCCGAGCAGCGCAAGCCAGTCGACCGTACCCACAGGCTCCCCGTGGCCGCTCGCATGCCACCACAGCAGCACTCCGCAAAGGCTCAGGCCAATGGCTCCGAACGGGACCAGGCCGATCTCCACGTGATGCCGCGACAGCCGCTCGCAAAGCAGCGACCCCAGCGCGATGCCGACCGAAAACAGCGTCAGGATCAACGTCACCACGCTTTCATCGCCACCGAGATAGTCCTTGGCAAACGCCGGGATCTGCGTCAGGTAGGTCGCACCGAGAAACCAGAACCAGGAATTGCCCAGCATGGCCCGGGACACCGCCCGCTGCTGACCGAGCCCCAGCCGCAGAATGCGCCATGACTGACGCAGCACGCGCCAATCCATATGCAGGGTCGGCAGCGCTGCCGTACCGGCTGGAATGGCCAGACTGGTGAGATAACCGACGAGCGCGATCAGCACCACGCTGATCGCCACCAGCTCGGCGTAGCCCTCACTCGCCATCAACACACCCGCACCGATGGTGCCCCCGAGAATCGCCAGGAACGTTCCCATCTCCACCAGCGCATTGCCTCCCACCAGCTCATCCTCGGCGAGCTGCTGCGGCAGGATCGAGTACTTGACCGGACCAAACAGCGCCGACTGGGTGCCCATGCAGAACAGCACCGCAAGCAATACCGGCAGGTTGCCGAGCAACATGCCGAGCGCCCCGGCAAGCATGATCAGAATCTCGGCGAACTTGATTCGGCGAATCAGCCAGGCCTTCTCGAAGCGCTCGCCGAACTGGCCACCCAGCGCGGAGAACAGAAAGAACGGCAGGATGAACAGCAGCGCACAAAGATTGATAAGCAGACTCTTGTCGGCGCCAGTGCCGATCTTGAACAGAATCGCCAGGATCAACGCCTGCTTGAACACGTTGTCGTTGAATGCACCGAGCAGCTGCGTGCAGAAAAAAGGCAGGAAGCGACGCTTGCCGAGCAGGCGAAACTGCGAATGCGTGGTCGCCGGCCCGCCAGCTGGCACACGCCTTGTAGAGCTAGCCCCGGTCGATTCCTGATTCATATCGGCAACTGCCCGAAAGCCCAGCGCAGCAGAAAGAAGCTCAGCAGTCCGCCGGCGATAGTCGCCAGCAGGTTGCGGCTAAACGCGGCTATGACGATCGCCAACAGCCCCGCGAGCAGATAGGCATTGTCCGGACGCAACGCCCACTGCCCTTCCGGCATCAGCATTCCCGGCACCACGATGGCAGTCAGTACCGCCACCGGCACGTAATGCAGCCCCTGCTCGATAGCGCGGGGAAAGCGCAGGTTGGGCCAGGCGAAAAAGCTGTAGCGGATCACGAAGGTGATCGCCAGCATGCCGAAGATCAGCAACCAGGTCGTCATAGCGCCCCCTGCATGCGCGCAGCCGCTTCGGCGCGACGTTCGAGCCAGACGCCGACGACGATGCCGGCCATGGCGGCGGCGATCAGTCCGAGCTTGTAAGGCAGCTCCCAGGTCAGCAAGGCCACCGCGCCAGCCACCAGCGCCGAGGCCACCTGCGGGCGCGTCCGCATCATCGGCACCGCGATGCCGATGAAGGTGGCGATCATGGCGAAGTCCAGCCCCCAGCTGGCGATACCCGGAACCGCCTGACCGAAGGCGACACCCACCAGTGTCGACAGCTGCCAGTTGATGTACATGGTCAGCGCGGCTCCGAGAAAGAACCAATGCTTGTACGGCGACTCGTCGTCGCGGGCATAGCGATTCTGCACCACGGCGAAGGCCTCGTCCGTGAGCCAGAACGCCAGAGGGGCGCGCCAGCGGCCCGGCAGATGACGAACGAATGGCTGCAACGCGGCGCTGTACAAGGCGTGCCGCAGATTGACCACGAAGGTGGTCAGCAGTACCACGGCTGCGCCTACGCCACCGGTTATCAGCGTGATCGCGATGAACTGTGCGGAACCGGCGAAGACCAGCGAAGACATGCCCATGGTCTGCCAGGGCGTCAATCCGGCGCCGACGGCCAGCGTGCCGAAGATGACACCGAACGGAATCGCACCGAGGATCAACGGCAGAATGTCACGGCACCCGTGAACGAACTCTTGCGAGCGGGACATTGGAACTCCTGTAGCCAATTTTGCACCGAACCTTGCGCTGCCTATCGACCTCGTAGCGAAAGGCGTGGGTAGCGGACGGATCGACGCAAGACATGCGGCAAAGCACCGCACGATATCCGAACTGAGACGCCCAGGCGATGCGTCGCAGAGCAGTCAGTCGGCCGCGAGCCGCTGCTTGAGCTGCGGCCAGTCACGGTCGGTGATGCTGTACAGCACGGTATCGTCCAGACGACCGTCTGCCAGTCGCCGATGGTTACGCAGCAATCCTTCGCGTAGGGCACCTAGCTTTTCGATGGCCCGCTGCGAGCGGAGGTTACTGGCGGCAGTCTTCAGCTGCAGGCGAACCAACTGCCATTCTTCGAATGCGTGACGCAGCAGCAGGTACTTGATCGAGGCATTCAGCCCGGTGCCATGCTCCGCATGGTCCAGCCAGGTCCAGCCCAATTCGGCCGCCGGCAGGCTCAGGTTGAAGTCGGCGAAGCGCGTGGTGCCGACCAGCTGCTCGGCCATCCGCACACTGAAGACAACCGCGCGCCCCTCGCGCTGTTCCGCCAGCGCATGGCGGTACCAGTCCGGCCGTAGCGGCCCGCTCATATATGTCAGCTCGGCGCGGTTCCGCTCTGCCAGGGCAACCAGCTCCGGGATATCCGCTTCCATCAGCGGCTCCAGGCGCAGCGCCCCGCGTTGCAGGGTTACCGGATGGGGGCTGAGCATGACATTCTCCTGTTATTGCGTTCGGGCAAATCGGCGGTTACCAGACAGTAACCCATGGCGCAGGAAACGCCGTACTTCGCGGACGACCGGCGATATTGCTGGCGGGCCCGCGCTAGACGCATGCGACCTTGGTCGCAACCCTGCACACGGGGTGACCATTGCTGCGAAACTTCACGAACTCAGCATATTAACGAGTCACCAGGGCTGATTGAATTCGGCACCGTTACCGGCCCGCCGAGGCCTGCCTGGCACTCACCTTTCGTTTTCTGGAGTTTGCATGACGCTGTCAGGCGGGCTGATCGCCGCGGTCGCCCTCGTTTATATGGCCATTCTGTTCGCCATCGCTTTCTACGGCGACCGCAACAGCGCTTCCATGTCGCCGCGTCTGCGGCCTTGGGTCTATAGCCTTTCACTGGCGGTGTACTGCACCAGCTGGACCTTCTTCGGTGCCGTTGGCCAATCCGCCGAGCAGCTCTGGGCGTTCCTCCCTATCTATCTGGGCCCGATCCTGCTGATGCTGTTCGCACCGCATGTGATCCAGAAGATGATCATGATCAGCAAGCAGGAGAACATCACCTCCATTGCCGACTTCATCGCCGCCCGCTATGGCAAATCTCAGCTGCTGGCAGTGGTTGTTACGCTGATCTGCCTGGTTGGCGTACTGCCGTACATCGCGCTGCAGCTCAAGGGCATCGTACTCGGCGTCAACCTGCTAAGCGGCATCAACATCGAGGCAGCCGGCACCGGCACGCGCGACACCGCGCTGATCGTCTCGATCGTGCTGGCGCTGTTCACCATCCTCTTCGGCACGCGCAACCTCGATGTGACCGAGCATCACCGCGGCATGGTCCTGGCGATCGCTTTCGAATCACTGATCAAGCTGCTGGCATTCCTGGCGGTGGGCGCCTTCGTCACCTTCGGCCTGTTCGACGGCTTTGGCGATCTGTTCAATCAGGCCTATGACTCGCCGGACCTTGCCGGATTCTGGAGCGAAGGTGTCAACTGGTCAGCCATGCTGGTCCAGACCACCGTCGCGATGATGGCGATCGTCTGTCTGCCGCGGCAGTTTCACGTTTCTGTGGTGGAAAACATCGAGCCGCGCGACTTCCGTATGGCCCGCTGGGTGTTTCCGCTCTATCTGGTACTCGCCGCGGTGTTCGTCATCCCGATCGCGCTGGCGGGACAGATGCTGTTGCCCGCAGGCGTAACGCCGGATTCCTTCGTCATCAGCCTGCCGTTGGCCGAACTGCATCCCTGGCTCGCCCTGCTCGCCTTCATCGGCGGCGCCTCGGCGGCAACCGGCATGGTAATCGTCGCCAGCGTCGCGCTTTCGACCATGGTTTCCAACGACATGCTGCTGCCCTGGCTGCTGCGCCGCCAGGAAGCCGAGCGCCCGTTCGAAGCATTTCGCCACTGGATGCTCTCGGTACGTCGCATCAGCATCGTCGTGATCCTGCTGCTCGCCTATGTCAGCTACCGCCTGCTCGGCTCCACGGCATCGCTGGCTACAATCGGCCAGATCGCCTTCGCCGCCATCACTCAGCTGGCCCCGGCGATGGTTGGTGCGCTGTATTGGAAGCAGGCCAACCGTCGCGGCGTGTTCGCCGGCCTGACCGCCGGCGCGGCAATCTGGTTCTATACGCTGATTGTTCCTCTGCTGGGCTGGCCGCTGGAAATGTTCCCGGGCCTGAGCTGGATGTACAACGGCGGCCTCGGTTTCGGCCTCAGCGGACTGACCCTGGGCGTGACCCTGTCGCTGATCGGTAACGCAACGCTGTTTTTCTGGGTATCCATCCTCACCCAGACCCACGTGGCCGAGCATTGGCAGGCCAGCCGCTTTATCGGTCAGGAGATCGCCTCCCCGACCGGTGCCCGCCGTCTGCTCGCCGTACGCGTCGAAGACCTGCTGGTCCTGGCATCCCGCTTCGTCGGCGCCGAGCGCGCCGAGCAAAGCTTCCAGCGCTTCGCCCGCCGCCACGGCCAGGACTTCTCGCCCAAACTGCAAGCTGACGGCCAGTGGATCGCACATACCGAACGCCTGCTGGCGGGCGTGCTCGGCGCGTCGTCCACCCGTGCGGTGGTCAAGGCAGCGCTGGAAGGCCGCGACATGCAGGTCGACGACGTGGTGCGCATCGTCGGTGAAGCCTCGGAAGTGCTGCAGTTCAACCGCGCCCTGCTGCAAGGCGCGATCGAGAACATCACCCAGGGCATCAGCGTGGTCGACCAGTCGCTGCGCCTGGTGGCATGGAACCATCGCTATCTCGAGCTCTTCGAGTACCCGGACGGGCTGGTCTACATCGGCCGCCCGATCGCCGACATCATCCGCTACAACGCCGAGCGCGGGCTTTGCGGCCCAGGCGACCCGGACACCCACGTGGCCAAGCGCCTGTACTGGATGCGCCAGGGTCGCGCGCATACGTCCGAGCGGCTGTTCCCCAACGGCCGCGTCGTCGAGCTGATCGGCAACCCGATGCCGGGCGGCGGCTTCGTCATGAGCTTCAGTGACATCACCGCCTACCGCGAAGCCGAACGTGCCTTGAAAGATGCCAACGAAGGTCTCGAACAGCGCGTCAGCGAGCGGACCCAGGAACTGTCGCAGCTCAACCAGGCGCTGATCGAAGCCAAGAGCACCGCGGAAGCGGCCAACCAGTCGAAGACCCGCTTCCTCGCCGCCGTCAGCCACGACCTGATGCAGCCGCTCAACGCCGCACGGCTGTTCTCCGCCGCACTGTCACACCAGCAGAGCGCCCTGCCCAGCGAGGCCCAGGAACTGGTGCAGCATCTGGACAGTTCGTTGCGTTCGGCTGAAGACCTGATCACCGACCTGTTGGATATCTCGCGCCTGGAAAGCGGCCGGGTGACCCCGGATCGCAACCCCTTCCCACTCGCCACGCTGTTCGACACGCTGGGCACGGAGTTCACCGCACTGGCCAGCGAACAGGGGGTCAACTTCCGCGTGCACGGCAGCAAGCTGCGCGTCGACAGTGACATCCGCCTGCTCCGTCGCGTGCTGCAGAACTTCCTCACCAATGCCTTCCGTTACGCCAAGGGCCGCGTGGTACTCGGCGTGCGCCGGCAAGGCGCATCACTGCGGCTCGAAGTCTGGGACCGCGGCCCGGGCATCCCGCATGACAAGCTGAAGGTGATCTTCGAGGAGTTCAAACGCCTGGACAGCCACCAGACCCGCGCGGAGAAGGGTCTGGGCCTGGGCCTGGCCATCGCCGACGGTCTCTGCCACGTACTCGAACACCCGCTGGAAGTGCGCTCCTGGCCGGGCAAGGGCAGCGTGTTCAGCGTCACCGTGCCGGTCGCCCGTGCATTGAGCCAGCCGCGCCCGGCAGCCAAGCGTGGCGAGCCGCAGCACACCGCGTTGACCGGCACTCAGGTGCTTTGCATCGATAACGAGGACAGTATTCTGGTCGGCATGAACAGCCTGCTCACCCGCTGGGGTTGCCAGGTATGGACCGCCAGCAACCGCGCCGAATGCGAAGCGCTGCTGGCCGAGGACATTCGCCCGCAACTGGTGCTGGTCGACTACCACCTCGACGAGGGCCAGACCGGCACCGAGCTGATGGCCTGGTTGCGCACTCGGCTGGGCGAGCCGGTGCCCGGCGTGGTGATCAGTGCCGATGGCCGCCCGGAACTGGTGGCGGCGATTCACGCAAGCGGCCTGGATTTCCTCGCCAAGCCGGTCAAGCCTGCGGCGTTGCGCGCCCTGATGAGCCGGCACCTGACGCTTCAGTAGACAGGCGACCTCGGCCAGCGGGTGAAACAATCGCGGCCGAGGCCGGTTACACTGCTGGCAATTTGCACACTTGGCGGCAAGGTGGCCGATGACGCTCGAGCTTTTTCTCAACCTCGCCACGGCGCTTGCCGTCGGGCTACTGATCGGCACCGAACGTAGCTGGAGCGGCAGAGACGGCCCCGGCCAGGAGCTGGTCGCCGGGGTCCGCACCTTCGGCCTGTCGGGCCTGTTCGGCGGGCTCGCGGCGGTTAGCGTCAGCCATCTCGGCGGCTCTGCCTGGGTGGCCATGTTCGCCATGCTCGCGCTGCTGGTCATTGCCGGCTATCTGATCGATGCGCGTCGCAGCGGCGACCATGGCATGACCACCGAGGTCGCCATGCTGCTGACCTTTGTTCTCGGCAGCCTGGCGGTCGCGGAGAGCCGGCAGCTCGCCGCCGCATGCGCCATCGTCGTGGCGCTGCTGCTGAGCCTGAAAGCCCCGCTGCATCAGGCGCTGAAGCGGCTCAGCGAGGCGGAACTGGGCGGCGCGCTGAAGATGCTGTTCATCTCCGTGGTGCTGCTGCCCACGCTGCCGAACCAGGGCTATGGCCCCTGGCAGGCACTCAATCCCTACACGACCTGGATGATGGTGGTACTGATCGCCGGAATCGGTTTCGCCGCATACGTGGCGATCCGTATCCTTGGCCCTCGTCACGGCCTCTTCGTCACGGCGCTGCTTGGCGGCATCGTCTCCTCCACTGCGATGACCATCACGCTGGCGCGGCTGAACGCGCCGAAGCTGCGTGCCGCGCTCGCAGCCGGCCTGCTGGCGACGTCGGCGCTCATGTTTCCTCGCGTTCTACTGGAGGTGGGACTGGTCAATCCGGCGCTGCTTCCTGGCCTGATCCTGCCTCTGGCGTGCGCCGGCGCCATCTATACAGCAGGTGCAATCTTCTATTACCTGCTGGCAGCCAAAACGCCCACAGACACTGCCGAGCCCCTGCTGAAGAACCCGTTCGAGCTGGGACCGGCGCTACGCTTCGCCGCCTTGCTGGTGTTGATCCTGCTACTGGTCGAGGGGGCACGGCGCTGGCTGGGCGATGCCGGCATCTACATGGTGTCGCTGGTCGCAGGTCTGACCGATGTGGATGCGATCACCCTCTCGCTGGCCAACAATGCCCGCGACGGGCTCAGTCATGAGGTCGCGTCGCGCGGCATCGTATTCGCCGCGCTGAGCAACAGCCTGGTCAAGGCCATGCTGATCGCCTTCATCGGTGGCCGTGAACTGGCTATCCGTACCCTGCCGATCATGTTCGCCGGGCTGCTGACTGCGCTCGCCGTGCTGCTGTTGCGTTAGCGCCGTGATCTAGTCGCCCGCCTCGCTGAGTTCCTCGGCACCGGCACGCTCCAGCCAGTCGCCCGGCAAGCGCTTGCTGGCCCGTGCACCGAGCGACTTCAATTGCTCGGCTCGACCAACAAGGTTGCCGCGACCATCGCTAAGCTTGTTGCGCGCCGCCAGGTAAGCACGATCCACCTGCTGCAATCGGCTGCCGATCTCATCGAGATCCTGGATGAAGGCGACGAACTTGTCGTAAAGCCCGCCGGCTTTCTCGGCGATCTCCCGGGCGTTCTGGCTTTGCCGTTCCTGCCGCCAGAGGCTGTCGATGACCCGCAGGGTGGCGAGCAAGGTCGTCGGACTGACGATCACGATGTGCCGCCCATAGGCTTCCTGGAACAGATCGGGATCTGCCTGCAGCGCGGCCGCGAAAGCCGCCTCGATCGGCACGAACAGCAGCACGAAGTCGAGGCTCTGCAAGCCATCGAGGCGCTGGTAGTCCTTCAGCGAGAGCCCCTTGAGGTGGCTGCGCAGCGATTGCACATGCTGCTTGAGCGCCAGCGCCCGGCTGCCTTCATCCTCGGCGCAGGTCAGCGCCTGATAGGCGGTCAGACTGACTTTGGCATCAACCACGACCTGTTTGTCCCCGGGCAGATGGATCAGCACATCCGGCTGAAAACGCTCACCGTCCGGGCTCTTCAGGCTGACCTGCGTATGGTACTCGCGGCCCTTCTCCAGCCCGGCATGCTCCAGCACCTTTTCCAGCACCAGCTCGCCCCAGTTGCCCTGTGTCTTCTGCCCTTGCAGCGCACGGGTCAGGTTGGTCGCTTCATCACCAAGGCGTTGGTTCAGCTGCTGCAGGCGCTCCAGCTCGCGAGCCAGGGAGAAGCGCTCGCGCGCTTCGTTCTGGTAGCTCTCCTCGACTCGCTTCTCGAACGACTGGATGCGTTCCTTCAGCGGTTCGAGCAGCTGTCCCAGGCGCTCATGGCTGGACTCGCTGAAACGCTGCTCACGCTCGTCGAAGATCTTGCCGGCCAGCTCGGCGAACTGTGCCCGCAGGTCGTCACGCGCTGCCTGCAGGTCTGCCAACCTTTGCTGATGGGCGTTGTGCTGTTCGCGCAGTTCGGCTTCGAGCGCGGCATGGGTCGCGCTCAACCGGCGCAGTTCACCTTGCTGGGCGTCGCGCTCGGCTTGCAGGTCGGCAATGGTTTCATCATGGCCGTCACGCTGCGTGCGCAACAGTTCGGCCTCGCGGCGCAGCGCAGCCAGCTCGGCCTGCTGCGCTGATTTGATGCCACTCAACTCCGCCAGCTCGATCCGACAGCTCTCCAGCTGCGCCGTCAGCCCCTCCTGCGCCAGGGTGGCCTGTCGGAGCCGCTCATCGAGCAACGCCTGTTCGGACTCGCTGGCGGACAGGCGGCGCTGCAGATAAAGGCTCAGCCCAGCCAGGGCAGCCAGGCCGAGCGCCAGACCGATCAATAGATGAAGAGGATCAAAGGACATGAAGGGCTCCGGCAAAAGTGCCGGGCAGTATAGCGAGCCGCAGGTGGGTGGTCAGGCGGGTGCCGTCAGCCCTTGATCCGCTGAAGGAAGCTCGCAGCCTCCTGGGAACCCTGTGCGGCGGCTTGCTCGAGCCACAGGCGCGCCTTGGCAGGTTCGCTGTGGTCGGGCTGGCAATAAAGGCGCCCCAGCTCCAGCTGTGCCTGGCAGTCGCCTGCACGGGCCGCCTGACGCAGCAGCTCGAAACCGATACGGCGGTCGCGCTGACCATCGCACTCGCAGCACAGCAGACGCCCCAGACGACTCTGCGCTTCCACCACGCCCTCACGCGCCGGCTGCTTGAGCAGGCGCCCTGCAATCCGTTTGACACCCTGATTTCTGCCCAGGTGCTGGCTATCGAGCAACCACAGCGCCATGCGCAGCGGCAACCGTGCCGTAGGGGCGGTAGTGGCAAAGGAGGCGGAGGAGGCTGTACGCGTTCTCATGCACATCTGGGGGCTGGATGAATAAGGTCGCGCACTCTACTCCTTTTTTCCGAGAGTTAAAGTCTTGTCAAAAGCGAAAAAATTAGATCCGGATCACACCAAAAATTAATCCACAGAAGCTGTGGATAAGTCAGTGGACAAACAGAAGACAAATCTATGAATGCCACGTCTCATGGGGGCTGCGCTTAAACTGACGTTTTTTTCGCCAATGAAAAAAGTGCTTATTTTTCAATTGGTTATTAACGATCTATGAGTTCAGGCGATTTGCGACAGTTTGTCATAAGGCCTTGACTGGCGTGCTGCGCAAATGTGCACAAGTTCAGCGCACCAGGCGCGAAGCGGCTTGCCACAAGGGTTGCAGCGGCACAAGAGCGAACTTTCAGACAAAGCTGTTGTCGTCCTGCGCACCTTGCCGGAGCACGGTAGCTACGCTTGTTCTGCGGCTATGCTGTACGCCTCGCATTCTGGAACTGGAAATGACGAAACCGTCGAGAATACTGCGCTGGCTGCTGGCTGGCCTGCTGCTATTGCTGCTGCTTGCCGGCGGTTTCGCCTGGTATCAATGGACAGCGTTCAAGCGCGAACAAGGCATCGTCGAACTCGACTGGCAGGGGCTGCGTGTCTCTTTCAGAAGCATATCGATCCGCCAGCTTGACTATGCACAGCTGACCGGGAACGGCCTCAACCTGACCGTCCGGGCTGAAAATATCGTGCTGCAAGTTCCCAGCATTTTTCAGCCATTTCCACCACAATCGCTTCAAATAGAACGTCTCAGCACGACCCTACTCTCGCTACCGCATGCCGGGAAGGAGAGCTCGTCTCCGCGCGACGCCGAGCAATATGCACGCTGGGGGGCGTGGCTGCCGCAGCGATTGACCATAGCTGATTTGAGGATGGACCTCCCCTGCGCGAAGGGTCGTTGCGACGAACGGGGTAGCCTGTGGCTGGAACACGCCGGCGAAACACTGCTGCCTGTCGATGCCCGGCTGGACCTACGCCGCAACGAACACCGTGTTTCGCTGATCGTCAGTGCACAGGGACCAGACCCCATGCACAGCCTGATCGAAGCCAGGCTGCTGATTGACGAGCAGTCGCGCCTGGAAGGCCGTAACCGGCTCAACCTCCTCGGCAACACCCTGCGATCCGATGGCACCCTTGCCATGGGCAGCTTGCCGGAAGCGCCCTGGCTGTTGAGCTGGCTAAGCGAATGGACCGGCTACGAACCCACCCCGCTGCCAGACATGCCAGCTGACATGCGGCTTGGCGCAGGTTGGGCGCTTAGCGTGCCTCGCTCGACAGGCGGCACGCTCGAATGGCGCCGTGCCGGCGGGAATCTGCGTCTCTCCGGCCACCTGCCGGCGCCATGGCCAATCATCGGGCTTGGCGAGCTGCAAGGCGATATCGACCTCACGGCTAATGGACAGGATGGCCTGTGGCTGCCTACCGAGCTGAAAGCCCATGTCCAGCTACGCCCCGAACCGGCGCTCGTCGCCGACCTTCCCGAGAATCTGCGACCTGAGCGGCTGGACATCCAGATCGAGCCCTTGGATGCCGAAACCGATCAAGACGAACTGCCGCTACAGGTCAAGCTGGACGCCCAAGGCGCCACACCGGCGAACCTGCAGGCACGGGTGCGACTGAGTACCGCACCGCCATATGTACTGCAGATCGAGCAGGCGCAACTGCAACTGCGCAGTAGCAAGCTGAAGCTGGATGCGCTTTCGCTAGGAGGTCTGGAGGCCACGCTGGACTTCTCCGGTCGTGCGAACCTCGAGCAGATCGATGTACAGCTGCATAAAAGCTCACAGGTCACCCTCACCGACCTGACCAGCGGAGAACTCACTGCCCGCCAACTGCAGGCCCTGCTCTCCCAACCGCTCAGCCTGCATCTCGACCGCCGCAACTCAGAGCCGCCTAGCTGGCGCGTACAGGGGCCGCTGGACCTGCGCGTCAGCCGACTGGATCACCCGCGACTGATCTCCCAGGGCTGGCACTGGAGCGGGCAGCTGGAAGCTGATGCCACAAAACTGGCAGCGACCGGCCCATTGAGCAACGATGTCGGGCTGACACTGGCAGCAAACCTGAACAAGCGCTGGAACGGCCCACTACAGGCAAACGGCAAGCTGCAGGAGATCTTTCTCCGCGCCGGCAACCCGCTTGCCCGCAGCTTCACAGCCTGGCCGGAGATGCTCGAACTGAACAGCGGTCGCCTGCTGGCTGATGGCACGCTTTCTGTGCCAACTGGCAGCACAC
Organism: Stutzerimonas kunmingensis; assembly: GCF_900114065.1. Classification (GTDB taxonomy): domain Bacteria; phylum Pseudomonadota; class Gammaproteobacteria; order Pseudomonadales; family Pseudomonadaceae; genus Stutzerimonas; species Stutzerimonas kunmingensis. The sequence continues at coordinate 235,181 of NZ_FORS01000004.1, forward strand.
CGCCATCCGCCAGGCTCACGCTGGAGGCCCGGGGACTGGCCGGCATCATCGACCGCGCCGAGATATCCGGGCTCGACGCAAGAATCGCTGCAAGCCTCGAGCGCAACCGCCTGGAGCTGGATATAACCGAGCTGCGCCTCGCTCAGCTCAATCCCGGATTCACTTTTGGCCCGCTGCTGCTGCGCGGAAACTATCGCACCGATCTCGATCATCCAGTGCAAGGCCAGCTGCGCTGGGCAACCGCGGAAACCCAAATCTTCGGCGGGAGGTTCTGGCTCGCCCCCGCCACGCTCGACCTGGCTGCACCGCAGCAACAATTAAGCGCCAAGCTGCAAGGACTGCAACTGAGCGACATGCTCGCCGCCTACCCTACCGAAGGGCTCGATGGCAGCGGCCTGATTGATGGCAGCTTCGACATTCGCCGCAGCGCACTCGGGTTCAGCGTCGACCAGGGCGAGCTGGCCGCGCGCGCACCCGGCGGTGTACTGCGCTTTCGTTCGCCGAAGATAGAAGCCCTTGGTCAGTCGAACCCGGCCATGAAGATCGTCACCGAAGCCCTGCACGATTTTCATTATGATCGGCTGAGCAGTGACGTCCGCTATGATGAGAGCGGCAAACTGAACCTCGCGCTGCGCCTGAACGGCCGCAACCCAGCCCTGGAAGGAGGCCGCCCGATCAATTTTTCGATCAATCTGGAAGAGGACATTCCGGCGCTGCTGACCAGCTTGCAACTGAGCGACCGGGTAAGCGAAACAATTCAACGACGGGTGCAGGAACATCTTCAACGCCTTCAATGAGGCCCTGCAGCCACTAGCCGACACAGGAGAGACCGCCATGCGGTTGCGCCAATCGCTGACCATTCTGCTGCTGGCCGTGCTCGCCAGCGCCTGTACGCCGCGGGTGGAACTGGCCGTACCGAACGAGCCAATTAACATCAACCTGAACGTAAAGATCGAGCATGAGATTTACATCCGGGTGGACAAGCAGCTCGACTCGATCATTAACGAAGACAGCGGACTGTTCTGAGGACGACGATGAAAACCTATCTGAAATTGGCAAGCCTGCTGTTGGCACTCATGATCGCTCTGCCAGCGGCAGCCATGACACTCAACGAAGCCATGTCCGCCCTGGGTGACGCCAAGGCCAGCGGCTTGCTTGGCGAGAAGCCCGACGGCTATCTCGGCGTGGTGCGGTCCAGCCAGAACGCCGAGGACATCGCAAGCCAGATCAATCAGGCGCGCCGAGCCGAGTACCACCGCGTCGCCAAGCAGAACGGCATCAGCGTCAGCGACGTGGAAGCCATCGCCGGCAAGAAAGCCATCGAGAAGACGCCCTCGGGCCAGATCATTCAGCTCAACGGCAACTGGGTTCGCAAGTAACCAACGATGATGGCCGGGTCCGCCGGCCATCGCTCTTCGCGGCAGCGCCTACAGCAGCGTCAGAGCGTGTGCCCGGATCACCAGGCTCTCCTGCCGAAACCGGCGCTCCAGCTCGGCGCGATAATCTGCCCACCAACCCCTGTCCAGATCATTGACCATGACTTCGTAGACCACCGAGTCGTCATGAACCGCGTTGTCGCCCTCTTCCAGCCAATAGCCACTCGCCGGGACTCGCGAATAGGTGGTCAGGCCACCGAAACGCTCGATGAGCTCATCACGCACAGCACGGAAAGACGACTTCGGCAGCGCCTGCTGATCGTTGTCGTAAAGCGGTAGCAGCAACTGAATCAGGTACATGTCGGAGCTCCAGTGAATGTTGCTCGACATATGACCGGCCCGGCACCAGATAGATGCCGCGAGCCGGTGAACTCAGAACAAGCCGAGCTGCCCGTCGACGAGCGACGCGAAGTCATCGCCCACGAAGGGCAGAATCGCATCCGCCACGGGCTGCAGTTGCCGCGTTACATAGTGGTCGTAGTCGACAGCCGATGACCGTGTTTCCAGCGGCTCGGGCCCGGCGACCGTCATCAGGTAGCTGATCCAGCCACCGTTCTGATACTGCCGAGGCCGCCCCTGACGGTCGTTGTAGTCATCCGCCAAACGCGCGGCACGCACATGGGGTGGCACATTGCGCTGGTAGTCATCGAGCCTGCGGCGCAAGCGCTTGCGATAGATCAGCAGCTCATCCAGCTCACCGGCCAGCGTGCGCCGTACGTAGTCGCGCACGTACTCCCCGTGCGGCTGGCGGTGAAAGATGCGTTGGTAGAGCTCTTGCTGGAAGCGTTGAGCCAGCGGCGACCAGTCGGTACGCACGGTTTCCAGCCCCTTGAAGACCATGTCGTCGCTGCCATCGGGCCGGGTGATCAGTCCGGCATAACGCTTTTTGCTGCCCTCCTCCGCACCACGAATGGTGGGCATCAGAAAGCGTCGAAAATGGGTTTCGTATTGCAGCTCCAGAGCGCTGACCAGCCCGTACTCGGCCTGCAGATGCACTCGCCACCAATCATTGACGTGCTGCACCAGCTGACGGCCGATCAGCGCTGCCTCGTCATCTGAATGAGCTTTGCGCAGCCAGACGAACGTGGAATCGGTATCGCCATAGATGACGGCATGCCCCTGCGCCTCGATCAGCTCCCGGGTGCGCCGCATGATTTCGTGACCGCGCAGGGTGATGGACGAGGCCAGCCGCGTATCGAAGAAGCGGCAGCCACTGGAACCGAGCACGCCATAGAAGGCATTCATGATGATTTTCAGCGCCTGTGACAACGGCTTGTTGTGCTCGCGTTTCGCCGTCTCGCGCCCCTCCCAAACACGCTCCACGATTGCCGGCAGACAGTGCCTAGTCCGCGAGAAGCGCGCACCGCGGAAGCCGGGGATCGACTGTTCGTCATCCGGCTGGCGCAGCCCGTCGATCAACCCCACCGGGTCGATGAGAAAGGTTCGTATGATCGACGGATAGAGGCTCTTGTAATCGAGCACCAGTACTGATTCGTAAAGCCCCGGCTGCGAATTCATCACGAAACCACCCGGGCTGGCCTCCGGCTGCCGCTCGCCAAGATTCGGCGCGACGAAGCCCTGGCGATGCATCAGCGGCAGGTACAGATGCTCGAAGGCCGCGACCGAACCGCCACTGCGATCGGCAGCCAGCCCGGTTACCGTGGCGCGCTCGAGAAGGAAGGTCAGCAGTTCGGTGCGGGCGAAGATGCGTGTTACCAGCTCGCAATCCTTGAGGTTGTAGCGCGCCAGAGCCGGTTTGTCCTCGGCGAACATGCGATCGATTTCCGCCATGCGCTGGTAGGGATTGTCGATGGCCTTGCCTTCACCCAGAAGGGTCTGGGCGACATTCTCCAGGCTAAAGGAGGGGAAGCTCCAGGTCGCCGAGCGAAGCGCCTCGATGCCATCGATAATCAAGCGCCCAGCGGCCGCGGCGAAATAATGATTGCCGCGACCGCCGTGCTCGCGCCACTCCATCTCCGCACCACCGCGCCCCAGACGCAATGGCACTTGCAGGCGCTGCGAATGATCGCGCAGCACGCGCAGATCGAACTGCAGCAGATTCCAGCCGATGATCGCATCCGGGTCATGCTCGGCAAACCAGTCGTTCAGCCGCTCGAGCAACTCGCGTCGGCTATCGCAATACTGCAGAGAAAAATCGACGGTCGTGCCCTGCCCGTTTTCCGGTCCGAGCATGTAGACCTGGCGCTGGCTACAGCCCTCCAGGGCAATGGAATAGAGATCGCCACGGGAGGTGGTTTCGATATCCAGCGAAACCAGCTTGAGCGTCGGGCGATAGTCAGGCGCCGGTTTGAGCTGCGCATCGATCGACGCACCGTCGCCGCCAGACGCATCTGAAAAGGACACCGGCGCGGTGATGAAACGCTCCATCAGGTAGCGCTCGGGGGGACGGATATCGGACTCATAGACGTCCACCCCGGCCTCACGCAGCAACCGCGCGCAATCCAGCAAGCGACGGTACGAACGGCTGTACAACCCCATCACTGGCCGATGGCGGAAGTCGCACAAGGCCAGCGGTCGCAATTCCACGTCGCGCTCGCGACGTAGCAGCGCTTCAGCAAGAGGACGCTGCTCTTCGGGGATGAAAGCGACGGAATCTTGATGCGAGACACGTAGCTGCCGTGCGCCAGCGTCGGTTGCCAGCCAGAAACTGACCTCCGTACCCTCCGGCGCATCCCGCCAGTGCCGAGTCAGGATAAAGCCCCGCCGTAGCTGCGACATCACCCTCCCCTCGCTTCGCACAACACTGTGATGGCCATGCAGCAGACTGCACCTGCCGTTGAAGCATAGCCATCATCAGACAAACCCGGCCGCCGCATACCGAGGCCACAAAAAGCAAAAACCCCCGGACTCTGTCGAGTTCAGGGGCTTAGGCTATATGTAGTGGCGGAGAGATAGGGATTTGAACCCTAGGTACCCGCGAGGGTACAACGGATTTCGAATCCGTCCCGTTCGGCCACTCCGGCATCTCTCCAGCGGCGCGCATCATAGCAGCTGGAGCAGGTTTGTCGAACCCCAACTGCATAGATTTTTTACCGTTTTCAGTCTCTTGCGGCCCACCATGAGCGGACGCAGGGCGAGCCTGGTCATGCAGTTCAGTCAGGCCGTCAGACGGGTCAGCGCCTCGCGGTACTTGTCGGCAGTTCGCTGTGCAACGTCGGCCGGAACAGCTGGAGCCGGCGGCTGCTTGTTCCAGCCGGTGGATTCGAGCCAGTCACGGACGAACTGCTTGTCGAAGCTCGGCGGGTTCTTGCCTTCCTCGTAGCTATCGGCTGGCCAGAAGCGGCTCGAGTCGGGTGTGAGCACTTCGTCCATCAGCGTCAGCGTGCCGTCGTCGTCGAGCCCGAACTCGAACTTGGTGTCGGCGATGATGATGCCGCGCGTGGCTGCGTACTCGACTGCCGCGCTATAGAGCGCGATGGACACGTCGCGCACCTGGGCAGCAAGCTCCTTGCCGATGATAGCCTCGCACTGCTCGAACGAGATGTTCTCGTCGTGATCGCCCACTGCCGCCTTGGTCGAAGGTGTGAAGATTGGCTGCGGCAGCTTGGCAGCTTCTTTCAAGCCGGCTGGCAGCTGGATGCCGCAAACCGTGCCGCTCTTTTGGTATTCCTTCCAGCCGGAGCCGACGATATAGCCACGCACAATCGCCTCCACTGCTACCGGCTTTAGACGCTTGGCGACCACGGCACGGCCTTCTACCAGCGGCAACTCGGTTGCCGGCACAACGTCTTCGACCTTGTCACCGGTGAAGTGGTTGGGGATCAGGCCGTTGAGCTTGTCGAACCAGAAGTTGGAGATCGCGGTGAGTATCTTGCCTTTCTCCGGAATCGGTTCGGCAAGAATCACGTCGAACGCCGATAGACGATCGGTGGCGACCATGAGCATGCGTTTGTCGTCGATCTCGTAGAGATCACGAACCTTGCCCGAATAGATCTTCTTCAGGCTGAGGGCGGTGGGAGTGGTCATACGAAACTTCCGCGGTTGGCAGGTCGGCAGAAACGAAACAGGCGAAACCGAGGGTTTCGCCTATCCGTGTCGTGTTGCAAGGGCAGCTCTCGCTTAGCCCAGGTTGTCCTTGAGCAGACTGAGCACCCGGCGTGCGACATCGGCCGGTGCGACGGTGTCGACGCTCTTGTCGAGCGAGACCTGAACGCCATTGCCGACACGAGTCAGACGTACCTGATAACGCTCAGCCCGCGCCTCGATCTCGTCCTTGTCCGGTGCACCACCGAACAGACGGCTGAAGAAGCCGGGCTTGTCATCCGGATCGTCGGCACGCTCGCTCAGATTCACGTAATACACGCCAAGGCTGCGGTCCAGATCGTCCACGCGTACGTCCGCCGCCTGAAGGGCTCGACCGATACTGGACCAGGCGCGATCGAAATCGCTATCCAGCTGCAGCAGAGGATTGCCGCTGCCGTCCTCGGTCAGATTCACCCGACTCGGCGCATCGAAATCACGCTCTGCCAGCAGCGACACCGAGCCGCCTTGCTTGGCGCTCTGGGTAAGGCTGGCTTGCAACTCGTCGAGCAGTACCCGATCGAGTTCCTTGTTGCTGGAAATCTCCGGCCAGGCCACGTCGGCGGTGCTGCCGGCTGGACGCTTGACGCTGACCACGAAGATCTCGCTGGTATTGCGCTGTACACCCGGCTCGACGCGAACACGTACCCGCGTTTCGCCATCCTGAATGCCCAGATTGCGTACCAACGCGTCGTTCAGCCCCGCGGCGCCTTGCCAGGCCGTGGTGAACTCGCCGGTCTGGCGGCGCTCTTCAGCAATGCTGAAGCCGTTGTCGGTGAAGAACTGCCGCGCGGCGGTCCAGACCTGTGACGGTGTGTACTGTGCCACAAGCCAGCGAGAATCCTCGGACGACTGCACGCTGAAATCACTGAGCTCTGCCGCCACTTGCAAACGCTGGGGGCGCGGCACTTCGTACTTGCCAGGAACGCCAGTGCTGTCAGCAACCTGCTGCGGAATCGGCAGCAGCGGGTCGAGCGGGCGGGTCTCGCCATCGACTGCAACCTGCATCGGTGCGGTCTGACGCGCCGAAAGGTAGTCACTACCGCGGTCACGGAAATATCCATCATCGCCCCACAGCCAGCCGCAGCCACTGGTTGCAGAGATCATCAGGGCAAGGGTCGAAAGTCCGGCCAGTCGCTTCATGCGTATTCCTTTGTTATTAAGCCAGTACGCCGGTTTGGCGCATTGCCTGGCGTAGCGGTTCCTGGAAGCTCTGACTCAGCCAGGTCAGCGGCAGACGGATGCCATTACCCATCAGGCTCATCTCGTGCAGTGCCCACTTGACTGGGATCGGGTTGGCTTCCAGAAACAGAGCGCGATGCAGCGGCATCAAACGCTCGTTGATTGCCCGAGCAGTGGTGGCATCACCGGCCATCGCAGCGGCGCAGAGATCACTCATGGCGCGTGGCGCCACGTTTGCGGTCACGGAGATATTGCCCTTGCCGCCCATCAGCATCAGCTCGACGGCAGTGGGGTCATCACCGGAGTACACGAGGAAATCCTTGCTGACACGATCCAGCACTTCCTGGCCGCGCTTGAGGTCGCCCGTGGCCTCCTTGATCCCGATGATGTTGGATATCTTGGACAACCGCTCGACGGTATCCGGCAGCATGTCGCAAACGGTACGACCGGGCACGTTGTAGAGAATCTGCGGAATCGCCACGGCCTCGGCGATGTGTTTGAAGTGCAGGTAGAGGCCTTCCTGGGTCGGCTTGTTGTAGTACGGGGTCACCAGCAGGCAGGCATCGGCGCCTGCGGACTTGGCGTTCTCGGTCAGCTCGACGGCTTCGCTGGTGGAGTTGGCGCCCGTACCGGCGATGACCGGAATCCGGCCATTGACCTGGTCGACGACGCGCCGGATCACTTCGATGTGCTCGGCGACGCTAAGCGTGGCCGACTCACCGGTAGTCCCGACAGCAACGATTGCATTGGTGCCTTCCTGCAAGTGGAAGTCCACCAGTTTGCTCAGGCTGTCCCAGTCCAGACCGCCCTGCGCATCCATGGGCGTGACCAGCGCCACCATACTGCCCGCAATCATGCAACCACTCCTGCCGGAATAATAAAAAAGAGGCGTAATGGTACAAGGCTCCCCAGCGCTTTGCGAGTAGCCTGAAGCACGCTGCACAAAGCCGATGGGGACCAGGCGCCGAGCCCTCGCCACGGGGGCCATTTGGCAGTGCGCATTCCCTCTGCCCTCGGTTTTCGCTACCCTTAGCCGTTTTCGGCTTGGCTGGCCGACCGATTCACCACCGCCAGGAATGCTGCATGTCCACCCCCCCTCTACCCCGCGAACAATTTCTCGTCATCAGCGCGCTCGGCGCCAACCCGATGGAGCTGACCAACGTGCTCTGCCGGGCCGCCAACGAGAATCGCTGCGCGGTTGTCAGCACGCGGCTGACCCGCCACGGCGAATGCAGTGCACTGGTTCTGGAAGTCACTGGCAGCTGGGACGCATTGGCCCGGATGGAAACGACCCTGCCGGGGCTTGCGAAGAAGCACTCCTTCACCGCCAACGTGGTGCGCAGCGAGGCGCTGGAAAACCGCCCGCAGGCACTGCCCTACGTCGCTTATGTGAGCGCCGCCTTTCGTCCCGACATCCTCAATGAGCTGTGCCAGTTCTTCATCGACCATCGCGTCGAACTGGAAAGCCTGACCTGCGACACCTACCAGGCCCCACAGACCGGCGGAACCATGCTCAACGCCACACTGACCGTCACGCTCCCGGCGGGTACGCAGATCAGCTGGCTGCGCGACCAGTTCCTCGATTTCGCCGACGCACTGAACCTCGACGCACTGATCGAGCCCTGGCGTCCGCAGAACCCTTGAGATCAGTAACCAGGAGCCCACAATGGCCGTTGAAATCGACCGCCCCGTCCCGCCCTTTCAGGCTCAGGCCACCAGTGGTCAGCTGATCAAACTCGAGTCGCTGGCAGGCAAGCAGGTCGTGTTGTACTTCTACCCGAAGGACAACACACCCGGCTGTACAACCGAAGGCCAGGGCTTTCGCGATCACCACCAGGCTTTTATGGCGGCGAACACCCTGGTATTCGGCGTTTCCCGTGACAGCCTGAAGACCCATGAGAACTTTCGCGCCAAGCAGGGCTTCCCGTTCGAGCTGATCAGTGACAAAGAAGAGCAGCTCTGCCAGCTGTTCGACGTGATCAAACTGAAAAAGCTCTACGGCAAGGAATACCTCGGCGTGGATCGCAGCACCTTTCTCATCGACCGCAACGGCGTGTTGCGACAGGAGTGGCGTACGGTCAAGGTGCCGGGCCACGTAGAGGCGGTCCTTCAAGCCGCGCAAGCACTGAACGCCGAATGAAAAAGGCTGGCCACAGCGCCAGCCCTTCCCGCGTCATTCAGCCACTTCGACCAAACCCGCCTTAGGCTCGCCTGGCCACGCATTGAGAACGGCCTTGAACAAGGTCGCCAACGGAATGGCAAAGAACACGCCCCAGAAGCCCCACAACCCTCCAAACAGCAGTACCGCGCAGATGATCGCCACCGGGTGCAGATTCACCGCCTCGGAGAACAGCAGGGGCACCAGCACGTTGCCATCCAGCGTCTGGATGATCGCGTAAGCCACCATCAGGTAGAAGAACTGGTCGCCCAGCCCCCATTGGAATATTCCGATCAGCGCGATCGGAATGGTCACGACCGTCGCGCCGATATAGGGCACCACGACCGAGACGCCGACCAGCATCGCCATCAGCGCGGCATAGTTAAGCCCCAGCGCGGCGAAGACTGCATACGACACCACGGCACAGATCAGGATCTCGATCGCCTTGCCACGGATGTAGTTGGCGATCTGCAGATTCATTTCCTGCGAGACCTGAGTGATCAGCCCGCGCTCGCGCGGCAGATAGCTCTTGATCCAATCGCTGATCTGCTGCCGGTCCTTGAGGAAAAAGAACACCAGGATCGGCACCAGGACCAGATAAATCATCAGTCCGATCAGCAGCGGCAGGCTGGACAGCGACGATGTCAGCACCAATTGGCCATAACGGCCGATCTCGCTTCGAATAAAGTCGATACCGCGCAGCACCTGCTCCTCGGTCACCAGCTGCGGGTAGCGCTCCGGCAGCAATAGCAGCAACGACTGCCACTCGACCAGCATGCGCGGCAGTTCGTTGAACAGGGTCAGAACCTGCTGCCAGAGCAAGGGCACGATGAACAGCGTGCAGACCACCATCACACCGATGAACATCAGAAATACCAGCCACACCGCGAGCAGATGCGGCACCCGCAGCCGTTCCAGCGCGCCCACCAACCCCTGCATCAGGAACGCCAGCACCAATCCCGCCAGTACCGGCGCCAGCATCCGACCAAAAATCAGGACGGCGGCGAAAGCCAGAAACAATAAGACTGCAAGAACCACTGCCTCCTCATGGGAGAAGTAACGCTGCATCCAGCCGCGTAATACCTTGAGCATTTCATTCCTCGAAGCGAATCGTCAGGCCTTGCGCAGCCAGTAGCGATAAAGACCACCTTCGACCTCTTCATGCAGCAATGCATGACCGGCCAGTTTGGCGAAGCTGCGGAAGTCCCTTTGCGAACCCGGATCGCTGGCAATGACCTTGAGCACTGCACCGCTGGACATACGGTTCAGCTCCAGCTTGGCCTTGAGCAGAGGCATCGGGCAGTCAAGCCCAACAGCATCCAGTTCGGCATCGCATTCAAGCGATTGCGGTCGCGCTTCGGTCATGGTTCGCCTCCACAGAAAAGCCTCGCAGCATACCTAGCACAGCGGGCCTCTGGCCAGCCGGCCAAGGTCAAGGCTACAGTAGCCGCTCTCAACTCAACGAGCCTGTCTGGATGAAATTGCTGCGCCCCGCCCTGCTCACGCTCGCCTGCCTGACTGCACTGCCAGCATTGGCCAACGACCTGCCTTCGCTCGGCGATGCCAGCTCCTCCATCGTTTCTCCTGAACAGGAGCACCAGCTCGGCCGGGCATGGCTCAGCCTGCTGCGCGGGCAGGTTAGCCAGCTCTCGGACCCACAGCTCAAGGACTATGTAGAAAGCAGTGTCTATCGCCTGGCAGAAACCAGTCAGCTGCAGGATCGTCGCCTTGAATTCGTCCTGTTGGACAGCCCGCAACTGAATGCCTTCGCAGCTCCAGGCGGGATCATTGGTGTCAACGGGGGCCTGTTCATTTATGCCCAGACCGAAGCCGAATATGCATCGGTGATGGCTCACGAACTGGCGCACCTTTCCCAGCGCCATTTCGCCCGCGGACTGGAAGCGCAACAGCGCATGCAACTGCCTCTGATGGCCGCCATGCTGGCTGGCGTCGTCGCCGCCGCAGCCGGCGCAGGTGATGCCGGCATCGCCGCCATCGTGTCTACCCAGGCCGCTGCCATCCAGGCCCAGCGCCGCTTTTCCCGGCAGAACGAACAGGAGGCCGACCGCATCGGCATCGTCAACCTCGAGCGGGCCGGTTACGACCCGCGTGCGATGCCCTCAATGTTCGGTCGCCTCATGCGCCAGTATCGTTACGATCAGAAGCCACCGGAATTCCTGCTGACGCACCCGGTCAGTGAATCACGCATCGCCGATACCACAAACCGAGCGGAACAGTATCCACAGGGTGGAGCACAGGACAGCCTGCGCTACCAGCTGATGCGCGCTCGAACGCAATTGAAGTTCGAAAGAACACCGGGCGTCGAGGCCAAGCGATTCCGCGCGATGCTCAGCGAAAATCCAGAGATGGATGCCGCACGCTATGGCCTTGCGCTCGCGCAAGTCAAAGCAGGGCAACTCGACGAAGCGAACAGCAGCCTTGCACCGCTGCTAACCAAGGCACCGGACGACATCACCTACAACCTCGCGCAGATCGAACTCGACATCACCGCCAACCGCCTGCAACAGGCGCAGACCCGTTTACAGCGGTTGCTGCAGCTATATCCGGGCAACTACCCGGTGCGCCAGATGCACATTGACCTTCTGATGGAGAAGGGCGAGACACAGCAAGCCGAGCGCGAACTGGACAAGCTGGTGGAGCAGCGCCGCCAGGATCCCGATATCTGGTATCAGGTCGCCGAAGTGCGCGGGCTCAGCGGCAACATCGTTGGCCTGCATCAAGCACGCGCGGAGTACTTCGCCCTGGTAGGCGACTACGACCAGGGCATCGAGCAACTCGACCTCGCCAAGCGTCGTGCCAGCAACTTCCAGATCGCATCACGGATTGACGCGCGCCAGAAACAGCTGATCGAAGAAAAGCGAATGGTCGAGGAAATGCTGCGCTGAGTTGAAAACGGCGCTGAACGTTCAGCGCCGATGAGAAGGCTCAGGCGTTGCCGGCCTGTTTCAGCCGCGCGGCCTGGGTGAAATCGAGCATCCGCTTGAGAGGCTTGACCGCACGCGGAATGATCGCCGGATCGACGAAGATTTCATTGCTGCCAGCGCGCAGGCATTCCAGGGTCCGCTCCAGCGTGTTCATCGCCATCCAGGGGCAATGCGCACAGCTTCGGCAGGCTGCACCCTGGCCGGCAGTCGGCGCTTCGATGAACGTTTTTTCAGGGCACAACTGCTGCATCTTGTAAAAGATGCCCCGATCCGTCGCAACGATCAGCGTCTGCTGCGGCAAGGTCTGCGCAGCCTTGATCAGCTGACTGGTCGAACCTACAGCATCGGCGAGTTCGACCACCGCCTGCGGGGACTCCGGATGCACCAGAATCGCGGCATCCGGGTAAAGAGCCTTCATGTCAGCCAATTGCTTGGCCTTGAACTCTTCGTGGACGATACAGGCGCCATCCCAGAGCAGGATGTCGGCACCGGTCTCGCGCTGTACGTAGTTGCCCAGATGCTTGTCCGGCGCCCAGATGATCTTTTCGCCGTTATCCATCAGGCTTTCGACGATTTCCAGCGCACAACTGGATGTCACCACCCAGTCAGCCCGTGCCTTTACCGCCGCCGAAGTGTTGGCATAGACGACCACGGTGCGCTCCGGATGCTGATCGCAGAAGGCCGAAAACTCATCGACAGGACAGCCCAGATCGAGGGAACAGGTCGCCTCGAGCGTGGGCATGAGCACGCGCTTCTCAGGATTGAGGATCTTCGCCGTCTCGCCCATGAACTTGACGCCGGCTACCAGCACGGTCTGGGCCGGATGCTCGTTGCCGAAGCGCGCCATTTCCAGGGAGTCGGAAACGCAACCGCCTGTTTCCTCGGCCAACGCCTGGATCACCGGATCGGTGTAGTAATGCGCCACCAGCACTGCATTCTGGCGCTTCAACTCAACAGCTATCTCACTGCGCAGCTGCGCTTCCTGCTCAGGCGTAAGCGGCTTGGGCTGCTTAGCTGCCAGGTGAGCCTGCACGAGAATGCGTTCGGGTATCTGCGTCATGGACGGGTCCTGCCAGCACGGGATTGCACGAAGCGCCGAGTATAACGGCCCAGGCCGGGAATTCGGGCTTGTCGGTAGAGAGGAGGCGCGCAGGATTCAGACACGCCTCCTGCCTTTCAACGGGGCAGGAATACTAGCCGAAGCCTCTACAAAAGGGAAAGCACGGTGAAAACGCGTGAAAAGCCGGGCGTTGCGCCCTGTCAAACGAAAACCGCCGGCATCAGCCGGCGGTTCTTTTCTTCTGGATCACTCGCCCTTGAGCATGTGTCCACGTTCCTCCAGGTTGATGTGCCACTGCATCGCTTCGCCCAGCAGGTGCGGCGTCTGGCCGCCCTTCTTGCAGGCGTCGTCGAAGTACTTGTTCAGCGCATCGCGGTAGGACGGGTGCACGCAGTTGTCGATGATAGCGCGGGCGCGCTCGCGCGGAGCGAGGCCACGCAGGTCAGCCAGGCCTTGCTCGGTAACCAGAATCTCGACGTCATGCTCGGTGTGGTCAACGTGAGCAACCATCGGCACGACGCTGGAGATGTTGCCACCCTTGGCGATCGACTTGGTCACGAAGATGGCCATGTGAGCGTTACGCGCGAAATCGCCCGAACCGCCGATGCCGTTCATCATCTTGGTGCCGCCCACGTGAGTGGAGTTGACGTTGCCATAGATGTCGAACTCGAGCGCGGTGTTGATACCGATGATGCCAAGACGGCGCACAAGCTCAGGATGGTTGGAGATTTCCTGAGGACGCAGGATCAGCTTGTCCTTGTACTTCTCCAGGTTGCCGAACACGCGATCATTGCAACGCTCGGACAGGGTGATGGAGCAACCGGAAGCAAAGGTCATCTTGCCCGCATCGATCAGCTCGAAGGTGCAGTCCTGCAGTACTTCGGAGTACATCACCAAGTCTTCGAACGGCGAATCGATCAGACCGCACATTACCGCGTTGGCGATGTTGCCGATACCGACCTGCATCGGGCCAAGGTTCTTCGCCATACGGCCAGCTTCGACTTCGCTCTTGAAGAACTCGACCAGATGATTGGCGATGGCCTGGGTTTCTTCGTCCGGCGGAGTGACCGTGGAGTAGGAATCCGGCTGATTGGTGATGACGATGGCGGCAATCTTGGCCGGATCGACCGGGATCGAAGTCGCGCCGAGACGATCATCGACCTTGGTCAGCGGGATCGGGCCGCGGTTCGGGCGCTCACCCGGGAAGTAGATGTCGTGCAGACCTTCCAGGTTCAGGTTGTGTGCCAGGTTCAGCTCGATGATCACCTGGTCGGCGAACATGGCCAGGTTGGCCGAGTTGCCTACTGAAGTGGTCGGTACGATGTGGCCCTGCTCGGTGATGCACAACGCTTCGACGATGGTGACGTCGGGACGCTTGATCTGATGATTGCGCATCTGCTCGACGGTATGCGACAGGTGCTGGTCGATGAACATGACCTCACCGGCGTTAATCGCCTTGCGCAGTACCGGATCGGCCTGGAACGGCATGCGACGGGCCAGTAGACCCGCGGAAGCCATCTTGCCATCGAGATCGTTACCCAGGCTGGCGCCAGTGACCAGGCTGATCTGCAGCTCCTCGTCCTTGGCACGGTCGATCAGCGCGAGGGGCACGGCCTTGGCTTCGCCCGCACGGGTGAAGCCGCTCATGCCAACGGTCATGCCGTCGCGAATAAGGGCAGCTGCCTCGTGGGCACTCATGACCTTGTTCTGCAGAGAGGACAAGCGGATACGATCAGAATACATTTGAGCCTCGAACCAACGGTAATCGGAAGGGGCCGCAGTCTATTACGTTTAAAAACGCTTGAGCCACCTACTAAGGTCGTAGAGAAAAACGCTTCTTATGACCGAACGTAGCAGCCTGCAGCAACGCAAAATCGCGGCCATTAAAAAGCCGGATAACCCTGACAGGCCTCCGGCTTCTTGTGCTCCCTCGAGAGCGATATGGTGGGTCGTGTAGGATTCGAACCTACGACCAATTGGTTAAAAGCCAACTGCTCTACCAACTGAGCTAACGACCCAATGCGGGGCGCATGATACTGATTTGATTGATGAAAACAAACTTTTTTTTTGAAAAAGTTCGCGATCGCCTTCGTTTGACGGCACCCCTCCAGTACTGGCGCAGGCCGCTCAGAAATAGCGAGTGGGGTCAGCCAGCCCCGCTTCGGCAAAACCGGCGGCGCGCAATCGACAGCTGTCGCACTTGCCACAGGCACGCCCATCCGTGTCGGCCTGATAGCAGGAAACCGTCGCCGCATAGTCCACGCCCAGACGAGTCCCCTCCTGCACGATCCGCGCCTTGCTCATCTCCTGCAGTGGTGCCTGGATGCGAAACCCCAGCCCTTCTACGCCTGCCTTGGTGGCCAGATTGGCCATTCGCTCGAATGCCGCAACGAACTCCGGCCGACAATCCGGGTAGCCCGAGTAGTCGACCGCATTGACGCCGATAAAGATGTCACGGGCACCCAGCACCTCAGCCCAGCCAAGGGCCAACGAGAGAAACACCGTATTGCGCGCCGGGACGTATGTGACCGGAATACCCTCACCAGGCACCTCAGGCACATCGATGCTGTCGTCGGTCAATGCCGAGCCGCCGATGCCGTTGAGGTCCAGGCAGATCACCTTGTGTTCGACCACTCCCAGTTGTTGAGCAACACGTTCGGCCGCCTGCAGTTCGGCGCGATGACGCTGGCCGTAGTCAAAGCTCATGGTGTAGCAGGCGTAGCCCTGAGCACGGGCCATGGCGACCACCGTAGCCGAATCAAGCCCGCCGGACAGCAGGATGACTGCTTTCTTCTCGTTCATTTCGCGATACCTTCAAAACGGATGAGCACGACCAGCCAGGGACGAGTCGCTAATGCCAGCGACTCAGTGGCCGGGCGCGTCGTTCCAGATAATCTTGTGCAACTGAAGCTGCAAGCGCACCGGCAGATTGTCGGCAACGATCCAGTCCGCAAGGGCACGAACATCGACCTGACCGTGACTCGGCGAGAACAACACCTCTCCGGCACGTCGATCCAGCCCGTACTCGATCAGCTTGCTGACAGCCCAGTCATAATCCTCGCGGGAACAGATGACGAACTTGACCTGATCGTTGCGCGTTATGCAGGCGATGTTCTCGTAGCGGTTACGCGCGACCTCGGCGGAACCCGGTGTTTTCAGGTCCACTACACGGCTGACACGCTCATCCACCACGGAGATATCGAGTGCACCACTGGTCTCCAGTGAAACCTCATATCCCGCATCGCACAATCGCTGCAGCAAAGGCACGCAGTTGGGCTGCGCCAGCGGCTCTCCCCCGGTCACGCAGACGTAACGGGGATTGTAGGAGGCAACCCGCTCGACGATCGCGTCGAGCGTCATCAACTCTCCGCCGCTGAATGCGTAGGCGGTATCGCAATATTGACAGCGCAGGGGACAGCCGGTCAGGCGAACGAACACAGTAGGCAATCCACTGGTCCGCGTCTCCCCCTGCAGCGAGTAGAAAATCTCGGTAATTCGCAGGGTCATATCAGCCACGGGCGTGACGGCTAAACAGGCCATCCGCCTCCGTTGCGGGAAATAGGGGCGGCGATTCTAACGAAAAAACCCGCGCGATGGGCGGGTTTCGTTCGGTCTCGCCAGTGTGCCTCAGCGATTGAGCTGACGCTGAGCCAATTGTGCAGCCGATGTATTCGGATACTGGGCAATGACCTCACGCAGAATGCCCTGCGCCTTGTCCCGGTTACCCAGGCGGATCTCAACATCTGCCAGCTTGTAGAGAGAATCCGGCACCTTGTTGTGCTGCGGATACGCCTGGCTCACTCGAGCGAACGCCTGACCGGCCCCTTGCAGGTCGCCCTTTGCCAGGTTGACCTCGCCAAGCCAGTACTGGGCGTTGCCAGCGTACTGACTGTCAGGGTACTTGCGCAGGAATGCAGCGAAAGCCTGGCTGGCCTTGTCGAAATCCTTCGCCTTGATCAGGTCGAAAGCAGCGTCGTAATAGAGCTTTTCCTTTGCAGGATCGCCCGATGCGCTTTGCGACTGGCCCTGGCTGGCAGCGGCGGGTGCCGAACTTCCAGCTGACGCCGCCGTATTACTGGACGGAGCAGGCTGATTGCCTGCCGCGGATCCGCTGGACAGACGGCGATCCAGGTCCTGATAGCGTTCCAGCCCCTCTTGTTGCAGGCGCTGGATCTGATTCTGTTGTTCCTCAAGCATGCCGCGCAGTTGCGCGATCTCTTCCTGCATCTGCTGTAGCTGCATGAAGAGCATGCCCTGTGCCGAAGATGGAGCGGTGGCTCCACCTCCGGCATAGGCACCGTCACCGCTCGGCGCGGCGGTGGAGTAATCCGAGTTGCCACTAGCGGCACCTTCTTCGTAATCCACCACCGGCACTTGAGCCACCGCCATCAGCGGCAGCGCGAGCACTGTAAGAGTCAGAGCATGACGGTACTTACGCATGACGAATTACTTGCGCAGTTCGACGCGACGGTTCTGGGCCCAGGACTGCTCGTCGTTACCCATGGCAACTGGACGCTCTTCGCCGTAGGAAACCAGCTCCAGCTGAGCCGGGGAAACACCCTGCAGTACCAGGTAACGCTGTACGGCCTTGGAGCGACGCTCGCCCAGAGCCATGTTGTACTCACGGGTACCACGCTCGTCGGTGTGGCCTTCCAGAACGACGCGAGCGCCGTTGCCTTTCAGGTCCTTGGCGTGAACGTCCAGAGCGCGCATGGCTTCCGGCTTCAGGTCGGAGCTGTCGTACTCGAAGTAGAAGGTAGTGATGGCGCGCAGAGCGGCTTCTTCGCTCATGCTGCTATCGACGGAACCGGAATCAGCACCGTAACCAGCATTCGGATCGATCGCGCCCGAACCTTCGCCCGAATCGTCGCCGCCTTTGGAGGAACAACCGACAGCAACAGCCATGGCCAGAGCCAGAGCGGTGAACTTACCGAATTTCAGCATTTCCATTTGTAACAACCCCAGGTGTGTTTTGGTTAAAAGCGTTGATACCGCATCAGTTCAGGTAAGGGGACCAGGACGGCTCTCGGACTTCGCCTTGAGCTGTAGGAAGCGGGAGCCTAACGCGTCCATTGATGGACACGAGCATCAAGACTCCCCGGCCCTGCTGGCGGGTGGCGTAGATTAGCATGGTGCCATTAGGCGCAACAGTGGGCGATTCATCCAGACTGGTATCCGAGAGTATTCGCAAATTGCCACGCTGCAGATCCTGCGCAGCAACCTTGAAGTTTGTGTAACCGTCCTGGCGATGGATCATTACCAGCGTCTTCTCGTCGGCCGATAGCTTCGGGTTGGCGTTGTAGTTGCCAACGAACGTCACACGCTCAGCCGAATTGCTGCCCAACCGCTGCTTGTAGACCTGAGGCTTGCCAGCACGGTCAGAGGTGTAATAAATGGTCTGACCATCAGCACCCCAGAAGGGTTCGGTATCGATCGCGTAGTGATTGGTCAGGCGCTGCAACTGCCGCGAGCCGAGGTCCATCACATAGATTTCCGGATTGCCATCTTTCGACAGTACGAACGCCAGGCGATTGCCATCTGGCGAGAATGCCGGCGCACCGTTCAAACCTTCGAAGTTGGTGACCTGTTCGCGGCGACCCGTGTCGATGTGCTGAATGAAAATACGTGGACGCTTCTGTTCGAAGGACACATAGGCAATACGGCGTCCGTCCGGTGAATAACGCGGGGAGAGGATGGGCTCGCGCGATTGCAGCAGAGTCACCGCCCGAGCGCCGTCATAATCCGAACGCTGCAGCGTGTAGCGCGTGTTGGCGCCACCCAGCCGCTCAACCGTCACATACAGCAGACGCGTGGAAAACGCGCCCTTGATGCCGGTGAGCTTCTCGAAGGACTGATCCGCCGCATGGTGCGCCATGTCGCGCAACTGATCCGGGGAACCACCAACGGTTCCAGTCATCACCTGCTGTTCGGTCGTTACGTTGAACACTTCGTAACGGACCTGAAGGCGGCCACCGGCCGGCTCGATATTGCCGACCATTACGTACTGGGCGCCCAGAGCCTTCCAGTCGCGATAGATGATCTCGCTGCCGCGGGTCGGCATGCTGATCATGTTCTGCCGCGGAATGGGCTGGAAAATACCGGAATTGCGCAGGTCGTTGCCGACGATTTCCGCCATGTCCTCAGGCAGTACGGTGCCGCCCTGCCAACCGAATGGAACGACTGCGATCGGGATCGCACGGTCGGCACCACTGGTGACGACGATGTTTTTTTCCTGCGCCACCGCCATTCCCGCCAGGCAGCAGAGCAGGACAAGTAGACCTCGAAGGGAGTTGATCACAACGCAAGATCCTCAGGCGTAAATGTCATTTTGAAGGACCGGTAAGGCTGGAAGTCCTGCGGGCTCAGGCCCTGCATTTCCGTCAGCCGACCGATGTTCTTTACTGCGGCAACCGCAGAATTGTCGAATGGCACATCTCCGCTCGATCTGGAGACGCTGACGTTGGTGATGGTGCCATCCGGAAGCATGTTTACCTGGAGCTCCACGGTCATGTTATTCCTTGCAGAAGGAGGCCTGCTCCACCCTTCCGCAGCACGTATCTTGATTAAGTCATCGTAGTTACCAGAAACCTGATCGCCTTGCGTATCAGCCATTGCCTGCTCACGCTCAGTTGTATCCGACAGCAGCTCGGCAAGCGCCTGCGCCTTCTTGTCTTCTGCCGCTTTGCGCGCGGCTTCCGCCGCAGCCTTCTTCTTGGCATCTTCAGCAGCTTTTTTCTTGGCAGCTTCGGCGGCAGCTTTCTTCTTCGCTTCCTCAGCCGCCTTGCGCTTGGCTTCTTCGGCGGCCTTCTTCTTGGCCTCCTCTGCTGCCTTCTTCTTGGCCAGTTCTTCAGCAGTCTTTTTCTTGGCGATGTCAGCCTGCTTCTGCTGTTCGACCTTCTTGGCTTCCTCGGCCTTTTTCGCCGCAGCCGCTTTATCGGCTGCGGCTTTCGCCGCATCCGCCTTTCGAGCCTCTTCCGCCTTCTTTTGTTCCGCAGCGCGGGTGGCAGCAGCCTGCTTCTGCTGCTCGACCTTACGCTGTTCCATCTGTTCGCTTTCGAACTGCTTGGCAGCCGTCTTCTTCGCTTCGCCGGCAATCTTCTGATTGGTCTGAGTCGTCGCCTGGCTCTGCGACTTCAACTGATACAAGGTGGCCTGCACGATCGGCTTGGACGGCGGCAGCTCGGGCGTCATCGAAAAGCTGACGAACAGCATGCCGAAAATAATGACGTGCAGACCTACCGCTAGCACGGTCGGCCAGAAGTAGCTCTGCGAAGGCGATGACTCACGCTGCTGCATCAAGGCGCCTCGGTGATCAAACCGACATTACCCACGCCGGCTTCCTGCAGACCGCCCATGGCCTCCATCACCGAACCATAATCAACCGCGCGATCGCCACGGATGAACACCTGGGTATCCGGACGCTGGCGCATGATGGCAACGACAGCCTGCGTCATGTCTGCCAATGCGACGGCCTCGTTGCCCTTGCTGTCGGTATCGACCTCGCTACCGACGTTCCAGTAATAGGTTTTGTCAGCCTTGATGGAAATGGTCAGCACCTGCTTGTCGTTATCCTGCGGTAAGGCTTCGCTGCTGACCTTGGGCAGATCGACCTTGACGCCCTGATTGAGCATCGGCGCCGTGACCATGAAGATAACCAGCAGCACCAGCATCACATCGATGTAAGGCACCACGTTCATCTCGGCGACGGGCTTGCGTCTGTTGCGGATTCTGGCCATGGCCGTGGGCCTCAGTCTTCGGTGGTGTGAACTTTGCGGTGGAGGATGGCCTGGAACTCATCGGCAAAGGTGTAATAACGACCGATGAGCATCTCGCCCCGCGCGGCGAAACGGTTGTAGGCGATCACCGCAGGAATCGCGGCGAACAAACCGATCGCCGTAGCGATCAGCGCTTCGGCGATGCCTGGCGCCACAGTCGCTAGAGTTGCCTGCTGAACCTGAGCCAGGCCGCGAAAGGAGTTCATGATCCCCCAGACGGTACCGAACAGGCCGATGTAAGGGCTGGTGGAACCAACGGTGGCCAGGAATGGCAAGCTCTGCTCGAGCTTTTCCTCTTCACGGGAAATCGCCACGCGCATGGCGCGATTGACCCCATCCATCACCGCATCGGGATCGACACCCTGCTGCTGACGCAGACGGGAAAATTCCTTGAAGCCGGCGCGAAAGATCTGCTCGACGCCAGAATCCGGATCCGGGTTGCTGCCTGCCTGGCGATACAGCTTGGACAGGTCGATACCGGACCAGAAGCGCTCTTCGAAGGTATCGAGTGCCCGCTTCGCGGCACGCAGCATACTGCCGCGCTGAAAAATCAGAATCCATGATGCGACCGAAGCGGCCACCAGAATCAGCATGACCAGCTGCACCACGAAGCTGGCGTTGCTGATCAGGCTCCACATGGACATGTGATCGACGTTGGCTTCCACGCTTACTCTCCTGCAGGGGATAGACCCGAGCCAGCGAAGGCGACACGCAGCGCTTCGGGAATGGCTCGGGGTTTCAAACTTTCGGCACGCACGCAGGCAACCAGCACCTGCCCCTCACAAAGCAGAACATCATCCAGTGCACGCCGGACCTGCTGGCGAAACCGCAGACTGGCGCGATTCACCTCAACCACCTCGGCCGTCACCAGCAATTCATCGTCCAGGCGAGCCGGTGCTCGGTAGCGGGCTTCGACCGAATGCACGACGAACAGCAAGTCCTCACCGGCCAGCTGCGACTGGGCGAATCCCAGGCTGCGCAACCGCTCGGTACGAGCTCGCTCCATGAATTTGAGGTAATTGACGTAGTAGACAATGCCGCCCGCGTCGGTGTCCTCGTAATAGACTCGACAGCGGTGGGTGAAGATTTCAGCTCCGGCTTGCGCGCGCATACTAGTGCTCGGCCCTGTAAATGCCAATCGGGTAACAGAACAATATTTTCTTCAAACTATGTCGCCATCGAACAGATCCGGCGTTGGAGCATCGCTCATGCGCTTGGGCAGGTTGAGGCCGAAATGGAGATAGGCGTGACGCGTCACGACCCGACCGCGCGGCGTGCGCATGATGTAGCCCTGCTGGATGAGGTACGGCTCGAGCACATCCTCGATGGTGTGCCGCTCTTCACTGATCGCAGCGGCCAGGCTGTCGATCCCCACCGGTCCGCCGTCGAACTTCTCGATCAGCGTCAGTAGCAGCCGGCGATCCTGATGATCGAAGCCTCGCTCATCGACGTCGAGCATGTTCAAGGCAAGGTCGGCAATCTGCCGGGTGATCTCGCCACGACCCCGCACTTCTGCGAAATCTCGCACACGGCGTAGCAAGCGGTTAGCGATACGCGGCGTCCCTCGCGCCCGACGGGCAATCTCGAATGCACCCTCCGGCTCGGTCGGCAGACCGAGGATACCGGCGGAACGGCTGACGATGGTCGCCAGGTCCTCGGTGGAATAGAACTCCAGACGCTGGACGATACCGAATCGGTCTCGCAATGGATTGGTCAGCATACCGGCCCGCGTGGTGGCGCCCACAAGGGTGAACGGCGGCAGATCCAGCTTGATCGAGCGAGCCGCAGGCCCCTCGCCGATCATGATATCCAGCTGGAAATCTTCCATCGCCGGGTACAGAACCTCCTCGACAATGGGCGAAAGGCGATGGATCTCGTCGACGAACAGAACGTCGCCCGCCTCCAGATTGGTCAGCAATGCGGCCAGGTCACCCGGTCGCTCAAGCACCGGGCCCGACGTGCTCTTGATCGACACGCCCATCTCTTCGGCGATGATGTTCGCCAAGGTAGTCTTGCCCAGCCCCGGCGGACCAAAGATGAGCGTGTGATCGAGCGCTTCCTGACGGCCCTTGGCGGCGCGGATGAATAGATCCATCTGTTCGCGCACGACCGGCTGACCGATGTACTCGGCCAGCTTGAGTGGCCGAATGGCGCGATCCAGTTGCTCGTCGCGATCGCGACTGCCTGCCGTGACGATACGATCCGCTTCGATCATGGCTTACACCATGCCCTTGAGGGCGCGACGGATCATTTCTTCACTGCTCAAATCATCTTCCTGTATGGCGGACACTGCACGGCTGGCTTCCTGTGGCTTGAAGCCCAGGGAGATCAACGCGCTGACCGCATCATTCTCGGCGCTTGTGACTGCCATTTTGCTCCCGGGTTCAACCACGAAGGTCGCGATTGCGGGCATGCTCTCCCACGCCTTGAAGCGGTCCTTCAACTCCACCAGAAGCCGCTCGGCGGTCTTCTTGCCAACGCCTGGGATGCGCACCAGGACCGACGTATCCTGTGCTTGCACACAACG
Source organism: Stutzerimonas kunmingensis (assembly GCF_900114065.1). GTDB lineage: Bacteria > Pseudomonadota > Gammaproteobacteria > Pseudomonadales > Pseudomonadaceae > Stutzerimonas > Stutzerimonas kunmingensis. Next base: position 258,305 of record NZ_FORS01000004.1, read on the forward strand.
CACCAGCTCATCGACTTCCAGTCCGGACATCAACGCCAACGCCAGCTTCGGTCCCACACCGTTCAAACGGATCAGCTCACGGAACAGCTCGCGCTCGCGCTTCTCGGCGAAGCCATAAAGAAGTTGTGCGTCTTCACGCACGACGAGATGCGTATGCAGCGTCACCGGCTCGCCGACCGCCGGCAGGCGATACAGCGTCGTCATCGGCACTTCGACCTCATAGCCGATACCGTTGACATCGAGAATCAGATGTGGCGGTTGCTTTTCCACCAGCGTGCCACGCAAACGTCCGATCAAGCTGTTTCCTCCATGGCCATCGCATCCGCTGACGACCAGTCGATTATTCGTTCAACCAAGAGAGTTTGCGCCGACTACAGACGCAACCGCCCGCCTCGTCGCTTGGCGCCGGTCAGGCCGTGCGGAATGAGGCTTTGCCGGTGATGCGCATGACATAACGCAATGGCCAGCGCGTCCGAAGCATCGATCTGGGGTTTTTCCAGAAGCTTGAGCAGGTGCATGACCATCATCTGCACCTGCTGCTTATCAGCCCCGCCCGTTCCGGCGATGGCCTGTTTGACCTGCGTCGCGGTGTACTCTGCGATCTGCAGACCTGCTTCCGCGCCAGCAACAATGGCTGCCCCCCGAGCCTGGCCGAGCTTGAGCGCGGAATCGGCATTACGCGCCATGAATACTTGCTCGATGCCCATCGTTACCGGGCCATAGGTCCGAATGACCTCGCTCACACCACTGAAAACGGCACGCAAGCGATCAGGCAGCTCGCCGGTGCCGGTACGAATGCAACCAGAGGCGACGTATTCACAACCGCGGCCGGTGTCACGTACGACGCCGTAGCCGGTGATTCGAGAGCCGGGATCGATACCCAAAATCAGCGTCATGCCGTGCCGTGCTGTCTATTTATCCAGTGGCGAGTATACGGAGGCGCTGCCGTCTCCGCCACCGACAACAATATGCGCCCAGATAGTCACTACGTTGCCAGCGATGCGCACCTATAAAAAAGCCGGGAGCCCAGCAATGCGGCTCCCGGCTGCGGACACCACGACATTCAGCCCAACTGCTGCATGATCTCGTCGGAGATTTCCGCGTTGTGGTAGACGTTCTGCACGTCATCCAGATCTTCCAGCGCATCGATGAGACGCAGAACCTTCTGCGCCGTCTCGACGTCGGTGATGGGCGCCATGATGGAGGGAATCATCGCCACTTCTGCTTCGTCGCCGCGGAATCCGGCTTCTGTCAGCGCTTCGTTGACCGAGAGGAAATCGGCGAAGCTGGTATAGACCTCGACCGACCCATCCTCCTGACTGACGACGTCGTCGGCGCCCGCCTCCAGCGCCGCTTCCATCAGCGCGTCTTCATCGACGCCGGGCGCATAGCTGATCTGGCCTTTACGATCGAACATGTAGGCGACCGAGCCGTCAGTACCGAGATTGCCACCGTTCTTGCTGAAGGCGTGACGCACTTCGGCCGCGGTACGGTTGCGGTTGTCGGTCATGGCCTCGATGATGATCGCCACCCCGCTTGGCGCGTAACCCTCATAGCTCAGCTCGGTCATGTTGTCCGCTTCGCTGGAGCCTGCGCCCCGGGCGATGGCGCGATCGATGACGTCACGCGACATGTTGGCTGTCAGCGCCTTGTCCACGGCCAATCGGAGACGCGGATTGTCCGCCGGCACGCCGCCGCCATGCTTGGCCGCCACGGTCAGCTCACGGATCAGCTTGGTGAAGATCTTGCCCCGCTTGGCGTCCTGACGCTCTTTGCGGTGCTTGATATTGGCCCATTTGGAATGACCAGCCATAACTCACTCCATTCTTCGACTGAATCAGAAAATCTCGATAACCGGATCCGTCTGTCACCGCTCGATAAAGACAGCGGTCGGCTATCGCCGTATTGTCTCGCACTCAGAGCCGCAAGACGAAGAAGCCTGGCAGAACCAGGCTTCGGGTAGCGCTTACTCCGCCTTCGGTTGCTCGCGCAGACGGATATGCAGATCGCGCAGCGCCTTGCTATCCACCGCACCCGGCGCCTGGGTCATGACGTCCGCCGCACTCTGGGTTTTCGGGAAGGCAATCACCTCACGAATCGACTGCGCACCGGTCATCAGCATAACCAGGCGATCCAGACCGAAGGCCAGACCACCATGTGGCGGAGCGCCAAACTTCAACGCATCGAGGAGGAAGCCGAACTTCTCTTCCTGCTCGGCTTCATCGATGCCGAGAATGCGGAACACAGTCTGCTGCATTTCCTTGCGATGGATACGGATCGAACCGCCACCCAGCTCGGTACCGTTGAGCACCATGTCGTAGGCACGCGACAGCGCCGCAGCCGGATTGGCCTCGAGTTCCTGAGGCGAGCACTTCGGCGCGGTGAACGGATGGTGCAGCGCGCTCAGCGAGCCGTCATCGTTCTCTTCGAACATCGGGAAGTCGACCACCCATAGCGGCGCCCAGTCACAGGTCAACAGCTTGAGGTCGTGACCGATCTTGATGCGCAGCGCACCCAGGGCCTCGGAAACGATCTTCGCCTTGTCTGCACCGAAGAACACGATGTCGCCATCGACCGCACCGACGCGATCGAGAATCACATTGAGGTTGTCTTCCGGGATGAACTTGACGATCGGTGACTGCAGGCCTTCAACGCCCTTGGCGCGCTCATTGACCTTGATATAGGCCAAGCCCTTGGCCCCATAGATGCCAACGAACTTGGTGTAATCGTCGATCTGGCTGCGCGGCATACTCGCCGCACCCGGGACGCGCAGCGCGGCAACGCGGCCTTTCGGGTCATTGGCCGGACCGGAGAACACCTTGAACTCGACGGCGTTGAGCTGATCGGCAACATCCACCAGTTCCAGCGGGATGCGCAGGTCGGGCTTATCCGAGCCGTACCGGCGCATGGCCTCTTCGAACGGCATGTGCGGGAATTCGCCAAACTCCAGATCCAGCACTTCCTTGAACAACTTGCGGATCATGCCTTCGGTGATACCGATGATGTCTGCTTCATCGAGGAAGCTGGTCTCGATGTCGATCTGGGTGAACTCGGGCTGGCGATCAGCGCGCAGGTCTTCGTCGCGGAAGCACTTGGCGATCTGATAGTAGCGGTCGAAACCGGCAACCATCAGCAGCTGCTTGAACAGCTGCGGCGACTGCGGCAGGGCAAAGAAATTACCGGCATGGGTGCGGCTCGGCACCAAATAGTCACGCGCGCCTTCAGGTGTCGGACGCCCCAGGATCGGGGTTTCCACATCGAGGAAGCCGTTGTCATCCAGGTACCGACGAATGCTCGCGGTGATACGCGAGCGCAGCTTGAGCTTCTCGGCCATTTCTGGGCGACGAAGGTCGATGAAGCGATAGCGCAGTCGCGTCTCCTCGCCCACATCGCTGTATTCGTTGAGAGGGAACGGCGGGGTTTCGGCGTCGTTCAACACCTCCAGCTCGTAGCCCAGCACCTCGATGGCACCGGAAGCCATATTCGGGTTCACCGCACCAGCTGGGCGCAGGCGGACCTTGCCGGTGATCTTCACTACATACTCGCTACGCACCTTGTCGGCGGTCGCAAAGGTTTCGGCGCGATCCGGATCGAAGACCACCTGAGCCAGGCCCTCACGATCACGCACATCGAGGAAGATCACCCCGCCGTGGTCACGACGGCGATGTACCCAGCCGCAAAGAGTGATTTCCTGGCCGTCCAGGCTTTCGTTCAATTGGCCGCAATAGTGGCTGCGCATCATGGTGAAGTTCGCTTCTCGTATCTTGAATTCGATGGGGCGCCAGAGCCGCGACAGACTGACAAGACCGTGACTGCTCTGCGCAAGCGGCATGTACCGTACGCGATACCGCATTGACGCCGGGCGCCGCAGCACGCGCTGGGACCGCCAGGCACAAGCGCGGGATTATATCGACATAATCACCGCGGCGCAGCCGTTGCCCTCGTCAACTCGAAATCGGGCCGTTGATGGAACCCTGAATCGATCAGAGCATTCCAACGGTGAGCATTCGACCAGAAACGTATCGCTTCACAACACCACGCATTTTTCTGGCATAACTAACGGCTGAACCATCCACCAGGAGAAAAACATGGAAATCAACATTGGCATCGCCGAACAGGACCGTGCAGCCATCGCCGAAGGCCTGTCGCGCCTGCTCGCCGACACCTACACCCTGTATCTGAAGACCCATAACTTCCATTGGAACGTTACGGGACCGATGTTCAACACGCTGCACACCATGTTCGAAACCCAGTACACCGAACTCGCCATCGCCGTGGACGATATTGCCGAACGCATCCGCACGCTGGGATTCCCGGCGCCGGGCACCTACGCGGCATACGCCCGCCTGAGCTCGATCAAGGAAGAGGAAGGCGTCCCCTCCGCCGAAGAGATGATCAAGCTGTTGGTCGAAGGCCAGGAAGCCGTTGTACGAACCGCCCGCGGTATCTTCCCACTACTGGACAAGGTCAACGACGAGCCGACCGCCGACCTCCTGACTCAACGCATGCAGAGCCACGAAAAAACTGCATGGATGCTGCGCAGCCTGCTTTCGGCCTAAGTTTCGCTACTGGGCGGAGCGCCACATGCGCTCTGCCCAGATCGCAACGCATCCGCTACGAAACAGCCCGTCTTTGAGCATTCTCCGCACCCGAAGCCACGACGGCGAACACGCTCATTTGAGCCCCCTTCTCCTTTCCTGTTAAATACGCCGCGCTGCAGCCCGGACCCGCGCGGTTTCTCGACCAGTGTTCAGCCCTGACCGACGAACGTTTTCCACGAACTCCAGGCCTGCGGCTTCTCTGTCGTGTTATCAACCGTGAGCCATACAAGAATGTTAAAGATCGTCCATGTCCTGGCGGGTGTCATTGCCCTGCTGCTGTCCTTTGTTCCAAGCCTGCGCGGCGCAATGCCACTACTGCTGCAACCCGACGCCTTGTGCCTGCTGATGCTTGGCCTGCTGAACGTTCAATTCGCCCCATCTGCCCAGTTGATCGACAGCCGCACCCGGCCAGTCATAATCGCTGCGTCAGCGCTGCTGCTCCTGTCTATCGCGCTGCAGGCCGTCATCGTACTTGTAGCTTTGCCGCAGATCGCCGGCCAGCCCGCAACACTCGCCAGCCTGCTGCTCGCCCTTGTGGCCGTGCTGCTGCACCTCGCCACGCCACGCGGCCTGAGCAAGCAGGCAAAACCGGCTCGCACAAACCCCCGCGCGCCATCGGCAGCAGGGCGCGAGGCTGGCACCGTGAAATGGTTCAACACATCCAAGGGGTTCGGATTCATTTCCCGGGACAGCGGAGATGACGTATTCGTCCACTTTCGCGCCATCCGCGGCGAAGGGCACCGCATCCTGGTCGAGGGCCAGCGCGTGGAGTTCACCATCATGATGCGGGACAAGGGACTGCAGGCCGAAGACGTCGTCCCGATCGAGTAGGACGACCGAGCAAGCTGCCACGGGGCGAAGTCACCACGCCGCCCCGTTTCTCAATTCAATAATGCGGTGGAGGCGCCTCGTCCTCACCAGCGTCCATTGGAACCTGCATTTCCTCCTGACGTTTTGCCAGTGCGCGCAGCTGAAGCTGCAGACGCTCCATGATCCGCTGTTGCTCGACGAGCACATCGTTCAGCGTCTGGATCGTATCGTCCTGAAACGCCAGACGCGTTTCCAGATCCATCACTCTCAATTCAAGGTCCACAGTCATACTCCAAAACGAAAGTGATCGGTCAGCACCAACTTTAGCTTGTCCCTGATGGCTGCCACCTGCTCGTCACTGTAAGGCTTCGCCGGATGCCTGCCCCAAACCGGCGCTGGCCAGGCAGCATCATCGCGGCGCCGCGCAATGACATGCATATGCAGCTGCCCGACGACATTACCAAGCGTGGCGACATTCATCTTGTCGGCGCCGAAGGTGTCCTTGACGGTCTCGGCCAGCGCAGTAGCCTCATTCCACAGCGCCAACTGATCAGCCGCATCCAGCTGAAACAACTCACTAATCTCTTCGCGACGCGGCACCAGAATGAACCAGGGGTACTGCGCGTCGTTCATCAATAGCAACCGGCAGAGCGGGAAGTCACCAAGCAGCAACGTGTCCTGCTCCAGACGTGAATCAAGTACAAACATAAGACTCCCCTTGCGAAGCAAACCCCGCGCGAATGCGCCGTAGGAAACAGGCAAAAAGGATACCTCAGACATCCCAGACGACAACCTGGCAACCGCGCACAAGATTGGTGCCTGACCTGAGAAAACGCGCCGCCTTTCAGTGCAATGCGGCCCCAGTATTTCTCCGCAACGCCCGATTAGCTCGATCATGAATTCTGAGTACGATTCTTGCTAGACGAACTATGCGAACGCTAGGGGCGGCTTCAAAACACCGCAATCAGCGTCACACAGCTTGCTCTAGCGCTGCACTAGAGCTAAACAGTACATTCTCTGGATGGCTTTTCGCGAGAGCAGCCAAAATTGGCTGAAGCCTGATGCGGGACTAAGAAGTTGCACCCTTTCCGCCCATGCGCGGCAAGGTAAGCACCGTTTTTAAACCAAAGGAGCAATCACAATGAAAGTGATGAAGTGGAGCGTAATCGCCCTGGCCGTATCGGCGGGCACCTCCCAGATGGCGTTGGCCAGCCAGCAGTCGGAATCCAAGGGTTTCGTCGAAGATGCGAGCCTAGATCTGTTGCTGCGCAACACGTATTTCAATCGTGACTATAAGGACGGTGCACCCGACCGTCGCAGCTGGGGTCAGGGCTTCATCACTACCTTCGAGTCCGGCTTTACCCAGGGCACCATTGGTGTAGGCGTTGACGCCTTCGGCCTGCTGGGCGTACGCCTGGATGGCGGCGAGGGTTATAGCTACGACGCCATGTTCGAGCGCGACTCCAACGAAAAACCGGAGCGCGACCTTTCCCAGGCCGGTGCAGCGATCAAAGCCCAGTTCTCCAACACCGTGATCAAGTACGGCAACCAGATGCCGATGATGCCGGTACTCGCCTGTGACGACTCGCGCCTGCTGCCGCAGAGCTTCACTGGCACATTGATCACCAGTAACTAGATCGAGGGCCTTGAGCTGAATGTCGGCCGCTTTACCGCTGAAAGCGGTATGCCATCCTCTAGTCGCGACAGCGGGGAGCTGAATAGCGCCGATGTCTTTGGTGGTACGTATCAGGTCAACGAGAACCTCAGCACTTCTCTGTATTTTTCTGACGTTGAGGATGTATACGAGAAAAAATACGCGAATGTGAATTACGTGGTACCAATGGGCTCTGAACAAGCCCTGTCGTTAGATTTCAACATCTATAAAGCCGAATACGATGATGAAACCGTGCCGAACGATTTCTTCGGCGATGGCACGCTCGGAGATGACAGCACCATCTGGAGTCTTGCAGCGAAGTACAGCACTGGCGCCCATGCTTTCATCCTGGCTCACCAACGAGTTAGTGGTGATGCTGGCTATGCATACGACTTGGGCGACGGCGGCAGTGCGATTTGGGTAGCCAACTCTTTCTATTCAGACTTTAACTGGAAAGACGAGCGCTCCTACCAAGCCAGCTATGAGCTGGACTTCAGCACCTTTGGCGCTCCAGGGTTGTTCTGGAAGACCGCTTACGTGTACGGCGATAACATCGACACCGCTGGCGGTGAAGGTAAGGAGCGCGAGTTCTTCAACCAGGTCCAGTACGTCGTACAGAGCGGCCCGGCGAAGGATTTGTCGCTGAAACTGCGCAACTCCATCTATCGCTCGAACAATGCGCTGCGCGACGCAGGCAGCCCGGACTTGAACGAGATCCGTGCATTCATCGAATACCCGCTGAGCATCCTGTAACCCAGGCGCTCGGACCATTCGATGCAAACGGAGCCCGGCGAAAGCCGGGCTCTTTCGTTTCGCCGCACATCCCACGCGGCGCCCCGTCCTGTACGCCGCAATGCGCGCGCCGTACAATGCCGAGCCAAATTCCAGCCCCTTCTGCAAGGACACAACGGCCACATGCGCACCAGTCAGTTCCTGCTCTCGACCCTCAAAGAAACCCCATCCGATGCAGTGGTCATCAGTCACCAACTGATGCTGCGTGCCGGGATGATTCGCAAGCTGGCGTCCGGTCTCTACACCTGGATGCCGATGGGGCTGCGTGCGCTGCGAAAGGCCGAGGCCATCGTTCGCGAGGAAATGAACAAGGCAGGCGCCCTGGAAGTGCTGATGCCGGCCATTCAACCAGCCGAGCTCTGGCAGGAGTCCGGCCGCTGGGAGCAGTACGGCCCGGAGCTGCTGCGTCTGAAGGACCGCCACAATCGCGAATTCTGTGTCGGCCCGACCCACGAAGAGGTCATCACCGACCTGGCACGCAACGAGCTTCACAGCTACAAGCAGCTGCCGATCAACTTCTATCAGATCCAGACCAAGTTCCGCGACGAAATCCGTCCGCGCTTCGGCCTCATGCGCGGCCGCGAGTTCCTGATGAAGGACGCCTACTCCTTCCACCTGTCCCAGGAATCGCTGCAGGAAACCTACGACCGCATGCACGAGGCGTACTGCAATGTCTTCACTCGCCTCGGGCTCGACTTCCGTCCAGTGCAAGCCGACACCGGCTCCATCGGCGGAACCGGCTCGCACGAGTTCCACGTACTGGCTGAGTCTGGCGAAGACGACATCGCGTTCAGTGACACCTCCGACTACGCCGCCAACATCGAGAAGGCCGAAGCCATTCCGCGCGAAACCGATCGTGCGGCACCAAGCGAAGAAATGCGCCTGGTAGACACACCGAATGCCAAGACGATCATCGAACTCGTAGAGCAGTTCGGCCTCGCCATCGAGAAAACGGTAAAAACGCTGGTCGTTCATGGCGTCGAAGAAGGCCAACTGATCGCCCTCATCGTACGCGGCGACCACGAACTCAACGAGATCAAGGCCGCCAACCTGGAGCAGGTTGCCAGCCCGCTGGTATTCGCCTCGGAAGCGGAAATCCGTACTGCCATTGGCGCGGGTCCCGGCTCGCTGGGCCCACTGAACCTGACGATTCCCTGTGTGATCGACCGTTCTGTCGCGCTGATGAACGATTTTGGTGCCGGCGCCAACGTCGACGACAAGCACTACTTCGGCCTGAACTGGGAGCGGGACCTGCCGCTACCGCAGATCGCCGATCTGCGTAATGTGGTTGCGGGTGATCCGAGCCCGGACGGACAGGGGAATCTGGTAATCAAACGCGGTATCGAGGTCGGCCATATCTTCCAGCTGGGCACCAAGTACAGCGAGGCTATGAATTGCCGGGTGATGGGTGAGAACGGCAAACCGGCCACTCTGATCATGGGCTGCTACGGCATCGGCGTATCCCGCGTGGTTGCCGCGGCGATCGAGCAGAACTACGACGACCGCGGCATTCTCTGGCCAGACGCGCTCGCGCCTTTCCAGATCGCCCTGGTACCGATGAAGTACGAAAATGAAGCGGTTCGTGAGGCTACCGACCGACTCTACGCCGAACTGACGGCAGCAGGTTACGAAGTGCTGCTCGATGACCGTGACAAAAAGACCAGCCCCGGCGTCAAATTCGCCGACATGGAGCTGATCGGCATCCCGCACCGCATTGTCATCAGCGATCGCGGGCTGGCCGACGGCACCCTGGAATACAAGCACCGCCGCGACGCGCAGCCTCAGCCAGTCGCGACTGCTGACATCCTGTCCTTCATCAACTCGCGTGCTCATCGCTGATCGGAAATCATGCTCAACCGACGTATTGTCGTTTCAACCAGCGCCGCGCTTTGCGCGGCGCTGCTCCTTGGCGGCTGCGCCAATCACTTGCCGCAGCGCAGCGAGCACGAGGCGCGTGTCGAGCGCAAACTGCTCGACCACAGCCTGCGCATCGAACTCGGTGAACCCCAGGTGCTCGAACTGCCGCAGCGGCGTATCCGCGTGCAAGAGCAGATGACATTCGAAGTCACCGATTTCGAAGTAACCCGCCGTTACGATCGCTATACGCCTTACCAGCCCTGGCGAGAGCTGTACGAGATTCCGCTGGGCGTCGTCGCAGTGGTCGCCGGCGTAGGCGCAAACGTGCTCAACGTGGTGATGCTCGGCAACATGCCAGAGAGCGCGACTCGCGACTGGATCAGCTACGGCTTCGCCGGCATCAACCCGTTCATGAACGCCGAGTCCAATGGCCGCTCGCAGCAGAACCTGGCCAGCCTCGACGAGCAACGCCGGGATGCGCGGCTCGAGTACACCAGCCTGCCTTGGGCGGGGCGTCCGGTGCTTGTCAGCGCCGGTCCGCACACTCACGAGCTGTCCACCGATCGTCACGGCGTCTTGCGCCTGAATCTTCTCGACGGGCCGTTCGCTGATCAGGACGTCACGCAGATCGGCAAGTTGCAGCTGTCGGTTGAGGATGAACAGGATGGCACCCGGGCAGAGGCCACGCTGCTTGTAAGCCACAAGCTGCGCGGCAAGCTGCAAGAAGCTCACGACCTGATCTTCGATGACCTGGAAGGCGACGACGTCGCGCAATGGGTGCATCGCGTCCGGCGCCTGTCCGAACTTGGTCTGGAAGAAGAAGCCAGCGAACTGGAGCAGAGCCTGATAGAGCTGACGCGCAACGACCCCGAGCTGCAACAGCACTTTCTGCAAAGTCTGATCGAAGGCAGCAACGGAAACTGAAGCCGATGAAGACGCCTGCTCTTCTTCTCGCATTGCTGCTGGTGAGCGCCCTGCCGGCAGCAGCCAATATCCGTCAAGCGCCCGAACCCGAACTCCGCGACCTCATGCAGAGGACAGTCGCTGAGGCGGACAGCTTTCAGGATCGCTTCGATGCAGAGGTTTGGCTTGTCGACATGTCCGGCCGACTCAAGCGCTACATCCCCGATGCCGAAGAGCGGCTGTTGCTGCTCCGGTTGGTGCATCGCGAGGCGAGCAAGGCGGGCCTGAAGCCGGAACTGGTGCTGGCGCTGATCCATGCCGAAAGCCTATTCGACCGATTTGCAATCTCCAGCGTTGGCGCGCAGGGCATGATGCAGGTGATGCCATTCTGGAAAGCGGAACTGGGTCGACCGCAAGACAACCTCACCGACAACGCCACCAATCTTCGCTATGGCTGCACCATCCTCAGCTATTACCTGAACAAGGAAAATGGCGACATCAACCGGGCGCTCGCGCGCTATAACGGCAGCCTCGGGCAGAATCGCTATCCGGCCAAGGTGATCGGCTTCTGGCAGGATTTCTGGTACGTCAAACCCTGAGTCACCAGGCGGGCCACCCCGGGCTACTCGCCCTTCAGCCGCGCCAGATGCACAAGGATGCCTGCGGCAGTCTGTTCGCCAACCAGGCGCTCGCGCACCTTCCCCTGGTCGTCAACCAGATAGGTCACCGGCAGCACCTCGCTACGCGGCAATTGCAGACGCTCGGCGGGATCATCACTGAGCACACGGAAGTCGATACCCAGCGCCTTGGCGGCCTGAGCGAGCTCTTCGCCGCGCAACTCGTCGAAGTTCACACCCAACACTGCCAGTCCCTGCTCGGTTTCGGCCAAGGCGTTCAGCTCCGGAATCTCGGTGCGGCAGGGACCGCACCATTCAGCCCAGTAATTGATCAGCAGCCACTGCCCCTGCAGCTGTGCCGCAGTCACTTCACGCCCGTGCTGGTCGATCCCCCAATCCTTTTCGCAGGCAGACAGGAACAGGCAGCTCAGCAGGAGCAGCAACGAGGCGATCGGTTTGGTCATGGTGCTTATTCCTTAACGTATACGGCCCGAGGATACCGCTGCGTCGCAGTCAAGGCACGCCTGGGACGCCCCGATCCTGACGCAGACCGTGGCGGCGCCAAGTAACCGTCGCGCTTTTCGCCGTTATGCGAGTCCGATCACGCGCGGCGGCGCTCAAGTGCACAGTTTTGTCGGACCTGCACTGCCTATAATTCCGCACCCACCACCGTATGCCAGTAGCGAAGCCATGTCCCAACTCCACGACAAACTGATCGGCACCGTACCCTCACGCATCGTCGAGCAAGCCGCCATCGCCCTCACTACCTATGACGGGCGCGTAGCTGAATTCAATGTCGCCAGCTGGTTGCAGCTGCAGGGACACGCAGGGCTCATGGTGTCTCTCGTCGCCAAATATCGTGATGGACAGCAGCAGCGAGAAGCGATCATTGATCACGGACGCACCGATGGCGCAGGCAAGATTCTGCTGTCCGGCGTCGCGCGGCTACCGGTCCGACTCAAGATCGAGGAGTTGCAGATTCACCTGCGTCCTGCCGCCACGGTAGCTGCAATCACCGTCGAAGAGCTGTTCGCTCACCCGGTCGAGCCCGTAGCTGCCGAAATGAAAGCCGTCCAGGCCTGATTCAGCCGCTGACCTTTTTCGGCTCCAACTGCTTGCTTGCCAAAGCGGCGTGCGGCGCGTCGGTTGGAGCATCATCCCTGACGACCAGCGATTCCGGCCATTGCCTAAAGCGAAGACCCGTAAGGCGGTTCAATGCCTCGAGCGCCGCGTCTGGCGCCCTCTGGTGCAAATACAGAATGGTGCTGCGCTTGCCGTCCATTACGTCTTCCCCTCAACTACTCCGAGCCATAGCCAGAAGCGTGCCATCACCTCGAAAACGCCGTCATGGCCTGTACGTAAGCATCTGATCGCTCGAACAACCTGCCACCGAGCGCAGCGCCTCCACGTAAACACTCCCTTACTGACGATTTTTGTCACCGCCCGATTGCAACCAGTCGGCCAGGCTGCCACTGAACAGGCTTGCCTGTTCCTGCTGCAGTAGCTCCAGTGACTGGCGCAAAGTCGGATACCAGGGTTCGTTCAGCTGCTCGGGCAACGTTACGCGTGCTGACAGTGGCCACGGGTTGCAGCGCAATAGTTTATCCAGACTGTAGTGATTCAGATCTCGACAAAGCACCCAGCCCCCGGAACCCGTCCGACAGACCAGCTGTTCCTGTTCGAAGAAGCCGAGTATGTCGTCCCACTCATCCTCGGGAAGACGCAGACCGGCCCTGTGCAGATCACGCAGGCGCAGCTCCCGCCCCTCCTGCTGACGCTGGTGCAGGTTGCGCAGCAGCATCAGCATGACCAGCAGGCGTGGCAGCGGCCGACGGCGCCATTGCTGCGACGACGACAGGCCGCAGACCAGCTCGGCGCCGAACAGCACGATCATCCAGGACAGATAGACCCATAACAGAAACAGCGGGACAGCCGCGAAAGCGCCGTAGATCAGCTGATAGCTCGGGAAATAGCTGACGTACAGGCCGAACAGTTGCTTGGCCGCCTCGAACAACACTGCGGTGAATACACCGCCCACCAACGCATGCCGTAACGGGACACGGGTATTGGGCACCGCGGCGTAGATCAGGGTGAAGGCCGCCACGCTGAGCAGCAATGGCATGACCTTGATCAGCGTGCCGACGCCAATCAGCGCGTACGGCCCCGAGATCAACGAAAGCGAGGCGATGTAGGTACTGGTGGCAAACCCTGCACCGAGCAGCAGCGGCCCGAGGCTGAGAATCGCCCAATACAGCAGAAAACTGGACACCCCCCGTCGTGGCTGTCGTACACGCCAAATGGTATTGAAGGCCTTCTCGATGGTCAGCAGCATCATCAACGCGGTAGCCATGAGAAACCCGACGCCGAACCAGGTGAGCTGCCGCGCCTGGCTGGTGAACGCGAGCAGATATTCCTGGATAGTCGCACCGGTGGACGGGATGAAATTGTTGAATATGTAGAACTGGATCTGCTCGCCAACACCTTTGAAAGCGGGAATCGCCGACAGCATGGCGAACGTGACGGTCATCATCGGCACCACGGCGAACAGGGTGGTGTAGGTCAAGGCCGCCGCGCTATGCGGACCTTGATCGGACAAAAAGCGCCGAACCAGGAAGCGACCGAACTCGAGGGCATTGTCGATGCGCTGATGCATCCCTTCTCCTTGTTACAGCTGCCTGGAGCCGTTGGCTCGACAGTGCTCATCGTCAAAAGACCCGGATCAGACCGAAAGTCTGCCCGGATCACCCGCGCTGCACATTTCGGCGAGCGCCACGTTGGGGGTTAGAATGGCCACCTCATCCGGCGAGACGCAACCACAAATGACCGAACTCACGCTGTATCACAACCCTCGCTGCTCCAAATCGCGCGGCGCCCTGGAGCTGCTTGAAGCCCGCGGTCTGACGCCCGAAATCGTGCGCTACCTGGAAACGCCCCCCACCGCAGCCCAACTCTGTGCTCTGCTGGACAAGCTGGGGCTCACCGCCCGGCAACTGCTGCGTACAGGCGAAGAAGAGTACAAAAGCCTCGACTTGGCCAATCCTGAACTCAGCGAAGCAGAACTGATCGACGCCATGATCGAGCACCCTCGCCTGATCGAACGCCCGATCCTGGTCGCGGGCAACAAGGCGATCATCGGCCGCCCGCCGGAAAAAGTGCTGGAGATCCTGCCGTGAGCACGCCCTACATTCTGGTGCTGTACTACAGCCGCCACGGCGCTACAGCCGAAATGGCCAGACAAATTGCTCGCGGCGTGGAAATGGCCGGGCTGGAAGCGCGTCTGCGCACCGTACCTGCCGTGTCCGCCGAGTGCGAAGCGGTCGCGCCCACCATTCCCGACGCCGGTGCACTGTATGCGACCCTCGAAGACCTGAAGAATTGCGCCGGCCTTGCGCTAGGTAGCCCCACTCGCTTCGGCAATATGGCGGCTCCCCTGAAATACTTCCTCGACGGCACCAGCGGCCTGTGGCTGACCGGCGAGTTGGTCGGCAAGCCAGCCGGCGTGTTCACCTCGACCTCCAGCTTGCACGGCGGACAGGAAAGCACCCTGCTGTCGATGCTGCTGCCGCTGCTGCACCACGGAATGCTGGTGCTCGGCCTGCCTTACAGCGAGAACGGGCTGCTGGAAACCCGCGGTGGTGGTACGCCTTACGGCCCTAGTCATCATGCCGGTGTGGACGGCAAGCGTTTGCTCGACGAACACGAAATCGCCCTCTGTCGCGCCCTCGGGCAGCGCCTGGCACACACGGCACAGCGGCTGGAGATGTCCCTTGGCTAAGAAGCGTAAACCGCTGCCATCACTGGAGTGGCTGACCCCGCGGGTCAAATCCAGCCGAGCGATAAGCCTTGCCAGCTTCATCGGCCTCGCAGTGCTACTGGTCGTCTGGAACCTGGCCTTTGCCGACCTGCACGGAGCCAGAACCTGGGTTGTCGTCAGCATCCAGCTCATTCCACTATTGCTGGTTGCACCAGGGATGATCGCTGGCAGCCCGAGGGCGCACGCCTGGCTCTGCTTTATCGTCAATCTGTACTTCATTCAGGGCGTGCTCGCGGCGATCGACCCGGCGCGGATGATCTACGGCCTGCTGGAGGCCGGACTGAGCCTGACATTGTTCATCGCGGCGCTGCTCTACACCCGCTGGAGCTATCAGTACGAACGCAAGGCCGCGGGCGAGGCGTGAGGGCAGCTGATCACGGCGAAAACTGCTTCAATGTTTTCGCCGACGTCGCCTAGTGGCCTGTGCGTGAGTTGGTTGAGGCAAGTTCGGATGAACGTGGCTGCGAGACAAGGCGCTGTTCCTTACCATAGCGGGGCTATGGTAAGGAACAGCAACGCAGTATCAGGGCCATGGGCGCCGAAATTGACCAGCTGAGCTTACCAAGCAGGCCACTGGCTACCAGCCGAGCGTTTCCTTGAGGAAAGGAATGGTCAGTTTGCGTTGCGCCTGCAGCGAGGCCTGATCCAGCTGATCGAGCAACTCGAACAGCGCGTTCATGCTGCGTGAGCCACGGGTCAGGATGAAGCGACCAACGTCATCCGGCAGATTCAGCCCACGACGCGAGGCTCGCAGCTGCAGGGCGCGTAGCTTGTCCTCATCGGACAGCTGTTGCAGCTGGAAAACCAGCGCCAGACTCAAACGAGATTTGAGGTCGGGCAGCGCGATCGACAACTCGCGCGGCGAGGCGTCCGCCGCCAGCAATAACCGTCGGCCGGCGTCACGCAGGCGGTTGAACAGATGGAACAACGCCTCCTCCCATACCGCGTCCCCGGCCACCGCATCGAGATCGTCCAGGCAGACCAGCTCGCTCTGCTCGAGGTTGTCGAGCAAGGCCGGACCATATTCGGCCACTTCCGCCAACGGCAGATAGACAGCCAACTCTCCGCGCTCCTCCACCCGCAGGCAGGCAGCTTGCAGCAGATGGCTACGGCCGACACCGGCCTGCCCCCAGAGATAGATCAACTCATCGGACCAGCCCGCAGCAGGTGAACACAGCCGCTCGACATAGCCGAGTGCGGCTGCATTGGCGCCAGGGTAGAAGTTGGCGAAGGTGGCGTCGTCGCGCAGACGGACGCCCAGGGGGAGCTGGATGGGTTTCATGGCTGGCTGGGTGGTTCGGCCGGTGCACCGGCGGGCTCGGCGTAAAGGTCCGAGAGTTTATAGAGATCGTGCACGTGGCGCAGCAGAACCATGATCACCGCCGCCACCGGCAGTGCCAGCAGCACACCGGTAAAACCGAACAGCTGACCACCGGCGAGCACCGCAAAAATCACCGCCACCGGATGCAGCCCAATGCGGTCGCCGACCAGTAACGGCGTCAGCAGCATCCCCTCGAGCATCTGCCCTACCGTGAATACCGCCGCCACGCCCAGCAGGGGATAAGGTGCCAGCCCGAACTGAAAGAGCACAGCGACCACCGCCGCACCGATGCCGACGACGAAGCCCATATAGGGCACGATGCTGGCGAGGCCGGCGAGGACGCCTATCAACAGCCCCAGTTCGAGCCCGACCAGCATGAGGCCGGACGCATAGATGATTGCCAATGCCAACATGACCAGCAACTGGCCGCGGAGGAATGCGCCGATCACCTCATGGCACTCGCTCATCAGACGCACCACCATGCCCTCACCGCGGCGCGGCAGCAGGCTGCGCAGCTTGAGCATGATCAGATCCCAGTCACGCATCAGATAGAAGCTCACCACCGGTATGAGCAGCAGGTTGCCGATCCATGCCAGCAGGGCCAGCCCCGACGCGGTGGCTCGGCTCAACACCATGCCGAGGACGTCAGTGGTGCTGCCCAGGTGTGCAGCGAGTGCGGCCTTCAGTTGATCGAGACGCCAGAAGTTGTCTTCCAGCCCGAACTGCGCCTGCACCCAGGGCAACGCCTGATGCTGCAACCAGTCCAGCGCCAGCGGCGCCAGCTGGTAGAGCTTCACCAGCTGCTTGCCGAGCATCGGCAGCAACACCAGCAACATCAGCAACATCAGCAACATCAGCAGACTGAACAGGGCGAATACGACGATCACCCCCCAGGTACGCGACAGCCCCCAGCGCTCCAGGCGATCGACCAGCGGATCTCCGAGATAGGCCAGCAGGATGCCGATGAGAAAAGGGGTGAGGATCGGCGTCAGCAGATATACCAGCCAGGCGCACAAGAGCACGCCTGCCAGCCAGAGCCAGCGGTTCGAATCGTTCATGGTCACTCTATGCCTTCCGTGCAGGACAGTCGCCGATATAGAAATTGCGTCATCACCAGCGGTAACGCATCACCGTGCCGCTCTCGGGCGACGCAGGCGCATTGTCGGGCTCGCCAACCACACCGCCCTCATCCATCGGCTGCCGTGCATCCAGTGGCGCCTCGTCTTCGGCGACTTCCTGCAAACGCGCCAGCGCCAGCTGAGCACGCAACTGCTCCGGACTGGCGTTGACGCGATAGACCAGGCGATCACTTTCCACCCGCAGCAGGTTGCCACCAAAGGGTTCGAGCAAGCGATCCAGCTCCGCGAATCTCGCGACATCGGCCCCCAGGATCTCCAGGGTGATGTCCGACGCGGCGCCTGACGCAACCACATAGCGTGGCGCCAGGTACTCACTGACGGACAGCATTACCGCGTCCGCCAGTCGCTCGAGGGTTTCCGCCTCAGCCTTGCCGTCGCGCTGCTCGTCGTCGAGCCAGACGTTCCACTGCGCCTGCCAGCGGGAATCGGCTTCTCGCGCATGGACCGCCAGCAGTACGTCGGCATCGTAGCGCTCGGACGCCTCGCCCAGCGTCTCCCGGCTGTTCGCGCCAAATGCGTCCGGTGTTGCCAGCAGCTGTTCGGACAGATCCGCCAGCGGCAGGCGCAACGGCAGGCCACGGTGCTGCGCGGCGGCGCGCACTGGCGCAGCGCTGCGCTGATCGTCGCCAAGCAACTGGGTGCCCTCGACCCGCTCGTTCAGCCACCAGACCAGAAGCGTCGGTCGGTTCGCACCCCACAGCGACAAGCCGGCACTACGCAGGCTGCGCTCCGTGGTGCCTGGATCGAAGTCGACGACGATATGGTCGTGCTCGTAACCATACTTGCTGATCAGTTGCTGCGGGTCCTTGCGCAGCTCAGCGACGGCCTCGCGCTTGCTTGCCTGCGCATCGCCGGTCAGGCGCAACAGCAAGGTATCGAAAGCCCGCTGCAACACAGCTGCGCGCCCCTCGCTCTGCTCGCCGGAAACAGGCTCACGCACCTGATACAGACCCTTGAGCTGTTCGGCCTGACCGGGCAATGACGCCCCCAGCGCAAGGCACAGAATGAGTAAGCGGTAGACAAGGCGCATGATTGATTCTCGCAGGCCGCCGGACCCCGGGGCAGGAAGTAGAGGAAACAGGACGCTACACCTTAAACAGCCGGCCCAGAGCCGGCAACCGCCTACCTCACAGATGCCCGACTCAAAATGCGCCCCCCGCGCCATCGGAGCTGCCGGGATGGCCGCTGCGCGGCAAGCCTGATAAAATCGCGCGCTTTCCGCAGACCGGTTCCGGCGCTTGTACGAGCCCGGCATTCAGTACCCAGGCAAACGCGACGCAGGTGGATTCAGCCCCGGCGTCAACCGGCCACTCTGGTGACAACACCAGTCGCCGGAAACGGTTAGCCCTGGCGTGGATGCAGCACCGGCCGGTCGACACCCGCACTCCTTTCACAGGTCCGGATTCTATGAGCAAGCAACCCTCCCTCAGCTACAAGGACGCTGGCGTCGATATCGATGCAGGCGAAGCGCTGGTCGAACGCATCAAAGGCGTGGCCAAGCGCACCGCACGACCTGAGGTAATGGGCGGCCTGGGCGGCTTCGGCGCCCTGTGCGAAATCCCGGCAGGCTACAAGCAGCCGGTGCTGGTATCCGGTACCGACGGTGTCGGCACCAAGCTGCGCCTGGCACTGAATCTGAACAAGCACGACAGCATCGGCCAGGATCTGGTCGCCATGTGCGTCAACGATCTGGTGGTCTGTGGCGCCGAGCCGCTGTTCTTCCTCGACTACTACGCCACCGGCAAGCTCAACGTCGACGTGGCCGCCACCGTGGTGACCGGCATCGGTGCCGGCTGCGAACTGGCCGGCTGTTCGCTGGTAGGCGGCGAAACCGCCGAGATGCCCGGCATGTACGAGGGTGAAGACTACGACCTGGCCGGCTTCTGCGTCGGCGTTGTGGAGAAGAGCGAGATCATCGACGGCTCGAAAGTCGCCGCGGGCGACGCGCTGATCGCCCTGCCCTCCTCGGGCCCGCACTCCAACGGCTACTCACTGATTCGCAAGATCCTCGAAGTGTCCGCCACCGACATCGAGAACACCCAGCTGGACGGCAAGCCGCTGGCCGACCTGCTGATGGCGCCGACGCGCATCTACGTCAAGCCGCTGCTCAAGCTAATCAAGGACACCGGTGCGGTCAAGGCCATGGCCCACATCACCGGCGGCGGCCTGCTCGACAACATCCCACGGGTACTGCCTGACAACGCCCAGGCGATCATCGACGTCGCCAGCTGGCAGCGCCCGGCAGTGTTCGACTTCCTGCAGGAAAAAGGCAACGTCGACGAACACGAAATGCACCGCGTGCTCAACTGTGGCGTCGGCATGGTCATCTGCGTCGCCCAGGATCAGGTCGAGCCGGCTCTGGCCAATCTGCGCGCATCCGGCGAATCGCCCTGGGTGATCGGTACGATCGCCACCGCGGCGCAAGATGCCGAACGAGTCCAGCTGAACAACCTGAAACAGCACTGATGACCGCAAGCTGCAATGTGGTGGTGCTGATTTCAGGGTCCGGCAGCAATCTGCAGGCGCTGATCGACAGCCAGGCCGAAGACAATCCGGCGCGTATCCGCGCCGTGATTTCCAACCGGGCCGATGCATTCGGCCTGACGCGGGCGCAAGACGCCGACATCCCCACAGCAGTGCTCGATCACAAGGCCTTCGATGGCCGTGAGTCGTTCGACGCCGCACTGATGGAAGTAATCGACGAACATGCGCCGAATCTGGTCATCCTCGCCGGGTTCATGCGCATTCTCACGCCAGGCTTCGTCCGCCATTACCAGGGCCGCCTGCTGAACATCCATCCTTCGCTACTGCCCAAGTACAAGGGCCTCGATACCCATCGCAGAGCACTGGAAGCGGGCGACAGCGAACACGGTTGCAGCGTGCATTTTGTCACCGAGGAGCTGGACGGCGGCCCGGTCGCTATCCAGGCGGCGCTGGCGGTAGAGCCTGGTGAAAACATCGAGCAGCTGACGCGGCGCGTGCATTCGGCCGAGCACCAGATCTACCCGCTGGCCATGCGCTGGTTCGCCGAAGGGCGCTTGCGCCTCGCCGAACAAGGCGCGATGCTGGACGACGTCAACCTGCCGGCCTCCGGCTATCAGATCAGAATCTAGGAGATACCATGCGTCGCGCTTTGCTGCTCGCTCTCGCCGTGCTGACCCTGCCGGTCCAAGCCCTGGAGCTCAAGCCCTTCTCCGCTAGCTACACCGCCGACTGGAAGCAGGTTCCGGTCAGTGGCACAGCTCAGCGCAGCCTCGAGCAGCTGGACGATGGCAACTGGAGGCTGGATTTCGAGGCCTCCATGCTGGTCGCCAGCCTCAACGAGCGCAGCACGTTCCGCACCGAGGGCGATACCTTCCTGCCACAGACCTACCGCCTCAAGCGCAGCGGCCTGGGCAAGGGCAAGCGTGTCGAGCACCGCTTCGACTGGGACACCAAGCAGGTCGAAGGCAGTGACCGGGGTGATCCGGTCAAGCTGCCGCTGCATCGCGGCTTGCTGGACAAATCCACCTACCAGCTGGCGCTGCAGCAGGAAGTCGCGGCCGGCAAGCAGAGCATGAGCTATCAGGTGGTCGATGGCGACGAGATCGAAACCTACGATTTCCGCGTACTAGGCGAAGACAAGGTCAGCACCAAAGCCGGCCAGGTCGATGCCATCAAGGTCGAGCGCGTGCGCGACCCAACGCAGAGCAAGCGTGAAACCATCCTCTGGTTCGCCAAAGACTGGGACTACCTGCTGGTCCGCCTGCATCAGGTCGAGACGGACGGCAAGGAATACCAGATCATGCTCGAAGAAGGCCGTGTCGGCGGCAAGACCGTCAAAGGCAACTGAGTCATCGCGGCGGGCCTTCGCGACCGCCGCCTCCCACCTGCTTCGAGTTTTACGATGACCTCTTCACGCCCCCTGCTGATTGCACTGCTCCTGTCCCTGGCCGGTTGCCAGTCATTCTTCGCCGAGCGCCCTCCGGCCAAGGCAGCAACCGAACGCCTGCAAGGTGAAGTTCGACAAGTCGACGGCCAGCTTCAGTTGCAGAGCTGCCAGGGGCAACGGACGTTGAAACTGCTGAGCCAGGACACCGGGTTGCAGGACGACGCGCAGGTGCTGCGAGTCGATGATCAGGATGCACTGTTCGCCGACCTGCGCGGCACCCTCAGTCAGGCCGAACCGGACGGTACTGGCCAACTCGCGTTGACCCGCATCTATCGCCTGCAGCGCGAAGGCCACGGCTGTGACGAGGAGAACTTCAAGCAGCTGATCCTGCGCGCCAGCGGTCATGAACCAGGCTGGATGCTGACCGTGACCACCCGCGGCATGCTACTCGTTCGGCCGGGGCAATCACCGATCGCCCTGCCTTATCTGGAAGAGCAGCTTCCCGGTGGCCAGCTCAGTTTCACCAGCGAGGCCAACCAGCAGCGCCTTGACCTGTGGGTTGCACCGCAGCGCTGTGTCGACAGTGCCAGCGGCACGGTCAGCCACCTCAGTGCGGAGCTCCGTCTGGACGGCCAGACATTGCGCGGTTGCGCCTACTACGGTGGCGCACGCGACGACTGATCTCACGAATGCGGGGCGTTCGCCGCGCTCATCCTGAAAGAACTGCATCCATGAACAACGCCCTGAATCTGCTGCACCCATACCCCTTCGAGAAGCTGCGTGGCCTGCTCGCTGGCGCACAGCCGCCTGCCGACAAGCGTGCCATAGCGCTGTCGATTGGCGAGCCGAAGCATCGCTCGCCGGACTTCGTTGCCCAGGCACTGGCGGACAACCTTGATCAGCTGGCGGTCTATCCGACCACGCTCGGCATCCCGGCGCTGCGCGAAGCCATCGCGCGCTGGTGCGAGCGGCGCTTCGGCCTCGCCGCAGATGCACTGGACCCGGCGCAGCACGTGTTGCCGGTCAACGGTACGCGCGAGGCACTGTTCGCCTTCACCCAGGCCGTGGTGGATCGCTCAGCGGACGGTCTGGTGGTCAGCCCGAATCCGTTCTATCAGATCTACGAAGGCGCAGCCCTGCTCGCCGGCGCCACGCCTCATTACCTGCCTTGCCTCGAGCAGAACGGCTTCAACCCGGACTTCGATGCCGTGCCGGCGGATGTCTGGCAGCGCTGCCAGATTCTCTTCCTTTGTTCACCGGGCAACCCGACCGGTGCGCTGGTGCCGCTGGAGACGCTGAAAAAGCTGATCGCGCTGGCCGACCAGTACGACTTCGTCATTGCCGCCGACGAGTGCTACAGCGAGCTGTACTTCGACGAGGCTAATCCACCTGCAGGGCTGCTTACCGCCTGTGCAGCACTGGGCCGCACCGATTTCAAGCGCTGCGTGGTGTTCCATAGCCTGTCGAAGCGCTCGAACCTGCCGGGGCTGCGTTCGGGCTTCGTCGCCGGTGATGCCGAGATCCTCAAGTCCTTCCTGCTCTACCGCACCTATCATGGCTGCGCCATGCCCGTGCAGACCCAGCTGGCGAGCATCGCGGCCTGGAACGATGAGATTCACGTGCGCGCCAACCGCGAGCTGTATCGGGCGAAGTTCGATGCCGTGCTGGAAATACTCGCGCCGGTCATGGACGTGCAACGCCCCGATGGTGGCTTTTATCTGTGGCCGAAAACGCCGATGGACGATCAACAGTTCACCCGCGAGCTGTTCGCCCGCGAGCATGTCACCGTGGTGCCGGGTTCCTACCTGTCGCGCGAAGTGGACGGCATGTCACCCGGCGTCGGCCGCGTGCGTATGGCACTGGTTGCGCCGCTGGCCGAATGCATCGAGGCGGCGCAACGCATTCGCCACTTCATCGAAACGCTCTGATTGCGCGCCGGGCGGTTTGGCCGCCCGGCCTGACGAGGTTCAGGCAACGCCCGGCGGGATCGCATCCTTGCCATAGTCGCGCAGTTTTTCCAGATTCTCCGGCTTCATGTGCTCGGGTATGTCTGCGCCCTGATGCTCGTCGCGGGATGTGGGATTGGCCTTATCAAGCGCCTCCTCGGTACGCTCGTCGTGATCGCTCATATGCTGCGTCCTGTTCAGATGGCGTGTTCTTCCCAGATCAGCTCGCCTTCGTCGCTGACCTCTATAACTTTAGTCAAAGCTGCCTCGGCAATCGCGTCGGCTTCGGAGGCCAGGTCGTAGCGACGGCCATCTGCGATCTTGAATACGTGTACATGCTCGTCGCTGTCGCGCCGTTTGATGGCGATAACCGCTTCGAACGCATCCTCGGCAGGCACCGCCGAAGAAATCGCTTCGAAATTCTCGAAATGCTTGCGTGCCATTACTCGTCACCTCACCGTTGCGATTGTCATCAATGGACAACACCATCGGTGTAAAAGGTCGAGAGCCCTCGCCGAACGACGGCCCGGCGGCAAGTTCGAACGTTGGAAGGCACACGGAGAACCTGCCATGAACATGACTGAACACTACGTACAAAACGAGCCCAGCCGTACAGAGGTCGACGCCATGCAGGGGGCGCTGCTGCTGGAGTTCGGCACTGCCTGGTGCGGCCACTGCCGAGCAGCTCAGCCACTACTGGCAAAGGCCCTGGCTGAGCGCAGCGGCATTTGTCATCTGAAGATCGAGGACGGCCCGGGCCGCCCGCTGGGACGCTCGTTTCGGGTCAAGCTCTGGCCGACCCTGATCCTGCTGAAGAATGGCCAGGAGCTCGCGCGCGTCGTGCGCCCGCTGAACGAGCAGGCGATCGAGCAGGCGCTAGGCGAGACGGGAAAGGGATGAGAGAGACAGTTCGCGAGCCACCTGCCGCGCAGCGCTCTTCGAGGCGAGAAGGCATGCTCGCCTCCATAGCCCGGCGAGGCGTGGCATAATTCGCCGTCCAGTTTTGCAGGAGCCTTGGAGAGTCGTTTATGTCCGAATCAGATCAGCGGTTGTGCCTATACGGAATCAAAGCCTGCGACACGATGAAAAAGGCCCGTACCTGGCTCGACGAACACGGACTGGACTACGACTTCCACGACTACAAGAGCGTCGGCATAGACCGCACCCACCTGGAAGCCTGGTGCAATGAACACGGCTGGCAGACCGTTCTCAACCGTGCAGGCACCACCTTCCGCAAGCTGGACGACGCTGCAAAGGCCGATCTTGACCAGGCCCGGGCCATCGAGCTGATGTTGGCCCAACCGTCGATGATCAAACGCCCTGTACTCGACTTGGGCGGTAAGACCCTGATTGGCTTCAAGCCCGATCTTTACGCTGCCGAAGTGGCAGCGCCGAACTGATAGCCGCCCAACAGACGGCGCGGCCGACAAAAAGGAAATTCTATGTCCGCAACCCTATTCAGCCTCGCCTTTGGCGTTGGCACCCAGAACCGTCAAGGCGACTGGCTGGAAGTCTTCTACGCACAGCCGCTGCTGCAACCTGCCGGCGAGCTGGTAGCTGCCGTCGCCCCGCTGCTCGGCTATGCCGGCGGCAATCAGGCAATCAGCATCACCACTACCCAGGCTGCACAGCTGGCCGATGCCCTGAAGCCGCTCGACGCTACCCAGTACGCGCTGCTGACCCGCCTGGCCGAAAGCCAGCGCCCGCTGGTCGCCACTCTGCTCGCCGAAGACGCGCCGCTTACCTCGACCCCCGAGGCCTACCTCAAGCTGCACCTGCTTTCACACCGGCTGGCCAAGCCGCATGGTCTGAACCTGACCGGCATCTTCCCGCTGCTGCCCAACGTCGCCTGGACCAACCAGGGCGCGGTGGACCTGAGCGAACTGGCCGAGCGCCAGCTGGAAGCACGCCTGAAGGGCGATCTGCTGGAAGTCTTCTCGGTGGACAAGTTCCCGAAGATGACCGATTACGTGGTCCCTGCCGGCGTGCGTATCGCCGACAGCGCGCGCATTCGCCTCGGTGCCTATGTGGGTGAAGGCACAACCGTGATGCACGAGGGCTTCATCAACTTCAACGCCGGTACCGCCGGCCCGGGCATGATCGAAGGCCGCGTCTCCGCTGGCGTGTTCGTCGGCAAGGGTTCGGACCTCGGCGGCGGCTGCTCGACCATGGGCACCCTGTCCGGTGGCGGCAACATCGTCATCTCCGTCGGCGAAGGCTGCCTGATCGGCGCGAATGCCGGCATCGGCATCCCGCTGGGCGACCGCAACACCGTGGAGTCGGGCCTGTACATCACGGCTGGTACCAAGGTCAGCCTGCTCGACGACGGCGATCAACTGGTCAAAGTGGTCAAGGCGCGCGAGCTGGCCGGCCAGAGCGACCTGCTGTTCCGTCGCAACTCGCAGACCGGAGCGGTCGAGTGCAAGACCCACAAGTCGGCCATCGAGCTGAACGAGGCGCTGCACGCGCATAACTGAGCAGGAGCAGCGGCAAGCTGCGAGCCATGAGCGCCTGCCTTGCCGCATCCCCTGCAGCTGGAGGTTTGCCGCTTATGGCCCTGTTTTCTCCCTGGCGCGCCGACTTCCCTGCTCTGGCGATACTCGAAGCGCAAGGCCAGACCTATCTCGACAGCGCCGCCACGGCACAGAAGCCGCAGACGCTGATCGATGCTCTCAGCGGCTACTACACCTGCGGCGCCGCCAATGTGCACCGCGCCCAGCACCAGCCCGCCGAACGCGCGACTCGCGCTTACGAAGACTCTCGCATCAAGGTGGCGAGATGGCTGAACGCCGCTTCGCCCACTGAAATCGTCTTCACCCGCGGCGCGACGGAAGCGCTGAATCTGCTCGCCTACGGACTGGAACATCTGATCGGAGCCGGTGACGAGATCGTCATCAGCGCCCTCGAACATCACGCCAACCTGCTGCCCTGGCAACAGCTGGCCAAACGGCGCAACGCCAGACTGCAGGTGCTACCGATCGATACCGCCGGGCGCATCGACCTGGCCGCAGCTGCCGCGCTGGTCGGGCCGCGTACCCGACTGCTGGCGGTGAGTCAGCTGTCCAACGTGCTGGGCGGCTGGCAACCGCTGGACGACCTGCTGCACCTGGCCAAGACCCAAGGTGCGCTGACCATCGTCGACGGCGCGCAGGGCGTAGTGCACGGCCGTCACGACATGACCACGCTGGGTTGCGATTTCTACGTGCTCTCCAGCCATAAGCTCTACGGGCCGGATGGCGTCGGCGTACTGTACGGCCGCGGCGAATCGCTGCTGGAGCTGCGCCACTGGCAGTTCGGCGGCGAGATGGTGCGCATCGCCGATTATCAACACGCCGAGTTCCATGCCGCGCCCCTGGGCTTCGAGGCCGGCACGCCGCCGATCTCCGGCGTCATCGGTCTCGGCGCCACGCTGGACTATCTGGCTGGACTCGACGTTGCGGCGGTCGAGCGTCACGAGCGGGCATTGCACGACCAGCTGCTCGCCGGGCTTGCCGCACGCAACGGCGTTCGCCTGCTCGGCTCGCCGCAGGTTGCGCTGGCCAGCTTCGTTGTCGAAGGCGTGCATCATTCCGACCTGGGGCATCTGCTCACCGAACAGGGCATCGCGGTGCGCAGCGGCAATCACTGCGCCATGCCGCTGATGAAACACCTTGGTCTGGATGGCGCGACACGCATCTCGCTCGGGCTGTACAACGACAGTGCCGACCTCGAGCGCTTCTTTAGCGCCCTCGATCAGGCCCTGGAGTTACTGCGATGAGCGACTTGCCGCAAGCCGCTGGCGAAGCGCTGGAGGCATTCAGCCAGGCGCCCGGCTGGGAGCAGCGCGCACGTTTGCTGATGCAGTGGGGTGAGCGGCTGGCACCGTTGGATGAAGATGAACGCAGCGAAACGAATCAGGTATCGGGCTGCGAAAGCCGCGTGTGGCTGGTCGGCGAACGACAGGACGGCTGCTGGCATTTTCGCGCCGCCAGTGATGCCCGGCTCATCCGCGGCCTGTTGGCGGTACTGCTGGCAAGAGTCAACGGCCTGGAAGCTGCCGATCTGGCCGAAGTGGACATGGCCGACTGGTTCGCCCGTCTTGGCCTTTCGCGGCAATTGTCGCCTTCGCGCAGCAATGGCATGAATGCCGTGCTGCAGCGAATGTGTGAGCTGACCGGCTGAGCCGGCCAGGGCGAATCAGCGCTTGCGCAGGATCACGCTGCCGATCGAGTAGCCCGCACCGAACGAGCTGAGCACACCGAGGCTGCCGCTGGGCAGGTCGTCCTGGTGCTTGTGGAAGGCGATCACCGAGCCGGCCGAACTGGTATTGGCGTAGGTATCGAGGATCACCGGCGCCTCTTCCTCGGTGGCGTCGCGGCCCAGCAGGCGGCGCACGATCAGGTGGTTCATGTTCAGGTTGGCCTGGTGCAGCCAGAAACGCTTCACCGATTCCACAGCGATGTCGTTCTCCGCCAGGTGCTCACCGATCAGCTCCGCCACCATCGGACAGACTTCCTTGAACACCTTGCGACCTTCCTGGATGAACAGCTTGTCCGGATCGTTCATGTGCTCTTCGGCAGCACGGTTGAGAAAACCGAAGTTGTTGCGGATGTTGTTGGAAAACTCGGTCACCAGCTTGGTGCTGATGACGTCCCACTGCTGCGCCGAGGTCGCCAGATCTTCGCGCTCGATGATTACCGCGGTGCAGGCGTCGCCGAAGATGAAATGGCTGTCGCGGTCGCGGAAGTTCATATGCCCGGTACAGATCTCGGGGTTGACCATCAGGATCGCGCGCGCCTGGCCCAACTTGATACTGTTGACCGCGTTCTGGATGCCGAACGTGGCCGACGAGCACGCCACGTTCATGTCGAAGCCGAAACCCTTGATCCCCAGTGCCGCCTGCACTTCGATGGCGACTGCCGGATAGGCGCGCTGCAGGTTGGAGCAGGCGACGATCACGCCGTCGATGTCCGCAGCGGTCTTGCCGGCGCGGGCCAGCGCTTCTTCGGCTGCCTTGACCGACATCTCGCAGAGAATCGACCACTCGTCATTGCTGCGCTCGGGAATGCGCGGAACCATGCGCTCGGGATCGAGGATGCCGGCCTTGTCGGTAACGTAGCGGCTCTTGATGCCGGAAGCCTTTTCGATGAAGGCGGAGCTGGACTCGGGCAGCGGCTGGATCTCGCCGGCCTCGATGGCAGCGGCATTCTCGCTGTTGAAGCGATGAACGTAGGTGTTGAAGGACTCCACTAGTTCATCGTTGGAAATGCTGTTGGCAGGGGTATAAAGGCCGGTACCGCTGATGACGACGTTATACACGGTCGTTCCTCTCGAATGGCTTGATCGTTTCTGACGTTGGGACGGCAGCAACAGGACTCGGCCAGTCACGATCATTCCAGCGCCTCTTATGGCGGCTATTGTGCATGAAAATCTGAAAGAATCCGTAACATTGCGCTTATAACGGACAGGTAATTAAGCCTTTTGGCACATCTGAATGTGACCGCTCAGTCCGAAAATGAAGAGAGCGCCGAATGGCGCCCTCTTCTGTCCGCAATGATGTACTTAAGTCTCTATTTGATGCCCTGTCCAAGTACGACGCCATCCACCTCCTGTCCATAGAGATTCACTCCGTCGTTGGCGTGGTAGCGAAGCCGCGTCTTTTCTACCGAGCCTTCGACCAGACGCGGGTCCTGCGGCCGCTCATGGCTGTTCATGTATGCGGCCACGTGCCAGGCGTCCTCGTCGCTGAGCGAACCACCCTTGCCCAGCGGCATGCTCTCCTTGATGAAGGCCGCGGCGGTGTTGATCCGGTGCATGCCTGCACCCCAGTTGAACGAGTCCTTGCCCCATAACGGTGGGAACACATACGCGCCACCCGCCTGCTGGCCCTGGCCGTTGTCGCCGTGACAGACCGCGCACTGCTCGGCATAGATCTGCTTGCCCTTGGCGATATCGAAACCACCTTTGGGCTGTGGGACTTCGGGATAGGCCCGCCCCGGCAGCTCCTGGCCTGTCGGAGCACCAGTGGAAAGCCAGTAGGAATAGGCCGTCAACGCATTGATCACATGGCTATCAGCTGCAGGCGGCTTGCCGTTCATGCTGAACTGGAAGCAGCCCTGTACGCGCTCGGCGTAGCTGTTGACCTTGTTGTTCTTCTTCCGGTAAGCCGGATACATCGGATACGCACCCCACAGCGGCGCGGAGTTGGCCTTGCGCCCCTGATCGATGTGGCAGTTGGTGCAGTTCATGCCGTTGCCGACATACTCGGCGGCGTACTTCTGCGTGTCGACGAAGATCGCCCGGCCCTGCTGCACCAGTTCGCCATAGGCGTTGGCCGGCAGGTCCTTTTCCTGCGGTGGCTGGAAGAAGTTCTCACCTGCGCCCTTGGCGGCTTTCTGTGTCAGCTGGGACTGATCGTCCATCTTGATCTCGGCCGCCAGCGGCGCACCGCTGACCGCCATGGCCAGCAGCGTCAACCAGTAGGTTCTCATTGGCTGACCTCCTTCTGCTCAAGCTTGGCGAAGTACTCGGCGACGGCCTGCACTTCGTCGTCGGTCATCGCGCGGGCGATATGACCCATCAGATCGTTCGGATCGTTCTTGCGCGTACCCTGACGCCAGGCATTGAGCTGCGCGCTGAGGTATTGCGTCGACTGCCCAGCCAGCGGCGGGAAGCTCTCACCGACCCCAATGCCAGCGGGACCATGGCAGGCTACGCACTCGGGAATGTTGCGTTCCCAGGCACCACGAAGGGCAAGGCGCGGCCCCACACCTTCCGCCTTTTCCGCCCGACCGATGCTGGCGAAAACCGGCGCAGGCCTGGCTTCGAGCATGGCCGCCACGGCATCCATCTCTTCGTCGCTCAAGGCCGCAGCAATCGGCTGCATGACCGGATTGCTTCTGGCACCGGAGCGGAAGTCCTCGAGCTGCTTGCGCGTATATCCGGCGGATATCCCGGCGAGGCGTGGAAAGCCGGCCGCCGCCATCCCCATCGCATCGGCACCGTGGCACGTGCCACACGCCATCGCCGCAGGGTTGGCGCCGCCCTGCGCGTAGATCTTTTGCCCATCGGCAGCCTGTGCCTGCATCGTCAGTAACAACGCAGCCACACCGGCCAGGGGCCAGTGAGTGAGTTTCATGAAAGGGCCTCATCAGCGGTTGTAGTTATGCTTGCCGCCACCGGCGTGGTCTTCGCCGACGCTCGGGTCTATCGATGGTGTGCGGCAGCTTGTCGCAGAAGCGACGCTACCACATCGCCACGGCGGCCCTCCAGAAACAGAATAAGCTTAGAACTGCTTTGCATATACCAGACACAGAGGCCCGCTGCGCAACCAGCGGTGCACACGAGACAACGACCTTGGTTATCCTTGCGTGCTCACTCGCGCAGGAACACCCATGAAAGACCAACTTGCCGCACTGATCAGCCTTATCAGCTCCGGCTGCATGACCGACGACGAAATTGGCCGCGTCGCGGCAGAAGCCGCGGAGGCGTACGCCGATCCGCAGGCATTTCTACAGGCCAACCCGGACATCAATTACGACGACAGCTTTCCCATTCCTCTCGGCGAATGGGTGGTGGTCGGCAGCCTGCCGGAGACGGTCTTGTTTCAGGCGGACGACTATCAGGAGCTGTTTACGCAGATTGTCGCGTCCTTCGGCGACAGCGTGACCTTCGTCCTCAAGCCCAAGCAGCTCGCCAAGACCGAGCCGCTGACAGCGCTGAACCGCATTCAGGTGCAGCTGAGCAGCCTGTATCCGGAGAAAGGTGGCTACGTGCTGGTGGACTTCAGCGAGCCGCTGGACGATGAGCTGCAGGCGGTGCTGGTCTACACCTGCGATGTGCCACGACTGATGGAGCTGGCGGTGGAAGTAGGCATCTATGCCGCGCCGGCCCTGGAGGTGTTGCGCGAGCAAACCGAGCAACCGTGACGGTAGGCACTTCGCCGGCGATCAGCCGCGCGAGGCGTTGCGGCGGCGCAAGGGTTCCAACAGGGCTGAAAG
Organism: Stutzerimonas kunmingensis; assembly: GCF_900114065.1. GTDB lineage: Bacteria > Pseudomonadota > Gammaproteobacteria > Pseudomonadales > Pseudomonadaceae > Stutzerimonas > Stutzerimonas kunmingensis. Next base: position 289,609 of record NZ_FORS01000004.1, read on the forward strand.
CCCGTTGTGGTCGATCTCGTGCATCAGCTCCAGCAGCTGGCCGAGGCTGCCAGGCGGGAAGCCGACGCGGGCGAACCAGTTGAGGTAATTACCCGGCAGGTCGGCTATCAACCGGCCCTTGTACTTACCGTAGGGCATCGTCTGGGTCACCAGGCGTTCGAGATCTTCAGGCTTCATCGCTTCGGGCATCGGAGTGTCGGGCCGTCGAATACTGCCACAATCGCACCCGCTTCTGGCACGCGAGCCTGATTCGATGGCCGATATTCCTTCGGGCTGGGCATCGCTTGGGACTGGGCGCACATACAGAGCGCCTATCCGCAGGATAGAAAGCCTTGGTTGGCGCATCGCCAGCCCGATCACGACAATGGCTTTCGACACGGCAGGCGAACTGCTGACAGCCATGGAGAACCGCGATGCAAACGCCCAGACAACTGCCAGAACTGGATGACGCCACCCTCGCCTTCGCCGAGCAGGTGTTCGACAGCGCTCGCAACGGCGACAGCTCGCGCCTTGGTGAACTGCTCAGGCAGGGTATGCCAGCCGATCTTCGCAATCACGCCGGTGACAGCCTACTGATGCTCGCCAGCTACCACGGCCACCTCGAAGCCAGTCGTGTGCTGCTCGAGCATGGCGCCGATCCGCAGCTGCGCAATATTCGCGGTCATACGCCGCTGGCGGGCGCAGCCTTCAAGGGCGACCTGAACATGATCGAGTTGCTGCTGGCGCACGGCGCCGATGTCGAGAGCCCCTGCGAGGACGGCAAAACCGCTCTTATGATGGCAGCCATGTTCAACCGTACCGAAATCATCGAACACCTGATCGCCCGGGGCGCCAACCCGCAAGCCGTCGACGCCAATGGCGCCACAGCACTGGTCGCCGCAGCCATGATGGGTGCTCAGGACGCCCAGGCGTTGTTGCAACGCCTGCTCTCCGGCTGACGCACCGATGTTTCGGCGCAGCGCAAATTTTAACCTCGCTTGACCGGACCCTCGCAGCTATCAGCTATCAGCTATCAGCCGCGCCCGATCGACGCAAAAACAGCCTTACTGTGCTCAGCCAGCACGGCGGGGGCCAGCTCGACTTCCAGCCCGCGACGACCAGCGCTCACGTAGATGCTCGCCTGCGCCTGCGCAGAACTGTCGATAAAGGTACGCAGACGCTTCTTCTGCCCCAGCGGACTGATACCACCGACCAGATAACCGGTGGCACGTTGGGCTGCCATCGGATCGGCCATCTCCACCTTCTTCACGCCGGCCGCCTGGGCCAGCGCCTTGAGATCGAGGGTGCCGGCGACGGGCACCACGGCGACCAGTAGCTCGCTCTTCTCGCTACAGGCGAGCAGCGTCTTGAATACCCGCGCCGGATCAAGCCCGAGCTTTTCCGCCGCCTCCAGTCCATAGGACGCAGACTTGGGATCGTGTTCGTAACTGTGTACGGCGTGCTCGGCTCGGGCTTTTTTCAACAGGTCGATGGCAGGTGTCATGGCTTTGTAGTGCTAATGATTGATGAATGGCGGTAACGTAAAGCGACAAAGAATCGGTAGTTATAAGCGCCCATGAATCATCCTCTTCTTGCACCGCTCGCGGAAGTCTACGACCTAGCCGTGGTTGGCGGCGGCATCAATGGCGCAGGTATCGCCGCCGATGCCGTCGGGCGCGGCCTGTCGGTGTTTCTCTGCGAGCAGGGCGACCTGGGCGAACACACCTCCTCCGCCAGCAGCAAGCTGGTGCACGGCGGGCTGCGCTATCTCGAACACTACGAGCTGCGCCTGGTTCGCGAAGCGCTGGCCGAGCGCGAAGTGCTGCTGGCCAAGGCGCCGCACATCATCACCCCGCTACGCTTCGTGCTGCCCTACCGTCCGCATCTGCGCCCGTCGTGGATGATCCGCACCGGCCTGTTTCTCTACGATCACCTCGGCAAGCGCGAAAAGCTCGGTGGTTCGCGCAGCCTGCGTTTCGGTGCCGACAGCCCGCTCAAGGAGGAAATCACCCACGGCTTCGAATATTCCGATTGCTGGGTCGACGATGCGCGGCTGGTGGTACTCAACGCCATGGCGGCACGCGAGCTGGGCGCGCATATTCACACCCGCACTCGCTGCGTCAGCGCGCGCAGCAGCAAGGGGCTCTGGCATCTGCATCTGGAGCGTCAGGACGGCAGCCGGTTTTCGATCCGCGCCCGCGCGCTGGTCAACGCCACCGGACCGTGGGTAGCCTCGTTCATCCAGGAGCAGCTACGGCAGACTTCGCCTCACGGCATGCGCCTGATCCAGGGCAGCCACATCGTCGTGCCGAAACTCTATGAGGGCGATCACGCCTACATCCTGCAGAACGAGGATCGGCGCATCGTGTTCATCACGCCGTATCTCGGCCAGTTCAGCCTGATCGGCACCACCGATCACGAGTACCACGGCGACCCGGCGCAGGTGCGGATCACCGATAAGGAGATCGACTACCTGCTGGCCATCGTCAACGCGCACTTCAAGCATCAGCTGCACCGCGCCGACATCCGACACAGCTATGCAGGGGTCAGGTCGCTTTGCGATGACGAGTCCGACCAGCCCTCGGCGATCACCCGCGATTACACGCTCACACTCAGCGATAGCGCCGTTGAGGGACCGTTGCTCTCGGTGTTCGGCGGCAAGCTGACCACCTATCGCAAGCTCGCCGAAGCAGCACTGGCGCAGCTGGCACCGCTGTTTCCCGAAATGAAACAGCCCTGGACGCACGACGCGGCGCTACCTGGCGGTGAGCACCTAGAGGAACCATCAGCACTGGCCCATGCGCTCTGCGCCAGCTACCCGTGGTTACCAGGGCCGATTGCGCGGCGCTGGGCGCGCACCTACGGCAGCCGCAGCTGGCTGCTGCTCAAGGGTACCGATGCGCTGCAGGACCTTGGCGAATGCTTCGGCGCCGGCCTGCATGCGCGCGAGGTGGACTACCTGATGGTCGAGGAATGGGCGCAGACGACAGAAGACATCCTCTGGCGCCGCACCAAGCTCGGCCTGTTCATGCAGCCCGCGGAGGTGGCGCTGCTACAGCGCTATCTGGACAGCCGAACAGCCGAGCGCCTGACCCACTTCGACCACGTCGCCCAAGGCTGACGCCCCGGTGCAGCGCCCGCATGGAGCGCTGCACCGGCGTCGGCCTCAGGCCACCTTGGCGTTGCGCGAGGCACGCAGCTGACGGGCCGCAGCCACCATGTTCACCAGCGCTGCCTCGGTCTCCGGCCAGGCGCGGGTCTTCAGCCCGCAATCCGGATTGACCCAGAGCCGCTCGGCCGGGATGCGCTCGGCGGCCTTCTCCAGCAGCTGCACCATTTCGGCAGTATCCGGAACGCGTGGCGAGTGGATGTCGTAGACCCCCGGGCCGATGTCATTGGGATAGTCGAAGGCGCGGAAGGCTTCGAGCAGCTCCATCTGCGAGCGCGAGGTCTCGATGGTGATGACATCGGCATCCATCGCCGCGATGGACTCGATGACGTCGTTGAACTCGCTGTAGCACATGTGCGTGTGGATCTGCGTCTCGTCGCGCACGCCGCTGGCACACAGACGGAACGCCTCGACCGCCCAGTCCAGATAGTGCTGCCACTGCGCGCGACGCAACGGCAACCCCTCGCGGAACGCCGCCTCATCGATCTGGATGATGCGGATGCCGGTGGCTTCCAGATCGCAGACCTCGTCACGGATCGCCAGCGCCAGCTGCCGTGCCTGCACCTCACGCGATACATCCTCACGAGCGAACGACCACATCAGCATGGTCACCGGGCCGGTGAGCATGCCCTTCATCACCCGGTCGGTCTGCTGCTGGGCGTAGCGAATCCAGTCGACGGTCATCGGCTGCGGGCGGCTGAGGTCGCCGTAGATCACCGCCGGTTTCACGCAACGCGAGCCGTAACTCTGTACCCAGCCGAACCGGGTAAAGGCATAGCCATCGAGCTGCTCGGCGAAATACTCGACCATGTCGTTGCGCTCCGCTTCGCCATGCACCAGCACGTCCAGGCCGATCTGCTCCTGCACCGCCACCGCATGGCGGATCTCGGCCTGCATCGCCTCGGTGTAATCACCGAGCGGCAACCGGCCCTGCTTGTAGGCTTGCCGCGCCAGACGGATAGCCGGCGTCTGCGGGAACGAGCCGATGGTCGTGGTCGGGAACGCCGGCAGGTCGAGCCGCGCGCGCTGGTGTTCGATGCGCGCAGCGAACACCGAGGTACGCTGGCTGTCTTGTGGCTGGATGGCATTCAGGCGTGCCTGGACCTGCGGCTTGTGGATGCGTGGCGAGTGCTGACGTGCCGCCTGCACCGCACGGCTGCGCGCCAGCTCGACCGCGACATCCTCATTCGTCGGCTCGTTGATGGCTCGGGCCAGGGTCGCCACTTCGGCGCATTTCTGTACGGCAAAGGCCAACCAGCCTTTCAGTTCATGATCGAGCCGGTCCTCGCGCTCAAGGTCCACCGGGCTGTGCAGCAGCGAGCAGGACGGCGCCAGCCAGAGGCGGTCACCCAGCCGCTCGGCGGCATGCCGCGCCACCTCTAGGGCCTTCTCCAGGTCGCAGCGCCAGACGTTGCGCCCATTGACCAACCCCAGTGACAGCACCTTGTAGGTCGGCAACCAGTCGAGAATCAGCGGGTATTGCTCCGGCGCACGCACCAGATCGATATGCAGACCGTTCACCGGCAGCGCGGCGGCCAGGCTGAGGTTGTCCTCCAACCCGCCAAAGTAGGTGGCGACCAGCTTCTTCAGCGGGGCGCGCTGCAGCAGGTTGTAGGCGCGCTCGAAGGCGTTCTTCCAGTCCTGCGGCAGGTCGAGGGCGAGGATCGGCTCGTCGATCTGCACCCACTCGACGCCCTGCGCCGCCAGACGGTCGAGCACCTCGCGGTAGACCGGCAGGAGGCGTTCGAGCAGCTCAAGCTTGTCGAAGCCCTCGGCATCTTCACCCTTGAGCTTGCCCAACCAGAGATAGGTTAGCGGGCCGACCAGCACCGGCTTGATCGTGTGACCCCGCGCTTGCGCCTCCTCGACCTCTTCGAACAGTTGCGACCAGGACAGCTGGAACTCCTGATCGGCGCTGAACTCCGGCACCAGATAGTGATAGTTGGTATCGAACCACTTGGTCATCTCCTGAGCCTGGCCGCCACCGCAGCAGCTGTTGGTCACGCCACGGGCCATGGCGAACAGCGTGTCCAGCGTCGGTTGGCCATCGGCCGGGCCGAAGCGCTGCGGCACCACGCCGAACATCAGCGAGTGCGTAAGAACCTGGTCGTACCAGGCGAAGTCGCCCACCGGCAGCAACTGGATACCGGCATCGGCCTGGGCTTGCCAGTGTTGTGCACGCAGCTGGCGACCAACCTGGCGCAGCCCCTGCTCGTCCAGCTCGCCCTTCCAATATGCCTCCAGGGCTTTCTTCAGCTCGCGGTCCGCACCGATGCGTGGAAATCCGAGGTTGTGCGCTACAGCCATTTCTCACTCCAAATGTCGTTCTGCATGAATGCGCTGATTGTCCGCGCCACGACTGCGTGAAACAAACTCACGTAATTACATTTGAAATATAGAAATATTCATGCAGGAGCATTTCGGGGCCTCGGGCCTCTAAAAGAAGACCTTCCCTACCAGGCGCATTCATGAATCCGGATCAGCCACCGCAGAATCTCGAAAGTTTGCTGCAGCGTCTCGAACAGGCCGGCGAAGCCGACCAGCCGGTGACCATCGAGTGCATGCTGCAAGCCACCGATGAGCGCAGCTTCGGTGCCCTGCTGCTGGTGCCTGGGCTGCTGGTGTTCTCGCCGCTGTCCGGAATACCTGGCCTGCCCAGCGTGTTCGCGGTGATGGTTTCGCTGATCGCGATTCAGCTACTGATCGGCAGGAAGCATTTCTGGCTGCCCAAGTGGTTGCTGCGGCGTAGCGCTTCGCGCAGCAAGTACAACAAAGCCATCGCCTTCCTGCATCGCATTGCCGGCTTCGTCGACCGGCTGCTCAAGCGCCGCCTGACCTTCCTTACCAATGGCCTGGCCAACCGCCTGAATGCCGTGCTGTGCCTGGCCATCGCGGCCACCATGCCGCCGCTGGAACTGATCCCGTTCGGCAATTCCACCGCCGGCGCCGCATTGAGCGTGCTGGGGCTGGGCATGATGGCCCGCGACGGCGCGATGATCGTTGCCGCGCTGCTGTTCTTCTTTGGTCTGGCCTACATGGTTTCGCGGCTCTGGTTCTGAATGGCCAGGCCGATTGCGTAGCGGCGACTCGACAGCATCCAGATGCTGGGACACACTTGCGACGGATGAGCGTTGCTCATCTTCTTACTCATTCAGGGAACATCAGGCATGCTGCTCAAGGCCTTGCTGATCCCGCTTCGCAAGGTAGTTCGGCATGCTGGAAATTCGTCACCTGAAGACGCTTCATGCACTTCGGGAAACCGACAGTCTCGTCGAAGCCGCCGAGCGCCTGCACCTGACGCAGTCGGCGCTTTCCCATCAGTTCAAGGAACTGGAAGAACGCCTCGGCCTGCAGCTGTTCGTGCGCAAGACCCGCCCGGTGCGCTTTACCAGCGCCGGCCTGCGTCTGCTGCAATTGGCGGATCTGATGCTGCCGCAACTGCGCAGTGCCGAACGTGACCTCGCCCGTCTGGCCGGCGGAACCGCCGGGCGGCTGCACATGGCCATCGAATGCCACAGCTGCTTTCAGTGGCTGATGCCGACCATCGACCAGTTCCGCGATGCCTGGCCCGAGGTCGAGCTGGATCTGGCCTCGGGCTTCTCCTTCGCCCCGCTACCGGCCTTGGCGCGTGGTGATCTCGATCTGGTGGTCACCTCCGATCCGCTGGAGCTGCCCGGCATCACCTACGTGCCGCTGTTCACCTACGAGGCCCTGCTGGCGGTGGCGAACCAGCATGCACTGGCCGCGCGGCCGTACATCCGCGCGGAAGACCTGGCCAGCGAGACGCTGATTACCTACCCCATCGAACGCGACCGCCTGGATATCTTCACCCGCTTCCTCGAACCGGCCGACATCGAACCGGCGCAGGTACGCACCTCGGAACTCACTGTGATGATGATGCAGCTGGTGGCGTCGGGGCGCGGTGTCTGCTCGCTGCCGAACTGGGCGCTGCACGAGTACAGCTCGCGCGGCTACGTCACCGCCAAACGGCTGGGCGACAAAGGTCTGTTCGCCACGCTTTATGCGGGCATCCGCGCCGACATGCTCGACTCACCCTTCATGCGCGACTTCCTGCTGACCGCCAAGGACACCTCCTTCGCCACGCTCGAAGGCGTCAGTGCCGCGCCGAAGGTGCGCTGACAGCGGGTCAGCGCCGCCGCGCCAGGCATACGCCAAGGCCGATCAACCCGGCTGCGACACCGCCGATCAGCAGCCAGCGCTTGTCATCATCCGGCGACGAGCGCCAGCCGCCATCGATGCGCCGCTGGCCCAGCGGCGGATGAAAGAGATTGCCTGACGAGGGCGCCACTCGCTGCGCGCGGCCAAGCGCGAAGCCGGTCAGCAGCCCATTGAGTCGATCGAAGCCCGGGGTGAGGAAATGCGCCAGGCGCAGCAATGTGGCGGTCGCGCCGACCGACGTGGTGTGGCGCGGATGCAGGGCCAGACTGACCATGGCATTGGCCACCTGACGCGGATCGAGCAGCGGTGGCGGCGGCTGCAACGAGCGCCCGGCGTAGTTGCCGCCGTCGCGAAAGCCGGGGGTATCGACGATGCCGGGATACACATCGCAGATGTGAATCCCCGGCCAGGCTCCTAGTTCGCCGCGCAGCGCCTGGGACAGGCCGCGCAGGCCGAACTTGCTGGCCGAATAGGCCGCCGCGAACGGTTGCGCTACCCAGCTGCCGACCGACAGCGTATTGATCAGCACACCGCTCTTTTGCTGCTTGAAGTACGGCAGCACCACATGGGCGCCACGCAGATAGCCGAGCAGATCGGTCTGCACCACCTGTTCATGGGCATCCAGTGGCGTCTCGTCGAACGCGCCGACCGCGCCGATGCCGGCATTGTTGATCCACACATCGATGCGCCCCTGGCCAAACTCCGCCGCAGCGCTGGCCAGTGCTTCGACCTCGTCGCTGTGGGTGACGTCAGTGGGCACCACCAGGACTTCGCCACCGAGCGCGCGGCATTCATCGGCGGTTTCCGTCAGCGCTTCGACGTCGCGCGCGGCAAGCACCAGCCGCGCGCCCTGGCGGGCGAAAGCCTGGGCAGCGGCGCGACCGATGCCGCTGGACGCACCGGTCAGCACCACCAGGGCGCCGTAGAGTTTTCCGTAGGCCATCGTCGTTCCTCCGCAGTCTGCTGTCGTAGTTAAGCTGACAGCGACGTCGCGCCGAACATTCCCCCCGATGGTCGGCGCGATGCCCCGCGCGCAGGAACGTACTCAAGCCTGGGCGACGCTTCCCGCCGCTTCGTCCGCCCAGGGGTCGTAGGTGCCGAAGCTCCACAGATGCCCTTCGATATCGCGGCAGGTGAAGCCGCGACCGCCGTAATCCTCGTCCTTGAGCTCGACGACGATCTGCGCCCCGACCGCCTTGGCCTGAGCGTAGAGCGCATCGGCGCTGTTGACGATCACGTAGATGCCCTGGGTGGATGCGCCGCCAATCTCATCGGGCTGGCGCAGCTGCTGGCCATACTCGGAATCGACTACCGGTCCGACCATCAGCATGCCGTTGCCGAAAGCCAGTTGTGCATGAGTGATGCCGACCTGTTCGTCGCGGTACTGGCGTTGGCATTCGAAGCCGAAAGCACGACAAAGCCAGTCGATGGCGCTGGCCAGGTCGCGATAGCGCAGGCAGGGGATCAGGCTGGCCGAGGTGTTCTTGCTCTGCTGAGACATACACAGCTCCCATCATGGGCTGCCGAAGGGCTGCCCTTCTTTCATGAGAGCCACACCGTGGCGATCAATTCCCTTTCAGAGGCGTTCGCTCAAGCCCAGGCGAATACCCAGGGCGATGAGCATCGAGCCCAGCGCCCGGTCCAGCCACTGGCTTATGGCCGGATTGTCGCGCAACGCCTGGGTGGCGCGGGCCGCCAGCAGCACCACAGCGCACTCGATGATGATCGCCACCACAACCACCAGCACGCCGAGAACCAGCAGCTGCAGCGGTACGGAGCCATGCTCGGGGCGGACGAACTGAGGCAGGAAAGCCATGAAGAAAATCGCCGCCTTGGGGTTCAGCAGATCGACCAGCACGCCCTGGCGATAGGCTTTCCAGGCGGACGCTTGCGGTGCTGCCTTGAGGGCCAGCACGGTTCCGCCGCCGGCCGAGCGCAGAGCCTGATAGCCGAGATACAGCAGATAGACGGCACCGACGTACTTGACCACCGTAAACGCCAGCGCCGAAGTGGCGAGGATCGCCGAGATGCCCAGCGCGGCGAACGCCACATGCACCAGCGCACCGCTGCATACGCCACAGGCGGAAATCATACCGATACGGCGGCCGCCACTCAGGGTGCGTGAAATCACGTAGAGCAGATCCGGCCCGGGCGACAGGTTCAGCGCCAGCGCGGCCGAGAAGAACACCAGCCAAAACACGGGATCAATCATCGCTCCATCTCCATCTACACACGCCCGAACCAAAGCCGTCACTCAACAGATCGGACTCTAGGAGAGAAGCCCTCCCCGGAGCCAGAAGATTCTCTTCAATCGCCTTTTCGTCGAGATGCTGACACTAATTTTAATTTTTGACTTTTTTTTGTCGCAAAGCTGAACTACTTTCTATTGCCAGACGGGACCGCTCTCTGCGCGTCACGCAATCAAGGACTGCCCATCAACATTCAGCAAAGGACATGCGAATGAAAGACGATGTCGCGCCGGCTTTCCAGCCCGCCCAATTCCGCATAACACTTCTCTCCGCCAGCAAGCTGCTCGATAGCACGCTGCGCCAGCACCTGTACGACTGCCCCAGCTGCACACTGGTCCACATGGTCACGCCGCGGCCGGAGCATGTGGACTCCGCACTGGTGTTGCTGGATGTCGCCAGCTACGACCGCAACGATTGTGTGCACCTGCTCCGCCAGTTCGGCGACACGCCGGTCGCGCTGATCAACGCCCAGCCCGATCAGGCACGCAGACTGGTCGAAACGCATCCATGGATTCGCGGGGTCATCTACCGCGCAACGCCGCGCGCCATGTTCGTCCGGGGTATCCAGACCATGCTCGCCGGGGGCGACTGGCTACCTAGGGAGCTGATGGAAACGCTGCTCTGTCGCTACCGGCAGCTCAGCAACGCACATCAGGTCATCGACGAGCTGACCCTGCGCGAAAAGCAGATCCTCGCGCTCGCCGGCCAGGGCCTGTCCAACGCGGCCATCGGTGAAAGGCTGCACCTGAGCATCCACACCATCAAGAGCCATGTGCACAACGCCCTGCGCAAGCTCGGCGCCAGCAATCGCGCCCAGGGTGCCTCACTGGTGCTGGCGCACGTTGGTGAGGCGGTGTCGTGAAACGCACCGCCGCGTTGCTTCTGCTGCTGTTGAGCCTGACCGCTCAGGCCGACGAAGCCGAGCTGCAAGGATTCATCACCAACAACACGGTTTCCCGCTCCGGTCACGAGTTCTACCTGCGCTTCTGCGAACGCCTGAACGACATCAGCGCCCTGGACTTCAACCTTGCCATCAAGGAAAGGCCCTCGGCGCGCTGGGGCGTTCTGGTCTGGGTGGAGCACGAGAACCAGACCCTGTATCGCCGCTTCCTGCAGCCCAACGTGGCGGACATGAAGGAACCGGCCTACGAGGCCGCCGATTACGTGGTGCAGGAAATCAACCGGCGCAAGATCGAAGCGTTGTTCGAAGACAACATTGACATGGCCAAGGACGAACTATGAAACAGCACATTCACAAGGCGCTCGGCACGCTGCTCGCCAGCCTGCTGCTTAGCACTGGCGCCAGCGCCACCGAGCTGGTGTACACCCCCGTCAACCCATCCTTCGGCGGTAGCCCGCTCAACGGTGCCTGGCTGCTCGGCAACGCGCAGGCGCAGAACAGCAAGAAGGACCCGGATGCCATCGATCGCTCCTCGCTGCTGGAAAACCAGTCCGCCCTGGACCGTTTCACCAGCCAGCTGGAGTCGCGCCTGCTGGGCGATCTGCTCAGCGGCGTGACCGATGGCAAGACCGGCACCGTGACCACCGACGATTTCATCGTGCGCGTCTACAACGGCGACGCCGGCATGCTGATCGTGGAAATCACCGACCGACTCACCGGCGAAATGTCCGAAATCATAGTCGGTCAGAACTGACCCCCAAGGAGAAACAAAGGCCATGAGAAGCCTATTCGTAGCCATAGGGATGATGGCTGTACTGCAGGGTTGCGCCGTTCGCGAGCCCATGTCTGCCGACCAGCATCCGCCAACCCTGACCCCACGCACCTCGACCTACCAGGATCTGCTGGCGCTACCGCGCCCGAAAGGCCCGCTGGTGGCTGCGGTGTACGGCTTTCGCGACCAGACCGGCCAGTACAAGCCCACTCCGGCCAGTTCCTTCTCCACCGCGGTGACCCAGGGCGCGGCCAGCATGCTGGTCGATGCCATGCAGGCCAGTGGCTGGTTCGTGGTGCTCGAGCGTGAAGGCCTGCAGAACGTGCTGACCGAGCGCAAGATCATCCGCGCCTCGCAAGCCAAGCCGGATGTCGCACCCAATATCCAGTCCGAGCTGCCGTCGCTGCTGGCGGCCAACATCATCATGGAAGGTGCCATCGTCGCCTACGAAACCAACGTGCGCAGTGGCGGCCAGGGTGCGCGCTATCTGGGCATCGGACTGTCGCAGGAATACCGCGTCGATCAGGTCACGGTGAATCTGCGGGCCATCGACGTGCGCAGCGGCAGGGTGCTGTCGAACGTGATGACCACCAAGACGATCTTCTCCGTCGGCCGTAGCGCCAACGTCTACAAGTTCATCGAGTTCAAGGAACTGCTCGAAGCGGAGGCGGGTTACACCACCAACGAGCCGGCGCAGCTCTGCGTACTCTCGGCGATCGAGGCTGCCGTGGCGCACCTGATTGCCCAGGGCGTCGACCGGCGCCTCTGGCAGACCGCCGAAGGCAGCGGTGGCGAGCATCCGGCGCTGAGCAAGTACCTGAGCAAGCTGGACTGAGATCCAAGTCGTCGGCGCAACGCCGACGACGTTTCAGCTTTCCTAGCAATCCCCTTCCCGGCTGACGGCACGCTCAATAGCGATGCCGTCTGCACAGCCGTGCGCCATCGGCTATCGGCAAGTGCCCCCGAACGCAGCAGCCCGTATCGCCAATCGCCACCCGTTACGCACCGGATCGCAACATTTTCAATCATTGGATGGATGTTCGCCGCCCCCATTAAGGGCAAGTATGTCGACATCAGAGCCCATCAGGACAGGACGCCATGACTCGCTCGCAACGGATTGCGCATGACCTGCTGCTACCCGCAGTTCTGCTACTGGCTACCGCCAGCCACGCCGACATTCCCGCCTCGCTCGATCTCGCCCCCAACGAATTGGCCTTTGTCTCGGCCGATCCGGCCGCTCACGCCGCCGCGGGCGGCCAGCGCTCCACCGCGCTGATCCAGCAAAAAGGCGACAGCATGACCGGCCGCATCGCCCAGGCGGGCTCAGAACTGGAGGCCTACATCATCCAGAACGGCTACGCCAACAGCGCCAGCATCGAGCAGATCGGCCAAGGCAACGCAGCGCTGATCAGCCAGAACGGCTTCGACAATGACGCCCACATCGAACAGACCGGCTCGGACAACCGCGCCGCCATCGCACAACAGGGCTCGAGCAATCGCGCTCTCATCGAACAGACCGGCAGCGGGCATAGCAGCAATGTCAGCCAGAGCGGCCGAGGTCTGACGGTAGTGGTTCGCCAGTACCGCTAATCCCAAGGAAATACCGCTGTACTTAAAACATCCATGGAGTGACAAAAATGTTTAAGTTCAAACCTCTTGTAGCAGCCATTCTGACCGTCGCCACTGCCCAGGCTTTTGCCGCCGAGAACACCTCCGAGCAGAACCAGCACGGCATCAACAACAACGCAGAAGTGCTGCAAAGCGGCGGTTCGGGCAACTTCGCCACACAAAACCAGAGCGGCTTCAGCAACGACGCAAATGTCGAGCAGATCAGCTCGGAAGCCACTACCGCCACCCAGACCCAGACCGGCAACTTCAACAATGCCGAATCCCGCCAGAGCGGCACGTTGATGACCGGCTCGACCCAGACCCAGAACGGCTGGGGCAACGATGCACTGGTAGAGCAGACCGGCACCTACAAGACTGGCGCCACGCAGAACCAGAAAGGCGTCAACAACGTTGCAGAGACGTTCCAGTCCGGCGCGACCATGACCAACGCCACCACCAACCAGGACGGCAAGGACAACTACGGCCTGATCTCCCAGACCGCCACCTATGGCAGCCAGGCAGTGGTCAACCAGAACGGCGACCTGAACAGCGCCAGCATCACTCAGTTCCTCAGCAACCACGACCGCGCAACCGTCACCCAGCAGGGCATCGACAACGATGCGCAAGTGGTGCAGGTCGCCAGCAGCGGCTCCATCGCCGAAGTCGAGCAGAGCGGCTGGCGCAACGACGCGATGGTTTCGCAAACCGGCCTGCAGCACGAGGCGTATGTCGATTCCGTCGGCAGCCACAACATTGTCAATGTGGACCAGAGCGGTAATGCGCAGAACGCTTTCGTCGTGCAGTACGGCGAACGTAATGACTCGAGCATCACGCAAACCAACGGCTGGTTCGGCGGTAACAACACCGCTACAACTGACCAAGCTGGTACAGATAACCGAGCTGACGTATACCAGGACGGACGCAATCAGACTGCCAAGACCATCCAGGAAGGCGCTTTCAACGTCGCCTCCGTGGAGCAGGAGGGCCGAGGCAATGATCTGCACTTCCACCAGGACGGTGTCGCTAATGAGCTCAACGCCGTACAACACGGCGTCGACAACGAGATCGTCGGCGTCAGCTACGGTGCGAACAACACAGCCGATATCGAACAGGACGGCCGCGACAACCTGGCCACCGTTCGCCAGGAAGGCTACTTCAACGACGTGATGCTGAGCCAGAGCGGCGCCGATCACCTGATCAAGGTGACTCAGAACGGCTTCGGCAACGACGCCGTCGCCAGCCAGGCCGGCTACGGCAATGCGGCCTACATCAACCAGAGCGGCTGGAACAACACCGCCCTGGTCACCCAGCAGTAAGTTCGTTCGCTACACCCGACTGCCGGCGCCTTGCCGGCAGTTGCGTTTCATCCCTCCGCGATTCCCACCTCACTTCGCCTTGACCAGTCGACGCACCGTTTCGGTGGCGAGCCTGGCGAACGGCCATCGCAGCGCCCCAAACTGAAGCAAGCTGACGCATCGGTCAGGTCACGCCAACGCGCCCACCTCCCATCCGGCAGCCCTGCCATCAGTCAAAACGTTTCGCCTGCGAAAAATAAATCTTTTCCTATCAATGATTTATAAAGAAACTCAATGGGATCTTCGGTATTGGCGCGACGCTTGCTTTGTGACCAAAGCCTGACCGCTTGGACAACTTACAAGCTCATTCAAATGCCAATACGGAGACACACTCAATGAAGCGCAGCCTGACCACCGCAGCCCTCGCGGCCGGGTTCATCCTCAGCAGCCAAGCCATGGCCAGCCCAATGCTCTGGCAGAACAACAGCCTGACCTACCTGTACGGCAAGGATTACAAGGTGGATGCCGGCGACATCCAGCAGACCATCACCTTCGAACACGCCAGCGGCTGGACGTGGGGCGACGTGTTCCTGTTCGTCGACAACAAGTGGTACAACGGCATCTCCGGCAGCGACGGTCACACCTACTACGGTGAGTTCAGCCCGCGCCTTTCGCTGGGCAAGATCACGGGTACCGACCTGTCCTTCGGTCCGATCAAGGACGTGCTCATCTCGGCAACCTACGAGCGCGGAGAAAGCCAGGACGACGGTACGCCCAACCAGAACTACCTGCTCGGCCCGGCAGTCGATCTCGCCATTCCCGGTTTCGACCGCTTCTCGCTGAACACTTACTACCGTAAGCCAGACGGCACCACCGGCAAGCCGGGCGGTCAGTGGCAGATTACTCCGACCTGGGCCATGACCTTCCCGGTGGGCAAATCGGACATTCTCTTCGACGGCTATATCGACTGGGTCGTCAACGACAAGAAGAACAGCAACACCGAGCTGAAGAAGAACTTCCACTTCAACCCGCAGATCAAGTACGACCTCGGCAAGGCGCTGGACTACACGCCCGGCAAGCTCTATGTCGGTATCGAATACGACTACTGGTCGAACAAGTACGGCATCGAAGACGGTGGCTTCGTCAGCGAGAACTTCGTTGGCCCGACCGACCAGAACACCTTCAGCGCCATCGTCAAAGCGCATTTCTGACGCGCTCGCCGCCCGAATGCCCGGGCGGCGCTTGCCTGCAAGGGCGACTGTTGATCCTGACAAGCGCAACGGCTGCTCATGCAACAAAACTCGTGCAGAATCCGCCTGACTCGGTTCACCGCCTCTTACTCTGGGGTTCGTGGCCTGAACCGTAGGGTGGGCTTCAGCCCACCGAAACCGATGACGGCCTCCAATGCTGGGCTAACGCTCATAACTGAAGGCCGGCCGCCAGCGCGCTCACGGACAGGGACCATGGACAAGAACTACGCACCGCAGCCGCTCTACACCGCCCACGGCAAACCCGCAGGTCGTATTCGCCAGAAGAACGAGGAGTCGATTCTCGCAGCCGCCGCCGAAGAGTTCGCCCGCTATGGCTTCAAGGGCACCAGCATGAACGCCATCGCCACCCGTGCCGGGTTGCCCAAGGCGAACGTGCACTACTACTTCAACAGCAAGCTGGGGCTGTACGTCGAAGTCATGCGGCATATTCTCGAGCTCTGGGACACTGCCTTCGACGACCTCACCGTTGACGACGACCCCGCCACCGCCCTGGCCGAGTACATCCGCATCAAAATGGAATTCTCGCGCCGCCATCCGCAGGCCTCGAAGATCTTCGCCATGGAAGTCATCAGCGGCTGCGAGTGCCTCTCCGAGCACTTCAACCAGGACTATCGCAACTGGTTCCGTGGCCGCGCCGCGGTGTTCGACGCCTGGATCGCCGCCGGCAAGATGGCCCCGGTCGACCCAATGCACCTGATCTTCATGATCTGGAGCAGCACCCAACACTATGCCGACTTCTCCGACCAGATCCGCCGCATCAACGGCAAGCGCATGACCCGCGCCGATTTCGCGCACGCCAGCGACAACCTGATCGCCATCATCCTCAAGGGCTGCGGACTGACGCCACCTCCGCCCGCGGATCGCTGACCGACCGTGGCCCGCAAACTGCGCATCCATTCCCCGGCCATCCATTACTTCGACATGGTGCGGCGCTGCCAGTCGATTCGCGAGGCGTCGCGCCGGCTCAACGTCGCCTCGTCGGCGGTAAACCGGCAGATTCTCAAGCTCGAAGACGAGATCGGCGCGCCCCTTTTCGAACGCCTGCCCGGCGGACTGCGGCTGACCGCCGCCGGCGAGATCTTCGCCCGCCATGTCATCGTCGTGCTGCAGGACGCCGAGCGTGTGCGCTCCGAACTGGACGCACTGCAGGGCCTGCGCACCGGCCATGTGGAAATCGCCACGGTATCCGGGGTCACCACCGATCTTCTACCTGGCGTGCTGGAGCAGCTGCGCGAACGCTATCCGCGGGTTACCGTGGGCGTCACCAGCCTTGGCTCGCAGGCGATTCCCGAGGCTGTCATCAGCGGCCAGGCGGACATCGGCCTGGCCTTTGCCCTGCCGCGTACCGCTGACTTGCAGCAGCTGGGCGTCGGCCACTTCCGTCTCGGCGCAATCGTTCCCCCCTCGCATCCGCTGGCCGAACGCGCCGAGGTGAGCTTCGCCACCTGCGCCGAATACCCGCTGATCCTGGCCAAGAGCGATCTGTCCATCCATCACCTGCTGGCGCCGCTGCTGGCGCGCACTCGCCCGCGGCACAAGGCGCCGCTGGAAACCAGCTCCGTGGAATTGGCCTTGCAGATGGCCAAGCGCGGTGCCGGGGTCGCTTTCCAGACGCGCATCGGCATCGAAGCCGAGCTGGCCGGCGGCACGCTCGTGCATGTACCGCTGAACGACGGCGGCGCGGTGTTCAGCGACCTCGGCGTGTACGTGCGCAGCTCGCGTTACCTGCCCGTCGCGGTGGACGCATTCGTTCGTGCACTGAGCGAACAGATCGGCGAACGCGAAGCGGCTCAAGGTAGTCGATCGCCAACCGGTCGCAGCGGCGAAACCACGGTGCGCTGAACGTCCGCGGCAGATTTCGCTCTATTGAGCGAAGCCACTACCCCCGGAGTTGCCATTGAAATCGTCACGACTGCTGGCTCTACCCGCCGCGTTGCTGCTGTCATTGCATACCCTCCCTTCCCTCGCCGCCGACGGCACACCGCTCGGCTGGGTCGAGCGTGGCAGGGTGCTTCCCGAGGAAGTCACGGTGAAGTTCAAGCTCGACACTGGCGCGCTAACTTCGTCGATGCATGCCGAAGACATCGAGTATTTCGAGCGGGACGGTGACGAGTGGGTCCGCTTCGATCTGGACCTTGAGGACATCGAACGGGGCAAGCTGGTCAAATCGCGCATCGAGCGCAAACTGCATCGAGAACTGACGGTCCGGGGCGCCGGCGGCAAGGAAGATCGTCCGGTCGTGCTGATGAAAGTGTGCATCGGCGAACGCCTCCTCGAGGAGCAGTTCTCGCTCAGGGATCGCGATGAAATGCACTACCCCGTACTGCTCGGCCGCCGCACCCTGGAGAAGCTCGGCCCGGTCGACTCGGCGCGCACGTTCACCATCGAGCCCAGCTGCGAAGAGCTGGCCACTCGCTGAGCCGCGGCGCCTCGAAGGTCGCCACGGCGATTAGGGCCGGCTGCACATTGCGCTGCGGTCAGCCCTGCGAGGCCATCGCAGTCGGCCAGAGCGTGCCGCTGGCGTGGCCGAGAAACGTGAACGGCACCGACCGAGGGCTGTCGAGATGACCGAATGGGCTGGCGATTTGCCGCCCCACCAGTCATAGCGAGAGGAGAGCACGCCTATGCAGCCCTACGTCAAATTCGGCGCAATGATTGCCACCTCGACGCTGGTCATGTTCGGCCTGATGTACCTGAACGTGTTCCAGACCGACCACATCCTGTTCAGCGAAACCCGCGCCTACATGGCGCTGATCATGGGCGCGGCCATGGCGATCGTCATGCTGGCATTCATGCTGAAGATGTATCCGCGGCGTGGGGTGAACATCGCCATTTTCGCCGGCAGCGCGCTGGTGTTCGTAGTGTCCTTGTGGCTGGTGCGCAGCCAGGCGACGGTGGACCAGGTGTCGTGGATGAAGGCGATGATTCCGCACCACTCCATCGCCATCCTCACCAGCGAGCGGGCGGATATCCAAGACCCGAGGGTGCGCGAGCTGGCGGACAGCATCATCGAGGCGCAACGCCGTGAGATCGACGAGATGAAGGCGCTGATCAAGGACCTCGAGGCACGCGACTGACCCAGGGCAGGTCGTACAGCACGGATCGCTGGCGCCGCCTGCTCAGGCGGCGCAGCCGACCTCCGATATAGGTTCATCTCGAGAGTTTTCGCGCGAGTTACGGTATCGAATGCCATGCGCCATCCCCGCTATTCCGCCCACAGGCCGCCTCCATCCGGCTCATCCTCCACAAATCACAACCAAACAATAACGATTTGCATTTGAATTCGCGTTTATAGCTGCATAAGATGCACCGCCTCACCCAGCGGCGTTATGTACATGGATGCAGATCGACAAACGAAAACGGCTGTTCAGCTGGCCACACTGATTAGCATGCTATCGATCGGCAGCCTGATGATGATCATGCCGCTCGGCCCGGATTTCGTTCGCGAACTGGACATGCCCGCCGACCGCATTGGGTATCTGGCTGGCGCCGCGACCTTGGCAGCGGCCCTCGGCTCGGCGCTCAGTGCTGCCTGGCTGGACCGCTTCGAGCGCAAGCCGGTGCTGCTCGCCCTGCTCGTCCTGCGCTTCGCCCTGCTCGGCGCCTGCGCAGGTGCCTCCGATGCGCACCAGTTGACCTGGCTCTTCGTGCTCAGCGCATTCGTCGCCGGCCCCCTGGGCGCGGTGCTGATGGCAAGCCTGCTCGATCTGATCCCGCCAGCCGAACGGGGCCGGCAGCTCGCCCGCCTAGCGATGGGTTTCTCCCTCGCCGCCATCGTCGTCACGCCTCTGGCGCTGGAGCTGGCGCGCTGGCTGGGCTGGCGCGCGCCGATGCTGGGCATTGCCGCGGTTGGCCTGGCGCTCGCGTTTGGCTGCCACATCCTCTTCCCCAGTCCGCAACCACACCCACGCCCGCCAGGAGCGCTGCGCCCGCTGTTGCGCTCACCGCTGTGCCTGGGGGCACTGGCGCTTGTCGCATTGCAGATGTTCAGCCACTTCCTGCTGGTGCCGCACTTTTCCGCATTCTTCCAGTTCAATCTCGGCTTCGCCCGCGAACACATCGGCGTGCTCTACCTGTGCGGTGGGCTGGCCAGCCTGGCCGCCGTGCGTCTGGGCGGCAGCTGGATCGATCGCGGCCACGCCCGCCGGCTGGTCCTGAGCAGCAGCGGTCTGCTGGCACTGATCACGCTGCTCGGCTTCGCCCTGCTGGTTCCACTGCCGCTGTTGCTGGTGTTCAGCCTGTTCATGGCACTCAGCACATTGCGCACCAGCAGCACCACGACGGTCGCCGCGAGCATTCCGGCGCCCCATCAACGCGCCGCGTTCATGGCGCTGCACGGGTCCGTCAGCAGCGTTGCCGCCGGCCTCGGCAGCCTGGCCTCCGCCGCCTACCTGGGTACGACTGCCGATGGCGCGCTGACGGGTTTCGAACACCTCGCAGGGCTCCACGTGGTCATCGCGCTGACCGCAGGTGCAGCGCTGCTGTTACTGCTCGCTGCCCTGCGACGCCATGGACAACTGCCAACACCCACAACCACAAGCAGGGCCTGAACCTGCAGCCGCGCGCCTGATGAGACTTACATCCCGCATCGATCAAATCGCAATGGAGCCTGCAATGCCTTCTGTAAGAACCATCAGTCGTCCCCGTCACCTGCCGCTCACGCTGCTCGGCGCACTCGTTCCGATGCTCGCCATCGCCAGCGAGCCGGTCACGCTGCAGAACGAAGTCATCACCGCCACCCAGACCGCCCACAGCGAACTCAGCGCGCCGGCGAGCGTGTCGGTGGTCACCCGCGACGACCTCGACAAGCTGCCGGTGTACAACCTCGCCGATGCGGTGAAATACCTGCCGGGGGTGTACATCAGCCCGTCTTCGACCTACGGCCGCAAGGAAATCAGACTGCGCGGGATGGATTCGGACTACACCCTGCTGTTGGTCAACGGCCGCCGCATCAACTCGCGTGAAGCCCTGGTCTCCAACTACGCCAACGACTTCGATCTGTCCTCGATCCCGATCGCCGCCATCGAGCGCATTGAGGTGATCCGCGGGCCGATGTCCTCGCTCTACGGCGCCGATGCCATTGGTGGCGTGGTCAACGTGATCCTGCGTAAACCGACCGCCGACACCAGGGCCGGCATCGCCTACGGCTACGAGCACCCGACCGAGGGTGATTCCGGTGACAGCCACAAGACCAGCGGCTACATCAGCGGTGCGCTGATCGAGGACAAGCTGCTCGGCAACCTGATCGTCGAGGGCACCGACCAGGCTGCCTGGGGTTCGGACCAGACTACGTCGCCCCTGATTGATGCCGCCGAAAAACGCCAGAACGCCAGCGCCTACGGCAGCCTGAGCTGGCTGCTAGACGAGCGCCAGAGCATCGACCTCGACCTGAGCTATCGTGAGGACGACCGCAAGGGCACCTGGAGCAACTCGGGCTTCGCCTTTCCGACCAACGTTCAGGAGATGGAACGCAGCGCCTTCGGCCTGACCCACAACGGCAGCTGGGACGGCTTCAACTCGCGGGTCCGCTACTACTACGAAGACGTCGACCTGATGGACGACTCCGAGGTCATGACCGACCTGCGCGGCGGCCGCTTCAGCAACGTCAACCAGACCAACCATACGGTCGACGGCCAGGTGACCGCGTTCCTCGGCAACCACCTGCTGACCCTGGGCAGCGAACTGCGCCGCACCGAACTCAGCCACAGCAACAACCTGGGTTCGGAGATCGAGGTCGATCAGCAGGCGCTCTACCTGCAGGACGAGTTCTCCCTGGGACAGCTGGATATCACCCTCGGCACCCGCTGGGATGATCACGAAAGCTACGGCAGCGAATTCAGCCCGCGCGCCTACGGCGTGTACAACATGAGCGACAGCTGGGTGATCAAGGGCGGCGTGGGCAAGTCGTTCAAGGCGCCGAGCATTGCCCAATCCGATCCCACCTACGTGGAAATCGCCTGCCGTGGCTACTGCGTGACGGTCGGCAACGAGGATCTCAAGCCGGAAACCGCCACCAGTTACGAGCTCGGCACCTTCTACCAGAACGACCGCCTGCAGGCCGGCATCATGTTCTTCCAGACCGACATCGAAGACATGATCAGCACCGAAACGACGCGGCTGATTCGGGTGAACGGCCAGATCGTCGCCGCCGACCCGGTGCTGACCACCTACAACCAGCCCCATGTGCGGATCAAGGGTTACGAGTTGCAGGGCAACTACCTGCTGAGCGACCGCATCGGCCTGCGCGCGAACTACACCTACTCCGACGCCAAGGATCGCGACACCGACGAGCCGATCCGCAACTCGCCGCAGCATATCGCCAACCTGGGTGCCGACTGGCAGGCGCTGCCAAAGCTCGGTCTGAACCTCGATTACCAGTACACCGGCAGCCAGTACCTGTACGACGTGGCGCGTTCCGGGGCGTTCGAGACAGGTGCCTTCCACACCCTGAGCCTCGGTGCCCGCTACCAGGCCACCAAGCAGCTGACACTCAACGGCGGGCTCAACAACCTGACCAACGAGAAGCGCGACGAGGTGGCTCAGGCCGTCGACAACATCCTCATGGGTCGCACGCTTTTCGTCGGTTTCGCCTACGACATCTGACGCCCCGCCCGGCGGCGCGAGCCGCCGGGTTCACCTGGAGACGCGAAGTGAACCATGCCGACTGATCAGAGGATGCCCAGGTCGCAGAAGACCACGCTGATTGCCGGCGGCGGGCTTCTACTCGTGCTGCTGACGCTGTCCCTGGCCACCGGTGCCGGCGTGTATGGTGCCGACTCCGTGTTCGGCTATCTGCTCGGCCAGCCCGACTACCTGGCCGACGACAAGCTGGCTATGGTCGTCGATACCCTGCGGCTGCCGCGCACCCTCGCCGCGCTGGTAGTGGGCGCCAGCCTCGCAATCGCCGCCTCGCTGCTGCAGAGCGCGACACGCAATCCGCTGGCCGAACCCGGCCTGCTCGGTGTCAATGCCGGCGCGGTGCTCGGGCTGGTGATCGGCCTGATCTATTTCGGCGTCGAGTCGACCCGGGGCTACCTGCTCTGGTCCGGCGCCGGCGCCCTGCTGGGCAACCTGCTGGTGCTGGGCGTCGGCCTGATGCTGGGTCAGGCCAGCCCGCTGAAGCTGATTCTTGCCGGGGTGGCGCTTGGCGCGATCTTCGGCGGTCTGGCGAATTTCCTGCTGCTCTCCACGCGGGTGGCGCTGGAGCAGTTCCGCTTTTGGAACCTTGGCTCGCTGTCGGCCTCCAGCCTCGATGCGGTCGAGACGGTCAGCCCGCTGGCCGTGCTCGGACTGGTGCTGGCGACGCTGCTCTGCCGTCAGCTGACCCTGATGCAGATGGGCGATAGCCAGGCCCGCGCGCTGGGCATCCATACCGGTTGGGTGCGCCTCGGCGTGCTGGCGGCATCCACCCTGCTCACCGCCTGCGCCATCTCGCTGGCCGGGCCGATCGGCTTTCTCGGTTTTCTCGCCGCCTATTGCGCGCGCCGCATCGAGCCGGTGGCACTGCTGCGGCAACTGCTGTTTTCCACGCTGTTCGGCATGCTCTTCCTGCTCGCCGCCGACGTGCTCTCGCGCTGGCTGCTACAGCCGTACGAACTGCCCGTCGGCACCCTGCTGGCCGCGCTCGGCGCGCCGGCGCTGATCGCCATCGTGCTGCGCGGCGGCTTTCGTTCCCTGTTGACGGTGAGGTAGCCATGACCTCCATCCCCACACCTTCCGGCGTCTGGACGCTGCGCCTCGGTGGCATCAGCCTGCTGCTGCATCGGCGCAGTTGGTTGATGTTCACCCTGCTCGTGCTGGTACTGCTGGGCTTGACCGTACTGGCGACCAGCCTCGGCAGCGGCCATCTCGGCGTGCCCGACGTCATCGCCACCCTCACCGGAAACGGCAGCAGGCTGCAGGAAATCATGCTCTTCAAGATTCGCCTGCCGCGGGTCGCCGCCGCGATCATCGCCGGGCTGGCCATGGGCATGGCCGGCTGCCTGATCCAGACCCTGGTACGCAACCGCCTGGCGACACCGGACATGATCGGTGTGAACGAGGGCGCCTCGCTGGCTGTGGTCGTCTTCGCCCTCTACCTGACCCTCGGCAACTGGCCATGGTGGGCGTCGCCACTCGGAGCCGCGCTGGCGGCCGCCGCATTGTTCGCCCTGTGCCGACGCCCCGGCGAGCAGGGCTACCTGTTCATCGTCATCGGCATTGCGCTGTCGGAACTGCTCGGCGCCCTCGGCGACTTCGCCATGTCGACGCAACCCCTCGCTCACTTGGGCAGCATCTACCTGTGGACCATGGGCCACTTCGCCGGTGTCAGCTATCAGACGGTCAAGCCCGTCGCAATGCTGCTGTTGCTGCTCTGCCCGCTGATGGCGCTGGTCAATCGGCCGCGTGGAACAGCTGGTGCAGTACGGCCGCCATCCGCATCAGGGCTGGTTCAACCAGTGGAGCGCGGAAGACGCCCGCCAGGTCGCACGCGCCCGCGAGGTGATGCAGCTCGACGCGATCTGGCAACGCAGCGCCGCCTCGCTCTCGGGTGGCCAGGCGCAACGGGCCTGGCTCGGCATGATCCTGGCGCAGAACACCGACCTGATCCTGCTCGACGAACCCACGAGCGCGCTGGACATCGGCCACCAGGCCGAGGTGATGGAAGCCGTGCACCAGATCGCCGCGGCCGGGCGCACGGTGCTGATCGTGATCCATGACCTCGGCGTGGCCGCCCGTTACTGCGATGAGCTGATCGCCCTGGCCGACGGCCGGGTGCAGGCCATCGGCCCGGCGCGGCAGGTGATGACCAAGGCCCTGGTCGACCGCCTTTACGACACCGACGTCGACATCCTTCCGGCCCCCGGCGACGGCGCGCCGGTGATCGTGCCGCGCCGCCGTACCCGTGCCCTCCAGCAACCCACTCTCCGAGAACACCCCGAAACGGAAGGTATGCAATGACCCTCAAGACCCCACGTCACCTGGCCGCCGCCCTGCTGGCCAGCCTGCTCGCCCTGCCCGCACTGGCCGATACGCGCCAGGTGAGCGATGCCATGGGCAACACCGTCACCGTGCCGGAAACGCCGAAGCGGGTGATCACCCTCAGCGAAATCGATCTGGATACCGCGCTCGCCCTTGGCGTCACCCCGGTGGGCACCATCAACGGCCGCGGCCAGGCCGTACCGCCGCGCTACCTCGAGGGCAAGCTGCCGGCGGACGTCCCGGTGGTCGGTGATCTGGACAATCCGAATCTGGAAACCCTGCTCGAACTGGAGCCCGATCTGATCCTCACCGGCCCGGTAAAGCCGGAGCAGCTGGCGATCCTCAACGAGATCGCGCCGACCGTGATCACCTACAGTTGGGGTCGCCCCTGGCAGGAAACCATGCAGCGCACCGCACAGATCCTGAACAAGAACGCCGAAGCCAACGCCGTGCTGGACCGCTACCGCGCCCGGGTCGAGCAGGCGCGCGAGCGGCTGAGCACGCATCAGGCCGAAACCCTCAGCATCGTGCGCTGGAATCCCAAGGGCCCCTCGTACATGTTCAAGGACGCCTTCGCCAGCACGGTCATCGAAGACCTCGGCCTCACCCGCCCCGCCCATCAGCAGGACCCCGGCCACACCCACTCGATGGCACTGAGCCTGGAGTCCTTGGAACTGCTGGATGCCGACTGGCTGGTGATCGGCACCCTGGCTACCAGCGGCGAGGCGGTCGAGGCCATGCGTCAGGCCGAACAGACCCCGGCGTTCGGCCAGCTCTCGGCGCTGCAGAGCAAACGCTTCGGCGCTGTCGACGGCTCGCTGTGGACGTCCGTCGGCGGTCCGCTGGCGGCACTGCAGGTGATCGAGGACGTCGAGAACTTGCTCGGCAAGGCCGATGCAGAGCCGGTCACAAGGGACTGACTCGATCCAGCGTCAGGCCGAAAACAGCAGTGCCTTGAGCCCGCTCTCGGGGCTGATGTCAGGAAACTCCGGCGGGTTCTCCAGGCGCTGCTCGAAGCGCAGCTGCGGCGCCTCGGCAGCCATGCCCTGGATCAGGAAGTCCGCGCCGATATCCGGGTCATTCACGCAGGCCAGCACCTGGCCGCCGCCGTCCAGCAACTCCGGCAGCTTGCGCAGGATCTTCTGGTAATCGCGGGTCAGGGCGAAGCTGCCCTTCTGGAAGGAAGGCGGGTCGATGATGATCAGGTCATAAGGCCCGAGCTTGCGCACCTTGCCCCACGACTTGAACAGTTCGTGGCCGAGAAAGCTGACCCTGCTGAGATCGTGACCATTGAGGCGATGGTTCTCCCGCCCACGGGTCAGCGCGGCACTGGCCATGTCCAAATTGACCACGTGTTCGGCGCCACCGGCGATCGCCGCGACGGAAAAGCCGCAGGTGTAGGCGAACAGGTTGAGCACCCGTTTGCCCTGCGCGTGTTCCTGCACCCAATGGCGGCCGTAGCGCATATCGAGGAACAGGCCGTTGTTCTGCTTGCGCCCGAGATCAAGCTTGTAGCGCAGACCGTTCTCGCTGATCAGCCACTCGGCGGGCACATCGCCCAGCAACGCTTCGGTCGGCGCGTCCAGCAGATAGCGATGCTGCAGCAGCAAGCGCTGTGCCTGGCTCTGCTTCCAGGCCGGGGATTCGGTCAGCGCCATGAGCATCTGCTCTAGCGCCGCCCGTTCCGCCTCGCCCGGATCACGGAACAGCGCCACCAGCACCAAGCCCTGCAGCCAGTCGACTGTCAGCTGTTCGAGCCCCGGATAGCAGCGGCCGCGACCATGGAACAGTCGTCGCGTCTCGCTGGGCACATTGGCCAACGCGTCGAGCAGGTGATTTTGCAGGGTGGTGAGGTGTTCGGGTGTCATGGGCGGGCATCGTCGGCAGCGTGGCCGCGCATTCTAAACGCAGCCGCCGCCGATGCCAGGCTCAGATATCCAGGCAGATCTTGCCGAAGTGCTGGTTGGTTTCCTGGTAGCGGAACGCCTCGACGATATCGTCCACGGCGAAGTGCTTGTCGATGACCGGACGGATGCCGTTGGCATCGATGGCGCGGATCATCTCTTGCTGCTGCGCGCGGCTGCCCACCAGCACACCCTGCAGACGCAGCTGGCGCACCAGGGCCGGTACCAGCGGCAGCTCGCCGGCAACGCCGGTGAGGATGCCGATCACCGAGATATGCCCGCCAATGCGCGCCGCCACCATTGACTGCTCCAGCGTCGCCGGCCCACCGACTTCGATCACGTGGTCGACGCCGCGGCCGTCGGTCATCTTGCGCACCGTCTCGCCCCAGGCCGGCGTGCTGCGGTAGTTGATCAGGTGATCGGCGCCCATCTCGCGCAGGCGCTCCAGCTTGGCATCGCTGGACGAGGTGGCGATGACCGTGGCGCCGGCCATCTTGGCGAACTGCAGGGCAAAGATGGAAACGCCGCCGGTGCCCTGGATCAGCACGCTGTCGCCGGGTTTCAGCTTGCCGTCGGCCATCAGCGCACGCCAGGCAGTGAGGCCGGCGGTGGTCAGCGTAGACGCCTCGGCATGACTGTAGCCCTTGGGCGCATGGGTGAACGAGGTGGCGCGGGCGGTGACCATTTCCCGTGCATAACCATCGACGCCATCGCCCGGCACCGTGGCGAAACCCTCGATCAGCGGCTCACCGGCCAGCCAGTCGGGGAAGAAGGTGCTGACCACCGCATCGCCAACGGCGAATTCAGTCACGCCCGAACCCACCGCCACCACTTCACCGGCACCATCGGCCATGGGAATGCGTGGCTCGCTGGGGCCCCACATGCCGCTGACCACCGCGAAATCGTGGTAGTTGAGCGAGTTGGCGCGCAGGCGCACGGTGATCTCGCCGGCCTCCGGCCTGGGGGCCTCGCTGGTGCCGACGATGACCCGGTCATAACCGCCGCCGGGCTGTACGAATATGGCTTTGTGGCTCATTGGAATTCTCCTCTGGTAATGGGATGACGTGCATGGGAACGGCCGACAGCGGCATCGTTCGACCTGCCGAAGCCTGCTGCGCATCGCTGCTCGAATGCGCGACAGCATAGCCAATCCGCCATCGACATGGCGGCCGCGAACTTACCTCCTTCGCCATCGTCGAAAGCGCGTTCGCCAATTGTCCACGGCTCGCCCGCAGGCAGCCGCACGAAACTGCCCAGCGCATCCGGAACAACTTCATGCCCCATCGCCCTGATCAACCGACGATCCTGCACAGCACCCTCGCCGCCGCACTCCTGCTCGCCCTGGCCACGCCCAGCCTGGCGGCCGAAACAGAGGGGCAGCTGGCCGCCCGCGACGCCGAGAACAAGCGCCTGACCGCCGAGCTCCTGGCCAAGCCGAACGAGCTGACCCAGCCGCTGGAAAGCAAGTACAACCACATCATCACCTACGGCCAGTCGCTCGCCTCCGCCGCCGAGGGCTGGCCGGCGCTGTCCGTCGCGCCACGCTACGACAACCTGATGCTCGGCCAGTCACCACGCTCGGCAGCCTTCAGCGGCGCGTCGTTCAAGCCAGTGGGCGAAGCAGCCTTCACCCCGCTGCGTGCCGTGGTGCAGCAGAAGAGCAACGCGGCCGTGGTGCTCGATGCAGAGAAGGTCGGCAAGCTCGCGCCGCAGGCGCAGGAGGAAGGCGAATCGGTGGAAGTCGGCGCGCTGAATATGGCACGTCGGCTCTATCTGCATCACCTCGGCCGCGACACCGATCCGGAACACCTGTTCGTCGCCAGCAACGCCTCGACCTCGGGTCGCTCCATCGCCCAGCTCTCGAAAACCGGCGGCACCAACGAATACCTGCGCGTGACCCAGGCCGTCGATCAGGCCAAGGCGCTGGCCGACGCGCAACAGGCCAGTTACAGCATCAGCGCATTCTTCTGGCTGCAGGGCGAGTACGACTATTCCCATACCAATGGCGGCAAGAACGATCAGGCGTACTACAAGGCCAAGCTGCGCCAGCTGCGCGACGACCTCTATGCCGACACCGCCAAGGCCATCGCCGGGCAGGAAAAGATGCCGGCCTTCTTCAGCTACCAGACCGACGCCAAATCCTCGGTCAAGGACGGTTCGCTCGCGGTCGGCATGGCGCAGTGGGAACTGGCCCAGGAAGAACCCGGCTGGTACCTGGTCGGCCCGGTCTACCCCTACACCGACAAGGGCGTGCACCTATCGGCGAACGGCTATCGCTGGTTCGGCCAGATGCTCGGCAAGGTCTACCACCACGTCGTCGTCGAGCGTAAAGGCTGGACCCCACTCGCACCGCGCCAGGCCACGGCGAACGGCCGCGACGTGTTGATCGACTACCATGTGCCGCACCCGCCATTGGCGTTCGACCAGCCGTACCTCGGCCACCAGGCCCGCGACGTGAATAACAAGGGTTTCGTGCTGCGTGACGACAACGGCGAAGTGCCCATCGAAGCCGTCGACATTGTCGCCGACACCGTCGTGCGGCTGCGCGCCGGTCGCGATCTCAGCGGTCAGCCACGCATCAGCTACGCCAGCCACCAGGTCGGCGGCGCCGGCCAGCTACGCGACAGCGACCCGATGCGCGCCGACGCTACCTACGAATACCTGCCCGACCTCATGCCTGCCGAAGCCAACATCAAGGCACTGGTGCACCAGCCCTACCCGCTGCACAACTGGAGCATCGCCTTCGATATCGCCGCGCAGGGTGGTGAACGCTGAGTCGAAGCAAGGTGGAATTCATCGGCAAGCGACCTCTGCCATCGCCGGTACTTCCACTCGCCTGTCCGCCTGCTTGCCGAGCTGCCAGCCGAGGTAGCCCCAGAGCAGCGCGCAGAGTGCGCCGGCCACGGCTACCAGGCCGGCGCCCTGACCGAACATGTCCAGTGCCGTCTTCCCCCAGCCGCTGACGGCATCGCCGGCGCGGTAGACAACCGTGTCGATGACGCTCTTCGCCTTGTACTTGCTCTCCGCATCCAGCGGCGCGAAGAGCATTTCCCGTCCGGGCCGGACGAACGCGTACTCGCCGATGCGGCGCACGATCATCAGCGCGGCGAGCACGGCGAAACTGGGCATCAGCGCCAGGCCAATAAAGCCGACGCAGACCAGCAGCGGCACGATGGCCAGCAGCACGCGCACGCCAAGCTTCTGCGCCAGGCGCCCGGTGATGAACAGTTGCGACAGCAGCGCGCCCGCCTGGACGACCACGTCGATGGTGCCGAACACGCGAACCTGGGCGGCCCGGTCAGGGAACAGCTCGGCCACCAGGCGCGCCTGCTCGAAATAGAGGAAAGTGGTCACGGTGGCCAGCAGCACCACGAAGCCGGCGATGCCGAGCAGATAAGGCGACTGCAGCACCCGCGTCATCCCGCTGAACGGGTTGCCTGGCACCGGCTTGCGCGTGCTTTCCGCCGGGGCCGCGCCGTGGCGCCCTGCTCCACCGATCTCGCGCCAGCGCATCAGTGAGAACTTCAGCGCCAGCGCCGCGCCCAGCAACAAGGCGGCGAGCAGCATCAACCCCGACTCGCCCAGGCTGCCGATCAGCAACGCACTGAGCGCCGGCCCGACCAGCCCGCCGACGCTCGCGCCGGCGGCGATAAAGGCGAACAGCCGCTTGGCCTGGGCGCTATCGAACACATCCGCCATCAGGCTCCAGGCCACGGACATGACGAACAGGTTGTAGACCGATATCCACACGTAAAACACCCGCGCCAGCCAGGGGTTTTCGCCCTGCAGTAGAAACAGCGCGGAGAACAGCAGCAGGTTCAGGCAAAAGAAGCCGTACACCCAATCGACGAAATGCAGCCGCGGTACGCGGGAGCTGAGCCAGGCGAACAACGGAACGGCAGCCAGCATGACAAAGAAGGTCGCGGTGAACAGCCATTGCAGGTTTTCCACCCCCGCCGCGATGCCCATCGACTCGCGGATCGGGCGCAGCATGAAGTAGCCGGCGAAGAGACAGAAAAACAGCAGGAAGCCACTCAGCGCCGGACGCAGCTCATGCGCTTCGGCATTGATCGTGGCACTCAGGCGATGCACAACGGATGGCGTGCTCATGGGCGCGCTCCTGACAAAGGAAGAGAGGTAACCGGGCGCGGGCGCAAGGCGGCCCGCGCCCGAGGGTTCAGGGGTAGCCCACGCCGGTCAGGCGTTCCGACAGCTGCCACAACTCGGCGGCATCCGCCTGGTTCGCGGCGGCCTCGGGAACCCTGGCAAAGCCCAGCGGCCCACGTTTCTCCTCCTCGCCGGTCGGCCCGTAATAGGCGCCGCCGACCGCTTCCGGCGCGGTCGCGGCATACAGGGTCGGCAGTGCGCCTTGGGCGGCGGAGTGGTACTTGTCGCGATCCTTGGCCCAGTTGGCAGCGAACTCGCTATCCAGCCCCGGCCCGCGCTTGACCAGTTCGGTCACCGCGACGCCCGGGTGCGCGGCGATGCTGCGAATGCCCCAGCCGGCGGAATCGCTGTGGCGCTGCAACTCCATTGCCCAGGTCAGCACCGCCAGCTTGGATTGCGCGTAGGTGGCGTAGGGGTTGTAGTCCTGCTCGGCCTGCAGGTCCGCGAAGTTCAGGCGACCTCGACCCGCCGCAATGCTGGACAGGCTGACCACCCGGGCATCGTCGCTTTCCAGCAGCAGCGGCATCAGCAACGCGGTCAGAGCGAACGGCCCGAGGTAGTTGGTCGCCAGCTGCAGCTCATGGCCGTCAGCGGAAGTGCCCCGCTCAGGAGGCGCCATGATTGCCGCGTTGTTGATCAGCACGTCCAGGCGCGGCAAGCGTTCCTGAAGGCGCTCAGCGAGGCCGCGCACCGAGGCCAGGTTGGCCAGATCGACGGCCTCGAACTGCACGCGGGCATCCGGCACCTGCTCACCTATCCGCTCGATCGTCTCCTGCCCGCGCTCGGCGTTGCGCGCGGCGATGATCACCTCGGCGCCGGCGCGTGACAGCGCCAGCGCATCTTCGTAGCCCATACCGCTGGTGCCGCCGGTGACCAGCACGATGCGGCCGGTCTGGGCCGGCATGTCGGCCAGGCTCCAGTCCGGTGTCGGCGCCGGTCGGTTGGCGGCTTCGACGGTCAGCGTTCCAGCCAGCGCCACCCCGGCGATCAGCGCTCTGGCCAGCTTCATAAGAGGCCAAGCATTACTGCCCGGCCCGGTTGCGTTTCTCTGCGCCATGATCGTTTCCTCGTCGTCGTGAATGGCCTGCCTCAGGCAGAGGCGGCCGACGGAGGAAGTATCAGCGTACGATCACAGGCTGATAATCCAGGCAAACATGGACGGGCTGTTCGACCATTCGTACAGTTCGATCATTCAAGGAGGTCCCATGCGTCAACCCAACCTGAGTGATGTAGCCCTGTTCGCCGCTGTGGTCGAAGCCGGAGGGTTTCGCGCCGCGGCGCAGAAACGCGGCATGTCGGCGTCCTCGCTGAGCGATTGCATGCGCCGCCTGGAAAGCGATCTGGGCTTGCGCCTGCTCAACCGCACCACCCGTAGCGTCACCCCGACCAGCGCCGGCGAACGCCTGCTGGAACGCCTGCGCCCGGCGCTGGACGAGATCAGCGCCGCATTCAACGACCTGGACGATGACGCCCAACGGCCGGTCGGCACCGTCAAGCTGAACGTGCCGGTGCCGGTGGCGCGCTTCCTGTTGCCGGACCTGCTGAGCCGCTTCCTCAAGCTCTACCCGGCGGTGAACGTCGAAGTGGTGATGGAGAACACCTTTATCGACGTCATCGCGGCGGGCTACGACGCCGGGGTGCGCTACGAGGAAAGCCTCGCCAAGGACATGATCGCCATCCCCATCGGCCCGCGCCGGCAACGCTTCGTCGCCGCCGCCGCGCCCAGCTACCTCGCCGCCCATGGCACACCGCGGCACCCGTCCGAGCTGACCGAGCACCAGCTGCTCGGCCATCGTTTCGAGAGCGGCAAGGTGGGTGTTTTCGAGTTCGAGAAGGACGGCCGAACCCTGCGCATACCGCCACAAGGCCAGCTCGTCACCTCCTCCCACGACCTGAAGACCAGCGCGGCGATCAACGGCCTGGGCATCATCTACACCTTCGAGGACTTCATCCGCGAGCCGCTCGCCGACGGCCGCCTGACGCCCATCCTCGAAGACTGGTGGCAGTCATTCGACGGCCCCTATCTCTACTACCACGGCCGCCGCCACATGCCCTCGCCGCTCAGGGCTTTCGTCGATTTCCTCAAGGCCGAGGGGCAAGAGCGGGCCTGACTCAGCGCAGGTCAGGGCTTGGGCAGATAGCCCGGAAGCGCCTCCAGCCGCTTCATTCCAGCGCAGCTCTTTCATGAACGTGCAAAGGAATAATCTCATCGACACTTGCCACAGTTTTAATATCTGGAGCAGCTGCGCGCGTCGCTGCAGACGGGCTGACTAAATAACTTTTATTCGCCATTCGCAACATCGCGAGATCATTGAAGGCATCACCTACTGCCAACACATAACGCCCTTCAGAAAGCGCCTGGGCCACATGGTCTTCCTTACCGGCGCGCTTATAAAAACTGCAATCCGTCACAAAGCCAAAACGATCCACATTCAGGCGATGACACATAGCTGTCGGCCCGCCTAACAAGTCGAAGAGCGGATTTGCCAACTCGAGAAAGCAGTCAGAAATAATGTTTATCTCGTACTCATTAAAAGAAAGCTCATCAAGAAACTGTCTGGCGCCGGGAACAGGCTCAACATGGGATAGTATTCGGCTGACACAGCTGAGTCTTAAGCCGTTGTCACGCAGAAGCGCAATGCGATTTCGCATCAACAAATCGTAATCTGGCACCTCGCGCGTGGTCAGTGCCAGGGAATCGATGCCTGTACGCTCGGCAATGATTGGCCAAAGCTCCGGGACCAAAACACCCTCTAGATCTATGCAGGCCAGTTTCATAAGCCTCTCCTGAATCATCGCCCAACGCCAGGCAATACTAAGCTCGCGCCAAGACCAATCAGCGCGGTACCAATAACCCGGTCAACAATGTGCTGCTTTCTCAGTATGCGTCTACGCAGAGCCTCAGCGGAAAAGAATACCGCCACTAAGCTAAACCAAACCAAGTGAGACAACGACATAAATATACCGTAAGCAAAATTAACGTATAGAGAGCTATCGGCGCGCACTACCTGACTATAAGTTGCAACCACAAACAACATTGTTTTTGGATTGAGCGCATTAGTAAAAAAACCAGTCCGAAATGCTTTCCAAGCTGTAGACTCACGTCCGTCAGCCTCCCCTATCGTCAGGGCTCCAGCATTCATCAACGATTTAATTCCCAAGTAAATGAGATAGCCAGCGCCGAGCATCTTCATACTTATGAACAGTATGGGTGAGTGGGTAATTATTACAGCGATTCCGAAAACCGTGTAAAAAACATGGACCTGCACGCCACAA
The DNA here is from genome assembly GCF_900114065.1 of Stutzerimonas kunmingensis. Lineage (GTDB taxonomy): Bacteria > Pseudomonadota > Gammaproteobacteria > Pseudomonadales > Pseudomonadaceae > Stutzerimonas > Stutzerimonas kunmingensis. Next base: position 323,340 of record NZ_FORS01000004.1, read on the forward strand.
GCAATACCTAGCGCAGCCGTCAAACCATTCTTCCGCCCGAACGAGTAACTATTGCGGGTCACCATGGCAAAGTCGGGACCTGGACTGACAACAGCTAAGACAGTAATGGCGGCCACTGCAAACAATTCGTTCATTTACATTCTCCGAGGCGGTAAGACTAGCCTACCGCCAGGATCTATTAATCAGCGCTTACTGAAGGTGATAACCAATACATCTCGATAAGCGGGCAACTCTGGATCTATCTGAATGACCGGTGTTACACCATGCAGCACACGCTCGTCATTCACGATGGCGGCCTCCAACTCATGTGCAAGTGTAAGACTACTCAACGGTCGTCTATCACGGTCATAGATAGACGTTTCTCCATTAACGATGTTGACGCGATTAACCAGCATCATGAAAACGAAGTTTACCCCATCACGATGAATGCCTTCAGGAGTTGGTGAGGCTGGAAGCTGTGAAGCATTTATTCTGAACTGGTGAACCTCGATGTGCCAAGAATAATACTGAGCTAGGCTACTAAAACTGGCACAACATAGCTTCAATGCAGAGCGCAACACTTTCCCTTCGCTTATTTCGCCCTCTATCGGAGCAAAGTATCGTGGAATACCGCCGTTGAGGCTGTTGTAGTCAGTGCTCTGAAAGTGCGGTTGGTGCGGTTCCATAACGGGGCACTGTATGCCAGGACCAGCACTGTATGTCCCATGTCGGCGGAAACGGTACGTGCCGCCATCGCGCATATACGCGTCCTGCTCAAGGCGATTCCAGCTCTCCTGAAAAGCATGCCAATCATCCATGACGTCTGGGTCCATTGCAGTCAGCAGCTTGGTAGTCTTTCGGCCAGCAAGGAAAATGAAATCTTTTTGTGCTACTTTTTCGCACAGATTTCTGACTTCAGGCGACGGGTTGGTGAGCTGAGGGTGAAACATGACGGCATTTTGTATATCGCTTCGCATGTTATTCATAGGTCCTCCTGATGGGCAATACCACCGCTTTGACTCAAGTGGCAGCAGAAATCTTGCGGACCTACAAGCAATTAGAAAAACGATTTATCGTTTCCGATATCTGTGAGAAAACGTCGTCTATATGAATTTACCTCCGCTAGCTTCGTTTCGGTTTTTCACTGTTGCAGCCAAAACTCAGAGCTTCGTCAAAGCAGCTGAGCAACTGCACGTAACTCACGGCGCCGTTAGTCGTCAGGTGCGGCTGCTGGAGGAAGCTATCGGGGTCGAGTTATTTGATCGGCGCAACAGGGCAATATTTCTCAACCAGGCAGGCCACCTCCTTCTTAACGTGACAGCGCCCCTGTTCGATCAGTTGGAAGATGCCGTTTATCGCTTACAGCGAGAGGGTCGAGAAGACGTCCTTGTGCTCTCCTGTGAGCCCACCATCGCCATGAAGTGGCTGATCCCTCGACTTCCTGCTTTTCATGAAGCGCATCCGAACTTGCAGATCCAATTATTGGCCGCCGGCGGGCCGATTGATTTCGCCCGCTCAGGGGCTGATCTCGCAATCCGCCGCGATGACTTTCATTGGGGCAGCTCTGTACACAGCGTGAAAATCTGCGAAGAGTGGATCGGGCCGGTTTGTACGCCGCCAAATACTCCCGACAAGAAACGGCTGGACAAATTAAGCCTGTTACACAGCAAGACTCGCCCGATGGCATGGGATAATTGGCTACGCCTTACGGGAGTGGATCTCTCTGGTTCTATAAAGGTCGACTATGAGCATTTCTACCTGTCCATTCAGGCGGCGACGTCAGGATTAGGAGTAGGAATGGCGTCCCTATTTATGGTTCAAGCCGAACTGGAGTCCGGCCAGCTAGTTGCGCCGTATGGCTTTATCCGAGACGGTTCAACATATTGCCTTTTATCACCCAAAGCTTTGGATGAAAGTTCCAAGTGCAATATATTCAAGAGCTGGATAACGGAACAACTTGATCACTACATTGAGCTTATGGGTGGTGAGCTGCCGCCAACAGCTAACTCGACGAGCAGCCCACATCCCGCGGTATCTTCTTAGCAGGTAGGCCGTAACTCGGAATGCTGGCCGACAGCGGTTTTGTCAGTAAACCTGCCTACCTGATCGACACTCAGGGCTTGGGCAGATAGCCCGGCAACGCTTCCAGCCGCTCCATCCAGCGGACGACGTGGCTGTACGGCGTGAGATCCACATCCCCTTCCGGCGCTAGCACCACGTAGGGGTAGACCGCGCAATCGGCGATGGTCGGCCGGTCGATCGCCAGCCAATCGTGGCGCTGCAGATGGTCGTCCAGCAGCTTGAGCACCGCCGGCGCCTTGGCCAGCGCCGCGGCCTTGTCCAGCGGATAGCCGAACTTCTGAACCAGCCGCGCCGCATTCAGGCTCTGCTGGATCTCGTTCGCGGTGAAGGACAGCCACTGCACGATCTCCGCCTGCCCGCGCGGGTTGTCCGGCCACCACGCCAGGCCGCCGTATGCGCCGGCGAGGTAAACCAGAATGGCCTGCGAGTCGCGGACGATATGGTCGCCATCATCCAGAATCGGCAGCTGCCCCAGCGGGTTCAGCTCGGACAGCGGCGGCTTCTTGTGCGCACCATTGGCGAAATCTACGGCCACCAGTTCAAGGTCGATATTTGCCAGCGCAGCGAACAGCCGCACCTTGTAGCAGTTGCCGGATGGACCCAGGTCGTACAGTTTCATTGCGCACCTTCTCTGATGAGCTGATTGAATTCGAGAACGTTGCCGTCCGGGTCGCGGATGAACAGCGCGATCCGCCGCGGGCCGATGGGATGCGGCCCCTCGGTGATGACGATGTTCTGCGCCTCGAGCCAATGCTGGAGCGCCGCGAGGTCATCGACGATAAAGGCCGGATGGGTCATGCCGGGCCGCTTGACCGGCGCATCCAGCAGCACGTTGTGCGCATCAGCGGCACGCGCACCGTTGAAGATCAGATTGATGCGCACGCCATCCGGGCTGAGCATTTCGTTAGCCTCGAACAGCGGGAAGCTGGCGCTCTCGACGAAGCCCAGCGCCTGGTAGAAGGCCATCGCCCGCGGCCGGTCGCTGACACGAATGCCGATGTGGTCGTAGGCGACAATGCGAGCGGGACTGGCTGACTGATTCATGTGCGAAACTCCAGGAAATCTCAGTCCCTGCAGTGTCAGCCACCGCGCCGGTTTCACCTATGCCGCGGGCCTGACAACATCTATGCAGTGATCGCACAAATCCCGGGGTGGCAATGGACAAGCTCAAGGCAATGGCCAACTTCGTTCGCATCGTCGACAACGGCAGCCTGAGCTCGGCCGCCGATGCCACCGGGCAATCCGTGGCATCGGTGGTGCGCTCGCTGGCCGCGCTGGAACGCCACCTCGGCGTGCGCCTGCTGAACCGCAGCACTCGGCGCATGGCCCTCACCGACGAGGGCGCGGAGTACCTGGCCTGGAGCCGGCGCATGCTGGCGGACTTCGCCGACATGGAGCAGCGCCTGGAGGCCAGCGACGGCGCCGTCCGCGGCCTACTGCGCATCACCGCACCAGTGGAGTTCGGCCAGCGTTACGTCGCGCCGCTGGTGAATGAATTTCTCAAGGAACATGCCGAGATCCGGGTCGAGCTGAACCTGAGCGACCAGATCGTCCCGCTGCTCGACGAACGCCTCGACCTCGCCCTGCGCATCGGCCACCTCCCCGACTCGGCAATGGTCGCCCGACAGATCGGCAGCACCCGGCTGGTCACCTGCGCCAGCCCCGACTACCTGAGCACCGCCCCCGCCATCGACACCCCCGCAGCACTGGAAGACCACGCCTGCATCCTCTTCGCCGCCCAGGGCCGCCATTGGTACTACCGCCACGGCGAAAAGGAACAGGCTGAAGAAATTATCCCACGCCTGACCTGCAACCAGATCCGCGCCGCCAGCCTGGCCTGCGTGCAAGGCCTCGGCATCACGCGGCTGATGCACTATCAGGTGGCAGAAGAACTGGCTGATGGCCGTCTGGTAAGGGTGCTCAGGGATTACGAACCGAAGGACCTGCCGATCCAACTGGTCTACCCACACGCCTTGAAGCTATCGCCAAGGGTGCGGGCGTTTGTGGAGTGGGTTTGTCCGAGGTTGGAGCAGGGTTTGCCGGGGTTGGATTAGAAATAGAGGCTGGCTGCTTTCAGCCAAGAGCGTACAGTGATTCTGATCGCCCCCCCGCTGGGGCTGCATTGGGCGACCTTTATTGATCACTGACGACTCGAATTGGCCAGGAGCATTCGCTCTGCGTCTACAAAACCAAGGGCGATTCACACAGCTACCCACAAAGCTAACCTCTTGGTTTGTTAGTGCGAGACTTTCTAATAACTGGAAACAAAAAGTCAGTCAGCTCATTCATCCATAGTGGAATATTAGACACATCCGCAATCTCAGTATATTTGAGCGCAAACTTAACTTTAAATCCAGGCAGGTTGAATAGTTCTTCCATGCTGCGTTGCTCAGTTGTCCGCAAATCGAACGCCAACGCCGCAGGCCAGTCTTCATGGTCATGATTTATCGCGTCCAAGAGAGGCCCCACGTAGTCCCCAAAGTCGGGATCACTTTCGAAGCTTCTAAGTGTAGTCGTAAAATCATTGGGAATTAGTGTATCCTCCATAACCGTTGGAGGATGATATTCAGTATTGCTTGTTGATTTCAGAATTGTTTTACTTTCATCAATGTCATTGTGAATGCGCTTTATTTGAATTTGTTTTATCGAGTCGTTTGCATCATATTTTTCAAATGCTTTATCAGTATCTAGTAGTAAAAAAACCTTACCCTTAATGTCGTCTCGATGGTCATCAAGAGCCATCTCCAAGTATCTGAATATTTTCTTAACGTGCTTAGAACCACCAACTGGCAGAATGAACAGTTTTTTTCTCGACAAATAAAAGTCGAGATAAATTTTGTCTGCCGAGCCTTCACAAACTATCCACCTATAGTCGCTGCCTGTTATAGAAGCTATCATTGACTGAACGAGATCGTTTAATCCCTTAAGCTCTATGTCCGAAGGTAGCTTTCCTTGCGTCGTTTTTCTAAGCTTTGCAATGTCTTCCCTGAAACATCGCAAATCAATCATTATTAGTTCGGTCTCAAGCTTAGGACAGTAAATAGCGACACCGTCAGACACAATCGGCATGAAGCCATACCAATGAGTAGTGACAATTGTCTGGACACTTGCTTGAGAGATGTCTTTCAATTTTTCGAATTGTTCAAAACACGAAGAAACGTGCAGAGAAAGTTCGGGCTCATCTATAGCAAATATAACATGATGCTCTCTGGTTGCTTCAGTCTCCAAAAGAAATGCTCTTGCAATGTCGATCAAAGCCTGTCTTTTTTCTCCAGAACTTAGATTGTTTACCGGAACGCTATCTTTACCTACCTTTTTCGTAAGAATCTTACTATCAAAAAAAGCTTCTATGATTTTTTCTGTTAAGTGTGACTGGTTGAATAGGTTCTGTTTTTTTGCAGGCTTTTTGTATTCGTAATGTTCAAGTGTGTTGGAGATTTCTGCTAGAAACGCATTAAGCTTCTGATTGATATCGGTGACTGTTGATTTTTTTACAATGTTTCTGACTATTTCCTCAATTTTTGTTCCTAGAAGTGCCTGGACTGTTTTGCTTTCTATCTTTGTGTATTCTCTGAAATTGATTTCGGATGGAACGTATATATATTGATATGTTGTTTGCACATAAAAAAATAGCGCATCTACGAACTCTGACCAGCACGGATAATTTTGAAGCGCCCCAAACTCTTCCAGAGACTCAAATATTGAAAAATACGAGCCAGGCGCTGCACCTGCCGCTGTTTTAATCAACCCTAAAGGTAGAAGGTAATGGCTATGAGCGCCATAACCACCACTCAGTAAAACATCTCTATTGGAACAAAATTCGCTGACAGGTTTCGGCGATGAATTAAATTCCTGCGGAGTCGCCGACCATACCATTTCATTTATTTTCTGTAGAAAATCGTCATACTGATCGTACTCGAAGTCAAATGAACTCTTTTCTATAAGAAAGATAGGACAAATGTAAGGCTCCCTCTCGGGATACCCTTTCGCCAAGCTGTGATTCAGATTCCATTCTGTCGAATTAAAGAAGCTATCAAGCGCCTCTAGAACAGAACTCTTGCCTGAGCCGTTTTCGCCGACTATTGCTGAAAACATACTGCCGTTAGAAAGAGGTATGAAATTTATATTTTGGTATGTTTTGTAATTTCTTAATAACAGCCCTACGATCACATGCTTCTCCTTATAAATCCGCCCTGCCCGCATGCTAGCAGATTGCCTCAGCAAGCCTTACTGCCTCCAGAATTCGAAAGTAGCATCGGTGACCTACCCATTGGCCATCACTGTGCCCACCGCCCGCTCCTGGCCGAAAGTGGCCGATGCTCGACCAGTCGAACATCAGGGCCCACCGCCCAACCCACCGCTTGCCCCCCCCTCTTCATCCCGATGCTAGAGTGCGCGCTCCATAGCCGCACAACTCCAAACCAAATAGCGAGGCCCCCATGCTCAACCATGTAATGGTCGGTTCGAATGATATTGAACGGTCGAAGCGCTTCTACGATGCCGTGCTCGGCGTACTCGACGCTGGCGAGCCGCTGCGCAACGTGGCGCCGTCCGGGCATACGCGCCTGTTCTACCGTCACGACGGCAGCCTGTTCGGTGTAACCGAGCCGATCAACGGTGAGGAAGCGACTGTCGGCAACGGCGGCACCATTGGCTTCAAGTGCAGCTCGGCCGAGCAGGTCAAGGCGTTTCACGATATCGGCGTCGCCCATGGCGGCACGACTTGCGAGGACCCGCCGGGCCTGCGCGAAACCAACCTCGGCGCGTTGCACCTCAGCTACGTCCGCGACCCTGACGGCAACAAGCTGTGCGCCATCTACCGCCCGCAGTAACCCTCCTGTTTCAACGCCGCACTGTGCGGCGTTGATACTCGCGCCAGCATCGGCACACCTCCAGCGACACGTTCACTGGCTTTACAGCGCCTCGCGCTGCTTGCGCACCTCATCGGCGCTGACTGCCGGGGCCGCATTGCCCCAGCTGTTGCGCACATAAGTGAGCACGTCGGCGATGTTCTCATCCGAGAGATTCCAGGCGAACGACGGCATGGCCGGGCCGGTAGGTGCCGCGTCCGTACTGCCGGCGCGATTGCCGGCAAGTACCACGCGAATCATTGATACCGCGTCGCGCGCATTGACCAGCGGCGCATTGGCCAGCTTGGGAAATAACGTCGGAATGCCTTCGCCGTCGGGGGTATGGCAGGCCGAGCAGCGGTCTTCATAGAGCCCGCGGCCAGCTGTCATGATCGGGTCGTTGGGGTCCAGCGGTTCGGGCTTTTCGTGCTCGTGGTCGAGGTCCTTGAGATAGACCGCCACAGCCCTCAGGTCCTCGTCACGCCAGTACTGTGTGGAATTCTCCACCGCCTCGGCCATTGGCCCGGACGCGATGTCGTAGCGGTTGGCACCGGTCTTGAGGTACTGCACGATGTCGTCCTCGGTCCATTCACCCAGGCCAACATGCGCCGTGTTGGAGATATTCGGCGCCATCCAGCCCTGCAACTCCCCGCCTTTAAGCGAGCCATCACTCTTGTCGCCGCCGATGAGGTTTTTCGGCGTGTGGCAACTGCCGCAATGCCCAAGCCCCTGCACCAGGTAGGCGCCGCGGTTCCATTGTTCGCTTTTGTCCGCGTCGGGTTCGAATTCGCCCTCGGTGAAGTTGAGCCAGTTCCACGCCTTCATGCTCAGGCGCACGTTGAAAGGAAACGGCAGCTGGTTCGTTTCCACCTCGTTCTGCGCCGGCTGCACGGTGCGCAGGTAGGCCCAGAGCGCCAGGTTGTCCTCGCGCGTGACCTTCGTATACGCGGCATAGGGCATGGCCGGATAGAGCTGCTTGCCGTTGCGCCCGTGGCCGCGGGCCATGGTGTTCTGGAAGTCTTCGAAGGTCCAGCGGCCGATACCGGTTGCCGGATCAGGGGTTATGTTGGCGCCCAGCAGTTCGCCGAACGGCGTTTCGATCGCCACGCCACCGGAGAAAAGCGGCTTGCCGGGCAATGTGTGGCAGGCCGTGCAATCACCGAGCGTGGCGATGTAGCGACCTTTTTCCACGAGTTCGTAGGCGTCCGGAGCGGTGACGGCGTAGGCGCTGACGCTCGTCGCGACGAGCAACGCGAGGCTGGTGTTCAGGAGAGGCTTCATACGCTGATCATCTCCCCGGGACGTTTGAGGTAGTAGGTGCGGATCGCATGCGCTGCCTTGAATGCCAGTGCGCCGACGGTGCCCGTTGGGTTGTAGCCGGGGTTCTGCGGAAAGGCCGATGCGCCGACCACGAACAGGTTCGGCACATCCCAGACCTGCAGGTGCTTGTTTACCGAACTGGTAGAAGGATCAGCCCCCATGACGAAACCACCGACCACGTGGGAGGACTGATAGGACGTGTTGGACCACGGCCCTTTGCGCGGGCTGGCGACTATCATTTTCGGATTCAGCGCCCTGGCGATCTCAGCCGTTTTGTCGGTGACGTACTGCGCCATGCGCAGGTCGTTGTCGGTGAAGTCGAAGGTAATCCGTAGCAGTGGTCGGCCGTGCGGATCGGTGTAGTTCGGGTCCAGCGACAGGTAGTTGTTGCGGGTGCTGTAGTTGCTCGCTTCGCAACCGATGGACATGCTGTTGGCGTAGTACTGCACCGTCGTCTTCTTCCACTCCGAGCCCCACTTGGGCGTGCCAGGCGGTACCGGACGGGAGTTGATGGGCGCTGCGCCAATGGGCGTCACCCGCGTGCTGCCGCCGCCGACAAAGCCCAGCCCGGAATGGTCAAAATTGTCGTTGTTGAAGTCATCGATGCCCATGCCGATGGCGCCGCCACCGATGAAGGGGTTGAAGTTCTTGTCGTCGAAGAACAGCTGCACGCTGTTGGCCGTCTGGTAGGCGTAGTTGCGCCCGGTGGTACCGGTGTTGCTTAGCGGGTCGTAGGGCTGGCCGATGCCGGAGAGCAGCATCAGGCGTACGTTTTCGAAGGTGAACGCGGCGACCACGACGATATCCGCCGGCTGTTCCCATCGGTCGCCGTTGGAATCCACATAGACGATGCCAGTGGCGCGCTTGCCGGTGCTGTCCTTCGTTACCTCCAGCACTTCGCAATGGGTCTTGGCGGTGAAATTGGGCAGGCGTGCCAGCGATGGCAGCACGTTGACGATGGCGCTTGCCTTGGAATAGTTGGCGCAGCCGTAGTTGGTGCAGAACCCGCAGAAGGTGCACGGCCCCATCGTTACGCCGTACTGGTTGGTATAGGCCTGCGAAGCCAACGCCGATGGCACCGGGAACGGCGTGTAGCCCATGTCACGTGCGGCATCGGCGAACAGCACGGGCGCGAAGGTCTGCTTGGTCGGCGGGTTGGGGTACTCCCTGGACCGTGCGCCCTCGAACGGATTGCCACCGTCGACGACGTTGCCTCCTATGTTGCCGGCCTTGCCGGACACGCCGGCCACACGCTCGAAGGCATCGTAGTGCGGCTCCATTTCTTCCCAGGTGGTGCCCCAGTCCTGCAGGGCCAGCCCTTCGATGGACGCTTCGCCGTAACGCTCGACCAGATGGCTCCGGAGGCGAAACTCTTCCGGCTGAAAGCGAAAGGTGATGCCGGCCCAGTGGTTACCCGCCCCACCGGTGCCGTTGCCAGGGTGAAAGGAGCCCCAGGTACGCATCGGCAGTGCGGTTTCGCTTGGCTTGTTGCGCATCGTGCAGGTGTTCTGGCGGGTGCGCAGCATGAGCTCCTGGCGAATCACGTAGCGCAGCTCGTCGGTCACCGAGGCGATATTGAAGTCGCTGGCGGTATCACGCCAGGCACCCCGCTCGAACCCCATGACCGTCAGGCCCTCATCGGCGAGTTCCTTGGCGATGATCGACCCGGCCCAGCCGAGCCCTACCACCACGACGTCGGTTGAAGGCAGCTTTTTGGTCATATCCTTCATCCCTTGCGACTCCATGAGGAGCTGCCGATGATCGACAGCGGTACCAGATCCAGCTTCTCGTTGTGCCGGTCGATGTAGGGGCGATAGTCGTAACGGGCACCGGGGAAGCCGAGCATCTTCCAGCTGACCATGTCGCGATTGCCGCCGTAGATCGGGTCTGCGAAGAATCCCTCCATGGCGTTTTGCAGAATCTGTTCGAAGAACACCTCTGACTCGATGCCTTCAAAGGCGATATCGCCAGTCTCCATTTTCCTGAGCACCTCATCGCGCTGGTCGCCTTCCAGCTCGCTAAAACGCTTGCCGAATGTCGCCTGGCAATGCCTGCCCAACTGCTCGATACCGACCCGGTAGCGCTCGGCAGGCACCAGCTCCGAGGGCGGTTCGACCCCAGGTACAAACGGACCATGCTGATAGAGCCGCTCATAGCGGCCATAGTGGCCGGCCAGCTGGCGGTCGATGAACACTGCGCAACCCGCCTCCTTGCCGCTGACTGAAAGATCGTCGGCGGGGATCAGGCGCTCTACGATCGCCTCCACCTCCCTGGCCTCCTCGAGGGTAAAGAACTGCCAGCCCTTGGCCTCGTAATGCAGCGGGCCGTTATGGTCGAAGGGCAGCCACTGCGGTACGCCGTTGACGGTAACGGCCTTCGCGGTCGCGGCGACTCCGGCCGCCACGGTAGCGGCCGATGCAGTGAGCAGCTTGCGTCGGGTCAATCCGTTGGGGGGATTTGTAGGCATCTCGACTCCTTATGAACCAATGGATCGGGGTCGCGCGGTTTGGGAAGTTCCACTCGGAAAACGGCCCGGCGGAGCACGCTGACCGCCATGCCGAACTGTCTCGGAATGCGCGCCTAGCTGCACAAACTTCGCAACAAAATAAAGCGCCAGAGCCACGGAACCCTTGTCCAGAAGTCGGACAGCCAGACGGCGAATGACGTTCAAACCAAATAGCTAGAGCGGTTGTAGGCACTGACTGAGGGATAGGAGCAGCAGACTCGACATAGGCCTTTGGAATTTCCGACGGGTGAGCCGGACAAGCGATATGCCCGTTTGCCCTCTGAGGGCACGCTTGACGCTGCATGACCCGATGGATAGGCGCATCGAAAAAGGCTGAACATCGATGCGCCGCGGTCCTGCGGCGCATGACGTGTCAAAACGCCGCTGCGCTCTCCTACCCGCGGCTTTCCTCGCCCATCAGGGTTTAACGACCATTCCCACGCCACGCCCACGCGGGTCTGACCCGGTCTGCAAGCGGGTGCCGTCGACGCGTATCGCCTGGATATCACCCATCAGCCAGCCCTGATCCTCGAGCGTGTAACCCATGGCTTTCAGCTCGTCGGCGACCGTGCCGGTGAGGGGGGCGTGGGCGTCGTAGTAGATGGTGTCCTTCGGCAGGAGCTGATGGTGCACGCGTTGCGCGGCCACGGCTTTTTCCAGCGGCATGTTGAAGTCGTAGACGTTGTTCAGCACCTGAAAGATCGAAGTGAAGATGCGCGAGCCGCCCGGCGTGCCGAGCACCAGGCTGACCTTGCCGTCGCGCGTGACAATGCTCGGGCTCATGGAGGACAGCATGCGTTTGCCCGGCTCGATGGCGTTGGCGTCGCTGCCGACCACGCCGAAAGCATTGGCCACGCCCGGCTTGGCGCTGAAGTCGTCCATCTCGTCGTTGAGCAGGAAGCCGGCGCCCTTGACCACCACACCGCTGCCGTAGTCCAGATTGAGGGTGTAGGTGTTGCTGACTGCATTACCGTCGGCATCGACGATGGAGAAGTGGGTCGTCTGCCGCGGTTCGAGGCCCGGGCGCACCTTCTCGGTCTCGGAGATGGCCGTTGGATTGATCTCGGACGCGCGCTGCTTCAGGTATTCAGCCGATGTCAGCTTCGTGACCGGTACGTCGGAATAGTCCGGGTCGCCGAGGTAGTCGGCACGGTCGGCAAAGACGCGCTTCTCGATCTCCGCCAGCAGGTGGATGTAGCGTGCCGAGTTCAGCTCGACGCCCTTGAAGTCGGCGGCGCGCTGCTGCTTCATGCCGATCAGCTGCGCCAGGGCGATGCCACCGGAGCTGGGCAGTGGCGCGGTGTAGAGGCTGTTGCCCTGCCAGTCGACACGCATCGGTTCGCGCCATTTGACGCGGTAGTCGGCCAGGTCCGCCTTGGTGATCAGCCCGTCATCACGCTGCATCTGCGCAACCAGCAAGTCGGCGGTCTTGCCTTTGTAGAAGTCATCGGGCCCCTTGTCGGCGATGCGCTCCAGGGTCTCGGCCAGCTCCGGCTGGCGGAACGTGGAACCGGGCCGCATGCTGCCGAAGTAATCCTCGAAGTTGGTCGTACCGTTGAACAGCCCGATGGCGTCCTCGCGGTACTGGAACTGCTGGTCGGCAACGGTGAAGCCTTCGCGGGCATAGCCGACCGCCGGGGTGATGAGTTCGCTCCAGGGCAACTTGCCGAAGCGCTGGTGTGCCTCCCACATGCCCATCACGGTGCCGGGCACGCCGGACGCCTTGGCGCCAACCAGGCTCAGGTTCTCGATCACCTCGCCCTTGTCGTCGAGGTACATGGTCTTGCTGGAGGCCTTGGGCGCGACTTCCCGATAGTCCAGAAAGTACGGCTTGCCCTCAATGTACAGCGTCATGAAGCCACCGCCGCCGATATTGCCCGCCTCGGGGTAGGTAACGGCCAGGGTGAAGGCGGTCGCCACCGCGGCATCCACCACATTGCCGCCGGCCTTGAGCACCTGGGCGGCCACCTTGGCGCTGTACTCATCGGGGGCTGCGACCGCCCCGCCTTCCAGAAGCGCGCCGTGGGCGATGTGGCCGGTGGCGACGATCGCCACGCCAAGGGTCAACCTGCTGATCTGAAGCAAACGCATCGTGCTCATCCTTATTCTTGTGGTCACCGCCGCCCCGCGGTGGCTGGGCGGTTATCACCAACATAGACAATGGGGGCGAGACGTAGGTGCGCAGCGGGCTTGAGGAGAATGCCGCGCCGGCCGAGAGAGAACGCGTGCTTCCGAAATGTGCCTATGAATATGCAGGCGAAGCCTGACTGGAAAAGCCAGACCTCAATATCGGCGAGGCATGCAGACTGGATATTTGTGAAAAAAATTTGCAGCGATGAGAGCGCGCCTGCTTGGCCCGCAATCGCATCTCAGGCCTTTGTTACGCGGTTTCGTCCGCCGGCACGAGGACGCCTATCGAGCCTGGCTGTCCGTCAGCGTCCGCTCCGCGGCTGCTTACCACGGCAACCCCTCCCCGCTATACGCATAGAACCCACCACTGGCGTCCGGCCCCAGCCCATCGATTACCCGCAACAGATCCCGCGCGGCATCGCTCGCAGGCCTGCCGATTTCGGCGCCGCGGAATGGTTGTGACAGCCGTGAGTTCACCGTGCCCGGATGCAGCGCCAGCAGCACCGCATTCGGTTGGCTACGGCGCACCTCGATGGAAGCAGTCTTGATCAGCATGTTCAGCGCGGCCTTGGAGGCGCGGTAGCTGTACCAGCCGCCGAGGCGGTTGTCGCCGATGCTGCCGACCTTGGCCGAGAGCATGGCGAGCACGCCGCGCTGGCGGTCGAGCAGCCCGCTGAAGTGGCGCAGCAGCATGGCCGGGCCGAGGGTGTTGATCTGGAAGGTGGCGAGCAGCTGCGCCTGGTTGAGATCGGCCAGGCGCTTCTCCGGCATGAAGTCGGCACCGTGCAGCACGCCGGCGGCGTTGATGATCAGGTGAAACGGCCCCTGCCCGGCCACGCTGGCCGCGGCCTGTTCGATGCTGGCGGGATCGGTCAGGTCGAGCGCCGGCTCGGACGAGCGACTCAGCGCAATGACCGACGCGCAGCGCGGATCGCTGCGCAAGGCATCGACCAATGCGGCGCCGATGCCACCGGATGCGCCAATGACCAGCGCACGAAACCCTTCGGGGAATGATTCCAACGGCATGACGATCTCCAGATTTACGGTCGACGGGCGTCGGCTTCGTTGCGCCAGCGTTCGATATGTTCGGCGAGCAGGTCGGCGATGGGCAGGCAAGCGCCGAGCCGGTAGAGGTTCCAGTAATGGCCTTCTAGGGTGCGGTTGATCAGCAAGGTGCCGGAAGCCGGTTGCAGGCTGCCGAGTGCGGACATCATCAGGGGGAACAGCTCGGACAGCCGTTGATGCAGCGCCGCCTCGCGGAAGTCCCACTGCGCGCCGGGTTGCAGCAGCGGGTGCAGCATCAGGTGAATGCTTCGGTACAGCCCGTGCGGCGGCGTGCTTCCCGGCTGGCGCCCGCCCAGGGCCTGAAAGCCAGGTTCCAGCGCTTCGCTGGAGATGCCACGCAGTGCTTCGAATATCTGCACGTAGCCGGCCAGCAAGCGCGGTTCCAGGCGCAGCACACTGCCGAAATCGTAGACCACCAGCTCGCCCTGCTCGGTCCAGGCCAGATTGCCCGGATGCGGATCGGTGTGCAGCCGCTGCAAGCCGAACGCCTGCTCGGCGAGCCACTGGCAAAGGTTTTCGGCCAGGCGCTGGCGGATCTCGACCGGTGCGTGCTCGACCTCGGCCATGGAACGGGCCGGACGATCTTCCAACACCAGCACGCCGGGGCGGCAGAGCTCGCTGGCGGCAAAGGGAATGCCGAGGCCGGGCCAGTCGCCGAAGTGCGCGCGGAAGGCTTCGAGGTGGTCGCGTTCGGCGGCGTAGTCCAGCTCTTCATCGATTGCCCGCCGCAGCTCGGTGTAGACCGCCTCCAGCCGCGCCGCTGGCGTGCCGAACAACCGCCCGAGCGGCATCAGCCGACGCAGTTGGCGCAGGTCCGCTTCGCAGATCGCGTGGATACCGGGGTACTGGATCTTCATGATCAGCGCCCTGCCCTGCAGATCCCGAGCGCGATGGACCTGGCCCAGCGAGGCCGCCGCCGCGGGCTCCGGCTCGATGGACTCGAACAGTTCGTACAGCTTGCCGTCGTAGACGCGCTGCAGATTGGCTTGCAGCGCATCGAATGGCAGCGAGGGCACCTGGTTCTGCAAGCGCGCCAGCGCCGCGCTGATCGGTTCGGGCAGCAGGTCCTGCCATTGCGAAGCCTGCTGACCGAGCTTCAGCACTGGGCCCTTCATCTGCCCAAGCGCATCACCGAGCAGTTCACCGACCGGCACCCAGTCGATACGCGCCTTGCCCGGCGTGATGCGTTGCACCAGCAGGTTGCCAGCGATGCGCGCGCCGGTGCCGCCCAGTTGCAGAAACCGGCCCAGCGCCGAAGCCGACGGACGAGAGAATCGAGACATGCGGGCGACCCGCGAAGGCAAAGGCTGATCATGGGGCAGCCCGGCCCATGATCCAAGGTTCAATGGTTGCAGTCTGTTGCGCAGCGGAGGGGTTCGAAGTAGCTCAAGAGCAACGAGCGAAGCGCCCGGGGGGACCGCGCAGCAGATGGTCGCGCCGCCTGGAGAGCGCGCTGCAGCGGAGGTGCCGAGCACACTCATGCGGAACGGGCAGGCGGCTGGCGAGTCGGATTAAATGACTGCGCCCCTCGAACGTCGACCGCCAAACGCGCAATTTTCGGCACATCAGAAGCGCATCAGGCGACGATTCGAGCGGCATTCAGCCCGACCTGCCCACCAGGCGAGAAACGGGCCTGTTCCCCTCCGCCTCCGTCCTGATATGGACATGCAGGAGTGGGAACGAAGCACGCAGCGGCGCCTGCGTTAAGGAGAACGGAATGACCGATCCCACTGAGATTGCTGTCGGTATCAACCATGACGACCAACGCGTTTCCACAGGCAGTGAAGGGCTCGACAACATCCTTGGCGGTGGCCTGGACCCGAACCGCATGTACCTTTATGAAGGCAGCCCCGGCTCCGGCAAGACCACCATTGCGATGCAGTTTCTGTTGGAGGGCGTGCGTCAGGGAGAACGCGTCCTCTATGTCACCCTTTCCGAAACCCGCGCAGAGCTTGAGCTAGTCGCCAAACGGCACGGCTGGAACCTCGACGGAGTCGACATCTTCGAGCTGGTCACGCCTGAAGCCACGCTTGACCCGGAACTGGAACTCACGGTGCTGCACCCTGTGGAGATGGAGCTGAGTGAAACCACGCAGCAGGTGTTCGATCGGGTCACCGAAACCAATCCGAGTCGCGTGATCTTCGACAGCCTCTCGGAAATGCGCCTGCTGGCGCAAAGCCCTCTGCGCTACCGCCGGCAGGTGTTGGCGCTCAAGCATTTCTTCACCACCCGCAACTGCACGGTGATCCTGCTCGACGACCAGACTTCGGAAGTGGGCGACCTGCAACTGCATTCCATCTCCCACGGCGTGGTCATGTTGGAGCAGGTGGCAATCGACTACGGTGCCGAGCGCAGGCGTCTGCGGGTGATCAAGATGCGTGGCATCCAGTTTCGCGGCGGTTACCACGACTTCGCCATCCGCAAGGGCGGCCTGCGCATCTATCCCCGGCTCATCGCCGCCGAGCACCACTCGTCCTTCTCCGGTGAGCTGGCCTCGTCCGGTAATCCGGCACTGGACAAGATGCTGGGTGGCGGCCTGGAACGCGGCACCAACGCGCTGCTGGTCGGCGCTGCCGGCGTGGGCAAATCCTCGCTGGCCTTGAGCTATGCGGTCGCGGCGTGCAAACGCGGCGAGCAGGTCGCCTTCTTCGTCTTTGACGAAAACATCGCCACGCTGCTGGCGCGCGGGCGGGCGCTGGGGCTGCCCATGGAACCGTGGATCGAACAGGGGCTGCTGCATCTGCAGCAGGTCGACCCGGCCGAGCTGTCGCCCGGCGAGTTCACCGCCGCGGTCCGCCAGAGCGTAGAGGTGCGGGGGGCCGGCCTGGTGATTCTGGACAGCCTCAACGGCTATCTGCACGCGATGCCTGATGGCCGATTCCTGATTCTGCAGATGCACGAGCTGTTGAGTTATCTAGGCCAGAAAGGCGTGATCAGCATCATGGTACTGGCCCAGCATGGTCTGGTCGGGCCGATGGATACGCCAGTGGATATCAGCTATCTAAGCGATGCGGTTATCATGCAGCGCTACTTCGAGCATGCCGGCGTCGTTCGCCGGGCCTTGTCAGTGGTGAAAAAGCGCAGCGGACGGCATGAAAACACCGTTCGGGAGTATCGCCTCAGCAGCGCTGGCCTAGAGGTCGGGCCACCGCTGAGCCACTTCAGCGGCATCCTATCGGGCACACCGGAATACACCGGTGATGCGACTCAGCTACTGACAGACGAGCATGACGACGCCCACTAAACGAGAAGGCCCCATCGTAGTCGTCTATGCCCCCATCGGCCGGGACGGTCCCGCCTCGGCCGAACTGCTCAGCCGCAGCGGCATGGACGCCGTTGTCTGCCACAGTGTCGATGAGGTGCTACGTCGCGCCGAAACCGATGCCGACGCCGTTTTCATCGCCGAAGAAGGCCTCTTCGGTCAGGACCTCCAAGCACTGGCCACCTGGGTCGATCAGCAACCGGCGTGGTCCGACTTTCCATTCGTGGTCCTCACCAGCAAGCATCAACAGCCGGCAGTCGCCGCATGGCGTCAGCGCATGGTGGCGGCGCTGCGCAACGTTTCCCTGCTGGAACGCCCGGTACAAAGCATCACCCTGACCAGCGCGGTGAAAGCCGCCCTGCGCGGGCGGCATCGCCAGTACGAAGTCAGGGCATTGCTCGACGCCCGTGAGCGCGCCTCGAATCAACTCGAAGCGCTGGTCGTCGAGCGCACCAGCGAACTGGAAAAGGCCAACCAGGAATTGCGCACACAGATGGCCGAGCGCGCGCAGATCGAAGAAACCCTGCGCCAGGCGCAGAAGATCGAAGCCATCGGCCAGCTCACCGGCGGCATCGCCCACGACTTCAACAACCTGCTGATGGTGATCTCCGGCGGCCTCGACATGCTCGACCGCCGCGCCGACCCTGCACGCCGCGAGCGGTTGATGGACGGCATGCGCCAGGCCGCGCAACGCGGAAGCGCCCTCACCCGGCAACTGCTCGCCTTCTCCCGCCGCCAGTCACTGGAACCCGAGTCGGTCGACCTGGTGCTGCGCATCGGCCGCATGCGCGAGCTGCTCGACCGCAGCCTGAGCGGCGACGTGCACGTGGAAGTGCAGTTCGAGCCGGATCTCTGGCCGGTCGAAGTGGACCCTGGCGAGCTCGAACTGGTCGTCCTCAACCTGGCCGTGAATGCCCGCGACGCCATGCCCGACGGCGGCTCGATCCTGATCGAAGCCAGCAATGCACCTGGCGAAGCGGTGCTGGGCATCACCGGCGATTTTGTCCGTCTCACGGTGACCGACTCGGGCACCGGCATTCCCGAGGAGGTTCGCACCCGCGTATTCGACCCCTTCTTCACCACCAAGGAAATCGGCAAGGGCTCGGGCCTCGGACTGGCCCAGGTATACGGCTTCGCCCGGCAGTCCGGCGGCACGGTGTGGATCGAAAGCGAATGCGATCGTGGCACCAGCGTGATCATGCTACTGCCGCGCTCGGCACGTGTGCCCGATCAACCCGACGGCGAACGGCCTGCCGAAGACGACAGCTCCGACGCCTCGGCCGGTACCGTACTGCTAGTGGACGATGATGAAGAAGTCGCGGCCCTGGTCGGCGAGATGCTCGAACATCTCGGCTATCGCGTCACCCATGCCGCGAGTGCCACAGACGCGCTGGGCGCGCTGCAGGACGGCTGTCAGGTGGATATCGTGTTCTCCGACGTCATGATGCCGGGCGGCATGAATGGTGTGGAGCTGGCCCGCGAAATCCGCACCCGCGACCTCGGCGTCCCCGTGCTGCTTACCAGCGGCTACGCCGAAGCCGCACAGCAATCTGCCGCCGCAGAAGGCGTGCACGTTTTGGCCAAGCCCTACCGGCTGGAAGAACTGGCAATCTCGTTGCGCACCGCTATCGATGGTGTGGAAGTTCACTGATCCACCCCTTCCTTACGGGGCGTTCCAGGCGGGTCGGCCAATCCGTCAGCCCACCTTCAGCCGAGGCGACGCGTAGGTGTTCCCGCTGAAGTTCGGTTGGTTCGATGCCGTCATTGGTCTGTAACGTCGTAACAAGCCGGCGCGCCTGCGGTCTTCTGACTAGGCCCGACGAAAGCAACGGGCCATACATGATGCCGAACCCGCATTGACTCTTGCTCCGATCAGGAACTTGCTTCGTGTCGATACGCGCCCGTCTCATCTGGCTGGTCATCGCCGTCATCGCACCGGCGCTGGCCTTCGCGCTGTTTGCAACCTATTCGGTTTACCGAGCGCAGTCACAGCAGATCGACCAAAGTATGTACGAGACCACTCGCGGCGTAAGTCTTGCCGTTGAGCGCGAACTTGATCGCTTCGGCGCAGTGGTCACGACGCTGGCCGCCTCGCCAACACTGGTGAGCGGCGATCTGCGCGCGTTTCATGAACGTCTACAGCAGACCGTTCAACCGATAGCCACCGGCGTTACCATATTCGACCCGAACGGCGTGCCCCTGGCTGATACGGACTACCCTTTTGGCGCGCCGTTGCCGATGCCACCGAGCCTGCCAGGCTTCGAGAACACCCCGCTGCTAGACGTCAGTCCGATGTTTCGCGACCCGTTGACGCGCGTGCACAGCGTCGCCATTCACCGCCCGGTGATGCGTGACGGCCGAGTCGTCTACTACCTGACCATGAAGTTTCCGGTCAGCCGCATCGAGGCCCTGCTGCAAGCGCAGGAGCTTCCCGCGCGCTGGCTTGGTGCGGTGCTGGACCAGACACACACCATCGTTGCGCGCACCCGTGACCCCAGCAAACATGTTGGTGAGGTTGCGAGCGCCAACTTCGTCACCGACTTGCGCGAGGCTGTCGCTCGTGAAGGCAAGCTGAGCTCTGTCACCCGAGACAATCAACATGTGGTTTCTTTTTTCAGCCGTGGCGAAAGTTCAGGCTGGACGGTACTGATCGGTATCCCCCGTGAGGATCTGCTCGCCAGCGTATTGAAGCCCATCGGAACCGCGGCCATCGGCATCCTGCTGGTGCTCGCGCTGGCGATTGGACTGGCCATTGCGCTCGGCCGCACCATCACCCGCCCCTTGACTCAACTGGACCAGGCAGCCGGTGCCTTGGCCCAAGGGGAAGTCTTCGAGGCACCTCGGACCGGCATGGACGAGACCGACCGGACCGCGCAGGTACTTGCCCAGGCCAGCAAGACCATTCACCGCTCGAGCCAGGAAATGGCAGAGCGGGTCGAGGAAGCCGTCGCCCAGGCCGAACGCTCGCATCGGGCGCTGCTACAGGGCCAGAAACTTGAAGCGCTGGGCAACCTCACCGCGGGTATATCGCACGAGTTCAATAACCTTCTGCAAAGCATGACCGTCGGCTTGCAGCTGGCCGACATGCTGAGCCCGAACCCCCGAGCCAAGCGCGCCATCGAGGCATGCCAGCGTTCGGCTCAACGGGCTACCCGCCTTACGCGGCACCTGATGACCTTCAGTCGAAACCGCACCGGAGATGTCGAGCAGGTCGACTTGCGCGCATTGATTCTCGGCATGCACGAACTGCTGACCGGCGCGTTGCCCAATAACGTCGTTCTACAGCTCGACTTGCCGGACCGCCCCTGGCCGGCGGCGCTGGACCCGGTGCAATGCGAGCTGGCCATCCTCAACCTGGCGATCAATGCACGGGACGCCATGCCAGACGGCGGTCCGTTGAGCATCAGCCTGCACGACGTGGCGCATGGAGACATCGCCCTGCCAAGCCTGGGGACAAGGACCTATCTCGCCGTCGACGTCCTCGACACAGGTTGTGGAATGAGCAAGGAGGTCCAGGCGCGGGCATTCGAGCCTTTCTTCACAACCAAGGCCATCGGCGAGGGAACGGGCCTCGGTCTGGCGCAGGTCTATGGCTTCGCGCACCAATCAGGCGGCGCGGTAGCGATCGACAGCGAAGTCGGCAAGGGCACCCGCGTCCGCCTCCTGCTGCCACGCGTCGAACACCGCAGCGAACCGGCTGGCCCGGTAGAGAAGACACCGGAACGTGCCAACCGAACCACACGGGTACTCCTGGTCGACGACGACGCCGAGGTGCGCGAGGTGGTGATGTCTATGCTTGAGGAACTGGGCTATTTGGTCGACGAGGCGCAGGACGCGGATTCAGCCCTGGCCAGGCTCGCCGATGACACGCGCCCGCCTATCGATGTGCTTCTTTCGGATATCGTCATGCCCGGACGGCTGGACGGGGTTGGTCTTGCGGCGGAAGCTCAAGACCTATATCCCGAACTGCCCATCATCCTCGCAACTGGCTACACCGAGCGTCTCGCCGCCGAGCACGGACTGCGTGTTCTAGCCAAACCCTTCACCAGCCAGACCCTGGCCGAGGCCCTTCTCGACGCGGTCAATACACCCTAGAGCGAGGCGGAAGGCGCTCATGACTGACGCCTTCCTGTTTGCCCGAAAAAATAATTGCCTTTTCTGCGGCGGGATAACCGCACCTATATGGTGCGCGAACGCCGCATAATTTCTGCGTCAGATTTGAAAACTACACAACGCCGGCCGCTCGCAGTGCACCTTTCAGAAACACCTTCCGCCTCTTTTTGAAGCACCGGAAGGTGATGCCGAAACGGCATCGGCTTGCTCGATAATCTCTGCTTTTGCGCACGGCCGGCTCGGTTCGATACTGCGCTCGCCGACCGCCATTCCGCGTCGGCAGAGCAGGATCGAGCCATGAATGAATCCCTTTGTGCCCGCCATCTCGAAGCCGCCGCGCTGCCGCTGATCGATATCGCCGGGCTGTTTTCTCCCGACCTTGCCGAGCGCACTGCCGTGGCCGAACGCATCGGCGCGGCCTGTCGCGAGGTCGGCTTCTTCTGCGTCGCCAACCACGGCGTCGACCCGGCGCTACAACAGGCGGTGTTCGAGCAGGCGCGGGCCTTCTTTTCCCAGCCGGAAGCAGGCAAGCGTGCGCTGGACAAGGTGTTCTCGAACGCCAATCGCGGCTATGAGCCGTTGCGCGGTCAGGTGCTGGAAGCCGGTGCGCCGGCCGATCTCAAGGAAGGCTTCTATATCGGCGAGGAGTTGGCCGAGGACGACCCGCGGGTACTGGCCGGTCGCTTCAACCACGGTGCCAACCAGTGGCCAACCGAGCTTGCGGACTTTCGCCCGACCATGGAGCGCTATCGCGATGCGATGAACGCCCTCGCGGCACGGCTGATGGGCGCCATCGCGCTCTCGCTGCAACTGCCGGAGGAACATTTCGCCGGCTTCTGCCGCGACTCCATGAGCACCCTGCGCCTGCTGCATTACCCGCCGCAGCCGACCAACGCCGCGCCCGGCGAGAAGGGCTGTGGCGCGCATACCGATTTCGGCGGGCTGACGCTGCTTCTGCAGGACGAGAACCCCGGCCTGCAGGTCTGGGATCGCCACAGCATGAGCTGGATTCACGCAGCGCCCGTGCCGGGCACCTATGTGGTCAACCTTGGCAACATGATCGCCCGCTGGACCAACGACCAGTACCGCTCGACGCTTCACCGGGTGGTCAACATTTCCGGACGGGAGCGCTATAGCGTGCCGTTCTTCTTCAGCGGCAACCCGGACCATCTGGTCGAGTGCCTGCCGACCTGCCTCGCGGCGGGTGAAGCCCCTCGCTATCCCGCCGTGACGGTGGAAGAACACCACCGCGAAATGTACCGGAGGACCTATGGCTGACATCGTCCTCATCCACGGGGCCTGGGCCGGTAGCTGGGTCTGGGATTCGCTGCAGGATGGCCTGCGCGATGCCGGACACAGACCCCACGCGATTGATCTGCCGGGCAACGGCCATGACGCCACGACACTCGCCGAAGTCTCGCTGCAGCGCTATGTCGAACACGTCGGCGCATTGATCGAGACGCTGCCTGGTCCGATTCAGCTGGTGGCGCATTCCGGCGGCGGCGTCACTGCCACTGCCGTGGCCGAGGCTTATGCCGAGCGCATCGCCGGGGTCGCCTATGTCGCCGGCATGATGCTGCCCAGCGGCATGGGCTTCGGCGAACTCTGCGCCGAACTCGCCCGCGACTTCCCCGAGGTCAGCGGCATCGGCCCTTATCTCGAAGCCGCGCCCGGCGGCAGCCGCGTACCGGCCGATGCCGCCTGCGCCGTGTTCTTTCACGATGCACCGGCACAGGCCGCCATCGCTGCCGCACGCCGCCTGACGGTGCAGCCCGATGGTGGCCGCGATATCGCCGCGCATTGGACCACCGCGCGTTTCGGTCGTCTGCCGCGCTTGTACATCGAAGCCGCGCAGGACCGCTCCGTGCTGCCACGGGTGCAACAGCGCATGCAGCAGCTGGTGCCTGGCGCCGAGCGGGTGGTGCTCGATTGCGGCCATGCGCCGCAATTGGCCATGCCCGGCGCGCTGCTCGCTGCCCTGCTGGATTTCTTCGCTCGCCATCCTCATCCCGGGCACTGACCCGTTTATTGCATCGCGCTTATCACGCCGAACCTTCAAGGAGCTTCACCATGTTCAAGAAAACCCTGCTCGCCAGTGCCCTGCTCGCGCTGTTCAGCCAATCCGCCCTAGCCGCCGACAAGGTGCGCTGGCTCAACGACTGGTTGCCAGCCGGCGACAAGGCCGCGATCTACCTAGGTGTCGAGCAGGGCCTGTTCGCCGCCGAAGGCATCGACGTGGAAATCGCCAGTGCCCGTGGCGGTAGCGACGTGGTGACCAAGCTGGCCACCAACAGCGCGGACTTCGGCTCGGCCGGCCTGGCCTCGCTGCTGCAGGCCAAGGCCCAGGGCGAGGTGCCGGTGGTCGCCGTCGCCCCGATCTACAACAAGCAGCCGGACGCCTTCTTCACCACCGAGGGCTCGGGCATCAACAGCTTCAACGACATCGTCGGCAAGACGGTGGCCACGCCGACCTTCTCTGCCTCCAACGTGGTCTGGCCACTGCTGCTGGAGCGCAACGGCATCGACCCGGCCAGCGTCAAGCTGCTCAAGCTCGACCCCGGCGCGCTGGCACCGATGCTCGCCACCGGCAAGGTGGACGCCACCATCAACTGGCTGACCGTCGCGCCCGGCTTCGTCCGTGCCCTCGGCGAGGCGGACAAGACGCTGAAGACCATTCCCTGGTCGGAATACGGCTTCGAGGGCTACGGCCTGTCGCTGGTGGCTTCGCAACGCTTCGTACAGCGCAATCCCGAGGTCGCGAAGAAGTTCGTCAAGGCCTACCAGCAGGCGCAGAAGAACGCCATCGCCGACCCGGCTGCAGCGGCCGCCGCGCTGAAGAAAATGGTCGCCGAGGTCGACGAGCAGCAGGCCGAGGAGCAGTTCGCCGCCTCGGTACCGCTGATGCAGAACGAGATCAGCGCCGCCGAGGGCACCGGTTTCGACGCCAAGCGCCTGGCCACCACCTGGGAGTGGGTTGCCAAGGCGCAGGGCATGCAGATCGATGCCCTCGACCCGGCCAGCGCCATCGACACCAGCCTGAGCGAGTGAAGCCATGAATGCCGCCGTCCTGCCCGCCACGCCGCGCCCCAACATCAGCTTCGACCGGGTCAGCCAGGTCTTCACCTCCTCCGATGGCAGCGAGGTGGTGGCGCTGGACAACGCCAGTTTCGACATCGGCCGCCACGAGTTCATCGCCGTGCTCGGCCCCTCGGGCTGCGGCAAGTCCACGCTGCTGCGCATCCTCGCCGGGCTGGTACGTCCGACCCACGGCCAGGTCAGCATCTACGGCAGCCCGGTGGATGGCCCGCGCGACGAGATCGGCATCGTATTTCAGCGACCGACCCTGCTGCCGTGGCTGAACATCCGCGACAACCTGACCTTTCCCATGCGCCACAAATACGGCCGCGTCACCGCCCAGGAGATCACCCGCGGCGAGGAGCTGCTGGAGCTGGTGGGGCTGAAGGACTTCGGCAACAAGCGCCCGGACGAACTCTCCGGCGGTATGCAGCAGCGCGCGGCGATTGCCCGGGCGTTGCTGCACGACCCGGAAATCCTGCTGATGGACGAGCCCTTCTCGGCCCTCGACGCCCTGACCCGCGACGAGCTGAGCCTGGAGCTGCTGAACATCTGGACCCAACGCCCGAAGACGGTGCTGTTCATCACCCACTCGATTCCCGAAGCGCTGCTGCTGGCCGACCGCATCCTGGTGATGTCGGCGCGCCCCGGCCGTGTGCAGGAAATCATCGACGTCGACCTGCCGCGCCCGCGGTCCATGGAAACCCTCACGGAGCCGCATTTCAATGAGCTCGCCAACCATATCCGCCGCAAGGTCTTCTCGCGCCATGCCGCCCATTAAGCCCAGGGCGCTGCGCCTGAAGGCCCAGGCCGACCGTTTCGCGCCCTGGCTAGCCCTGCTCGTTCTGCTGCTGATCTGGGAAGCGGCCTGCCGCCTGCTCAAGCTGCCGAGCTTCGTGCTGCCCTCGCCCAGCGCCATCTTCGCGGCGACGCAGAAGGTCGGCCTCGGTGCCTGGGCCGAGCATATCTTCGCCACGCTGCGGGTGACGCTGATGGGCTACGGCCTGTCGATCCTGATCGGCATCCCGCTGGCCATCGCCCTGGCCTCTTCACGGGTGATGTCGCGCACGCTGTATCCGCTGCTGGTGATCGTGCAGTCCACGCCCATCGTCGCGGTGGCGCCGATCATCGTGGTGGTGATGGGCGCCGGCGACCTGCCGCGGGTATTCATCACCTTCCTGATCGCCTTCTTCCCCATCGTGGTGTCCTGCGTCACCGGCCTCCTGGCGACGCCGGAGGAGCTGGTGGAACTGTCGCGCTCGCTGGGCGCATCGAAGGCCCGCGAGTACCGCAACATCCGCCTGCCCTATGCGATTCCACACCTGTTCTCGGCGCTGCGCATCTCCATCACCCTGGCGGTGATCGGCGCGGTGGTCGCCGAGTTCGTCGCGGCGGAAAAAGGCCTGGGCTACTTCATCAACTTCTCCACCTCGATGTTCCAGGTGCCGCAAGCCTTCGCCGCGTTGATGATGCTGGTGGTGATCAGCCTGCTGCTGTTCCACCTGATCGGATTGCTGCAGAAGGTCTGCTTTCCCTGGAGTCTGCCCAAGGCTGGGCATTGAAACCCACCACATCATCATCTCAGTCTGGATAACGCCATGCCTCTCGACGATCTCGCGCTGCTGCGCAAAAGCTTCGACGTCGCCCGCCGCGCGCTGGAAAACGGCACCCACCCGTTCGGCGCCATCCTGGTCGGGCCGGACGGTGAAGTGCTGCTGGAACAGGGCAACGCCTATATGCCCGACCACGACATGACCGGCCACGCCGAGCGTGTACTGATGACCCGCGCCTCGACCCGCTACACACCGGAATTCCTCTCGCGCTGCACCATGTACACCTCCGCCGAACCCTGCGCCATGTGCGCCGGGGCCGCTTACTGGGTCGGGCTGGGTCGCGTGGTCTATGGGCTTTCCGAGCACAGCCTGAAGGACATCACCGGCAACCATCCGGAGAACCCGACGCTGGACCTGCCCTGCCGCATCGTCTTCGAAGCCGGCCAGCGCAAGGTCGAAGTCGTCGGGCCGCTGCTGGAAGACGAGGCTGCTGCCCTGCACGAAGGCATCTGGTAGGGGGCGCCAGAATCAGGCAAGCGCCCGGCAGGATCGCCATAACGCCGCCACCGCCCTCCGTCGCAACATTCGAACCACGGCGTCACCGACGTCGCCCGAATCAACCTGCGGACGACAAACCCATGTCGAACATCACCGGCAAAATCGTACTCATCACCGGCGCCAGCAGCGGCATCGGCGAAGCCACGGCGCGCCTGCTGGCGGCCCAGGGCGCAACTGTCGTGCTGGGCGCGCGACGCCTGGATCGGCTGGAAAAGCTTGTCGCCGAGATCGACGAAAGCGGTGGTATCGCCGCCTGCCGCGCGCTGGACGTGACCAGTCGCGAGAGCACCCAGGCCTTCGTCGACTTCGCCGAACAGCGCTTCGGCCGCGTCGATGTAATCGTCAACAACGCCGGGGTAATGCCGCTTTCACCGCTGGACGCACTGAAGGTGGACGAGTGGGACCGGATGATCGACGTGAACATCCGCGGCGTGCTGCACGGAATCGCCGCCGGCCTGCCGCTGATGCAGCGCCAGCGCGCCGGCCAGTTCGTCAACATCGCCTCCATCGGCGCCTACGCGGTGAGCCCGACCGCAGCGGTGTACTGCGCCACCAAGTACGCGGTGCGGGCCATCTCCGAAGGCCTGCGCCAGGAGGTCGGCGGCGATATTCGCGTGACCCTGGTTTCCCCCGGCGTCACCGAATCGGAACTGGCCGAGAGCATTTCCGATGACAGCGCCCGCTCGGCCATGGACGACTTCCGCCGCATCGCCATTCCGGCCGAAGCCATCGCCCGCGCCATCGCCTATGCCATCGACCAGCCGGCCGATGTCGACGTCAGTGAACTGGTGGTTCGCCCCACCGCCAGCCCCTACTGAGGGCGCCGCCGTGACCCTTCGTACAGGCAACACCCTGGCCGCGGCCTGCCTGGCCGTGTTCGGCTCGCTGACCTTCGCCTCGCTGGAAGCCGCCGGCAACGAGCGGCACGAACGTGGCGTCGAGGTGATGGATCACTTGTCCGGCGGTGCCGGGCAACCGGTACTCGAAGCGCTTCGCGAGGACTATCCCTTTCTCGCCGAGGGCATCACCCAGTACGCATTGGGCGATGTCTGGGGACGCAACGAGCTGGATGATCGCACCCGCCAACTGGCAGTGATCGCCGCCTTCGCCGCTCAGGGCAATCTGCAGTACATGAAGGTGCACGCCGGCTACGCGTTGCGCCTGGGCGTCACCCGTGAGGAGCTCAAGGAGGTGGTCTACCTGACCACCGTGACCGCCGGCTTTCCCCGCGCCATCGATGCCGCTCAGGCATTGCGCGAGGTGCCGGACCCGGCGCCGCGCTGAATTACGCGGTGCTGCGCAGCCGGGCCAGATCCTTCACCGGCGAGGCGCCGAACAGCCGGCTGTACTCGCGGCTGAACTGCGAGGGGCTTTCGTAGCCGACCCGGTAGCCGGCGCTGGACACATCGAGTCCCTCGGCGATCAGCAGCCGCCGCGCCTCCTGCAGGCGCAGCTGTTTTTGGTACTGCAGCGGGCTCATGGCCGTCAGCGCCTTGAAGCGGTGATGCAGCGTAGAGCTGCTGAGGTTGACCCGTTGCGCGAGTTCGTCGATGCGCAGCGGTTCGACATAGTTGCGGTTCAGCCATTCGATGGCGCGGGTGACACGATGGCCCTGGCTGTCGCGCACTGCGATCTCATGCAGGTGGCGCCCCTGCCGGCCGCAGAGCAGCCGGTAAAAGATCTCGCGCATGGCCAGCGGCGCCAGCACCGGGATGTCCTGCGGACTGGCGAGCAGTCGCACCAGGCGCAGCGTGGCATCCAGCAACGGCGCATCGATGCGGTCCAGATAGACACCGCGCGCCGGCCCTTCCACGGGCTGGCTCAACGGCGAGCTTTCGGCCACCAGGGTGGCGACCATTGCCGGGTCGATATCCAGGCGGATGCACAGGTACGGCTCGCCGGACGAAGCCTCCAACACGCGACCGGCCACCGGCACGGTGACCGAGACCACCAGGTAGTGCAGCGCATCGTAGGTGTACAGCTCGTCGCCCAGGCGCACCTCCTTGCTGCCCTGCACGATGATGCATAGCGCCGGCTTGTGCAGCCCGTGCACCAGTTCGCTCGGCGCGCTGCAGCGGATCAGGTAGAGGTCGTCAATCGCGGTGGGATGCATGCCGTCGTCGCGCAAGAGGCCATCGATCAGCCGCGCCAAGGCGGCACGCTGGGCAATCGTTTCCTCGGCGGAATGAAGGTCCATCTGGTTCATGCAGGCAACCGGTGGAAGCGGAAAGGACGGTTAGCTTAGCAGCCCATCCGGCCCGCGGTCGTCCCGCCCCATGGCAGTGCATCGACACGACGGTGTCACCGAGTGAAGCACCAAAGCGATGCACCGGCTAACATCGTCGCATGGCTAACCGGTGGCGCAGCTGCCGTGGCCACGTCGCACCTCAATTCCTGACTGCCTGGCCAGCTTTTTGCTACACCCTGGTCATGAAAAACCCAGCGGACGCCTCCATGCCCGATTCCCAGACCGCGCGCCTCCAGCTCTGCGGCATAACCAAACAGTACCCAGGCTGCCTGGCCAACGACCGTATCGACCTGTCGATCCAGCCGGGCGAGATCCACGCCCTGCTCGGCGAGAACGGCGCCGGCAAGAGCACCCTGATGAAGATCATCTACGGCGTGACCCAGCCGGACGCCGGCGAAATCCACTGGCAAGGCGAACGGGTGACCATGCGCGACCCGGCGCAGGCCCGCGAGCGCGGCATCGGCATGGTGTTCCAGCACTTCTCGCTGTTCGAGACGCTCTCGGTAGCGGAGAACATCGCCCTGGCGCTGGGCGCCAAGGCCGGTACGCCGAAACAGTTGGAGCCGAAGATCCGCGAGGTCTCGCAGCGCTACGGCATGCCGCTGGAGCCGCAACGGCTGGTGCACAGCCTGTCCATCGGCGAGCGCCAGCGGGTGGAGATCATCCGTTGCCTGATGCAGGACATCCGCCTGCTGATTCTCGACGAACCGACCTCGGTGCTCACCCCGCAGGAGGCCGACGAGCTGTTCGTGACCCTGCGCCGGCTGGCGGCCGAGGGCTGCAGCATCCTGTTCATCAGCCACAAGCTCAATGAAGTGCGCGCGCTGTGCCAGAGCGCCACGGTGCTGCGCGCCGGTCGCGTGTCCGGTGAATGCATCCCCGCCGAATGCTCGGACCTGGAACTGGCGCGGCTGATGGTCGGCGATGCCGAGGGGCTGGAAGCCGAATACCCGAAGAGCGAGGGCCGCGCGCCGTTCCTGCGCGTGGAGCGGCTGTCCTGGCACAACGCCGATCCGTTCGGCGTGTCCCTCGAAGAGGTGGACCTGGAGGTACGCACCGGCGAGATCGTCGGCATCGCCGGGGTCGCCGGCAACGGCCAGGACGAGCTGCTCGCCCTGCTCAGTGGCGAACAGCGCCTGCCGGCCGCACAGGCCATGCGCATTCGTTTTCTCGGTGACGATGTCGCCCACCTGCGCCCCGACGCCCGCCGTCGCCATGGTATGGCCTTCGTGCCGGCCGAACGCCTCGGTCACGGCGCGGTGCCGAGCATGAGCCTGGCCGACAACGGCCTGCTCACCGCCTATCAGCAGACCGGCATGGTCGAGCAGGGCATGATCCGCCGCGGCAAGGTGCGCGCCTTCGCCGAACAGGTCATCCAGCGCTTCGCCGTGAAGACGCCGGACGCACAGACCCCGGCGGCAAGTCTGTCCGGCGGCAACCTGCAGAAATTCATCCTTGGTCGCGAAATCCTGCAGCAGCCGAAGCTGCTGATCGCCGCGCACCCGACCTGGGGCGTGGACGTCGGCGCGGCAGCAGCGATCCACCGCGCGCTGATCGAACTGCGCGATGCCGGCGCGGCGATCCTGGTGATCTCCGAAGACCTCGAGGAGCTGTTCCAGATCAGCGACCGCATCGCCGCCCTGAGCGACGGCAGGCTGTCGCCACAGCGCGCTACTGCCAGCACCTGCCCGGTCGAAGTCGGCCGCTGGATGGCCGGCCAGTTCGATACCAGCGACACCCCTGTTTCCACCTCTGCCGCCTGACGAGAATCCATCATGCTGTTATCCCTGCAACCCCGCGGCGAGGCCTCACGGGCCATGCTCTGGTTCTCGCCATTGCTGGCGGCACTGCTGACGCTGCTGAGCGGCGCGCTGCTGTTCGCCCTGCTCGGCCATCCGCCGCTGGAAACCCTCAAGGTGCTGCTGATCGACCCGCTCGGCGATCTCTACGGCGTCTCCGAACTGCTGGTCAAGGCGCTGCCGATCCTGCTTTGTGCGCTGGGCCTGGCGGTGGTCTACAACGCACGCATCTGGAACATCGGCGCCGAAGGCCAGCTGCTCATCGGCGCACTGGCCGGCAGCGCGCTGGCAGTCAACATCATCGACTGGGACTCGCGCTGGGCACTGGTGCTGACACTGCTGCTCGGCACGCTCGGCGGCGCCGCCTGGGCCGGGCTCTGCGCCTGGCTGAAGACGGCGTTCAACGCCAACGAAATCCTCACCAGCATCATGCTCAACTACATTGCGCTGAACCTGCTGCTGTTCGCCGTGCACGGCCCGCTGAAGGACCCGGAAGGCTTCAACTTCCCCGAGTCGGCGATGTTCGGCGACGCCACCCGGCTGCCCGAGCTGATCGAAGGGCTGCGCGTGCATGGCGGTTTCTACTTCGCCCTGCTGGCACTGGTGGTGGTCTGGGTGCTGCTGCAGAAGAGCTTTCTCGGCTTCCAGATCAAGGTGCTCGGCCTGGACAAGCGCGCCGCCGGCTTCGTCGGTTTCCGCGACAAGAAGCTGGTGTGGATCGCCCTGCTGATCAGCGGCGGCCTGGCCGGGCTGGCCGGCGTCGCCGAAGTCACCGGGCCAATCGGCCAGCTGGTGCCGCAGGTGTCGCCGGGCTATGGCTACGCGGCGATCACCGTGGCCTTCCTCGGCCGCCTCAACCCCATCGGCATCGTCTTCGCCAGCCTGCTGATGGCGCTGCTTTACCTCGGCGGCGAGAACGCACAGATGGCGGCCAACCTGCCGCAGTCCATCACCCAGCTGTTCCAGGGCATGGTGCTGTTCTTCCTGCTCGCCTGCGACGTGCTGATCCTCTACCGCCCGCGCCTGAAACTGTGGGCACGCAAGCCCCAGCTCGTCAGCGCCAAAGAGGAGCCGGCCACATGATCGTCCGCGCTGTGCTACTTCCCTTTTCACCCGCTGCCTGCCGCTTGAAGTTCGAGGCCTGACCGATGGACATGGATCTGCTGACCAATATCTTCTACGCCATGATCCGCACCGGCACGCCGCTGCTGCTGGTCGCCCTCGGCGAGCTGGTGTGCGAGAAAACCGGCGTACTCAACCTCGGCCAGGAAGGCATGATGCTGTTCGGCGCGGTGATCGGCTTTATCGTCGCCTTCGCCAGCGGCAACCTCTGGCTCGGCGTGCTGTTCGCCTGCCTGGCCGGTGTGCTGCTGTCGCTGCTGTTTGCCATGGTGGCGCTGGGCTTCAACGCCAACCAGGTCGCCACGGGTCTGGCGCTGACCATCTTCGGCGTCGGCCTGTCATCGTTCGTCGGTGCCAGCTGGGTCGGCAAGCCGCTGGCCGGCTTCGAGCCGATCGCCATTCCGCTGCTCAGCGAGATCCCCGTGATCGGCCGCATGCTGTTCGCCCAGGATCTGCTGGTCTACCTGTCCTTCGCCCTGTTTGCGCTGGTGGCCTGGGTACTGCTGAAAAGCCGTATCGGGCTGATCATCCAGGCCGTCGGCGAAAACCCCAACGCCGCCAGCGCCATGGGCCTGCCGGTGCTGCGCGTGCGCACCCTGGCGGTGATGTTCGGCGGCGCCATGGCCGGGCTTGCCGGCGGCTACATGTCGCTGGCGTACACGCCGATGTGGGCGGAAAACATGACCGCTGGCCGCGGCTGGATCGCACTGGCCCTGGTGGTGTTCGCCAGCTGGCGGGTGAGCCGCGTGCTACTCGGCGCCTACCTGTTCGGCCTGGCCAGCATCCTCCACCTGGTGGCGCAGGGTTTGGGCTTGGCGATCCCCGGCAACCTGCTGGCGATGCTGCCGTATGTGGCGACCATTCTGGTGCTGGTGCTGCTGTCGAGGGATGCGATCCGTACACGGCTGTACGCGCCAGTGTCGCTGGGGCAGCCTTGGCAGCCGGGGCATTGATTTGTCGGGCCGGTTGACTACGCGGAACCAGGCCGGTTGGCGGGTTGCTTGAGAGCTTGGTTTCGCCCTGCTGGGCGAGTTCCTTTTGGCAGTCGCCCCAAAAGGAACCAAAAAGTCTTGCCCCAGCCATCCGGGTCTCGCTACGCGAGACTTCCCTCATGCCATCACTGCTCCGAGGGTCGCCGCGCAAGGGGCTTTTGGTATCGCCTGATGGTTTGTGCAAAAAAATAAAACCAAAACAAACCGCGAGATCTTCCAGGCAACTCGGTCTACGTTCCCGTCAGGAGGCCGAGTGGAGGCGTTGCGCAGGGAGACGCGAGGCAGGACGCCGAGCGAGGAACGAAGGGGCAGGGACGCCCCTTCGTGACGGCCCCCGGAGCAACGCCGGAAGGAGGGAACCCCGGCGCAGCCGGGGCCGGATGTCGGGCGCGCTTTCTCTTTGGTTACTTTCTCTTTCGCGCGAGCAAAGAGAAAGTGACTCGGCCGAGGGGCCGAAACCAAAAGTGTCAGCACACTCGGTAATTGTCCTGAATCGAACCGTCAAAGCGCCCGTATCCGCTGTGAACCACTGGCAGCCACGCTCGACATGCCAGCAACGACACCCAGCGCTCAGCCGCTTCTCAATCCAAGGTGTACTCAAACGTACTCACCACCCGCAGCCGTTTCCCCACGGTCCGCCCGCTGTCCATATCGCTGCCATCGTCATCGATCACCCGAATCACCCCCTGGTTGGCGTTCTTCAACCGCCCCAGCGTGGCGCCAGCATCATCGGCAAAACGAGTCGCCTGCTCACGGGCATTGCTGGTGGCCGCTTCCAACAGTTGAGGCTTCAGTTCGTTGAAGCCACGCAGCTGGTAGCGCGGCCCGGCGAAGCCGTTCACCTCGGTATCCAGCTGAACACCGGCCAAGATCAGCGGATCGATGGCATTGGCCGCCTTGCCCACCGCATCGACGCGCTCGGACTTGACCAGCACCTGACCCTGGCCATTGAAGCGCAGCGCCACATCACGCGAGGCCCATTCACGCGCCAACAGATCCTGGACCTGCAAGGGCCGCACCTCGAGCTCCTCGTCGGTGAAGCCCTGCTCGCGTAGGAAATCCAGCACCAGCTGGCGATCCTCGCTCAGCCCCTTCTGCACCTCGGCGAACTGATCGCCACCACGACGAAAGCCCAGCGTCCACACCGCGAAGTCGCTCTTCACGTCCATCTCCGCCAGGCCCTTGACCGTCACCGTGCGGTCAGCCATGCGAAAACGCTCCACACCCTGCCCCACCGACCAACCGGCGAAAGCCACCGCCGCGGCGATCAACGCCGCCGGCAGAAATCCGATTCGTGCTGTAGCCACGTGCTTCTCCCCTTAGGAATTGACCGAATGCGCATGCTACTCCAGCGCCGGGCGAACACCAGTCACCAGCGCTCAACCGCGACCCAGGCGCTGCAACGCATCCAGCCGGAAGGCGATGTGCTGCTCCAGCTCACTCAGCTCGCGCTCCAGCCGCGCGCGCTGCTGCGTATCGGCACAGGCCTCCAGCCGTTCGCGCAACGCGGCACGCTGCGCCAGCAGATCCACTTCCCGTGGCGGCACCCCGGCGCTCTTCAGCACCGAGAACGGCAAGCGCAGGCCCGGCGGCGTCTGCAGCCAGCCTTCGTCCACCACCAGCGGTTCGCCTTTTCCCTGCACACCGCGTTGCCAGCTGGCGATATCGCGGGCGATGCGTTGTTCGATGTCCTGATCGCTCATGACTCGCGCCCTCCTCTACCTGCCCGGTCATGAAAACCCAGCTGCGAGGCTTTGTCAGCGGCCAGCCGACGCCAGGTCATTGGCACGTCGGTTGCGTTGCGTCTGTATGATTGCGCCCCGCGCGATGCGAACTTTTGCCGCAGCGTTCATTCTTTTGCTTAGCGCCACCGCTACCGATCCGAGGAGCCACCCCTTTGCCCAGTCTCAACCTGCAGATTCTTGTCGCGGCCTGCCTGGGTGTCGCCATCGGCTGGCTGACCGGCACACTGCCGACCGACGCGCCCGTACGCGAGGGCGTGCTCTATGCCAGCACCCTGGCCGGGAGCATCTTTATCGGCCTGCTGAAGATGGTGCTGATCCCGCTGATCTTCACCTCCATCGTGGTCGGCGTGGCCAACCTGCAGGCGCACCATCAGGTGCATCGGGTGTGGGGCGGCGCACTGGTCTACTTCACCCTCACCACCAGTGCGGCGATGCTGGTGGCGCTGGTCGCGGCGAACATCTTCAAGCCGGGCGCGGGGCTGTCGCTGGATCTGTTCGCCGAGGCGATGAACGACTTCGAGGCGCGTCAGCTGACGTTGCCGGAGTTCTTCCTGCACTTCTTCGCCAACCTGTTCCAGAACCCCATCGCCGCGCTGGCCAACGGCAGCATCCTAGCCGTCGTGGTGTTCGCCATGTTCATCGGCATCGCCCTGGTGGCCGGCGGCGACCGCTACCGCAATATCCTCGTGGTGCTGCAGGAATTCCTCGAGCTGATGATGCGCATCATCAGCTGGATCATGCGCCTGGCGCCGCTGGGCATCCTCGCGCTACTGATCAAGCTGGTGGCCGAGCAGGATGTGGCGCTGCTCAGCGCCGTCGGCGGCTTTATCGTGCTGGTGTTCGCCACCACGCTGTTTCACGGCATAGTGGTGTTGCCGGGCATTCTCTTTCTCACAACCGGCAAATCGCCGCTGTGGTTTTTCCGCGGCACCCGCGAAGCGCTGATCACCGCGTTCGCCACCAGCTCCAGCGCGGCGACATTGCCGATATCCCTACGTTGCGCCGAGGACAACCTCAAGGTGCGCCCGGGCATCGCCGGCTTCGTGCTGCCGCTGGGCGCAACGATGAACATGGACGGCACCGCACTCTACGAAGCGGCAGCAGCGCTGTTCGTCGCCAACCTGATGGGTATCGAGCTGAGCCTGGCGCAGCAGGCCGTGGTGTTCTTCACGGCGATGATCGCGTCCACCGGCGCGCCGGGGATTCCCAGCGCCGGCATGGTGACCATGGTGATGGTGTTGCAGGCGGTCGGCCTGCCGGCCGAGGCGGTGGCGATCCTGCTGCCGATCGACCGCTTGCTGGACACGGTGCGCACGGCGGTCAACGTCGAGGGCGACATCATCGGCAGTGTGGTGGTGCAGCGTTTCGCCGATCGCGCCTAGCGCAGCATCAGGTCGACGACTCCTTGCGGGTCTTGGCGATCAGCTCCGGGTCGATACCCCAGCATTCGTCCAGATACCAGTCCTCACCGAACATTTCCGCCGGATGCTGGGTGCGGCCCGCGCCGTTGCCACAGGCCATCGAAGTGGCCGGGCAATAGCGGTCGCAGCCCCAGCACACACGTTCGGGGTGGGAAGGTTCGAGGGGAAATTTCTTGGCCATTGCGGGTGCCTTTTCTGGCGTTGTTGCAGTGACCACAGGCTAAGCCTCCTCGCCGTCGCCAGACTTGATCATGCTCAAGAACGACCGGTATCGGCGCACAACAACTGTATGCACATACAGATAAAGATTGCCTGAAGCGCCGTTTGTACCCATGCTTCGCGCCATCGACCCCTGCCGTCACAGCCTCCATGCAACTCTATCTCTGCGAAAAACCTTCCCAGGCCCGGGACATTGCCAAGGTGCTCGGCGCCAACCGGCGTGGCGACGGTTGCCTGCAGGGCGCCGGGGTGACGGTGACCTGGTGCATCGGCCATCTGCTGGAAACCGCCCCGCCGGACGCCTACGACCCGCGCTACAAGCGCTGGGTGCTGGCCGACCTGCCGATCGTGCCGGAGCGCTGGAAGATGCTGGTCAAGCCGAAGACCGCCAGCCAGTTCAAGGCGGTCAAGCGCCTGCTCGGCGAATGCAGCGAACTGGTGATCGCCACCGACGCCGACCGCGAAGGCGAGATGATCGCCCGCGAGCTGGTCGAGCACTGCCGCTACCGCGGGCCGATCCGCCGGCTGTGGCTATCGGCGCTGGACGATGCCTCCATCCGCAAGGCGCTGGCCGCACTCAAGCCCGGCGCCGAGACTTTCA
This sequence comes from Stutzerimonas kunmingensis, assembly GCF_900114065.1. Taxonomy (GTDB): domain Bacteria; phylum Pseudomonadota; class Gammaproteobacteria; order Pseudomonadales; family Pseudomonadaceae; genus Stutzerimonas; species Stutzerimonas kunmingensis. The sequence continues at coordinate 359,980 of NZ_FORS01000004.1, forward strand.
ACCTCTACCATGCCGCCCTCGGCCGCTCGCGCGCCGACTGGCTGATCGGCATGAACATGAGCCGGCTGTTCACCCTGCTCGGCCGCCAGTCCGGCTACCAGGGCGTGCTGCCGGTCGGCCGCGTGCAGACGCCGACGCTGCGCCTGGTGGTGGACCGCGACCGCAGCATCGCCGACTTCATCCCAGTGCCGTTCTGGGCCATCGACGTGCAGCTGCTCGCCGATGGCACTGCGTTCACCGCGCAGTGGCAGGCGCCGGACGACCATTGCGATGACCAGGGCCGCTGCCTCGATCAGGCTCGTGCGCAGCAGGCTGCGTACGCCATGCGCAACGCCGCCAGCGCCCGTCTGCTGAAGCTCAAGACCGAGCGTCAGCGCGAGGCCGCGCCCTTGCCGTTCGATCTCGGCACGTTGCAGGAAGTCTGCTCGAAGAAGCTCGGCCTCGGTGCCCAGGAAACCCTCGACATCGCCCAGGCGCTGTACGAAACCCACAAGCTGATCACCTACCCACGCAGCGATTGCGGCTACCTGCCGCTGAGCCAGCACGGCGAGGCGCGGGCCATCGTCGCGGCGCTGACTCAGGCCGACCCGACGCTCGCCGCGCTGCAGCCGCATCTGGACCTGTCGCGCCGCTCACGGGCCTGGAACGATGCCAAGGTCAGCGCCCACCACGGCATCATCCCCACCGCAGCAGCGCGGGGTCTGGAACGTCTGTCCGGGCGACCGCGTGCGGTGTACGAGTTGATCCGTGCGCGCTATCTGGCGCAGTTCCTGCCCAACCACGAATACGACCGTACCCAGGCCGATTTCGACTGCGCCGGCCAGGCGCTGCGCGCGGTGGGCAAGCGCATCGTCGAGCCGGGCTGGAAACGCGCCATGCCCGAAGCGCTGGCACCGACACGCGGGAGTCGCGAAGCGCCAGCACCGCAAAGCCTGCCGGCATTGCAGCAGGACCAGGATTACGCGGTGGGCGAGGTCAATCTCAAGGACCAGCAGACCCAGCCGCCGAAGCCCTTTACCGAAGGCGACCTGATCAAGGCGATGAAGAACGTCGCCAAGCTGGTGGATGACCCGCGGTTGAAACAGAAACTCAAGGACACCACCGGCATCGGCACCGAGGCGACCCGCGCCGGCATCATCCAGGGGCTGCTCGACCGCGGTTATCTGGTTCGCCAGGGCAAGGCGCTGGCGGCGACACCAGCGGCGTTCAGCCTGATCGACGCCGTGCCACGGCCGATCGCCGACCCCGGCACTACGGCGATCTGGGAGCAAGCGCTGGACATGGTGCAGAGCGGCGAGATGCCGCTGGAGGAATTCGTCGCCAAACAGTCGGCGTGGATGAGCAAGCTGGTCGAACGCTGCGCCGGACTGCGCATGACCATCAGCGGCCCGCCAGTTGCCGCTGGCCGCGGGGGAAAACCGTGGAAGAAGAAACGCAGCGGCGCGCCACGCAAACCGGCTCGCCGACGCAAGCCGGCAACCGCAGACTGAGCCACAGCTCGGGGGTGGTTACGTTTCCAGACTCGGTAGGCGCAGCGCGGGAGCGTTCTTGACCGCGAATCGCGCCTATCCCAGACCAGTCCGAAACAAGCAGCTGCCCTAGTGAATCTCCAGCAGCTCATAGGCCTGTCGTTGGCCATTGACCCGCAGTACCACCTCATCGTCCACCTGACGCCCCAGCAGCCCGTGCCCCAACGGCGAACGCGGCGAGATCACCAGAATCTCCCGGCCTTCATGCTGCAATTTCAGCCCCGCGGCATCCGGGCCGAGGAAGAACCAGCGTTCGACGCCATCGTGCTCCAGGCAAAGCAGCGCTCCGACCCGCACGTACTCGTGCGAGCCGATGGTCGGCTGCAGGTTGCGGTAGGCGGCCAGTGCTGTCTCGATCTCGTGCAGACGCCGTCTTTGCCCGTCAGCGAGGTAGGCCGCTTCCAGGCCACGGGTGTCGTACTTGTTCTCGGCCTTGCTCTCGGTATGGGTGGCGGCCTCGTGGGTCGCGGCCAGCACGGTCCTGGCGACCTCGCGATCGGCTTCGAGGGTGGCGATGATCTTCTGCTGAAGGGAGGTCTTGTTCATGGGCCAGGCTTATAGCCCGGCGGCGCGCCGAAGGGAATGGCTGCGTCGCTGTTCGGCGCTGCACCCGCCTCCATGACCGCATCGGCCAGCCAGGGATTGCGGCCCTCTGCGATCCACTCCAGAGTCTCGTGCCAGAAACCGTTGCGATGCCGATCATGGAACAGACCGAAATGGCCGATGCGCTCGAAGCCCATCGCGCGGGGATTGAGCTGTACCAGCTGGCGCGGACTGTTGCGAAAGTAGCCTAGGCCCCGACGCATCGCAGCCGGCGTGGCGAACTCGTCGTCACTGGTACTGACCGCGAGGATCGGCGCACGAATCGCGGCGAAGCGGCTAAACAGCAGTTCGTGTTCGTCAGGCGGGTAGCTGTCTTCCAGGCGCGCGCCGCGCCGGGACCATTCCAGCGCGACGCCCGCCGGCAGATCTTCCAGCCAGCCGAAGCGCCGGCCGGGAAAATAGCCAGCCAGCCGGGTAACCGCGGGCATGAACAGGTGCCATTTGGCGTACATGCCCAAGCGCCGCTCGGCGGCGTAATCACGCCAATAGGCAAACTGCCCCGCTACGTTCAGGTATCGATCCACCTCGCTGGCAGCTTCGGCAAAGCCCGGCATAAAGCCACCGGCGCTATGCCCCACTGCAACCAGCAACCCGTGCGGATCACGCTCACGCATATAGCGCACCGCGGCATCGAAGTCGTATTCACCCCAGTCGCGCCAACGCATCCGCATGTCGCGCAGGCGCTGCGGCCGCGAGCCGCCGATGCCGCGAAAGTCGTAGGTCAGTGCAGTGAAACCGTGCTCAGTGAGAAAGCTCGCGTAGCGTGCGTAATAGCGCGACAGCACCCCGGTGGCACAGCTGATGATCACCGCGCCGCGCTCGGCGCCTGCCGGCCGCCACAGCTGCGCGGCGAGGGTGAAACCATCGATGCAGTGCAGGGCAACGGACTCGGGCATGGCAAGGACCTTTCGAATTGTTGTGCCGCCACCTTGCCCCGCAGCGCACATTTTTGCCATAACCTGCCGGCACCTTTGCGCAGCGACCGCAGTCTGTTTATGACAGCCGCATTACCCCTGCAGCCAGGTGGCCTGCAGCGCAATACCTCATCCTGGTTTCCACTGGCATTACCGCCCCGAACCAAGGCGCCGACGCGCTGCGGGTTCCTGGCGGCTTGGAGAAAAGTACATGACCGGCGAACAGCTGATCGTCTTTGGCGTACTGGCGGCAACGCTGGTGCTGTTCGTCTGGAATCGCTGGCGCTACGACCTGGTCGCCCTCGGCGCGCTGCTCGCCTGCGCACTGACCGGCGTCGTGTCGGCGGACGAGGTGTTCTCCGGCATCGGCCATCCCGCCGTGATCTCGGTGGCCGCGGTGCTGGTCCTCAGCCGCGGCCTGCTCAACGCCGGCGTGGTGGATTCCGTAGCACGGCGGCTGATGCAGGTCGGCGAACGCCCATGGGCGCAGGTCGCCGCACTGACCGGAATCGTCGCGCTCAGCTCGGGCTTCATGAACAACGTCGGCGCGCTGGCGCTGTTCATGCCGGTGGCGATCTGGATGTCGCGCCAGAGCGGCCGCTCGCCGTCCTACCTGCTGATGCCACTGGCGTTCGGCTCGCTGCTCGGCGGCACCCTGACGCTGATCGGCACCCCGCCCAACCTGATCATCGCTGGCTATCGCGCCGAGGCTGGCGAGGCACCGTTCGGCATGTTCGCCTTTCTCCCGGTGGGCGCTGCGGTGACCGTCGCCGGCGTGCTGTTCATAGCGCTGCTTGGCTGGCGGCTGGTGCCGCGGCGGCAGGAGCAGGAAGGCAACGGCGATCTGTTCGAGATCAGCGCCTACCTCACCGAAGTGCGAGTGCCGGAAAGCTGCAAGTACGCCGGGCGCACCCTGCACGCGCTGATCAATGCAGTGAAGGACGAAGCCGATGTGCAGGTGATCGCCCTGGTGCGCGGCGACGAGCGCCAGCGCATGCCGTCCACCTACGAGGTGCTGCGCGAGGGCGACATCCTGCTGGTGGAAGCGGATTCGGACAGTCTCAAGGCGCTGCTCGACGTCACCGGCGTCGAGCTGGCGGCCAATGTTGACGAGCAGGAGGACAAGGCACAGAACGAGCAGAAGGCCGCCGAACAGGCGCTCGAAGACGAAAGGACCGAAAAGAATCACAAGAGCCGGCACGGCGAGCTGACCCTGGCCGAAGCCATCATCTCCCCCGGCTCGATACTGGTGGGCACGACCGCCAGCGGCCTCGACCTGCGCGAACGTCACGGCGTCAACGTGCTGGCCGTCGCCCGCCAGGGGCAGCGGCTGCGCCAACGGCTCGGCAAGATCCGCTTCGCCACGGGCGACATCCTGCTGCTGCAGGCCCGCGAGGATGCCCTGCAGTCGAGCCTGAACAGCTTGGGCTGCCTTCCGCTGGCGTCCCGCGGGCTGAGCATCACCACTCCGCGCAACGTGCTGCTGGCCAGCGCCATCTTCGCCATCACCCTGGCAATAATCGCCTTCGGCCTGGTGCCGGCGGCCACTGCGCTGGTCACCGGCGCGCTGGTGATGATCCTGGTCGGGTTGATTCCCATGGGCCGCATCTACGACAGCATCGATATGTCGGTCATCGTGCTGGTCGCGGCCATGCTGCCGGTCGGCCAGGCGCTGGAAACCAGCGGGGGCTCGCAGCTGATCGCCGACGCCCTGCTGTCGGTTGGCCATTCACTGCCACCTGCAGCGACGCTGGCGCTGCTGATGGTGGCAGTGATGCTGATCTCCAACGTGGTCAACAATGCGGCCGCCGCGGTCCTCGCCGCCCCGGTGGCGATCAGCCTGGCACGCGGCATGGATGCGTCAGTCGATCCGTTCCTGATGGCGGTCGCGATCGGTGCGTCCTGTGCTTTCCTCACGCCCATCGGGCATCAGTCCAACACGCTGGTGATGGCGCCGGGTGGCTACCGCTTCGGTGACTACTGGCGGCTGGGCCTGCCGCTGTCGATTCTGGTGGTGCTCTGCGCCGTGCCGGCGATCCTCTGGATCTGGCCGCTATGAGCAGCCAGTGGCACCGGTGCCCAGCGTCCGCGGGCGCTCAGACTACTACCAAGGCGGAAGGGAAATTAGCCCATTGAGCAATGGCAGTACACGCAGACAGATCCGACGATGGCTGCCAGAATCGCGTCGACCTGACGATGCGCAGCGCGCGGTGTCAGGCGAAACGGCATACCCTGCTTTGCGTGCGACGCCTGCAACACGAGATCGCTGATGATCCGCCAACGCCTCAAGACCCCGCTGGTATCCGCACTGCTCATCGCCATGCTGATGGGCTGGGGCGGCCATGCGCTGTCGTGGCTGAACGGCGCGGCTCAGCACGGTGCTGACGCCCACTGGCACGACGATCACCATCATCACGCTCCCAGCCATGAATGGCAGCCCGGCAACTGCACGCTGTGCCAGCTGCAACACGTGCACGCGCTTGGCGATCACATCCACGAAACACCCCATCCCATGCTTCAGCTCAGCCTGTCTGCGCAGCCCGAGCGCGCCGACCTGCCAGCCTGGCCACGGCGCGCGCTGCCCGAAGGACCGGTGTCACGCATCGAGCGTCCACCTCGCGCCTGATCCTGCTGCGACCGCGGTCGCCTCAGGCGACCTCTTTTCACCAGCTCAGGACCATTCCATGCATTCGCAATCCCTGCGCGGGCTCGCTGCGTTTTACGCACGCCTGCGCCACTCGCTGCTGCCGGTTTTCGGCATGCTGCTGTTCTTCCTCGTGCCCGACGCACTCGCCCATGGCGTGGCCGAAGGCGACAAGGGCTTCATCCAGGAAAGCTCCGGCGTGATGCTGCTGCCGTTCATTTACATGGGCGCCAAGCACATGATCACCGGCTACGACCACCTGCTGTTCCTCTTCGGGGTGATCTTCTTCCTCTACCGACTCAAGGACGTCGGGCTCTACGTCACCCTGTTCGCAGTGGGCCACTCGGTCACCCTGCTGCTCGGCGTGCTGATGGAGATCAGCATCAGCGCCTATCTGATCGACGCCATCATCGGTTTCTCGGTCGTCTACAAGGCACTGGACAACCTCGGCGCCTTTCAACGCTGGTTCGGCTATCAGCCCGATACCCGCGCCGCGACGCTGGTGTTCGGCCTGATCCATGGCTTCGGCCTGGCGACCAAGATTCTCGAATACGAGATTGCCGCCGATGGCCTGATCGCCAACCTGATCGCCTTCAACGTCGGCGTCGAGATCGGCCAGCTGCTGGCGCTGAGCGCCATCCTCATTGCCATGGGCTACTGGCGGCGCACCGCCGGCTTCTGGCGCCACGCCTACACCGCCAACGTCGCCATGATGAGCGCCGGTTTCCTGCTGATGGGCTACCAGCTCACCGGCCTGGCCCTGTCTTCGTAAGGAATTTGCCCCATGTACAACAACCAACGTCCCGACCTGAGCGAGCTGCCCAGCAGCGGCCAGCTGCTGCGCTCCACCCTCATCGCCCTGATCGCCGCCGGCGTGCTGCTGGTAACCGTGGTGATGCCCGCCGAGTACGCCATCGACCCGACCGGTGCCGGCCGACTGCTGGGCCTGACCCAGATGGGCGAACTGAAGCAGACCCTGGCCGAGGAAGCCGCGACCGAAGCGCAGCCACCGGCCGAAGCCGCTCCAGCCGAACCTGGCGCAACAACGCCGGACAAGGAGGAACCGGTGGCGGCACAGGCCGAGCCAGCCCCGGCGGCGGCGCCAACGCCTGCGCAACCGGCGCCACCAAAAGTCGCCACCCAGCAGCACGAGGTGAACCTGACACTCAAGCCCAACCAGGCCACCGAGATCAAGCTGGAAATGAAGGAAGGCGCCAAGGCGAACTTCCACTGGACGGCCAATGGCGGGCGCCTCAACTACGACACCCACGGCGATCCCTACAAGGCACCGAAGGGCTTCTACCATGGCTATGGCAAGGGCAAGAATGCGCCTGAGCTGCAGGGTGAACTGGTCGCCGCGTTCGACGGCAAGCACGGCTGGTTCTGGCGAAACCGCACCAACGAGACGGTGAAACTCACCCTGCGCACCGATGGCGAATACATCACCATCGAACAGGTGTTCTGAGTTTCGTTTTCGGCGTAACCACCGCAGCCCTGGCCAAACTCGGCCAGGGCTGCGGCTCGTACGGGAGAAACCCATGTCCTGGATCATCACCAAATACGCGCTGACCGCTGCCATGGTCGTGCTGGTGTCGGAGGTGGCCAAGCGTAGCGACAAGCTCGGCGGCTTCATTGCCGCGCTGCCGCTCATCACCCTCCTCACGCTGATCTGGCTGTACCTGGAGAAGCAATCGCCGGAGAAGATCGCCAACCACGCCTGGCATACCTTCTGGTATGTCCTGCCGACCCTGCCGATGTTCCTGGCGTTTCCGCTGCTGCTGCCACGGCTGGGGTTCTGGCTGGCACTGCTGGCCAGCGCAGGCATCACGGTCGTCTGTTTCGGGCTGTTAGCGCTGCTCATGCGCCCCTTCGGCATAGAGCTGCTGTGACCGCCTGGCGTTAAGACCGACGGCGCCACCTGGCGCCGTCGCTGCACACGTGCTCAACTCGCCTTGAAGCGGCTGACGTTGTCCAGCAGGGTGCCAGCAAGGTCGCTGAGGCGGCTGGCAGTGTGGTGATTGCTGCCTACCGCCTCACCGTTCTCCTCGGCCATGCGCGCAATGGTGGTCACCTGCTGGGCGATCTCGGCGGACGCCGCGCTCTGCTCGCGCAAGGTATTGGAGATCTCCGCCACGGTGGACAGCACCTGATTGGCCGCCTCGCGAATGCCACCCATGGCCTCGCCGGCCCGCTGCGCGCGTGCGACGCCCTCATTGACTCGCACCACACCCTGCTCCATGCCATGTACCGCGCCCTCTGTGCCTTGCTGGATGGCCGCAACCATCTGCGCGATCTCCTTTGTGGAATTGGCGGTACGCTCGGCCAGCTTGCGCACCTCATCGGCCACCACGGCGAAGCCGCGCCCCTGGTCACCGGCCCGCGCCGCTTCGATCGCCGCATTCAGCGCCAGCAGATTGGTCTGTGCGGCGATGTCGCCGATCACCCCGACGATGGCCGAGATCTGCCCGGAGCGTTCGCCCAGCTCGGCCACAGTACGCGCCGAATCGCCCACCGATACGGCGATCTGGCTGATTTCATCGACCACCGCGGCGACGATCTCGCCGCCCTGACGCGACAGTTCGCCAGAGCGATGCGCCAGTGCATCGGCCTCGCCCGCGTTGCGCGCGATGCTCTCGATGCCGACGGTCATTTCTTCGACCGCCGCCGCCATGCTCGATGCGGCGTCGCTCTGGCACTGCGAGGCGACATGGATCTGCCCCGAGGCGGTAACCAGGCTGCGCGCCGAGTCGGCGACATGGTCGGAGTTGTTCTTGATGCTGCCGATCAGCCCGCGCATGGCGTCGGCCATGTCGTTGAAGCTGCCGGCGACGAAGCGCAGCTCGTCGCGCGCAGCCAGATCGATATGGGTTGTCAGATCGCCAGCGGCGAGCCGCTCGCTGCCGGCGCGCAGGCTGCGGATGCTGGCCATCACCGACAGATAGGCACCCACCGAGAGATAGCCGATCACCGCCAGCACCACCAGCAGCACGGTCAGGTTGCCGAGCAGTACCTGTCGGGCGTCCTCGATACGCTGTTCGAGCAGGCCGTCCAGGCTTGGCAGCAGCACGTCGCGCATCTGCGCATAGCCGATGCTGATCGCCTCGGTGGTGATGTCGAAGAACTGCGCTGACGAGGTGCTGCTGAAGTCAGCACGCACCACCATGTCCTGCACCACCGCATCGATCACCTGGCCACGTTCGCGCATGGTGGCGACGGCGCGGCTCAACGGCGGCTGGAGTTCCGGCCGCTCGGCAACCACCTTGTCGATACTGCGCTCCATGTCCTGGGTCGCCGACTTGATTTGCTCGGTCAGCACAATCAGCGCAGTGCGTTGCGGCTCGCTCATCTCGCCCCTGGCCAGTATCGCCGAAGCACTACCGCGCAGGCGGCCCAGCCGCTCGATCAGAAACGGCATGCGGCTAACCGCGGTGGTCATCAGGTAATAGGTCTGCGGCTCGGGATCGAAGGTCAGCCCGTAGGCGTCCGCCACCTGGGTCTGGAAGTCCAGAAGTTGGGCGATCAGCGCGGTGTGCGCGTCATAGCTTTGCGGCTGGGACCAGCTCTGCACGGCCCGCTTGATGCCATCCCAGTCTCGACCGATCGCCTGCCACTCGCGCGTGCCGCGCCTGTCCTCGGCCAGTGCCTGGCTCATCTCCACCAGGGCGGTATCGACACGGGTTTGCAGGGCGGAGCGCCGATCCGCCATGTCCGTGTTGCCGCCGAGCAGCATGGCGGACACGCCGCGATGCTGCTGGGTCAGCTCAATCAGGCTCGACAAGGGGCGCGCCAGCGCTGTGGCGACCAGCTCGCTCTCCGCTCGCTCGATGGTACGGTTGAGCTGGCCGGCGAGGGTCAGCATCAGGCTGGCGAAGGCAAGGAAGACCAGCAGCCCCAGCACACCGAACTTGATCGGATAGCTGAGCCGGTTCATCAACAGTTCGGCGGGGGAAAACAGCAATTTCATGGGACATGTCCTGACGTGACGTGGCACTGCACGGCGCCGCTCGACGTCGTGGCACTCCGGACGCGGCGCCTGGCTAAAGCCAGACCGAGAGTGGCAACCGAACGCGCGGGAGTTGCCGCGCAAAATACGGAGCCGACCGGGCGGTCACCGTGACCACGATCAAGAACGAGAGCCAGGAAAACGGCGCCAGTCGACCATCCATCCGGATGGGCCTTTTGGCTGCGGCAGGCGCCGTGAATTTCCGTTCGGGACGGGCGAACTCCCGCGGGCTGAAGCACTCCCAAACCCCCAGAGCATTTCCTTCTTTGGCGGTAGGGCTTTACCTGCGCGCACCAGCGTGAATAATGCCGCCCCTTTTCAACGCAACGAGGTAACCATGACGGCGCCAGCCACCGCAGCGACTCAGCCCCTTTCCGCCCGCGCCGTGCTGCTGCTCGAGCTGGCGCTGGCCATGGGTGGCTTCGCCATCGGCACCGGTGAGTTCGCCATCATGGGCCTGATGCCTGACGTGGCCGAAGGGCTGGGCATCAGCGAACCCCAGGTCGGCAACGTGATCAGCACCTACGCCCTGGGCGTGGTGGTGGGCGCTCCGCTGCTGGCGATCCTCGGCTCACGGCTGTTCCGCCGGCACCTGCTGTTGCTGCTGATGGGCTTCTTCGCCCTGGGCAATTTCGCCAGCGCCCTGGCGCCGGATTACTCGACGCTGATGATCTTTCGCTTCGTCACCGGCCTGCCCCACGGTGCCTATTTCGGCGTGGCGATGCTGGTGGCTGCTTCCATGGTGCCGCCGGACAAACGCGCCCAGGCCGTTGCCCGCGTGCTGATGGGGCTGACCGTGGCGATCCTGATCGGCAACCCGCTGGCCACCTGGCTCGGGCAATGGGCGAGCTGGCGCTATGCGTTCGCCCTGGTTGGTGCCATCGCCCTGCTGACGGTGCTGCTGGTGGCGCTGTTCCTGCCGCCGAACCGCAACGAACCGCGCAACAGCCCGCTGCACGAAATCCGCGCGTTCAATCGGCCGCAGGTCTGGCTGGCGCTGGCGATCAGCTCGATCGGCTTCGCCGGCATGTTCTGTGTGTTCAGCTACATGGCGCCGACGTTGCTGAACGTCACCGGCGTTAGCGCCGGCTGGATTCCGTTTGCCCTCGCCGCGTTCGGCCTTGGCGGCATTGTCGGCAATCTGGTCGGCGGCTGGCTGTTCGATCGGCTGCGCTTCAAGGCGGTCGCCTGGCTGCTACTGTGGAGCGCGCTGGTGCTGCTGGTATTCCCGCTGGCAGCGCACTCGGTGTGGACGATCTTTCCGGCGGTATTCGCGGTGGGCACCATGGTGTCGCTGTCGCCAGCGCTGCAGACCCACCTGATGGATGTCGCCGCGGATGCGCAGACCCTCGCCGCGGCGTCCAATCATGCCGCCTTCAACATCGCCAACGCCCTTGGTCCGTGGCTGGGCGGGCTGGCGATCACCGCCGGTTTCGGCTGGACATCCACCGGCTATATCGGCGCGGCTACCGCCGTTGGCGGTCTGCTGGTGTTCGCCTGGGCCTGGAAGATCGAGCGCGCGGTACAGGACGCCGATGCCGGGCAGGCGACCTGCTGCTCCTGAGGCCGAAGCCGGCCGTCCGCTCGTGACGACAATGGCGCGCAACATGCAGTAATCAGTGAAGCGATGGCCCGCCTTGCAGATCATTCGGCAAGCGGGTCCTATCTACGATTCCTGATTTCGAGACCCTGACCTTGCAGCATTTCTTCCTGTTCCGCAGCAAAGCCCGGCGGCTCTGCCTGCTGCTGATTACCCTGTTCGCCGTTGGCCTGCCGGTCGGCTGTTCGGTGCTCGAACAGAAAGAGCGTGAGCTGGTGTTCCGTATCGAACCGGGCACCGCGTCCTGGTTCAGCGGCCTGCCGCGTGGCGTCGAGGAGCTGCAGCTGACCGATTCCGCGTTCGGTGACGAGCAGAACATTCATGCCTGGTGGTGGCCGGCCGCCAACGCCGATGCACCCGCCCTGCTCTACCTGCACGGCGTGCGCTGGAACCTCACCGGCCACCTTTTTCGTCTGGAACAGCTGCGCGCGCTGGGCTTCTCGGTGCTGGCCATCGACTACCGCGGCTTCGGCCAGAGCCTTGGCGATCTGCCGTCGGAACGCAGCGTCTATGCCGACGCGCGCATCGGCTGGGAGCGCCTGAAGACGCTGCAGCCGGACGCCGGCAAGCGCTTCATCTACGGGCATTCCCTCGGCGGCGCGGTGGCTGTCGACCTGGCCGCCGAACTCGGGCAGCAGGCCGAGCGCGACAGCGTACCGGCCGAGGCACGCGCGCTGATCATCGAGTCGACCTTCACCTCGCTGGCCGACGTGGCGACAGCCGTGTCCGACACCTCGCTGCCGGTGCGCTGGCTGCTGTCGCAGAAGTTCGATTCGCTGGAGAAGATCGACCAGATCGGCATGCCACTGCTGGTGGTGCACGGCACCGATGACCGCTATGTGCCGCCGCGCTTCAGCGAGCAGCTGTATCAGGCTGCGCGCCAACCCAAGCAATTGCTGCTGGTCGAGGGCGCCACCCACAACAACAGCCTGCGCGTGGCGCTCGGTGCCTATGGCCGTGCACTGCAGGCGCTGCTGGAATCGGGCGGGCAACGCCTGGGTGCCGCGCAGCCGCCCCTGGTGAAAGCAGCGGAGCGCGGCTGACACGTATTAGCGCTGCGCCTCCAGCCTCTCGAGCAGCGCACGGTGGAATTCTTCTGGTGCCTCGACCTGCGGTGAATGCCCAAGATCAGGGAAGGCCACCAGCGTCGCATCCGGAATCATCGCGGCAGCCTGGCGACCCAGCTCGGGATAGTTGCCCAGGCGCTTGGCGACATACTCCGGCGCACGGTTGGCGCCCGGCGCGGTGCGATCCAGCCCGCCGATCAGCAGCAAGGTCGGCGTCCTGATCCGCGAAAACTCATGGATCACCGGCTGGGTAAAGACCATCTCCGAGGTCTGTGCCTGGTTCCAGGCGACCTGTTCCTTGCCGTCCCCGGCATACATTCCGGCTAGCATGCCGACCCAGCGGTCGTACTCCGGCTTCCAGCTGCCGTTGTAGTAGAACTTCTCCTGGTAGGCCTTGATGCTGTCGAAGCCGGTCTTGAGTTCCGACTGATAGAGCTGATCGATCGAGGCGTACGGCACGCCTTCAGCCTGCCAGTCTTCCAGACCAATGGGGTTGACCAGCACCATCTGCTCGACTCGCTGTGGGTAGTTCAGCGCCAGTCGCGCCGCCAGCATGCCACCCATGGAATGGCCGATCACGGTGACCTGCTCGATGCTTTCCTGCTCCAGCAGCGCCTGGGTGTTGTGCGCCAGCTGGGCGAAGCTGAACTGGTAACCCTCGGGCTTGCTCGAGCTGCAGAAACCGACCTGATCGGGAGCGATCACCCGGTAACCGGCCTGGCTGAGCACCTCGATGGTGCGCTCCCAGGTCGCCCCGCAGAAGTTCTTGCCATGCAGCAACAGCGCCGTGCGACCGTTCGCCTTGCCCTGCGGCTCGACGTCCATGAAGGCCATTTCCAGCGCCTTGCCCTGGGACTCGAAACGGTAGTGCTTGAGCGGGTGCGGATAGCTGAAGCCTTCCAGCTGCGGGCCGTAGGCGGTTCGGCTTTCGGCCAGCAGCGGCAGGCTCAGGGTTAGACCGGCGGCAAGCGCCAGGGCGGACACGGCTGTTTTCACGCGCGACTCCTGTTCGGTACGAATCGGGAAACTCCGTACATAGGAATGCATTCGTGCAGCCGGGTTCGCGGTCGGATTGCGACATCGCATGTCCCGACCGCGTCAGCCCATTTCTCTTCGCTTACAGACGGAAGCGCCCGACCAGCTGGTTGAGCTGCGTCGCCAGGCGCGCCAGCTCGTCGCTGGCCACCGAGGTCTGCTGCGCGCCGGTGGCGCTCTGCTCTGAGATGTCGCGGATGGCCACCAGGTTGCGATCCACCTCCCGCGCGACCTGTGCCTGCTCCTCGGCGGCGCTGGCAATCACCAGGTTCATCTCGTTGATCTGCCCGACACGCTCGGCGATCAGCCCCAGTGCCTGATCCGCTTCGCCGGCCATGGTCTGGCTGCGCGTAGCGAATTCACTGCTCTGCTGCATGTCGCGCACCGATTGCTCGGTAGCGCTCTGGATCGCGCCGATCATGCGTTCAATCTCCTGGGTCGAGCTCTGCGTGCGCTGCGCGAGGTTACGCACCTCGTCGGCGACCACCGCGAATCCACGTCCAGCCTCGCCGGCCCGCGCGGCCTCGATGGCGGCGTTGAGCGCGAGCAGATTGGTCTGGTCGGCGATCGCGCGAATCACATCCACCACCTGCCCGATGCTCGCAGCCTCTTGGGCCAGGTGGGTCACGGTGGCCGCGGTCTGCTGCAGCTTGTCGCTCAACTGGTCGATGGTCTGCCGCGTGGCAGTCACCTGGCGGCGTCCGTCGTCGGCGACCGTCTCGGCATCGCGCGAAGCATCGGAGGTGCGGTTGGCGTTGCCGGCCACTTCGTCCACCGCGGCGGACATCTCGGTGACCGCGGTGGCGGCCATCTGCACTTCCTCGTTCTGCTGATGGATGCCCTGGGCGGTGTGCTGGGTGACCGCGTGCAGTTCCTCGGCAGCCGACGCCAGCTGGGTCGCCGAGCCCTGGATGTCCTGCAGCGTATCGCGCAGGGTGCGCTGCATCTGACGGATCGACTGCTGCACCTCGGTGATTTCGTCCTTGCCGCGACACTCGATGGTGCGACTCAAATCACCCGCCGCCACCGATGCCGCGGCCTGCTTCAACTCCTCCAGCGGCCGGCTGATGCTGCGCAACATCACCGTGGCGAACAAACCGCCGCCAACCAGCAGCGCCAGCAACAGACCGATGTTCAACAGGCGATTACGCTGATAGAGCGCCTGCGCCTGTTCGTACTCGGCCTTGGCCTCGCCCAGTTGCAGCTCGATCAGCTGGGTAAAGCCTTCGGATATGGGATCGATCAGCGGATACAGATCGTTGATGACGAACGCCGCCAGCCGCTTTTCGCTGTGCCGGTCCAGCGTACGCTCGAGCGCATCGAGTGGTTCGTCCGCGGCCTTCATCAGGGTTTCGATGCGCGTCGCGATTAGTCGCTCGGCGTCAACCAGTCGGGTGTTCAGGTACGCACTCCAGAGACGGTTGATCTCGGCGCGGGCGTTGCGCACCTCGTCACGCGCCTGGCCGTAGCTGAGCATGCCGCTGCGAGTCTTGTGGGTGGTATCGACGATCTTCACCGCGTACAGGTCGGCGATCAGCTTGAGGTCACGCAGCGGCACGACGCGGTCCAGGTACACGGTGTTGAGCCCGGCGACGCTGCGCTGCTGGGCATTGAGCCCGGTCAGCCCGATCACCAGGCAGGCCGCAAGCATGGCCCCGACCAGAATCAGCAGGCGGGCACGGATTGTCAGTTGCTGCATCATTCGTTCTTTTCCATATGGCGTGCCGTTCGTGAGGAGCGGCAAATTGGCAAAAGTGAGGCATAACAGTCGAACCGGCGCGTCGGGCGTGGGACGTGCCGAGTGGTCCTGTTGCAGGACGCGAATCGCGGAAGAGGAAGCGGGAGCGTGATCTTGTTGTTGGGTCTACAGACGCCTGCCGAGCACAGGCGGAATGCCAGCACGCGAGATCATATCGGCCAAGCATGGTCGCCCTTTAATGAAAAATCATCGCAAAGTGCGTGCCAGAGCGGTCGGGCAGTTCAACTCAGCAGCGGCTGCGGCCTTGCAGGAGCGACAGTGATGAGGTCTGCACCGCCGATGAATTTCCCGGACCAGCCTTGCCGTGCGACGCGGCATGCGACTAATGGCGCAGCGCAGACTGTGCGCTACTACACAGCGTTAGTACCCGCAGGTGATACCTTCGCGCCCGACCAAATTCAGCAAGGGACCTGTCGTGAAAACGCTTATCCGGACCGCCGCTCTGGCGCTGACCACCATCGTCGCCAACCATACCTTCGCCGAGGCACCGCCACCTAGCAACTTGGCCGAGGCGGTGAAGCAATTCTCCGAATACAACACCCGCCTCGACCAGGCCCTGGCGCAGGAGCAGACACCGGAGAACATGGCGCAGATCCACGAACTGACCTACACGCTGAAAGCGGCGCTGGAGAAAATCGTCGAGGAAATGGACGGGCTGAACGATACCCTGGAGGAAATCCACATCGCCTC
Organism: Stutzerimonas kunmingensis; assembly: GCF_900114065.1. Taxonomy (GTDB): domain Bacteria; phylum Pseudomonadota; class Gammaproteobacteria; order Pseudomonadales; family Pseudomonadaceae; genus Stutzerimonas; species Stutzerimonas kunmingensis. The sequence continues at coordinate 375,824 of NZ_FORS01000004.1, forward strand.
GGAAGCCGAGAGCGCCGACGAAGTCAGCAGCTACGGTGCTGACTATCTGAAGACTGCGCGGACGGTGATCAAGTAATTCGCCGCATCAGGGCTCGACCGGCACGATATCGAAGCCGATGCGGTTGTCGCTGATGACGCGATATTCCAGCGTCTGCCCCGCCTGCACCTGCGCCAGTTTCTCGCGGCGCAGGCTGAGCTTGCCACACAGCGTGTCGTCCAGCGGATCGGTGCCGATGCTGACGATCCGCGCACCGGCCGGCACCTGAAAACGCACCACCTCGCCGACGTGGATGCGCGCCGCCAGCTCACGATCGATCATCACGGCGATGTAGCAGCCGCCGCCACGCAAGCCGAAATCCCGCGTCACCACCACCTCACCGGCGTTCTCCAGGGGCTGTTGGTAGGCCAGCACCCGCTCGGCCGGCACCGGTTCGATGTCCTCGGCATCGGGCTGCCAGGATGAACAGCCAGCCAGCGACAGCAGTGCAGTGAAAGCGAGGGTCAGACGCATGGAAACTCCTTGGCCGGGACTGAAATGGCGAACCTGGTCGTCGAGCATGCCAGAGCGCCGAATGATTGCTAGAGTCTGACTACAGTTTCGTATCGATGACGGCAGGCACAACGTGAACGACCCGGACGACAGCCAGCCACGCTTCTGGCGCGACGCCGCCCTGCCCTTCCTCGAGGCGCGGGCGGTCGCCGATGGGCGCAGGGTCTGCTATGCGCCGCACTGTCACGAGACCTTTTCCGTCGGCGCGATCACCGCCGGCGCCAGCACCTACTTCAACGGCACGGCACGCCAGCGGATCGCCCGCGGCGCCGTGGTGATCATCAATCCGCAAATGGTGCATGCCTGCAACCCCATCGACGGCCAACCCTGGTCGTACCTGATGTTCTACGTCGACACGGGCTGGCTGGGCGCGCTGCAGCATGAACTGGGCGTCAGCGCCGACGGCCGCTTCATTCCCTACACGCCGATCCAGAGCCTCGACCCGGCGTTGTTCACCGGGCTGACCAGGCTGTACGCCACCCTGCTCGACCCGCAGGCGGACACGCTGCAGCGGCAGAGCGCGGCGGTCGAGTACTTCACGCTGCTGCAGCAGACCCTTGCCCCGGCAGCCGCCAGCCCGGGCGCAGAGCCCGTCGAACAGCTGCGACGGGCGGCCGACTACATTGCCGAACACTGTACCCAGGCGCTGCGTCTGGAAGACATCTGCCAGGCAGCCGCGCTGTCGCCGTCCTATCTGATCCGCACCTTCAGGCAGCACTACGGCATGACCCCGCATGCCTATCTGCTCAACCGTCGCATTCAGCGCAGCCAGCACTGGCTGCGCCAGGGTCATGACCTCGCCGAGGTGGCGCTGGCCGCCGGTTTTGCGGACCAGGCGCACTTCCAGCGAACCTTCAAACGTCAGCTGGCGGCGACGCCCGGGCAGTACCGGGATCGTATCGCGCCGGGCTCAGCTCGCCACTAGTCAGCTCGCCACTAGATAAAACGCACTGCCTGCCAGCAACAGTGCCATCGCTCGATTGAGCCAGCGCACCCGCCCCGGCGCCTGCAGATAGCGACTGAGAAAGGCGCCAGCTCCGGCCCAGCAGGCAATCGAGCCATAACAGATGACGAAATACAGGCCGGCGAACAGCCAGACCCGCAGCACATCGCCATTCGCCGCGAACAGCCCCATACCCGCCACTGACGCCAGCCAGGCCTTTGGATTGAGCCATTGCATCAGCGCGCCGTCGAGCAGCGACGGGCCATTGCCGGCCGCAGCGGGTTCCAGACGGCCATCATCGACTGCAAGTCTCCAGGCCATGTAGAGCAGGAAGGCGACCCCGCCCCACTGGATGCCACGCATCAAAATCGGCGCCCGCTCGAGCAGCTCGTAAAGCCCGAGGCCGATCAGCAACAGCAACAGGGTGAAACCGACAGTTGCGCCGGTGATGTGCCGAGCACTGGCGCGAAAGCCGAAACGCGCGCCACAGTTGAGCGCGACCAGATTGACCGGGCCAGGAGTGATCGACGAGGCCAGGGCGAACGCGGCCATCGAGAGATAGGGGTCCATGAGTACTCTGCTTACCAGTGGAAGATGGTGGGCAGGCTATGGGTCCGGCAGGGCATGGTATTGAAGGAAATTGCCCTAGTGGCCTGTGTGGTGAGTTGGTTGAGGCAAGTTCGGATGAACAGGGCTCCGAGACAAGGCGCCCCGGCGAGTCATAGCGGGCTACGGCAAGGAGCGGCAACACAGTATCGGGGCCATGGGCGCCGAAATTGCCCGACTGAACTTACCAAACAGGCGGCTATATCTACAGGTGATGGCTCCCCGGATAGGGACGCGCTTCCTCCAGCTCGCCATCGCGGCCGAATACCTCGACCGACGCGGCGCGGCCGTCCATGTAGGCATCCAGCGCGCTGTACATCTCGTCCTTGGTGAGGGTTCGCAGCACGGTTTTCTGGGTTTGCTGGTCTTCCAGCTCCCAGCCCATTTCGGTGGGCCTGACCTGATAAATGTTCATGGTGACTCCTCTGGGCGGCGATTGTCGTGGGCGGATGGGTCAGCTCGGCTCGCCGGAACCGTCTTCTCCCTGGATGTCCGGATCGTCCGGCAGCGTCTCAGGCTCGTCAGGATCGTCCAGCGGCGAAGGCTGGTCGTCGTAGTCCGGGTCTTCGCCGGCGTTCTTTTCGCCTCCATCGGTCATGGTCACATCAGGCTCATCGCCTGCCTGCTGGTCATCTGCCTTCATGGTTGCCTCGGCTGTCGCGGGTGGATGACTGATATCGATTGGAGGCGACAAACCACGCGACGTTCGAACCGCACGGCACCGGCGGTCCGAAGGTTGCCGTGGCGCCGCCGCAGGATTGCCCGGCCGATCCCGTGCCACTATCGGCGGGCGCGACCATGCAACCGATTGCACTGCCCGAGCCGCTCCACCACACTGCCCCCTCACACCCAACCGCAGTCGGAGATTCCATGCAGACACTCACCCCACAATCCCGCGCGGCCATTCTCGAAAACCCGGAAGCCCTGGAATGCACCCTGTACCGCCCCGACGAATATGACGAGGAAGCGGAAGAGCAGGACCTGGGAGACGCGCGCATCATCATCAGCGGCCCCTTCGAGGCGCCCGCCGAATGGGACGCCAAGGACCGTGACGACTACTTCGACGGCACCGCGCCGGAAGCCTTCGTCGTCGCCCGCATCGCCTGCCAGGCAGCACCTGATTCCGGCGTTTACTTCACTGCCGTGCCCGGCGACTACGCCGCCGTCACGGAGAGCCCGGGCCAGGTATCGATGTTCTACGTCTGGGACTGCCTGAACGATGCCGAAGGCCAGTACGTGCTGATCCGCGAGGAAGAGGACGACGAGGTCTGATCCACCTCCGGCGATTACATCCAGCGGGCGTGTTCCGGTGGATGCGCGAAGCGACATCCACCCGGCGATTCAGCAGAGTCCGTCGGGTGGACCTCGGCGCAGCCGTGCCGTCTCAAGCAGCAGCACCGGCCTGGTCCAGGCTGCCGTACGAATCCATCCTAAAGGCAGGTTTCAGCCCAGCTAGCCCAACCGCCTGACGATCCGCATCATCATGCGTTTCATTCAAGCGCCGACCTCATCGCCCTGCTTCGCTGTCTACCCCCTAGAGATTCCATTCGCCCACACGACGAGGACCTGCATGCGTTCCATGATCAGCGCCTGGCAGTCACCGGTTTCGCGCATGAAGCTGGTCGCCGGCCTTCTGTTGCTACTGGCCGCCCTGCTCTACATCGTCGCGACACGCTTCGAAGCCAGCCATCCGGCCTGGGGCTACGTCGCCTCGTTCGCCGAAGCCGCCATGATCGGCGCGATCGCCGACTGGTTCGCCGTCACCGCGCTGTTTCGCCACCCGCTGGGTCTGCCGATCCCGCACACGGCGATCATCCCGCGCAGCAAGGCACGCATCGGTCAGAACCTGTCCAGCTTCATCACCACGCATTTCCTCGCCACGCCGCTGGTGCTGGCCAAGCTGCAGGAACTCGACATCGCCTCGCGCCTGGCCGGCTGGCTACGCCATCCGAGCAATGCCGAGGCGGTCGGCCGCAGGCTCACCGGCGTTGCACATTTCGGCATCGCCGCGCTGCATGACGAACGCGTGCGCGCCTTCGTCGAGGCCAAGGTGACCACGCGACTGCGCAGGTTCGACCTCTCCGCCCCGCTGGCCCAGGCCTTGCGCGTGCTGACCAGCCAGGGCCGGCATCAGGCGATGCTCGACGAGCTGCTGATCCGCCTCGATTCGATCATGCAGGATGAGGAAACCCGCGCGCTGGTCGCCGACGCCATCAGCCGGGAAATCCGCACCCTGCGCTATCTCGGCCTGAGTCGGCCGGTGAGCGGCTGGTCGGCGAACAAGTTCGTCGACGGCCTGTCCGCACTGATCGCCGAGATCGCCGCCGACCCGGAGCACCTGATCCGCCAGCGCTTCGACGAGCACGTCAGTGAATACATCGAGCGTCTGGAGCAGGACCCGCAATACGCCCTGGAGGTCGAGCGCATTCTCGCGCAGCTCTTGGAGCACCCCGCCACCAGCGCCTATTTCGGCAATCTCTGGCAGGAACTCACGGCCTGGCTGGAAAGCGACCTGGCCAGCGACGACTCACGCATCGGCCGACGCATCGTCAGCCTCTGTCGCGGCCTCGGCGACGGCCTCGCCGCCGACAAATCCATGCGCAACTGGATCAACGAGCAACTGCTGGCCGCCGCGCCCGGCCTGCTGGAGCGCTACCGCGGGCAGATCGGCGCCTATATCGCGCAGCGAGTGGAGAACTGGGAAAGCCGTGAGCTGGTCGAGCAGTTGGAGCAGAGCGTCGGCAAGGATCTGCAATACATCCGCATCAACGGCACCCTGGTTGGCGGGCTGGTCGGTCTGGCGCTGCATGCGCTGACGCAGCTGCTGGCCGGCTGAATGCCGCTCAGGCGCGGCGCTGGCGCTCGCTCAGTTCGCTGAGATTGACGGGGCTGCCGGGCGGCTCATCGCAGCGCAATGTCGCCGGGACGCCGCTCAGGTACCACAGGCGATTGGCCAGATCGTCGGCATCGCGCGGATCGTGGGTCACGCAGATCATCGCCATGTCCGGGTGCCGATCCAGCAGGCGGGCGATCAGGCCACGCAGCTCGGCGGCGCGCTCGGCATCCAGCGAGGCAAAGGGTTCGTCGAGCAGCAACAGATCCGGCTTGATCGCCAGACAGCGCGCCAGTGCGGCCCTGCGCGCCATGCCCAGCGAGAGCTGATCCGGCAGGCTATCGGCCGCGCCACGCAGCCCGACCTCGGCCAGCAGCCGCTCGATGTCCGCCGCGCTCGCGCCGACCAGCGCCAGGTTCTGTCGCACCGTGCGCCAGGGCAGCAGGCGATGCTCCTGAAACATGTAGCCGACGCGCAACCCGGCGCGCTGCTCGATCATCGGCCGCAGCTGCGGATCGAGCCCGGCGATGCCGTTGAGCAGCGTCGTCTTGCCGACACCGGATGGCCCGAGCAGACAGATGCGATCGCCTTCGCGCACCTGCGCATCGATCACGCCCAGCACGGGGTGACGGCCATCCAGGCGCAGCTCAAGCATGGCGCACACCCGCTTCGCGCCAGGACGATGCGCGACGCTCCAACGGCTGCAACAGCGCCAGTTCGATCAGCTGGACTACGGCGATGAACGCCAGGCTGTAGGCGAGGATGCTCGCCACGTCGAACACCTGAAAGGCCATATGCAGTTGAAAGCCGATGCCATCCGAGCGCCCGAGCAGCTCGACCACCAGCACGATCTTCCAGATCAGCGCCAGCCCGCCGCGAGTGGCGGCCATCAGGTAGGGAAACAGCTGCGGCAGCCAGACATGCCTGATCCGCTGCCAGCGCGTGAAACGGTAGACCAGGGCCATCTGTTCCAGCTTGGGATCGATACTGCGTGCGCCCTCGCGCACGGTGACGGCCACGTTCGGCACCTTGTTGATCACCACCGCCAGTACCGCCGCGGCTTCGACCAGACCGAACCAGACGTAGAGCAGGATGATGGTGACCAGCGCCGGCAGGTTGAGGAACAGCACCAGCAGCGGATCAAGCACGGCATTGGCCAGCCGCGAGCGGCCCATCCACACGCCGAGCAATGTGCCCAGCACCATCGCCAGCACGAAGGCGAACAGCACACGACGCAGGGTAACCAGCAAATGTTCGGGCAGTTCACCGCTCTGCGTGGCCTGCCAGAAGGTGTCGAGCACGGCGGCCGGACTCGGCAGCAGCGGCGTCTGCACGACCAGCGCAATCAGCGTCCAGAGTGCCACCGCGCATGGCAGGGCGATCCAGCAGGCCCAGCGCGAGCCGTTCATGGCGTGCTCTGGAACGACGCGGTCGGCATCAGTTTCGCCGGATCGGCACCGGTGAGGGTCAGCAGTCGCTGCAGGTCGGCGATACGCCGCTCATCCAGCGGCTGCGGGATGCCGGCGAGGAAACTGTCACGCAGCGCGGCGAACACGCCATCCTCGTCGGCACGCATCAGCGGCCGCAGCGCCTGCCAGTGTGCGGGCTCGCTGGCGAGTTCGTGTTTGGTCTGGCCCAACGCCGTGGCGAAGCGCTGCAGCAGCGCCCCATGCTCGACGGCCCAGGATTCGGGAAACAGATAGCCGAGCACCGGCAGGTGGGGATCAAGCTCCAATGATCGGAGCAGATCATCGAGACTGAACGCCACCTGCACACCACCCTCGCCACGCATGCGCGCGGAGAAATGCCAGAAGGTCAAAAGCGCATCCACCTGACCGCGGCGCAGCGCCTGGCTGAGCAGGGGCGGTGCGGCGTACTGAACAGTCGCCTGTTTGGCCAGATCGATTCCGTCCTGGGCCGCGGCATGCTGCAGCAATTGCCAGCCCAGCCCGTCCGGCCCGCCAGCGACACCGATGCGCTTGCCGCGCAGGTCGGCCAGCGTGCGGATGGCGCTGCCTTCGGGCACCAGCACCTCACCGATCTGGGAGGAGAAAGGTACGTAGCGATAAGCCGTGCCGGCCTGGTAACGCGCCTGCGCCCAGAGCAGATCGCTCACCGCACCGTCGACGCTGCCGCTGGTCAATGCCAGTCGCGAGGCCGGCACATCGGCCACCAGTCGCACCTTCAGCTCGAAACCGTTGGCGCGGTCCAGCCCCTGACGCTTGAGATGCTCAAGCTCCCAGTGCGGCGTGCCGAACTGCAGCACGCTGAGGGTCAGCACCGGCAGCTCCTGCGCCTGCGCCCACAGGGGCAGCAGCACGAGCGCCAGCAGCGCACGGCGAGCGCGCAGAATGAACGGGGTGAGGAAGGGCAATGAAAGCATCATGCCCGCAGGGTACGAAGCCCCCAGGCGGGCACGAATTGTACTTTGGTGCCTGTTGGCTGCTGCGATGGTCGCAGCGGGCTTGACCCCGCCACGACATCGCGGCCTGGCTCAGCCCAGCGTGGCGATGCGCTGCTGCAAGCGCGCCTGGAGCTGTTCCAGATCGGCCGGATCGGCCTTGCCGGCGGCATGAATGCCAAGCCCCTCGCCCGAGTAGCGCGGCACGATATGCACGTGGATGTGGAACACCGTCTGCCCCGCCGGCGCACCATTGAACTGCGCGACCTGCACACCATCCGGCTGCAGCTCGTCGACGATCACGCGGGTGAGCTTCTGCACCACGGCCATGACCTTGGCCAGCGCGTCGGTATCCACATCGAGGATGTTGCAGGCCGCCGAGCGCTTGGGAATCACCAGCGTGTGGCCGAAGGACTGCGGGAATAGGTCGAGGAAGGCCAGCACGTCGTCATCCTCGTAGAGTTTGTAGCAGGGCGCATCGCCGCGAATGATCTGGGCGAAGATGTTCTGCGGATCGTAGGGCGTGGTCAGGGACACCTGGAGTTCTCCGGCAAGTGGAAAAGGCAGACATTAGCATTCTCCGCGCGGCTGCGACCCGTGCAGCGATGCTTCGGAACGTTGCGGGCCTGGCCGCGTTCTCAAGCTCATCCCCCCCGCGATCCGAGGTTATTCCGATGCCCATCCGCGCCGTCGCCCCGATTGCTGCTGCAGTCGCGCTTTGCCTGTCTTCACTGTCTGCCATGGCCGCCGAAATCAAACCTGCCGAGCTGCTCGAACAGGCCAAGGCCGAACAGAGCGCCTATATCGAAACCGTGAAACAGCTGGTGGCGGTGGATACCGGCACCGGCCAGGCCGTGGGCCTGGCCACGGTCAGCCAGATGCTGGTCGAGCGCCTGCAGGCACTGGGTGCCGAGGTCAGCACCAGCCCGGCCGCGCCATCGGCCGGCGGCAACATCGTCGGCACCCTCAAGGGCAGCGGCGGCAAGGACTTCCTGCTGATGGTGCATTACGACACGGTGTTCGCCGAAGGCACCGCCGCGGAGCGCCCGTTCCGCATGGACGACAAGCGCGCCTACGGCCCCGGCGTGGCCGATGCCAAGGGTGGCGTGGCGATGATTCTGCACGCGCTGGAGCTGCTCAAGGCGCAGCAGTTCGACGGCTACGGCACGATCACGGTGCTGTTCAACCCGGATGAGGAAATGGGTTCGGCCGGCTCGAAGAAGATCATCGCCGAGCTGGCCCGCAAGCATGATTACGTCTTCTCCTACGAGCCGCCGGATCGCGATGCGGTGACCACCGCCACCAATGGCATCAATGCGGTGATGCTGGAGGTGAAGGGCAAATCCTCCCACGCCGGTTCCGCACCTGAGGAAGGTCGCAACGCCGTGCTGGAACTGGCGCACCAGCTGGTGCAGCTCAAGGACCTGGGCGACCCGGACAAGGGCACCACGGTCAGCTGGACCATGATCGCCGGCGGTGAGAAGCGCAACATCATCCCGAACAAGGCGACCGCCGAGGCGGACATGCGCTACTCCGATATCAGCGAGACCCAACGCGTGCTCGCCGATGCGCAGAAGATCATCGAGAACAAGCTGATCGACGACACCCGCGTCGAACTGCGCGTCGACAAGGGCCGCCCACCGCTGGCGAAGAATCCGGCATCGGAGCGCCTGGCCGAGACCGCGCAGCGCCTGTATGGCGAGATCGACCAGCGTATCGAGCCGATCGCCATGCGCTTCGGCACGGACGCCGGCTATGCCTACGTGCCGGACAGCGACAAGCCGGCCGTGCTGGAAACCATGGGCGTGGTCGGTGCCGGGCTGCATTCGGAAGATGAGTACATCGAGCTGTCGAGCATCGCGCCGCGGCTGTATCTGACGACGGCGATGATTCGCGCATTGTCCGCCGAAGACGCCGCACGCTGACACGCTATCCAGGCCCGAGCGAGGGGCGAAGGTCGCAGTAGGCGAAAGCCGGCGCTGCGGGTATCTTCGCCACCTCCCATTTCAGGACTGCCCGCTCGATGCTTCGCTTCGTCACCCTCTGCGCACTGGCGCTGTTCGCCTGCACTGCCCACGCCAAGGTCGAGGTGCTGCCGCTGGAACATGAAGATCAGGGCCTGGTGCTGGTCGCGCGCGTTACCGAACAGATTGCGCCGGGTGACTACGAGGCGCTGCTCCAGGGCATCATGGCCCACCCTGGCAAACACGCGCGCAAGCTGCTGATCCTCGACAACATCGGCGGCAGCGCAGCGGAAGCCATGCGCATGGGCTATCTGCTGCGCGAGACGGGCTTCGACGCCCTGGTGCCGGCGACCGCGGTCTGCCAGGGCAGTTGCATCTATCTGCTGGCGGCGGGACGGCAGCGCACCGTGCGCGGCTATGTCGGCCTGCATCGGCCCTACGTCGCCAATGGCGAGTCGGCGCAGTCCATCAGCCAGCGACCACACCGCGCACCACGCATCTACTTGCGGGACATGGGCGTCAATACGCGGCTGGCGGACGACATGCAGCTGATCGAACCGTGGCGCATGCGCGTGCTCACGCCAAAGGAGCTCGCGCGTTATCGGCTGCAATAGTGTGATTCGCAGGCTGCACTACTGCATTCCGGTCGTCGCGCTATCGCTCGGCCTGGCCCTCGGCATGATCGAGCCGGTTGGCGCGCTGGCCGTTCTGCCCCAACCCGCCGTGGCTGCTCGGTACGCTGCTCGGCGCCCTTTTTCTCGCCGCACATCTGCTGCCCGGCTTCAGCGCGCTGCCGCTCGGCCCACCGCAGGATCTGGGCGGTGCCTCGCCCTGGCAATTGCGCATCAGCCCGGACAAGGCGATGGTCGCGGCACTGCTGCTGGCCTGGTGGCTGGGCCAGCCACGTACGGATTGGCGCTCGATCAGACTCACCCTGCTTGCGTCAGGCGCCTGCCTGATTCTCATCCCGCTGCTGGCGCTGGTCTCCGGCGTGCTGGGCTGGCAACCGAAATGGCCGGCGCTGTTCCTGCCCTGGCTGCTGATCAACCTGGGCATCACCTGCCTGGCCGAAGAGCTGATCTTTCGCGGCCTGCTGCAGCGTGAACTGGTCCGCCGCTTCGGTGCGGCCATCGGCATCGGCCTGGCGACCGCCCTGTTCGGCGCCGCGCACCTGCCGGGCGGCTTCGGTTTCGCCGGGCTCGCCACGCTGGCCGGTCTGGGCTACGGCCTGGCCTTCCATTACTCCGGTGGCCGCCTGTGGGTCGCGGTGTTTCTGCACGGTGCGATCAACAGCCTGCACCTGCTGTTGCTGACCTATCCCCTGCGCTAAGCAATATTTTTTCAACGACCTGTCGATTCCTCCGGCGCCCGTTCGACCAATGATCGGAGCCGGCGGAAATTGCCGTATGCCCGTCTAGGCTCTTTCCATTCCACTGAAGGAGTCCACCGATGCGTTTCATGGTGATGATCAAGGCCACCCCACAAACCGAAGCCGGCGAGATGCCCAGCGAGGACGTTCTCACGGCGATGGGCCGCTACAACGAAGACCTGGCCAATGCCGGCGTGCTGCTCGGCGGCGAGGGCCTGCACCCCAGCCACAAGGGCGCGCGCCTCCGTTTCAACGGCGGCCAGTGCAGCGTCACCGACGGCCCGTTCGCCGAAACCCGCGAGCTGATCGCTGGCTACTGGCTGTTCCAGACCGCCTCGTTGCAGGAGGCCGTCGACTGGGTCAAGCGTTGCCCGCAGTCGGCCATCGGCGATTCGGAAATCGAGATTCGCCAGATATTCGAAGCGGAAGACTTCGGCGCCGAGTTCACCCCCGAACTGCGCGAGCAGGAAGACCGCCTGCGCGCGCAACTCAATCAATGACCGCAAGGAGCAAGCAATGAAGATCACCACCTACCTCACCCTCGACGGCACGACCCGCGAGGCGTTCACCTTCTACAAAGACGTGCTGGGCGGCACGCTGGAGATGATGACATTTGCCCAAGCGCCGGATGCCGAGCAGTTTCCCGCCGAGTACCGCGAGCGGATCATGCACGCCTGCCTGAACCTCGGCGATGGTGTGCTGATGGCCTCCGACTCCTTGCCCGACACCTGTGGTGGCGGGCCGTACGAAGGCATCAAGGGTTGCTCGTTTTCCCTGCATCCGACCAGCGTGGACGAAAGCGAAAAGCTGTTCGCCGCACTGGCCGAGGGCGGCACGGTGATCATGCCGCTGGAGAAAACCTTCTGGGCCGAGCGTTTCGGCATGCTCACCGACCGCTTCGGCGTGTCGTGGATGGTTAACTGCGAGCAGGGCTGAAGCATTCAGCCCTTTTACGCCGGGGACTATCGTGGTTGATTCGCATCTGGAGAGGCAGCGACTTTTGTTATAACGTATCGTACCTTTCGGCGGGCGCAGCGAGTCTGCGCCTGCATTGCGATCATCCTGCTGTGAGCCGCTCATGCCCTCCCCCGATTTCACTCCGCCAGCCGCGGCGCGTCTGCAATCCATCGACGCGCTGCGCGGCCTGGTGATCCTGTTCATGCTGCTGGACCATGTCCGCGAAACCTTCCTGCTGCATATGCAGGTGCCCGACCCGATGGACGTGGCGGTCACCGAACCAGCGTTGTTCTTCAGCCGCACCCTGGCGCATCTCTGCGCGCCGGTATTCATCTTCCTGACCGGCCTGTCGGCCTTTCTTTATGGCGAAAAGCACCAGGACCGCCGTGCAGTGTCGAGCTTTCTGCTCAAACGCGGGCTGTTCCTGGTGGCGCTCGAATTCACCCTGGTCAACTTCGCCTGGACGTTCCAGTTCCCGCCGCAGGTGATCTATCTGCAAGTGATCTGGGCGATCGGCCTGAGCATGCTGGCGCTCTCGGCGCTGCTTTGGCTGCCGCGCCCTGCGCTGATCGTGTTGGGTCTGGTGATCATCGGCGGCCACAACCTGCTCGACCCGCTGCAGTTCTCCGCAGACTCAGCGTTGCACGTCCCCTGGGCCATCCTGCACGACCGCGGCTGGATCGAGGTTTCGGAAAACCTGCGGCTGCGCACTTCCTATCCGCTACTGCCGTGGATCGGCGTGATCGCCCTTGGCTACGCTGTCGGGCCCTGGTTCGCCAGGAACGCCGACCCCGAGCGACGCCAGCGCTACCTGGGCGGCTGGGCTCAAGGTGCCCTGCTGACCTTTGTTCTGCTGCGGCTGATCAACAGCTACGGCGAACAGCCCTGGGTCGTCGGCGAGGACGGCCTGCGCACGCTGATGAGCCTGTTCAACGTCACCAAATACCCGCCGTCGCTGCTGTTCCTGTGCCTGACGCTGGGTTGCGGCCTGCTGCTCCTGCGTTACTTCGAACGCAAGCAGGGCCGCGCCTGGCTGCGACCGCTCAGCGTGTTTGGTGCGGCACCGATGTTCTTCTACCTGCTGCACCTGTACGTGCTGAAGTTGCTCTACATCGCCGCCGTGGCGATCTGGGGTCTGAACCGCGGCAATCACTTCGGCTTCGATGCGGTGTGGCCACTGTGGCTGTGCACCCTGGCGCTAGCGGTGCTGCTGTTCCCGGCGGTGCGCTGGTTCGCCGAACTCAAAGCACGGCGCAGGGACATTGCCTGGCTGAAGTACCTCTGAAGCGGCCCTGCGACAGTGCGAGGTCCGCGGCGCTCGGCCAGCCAGCCGGTCAGGGCCGCGGCGTCGCAAAAATGCAATTGCAGCGGCGCCGGCAAAGGCTCAACCTTTCGCGGATCAGTTGAACGGCAGGAAGGAACGGCGGCGTGGATCTGTTATTTCTCGGCACTTCATCCGGCACCCCCACCCGCGCGCGCAATGTCACCGCCCTGGCCTTGCTGGAGGACACCGGCAAGAGCTGGTACCTGATTGACTGCGGCGAAGGCACCCAGCACCGGCTGTTGCGCACGCCGCTGTCGCTACATGACCTGCGCGCCATCTGCATCACCCATGTACATGGCGACCACTGCTACGGCTTGCCCGGTCTGCTCGCCAGCGCCGGGATGATGGGGCGCAAGACCCCACTGACGATCATCGCGCCGCAGGGCATCGAAACCTGGGTGCGCGCCACGCTGGAGATGAGCCAGAGCTGGCTGGGCTACGACCTCGACTTTCACGCGGTCGAATCGCTGGGCGAGTGGCGCAACCTGAACATGCGCATCGAGGCCACCGCCCTGTCCCACCGTGTGCCCTGCTACGGCTACAGCTTCACCGAGGCCCGGCCTGATCCGCGGCTGGACATCGACCGCCTCGAGCGCGACGGCGTGCCCCGCGGCCCGCTCTGGGGCCAGCTGGCACGCGGCTTCGATGTCGAGCACGAAGGCCGGGAACTGCGCAGCGACGACTACCTGAGCTTCAGCCGTGCGCCGCAACGCATCGTCATCGGCGGCGACAATGATCGTCCCGAACTGCTTGCCGACGCCTGCCGCGGCGCCCAGTTGCTGGTGCACGAGGCGACCTACACCGAAGCGGTGGCCAACGACGCGCGCAATGACTTTGGCCACAGCACGGCGGCATCGGTGGCGCGCTTTGCGCAAACGGTCGGCCTGCCGAATCTTGTGCTGACCCACTTCAGCGCGCGCTATCAGAAGAACGCCGGGCGTGGTCACTCGATCGACGACCTGTGCGCCGAAGCCAGCGCCCTTTACGCCGGTAAGCTGCTGCTTGCCGAAGACTTCATGCGCCTGCACCTCGGCAAGGACGGCCAGCTGACGCCCGTCGAGCCACCTCGCCCACGCCCGCCGCGCTGAACCGTAAAGATCGTCTGCAAACGCAGCGCCTGCAGCCCGGCTGACTACACTGGCTGCTGCACCCGCTGTCAGCGCAAACACCCAGCATCGCTTTCGATACTCGACGGAGCCGCCGATGGAACGTCTTACCGCGAAAGACTTCGCCCCCGAACTGCTCGAGCTCTACGACTTCTACGTCCACGGCAAGCTCAGCCGCCGGGAATTCCTCGACCGCGCCGCGGCCTTCACGCTGTGCAGCACGGCCGCCGTGGCGGTGCTCGATGCGCTCACGCCCAACTATGCGTTGGCCCAGCAGGTCGCCTTCACCGATCCGGACATCATCGCCGAATACGTCAGCTACCCATCGCCCAACGGCCACGGTGAGGTGCGCGCCTACCTGGTCCGTCCGGTCAAGGCCGAGGGCAAGGTGCCAGGCATCGTTGTCGTCCACGAGAATCGCGGCCTCAACCCCTATATCGAAGACGTCGCACGGCGCGTGGCCAAGACCGGTTTCGTCGCCCTCGCACCGGACGGGCTGAGTTCGGTCGGCGGCTATCCCGGCAACGACGACAAGGGCCGTGAACTGCAGGCCGCGGTCGACCCGCAGAAACTGATGAACGACTTCTTCGCCGCTATCGAATGGCTGATGGCTCATGAAGCCACAAACGAAAAGGTCGGCATCACCGGCTTCTGCTATGGCGGTGGCGTGGCCAATGCCGCCGCGGTGGCATACCCGGAACTGGCGGCGGCAGTGCCGTTCTATGGCCGTCAGGCCAATCCGGCGGATGTGGAGAAAATTCAAGCACCGTTGCTGTTCCAGTTCGCCGAACACGACGAGCGCGTCAATGAAACCTGGCCCGCCTATGAAGCCGCGCTCAAGGCGGCCGGCAAGCACTACGAGGCCTACATCTACCCGGGCACCCAGCATGGCTTTCACAACGACAGCACCCCGCGCTACGACGAGCAGGCGGCTGAGCTGGCCTGGCAACGCACCATCGCCTGGTTCCAGCGTTATCTGAGCTGATACGCTCCTGCCGTAGCGGGCCATACCGCCAGGCTCCAACCCTGCGCTGACCTGATTTGCCTCCAGAACGCCCGCGCGTTGTCCCGCGCATCAGTGCGGGTTTCGGCTGCATTGCCGGCCCGAAGGCTGCAGCACACTGTCGATACATCCGTCACTGCATGTTGACGTTTACGTAAAAGACCAGTACTGCTATGTGGTCCGCACCGCTCAGGAAAGCCCTCCATGACCACTAGCGCAACGCTCGGCAACGCCCCGGCAGACCTCTGGGTACAGAGCACGCATGGGCAGATGTTCGTCCGCAGCTGGTTCCCCGACACCGGCGCGCTGCGCCCGAACTGCGCACCGATCCTGCTGCTGCACGAGTCGCTCGGCTGCACCGAACAGTGGAAGGATTTCCCCGCCGCGCTCGCCCAGGCTACCGGCCGCACGGTGGTCGCCTATGACCGGCTAGGCTTCGGTCGCTCCGACCGTTTGACCGCTCCGCCTGCGCCGACCTTCGTCGAGGATGAAGCGGCGCATGGCTTCGCCCAAGTGCTGGACCATCTGGGTATCGAGCGTTTTGTGGTGGTCGGTCACAGCGTCGGCGGCAGCATGGCGGTGCATTGCGCCGCGCAATATCCAGCAGCCTGCCAGGCGATGATCACGATGTCGGCGGTCACCTTCGTCGAACCCCGCACGCTGGAAGGCATCCGCCAGGCCAGAAGCTGGTTCGCCGACCCCACACAGCGCGAACGCCTGCGCCGCTACCACGGCGAGCGCAGCGACTGGGTACTCAGCGCGTGGATCGACACCTGGCTCGCGCCCGACTTCGCCTCCTGGACCCTCGCCCACGCCCTGCCTCGAGTCCGCTGCCCGGCACTGGCCATCCATGGCGACAACGACGAATTCGGCTCCGAACGCCACCCGCAACTGATCGCCCGGCACGCCGGCGGCCATGTCGAACAGGCGCTGCTGCCCGACGTCGGCCACGTGCCGCATCGCGAGCAGCCGGACGTAGTGCTGGAGCGGGTTGGACGGTTCTTGCGGGCGATCGGCTAAGGTCTTGCCTGGCGTTTCTCTCGGCGACAGGGCATTCGGAAGGGCGGCGTTGCAGGAGGCGCCATTAACGGCGGATGGTCAGCCCGATTACCCGCGAGACGACCAGGGCGATGTACATCAGCCCTGCAATTTCCTCGAGCATGACCAGCGCCCGCGCCACAGGCCGCAGCGGCAGGATGTCACCGAGGCCAACACCGGAGAGTACGGTGACGCTGAGAAACAGCAGTTCCATCCACGAGCGGGGCTCATCCGGCTGCAGGTTGGCGACGAAACTGCCAGGGGCAACGAGCTGGCAGGCCGCATAGGCGTAGGCGAACGCCCACGCCAGCAGCGTGAAGGTGGCACCGACGGCAAACAGTTCGTCCGTCGTCGTGCGCTGGTCTTCCATCATGTAGCCGATCAGGCCTGCCGCCGCGTAGAAGTAGAACATCGACTCGGTCACGACCAACGCCAGATGCAGGCCGGGCACGGCTGTCAGTTCGACGGCAAGCGTCAGTCCGAGGATCGCAGCGGCCATCAGGAACGCCAGCGAATGCAGAGTCGGGCTCCGGTTGACGATGCGCAACGCCAGGACCAGCACCACAACGCCGAATGCACCAAAGGCCGCGCGGCCGAGCGGGGTGTTTTCCATGAAGGGATACAGCAGGATGCCGAGCAGCTGGACAAACAGCAGCGCTGCCGAGGGATAACGCACGAGGTAGGTCAGCATTGATTGCCTATCGATGTATCAGCCAGCTCGGGTGTAGCGGGAGCGGAACGCGCGGTAGGGCACTGGCGGCAGGGCACTGAAAGTGCCCTTAGCCCTTGAACCCCTTCGCCACCAGATAGACCTCACGCGAACGCGGGCGCGATGCTTCCGGTTTGCGGATCGACACCTTCTCGAACGAGCTGCGTACATCCTTGAGAAAGTCGTCCGAGCCTTCGCCCTGGAAGACCTTGACCACGTAGTTGCCGCCGGGCTTGAGCACCTGGCGAACCATGTCGAGGGTCAGCTCGACCAGGTACATCGAAGCAGCCTGGTCGGCGGCGGCGACGCCACTGATGTTCGGCGCGATGTCGGAGACGATCAGATCGGGCTGCCGGCCGTCGAGCATGTCGAGGATCTGCTGAAAAACAGCGTCTTCGGTGAAGTCGCCCTGCACGAAATCGACGTTGTCCAGCCCGCCCATCGGCAGGATGTCGGTCGCCAGCACCCTGCCCTTCTCACCGACGATGCCGCCGGCCACCTGCGACCAGCCACCGGGAGCGGAGCCGAGATCCATGACCAGCATGCCGGGGCGTATCAACTTGTCCTTCTCGTTCAGCTCGATCAGCTTGTAGCTGGAGCGCGAGCGCAAGCCGTCCTTCTGGGCGCGTTTGACGAAGGGATCGTTGACGTGTTCATCCAGCCAACGACGGCTGCTTTTGGATCGTTTCATGATAGAGCCAACCACGGAGAATCAAGGTAAGACGCGGACCAACGGCGCAGCAAGGCACAACCATTGGACGCAAAGTGGCGGCGATTATAAGCCGATAATGCCGCCTCGCGGGCGCTGGTCGCAGCACACAAGGCGTGGAAGGCCATCAGCGCAGCCTGACAGGCACGAGCGGCGACGGGTACAATCCGCGCCCTACTCCCCGCCCCTTCTTCTTCCTCTGCCGGAGTCACCGGCCAGGATTACCGCCATGATTCGCATCAACGAGCTGTCCCTGCCCCTCGATCATTCCGCCGATGAGCTGCGCCAGGCCATCGTCAAACGCCTGAACATCAACGACGCCGATCTGCTGAATTTCACCGTATTCAAGCGCAGCTACGATGCCCGGAAGAAGAACAGCGTCATTCTGTTCATCTACATCATCGATCTGGAGGCCCGCGACGAGGCGGCCGTCCTGGCGCGTTTTGCCGATGACCACAACGTGCGTCCAGCGCCGGACACCAACTACTACCCTGTAGGCCAGGCGCCAGCCAATCTGAGCGAGCGACCGCTGGTGGTGGGCTTCGGCCCCTGCGGATTGTTCGCCGCGCTGCTGCTCGCACAGATGGGCTTCAAGCCCATCGTGCTGGAGCGCGGCAAGGATGTACGCAGCCGTACCAAGGACACCTGGGCGCTGTGGCGCAAGAAGGTCCTGACGCCGGAATCCAACGTGCAGTTCGGCGAGGGCGGCGCGGGGCTGTTCTCGGACGGCAAGCTCTACAGCCAGATCAAGGACCCCAAGTTCTACGCGCGCAAGGTGGTGCACGAGTTCGTTCGTGCCGGCGCACCGGCCGAGATCATGTATGTGAGCAAGCCGCACATCGGTACCTTCCGCCTTACCGGCGTGGTCTCGACCATGCGCGAGGAGATCATCGCCCTCGGCGGCGAAGTACGCTTCGAGAGCAAAGTGACCGACCTCGTGATCAACGATGGCCAGCTCGAAGGCGTGGTGCTGGCCAGCGGCGAGACGATCAAGAGTCGCCATGTGGTGCTGGCGCTGGGGCACAGCTCCCGCGATACCGTGCGCATGCTGCATCGCCAGGGCGTGTTCATCGAGGCCAAGCCGTTTGCCATCGGTTTCCGCATCGAACACCCGCAGGGCATGATCGACCAGGCCCGGCTGGGCAAGTACGCCGGCCATCCGGAGCTGGGTGCTGCGGACTACAAGCTGGTGTACCACGCCAAGAACGGCCGTGCGGTTTACAGCTTCTGCATGTGCCCGGGCGGCACCGTCGTGGCCGCCACGTCCGAGCCGGGGCGCGTGGTGACCAACGGCATGAGCCAGTATTCGCGCAATGAGCGCAATGCCAATGCCGGCATCGTCGTTGGCATCAACCCTGAGCAGGATTTCCCTGGCGATCCGCTGGCCGGCTTAGCACTGCAGGAGCGTCTGGAGTCGCGCGCTTATGAGCTGGGTGGCAACGATTACTGCGCCCCCGCGCAATTGGTCGGCGACTTCATTCGCGGCGTGCCATCTACCGCGTTCGGCGAGGTCGAGCCCTCCTACAAACCGGGCGTGCGCCTGGGCGATCTGGCGCCGTCGCTGCCCGAGTATGCAATCGAGGCGATCCGCGAAGCGCTGCCGGCGTTCGGCAAGCAGATCCGCGGCTTCGATCGTGCTGATGCGGTGCTTACCGGCATCGAAACCCGCACCTCGTCGCCGGTGCGCATCACCCGTGACAACGAGACGTTGCAAAGCCTCAACCTGCGCGGTCTGTATCCGGCCGGTGAAGGCGCCGGTTACGCCGGCGGCATTCTCTCGGCAGGCGTGGATGGCATCAAGGTTGCCGAGGCGCTGGCCAAGTCGATGCTGGCTGAAGTGGAACACACCGAAGTGCAGAGCAACTGAGCGCCGCCCTGATGAAATTCGACGACATCAAGAAGCTGCACCAGAAAAAGTACCGGACCGAGTTCGGGCATTTTCTGGTGGAGGGCGAGCATCTGGTGCTGGAGCTGCAGAAGGCGGGCTTGCATAACCCGCTGCTGCAACGCAGCGAGCTGTATGTGACCAGCGCCTACGAGCACTGGCAAAGCCCGTTCAAGACCCACCTGATCAGCGATCGCCAGATGGCGCAGATCGCCGATACCAAGACCCCGCAGGGCATCGTTGCGCTGGTGCCGATGCCAGCGACAGGCGCGCCGGTTGCTGCGCCGCTCGCGGGCGAGCGCGCCATCTACCTGCATCAAATCCAGGACCCGGGCAACCTCGGCACCATCCTGCGCACGCTGGCGTGGTTCGGTGGTTTTCGCTGCCTGCTCAGCCCCGGCAGCGTCGACCCGTACAACCCCAAGGTCGTGCGTTCGAGCATGGGCGCTATCTTTCATGCGCCGATGGAGCTGGATGTGGAGCTGGATTCGTTGCACACCCGCTTCCAGCGCATCGCCTGCCTGGATATGAGCGGCGAGCCGGTGCAATCGGCGAGTTTCCGCGCCTTCGATTGCTACCTGTTCGGGAACGAAGCCCGCGGCGTGCCACGCGAACAGCTGGCCTCACTCAAAGCCCAGCCATTCACGATTCCCGGGTGTGGCGCCATCGAATCGCTGAATCTGGCGGCAACAGTCAACATGTGCGCGTACGAATTGAGCAGATAGCCGCTGCTTGAGGTGGGCTGCACTATGCAGCCTGCTCGCCGCCCAGGGGTATGCGCACCGTGAACGTGGTGCCGCTACCGGCCATCGACTCAAACTCGATACTGCCGTGGTGAGCATCGACTATGGCGGATGCGATATACAGTCCAAGGCCGAGCCCCGCGCCCGCACCGTACTCGGCGTTGCCGCTCTGGATGTGACGCACCATCGGATTGAAGAGGCTGCTTTTTGCCGATTCGGCGATGGGCCGGCCGACGTTGTGAACCGTCAGCGCGGCGATCCCCTCATCGCTTTTCAGGCTGACCGTAATCGGTGTCCCCGCCTCGCCATGCTCGACGGCGTTGCCAATCAGGTTGGCAATCACCTGCTCCATTCGCGATTTATCGAACTGCCCAGGAAGGCTCGGCTCCGACTGCAGGACGATCTGTCGGTCGGGGTTGAACGCCCTCGCCTCTTCAACCATGCCTTCACACGCGTGCGCCAGATCTTCGCTGTCCATGCGCACCGGAATGCCTACGCCTGAGTGCGTGCGGGTAAAGTCCAACAGGTCGCCGACGATCTTGATGGAGCGTTTCACGCTCGTATAGATACGCGACACGTTGATGGTCGGCTTTGGAGGCAGATCCCCTGTGCGTAGCAGTACGTCAGCACTCAGCAATATGGCGCCGAGGGGGCTTCGCAGGTCGTGGCCCAATATGCCGAGAAAGACATTTCGCGCGGCATCCACTGCGTCCGCATAGCAGACCACAGACTCGGCGAGGGCCTGATCGATCGCTTCGTTGAAGCGGATGATGTCCGAAATCTCGTGCTCTTTCGACGTTGCATCGGACGACATCCACAGGACCAGCACACTGGTGCGCAATGCCCGGTACTCGGCGATGACCTGCGCGATCGTGAAGCCCGACGAGTAGCGGATGTCAGCGTGGGTTTCCGCGGGAGTGGCATCTCGTGACGGCGACGCCTTCCCATGGGATTTGGCGATCCGCACCTTCACCGATTGGGCCGTGCGCAGATCGGCGGCGATCGCCAGCAACATCTGCTCCGCATGGTCCCGCAACGCCACCGAATCCATGCCGTTGGCGGCGGGTGTCATCGTCTTGGCGAAGTCTTCCCACTGCTGAAGGATGGGTTCGATGTTTTCCAGAATGAAATCGGCCAAGCGCATGGTTTGCTCCTCGTGACTGAAACGGATGGTTGTAGCGACGACAGGTGTGTCAGTGAGGAGCGGAAGCCGAGACTACAGGGAAGCAGCGCCAGCAGTAGTAACTTTTAGCTGGCCGGTTTGCGTGAACGCGCTTGCTCATATCGGGCTACCAGCATTCGCGGATAACAGCCGAAAAATAAAGCTGCCCTTTGCGCGAGTTAACAGTTTTGCGCTTGTCGCGGTGCCGGTCGATGACAGCCCTACGAGCCCCACGCATCATGCTCGCTCGACGTCGTGCCGCAGGCCCTCGCATGCAACCTACCCTTTCTGATTCATTGCTGGACTACGCCGGGCAAAGCTCGCCAGGGCGCAGGCGCAGCCATAATGAAGATGCACTGCTCTGCGCGCCGGAGCTGGGGCTCTGGGCCATCGCCGACGGCATGGGTGGGCATCAATGCGGGGAGGTTGCAAGCAGCCTGGCACTGTCTGCGCTGCAGCAGGCGATCGAGGACGGCGATCCGCTGCAGACAGCGGTTCAGCACGCCAACCAGGCAGTACTTGACGCGGCTGTGGACGACGGCATGGGCACCACGCTGGTCGCAGCACATTTCAAGGGTGCCGACTTCGAACTCACCTGGGTCGGCGACAGCCGCGCCTATCTGGTCACCGCCAACGGTATCGAGCAGCTTACGCGGGACCATAGTTGGGTGCAGATGATGATCGACGCCGGGGAGCTGAAGCCGGCCGAGGCTCAAGGCCACGCCTGGCGCAACATCATCCTGCGCTGTCTGGGACGCGAGGCGCCGCTGGAAGTCGGTGCCCACAGCGGCACCCTCAAGCCCGGCGAGCTGCTGCTGCTATGCAGTGACGGCCTGACCAACGAGCTGACCGACGCGCAGATCCACGCCAGCTGCACCTTTGCCGATACCCTCGAGAACCTGGTGGAACAGCTGATCGACCAGGCCAATGAACACGGCGGCCGCGACAACATCTCCTGCATCGTCATCGGCCGCACCGCCCCCCTCCCGGCGGCCGAGTCCCGCGGGCGGCGCTTCATCAACATGCTGTTAAAACCCCTCAAGTCGTAAGCAAGCGCGAGTTTCTACAATGCATCGGATGCTGGAAATACCGGGCTATCGCCTGCACAAGCGGCTCGGAAAAGGCGGAATGGCCGAGGTCTACCTGGCCACCCAGCTGTCGCTGGATCGCGAGGTGGCCGTCAAGGTGCTGCTGCGCACGGAAGATGCAGCGTTCACCGAGCGCTTCATCCAGGAAGGCCATATCGTCGCCTCGCTACGCCACCCGGCGATCATCACCATCCACGACATCGGCCAGATCGCCGATGGCCGGCACTACCTGGCCATGGAATACCTCGGCGGCGGCGACCTGGCGCAACACCGCGGCATTGTCTTCTCACCATCGCGCGCGCTGGACATCATCCGTCAGCTGGCCGGCGGCCTGGCGGTGGTGCACGACGGCGGGCTAGTCCATAGAGACGTGAAGCCAGCCAATATCCTCTTCCGTGACGACGGCAGCGTGGTGCTCACCGACTTCGGCGTAGCCAAGGCCGTAGAGCTGGATAACGAGCTCACCCACTTCGGCATCGCCGTCGGCAGCCCTGCCTACAGCAGCCCGGAGCAGGCCCAGTGCCAGCCACTCGATGCGCGCAGCGACATCTACAGTCTGGGAGTGATACTCGCCGAGATGCTCACCGGGACCAACCCGTTCCGCGCCAGCAGCTATCCGCAAACCGTGCTCAACCACCTGCAGATGCCCTTGCCGCAACTGCCGCCAGCGCTCGCGCCCTACCAGCCACTGCTCGACCGCATGCTGGCCAAGCAGCCGGATGAGCGCTTCGGCAATTGCCGTGAGCTGCTGGCAGCCATCGACACGCTCACCGAGCCGGACATGGACCAGACCCGCATCGCACCGGCGGCATTCATCGAGGCGCCGACCAGACGCCGCCGTCGCCGTCGTGGCATCGGCCGCTGGGCGGTGATCGGTGCGGCGCTGATCGTGACAGTCGCCGCATTGGCCGCCGGCGGCTACCAGTGGCTGCAATACAGCCGCATCAACGACTACCTGACCCGCGCCGAGGCACGCCTGGATGAGGGGCAACTGACTGCACCGGCGTTCGACAATGCCGACTACTACTACCGCCAGGCCCTGCGCCTGGATTCCGACAATGCCGAGGCCCTCGACGGCATACGCCGCGTGCTCGATGCCCGCATCGCCCAGGCACTGGAACTGGCGGCGCAACGGCTGGCAAATGATCAATTGCTGCAACCCGCCGAAGACAGCGCGGTGCACTACTACCAGCAGGTGCTGGGCTGGTTGCCGGAAAACGAGGTGGCCCGCAACGGGCTGGTGCAGGTCAGCGAGCGTTATGTCGAGCTAGCCGAAGCAGCCTACGGGCGCCGCGAGTTCGCCCTGGCGCTGGAGTACATCCAGCAGGGGCTGGAAGCCACCCCGGACTATGCGCCCCTGCTCGCGCTGCACGACGCGCATGCTCAGCGGGTTGCCAAGGCCCGGGCGCCGCGCCCGGTGAAACGCACAACGGCCAGCACCTCACGCGCCGCGCCGACCAACACGCAGACCTCGCAAGCGCCAGCCAACCCAGTCAAGCGCCTGTGGAACCGGATATTCAACCAATAATTCGCCGAGTGCCGTTCGGCTCAGACCGTCGCCCGCTCCGCTAAAAGGTACCGCGCCATGCTCAGGATCCACTTCGCTGACAATCGCCAGAGTCCGGTCTGGCTTGCCGATGAACGCTTCACCCTCGGTTCGGACCGCAGCAACAAGCTGGTGGCCAACGACGCCGGGGTCGCGCCATTTCACGCCGAACTGCTGCTGGAAAACCGCTTCTATTACCTCACCGACCTCGGCACGCCTGGCGGCACCTACGTCAATGACGAGAAGGTCGGCGAGCGCTACCAGATTCGTTCCGGCGACCGCCTGCGCCTGGGCGCGCTGGAACTGCAGATCGTCGATCCGGCCAAGGCCGGCACCAAGGTGGCGAGCGCCCCGCGCTGGCTGTTGCAGGTGGTCAAGGGCGAGAACCAGGGCCACAAGTACCACATCACTGGCTCGATGACCTTCGGCCGCTCGGTCAAATGCGAGCTCTGCTTCAGCGATGCGGAACTGTCCCGCCGCCACGCCGAGTTCTATCTCAAGGGCGATGTGCTGGAAGTGAAGGACCTGGCCTCAGCGAACGGCCTGCTGGTGAACCGCGAGAAGGTCACGACCGCTGTGCTGCAGCCGGGCGACCAGATCCAGCTGGGCAATACCACACTGCTGGTGATCGGGCCCAAGGTCAGCACCCCGGAAGTCGTCGACGAAGACGCTACCGTATTCGTCTGCGCCACCGACCTGCCCACCACGGTCGCCCCCCAGCCGAAACCTTCCCGCCCCCGCCCTGCCACGCCGAACCCGCTGCACGCGGCGGCACCTGTTGCCGCCGCTCCTGCTCGTGAGCCAGGTAAATCCGCATGGCGCCTTGGCATGCTGCTCGGCGCGCTGGGGCTGGCCATTGTCGCCGGGCTGGTTGCGCAGCAGATGATCTAGCAACTAACAGGCTTGAGCGGCGGCCATGCAGTGCCGCTTTCTGCCCTAGCAGCCGGCGCCTGCCCGATGAAACCTCGGCACCTTCTCAATCTCTACCGAACGCTACCCTCGTCCCCGACGCAGCGCCCGCAATCCTTCGAGGACCAACACCACAATCGCCGCCCAGATCGCCCCGTAGGTCAGCCACTGGTCCGGCGCGATGCTCTCGCCAAGCAGCAGCGCCACGACCACCAACAGTACCGGCTCGACATAGCTGAGCAGGCCGAACAGGGTCAGGCTGAGGTATTTGCTGGCGTTGATCATCAGCCCCAACGCCAGCGCGCTGAGCGCGCCCAGGCCGGCGATCAGCAATGGCAGGCGGGGGTTGCCGGCAAGCAGGTTCAACGTGTCACCGCTGCCTAGGACGAACAGCGCAGCAACCGGCAGGCTGATGACCAGGTCCACCCAGAGCCCGCCAAGACTGGCGGTGCCGAGCTTGCGGCGCAGAACGAAGTAGCACGGGTAACCCAGGGCAACGGCGAGTACCGGCCATGACAGTGACGAAGCCAGTAGCAGCTGATTGCCCACGCCTACAGCCGCCAGCAGACAGGCCAGGCGTTGCAATCGACTGATCGTTTCGCCGAAAACCAGGCGCCCGGTAAGTACCAGTGTCAGCGGCAGCAGAAAGTAGCCGAGCGAAACGTCCAGCCCGTGGCCGTTGATCGGCGCCCACGTGAACAGCCACAGCTGCAAACCGACCAGCGCCGAAGACAGCGGCAGCGCTAGCCACAGTCGCGCCTCGGCCGGTACGCGTACAAGGATCTCGCGGACCTCGCCCCAGCGACCGATGGCGAGCAGTAGCAACGCCAGGCAGGGTGCGGTGAGCAGAATGCGCCAGCCGTAGATCTGCTGGCCGCTCAACGGCTCGAGCAGCGACGTGTAGTAATACAGCGTTGCGAAGAGCGTCGATGCGGCGAGCGAGCCGGCGACGCCCGCCAGCCTGTTGCGAGTTTCCATGGGCTTCCTGCGATTGACGATTCGTGCCAGCCCCGACCTCAGGGCTCGACCTGGCTCCACTGCTTGTTCAGGCGCTTGTCCGAAACCGCCATCCTGGTGCCAAGCTGCTGCGCCCAGAGCGAGACGCGATATTCCTCGAGCATCCAGCGATACAGCGCCAGCTCGGCATCGCGCTTGCCTTCCTGCAAGTGCTTCTTCAGGCGTGTCTGGTACTGCTCCCAGTAGCCGGCCAGCTCGCCGGACCAGACGCGATCACGCTGCAGCTGCGCACCGATCTTCTCGAAGCGTTGCTCGATGGCCTTGAGGTAGCGCGGGTACTCCTTCAGCCACTCGGCAGGCGTTTCGCGAACAAAGCCCGGATAGACAAGGTTGCCCAGCTGCGCCTTGATGTCGTTCAGCGCCACCGCCTGGGCCAGGTCGATCTTGCCCTTGAAGCGCTTCTGCAGGCCGTGCCAGTGCTTGAGGATTTCCAGCGTCAGGCGCGCCAGACGCTCGGCATGCGCCGCCCAGTCGCCGCGCTTGCGCTCGGCCAGTGACGCCAGGGCTGCGCCATCACGCGGCAACTGGGCTTCACCGTCGAGGATGCAGCTGCCCAGGCTCGCCAGGAGGATATCCTCGACCAGCCCGTCGACCTTGCCCATGTCGCGGTAGAGCAGGCCCAGCTCAGTGAGCCCCGGCAGCTTGTTGCGCAGGTATCTGGCCGGCTCCGCCAATTGCTGCAGCAACAAGCGCTGCAACGCGCGACGGTGTTGCCAGTCAGCTTCGGCCTGAGTCGGGAAACGTCCTTCCTTGACCACCCCGCCCTCTTCCACCAGCGCCGGATAGACCGTCATCGACAGCCCGGCCATCTTCGCCTGGGCCTTTTCCGCGATCTGGGCGAAGCCCTTGGCTTCGACCGGCTGCTGTTCGGCTTTCTGCTGCGGCGGCGCCAAGGCGGCCTGGCTGGCCTCGGCGAAGCGTGCAGTCAGCTCGGCCAGGTCACGACCTTCGCCGAGGAACTTACCGCGGGCATCGACCACTTCGATGTTCATCTTCAGATGGTTTTCCAGCCCGGCGGCCGCTTCGGCCCACGCTTCGTCCGATACGCGCGCGCCGGTCATGCGCAGCAGCTCGCGGCCCAGCGCCTCGGGCAACGAGCCTTCACCGAAGCTGATCTTGGCCAGCGCCGCGCCAACGAAATCCGGCACCGGCACGAAGTTCTTGCGCAGTGCCTTGGGCAGGTTGCGCACCAGCGCTACGGCTTTGGTTTGCAGCAGCCCCGGCACCAACCAGTCGAGCCGCTCGCTGCGCAACTGTGGCAGCAACGGCGCCGGTACGCGCAGGGTGACGCCATCGCGCGGGTGGTTGGGCTCGAAATGGTATTCCAGCGGCAACTGCAGCTCGCCGATGCGCAGGTAATCCGGATACTGCGCGGCGGTGACCTCGCTGGCCTCGCGGGCGAGCACGTCTTCCTCGCGCATGATCAGCAGCTGCGAGTCCTTGGCGCTTTCGCGCTTGTACCAGTTCTCGAAGCTGGCGGTCTGGTAAATGTCCGTCGGCAGGCGCGCATCGTAGTAGTCGAACAGCGTTTCCTCGTCGGCGAGGATGTCGCGTCGCCGCGCCTTGGCTTCCAGTTCGTCGAGGCGTTCGAGCAGTTCGCGATTGGCACTGAGGGCGCGCGCACGGCTGTGCATCTCTCCACGCACCAGCCCTTCGCGGATGAACAGCTCGCGGGCCGCCGGCGGATCGATCGGCCCGTAGTGCACTGGCCGGCGGCCAAAGACGATCATTCCGTAGAGCGTCACCTGCTCGTAGGCCACCACCTGCCCGCGCTTCTTCTCCCAGTGCGGCTCGAAGTGGTTCTTCTTGATCAGGTGCCCGGCCAGCGGCTCGATCCAGTCCGGCTCGATCTTGGCAACCATGCGCGCGAACAGCTTGGTGGTCTCCACCAGCTCGGCGGCCATCAGCCAGTTGGGTTTCTTGCGCCCGATCACGCTGGATGGATGCACCCAGAAGCGCCGCTGGCGCGCGCCGAGGAAGTCGCCCTCCTCGGTCTTGTTGCCGATCTGGCTGAGCAGGCCGGCGAGGATGGCCTTGTGCACCGCCGCGTAGCCCTTGGCCTTCTGCGCCGCCTCGCTGGCTTCGGCCTGCTGGCGGAGGATGACGTTGACCTTGGTGTCCTTGGTCGGTACGGGTTGGGCGCTGGCCCCGGCCGGACGCGTGGAAGAGGCTTCGCCGTCTTCCACCCTACGTGCCTTATCGGCACGCGGTGGTTGTCCGGAGCCATCCACCGACCTGCCCGAACCAAGCTTGAGTTCTCGGGCAATCAGAGTCAGCTGGCGATGCGCGTCACGCCACTCGCGCAGACGCAGATAGTTGAGGAAATTCTTCCGGCACCAGCTGCGCAGCGGGTTGGAGCCTAGCTCCTGGCGCTTTTCCTCAAAACCGCGCCAGATATTGATCAGCGCGGCGAAGTCCGAGTCGGGGTCCTTCCACTGCGCATGGGCCTGATCGGCGGCCTGCTGGCGGTCGGCCGGACGTTCGCGCACGTCCTGCACTGAGAGTGCGCTGGCAACGATCAGGACTTCGGCGAGGCTGCCCTGCTGTGCGGCTTCGAGAAGCATGCGACCCAGTCGCGGGTCGATCGGCAGGCGCGCCAGCTGGCGACCCAGCGGGGTCAGCTGATTCTCGCGGTTGACCGCCGAAAGTTCCTGCAAGAGGTTGAAGCCATCACTGATGGCCTTGCCATCCGGCGGCTCGATAAAGGGGAAATCCTGGATGTCGCCCAGGCGCAGATGCAGCATCTGCAGGATCACCGCGGCGAGGTTGGTGCGCAGGATCTCCGGATCGGTGAATTCCGGCCGGCCGAGAAAATCCTCCTCGCTGTAAAGCCGAATGCAGATACCCGGCTCGACCCGCCCGCAGCGCCCCTTGCGTTGGTTGGCGCTGGCCTGGGACACCGCCTCGATCGGCAGCCGCT
Organism: Stutzerimonas kunmingensis; assembly: GCF_900114065.1. Lineage (GTDB taxonomy): Bacteria > Pseudomonadota > Gammaproteobacteria > Pseudomonadales > Pseudomonadaceae > Stutzerimonas > Stutzerimonas kunmingensis. The sequence continues at coordinate 404,606 of NZ_FORS01000004.1, forward strand.
GAACCTTGGCGCGGTAGCTGTAGCGGCTGATGCGCGCGGTACCGGAATCGATCACGTAGCGGATACCGGGCACGGTCAGCGAAGTCTCGGCGACGTTGGTGGCCAGCACGATCTTGCGCCCCGGTCGCGGCTGGAAAATCTTCTGCTGCTCGGCCGGCGTCAGCCGCGCATACAGCGGCAGCACCTCGGTGAACTTCAGATAGGCCTTGCGCAGCACCTCGGCCGCGTCGCGAATTTCGCGTTCGCCGGGGAGGAACACCAGCACATCGCCGGGGCGCTTGCCGACGCTCTGCTCGTGGGCGGCGATCTCGTCCAGCGCGGCGAGGATGCCCTGGTCGACGGTCAGGTCGTCCTCCACCCGGTTGCCGTCCTCGTCGATCTCGGCCGCCAGTGGCCGATACCAGGTCTCCACCGGGTAGGTACGCCCGGACACCTCGACGATGGGCGCACCGTCGAAATGCTCGCTAAAACGCTGCAGGTCGATGGTCGCCGAGGTGATGATGACCTTCAGATCCGGCCGGCGCGGCAGCAGGGTCTTGAGAAAGCCGAGTAGGAAGTCGATGTTCAGCGAACGCTCGTGGGCCTCGTCGACGATGATGGTGTCGTAACGCTCGAGGAAGCGGTCGTGCTGCGTCTCGGCCAGCAGGATGCCGTCGGTCATCAGCTTGATCAGCGAGCTGTCCTTGCTCTGATCCTCGAAACGCACCTGATAACCCACCAGCTCACCGAGTGGCGTGCCGATTTCCTCTGCCACCCGCGTGGCGACGCTGCGCGCTGCGAGCCGGCGCGGCTGGGTATGGCCGATCAGCCCGTGCACGCCACGGCCGATCTCCAGGCAGATTTTCGGCAGCTGCGTGGTCTTGCCCGAGCCGGTCTCACCGGCGATCACCAGCACCTGGTGCTTTTCCAGCGCGGCCTTGATCTCGTCGCGCTTGGCGGCGATTGGCAGGCTATCGTCGTAGCGAATGCGCGGCACACTCTGCCTGCGCGCCTCAACCTTGGCCACCGAAGCCTGGAAGCGCTCCAGCCACTGGGCCAGTTTGGCCTCGTCCGGCTGCTTTCTCAGCTCGTGCAGCTGCCGGCGCAGGCGGTGGCGATCAGCGAACAGGGCCTGGTCGAGATTCTTTAGCAGGGTATCGATAGCGGGCGTTGCGTCGGTCATGGACAGCCGTGGGGCAATTCGAGAAGGGCGCGATTGTCGCAGATTTGCCCGGCCGGCCGAAGGGAAAGGGTGTGTGCAGGGACCGCGCCGGCATGCCGGCGCGGTGTTCAGCCGATCAACGGATCCAGTGACCCCAGCGCGACTTCTCCTGCACCTGCTGGATGCGCATGCTGCCGATGCTCTGCTCCGCCGCCGCCGCGGCGATCTCGTCATCAATCATCCGGGTCGAAAGCGACAGCCAGCTGGTGGCGAAGGCCAGCGCGTCACCGTGCAACTCCAGCGCCTCGGTGGAGATGTTGCCCAGGTTGTCGCATTCGTTGTGATAGCACGGATCGAACGGCTGGCCGGCTGCGCCGCCGTAACGCTGCGCCTGCTCCTCGGTCTTGATGTCCTCGGCGCCTGTGAACAGTCCGCCGAAGGCGATGCCGTCCTCGAAGAACTGCGCGTAGTCGGAGCGGAAGTCGATCTCGGTGCCTTCAGACGGCGCGTTGCGCAGCTGGAAGTAGGTGCGCAGCAGGCGTTCGATGGCGGCCGAGCCGGGTGGCCCCTGCAGGCCGAAGTCGGAGCCATCGCCGTCATAGATGAAGTTGGCATAGTTCGGCGAACCGATCATGTCGACGTTCAGATAGGCCTTGATGCGCTGTTTCTCCTCGTCCGGTAGCTGCGTGACGTAGTAGGTCGAGCCCACCAGGCCGGATTCCTCCGCACCCCACCAGGCAAAGCGCACCTTGTTTTCGGGCCGCGCCTTGCTCATCAGCAGCGCCATTTCCAGCAGCGCGGCGCTGCCCGAGCCGTTGTCATTGATGCCCGCCCCTTCGAACACCGAGTCCAGGTGCGCGCCGACCATGACCACGTTGCCCGGATCGCCGCGGCGCGTTTCGGCCAGCAGGTTGTAGGTCTCGGTCTGCTCGCGCATCACGTCGACGTTCATGCTCAGTTGCAGCCCCGCGGTCTGCGACCAGGCCACGCCGTTATCGTAGGTCGAGAACATCACCGGGATGCCGCCGCTGTAGTCCTCGCCCAGGGTTGCGACCAGCAGCCCCTTGCGGTCCTCGGTGTCCCCCTGGTTGAAGATGATGGCGCCAGCCGCACCGGCCGACGCGGCATTGCTAGCCTTCTGCCCGAATGGACAGGCGCCGCGCTGCATCAAGGCAATGGCACCGGCCGGGAAGCCGGCGAAGTCCTCGGGCTCACAGCCGCTGGTGGAGGTGTTGCCAGCGCCGAGAGCCAGGTCGACCGGCACCACCGGTGCGGTGACATTGCCCGGATCGGTCTGATCGGCGTAGGTGAAATCCTCCTCCCAGACGTACTGGGCCGGCTGCGGCGCCACGGCGCTCAGCGTGCCGGGGCTGACCGGATAGAACGCAAGGAACGGGAAGGCCTGCACTTCGACGCGATAACCGGCGCGCTGCAGGCGGCTGCGCACGTAGTCGATCGACGCCTGATAACCGGGCTGACCGGACGCACGATTGCCGTCGTTCATCATGGCGATGTCCTGCAACGCCTCCAGGTGCTTCATGACGTTGCTCGCCTGCATGCAGCGCGGCAAACCGACCGGAGTGCCGACCAGCAAGGGCGAACGGCACAACGCCGCGTTGGGCTTGTCCGGCGTCCAGAAGTCGTTGAATTGCAGGGTGTCTACCTGCGGCGCCGCAAACGCGACGCTGCCGGTAAGTAATGCGAGAGAAGCAACTACCCGAACAGCATTGTTTTTTTTGTGCATGGGTAACTCATCCTTGCAACGGATTGATGGGCAGGCCGCCTGTGGCTTGCGCCATCGTCCCCTACTGCTTTCAGCGGACGCGGCCATAGGGAGCTAGACCGAACGGCCGCCGTCTCGGTTCTGAGACAGCCGCCCGCCGGTAGCACCGTTGATCGGGTTGGAGGGAACTTCATCGAGGCGCTTCAGTGGCACCTGGCGGAGCGGCGCTGGAATCAGCGCTGTTCAGCAACGGCGACAGGCGTTGCACCTGCGGCCGGAGAACGTCGAATCAGATTCGGAACTGACCGACCAGCTGCTGCAGCTGCACGGTCAGTCCATTCAGCTCGCGGGAGGTCTGGGCTCCCTGAGCGGCGTCGCTGGCCACACCGTCCACCGCATCGGCAATGTGGTGCACGCTGCGGTTGATCTCTTCCGCGACGGCGGTCTGCTCCTCGGCGGCGGCGGCGATCTGCGCGTTCATCGAGTTGATGGTGCCGATCAGTGCGGAGATGGCATCCAGTGACTCACCGGCCTGGTTGGCCTGGTCACGGGTGCTCTCGCCTTTCTCGCCAGCGCGCAACATGGTGGTGACGGTGTTGGAAGTGGCGCTCTGCAGACGGTCGATCATGCCCTGGATTTCACCGGTGCTCTGCTGGGTACGGCTGGCGAGGGCACGTACTTCGTCGGCGACCACGGCGAAACCGCGACCTGCCTCACCGGCACGGGCTGCCTCGATGGCCGCATTGAGCGCCAGCAGGTTGGTCTGCTCGGCGATGGCGCGGATCACGTCAAGCACACCAACGATGCCTTTCACGTCCTGCTGCAGCCCTTCCAGCGACTCACCGCTACCACGCAGCTCGCCCACCAGTTCGTGAATGTGGCGGATGCTCTGATCGACTACCTGCTTGGCCGCAACGCCCTGCTGATCGGTCTGCTGCGCTGCTTCGGCGGCACGCTGGGCGCTCATCGCGACCTCGTGGGCCGCGGCCGACATCTCGTTGATCGCCGTGGCGACCTGATCGGTCTCGCTGCGCTGGTCGGCCATGGCCTGTTCCGAGCGCTGCGCCTGGCTGGCCACCGCACCGACCAGCCCGCTCAATTGCGTGGTGGTGCCGGCGACCTGCTGTACCAGTGAATGGATCTTCTCGACGAAGCGGTTGAACGACATGGCCAGCTCACCCAGTTCATCCTGGCTGGTGATCGGTAGTCGCTGGGTCAGGTCGCCGTCGCCCTGGGCCATGTCATCCAGATTGCGCTTGATCAGCAGCAGCGGACTGAGCAGGGCATTGCTCATGAAGACGGCTAGCAGCGCCATCAACGCCAGCAGCGCGAACGCCGAAACCAGCATGATGGCTACCAGCCCGTCGATGCGCTCCTGAAACTCTGCCCGCGCGGCCTGCACGTCGCGCTCGACGCCATCCAGGTTCAACGATGTGCCGAAGACCATGTTCCATTTGGGCAGGAATTCGGCATAGCCGACCTTGGGCACCAGCACACTGCTGTCACCCAGCACGAAGCTGTAGTCGACGTAGTGGCTGCCGTCCTGGCCGGCGCGCACCAGCTCGCGAATGGCGTAGACACCGTTCGGGTCACGGTAGTCGTAGAAGCTCTGGCCGATCTTGTCCTTGGTGTTGCCCTGCAGGATGCGCACGGCCTGGGAGTCATAGCCCCAGAAATAGCCGTCCTTGCCATAGGACATCCGCTCGAGAATGGCCACCGCCTGATCGCGCGCCTGCATGTCGCCTTCGGCGGAGCGCTCGTGGATCGGCCCGATGGCATTGCGCGCAAGCTCGACGTAATGCTTGAGCTCGGCACGCCGATCCTGAATGAGGCTCTTGCGGGTGTGCTCTTCCTGCTGTTCGGCCAGTGCGCGCAATTCATAGACGGCGATGCCGCTGAGGAGGATGGAGAGCAGTAGAATCGGGCCCAGCGTGAGCAACAGCAGCTTCATTCGTAAACGAAGATTGGAGAGCATTCTGATCGATTCCTTTAGGTACTTGTAGCAAGAGAAATTGCGACAAAAAACAGGCGCCACTTAAGCACCAATTGCGCAAGTACCTTCGGGTTGTCGACCTGGCGGGAGCTTTCTTTACCCCATGAACGACGAAACCCTGCCTGGCAGGGTTTCGCAATGGCCCGTCCTAGAGCGGCTTATCGATCAGATACGGAACTGTCCCACCAGCCGCTGGAGCTGTTCCGCCAGACCATTGAGTTCACGTGCGGTTTGCGCGCCCTGGGCGGCATCGCTGGCCACACCGTCCACCGCGTCGGCGATATGGTGCACGCTGCGGTTGATCTCCTCGGCCACGGCGGTCTGCTCTTCGGCGGCGGCGGCGATCTGCGCGTTCATCGAATTGATGGTGCCGATCAGTGCGGAGATGGCATCCAGCGACTCCCCGGCCTGATTGGCGTGATCACGGGTACTCTCGCCTTTCTCACCGGCGCGCAGCATGGTGCTGACGGTGTTCGAAGTTGCGTTCTGCAGGCGATCGATCATGCCCTGAATCTCGCCGGTGCTCTGCTGCGTGCGGCTGGCCAGCGCCCTTACCTCGTCAGCCACCACCGCGAAGCCACGCCCCGCCTCGCCGGCACGGGCTGCCTCGATGGCGGCATTGAGCGCCAGCAGGTTGGTCTGCTCGGCAATGGCACGAATCACGTCGAGCACGCCGACGATGCCTTTCACGTCCTGTTGCAGCCCCTCCAGCGACTCGCCGCTGCCGCGCAGCTCGCCCACCAGTTCGTGAATCTGGTGAATGCTCTGGTCTACGACCTGCTTGGCCGCAAGGCCCTCCTGATCGGTTTCGCGTGCGGCCTCGGCGGCACGCTGGGCGCTCATCGCCACTTCGTGGGCAGCGGCCGACATCTCGTTGATTGCCGTGGCCACCTGGTCGGTTTCGCTGCGCTGATCGGCCATGGCGTGCTCCGAACGCTGTGCCTGGCTGGCGACTTCACCCACCAGGCCGGTCAGCTGCGCGGTGGTTCCAGCGACCTGTTGCACCAGCACGTGGATCTTCTCGACGAAGCGGTTGAACGATGCCGACAGCTCACCCAGCTCGTCACGGCTGGTAACCGGCAGGCGATGAGTCAGGTCGCCATCGCCCTCGGCCATGTCGTCGAGGTTCTGCTTGATCTGCAGCAGCGGCCGCAGAATGGCATTGCTCATCAGCACCGCGAGCACGGCAACGAGGATGAGCAGCAGCAGCGCGGATCCAAGCATGATCAGCGTGAGACTGTCGATGCGCGCCTGGAAGGCTGCCCGAGCCTCACCGACATCGCGCTCGACGTCATCCAGGTTCAGCGAAGTGCCGAATACCAGGTTCCATTTCGGCAGGTACTCGGCATAGCCGACCTTGGGCACCAGTGCATTGCTGCCCGGCACGGCGAAACTGTAGTCGACGTAGTGGCTACCGTTCTGACCCGCCTTGACCAGTTCACGAATCGCATACACGCCATTCGGGTCCTTGAAGTCGGCAAAGTTCTCACCGATACGCTCGCGGGTCGCGCCCTGGAACACGCGAACGGACTGCCCGTCGTAACCCCAGAAGTAGCCCTCGCGGCCGTAGGTCAGCCCTTCCAGCAGCGCCACGGCCTGATCGCGGGCCTGCAGGTTGCCTTCGGCGGAGCGCTCATAGATCGGCGCAATCGCATTGCGGGCGAGCTGCACGTAACTTTCGAGTTCGGCGCGTCGGTCGCGGATGAGACCGGCGCGGGTCTGCGTTTCCTGCTGGTCAGCCAGATCCTGCAGCTCGATCACCGCAACGCCGCTGAGCAGGACAGCGAGCAGCAGAATCGGGCCAAGGGCAAGCAAGAGCAGTTTCACTCGCAATCGTAGTGATGACAGCATCTGGAAATCCCCCATGAAAAACGCGGTTAAGTAGTGCCATTGTGCCACCGACTACATCACGAGGAGAACGCTACCAAGCGCTAATTCAAGCTGTGACGGGCGCTGCCGATGCACGCTGTTCGCAAAAACGAAAAAACCCCGCCGAGGCGGGGTTTTTTCGTCAAGGTACGAGTACCTACTTCTTGTGGCCCAGCTTGCGCAACTCTTCATCACGCAACTCACGGCGCAGGATCTTGCCGACGTTGGTGGTCGGCAGACTGTCGCGGAACTCCACTGACTTCGGGCGCTTGTAGCCGGTCAGGTTATCGTGCATGTGCTGCATGACCTGTTCCTTGGTCAGGCTCTCCCCCGGCTTGACCACCACAAACAGCTTGATCGCCTCACCGGACTTCTCGTCCGGCACGCCAATGGCGGCGCACTGCAGCACCCCTGGCAGACCGGCAAGCACGTCTTCCAGCTCGTTGGGATAGACGTTGAAACCGGAGACCAGAATCATGTCCTTCTTGCGGTCGACGATGCGGATGTAACCGTCTTCCTGAACGACACCGATATCGCCCGACTTGAACCAACCTTCGGCGTCGATCACTTCGGCAGTGGCCTCGGGGCGCTGCCAGTAACCCTTCATCACCTGCGGGCCCTTGATGCACAGCTCGCCGATCTCGCCTTGCGCCAGATCCTGGCCATCGTCATTGATGACCTTGAACTGCGTCGAAGGAACCGGAATGCCGATGGTGCCGATCTGGATGTGCTCGATCGGATTGACCGAGGCCACCGGGCTGGTTTCGGTCAGGCCGTAGCCTTCGCAGATGGGGCAACCCGTCACCTGTTTCCAGCGCTCGGCCGTCGCCAGCTGCAGCGCCATGCCGCCCGACAGGGTGACCTTGAGCGCGGAGAAATCCAGCTTGCGGAAGTCTTCGCTGTTGCACAGCGCCACGAACAGCGTGTTGAGGCCGACGAAGCCGCTGAAGCGATACTTCGACAGGTCCTTGATCATCGCCGGCAGGTCGCGCGGATTGGAGATCAGGATGTTGTGGTTGCCGCTGAGCATCATCGCCATGCAGTGAAAGGTGAAGGCGTAGATGTGGTAGAGCGGCAGAGGGGCGATCAGCACCTCGCTGCCGTCATTGAGGTTCGACCCCATCAGCGCCTTGCACTGCAGCATGTTGGCCACAATGTTGCGGTGGGTCAGCATCGCGCCCTTGGCGACGCCCGTGGTACCGCCGGTGTACTGCAGCACGGCGACTTCATCGCTGCTTGGCGATACGTCCCGCACTGCCTTGCCACGGCCCAGGGCCAGCGCGTCGTTGAGCTTGACCGCCTTCGGCAGGCTGTAGGCCGGGACCATCTTCTTCACATGCTTGACCACCGCGTTCACCAGCATGCGCTTGAGCGGCGGCAGCATGTCGGCGACTTCGGTGATGACCACGTGCTTGATGCCGGTCTTGGGCAGCACTTCCTCGGCCAGATGCGCCATGTTGGCGAGGCAGACCAGCGCCTTGGCGCCGGCGTCGTTGAACTGGTGTTCCATTTCCCGCGCGGTATACAGCGGGTTGGTGTTGACCACGATGAGGCCGGCGCGCATGGCCCCGAACACCACGATGGGGTACTGGATCAGGTTGGGCAGCTGCACGGCGATACGGTCGCCGGGCTGAAGATCGGTGTTCTGCTGCAGATAGGCGGCGAAATCGCCGGACAGCTTGTACAGCTCACCATAGGTCAGGGTCTTGCCGAGATTGCTGAAGGCCGGCTTGTCGGCGAAACGCTCGCAAGACTGCTTGAGCACAGCCTGGATGTTCTGATACTCGTCGGGATTGATCTCGCTGGAGACACCAACAGGATACTTATCCTTCCAGAAGTTATCGGTCATGAACCCCACTCCTAAGCAACAGCTTTATTACTGCGCGATGGCAGCTGTTTTGTTGTGATTTGTTAACTTTTGTACCACTAATCGGGCTAAAAGCGTGCCCGAGGTTAGCAGCTTTGCCCAGGAGCGAACAGAGTCCGGAACGCGTTGATTCGACATAAAGTGACCGGAACATATGTCCCGGTCACTCAATTTGAGCCGCCCTCTGCGGGCTGCGCCTGTCGTTATCAGGCGCTTTCACGCAACTCGCGGCGCAGGATCTTGCCCACCGGCGTCATCGGTAATGCATCGCGGAAAACGTAGTGCCGCGGCATCTTGTAGCCGGTGAAATTCTCCCGGCAATAAGCCTGCAGTTCTTGCTGGGTGAGGGTCGGATCGCTGGGCACGACGAACAGCTTGACCGCCTCGCCGGATTTCTCGTCCGCGACACCGATAGCGGCGCAGGCGGCGACCTTCGGGTGGGCCATCACCACGTCCTCGATCTCGTTGGGATAGACGTTGAAACCGGAGACGATGATCAGGTCCTTTTTGCGGTCGACGATGCTGACGAACCCGTCCTCGTCGATCACCGCGACGTCGCCGGTCTTCAGCCAGCCCTCCTCGTCCAGCACCTCGGCCGTAGCTTCGGGACGCTGCCAGTAGCCCTTCATCACTTGCGGCCCCTTGACGCACAGCTCGCCGCGCTCGCCGAGCGGCAAGGCGTTGCCTTCGTCGTCGATGACCTTGACCGTGGTACCGGGCACCGGCAGCCCCACCGTGCCGAGGCGCGAATGTTCGCCATGAGGATTGGCGCAGACGACCGGCGAGGTTTCGGTCAGGCCGTAGCCTTCGACAACGGTGCAGCCGGTCAGGCTCTTCCAGCGTTCGGCGACTGCCGATACCAGGGCTGTACCGCCGGAATTGGTGCCTTTGAGTCGGGAGAAGTCGATCTTCTTGAACTGCGGGTGAGCCATCAGCGCGACGAACAGTGTGTTGAGCCCGAGGAACGCGGAGAACTGCCAGCGCTGCAGTTCCTTGACGAAGCCATTGATGTCCCGCGGGTTGGTGATCAGCACGTTGTGGTTGCCGGTCACCGTCATGCACATGCAGTTAACCGTGAAGGCGTAGATGTGATACAGCGGCAGCGGCGCGATCATCACTTCCTGACCTTCACGGATGACCGGGTGGCCCTGATCGTCCAGCTGCTGCATGTTGGCCCGCACCTGCTGCATGTTCGCCACCAGGTTGCCGTGGGTCAGCATCGCGCCCTTGGCCACACCTGTCGTACCGCCGGTGTACTGCAGCACGGCGACGTGGTCGAGTTCCAGCGGCGCGGGCTTGTGGCTGTGGCGCGCGCCGTCGCGCAGCACATCCTTGAAGGAAACGGCTTGCGGCAGGCTGTAATCCGGCACCATTTTCTTCAGGTGCTTGACCGCCGCGTTGACCAGCGCGCCCTTGAGCGGCGGCAACATGTCGCCGATGCGCACTTCGATCAGGTGCTCGATGGCGGTATCGGGCAGCACCTCCTGCACGTGGTGGCCGAAGGTATTGAGATACACCAGCGCCCGCGCGCCGGAATCCTGGAACTGGTGGCGCATCTCCCGCGCGGTGTACAGCGGGTTGGTATTGACCACGATGAGGCCGGCACGCAGCGCACCGAACACCGCGATGGGATACTGCAGCAGGTTGGGCATCTGAATGGCGATGCGGTCGCCGGGTTGCAGATCGGTGTGGTGCTGCAGCCAGGCGGCGAAAGCGGCGGAGTGGCGCTCCAGATCAGAGTAGCTGAGGGTGACACCCATATTGCTGAATGCGGGGCGGTCCGCGTGGGTCTTGCAGGCTCGCTCGAACACTTCGACGACCGAGCGGTAAGCACCTAGATCGATGTCGTTGGGCACGCCAGCAGGGCGTTTGTCATTCCAGAATTCAGGCTGCATTGTTATTGGCCTCTTTACCTGAGAGTGTCTGGCCCGCGCACAGCGGGCTCTGGCGAACTTATCAGGTCAGCGTCGCGACGCAACAGTCCAAGCCGCACAAATCACTGCCGTGAATCTTTCGTCACGCTGCCGGGACGGCCTGCACTCGGGACAATCGTGCTGCATGCCTCTAGAATGCAGCCCCAGCGCGCAAGTACCGGGCTGTGCCGGTTGCGCGGTACCTGATTCGATCAGGCGCAGCAGTTGACGCGCCGCCCCAGCATCTGAGGACTGTCCATGAGCACCATCAGCAACACGCCCTACGCCGAACTGGAAGTCGGCCAGCAGGCGAGCTTCGAAAAACACGTAGAGGAAAAGGACATCCAGCTGTTCGCGGCCATGTCCGGCGACCGCAACCCGGTCCACTTGGATGCCGAGTTCGCGGCCGGTACGCTGTTCAAGGAACGCATCGCCCATGGCATGTTCAGTGGCGCGCTGATCAGCGCCGCCGTGGCTTGCACCATGCCGGGCCCGGGCACCATCTATCTCGGCCAGACCATGAAATTCACCCGCCCGGTGAAGATCGGTGACACCCTGACCGTGCGCCTGGAAATCCTCGAGAAGCTGCCGAAGAACCGCGTGCGCATCGCCACCCGCGTGTTCAACCAGAACGATGAGCAGGTGGTCGATGGCGAGGCGGAAGTGCTCGCGCCACGCAAGCAGGAGACCGTAGAACTGAAGGAGTTGCCGCCGATCACCATCGGTTGAGCCTTTCCACGTTCAGTGTCCCGTCGCGTGACGGAGGCAAGCTGAGGGCGCCTGATTGGCGCCCTCTTCATTTCCAGCAATCCCTCCGCCTGCCCGGCACGGGCGACAAGCAGAACGCCATTACGGCCTTGGCCTACGCCCCGAGCAGTTCCCCAACGGAGGATGCGTATCGGATACCCCGCGCCGACCATCCAGCGAGCAGTACAAGAAGAACAACAACGGGACCCTCACCCATGCTCACTCGCTCGATCGCTTATCGGCGCCTGGCGGCGCTCGCCCTTGCCGGCTTCTCACTGGCCATGCAATCCGCTTCGGCTACCCCGCTCGACCCTGGCCCCGACGAGGCCCTGCTCTACTATCAGCGCGCCGATGGTGACTACAACGGTTGGGGACCACATCTATGGAATACCCCCGGCTGCAACGGAAGTGCGACTGAAACCAGCTGGGCGCAACCGCTCGCGGCGGTGGATACCGACCCGCGGTACGGCGCCTTGTACCGCATTCCACTGAGCGCCAATGCCAGCTGCCTGAATCTGATCATGCACAAGGGCGACGAAAAGGACCTGGGCGGTGGCGACCTGACCTGGCGCTTCGATGAACTGGGCCGTCGTGTCTTCGCGGTCAGCGGCAACCCACAGCTGTCCAGCACGCCGCTGAGTGGCAGTGCCGTGGCGATCAAGGGCGCGCGGGCGCACTGGCTTGATCCGTTCACGCTCGCACTGGTGGGCGGTGCGCCGGGCGCCAGCCGCTTGGAACTGCGCTATGACCGCGACGCCAGCATCCGCATCGACGGCGAGGCGCGTACCGTCAGCGGCGGGCGGGCCCTGGCGATGCAGCCGTCCAGCCTGCGCAATGGCCTCAGGCGCCAACACCCGCATCTGGTCGATGCCCCCGCTTACCGAATCACGACAGGTGTGAAAGACATTCGCCGCGCCGTGATGAGCCAGCTGGTGGTAATCGCCTACGACGCGGACGACCGGGTCATCGACGCCACCGAAGTGCAGACCGCCGGCATCCTCGACATGCTGTTCGCCTACAACGGCGAGCTGGGCGCGACGCTCAATGCCAGAGGTGTGTCCTTCAAGCTCTGGGCACCGACCGCACAGCGGGTTCGCCTGCACGTCTTCGATGCGTCCAAACGACTGCTACCCGGCTATCCGAAGCCTATGCGGGAACGGCTCGGCGTCTGGAGCCTGGAAGGCCCACACGCACTGGATCGCCAGTACTACCAGTACGAAGTCACCGCCTACCGACCCAGCACCGGCAGGATCGAGACGACGCTCGTCAGCGATCCCTACGCCCTGAGCCTGTCGCGCAACAGCCAGTACGCCCAGGTCGTCGACCTGAACGCCGGCGACCTCAAGCCAGCTGGCTGGGATGCCGTGCGTCCGCCAAACCCGGAGCGCCCCGAAGCGAGCGTGATCTACGAAACCCATCTGCGCGACTTCAGCGCCAGCGACACCAGCCTGCCGGCCGCGCTGCGCGGTACCTACGCAGCGTTTACCCACCAGAACAGCAACGGCATGCGGCACCTGCGCGACCTGCAGAAGGCAGGGCTCACCCACGTGCAGCTGCTGCCGGTGTTCGACATCGCGACCATCGACGAAGACCCCGCTCGGCGGATCAACCTGGACGCCCCCTTCGCCAAGCTCTGCGACCTGTCGGATGCGGCCCGGGAGCGCTGGGCGCAGTACTGTGGCGCAGCGAGCATCCGTCAGGTGCTAGAGGGCTTCGACCCGGCCAGCGGTCAGGCGCAATCGCTGTACAACGACCTGCGCGGCCTGGATGACTTCAACTGGGGCTACGACCCCTTCCACTTCACCGCGCCCGAGGGCAGCTACGCCAGCGATGCCGAAGGCGTGCAGCGCATCATCGAGTTCCGCCAGATGGTGCAGGCCTTGGCCGGCAATGGCCTCGCCACGGTGATGGACGTGGTCTACAACCACACCAACGCTTCCGGCCTGGCCGACAAGTCCGTCCTGGACAAGGTCGTACCCGGTTACTACCACCGCCGCAACCCGACTACCGGTGCGGTGGAAACCTCGACCTGCTGCGAGAACACCGCCAGCGAACATCGCATGATGGCCAAGCTGATGATCGACTCGCTGAAGGTCTGGGCACGCGACTACAAGATCGCCGGCTTTCGCTTCGATCTGATGGGTCACCATATGCGCGAGCAGATCGTCGACGCGTATCGCGCCGTTCGCCGCATCGATCGCGACACCTATTTCTACGGCGAAGGCTGGGAGTTCGGCGAGGTCGCCGGCAATGCACGCGGCATCAATGCCAACCAGCTGAACATGGCCGGTACCGGAGTAGGTACCTTCAACGACCGGCAACGTGATGCAGTCCGTGGCGGCAGCCCCTTCGACGGCGGCGACAGCATTCGCCGCAACCAGGGCTTCGCCAACGGGCTCTATCTGCGACCCAACGAGCTGAGCGGCGCCGGGGCTCAGGAAAAAGCGCAACTGCTGCACGCCACCGATTTGATCCGCGTCGGCATTGCTGGCGGGCTACGCGACTTCCAATTCGTGACCGCCGACGGCAGCACGCGCAAAGGCAGCGAGATCGACTACAACGGCCAGCCCGCCGGCTATACGCTGGACCCGCAGGAAACCGTCAATTACGTCTCCAAGCACGACAACCAAACGCTGTGGGACAACAACCAGTACAAGTTGGCCAGCAGCCTGTCGGTTGCCGACAGGGTGCGCCTGCACATGGTGGCGCTGTCGGTGCCGCTGTTCAGCCAGGGCGTGCCGTTCATCCATCTCGGCTCGGACATCCTGCGATCGAAGTCCATGCAGCGCGACAGCTACGATTCGGGAGACTGGTTCAATGCGGTGGACTTCAGCTATCAGGACAACAACTGGAACAAGGGCCTGCCGCGCGCGGACAAGGACGGCGACAACTGGCCGCTGATTCGCAGGATCATTGTCGACCCGCAGGCCAAACCGGGCACCACCGACATCGTCGCGGCGAAACGACGTTTCCTCGAGCTGCTGAAAATCCGTAGCGACAGCGCACTGTTCCAGCTCGACAGCGCCCGCGAGGTGCAACGGCGCCTACAGTTTCACAACACTGGCCCCGAACAGCAGCCCGGCGTGATCGCCTTCAGCCTGGCCGATGGTCCGCGTGACGGCCGCGATCTGGACCGCCGCTACAGCTCGCTGATGGTGGTGATCAATGCCTCGGACAGGCCGGTTCGCCTGCCGGGCGCGGACGGCTACGAGTTGCACCCGGTGCTGAAGGGTTCGGTCGACCCGATCAGCCGCCAGGCCAAGGTCACCAGTGGGGAGTTCGAGGTACCGGCGTTCACGACGATCGTGTTCGCCCAACCTCAGGCACGTCGGTAAATCGCGCGCAAAAAAAAAGGCGACCATAGGTCGCCTAAATGCCTTGCGTGCTCTTTGAATCTGCCGGGAATCGCTTACTTCTTGTGCGCATCCCGCCAGATGAAATATCCGAAGCCTCCGAGGAAGGCGACCATCAGGCCGACCGTGACCACCCCTGCGAGCACCACATCATCGACAAACATGAGACCTACCTCCGAAACCTGATTCGCTATTCGATGGGTTCAAGTTAAACCCGCTCCCCCCTAAAAAAATTGACCCGGGTCAATGGCCACAAAGCAGCGCGCACAGCCGTGAGCAACGACTGATCCAGGTCAAGAAAACAGGGGTGTTTGAGGCGAAAAACGGCAGGGGCAGCAGCAGAAGTGTGGTGAGAGCCGAGCGGATAATAGCGAATCGATCTGTGCAATGTTGAAGGGGGGCGCGATTAACGCTTCTTCGGAGAGCGTTTGCCCTTCTTCTTCGCCTTGCCCAGCGGCAGGACCTGCTCGAAGGTCTTGCGCATCTCCTCGAGGCGCTTGTCGTTGAGGTCGTGAATGCGCTTTGCGCGCTCTGCACTGAAGTCGATCAACTTCTCGTCGCTGCTCATTTGCTCGGCCTCGTCTCGATCAGGCGGAAGGTCAGGTTGAGGCGCGGCTGCAGCACCTTGCTGGTCCGCGCGATCTGGTGTTGCCAATGATGCTGCGTCATGCCCCTCATGACCAGCAGCGAGCCATGTGCGAGGACGAGCGAGTGTTGAATCCGCCCACTGCCCTTGCGCCGCAGATCGAAGCGCCGCTCAGCGCCCAAGCTCAGCGAAGCGACAGTGGGGCAATCGCCCAGCTCGGGCTCATCGTCACTGTGCCAGCCCATGGCGTCGCGTCCGTCGCGATACAGGTTCAGCAACACACCGTTGAAGCGCTGACCGGTCTCGTGCTGCAGACGCTCACGGATGTCGCGCAACAGCGGTGTCCAGGCCAGCGGATCATGTCGCAGGCCGGAATAGCGATACCTGGCGTCCGCGTCGCCGTACCAGGCGACCATGCGTGGTACTGCAACCTGGCGGCCATAGATTCGGATTTCGGGCTGCGACCAGGGCGTGGCGCTGACGAGCTTCTCCAGCCAGGCATCGGCGGTTTCGCTGTCGACCCACCCCGGGTAGTAGTCCAGTGCGGCGTCCGGCAACTCGATCGATGAAGCGTGGCTCGGGTCGTTCGTGAACACCTCAGACCTCGACGTCAACCCAGAGTCCCTGGCGCGGCAGCTCTTCGAGCTCGGCCTGGTCCTGCTCATCAGTCTCTCCGGTCGCCAGTTCCTCCGGGGTATAACCCCGGCGCTGACGCCGCCGCTGCTCGTCGCGCAGCATCTCGGCGCTCTCCTGCGGATGACGTCGGTCGAGGGTAACCGCACTTTCGTCCGGGCTCGGCTGCACGGGTGCCACCGGTGCGATCTCCGGGCGCGGCTTGACCACGTCCTGCTGGGCGTTGACCGGGAATACGCCTGATGGGATGGGTGGCAGCATGCTCATTACCCCTCTTTACCGATGAATCGGCGCGGCACCGGCCAACTTTAACAGGACCGCTACACTTCATGCGTCACGCAGTCGCCATCGGCCGTCGCTCTGATGGCGACGTTCCGTTACCATAGCCGGCTTTTTCACAGCGGGAGGCAGCATGGCGCAGCAGTATCTACCGGGGCAACGCTGGATCAGCGACAGCGAGGCAGAACTCGGCCTCGGAACCATCCTGACCCAGGATGGACGGATGCTCACCGTGCTCTATCCGGCGACCGGCGAAACGCGCCAGTACGCGACACGCAGCGCCCCACTGACGCGGGTGCGCTTCGTACCCGGTGACGAGATCACCCATTTCGAAGGCTGGAAGATGACCGTGCGCGAGGTCGACGACGTCGACGGCCTGCTGGTCTACCACGGCCTGACCGCACAGAACGAAGCCCGCACCCTGCCGGAAACCCAGCTGTCGAACTTCATCCAGTTCCGCCTGGCCAGCGACCGCCTCTTCGCCGGGCAGATCGACCCGCTCGCCTGGTTCAGCCTGCGCTACCACACCCTGCAGCACCAGAGCGCCCAGCTGCAATCCTCGCTGTGGGGCCTCGGTGGCGTGCGTGCGCAGCCCATCGCGCACCAGCTGCACATCGCCAAGGAAGTCGCTGACCGCATCGCCCCGCGCGTACTGCTGGCCGACGAAGTGGGCCTGGGCAAGACCATCGAAGCCGGCCTGATCATCCATCGCCAACTGCTCTCAGGCCGCGCCAGCCGGGTGCTGATCCTGGTTCCGGAAAACCTCCAGCACCAGTGGCTGGTGGAGATGCGCCGCCGCTTCAACCTGGAAGTCGCACTGTTCGATGCCGAGCGTTTCATCGAGAGCGATGCCAGCAACCCGTTCGAAGACACCCAGCTGGCACTGGTATCGCTGGAATGGCTGAAGGAAGACGAGCGTGCCCAGGATGCTGCCTTCGCCGCAGGCTGGGACGTGCTGGTAGTGGACGAAGCGCACCACCTGGTCTGGCACCCGGAAGGTGCCAGCGCCGAATACAAACTGGTCGAACAGCTGGCCGAAGTGATCCCCGGCGTGCTGCTGCTGACTGCAACTCCGGAACAGCTCGGTCTGGACAGCCACTTCGCCCGTCTGCGGCTGCTCGATCCGAATCGTTTCCATGACCTCGATGCCTTCCGCGCCGAAAGCTCCAGCTATCAGCCGGTGGCCGAAGCCGTGCAGGAGCTGCTCGACGAGGGCCGTCTCTCGCAGCAGGCACACCAGACTATCCACGATTTCCTCGGCGCCGAGGGCGAAGCCCTGCTGGCCGCCGCCACCGATGGCGACATCGAGGCCAGCAGCCGGCTGATCCGCGAGCTGCTCGACCGTCACGGCACCGGCCGTCTGCTGTTCCGCAACACCCGTGCCGCCGTGCAGGGTTTCCCGGAGCGCCAGCTGCATCCCTATCCGCTGCCCTGCCCGGCCGAATACCTCGAACTGCCGCTGGGCGAGCATGCCGAGCTGTATCCGGAGGTCGCCTTCCAGAGCCAGCAGGACGACGGCGAGGCGAGCAACCGCTGGTGGCAGTTCGATCCGCGCGTGGAATGGCTGATCGACACGCTGAAGATGCTGAAGAAGTACAAGGTGCTGGTCATCTGCGCTCATGCCGAGACCGCCCTGGATCTGGAAGACGCGCTGCGCGTGCGCTCCGGCATTCCGGCCACGGTGTTCCACGAGGGTATGAGCATCCTCGAGCGCGACCGCGCCGCGGCCTACTTCGCCGACGAGGCGTTCGGCGCGCAGGTGCTGATCTGCTCGGAAATCGGCAGTGAGGGCCGTAACTTCCAGTTCAGCCACCATCTGGTGCTGTTCGATCTGCCGGCGCATCCGGACCTGCTCGAGCAGCGCATCGGCCGTCTCGACCGCATCGGCCAGCAGCACACCATCCAGCTGCACGTGCCGTATCTGGAAACCAGTCCGCAGGAACGCCTATTCAAGTGGTATCACCAGGCACTGAACGCTTTCCTCAACACCTGCCCGACCGGCAACGCCCTGCAGCACCGCTTCGGTCAGCGCCTGCTGGCGCAGCTGGAAGAAGGTGACGACGACGCCTATCAGCTGCTGATCGACGAGGCCCGCGCCGAGCGCGAGCGTCTGGAAGCCGAACTGCACAGCGGTCGCGACCGTCTGCTGGAACTCAACTCCGGCGGCGGCGAACAAGGCAAGGCGCTGGTCGAAGCCATCGAGGAGCAGGACGACCAGTTCGCCCTGCCGATCTATATGGAGCAGCTGTTCGACGCGTTCGGCATCGACAGCGAAGACCACTCGGAAAACGCCCTGGTACTGCGCCCCAGCGAGAAAATGCTGGATGCCAGCTTCCCGCTGGGCGATGACGAAGCCGTGACCATCACCTACGACCGTGAACAGGCCCTGGCCCGCGAAGACATGCAGTTCCTCACCTGGGAACACCCCATGGTGCAGGGCGGCATGGACCTGGTGCTGTCCGGCTCCATGGGCAACACCGCGGTCGCGCTGATCAAGAACAAGGCGCTCAAGCCGGGCACCGTATTGCTCGAGTTGCTGTTCGTCAGTGAAGTGGTGGCGCCGCGTGCACTGCAGCTGAGTCGCTTCCTGCCGCCGCTGGCGTTGCGCTGCCTGCTCGACGGAAACGGCAACGACCTGGCCTCGAAGGTGGCCTTCGATACGCTCAACGATCAGCTGGAAAGCGTGCCGCGGGCCAGCGCCAACAAGTTCGTTCAGGCCCAGCGCGACGTGCTGGCCACCCAGATCGCCGCCGCCGAAGCCAAGATCGCGCCGCGCCACAGCGAGCGCGTTGCCGAAGCACAACGCAAGCTCAAGGCCGGCCTGGAGGAGGAGCTGGCGCGACTGGTAGCCCTGCAGGCAGTCAACCCGAGCGTGCGCGACAGCGAGATCGAAGCCCTGCGTCAGCAGCGCGAAGACGGCCTGGCAGCACTGGAAAAGGCGGCCTTGCGATTGGAGGCAATACGGGTGCTGGTCGCCGGCTGAGCCGGCAGCGCTTTGCCCGTGTGTCCTGAAGGCGGTGTCCAACCCATCCGTTCAGGTCAACGCGCCAGCGGTTGGACCACCTCGTTCCCGACCTGAACGAGGTGGTCCGCGCTTCCCCGAGAACGGCCTCGTCGAGGCGTGCTCCTATTATTCCGATTCCTTACGCGCGATACGCCAGTACGCCCCGACCCGCTCCGCCAGCGCCTTTGGCGGTTCGGCATACAAGCGGCGGCCCAGGCGCAGCGCGCGCTGTTGCAACTGCGCCCGCCGCTGTTCGATACAGCGCTGCACCGCTTCACGGGTATCCGCTGTACCGAACAGCTCGGGCTCGCCCTGCATCAGCTCAGTCATCACCGCCAGGTCATGGTCGTCGCCCAGCGCGTCGGCGACCTGCTTGAGCTGTTCCGCGCGAGTTTCCAGCGCATCCGGCCAGCACGGAGACAGCAGCTGGCAGTGATACCAGTGGTCCTTCACCCGCTTGCGCCATTCGTGAAGCAACTCATCCGAGTCCGCCTTTTGCGCACGTGCGAGATCCCGCACACCGTCGGCATAGGTTCGCCGAAAGCCCGCGGCGAGCAAGCCGAAGCCTTTGCCCGGCAATTTCCAGTGCTGCACGTCTCGAGTCAGTGCGCGCAGGTCACCCAGCACCTGCGTCACTTCCACGTCGAAGCCGGTATGCACCTCACCATCCGGCGCGGCGCGCTGCTGCAAGCGCAGACGGATCTGGCGGAACGCATCGCTGACGAACAGTGGCTGATCGGTGCGCGCCAGGGCGTCCCAGCTTTCCAGCATGGCGGCGGCATCGCGTGACTCGGCCAGGCGTCGTCCGGCATCGCGCAGCCGACGATTGTCGACGCTGAAACGCGCACCGAGCGGTTCACGCACCAGCCGCAGCAGCGCGCGCAATTCCTTGAAGCGCTTGCGCGCCTGGTGCACGCCCTCGGCCCGCTCGGACGGCTCGACACAGAGCGCCTGGATCGCCTTGTTGATGCGCCCCAGCGCGGCCTTGCGCACCTCTTTGGCAGCATTGCGCGCTGGGCGTATTCGATAGGCCATTTGCGTTATCCCTCAATGACACGCTCCGCTGGAGCATCCGTATTGAGACCCGCACGCCACGCCGGGTGTTATTCCGGCAATGTGAAGATTTGTGTCAGCAACGCCGGGATTCCATTTCAACCGTAGCGCTTGCGCGCCTCGATGGCCAATCCGCTGCCGATGCTGCCGAAGCGATTGCCTTCCACGTGCCGCGCCCGAGGCAGCAGCCCGGCAACGCTGTCGCGCAGTGCAGGAATGGCGCTCGAGCCACCGGTGAAGAACACCGTATCGACCTCATCATGGCGCACGCCGGCATCCGCCAGCAGCTGATTGATGCTGCCACCGATACGGTCAAGCAGTGCGGCGATGGCGCCTTCGAAGCCCTGGCGGGTCAGCTCGACCTGCAGTTGCGGCTCGATACGCTGGAAGTCGATGGCGAACTGCTCCGCCTCGGTCAGCTCGATCTTGCCCTGCTCCACCTGCATCGCCAGCCAGTGTCCGGCGCGCTGCTCGATCAGGCGGAACAGCCGGTCGATACCGGTGGGGTCGACGATGTCGTAGCGCATGCTCTGCAACGCCCGTAGCGAGGCCGGCGCGTATACGGCGTTGATGGTGTGCCAGGTGG
The DNA here is from genome assembly GCF_900114065.1 of Stutzerimonas kunmingensis. Classification (GTDB taxonomy): domain Bacteria; phylum Pseudomonadota; class Gammaproteobacteria; order Pseudomonadales; family Pseudomonadaceae; genus Stutzerimonas; species Stutzerimonas kunmingensis. The sequence goes on from NZ_FORS01000004.1 coordinate 425,353, forward strand.
CCAGGTTGAGGTGGGTGCTGGTCGGCATCGGTGCGTCGCTCTTCATCCGGCTGCCATAGCCGAACAGCGGCATCACCCCGCTCAGGCTGAGCTGCTTGTCGAAGTCGGTACCGCCGATGTGCACACCGCCGGTGGCGAGAATATCAGCCTGTCGATCATCGACGTCCCGACGCTCGGGCGACAGCCGCACCAGCGAGAAGTCGGAGGTACCACCGCCGATATCGACGATCAGCACGCGCTCTTCGCGTTCGATACGCGACTCGTAATCAAAGGCCGCGGCGATCGGCTCGTACTGGAAGGACACGTCCTTGAAGCCGATCTTGCGGGCGGCAGCGGCCAAGGTGTCCGATGCCTCGCGGTCGGCCTGCGGGTCGTCATCGACGAAAAACACCGGCCGCCCCAGCACGACTTCCTCGAATGGCCGGCCGGCAGCCGTTTCGGCGCGCTGCTTGAGGGTGCCGAGGAACAGGCCGAGGATTTCCTTGAACGGCATGGCGCTGCCGAGCACGGTGGTTTCGCTTTTCAGCAGCTTGGAGCCGAGCAGGCTCTTGAGCGAACGCATCAGGCGGCCTTCATAGCCCTCCAGATATTCGCTCAGCGCCTGCCGACCGTAGACCGGCCGGCGCTCTTCGAGATTGAAGAACACCACCGACGGCAAGGTCGGTTGCTCGCCTTCCAGCGCGATCAGCGGATCGACGCCGGGGCGCCACCAACCAACCGTGGAATTCGAGGTGCCGAAGTCGATGCCGCAGGCGCGGGCGGATGAGGCGTTGAGCATGGCGTGTTCCACGGGTACTGAAAAAACGGCCGCGCAGTGTAAAGGAGGCGGCCCGCCGATGCAGGCCTATCGTCGGTTAGCCCCTCGATGGCTTTCTCCAGACAAAAAAATGCCCGGCCATCGCTGGTCCGGGCACAAACCCCATAACGCAAACGTATCAGGCAGGCACCGCCTCCGCGCCGGGCGCATCGGCCGTCATCCCGGCAGTCATGCGCTTGGCATCGGCGCAGAAGGTCCGCGATGCCTGGAACAGGAACAGCATGGTCAGCAGCAGCGACGCCGGTATCAGATACATCGCCCCGTGCAGACCCTCGGCACGGAAGGCCTCGGCCATCTCGCTGGCGCCCGCTGCCAGCATCGCCCCTTCGGCGAAGTGGTCCGAGAGCAGCCCCACCACTACTGTCCCCATGCCGCCGCCCAGCAGGTACAGGCCAGCGAAGAACAGCGCCATGGCCGTGGCCCGCAGGCGCGGTTCGACCACGTCCTGAATTGCCGTGTAGACGCAGGTATAGAAGTTGTAGGAGAACAGCCAGCCAATGCTGAACACGGCGACGAACATGCCGACCTCGATGCGGCCGGCCAGCAGCGCATAGCCGGTCGCGATGGTCGCGATCAACATGCTCACAGCGGCGAAGATCAGGCGACCACGGGCGTAGCGCTGGTGGATACGGTCAGCGACCCAGCCGCCCAGGGTCAACCCGAACAGGCCGGTCAAGCCGACGATCACGCCGGTGGCGACCGACGCCTGTACCAGCGAGACACCGTGATAACGCATCAGCAACGGCACCATGAAGGCGTTGCAGGCATAGGTGGCGAAGTTGAATGCCAGGCCGGCCAGCACCAGCCACCAGAAGGTGCGAATCGACAGCACCTTGCGGATCGGCTGCTGCACCGGCTCCTGGGAAACCTTGACGGTCTCGGCGGCGCCGCGCTTGGGCTCCTTGATCAGAAAGATGAACAGCGCCAGCACCAGGCCCGGCACCGCGGCGATGAAGAAGGGCGCGCGCCAGCTGCCGAACGCCTCTACCATGGAACCGATGGTGAAGAACGCCAGCAACAGGCCCAACGGCAGGCCGAGCATGAAGATGCCCATGGCCCGGGAGCGCTTGTGCGCCGGAAACAGGTCGCCGATCAGCGAGTTGGCGGCGGGCGCGTAACTGGCCTCGCCGATGCCGATGCCCATGCGCACCAGCAGGAAGCTCCAGAAGTTCCAGGCCAGGCCGTTAATCGCGGTCAGGCCGCTCCACGCGGTGAGCCCCCAGCCCATGATCTTGCGCCGCGAACCGAGGTCCGCCATGCGCCCCAGGGGCAGCCCGGCAATGGCGTAGACGATGGTGAAGGCGGTGCCGATCAGGCCGAGTTGGAAATCGTTGAGGCTCCACTCCAGGCGGATCGGCTCGGCGATGATCGCCGGTATGGTGCGATCGAAGAAGTTGAACAGGTTCGCCAGAAAGAGCAGAAACAGCACGCGCCAGGCGTTGGATGCTTGGGTGGAAGGCTGCATGACGTCGGTCTCGATTGTTCTTATATTCCGGCCGCAGACCAGCCGGGACTCGACCATGACTCTAGAGTCTGTGCCTGATCCTGTCTCCGAACATCACCTTCGCTTATGCCCCGCGATGGCTCAGCGCCCGCGCCACTCGGCCAGCCAGCCCAGGCTGGCTTCGGTGCCCTGCTCCCCCGGTTTGTATTCGGCGCTCAGCCAGCCCTGGTAGCCGCTGGCCTGCAAGGCCTGCAGCGCTGCGCCGAAGTCCAGCTCACCACTACCCGGCGCGCCGCGGCCCGGGCAGTCGGCGAACTGCACATGACCGATGCGCTCGCCCAGCCGGGTAATGCAGCTGGGCAGGTCCAGCTGCTGGCGTGCCATATGGTAGAAATCCAGTTGCGCCAGGCAGTTGGGGTGATCGACGCGCTGCAGCAGAGCCTCCAGATCCGCCGCGCTGTTGATCAGAAAGCCTGGCATGTCGAGCGGGTTGATCGCTTCGCAGAGCACACGGATGCCGAGCATGTCGAAGGCGTCGGCGGTCTTCCACAGGTTGTGCTCGAGCGTCTCCAGCGCCAGCTCGCGGTCGACGCCCTCGGCGAGGCGGCCCGGCAGCACGTTGACACTGGCCGGTCGAACCATCAGCGCATAGGTCAGCGCCTCCTGCAGAGCAGCGTCGAAGGCCTCCTGCCGGTCCGGCACCGCCGCCAGACCTGGTCCGCCCTGCAGCAGATCGCCGGCGGGCAGATTGATCAGCACCAGCGGCATGCCGGCGCGCTCGAGTTGCTCTTTCAGGCGAATGGCCGGCACTTCGTAAGGAAACTGGATCTCCACGCCATCGAAACCGGCGGTGCGGGCGGCGAGGATGCGTTCGGTAAGCGGCAGCTCGGTGAACAGCAGCGATAGATTAGCGGCGATCTTCATTGGTCGCCCTCCCGGTACATCTGCACCAGCGTGGCGGGGTCGCGCTCCAGATTGCCCTGGCTGCCGTGCAGGCGCATCAGCTGCGCGGCCAGGCCGCTCAAGGGCGTCGCCGATCCCTGCTCACGGGACAGTTTGACAGCCGTATCCAGATCTTTGAGCAAGGTCCGTACATGCCACTTCACCGGTTCGAACTCGCTCGCTGCCATCTGCGGGGCGAGGATCTGCAATGGCTTGGAATCGGCGAAGCCGCCGGCCAGCGCCGGTGCCAGCAGGCTGGCGTCGACTCCGGCACGTTCGGCCAAGGCCACGACCTCGGCGATCACCAGCGCATTGCAGGCGACGATCATCTGATTGCAGACCTTCGTCACCTGGCCGGCGCCGACCCCACCCATATGGGTAAGGCGCTGGCCCAGATTCATCAGCACCGGCCGTACCCGCTCGACATCCTCGGCGCGTCCGCCGGCCATGATCACCAGGCTGCCGGCTTCCGCGCCCGGCGTTCCACCGGAGACCGGGGCATCGACCCAGCGCATGCCACTGCGAAATTCCAGCTCGGCGGCCATGTCGCGGGTTGCCGTCGGCTCCAGGCTCGAGTGATCGACCAGCAGCTTGTCGGCCTTGCCACCTTCGGCGATGCCGCCCTTGCCGAAAAGCACCTCGCGCACAGCGGCGGTGTCGGCCAGACACAACAGCACAATGTCGGCCTCGGCACAGAGCTCAGCGGGCGTCGCCACCGCCCTGGCCCCCAGCTCTACCAGCGGCTGGCACTTCTCGGGCGAGCGATTCCACACCGCCAGGCGATACCCCGCCGCCAGCAGACGTCGACACATCGGCAGGCCCATCAGGCCGATACCGGCAAAAGCGAGGGTTGGCAGGTCGGACATGAGGCGGCTCCTAGACGAACGAGGTCGTGATTCTAGCGCCGCACCGCCAGGAACGGCCAAACGATGTACCTCCCTCATCCCTCAACTGCTCAATGCCCCCTCCTGCTGCCACAATGCCACTGTGACCGATCCAGCAAATTGCCCGACCAACTGGAACGATCCGCCGTCGAGCGCCTCTGAAGGAGGCCCCGAGGCATCGCCTCGCGCAGACCCATCCGCTCAACGCACGCCTGCCCTTGGCAACGCGCGTGCATCAGAAGAAATCGCAGGAAACAAGCAATGGATTTAATTCAGATCATCGTCCTGGCCATCGTGCAGGGACTAACCGAGTTCTTGCCGGTATCGAGCTCGGCTCATCTGATCCTCTTCCCGCACCTGGTGGGTTGGGACGACCAGGGACTGGCATTCGACGTGGCGGTGCACCTCGGCACCCTGGCCGCAGTGGTCTGGTACTTCCGCCTGGAAGTCTTCGGCATGACGCGCGACTGGTTCGCATCGCTAGCCCGCCGCGAGCGGGTCGGTGACAGCCGGCTGGCCTGGGCGGTGATCCTTGGAACGATTCCGGTCGGCATCGCCGGGCTGCTGTTCAAGGACTTCATCGAAGTCCAGCTGCGTTCGCCGCTGGTGATCGCCTGGGCGACCATCGGCTTCGGTCTGCTGCTGTGGTGGTCGGACGTGGTCAGCCGGCGAATCCCGCAACCGCGCGACGAGCACAGTCTGAACTGGAAGGACATCCTGCTGATCGGCTGCGCCCAGGCGCTGGCGCTGATTCCCGGCACCTCGCGCTCGGGCGTGACGATGACCGCCGGGCTGTTGCTGGGCCTGTCGCGCTCCGGCGCAGCACGCTTTTCCTTTCTGCTGTCGATCCCGGTGATCGTGCTTGCCAGCGCGCTGAGCACACTCGACCTGGTGGAAGGCGGGGTAGCGGTTGACTGGACGGCGATGGGGCTGGGTGTGGTGCTGTCGGCGATGAGCGCCTACCTGTGCATCCACATCTTCCTGAAGTTGCTGGAGCGCGTCGGCATGCTGCCGTTCGTGATCTACCGCTTGATCCTCGGTGTGGTGCTGCTGGTACTGTTCGCCGGCGCCTGAGCACCCCTGCTGATACGTTGAACACCTTGCCGCGGCGTGCGATTCCTCGCGCTGCCGCGGCGCTGGCCGGAGCGAGGTCGCCCTATCAGCCCTGAGGCAGGTCGATCAGCAGTGGGCCGAGCAGGACAGCTGCGATACGCGCCTCGGTGAACATCTTCTCGGTCAAAGGCGCGCTGCGTACTTCCGCGCTGCCAACAGGTTGCGCCTGAATTCGCGCTACCTCTCTGAATGAGTGACCATCTGCCCAGACCATGGTGGACCGACGCTTCTTATCGCACTTCACATTCGCTTCCTTTGCCTGCGGGGGGTGGCACATTGCACATATTCGGCCACTACAGATCACTTAGGTTTGGGGCCTGAAAAAAGTTCGTCGTGTTACACGATATTTCTGCAATGGAAATGCGCCAGAAGCGCTCCAAACGTCCCTGTTCAGCTTTCCCTTGGCGCCACACGCCTACCACGCTCTATAATCCGCGCGCTTTTTCCGCTATTGAACCGGAGAACCCTCAATGCTGAAGCGCTCCCTGGCAGCCGTCGCCGGCCTTGCCCTGTCCCTGTCTATTGCTACTACCCACGCCGCTGAAACCCTGCGGGTTTCCGCTATCCCCGATGAAGCCCCGACCGAGCTGATTCGCAAGTTCAAGCCGCTGGGGGAATACCTGGAACAGCAGCTGGGCATGCCGGTGAAGTTCACCCCGGTATCGGACTATGCGGCTGTCGTCGAATCCCTGGCCTCCGACCGCCTCGATCTCGCCTGGCTGGGCGGCTTCACCTTTGTCCAGACCCGTCTGAAGACTGGCAATGCGATCCCGCTGGTGCAGCGCGAGCAGGACGAGCAGTTCACTAGCAAGTTCATCACCGCCGATCCCGAGGTGAAGTCACTGGCCGACCTCAAGGGCAAGACCTTCGCCTTCGGCTCCGTGTCGTCGACCTCAGGCAGCCTGATGCCGCGCTACTTCATGCTCAAGGACGGCATCCAGCCGGAGCAGTTCTTCAAGCGCATCGCCTACTCGGGCGCTCACGATGCAACCGCCGCCTGGGTCGAGGCCGGCAAGGCCGACGCCGGCGTGCTCAACGCCTCGGTGTGGGACAAGCTGGTCGCGGCCGGCAAGGTCGACACCGACAAGGTCCGCGTGATCTCCATCACTCCGCCTTATTACGACTACAACTGGACCGTGCGCGGCAACCTCGAGCCGGCGCTGGTCGAGAAGATCAAGGCTGCCTTCCTCGCCCTCGATCCGGCCAACCCTGAGCACAAGGCGATTCTCGATCTGCAGGCCGCCAGTCGCTTTATCGAGACCAAGCCGGAGAACTACGCAGGCATCGAAGAAGCTGCGCGCGCCGCCGGCCTGCTCAAGTGATGCCGCGTAAGCGCCAGCAATGAGCACATTGCAAACACCGCCGGCGCCAGGCCTCGCTGCACAACCGGCGCTGAAGCTGGCCGGCGTGGGCCACACCCACGCCGGCGGCCAGATCGCACTGCGGCGGCTCGACCTGCAGGTCGCGCAGGGTGAACGGGTCGCCATCATTGGCCCGTCCGGGGCCGGCAAGACCACGCTGCTGCGTCTGCTAGCCACGTCGCTCAAGCCAGATCAGGGCGATCTCGAGCTGCTCGGCAAGCGCCCCTGGACGCTCTCGGCCGGCGCTCGCCAACGCCTGCGCAGCCAGATCGGCCTGATCCACCAGGCGCCGCCGCTACCACCGCGACAGCGGGTGGTGACGGCGGTACTGGCGGGGCGTCTCGGCAACTGGTCGCTACCCAAAAGCCTGCTCAGCCTGCTCTATCCCCTGGACCGCCAGGGCGCTGCCGAGGCGCTCGGGCGGCTCGACCTTGCCGACAAGCTGTACATGCGCTGCGATCAGCTATCCGGCGGCCAGCTGCAGCGGGTCGGAATCGCCCGCATGCTTTACCAGGCGCCGGAGCTGATCCTCGCCGACGAACCCGTCTCAGCCATGGACCCGGTGCTCGCCAGTCACACGCTGGGCGTGCTCAACCGCGAGGCGCAACGTCGCAACGCCACGCTGCTGGCCAGCTTGCATGCAGTGGAGCTGGCACTGGAGCACTTTCCGCGAATCGTCGGCGTGCGTGACGGCCGCATCCTGTTCGACAAGCCTGCCAGCGAAATCGGCCCCGACGAGCTGGCGGCGCTGTATGCCAATGAGCAGCTTCAGCATGCCCCGTCGCCACCTGCAGCAGCGACCCCGCCACTGAACATTCCGCGATGCTGAACCCCGCAACTGTCCGACACGATCCTGCCGCCGCGCCACGCCTGATGTTGACCCTGCTGGCCGTGGCGCTGCTGTGGCCAGGGGTAAGGCTGAGCGAGCTGGACCTGGGTGTGCTGTTCGACGGCAGCAATGCCGACACCATGGGCACGTTTCTCTCGGCGTTCTGGCCACCGGAGCACAGTGGCGAATTCCTTGACCTGCTCTGGCAGGCGACACTGGAAACCCTGGCAATCGCCACTGCCGGCATGACCCTGGCCCTGGCTGTCGCCATCCCCTGCGCCCTGCTTGCCACCCGCGCCCTGTCGCTCTCGGCGCTCAGCCGTGGTGGTCGCCCGGCCTGGTGGGCGCAAGCGTTGCGCTGGCCGGTACGCGGCCTGCTGATCGTGCTGCGCAGCATCCCGGAGATCGTCTGGGCGCTGTTGTTCGTCCGCGCCGTAGGCCTGGGGCCGACCGCCGGCGTGCTGGCCATCGCCATCACCTACGCCGGCATGCTCGGCAAGGTCTACGCGGAGATCTTCGAGTCGGTCGACCCGCTACCCGCCCGTGCACTGCTCGGTGCCGGCGCCTCGCGGCTGCAGGCCTTCCTCTACGGCGTGCTGCCGCAGGCCACGGGCGAGATGCTGTCGTACAGCGTCTACCGCTGGGAATGTGCGATCCGCGCCTCGGTGGTGATGGGGTTCGTCGGCGCCGGTGGACTCGGCCAGCAGATGGACCTGTCGATGCGCATGTTCGCCGGCGGTGAGGTCGCCGCCATGTTGCTGACGTTCCTCGCGCTGGTGCTGCTGGCGGACCTGCTCAGCCGTCTGCTGCGCTGGAGATTCGCATGAGTCTGCTGTCGCGCCTGCTGATTCCGGCCGGGCTGGTCGCGGCCGTGGTGGCCGCCTTTGCCTTCCTGCAGCTGGAAAGCGCCGCGCTGCTCAGCCGAGACGGCCTTGCGCAGATGGCCGCCTACGCTTCGGGATTCATGGCGCCGGACCTGTCGCCCGCGCATCTGCAGGCGATCGCTCGCGGCACGCTGGAAACCCTGGCGATGTCGGCCATCGGCACATTGCTCGCAGCCCTGTTCGGCTTGTTGCTGGCACTCCCCGCGGCGGGCCGTTTCGGTCTGCTGGCGCAGGCAGCATCGCGCCTGCTGCTCAATGCGCTACGGGCGATTCCGGAATTGGTTTGGGCCGCGCTGATGGTGCTGGCAGCGGGGCTCGGGCCGAACGCCGGCACCCTGGCGCTGGCGCTGCACACGGCCGGCGTGCTGGGGCGCCTGTTCGCCGAAGCGCTGGAAAATACCCCGCCGCAGCCCGCCGACGCCCTTCGCCTGGCCGGTAGCGGACGCATCGCGGCATTCTGCTACGGCACGCTGCCCTCGCTCTGGCCGCAACTGGTGGCCTACACGTTGTACCGCTGGGAAAACAATATTCGCATGGCCAGCGTGCTCGGCTTCGTTGGCGCCGGCGGCCTGGGCCAGATGCTCTACATGAGCCTCAGCCTCTTCCAGGAAGCCCAAGCCTCGACGGTGATCCTGGCCATGCTGGCGATGGTACTGGCGGTCGACAGCCTGAGTGCCTGGGCCAGGCAGCGCTGGGTGCGAGGCTAATCGCCGCGGCCGACTCCGTTGACTTTTGTGAACTGATTCACCGAACATCCGTGATGTCGTTTTGAGATCATCAAGGATGATGAAGTGCCGGCCCTACCGCGCCAGTTGTCTACGCTACGAACCGTACTGGCATTGCTGGCAATCCTGCTGGATCCCTTCGGCCTGACTACGGCCACCGATGGCGCATCGTCCCGCCTGCTCAATCAGCTGCAAGCCAACGCCTACGGCGATGCCGGCGCCAGACAGCAGATCGCAGTTGTGATCATCGATGACGCTTTTCTGCGCCAGCGCGAAAGCCACTGGCCACTACCCTACAGCGAACAGAGCAAACTGTTCCGCCAGCTACTGGCCTATCGACCAGCCGCGGTCATGGTTGACCTGATGTACAGCTACGACCACTCCCGCGGACGCAACAGCGACAGTAGTCGACTCCTGTCCAACGTGTTCGAACGCTATCGAGCTGCCGGCGTGCCGCTGTATCTCGCCAACTCCGGCAGCACTGAATCCAATGCCTTGCCGATCTTTACCGAAGTTAGCGAGCCGGCACTGGTGAGCTGGAGCGGTTATGAAGATCAGTACCCGCTGGCAGCCGAGACCGCATACGGCTGGATGGACAGCGCAGCCTTCGCCTTATACAGAAGCTACTGCACGCGCCATGCCTGTCAGCCGCTACCAGCATCGGCACAGCTCGCCGGAGAGCAACCGCCGATCGCTCTGCAATGGGGCGGTGACCCGGCGCGTGAGCAGCGTCTGGTCAGCGACGTCAGCCAGTGCGCTTCATCATCTGGACTTTGGAGCCGGATTTTCAGCCAGCTCGCCCAGTCGGTCTTCTGGCGTCTCAGTGCTCCTACCGAAACACGCTGCCCGTTTCACCTGACAATCACCGCGAGTGCCCTGGCTACGACCGTACCGGAGGAGCGCGCCTTGTTACGTGAGCTGCTTGGCGATCGCCTGGTAATGGTCGGCGCCTCCATCAGTTCCGCCGAGGATCTCACCAGCTCGCCGGTTCACGGCAAGTTGCCGGGCGTCTACGCCCACGCCATGGCGCTGGATAACTTGATCGAATATGGCCAGGACTATATCGCCGCACCACCGCAACTGTTCAACACCGAAATCGATGTCCTGGACCTGCTCGAGTTCATCTTCGCTTTGGTCATTCTCTGGTTTCACTCGGCCCGCGCAGGCCTTTTGCCTGGGCATCGCCTGGCGTTCGCGATCGGCGCAACGCTCTGTCTGCTGCTAATCAGCGTGCTGCTTTATCAGTTGCGCGTCACTCCAGTGAACATCCTTGGCTTGTTGCTGCTGATTGGCGTGTTACTGCCAGAAGAACCGGAATCCCCCTCCCTCCCCTCGACCAGCACACGAAAGGAGTCATCATGCGCAAACCCCTCACACTGCTCTGCGCCCTGTTGCTCAGCAGCACCAGCTACGCGGCCGGATTGACCGTAGAGCAATACACCAACGATCCGATCGCCCTGCTTGATGCAGAGGGTCGTTTGCTGAAGAAGATTGCACGCTCCGAGTTACCCGCCACACCGCTGGCCGCACAGCAGTGGAATGACGATCTCGAACTGGTGCAGGTCGAGGTAGCCGGACAGCTGGTCTGGCTGGATGGTGTCGATGTCCGCCTGAGTCAAGGCAAGACCGTTCCCATGCCGTGCGCAGCACTGCCCAAGGCCCGCGCAGATAGCGCGACCAATCTCTCCACCATTGGTTACGGGGCTGGCTGTGCGAAGAACTGACCTACTGCGTAAGCGTGCCGCATTCGCGGCGGCTTTACTGCTGACTTGTCTGGGCGGGTGCAGCACGCTCAAAGGAGCACCTGACGCGCTGATCAATCTTGCAGGACAAAGCACGCAAAGCGGGTTTCAGGGCAAGTACCTGGAGCAGGAGGAGGTTCGCAGTTACTTCCGCCTCGATCCGCAGCACAACCACAACCTGCGGCTGAGCTATGACGGCCGTAGCCTGCCAGCCAATGAAATCCGCCAACAGAACGTGGTGTTGATCCCTGCGCTGCAGAACTATCTGCAAGGCATCGTCGAACGTCTCGCCAAGGGTTGGCCTGGCGAGCAGCCGCAATTGCGGGTAACGGTCACCGACAGTTACTCGTTCGGGCCATCAGCCGACCCGTACGGCATTCTCTACGTGCCGCTCGGCATGCTGGAAAGCGTAGAAAGCGAGGACGAAATCGCGGCGATGCTGGCCCATGAAATGAGCCATGTGCTGCTGCGCCACCATGATCGCCGCCAAGCCTTCAACGAGCAGCGGGAACTGCTGACCAACATTGCCACCACTGCGGTAATCGCGACGATGGTCGCCGACTCTCGCCTGGATCGCGGAGCTTCGAAATGGAAGGTGGTCAGCAAAAATCCGCAAGCCACGCAGAAGGCCGTCGGTGAGACGGTGCTCTACACCTCACTCGCCAACACCTTTTCAGACAACGTATGGAACACCGCCTGGGGTCGTGCTCAGGAAGACCAGGCAGATCTGCTGGGTACCGATCTACTGATCAAAGCGCGTTACGCGCCGCGCGGTGCCAGCCACAGCCTGCAGCGGCTTAGCGATTTCCAGGGAAAGCAGGCCCCCCTCCTGGCCGGTTTTATCCAGGCGCGACGGGGCGCGATGCAGGATTCGCTGCAGCGCCTCGACCTGAACGGCTTTACCCAGGAGATCAACACGTTCGTCAATCAGGGCCTGATGACGACCGTCAGCGCAGTCGGCCAGCACCTCACCCGCTCACACATGTCAGCCCAGCGTCGCGATGACGACCTGCGCCAATATCTGCAGCGCGAGTACGATGCCGAGCGTTATCACCGGGTAAATAAACGGAACTGGCTTACAGTCCGCAACACCCCAAGCGTGAAAGCCTCACTGGACGCGTACAAGAATGCCTACGGAGCCAACGAGGCCCTGGCTCAGAAGAATCTGAAGGATGCCCGAACCTTGGCCGAGCGAGCTCTGAAGTCTCCGGTGGCTAACCAGCCAGGCATTCGTCGTAGCCTCTTCAACGTCCACATGGCAACTGGTGACAAACGTCGTGCACTGGCGCAGCTCAACGCAATCAAGGACTGGTCGCTAGCGGGACCGGAAGTCTACGAACAACTCGTTCACTATCATCTGAACAATGGCGATGCAGTTGCGGCCCTTGCGACCATTGAACGGGCTGAACGCCACCTGGGTTCACAGGAACAGTTCATTGTCGAAAAGATGCTCGCTCATAAGCTCAAGAAAGATGAGAGCGAACTGCGCATGCTCGGCGAAAAATGCAAGCAGATGCCAAATCGAAAGGACGTCTGCAAGAAGATCGGCTGACCTTGAGAGGGCGACGCGGGTTGCGCAGTCGATTACCGGCTGCGCGCCTCGCCCCATTTCAGTGCAATGCAGGTTTGCCGACGCGCTCCTGCACCAGCACCCAGGGTGCGACCACGACGGCCCAGAGGTTGGGGTCACGCTCCAGCCAGTCCTGCGCCTGCTCGGGCTGCATCTTCGACAGCTGTCCGCCGTGGAGCCACGCCGCTACCTTGGTCTGATCGTCCTCGGCGACGGCCAGCGCCACCTCGACCAGATCAGCATCGCCAGCCACCTGCAGCAGCGCTCCGCGAGCGAAGAACGGCTGCAGTTCTTCCCAGGTAATCGCTGCGGTTTCGCCCAACAGCTTGGCATAAAGAGTGCTTGCGTCGTCGGCCATGGGACTCACCAGATACGAAAAGGGCGCAATGATACCCGCGCCCCGATTCCCATCAAACGGTTGAATCTGCCGGCTGTGCAAACGGAGGAGACACTTCTACACTGTGCCGGTACAGTTGCCGGAGCGTTTCGGGATGTTCGCCTCTTAACGGCACTCCGGCCCGCAGGATTCAAACAATAACGATGCAAGTGGAGCACTTATGAAGACCAACCAGCGTCTTTCGAAAATTTTTCTGGCAATGGCACTGACCGGCGCAGCCAGCTACACCCTGGCCGCCGACACGATCCGCATCGGATTGGCAGGACCGGTAACCGGGCCGGTGGCGCAGTACGGGGACATGCAGTTCATCGGGGCCGAAATGGCCATCGAGCAGATCAACAAGGCCGGCGGGGTGAACGGTCAGCAACTGGAAGGCGTGCGCTACGACGACGCCTGCGATCCGAAGCAGGCCGTGGCGGTGGCCAACAAGATCGTCAATGACGAAGTGCAGTTCGTTGTCGGCCACCTCTGCTCCAGCTCCACTCAGCCGGCGTCTGACATCTATGAGGACGAAGGCATCCTGATGATCACCGCGGCTTCCACTAGCCCGGACATCACCTCCCGCGGTTACGAGCTGATCTTCCGCACCATCGGCCTCGACAGCCTGCAGGGCCCGACCGCCGGCAACTTCATTGCCGACCACGTCAAGCCGAAGAACGTCGCCGTCATCCACGACAAGCAGCAGTACGGTGAAGGCATCGCCACTGCCGTCAAGCAGACCCTGGAAAGCAAGAACATCAAGGTTGGCCTGTTCGAAGGCATCAATGCCGGCGACAAGGACTTCTCCTCGCTGATCGCCAAGCTCAAGCGCGAAGGCGTGGATTTCGTCTACTACGGCGGCTACCACCCGGAACTGGGTCTGCTGCTGCGTCAGTCCAAGGAAAAAGGCCTGAACGTACGCTTCATGGGTCCGGAAGGCGTCGGCAACTCGGAAATCTCCGCCATCGCTGGCCCGGCTTCCGAAGGCATGTACGTGACGCTGCCGAAGTCGTTCGATCAGGACCCGCGCAACAAGGAACTGGTAGACGGCTTCAAGGCCAAGAAGCAGGACCCGAGCGGCCCGTTCGTATTCCCCGCCTACGCCGCCGTGCAGGTCATTGCCGAAGGTATCGAGAAAGCCGGCAGCACCGACACCGAGAAGGTAGCCGAGGCGCTGCGCAGCAATACCTTCGACACTCCGACCGGCATGCTCTCCTTCGACGAGAAGGGCGACCTGAAGGACTTCAACTTCGTCGTCTACGAATGGCACCAGAACGGCACCAAGACCGAAGCCAAGTAAATTCCATCAGCCTGACGAAGCCCACACTCGCTTGTGGGCTTTGTTTTAAGCAGGCGGCCCAGCCAAAAGCACCCGGGTCGCCCTGCCGTACCTGTAATTCAACGAGCGGCCTGAACAGCAGGCCCACCTCGAACCGATGCCGTGCGTGATCCGCAGGGCACCGTACCGCAGTGGCGCCGCGCCAGGGTGTGCGGTGCGTTCGACGTGGGCAGCGCAGCAGACCGAAGCGCAATTGCAGGGACTTCGGGAGAGCAGTGATGCCTGAGCTTTACCACTACCTACAACAGCTGATCAACGGGCTCACCGTTGGCAGCACCTATGCGCTGATCGCCATCGGCTACACGATGGTGTACGGCATCATCGGCATGATCAACTTCGCCCACGGCGAGGTGTACATGATCGGCTCGTATGTCGCCTTCATCGCCATTGTTGGCCTGTCCATGATGGGCCTGGATGCGCTGCCTATCTTAATGATGGGTGCGTTCGTCGCCGCCATCATCGTCACCAGCGCCTACGGTTACAGCATCGAACGGGTCGCCTACCGCCCGCTGCGTGGCAGCAATCGCCTGATTCCGCTGATCTCGGCCATCGGCATGTCGATCTTCCTGCAGAACGTCGTGCTGCTGGCTCAGGACTCCAAGGACAAAGCGATTCCCAACCTGATGCCGGGCAATCTGGTGTTCGGTGAAAGCACCATGAACGGCGTGGTGATTTCGTACATGCAGATCCTGATCTTCGTGGTCACCTTCGTTGCCATGTACGGGCTGACGATGTTCATCTCGCGTTCACGTCTGGGGCGTGCCTGCCGCGCCTGCGCAGAAGACCTGAAGATGGCCAACCTGTTGGGCATCAACACCAACGGCATCATCGCCCTGACCTTTGTCATCGGTGCTGCGCTGGCCGCCATCGCAGCTGTGCTGATCAGCATGCAGTACGGCGTGATCAACCCGCACATCGGCTTTCTCGCCGGCATCAAGGCATTCACCGCTGCAGTACTCGGCGGCATTGGCAGCATTCCAGGCGCCATGCTCGGCGGTCTGGTGCTTGGTGTGGCCGAGGCCTTCGGTGCTGACATCTTCGGCGACCAGTACAAGGATGTCGTGGCGTTCAGTCTGCTGGTGCTGGTCCTGCTGTTCCGCCCCACCGGCATCCTCGGCCGCCCGGAGGTGGAAAAGGTATGACCGGCAATCTCCGTACAGCCTTCTTCAGCGCCCTGCTGGTCATCGCCGTTGCGGTGCCGGTATTCGGCCTGAAGCTCACCACCGTCGGCATCCGCGTCGAAGTGCACGGCGCCGAAGCCGGTACGTTCTGGATCATCGCCGCCTGCGCGGTAGCCATGTTCGTCTGGCAACTGTTCCGTACTCACCTGGCCGCCGGCTGGGCCGCCAGCCCAAGCCTGCCGAGCGTACCCGCAGGTGCGGGCAGCTTCCTTACCCTGCCCTCGACCCAACGCTGGATCATCATCGCTCTGATCCTCGTCGCGCTGGCATGGCCGTTCTATGGGTCACGTGGCGCGGTGGACATCGCCACGCTAATCCTGATCTACGTGATGCTCGGCCTCGGCCTGAACATCGTCGTCGGTCTGGCCGGCCTGCTCGACCTGGGTTACGTCGGCTTCTACGCCGTCGGTGCCTACACCTATGCGCTGCTCTCGCACTACTACGGAGTCGGGTTCTGGACTGCACTGCCCATCGCCGGCGCGATGGCGGCGCTGTTCGGCTTCCTGCTGGGCTTCCCCGTGTTACGTCTGCGCGGTGACTATCTGGCCATCGTGACTCTCGGCTTCGGCGAGATCATCCGCATCCTGCTGCGCAACATGACCGACCTAACCGGCGGCCCGAACGGCATCAGCGGCATCGACAAACCGACCCTGTTCGGCCTGTCCTTCGACCGCCGCGCAGCCGAGGGCATGCAGACGTTCCACGAGTATTTCGGCGTGGCCTATAACTCGGTGAACAAGGTGATCTTCCTCTACCTGATCGCCTTGCTGCTGGTGCTGCTGACATTATTCGTGATCAACCGCCTGCTGCGCATGCCGATCGGCCGCGCCTGGGAAGCCTTGCGCGAAGACGAGATCGCCTGCCGTGCGCTGGGCATGAACCCCACCGTGATCAAGCTCTCGGCCTTCACCCTCGGTGCAACCTTTGCCGGTTTCGCCGGCAGTTTCTTCGCCGCACGCCAGGGCCTGGTGTCGCCGGAGTCGTTCACCTTCATCGAGTCGGCGATCATCCTCGCCATCGTCGTGCTGGGCGGTATGGGCTCGCAGCTCGGCGTGATCCTCGCCGCCATCGTGATGATCCTGCTGCCTGAGCTGATGCGCGAATTCAGCGAATACCGCATGTTGATGTTCGGCGCCCTGATGGTGCTGATGATGATCTGGCGTCCGCAAGGCCTGCTGCCGATGCAACGCCCACACCTGGAGCTGAAGCAATGAGCCGCCCGATTCTAGAAGTACGCGGCCTGATGATGCGTTTTGGCGGCCTGCTGGCGGTCAACGAGGTGGGGCTGACGGTACATGACAAGCAAGTGGTTTCGATGATCGGCCCCAACGGCGCCGGCAAGACCACGGTGTTCAACTGCCTGACCGGCTTCTATCAGCCGACCGCGGGGGAAATCCTCCTCGACGGCACGCCGATCCACGGCCTGCCTGGCCACAAGATCGCTCGTCAGGGGGTGGTGCGCACGTTCCAGAACGTCCGCCTGTTCAAGGACATGACGGCGGTGGAAAACCTGCTGGTGGCCCAGCACCGTCACCTGAACACCGGCTTCCTTGCCGGCTTGTTCAAGACGCCGGCGTTCCGCAAGAGCGAGCGCGAGGCGATGGACTTCGCTGCGCACTGGCTGGAACAGGTCAATCTGACCGATGTCGCGAATCGACCGGCGGGCACCCTCGCCTACGGCCAGCAGCGCCGTCTGGAAATCGCCCGCTGCATGATGACGCGCCCGCGCATCCTCATGCTCGACGAACCGGCGGCCGGCCTGAACCCCAGAGAAACCGAGGACCTCAAGGCCCTGATCACCATGCTACGCGACAAACACGGGGTCACCGTGCTGCTGATCGAGCACGACATGAAGCTGGTCATGAGCATTTCCGACCACATCTACGTGATCAATCAGGGCACCCCGCTGGCCAATGGTTCACCCGAGCAAGTCCGTAACAATCCGGACGTGATCAAAGCCTATCTGGGGGAGGCGTAAGCATGCTGACTTTCGAAAACGTCTCGACCTTCTACGGCAAGATCCAGGCCCTGCACGACATCAACGTGCAGGTCGAACAGGGCGAGATCGTCACCCTGATCGGCGCCAACGGTGCCGGCAAGTCGACCCTGCTGATGACCCTGTGCGGCTCGCCGCAGGCAGCCAGTGGCAGCATCCGCTTCCAGGGCGAGGAGCTGGTCGGCCAGCAGACCTGCGACATCATGCGCAAGGCCATCGCCGTGGTGCCCGAAGGCCGGCGGATCTTCGCCCGTCTGACGGTTGAGGAAAACCTCTCCATGGGCGGCTTCTTCACCGGCAAGACGGACTTCCAGGAGCAACTGGACAAGGTGCTCGGCCTGTTCCCGCGGCTCAAGGAGCGCTACCAGCAACGCGGTGGCACCATGTCCGGCGGTGAACAGCAGATGCTCGCCATCGCCCGCGCGCTGATGAGCAAACCCAAGCTGCTGCTACTCGACGAGCCATCGCTGGGCTTGGCGCCGATCATCATCCAGCAGATTTTCGAGATCATCGAACAGCTGCGTGAGGATGGCGTGACGGTGTTTCTGGTCGAGCAGAACGCCAACCAAGCGCTCAAGCTGGCCGACCGCGGTTACGTGCTGGAGAACGGGCATATCGTCATGCAGGGCAGCGGCGAGGACCTGCTGACCGATCCGAAAGTGCGCGACGCCTACCTGGGCGGCTGACATCGCCACCACGCTCAACGAAAAAGCCCTGCCAACCGGCAGGGCTTTTTCGTCTTATACGTATCCATCACGCAGCCGAACCCGGGCGCTGCGCGTGCAGTCGAAGAACCGCTATCCTTCTTCGAACCCTTCGCCAACATAACGATCACCAAGGAGATCCCACGATGCGCCACTGCCTGTTCGGCCTGCTCATGGTTGCCAGCGTCACTGCGAATGCCGAGATTCAGACGCAGGAAATCCCCTACACCGCTGCCGATGGCACCGAGATGATCGGCTACTACGCCTATGACGACGCCATCGAAGGCAAGCGTCCCGGCATCGTCGTGGTACACGAATGGTGGGGGCTGAACGACTACGCCAAGCAGCGCGCTCGCGACCTCGCCGAGCTGGGCTACAGCGCGTTGGCAATCGACATGTACGGCGAAGGCAAGAACACCGATCACCCGAAAGACGCCATGAGCTTCATGCAGGCCGCGCTGAAGGACGCCGATGCTGCCAAGGGCCGCTTCAATGCCGGCCTCGATCTGCTCAAGGAACAGGCCCAGACCGATACCGCCAAACTGGGCGCGGTGGGCTACTGCTTCGGCGGCAAGGTGGTTCTGGACATGGCGCGCCAGGGTGTGCCGCTGGAAGGCGTGGTCAGCTTCCACGGCGCGCTGGCCACCGAAACCCGCGCCGCGCCCGGCAGCGTCAAGGCGCGTGTGCTGGTCGAACATGGCAGCGAGGACAGCATGATCAGCACCGACGACATCGCCGCGCTGAACGTCGAGATGGTCAAGGCCGGTGCCGACTACCAGTTCGTCAGCCTGCCGGGCGCCAAGCATGGCTTCACCAATCCGGGCGCCGACACCCACCAGAAGAACGGCCTCGACGTCGCCTATCAGAAAGCCGCGGACGAACGTTCCTGGCGTGATATGCAGCGCTTCTTCGAAGACACTTTCGGCAAACCTGCAACCGCCCAGGCGCAGTAACCAACCGGCTACTCGTCCGTGATTCGTCCCGGCGGCACGCCTGCCGCCAGGGCGCGTGCTAGCATTGCGCGCACAACTCACCGTCGATCACGAGTCATGGCCGAACACGATTTCCGCTACACCCTGCTCAACCCCGCCCACACCCTCACCGAATGCCGTGCGCTGGCGCCGGGCCGCTATCAGGTAACCGGCAATGGCGGCTCGATTCGTAGCGGCGATGTACTGATCGTCACGCTCAAGGGCAGCCGCGACCTTTCCCAGCGCCTGACAGTGGAGAAGGTCCGCCACCTGATCAACCCACCGGGGCAATGGATGGCCGTGGCCAGCGGACCGGTGTTCCGCGAACTGGAAATCCTCAACTGGCAGGTCGCCTGCGACAGCTGCGGCAAACAGCTGGACTTCGAGTTCGCCGTCGACGCGGCACTCGGTGCAACCGCACAGGCCCCGGCAGCCGAAGCCCGTATCGCCGAACTCGGCTGGGCCAGCCAGGATAGTCAGCATTTCTGCCCCACTTGCAAGGAAGCTCGATGATGCACCGCTACACCTTTCCGTTGCTCGCCATCACGCTGGCCGCCTCCGGCTGCGCCGTGGAACCACTGACACTGCAGAACGATGTCACCTATGTCGCCGAGTGGATCGGTGATGATGCGGTGGTCGGCCGCACGCCGGTTTCGCTGACCCTCTCGGCCGAGCGCGCCTACGGCAATGCCGGCTGCAACCACTGGTTCGCCAGCTATCACCTGGAAGGTCAAACCCTGCGCTTCGAGAACATCGGTAGCACTCGCAAGATGTGCATGCCAGAGCTCATGGAGCAGGAGCAGCGCTTCCTCGATCTGCTCAGCCGAGTCGAGCGCTGGGACGTGTCGAACATCGACCAGTTGCGCCTGTGGCCAGCAGAGGGCGCGCCAATCCGCTTCTGGCCCGACCAGAACTGACGCGCCAAATATGCGCATGCACCAAGGCATGCGCACTGCTTTCATGCAGGGTCGCAGAGAGATCGTGTCCATAGGGACATATGACGCGGGCCAGCCTGTACCCGCCGCTCAACTGATTGCGGCACTCCGCACCTACAAAAACAGCCCAGGCAACCCGCCTACTGACCTTCACGAAACTGGCACACGCAGTGCATAGACTCTAGCGACCAGTTTCGGGGACCTCGGTACAGGCAGGCCGGGAATCCCCTCTTTTATTCGCGAAGCAAAAAGGCCGCTAGGTGAGCGGCCCTTTTGCTTTCTATCGATAGACTTCGCGGCGGAAGATCAGGGGCTTGGGGCCTTGGTAGATGCCGAAGGTGGCGAGACCACGACTCGGCTCCCATCCTTCACCACGCCAGTCGTACCAGAGCCATTTCGGCACTTTTGGAAACCCGACTCGACCGCTACCAGTAACCTCCGGAGCCGCTACAGTCAGCACACCTTGATGACCAGCCTTGATGGTAGAGACTTCTGGAGCGGTTATAGCAGCCAAATCGCCAGTCGGCTCGATCAGATCCGGCTCGGACCAAGCCGATGCGCTACAGATATCCCCCTCCTCCGGAAGGAAAACACCAGGCACCTGCCAGCTCTCGATCACCCATGGCAAGGCTAACGGTAATTGCTCCGAGCCATGGGCATTGGCTATACGCAAACGACCAAGGCGGATTTCACTACCCCCAAAGTCATGAGTGAAATCGCTGCATTCACCAAGCGTTCCTTTCTCGCCTCGATAGCAAACGCCATCGCTATCTTTCAACTGATCCTTATCAATTACCAGCTTGGCAATTGCTTGCATATCTGTGCCAAACGGCAAATCAGCAAGACTAGGGGTAAGCGGCATATGCCAAGTCAAAGTATCAGCTGAACGCGCTTTTGAAGGCTCATCCTCCTCAACAGCAGGCCAATTGTAAGTTCTGCCGCCACCATTATTAGCAGTGTCTTTCACTAGCAATGATTCAACTTCTCCGCCCGACTCCAAGCGCTGATCAATTTCAACCCTCCCGGTAATCGAAAAGTAATCGCTTCGACTTGGCGGATCAAGAAGCCAAAATCCAGAGTGGTCATAATTTTTCACTTCTTCATTTCTTTTACTAAACGCTGTAATTACGATTTCCGGATACCCACCTGAAAACAATGTTTCTTGCCCTTGATATGTGAAACCATTGCAAGCAGGTACCAACCTAGCGTCACTGGAAACAATAAAATATGCCGGTATAAAACGACCGACATAATCAGACACACCTACAACATCAAGACCGCCCTCGATATAATCCTTGGCAATGGCACGAAGTCTAGCTATACCAACCTCATCAACATACGGCGCGCTTTCAAATATATTGACATTTCCATAGCCATGCTTGTACTCATTGGGTAATAATTTCGGTACAACCCCTCCCCTGGGAAAGGGAAGGCAATCATCAGCCATCTCTCCGCAAACGTCGGAGGGCTCGCCAACAACCTCCATCCGTACACGATCGTGCATAAAATTTAGCGTCTCCTTACCCACGCTATTCAGCGCCTTAATTTCTAAAGGCAATTCATCTCCAGCCGCAATAAATTTATCACAGTTTTCCTTAGAGAAGCTTTTCTTCGGATCGCAGACGGGTGCCCCAACAACCTCGATCGAAAATCTGTCGGGGCGGGAAACGAAATCATCACTGCCGATCATCAAGCCACTATCACCCTCATTGCCACTACCGGCGTAGTGGGCATACAGCTGCATCTTCCCAGCTTCACGATAATTCACGTCAATATTGGAAATTCCATCACGATTGAAATACAGCGGCAGCGGCTCAGCTGCAGCAAAGCTCTGTGCCACCTCCGCGCGATTCACCTCAACTTTCTCGGAGCTGACTACCAACTCGCTCCCGGCCGGGCTTATGAACTCGCTCCAGAACTTTATGTAGCGCGGCACATCCTCTTCGGTAAATGCTGGCTCACATCGAGGGCTACCTGGATTGCCTCTGTCGATGACTGCGCTGATAGGAACTTCAACGCTCTGAGAAGCCACCATGTTCGGCACATCGAAAATAAAGCCACTCTGGGAAAAATTCAAAATACATGCGGATGAAAGCGGCGCATCGCCAATCTGGCAGAGTGACTTAGCAGATGAAGGGCTTGAAACCGCGACTCCGAGTGGCATCTGAAGTTGCAACCCTTGCAGTTGAAAAGTGCCGATGCCATTAACCAATGACTTGTTACTGCCGCCAACCCAGCCGTTACCCGTTAATGTTACCGATACGGTACCGGGATAGAGTTGGCATGCAGCCGGAGCGGCATTGGTGCATGCCTTGAGCGTGACCGTATGCGGCCGACAGGTATGCGCGCTACTACTGGTGACGAATTCAAAATGATCGATAGTCGAAGAGCTACCGCACAAATGTCTCGCTTTGGCTTGTCGGCTCAGTTCTGCAACACTCCAGAGCGTTGTGTTGAGACGAACCTCATCCATCGAACCCCGCAGTCCATTGCCGCCAATGCTGATAGGCTCGATATTGGTCGAAGGTCCCCAACCTGCTAGAAGTGTTCGCGACTGATCCTCTTTCAATTCGGCGTTGACATAAAGCTTTGCGGCAACGGTAGGGAAGAGCACTAGAAAAGAAGAACTATAATCAAGAGTGAAAGCGACGTGATTCCAACCCTTGCTGATCGGCGTGGATATCACCAAGTCCTCACTGGAAAAAAAGCGAAGCATTTGAGTCGTCAAAACCAGACGGCCCGAAGCATCAAGTTCAAGACGGTAGTTATGCCCCTTGCCAAGCAGGATGACCGATCCACTTGTTGGAAATTCGGCCACGTTCAGCCAGAAACTTGCGCTGAGTTTGTCATTGAAATTGAGCGCAGTATTGTGAGGCACACTGACCCGACCACTGCCGGAAAACTCCCCGTAACGACAGGTGCCCCAGGTACCGGGTAACGCAGGAATCGCTCCGGCCGTTTCAGCCGCACCACTGGCGACGCCAGTTACATTGAGTGTTCCACTATTTTGCACGGTTGCATTGCGCCAACTCACCTCATCGAAGCGCAGATACAAGGGTAGTGTTTCATTTATATCCGTGGAGTCGCTGCATAAGTCCGTGGGAGATAAGCCACTATAGGCACATTGTCCATATATACGGCTGTAGCCTGTACCCCGAATGGTGACATCACTTCCCCACCCCGTCGCAGCCAGCACATCGCCATATACAATAGAATCGTTCAGATAAATCTGATTCGTATTGCTGACTGTGCCCACCACATCAGAATCATTCAGCTCGATAGGGTTCCCCGGAGCGGATATATTTCCAACTACAGAGGAGGAACTGACGGTTACCTTGCAGCAGCT
Source organism: Stutzerimonas kunmingensis (assembly GCF_900114065.1). GTDB lineage: Bacteria > Pseudomonadota > Gammaproteobacteria > Pseudomonadales > Pseudomonadaceae > Stutzerimonas > Stutzerimonas kunmingensis. The sequence continues at coordinate 448,512 of NZ_FORS01000004.1, forward strand.
GCTCGCCACGTTTCCGGTTATTTTCGCATTGGCAATGGAGGCTACATTCGCTGAAGAAATATTTCCTTCCACTGTCGTACCATCAATGAAGACGCCACTCCCACCAGAACTGGTTACATCCCCGTCTACCCGCCCCCGAGTCAGGCGTATTTCCCTGTTTGCGCTTATGACAGAACCATTAGCCGTCGTATCGACAAGAGTTATTTCATTGCTGAACTCGACATTTCCGTCAATCGAGCTACGCACCATCTTTGCGTTACCAGAACCGGAAACGCCCCCCTTCACCGTCGTATCACCGAGGTCTACATTTGCGCCTATAACGGAACCGTAAACGACGCTTCTGGCATTGCTTGACCCCGATATCTCAATTATTCCATAAGAAGCACGCAGTACCATGCCATTCCCTACAGAGCCGATAGTGCTTGCCTGGATCTTGAATCCACCTTCCGCCCAGAGAACAGCTTGTGTGCGGGCAATAACCGTATCGCCCGCCTTCAGCTCGACTATTCCGTAATTACAAGTGTAGGTTGTGCCGCTTACCGTCCAGCTCTTACTCGAACAAGGTGGGTATTGACCATCGCTCAGGTTGTATATTTAAGCTTCAGCCGAAACGCTGAACAACAAGGCAAACGCGGCGAGAGCCAAATAGCGCATGACGGGCATGGTCACGGTCATTCTTCCTCTTCAGGAGCAACGGGGACTATCTCCCCGGGCTTTTCCACCACTGCCGAGAGCTGCCGATATACGTAATCGGGGGTGCCAACAACCGCATACGTCGCCGTGGCGATAATGTTCTGGCTAACCATGCTCTGCGGCTGCTCCTCGTGTAAGTCGGTGTACTCCATACGCTGATCACTAGGGCAATCGACTGTCACTTGGAAGCCATCGAATTCCGGTACTTGAAAGGAAGCAGAATCACAGGAGCCATTGAGAAAATGCCATATTCCCCACTCCAATCCCGTCCTCGCTGCCTGATAGGCGCGAGCCTGTTGCAGGGCCAGGCTGCTGGTAGCGGTTTGAGTAGTGGATATACGCCACATGGCGGCGATGGCGCCGGCGATGATGATGATCAGGAACATTGCGGCGACGAGGCCAAAGCCATGTTGCTTCTGTAGGAGCAGGCCGTGCCCGCGAAGCTTTTGTATCGTCCGGATTCGCGGGCGCGGCCCGCTCCTACGGGGGCGTTGAGAGTTAGGGGGCATTGTCTACGTGGACCTGTTGCAAGAGGGAGATGGTTTCTCCGCCTTTGGTTAGCGATAAACGCAGGGTAACGAGGCCGTTTCGGGTGCTGGTGCCAGGTTGGTAACTGAAGGAGCAGGTGTTTACCGAGTCAACGACAACGGCCTGTATAGGATCTGAACCATCCAGTTTTTGAGATGACTCCCTGAGCAGTTCATCACCTGAGCAACGATAGGTAACGGCTTCATTCGCGAGGTAGAAGCGCTTCTGCGGTGAGGCATATTTAAATTTGAAGTCGGAAAGGCCGGCACTCAGCGTGCTGTCTTTCCAGATAAACGCCTTGGGCGAAATGGCGGAAACATCACCGTCTTGGGCTTCGGCGAGGCCTACAAGCCCTGTGGTGTTGTAAATAATCAGCCAGTGTGGAGTTGTGGCACTCGTTGGCTCTATCGGACTGAGAATATCTATCGAGCACGCACCGGTGGCTTGGATGCACGCAGGTGGATCCTGGCGTGGTCCTGCAGGGTCTGACTGATTGGCGCGGTATCGGCCTGCCGCACTGATGGGCACGAGGCGGACTTCATTGCTGGAGACAACCAGCAAGTTCGGCACCGCCAGCCGTATATCGCGTGCCATTCGGTTCAGTGCCATGGCGGCCAAGTCGGTGAGTTCGGCGCGGCGGCTTTGGTCGGCGAAGCCTTGCAGGGGACGGGACATTACGGTGGAAATCATGACCGCAACGATGCCGGCCAGGGCGATAACCATGATCAGTTCGACCAAGGTGAAGCCGCTGTTGCGGAAGTCGCCGCAGGAGGTCGTTTTCATCAATAGTCGGTCCGGTAGCCTGTCAGGGTCAGGGTTTGCCCTGAAGGGTCTTTGACGGAGACATCAATGCGCGTGGCATCCACCTGGTTTCCTGGCGGACCCAATTCAGCATCGGGTTCGACTACCACCGTCACCCGGTAGCCGGCAAGCTCTGGAATCGGCGAATTATCAATACCAAGGGGCGGAACGTTGACAGCCGGGATCAAGGGAGGGTTATTACCCAGATCAACAACCAGCAACGTCTCCAGATACGCCTCCGCAATATACAAACTCTGCTGCCGCAACATCGGATCGGCGGAGCGGGCGGTAATGCTGGCCATGGCGGAGAAGAGTGCGGCGGCGGCGATGCCGATGATGACGATGGTGATGACCAGCTCGACAAGGGTCATGCCGCGTTGCTTGCAGGGTGTGGCACGTGCCGGGTGGTGGATGGGTGAAGCGTCATCCACCCTACGGGGTTTATGGGTCATGGGCTGACCTCGATAAAGCCGGTGGAGTGGACAGTAAGTTTGAAAATTCCACCTGCAAATTCGACATTATCCGAAGGACTTGCTGCCCCGAGCGAGTCGAAGGTTACGGTCAAATCCTTATTTATACTTACTTGGTGCTTGTTAACACCTTGGTAATTGCTACCCGATGGGTCAGCAACAGGATCGTTGGCTTTTGGGTCTGTCGGCTCAACGCCACAGTCTTTGGCGTAGTTCAATTTATAGCCATCACTATCGACTAAGAACCTTATTGGGCAACCACTCGCCACGGCCAGTTTTTGTGCATAGCGAACAGACGAAAGAACCTCTTCAAAATAAAAGCGTTCATCGAAGTTGCTTTTGCTAAAGAAGCGCGGCCCCACCACGGCGGCGAGGATGCCGATGATGACGATCACCATGATCAACTCGACGATTGTAAAACCGCGTTGTTCAACCATTGGCCTGCCCTTCTTATAGAAGCGGGTTGGTGGCGGGAATCGACCCGCCTCCGGAAATTTGTGGCAACCCGGCCAGAAGCCGGGTTGCGGTGTAGCGTAGGGCGGGTGAAACCCGCTAGCCATAGGCCGCAGCGGCTTTCAGGCAATTGCGGACGGGACGCCCTGCATAGCTACACGGGTGTCACATTAACAGCTCGAATTATCTAGTTTCACTATTGCAGGAGAAGTGCTAGTTGCATCGGTATACGTGATCTGACATGTGGATTTCTTATCTGTAGGTACATTTTTGGCCGTTACAGTTTTAGCAGTAGCATCAAAGTCAAAATCATCATCGCTTAGCTGAGCAGCTATTTGAATACCTGCAAAACTGGGGTAACCATAAATCAATCCAACCGGTACATTTTCAAGATCTACAGAGCCAGTCGCACCTACCGCCGGGGGATTTTCCATCAAAGCAGCAGAATGAGCGATAGCTGATGCAGACTTCATTGCGCCTGCGGCACCTGCAATTGCTGCTGCACGTGCATCTCCTCCAAAATCCGCAAACCTCGGCAACGCAAACGCCGCCAAAATCCCCAATATCACAATAACCATAATCAACTCGATCATGGTGAAGCCGCTCTGTTGCTTTTTCATGGTGTTGCTCCTTTTTGCCTTATTCAAAAGTGACGGCGACTTCGCCGGTGTTGCTGTTGTACTCGATGAAATCGTCGTTTCCATCAAGGGTGTAGCGATAAAGGCAGCGGTGGCCCTGGGCCTCGGCGCGGAAGGTGGGGTTGTCGCCGGTGACGCTGGCCGCCGAGGCTTGCAGCAGGTTGGCCCAGAGGTTCATGCATTCCTGCTGGCTCATGCTGGTGCTGGCGCCGGGGTTGCCGCTGCGTTCGGTGCCAACCGGCCAGCCGGCGGCGTTGACGTCGACCGTGCCGTTGCCGTAACCGGCGACGTCGATCTGGCAGTTGCCGGCCACGCAACTGTTGCTGCCGCCGTTGCGGTTGAGTTCGTACTGGCCGCGCACCAGAGAGACGGCCGACGTGAAGGCGCCGCCGGCGCTGCGTACGGTGGCGCGGTGGGCGTCCTTGGCCGAGTCGATGAAGTGCGGTAGCGCCACCGCGGCGAGGATGCCGAGGATGGCGATGACCACCACCAGCTCAATCATGGTGAAGCCCTGGTTCTTCTGCATTACATGCGCTCGCTGCTGGTTTTCATTCATCTGCTCACCTCTCGTGTCGGCACAGGCGTACCGCCCTGCCCTTCGCGTTTCGTTGTTCGCTGCTTCAGTCATCACCCCCTCCCTTGCGCCGCGCTGCCCAGCTCCCACATGGGCAGGAACACGCCCAGCGCGAGGACCAGCACCATCACACCCATACAGACGATGAGGATCGGCTCGATGGCGTCGGCCAGTTGCTTGAGGTCGTAGTCGACTTCCTGTTCGTAGAAATCGGCGACTTCGATGAACAGGTCATCCAGCGCGCCGGTTTCTTCGCCGACGGCCATCATCTGCAGTACCAATGGGGTGAACAGGCCGGAGTTGTGCGCCGAGCGGGTCAGCGCTTCGCCGCGTTCGACGCTTTCGCGGATGCCGAGAATCGCCTGGCCGATATGCTGGTTGCCGACGCTGGCGCTGTTGATCGAGAGGGTCTGCAGCAGTGGCACGCCGGCGCGGTACATCATCGCGAAGGTGCGGGTGAAGCGCGCCAGGGCGATGCGTTCGAAGATGCCGCCGACGATGGGCAGGCGCAGCTTGATGCGGTCCCAGCGCAGTCTACCGGCGTCGGTTTCGATCCACTTGAAGAAGGCGTAAAGCCCGCCAACGATGCCCAGCAGCAACAGCCACCAATAGTCGCGCATGAAGTTGGAGGTGCCGATCAGCACGCGCGTGGCCCACGGCAGTTGCGCGTGGAACTGGGCGAAGACCTTGGCGAACGCCGGGATCACCAAGAGATTGATGACACCCAGCGCCACTCCCATGGCCACCAGCACGAAGATCGGATAACGCGTGGCCTGCTTGATGCGCTTGCGGGTCTCGCGCTCCAGTTCCAGATAGGCAGACAGCTGCTTGAACGCCTGATCGAGCTGGCCGGTGTTCTCGCCAACACTGACCATGCTGACGAACAGATTGTTGAACACCTTGGGATGCGCGTTCAGCGCCACGGCCATGGACTGGCCGCTTTCGAGGCTGGCGCGCACGTCCTGCAGGATGCTGCGGAAATACAGGTTGCGATTGGATTCGGCCAGCCCGCCGATGGCGCGAATGATCGGCACGCCGGCCTTGTTCAGGCTGTACATCTGGCGGCTGAAGATGATCAGTTCGTCCAGATCGACACGTTTGCGCCGCAGCTTCTCGCGCAGCACGGCAAACACGTCGACGCTATCGGCCTGGGCACGCTCCGCATCGATGGTCAGCGGGGTGATCTGGCGCGACACCAGCTCGCTGGCCACGGCGTCAGCGCTGGCGCCATCGAGTGCGCCGCTGACCCGTGCGCCGCGCATATCGCGGCCGGTATAGCGGAAGCTAGGCATCGGCAGGCTCCCCGCGAAGCGACCGGACGGCGCCCGTGGCGCTGGCGCCTACGGCCGCGATAGGCAGGAGACTAGCGGCGATCACGCGATCACCTCGTCGTCCGCCAGGGTGGCGCAGACCTTCAGCACCTCTTCGATACTGGTGACGCCGGCGATGGCGTAATCCAGCGCGCACGCCGCCAGTGGTCGATAGTGCGCCTGCTGGCGCGCTGCCTCGGCGAAGCCTTGCGGATCACCCCGACGAAGCGCGGCGATCATCGGTTCGTCCAGTTCCAGCAGCTCGTACACACCGACACGGCCGGCATAGCCGCTGTTGTGGCATTGATGGCAACCATTGCCGCGCTTGAAACGGTGGTCGCGCAGCGAGCCGCCGTGCAGCGCTTCCAGCCAGGCCAGTTGCCGAGGATCGGGCTGATCGTCCTCCATGCAGTTCTCGCACACGCGGCGTATCAGACGCTGGGCCAGCACCGCATTCAGCGCGGTGGCGACGAGGAAGGGCTCGACGCCCATGTCGATCAGGCGCATGGCCGAGGTCAGGGCATCGTTGGTGTGCAGCGTCGAAAGTACGAGGTGGCCGGTCAGTGCGGCGCGCAGGCCGATTTCGGCGGTTTCCTGATCACGGATCTCACCAACCAGGACGATGTCCGGGTCCTGACGCAAGGCGGCGCGCAGCACGCGGGCGAAGGTCAACTCGATCTTGGCGTTGACCTGCACCTGGTTGACCCGCGGCAGGCGGTACTCCACCGGGTCCTCAACCGTGATGATCTTCTTCTCCGGGCTGTTCAGCTCGGAAAGCCCGGCGTAGAGCGTGGTGGTCTTGCCCGAGCCGGTCGGGCCGGTGACCAGCACCATGCCGTGCGGACGCTGCAGCAGGCGCCGGAAGCGCTCGAGCATCGCCGGCGGCATGCCGGTGCCTTCGAGCTTGAACATGGCGCCGCTCTGGTCGAGCAGACGCATGACCACCGACTCGCCGAACTGCACCGGCATGGTGGAGACCCGCACATCGAGGTTGCGGTTCTTCACGCGGATGTTGAAACGGCCGTCCTGCGGCAGGCGCTTTTCCGAGATATCCAGGCCGGACATGATCTTCAGGCGCATGACCAGCGCCGAAGCCACACGGTGCTCCTTCATTACCTGTTCGTTGAGCACGCCGTCGATACGCTGGCGAATCCGCACCACGCCTTCGTCCGGTTCGATGTGAATGTCCGAGGCCTTCATCTGCACGGCGTCCTCGAACAGCGTCTGCAGCAGGCGCACCACCGGCGCATCGCTGTTGCTTTCGCCGAGGCGCGAGAGGTCGAAGTCGCTTTCCTGCAGCTCACCTTCCAGCTCGCCGGCCAGCGAGGCGATCTCACTGGTACGGCGGTAAAGCTGGTCCAGCGCGCCGAGCAGCTCGCTTTCACGCACCACCGCCGGGTGGACGCGCTTGCCCAGCAGGCGCTCGATCTCGTCCTGGGCGAAGATGTCCAGCGGGTCGGTCATGCCCACCAGCAAACCATCGCCCTGGCGGGACAGCACGATGACCCGGAAGCGCCGGGCGACCGCCTCGGGCAGGCTCTGGGTCAGCTGGTTGTCGAACTTGTAGTGCTTGAGTTCGACGAAGGGAATCTGCAGCTGCTCGGACAGCGCACGCAGCAGGCGGCCTTCGTCGATGAAGCCGAGGTCGAGTACCGTGCGCCCGAGCTTGGAGCCGGTGCGCTTCTGGTCCTGCAGCGCCTGCTGCAGCTGCGCCTCGCTGATCAGGCCGGCCTGGACCAGCAGATCGCCGAGACGAATCTTGCGCTGGCGCATGTCTTGCGCGGTCATCGGGCACCTCCGAGTACGCCGGCACGTTCGGCGGCGAAGCGCCGCGAGTTGTCATCGAGCCCCTGCCCTTGCGCGGCCAGACGGTAGTGGCGCGCCGCCCGGGCGGGTTGATCGATCTGTTCCAGCGCGATGGCCAAGCCCAGCTGCCAGGCCGCCTGCTGCGGCTGAAGAGCCACCAGCTGGCGATAAACCGCAGCGCTGCCCGCCCAGTCGCCTACCTGCTGCTGCAGAGCTGCCAGCAACGCGTGATAGCCGGGATCGCTGGCCAGCGACGGCGCGTTCTGCACCAGGGTGGCGAGCGCCGTCTGTTTGTCGCCGCTCTGCAGCTGGCCACGGGCGAGCAGCATACGCAGCTCGGCATCGAACGGCCGGCTCTGCAGCCGGGCCGGCAGCCACTCGAGCAATGGCTCGATCTGTCCAGCCGCCAGGTAAGCACGAGCCAACCAGCGGGCCGCCTCGGCGTTGTCCGGCTGTGCGGCATGGAACGCCTGCAGCAGCTCGATGGCACGGGGGAAGTTCTGCTGTTGCAGGGCATCGCGCGCCTGGGCCAGCGGGTCCGGTCGATGACTGCCGATCTGCACGGTGGGCGTGGTGGCAACCTGGGGTCTGGCAACCGGGGCCGGGGCTGGCTCGGCGACCGGTTGCACATCCGGCGCGATAACCGGCGCGGTCTGCGCGTCAGGCGCCGTGCGGGTGACCCACTCCGGCAGGCTCGCTTCGTCCAATGCCGGCTCGGCAAAAGGCAGGTCCAGGTCCTCAGGAACGGCCACTGGTGCGCCATCCATGTGGACTTCCAGCCAGAGCTGCACATGGCCAGCGGCCGGCTCAAGCCGATCACGCACGTCGAGGCGATCGGTCATGCCGAGCAGCAGCACCTGCACCTGGTCACCCTGCTGTTCCACTCGCCAGGACAGGCTTAGGCCATTGCTCTCCACGCGGCCGTTTCGCGGGCCATCGACGAGCGTCACATCCGGCAGACGCAGACTGATCGCGCCGCCTTCGTCGGTGCGCTGATAGCTGATCGAGCGATCCAGCAGCAACTGCAGCACGAAACGGCCACCGTCTTGCTGCGGCAAGACGTCGAGGAGCTGAGTTGCAGGCACCGCAGCGACCACCGGAGCAGCGGCAGGTGACTCCTGCACAGCCGGGGCTTGCGCGAAACGTTGGAACAGCACCACCGATGCCGCGGCGACCAACGCCCCGATAGCCAGCGGCAACAACCAGCGGCGCAGCCGTGCCGATCGCTGACGCCGCGTTGCAGCTGTTTCATCGACAGCCTGCATGTCGAGGAACGGGCTCTGCCCGCCGGATGCCGCGCCGCGCGCTTCGAGATCGCGCAGCATGTCGTTGACCAGGCTCATGGCCGCACCTCGGCCAGCTGCGATAACCATGGCAATGCACTCAGCAGCAGGCTCAGGGTTGCCGCACCCGCCAGCAGTGCCCAACGCAACGGAAGGGCTGCACGCAGGTACGGTCGCGCACCCTCGGTATCGGCCAGGGCACGGCGTACGTGGCGGCTGCCGACCCGTCGCTGGCCTTCGCCAAACGCCGCCATCAGGCACTTGTTGGCCAGGATGTTGAGCAACCGCGGGATGCCACCGCTGCCCTTGACCAGCAGGCGAATCGCGGCCGGCTTGAACAGCGGTTCGCCTTGATAGCCGGCGACCGCCAGACGTTCATGCAGGTAACGCCTGGCATCGCTGACATCCAGCGGGCGCAGGCGATAGGAGAATGTGATGCGCTGGCGCAACTGCCGGAAATTCTCGCTGGCCAGCGTAGCGTCCAGTTCAGGCTGGCCGAACAGCACCACCTGCAGCAGTTTGCGCTGCTCGGTTTCCAGATTGGTCAGCAGTCGCAAGGCCTCCAGCGTGGCCGGTGGCAGCGCCTGCGCCTCATCGATCAACAGCACGGTGCTCTTGCCCTGGCCGGCCAGCTCGATCAGCCGGCGATGCAGTGCCGTCAGCAACCCGTGATTGTCCAGTTGCTCGACCCGCGGCACATGCAGCTCATGGGCCAGCGCCTGGCGCAGCGCCATGGGTCCGAGCGCTGGGTTCGGCAACCAGGCGAGCTGGTAGTGTTCGGCATCCAGTTGCTTGAGCAGCGCGCGGCAGAGCAGGGTCTTGCCGGTGCCCACTTCGCCGGTCACCTTGATGAAGCCCTCGCCTTCGGCCAGAGCCACGCGCAGCAGGTTCAGGCACGCCTGGTAAGGCGGCAGGCGAACCATGAAGCCGGTATTCGGCGTCAATGCGAATGGCTTTTCCTGCAGCCCGAAGAATGCTTCGTACATACCGGCGCCTACCTGACCTGCCGGAACGAATCGGCGCTGCGGCGCAGCTCGTCGAGCCAGACCTGATCGTCGATCACCTGCGGGCGCACCAGGATGACCAGCTCGGTCTGCTCGAGCGATTTGCGTTGCTGCTGGAACAGGCTGCCGACGATGGGCAGCTTGGAGGCCCAGGGAATGTTGGCGTCGTTGTTGCTGTTGCGGTTTTCCAGCAGGCCACCGATGACCACGACCTGGCCGCTGCGCGCGCGCACGATGGAATCCGACTGGCGCGTGGTGGACAGCGCCAGTGGCAGGTTGAAGACGTTGTCGGAACCGCCCAGCTGGATACTCTTGTTCTGATCCTGAACGCGGCTGACGGTCGGACGCACGTGCAGCGTGACCTGGTCGTTCTCGTCGATCTGCGGAGTGACGTCCAGCGAGATACCGGAGAAGAACGGAGTCAGTGTGATGTCCAGATCGGGCGCGGTAGTGCCGCCCGCCAGCGAGGTGGTGGTGGTCGAAACGTCGGTGACGAAGAACTCGTCGGTGCCGACCTTGATCACGGCCTTCTGGTTGTTGAGGGTGGAAATCCGCGGGCTGGAAAGCACCCGCACATCGCCTTGGGTTTCCAGTAGCTGCAGCACGCCGCTGAAGTCGCCGACGCTGACCGCAGCGCTGAACACGCCACCGACATTGTTGACGCCGTCCAGCGTATCGCCCTGTACACCCAGCGCGAAGTCGGCGTTGCCCATGGAGCCCAGCTGCGCCCAGTTGATCCCGGACTGGAAGCCATCGGACAGGCTCACCTCGAGAATCTTGGTTTCCAGAATCACCTGACGCTGCAGGTTGCGCTGCGCCTGCTGCAGGAAGCGCTCGACGTTCTGCTGGTCGGCACTGGATGCTCGAACCACCAGCAGTCCGGCCTGAGGGTTGACCACCACGCTGTTGTCCGCCTCGCTGCCGATCATCATCGCCACGACCTCGCGCACTTCACTCCAGAAGTCGACGCTGCTGCTGGTCAGCAGCTGACTGGCGTTGACGGTGCTGGAGGTCGAGTTGGTCGTGGTTCCGCCTGCGCCGGTGTCGGTGTTGTCGCTGGTGGTGACCTGACCGGAGCTGACCCGAGTATCGGTCATGCCCTGTCGCTGCAGGTTGAGGTAGTTCAGGTCATAGGTGCGGGTGACTGCGGTATTGGCCTGGATCTGGTAGCCATAGCTGGTGCGGCGATAGTCGTAGCCGTAGCTGTCGCGCACCGCCGCGAGGACTTCTTCCAGCGTCACGTTGCGCAGGCTGAAGGTGATGTTGCCGGTCACCGCCGGGTGCACCAGCAGGTTCTGTCCGGCGTTGTCCATCAGGCTGAGGAAGAATTCGCGGGCCGGCATGTCGTTGGCGACCACATCGAAGCGCGGGCCACTGACAGCCGAACTGCCGTCGACGCTCAGCGGCGGAATCAGCGCAGCCTGCACCGACGGCGGCGGCAGCGCCTTGGCCTGGGTCTGCTGCAGGCTTTCCTCGAACAGACGGTTGCTCTGCTCGTAGAGGCGCTTGTCGCCGTCCTCGAATGTCTGGCAGGCGGCCAGCAGGCAGAACAGGCTCAGCAAGCCGAGACGTGGAAAAAGGGTCGGCATCATGGTCGGACTTGGCTCGGAGTAATGATCGGGGCAACCAGACGCAGCGTCTGCTGCTGGCCGTCGCGCTCGATCAGGACGGAATTCGTGTTGATGGCCAGGACTCGGGCATCGGCCAGGGTGTCGCCGACTCTCAGCGATTGGCCGTTGAGCACCGCCCGGGCGCTCTGCGCACCGCGGAAAATGGCCTGCAGGTGCAGCGTCGCCGGTGCCTGACGTTCCACTGCAGCAGTCACGAACGCCGCGGGCGGACGGGTAGGATCGAGCGCGTGGGCCGAAGCGGGCAGCAAAAGGAGCAAGCAGAACGCACGAGAAAAATCAGACACCAACCCACCCCGCTTCGCGACTCAAGGTATGCAGCTCCAGCGTGATCCGCGCCTTGTCCGGCCCGGCCTCATCGATGTGATAGTCCAGGCTGTCCCAATGCAGACGCCAGCCACTGTTCTGCACCGCCTGCAGGTAATCGAGCAGGTCGAAGTAGCCGCCTTGCAGGGTCAGACGCAGGCCGTGCCGGTAGAAGCCGACCGCCGCTGGCGGCGCATCCTTCGCCGCATCCGTCGCGCCGGCCGGCAACTCCAGCGGCGCGCTGAAGCTCTGCAGCGCGACCATCTGCAGTTGAGGCTGACGGCGCAGCAGGTCCTGCAGCAGCGCTTTCATGCGTGCAGGTGAAACCAGTGAGCGGGTTTCCTCGTCGATGCTGCGCAGAATCTGTTCGCGGCTGGTGCGTGCAATATCGAGTGCGTCGCGATAAGGACGATTGGGGTCGGCCGCGAGCTTGGCCTGAAGTTCGAGCAACGCATTGTTCGCCTCAAGCTGACGGGCTTCGGCGAGACGCAGCTGGCTGTCCTGCTGGGCGATGCGCTCGGCGAGCGGCTCAGCCACCAGCAGTAGATAAAGCATGCCCAGCAGGGAAGCGCCGACCAGCACGCTCAGCCACTGCTCGCGCGGCGCCAGCGCCTGCCAGCGCTGCCGCAGGCTTTGCATGGCGTTATTCATCGTCGCCCTCCTCCGCCGCACGGGATGCCAGGCGGAACGCCAGCAGGCCACTGTCGTCGCGCTGCAGATCAAAGCTGCCGAACTCGCGACCCTGCAACGTCTTGCTGCGCCCGAGGCTTTCCAGATAAAGCGGAAGCAGTTCCTGATCCTGGCTCAAGCCGCGCAACAGCATGTCGCTGCCGCCAGCCTGCAGACGGATGCGAGTCAGCCAGAGCCCGCGCGGCGGGTGCCGATCGGCCAGGGCCGTCAGCACTGGCGCGAAGCCGCTACGCAGCTGGCCATCGAGCGCGCGCAGATGCGTTGCGAGGCGTTGCAGCTGACGGTTCTCCGCTTCCCGCTCTGCCAGTTGCGCAGGCAGCCGGGTATCCAGCGTAGGTTCCCGATAGTTGGCCTTGAATGCAGCCAGCTGCGCCTCTGCAGAGACCGCCTGCGCCTCGGCCAACTGACGGTCCGAGGCGCGCTGCTTGAGGTTCCAGCCCTGCCAGGCAGCATGCGAAGCCAGCGCAAGTGCCAGTACACATGCGCCAAGAAGCAGTTGCCGCGGACGCGGGCCACCCTGCTGACGACGTTCGCGCTGATAGAGATTGACGTTCTGCATCAGACGGCGTCCTGACGCAGGGCGGCGCCGACGGCGCCAATGCAGAACGCCTGCTGCGCTTCGGACAGCTCGGCACCCGGCTGGCCGGGAAAGAGCTCGCGCAGGTCGAGGCGTTGCAGGTTCACCGCCAGGCCACTGGCCAGCCCCTGATAGGCGCGTTCGCCATCTTGCTTCATGGGCAGCAACATCAAGCGATTGATATAGCCCTTGCCGAGCTGGCTCTCGAAGTAGTCAAGCGAGCGCTGGATCTCCAGTGTCGTACTGCTCAAATCCTGGGCGGCGCGGGCCAGCCCCTGCTCGATGCGCCGTGCCATGTAAAGGTCGGCGCCGTTCTGGATACAGATCAGGCCTTCGCTGGTGCGCAGGCGCAGCAGTGCGAGATTCATGCCTTCGGCGCCGGCGAGCGAGCCTAGATTGCGAAACGCCATCTCGGTGATGTCGATGCTCGCCATGTGCAGACCGGCCTGACGCACGAGCTGGGCGTAGTGCTGCATCCGGGTTTTCTCGAGAACGGCGCAATAGACCATACGCGTGCGTCCGCGATAAGCGTCCTCGGGCAGCGCGAAGCAGTCGATCACCACATCGTCCAGCGGCTGGCTGATCATGTCCTTGATGCGCCAGCGCATGGCGTCACGCAATTCCTGCGGAGGCACTTCAGGCGCTTCGAGAAGGAACATCTGGTATTCGGAAGGATGCAGCAGCACGTTCGTCGGCAAGCCCTGCAAGGCACGTTCGCTCACGGCCTTCTCCAGCAGAGCGGCCTGCGCGTCGACGCTGCCTTCCAGGTGTTCGCAGTACGGCAGCAGCGGCCGCGCACCGGACACCCGAACGACGTGCGCCAACGCGATGCCTTGCGGACCAGCCTCAATGCCGAGCATGCCGGCTGCTTTTGATTTCTTGGTTTTGGAAAACAGACCCACCAATGGCTCCCTCGCCAAGACGTCGGTGCTCAACTGCCAAAAAGCAGAGAATCGATACTGAGGGCGTCAATAGATAGCATATTGCCATCTTGCGTGACTCTAACAATATCCGATGGGTGCGTCCAAATATTGTCGTGAATCAATCGCGCAACAGAAAACCGTCAATCCAAGGACGTCAAAGATCGCGCGCATTCTGGGTTAATTAATTAGCTCGCGCTATATCGGCTTAAGCCCTTTCGTCGCACGAGGGCATTACAAACTACGCACCTGACGAACGGTAGTTCGCGGAATAAGCTCGCGATGGATGCAGGAAAAGGAAACTGGCGCTTTTAGAACAGAGTGAGCTGCTCGAAACCACTGCGCAGATCGACCAACCGCACGCCGACGCCAATCAACCGAACCGGCCGGGCACCGCGGGAGAAGGCGATGGCGAGCAGATCGGCGTAGTCGTCGATTTCGAGTCCGGCGCCAGTCTGCTCCATTGTGGTCTGGGTGAAGTCATGGAATTTGAGCTTTACGAAGGGTTTGCCGGGTCGATAGCCGTTGTCGAGGCGCGCCATGCGGGTAGCCAACTGCTGCAGCAGCTCCGGGAGACGCTGCAGGCATGCCGCCAAGTCCGGCAGATCCTTGTCGTAGGTCTGCTCGACGCTCACCGACTGGCGCCGACTCTCCACCTGCACCGACCGCTCATCGACGCCGCGCGCCAGCCCCCAGAGCCGCTCACCGAACGCGCCGAACTCGCGGACCAGATCCAGTTTGCGCCACTCGCGTAAGTCGCTACAGGTGCGGATGCCGAGCCGGCCGAGCTTCTCAGCGGTGACGCGACCAACACCATGCAGCCGCTTGACCTCCAGCGCCTGTACGAAATCGTCGACCTGTGCCGGGGTAATGACGAACAGGCCGTCGGGCTTATTCCATTCGCTGGCAATCTTGGCGAGAAACTTGTTCGGAGCAACACCCGCCGACACCGTGATGCGCAGCTGCTGCCAGACCCGACGCCGGATGTCCTCGGCAATACGCGTGGCGCTACCGGAAAAATGCTCGCAGGCAGTGACGTCCAGATAAGCCTCGTCCAGCGACAGCGGCTCGATCTGCTCGGTGTAGGTGCGAAAGATGTTATGGATCTCACGCGAAGCCTCCCGGTAGGCATCCATGCGGGGCCGCAGGATCAGCAGATCAGGACACAACTTCAATGCGTGCCCGGACGCCATGGCCGAGCGAACACCATATGCACGCGCCTCGTAGTTGCACGTAGCAATGACCCCGCGCCGATCCGCAGCGCCACCAACTGCGATCGGCCGCCGAGCCAGACTGGGGTCGTCGCGCATCTCGATCGCGGCGTAAAAGCAGTCGCAATCAATATGGATGATCTTGCGAAGGGTGGACTGACTCACGGAAAACAGGGCACCGGACAGGAGTGAACGAATCTTCAGCGCAGCAGGTCGGTTATTGAGATGGTAAGTCCTTTATCACCCGATAGCCGGAGGTTCAGATGAAAATCTTGTACGCAGGCATCATCGCACTGGGCAGCTTGTTTTCCGCGGTTGCGCTGGCCGACCAGGACATGATGAACACTCAGCCGCAAGGCACCAACATCCAGCAGGAAAAGAAAGGCGAGGGAATGGTTCGCGAGAACGAAGATGGCGGCGCCGACCCGAAAATGAAAGAGGAAATCCAGGAAGATTGGCGCGAGGATGCCGAGAAGCGCCGCGAGAGCGACGTCATGAAGCCCGAGCAGCGCGGCTGAGCAACCAGCTTCGTCAAAGCTCCAGCGGGTACGGCTGAACCAGGGCTTTACCGTAGCCGTCGATGAACTCCGGCGGCATGCGCTTGGGTTTCCCGCTGGAGAGCTCGATGCAAACGAAAGTCGTCTGCGCGCGCAGCAGCGTAGCGCCGTCGGCCGGTCGGATCAGCTGGAAATTGCGTTTCATCTTCAAACGCTGATCGGATTCGGAAATCCAGGTTCCCAACTGCAGCAGATCGCCTTCGTAGGCCGCGGCCAGATAGTCGATCTCATGCCGCAGCACTGCCATCGCCCGATCGAGACGGCGGTAGTCGTCGATGCCCAATCCCAGACTCTGCGAATGCTGCCAGGCACACCGCTCCAGCCAGGTTACATAGACCGCATTGTTGGCATGGCCCAGCTCGTCGATATGCTCGGACTGCACCTGCAGGTCGATGGTAAACGCGTCCGCCTGATCCCAGCTCATTCGTTGCAAGCCTCGTTGGCCGTTTGCGATGACCTATGAAACCGCAGCCGCCGCGACGAGTCACGCCTGTTGCTGCGAGCAATGACAAGACATTCAGCGCAGTGCGACTCAACCGACTTTTCGACCACGCAAAACAAAAAGGGCCATCTCATAAAAGATGACCCCTTGAAGCCCAAAACGGGCAATAAAAATGGCGTCCCCTAGGGGACTCGAACCCCTGTTACCGCCGTGAAAGGGCGGTGTCCTAGGCCACTAGACGAAGGGGACG
>NZ_FORS01000004.1:464932-480906 GCF_900114065.1 Stutzerimonas kunmingensis
GATTGGTGGAGCTAGACGGGATCGAACCGTCGACCTCTTGCATGCCATGCAAGCGCTCTCCCAGCTGAGCTATAGCCCCATCTCGAGGACGGGGCGCATATTAGGGGCGCCCCCAAGTAGTGTCAACAACAATTTCGAACGGGCCGAAGTTTTTTTGGCATTAGGAACAACTACTTACCACCGACGAATGGTAACGGCGACACCTCGGGGCGATGCTGGTCACAAGCACCGCCCCTGCCCCGCACTCAGACAATCGTCGCCGCGAGCTTCTCCCACTCCTTGGCTTCCTTCTTCGACGCGCCACCGAGCAACTCGAGTGCGTTGCGCAGGCGGAAGCGCGTCAGATCCGGGCCGAGAATCTCCATCGCGTCGAGTACCGATACCGAACTGGCCTGCCCGGTGATGGCGGCGAACATCAGCGGCATCACATCGCGCAGCTTGAAGCCTAGATGTTCCGCCACCTGGGTGATGCACGCGGTGATGCGCTCCTTTTCCCACTGGCGCAGTGCTTCCAACTTCCACAGAATCAGCTGCATAACCTGGCGCACCTGCGTCGCATCGAGCTTCTTGTGCGCGAACAATGTGGGGTCGAGCGGCAATGCACCGGAGAAGAAGAAGCCAGCCAATGGCGCAATCTGGCTGAAGGTTTCCACGCGCTGCTGCACGTGCGGCGCGATCTGCATCATGTACTGCGGATTGAATGCCCACTTCTGCACTTCGGCAGCGAACTGTTCGACCGGCAGTTCGCGCAGCCACTGGCCGTTCAGCCAGGAAAGCTTCTCCAGATCGAAGATCGGTCCGCCGAGCGATACGCGATTGATGTCGAAGTGCTCGATCATCTCGTTCAGCGTGAATTTCTCGCGCTCGTCAGGCATCGACCAACCCATGCGCCCGAGGTAGTTGAGCATCGCCTGTGGCAGAAAACCCATGCGCTCGTAGAAGGTCACCGAGGTCGGATTCTTGCGCTTGGAGAGCTTGCTCTTGTCGGGATTGCGCAGCAACGGCATGTAGCACAGCTTCGGCTGCTCCCAGCCGAAGTACTCGTACAGCTTGATCAGCTTGGGCGCCGACGGCAGCCACTCTTCGCCACGCAGCACATGAGTGATGCCCATCAGGTGGTCATCGACCACGTTGGCGAGGAAGTAGGTCGGCAGGCCATCGGCCTTCATCAGCACCTGCATGTCCATGCGATCCCAGCCGATCTCGACGGTGCCGCGCAGCATGTCGTTGACCTGGCACACGCCTTCGCTCGGCACCCTCATCCGGATCACATGGGATTCACCAGCAGCGATGCGACGCTGAGCTTCGGCCGGATCGAGGTGCATGCAATGGCCGTCATAACGCGGCGTTTCCTTGTTCGCCATCTGCTCGGCACGCACCTGATCCAGGCGCTCGCTGCTGCAGAAGCACGGGAACGCATGACCCTTGCTGACCAGCTCGTCCGAGTACTTCTTGTAGATCTCGCCGCGCTCGCTCTGCCGGTACGGGCCATGCGGACCGCCAACGTCCGGACCCTCGTCCCATTCGATGCCCAGCCAGCGCAGCGCATCGTAGATCTGCTGCTCGGATTCACGGGTCGATCGCACCTGATCGGTATCCTCGATGCGCAAGATGAACTGGCCACCGTGCTGTCGGGCGAAGCACAGATTGAACAGCGCGATGTAGGCAGTACCGACGTGGGGATCGCCGGTCGGAGATGGCGCGATGCGGGTGCGAACCGTGGTCATGAATGCTCTCGGACGGTAGGACATACGGAAAGGGACGAATGTTAGCAGGCGCTGCGCAGCCGGCTCCAGCCAAACACCGGGAAGCAGAGCGAGCGCGTCCCGAAGGAGACGCTCCGGGACAGGCCGAAACGGTCGATCCGCCAGTAGCTGCTAGACCTGCAACAAGCGCTCGCGCAGCTTGTGAATTTCGTCGCGCGCTTCAGCGGCCGCCTCGAACTCCAGATCGCGCGCCAGACTCAGCATCTTCTCTTCCAGCTGACGAATCCGCTTGGTGATCTCGCTCGGCGAACGCAGTTCGTTCTCGTAACGCGCACTCTCCTCCGCCGCTTTCGCCTCGCCACGCCGCTTCTTGCTGCGCGAGCCCGGTACGGTTGCGCCTTCGAGGATGTCCTGCACGTCCTTCTTCACGCCCTTGGGCACGATGCCGTTGGCCTCGTTGAAGGCAATCTGCTTGTTGCGCCGCCGCTCGGTTTCGTCCATGGCGCGCTGCATGGACCCGGTGATGTTGTCGGCATACAAAATCGCGCGACCGTTGAGATTGCGCGCCGCGCGGCCGATGGTCTGGATCAGCGAGCGCTCTGAACGCAGGAAGCCTTCCTTGTCCGCATCGAGGATCGCCACCAGCGACACCTCAGGCATATCCAGGCCTTCGCGCAGCAGGTTGATGCCCACCAGCACATCGAAAGTGCCCAGCCGCAGGTCGCGGATGATCTCGACCCGTTCCACGGTATCGATGTCCGAATGCAGGTAGCGCACGCGCACATCGTGATCACTCAGGTAGTCGGTCAAGTCCTCGGCCATGCGCTTGGTCAGCGTGGTGACCAGCACCCGCTCCTCCTTGACCACGCACTTGCGAATCTCCGACAGCAGATCGTCGACCTGGGTCAGTGCAGGACGCACCTCGATCTGTGGATCGACCAGGCCCGTCGGACGCACGACCTGCTCCACCACGCGGCCAGCATGTTCAGCCTCGTAAGGTCCGGGTGTCGCGGAGACGAAGATGGTCTGCGGGCAGATCGCCTCCCATTCGTCGAAGCGCATCGGCCGGTTATCCAGCGCCGATGGCAGACGGAAGCCATACTCCACCAGGGTTTCCTTGCGCGAGCGGTCGCCCTTGTACATCGCGCCGACCTGCGGCACCGACACGTGGGACTCATCGATCACCAGCAGCGCATCGGCCGGCAGGTAGTCGAACAGCGTCGGTGGCGGCTCGCCAGCATCGCGCCCGGACAGATAGCGCGAGTAGTTTTCGATGCCGTTGCAGTAACCCAGCTCCATGATCATTTCCAGATCGAAACGCGTGCGCTGCTCGAGCCGCTGCGCCTCCACCAGCTTGTTCTGGCTGCGCAGGTAATCGAGCCGCTCGCGCAGTTCGTCCTTGATCTTCTCTATCGCGTCGAGCAGGGTTTCCCGCGGCGTCACGTAGTGGCTCTTGGGATAGAAGGTGAAGCGCGGCAGCTTGCGGATGACCTCCCCGGTCAGCGGATCGAAGGCCGACAGGCTCTCCACCTCATCATCGAACAGCTCGATGCGCACCGCTTCGAGATCCGATTCCGCCGGGAAGATGTCGATCACGTCGCCGCGCACACGGAAGGTCGCACGAGCGAAATCCATGTCGTTGCGGGTGTACTGCAGTCCAGTCAGCCGGCGCAGCAGCTCGCGCTGATCGAGCCGATCACCACGATCGACGTGCAGGACCATCTTCAGGTATGACTGCGGATCACCCAGACCGTAGATGCACGACACAGTGGTGACGATGATCGCATCCGGGCGCTCCAGCAGCGCCTTGGTTGCCGACAGACGCATCTGCTCGATGTGATCGTTGATCGATGCATCCTTCTCGATGAAGGTGTCCGACGACGGCACATAGGCTTCCGGCTGATAGTAGTCGTAGTAGGAAACGAAATACTCGACCGCATTGTTCGGGAAGAACGCCTTGAACTCACCATAGAGCTGCGCGGCCAGCGTCTTGTTTGGCGCCAGCACCAGCGTAGGCCGCTGCACATGGGCGATGACGTTGGCGACGCTGAAGGTCTTGCCCGAGCCCGTAACGCCCAGCAGCGTCTGGTGCGACAACCCCGCCTCGATGCCTTCGATCATCTGCCGAATGGCCTCCGGTTGATCGCCGGCCGGCTTGAAACGGGTGACCAGTTCGAACTTGGACATTTCGCCTCTCTAGGTAACATGTGCGAGCTTGGCAGCCGGACTTTCGAACAGCCATCCAGCGGTTTGGCGCGACAGCCAGCGGATCCTGAAATCCGCCACCAGCGATGGGCGCGCAGAGCCGAGAAACCGCCCATCTTTCCAGTACGCAAAACGCACCGAAAGTGATCAGAAAACCTCGGTAGCATATCGCAGGCAACAGGCTTGACCGCTATACTACCGCCCCGTTTGCGCATCACCCTGCGCGCCGACGCGAGGGTGGTGAATCTAGTCACTCTTCTCTTTCGAGCCCCCTCACCATGAGTTTGTTCTCTGCTGTCGAAATGGCGCCGCGCGATCCTATCCTCGGCCTCAATGAAGCCTTCAACGCCGACACGCGGCCGAACAAGGTCAACCTCGGTGTCGGTGTCTACTACAACGAAGAAGGTCGCATTCCACTGCTGCGCGCCGTGGTCGAGGCCGAGCATGCCCGCATCGCTGCCCACGCGCCCCGCGGCTATCTGCCGATCGAGGGCATTGCCGCTTATGATGCTGCCGTACAGAAGCTGCTGTTCGGCAACGATTCTCCGCTGATCGCCGAAGGCCGGGTGGTGACTACCCAGGCGCTCGGCGGAACCGGCGCACTCAAAGTCGGCGCAGACTTCCTCAAGCGCCTGCTGCCGAACGCCGTAGTTGCCATCAGCAACCCGAGCTGGGAAAACCATCGCGCGCTGTTCGAGTCGGCCGGTTTCCCGGTCCAGAGCTACAGCTACTATGACGCGAGCAATCACGGCATCGATCGCGCCGGCCTGCTGCAGGACCTGAAGAACCTGCCACCCCGCTCCATCGTCGTGCTGCACGCCTGCTGCCACAACCCGACCGGCGTCGATCTGAACCTGGATGACTGGAAGCAGATTCTCGACGTGCTGCGTGCCCAGGATCACGTGCCGTTCATCGACATCGCCTACCAGGGCTTCGGCGACAGCATCGAAGAGGACGCCGCCGCCGTGCGCCTTTTCGCCGAGTCGGGCATGACCTTCTTCGTTTCCAGCTCGTTCTCCAAGTCTTTCTCGCTGTACGGCGAACGCGTCGGCGCGCTGTCGATGGTCACCCAGAGCCGCGAGGAGTCGGCTCGCGTACTGTCGCAGGTCAAGCGCGTGATCCGCACCAACTATTCCAACCCGCCGACCCACGGCGCCACGATCGTCTCCGCGGTGCTCAACAGCCCGGAACTGCGCGCCATGTGGGAAGCCGAGCTGGGCGAGATGCGCAGCCGCATCCGCGAGCTGCGTCTGAGCATGGTCGAGCAATTGGCGGCCAAAGGCGCGAAGACGGACTTCAGTTTCGTTGCCGCCCAGCGCGGCATGTTCTCCTACTCCGGCCTCACGGCCGAGCAGGTCGAGCGACTGCGTGTCGAGTTCGGCGTCTACGCCATCAGCACCGGTCGAATCTGCGCCGCCGCACTGAACCGCAACAACATCGGTCACGTCACTGACGCCATCGTTCAGGTGCTCTGACTCCAGCCGCCCGGGGCCCTCTCAGCCCCCGGGCGCGGCGTCGTTCCTAGCGGCGCAAAGGGTTGACTTCTCTTTTGCAAACAGTAGGATACGCACCGTTGTTCCGCGATAGCTCAGTCGGTAGAGCAAATGACTGTTAATCATTGGGTCCCTGGTTCGAGTCCAGGTCGCGGAGCCAAATTTCAAAGCCTCGGTTAATACCGGGGCTTTTTTATTGCCGCTGGACTCTCACCAGGGACTGCGTCCCAGGTTATTCGCTTCGCTCACCCCTTCGGGGCCGCGCTAAAGCGCGTTCAGCTTCGCTGTCGAGTCCAGGTCGCGGAGCCAAATTTCAAAGCCTCGGTTAATACCGGGGCTTTTTTATTGCCGCTGGACTCTCACCAGGGACTGCGTCCCAGGTTATTCGCTTCGCTCACCCCTTCGGGGCCGCGCTGAAGCGCGTTCAGCTTCGCTGTCGAGTCCAAGTCGCGGAGCCAAATTTCAAAGCCTCGGTTAATACCGGGGCTTTTTTATTGCCGCTGGACTCTCATCAGGACTGCGTCCCAGGTTATTCGCTTCCTACTCGGTCAGCGGCTCTCCCAGCCGCTGACGCCACCAGCCCTGCGCCACAACCGAGCAGCCCCAGCCCAGCAGCACGCCCAACACATTGGCCAGCATGTCCCAGCGCGAGGCGGTCCGATAAGGCAGCATGCCCTGCCCGATCTCGATCGACAGTGCCGCAATAACTGTCAGACCCAGCCCCCACAGGAATGGCACCCGCGGGAACGCCAGACGAAGGGTGAACGCCAGCGCGGCGAAACCCAGCAGATGATGCAGCTTGTCTTGCTGATCGAACAACTGCGGTACCGGCTCCGGCTTCAAGCCGTTGAACAGGACGACCGCCAGCACGATCAGAAAGGGCAGCATTCGCATATAGGGCATCAGGTGGCGTCTCTCACTTCAAGGGATCAACAGAACAGAGGGAAACGCCCTCACCGCGACCTCTGACCCGGGAAAGACCATAAAGATCAACGCGTCAGCCGAGCGGCGTTATTCCGCAGAGCGGCACAAACAAAAATGCCCGCATCCTTCGATGCGGGCATCAGCAAAGCCTACGCGGTCAGACCGGGCTTAAGCCTCGGTCTTGCCGACAGCGGACTTGATCAGGGTCTGCAGCTCGCCGTTCTCGAACATCTCGAGGATGATGTCGCTGCCACCGACTAGCTCACCATTCACCCACAGCTGCGGGAAGGTCGGCCAGTTGGCATAGGTCGGCAGGCTGGCACGAATTTCCGGGTTCTGCAGGATGTCGACATAAGCGAACTTCTCGCCACAGCCCATTACCGCCTGGGTCGCGCGAGCGGAAAAGCCGCACTGCGGGGCGTTGGGCGAACCCTTCATGTAAAGCAGCACCGGGTTGTTGGCGATCTGTTCTTTGATGGTTTCGATGATATCCATGGAGTACCTCGGCTAGACACGGTTGCCGCGCATTGTAACGGAAAAAACGTGGGAAAGCCGAGCGGAGGACTCGGCTTTGTTGCGGCGCAAAGGCCGTCAGCACGGCGATTCAGCCCACCGGAGGCCGTGGGCTGCGGATTTGCGCCTATGCTCGCTTTCTGGATAAGATCGCGCCTTTCCCGTTTCGTCGCTCCCCGTGCGACCCCCAGTCGTCGGTCCCCTTTTTCTGTCGAAAAGCACTGGATCGCGCTGCGGCAATAAAGGTAGTTGATATGAGCGCAAGGCATTTTCTCTCACTGATGGACTGCACGCCCCAGGAGCTGAACAGCCTGGTCCGCCGCGGCATCGAGCTGAAGGATCTGCGCGAGCGCGGCGTCCTGTTCGAACCCCTGAAGAATCGCGTGCTGGGCATGATCTTCGAGAAGGCCTCGACCCGCACCCGACTGTCGTTCGAAGCCGGCATGATCCAGCTCGGCGGCCAGGCGATCTTCCTGTCCCCGCGCGACACCCAGCTCGGGCGCGGCGAGCCGATCAGCGATTCGGCCATCGTCATGTCGCGCATGCTCGATGCGGTGATGATCCGCACGTTCGCCCACTCGACCCTCACCGACTTTGCCGCCAACTCGAGCGTGCCGGTCATCAACGGTCTTTCCGATGACCTGCACCCCTGCCAGCTGATGGCCGATATGCAGACCTTCCATGAGCACCGCGGCAGCATCGGCGGCAAGACGGTGGCCTGGATCGGCGACGGCAACAACATGTGCAATACCTATATAGAAGCCTCCATCCAGTTCGACTTCCAGCTCAAGGTCGCCTGCCCCGAGGGCTACGAGCCCGACGCCGAACTGATGGCGCGCGCCGGTGATCGCGTGCAGGTAATGCGTGATCCGCGCGAAGCGGCTGCAGGCGCACACCTGATCAGCACCGACGTCTGGGCCTCCATGGGCCAGGAAGACGAGGCCGCCGCGCGCCTGGCCACGTTCCGCCCCTATCAGGTGGACCGCGCTCTGCTCGATTGCGCTGCCGAGGACGTGCTGTTCATGCATTGCCTGCCGGCCCACCGCGGCGAGGAGATCAGCCACGACCTGCTCGACGATCCGCGCTCCGTGGCCTGGGATCAGGCCGAGAACCGCCTGCATGTACAGAAGGCGCTGCTGGAGTTTCTCGTCGAGCCGGCCTACCACCACGCATGAAACACGAGCCGCCGCTGCTGCAACTGCGTGACCTGGCCTGCGGCTACGGCGAGCAGAGCATCGTCCAGCACCTCAACCTGCATCTGAACCGCGGCGACATCGGCTGCCTGCTGGGCCCGTCCGGTTGCGGCAAGACCACTACGCTGCGTGCCATCGCCGGCTTCGAGCCGGTGCACCAGGGCGAAATCCACCTGGCGGAGTCGGTCATTTCCCGCTCGGGCTTCACCCTGGCGCCGGAGAAGCGCCGCATCGGCATGGTCTTTCAGGACTACGCGCTGTTTCCCCATCTGACCGTGGCGGAGAACATCGCCTTCGGGATTCGCAAGCAGCCTGACTGCTCGCGAATCGTCTCCGAAATGCTCGAACTGGTGCACCTGGCCGCCCTTGGCAAACGTTATCCGCATGAGCTCTCCGGCGGACAGCAGCAGCGCGTCGCACTGGCCCGCGCCCTGGCGCCCGAGCCTGCACTTTTGCTGCTGGACGAGCCGTTCTCCAACCTCGACGTGGAACTGCGCCGGCGCCTCAGCCATGAAGTGCGCGAGATTCTCAAGGCGCGCAACACCAGCGCCATTCTGGTCACCCATGATCAGGAAGAAGCCTTTGCCGTCAGCGATCAGGTCGGCGTGTTCAAGGATGGCCGGCTGGAGCAGTGGGACACCCCGTTCAACCTCTATCACGAGCCACTGACGCCCTTCGTCGCCAGCTTTATCGGCCAGGGCTACTTCATCCGCGGGCAGCTGCTCGACCCGGAAACCGTGCAGACCGAACTCGGCCTGATCCGCGGCAACCGTGCCTACACCTGGCCCGCGGGCAGCTCGGTCGATGTGCTGCTGCGCCCGGACGACATCGTCTACAAGCCGGACAGCCCGCTGCGGGCGCTGATCGTCGGCAAGACCTTTCTCGGCGCATCGACGCTGTACCGGCTGCAGCTGCCCACCGGCAATCAGCTGGTGGCGATCTTCACCAGCCATGCGGACTACCCCACCGGGCAGGAAGTCGGCATCGCCATCGCCGCCGACCATCTGGTGGTCTTTCCGGCACAGGGCAGCGTCGCCGCCCATGAAACGCTGCAGCCGACAACAGCGGCGCGCTAACCCTTCTGCCGGCGCTGGCGGAAGAACTCGCTGAGCACCGCCCCGCACTCCTCGGCCAGCACGCCGCCCTCGACCAGCACCCGGTGGTTGAGAAAGCCCTGATCGAAAAACTGGCCGCGACTGACAACCACGCCGGCCTTCGGCTCGGTGGCGCCATAGACGACGCGCTGGATCCGCGAATGCACGATCAGACCGGCGCACATGCTGCACGGCTCCAGCGTGACGTAGAGCGTCACGCCGGGTAGCCGATAGTTCTGCAGCACCTGCGCCGCATCCCGCACCGCGACCATTTCCGCATGAGCACTGGGGTCGTGTCGGGAGATCGGGCAGTTGAAGCCGCGCCCAATGATCTGCCCATCCTGCACCAGCACAGCGCCGACCGGCACCTCTCCCAACGCAGCGCCCTGCGCCGCCAGCGCCAGGGCTTCGCGCATGAAGCGCTCGTCCTGGCTGCGGTCGATTATCTGCGGCTTCCTCACTGCCCTACTCCGCCCTGTCTCATACCACCTCGATCGCTGCCATCAACCCGGTTTCCATGTGGTCGATGACATGACAGTGAAACATCCAGACACCCGGATTATCGGCGACCAGCGCGATACGGGCCGTCTCGTTCTTGCCCAGTAGGTAGGTATCGGTGAACCACGGATCGATCTTGCGGCGATTGGACGAGATCACCTTGAAGGTCATACCGTGCAGATGAATCGGATGCTGGTACTGACTGAGATTGCGCAGCTCGAAGATGTAATGGCCATCCTTTTTCAGCGTAGCAATCGGGCGATCGGCACAGGTCTTGTCGTTGATGTCCCAAGCCTCGCCGTTGATCTGCCAGAAGGTATAGGCGCCGCCCTGCGCGGCGTCTGTCGACAAGGTACCGGCCCACTCGAAGTTGAAGCGCAGCGTTTCCGCGCGCTGCAGATCCGGCTCCGCCACGGGATTGGCCGGCAACGCCGGCGGCCAGTCGCCGGCGACTTCGTCATGCGCCACCGAGCGCAGCGTCGCCAGCCGTAGCGGACCATTGCGCAAGGACAGCTCCGTGCCGGCTTCCGGCACCTTCAGCGCCAGGTCGATACGCATGCCCGGACCGAGCCAGTACTCCTTGCCCAGCGGCATCGGAGCGACCGGATGTCCATCGAGCGCATAGATGCGCGCCTCGCTATCTGGCAGGTTCAGCCGATAGGTCAGGGTGTTGTCGAGATTCAGCAGCCGCAGCCGCACGACCTGCCCGGCCGGCAGATCAAGCGTGGGGGCATGTGTGCCATTCACCGTCGACAGCACGCCCGGCGTACCGCCACGGGCCGCCTCGCGCGGCACGCTGAATTCGGTGAACGCCCCCTGCTTGTCGACATGCCAGCTTTTCAGGTTGAGCGTGCGCTCGTGCCTGAAACCGCTTGGTTCGCGCTCCTCGACAATCAGCGGACCGACCAGCCCGCGACCCAGCTGCGCGGCACTGCTGGTGTGCGGGTGATACCAGAAGCTGCCGGCATCGTGCAGCTGGAAGCGATAGTCGAAGAACTCACCGGGCAACACCGGCAACTGCGATACGTAGGGCACGCCATCCATTTCCAGCGGCAGACGAATGCCATGCCAGTGGATGGTGGTGGGCTCGGGCAGATTGTTGATGAAGCGCACCCGCAGCCAGTCGCCCTGACGGCCACGCAGCTCCATGCCAGGCGCTTGCCCGCCATAGGCCCAGGCAGGCGTGACGTGACCAGGCACCAGCTGCACGTCCAGCGGGGCGGCGATCAGTTCGTAGTCATGAGTGGTGATGTCGGCCGGGCGCCCGAGCCAGTAGCGCGCGCCACTGCCGGCGAGACCGACGACACCAAGACCGGTCAGGCCGGTGAGAATCTGTCTACGGGTAAAGGACATGCATGGGCTCCAGCCAGTCCGAATTCATGGGCCCATCAGGCTCGACGCGCCTCTCTGCGGAGGCTGCGCATAGCATGAGGGCAGCCTGGGCTGCCCTCATTGCTTCAGATCATTCCCACTCAATCATCAATAGGTCGCCTAAACCCGCATGGTTAAAGGGACAAATTTAATCGATATAGGTTTTACCGTCACATTTACCGCCATTCCGCCAGCATCTATATTGCGCGGTGATGGAGCTATTCGAACAGTGAAGACTTAGCGGTCGCCGGCAATTTTAGCCGTCTTTAGCATCCTTGACCAATGCCGTCGGATGCGGCAAAACCAGAGCCTTTACGCACAATCCGGGGTTGGGCGGGTTTATTGAAGTTTGTTGACGCATGGTGATCCGCTTGCAAGGACTAAATAACTGTCTCGCTTGAAATAGTCGACATAATCGCCCTTAACTTAATGATTAGAAAACTTGTTCATGGCATGTGTGCAGTTCCCTAGCCTGTTAGCCACTAACATTCGCATCATCCCATCTCCTGAACCAGTCGCTCCATTTCTTGAGCGAATTGAGGCTGGCATATGTGAAAACCCTGCACCACTGCGCAGTCTGCTTCTTCCAACCATTCAAGCTGCTCACCAGTCTCAACGCCCTCGGCGGTAACCGTGAGCTCCAAGGCCTCCGCGAGCCCAACGATTGCCTTGATGATCAAACGGTCATTAGCAGAACTTAGCGCGTTGCCAATGAAGCTGAATCGCCCCTAGTTTCGTAGACACCTCCAAGCCTCATAATGAGGCCCAACAGGAGGTGCCATGAGCAACCAGCGTTACCCCGAAGAATTCAAGATCGAAGCGGTCAAGCAAGTCACCGAGCGCGGTTTGCGCGTTGCCGATGTGGCGGAGCGTCTAGGCGTGTCCGCGCACAGCCTGTACGCCTGGGTAAAGCGCTACAGCAAGCCCCAAGCACAGCGGCAGCAGGTAGATGATCAACAGGCCGAGCTGCGTCGCTTGCGCGCGGAACTCAAGCGGGTGACCGAAGAGCGAGACATCCTAAAAAAGGCCGCCGCGTACTTTGCCAAGGAGTCCGGCTGAAGTACGCCGTCATCAGCAAGCTGTCGGTGGAGTACCCGGTGCGGCGTCTC
This sequence comes from Stutzerimonas kunmingensis, assembly GCF_900114065.1. Lineage (GTDB taxonomy): Bacteria > Pseudomonadota > Gammaproteobacteria > Pseudomonadales > Pseudomonadaceae > Stutzerimonas > Stutzerimonas kunmingensis. Next base: position 477,039 of record NZ_FORS01000004.1, read on the forward strand.
TGCCAGACCCTCAAGGTGCATCCCAGCGGTTACTACGCCTGGCTGGTCGAGCCGAAATCGGTACGCGCCAAGGAAGATCAACGCCTGCTCGGATTGATCAAGCATGCCTGGTTGGAAAGCGGCGGGGTCTACGGCTACCGCAAGATCCACGACGACCTGCGTGAGCTGGGCGAGCCCTGTGGCCGGCACCGTGTGGCTCGCCTGATGAGGAGAGAGGGGCTGCGCTCGCAGACCGGTTATCGCCGGCGCCCCGGGTACTACGGTGGCAAGCCGCCAGTGGCTTCGCCCAACCGCCTGGAGCGGCAGTTCAAGGTCAGCGAGCCGAACAAGGTCTGGGTCACCGACATCACCTACATCCGCACCTATGAGGGCTGGTTGTACTTGGCGGTGGTGCTGGATCTGTTTTCGCGCCAGGTGATCGGCTGGTCGATGAAACCACGGATGTGCAGCGACCTGGCCATCGATGCGTTGCTGATGGCGGTCTGGCGGCGCAAGCCCAGGCAGGAGGTGATGATCCACTCCGACCAGGGCAGCCAGTTCAGCAGCTCGGACTGGCAGAGCTTCCTAAAGGCCAACAACCTAATCAGCAGCATGAGTCGACGCGGCAACTGTCACGACAACGCGGTCGCGGAAAGCTTTTTCCAGTTGCTGAAGCGGGAGCGCATCCGACGGAAAACCTACGGCACTCGCGAAGAAGCCCGCAGTGATGTGTTCGATTACATCGAGATGTTCTATAACCCCAAGCGCCGGCACAGCAGCGCTATGCAGCTGTCGCCAGTGGAGTTTGAAAAGCGTTATTTCCAGAGCTTGGAGAGTGTCTAGGAAAGCCGGGGCGATTCAAGCTGCGATCTATCTTCAACCCGTCGAACGGATAACTTCGTAGGTAATTGAGCGAAGAATAGCCCTTACCGAAGTGGTCCATGGTCAGGCGTACGCCTAATTCCTTGAGCGCATTGAGGGTTGCTAACGCACCTGCGGACTCATCCAGCAAAATGCTCTCGGCAACCTCCAGCTCAAGCCGCGAGGCAGCCAGACCGGCTTCCGTCAGTGCCCGCTGAACATCCAGTCGGAGGTCGCTCTGACGGAACTGGACAACGGACAGGTTGACTGACACGCAGATATGCTCGGGCCAGCGTGCTGCTTCGTTGCAGGCCTCATTTAACACCCATCGTCCGAGCGGAACGATGAGCCCGGTTTCCTCCGCTAGGTCAATGAAGTGCGCCGGGCCGAGCAACCCCTTCAGTGGGTGCTGCCAGCGCACCAGTGCTTCAGCTCCGATGATGTGCAAACCATTTGTTCGATAGCGCGGCTGATACTGAAGCGCCATTTCCCCCATAGCCATGGCTTGCCGCAGGTCCATCTCAAGCTGTCGTCTTTGTAATAACCGCTGGTTCATTTCGCTGGCGTAGAACCGCCACGTGGCACGTCCATCTTCCTTGGCCTGATAGAGCGCAATGTCCGCACAGCGCAACAGCTCGTTCGCCTCGGTCGCGTCCTGCGGCGCAAGCGCAATACCGATGCTTCCGCCGACGAAGATGTTCTGGCCTTCGTATACGATCGGTTGTTTGATCTGATCGATAAGGCGTACACAAAGCGCCTCAATGCTTTCCTGGGAGCTTATGCCATCAAGTACCATGATGAATTCGTCGCCGCCAAGCCGAGCGACGAGGTCTTCGTTGCGCGTACAGTTAAGCAAACGGAGCGACATTTCCTGGAGCACCAGATCGCCTGCAGCGTGCCCAAGGGTGTCATTTACTGGCTTAAATCGATCCAGGTCCAGACTGATCATTGCCAACGGCCTATTGGCTCCCAGCTTGCCGGCCAGAAAACTGTGCAAGTTGTTACGATTGGGCAGGCCAGTCAGAGCGTCGTGCATGGATAGATGCTCTACCTGCGTCTGCGCTTTTACCTCCTCGGTGATGTCGCTGGCGGTACCTCTGTAACCGGCACATTTCCCGTCCGCCATGATCGGCCGCGACGCCAGGCGACAGATCCGAACGTCACCGTTACGGTCCGAATACTTGCAACGCAAGGGTTTTCTGCTCTGTGTCTGTAACCACAGCGCGATACCCTGCGTATCAGCCTGAAGCAGCTCATCTAGCGGGCGTCCCAGCCATTGGCTGGCTTTGAATTCGGTGACGCGTTCAAACCGTTCGGAGAGGTATATCAACCTCAAGCGCTCATCGGTTTCCCACAACCAGTCCGATGCAGCCTCGGCGATATCACGAAAGCGCTTCTCACTACTAGCAAGGCTTGCCTGGCTGACCGTAAGCGCCGAGTGACTATCTTCAAGGCGTCGCGATGCCCTCACCGCATCAAGGGCGATCAACCCTATTAGAAGAAGCATTAATACCGCAGAGGAGCCGACTATCGGTAGCAGCCCTTCAAGCATCTCATGACCGAACTCAGGAGCCGACCAGCCGAAGATTACCGAGGCGCCCGCCAGGTCGGTGAGCGCTAGGCTGCCATCTTCTGATATCGCACCACCCTCACCTTGGCCAATTAAATGTAAATCGATCAGTCCGTATTGGAAGCCGAGCCGCAGCAGTTCGTCCGGATCCAGCAAATCAATCAGAACCAAGGTGGTGCCGGAAGCCCGTCTCAGGGCGACCTGATCCTCAGGCAAAGCATTTGCCGCAGCAGCGAGCACCAACGTGTCATCGAGCCGCAGAATTCCACCTGTCAACGCATCGGGGCCACCCCGCCGGGCTTGCTCTAACAGCCCATCCAACCCAACGCCGAGCCGCTGAAGCAGATCGCTGTCCCGCACTGCCTCGGAAGTGAGCGCCTGAGTTTTTTCGACGCCGGAGCCAAACACCATAAGGGCATCGAAATCGAGGCTGTAAAAAAGCACGTCTGGAGCCGCCATCTTAGCTCGCGATTGCGGATCGGTTGAGGCGTTATTGAGCGTGACGAATGCGGCCATTCCCTGCCGAAGCATGGCCTGTCTGTGACTTAACGCCTTCTCTATCAAGAAATGGCTGTGCTCGATCACGTTACGGTCAAGCGTATCGGTCATTCGCTTAACGGAATAGGAGATAACAGACGATACAACCAGGAGCACGGCGAGCAGCAAAGGAAGCGAGCGGCGAAGGATTATCTGGCTAACACCCATGAAATACCTGTTGTTTTTATTAGTGCTGGCGGAGCGGAGCGCTTCAATTGCCGCAACGGAATGACAGCAAGGTTATCGGCACACGATAGAAGAATTCGACCCCAGACAAGCAGGATTAGCTTGCTACAGAGATTAAATGAGGATGCGTAGCGAAAGGCCACCCCAAAAATATGGTTCATCGCGGATTAGCGGGAAAGCGAGGGGAGACGGCGGCGAGAAGGGCTAAGGTGGTGTTCGCCAAAACATTTCCGACCCCACCACCGCCGTCGCCATGGATGCTAGTTTGCTCGCCCTGTTCTGGGAAGGCTTCGAGCTGGATAGCTATGAGCCTCTCGGTACCCATTGCCTGCTGATAAGGCTCAAGCCCGATGCCTCAAGGCTGCCTTGTTGCAGCGGTTGTGGGCAGTCTGTTGCCGCTGACCGAAAACTGACCCAGTAGAGGCTGTTCTGCCGACTGAAAACTGACCCAGGTGTTCAACTGCTTCTGCTCAATTTTTGAGCAGGAGAACACAGGGTGATCAGTATGGAAATGATGGGCAAAATCCGCCGGATGTATTTCCGCGACAAGCTGTCGCTGCATGAGATAGCCAAGCGCACCGGGTTGGCGCGCAACACGATTCGCAAGTGGGTCAGAGCACCTGAGGCCAAGCCGCCGGTCTACCAACGCCGCGCGATCTTCAACAAACTCAGCCCTTTTCACGCCACGCTGGAGCAGGCGCTAAAAGCCGATTCGCTGCGGCCCAAGCAACAGCG
>NZ_FORS01000009.1 GCF_900114065.1 Stutzerimonas kunmingensis
CGCAGCAGGTACTGTTTCATTCCGATCAGGGCAGCCAATACGCTAGCCGCCTGTTTCGGCAACGGTTGTGGCGATATCGGATGGAACAGAGCATGAGCCGCCGGGGCAACTGCTGGGATAACTCGCCGATGGAGCGATTGTTCCGCAGTTTGAAATCGGAGTGGATTCCACCGACCGGTTACCTGACAGCTCAGGAGGCCCAACGGGACATCAGTCATTACCTGATGCACCGCTACAACTGGATCAGGCCGCATCAATTCAACGATGGGCTACCGCCTGCGGTGGCCGAAGAAAAACTTAACCCACTGTCCGGGATGGGTTGACCACTACATCCTGCATTGGAGCGGGTATTCGATCTTGCTCGAATTCCCAGTACCGATGCTTATTTCATAAGTCGAGCATGGGCGAGTGGTGAGACGCTCTTTGACCAAGCGTCTATCAGTGCCGACGAGTTCCGGCACTGGCTGGAGCAATTACTCGCGGGGCTTGGCTATCTACACAGGCTGGGATTCACCCATAGGAACATAACCCCGCTCAACATCCTCGTGGATGGCGCTAGGGCTACCTTAGTCGGCATGAGTTCTCTGCCAGCAGAGGATCGTCGAGTGGGTGATCTTCGTTATAAATTCCCAGGTGTTATCGAGCAGGGCTGGTCTGCTTTTGCGGATTTGTATGCGCTTTGGGCTTCATTGCTGGATGGCCTACAACCCGGCGTATTGAAGCAAGCAGATGGCGATCTTGAGCGTGCGATACAACAAGTCACTCACCCTGCGCTTTATGATGGCCTGAAAGCCAAAGTAGCGAAGCTGCTGCACGAAGGCACTGCGTTCCATGCTGATGACTACGTTGCGTGGTTTGGTCTGGACATCACTGACCAGCAGACCACAGATCTACCCGACGCGTTTGCCAAAAAATGGGGCATCAGCAAGGGCTACATGACGTTCTTGGTTGTGGACATGTTGAACGATCAAAGACCCCGCATTCGTAGCCAATGGGTTATCGATGCGCTGAGAACCAGACGTATACCGGGAAATAAAACCAACAAAGCCTCGATGAATTCGACCTTCAGCAGGATGAAATCAGCTGGGATCGTTGAGGAGCACAAGACCAAGCACCGCCTGACTGAAGCCTTCTTGGCCGACTGGAGCACCGGCCAGTAGAGGCTTCAGGCTAAGCAAAAGCCCCTGCGGACTCGCGTCAGCAGGGGCTTCTATTTTTAGGCTATCGCCAAATTACTTTGGCCGAACCGCTTAACTTTGGCCGAAAGGGCAAATAACTTTGCCCACCTCCAGGCAGGGTGGCAGGGTGGCAGGGTGGCGGGAATATCAGCATGCGGTTTGTTTCAAAGAAGCCGCAAGCGTGTCGCATCGCACTGCCAATCAGAGTGACTGCTGATGGGCGATGCCCTTTTGATTGGCATAAATTGCAGAGCCCCAGCCGTCCCGTCGAATCTCCCAGAGTTCCTCCACGCCAAAACGAGATTTTCCGCCTCTTCCTTGTAGCTTCACTACACAGCATACCTATGCGGGGCTGTGTGACTATGTCTAAAAGCCTGATCTAGAAAGAAAAACCCCGGCGCTAGGCCGGGGTGGTGAAAGAAATTGTCATGACAATAACTAGCACAAACATGACAATTTATCTGCCCGCCGACAGCGAATCAGAAGTCCAGATTAGACACTGCCAGAGCGTTGGTTTCGATGAAGTCGCGACGCGGTTCAACTGCATCGCCCATCAGGGTATTGAAGATCTGATCTGCACCAATGGCATCTTCGATCGTCACTTTCAACATGCGCCGTACGTTTGGATCCATGGTGGTTTCCCACAGTTGATCCGGGTTCATCTCGCCCAGTCCCTTGTATCGCTGAACGCTGTGGCGGCGCGTGCCTTCGGTCATCAACCATTCCAGCGCTTGCTTGAAGGTGGATACCTGCTTTTTGCGCTCACCGCGCTGAACATAGGCTCCCTCTTCGAGCAGGCTGTTCAGCTTCTCACCGAGAGCAGTTACCGTCCGGTAATCGTTGCTGGCGAAGAAATCACGGTTGAAGGTGATGTAGCTGGCCAGGCCGTGGGAGCTAATCTCGACTTCCGGTAGCCACAGGTGGCGCTCTTTGTCCTCACGCAAGCTGACGTTGTAGATCAAACCGGAGCGTTCACCGACCTTGAGTTGCGCGCTGTACTGCTCCAGCCAGGCCTGCATCGCGGTGTGATCGGCCAACTGCTCTACTGAAACACGCGGCAGGTAGATGAAGTGTTCAGTCAACTCCAACGGATACAGACGCGATAGGCGCTGCAGAGTTTTCATCACCGTACGGTAATCGTTGACCAGCTTCTCCAGCGCTCCACCAGAAAGGCCTGGGGCATGCTCATTGACGTGCAGGCTGGCGTCTTCCAGGGCCGACTGGGTGAGGTATTCCTCCATCGCCTCGTCGTCCTTGATGTACTGCTCCTGCTTGCCACGCTTGACCTTATAGAGCGGCGGCTGGGCGATATATACATAGCCGCGCTCGATCAGCTCAGGCAGCTGACGGAAGAAGAAGGTCAACAGCAGCGTCCGGATGTGCGAACCGTCGACGTCGGCGTCGGTCATGATGATGATGTTGTGATAGCGCAGCTTGTCGATGTTGTACTCTTCACGCCCGATACCACAGCCCAGAGCAGTAATCAGGGTGCCCACTTCCTGGGATGAGATCATCTTGTCGAAACGCGCCTTCTCGACGTTAAGGATCTTGCCCTTGAGCGGCAAAATTGCTTGAGTCTTGCGGTTACGACCTTGCTTGGCCGAGCCACCCGCAGAATCACCCTCCACTATGTAGAGTTCGGAAAGCGCGGGATCCTTTTCCTGGCAGTCAGCAAGTTTGCCCGGCAGGCCGGCGATATCCAGAGCGCCTTTACGACGGGTCATTTCCCGAGCCTTGCGCGCAGCCTCGCGAGCACGGGCGGCGTCGATCATCTTGCCGACCACGGCCTTGGCCTCACCCGGATGCTCGAGGAGGAAATCACCGAAGTACTTGCCCATCTCCTGTTCCACGGCCGTTTTCACTTCCGAGGAAACCAGTTTGTCCTTGGTCTGCGAGCTGAACTTAGGATCCGGAACCTTCACCGAAATGATCGCAGTCAGGCCTTCGCGGGCATCGTCGCCGGTAGTGGCGATCTTGTGCTTCTTGGCCAGGCCTTCCTGCTCAATGTAGGAATTCAAGTTTCGCGTCAGCGCGGAGCGGAAGCCGGCCAGGTGAGTACCGCCGTCACGCTGAGGAATATTGTTGGTAAAGCAGAGAATGTTCTCGTTAAAGCTGTCGTTCCACTGCAGCGCCACCTCGACACCAACGCCGTCGTCACGCTGAACGTTGAAGTGAAACACCTCGTTGACGGGGGTTTTGTTTGTGTTCAGGTAAGCAACGAACGCGCTCAGACCGCCCTCGTACTTGAACAGCTCTTCCTTGGCGGTACGCTCGTCCCGCAGGACGATACCGACACCCGAGTTCAGGAATGACAGTTCGCGCAGACGCTTGGCCAGAATATCCCAGCTGAAATGGATGTTCTGGAAGGTCTCGGACGACGGCTTGAAGTGAATCTGTGTACCCGAGGTATCAGTTTCACCTACCGGAGCCAAAGGTGCCTGGGGCACGCCATGACGGTAGAGCTGTTCCCAGACCTTGCCCTCGCGGCGGATGGTCAGCATCAACTCCTCGGACAGCGCGTTGACCACCGAAACACCCACGCCGTGGAGTCCACCGGATACCTTGTAGGAGTTGTCATCGAACTTACCGCCGGCGTGCAACACGGTCATGATGACCTCTGCCGCCGAAACACCTTCCTCATGGATATCCACCGGAATGCCGCGACCGTTGTCGCGAACGGTGATGGATTCATCGGTATGGATGGTGATGGAGATGTCGCTGCAATGCCCGGCCAGCGCTTCGTCGATCGAGTTATCGACGACCTCGAAGACCATGTGATGCAAACCGGTGCCGTCGTCGGTATCGCCGATGTACATGCCAGGGCGCTTGCGCACTGCATCAAGGCCTTTGAGTACCTTGATGCTCGACGAATCGTACGTGTGGTTTTCGCTCATGCCTTCACTCCCGAGGGGCCGTGGATCTGGGTAATTTGCCCATGTTCCACGTGAAACATTGAGACTGGCGTCTGTTCATGCCAGCCTTCTTGCAAAATGGATGAATCTACGCAGGTGATAAACACCTGACAGTTAAGTTGCTCAAGCAACTTGCACAGCGCCAACCTATGTTGGGCGTCCAGTTCGGACGGCAGGTCGTCGACAAGATAGATGCACTGACCGCGCTTGGTTTCGCTAACCAGATGACCCTGAGCAATACGCAATGCACACACCACCAATTTCTGCTGGCCGCGCGATAGCACTTCAGCCGCGTTGTGATTGCCAACCTTCAATCGCAGATCCGCACGCTGCGGCCCGGATTGGGTGTGCCCTAATGACCTATCCCGTTCCAGCGAAGACACCAGCACATCAGTCAAGGAGCGGTCTTTATCCCATCCCCTGTAATAACTCAGCTTCAGGCCGTCCAAGTCGAGCAAGGCCGCGAGGGTCGATTCAAATACAGGTTTAAGTGCCTGAATATAGGCCCGTCGATATCCGTCAATTTCATCACTTGCCAGCGTCAGTTCCCGGCTCCAGGCCGCATCCAAAGCGCCGTCCAGTGTACCATGCCGCAGCCACGAGTTCCGTTGCCGGAGCGCCTGCTGCATGCGTAGCCAGGCTGGCATGAACCGATGTTCCACGTGGAACACGCCCCAATCAAGAAACTGCCTACGTAATTTCGGTGCGCCTTCGAGAAGGCGGAAACTATCTGGATTGATCAGTTGCAAAGGCAGCGTATCGGCAAGCTCCGCGGCTGACCTGACCCCCTGTCCATCGATACGGATCCGGACGTCACCGCTACGATCCCGGGAAACCCCCAACGCACGACTGTGCTGATCTGGCAGATCAACTTGACCAAAAACGGTGCACGCTGATTGTTCATAGGTGATGACGGGGTTCAGCCGAATGCTACGAAACGAGCGCGCCAGCCCGAGCAGGTGAATGGCTTCGAGCAAGCTGGTTTTTCCGCTACCGTTATCGCCGAAGAGGATGTTGATTCGAGAGGAGGGAGATAACGTCACCGGGTGCAGATTGCGGACCCCGGTGACGGAAAGGCGACTGAGGGACATGAAGCTGGTTTACAGACGCATCGGCATCACGACATATGCGGAATCATCGTTATCGAATTCCTGAACCAGAGCACTGCTGTTCGAGTCAGACAGAATCAGACGCACCTGTTCGGTGGTCATCACGCCCAGCACATCGAGCAGATAGCTGACGTTGAAACCGATCTCCAACGAACTGCCGTTGTAGTCGACCGCAACCTCTTCCTCAGCTTCTTCCTGTTCGGGGTTGTTCGCCTGAATCTTCAACAGCCCACTTTCCAGCTGCAGACGAATGCCGCGGTACTTTTCGTTGGAGAGAATCGCCGTGCGACTGAACGCTTCACGCAGCAACTGACGATCTCCCACCACTAGCTTGTCACCACCACGCGGCAGCACGCGCTCATAGTCCGGGAACTTGCCGTCCACCAGCTTGGAGGTGAAGGTGAACTCGCCAGTGGTGGCGCGAATATGGTGCTGGCCCAGAACGATGCTGACCTCGGCGTCCTGATCGTTGAGCAGCCGCGCGAGCTCGAGGATACCCTTACGCGGCACGATGACCTGATGCCGATCGGGTTGCTCGATCCCCGCCTGCATCGAGCACATCGCCAGGCGGTGGCCGTCCGTCGCTACCGCGCGCAGCATTCCGCTTGAAACTTCGATGAGCATACCGTTGAGGTAGTAGCGAACGTCCTGCTGCGCCATGGCAAAGCTGCTGCGCTCGATCAGCTTGCGCAGCTTGCCCTGTTCGACGGTGAAGGAAAGCGAACCTGGACCTTCTTCAACCGTAGGGAAGTCATTGGCCGGCAAAGTTGAAAGGGTAAAGCGGCTGCGCCCGGACTTGATAACAACCTTCTGATCATCGAGACGGATATTGATCAGCGCATCGCTCGGCAGGCTCTTGCAAATGTCCATGAGTTTGCGCGCCGGAACGGTGATCTCGCCTGGCTCGGCGGCCTCTTCAAGGGCAACACGGCCGACCAGTTCGACTTCGAGATCGGTACCGGTCAGCGACAATTGCTGTCCTTGCACCACAAGCAGTACGTTGGACAGCACCGGCAAGGTCTGACGGCGCTCAACGACGCCAGCAACCAGCTGCAGGGGTTTCAACAGGGCTTCGCGCTGAATGGAGAAATGCATGGTCTGGTCCCTTGCCTATAGATTAGGTCGCACTCAGGTTGTCAAAGTTCGCAGCAAATTCTTGTAATCTTCACGTATATCCGCGTCAGTTTCCCGTAGTTCGGCGATTTTACGGCAAGCATGCAGAACCGTGGTGTGATCCCGCCCACCGAACGCGTCGCCAATCTCAGGGAGGCTGTGGTTGGTCAGCTCCTTGGACAGGGCCATGGCCACCTGCCGCGGTCGGGCGACCGATCGCGATCGCCGCTTCGACAGCAAGTCGGAGATCTTGATCTTGTAGTATTCGGCCACGGTGCGCTGGATATTGTCGACGCTGACCAGTTTATCCTGCAACGCAAGCAAGTCCTTCAGCGATTCGCGAATCAGTTCAATCGTGATATCGCGCCCCATGAAGTGAGCATGGGCGATGACCCGCTTCAGCGCTCCTTCGAGTTCACGGACGTTCGAACGGATCCGCTGGGCAATGAAGAAAGCCGCGTCGTGGGGCAGGTCCACCTTCGCCTGGTCCGCCTTCTTCATCAGGATCGCTACACGAGTCTCAAGCTCGGGCGGCTCGACGGCAACGGTCAGCCCCCAGCCAAAACGCGATTTCAGACGTTCCTCAAGGCCGTCGATTTCCTTGGGATAGCGGTCACTAGTGAGGATGACCTGCTGGCCACCTTCGAGCAGCGCGTTGAAGGTGTGAAAGAACTCTTCTTGCGAACGCTCTTTTTTGGCGAAGAACTGGATATCGTCGATCAGTAGTGCATCGACCGAGCGATAGAAGCGCTTGAACTCGTTGATGGCATTGAGCTGCAGTGCCTTGACCATATCGGCCACGAAGCGCTCGGAGTGCAGGTAAACCACTTTGGCGTTGGGGTTCTTCTTCAGCAGGTGATTACCCACTGCATGCATCAGGTGAGTCTTACCCAGGCCAACACCGCCGTACAGAAAAAGCGGGTTGTAGCCATGCTTGGGATTGTCGGCAACCTGCCAGGCAGCGGCTCGCGCCAACTGGTTGGATTTGCCCTCGACGAAATTTTCGAAGGTAAAGGTCCGGTTCAGGTAGCTGGTGTGCTTGAGCCCACCCTCGACCTGCACGGTACGCTCGACACGCGGCTGCTCGGGTTCACTGGTGTCAGCCGACAACGGCTCGAAGCGTGGCGCCTGCATGGCCGGCGCAGGAGCGCTTACTGCCATTGGCTGTGGCTGAGCACGTGCAGCAGCAGCCGAAGGAAGAGCGGCGGATGACGTCCGTTTACTGCCTATAAGGAGAGAAAGCGCCGGTGCGATTCCGCTTGAACGCTCCGACAGCAGTTCCAACAATCGGGAAAGGTACTTTTCGTTGACCCAGTCGAGCACGAAGCGATTGGGCGCATAGACGCGCAGCTCATCACCATCGCCTTCCACCTGTAGTGGACGAATCCATGTGTTGAATTGCTGAGCAGGCAGTTCATCGCGCAAAATCTCAACACACTGCTGCCAAAGTTCCACCGACACGGAAGCTCCTATCGACTCAGTCGAGGTAAGACGGCGGCCATTGTAACGGCGCGCCCTCAGGTTATCCACAACAAACCTGAAGCGCAGGACGGAATACCCTAGGTCTGGTCAACCACTCAATGCATGGAAAAGCATTGTCGCCAAGTCTGTTGATAAATACCCCTGAGGGCAGTGGTCAAGCCTGTTCAAAAGCACTGATCAATATCGCCTGTGGATATCTTACGTTTTAATCCCCAGGTTGCGCAGAGCCTCTGCACGGGGTGAGCACCGCTTTCGCACCAAGTTTGCATTCGCGGGAGCGCCCGTCTCCTAAGGTCTGTAGCCATCTATCCACAGAAAAGGTGCTGCACATATATAAGCATTACATCTTAAGAGCTTATATTTCTTTTCCTCTTATTTTTTCATCCATGCAGGGCTGGTTGGAAATTGACCTGGCTCGATAGCTTCTCTACAATCGCCGGTCTCTTAAAAGGGGGCCATTCCGGCCCGCAATGGATCACCAGGTAAACGCACCATGAAACGCACTTTCCAGCCCAGCACCATCAAGCGCGCTCGTACTCACGGTTTCCGTGCACGTATGGCCACCAAGAACGGTCGTCAGGTTCTGTCGCGTCGTCGCGCCAAAGGCCGTAAGCGTCTGACCGTCTGATATCGGAACAGGTAGTGAGTCGGGGCTTCGGCCGGGAAAAGCGTCTGCTGACTCCCCGCCAATTCAAGGCAGTCTTCGACTCCCCTTCCGGTAAGGTGCCTGGCAGGAACGTCCTGCTGTTGGCACGCGAGAACGATCTGCAACACCCCCGCCTTGGGCTGGTGATCGGCAAGAAAAGCGTCAAGCTCTCGGTCGAACGTAACCGCATCAAGCGGCAGATACGTGAGACCTTCCGCCATCACCAGTCGGATCTGGTGGGCTGGGACATCGTGATCATCGCCCGCAAGGGATTGGCTGATCTGGACAATCCCGAACTGGCGAAGCAATTCGCCAAGCTCTGGAAGCGACTGTCACGCAGCCCATCCAAGACCGCCGTCGAACCTGGAGCCGCCAACAGCACCCATGCGTAAATTGGCCATCGCTTCGATCAGGGTCTACCAGTACGCCATCAGTCCGATGATGGCCAGTCACTGCCGTTTCTATCCAAGCTGCTCCTGCTATGCACTCGAGGCCATCGAAACTCATGGCCTGTTGCGTGGCGGCTGGCTGAGCCTGCGCAGGTTGGGGCGCTGCCATCCGTGGAATCCCGGTGGCTACGATCCCGTGCCTTCTCATAACACTTCCAATTCATCTCCGATGGCCGAGTAACCATGGATATCAAACGCTCGATACTGCTCGTCGCTCTAGCAGTCGTTGCCTACCTGATGGTTCTTCAATGGAATCAGGACTACGGTCAGGCAGCCCTGCCGACCGAAACCGCGCAAAGCCAGCCGGGCGTACCGGCTCTTCCAGATAGCCCCGCGGCCAACAGCGAAGGCAACGCTGGCGATGTGCCCGCGGTTGCCGGCCAGCAACAGGCCAGCGCCCTGCCGGCTAACGCGCCAAGCAGCCAGCTGATTCGTGTGCGCAGCGACGTGCTTGACGTAGCCATCGATCCGCGCGGTGGCGACATCGTCGAACTGCATCTGCCGCAGTACCCGCGTCGTCAGGATCGTCCCGATGTGCCGTTCCAACTGTTCGAGCGTAGTGGCGAGCGAGTCTATGAAGCACAAAGCGGCCTGATCGGCGACGGCCCGGACAAGGCCAGCGGGCGTCCTCAGTACAGCAGTGAGAAAAGCGAGTACCAACTGGCCGAAGGTCAGGATCAGGTGGTCGTCGATCTGAAATACAATGCTGATGGCGTCAACTACATCAAGCGTTTCACCCTCGAGCGCGGTAACTATGCGCTGAAGGTGAACTACCTGATCGACAACCAAAGCGGTCAACCCTGGACCGGTTACCTGTTCGGTCAGCTCAAGCGCGACAACAGCGGCGATCCCTCCTCAAGCACCGCCACTGGCACCGCTACCTACCTTGGCGCTGCGCTGTGGACCAAGGACGAGCCGTATCGTAAGGTCTCCATGGGCGACATGGATGAAAGCAACCTGCGTGAAAGCGTGCAGGGTGGCTGGATCGCCTGGCTGCAACATTATTTCGTCACCGCCTGGATTCCTCAGCCGGGCGATACCAACCAGGTGCAGACGCGCAAGGATAGCCAGGGCAACTACATCATCGGCTTCACCGGCCCCGCCGTTACCGTACCTGCCGGCGCACAGGGCGAGACAGGCGCCACGCTGTATGCCGGCCCGAAGAGCCAGGACAAGCTGGAAGAACTGTCCCCCGGTCTGCGTCTGACCGTCGACTACGGCATCCTCTGGTTCATCGCTCAGCCGATCTTCTGGCTGCTGGAAAACATCCACGCGCTGCTGGGCAACTGGGGCTGGTCGATCATCGTTCTGACCATCGTCATCAAGCTCGCCTTCTTCCCGCTCTCCGCGGCCAGCTACCGGTCGATGGCGCGCATGCGTGCGGTGTCGCCGAAAATGCAGGCGCTGAAGGAACAGCATGGCGACGACCGCCAGAAGATGTCCCAGGCGATGATGGAGCTGTACAAGAAGGAAAAGATCAATCCGCTGGGCGGCTGCCTGCCGATCCTGGTGCAGATGCCGGTATTCCTGGCCCTGTACTGGGTCCTGCTGGAAAGCGTCGAGATGCGCCAGGCGCCCTGGATGTTCTGGATCACCGACCTTTCGATCAAAGACCCGTTCTTCATCCTGCCGATCATCATGGGCGTGACCATGTTCATCCAGCAGCAGCTGAACCCGACGCCGCCGGATCCGATGCAGGCACGAGTGATGAAGCTGCTGCCGGTGATCTTCACCTTCTTCTTCCTCTGGTTCCCTGCCGGTCTGGTGCTGTACTGGGTGGTCAACAACGTCCTGTCCATCGCCCAGCAGTGGTACATTACCCGCAAGATCGAGGCCGCGGCGAAGCCCGCCTGACGCCTCAACCGCCAATGCAGAACGCCCCTTGATTGGGGCGTTCTGCTATCTGCCGTCCAGAAAGGAGGCCGCATGAATCCAGTTCGCGACACCATTGCCGCCGTCGCTACCGCGCCGGGGCGCGGAGGAGTAGGCATCGTTCGGGTATCAGGGCCACGGTCCAAGGCTATCGCCATTACCCTGACCGGCCGTGAGCCAACGCCGCGGCATGCACATTACGGTGCATTTCACGCAGACGACGGCGAGGTGATCGACGAAGGCCTGCTACTGTTCTTTCCGGGACCGCATTCGTTCACCGGTGAGGACGTACTCGAACTGCAGGGGCATGGCGGCCCGGTTGTCATGGATATGCTGCTGCAGCGCTGCGTCGAGCTCGGCGTTCGTCTGGCTCGGCCAGGCGAATTCAGTGAACGCGCATTCCTTAACGACAAGCTCGATCTGGCCCAGGCCGAGGCGATCGCCGACCTTATCGAAGCGAGTTCGGCGCAGGCCGCGCGCAATGCGGTGCGTTCGCTACAGGGTGAATTCTCTCGCCGCGTGCATCAGTTGACCGAAAGATTGATTCAGCTGCGTATCTATGTCGAAGCGGCGATCGATTTTCCCGAAGAAGAGATCGACTTTCTCGCCGATGGGCATGTCCTGGCACAATTGGATGTCGTGAAAGCCGAGTTATCCACAGTGCTGCGCGAAGCCGGGCAGGGCGCCTTGCTGCGCGACGGAATGACCGTGGTGATTGCAGGGCGCCCCAACGCCGGCAAGTCCAGTCTGCTTAACGCACTGGCGGGCCGTGAGGCCGCCATTGTCACCGATATTGCCGGCACCACCCGCGATGTCCTGCGCGAACATATCCTGATCGACGGCATGCCGCTGCATGTCGTCGATACCGCGGGCCTACGCGATACCGAAGATCAGGTCGAGCGGATCGGTGTGCAGCGCGCGCTCAGCGCCATCGGCGAAGCGGACAGGGTACTCCTGATGGTCGATGCCAGTGCGCCTGAGGCGCAGGACCCACTAGCCCTTTGGCCGGAGTTTCTCGAATCCAACCCTGCGCCGAACCGGGTGACGCTGATTCGGAACAAGGCTGACCTGAGCGGTGAGCCGATCTCGATTCGCTTCGACGACAACGGACAGGCAACACTGAGCCTGTGCGCACGATCCGGCGAAGGTATCGAGTTGCTGCGCGAACACCTCAAGCAGTGCATGGGCTACGAGCAGACCGCTGAAAGCAGCTTCAGCGCCCGACGTCGCCATCTGGACGCACTGCGTCTGGCCGACCAGTACCTGGAGCATGGCCATGCCCAACTGACGCTGGCCGGCGCCGGTGAGCTGCTGGCCGAGGATCTGCGCCTGGCACAACAGGCACTCGGTGAGATCACAGGCGCGTTCAGCTCAGACGACCTGCTCGGGCGAATCTTCTCGAGCTTCTGCATCGGCAAATGACACTGCACGGGCGCTAACCACGCCCGCCCCCCTTTCATGCACAACGCTACGCTGAAAATTCGTGGCGATGGCATTCGGCTGCCGAAATTCCCGCCATGAGCCCTGTGGAAAAGGCCGCCTAAGGGCAGTAGAAAAGTTAGGGCGTAAGATGGTGAAAACCCCCGCTGTGTATAAGCTTCACTTTAATCCACAGGATGCTGACGGTATTCACACCGCCAGCGCCCAGCCGCAGCACAGGTTTATCCTTCGCCACAAGTAAAGAGTGCCAAGGGCTCCACGTGGTTATCCACAGAAATGAGCTTCACCATTTATAAACACATAAATAAGCTTCTTATATATTTTCTTCTCTATTTCTAATGTTTATCCACCGACTCGCCTCCGCCAGATGGTTGGTCATTTTTTGCTCAGAGCCCTTCTTTAGCACTGGCTAAATCCCTATACTTCGCGGCTTCCCAAATTCCCATCTGAACAGGCACGAGGTGCGTGGTGGACTTCCCTTCCCGTTTTGACGTGATCGTTATCGGCGGCGGCCATGCCGGCACCGAGGCTGCGCTGGCAGCGGCACGCATGGGCGTGAAGACCCTGCTGCTCAGCCACAATGTGGAAACCCTCGGCCAGATGAGCTGCAACCCGGCCATCGGTGGCATCGGCAAGAGTCATCTGGTCAAGGAAATCGATGCGTTGGGTGGGGCCATGGCGATGGCCACCGACAAGGGCGGCATCCAGTTTCGCGTGCTCAACAGCCGCAAGGGGCCAGCCGTTCGAGCCACCCGAGCGCAAGCTGACCGCGTGCTCTACAAAGCTGCTATTCGTGACACTCTGGAAAACCAGCCGAACCTGTGGATATTTCAACAGGCAGCGGACGACCTCATCGTCGAGCAGGATCAGGTCCGGGGTGTCGTGACCCAGATGGGGCTGCGTTTCCTCGCGGATTCCGTGGTGCTGACCACCGGGACCTTCCTCGGCGGGCTTATCCACATTGGCCTGCAGAACTATTCAGGCGGGCGCGCAGGCGATCCGCCTTCGATCGCCCTGGCTCACCGGCTGCGCGAGTTGCCGCTGCGCGTCGGTCGGCTGAAGACCGGTACGCCGCCACGTATCGATGGTCGTTCGGTGGATTTTTCTCTTATGACCGAGCAACCGGGCGACACACCGCTGCCGGTGATGTCGTTCATGGGCAATCGTGAGCAGCACCCGCCGCAGGTCAGCTGCTGGATCACTCACACCAACGCGCGAACGCATGAAATCATTGCCGCCAACCTCGATCGTTCGCCGATGTATTCCGGCGTGATCGAGGGCGTCGGCCCGCGCTACTGCCCGTCGATCGAAGACAAGATCCATCGTTTTGCCGACAAGGACAGCCATCAGGTCTTCCTCGAGCCCGAAGGCCTGACCACTCATGAGCTGTATCCCAACGGCATCTCCACCTCGTTGCCGTTCGATGTGCAGCTGCAGATCGTGCAGAGCATCCGTGGCATGGAGAATGCCCACATCGTGCGGCCGGGCTATGCCATCGAGTACGACTACTTCGACCCCCGCGATCTCAAGTACAGCCTGGAGACCAAGGTGATCGGCGGGCTGTTCTTCGCCGGCCAGATCAATGGCACCACCGGTTACGAAGAAGCTGGTGCCCAGGGACTGCTCGCCGGAGCCAACGCTGCGCTGCGGGCGCAGGGCAAGGACAGCTGGTGTCCGCGTCGCGATGAGGCCTACCTAGGCGTGCTGGTCGATGACCTGATCACCCTCGGTACCCAGGAGCCCTATCGGATGTTCACCTCGCGTGCCGAATACCGGCTGATCCTGCGCGAGGACAATGCCGATCTTCGTCTGACCGAGAAGGGTCGCGAACTGGGTCTGGTGGACGATGCCCGCTGGGCTGCGTTCTGCGCAAAGCGCGAAGGTATCGAGCTCGAGGAGCAGCGCCTGAAGAGTTGCTGGGTTCGTCCCGGCACACCACAGGGCGATGCCATCGCCGAGCGTTTCGGCAGCCCGCTGGCTCGCGAGTACAACCTGTTCAATCTGCTGGCCCGTCCGGAAATTGATTACCAGAGCCTGATCGAACTGACCGGTGACGGTGCGCAGGATCCTCAGGTCGCCGAGCAGGTCGAGATCAAGACCAAGTACGCCGGCTACATCGAACGGCAGCAGGACGAGATCGAACGACTGCGTGCCAGCGAAAACATCGCCTTGCCGGAGAATCTCGACTACACGACGATTCCGGGCTTGTCGAAGGAGATTCAGCACAAGCTCGGTCAGGCAAGGCCTGAGACGCTCGGGCAGGCCTCGCGTATTCCGGGAGTCACTCCCGCTGCGGTGTCGCTGCTGATGATTCATCTGAAGAAGCGCAATGCCGGCCAGCAGTTGGAGCAGAGCGCCTGATGAGTCTGGTCAGCGAATCCCATGCCGCCGAACTCGTGCGCGGCGCCCTGGCGCTAGGCGTCGAGCTGAGTGAAGGGCAACAGCAGCAGTTGCTGGCCTACCTGGCACTGCTGATCAAGTGGAACAAGGCCTACAACCTAACCGCGGTGCGCGATCCCGACGAAATGGTTTCGCGACACCTGCTCGACAGCCTGAGCGTGGTGTCCTTCGTTGCCGAGTCCGGACAGACCTTGCTGGACGTCGGCAGCGGTGGTGGCATGCCTGGCGTGCCGCTGGCGATCGTGTTTCCTGATCGCAGCTTCACGCTGCTGGACTCCAATGGGAAAAAAACGCGATTCCTGACGCAGGTGAAGCTGGAGCTGAAACTGGCCAACCTCGAAGTCGTGCACAGCCGCGTCGAGCAGTTCCAGCCGGCGGAAGCCTTCGACGGCATCACCTCGCGCGCCTTCAGTTCCCTTGAGGACTTCGCCAGCTGGACGCGGCATCTGGGCAATACCCAGACGCGCTGGTTGGCGATGAAGGGCGTGCAGCCGGACGACGAACTGCAACGGCTGCCCGCCGACTTCCGCCTCGATGCCTGTCACGTACTCAAGGTTCCCGGTTGCCAAGGCCAGCGCCATCTGCTGATACTGCGCCGCACTTCATGACCCGGACAGACACTGACCATGGCTAAAGTTTTCGCCATTGCCAACCAGAAGGGCGGTGTCGCCAAGACCACCACCTGCATCAACCTTGCGGCTTCGCTGGTTGCCACGCGCCGTCGCGTGCTGCTGATCGATCTCGACCCCCAGGGCAACGCCACCACTGGTAGCGGTGTGGACAAGCTCGGGCTGGAGTACTCGATCTACGACGTACTGATCGGCGAATGCAGCCTGGTGGATGCCATGCAGTTCTCCGAGCATGGCGGCTATCAGTTGCTGCCGGCCAATCGCGACCTGACCGCGGCGGAAGTGGCCCTGCTGAATCTGCCGGCCAAGGAAAAACGCCTGCGTGAAGCACTGGCACCGGTGCGGGAGAACTACGACTACATCCTCATCGATTGCCCGCCGTCGCTGTCGATGCTGACCATCAACGCGCTGGCTGCGTCGGACGGCGTCATCATTCCCATGCAGTGCGAGTATTACGCGCTCGAAGGGCTTACCGATCTGGTCAATTCGATCCAGCGTATCGGCCAGGCGCTCAACCCCAGCCTGAAGATCGAAGGCCTGCTGCGCACCATGTACGACCCGCGCAGCAGTCTGACCAACGATGTATCCGAACAGCTCAAGGCGCATTTCGGCGACAAACTCTACGACACCGTTATCCCGCGCAACGTCCGGCTCGCCGAGGCCCCCAGCCACGGCATGCCGGCGCTGGTCTACGACAAGCAATCCAAGGGCGCTCTGGCCTATCTGGCCCTGGCCGGTGAACTGTCGCGACGCCAGCGTCAGTCGGCGCGTGGCGCCCCCGCATAAGGACTACTCATGGCGACCAAGAAAAGAGGCCTAGGCCGTGGACTCGATGCCCTGCTCGGCGGCGCCAGTGTTTCGGCAATGCAGGAAGAGGCTGCGAAGGTCGATACCCGTGAACTCCAGCACCTGCCGCTGGACCTGATCCAGCGCGGCAAGTACCAGCCGCGCCGCGATATGGACCCGCAGGCCCTGGAGGAGCTGGCCCAGTCGATCAAGAACCACGGCGTGATGCAGCCGATCGTGGTGCGTCCCGTCAGCGGTGGCCGTTTCGAGATCATCGCCGGTGAACGTCGCTGGTGTGCCAGCCAGCAGGCCGGGTTGGAGAAGGTGCCGGCGCTGGTTCGCGAAGTGCCGGACGAAGCGGCCATTGCCATGGCGCTGATCGAGAACATCCAGCGCGAAGACCTGAATCCGATCGAGGAAGCCGTCGCGCTGCAGCGCTTGCAACAGGAGTTCCAGCTGACCCAGCAGCAAGTTGCCGACGCGGTAGGCAAGTCGCGTGTCTCGATAAGCAATTTGCTGCGCCTGATTGCGCTGCCGGAAGAGATCAAGACGCTGCTGTCACACGGTGACCTGGAGATGGGCCACGCGCGGGCATTGCTAGGTCTGCCGGCGGAACAGCAGGTCGAAGGCGCGCGGCACGTTGTCGCACGTGGCCTGACCGTGCGCCAGACCGAAGCCCTGGTGCGTCAGTGGTTGAGCAGCAAGGAAACACCGAAAGCCGAAGTCAAGGTCGACCCGGACATCAGCCGTCTGGAGCAGCGCCTGGCGGAACGCCTGGGCTCTCCGGTGCAGATCAAGCACGGACAGAGAGGCAAAGGGCAGCTGGTGATTCGCTACAGTTCGCTGGATGAACTGCAGGGTGTATTGGCCCACATCCGCTGATACAAATTGTTTGTAGTGCCGGTCGGAAAATACTACCGGAGAGTTGAACCCTGGCTGGCCTGCTCCTATACTCGCCGCGCTTTTTTGACTGCGGACAATTATTTACGCGGCCTGCTACAGCGATGGAATTCAGGTGAACATACGCAACAGAACACCCTTCCATCGCCTTCCGGCATTTCGCGTATTGCTGATGCAGGCAATGGTCGTAGTAGTGACCGCTGTCTCATGTGGCCTGGTTTTTGGTATGGTCGCCGGCTACTCCGCGCTGTGCGGTGGTTTGATTGCGCTGTCAGCGAACGTGTATTTCGCGTACAAGGCCTTTCGTTACTTTGGCGCACGTTCGACTCAGGCGATCATCCAGTCGTTCTGGTCTGGCGAGATGGGTAAACAGATTCTGGCAGCAGCGCTTTTTGCGTTGGTGTTCGTGGGAGTGAAACCGCTGGAACCGATCGCCTTGTTTGCCGGCTATCTGCTGGTTCTGGGTGTCGGAGCAAGCGCGCTCCTGCTGATGAAAAACAATCCGAAGCATTGAGCATTGAGGCGTTTATGGCGAGTACCCCCGCTGAATATATCCAGCACCACCTGCAAAACCTCACCTACGGCAAGCTGCCGGCAGGTTACGAGCGTGCTGATGGCTCCGTTCTCGATCAGGCCACCTGGACCATCGCTCAGACGGGTCTGGAAGCTCGTGACATGGGCTTCATGGCATTCCACCTGGATACCCTCGGCTGGTCGCTGCTGATGGGCGCCATCTTCATCCTGCTGTTCCGCAGCGCCGCCAAGTCCGCCACGACCGGTGTACCGGGCAAGCTGCAGAACTTCGTCGAGATGTGCGTCGAGTTCGTCGAAGGCGTGGTGAAGGACACCTTCCACGGCCGCAATGCTCTGATCGCTCCGCTGGCGCTGACCATCTTCGTCTGGGTGTTCCTGATGAACAGCCTGAAGTGGATTCCGGTCGACTACATCCCGGGTCTGGCCAGCCTGCTGGGCCTTCCGGCGTTCAAGATCGTGCCAACCGCCGACCCGAACGGTACCTTCGGTCTTTCGCTCGGCGTGTTCATCCTGATTCTCTTCTACAGCGTCAAGGTCAAGGGTTTCGGTGGCTTCAGCAAGGAGCTGGCGTTCACTCCGTTCAACCACTGGTCGCTGGTGCCGTTCAACCTGTTCCTCGAGATTCTCGGCCTGCTGACCAAGCCGCTCAGCCTCGCGCTGCGTCTGTTCGGCAACATGTATGCCGGTGAGGTGGTGTTCATCCTCATCGCTCTGCTGCCGTTCTACGTGCAGTGGACCCTGAATGTGCCTTGGGCGATCTTCCATATCCTGGTGATCCCGCTTCAGGCCTTCATCTTCATGGTACTGACGGTGGTGTACCTGAGCTCTGCCCATGAAGAACATCACTGAAAACCGCTAACGCTTTAACCGAAAAACCTTAACCCCCCTTAGCTTCAGGAGCTTTACATGGAACTCGTCTACATCGCCGCCTCTATCATGATCGGTCTGGGTGCCCTGGGCACCGGTATTGGCTTCGCCCTGCTGGGCGGCAAGCTGCTGGAATCCACTGCTCGTCAGCCTGAGCTGGCTCCCCAGCTGCAAACCAAAACCTTCCTGATGGCCGGCCTGCTCGACGCCGTGCCGATGATCGGCGTTGGTATCGCGATGTACCTCATCTTCGTTGTCGCCGGTTAATCACTTTCCGGTTTGAGATGGGGTTCGCCGGGCGAGCCCCGTCGCCGTGGAATGACTCCCGCGTTGAACGAGATAGCACGAGGTAAATCGCTGTGAACATTAACTTGACGCTGTTCGGTCAAACGCTCGCCTTCGCTATCTTCGTCTGGTTCTGCATGAAGCTCGTCTGGCCGCCAATCACGGCAGCCATGGCAGCGCGCCAGAAGAAGATCGCTGAAGGACTGGATGCGGCAGGCCGTGCGCAGCAAGACCTGAAACTGGCTCAGGACAAGGTGTCCAACACCCTCCGCGAGACCAAGGAGCAGGCAGCCCAGATCATCGAGCAGGCGAACAAGCACGCCAATGCGATCATCGAGGAAGCCAAGCAGCAGGCACGTGTCGAAGGCGAGCGACTGGTCGCCGGCGCCCGCGCCGAGATCGAACAGGAAGTGAACCGTGCCAGGGACCAACTGCGCAATCAGGTAGCGGCTCTTGCCGTCGCCGGTGCAGAGAAGATCCTGGAGTCCCAGGTGGACGCCAAGGTGCACAACGAGCTGGTCGAAAAACTGGCCTCCCAACTCTAAGCGAGGCAAGCGATGATCAATACCCAGACGCTTGCTCGGCCATACGCGAAAGCCGCTTTCGAGTTTGCCAGCGCCGCAGGAACGACCGAGTCCTGGTCGAAAATGCTGAACCTGGCCGCCATCGCTGTTGAAGTCCCAGAAGTCGCAGCGTTGCTGAACGACCCCCGCCTGACCAGCGAAAGCAAGGTCCAGGGGCTGGTGCGTCTACTCGGTGACGACGCCGACGAAGCTTTCCGCAACTACGTCCAGACCCTTGGCGAGAATGATCGCCTGTCGGTACTGCCGACCGTGTGGGAGCTGTACGAGGACATCAAGGCGCAAGCCGAGAAAACGCTCGAGGCAGAAGTTGAAACCGCCTTCGAGCTCAGCAACGAGCAACTCCAAACTTTGGCTGCCGCCCTGTCGAAGCGGCTAGATCGCACCGTCAACCTCCAGCAGGCCGTGAATCCTGCGCTGATCGGCGGCGTGTTGATTCGCGCCGGTGATGTGGTTGTCGACGGTTCGGTCCGCGGCAAACTGAGCCAGTTGGCCGAATCGTTGAAATCCTGATTTGAGGGTCATGGCATGCAGCAACTGAATCCTTCCGAGATTAGTGAAATCATCAAGCAGCGCATCGAGAAATCGAATGTCGCTGCTCAAGCCCGTAATGAGGGCACCGTCGTCAGCGTTTCTGACGGTATCGTACGTATCTACGGTCTGGCCGACGTCATGTACGGCGAAATGATCGAGTTCCCTGGCGGCATCTTTGGTATGGCACTGAACCTGGAGCAGGACTCCGTAGGTGCCGTGGTTCTGGGTAACTACCTGGGCCTGACCGAAGGCATGAGCGCCAAGTGCACCGGCCGCATCCTTGAAGTTCCGGTTGGTCCGGAACTGCTGGGCCGCGTAGTCGACGCACTGGGTAACCCGATTGATGGCAAAGGCCCGATCAACGCTCAGGCAACTGACGCGGTCGAGAAGGTTGCGCCGGGCGTGATCTGGCGTAAGTCCGTCGACCAGCCGGTGCAGACCGGTTACAAGTCGGTCGACGCCATGATCCCGGTAGGCCGTGGCCAGCGTGAGCTGATCATCGGCGACCGTCAGATCGGCAAGACCGCCCTGGCCATCGACGCCATCATCAACCAGAAGAACAGCGGCATCCGCTGCGTTTACGTTGCCATTGGTCAGAAGCAGTCGACCATCGCCAACGTGGTTCGCAAGCTGGAAGAGCACGGCGCACTGCACAACACCATCGTTGTCGCTGCGTCCGCCTCCGAATCCGCTGCCCTGCAGTACCTGGCGCCTTACGCTGGTTGCACCATGGGCGAGTACTTCCGCGACCGCGGTGAAGACGCGCTGATCGTGTATGACGATCTGTCTAAGCAGGCTGTGGCGTACCGCCAGATCTCCCTGCTGCTGCGTCGTCCGCCGGGACGTGAAGCCTATCCGGGCGACGTGTTCTATCTCCACAGCCGCCTGCTGGAGCGTGCGTCGCGCGTTTCCGAAGAGTATGTCGAGAAGTTCACCAACGGTGCCGTAACTGGCAAGACCGGCTCGCTGACCGCTCTGCCGATCATCGAAACCCAGGCGGGCGACGTTTCCGCGTTCGTTCCGACCAACGTGATTTCCATCACCGACGGTCAGATCTTCCTGGAATCGGCCATGTTCAACGCAGGTATCCGTCCGGCCGTCAACGCCGGTATCTCGGTATCCCGTGTTGGTGGTGCTGCCCAGACCAAGATCGTCAAGAAGCTGTCTGGTGGTATCCGTACCGCTCTGGCTCAGTACCGTGAACTGGCTGCGTTCGCGCAGTTCGCTTCCGACCTCGACGAAGCGACCCGCAAGCAGCTGGAGCATGGTCAGCGCGTTACCGAGCTGATGAAGCAGAAGCAGTACGCGCCGATGTCCATCGCCGACATGTCCCTGTCCCTGTACGCCGCCGAGCGCGGTTTCCTGACGGACGTGGAAGTGGCCAAGGTTGGCGCCTTCGAGCAGGCCCTGATCGCCTTCTTCAACCGCGAGTTCGCCGATCTGATGGCGAAGATCAACGTGAAGGGTGACTTCAATGACGAAATCGACGCAGGCCTGAAGGCCGGTATCGAGAAGTTCAAGGCCACTCAAAGCTGGTAAGCCGCAGCGGGAGCCGTGAGGCTCCCGCCTGCTAACCCGATAGGTGTCAAATGGCAGGCGCAAAAGAGATTCGCAGCAAGATTGCGAGCATCAAAAGCACGCAGAAGATCACCAGCGCCATGGAAAAGGTGGCGGTCAGCAAGATGCGCAAGGCACAGATGCGCATGGCTGCCAGCCGCCCTTATGCGGAGCGGATCCGACAGGTAATCGGCCATCTGGCCTTTGCCAACCCGGAATACCGTCATCCGTTCATGGTAGAGCGTCCGGTCAAGCGTGTCGGCTACATCGTCGTGTCGACCGATCGTGGTCTTTGCGGTGGCCTGAACATCAACCTGTTCAAGGTCCTGATCAAGAACATGAAGGAGTGGCACGATCAGAAGGTCGAAGTCGACCTCTGCGTGATCGGCAACAAAGGCGCGAGCTTCTTCCGCAGCTTCGGCGGCAACGTCGTCGCAGCGATCGGCAACCTCGGCGAAGAGCCGTCGATCAATGATCTGATCGGCAGCGTCAAGGTCATGCTGGACGGCTTCCACAATGGCCGTATCGATCGCTTGTACCTGGTATCCAACAAGTTCATCAACACCATGACCCAGAAGCCCACGGTCGACCAACTGCTGCCGCTGGCCGCAGACGAGAACGCCGAGCCGGTCAAGAAAGGTCAGTGGGACTACCTCTACGAGCCGGACGCCCAGCAGCTGCTGGATGCTCTGCTGGTACGGTTCATCGAGTCCCAGGCCTATCAGGCGGTGGTTGAGAACGGCGCAGCCGAACAGGCCGCGCGGATGATTGCCATGAAGAACGCAACCGACAACGCCGGTGAGCTGATCGGCGACCTGCAACTGGTCTACAACAAGGCCCGTCAGGCTGCGATCACTCAGGAAATTTCGGAAATCGTCGGCGGCGCTGCCGCGGTTTAAGAACGGTTCAAATATTCAGAGGAACCAAACATGAGTAGCGGACGTATCGTTCAAATCATCGGCGCCGTTATCGACGTGGAATTTCCGCGCGATGTGGTACCGAACGTCTATGACGCGCTGAAAGTTCAAGGCGCCGAGACCACCCTGGAAGTCCAGCAGCAGCTGGGCGACGGCATTGTCCGTACCATCGCCATGGGTTCGACCGAAGGCCTCAAGCGTGGCCTGGACGTCGTCAACACCGGCACCGGTATCTCCGTACCGGTCGGCAAGCAGACCCTGGGCCGCATCATGGACGTCCTGGGTAACCCCATCGACGAAGCCGGCCCGATCGGCGAAGAAGAGCGCTGGACCATCCACCGCGCTGCTCCGTCCTACGCAGAGCAGGCTGGCGGCAACGAGCTGCTGGAAACCGGCATCAAGGTTATCGACCTGGTTTGCCCGTTCGCCAAGGGCGGTAAGGTCGGTCTGTTCGGTGGTGCCGGTGTAGGCAAGACCGTAAATATGATGGAGCTGATCCGTAACATCGCGATGGAGCACAGCGGTTACTCCGTGTTCGCCGGTGTGGGTGAGCGTACTCGTGAAGGTAATGACTTCTATCACGAGATGAAGGACTCCAACGTTCTGGACAAGGTTGCCCTGGTTTACGGCCAGATGAACGAGCCGCCGGGAAACCGTCTGCGCGTTGCACTGACCGGCCTGACCATGGCCGAGAAGTTCCGTGACGAAGGTCGTGATGTTCTGCTTTTCGTCGACAACATCTACCGCTACACCTTGGCCGGTACCGAAGTATCCGCGCTGCTGGGTCGTATGCCTTCCGCGGTAGGTTATCAGCCGACTCTGGCCGAAGAGATGGGCGTTCTACAGGAGCGCATCACCTCCACCAAGAACGGCTCGATCACCTCGGTACAGGCCGTATACGTACCTGCGGACGACCTGACCGACCCGAGCCCGGCGACCACGTTCGCCCACCTCGACGCCACCGTCGTACTGTCGCGTGACATCGCCTCCCTGGGTATCTACCCGGCGGTCGATCCGCTCGACTCGACTTCGCGTCAGCTGGATCCGCTGGTGATTGGCCAGGAGCACTACGACACCGCTCGCGGCGTTCAGTACGTGCTGCAGCGCTACAAAGAGCTGAAGGACATCATTGCGATCCTCGGTATGGACGAACTGTCCGAGACCGACAAGCAGCTGGTATCCCGCGCTCGTAAGATCCAGCGCTTCCTGTCCCAGCCGTTCTTCGTGGCCGAAGTCTTCACTGGCTCGCCAGGCAAGTACGTTCCGCTGAAGGAAACCATCCGTGGTTTCTCCGGCATCCTCAATGGCGACTACGACCATCTGCCGGAACAGGCGTTCTACATGGTCGGCAGCATCGACGAAGCCATCGAGAAAGCCAAGAAACTGTAACTGGCGCGCCCGTTCGCGGGCGCCAACCAGCCTGACCGGCAGCTGCTGGTCAGGCTGATTACCGAGGCATGAACATGGCTATGACAGTGCATTGCGACATCGTCAGTGCGGAAGAAGAGCTGTTCTCGGGGCTGGTGGAAATGGTCGTCGCCCACGGCAACCTGGGTGACATCGGCGTTCTGCCGGGTCACGCGCCGCTGCTGACTGATCTCAAGCCGGGTCCGGTTCGAGTGATCAAGCAGGGTGGTGACGAGGAGATCTTCTACATCTCCGGCGGCTTCATCGAAGTGCAGCCGAACATGGTGAAGGTTCTCGCCGATACCGCTACGCGCGCCAAGGACATCGACGAAGCTGCCGCTCAGGCTGCCGTCAAAGCTGCCGAGAAGGCCCTGCACGAGAAGGGCGCGGAGTTCGATTACGGCTCCGCCGCCGCTCGCCTGGCCGAGGCCGCAGCCCAGCTGCGAACCATCGAGGCAATGCGCAAGAAGTACGGCCGACACTGATCGGCAAGCGACTTCATCGCGCACGAGTAAAAGGGTAGCCTTGGCTACCCTTTTTCTTTTTCTGCCATTTGTCGGCGCTGATACCAGCTGCACTCTTATGTACGGGTGAGCTGACGGGCCGCTACCGCTCAGGAATCGCTTCATGTCTCTCGATATCGTCATTCTCGCCGCTGGCCAGGGCACGCGCATGCGTTCGGCGCTGCCCAAGGTTCTGCATCCGGTCGCCGGAAAATCCATGCTCGGGCACGTGATCGACACCGCGCGTGCATTGCAGCCGAAAAGCATCCAGGTGGTCATTGGCCACGGTGCCGAGCAGGTGCGCCAGCGACTGGCCGGCGATGATCTCGCCTTCGTCGTTCAGGCCGAGCAGCTGGGAACCGGCCATGCTGTAGCCCAGGCGTTGCCGAATCTGTCGGCCGAGCGCGTGCTGATCCTTTACGGTGACGTACCACTGATCGAAGCCGACACTCTGCAGCGCCTGTTGCAGAAGGTCGGGCCGGAGCAACTCGCGCTGCTGACGGTGAAGCTTGACGACCCAACCGGCTATGGACGCATCGTCCGCGACGCACGCGGCGAAGTGCGGGCTATCGTCGAGCACAAGGATGCCAGCGACGAGCAGAAGGCGATCCGCGAGGGCAATACCGGGATTCTCGCCGTACCGGGCAGCCGTATCGGCGAATGGCTGGGTCGCCTGTCCAACAGCAATGCCCAGGGCGAGTACTACCTGACTGACGTCATCGCCATGGCTGTGGCCGACGGCCTGCGCGTTGCCACCGAGCAGCCGCTGGACGCCATGGAAGTGCAAGGTGCCAACGACCGTATCCAGCTGGCCGAGCTGGAACGCCATTACCAGCAGCGTGCCGCTCGTCGTTTGATGGCCCGGGGTGTGACGCTGCGCGACCCGGCGCGTTTCGATCTGCGTGGCGAGGTGGAGGTCGGGCGAGACGTGCTGATCGACGTGAATGTGGTGCTCGAAGGCACGGTGGTCATCGAAGACGACGTGCAGATCGGACCGAACTGCGTGATCAAGGACAGCACGTTGCGTCGCGGTGCGATCGTCAAGGCCAACTCCCATCTTGAGGGTGCGGTAGTCGGCGAGAGTGCCGATTGCGGCCCGTTCGCGCGGCTGCGTCCAGGCAGCGTGCTCGGCGCCAAGGCGCATGTCGGCAACTTCGTCGAGCTGAAGAACGCGACCCTCGGCGATGGCGCCAAGGCCGGGCATCTCAGCTACCTCGGTGACGCCGAGATCGGCGCGCGGACCAACATCGGTGCCGGTACCATCACTTGCAACTACGATGGCGCCAACAAATTCAGGACTGTGATGGGCGAGGACGTTTTCATCGGCTCCAACAGTTCGCTGGTTGCACCGCTGAATCTTGGTGATGGCGCAACGACCGGCGCCGGTTCGACGATCACCGAGGACGTGCCGGCCCATACCCTGGGCCTCGGCCGCGGTCGCCAGCGCAATATCGAAGGCTGGCAGCGACCGAAGAAGCAGTCGTAGATCCGCGTTCGGCGCGGGATGCCGGCCTGCTTCCCACTGTTGGTGGGTGACGCCGGATCGCCAGCAGCTTGCAGCCCGTAAGCACTTATGTTTTGATTCGCGCCGTTATCTTTCGAATCGAAACATATCTATGTCGAAGCGCAACACTCCACAACGTCGCCACGCGATCCTCGCCTTGCTCAACGAGCTCGGCGAGGTCAGTGTGGACGAGCTGTCGCGGCGCTTTGAAACCTCGGAAGTCACCATCCGCAAGGACCTCGCCGCACTCGAGAAGAATGGCCTGCTGCTGCGCCGTTACGGCGGGGCGGTACAGTTGCCTCAGGAGCTGATCGGCGACAGCGTGCAGCCCGTTTCGCCCTGGAAGCAGGCGATCGCCCGTGCTGCGGTTGGCTGCATCCGCGAGCACGCGCGGATCATCATCGACAGCGGCACCACCACGGCGGCGATGATTCCTCAGCTCGGCCACAAGCACGGGCTGGTGGTGATGACCAATTCGCTGAACGTGGTCAATGCGCTGCGCGAGCTGGAGCATGAACCGGTGCTGCTGATGACCGGCGGCACTTGGGATCCACATTCGGAATCCTTTCAGGGCCAGGTCGCCGAGCAGGTGCTGCGCTCCTATGACTTCGACCAACTGTTCATCGGTGCCGATGGCATCGATCTGGAGCGGGGCACCACCACCTTTAACGAACTGCTAGGGTTGTCCCGAGTGATGGCCGACGTCGCGCGGGAAGTCATCGTGCTCGCCGAGGCCGACAAGATCGGTCGGCGCATCCCCAATCTTGAGCTGCCCTGGAGCAGCGTGCACACCCTGATTACCGATGAGCGCCTCAGCGACGAGGCGCGCAGCAGCATCCTGGCCCGCGGCGTCAAACTGATCTGCGTGGCCGTCGAAACCAATCTGGAGACCTGAGCATGTGTGGCATTGTTGGCGCCGTCGCCGAACGCAACATCACCGCGATCCTTCTCGAGGGCCTCAAGCGCCTGGAATACCGTGGCTATGACAGTGCCGGCGTTGCCGTGCTGGACGAGAACGGCACACTCGAGCGTCTGCGCCGTAATGGCAAGGTCGCCGAACTGGAGCAGGCTCAGCAACACACGCAGCTGGCCGGCCGCCTAGGCATTGCGCATACCCGCTGGGCAACCCATGGCGCGCCCTGCGAGCGCAATGCCCATCCGCATTTCTCCGGTGATGATCTGGCCGTGGTGCACAACGGCATCATCGAGAACCACGAGGCGCTGCGGGCTCAGCTCAAGGAGATGGGTTACGTATTCGTCTCGGATACCGACACCGAAGTCATCGTGCACCTGCTGCACCACAAGCTCGATTCGCTCGGCGACCTCACCGCTGCGCTGAAGGCGGCAGTCAAGGAACTGCATGGCGCCTACGGACTGGCGGTGATCAGTGCGCGGCAGCCGGATCGCCTGCTCGCCGCGCGCAGCGGCAGCCCGCTGGTGATCGGTCTGGGCCTGGGCGAAAACTTCCTCGCCTCGGACCAGCTGGCGCTGCGTCAGGTCACCGACCGTTTCATGTATCTGGAAGAGGGCGACATCGCGGAAATCCGCCGCGATGCGGTGCAGATCTGGGATGTCGACGGCCAGCCGGTGCAGCGCGAGGCCGTGCAGTACCACGAAGGTGCCGAGGCGGCGGACAAGGGCGAGTACCGCCACTTCATGCTCAAGGAGATTCACGAGCAGCCGAAGGTGGTGCAGCGCACGCTGGAAGGTCGGCTAGGCGATCATCAGGTGCTGGTGCAGGCGTTCGGACCGCAAGCCGCCGAGCTGTTCGCCAAAGTGCGCAATGTGCAGATCGTCGCCTGTGGCACCAGCTATCACGCCGGCATGGTCGCGCGCTACTGGCTGGAGGAACTGGCCAGCATACCCTGTCAGGTCGAGGTTGCCAGCGAATTCCGCTACCGCAAGGTGGTGGTGCAGCCGGACACCCTGTTCGTCACCATCTCCCAGTCCGGCGAGACGGCCGATTCGCTGGCAGCGCTGCGTAACGCCAAGGCGCGCTCCGAGCAGGAAGGTCGCTATCTGGCGAGCCTGGCGATCTGCAACGTCGGCATCAGTTCGCTGGTGCGCGAATCGGACCTGACCCTGCTCACCCAGGCCGGCCCGGAAATCGGCGTGGCTTCGACCAAGGCCTTCACCACCCAGCTGGTTGGTCTGCTGTTGCTGACGCTGTCGCTGGGCCAGGTCCGGGGCACGCTTTCCCCTGCGCTGGAGGCCGAACTGGTCGACGAGTTGCGCCGGCTGCCGACCCGCCTGGGCGAGGCGCTGGCGATGGATGCTACGGTGGAGAAGATTTCCGAGCACTTCGCCGAGAAGCATCACACCCTGTTCCTCGGCCGCGGCGCTCAGTACCCGGTGGCGATGGAGGGTGCGCTCAAGCTCAAGGAAATTTCCTATATCCATGCCGAGGCCTACCCGGCCGGTGAGCTCAAGCACGGCCCGCTGGCGCTGGTGGACGCCGACATGCCGGTGGTCACGGTGGCGCCGAACAACGAGTTGCTCGAGAAGCTCAAGTCTAACCTGCAGGAAGTGCGCGCCCGTGGTGGCGAGCTGATCGTCTTTGCCGATCGTGAAGCCGGGTTCGACAATGGTGAAGGGATCTTCGTGGTGAACATGCCGCATATCCACGATGTTCTTGCGCCGATCCTCTATACCCTGCCGCTGCAACTGCTGTCGTACTACGTTGCCGTGCTGCGCGGTACCGATGTCGACCAGCCACGTAACCTCGCCAAGTCCGTCACGGTGGAGTGACCGGCGAGCGCGCCAGAGAGCGTGTTGTTGTTGCGTAAAGCAAAGGCCCTGCGGGGCCTTTGTGCTTTCAGCCGTATTCGCAGTCGTGTTCCAGCGCGGCAGCTTCGGCGAACAGCGCGAAGGTCTGTTCGGCGGCGAGCAGCATCGGTTCCCAGGCGCAGCTGGCAGCATGCTGTTCGAGACGGGCGAGGAAGGCCGGCCAGAGCCTGGCGACCTCACCATGCTCGAGGTAACGAATGGGGACGGCCTGGTTGGCCTGACGTACACGCCGTGCGAGCACGCGGCCACCCAGGCGTGACCCTTCCAGCACGTAGGCGACGCCCCAGCAGCTGGCGAAATCGTTCAATGACGGTATCGACAGCGCTGCTGGAGACGGGCATTCCAGTTCGGCCAGATCGGCCCATAAGGCATGACGGCGCACCCGCATCGGCCAGTCGTCGAGCAGAGCGGTGAAACCGGCGCGCTCCAGCGCGATCTCCGCGGCGCTGAGGACCCGGCTGTGCGCACGCAGGAAGCGACGATAATCGTCTGGCTGCTCGAGGCTGAAATCCGAGAAGGCGGCATCTACTTGCTCATGCAGTGGCGCCGTGGCCTGTCTGAGGCGTGCGCGCAGCTCAGCCATCGGTCAGGCTGCCTTCGTTCAAAGCCAGATGAATCTTGCTCGCCAGCTGTTCCTCACGAAACGGCTTCTGGATCACCGAGTAGCCAGCCAAGCCCAGTTCGCACAACTCGGCGTAGCCCGTCACGAAAATCACTGGCAGCTCGGGGTGACGCACACGCGCGGCACGGGCCAACTCACCGCCGTTCATGCCTGGCATGGCGAAATCGGCCAGCAGCAGGTCGACTTCGATATCGGACGCCAGTAGTTGCAAAGCATGGGCGCCGCTTTCCGCCTCTGTCACCGCGAAGCCGAGGTCTTGCAGCATCAGCGCGGTAACCTCGCGCACGCTGTGATCGTCGTCCACCAGCAGAATGCTGTGCTGGCTGTTGTCTTCGCGCGTACCGGAGCTCAATGCCAGGGCCGGCTCCACCTGCTGTGGTGCAGCGGTGCGCGGCAGGAACACCTTGACCGTCGTACCGATGCCCTCGCGGCTTTCGATACATGCACCGCCACCGGATTGTTTGGCGAAGCCAAAGACCTGCGCCAGGCCCAATCCCGAGCCCTTGCCGACTTCCTTGGTGGTGAAGAAGGGTTCGAATGCCTTGCTCAGCACTTCCTCGCTCATGCCGGTTCCGGTATCGGTTACCGAAAGCACCACGTACTCGCCTGGGCTGGGATCTTCGGCGCGCAGTGCCGGTTCGCTGATCACCACGTTGCGCGTGCCCAGCGTCAGGCGTCCGCTGTCACCCATGGCGTCACGGGCATTGATTGCCAGGTTGAGAATGATCATCTCGATCTGGGTTGGGTCCACCAGCGCGTGCCAGATATTGGCCTGGGTATCGGTCTCGATGCTGACGCTACCGCCTAGGGTGCTTTTCAGCAGGCTGAGCAGGCTGACCAGGGTGTCGTTGAGGTCGATCGCTGCTGGCGTCAGCTGCTGGCGACGGGCGAAGGCGAGCAACTGGCTGGTCAGCGTCGCGCCGCGCTCGCCGGATTCGCGGATGTACTGCAAGCGCCGCAAGCTGGGCACCCTGCTCGAGGTCGCTCTGTAGAAAGCTGGCACTGGTCAGAATGACCGTCAGCAGGTTGTTGAAGTCATGGGCGACGCCAGCGGTCAGTTGGCCTACGGCTTCGAGGCGCTGCATCTGCTGCAGCGTGGCCTCGACACGTTCGCGTTCCTGGATCTGCGCGCGCAGCTCGCGGTTGGCTTCGGCCAGTTTGTCGACGGCGGCGATCTCGCTGGTGATGTTCCGCGCCGCGGAGTAGATACGTCCGTCATCGGCGACCACCGACCAGGACAGCCAGCGGTAACTGCCGTCGCGATGGCGCATGCGATTGACGAAGCGGTTGGTGACCTTGCCTTGGCCGACGCGGGCATTTTCTTCAAGCGTCGCCTGCAAATCGTCGGGATGCACCAACCAGGTCAGCGGGTGCTGCATGAGCTGTTCCAGCGGCCAGCCGAAAGCATGCTCCCAGATCGGGTTGAGCGCGACCGGCATCATGTCCAGGTGAGTGACCGCGAGCAGGTCGCGGGACAACTCCCAGGTGCGGTCACGCTCGCGGGTGCGCTCCTGTACCCGCTCGCCCAGAGTTTCGTTCATCTGCTTGAGGGTCTGGGTCGCCAGCTGCTGCTCGGTGATGTCCATCACCACGCCAACGAAGCGCAGGCACTGGTCGCCTTCGAAGAACGCCTGGCCGCGGGTCTCCATCCAGCGCAGGCTGCCGTCATCGAAAAGCACGCGATAGGTTGTGCAGAACTCGCCGCCGTCTTCGCCGCCGATGGCTCGGGCGATTTCCTCGCGTATCCGCTCGCGGTCCTGCGGGTGGCAGAGGCGTTCGAACAGCGGCATGTCCACCGGGTCCTGTGCGCCGATGCCGAGCATGGCCCGGCAACGCTGGTCCCAGATCAGCGTGCCGCTCTGCGGTTCGTAATCCCACATGCCCAGGCGTGCCGCGTCGATCGCCAGGCGTGCGCGTACCTCGACCTCGCGCAAAGCCTGCTTGGCCTGCAGGCGGCGGCGTCGTTCGTTGACTTCGGCCAGTGCCCGTTCCACTGCCTTGGGTAGAAAGCCGAGGTTCTGCTTGAGCACGTAGTCGACGGCGCCGGAGCGCATCATGTTGACCGCATGCTCCTCGCCGAACACGCCGGAAAGGAAGATGAAGGGTGTTTGCGGTGCCAGTCGACGCGCTTCCTGCAACGCCTGGCTGCCGGAGAAGCCTGGCAGGATGAAGTCAGCCAGGATCAGGTCGAAGGCGCGTCGCTGTAGCGCTTCCACGACGCCGGCATGGCTGTAGACCAGTTCGGTGTGCAGGGTGTAGCCACTGCGCTCCAGCGCCAGCTGGGCGAGTTCGGCGTCGTGCGGGCTGTCCTCGATGAACAGGACGCTGATGTTCTTTGACGCTGGCATATCCATCCTGTCGAGGAAGCAGGAATCATCGAAACGGCCCGCCAGGCGCGGGCCGGCAATGCTCGTTCAGTTCTTTTCGTCTTTGTTGCGCGCGCGCTTGAGTCGCAGCGAACCGGGTGGTGGCTCGTTGAGCACGGCCCAGAAGATGCCGAGGTCGGAGATTGCGGCGACAAAATCTTTGAATTCGACCGGTTTGACGACGTAAGCGTTCACCCCGAGCTCGTAGGCTTTCATCAGGTCGGGTTCTTCCCGCGACGAGGTCAGCATGACCACTGGAATGCTACGCAGCTCGGCGGTCTCGCGTACGGTCTTGAGCACTTCCAGACCGTCGACCTTGGGCAGCTTCAGGTCCAGTAGCAGCACTGCCGGATTGCCATCGGCGCGATCGGCGTAGGCGCCGGTGCGCTGCAGGTAGTTCAGCGCCTCGGCGCCGTCACGCATGATCACCACTTCATTGGCCAGCTGGCTGCGTTCCAGCGCGATCAGGGTGAGTTCCAGGTCGTGAGGGTTGTCTTCGACCAGCAGTATCGGTTTCAGCATCAGATGTCTCGGTCCAGGAGGGACGATGTGTAGGACAATTTGGGGAGTGAGAAGTAGAACGTGGCGCCCTTGTCCAGCTGGCCTTCGGCCCAGACCTGGCCATCGTGGCGCTCGATGATGCGACGCACGCTCGCCAGGCCGATGCCGGTGCCTTCGAATTCCTCCATGCGGTGCAAGCGCTGGAACACGCCGAACAGCTTGCTCGAATACTGCATGTCGAAGCCGACGCCGTTGTCGCGCACATAGACCACCACCTCGCCGGCGCGTTGCTCGGCGCCCACTTCGATGACGGCCACCTCCCGGGTGCGGCTGTACTTGACCGCATTGTCGATCAGGTTGCGCAACACCATGTGAATGAAGGCGGCATCGGCGACGACGACCGGCATTGGCAGTAGGTGCCATTCGATTTGGCGACCTTCGCAATCGGGTACCAGCTCCTCGCGAATCGAGGCAACCAATGCAGCGAGGTTGACATCCGACAGGCGCAATGCCGAACGGCCCATCTGCGAGAAGCTCAGCAGGTTGTCCACCAGCGTGCCGGCAAAGCGTGCGGCGTCGGCAATGTTGTCGAGAAAGCGCATCCCGCGTTCGCTCAACTGCTTGCTTTCCATCTCGCTGAGCAGCTCGGTGTA
This sequence comes from Stutzerimonas kunmingensis, assembly GCF_900114065.1. Lineage (GTDB taxonomy): Bacteria > Pseudomonadota > Gammaproteobacteria > Pseudomonadales > Pseudomonadaceae > Stutzerimonas > Stutzerimonas kunmingensis. The sequence continues at coordinate 32,535 of NZ_FORS01000009.1, forward strand.
GCCGGCGATGTGCCGCAGCGGTGCGCGCAGGTCGTGGGACACGCTGTAGGAGAAGGCCTCCAGCTCCTTGTTGCTGGCGCGCAACTCGCCGGCCAGCTGGGCCATTTCCTCGGCTTTGCGCAAGACGATACCGAGCACCGCATTGCGCAACTCCAGCGCGCCCTCGATCACCACCTGATCCCAGGGCTGCGCATAGCCGCGCAGGGTTTCCTGCCATTGTTCGAAGCTGTGTCGCGGAGTGAGCGCACCGCTCTGACGGTCGATCTGTTTTTCCGGCTGACCGGCCCAGTTGACGGTCTTGATCTGCTCGTGGCGAAACCAGATCAGATAGTGCGCGTGCAGGCGCGAGATGGAGATGGCCATGACCCCGGCACAGCGCTCGGCGAGCGCCGGCATGCCGGGGATGTCGCGGCCGACGCAGTCACTGTGGAAGACCAGCTCGTCGCGCCGTTCGCCCAGCCACTGCGCCAGCTGCAGGATCTGTTCATGCTCCGGCGTGTCGCCGACGGTTTCGCACTTGTCGGCGGAGATGATCGCCGCGCCGTCGGCACCGGCGAACCCCAGCACCACCTCGGGGAGATGGCGGAAACCCTCGACCACGCTGTCGCGATCGGCCATCGCCGCGAGCAGGTGGACGATCTGGTGGCGCAGTTCCAGCTTGCGCTGCGCGAGGGTCTCGCTTTCCCTCGCCTCGATCTGCAGCGAGAGGATGCGGCCGAGCAGCTCGCAGGCGGTGCGGGTCTGGTAGCTGACCGCACGCGGTTCGGCATCATGGCAGGAGATCAGCCCCCAGAGGCGGTCGCGAATGACGATGGAGATCGACATCGACGCCAGCGTGCCCATGTTGCGCATGTACTGCAGATGCACCGGGGAAACGCTGCGCAATGCGGCGAAGCTCAGGTCCAGTGGCGCGCCGGAGACCGGATTGAGCGCCGGCACCAGTGGCGAGGGTTGATAGTTGGCATCCTGGATCACCCGGATCAGGTTCTCGCGATACAGCCTGCGCGCCTGCTGAGGAATGTCGGCGGCCGGGAAGCACAGCCCGAGGTAGCTTGGATAGCCGGGGTCGGCGACCTCTGCCAGCACCACGCCGTTGTCTTCGGCATCGAAGCGATAGGCTTTGACGCGGCCGAAGCCGGTGATGCGCTTGACCTCCCGAACCGCCAGTTGGCAGAGCGCTTCGAGCTCGCGGCTGTCCTGCAGCTGGGCGACGAAGGTGCGCATCAGCGGGTAGAGGGTGTCGTAGGCCTGGCCCGAGGTTTCCGCGCGTTCGAATTCGAGGATCAGCTGGCCGCGATGGCGATGGCCGAGCAGGGCGAACGCCTGGCCGGCGACACCAGTGAGACCGATGCTCACATCGCTCAGGTGAAAGGGGTTGTGGTCGTCTTCGCTCAGTGCCGTGAGACCGGCTTCGAGGCGTGCGGTGGGCAGCAGGTTCGACAGTGGCTGACCGAGTAGCGAGCGGGCGTCGATTCCGAGCCAGTGCTGAACGTTTTCACTGGCCTGCTGCACGCGCAGTTCGGGTTCGCTGACCACCAGCAGGAAGCCATGGGGCTGGATGCTACCGGGGATATGGATCGGCTCGTCGGCGCATCGGTCGATGGCCTGGAGCAATTCCTGGGCTTCGGTAGTGGTCATTGCGTGTCCTTGTTCAGGTCCGAGCGGACCAGACGTGTCTGGCAGGCACCAATGCAAATTGCTACCTAAAATTCCGCAATTGTGCGTACTGAATCGGGCAAGTCGCTGTGAAGGTCTTAACCGAGCGTTTCGCTAGGCCATGCACTTTAACGCGACAGAACTAGCTCGCCAATCCGGCGGGCTGTATAAACGGGCCTTGCCCAGGGGCATACGACAGGAGGTGGGGTGTGGAAGAAGTCATCGAACAGCTGCGCGAGCTCAACGAGCCGGTGCCGGTACCGCTGGAACTGCCCGACGACGATCTCTTGGTGGAGATCGAGGAACAGCTGTTGATCAACCTCCCGTTCGGCCTGCGCGAGTTCCTGCTTCAGGTCAGCGATGTGATTTACGGGCGCCTGGAGCCGGTCACCGCCACCGATCCGCAGTCACACACCTACCTGCCGGAAGTCGCCGCCAATGCCTGGGATGCCGGCGTGCCGCGCGATCTGATCCCGATCTGCCAGGACGGGCGCGACTACTACGTGGTCGATCTGGAAGGCGAAGTCACCCTGTGGGACGGCGACGACTGCGAGCTGACCGATGAGGAAACCTGGGAGACCGTCTGGCATTGGGCGCGCGACGTCTGGCTGGAAAGCTGAAGCGGATATACGACGGTATCGACACGGCGGCGCCGCGACGGCCTGTTAAGCTGTGCGCCCGCCGGACACTTTCCGTTACTTCATGCTGACTCTGAGCAATCTGTTTCTGTTCATGCTGCTGGCTGCCGCCGGCGCCTGGCTGTGGCACTCCCACGGTATTCGCGAGCGCGCCCTGCAGGCGGTGCGCCGGCACTGCCAGAAGCTCGATGTGGAATTGCTCGACGGCAATGTAGCCTTTCGCAAGCTGACGCTGTTGCCGGATGCACGCGGCCAGCGCCGGCTCGCGCGTATCTACGGTTTCGAGTTCACCGTCACTGGTGAGCAGCGCCACCCAGGCACCATCGTCATGTTCGGTGCGCAGGTCGGTCGTATCGAACTGGCGGCGCATCCGTTTCAGCCCGCCGACGAGCCGGGGAGGGTGATTCAATTGGACGACTGGCGCCGCCCCCGCGAATGACAGGTCATTCGTCGATAAGGCACTCGACCATGCCCTGTTGCAGTTCCGCCTGCGACTGAGGTTCGCTGAAGATCAGCTCTATCCTTGAATCCCGCCGCCATTCGCTGCTCCTGAAGACCAACGCCTGGCCGTCCAGCGCGTTGGCTGACTGCCAACCGCTGCGGCCGTGAATTACCAGCTTGGCGCGACGCCAGGGCCAGCGCGTCAGCCATTGCGAGAGCTGGCCGAGATCGAAGCGCTGGCTCGGGTGCCAGCGCCAGCCGATGCTCCAGTGCTCTGCTGTCGCCTGAACCTGGCAGATCGGCTGGCGCGGATCGAGCCACACCTGCGCCAGCGTCGCCGACCCGGAGGGCAGGGTGGTCGCGCGTGTCGGTTCACTGGCGCGTGCGCCGATACCGGGAAGCTGTTCCAGGGACAGCTGGCCTTGCGTGGTCCAGTAAAGCGGCTGCCCAGACAGCTGCTCGGCCAGTCGGGTACGGCTGGGTTGGTCCAGCGTTTCGCTCTTGTTCATCAGCAGCAGGCCGGCTTGGGCCAGGGCCTGCTGCTGGCTGTCGGGCAGGGGTTCGCCGCGGCTGAGGGCGGCGGCATCCAGTACCAGTACGGTTGGCTGGACGCTCAGCACGTTCTGCCATGGCGGTTGCCTGAGCTGCCGCAGCAATTCCGCCGGGTGGCCCAGGCCGGAGGGTTCGATCAGCAAGCGGTCTGGTTTTGCCTGACGCAGCAGGCGCGCCAGGCCGACCTGGAACGGCACGCCGTTGACACAACACAGGCAGCCGCCGGGGATCTCCGCCAGGCTGATGCCGTCTGCTTTGGTCGTCAGTAACGCGGCATCTAGCCCGATCTGGCCGAACTCGTTGATCAGCACCGCCCAGCGCTCGCCGACTGGCTTCTGATCGAGCAGATTACGGATCAGGCTGGTTTTGCCGGCGCCGAGCGGGCCGCCGATGAGATGGGTCGGGATATGTTCGAGCATGGCGGCTATGGTGCGCATTTTGCGCTGGGTCTGAAAGGGGCGGGTGGCTCATGTTAAAGTCGCCGGCGATTCTCGGAGAGGTGAAATCGTGCGGTTACCGTTCTTGCTGACAGCCCTGTGCAGCCTGCTCGTCGCTGGCGACGTGATGGCCGAAGCGTGCGTCATTAACAGCCACGACGACCGCGTGGCAGTGAAGCTTTGCCAGGCAAACATCAACATTCCCGCAGAGCTGTTCCGCACCGGCTTCTGTCAGCCGCAGCTGAAGGATCACGAGGTCGAAGTCGAGTTCGTTGATCAGTGCCCGGACGGGGCCTTCGGTGTCTGCCGCAACGCGCAGGTGTCGAACATGCCGTACCGGCAGGACATTCACTATTACGGCATCGCCAGTGATGCGCGCTTTCTCCAGCCCGCTTGCGAGCAGAACAACCAGGGCAGTTGGGAGAAGAACTGACTCCCGCCCAGCAGTCATGGGGGTTTCACGTGGAACCCCTGCTGATTTCCCGGTTGCCTTCTACCGAGCCGGTTTCAATGCGCCGCAATCGTCCGCTATCCAGCGCGCGTGGGATTCGATTCGCGAGGTACCGGTCTCGGTGCCTTGGCGGTATTCACTTTCCACGGTACTGACGAACTCCTTGTCGCTGATGAAGCGCGTCTCGCCCTGACCTCGGGCATCAGGGCACTCGAACCTGAATTTCCACAGCTTGTCGCCACGCTCGGTGATCTCCTGGGTACAGGCCGGATCATCTTGGAAGGGCAGCTCATCGGACTCCACCTGAGCCTTGCTCAGACAGATCTGCACGCCCTTGCCGCCGAGTTTCACGCCCTGCGCGGCCAGCATCTCCTCCATCATCCGGCGCTGGTCGGCGGGCAGGTTCTCCATCTGCGCCAGCATCGCGTCCATGCCCGGCATCTGCTGGCCATCCACCTGTATATCGCCGCTGCTGAATTCCCAGAGGCCCGGCAGGATCTGCTGCGCATGGGCGGGCATTAGCGTCAGGAAGAGGAGCGCGAAAGCGGCCAGACGTGGCAGTTGGGTCATGAGTGTGCCTCCGGAGATGGGTTGTTCCTTCAGCCTAGTCGAGCTTTTTCCGTACGGTGCCCGAACGGGCAGCGGTCGGCAAAGATCGCGACACAACGATTGCTGATGGATTTGTGTTGTTGAGAAGCGTTAGCATTAACGCCTGCAGCGCTCATGGGAGGCCGCATGGCAACTGAAGGTATGGTTCGACAGCAGATGCTACATCGGCTCTATGCCGAGCATCACGGCTGGCTTAACGGCTGGCTGCGGCGCCAGCTGGGCTGCAATCATCGGGCCGCCGACCTCGCGCAGGACACCTTTGTGCGGGTGATGACCAAGGATCAGGACATGGGCGCCATCCGCGAACCCAGAGCCTACCTGCATACCATCGCCAAGGGCCTGTTGATCAACCATTGGCGGCGCCGACAGATCGAGCAGGCCTATCTTGATGCGCTGGCACTGCAACCCGAGCCCGTGGCGCCATCGCCGGAATCCCAGGCGTTGATCGTCGAAACCTTGCTGCAGGTCGACGCCATGCTGGCCCAGCTGCCGGCGAAGATGCGCAGCGCCTTTCTCATGTCGCAGCTGCAGGGCATGACCTACGCCGCAATCGCCATCGAACTCGGCGTTTCCGAGCGGATGGTGAAGAAGTACATGGCTCAGGCCATGTTGCATTGCCTGCTGCTGGTGGCGGAGGACTGATGGGCATCGATTACCGCGTGCTGCAGGAAGCGGCGAAGTGGTTTGCCGTGTTGCAGTCCGGTGCGGCCAGCGCTGGCGAGCGCCAGGCCTGGAGCGCGTGGCTGGAACAGCCGGAACATGCCCGCGCGTGGGCCAAGGTCGAACGCATCAGTGGCCAGTTCCAGCCGCTGGCCGACAATGCCGTCGGGAGCACTGCCGGCGCGATGTTGCACAGCCGCCAACCGAACCGTCGCCAGGCACTGAAGGTGTTGTCCGTGCTTTGTGGCGGCGCGGCACTGAGCCTGGCCGGCGGATCGCTGCCCTGGCGACAGTGGACGGCCGATGAGCGGACCGCGGTTGGTGAGGTGCGCGATCTGCGCCTGGCTGATGGCTCGCAGATCTGGCTGAACACCGATACCGCGGTGGATATTGCCGATGATGCGACCGCGCGCAGGCTGGCGCTTTACCGCGGTGAGCTGCTGGTCGATGCCTCGCCCAGCCAAGGCGGGCGGCCGTTGCTGCTGACTAGTCGTGAAGGTCGCGTGCGCAGCGAACAGGCCGCGCGTTTCTCGCTGCGCCAGGAAGATGGCAATACCCGCCTGAGCGTGTTCGCCGGCGTTGTGGATATCCAGCTGGATGGCTTAGGCATCACCCGTGTGGCGGCCGGGCAGCAGACCGATTTCAGTCGCCGCTACATCGCCCCCTTGTCAGCGGCCCGCGCCGAACATCAGGCCTGGGCGAGCGGCGTATTACTGGCCGACAACCAGCGCCTGGAAGATTTCCTCGTCGAACTGTCGCGCTATCGACACGGCTATCTCGGCTGCGATCCGCGTATCGCCGATCTGCGCGTGGTCGGCGCCTTTCCCCTCGGTGACACCGAGCGTGTGCTGGATGCGCTGGCGGCGACGCTGCCGGTGCGCATCGAGCGACGCTTGGCCTGGTGGGTCAGCCTCGAACCTGCCGCGGCACGGGGTGGCGTGTAGTTCGTTGCGGACACGAATAAAAAATATTCGCATCTGCAGTTCCCTTTCTTCGATCTGGTTGGGCATAGGGCTAAATCCGTCACTCGAACAGGAACACCCATGCGCTCGACCGCCTTGCCGTTCATTCCCAATCGCTCCCGCGCCTTGGCGCTCGGCATTCGTGCCGCGCTGCTGTGCCTGCCGCTGGCCAGCGTCGTGCCCGGCGCTGCCATGGCGCAGTCTGCGACCCAGCAGGTGGTGCGCAGCTACGACATTCCCGCCGGCCCGCTCTCCAGCGCACTGAGCCGTTTCGCCGGTGAAGCAGGTGTGCTGCTCTCGGTGGATGGCAGCCTGCTGCAGGGCCTGGACAGCAACGGCCTGCAAGGGCAGTACGGCGTTGACGACGGTTTCGCTGCGTTGCTGCAGGGTAGCGGCCTGCACGCCGTTCGCGACAGCCAGGGCAACTACTCGCTAGCGCGCCGTAGCGCGCAGACCGATGCCGTCGAACTGCAATCGATGACCGTCGAAGGTTTCGCCCTGGGCAACGCGCTGGGTTCGATGGAAGGCTACAACGCGACCCACAGCAGCGTGGCGACCAAGACGAGCATGCCGTTGCTCGAAACGTCACAGTCGGTTTCTGTAGTTACACGCCAGCAGATGGATGATCAGGGCTCGCTGACGGTCGCTCAGGCGCTGCGCTATACACCCGGTGTGATGAGCAGCCCCTACGGCGCAACTAGCCGCTACGATTACGTGGCCATGCGCGGTTTTAACGATGGCTCGGTGGATAACCTCTACCTAGACGGCCTCAAAATCATGGGGGATGCCGGCACCTACAGCACCATGCAGATCGACCCCTATTTCCTGGAGCGTATCGACGTATTGAAAGGCCCGTCGTCCGTGCTCTACGGACGCAGCCTGCCTGGCGGCCTGGTGGCCATGACCAGCAAGCAGCCCACCGCCAAGGCGTATCGCCAGGTACAGGCGACCTTCGGCAGCAATGCGCAGAAAGGCATTGGCGTCGATCTGGGCGGTCCGCTGGACGATGATGGTATGTTGTCCTACCGGCTGGTCGGCTTGGCCGAAAAAGGTGATACCCAATACGACCATGTCGAGTCGCAACGCTATGCCGTGGCGCCCTCCCTGCGTATCGACTTTTCTGCCGATACCGCGCTTACCTTGCAGGCCTATCTGCAGCACGACCCGGAAAGCGGTTATCACGGAGGCCTGCCTGCCGAAGGCACCCTGTACCGTCGCAATGGACGCTATCTCCCCGATGGCTTTTTCGAGGGGGAGCCCGATCACGAAAAATTCGAGCGCACCCAGCAGATGCTCGGTTACCAGTTCGAGCACCGCTTCGACGATACGTGGTCGATGCGTCAGAACTTCCGCTATCTGGACTCGGAAGTAGAGTCCGAGCAGGTCTACGGCATGGGCTGGGACGGGAATTCCTCGGAACTGGCACGCGCCTATACCGGGGCGGATGAGCGCCTGCATTCGTGGATCATCGACAACATGCTGCAGGCCGAATTCGACACCGGTGCAGCTCGCCACACCCTGATCACCGGGATCGACTACCAGCGCGGAAAATCGAATGTGGCCTATTACGGCGCGGCTGCGGCCAACCTCGATGCTTTCGACCCGGTGTACGGCGCACCGGTGACGCCCGGCACGCCCTTCGTCCAGACCCGCCGGCTGGAGCAGACGGGCCTGTACATTCAGGACCTGATCGAACTCGACCGCTGGCGCTTGTCCCTGGGCGTGCGCCAGGACTGGGTCGAAACCGAGGTGGAAACGGCGGCCACGGGGACGTCGTCCGGTAAGGATTCCAGTCAGCTGACCTCTCGCGCCGGCGTGCTGTATCTGTTCGACAACGGTGTGGCGCCGTATCTCAGCTATTCGCAGTCGTTCAACCCAAACTCGACCGCCGATGCCAGTGGCAATCCGCTCGAACCCACCGAAGGCACCCAGTGGGAGCTGGGCATCAAGTATCAGCCGGTGGGACACGATGACCTGTACACCGCTTCGCTGTTTCATATCGAGCAGGAGAACCTCGCCTCCAAACTACCCGATGAGAACTTCTTCCGTCCGGTCGGGGCTGTCCGCTCCCAGGGCCTGGAACTTGAAGCACGTCTTCAGGTGACGGAAAGCTTGCGCTTGCTAGGCAGCTACACCTTCACTGATATCGAATACTCGAAGTCGGTGTTCAGTGCGGTGGACAGCACTCTGGATAACAAGGGCAACACCCCGACCCAATCCGTGCGCCACATGGCCTCGCTCTGGGCGGACTACCGTTTCGTCGATCGCCTGGCGGGGCTGAGCACCGGTGCGGGCATTCGCTATGTCGGCAAGAGCTGGGCTGATGCCGAGAACACGCAGCGTATTCCGTCCTACACGCTCTTCGACGCGGCCATCGGCTATGACCTCGCCAACGTGGGGCTGCCTGGGGCAGAGGTACGCTTGAATGCCAACAATCTCACCGACAAAAGGTACGTCGCGGCCTGCGGCAGCAGCCTGAACTACTGCTATATGGGTGAGGAGCGCAATGTCACCGCCACGGTCAGCTACGAATTCTGACCGATAACAGCCGCCGGCCCCCAAAGGCTGGCGGCTTTGTGCTTTCTGAAGGACGGACAACCGACGATGCGTTCCATTCTCGTGCTCCTGCACCGCTACATCGGCCTGGCCACGGCGATCTTCCTGTTTCTCGCCGGCATTACCGGCAGCATCCTGGCCTTCCATCACGAGCTGGACGAATGGCTCAACCCGGAGTTCTACCACACCACCAGCGAGGGCCCGGTGCTGGCGCCGGGAACGTTGGTGGAACGCGTCGAGCAGGCCAACCCGCGTATGCAGGTCTGGTACATGGAGTTTCCCAGTGAGCCCGGTCACGCCGCTTTGATGGCGCTGGTGCCGCGTAACGATCCGGCAACTGGCAAGCCGTATGGCGAGCGCCCAGTGGTGCAGTACGTCGATGCGGTGAGCGGCGACCCGGTGGGCACGCGCTACTGGGGCGAATGCTGCTTCTCGCGCAAGAACTTCGTGCCCTTCATCCTCGAGTTTCACTACAACCTGTCGCTGCCGGGCAACTGGGGGCTGTGGTTGATGGGTATCGTCGCTATCGCCTGGGTGATCGATTGCTTCGTCTCGCTGGTGCTGACCTTTCCTCGTGGCCGGCCGTTCTTTTCCAAGTGGTGGACGTCCTGGAAGATCAAGCGCCAGCGCATGAACCACGACGTACACCGCGCAGGCGGCCTGTGGCTGTGGCTGCTGCTCACGCCGGTGGCGGTCAGCAGCGTGGCGATGAACCTGCCGGAGCAGGTGTTCAAGCCGGTGGTATCGCTGTTCTCGCCCGTTGAGCCGAGCGTCTACGAGGCCCGCGGGCGGATGCCGGCTGAGCAGTTGGGCACCACCGCTTACGACTTCCATCAGGCGTACGACTACGCCATGCAGCACGCCGCCGAGCTCGGCCTGAGCGAGGCAATCACCGAGCTGTACTACAGCTTCGAATACAACTTCTACGGCGCCGGCTTCGGCGAGCACGACAGCAACCAGGGCAACGCCTGGCTGTTCTTCCATGGCACCGACGGTCGTCTGCTGGGGCAGGAGATTCCCGGCCAGGGCACGCTGGGGCAGCAGTTCCATCTGCTGCAGCCGGCTATCCATGGCGGGCGCATCCTCGGCCTACCCGGGCGCATCCTCATCGCCGTGCTGGGCGTGGCGATCGCGGTGTTGTCGGTCACCGGTGTGGTGATCTGGTGGCGCAAGCGACGAGCACGCATCAGCGCGGTGCTGCGTGAACCTCGCAGGGGGAGTGCAGCGCCGGTTAGTCCGGTCGGTGAGCCATGATGGTCATGAGGTGAAGTGCCCCCTCAACCCTATGCTGGGCGCCCCAGCCGTCTCTCCGGAGGGGCGAGGGGGGGTGGATCGCAGAGGTATGTGAGTATTACGGCAGTGTTTGATGATTGTGCAGCCAAAGATGGTTGCTGCGCCGTGCTGACGTCCGAAGCGTGCCGCCTCTGGGCCGGGCGTTGATTCGCCAGAGCCTGCGCCATCATCGAACAGTCCCCTCGCCCCTTGGGGAGAGAGCTAGGGAGAGGGGGCGGGCTTCCAGGCCCAGCGCCAGCTACGGTCCGTACACCGCGAACGCCAACAGGCTCGCTTTCCTCACTCCGCCTGCTTGACCAGCTCAGGCAACTGCTCGGCCAGTTTCTGCACCCGCAAAGGCGAGCGGATAAAGCCCTGCTGCCGACCATCCGGGCCGATCAGGACCAGGTTGCCGCTGTGGTCGACGGTGTAGTTTTCCTTGCTGGTATCGCCGGGTATGAAGGGAATGCCGACGCCGTTGGCCAGGGTCTGGATATCGTCCAGCGGGCCGGTCAGGCCCTGGAAACCGGCGTTGAAGTAGCCGAGGTATTCCTTGAGTTTTTCCGGTGTGTCGCGATTCGGATCGACGCTGACGAGGATGATGCGCAGCCGGTCGCGCACGGCGTCGGGCAGCATGCCGTTGAGCTGGCGCAGCTCGGCCAGGGTGGTGGGGCAGATGTCCGGGCAGAAGGTGTAGCCGAAGAACAGCAATGTCCACTGCCCATCCAGCTCGTCCAGTTTTACCGCTTCGCCGTCCTGGTCCGTCAGGCTCAGTGACGGCACCGTGCGGCTCTGCGGCAGCACGACGATGCCGGCATCCAGCAGCTGTGTAGGGTCGAGCTGGCGCTGGCTGTTGAGCACCTTGGAAACCGTCAGCCCGACGACCAGCGCGATCAGCGCCACGAGAATGAAGACGGTTTTCTGGATGCGGGTCATGGATGTCCTTAGGGCGACTATCTAGAAATCGAGCAGAAGATAATGATCAACCAGCAGCGCGATGAACAGCGCGAACAGGTACCAGATGCTGAATTTGAAGGTCTTGATTGCCGCATGTGGCCGGCTGTCGCGGTACAGCGCGATCGTCCAGTAGAGGAAGCGTGCACCCAGCAACGCTGCGGCGGCGAGGTACAGCGGGCCGCTCATGTGAATGGCGAACGGCATGAAGCTGACCGCCAGCAGCATCACCGTGTAGAGCAGGATATGCACCTTGGTGTAGTGCACGCCGTGGGTCACCGGCAGCATCGGCACGTTGACCTTGGCGTACTCGTCCTTGCGGTGAATCGCCAGCGCCCAGAAGTGCGGCGGCGTCCAGGCGAAGATGATCAGCACCAGCAGCAGCGGTTCGGCGGTGACCTGGCCGGTCACCGCGACCCAGCCGAGCAGTGGCGGTGCGGCGCCGGCGAGTCCGCCGATGACGATGTTCTGCGGCGTGGCGCGTTTGAGAAAGCCGGTATAGATCACCGCGTAGCCGATCAGCGAGGCCAGGGTCAGCCAGGCGGCGAGGGCATTGGTGAAGGTCAGCAGCAGGGCCAGCCCGCTGACGCCGAGAGCGAAGGCGAAGGTCAGTGCCGCCGCTGGCGAGACCCGGCCTTCGGCCAGGGGTCGCTTGTGGGTGCGGGCCATCACCGAATCGATCTGCCGGTCCACCACATGGTTCACCGCCGCCGCGCCACCGGCACACAGGGCGATGCCCAGATTGCCGAACAGCAGCACCGTCCAGGGCACGCCGGCGCGGGTGGCGAGGAACATGCCCACCAGCGAGGTGATGAGCATCAGCAGCACCACCTTCGGCTTGGTCAGCTCCAGGTAGTCGCGCCAGCTGGCCTGGGCGCTGCGTTCGCTGAGTAGAGTCGCCATGGGGGTTCTCCTTGTGGTCATGCGCGGGGCAGATCGAGCTGTCCCGTCGTGTTCGAAATCGCTGCCGGCTCGGTTTGCCGGGCGGCATGTGCAGGCTGGCGCAGCCGGTAATTGATCAGCACCAGCACCAGCAGTAGTGCGGCGCCGCCACCGTTGTGCGCCACCGCGACCGTCAGCGGCAGGTTGAGCAGCACGTTGCTGACACCGAGGCCGACCTGCAGCGCCAGCGCGGCGATGAGCAGCCCGGCCAGCCGGCCGAGACCGCGGCGCTGGAGCATGGCGGCCAGCAGCAGCAACACCAGCGTCACGCACAGCGCGCCGATGCGGTGGGTGAGATGGATGGCCGTGCGCGCCTCGCCGTAGAGCAGGCCGCCGAGGTAGTTGGGGCCGATGTCGTGATGGGTCAGGTTGAAGGCGTTGGCGAAGTCCATCCGCGGCCACCATTCGCCATGGCAGGTGGGGAAGTCGGTGCAGGCGACGGCCGCATAGTTGCTGCTGACCCAGCCGCCGAGGGCGATCTGGACGATCACCGCGAGCATGGCGATGCCGGCGAATCTGCGCAGACGACCGTCCACGGCCGGCAAGGGAGCAAGCGCGCCGGACAGCCGCAGGCACAGCAGAAACAGCAGGCTGAGGGTGGTGAAGCCGCCGAGCAGGTGCGCGGTAACCACCTGCGGCCAGAGCTGCAGGGTCACTGTCCACATGCCGAAGATCGCCTGGGCGATGACCACCGCGAGCAGTAGCAGCGGCAACTTCACCGGCTGCCCGGGTTGGCCGCGACGGCGTATCGCCTGCGCCGCCATGGCGAGAATCACCAGCCCCAGCGCGCCGGCGAAATAGCGATGGATCATCTCGTTCCAGCCCTTGGTCACTTCCAGTGGCGCCTCGGGAAAGCGCAGCGCGGCGAGGTTCTGCTTGTGCTCGCTCATGGGCACGGCGAGAAAACCGTAGCAGCCTGGCCAGTCAGGGCAGCCGAGGCCGGCGTGGGTCAACCGCGTATAGGCACCGAGCAGCACGACCACCACCGCCAGCAGCGTGGCGATCAGGGCGAGGCGGTATCCGGGTTTGGCCATCGGTTTCTCCTTGGGCGGCCAGTTTGGGACCCCAGCGAAGCGGCAGAGTGCGTCAGCCGATCTGCGAGATCTTCAGCAGGTATTTCAGGTCATCGAGGATTGCCTTGCCGTCGGCTTCGGCGTCGTATCGCAGCACCAGGTTGCCGTGCGGATCGACGATCCAAAGCTGCGGCGTGGCCGGTGCTTCAGGGTTGCGGGCATACACGCCGGCGTCGAGGCCATGGCGTTGCAATTGCGGATACTCGCGACGCAGGCGTTGCTCGTAGGCATCGTCCAGAGCGGTGGCGCTGGCCAGGGCGTGGCTGGCGCGGGCGGCTTCGCGAGCCAGGCCGATATTGATCTGGCGGGCCAGGTAGACCAGCTGCTGGCACTGCGTTTCGCAGCCCTGCGGGGCGGTGACCAGCAGCTCCCAGCGCCGTTCGGAGTCGGCTGCAGTCACGCCAATGGCAGCGCGGTCCTGGCCGTTGGCGATCAGCACGCCGTCGTAGCTGCGGGTCTGCGGTACCCAGAAGCCGAAGCGATACATCGCCGTAGCCAGCAGCATCGGTCCCAGCACGACGCCGAGGATCAGCAGCAGTTGCAGCCGGCCACGGCCGCGTTTTGGTTCACGGCCGGTGAGGGTCGGATTCATTGTCATCAATGTGCTTCTCCCGTGCCTGATGCACGCCGAAGTAGATGAACAGCGCCAGCAGGGCAGCCGCCAGGGCAAACCACTGCACGGCGTAGCCCAGATGCTGCGCCGGGCGCATGCTGGTGATCGCCCAATCGGCGCGGTAGGCGCTGGGGCCGGGCTCCAGACGCAATTCATGGATCACGCCTTCGCGGCCGGCCTGCTGCCACATCGCCTCGATGTCGACGTGGTTGATCAGGCGCGGCCAGCCCTCGGCCGTGCGGTGGCTGAAGATGAACGGCTTTCCTGGCGGTACGTAGACCCAGGCGGCGAGCTTCAAAGACTGCGCAGGTGTGTCGAAGGCCGGCGGCACGCGGCGATCGGGCCAGGGAATCCAGCCGCGGTTGACCATTACCCAACGGTCGCTGAGCTCGTCATGAAAGGGCTGCAGCAGCTCTACGCCAACCTGGCCGTCACGGGTGCGGCTGTCGAGCAGGAAGCTGTGCTCGGCATCGAAACGACCCTGCAGATGCACGCGGGAAAAGGCCGGCTGGGCGCTGCTTTCGATCTGCTCCGGTGACAGCGGCGCAGCTTGCTGCCTCGCCTCCTGGCGTGCCAGCAGATCGCGCTTTTGTTCGCCGCGCTCCAGCTGCCAGAAGCCCAGCCAGACCAGTACCGGCAGCATGGCCAGCACCAGCAGGGTAGGCAGCAGCCCCGGCCTGAAGCCGCTCATGCCCGGCAGCCTGATGTGTCGATACGGCTGGCTATACTCCACCCCCAATACCCCTGTCGTGGAATCGCTCATGCTCAAGGCGGCGATCGTTCTGTTGTTAGTGGCCACGCTGGTCAGTCTGTTCAGTGGGTTGTTCTTCCTGGTCAGGGACGAGGGCCGCACCTCCCGCGTGATCACGGCCCTGTTCATCCGGGTCAGCCTCAGCGCACTGACCGTTGCGCTGATCGGCTGGGGTTTCTATACGGGGCAGCTGCGCCCCGCCTTTGGTTTCTGATTCGCTAGATCACATAGACGAAGACGAACAGCGCGATCCACACCACGTCGACGAAGTGCCAGTACCAGGCCGCTGCCTCGAAACCGAAGTGCTGTTCCGGGCTGAAATGCCCGCGCAGGATGCGCACCAGCATCACCGTGAGGATGATCGCGCCCATGGTCACGTGGGCACCGTGAAAGCCCGTAAGCATGAAGAAGGTCGCGCCATAGATGCCCGAGCCCAGGGTCAGCCCCAGTTCGGTGTAGGCATGCACGTACTCCTCGATCTGCAGGACCAGGAACGCGGCGCCTAGCAGCACGGTCAGCGCCAGGCCGATCTTCAGGTGCTGGCGATTGTTCTTGCGCAGCGCATGGTGCGCCCAGGTCAGGGTGAAGCTGGAGCTGACCAGCAGGATGGTGTTGATCAGCGGCAGGCCCCAGGCACTGATGGTGCCTTCCGGAGCCGGATAGAGCTTGGGATCTGGGGTGTTGAGCAGTGGCCAGGTGTATTCGAAGTTGGGCCAGAGCATGTTGCTGATGCCCTTGTCGTCTTCGCCAGCCAGCCAGGGGCCGGCCCAGTAGCGGATGTAGAACAGCGCGCCGAAGAAGGCGAGGAAGAACATCACCTCCGAGAAGATGAACCAGCTCATGCCCCAGCGGAACGAGCGGTCCATCTGTGCGCTGTACAGCCCGGCGCGGCTTTCCTTCACCACAGCGCCGAACCAGCCGAACATCATGTAGGCGATCAGCAGCGCGCCGACGAAGAAGATCATCGGCCCGCTGGACTCGTCACGCCCGGCTTTCAGGTCGTTGAACCAGCTACCCAGTCCGTAGAAGGTGACCAGCAGGGCGATGGTGGCGATGATCGGCCATTTGCTCTGATCAGGAACGTAATACTGCTCGTGGGTGGTCTGTTGGCTCATTGCAGACTCTCCTTGGCCGGGGCCGATGTGGCGTTGACGGCCACCGGCGGCTGGCGGGACGTGATGTCGAACAGCGTGTAGGCAAGGGTCAGGTTGTGCACGTCGGCGGGCAGGTCGCGATCGACGATGAAGCGCACCGGCATTTCGATGCGCTCGCCCGGTTGCAGCACCTGCTGGGTGAAGCAGAAGCATTCGGTCTTGTGGAAGTAGGCCGCCGCCCGCGACGGCGAGACGCTGGGGATCGCCTGCGCGGTCATCGGCTTGTCGGTCGGGTTGTAGGCGACGAAACGAATCTCCTGGCTGGCGCCCGGGTGCACGCTGAGCTGGTCAGCCAGCGGGCCGAACTCCCAGCGCATGCCGGCGGCGTTGGTGGCGAGGAACTGCACCCGCACCGCCCGCGCCGCGTCGGCGCTCTGCGAGCCGGTGTAGGCGCCGGCGGTCTTGCCGTTGATGCCGAACGCTTGGCACATGACGTCGTAGATCGGCACCAGCAAGAAGCCGAAACCAAACATGCCGACCACGACGAACAGCAGGCGGCGGACCAGGCGTCGGGTGGGCAGGGACTCGTTCATGAGAGCCTCCCCGTTTGGTGGGAGCGGGCCTTTTTGCGGTCGACCTGGCAGACCCGGCCGGGCCTGCCAGCGACGCCCTGTTGCCTGCTCACGGCGTCAGCTCCCCGCCAGTGCCCTTGCGGTGCTCGTGCACATCGCTCATGTCCGGTGGTGTCTGGAAGGTGTGGTAGGGCGCCGGCGACGGCACGCTCCATTCCAGCCCCTCGGCGCCGTCCCAGGGCTTGGCTGGTGCCGGTACGCCGCCGCGAATGCACTTGATGACGATGAACAGGAACAGCAGCTGGGTGGCGCCGAACATAAAGGCGCCGACGCTGGAGACCATGTTGAAGTTGGCGAACATCATGTTGTAGTCGGGGATGCGCCGCGGCATGCCGGCCAGGCCGACGAAGTGCATCGGGAAGAACGCCAGGTTCATGCCGATGAAGCTCATCCAGAAATGCAGCTTGGCCAGGGTCTCGTCGTACATGTGCCCGGTCCACTTGGGCAGCCAGTAGTAGGCCGAGGCGAAGATGCCGAAGATCGCTCCCGGAACCAGCACGTAGTGGAAGTGCGCCACCACGAAGTAGGTGTCGTGGTACTGGAAGTCCGCCGGGGCGATGGCCAGCATCAGCCCGGAGAATCCGCCGATGGTGAAGAGGATGACGAAGGCCACGGCGAACAGCATCGGCGCCTCGAATGTCAGCGAGCCGCGCCACATCGTCGACACCCAGTTGAACACCTTGACCCCGGTGGGCACGGCGATCAGCATGGTGGCGTACATGAAAAACAGCTCGCCGGTCAGCGGGATGCCGACGGTGAACATGTGGTGCGCCCAGACGATGAAGGAGAGGAAGGCGATCGCCCCGGTGGCGTAGACCATCGAGGTGTAGCCGAACAGCGGCTTGCGGCTGAACGCCGGGATGATCGAGCTGACCGCGCCGAAGGCCGGCAGGATCATGATGTACACCTCGGGATGGCCGAAGAACCAGAACACGTGCTGGAACAGCACGGGGTCACCGCCCCCGGCGGCACTGAAGAAGCTGGTGCCGAAGTGGATGTCCATCAGCATCATGGTCACCACGCCCGCCAGAACCGGCATCACTGCGATCAAGAGGAAGGCGGTGATCAGCCAGGTCCAGACGAACAGCGGCATCTTCATCAAGGTCATGCCTGGCGCACGCAGGTTGAGGATGGTGGCGATCACGTTGATCGCCCCCATGATCGAGCTGATGCCCATCAAGTGGATGGCGAAGATGAAGAAGGTCACCGATTCCGGCGCGTAGGTGGTCGACAGCGGCGCATAGAAGGTCCAGCCGAAGTTTGGCCCGCCGCCTTCCATGAACAGCGTCGAGACCAGCAGCCCGAAGGCTGCCGGCAGCAGCCAGAAGCTGAAGTTGTTCATCCGCGGCAGCGCCATGTCCGGCGCGCCGATCATCAGCGGGATCATCCAGTTGGCCAGGCCGACGAAGGCCGGCATTACCGCGCCGAATACCATGATCAGGCCGTGCATGGTGGTCATCTGATTGAAGAATTCCGGCTGCACGATCTGCAGGCCCGGCTGGAACAGCTCGGCGCGGATGACCATGGCCATCGAGCCGCCGAGCAGGAAGGCGCAGAAGCTGAACCACAGGTACATCGAACCGATGTCCTTGTGGTTGGTGGTCAGCAGCCAGCGCGAGAGACCCTTGGCCGGGCCGTGGTGGTGGTCATGTCCGGCATGACCATGATCGTCGATCACTGCACTCATCACCGAATCCTCTTACTGGGTGGCTTCTTCGGCCTGTTTGAAGTCGAGCACGTCTTTCGGCGTGACCATTTCGCCGGTCTCGTTGCCCCAGGCGTTGCGCTCGTAGGTGATGACCGCGGCTAGGTCGACTTCCGACAGCTGCTTGCCGAAGGCCGCCATGGCGGTGCCCGGCTTGCCGTTGACGACGATGTCGATGTGCGCCTCGATGTCGCCGGTGGCGATGGCCGAGCCCTTGAGGGCCGGGAACATCGGCGGGATGCCTTCGCCGCCGGCCTGGTGGCAGGACGCGCAAGCGGTCTGGTAGACCTTCTCGCCGTGCGCGGAGAGCTCTTCCAGCGTCCATTCCTTGCTGGTCAGTTCGGCCACCTTGGCGGCTTCGGCCTTCTTCTCGCCGAGCCAGGCGGCGTAGTCCTCGGCGGACTTGACCTCCACCACCACCGGCATGAAGCCGTGGTCCTTGCCGCACAGCTCGGTGCACTGGCCGCGATAGATGCCGGGCTCTTCGACGCGGGTCCAGGATTCGTTGATGAAGCCGGGGATGGCGTCCTTCTTCACCGCCAGATCCGGCACCCACCAGGAGTGGATGACGTCTGCCGCGGTGATCAGGAAGCGCACCTTGGCGCCGGCGGGAATCACCAGCGGCTCGTCGACTTCCAGCAGGTAGTTTTCGCCCTTGGGCGCCTGGTTGTTGATCTGCTCGCGTGGCGTAGTGAGGTTGCTGAAGAACTCCACATCCTCGCCCAGGTACTTGTAGTGCCACTTCCACTGGTAGCCAGTGATCTGTACGTCGACGTCCGATTCGCTGGAGTCGTAGATGTGGATCAGCGTGCGCGTCGCCGGGATCGCCATGCCCACCAGGATCAGTAGCGGGATGACCGTCCAGAGCACCTCGACGCGGGTGTTTTCGTGGAAGTGAGCTGAATGCTGACGCTTGGAGCGGCGGTGCGCGACCATCGACCAGATCATCACGCCGAATACCAGCACGCCGATGACCACACAGATCCAGAAGATCGTCATGTGCAGATCGAACACCGAACGGCTGACGTCGGTGGCGCCGGAGCGCATGTTCACGTCCCAGGCCGCCTGAGCCTGGCCAAATATTGCCGAAAGCCCAAGCCCCATCCAGATGCATGGATGTCGAGACATTGCGGGTTCCCCTTATGATTCTTGTTATCCCGCCGACCGCCATCGCACCGCCGAAAATCGGCTGGCCGGGGAAACCATTCCCGTCATGCCAGCTACGTTTTCGATCGGTCCGATTCTGCCCAACGCCACCCGCGAAACGCTCGCTGGCGACATGGACGCTTGCACGCGCAGTCGGAACTCAATCAGGTACGCCTACGATTCGGAGTATAGACAGCGATCCCACTCTGGCAATTTAAGCGCGGGGCGCGTCTGGCTCGGGCTGTGTGGGGGCATCGTTCTTCTTCACCCCACGCAGGTTCATCAGCGCCAGGCAGACCTGCAGGGTGATCAGCGCCCAGGCCTCGGCGTGCCAGCCCCAGATCACCCAGAGCAGGTTGCTCAGCAGAAAACAGCAGAAGCCGACGAAGCGCCGGCCGGGCTGCAGCGAGCCGATCAGCCAGGCGGCGATCACCGTGACCACCATGGCCGGCCATTGCAGCAGATCGATATAAACGTCCAATTCAATCCTCCAGAAGCGCCGGCAGCGCATGGACTTACCCGATGCGCTGCCGGCTAGATGCACGTTGTGCATGGTCGTGTCTGAAAGATGAGGGGGCTGGTCGCGCTGATTAGTTCCCGTCGGCCGCTGCGGCAAGATGCACGGCCTGCCGGCGGCGGCCTTCGACCCGCCGCGTCAGTGCCCGCGGCTCGATGATCAGCCGTGCGCCGCTGGCCTGGTTGGCGCGCTGCCATTCTTCCAGCAGCTCCATGCAGGCATGGTCGATGTACTGCAGGTGTGTCATCGGCACATGCACGCAGGCATTCTTCGGTACGCCATCCAGCGCGTGGGCCAGTCGCGGCACCTTCAGAAAGGTCGCTGCACCCTGCATGCGCAGTTCGACCCGGCGGCCTTCCTGCACCACCGTGACCCTCAGCCGCGAAGCCTGCCAGGCCAGTTGCCCCAGGGTCAGCGCGAAGCCCAGCAGGACGCCGGTCAGCAGGTCGGTGGCGACGATGGTCAGCGCCGTGGCGAGATGGATCAGCATGGCCATGCGCCCGTAGCGGCCGAGCTGGCGCAGCGCGTTCAGGTCGATCAGCTTGAGCCCGGTGTAGACCAGCACACCGGCCAGGCTGGCGATTGGAATCTGCTCCAGCAGCGCGGCCAGCAGCACCACCGCGGCCAGCAGCCAGAGCGCGTGCAGCATGGCCGACAGCCGCGTGCGCGCGCCGGCCTGCACATTGGCCGAGCTGCGCACGATCACGCCGGTCATCGGCAGCGCGCCGAGCACACCGCAGAGCATGTTGCCGACGCCCTGAGCGGTGAGCTCGCGGTCGAAATCAGCGCGCGGGCCCTGGTGCATGCGGTCGACCGCCGCCGCCGACAGTAGGGTTTCGGCGCTGGCGATAAAGGCCACGGCCAGCGCCGCGACCAGCAGACCGGGATCGGCGAAGGCCAGCAGATCGGCCGGTTGCAGCCAGCTGATGGCATCGGCGAGATTGTCCGGCACCTCGACACGGCGCACGTCGAGCCCCAGCCACAGCCCCGCCAGCGTTGCCGCCACGACACCCAGCAGCGCGCCGGGCAGCAGGCGCAGGCGCTGCGGCTTGAGCCGATCCCATGCCCACATGCATACGATGGTCAGCAGGCCGAGAGATGCGGCGATCATACCGTTACCGCCGCCGGAAAACGGCAGCGCGGCCCATAACGCGGCGGGAAAGGCGCCGATATTGTCCAGTCCGGAGGCTTCCGGCTGGCCGTCCAGCATCACGTGCAACTGCGACAGCACGATGAGGATCCCGATGCCGGCCAGCATGCCGTAGACCACTGCCGGCGCGGTGACGCGGAACCAGCAACCCAGCTTCAGCCGACCGGCCAGCAGCTGCAGCGCACCGGCCAGCAGCAGGATCGGCCCGAGCATGGCGGCACCGTATTGCTGCACCAGTTCGAACACCAGCACCGTGAGTCCGGCGGCCGGGCCGCTGACCTGCAGGGGGGCACCGGCCAGCCAACCCACCACCAGCCCGCCGACGATGCCGGTGATCACGCCCTTGGCGGGCGGCATGCCCGAGGCGATGGCGATGCCCATGCACAACGGCAGGGCCACCAGAAAAACCACCACGGACGCCATCAGGTCACGCGGCAGCGTTGTTTTGAGCGTTTCTGCATTCATTCAAAAAACCTCGACACGCGGCGACGCCCCCAGGGCGTCGCCTGAAGCGACAAGCCAATGCCTTGCGGCCGGCAGTTCAGGCCTGCAGGTAGCGCGGTGCGGGCGTTGCCACCGGTAGCGGGCCGTCGCCGTCCAGCGGCGCGAAACGGCCGCTGGTGGCGTCGTAGGCGAGGATTTCGCTGGTCTCGATGCAATAGACCCAGCCGTGGATCGACAGCTGACCGCCGGCGAGGCGCGCGGCGACCGAGGGATGGGTGCGCAGGTGGTCGAGCTGGGCCACCACGTTCTCTTCGGTGAGCACGCCCAGGGCTTCGCCGGCGGCGCAGCTGCAGTTCTGCTCCACCAGGCTGCGCGCCACTTCGCAATGGCGCAGCCAGGCCTTTACCGTGGGCATCCGTTGCAGGCCGCTGGGGTCGAGCACCGCTTTCATCGCGCCGCAGTCGGAATGCCCGCAGATGATGATGTGCTGCACGTTGAGCGCCATCACCGCGTACTCGATGGCGCTGGAGACGCCGCCGTTCATCTGGCCGTAGGGTGGCACCACATTGCCGACGTTACGGGTGACGAACAGGTCGCCGGGCGAACTCTGGGTGATCAGCTCGGGAACGATGCGCGAGTCGGCGCAGGTGATGAACATCGCACGCGGCTGCTGGGCCCTGGCCAAGCGGGCGAACAGCGCCTGCTGTTCGGGATAGACCTCGGTGCGAAAGCGGCGAAAGCCATCGACCAGATGGGCGAAGGATTCGTCGGCGCTCTCGTCTCGGGCATTCCGGCCGCCACGTGCGGATGGTTCGTTGCGCTCGGCGCGAGCGGTGAAGATTTCACGCTTGGGTGGTCTCCTGATGCAGGGCAAGGCATGCCAGCACTCATCCAGGCCGGTTGTGCGGCTGGTGACTGGATGGTCACATTTGCCCCGAGGCTAGTCAGTGAGACTTAACTGAAACTGAACGAACCGCTCTAGGACGAGCCTTTTCGGCTTTCTAATTGCTGTCGTAGTGATGGCGCTGGCGGCGCTTGCGAGGTCTCAGAGCAACGACATCTGCGAACCCGGCACGGCAAAACGACTGCAATCAAGGCCGTAGTTCTGATCCCGTCGGTTGAAGCCCAGGCGCTTGCACGCCAGCTGAAAGCGTTGCGCCAGCAGCTGGGCGAATTGGCCTTCACCGCGCATGCGGCTGCCGAAGCGGCTGTCGTAATCCTTGCCGCCGCGCGATTGGCGCACCAGGCTCATGACATGGGCAGCGCGCTGCGGGAAATGCTCCTGCAGCCATTCATCGAACAGCGTGGCCACTTCGTGGGGCAGGCGCAGCAGCACATAGCCGGCCGAGCGCGCACCGGCCTCGCGGGCGGCTTCGAGCAAGCGCTCAAGCTCCATGTCGTTGATCATCGGAATCATCGGCGCGCACATCACGCTGACCGGCACGCCAGCCTCATGCAGGGTGCGCAACACCCGCAGGCGCGCCGAGGGCGAGGCTGCGCGCGGCTCCATGATGCGTTTCAGTTCGTCGTCCAGCGTGGTCAGGCTGACGGAGACGCTGACCAGCTGCTGCTCGGCCAACGGCACCAGCAGATCGAGATCGCGCAGCACCAGCGAACCCTTGGTAATGATGTGCACCGGGTGCTTGAAGCGCAGCAGGATCTCCAGCGCCTGGCGCGTCAGACGCTGCTCGCGCTCCAGCGGCTGATAGGCGTCGGTATTCACCCCCAGCGCGATCGGTTGCGGCACGTAGCCCGGCTTGGAGAGTTCCTGTGCGAGGCGCTCGGCGAGGTTGGTCTTGGCGATCAGCCGCGTCTCGAAATCGATGCCGGGCGACAGGTCCCAATAGGCGTGACTGGGCCGCGCAAAGCAGTAGATGCAACCGTGTTCGCAGCCTCGATAGGGATTGACCGAGCGATCGAAACCCACGTCTGGCGACTGGTTGCGGGTCAGTACGCTCTTGGCCGTCTCCAGGCGCACTTCGGTGGCGCGGGTCGGCGGCACGTCCTGTTCCCAGCCGTCGTCGTACGCCTCGCTGCGTGTCGGGGCGAAACGGTTGTCCGGGTTGATCGCAGTGCCGCGGCCGCGTGGTGTGGCACGGGGGAAGCTCATGGGGTGTCGGTCTGATTACTGTTCATTCATACAGTAATCGTCTCGGCGACAGCGCGCCAGGGCCACTGATCGGTGCTGCCTGCTACCGCCTGTCGGTTGGCTCGGGAACATTTGCGCTGCGCTCGGGACAAAGGGGCTGACCGGGTAACGCTTGCACGCGCGAGCGACGCCTGTCGTGGCGGCCGGCAAACAACAAGGACGATCGGAGCGCGGTGCGCGACCGATCCGGCAGTACCGGCATGCACCGCTTGCGTGCGCCCCTTTTATTAGTCACTGCCGTTACTCGTCAGGAGCAGACCATGCATCCCACCGGCTCTTTCCACACCCGGGAGAATAATTTCGACTTCCTGCGCTTCTTCGCTGCGGCGCTGGTGCTGTTCGCCCACAGCTATCCGCTGGTTGGCCGCCGTGGAGATGAACCCCTGACGTTGCTCACCGGCTACGAAAAGGGCGGCTCGATCGCCGTCGGCATCTTCTTCGTCATGAGCGGCTATCTGATTGCCTCGTCCTGGCTGGCTAGCAGCAGCCCGAAAAGCTTCCTGATCAAGCGGGCGCTGCGCATCTTTCCGGCGTTGATCGTCGCGGTATTGCTCTCGGTGTTTGTCATCGGGCCGCTGGTCACCCATCTGACCCTCGGCCAGTATCTCGCAGCCGACGGCACCTGGACCTATCTGCAGAACATCCTCTTGGTGACACGCTACGAGCTGCCCGGCGTATTTACCGGCAACGTCTACCCCGACGTGGTCAACGGCTCGCTGTGGACGTTGCCGCTGGAAGTGCTGATGTACATCGGCGTGATGATTCTCGGGCTAACCGGTTTCCTCAAGCGCCGGCTGATCTTCCTGCCGATTGCCGTGCTCGCCATCGGGCATTTCTGGCTGCTGGGCAAGCTGGGTATCGAGTCCTACTTCATCAAGAACATCTTCAAACTGGGGCTGCTGTACTACAGCGGCTCGGCACTGTTCCTCTATCGCGACGACATCCCCTGGCGCGGCTGGATCGCGGCGCTGTTGTTCGCCGCGCTGGTGGCAACCTTCCGTACCGACATCGGCCCGCTGGTGTACTTCATCGCACTGCCGTATCTGGTGCTCTATCTGGCCTACGCGCCGCTGCCGCTGATCTCGCGTTTCGGCAAGTACGGCGATTTTTCCTATGGCCTGTACATCTACGCCTTCCCGTTCCAGCAGCTGACGGTCTACCTGTTCGGTCCGCAGGTCGGCGTGCTCGGCCTGACGCTGATCGCCTTCGTGCCGACGCTGATCCTCGCTGCGCTGTCCTGGCACCTGATCGAAGCGCCGGCAATGAAGCTCAAGCGCCTGTTTGCTTCGCCACCGCAGCCGGGGCGAGCGACGCCGAAGGTCGAAGGCTGATTTGGACTGGTACAAAAAAGGAACCCGCCACTTGGCGGGTTCTTTGTTTGAGAGGTTGGGCGCGCCGAGTCTTGGCCGCGAAGTGAAGTCTTTCACCTCATGACTCGGCGCACCTGCAGATCACGGTAACCGGCTGTTGGATCGCCCTGTACCTCCAGACGCCCTGCGGCAGCCAGTACGCGGGCGCGCCAGTAGAGGAAGAAATCCGTGGGAAAGAAGCCGTCGCAATGGCCCATGACCTCGGCCATCGCACGCGCCAGCGGAGCGAATTCGTCCGGGCTGGCAGCGACCAGCGCCGCGTCGATCAGCCGATAGTCTTCGCCCCGAAACGCCCCCTCGAACCAGCGGCGAATGTCATGCGAGCTGGCGCACTGCTCGTGCCAGACCGCAGCGAGTTCAGCCTGGCGAGACGCGGGAACCGCCTGTGGGCTGTATAGCGCCGCCAGTGCCTCGGGCGAATGCATGGACACCGCCTTGCGCTGGCCGGCGCGGCTGTCTCCGGTGCCGCAAGCGACTTCGTGCAACCCGCAGCTGGAGCCCTGCAGCAGCGCGGCGATGCGAGCCAGCAGCAGCTGTTCGGATGCGCTGTCGCCGTGCCAGACCGTTACGGCTGCAGCCTGTTTGGCTAGGTTGGCTAGCCAGAGTGCATCAGCCGCCAGCTCATCGGCGAACACCGGGCGTGGCGCCACCTCCGAGGGCCAGACCTGCTCCCAGAATGCGGCGCGAGCAGCGCAAGGCGCACGATCCACGTCATTCAGCGGGCCGACAGCCAGGTCGTCGCGCAACACTCGCACCTGTGCCTCGGGCTCGAGCCTGGCCAGCAGCGCACGTACGCTGTCGCCGGCCAGGTCGCCGCAGGTCAGGTGCAGCACAGTGGCTACTCGGGCTTCTTCAACTTCGGATTAGGGAAAAACTGCACCGACTGCACCTGCGGGTTGGCCGGCTTGGGCTGGACCTTGTTGACTCGCGTGCCCAGCTCCATCGGTACGGACTGGCCCTGGGCATTGAGGGTGTCGGCGTAGCCGCAGTCGATGCATTCGCGGTGCGGCACACCGTCGACGTCCCACATCTTGATGCAGTCCGTGCCGCTGCATGCGGGGCACACGGCCCCGGCGATGAAGCGCTTGGTGGTGACACGGGTTACTTCGTCGTTCATGCCGCGGCCTCCGCTACCAGCCCGAGGTGGCGCAGCAGGGCGTCGATGGACGGCTCGCGGCCTCGGAAATCGACGAACAGTACCATCGGCTCCTGGGAGCCGCCACGGGCCAGGATCGCCTCGCGGAAGGCGCGCCCGGTCTCGGAGTTGAACACACCTTCTTCCTCGAAGCGCGAGAAGGCATCGGACGACAGCACCTCGGCCCACTTGTAGCTGTAGTAACCGGCCGCATAACCACCGGAAAAGATGTGCGCGAAGCTGTTGGGGAAGCGGTTGTAGGCCGGTGGGCGCATCACCGAGACCTCGTCGCGGATGTGCTCGAGTACCTGCAGCACGCTGCGACCGTCGCCATGGGTGGCGTGGAGTTCGAAGTCGAACAGGGAGAATTCAAGCTGGCGCGCCATCATCATGCCGGACTGGAAGTTCTTCGCCGCCAGCATCATGTCCAGTTTGTCCTGCGGCAGGCGCTCGCCGGTCTGGTAGTGGCCGGAGATGTGCGCCAGGCCTTCGGGGTCCCAGCACCAGTTCTCCATGAACTGGCTCGGCAGCTCCACGGCATCCCAGGCCACGCCATTGATGCCCGAGGCGCCGGCGTGCTCGACCTGGGTCAGCAGGTGGTGCAGGCCATGGCCGAACTCGTGGAATAGCGTGGTGACTTCATCGTGGGTCAAGAGCGCAGGGCGCTCGCCCACCGGCGGGGTGAAGTTGCAAACCAGGTTGGCTACCGGCGTCTGCAGCGTGCCAGCGGCGGTACGGCGCTTGTCGCGGGCGCCATCCATCCAGGCGCCGCCGCGCTTGTTCGGCCGCGCATAGAGGTCAAAGAAGAAGCGCCCGACGTGCTGGCCGTTCTCGGTGATCTCGAACAGACGCACTTCGGGATGCCAGCCGTCGAAGCCTTCCAGCTCGTGAATCTCGATGCCGTACAGGCGCTGGACGATACAGAACAGCCCGGACAGCACCTTGTCGATCGGGAAGTAGGCGCGCAGCTCTTCCTGGTTCAGGCTGTAGCGCTGCTGGCGCAGTTTCTCGGCGTAGTAGCCGAGGTCCCAGCTCTGCAGGTCGTCCAGGCCCTGTTCGGCGGCGAAGGCGCGCAGTTCGGCCAGGTCCCGCTCGGCGAACGGCTTGCTGCGCACCGCCAGGTCGCGCAGGAAGCTCAGCACCTGTTCGGTGGATTCGGCCATCTTGGTCGCCAGCGACAGCTCGGCGAAGTTGCCGTAGCCGAGCAGGCCGGCCAGCTCGTGGCGCAGCTCGAGGATCTCGGCCATCACCGGACCGTTGTCGAACTGTCCGGCGTTCGGGCCCTGGTCCGAGGCGCGGGTGCAGTAGGCGGTGTAGACCTCCTCGCGCAGGTCGCGGTTGTCGGCGTAGGTCATCACCGCGTAGTAGCTGGGGAATTCCAGGGTGATCAGCCAGCCGTCGAGGCCCTTGGCCTTAGCCGCCTCGGCCATCTGCGCCTTGGCCGAGTCGGTGATGCCGGCCAGCAGGCTTTCGTCGGTGATGTGGCGGGTCCAAGCCTGGGTCGCGTCCAGCAGCTGGTTGGAAAACTTGCTGCCGAGCTCGGCGAGCTTCATCTGGATGGCACCGAAGCGCTGCTGCTCCACCGGTGGCAGGTCGATACCGGACAGGCGGAAGTCGCGCAGCGAATGCGCGAGGATGGTCTTTTGCGCCACTTCGAAGCCAGCCGCCGCGGGGTTTGCAGCCAGTGCCTGGTAGGCCTCGAACAGGTCGCGGTTCTGTCCGAGTTCGGTGTAGTAGGCCGACAGCTTGGGCAGGCAGGCCTCATAGGCGGTGCGCAATTCCGGGCTGTTGCACACGGAATTGAGATGACCGACCGGCCCCCAGGCCCGCGCGAGGCGATCGTTCAGCTCGTCGAGGCCGACCACCAGGGTCTGCCAGTCGAGGCTCTCGGCCGGGCGGCTGAGCAGTTCCTGGATCGCCACGCGGTTGTCACCGAGGATGGTGTCGATGGCCGGCTCGACGTGCTCCGGGCGAATCTCGGAGTAGGGCGGCAGGTCGAATTCTTGCAGCAGGGGATTGTTCGCGCTCACGGGGACACCTTGTGACGAAGAGGATTGCAGGCCGCTCACTGGAGCGAGGCTGGACAGGCCAGCGCGCAGGCAGATGTCCTAGATGGACGCGCTGCCGCGCTTTTTCAACGCCGGGCGACGAAACGCGCCGCCGGGCAAGCAGCCGGTAGTTAACTCTGACCACGCCAGGCGGCATGCTGCTCAGGCCTGGTTTAACGCGGCAATGCCGGCCATCTTAATTACAATCGGCCCTCCCCGCAGCCAAAGAGGTTTCTATCGTGGCGATACGCAGCTACCACAACAGCACTCCACAACTGGGCGAGCGCGTGTTCGTCGACGACTCCGCGGTGGTCATCGGCGATGTCGAGATCGGCGCCGACAGCTCGGTCTGGCCGCTCACGGTGATTCGCGGCGACATGCACCGCATCCGCATCGGCGCACGCTCGAGCATCCAGGACGGCAGCGTGCTGCACATCACCCACGCCGGGCCGTACAACCCGGATGGCTTTCCGCTGACCATCGGCGACGAAGTCACCGTCGGCCACAAGGTCACCCTGCACGGCTGCACCCTGGGCAATCGCATCCTGGTCGGTATGGGCTCGATCGTGATGGACGGCGCGGTGGTCGAGGATGAAGTGATTATCGGCGCCGGCAGCCTGGTGCCGCCGGGCAAGACGTTGGAAAGCGGCTATCTCTACGTTGGCAGCCCGGTAAAGCAGGCCCGTCCGCTGACCGAAAAGGAGCGCAGCTTCTTCAGTTACACCGCCGGCAACTACGTGAAGCTCAAGGATCAGCACATCGCTGAGCGCGGCTGATCCTGCTCACTTGGCGAACAGCTGACTCATGTCCTTGAATGCCTTGAACTCCAGCGCATTGCCGCAGGGGTCGAGCAGGAACATCGTTGCCTGTTCGCCGACCTGGCCCTGGAAGCGCACGTAGGGCTCGATGACGAAGCGCGTGCCGCGCGCCTTCAGCCGCTCGGCCAGTGCCTCCCATTGTTCCCAGCCAAGCACCACGCCGAAATGCGGCACCGGCACGTCGTGGCCGTCCACCGGGTTGCTATGCGCCGCCTCCTGATGCGGCATCTTCGGTGCTTCGTGGATCACCAGCTGGTGGCCGAAGAAATCGAAATCCAACTAGTGTTCGCTGCTGCGGCCCTCGGCGCAGCCGAACGCCTCGCAGTAGAAGGTGCGGGCGGCGGCCAGATCGTGGACGGGAATGGCGAGGTGGAAGGGCGAAAGCGTCATAGATGGCACTCCTGAGCATGGGACGCTTCGAGTCTAGAGCCTTTTTCCACCGATCGGCCTACGCTCAGCAGAACAGAGACGAAAGGAGAGCCGTCGATGCGCGCCATGTTGCTGGAACAGATTGGCCAACCGTTGCAGCTGCGCGAAGTGCCCGAGCCGCAAGCGGGGCCAGGGGAGCTGCGGGTCAAGGTACTGGCTTGCGGCGTCTGTCGCACCGACCTGCACGTGGTGGACGGCGAGTTGCCGGAGGCGCCGCTGCCGATCATCCCGGGTCACGAGATTGTCGGCCGCGTCGATGCGCTGGGCGAAGGCGTCAGCGGTTTCGAGCTAGGCCAGCGGGTCGGCATTCCCTGGCTCGGGCATACCTGCGGCACCTGCAGCTATTGCCAGCACGCCGAGGAAAACCTCTGCGATGCGCCGCAGTTCACCGGCTACACGCGGCCGGGCGGTTATGCCGAATACGTGGTGGCCGACGCGCGCTTCGCCTTTGCCCTCGGCGAGGAGGGCGATGCCGTGGCACTGGCGCCGCTGCTCTGCGCTGGGCTGATCGGCTGGCGTTCGCTGGTCAAGGCCGGTGATGGCAAACGTCTCGGGCTGTACGGTTTCGGCGCCGCGGCACATATCGTCATGCAGGTGGCGCGTTGGCAGGGGCGCGACGTGTATGCCTTCAGCCGCCCGGGCGATGTGGCCGCGCAGGATTTCGCTCGTTCGCTGGGTGCGGTTTGGGCCGGGGATTCAGGGGAGCTGCCACCGGTGCCGCTGGATGCGGCGATCATCTATGCACCGGCCGGTGAGCTGGTGCCGGCGGCGCTGCGAGCCGTGCGCAAGGGCGGCCGGGTGGTCTGTGCCGGCATCCACATGAGCGACATTCCGAGCTTCCCCTACGACATCCTCTGGCAGGAGCGCGAGCTGGTTTCGGTGGCCAACCTGACCCGTCAGGACGGCCTGGACTTCTTCCCGGTCGCCGCGCAGGTCGGCATTCATACCGAAACCCATGCCTATCCGCTGGAACAGGCCAACCAGGCGCTGGACGATCTGCGCCATGGACGCTTCCAGGGCGCGGCAGTGCTGGTGCCCTGACGGGGCGGCGTGATGAAACGGTGGAAAATCGCTGCGCGAGTGTTCCACCCTACGAGGCATCGGCATGAGTTCTCGTAGGGTGGAAAACGGTGCAGCCTTTTCAACCGGATGGCCGAGCCCTCAAACGAAAAACCCCGCCGAGGCGGGGTTTGTTCAGGACTACGCGGTCACGGTCAGAAGGCCGGAACCACGGCACCCTTGTACTTCTCCTCGATGAACTTGCGCACTTCCTCGCTGTGCAGCGCGGCGGCCAGCTTCTGCATAGCGTCGCTGTCCTTGTTGTCCGGACGGGCAACAAGGATGTTCACGTAGGGCGAGTCGCTGCCTTCGATGACCAGGGCGTCCTGGGTCGGGTTCAGCTTGGCTTCCAGCGCGTAGTTGGTGTTGATCAGCGCCAGGTCGACCTGGGTCAGCACGCGCGGCAGGGTCGCGGCTTCCAGTTCACGGATCTTGATGTTCTTCGGATTCTCGGCGATGTCCTTCGGCGTGGCGGTGATGCCGGCACCATCCTTCAGCGTGATCACGCCGGCCTTGGCCAGCAGCAGCAGGGCGCGGCCGCCGTTGGTGGCGTCGTTGGGAATGACCACGGTGGCGCCACTGGGCAGTTCGTCCAGCGACTTGACCTTGCTCGAGTAGGCGCCGAAGGGCTCGATATGTACACCGGCAACGCTGACCAGCTCGGTGCCCTTGCCCTTGTTGAACTCATCCAGGTACGGCTGGTGCTGGAAGAAGTTGGCGTCCAGGCGCTTCTCGGCGACCTGGATGTTCGGCTGCACGTAGTCGGTGAACACCTTCACGTTCAGCTCGACGCCTTGCTCGGCCAGCTGCGGCTTGACGAACTCCAGCAGCTCGGCGTGCGGCACGGCGGTGGCGGCGACGTTCAGGGTTTCGGCCTGCGCGGAAAACGCGGCAACGGCGGCCAGGGCGACAATCAGTTTCTTCATCGTTCGGTTCCTTCAGAGGTAGATCGGGGTGCGAATTTCGCTCGCCCTAGCAAGCCGTCGAAAAACTAGCTGCGTTGGCAATACTGCGTTAAAAACAGGCTCGGAGTGCTCATTTAGAGTACTAAACTCCGCGTCCTCGCCTGTTTTGACTCGTTACACTCACCCTTCGGGCCAGCCTTCGGCTGTTACTCCCGCTGGTCGTTGCGCCTTGTCTTGCCTGCCTCGCCTACGTTTTTTCAACGGCCTGCTGATGGTTCATTTGCGCGAAAAGTGCGTCACCAGCCTGTCGCCGACGCTTTGCAGCACCTGCACCAGCACCAGCAGCAGGACCACGGTGACGACCATCACGTCGGTCTGGAAACGCTGGTAGCCGAAGCGGATGGCCAGGTCACCGAGGCCGCCGGCCCCCACCACACCGGCCATCGCGGTGTAGGACACCAGGGTGATGGCGGTGACGGTAATGGCGGCGATGATGCCCGGACGCGCTTCCGGCAGCAATGCGCTGAAGATGATCTGCCGCGTCGTGGCACCCATGGCCTGTGTCGCCTCAATGATGCCGCGGTCCACCTCGCGCAGCGCGGTCTCCACCAAGCGCGCGAAGAACGGCGCAGCGCCCACCACCAGCGGCGGGATGGCACCGGCCACGCCCAGCGAGGTGCCGGTGATCAGCACGGTGAAGGGGATCATCACGATCAGCAGGATGATGAACGGCAGCGAGCGCAGCACGTTGACCACGAATGACAGCGCGGCATACAGCGGGGCATTTTCGAACAGCTGACGCGGGCCGCAGAGAAACAGCAGCACGCCCAGCGGCAGGCCAAGCAGGATGGTGAACAGCAGCGAGCCGCCGAGCATCAGCAGGGTGTCCAGCGTCGCCAGCCAGATCTCGTACCAGTCGACATTCCCCAACAAGGAGCTGAAAAGGGCTTCCATCAGCGCAATACCTCCACGTGCACGTCAGCGGCCTGCAGTTGTGCCATTGCCGCTGCCATGTCACCGCCGATCAGCGCCAGCGTGAGCTGGCCGTAGGGGGTGTCCTTGATGCGATCGATGCGCCCGGACAGGATGCTGTAGTCGACCCCGGTTTCACGGGCGACCGTGCCCAGCAGCGGCTTGTAGGTGGCGTCGCCCTGGAAGGTCAGGCGCAGGATGCGGCCCGGCACATGAGCGAAATCGTCGTGCAGCTCGCTTTCATCCATCGCCTCGTCTTCCAGCACGAAGCGCTGGGTAGTCGGGTGCTTGGGATGCAGGAACACTTCGGTGACCGGCCCCTGTTCGACGATGGCACCGGCATCCATCACCGCGACGCGGTCGCAGACGCGGCGGATCACGTCCATCTCGTGGGTGATCAGCACGATGGTCAGCTTCAGTTCGCGATTGATCTCGGCCAGCAGCTGCAGCACCGATGCGGTCGTCTGCGGGTCGAGGGCGCTGGTGGCTTCGTCGCAGAGCAGGATGCTCGGCTCGGTGGCCAGCGCACGGGCAATACCGACGCGCTGCTTCTGACCACCGGAGAGCTGCGCCGGGTACTTGCGCGCGTGGTCCTTGAGGCCGACACGGTCGAGCAGGGCGGCGACGCGGGCGTCGATCTCACTGCGCGAGCGAATGCCGGCCAGGCGCAGCGGCATGGCGACGTTGTCGGCCACGGTCTTGGACATCAGCAGGTTGAAGTGCTGGAAGATCATCCCGACGCGCTGGCGGAAGCGCCGCAGGCCGTCGGCATCGAGCGCGGTGACATCTTCGCCGTTGACCAGGATGCGCCCGCCGGAGGGTTCCTCGAGGCGGTTGATCAGACGCAGCAGCGTGCTCTTGCCGGCGCCAGAATGGCCGATCAGGCCGAAGACTTCACCGGAGGCAATCTCCAGCTGCGTCGGCTGCAGGGCAGGGACGTCTCTGCCGCCGGTCCGATAGGTTTTGTGGACTTGATGGAATTCGATCACGGGCGAACCTTGTGGGTGCGGCGTTCGTTGCCGGGATATTCGGCGAAAGCCGGGCATTCTACCCGTTTGCCGGTCGGGTCGCTCGAATGTGCCCATTCGATTGACTGAATATATCGCTGCCATAGGCAATGCAAATCGTCGCAGCCGGCAACCTTGCAGCCGTTGCCGGGGTCACTAACCGGTACGCCGTGAATTGATCACGCATCTGGCCAGCCCCCGGCCCGATCGTTCGCGGTTCAGCTAACCGGCTAACCGAGGCCCATCATGACGCACAAGACCCCCAAACAGAGCGAGCTCGCCGGCACCGATACCGTCGACCGCGCCAATCACAACGCCAAGCTCGATCAGCTGGAAGAGTTTCGCAGCGACGCCACCGGCGAGGCGCTGCGCACCAACCAGGGCGTGAAGATCGCCGACAACCAGAACACCCTTAAGGCCGGCGATCGTGGGCCCTCGCTGCTCGAAGACTTCATCATGCGCGAGAAGCTCACTCACTTTGACCACGAGCGCATCCCCGAGCGCATCGTGCATGCGCGTGGTTCGGCGGCGCACGGTGTGTTCGTCAGCTACGCCGACCACAGCTGGCTGACCAAGGCCTCGTTTCTCGCCGCCGAAGGCAAGGAAACCCCGGTCTTCACGCGCTTCTCCACCGTGCAGGGCTCGCGCGGCTCGGCAGACACCGTGCGCGACGTGCGCGGCTTCGCCACCAAGTTCTACACCGACGAGGGCAACTTCGATCTGGTCGGCAACAACATGCCGGTGTTCTTCATTCAGGACGCGATCAAGTTTCCGGACTTCGTGCATGCGGTGAAACCCGAGCCGCACAACGAGATCCCGCAGGCGCAGTCGGCCCACGACAGCTTCTGGGATTTCGTCTCGCTGACGCCGGAGTCGGCACACATGGTGCTCTGGACCATGTCCGACCGCGCCCTGCCGCGCAGCTTCCGGGCGATGGAAGGCTTTGGCGTGCACACCTTCCGCCTGATCAACGCCGAGGGCGTCAGCCGCTTCGTCAAGTTTCACTGGAAGCCGGTCGCGGGCGCCTTCTCGCTGGTCTGGGACGAGACGCTGAAGATTGCCGGCAAGGACCCGGACTTCAACCGCCGCGACATGTGGGAGTCCATCGAGATGGGCGACTACTTCGAGTGGGAGCTGGGCGTGCAGGTGGTGGAAGAGGCCGACGAGCACAAGTTCGATTTCGACCTGCTCGACCCGACCAAGATCATTCCCGAGGAGCTGGTGCCGGTGCAGAAGCTCGGCAAGATGACCCTCAACCGCAACCCGGACAACTTCTTCGCCGAAACCGAGCAGGCCGCCTTCCACATCGGTCACATCGTTCCGGGCATCGACTTCACCAATGACCCGCTGCTGCAGGGCCGGTTGTTCTCCTACACCGACACCCAGCTGCTGCGTCTCGGTGGGCCAAACTTCCACGAGATCCCGATCAACCGTCCGCTGTGCCCGTTCCACAACAATCAGCGCGACGCCTTCCATCGTCAGACGATCCACAAGGGCCGCGCCAATTACGAGCCCAACTCGATCGACAGCGGCTGGCCCAAGGAAACCCCGCCGGCGGCCCAGGGCGGCGGCTTCGAGAGCTATCCGGAGCGGGTCGAGGGCCACAAGATCCGCAATCGCAGCGAATCCTTCGGCGACCACTTCTCCCAGGCCACGCTGTTCTGGAACAGCATGAGCGCGCCGGAGAAGGAGCACATCATCGGCGCCTACACCTTCGAGCTGGGCAAGGTGGAGCGGGTGTTCATCCGCGAACGCCAGGTCAACGAGATCCTCGCCAATATCGACCTGGAGCTGGCCCGCCGTGTCGCCGAAAACCTGGGTCTGCCGGCGCCGAGCGCACCGACCGTGACGCCGAAGACGCCAACCCCGCAGGATTCGCCGGCGCTGAGCCTGATGAACCATGCACCGGGCAACATCAAGTCGCGCAAGGTGGCCATCCTGGTAGCCAACGGCGTCGATGGTGCGGCGATCGATGCGTTCAAGGCCAAGCTGGCCGCGGAGGGCGCGCTGGCCAAGATCATCGGTCCGTCACTGGCGCCGGTGAAAACGGCGGACGGCAAGATGCTGCCGGTCGATGCCGCGATGGACGGCATGCCATCGGTGATGTTCGACGCCGTGTTCGTCCCCGGCGGCGCCGATGCGGCTGCGGCAATGGCCAAGTCTGGCGAGGCCAAGCATTACGTGCTGGAAGCCTACAAGCACCTCAAACCCATCGTGATGCTTGGCGCCGCGCGGCCGCTGCTGGCATCGCTCGGCCTGCAGCCCGACACCGGCTTGCTCGAAGGTGACGATGTGGACGGGGTGTTTGGCAACTTTGCCCAGGCACTCGGTCAACATCGGGTCTGGGCCCGCGAGGGTGCGGCGGAGGCAATTCCCGCCTGAGGTTTGCGCAAGGTTCGGCGCGGGCGCCAGCCCGCTCGAAACGTGCTGCGAGCCATCGACCACAGAACGCCGGCGCATGCCGGCGTTCTGCTTTTTTTACTTGGTTAACTCGCCGCAAAGGCCCGCAATAGACACAGGTCATGGTCTCGCTGATCTGGCTTGCCCATGCTGAAGGCGTCTGTCAGCGGATGGAGCCATACCATGAGCGATACCCCTAACGTAGCCCTTCGCCAAGGTCTGCTTGGCATCCCGATCGGTCTGTTGGTGGCCGTACTGGCGCTCATTGGCGTGCTGCTGATGCCACTGCCTGCCGACCTGCCCGTGGCCGGCCAGCGAGTGCTGGCGATCCTGGTGTTCGCGGTGGTGGTGTGGATCACCGAGGCGGTGTCCTACGAGGTCAGCGCGATCATGATCACCGCGCTGTTGGCGTTCCTCGTTGGCACGGCGCCTACGCTGGAAAACCCCGAGGTGGTCTACGGCACCTCGAAGGCGATAGGCATGGGGCTTTCCGGTTTCGCCAACCCCGCCTTGGCTCTGGTCGCGGGCGCGCTGTTCATCGCCGCAGCGATGACGCTTACCGGGCTCGACCGGCGCATTGCCTTGATGACCCTCTCCAGGGTCGGCACCAGTTCGCGGCATATCCTCGGCGGCACGCTGGTGGTCATCGTCCTGCTCAGCCTGGTGGTACCCAGCGCCACGGCGCGCGCCGCCTGCGTGGTGCCGATCATGCTTGGCATCATCACCGCATTCGGGATCGACAAGCGTTCGAACTTCGCCGCCGGCATGATGATCATCGTCGCCCAAGGCACCAGCATCTGGAACATCGGCATCCAGACCGCAGCGGCGCAGAACCTGCTGCTGGTGGGCTTCATGGACAAGCTGCTGGGTGAACGAGTCAGCTGGATCGACTGGCTCATCGCCGGCGCACCCTGGGCCGTGATGATGTCCTTCGTCCTGCTGTTCATCGTGCTCAAGCTGCTGCCGCCGGAAACCGAGCGGATAGCCGGTGGCAAGGAAGCCGTGGCACGCTCGCTCGCCGAACTTGGGCCGATGACATCGGCGCAGAAGCGCCTGCTCGCCGTGTCCATCGGGTTGCTGCTGTGCTGGGCCACCGAGGGCAAGCTGCACAGTTTCGACACCACCAGCACCACCTACGCGGGACTGGTGATCCTGATGCTGCCGCGCATCGGCGTGATGAACTGGAAGGAGGTTCAGACGCGAGTGCCTTGGGGCACGGTGATCGTCTTCGGCGTCGGGATCAGCCTCGGCACGGTATTGCTCACGACCCAGGCCGGACAGTGGCTCGGCGCGCAGGTGGTGGCCCACACCGGGCTTGGCGTGGTGGGGCCGCTGGGCATCTTCGCCATTCTCGGCGCCTTTCTCATCGTGATCCATCTGGGCTTTGCCAGTGCCACGGCGCTGACCTCGGCCATGCTGCCGATCCTGATCTCGGTGTTGCTGAGCCTGCCAGGGGATTTCAGCCGGCTGGGGATGACCATGCTGCTTGGCTTTGTCGTCAGCTATGGCTTCATCCTGCCGATCAACGCGCCGCAGAACATGGTTTGCCTGGGCACCGAGACCTTCAGCGCCCGGCAATTCGCCAAGGTCGGCGTGCTGGTAACGCTGATCGGCTATCTGAGTATGTTGCTGTTCGCGATGACCTGGTGGCGCTGGCTGGGTTGGGTCTGAGCAGCCCTACATTTCGGATCGACGCCTGGCAGCACTGATGCGCTAGGCGTTCTTGCCCGGTAGCGCCTCCAGCTCGCGCCAGTGCAGGAACAGGCGCAGATCGAACTCGATCTGCCCGTAGCCGGGCAGCATGTGTTCGCACAGCTTGTAGAAGGCGCGGTTGTGCTCGCTTTCGCGCAGGTGGGCGAGCTCATGCACCACGATCATCTTGAGGAATTCCGGCGCTGCCTCGCGAAACAGTGCGGCGACGCGGATCTCCTTTTTCGCCTTGAGCTTGCCACCCTGCACCCGTGACACCGCGGTATGCAGGCCCAGCGCGCGATGGGTCAGGTCCAGGCGATTGTCATAGAGCACCTTGTCGATCGGCGGCGCGCTTTTCAGGTGGTCCTGCTTGAGCTGCTGCACGTAACCATACAGCGCCTTGTCGCTCTGCACCTGATGGCGGCCGTGGTAGCGCCGCGCGAGGTAATCGCCCAGGCGATCCTCGGCGATCAGCTGGCGTACCTGAGCCAGCAGCGGCTCGGGGTAGCCGCGCAGGTACTTCAGGTCACTCATGCGCGCTTCGGCCAGGCGAAGCTGAGCAGGAACAGCGCGGCGGCGCTGACCACGATGGACGGGCCGGCCGGAGTGTCTTCGAACCAGGACAGCGTTAGCCCCAGGCACACCGCGACGATGCCCAACACGCTGGCGCCAAAGGCCATCTGCTCCGGGGTACGTGCATGGCGCTGCGCCGCGGCGGCGGGAATGATCAACAGCGAGGTGATCAGCAGCACGCCGACGATCTTCATCGCCACGGCGATCACCACGGCGATCAGCAGCATCAGCGCCAGGCGGATACCGGCCACCGGCAGGCCTTCGACCTTGGCCAGCTCCTCGTGCACGGTGATCGCCAAGAGTGGCCGCCACAGCGGAATCAGCATCAGCAGCACCAGGGCGCTGCCGCCGATGATCCAGGCCAGGTCGCTCGGCCCCACGGCGAGCAGATCGCCGAACAGATAGCCCATCAGGTCGAT
Source organism: Stutzerimonas kunmingensis (assembly GCF_900114065.1). GTDB lineage: Bacteria > Pseudomonadota > Gammaproteobacteria > Pseudomonadales > Pseudomonadaceae > Stutzerimonas > Stutzerimonas kunmingensis. The sequence continues at coordinate 70,766 of NZ_FORS01000009.1, forward strand.
GCGCACGTCATCCATGAAGCTCAGCGATACCAGGCCGAGCGACAGCGTGCTGTGGGCGAGGATGCCGAGCAGCGTGTCCGAGGCCAGCGGCTGGCGCTGCTGCAGGGTGACCAGCAAGAGCGCGAGCAGCACGCAGCCGACCGTCACCGCCAGGGTCAGGTTGACGTCGAGCATCAGCCCGAGGGCGACGCCGAACAGCGCGGCGTGGGACAGGGTGTCGCCGAAATAGGCCATGCGCCGCCAGACGACGAAGGAGCCGAGCGGGCCGGCGACCAGCGCCAGGGCGAGGCCGGCGAGCAGGGCGTTGAGAAGGAAATCGGGCATCGGAGGCTCTGTCTAGTGCTTGCAGTTCGGGCCGTGGACGTGGGGTTTGCCGGTCACCACGCTGCCGTGCAGGTCGTGGCTGTGGTCGTGCTGGTGGTGATAGATCGCCAGACTGCGCGCGTCCTGGCCGAACAGCTCGACGAAGGCCGGGTCGCTGCTGACCTGTTCCGGATGCCCCGAACAGCAAACGTGGCGATTGAGGCAGACCACCTGGTCGGTGGCGCTCATCACCAGATGCAGGTCGTGAGAAACCATCAAAACGCCGCAGCCGTAGCGGTCGCGCAACACGCCGATCAACCGGTACAGCTCGGCCTGGCCGGCGACGTCGACGCCCTGCACCGGTTCGTCCAGCACCAGCAGCTCCGGCTCGCGCAGCAGCGCGCGGGCGAGCAGCACACGCTGCATTTCGCCGCCGGAAATCTTTTGCAGCGGGCTGTCGATGACGTGTTCCGCACCGACTTCACCCAGCGCCGCCAGTGCGCGGGCACGATCGACGCCAGGTACCAGGCGCAGAAAGCGCAGCACCGACAAGGGCAGGGTGGCATCTACGTGCAGCTTCTGTGGCATGTAGCCGACGCGCAGCTTCGGCTTGCGCCAGACCTGCCCGCGATCAGGTTTCAGCAAGCCCAGCACGGCGCGGACCAGGGTGGTCTTGCCGGCCCCGTTGGGGCCGATCAGGGTGACGATCTCGCCGCGATGCACCTGCAGTTGCGCGCCTTCCAGCACGTTCTGGTTGGCGAAGCGCACGTGGATGTCATCCAGCCGCAGCAGCACCTCGCTCATGCGGCTTCCCGGCAGTTCGAGCAGAGGCCGACCACTTCCACGGTCTGCCCCTCGACGGCGAAGCCGACGCTGCCGGCGGCGCTGTCGATGGCCTCGGCGATGGCGCGTTGCTCGAGTTCGATGGCGGTGTGGCAGTGCCGGCAGATGAGGAACTGGCCCTGGTGCGGATGCTCCGGGTGGTTACAGCCGATGAAGGCGTTGAGCGACGCGATGCGATGCACCAGGCCGTTCTCCAGCAGGAAATCCAGCGCGCGGTAGACGGTGGGCGGCGCGGCGCGGCGGCCATCCTGCTCGCTCAGTACGGCAAGGATGTCGTAGGCGCCGAGCGGCCTGTGGCTTTGCCAGACCAGCTCCAGCACACGCTTGCGCAGGGCGGTCAGGCGCACGCCCTGGCGCGCGCAAAGGCTGTCGGCTTCGGCCAGCGCGTGGCTGACGCAATGGTCATGGTCGTGGGGCGTACAGGCCAGCGGGGTTTTGGACATGAGCGGCGACGTGTTGGGGTAGAGACGTTATTATGTACCAATTCCCTCCGTACGAGTGACGCCCGTGAATCGTCTTTTTTCCCTTCCCTTGCTCGCGGCGCTGGTTGCTGGCGCCGCGTCCGCCCACGCCGAAGTCCGCGTGCTGACCAGCATCAAGCCGCTGCAGCTGATCGCCGCGGCGGTTCAGGATGGCGTCGGTGAGCCTGACGTTCTGCTGCCGGCGAGCGCTTCGGCGCATCATTACTCGCTGCGACCGTCCGACGTACGGCGTATCCGCGATGCGCAGCTGTTCTACTGGATCGGCCCGGATCTGGAGAGCTTCCTGCCGCGCGCACTGAGCGCTCGCGAAGGCACGACCGTGGCGGTGCAGGACCTGCCAAAGCTGACCCTGCGTCGGTTTGGTGATGCGCACGCGCACGACGAGACTGAACATCACGATCACGACGATCACGACGATCACGACGATCACGACGATCACGACGATCACGACGATCACGACGATCACGACGATCACGACGGCCATGACCATGATGCTCATGAGCATGACGAGGCCGCGCATGGCGAGACCGCCCATGCCGACGAGCACGACCACGACCATCGCCCGGGCACGCTCGATGCGCACCTGTGGCTGCTGCCGGCCAACGCCCTGATCATCGCAGAGCGCATGGCCGCTGACCTGGCCGCCGCCGACCCGGCCAACGCACAGCGTTACCAGGCCAACTCGGCGGCCTTCGCCCAGCGCATCGAGGCGCTCGACGCCCGCCTCAAGCAGCGCTTCAGCAAGGTGCAGAACAAGCCGTTCTTCGTCTTCCACGAGGCCTACGACTACTTCGAGTCGGCCTACGGCCTGCGTCATGCCGGCGTGTTCAGTGCCGGTGGCGAGTCGCAACCCGGCGCGCGGCATGTGGCGGCGATGCGCGAGCGGTTGCAGCAGGCCGGGCCGAGCTGCGTGTTCAGCGAACCGCCGGCGCGTCCGCGCCTGGTCGAGACGCTGACCGCCGGCTTGCCGGTGAAGATGGCGGAACTGGACGTGCTGGGCGTCGGCCTGGCGACGGATGCGCAGGGTTACGAGAAGCTGCTGGAAGGTCTCGGTGTCACCCTGGCCGACTGCCTGGAATCGCTCTGAGACCGCGCCGCAATGGCATTGGTGGGCTGAAGCCCACCCTACCGAACGTCCACCGGCCCCCTGTAGGGTGGGCTTCAGCCCACCGGTTTTCCCTGCAAATACGGCGAGAATGGCTCGTCAGGCCGGATAAGCCTCAGCCGGCCTTACGTATACCGTCGGCGAGCAACTCCATCATCTGGTCGATCTCGGCCTTCTCGACGATCAACGCCGGCGACAGCGCAATGGTGTCGCCGCTGGCGCGTACCAGCAGGCCCTTCTCGAAACACTCGCGGAACACTTCGTAACCGCGCTTGCCGACGCCATCGGCATAGGCGGCGAACTGGATGCCGGCCACCAGTCCGACGGTGCGGATGTCGATCACGTTGGGCAGGTCCCTGAGGCTGAACAGTGCTTCCTGCCAGTAGGGCTCCAGGTCGATGGCCTTCTGGAACAGGTTCTCCTGCTGATAGATCTGCTGGGTCGCCAGTGCCGCTGCGCAGGCCACCGGATGCCCGGAGTAGGTGTAGCCGTGGAAGAACTCGATGACGCTTTCCGGTCCCTTCATGAACGCATCGAACAGGTGGTCGGCGACCAGCACCGCGCCCATGGGAATCGCGCCGTTGGTCAGGCCCTTGGCGCAGGTGAGGATGTCCGGCGTCACGCCCCAGCGCTGGGCGGCGAAGGCTTCGCCGACACGGCCGAAGCCGGTGATGACCTCATCGAAGATGAGCAGGATGCCGTGCTTGGCGGTGATCTCGCGCAGACGCTGCAGATAGCCCACCGGCGGCAGGATGACCCCGGCCGAGCCGGACATCGGCTCGACGATCACCGCGGCGATGTTCTCCGCGCCATGCAGCACCACCAGCCGTTCCAGTTCATCGGCGCGCTCCACGCCATGCTGCGGCAGGCCGCGGCTGAAGGCGTTGCGTTGCAGATCCAGGGTGTGCGGCAGGTGATCGACACCCGGCAGCATCGGGCCGAAGGCGCGGCGGTTGTTGGCCATGCCGCCCACCGACATGCCGCCGAAACCGACGCCGTGATAGGCCAGCTCGCGGCCGATCAGCCGCGTACGCGAGCCCTGACCGATGGCGCGCTGATAGGCGAGGGCGATCTTCAGCGCGGTATCCGCCGACTCCGATCCGGAGTTGGTGAAGAACACCCGGTTCAGCCCTTCGGGGCTGATGGCGGCGAGTTTCTCGGCCAGCTCGAAAGGTAGCGGATGGCCCATCTGAAAGGTCGGCGCGAAGTCCATCTTGGCGATCTGCCTGCTCACGGCTTCGCTGATCTCGCGTCGGCCATGGCCGGCATTGCAGCACCAGAGCCCGGCCGTGCCGTCGAGTACCTGGCGGCCGTCGCTCGCCGTGTAATACATGCCCTCGGCGCTCTCCAGTAGGCGTGGCGCGGCCTTGAACTGGCGGTTGGCGGTAAAGGGCATCCAGAAGTGATCGGGCGAGGCGTTGGGATGGAAATCCTGTGACATGGGGCTGGCTCCGGGTGGCGAGCGGCTATGCTGCGACGGCGAGCCGCAGGGTTTTCATCGAGTCTATGTTTAATAAAACGAACAAAACAAGGCGATAGGCCGGCCGTTCGTAAAAAATATTGATAGGGTCCGCGCCGCTGGTTTAGGGTGCCTTTTCCACAGCCCGAAGACCTGACTAGAGAGGATGCACCATGCCCACCCTGACCCTCGCCGACTGGCAACAGCGTGCCCGCGACCTGCACATCGAAGGTCGCGCCTTTATCCAGGGTGAGTATTGCGCCGCGGCGGACGGCGGCCAGTTCGACTGCATCAGTCCGGTGGACGGGCGGGTGCTGGCGCAGGTCGCCAGCTGCGACCAGGCCGACGCCGAGCGCGCGGTGGCCAGTGCCCGTGCCACATTCGATGCCGGCAGCTGGTCGCGCCTGGCACCGGCCAAGCGCAAGGCGGTGCTGATCCGCTTCGCCGATCTGCTGGAAGCCCACCGCGAGGAGCTGGCGCTGCTGGAGACCCTCGACATGGGCAAGCCGATCGGCGACTCGCTGGCGGTGGACATCCCCGGCGCCGCGCGGGCGCTGCGCTGGAGCGGCGAGGCGATCGACAAGATCTACGACGAAGTGGCGGCCACGCCCCACGACCAGCTCGGCCTGGTCACCCGCGAGCCGGTCGGTGTGGTGGCGGCCATCGTGCCGTGGAATTTCCCGCTGATGATGGCCTGCTGGAAGCTCGGCCCGGCGCTGGCCACAGGCAATTCGGTGGTGCTCAAGCCGTCCGAGAAGTCGCCGCTGACCGCCATCCGCATCGCCCAGCTGGCGATCGACGCCGGCATTCCGGCCGGCGTGCTCAATGTCCTGCCAGGCTACGGCCACACCGTCGGCAAGGCGCTGGCGCTGCACATGGACGTCGACACGCTGGTCTTTACCGGCTCCACGCGGGTGGCCAAGCAGCTGATGATCTATGCCGGCGAATCGAACATGAAGCGCGTCTGGCTGGAGGCCGGAGGCAAGAGCCCGAACATCGTCTTCGCCGACGCGCCGGATCTCGAAGCAGCAGCTCAGGCTGCGGCCGGCGCCATCGCCTTCAACCAGGGCGAGGTCTGCACCGCCGGCTCGCGGCTGCTGGTGGAGCGTTCGATCAGGGAGCGCTTCCTGCCCATGGTGGTCGAGGCCCTCAAGGGCTGGAAACCGGGCAATCCGCTGGATCCGGCGACCAACGTCGGCGCGCTGGTGGATACCCAGCAGCTCAACACCGTGCTTGGCTACATCGGCGCCGGGCGCCAGGCCGGCGCGCAGGTGCTGATCGGCGGCCAGCGGACGCTTGAGGAGACTGGCGGACTGTATGTCGAGCCGACCATCTTTGATGGCGTCGACAATGCGATGAAGATCGCCCAGGAGGAAATCTTCGGCCCGGTGCTGTCGGTAATCACCTTCGAAAGCGCCGAGGAAGCGATCGCGATCGCCAACGACACGCCCTACGGCCTCGCCGCCGCCGTGTGGACCTCCGACCTGTCCAAGGCGCACCGCACCGCACGGGCGCTGCGTGCTGGCAGTGTGTGGGTCAACCAGTACGACGGCGGCGACATGACCGCGCCGTTCGGCGGCTTCAAGCAGTCCGGCAACGGTCGTGACAAGTCGCTGCATGCCTTCGACAAGTACACCGAGCTCAAGGCGACCTGGATTCAGCTCTGACGGCATCCGTAGGTGGATGTCGCCTTTTACATCCACCTTGTTGCACAGCCATGGTGGATATATGAAGCGTGATCCACCCTACGGTTTTTTGAGCGTTCAGCTAGCTTTGCCCCCACTGCCCGCTGCGGCGCATCGCGCCCCAGTGGTGCTTGCGACGCGAGAACCATTGCCAAAGCCCACGACAGCGCCAGACGGTATTCAGCTGGCGGTAGCCGAAGTTCTCCAGCACGGCCATCAGAAACAGCTGCAGCATGTCGCGCCGGCGGCTGTAGACGCGGAAGGACATGGTCTCCAGCAGCAGGCCATTGACCGACAGCAGGATGCCCATGCCGATCGCCACCAGCAGGAAGGCCGCCAGCGCCGCGTAGGACACCGCGCCGAAGGCGAACCCCGCCAGCATGAAGCCGTAGCCGACCAGTTCGATCAGCGGGCCGATCCATTCGAACAGCGCCATGAACGGCCAGGCCAGCCAGCCCGGCGTGCCGCCACGCAGGCTGAAGGCCAGCCGGGCATGCCGACTCAGGCTTTCGGCCAGGCCGCGTTGCCAGCGGCTGCGCTGGCGGCCCAGGGTGCCGAGGTCTTCCGGGCATTCGGTCCAGCAGATCGGATCGGGCAGGTAGCGGATGCGGTAGGGGATGCGCTTCTCGCGGTGATAACGGTGCAGCCGCACCACCAGCTCCATGTCCTCGCCAACGGTATCGGTGCGATAGCCGCCGACCGCCATCACCCGTTCGCGGTCGAACAGGCCAAAGGCGCCGGAGATGATCAGCACGGCGTTGAGCGGCGACCAGCCGAGACGGCCGAAGAGAAACGCACGCAGGTATTCGACGATCTGGAAGCGCGCCAGCCAGTTGCGTGGCAATCCGGCCTGGATAAGAAAGCCGCCGCGCACCTGCGAGCCATTGGCGATACGCACGGTGCCGCCGGCGGCGATGGTGCGCTCGTCTTCGAGGAAGGGCTGCACCACGCGCAACAGGCTGTCGCGCTGCAGGATCGAGTCGGCGTCGACGCCGCAGAACAGTCCGTGGCGTGCCGCGTTGATACCGGCATTCAGCGCATCGGCCTTGCCGCCGTTGGCCTTGTCCACCACCCGCAGATTGGCGTAGCGCCGCGAACGATAGATGGCCTGCACCGGTTGGTGGGCCACGGCCTGGCGCAGCGGCTCGGGGTGCGGCACCAGGTCGAATTCCTCGATCAGCACGGCGAGGGTGTTGTCCTTCGAACCGTCGTTGATCACCACGATCTCGAACTCGGGATACTGCAGCTGCAGCATCGAGCGCACCGAGGTGCGGATGGTCGCTTCCTCGTTGAACGCCGGCATCAGTACCGACACCGGCGGCTCCACACCCAGGTAGGGCGCCAATTCGCCGGTTTCCGCCCGTTGCCGGATGTAGCCCATGAGGCTTGCCATCGACAGCATGTTGAGCAGCAGGTACATGCCGTTGAGCAGCAGGAAATAAAGGATGAATGCGACCTGCAACCACCACAGCCAGGTATCGGTCACCGGCGCACCTCCGCGATAGCGCGGCGCAGGGCGTCCCTGCCGTAACGATCACGAACCTGTTCAAGCATATGCTGTAGCCCCTCCAGCGTTGCGCCCGGCATCGCCGCCAGGCTGTCGGCCGCCGCCTGGCGCACCCACCAGCTGCTGTCCGATAGCAGCGGCAGGAACAGTTCGCTGTCTTCGCGGCGTGCCTGTTTGTGCAATGCCTGCAGCGCCGCCAGACGCACGCTGTCCTGTTCATGCTGCAGGGCGCGTAGCAGGCGGTGGCGGTCGCGCGGGTCGCCGAGTTCGCACAGGCAGCGCAGCGCTACCTGCAGATATTCTGCCGGTGCGCCTTCGTCCAGCCGGGCACGGGCCCAAGGCGCGGCGTGGCGGGGATCGCCCTGCACGAGCAGGGGAACCAGACGCTCGCGACGCGGATCCTCCGAGGAGGACAGCACGATCAGCAGCGGCGTGGTCACGGCCTGTTCGCCAGCCTGCTGGCAGAGACTGATCAGCCGCGGCAGCGCCCAGTCGGGGCGATTCACCGCCGCCGGCAGGATCAGCGCCATGGCTTTGCTGGCGTCCATCGCCACCAGGGTCTGGGCGGCGGAGAGGGCGACGATGGAGTTGCGGCTCAGCAGTAGCGGTTGCACCGCCTGCCAGTGCGCCGGGTCAGCCAGGTGCCGCAGGCAGGTCAGGCCGATCAGCTTGCTGCGCACTCTCCCGCGCAGCAGGATCAAGGCCTGGCGGTCCATGCCCAGGGCGATCAGCGCGCGGTTCATGCGCTCGCGTGCGGCCCCGCGCAACTGCAGCTGGGTGCGGTTCCACTGCAGCAGGAACCACAGCTGTCGCCGCCGTGGCAATGGCGCATGGCTGGGCGGGAGTTCGTCGCTCAAGCTGCAGAGGGCGAAGAAGGGCCGCCACTGTTCGTTGAACTGCTGCCGGCGTACGGTGCGCCGGCGTGATACCTCACCGAGCAGCAGCACCTGCAGCAGCACCAGCACCGTCAGTGCGCCGAGGCCGAAAGCGCAGTACAGAGCCAGTTGCAGCATGCGGTCTTCCGGCCAGAGCTGCGCCCAGGCGTTCGCCGGTGCTTCGCACAGCCAGCGGGGGCAGCGCGCCAGCCATTCAGAAAGCATGACGCAGGCCGAGCTGCAGCCATTGACGGTCGTAGTAGCTGCCCTGCTGGTGATGGCCGATTTCCCAGCTCAGCGCCCAGCGGCTGTCGAACCAGTGGCGACCCTGCAGGCTGATGGCGCGCACGTCGCTGGTGATCAGCTGCTGTTCCTCCACCGCCTCTTCCTCGCCCACGGTCAGGCGCAGGCCGGCGTAGCTCAGGCCCTGGTAGTAGTAGTCCAGCGCCAGGTCATGACCGATCGGCGTTCCGGCATTGGCGACATCGGTGACGTTCAGCGTGTAGCCGGCGCGCCAGGCGTTCCAGTAGCGTTCGGCGCTCAGCGCCAGGCGGTCGACCCGGGTGGTCTCGTACTCGGTGCGGCGGACACTGACGGCGCCGAGGTAGCCATCGGGCAACCGCCGCTGCAGGCGCAGATCGGCATGCCACTCGGGAAGGAAATAGGGCGACGGCTGGTAGCCGACCTCCGGTTGCAGGGTCCAGTTCTCGTCCAGCGCAATGACGGCGCCGGCTTCGACGCCTTCGTCCCACTCGCCGAAGCGTTGTTCGCGTGTCAGCGCGCCATACCAGCCGAGACTCTCCGGTTTCGTCGAGGCGTAGTCCAGGCGCTGGCTGCGCCAGTTGTCAAAGCCGCTGTCGAGCCAGTCCTGGCGAGCAGAGATTTCCAGTTCGTGGCGTCGCCTGGTCGCGGCGTCGACCACCGGCACGGGTGCCGCTGCGGTGCTGGGCACGGTCAGCGCAGCACGGGCCTGCTGGATCACCTGCTGCACCTCGGCATAGTCCGGGGCGAGCTGGGCGGCGCGCTCGAGCGATTGCAGCGCACGTTGCGGATGACCGGCCCAGAGTAGCGCCTGGCCCTCGCCGAGCAGATAGTCGGCGTTGTCCGGCTGTTGCTGCAGCAGGCGGCGATAGATCGGCAGCGCCTGTTCAGGGCGGCCTTGCCAGCTCAATACACGGGCGAGCAGGAACTGCGCCGCGGTGTCCTCCGGCTGCCCAGCCAGATGCGCACGAAGTGTGGCTTCGGCCGCGTCCAGTTGTTGCGCCTGGACCTGCCGCTCGGCGGTGGTGACGTCCGCCAGCGCCGCACCGCAAGGCAGCGCCAGAGCAAGCAGCATTACCGCTCGCTTCATCGGCGGCCCCTCAGCAGACGGCGGATGCGCGCCAGCAGTTCTTCCGGCTGGAACGGCTTGGTCACGTAGTCGTCGGCGCCGAGTTCCAGCGCTCGGACGATGTCCACTTCACGGGCCTTGGCCGTCAGCATCAGCACCGGCACGCTGTCCCAGCCGGGCTGGGCCCGCAGCCGTTCGATGAGTTCCAGGCCATCATGGTAGGGCAGCATGATGTCCATCAGCGTCAGGTCCGGCGGCTCGCCCTGGGCGAAGTACTCCAGTGCCTGCCGCCCATCGGCGGCGTGGTCGACCACGAAGCCGTGACGTTCGAGCATGTAGCGGATGAGAAAGGCGATGTCTTCTTCGTCTTCCACCATGAGAATGCGTTTGCTGGCGGATTCGCTCATGAGTGAGCCTCGTCGGTTTCGTGTGTGTGCCCCGGCGGCCAGTGTTGCAGCAGGTGCTGGATCAGCCTGGCCAGCTCATCGCCGTCGTGACGGGATTTCACCAGTTGGCGCAGCGCCAGGCGGTCGTCCTGAATCGGGGTGTCGAGCGCGGAAAAGATGATCACCGGTGGCGGCGGGACGCTCTGCGCGAGCTGGTCGAACAGCTCGGTACCCTGACCGTCCGGCAGCATCAGGTCGATGATGGCCAGGTCGAAGGTCTGTGCCGCGATCAGCTCGCGCGCTTCGTGCAGCGTCGCGGCGCCAGAAAGGTCGACGTCGAGCACGGCAATCTGCCTGGCCAGCAGCACCCGCAGGTCGTCGTCGTCCTCGACGTGCAGGATGCGCGGCCGGTGTCCACTCAGCTGCAGGCAGGCGCGGATGACGTCCATCACCCGCGAGGGGTCGATCGGCTTGTGCAGCCAGTCGATCACCCCCACTGCGCCGCCGCGCAGCGTGTCGTCGTCGTCATCGCGGCGCTGCGGCTGCAGGCTGACGATCAGCACCGGCAGGTTGCGGTAGTTGTGCTGGCTGCGCAGGCTCTGCAGGAAGGCCGCGCTGTTTTCGTCATCCAGCGCCGGGCTGAGGGTCAGTGCCTCAATGTCGAACTGCTGCAACAGTCGGCGTGCCTCGGCTGCGGTGCCGCTGATCAAGGTCGCGTAGCCATGCTGCTGCAGCGCCGCGGCCAGCTGCTCGGCCGCATGGGTGTCCGGCTCGAGGATGAGGATCAACGCAGCATTGTCAGGCTGGGCTGCTCTGGCCGGCGGCGTAGTGGGTCGCTGCAGCGGCGTCGCGGATCGCACCTCCAGCGGCAGCTGCAGCCAGAAGCGCGAGCCGTGACCTTCCTGGGAGTCGAAACCGATCTGTCCGTGCATCTGCTGCACCAGCGAGCGGGTGATCGCCAGTCCCAGCCCGGTGCCGCCGCGCTGGCGGGCGTCGGAGGAATCGGCCTGGGCGAAGCGCTCGAAGATGCGCCCACGGAAAGCCTCCGGAATCCCCGGCCCCTGATCCTGTACGCCGAGTTCCAGCACGTTGTCATGGTGACGTAGATCGACCGTCACGCTGCCGCCGGCGGGGGAATGCTTGATCGCGTTGGACAGCAGGTTGGCCATCACCTGGGCGAAGCGGTCGGGGTCGACCATGGCTTCGCTCGACAGCGACTCATCGGCGCCCACCAGCGTGAGATTGACGTCGTAGTCGCGGGCGTACGGCTGGATATCCGACAGCGCCTGCTGCACCAGCGCGCGCACGTCATGGTGGCCGAAGTTGAAGGCCAGGCGTCCGGCTTCGAGTTTTTCGATGTCGAGGATGGCGTTGATCAGGCGCACCAGGCGTTCGCTGTTCTTGTGAGCGATATCCAGCAGCGGGCGGGCGTCGTCGCCGATATGTCCGGCAATGCCTCCGATCAGCATACCGAGGGCGCCGCGGATGGCGGTCAGCGGCGTGCGCAGCTCGTGGCTGACGGTGGAGATGAATTCGGTCTTCATCTGCTCCATGCGTCGGCGCAGGGAGATGTCCACCGCCACCGTGACCACATGACAGGTACGTGTCGAGATCCGCAGCGGGCGCTTGACCACCTGGAACCAGTGCTCCGCGCCATGGGCATCGGTCAGCGCGACCTCGGTGCTGCGCAGATCGCCGCTGCCTCCCGCCAGTTCGGCCAGCTCTTCGTCACCCAGCAGCAGCGGTTGCAGCCGCACGGCAGACGGCACCTCGTCGGGGCGGCGCTGCTCGATGTCCTGCGGGCGCACGTCCAGCAGGGCCGCGAGCGCCGAATTGCAGAGCAGGAAACGGCCCTGGGCGTCGCGAACGAAGATCAGGTTCTCGTCGGTGTCGACCACGCGGCGGAGAAAGACCTGCTGGTCATGCAGGCTGTCGCGGTTGCGCTGCAGTTCGCTGACGTCGCGCGCGATGGCCAGATGATCGCCCAGCCCGGTGGGCGTCAGACGAACCTCGAAGGTGCGCTGGGTCTGCAGCTCGCACCAGGTCTTCTGGCGCAGTGCGCCCTCGTCGGTCTGATTGAGCAGCTCGATGAGCAAGGGTTCGATCGCTTCCGGCGGCGGTGCGCGGCGCGGGGTGCCTCGCGAAATGCTCGACACCTGCTGCTGCTCATCGACCGCGTAGAGATGGTCCGGGATGGCCTGCAGCAGCGCCCCGAGGCGTGCCTCGCCGGCCTGGGCGCTGCGGGCGAGCTGCTGGCGAATCTGCAGATTCCGCTGCAAGGCCCAGAAGGCCGCCAGAAACAGCCCGATCACCACCAGCGTGCCGATCAGTGCCAGTTGCTGCGCGCGCTCGGTGGTGCGTGCTACGGCTGCGCTGGCGGCGGCCAGGTGGCTGCGCTCGTGCTGCTCGACGGCGTTGAGCAGTGCGCGCAGGCGGTCCATCAGCAGGTGCCCGCCGGCCTCGCGCAGACGCTCCACGGCAGCCTGCAGCCCGGCCTCGCGGCGGGTCTGCATGTTGCCGGCGGCTACTTCGAGGCGGTCGGCGATGGTCGCATCGAGGGTCCGGAACCAGCGTCGGTCGGGATAATCACGTCCTTCGACCTGGCGCTGCAGGCTGCGTCGGTTGCCTTCCAGCTGTCTGAGGCCACGTTCGTAGGGTTCGAGATAGGTGGGGTCGCCGGTGAGGATGAAACCGCGCGAACCGGTTTCGATGTCCTGTAACGAAGAAAAGATAGCCTGGACCGAGGTGATGATTTCCAGGCTGTGGCTGACCGAGCGATTGGTCTGCAACAGCGCTTCCTGCGTGCGCTTGCCTTGCCAGCCAAGCGCGACGAGCAACAGAAACGCAGCGAGAAAGGCGATTGAGTGCCAACCGATCGCGAGTCTTGCGGGCAAACCGGACTCCTTCCGACGGGGACGACTGCACAGAATCCCCAGTTGCCTCGCTACCGCGTGGTCACCGGGATGAATTCAGTATAGTCAGACCTGCCCGGACCACTGCGGTTCGCCGCCGAAAGGGCCGGGCGCTCAGCGCTGGGCGATCTGCACCTGGTTGCGGCCATTGTGCTTGGCCACATACAGCGCCTGGTCGGCACGCTCGAGCAGCAGGCCAGCGGGGCTGTGACCGTCGGTTTCGCAAATGCCGGCGCTGAAGGTCACGCAGAACTCCTGGTCGCCGGCATTGAAGCTCAGCGCGGCGAAGCGCACGCGGATTTCGTCGAAGATGCGCCGCGCCTGCAGGGCCGAGCATTCGGGCAATACGGCGACGAACTCCTCGCCGCCATAGCGGCCGAGGCTGTCGATACGCCGCAGGCGCTGGCGCAGCAGGTTGGCCAGGGCGCGGATCACGTTGTCACCGGCGGCGTGCCCGTAGGTGTCATTGACCTGCTTGAAATGATCGAGATCGAGCATCACCACGCTGGCCGGTTTGCCGGTACGGGTGGTGCGCTGCACTTCCAGCGCCAGCTGCTCCTTGATATCGGCGTGCTTGAGCAGGCCGGTAAGGCTGTCGCGGGCCAGCGCGGTGCTCAGCGAGCGCGCACGCTGGGCATGGGAGTACACCGCGGCGACCAGCGCCGTGTCGCTGATCGGCTTGGTGATGAAGTCGTCGCCGGCCTTGAGCAGCGCTGCCATCTGCCGGTGGGTATCGGTCTCGGCAGAAAGGTAGATGATGGTCACCCGCAGCCATTCGTCATGCAGACGGATCATCTGCGCCAGCTCCGGGCCGGAGCAGTCCGGCATGTTGATGTCCAGCAACAGCACCTCGGGATTGAAGCTGCGCATGGTGTCCAGCACGCGGGTCGGTTCGGTGAGGATCTGCACCTGCATCTGCGCGTTGCGCAGCACCAGGCTGTAGCGTGCCGCCAGTTCGGCGTCGTCATCGACGATCAGCACGCGGAACGGCTCGCCCTGCTGTCGATCGAGGCAGCGCTCCAGGCTGTTTTCCAGCTGGGTGATGTCCAGCGGACGGACGAAGAAGCCCTGGGCCCCGGCGCGTACCGCAGCCAGCTGGCTGGCGAAATCGGCACGATCATGGATGATCAGCAGCGGCAGTGGTTGCTCGAGGCCTTGCTGCAGGGCGGCCAGCGCTTCGAAATCGCCTTCCTGTTCGACGCTGACGATCAGCGCGTCGGGCAGTTCATCGGCCACGGCCTCCTGCAGCGCGGCGAAACTGAGCCATTGGCTGACCAGATAGCCGAAGTTGCGCAGGGTCACCGCCATGCTGGCGCCCGCGACCGGATCGGCCTTCATCAGGTAGATGCGACAGCCGGGCGCCGGCTCCTCGTGGTGCTCGGGCAGTTCCGCCGCGCCGTCGCGTTCCTGGCCGGGGGTTTCGCTGGCCAACTGCAGCACCGCGCGGGCGAAGGCTTCGGCCGCGCGGCTGCCGGGTTTGGCCGAATCCAGCCAGCGATCGGCGCGCTGCTCCAGCTGCCTGGCGCGCTCCCCGAGCTTGGCGAAGCCGAAGGTGCCGGCGGCACCGGCCAGCCGATGCAGGCGCTCGCGGATGCTCAGCATCACCAGCCGGCGGCTGGCGGTGGCACGGGTCTGCTGCAGGTCCTGGGCGAGCGCGGCGAGGTCGGTCAGGTCGGCCTGCAGGCGCTCGCCGAACTGCTGTTCCAGCTGCGCCAGCTGCTCCTGCAGCGCCAGGCGGGTGCGATCATCCATGCTCGGCCTCCCAGATCTGCCGCAACTGGGTGGCAAGTTGCAGCGGGTCGAAGGGCTTGCCCAGCACCTGGCGCACACCGAGCTGGCGTAGCTCCTGCAGCCGTTCGGGCTGCAAGTGGCCGGTGAGAAACACCACGGGCGTCTGCTGTAGGTCGATCAGATGGGAGAGCTGGCGAACCAGCTCGATGCCGTCCATCTGCGGCAGCATCACATCGAGCAGGATCAGATCAGGGGCGAAGGCCTGCACCTGATCGAGCGCGGCCTGACCGGACTGGCAGCTGAGCACCTCGAAGCCGCCGAGCTTTTCCAGGGCGATACGCGTCACCACCTGGATGGACGGTACGTCTTCGACGTGCAGGATGCGCTTGAGCTGTTTCATCACGGTCTCTCCTTGGCCTGGCCTTGTGCGGGTAGTTCGAACCAGAAGCAGGCGCCACGGCCGGGCTCGGATTCGAAGCCGATCTGCCCGCCCATGTGCTCGATCAGCTCCTTGCTGATCGCCAGGCCCAGCCCGGTGCCGCCTTGCTGGCGGCTGTCGGACGAGTCGGCCTGGGCGAACTTCTGGAATACCCGCGCATGAAATTCGTCGGAAATGCCCGGGCCCTGGTCTCGGACGCTGACCCGGACCCGGCCGTCACTGAATTGGGCTGACAGTTCGACTTGCTCACCGGCCGGGGAGAACTTCGCTGCGTTGGAAAGTAGATTGCTCAATACTTGCTGCACACGCATGGCATCGACCGTCACGCTCACCGCCGGGCAGGCGCCGAGGTGCAGCTGCACGCCATGCCGCTCGGCGTAGCTGCCGTTACTACGCAGGGCCAGTTCCAGCAGGGGCGGCAGCGGTTGCTCGAGCATGTCGAAGCGCATCTTGCCGGCGTGCAGTTTTTCCATATCCAGCAGATCGTCGATCAGCGCGCCCAGGCGCTGGCTGTTCTGTTGGGCGATATCCAGCAACTCGAGCATCGATTCAGGTACTTCGCCCATGACGTTCGAACAGATCAGCGCCAGGGCGCCGGTGATGGAGGTCAGCGGCGTGCGCAGCTCGTGGCTGACGGTAGAGATGAACTCGCGCTGCAGGCGTTCGATGCGCTTGCGTTCGGTGATGTCGTGCATGACGACGACCGCGCCCAAGGGATGGCCGTCGGAACTGAACAGCGGATCGGCGTTGGAGAGCACATATCGTGGCGCGCCCTGACTCAGCAGGACCATTTCATGGTTGATGACATGCTCGCCATGTAGCGCACGGCGCAGCGGAATCTCTTCGGGCTGCAACGGCGTCATGCCGTCGGCGCGAAACAGTTGATAGCGCGTCGCCCACTGCTCCGGCGAGCCCGACTCGGCGTCAGCCCCATGCCACTGTTTAGCTTTCTCGTTGAACAGGGTCAGATTGCCCTCGGCGTCGCAGGCGATCACCGCTTCGCTCAGCGCTTCGAGCAGGCGCCGATTCATTTCCTGCTGCTTGTCCAGCTCCAGCTGTTCGGCCTTGCGCGCGGTGATATCGGTGACGAAACCATGCCAGAGCACCGAGCCATCGACCTGTTGCAGCGGCGTGGCCCGCGCCTCGACCCAGATCAGCCCCTTGCGCGGGTGCTCGACGCGGTGCTCGCTGTGCCAGGGCGTGAGTTCGTTTGCCGCCTTGCGGATGCTGATCAGCAGCGCGCTGCGGTCGGGCCCGTGGACCCGGCAGACGATCGGCGCGAAGCTGCTGGCCAGCTGCGCCGGGCTGAGCCCGTAGATCTGCTCGACCCCTTCACTGACATAGGGAAAGCACGCCGGCCCATCGGCGCGCCAATGGAACTGGAAGAGCATGCCCGGGACCTGCGCGGCGATCTGCTGCAGGCGCAGTTGCAGCTGCTCCTGATAGGCCAGGTCGTAGGCGTTGACCAGGTAGCCGCGCAGGTGCTCCTGCTCGTCATGGATCGCGGTCACGCCCAGCAGCACCGGCACCTCGTTGCCGTTCTGGTGGCGCAGGCGCCATTCGGACATGTCGCGCCGCCCGCGGTGAAGCGGCGCGGTCAGCACCGAGAAATCGGCCTCGAGCGGTATCTGCAACTCGCTGGAGAGCAGCAGCGCCCGGCGCTGCAGTGCCTCCGGGCAGAACAGCGCAGCGGTCAGCGGATGGCCGACCAGCGCCTGTTCGCTGTAGCCGAGCAGGCGCTCGGCGGTCGGGTTGACGCTGGTGACGACGCCGTCAGGTCGGGTCACCAGTACCGCGCTGGAGGCACTGTCGAGGATGGCCTGTTGCAGCGCCGCCTGCTCGGCGTGGCGGTGCGCCAGCAGATGCTGTTCGAACAGGCGGATCACCTGGCGTCCGAGGCGCTCCAGGGTCTCGCGCTGTTGAGCGCTGAGCCGCCGCGGCTGGCGGTCGATCACGCACAGGGTGCCGAGGTTGTAGCCATCCGGCGAGGTCAGCGGCGTGCCGGCATAGAAGCGGATATGCGGATCGCCGAGCACCAGCGGGTTGTTGCAAAAACGCGGGTCCTGCAGCGTATCCGGTACCTCGAAGATCTCGTCGCCGGCGATGGTGTAGGTGCAGAAGGAGATCTCCCGCGAGGTCTCGCTGACGCCGAGGCCGACCCGGCTCTTGAACCACTGACGGCGGTCGTCGACCAGCGAGATCAGCGCGATGGGCGTGTCGCACATCTGCGCGGCAAGCGCGGTGAAGTCATCGAAGGCGCTGTCCTCGGGGGTGTCGAGGATTTCGTAGCGCAACAACGCTGCCAGGCGTGACAGCTCGCGCGGCTGGACGGTGGATGGCATCGGCGTCGTGCTGTGTTGCGGTGACTCCATCGTCGGCGCCTTGCTGGTTCGGTGAGGGGCGTCCGGGTCGGGTAGCGTGACACGACCGGGGCTTAAGCAGTTCTGCCTAGTATCGGCCACTCAGCCAGATGCTGCGAATCTGCTCGGCCAGCTGCATCGGGTCGAACGGCTTGACGATCACGTCGCGCGCGCCCAGCTTGCGCAGGTGCTCGATCTCGCTCGGCTGCACCTTGGCGGTCATGAATGTTACCGGAATCCGTTCCAGGTCGATGCGCTCGCGCAGCCTGAGCAGCGTCTGCGGGCCGTCCATGCCCGGCATCATCACGTCCAGCAGGATGAAGTCGGGGGCGAAGGCTTCGACTTCCTCCAGCGCCTGTGCGCCAGAGGAGCAGGACAGCACCTCGTATCCGCCAACGGCCTCCAGGGCCAGTTTGGTCACCGCCTGAATCGACGGATCGTCTTCAACGTGCAGGATGCGCCTTAGCTCGGCCATTGTGCCTCCGGGGGTCGTTAGCGTGCGCGTCCGCTTAACGGAAGCATCAGGCTTGATCTTGCGCCAGCGGCGCGACTGGTAATTCGCACCAGAAACAGGCGCCTTCGCCGGGTTCGGAATCGAAACCGATCCGGCCGTGCATGTGTTCGATCAGTTCCTTGCTGATGGCCAGGCCCAGGCCGGTGCCTTCCTTCTGGCGGCTGTTGGAGGAATCGGCCTGGGAGAATTTCTGGAATATCCGTGTGTGGAATTCAGGGGCAATACCCGGTCCCTGATCCCGTACCGAGATTCGCACCCAGTCATCGCGTCGCGCGCTGCCGAGCGTAACGGTGCCACCCTGCGGCGAGAATTTGACCGCATTGGAGATGAGATTGGCCAGTACCTGCTGCAACCGGTCGTCGTCTGCCATCAGCTGCACGTCCGGCGCTGGCAGTAGCTCCAGCGTGACGCCATGCTTGCTGGCGTAGCCCTGATTGGCGGCAATTGCCTGTTCCAGCTGCGCCGGCAGCGCATGCGCGCGCAGGTCGAGGGTCATCTTGCCGGCGACCAGCTTGTCCATGTCCAGCAGGTCGTCCACCAGGCGCCCCAGGCGCAGGCTGTTCTGGTGGGCGATGCTGATCATCTGGCGCATGTTTGGCGAGGGTTCGCCCAGGGCACCGCCGACGATCAGGCCGAGGGCGCCGGAGATCGATGTCAGTGGCGTACGCAGCTCGTGGCTGACGATGGACACCAGCTCGCTCTTCATCCGCTCGATGCGCTTGCGCTCGGTGATGTCGCGCACCAGGCCGATGAATCGGCGCTCGCCGTGGTGGTTGATCTGCGACACGCGCAACTCGATGGTGAAGGTTTCGCCGGTACGCCGCAGGGCAGTGAGTTCGCGGTTTTGTTCCAGCGCGCGAGGAATGCCGCGTCTTTCGTAGGTCTCCAGATAGCCATCGTGGGCGGAGCGGTCCGGCTCGGGCATGAGCATCGACAGGTTGCGGCCGATGACCTCCGCGGCGCTGTAGCCGAAGATCTGTTCGGCGGCATGGTTGAAGGTTTCGATGATGCCTCGGGCGTCGATGATGATGATGGCGTCGATCACGTTGTCGATCAGCATGCTCAGGTAGCGCTCGCGCTCCTGCATCTCTTCCTTGGCCAGCGCCTGATCTGTGACGTCCCAGATGAAACCGTCGCACCAGCCGACCGGGTCGTCACGGTCGTGCAGGACGCGGGCTTTTTCCCGCACGTAGACGGTCCGGCCTTCGGCATTGGTGAGGCGGTAGACGCCCTCGAAGGTGTCCTGCTCGGCGTGCTGCCGGGCCAGCTCCAGATCCTCGGGATGAATCAGGCTGGCGTAGCTGCGCACACGGTCGCCGACGAAATCGCTGGCCGGGTAGCCGGTCAGGCGTTCGATGCCGTCGCTCAGGTAACTCATGCGCCGGCGGCCGTCGTTGCGGCAGCGGTAGACCACGCCCGGCAGGTTGCTGACCATGGCGCGGAAGCGGCTCTCGCTCTTCTGCAGCGCGCGGGTGGCTTCCATCAGTTCGGTGATCTCAGTCACGAAGCCGTGCCAGAGCACGGTGCCGTCAGGACGTCGCTCGGCGGTGGCACGTCCCTCGGCCCAGAGCAAACCGCGTTGCGGATGCTGGATGCGGAACTCCACCGAGCCGGTTGTCGACCCAGCAGCCACACGCAGCAGTGCGGCTTTCAGTCGTGGCAGATCCTGCGGGTGAACGTGCACCAGGGCCTGGGAAGCATCTTCCAGTAGCCGCTGCGGGTCGATGCCGTACAGGTCACGTGCGCCCTCGCTGGCATAGAGGAAGGCATAACGGCCGTTGGCGAAGCGCTTGAGCTGAAACACCACGCCGGGCAACAGGCTGGCGATCTTCTGTGCGCGGTCGAGCAGGCGCTGGCGGCGTCGGCCCTGCTGTTGCTGGCTGAACTGATGCTGCAGCTGCGCGCCGATGCGCCGTTGCAGCAGTACCGCCAGGGTCAGCAGCAGCGCCTCGGCGATCAGCCAGGCCAGACTCCATTTGATCAGCAGCCGGCGCTCGGCCTGTTGGTGCTCCTGCTGCATCGCGGTGATGTCGCGCCAGACCAGCGCCGCTGCCAGCAGCGGCGCCGATGGCTGGGCCCGACGGTCGCTGTGCAGGGGAATCTGATTGAGCATGTAGGTGCGGCCGTCGGCACTCAGCAGGCGCAAGGCCAGGCCGCTCTCCGGCTCGGGCAACATGCCCTGCTGCGCCCAGTGCAGAATCTGCGTCGCCGAATGCTCGATCAGCAGCCAGTCGCCGTCGCTGCGCAGTTGCACGCCACTGGGGGATTCCACGTCCGCCGCCTGCAGTGCCTGACGATTGACCACCAGCGCCAGCCCGGCAGCCAGCTGATCGCCCAGCTCGGGCATTTCCGGCAGCACGTTGTAGCCGACTTCCAGGGCGCCGATGATCTCGCCGGACTCGCTGTCGGTGGCACGCAGAGGAACGATGGCGCGACTGCTGGCGCCGAGCGCATTGACCTCCATGCCGTACTGCATGCTGCCTTCGCTCATCGCGCGGCGCAGCATCGGGCGCTGCGCCGCCATTGCGTCACCGAAGCGCTCCGGTTGCTGCATGCGCAGCAGGGCGACCCCGGCGTCGCTCCAGAAGATCTGCAACTGCAGCGCGCCGTGGCGTTGCATGGCGCTCCAGGCCGGGCTCAACGCGGCGCGCAGACGCTGGCGTGCCAGTTCGATACGCGCGTCGTCCATGGCCCGGCCATCGCGCAGCACCGTATCGATCTGGCGCACCTGGCGCAGCACTTCGGCATTGCCGGCCAGCGCCGTGGCGACCATGTCGGCCTGCCGCCGCTGATTGAGCTGTGCGCTCTGCAGCGCCAGGCTCTGCAGTTCGCCGTGGGTGTCGATTTCCAAGTGCCAGGCGGCATCGCGCGCGCGGTAGTCATTGAATGCCAGGCTACCGAACAGCAGCACGAGTAGCAGGCTGCCGAGCGTGAAGATCCAGTGGGGTGTGGTGATGCCGGCGTTCGTCATCGGCGGGCCGGCCAGAGGCGCGAGGTGCTGCGCTCGACGTACGACGTTTGCATGAGCCGCAACTTTCCAGGGCAAAAAAGAAACAATGATAGCTCTATGCCAGTACGGCCGATAGCGTCTTCGGGAATGCACATCAGCATGGCGCTACGTGCCCAAAGCGTAGCGATTGCAGCCGAATCTGGCTAAAAAATCACCAGCTTTTAGACGGTCGGTCGGGCCGTTTCCTAGACTCGCCGATGCCTGGTGTTAGGCTGAAGGCAGGTGGACGCCAGCGGAGGTCGCTGGCGCACCGTTCTGCAAGAGGCACCCCGTTATCATGTGGCACACCGGTTTACTCGACCTGTCGGTCTGGCAACTCATCGCGACCACGCTGCTGCTGAGTCACGTCACCATCGTCAGCGTCACGGTCTACCTGCACCGTTACTCGGCGCACCGCTCGCTGGAGCTGAATCCGGCGCTCAAGCATTTCTTCCGCTTCTGGCTGTGGCTGACCACGGCGATGAACACCCGCGAGTGGACTGCCATCCATCGCAAGCACCACGCCAAATGCGAGACCCCCGACGACCCGCACAGCCCGGTACACAAGGGGCTGACTACGGTCGTGCGCAAGGGCGCCGAGCTGTACATGGAGGAGGCGAAGAACGAGGAAACCCTGCGTATCTATGGCAAGAACTGCCCGGACGACTGGATCGAGCGCAACCTCTATTCGCGTTTTCCCAATACCGGCATCGTGCTGATGCTGCTGATCGACCTGGCGCTGTTCGGCGCGCTCGGCCTCACCGTGTGGGCCGTGCAGATGATCTGGATTCCGTTCTGGGCCGCCGGTGTGGTCAACGGTCTCGGTCACGCGATCGGCTATCGCAACTTCGAATGCCGTGATGCGGCGACCAACCTCGTGCCCTGGGGCATCCTCATCGGTGGCGAAGAGCTGCACAACAACCACCATACCTATCCGAACTCGGCCAAGCTGTCGGTGCGCAAATGGGAGTTCGACATGGGCTGGGCCTGGATTCGCCTGTTCAGCCTGTTGCGGCTGGCAAAGGTCAACCGTACCGCGCCGATCGCCCACCGCATCGAGGGCAAGCAGCAGCTGGACATGGACAGCGCCATGGCGATCCTCAACAACCGTTTCCAGATCATGGCGCAGTACCGAAAGCTGGTCATCGTGCCGCTGGTGCGCCAGGAGCTGGGCCGCGCCGACGCCACGCTGCGTCATCAACTGCGCCGGGCCAAGCGTCTGCTGGCGCGGGAGCCGAGTCTGCTGCAGCAGGAGCAGCAGGCGCACATCGACGACATGCTGGCGCAGAGCCAGTCGCTCAAGGTGATCTACGAGAAGCGTCTGGCGCTGCAGCAGATCTGGACGCGAACCAGCTCGAACGGCCACGAAATGCTGGCGGCGATCAAACAGTGGGTGCACGAAGCGGAAGCCAGCGGCATCCAGTCGCTGCGCGAATTCGCCGAGCATCTGCGCACCTATTCCCTGCGCCCGTCGGTCGCCATCGCCTGACCTTCCATCGGCTCAAGCACAAGGCCTGCAGCCGGCCGGAACTTTGCCTCTGGCCGGCTCTCTGAACAGCATTCTCAACATGCAGTACCGTCGCAATCGCGACGGTCGTTTCAGGAAGAAGGCTATGCGGCTGGCGAGTAATCAGGGTGATTCGGGTATGGGCATGCTACCGGGCGGCGATGCGCAGACATTGCTGGCACTGATGCATGCGCGCGCGGAGGCTGCCCGCCTGGGCGAGCGCGAGCAACTGTTCAGCACCCTGCTGGGCGGCGTCAACGCCGTGCTCTGGGCGTTCGACTGGCAGGCGCAGCGGATGATCTACGTCAGCCCGGCCTACGAGCGCATCTTCGGTCGCTCACCGGCCCTGCTGCTGGCCGATTACGGCGAGTGGCGCAATGCGATCTATCCGGATGACGTCGAGTTCGCGCAGAAGAGCATGCTCGCCGTGCTCGACGAGGGCGCGGTGGAAACCCGCGAGTACCGCATCATCCGTGGCGACGGGCAGTTGCGCTGGTTGAGCGACAAGTGTTTCCTCGGCCGCCGCGCCGATCGTGGCCAGGGCCCGATCATCGTGGGTATCGCCGAAGACATCACCGAGAAGAAGCAGCTCGAAGGCGAACTGCAGCGCCTGGCCACTACCGATGTGCTGACCCAGAGCAGCAACCGCCGGCACTTCTTCGAATGCGCTCGTGCCGAGTTCGAGCGGGCGCGGCAGTTTGCTTCCTCGCTGGCGTTTCTGCTGCTGGATATCGATGACTTCAAGCGTATCAACGACACCCACGGCCACCAGATGGGCGATCAGGTGCTGCAGAAGGTGGCCCGCTGCGGCGCCGCCGTGCTGCGCCAGAGCGACCTGTTCGGGCGCATCGGCGGTGAGGAATTCGCCGCGGTGTTGCCAGGCTGTCAGCCGGATCTGGCTGAACAGATCGCCGAACGCCTGCAGCGCGAGATCGAACGGGTGGTGTTTACCGCCGACAACGGCGAGCGTTTCCGCGTCACCGCCAGCCTGGGCCTGACCTACTTGAAAGCCAGCGATCCCGAGCTGAGCAGCGTGTTCGCCCGCGCCGACGCGGCGATGTATACCGCCAAGCGCCTGGGCAAGAACCAGGTGATCGTCGGCTAATTGCGCCGGGCTGGCCGGGCTGGCTTGCCCGGCGCGCTCTGTCGTCACTGGCCAAGCTGCTGCCCGAAGCTCTCCATCTGCTGCTTGAACTCGGTGCATTTGGCCTGACGCTTGGACGCGGGGACATCCTTCCACTTTGCCTCGCTCTCCTTGACGCCGTCGGCAAAGGCCGTATCGAAAGCTGCCGGGTCCATCCCGGCGCGGGTCGCCTGGGTTTTTTGCTGCTCCCTATGCTCGGCAAGTTTCTCGTCGGTGTAGTCGTCGCAGACTTTAGCTGTCACATGCATGGCGCCACCAAACTTGGCCAGCTGCGCGTGCATGTTGGTCATCATCTGTTGATTCGGCTCCTGCGCCTGAGTGGTCGAGCTGATCAGCGTGAGCGCTGCGGCGAGCGCCAGGGATGGCAGGTGGATGGCTGAAGACATGATTGCTCCTATGATCAGTACTTGTTTATTCGGTGCGTGGCGAGGCCTCAGTGGTTTCGGCCTGATGGTTGTGATTCGACTCAGCGAAGCATTCGGTGAATGGCAATGGCTGCCTCGATCGCCTGGTCGTTGGTGATGTACTCCATGCTCTCCACTTTCTGCAGGGCGATACCGGCAGCCGTAGCGGTGACGGTGACCCGGCCGACGACCACCTGAGGGCCGATGATCCCCAGCTGAGCGCTGGGGTCCATACGCTTGCTGACATCTACCACGAAGCCGCCGATGTCCTCGGCGCGGGCGTCGTCATGGACCATGCCCAGTTTGCGAAGCATCTGTTCGTCCGAGGGTGTTTCGTCGATAGAAATGGCGATGGAAAGGCCGCCGCCTTTGACGTGCTGGGAGATATCGCCGCTCTGCATTTCCCGAGAAAGCCAGGAGCAGCTGATGCCATAGACGGTCACGTTGTCGTAACGGCCATCGTCCTGATCCACTAGGGCCAGACCATCCAGAAGCGGGGTGAGTCGCGCCGCGATCCGTTCACACTTGGGCAGCTGTTCCAGCGTCGGAACGGCGTTAGCGGCCTTGGGAATGGATGCTGAGCCCTCTTCTTCGCTGCAGCCACTGGCTGCGAGAGCGAGCGACAGCAGCACGAACTGGACTGAAAGGGGGATCGACAAGAGGTGTTTCCTGACGGGCGCTTGGATGTGTGACCGCACCAACGGTCAAGCGAACCCCAAATGTAGACCAGATCGACAGGGCTTCAAGTCAGCGGGGGCCTGCCGGGCTCTGGCATCAGCGCGACTTGCGGTATACGTCGTCGAAACGCACGTTGAGCCCGCCGCAGTGGCTGTTATCGGTCACCACCAGATTGCCGGCGACATGCTGCAGGGTCACCTGGCAGTCGTACTCGTCATCGCCTTCGCTGATCTTCAGCAGGTCGTCGGAGGGACGACCATGGCCGGAGAATGCCCCGACATGAACGATTGGCTCTCCGTAGCTGTTGAGGCCTCCTTGCCACATGGCCTCGCCTTCAACGGCGAAGGGCCCGTCGGGGGAGGGCTGGGTAATGAGGATGCTGTTGCTACCCGCGATGGGGTGCCAGCGGCCGATCCAGTCGCCGGCCGTGGGTACCGGCGTAGCCTGGTCGGTACGGACGTGGTGCGCGGGCAGCCAGCCGACGAACTCGCGCTTGCTGGAGAAATACCAGGCGCAGGCCCAGCCATCCGTCTCCTTGCCGACCAGCAGCTTGTCACCATTCACCAGATAGGCGCGTCGGATGCAGGATTCCTGCTCCGGGCAGCCAACCGCGTCATCGCGAAAATGCACGGGTTGATCTGCATTGGCTACAACCTCCGCATACCTTACCGCGCCGGCGAAGGCCGGAAAGAAGCCATTGCGACAGGAATACGGCTCGGTAGCCTGCGCTGATGGCGCCAGTAGCATGCATAGCAGGATGGCTCTGATTCGCACGGTGCGCGGTCTCCTCATTACAGCCATGTTGACCCGCCCAGGGGATCAACTACATGGCTGATCGGTTCAGCGGTGCCGGCTGCTGCTGGGTGATGCAGTGGATGTTGCCGCCGCCGAGGAGAATCTCGCGGCCGGGCACCATGACGACCTGATGCTCCGGAAATACCCGCGCCAGGATGCGCTCGGCCTCGGCGTCCAGCGGGCCGCCGAAGGCCGGGGCGATGATGCCGCCGTTGACGATGAGGAAGTTCACGTAGCTGCCGGCCAGGCGTATCGACGGGTCGCGCGGCTGGCTGCCGTCCAGCGCGAGCACCCCGGCGCATTCTTCGGCAGTCGCATGCAGCGGGCCGGGAATCGGCATCTTGTGCACCGTCAGCGTGCGGCCCTTGGCGTCGCGAACGCTCTGCAGCACGGCCATGGCCGCCTGACAGCGCTCGAAGTTGGGGTCGTTCGCATCGTCGGTCCAGGCCAGCAGTACTTCGCCCGGGCGCACGAAGCAGCAGAAGTTGTCGACGTGGCCGTCGGTTTCATCGTTGAACAGGCCGTGCGGCAGCCAGATGATGCTGTCGACCGCCAGCAGTTCCCGCAGCACGCTCTCGATCTGCTCGCGGGACAGATGCGGGTTGCGATTGCGATTGAGCAGGCATTCCTCGGTGGTGATCAGCGTGCCCTCGCCGTCGACGTGGATCGAGCCGCCCTCGAGCACGAAACCCTCGGTGCGGTAGCGGTCGCAGTATTCGAGTTCGAGGATCTTACGCGCCACTTCGTCGTCGCGCTGCCAGTCGGCATAGAGGCCGCCGTCTTCACCGCCCCAGGCATTGAACGTCCAGTCGACGCCGCGCAGGCCGCCTTGGTCGTCGATGACGAAGGTCGGCCCGGTATCGCGCACCCAGGCGTCGTCGGTGCTCAGTTCCACCACGCGGATGCGCGGATCGTCCAGTGCCGCGCGGGCTGCGAGGTACTGCTCGGCGCTGGCGCAGACGGTAACCGGCTCGAAGTGTGCAATGGCCTTGGCGACACCGGTGAACGCGGCCTGCGCGGGCGCGCCGTTGTCACGCCAGTTGTCCGGGCGTTGCGGCCAGACCATCCAGGTCTGGCTGTGCGGTGCCCATTCGGCGGGCATGAAGTAGCCATCGGTACGCGGCGTGGTGGTCAGGGTGGTCATCTGCATCTCTCATGACGCGGGAAAGGACAGGCTTTTCCCGTGGTTCGTAGCGGCGGGCGCGCGGCTCACTCTGAAGGCTGCGAGCCGTCCAGGGTCCGGATCGAGCCGTAGAGATTCGGCCGGCGATCGCGGAACACGCCCCAGGCGCTGCGGATGTTTTCGAGCTGGTCGAGATCGAACTGGTGCACCAGCACGCCCTCGCTGGTTTCGTCCATTTCCTCGACCTTGGCCCCGAACTGGTCGGCGATGAACGACGAGCCGTAGAAGGTGATGTCGTAGCCGTCCTGCTCTTCGCGGCCGATGCGGTTGCTGGCGATCAGCGGCATCAGGTTGGCGCCGGCATGGCCCTGCTGCACGCGCTGCCAGTGGTCGCGCGAGGTGATGTTCGGGTCGTGCGGCTCGCTGCCGATGGCGGTCGGGTAGAACAGCAGTTCTGCGCCCATCAGCGCCATGCTGCGCGCGGTTTCGGGGAACCACTGATCCCAGCAGATGGCCACGCCGATCTTGGCGTAGCGGGTGTTCCACACCTTGAAGCCGGTGTCGCCCGGGTTGAAGTAGTACTTCTCGTGGTAGCCGGGGCCATCCGGAATGTGGCTTTTACGGTAGACGCCGAGCAGCTTGCCGTCGGCATCGATGATGGCGATGGAATTGAAGCGGGCGCGGCCGGCCAGCTCGAAGAAGCTGATCGGCAGCACCACCTGCAGTTCGGCGGCGACCTTCTGGAAATGCTGGATGGCCGGGTTTTCCTCGACCGGCGTCGCCAGCTGCAGGTACTCGGCGTTGGGCTTCTGGCAGAAGTAGGGCGTCTCGAACAGCTCCTGAATGAGGATGATCTGCGCGCCCTTGGCGGCGGCCTCGCGCACCAGCTTGTCGGCATTGGCGATGTTGGCCTGGCTATCCCAGGAACAGGCCATCTGGGTGGCGGCAACGGTAACGACTCGGGACATGAAAACCTCGCGGCTGCAGTTGAAAGGGCGACGGCTATCGAAAGCGCAAATTTATTCGATAGTTATCTGGATTGATAGGGGGATGGACGCCGATGGTAAAAAAATGGCTGACCATTTATCGATATTTATCGGTCAGTGGTTCGGTGTTTTCCGCTTCGGCAGGCATGGCGGCAGATACAGGCCGAGATAGGCATCGAATACACGCAGGCCTTCCTCGGCCATGCGTGGCGTCAGGCTGCCGTACAGCTGTATGGATCGAGCATAGACGCGGTCGCCGAGTTCCACGGCCAACGCAAAGACATCGATGTCCTGCGGTAGAGGCGGCAGGGCGAAATGTCGCTCGAACACGGCCTGCATCGCCTGCCCGAGTTCCAGGTCCAGACGCTGATCGGTCTGCGTCACCTCGCCGAGGCCGTGCTGCACGAGGATCAGCTGGCGGGCGGCGCTGTCCTGTTCGTAGACATCGAGCATTCGCTGTTCGATCAGCCGCGACAGGTCGCGCCAGCTGCTCAGGCTCTGGTGATCGATGGGCTGCTCGAGGCTGTCCCTGAACCTCGCGTGCACATCGGCCGTGAGCGCCGCGAGCAATGCTGGCACGCCGGAGAAGAAGTGGTAGACGGAAGAGGGCGGAATGCCGGCGCGCTCCGCCACCGCGTACACCGATAGCGTCGCGGCGCCCTGCTCGGCGAGCAGTTCACGGGCGCTGGAGAGAATCTGGCGGATGCGCGCCTGGCTGCTGGCGCGCGGGCGGCGACTGGGCGTCGCGGGGCTGGGCTTGGTCATCGGCCTATTTGAAGCCAGCACGGCGGCGGATGCAAACCGCCGTGGCGGTCGCCCCGCTGCGCGCGGATCTGCGGTTAGACAGTGTGCAGATACCAGTTGTACTCGAGGTCCGAGATCGAGTGTTCGAACTCGGCCAGTTCGCTCTCCTTGCAGGCGACGAAGATGTCGATGTAGTCCGGGCTGATGTAGCGCGCCATGATCTCGCTGTCGTCCAGCTCGCGCAGGGCGTCGCGCAGGTTGGTCGGCAGGCTCTGCTCGACCTGCTCGTAGGAGTTGCCCTCGATGGGGTCGTCCGGCTCGATCTTGTTGGTCAGGCCGTGATGCACCCCGGCGAGGATGCCGGCGAGCAGCAGGTAGGGGTTGGCGTCGGCGCCGGCGACCCGATGTTCCACACGCACGGCGTCGGGGCTGTCGGTCGGCACGCGCAGCGCCACGGTGCGGTTGTCCATGCCCCAGCACGGCGCATTGGGCACGTAGAACTGGGCGCCGAAACGGCGATAGGAATTTACGTTGGGGCAGAGGAAGGCCATCGAGGCCGCCATGGTCTGCTGCAGGCCGCCGATGGCGTGACGCAGCGGTTCGCTGTCCAGCGGATTCTCGGTGGCGAATATGTTGTTGCCATTCTTGTCGAGCAGCGAGATATGCACGTGCAGCCCGTTGCCGGCCTGGCCCGGATAGGGCTTGGCCATGAAGGTGGTGTCCATCTCGTGGTCGTAGGCGATGTTTTTGATCAGGCGCTTGAGCAGTACCGCGTAATCGCACGCCTTGATCGGATCGGCGACGTGATGCAGGTTGACCTCGAACTGCGCCGGGGCGCTTTCCTTGACGATGGCGTCGGCCGGAATGCCCTGTTCCTTGGCGCCTTCGAGAATGTCCTGCAGGCAATCGACGTACTCGTCGAGATCGTCGATCAGATAGACCTGGGTCGAGTGTGGGCGCTTGCCGGAGATCGGCGAGCGCGGTGGCTGCGGCCGGCCGTTGATGTTCTCCTGATCGATCAGATAGAACTCGAGCTCGAAGGCGGCACAGATGGTCAGGCCCAGCTCGTCGAACTTGCTCACCACCTGGCGCAAGACCTCGCGCGGGTCGGCGAAGAAGGGGTCGCCGTCGCGCTCGTGCATGGTCATCAGCAGCTGCGCAGTGGGACGCTTCTGCCAGGGTTCCTTGCACAGCGTGTTGGGGATCGGGAAACAGGTGCGGTCGGAGTCGCCGATATCCATGCCCAGGCCGGTGCTTTCAACGGTGATTCCGTTGATGTCGAGGGCGAACAGCGAAGCGGGGAGGTTGATGCCCTTTTCGTAGACCTTGTGCAGGCTGGCGCGCTCGATGCGCTTGCCGCGCACGACTCCATTCATGTCGGTGATCAGCAGATCGACGTACTGAACCTCCGGATGTTCCTTGAGAAATGCGTTAGCTTCGTTGAGCTGAACGGCACGCGGCGGGGCCATGATGAATTACCTTAATTGTTAAAAATTTCAATCATCAGATGCTTGTCTGGGAGTCAATCGAAAAGCCTGTTCACTGTCAATAGTAGCCCGCCAGCGCCCCATGAGTGCCCACAATGGGCCTTTTTTGGGGCATCTCCGGTGCGCTGAATCCATCGCACGCCGGGCTAATACTCGGGCTATTGTCTATAAAAATGAACAAGACTACTCTCCGGTATGCCCCATTCGAACGACGAGTATCCCATGCCTCGCAAGCCCCTGATCGGCGTTTCGGCCTGTACCAAGCAGATCGGACATCACGGCTTCCACATCGCCGGTGACAAGTACCTGCGTGCCGCGGCGATTGCCGGCGTGCCGCTGGTGATTCCGGCGCTGGATGAGCTGATCGATCCGGCAACGCTGCTGGAAACCTTCGATGGCCTGCTGTTCACCGGCTCGCCGTCGAACGTCGAGCCACATCACTATGGCGGCCCGGCGAGCGAGACGGGCACCCATCATGATCCGCTGCGCGACCGTCTCACCCTGCCGCTGATTCGCGCGGCTGTCGAGGCGGGCATCCCGGTGTTCGGCATCTGCCGTGGGTTTCAGGAAATGAACGTAGCCTTTGGCGGCAGCCTGCACCAGAAGGTTCACGAAGCCGGCCCCTATCAGGACCACCGCGAACGTCCGGACGATCCATTGGAGGTGCAGTACGGACTCAGCCATCCGCTGCACGTGCAGCCGGGCGGGCTACTCGAGCGGCTGGGCCTGCCGGCGCAGATCCAGGTCAACTCGGTGCATGGCCAGGGCGTCGAGCGGCTTGGAGCCGGTCTGCGCATCGAGGCGCTGGCGCCGGACGGACTGATCGAGGCGTTCTCCGTCGAGCAGGCGCGCAGCTTCGCCCTCGGCGTGCAGTGGCACCCAGAGTGGAAGGTTCACGAGCATCCGCATTATCTGACGCTGTTCCGCGGCTTCGCCGAAGCCTGCGAGGCGCGCGCCCGACAACGCTGACGGCCGACCCAGGCGGCCCTCCCCAGCAACCCCGAGGTCAACATGAGTATCCAACTCGACCAGCTCACCGGCTGGCTGAAAGAACACAAGATCACCGAAGTGGAATGCCTGATCAGCGACCTGACCGGGATCGCCCGCGGCAAGATTTCACCAACCAACAAGTTCCTCGGCGAGAAAGGCATGCGCCTGCCGGAAAGCGTGTTGCTGCAGACCGTGACCGGCGATTACGTCGAGGACGATATCTACTACGAGCTGCTCGACCCGGCCGATATCGACATGTTCTGCCGCCCTGACCCGAACGCCGTATTTCTCGTGCCCTGGGCCATCGAGCCCACCGCCCAGGTGATCCACGACACCTACGACAAGATGGGCAATCCCATCGAACTGTCGCCGCGCAACATCTTGAAGCGCGTGTTGAAGATGTACGCCGACCGTGGCTGGCAGCCCATCGTCGCGCCGGAGATGGAGTTCTACCTGACCAAGCGCTGTGAGGACCCGGACCTGCCGTTCCAGCCGCCGATCGGCCGCTCAGGCCGCCAGGAAACCGGCCGCCAGTCGTTCTCCATCGACGCCGCCAACGAGTTCGATCCGCTGTTCGAGGACATGTACGACTGGTGCGAAGCGCAGGGCCTGGATCTGGACACCCTGATCCACGAGGAAGGCACCGCGCAGATGGAGATCAACTTCCGTCACGGCGAAGCACTGCACCTGGCCGACCAGATCCTGGTGTTCAAGCGCACCATGCGCGAGGCGGCGCTCAAGCACAACGTTGCCGCCACCTTCATGGCCAAGCCGATGACCGGCGAGCCAGGCAGCGCGATGCACCTGCACCAGAGCGTCATCGACCTCAAGACCGGGCGCAATATCTTCTCCAGTGAAGACGGCTCCATGAGCCAGCTGTTCCTGCACCACGTCGGCGGCCTGCAGAAGTACATCCCCGAGCTGCTGCCGATGTTCGCGCCGAACGTCAATTCGTTCCGCCGCTTCCTGCCCGACACCTCGGCGCCGGTGAACGTCGAGTGGGGTGAGGAGAACCGCACCGTGGGCCTGCGCGTGCCGGACTCCGACCCGCAGAACCGCCGCGTCGAGAACCGCCTCGCGGGCGCCGACGCCAACCCTTACCTGGCCATCGCCGCGAGCCTGCTGTGCGGCTACATCGGCATGGTCGAGCAGCTGCCACCGAGCCAGCCGGTCAAGGGCCGTGGCTATGAACGGCGCAACCTGCGCCTGCCGCTGACCCTGGAAGCAGCGCTGGAGCGGATGGAAACCTGTCGTGAGCTGGAGAAATACCTGAGCCCGAAATTCATCACCGGCTACGTCGCGGTTAAACGCGCCGAGCAGGAGAACTACCACCGCGTGATCAGCTCATGGGAGCGGGAATTCCTGATGCTGTCGGTGTAGGGCCGCTTCCGCCGGAGCCGGTCGTAGGGTGGATGACGCTTTTCTCGTCCACCGAACATGCACGAACTTTTATCGAGAGGTGACTGATGAGCGATTCGCAAACCCTGCACTGGCAAGCGCTGAGCCGCGACCATCATCTGCCGCCGTTCACCGATTACAAGGCGCTGAACGCCAAAGGCACGCGCATCATCACCAAGGCGTCAGGCGTCTATCTGTGGGACAGCGAAGGCCACAAGATCCTCGACGCCATGGCCGGGCTCTGGTGTGTCAACCTGGGCTATGGCCGCGAGGAGCTGGTCGAGGCCGCGACCAGGCAGATGCGCGAGCTGCCGTACTACAACCTGTTCTTCCAGACCGCCCACCCGCCGGCCGTGGCGCTGGCCAAGGCGATTGCCGACATCGCGCCGGCCGGGATGAACCACGTGTTCTTCACCGGCTCCGGCTCGGAGGCCAACGACACCGTGCTGCGCATGGTGCGCCATTACTGGGCGATCAAGGGCCAGCCGGCGAAGAAGGTGGTCATCGGCCGCTGGAATGGCTATCACGGCTCGACCATCGCCGGCGCCAGCCTCGGTGGCATGAAGGCCATGCATGAGCAGGGCGACGGTCCGATCCCGGGCATCGAGCATATCGACCAGCCCTACTGGTTCGGCGAGGGCGGCGACATGGGCCCGGAAGAGTTCGGCGTGCGCATCGCCGACCAGCTGGAGCAGAAGATCCTCGAGGTCGGCGAGGACAAGGTCGCCGCCTTCATCGCCGAACCGATCCAGGGCGCCGGCGGCGTGATCATCCCGCCCGAGAGCTACTGGCCGCGGGTCAAGGAAATCCTCGCGCGCTACGACATCCTCTTCATCGCCGACGAGGTCATCTGCGGCTTCGGCCGTACCGGTGAGTGGTTCGGTAGCGACTACTACGGCCTCGAGCCGGACCTGATGCCGATCGCCAAGGGCCTGACCTCAGGCTACATCCCCATGGGCGGCGTGGTGGTGCGCGACGAAGTGGTGCACACGCTCAACGAGGGCGGCGAGTTCTACCACGGCTTCACCTACTCGGGGCATCCGGTGGCCGCCGCGGTGGCGCTGGAGAACATCCGCATCCTGCGCGAGGAGAAGATCGTCGAGCGGGTGAAGACGAAGACGGCACCCTATTTGCAGTCGCGTTGGCAGGAACTGCTCGAGCATCCGCTGGTAGGCGAGGCGCGTGGCGTCGGCCTGCTCGGCGCGCTCGAGTTGGTGAAGAACAAGAAGACCCGCGAACGTTTTGCCGATCCCGGTGTGGGCATGCTCTGTCGCGAGCACTGCTTCCGCAACGGCCTGGTGATGCGTGCGGTTGGCGACACCATGATCATCTCGCCGCCGCTGGTGATCAGCGAAGAGCAGATCGACGAGCTGGTCGGCAAGGTGCGGTTGTGCCTCGACGCCACGGCCAAGGATGCGCTGGGTTGAGCCGTGCGGCGGCCCGCGCCAGCTGAGCTAAGGTTGTCGTTTGCACCGCTGTGCGTTCGGCTTGTTGAAAAGAGGGTCCTGACCTTGCCAGACTGCGCGCGTGCTGGAGGCCAGACCTGCCGAGGGGTGTGTCGATGCCGCCACACCGCCAGGCCGCCGCGTTGTTCATGGCCTGTTCCACTGCCCCGACATTAATGATGACAACAGGAGCTGCACGGATGAATCCCTTCGCCAAGACACTACTTGCCATGACGCTGGCCGGCACCGTTGCCGGGGCTGCGCAGGCCCAGGAAAAGGTTCTGCACGTCTACAACTGGTCCGACTACATCGCCGAAGACACCCTGGAGAACTTCACCAAGGAAACCGGCATCAAGGTCGTCTACGACGTCTTCGACAGCAACGAAGTGCTGGAAGCCAAGCTGCTGGCCGGCAGCTCCGGTTATGACGTGGTGGTGCCGTCCAACCCCTTCCTGGCCAAGCAGATCAAGGCCGGCGTGTTCCAGAAACTGGACAAGTCCAAGCTGCCGAACTGGGAAAACCTCGACAAGGACCTGCTCAAGGCGCTGGATCCGAGCGATCCGGGCAACCAGTATTCCGTTCCCTACATGTGGGGCACCATTGGCATCGGCTACAACGTCGACAAGGTCAAGGCCGTGTTGGGTGACAACGCGCCGGTGGATTCCTGGGACCTGGTGTTCAAGCCGGAAAACATCGAGAAGCTGAAGTCCTGCGGCGTTTCCTTCCTCGATTCGCCGACCGAAATCCTGCCCGCCGCCCTGCATTACCTGGGCTACGCCCCGGACAGCGGCAAGGCCGACGAGCTGAAGAAGGCCGAAGAGCTGTTCATGCAGATCCGTCCGCATGTGGCCTACTTCCACTCTTCCAAGTACATCTCCGACCTGGCCAATGGCGAGTCCTGCGTGGCGATCGGCTATTCGGGTGACATCTATCAGGCCAAGGCGCGCGCCGAGGAAGCCGGCAACGGCGTCAACGTCGGCTACAAGATTCCCAAGGAAGGTGCCGGCAGCTTCTTCGACATGCTGGCCGTACCGGCTGACGCCAAGAACGTCGAGAGCGCCCACGTCTTCATCAACTACCTGATGAAGCCTGAAGTCATGGCGTCGATCACCGACTACGTGCAGTTCCCCAACGGCAACGCCGCGGCCACCCCGCTGGTGGACGAAGCGATTCGCACCGACCCGGGCATCTACCCGAGCCAGGACGTGCTGAAGAAGCTGTACACCTTCCCCGACCTCGATCCGAAAACCCAGCGCGCCATGACCCGCAGCTGGACCAAGATCAAGTCGGGTCGCTGATCCGACCGATCCGTTGCCGGGCCGCATGGAGCATGCGTACCGGCACCGAAGCCTGGTTGAGCGCAGCTCGTCGCGTAGCCACGTTCCCTGTCTTTTGTGATGCACCGACATTTGCATCAAATCTGTTGATTTTCAGAGGTTTTTCCAATAAACAGCCCGCCTTTCCCGCCGGGATCACGCGCGGCCTGTAACAAGAGGACTCATCCCATGCGCTCGACACTCAAGTCGTTGATCGTCGCCGCCGCCGTAGCCGGTGCGGCCACCGCCCAGGCCGCCTCCGTGCATATCTACAACTGGTCGGATTACATCGGCGAAACGACGCTGGAGGAGTTCGAGAAGGAGACTGGCATCAAGCCCGTCTACGATGTCTTCGATTCCAACGAAACCCTTGAAGGCAAGCTGCTGGCCGGCCGTAGCGGCTACGACGTGGTGGTGCCTTCCAACCATTTTCTCGGCAAGCAGATTCGCGCCGGTGCCTTCCAGCCGCTGGACAAGAGCAAGCTGCCGAACTGGGAAAACATCGATCCGGCACTGCTCAAGCAGCTGCAGAAGAATGATCCCGACAATGCCCATGCGGCGCCCTATCTGTGGGGCACCAACGGCATCGGCTACAACGTCGAGAAGGTCAAGGCCGCACTGGGCGTCGACACGATCGACTCGTGGGCGGTGATCTTCGAACCGGAGAACGCCGAGAAGCTGGCCAGTTGCGGCATCGCCTTCCTCGATTCGGCCGATGAGATGATCCCGGCCATGCTCAATTACCTGGGGCTCGACCCCAACAGCGAGAACGCGGCGGACTATCAGAAGGCCGAGGAGAAGCTCCTGGCCGTGCGGCCGCATGTACGTTATTTCCACTCGTCCAAGTACATTTCCGATCTGGCCAATGGCAATATCTGCGTCGCCGCCGGGTTCTCCGGTGATGTGTTCCAGGCCGCCGCCCGCGCCGAGGAAGCCGGCAAGGGTGTCGAGATCGCCTATGCCATTCCCAAGGAGGGCGCGAACCTCTGGTTCGACATGCTCGCCATCCCCGCGGATGCCAGCAATGTCGAAGAAGCCCATGCCTTCATCAACTACCTGCTGCGCCCCGAGGTGATTGCCGCGGTGAGCGACTACGTCGGTTACGCCAACCCCAATCTCAACGCGGGCGAGCTGATGGACCAGGAAGTGCGTGGCGATGCGTCGGTGTATCCGCCGCAGGAAGTGCTCGACCGGCTGTACGTCTCCGCTGAGCTACCGCCGAAGATTCAACGTCTTTCGACGCGCTCCTGGACCAAGGTGAAATCCGGCAAGTGAACTCCATGGCCTGTTCCCGTTTAGTCTGCGGCATTGCCGGGACGAATCGGAACCGGCCGATCGGGAGCATGTCAGGCGACGCGCTCTCTGCAACGACCATTAGATCCCCGGCCCAGGCCGGCCAACCTTTTTCATTTCGGGAGTTCGCGCATGGCCGTTGCCTCCAGCGCCTACAAGAAAGCCCTCAGTGGCGAAAGCAAGAACAAGCAGGTGCTGCTGAAGATCGACCGCGTCACCAAGAAGTTCGACGAAACGGTGGCGGTCGATGATGTCTCGCTGAGCATCCATCAGGGCGAAATCTTCGCCCTGCTCGGTGGCTCGGGTTCGGGCAAGTCGACCTTGCTGCGCATGCTCGCCGGCTTCGAGCGGCCCACCGAGGGGCGCATCTTCCTCGATGGCCAGGACATCACCGATATGCCGCCCTACGAGCGGCCGATCAACATGATGTTCCAGTCCTACGCGCTGTTCCCGCACATGACGGTGGAGCAGAACATCGCCTTCGGCCTGAAGCAGGATGGCCTGCCGAAACAGGAAGTCGAGGCGCGGGTGAAGGAGATGCTCGGCCTGGTGCAGATGACCCAGTACGCCAAACGCAAGCCGCATCAGCTGTCGGGCGGGCAGCGCCAGCGTGTCGCCCTGGCGCGTTCGCTGGCCAAGCGGCCGAAGCTGCTGCTGCTCGATGAGCCCATGGGCGCGCTGGACAAGAAGCTGCGCTCGCAGATGCAGCTCGAGCTGGTGCAGATCATCGAGCGCGTCGGCGTGACCTGCGTGATGGTTACCCATGACCAGGAAGAGGCCATGACCATGGCCGAACGCATCGCCATCATGCATCTGGGCTGGATCGCTCAGGTCGGCAGCCCGATGGACATCTACGAGACCCCGGCAAGCCGCCTGGTCTGCGAATTCATCGGCAACGTCAACCTGTTCGACGGCGAGCTGATCGAGGACATGGGCGACCACGCCGTCATCGCCAGCCCAGGCCTTGAGAACCCGATCTACGTCGGCCACGGCATCAGTACCCGCGCGCAGGACAAACAGATCACCTACGCGATCCGCCCCGAAAAGCTGCTGATCGGCACCGAACTGCCGGAATTGGAGCGCCCCGGCTACAACTGGGCCAAAGGCGTCGTGCATGACATCGCCTATCTTGGCGGCCACTCGGTGTACTACATCAAGCTGCCGTCCGGCGGTGTGCTGCAGGCCTTCATGGCCAACGCCGAACGTCACGTGAAGCTGCCGACCTGGGAGGAAGAGGTGTACGTGTACTGGTGGGATGACAGCGGCGTGGTGTTGCAGGCATGAAGCGCTCGCCCCTGAATACCGGGCGCCGACTGGTCATCAGCGTGCCCTTCCTGTGGCTGATGCTGTTCTTTCTGCTGCCCTTCGCCATCGTCCTGAAGATCAGCTTTGCCGAAGCGGATGTGGCCATTCCGCCGTACACCGACATCTTCGCCTACGTCGACCAGCAGCTGCAGGTGCTGATCAACCTGGGCAACTACATCTTCCTCAGCGAAGACGAACTGTATCTGGCGGCCTATCTGGGCTCGCTGAAGATTGCCTTCTTCAGCACGCTGCTCTGCCTGCTGATCGGCTATCCGATGGCCTACGCCATTGCCCGTGCGCGCAAGGATCTGCAGACGGTTCTGCTGCTGCTGATCATGATGCCGACCTGGACCGCCATCCTGATTCGCGTCTACGCCTGGATGGGCATCCTCAGCAGCAACGGCATCCTCAACGGACTGTTGCAGGGCCTCGGCCTGATCGACGCGCCGTTGCAGATACTCAATACCGACGCTGCGGTATACATCGGCGTGGTCTACTCCTACCTGCCGTTCATGATCCTGCCGCTCTACGCCAACCTGGTGAAGCACGACCCGAGCCTGCTCGAGGCTGCGTCCGACCTCGGCGCGCGCAACCTCTCCAGCTTCTGGAAGATCACCGTGCCGCTGTCGAAGAACGGCATCATCGCCGGCTGCATGCTGGTGTTCATTCCGGTGGTCGGCGAGTTCGTCATCCCAGAGCTGCTCGGCGGTCCGGAGACGCTGATGATCGGCAAGGTGCTCTGGCAGGAATTCTTCAACAACCGTGACTGGCCGGTGGCCTCGGCACTGGCGGTGGTGATGCTGGCGATCCTGCTGGTGCCGATCATCCTGTTCAATCGGAACCAGGCGAAAGAGCTGGAGGGCAAGCTATGAAACGCTGGAGCTTTTCCAACCTGATCCTGGTGCTCGGGCTGCTGTTCATCTACCTGCCGATGGTCATCCTGGTCATCTACTCGTTCAATGCCTCGCGGCTGGTGACGGTGTGGGGTGGCTGGTCGCTGAAATGGTACGCCGGCCTGCTGGACAACTCCCAGCTGATGGGCGCAGTGATGCGTTCGCTGGAAGTCGCCGCCTACACCGCGATTGCCGCGGTGGCGCTCGGCACCATGGCCGCCTTTGTGCTCACGCGTATCCCGGTGTTCCGCGGCCGCACGCTGTTCGGTGGCCTGGTCACCGCGCCGCTGGTGATGCCGGAAGTGATCACCGGTCTGTCCCTGCTGCTGCTGTTCGTGGCCATGGCACAACTGATCGGCTGGCCGGCGCAACGCGGGCTGGTGACGATCTGGATCGCCCACACCACGTTCTGCTCGGCCTACGTCGCGGTAGTGGTGATGGCGCGCCTGCGCGAGCTGGACCTGTCCATCGAGGAAGCGGCGATGGACCTCGGAGCGCGGCCGTGGAAGGTGTTCTTCCTGATCACCATGCCGATGATCGCGCCCTCGCTGGCGGCCGGCGGCATGCTCTCCTTTGCCCTTTCGCTGGACGATCTGGTGCTCGCCAGCTTCGTCTCCGGGCCGGGTTCGACCACGCTGCCGATGGAGATCTTCTCCGCCGTGCGCCTGGGCGTGAAACCGGAGATCAACGCGGTGGCGAGTCTGATCCTGCTCAGCGTGTCGCTGGCGACCTTTCTCGCCTGGTACCTCAGCCGCCGGGCCGAGAAGCGCCGTATTCGCGCGATGCAGCAGGCGATGGATGAAACCGCTGGCAATCCCACCTGGCGTCAGGTGATCGACAGCCGCAAGGTGCTGGTGCCGCCCTCGGCGCATACCTGATGATGGTTTGAGCAGCAAAACGAAAAGGGCGCATCGATGCGCCCTTTTCGTTTCAGATGGAGTGTCCCCTGCCGCAGAGCGGTAGGGTGAATAACGCGAAGCTTATGCACAGCCGCGCCTTCTCCGTCCCCGAGCCCGCATTCACGGCCCGGGTTGTCTGTTCGCCTGCAGCGAATACCGCGTCCAGTTGCAGATCACCGCTCAGGTCCGGCAGCCCGAACCCGTGCTGTGTTCATCCATCGGTTCTTCACATCCCGTACCACCGTCCGGGCGCGGGCGCAGCCAGATCGGTGCCAGGTAGCGCAATGCCAGGCCAAAGACTGTCAGCCAACCGAGCCCGGCGAGCATGTTCAGCAGCGGCACGGGAGCGCCCGGCAGCCCCGCACTGGCACGCAGCAGCGCGGCGAGCACCAGCAGGCAGGTTGCGATCGGCACCCAGCGCCGCTGATCCAGTGCATAGCCACTGTGGGTACGCCCGGCGATGCACAGCACCGCGAGAATCGAGACGCCCATGGCCCCGAGTGTCAGTAGATGGCGGCCGGCGCTGCTGGCAAAGCCGTCGGCTAGCAGCGAGACACCCAGTGTGCCATAGCCCAGCGCCATCAGCCAGTACACGCTGTAGAGCATCAGCGACCAGCGCTCCAGCAGCGCTCGGCCGATGTGCCAGTCGTTGAGCAGATTGAACATGGCGGCGGCTGTGGCCAGGGCCAGCCAGCCGTTCAGCGGGGCCGGCAGTGCCAGCCATTCGGCGAGAGTGAACAGGCTGATGCAGAAGATCGCCAGGTTGCGTCGTGGCGGACGCGCGCGGTAGTCGTCGTCCACTTCATGGCCGGCATCCCGGCGTGCCTGAATGGCATCGTTGAGGATGCGCATGGAGATTCGGCTCATGGCCACCACGATCAGCACCATTATCACGCCGATGCCAGCGTACAGCCAGCGCATCGGGTATCGGCCGCCGACGGCATCGAAATGAAAGCCCACGGTCACCAGCGCCAGCGCGCCGAGTCCGCCGAAGAAGCCGTACTGCCGGCGCAGCGGGTCGCCCAGCAGTCGCGGTGCGAGCAGCACAAGCAGGGCGATGGCGAAGGCACTGTTGAACACCGCCGCCGGCCACGGCCCCATAACGCCGGAAAGCCAGAAGCTCAGCCTGGCGGCTAGCCACAGCAGTAGAAAGCCGAAACCTACCTGCCGACCGAATGCCGCGGTGGCGGTAAATTCCGGCGCCGCGGTGAGAACGAAGCCGGCGACTGCCGCCAGGCCGAAGCCGAGCAGCATTTCGTGGGCATGCCAGACCATTGGTCCACCCGGCACGCCTGGCAGCGGTATCCCGAAACCGAGAAAACCCAGCCAAAGTGCAACACCCACCACAGCCAGCAGCACGGTGGCGAGAAACAGCGGACGGAAGGTGCACAGCAGCAGCGACCAGTTGGCGAGTCGCGGCGATATGGTTTTCAGCATCGTGAGCGTGCTCTGCTGGCGAGGGGTAAGGGTGCCGCCTCGCGAATGGCGACTTTGGCAGCGTTAGGCAAGGTCTGCGGCGCGCGGGTGGCCAGGCCGAAACTCTCTCTTACGGCCGGCAACTGCAGCAGCTCGGCGGTGTGCTGATAGATCCAGATATCGCTGCGCTGCACGGCTGGCAGATCCAGTTCCAGATGGCTGACGATGCGCCCTGGTGCCGCTGCCATGACCAGAATGCGGTCGGCCAAACGCACGGCTTCCATCAGGTCGTGGGTGATCATCAGCACGCCCATGCCGCGTGCGGCCTGTTCGGCCAGCAGCAGGGCATAAAGGTCTTCCTTGAGGCCGATATCCAGTGCGGCGAAGGGTTCGTCAAGCAGCAGCAGATCCGGTTGCAGCACCAGCGCCCGCGCCAGGGACACGCGGCTCTGCATGCCGCCGGAAAGCTGGTGCGGAAACTTACCGAGATCGCCTGCGGCCAGGCCCAGGCGCAGCGCGAGGGAACTGGCCTGCTGCAGGCGTTGCTGTCGCGGCATGCCGGCCGCCTTGAGCCCCAGGGCGATGTTGTCGAGCGTGGTCTTCCACGGCAGCAGCCGCGGTTGCTGGAACATGCTGGCGGGGTTGCCGAAACCGTTGTCGATGCGTCCTTCCTGTACGTCCAGCAGTCCGGCACAGAGGTGCAGGAGGGTGGTCTTGCCGCAGCCGGAGGGGCCGACCAGGGCGACCACTTCACCCGCCGCCAGGTTGAAGTCGATGCCGCTGAAGATTTCGTCGCGGCCGAAGGCGTGGGCCAGGCCGTGGATGTGCAATTGCGTCATGAAGACACCTCGCGCCAGCGCTCGAGTTCGCGCTTGATTGGTTCCAGCAGCAGGTACTCCACCGCCAGCAGCAGGCCGACCACCGCGGTGATCCAGGCCATGGTCGCGCTG
This sequence comes from Stutzerimonas kunmingensis, assembly GCF_900114065.1. GTDB lineage: Bacteria > Pseudomonadota > Gammaproteobacteria > Pseudomonadales > Pseudomonadaceae > Stutzerimonas > Stutzerimonas kunmingensis. The sequence goes on from NZ_FORS01000009.1 coordinate 112,459, forward strand.
GTATCCAGGTGCGAGCGAGACACCGCCAGCGCGGCGCCGACACCATCCTGGGTGGCCAGCAGTTCGGCCATCACCACGATCTTCCAGGCCATGGCGAGCGCGGTGATCCAGGCCGGAAACAGATAGGAGACGACGTGCGGCAGATAGACATCGAGCAACAGCATCCGCCGCGGCAGGCGAAATGCCAGGGCCAGGTCCTTGAGCTGGTTGTCCAGCGTGCGTGTGCCTTGCAACGCACCGACGAACACCAGCGGAAAGCTGGCGATAAACACGGTGAACACCGGGGTGCCGTCGCTGGCGCCGAACCAGAGCATCGCCAGTACCAGCCAGGCGATTGGCGGCATGCCCATGAGCACGGTGACCAGCGGCCGCGCCATCATCGAGGCGGTCATGGAGACACCGGCGGCGAGCCCGAGCACGCTGCCGACCACTACAGACAAGGCAAAGCCGAGCAGCGCCCGGCGACTGGTGGCCAGCAGCTCCGGCCAGGCGGCCCCTTCATCGATCAGCTGGAGCAGACGGGAAAAAGTTTCCAGCGGCGCCGGCAGCACCAGCGCGCCATAGTGACTGGCGACAGCCTCCCAGGCCGCCAGCAGCAGAAACAGGCTGGCCAGCGCGCCCCAGCCGCTCCACAGGTAGCCAGGCAGGCTGGTCAACCAGCTGCGCAGCAGGCTCATGGCTGATCGCTGACTGGCGAGTAGAAGTCGTCGGCCGGCAGCTTGCCGCCGATCAGCGCCGGATTCTTCTTCAGCAGCAACTCGAACAGATACTCGACTTCCACCCGTGCGTCGGCGGCGGGCACTGCGTCCATCTGCGCCACGGCCAACGAATCGCTCACTGCTTCGGCGCTGAGCATCGGCAGATGACTGGCGACCAGCTGGCCGCAGCGCTCGGCGTTGGCGCTGCACCATTGCAGCGAGTCGGCGTAGGCCTGGGCGATTCGCGCGGCGATTTGCGGCTGGTCTTTCACGCTGGCCATCAGCGCAATACCGGCCTGCGGTATACGCGCTTCGCGCTGTAGGAGGCGGCCCCATTCCTGTTGCAAATTGACGCTGCGATACAGGTCCGGCGCGATCAGTCCCAGCGGCCCTTCGCTGGCCTTGCGCAGCGCCATGGAGATGGCCGGCTCAGCCAGCAGGGCATGATCGGTGCGGCGCATCAGCAATAGCTGCATGGCGTCGATGGGGGTGGCGACGTAGCGCAGACGCAGGTCTTTACGCACATCGATGCCGGCACGCTCGGCCAGCAGGCCGAAGAGGATGTCCGGCATGTCGCCACGGAACGGCATGGCGATCTCCTTGCCGCGCAGGTCGTCGAGGGTGCTCAGGCCCTGTTCGCGGGACACCAGCCAGAGCAGCCCCCAGGTCGAAACGTTGAGCATGCGCAGCTTGGCGCCGCGGTTGTACAGGTTGGCGGCGACGTTGACCGGCATGGCCAGCACGTCCGCCTGCTGGTTAAGCGCCAGCAGGCGCAGCTGGTCGGGATCGCGCCAGCTGACGAATTCCACCTTGTCCGCTAGGTCGTCCAGTGCGCCGGATTCGACCATGTGGATCAGCGGGTTCGATACCGACGAGGAAGGGCCGGCCAGGACCAGGCGCGGCAGCTTGTCCGCCAGCGCTGGTGCTCCAGCCGCCAGCAGAATGACCATCAGCAGATGGCGCAGCATCAGAAGCTCCCGCTCAGCGCGACGGTGATGCCGCGCCCGGGTGCTTGCAGCTCGTTACCGCTGATGCCGTCGGCCAGATGCTCGTGGTAGGCCTTGTCGAACAGGTTGCTCAGGCGCGCGTCGAGGTTGGCAGTCTGCAGCACGCCGATCCTGCCGAAGCCCCAGCCGAGGCTGGCATCGGCGGTAACGAAGCCTGCGGTACGATCCTCGCCACCGCGGGTGAACTCGGTCGCTACACGATCCTGCTCGGCGACCGCGCGCAGCTGGGCATGCCAGTAGAGGCCGCGTTCGGCCGGCTGGCCAATGCCCAGGGTCAGCTCGTGGGCCGGCATCTGGTGCAGTGGTTCGTCGTCCTGTTTGTTCTCGCCGCGCAGCCAGGTGAAGCTGCCGTCCACCACGAAGGCGCCGACACCCTTGCTGGCACTGCCTTCGAGACCGTAGATCACCACCTTGTCGAGGTTCTCGGTGCGCTTGATCGGCAGCCCGTTGGGCGCGTTGGTGCCGGTCACGCGGCCGGCGATGTAATCGTCGATGCGGGTGTGGAAGGCCGCCAGCTGATAGGTGAAATCGCCATCGCTACCCTTGAGGCCGAGCTCGAAACTGGTGGAGCGCTCCGGGTCCAGCTGCGGGTTGCCGACGTGGAAGTAGCCGTCGCCGCGCGGCGCGTCGTCGTAGCGCTCGCGCATGTCGGCGGCGCGGTAGGCCTGGCCGACGTTGGCGTAGAGGTTCAGGGTGTCAGTCAGCGGATGCAGCGCGCCCAGCGACCACGACAGGTTGTGGTCGGTGCTGTCCAGGCCGCTGGTTGTAAATGAAGGACCGTTGCCCTTGGCGCGGGCGTCAGCGCTGATGCGGTCGTAGCGGGCGCCGGCCGTCAGGCGCGTTTGGCCGAGGTCGAATTCGTCCTGCACGAACAGCCCGTAGGATTCGATCTCGGCATCCTTGAAGGGGTCGTTGCGCTGGTTGTTGTTGAAGGTCGGCGGGCCATCCACGTAGCGCTCCGGATCGCCGGTCATCTTCCAGCCGTCGACGCCCACCGTCAGCAGGTGATCGGCTACTGGCACCACCCAGCTCGAGCGCAGCCCGTGGGTGATGAAGCTGACGTCGTTGCGTACATAGTCGCGGTCGAGCCGCTCGGAGTAGGCGCGGATCTCCCGGTAGACCTCCTGACGATAGAGCTCGGTGGTCAGAGTGCCTTCACCGAGGCCGTTTTCCAGGCCGATCTGGAACAGCTCGCGCTGCTGTTCCGGCGAATGGATGGTCGCGGTGCCGAGTGGTACCGGGATGCCGGCGCCGCCGGGCTGCCCGCCGGTACGCGCCGAGCCCGGGTACCAGACGTCGCGGTCGGTGTGGCGCTGGACGTTCAGGTTGACGCTGACATCCTTGGCCAGACGCTGCTTGTACTTGAGCAGCAGGGTATCGGAGCTGTAGCCGGTGTTCTCTTCGGTACCGTTGGGGCTCTTGTAATCGTTGACCTTGCGCCCGGCAACGCCCAGCACCAGGGCATGATCGGAGCTGGAGTCGCGCAGCAGCGTAGCGCCGGTAAAGCCCTTGTCGACGCTGCTGGCGCTGGTGGAGAAGCGACCGCCGCGTTCGTCCTGCTCGGTGAAGCGTGCCTGTGGCGTGATCAGGTTGACCACCCCGCCCATGGCGCCGCTGCCGTACAGCACCGAGCCCGGACCCTTGACCACTTCGGCGCGTTCCAGCAGGCCGAGATCGAGCATGGAGGCCAGCGAGCCCTGTGGCTGGCCGGAATTGACCCGCACGCCGTCGACCATCAGCACCACGCTTTCCTTCTTCATGCCGCGCAACACCGGGTTCTGCCCCCAGGCGCCGTCGCTATGCACGGCGAGCCCGGGCTTGCCGCGGAACAGGCTGCCGACCGGCGCTGCCGTTTCGGCTGGCTGAGCCTGCAGCACCTCGATGGCTTGCGGAATGTCCCGCGTTGCGGCCTCGTAGCCCTTGGCGGTGACGACGGTTTCCTGCAGCTCCAGCGGAGCGGCGAAGGCGGACGCGCTGCTGACGGCCAGGCAGGCCAGGGCGAGTGGGTGAAGGCGGAGTATCATCGAACGGCTCCCGGATAATTCGTCGGCGGTGATGCCGACTTGGATGGGAGCAATTCTCGTTTAGGTGATAATAATTATCATTTGATCGCGATCAAGTTTACCTGTCGCAAGGGCGCTACTGCTGCCAGTCGCAGAAACAGGCCACCGCCAGCGAATGGGTGGCGCGCACCTTGCGCCCGGCCAGCACGGCATCAAGGATAGGCTCGACGAAGCTGTTGTCCGAACTGCACACCGCACCTTCACTGTAGGGGCCGATATAGACCAGCTCCCCGCTTTGATCCCAGATGCCGACAGCGGGGCTGGCCGGTAGTTGCTCGGAGCCGGGCGGGGCACTCAGCGGTTTCAGCGCTGCCAGCGGCTGCGGCAAGCGGCCCTTGCTGCCCGGCTTGCGTACTTCGTAGAAGTCCACGGGTTGTCCGGCAAAGCGCTTGAGCAGTTTTTCCAGGTGCTGCTGATTGCCGACGTTGCACGGGCATCCCGGGTCCCAGAAATGCACGAAGCGCACTGGTCCCGGGCCCTGCAGCTCGGCCGGCAGGCGAAGGGCGTCGCCGGAGAACAGCTCGGCGCGCTCGCCGTCGAAGGTGCGCAGGTAGCGCGCCTCGAACCACCAGAACGCAGCCAGCATGGCGCCGCCCCAGAGCAGGGTGATCAGTGCGGCGATCAGGTATTTGCGACGAGCACTCATGGCGGGCTCCGATGTGGGTGCGCAAGCTTGCCATGGGGCGGCGCAGAGCTGAATATCCCAGGTCAACGCAATCGAAGAATTTCCATGCCCTCGCGTATCGATCCCGAGCGCCTGCGTAACAGCCTGCCCGCCCTGTCCGAGGCGGTCGCCGCAAGCGCCGAAACTCTCCATTACCAGACCTATTACGGGCTCGACCTGCCGCATCGCACGCAGGTCCAGCGTCGCCTGGGGCGCTTTCGCGTGCATGACTACGATGTCGTCGCTCAGGCCTGGTGGCCGGAGCAGCCCCACGCCAGCCTGCTGATCCTGCACGGCTACTACGACCACATGGGCCTGTATCGCCATGTGGTCGACTGGGGACTGGAGATGGGGTTCGCCGTGCTCGCCTGCGACCTGCCGGGCCATGGGCTGTCCAGCGGTCCCCGGGCGAGCATCAACGAGTTTGCCGAATACCAGGCGGTGCTGAGCGGTCTGTTCGAACAGGCACGCCAGCTCGATCTGCCGCGTCCCTGGCACCTACTTGGCCAGAGTACCGGCGGTGCCATCGCACTGGATCACCTGTTGCATCAGGCCGAAAACCCCGACCTGGGGCGCACCATCCTGCTGGCGCCGTTGGTTCGCCCGCGCGCCTGGCTGCGCTCGCGCATCAGCTACGAGTTGCTGCGGCGCTTCGTTCAGCAGATCCCACGAACGTTCAGCGAGAACTCCGGCGACCCGGCCTTCCTCGAGTTCGTCCAGAGCCAGGACCCGCTGCAGCCGGACATCCTGCCCACAGCCTGGGTCGGCGCCCTGTCACGCTGGATTCCCCGTATCGAGGGTGCGGCTGACAGCAGGCACGCGCCGTTGATCATTCAGGGCGAGGCGGACATGACCGTGGATTGGCAGTACAACCTGCCGATTCTGCAGCGCAAGTTCCCAAGTGCTGAGGTGCTGCGACTGCCCGAGGCGCGCCACCATCTGGTGAACGAGCGCGAGGAATTGCGCCAGGCGTACTTCGACTTCCTGCGCGAGCGCCTCAGATAGCGGGATCAGATGCCCTGCTGCGGCTCCAGCTCGGCGCCGCTCATGCCAACCGCCAGGCCGGCGCGTAGCGCCTGCAGCGCGGCCTGGTAATAGGCCTTGCCTTCGTCCGACTGGGCGAATGTCACATATTCCTCCAGTTCGGCATCGGACAGGTCGCGATAGACGTACAGCAGCGTGTTGTCGAGATCGGCCTCTATCTGCTCGATCATGCGTTGGCGCTGGCTGCTCAGCAGGCTCTGCGCCTGATTGCCACCGAGCAGGCCGGGAATCATCTGGCTGAGACTGTCGGCGGCGACACCGGCCAGTGCCAGGCTGACTTCCGCGCCCGCTTCGCTGGCTGGCAGCGCCTGGGCCAAGTGGCGGATCAGCAGTTGTCGGTTGCTGCCGGCTTCCACCCGCGGCAGGCCGGCGGCGTGCTTGGCCAGCTGTTCGCGCCGTGCGGCGAGCACTTCGGCCGAGACGATCTTGCGTCCCAGGGTCGACTGGAAGAATTCCAGCGCCGGCTGCGGCTCGGCCAGGTTGCCGCGCAATGCCTGCTGCGCGCGCTGGTCGATGGCATGGGCGGCGAAGCGGCGGTTGCTGTTGGTCACCAGTGCCTGGAATACCGCCGGTGGCAGGGTGTCCTTGTAGCGTTGCTGGGCCGCGGTCAGGGCATCGCCGAAATTGGCGCGCTGTTCGGTCCAGCCGGCGGTTTCGTAGAGTTCCTGATAGGTGTCGGCGAAGCTGCTGACGCTCAAGGTCAGCAGTACACAGGTCAAGAGGGCGCGCATGGAAGCTCCTGTCTGGCGGGCGGTTCATTTTCCGTGCGTCGACGCGTGCTTGTCGAGGCGCACGGTTACTGCTGCCATTTGGCGCAGCGACGCAGCTTGTAGCGGAGTCTCAACAGACCCTAGACTCCTGCGGTATCACTTCGGAGTCACTTCCTTGCCGTTCTCTTCGATCATCGACGACCTGGCCGAGCGCGGCTGGTCGGTGCAGAGTTCTTTCCTTCCCAGTGATGTGACCCACAAGCTGGCCGACGAGTGCCGCAGGCGGGACGCCGAGGGTGCGCTGGCACCGGCAGGGGTCGGCCGCGGCGAGGCGCAGGCGGTGCGCGAAGGCATTCGCAGCGACCATATCCAGTGGCTCGAACCGGGCCAGTCTGCAGTCTGCGACGACTATCTCGAACTCATGGACGGCTTGCGCCAGCAGCTTAACCGCGAGCTGTTCCTCGGGCTGGAAGAGTTCGAGTGCCATTTCGCCTTCTACCCGCCGGGCGCCTTCTATCAGACGCACCTGGACCGCTTTCGCGATGACGACAGCCGCTCGGTGACCGCCGTGCTCTATCTGAACCCGGACTGGCAGCCCGGCCATGCCGGCGAACTGCGCATGCACATGCCCGACGGCTCGCAACTGGACGTCCCACCGCTGGCGGGTAATCTGGTGGTCTTTCTCTCTGGCGATTTCCCCCACGAAGTGCTGGTCACCCAGGCCGACCGCCTGTCGCTGACCGGCTGGTTCCGTCGGCGGCCGGCGGACGTGCTGGCGCTCTGACGAGCCCGCGTCGACATTCGCGCGGACGAAAAAAAGCCCGGCGCAGGCCGGGCTAAAGGGAAGTAACTGCTTCGGGCTACATGCCGAGCATGTTCGGCAGCGCCAGAGAGATCGACGGCACGTAGGTGATCACCACCAGGAAGCTCAGCATCAGTGCCAGCCATGGCAGCACCGCGCGAATCACCTGGGTCACCGGCATGCCCGTCACCGCTGAGGCGACGAACAGATTCAACCCCACCGGTGGCGTTATCAATCCGATCTCCATGTTCACCACCATGATGATGCCAAGGTGGATCGGGTCAATGCCCAGCTGTATGGCAATCGGGAACAGGATCGGCGCCAGGATCAGGATGATCGCCGACGGCTCCATGAAGGCGCCGGCCACCAGCAGCACGATGTTCACCACCAGCAGGAACATCCACGGCTGCAGACCTGCCTCGATGACCCAGGCAGTGATCGCCTGCGGAATCTGCTCGGTGGTCAGCACGTGGGCGAAGAGCATGGCGTTGGCGATGATGAACATCAGCATGATGCTCAGCTTGCCCGACTCCAGCAGTACCTTCGGGCATTCGCGCAGCTTGAGGTCCTTGTAGACGAAGATCGCGACGAAGGCCGAATACACCGCCGCGACCGCTGCCGCTTCGGTGGGCGTGAACATGCCCGAGTAGATGCCGCCGAGGATGATCACCATCAGCAGCAGGCCCCAGACCGCCTTGCGCGCGGCGGACAGCCACTCGCGGAAGCTGGCGCGCGGCAGTGCCGGCAGGTTCTTCTTCACCGCGATGATGTAGATCGCCAGCATCAGCGCGCCGCCGAGCATGATGCCCGGGACGACACCGGCCATGAACAGCTTGCCCACCGAGGTCTCGGTAGCCGCGGCGTAGACCACCATGACCACCGACGGTGGGATCAGGATGCCCAGGGTACCAGCGTTACAGACGATGCCGGCGCCGAAGGCCTGCGGATAACCGGAGCGCACCATGCCGGCGATGGCGATGGAGCCCACCGCGGCCACGGTGGCTGGCGACGAGCCGGACAGCGCTGCGAAGAGCATGCACGCCAGCACCGCACCGATCGCCAGGCCGCCACGGATGTGGCCGACACAGGCGTTGGCGAAGTCGATCAGGCGACGCGCCACGCCGCCGGTGGTCATGAAGGCGCCGGCCAGGAGGAAGAACGGGATCGCCAGCAGGGTGTAGTGCTCGGAGGTCTCGAACAGCTTGATCGCCAGCGAGCGCACCGAGTCCTGGCTGAAGATCATGATGGTCAGGGAGCCGGCCAGGCCGAGGGATACGGCCACCGGCACGCCGATGAACATCAGCACGAAGAGAGCGACGAACAGGAACAGGATGGTCATTACTTGGGCTCCTCTTCGCCGTGCTTGAGCGCATCGGCCGCTTCATCGGCGAGGCCGAGGCCGGTCTGCTCGTTGCGCAGGATGCGCACGAAGATTTCGGCGAAACGGATGAACACCATGGCGAAGCCGAACGGCACGATCATGCCGATGTGCCATTGCTTGACGCCGACATGGCCCAGGTCTTCCGCGCCGATGTTGGCAACGAACAGCGCCTGGATCCACTCGAAGCTGGCCACGGTCAGCAGACCGGCGTAACCCAGGCAGAGCAGGCAGGCGATGATGCCGATGACGCGCTGGATGTGTCGCGGCGCCAGCTTCACCAGTGCATCGACACCGATGTGGCCGGCGGTGCGCACGCCATAGGCGAGGCCGGAGAAGATCAGCCAGGCGAACAGCGCCTTGGTCAGCGCGGTGCTCCAGGTCATGGACTGGGCCAGGCCGATGATGAAATCACCGATGGCGAACCAGAAGTCGGCGCTTCCCTCGAACCGGTCGCCCAGGTCGTAGAAAAGTGTGTAGAGGTTGTTGAGGATCACGTAGACGAAGGTCACCAGTGTCATGGCGGCCAACAGAAAGGCGATGAAACCTTCCTCGAAGTGGTCCCAGACGCGCCAGAGGGCGTTCATGGATGACATCTCCCGATGGACTGCTTGTTGTATCGAAGGCAGCACGGAGGTGCGCCGTGAACCAGCCGGTGCAGGCTGGGAGACAGAGCAATGAAAAACTCTTGTTGTCGCCATCGAAGCGGCTCAGCCCGGGATCGCCTTGGCCTGACCTGTCTGCCCTTGGTGCGGGCTTCGTCTTCGCTAGCTGCTTTGTTTTTTCACTGAGCTGTCGGGTATCGCTGGGTGGTGCAGCAAAGGGGCGGAGTGTCCGCCCCTCGGCAAAGGCTTATTTAGCCTGGTTGGCAGCTTCGGCAGCCTTGATCAGGTCAGCACCGATTTCGCCTTCGAACTTCTTCCAGACCGGCTTCATTGCTTCGCGCCACTTGGCACGCTCTTCCGGCGTCAGCTCAAGGATTTCAGTAGTGCCGGCGGCAAGAATGTCAGCCTTGGCCTTCTGGTTCAGGGCGTCGGCCTGCTTGTTCACTTCAACAGTGACTTCTTCCACGATCTTTTCCAGCTCGCCACGTACATCGGCAGGCAGGCCGTCCCAGAACTTGGTGTTGGTGATCAGCATGTAGTCCAGCAGGCCATGGTCGGACTCGGTGATGTGCTTCTGCACTTCGTGCATCTTCTGCGAGTAGATGTTCGAGTAGGGGTTCTCGGCACCGTTGACCACGCCGGTCTGCAGGCCCTGGTAAACCTCGGCGAAGCTCATCTTGCGCGGGTTGGCACGCAGCGCCTTGAACTGCTCGTCCAGCACTGCAGAAGCCTGTACGCGGAACTTCAGGCCGCGCGCGTCTTTCGGCTCACGCAGTTCCTTGTTGGCCGACAGCTGCTTCATGCCGTTGTGCCAGTAGCCCAGGCCGGTGATGTTCTTGTCTTCCATGGAACGCAGCAGGCCTTGACCAGCTTCGCTCTTCTGGAAGCGGTCGACTGCCGCGATGTCGTCGAACAGGAATGGCAGGTCGAAGACCTGAACGCCCTTGGAGTAGTGTTCGAACTTGGCCAGCGACGGAGCGATCAGCTGAACGTCGCCCAGCAGCAGGGCTTCCATTTCCTTGCCATCACCGAACAGCGAGGAGTTCGGGTAAACCTGCACCTCGACCTTGCCGGGCAGACGCTCTTCCACCAGTTTCTTGAACATCAGGGCGCCCTGGCCTTTCGGCGTGTTTTCGGCGACCACGTGCGAGAACTTGATGGTGATCGGGTCAGCCGCGTGGGCCAGACCGGCGATGCTCAGCGACAGGGCGCATGCCAGCGCCTTGGCAGTCAGTTTGAACATTGATGTTTCCTCTTGTTGTGGGTGGGAGGCCACACGGCATCCCGGCAGTAACCAGCTGGACAAGTCTAGGCGCTGAAGCCCGGGTGCGATGCTCTATCGCGACTCGTTCCGTCCGGTTCATTGAGTTTCAGGAGCAATGCCTGTGCCAAGAGCTGGCAGAGCCGCCTGAGGGCAGCGAGTTTACCCAGCAATAGATGAAGGTTTGAATGGCCAATTGCCAACAAGCGCGTCTAGGTCGCACCTTAGCGCGGGATCGCCGGTGCTGGCGCGGGCCACGCACGTGCCGTGGTCTGTGCCGGCGAGTTCGACCCTTGGCCAGCATCGAAGATGGCGGATTTCCGCCATCTAGTCGTTTCATCGGGCGAGCTTCCGCCAACATCGGTAAAACTCAGCCCGTGCTTGCGCAGCTTGTCGTGCAGGGTCTTACGCGGCAGGCCCAGCGCTTCGGCGACGCTGCGCAGCGAGCCATGCGGGCGATTCAGCTCATCGGCGATCAGTGCGCGCTCGAAGGCCTCGACCTGCTCGCTCAGATTGCCACCTCCGGCTATCCCGGCAGCCGGTTCGCCGGCCGACTGGTCGAGCCCCAGGCCAAGGCCCAGGCCAAGGCCCAGGGCGAAGCGCTCGGCGGTGTTCTGCAGCTCGCGCACGTTGCCAGGCCAGGCGTGACGTAGCAGTGCAGCGCGTTGTTCCGGCTGCAGCTCCCGGATCGGCAGACCGTGGCGCTGGGCGGCGGCTTCGGCGAAATGCTGGAACAACAGCAGGATGTCCTCGTTGCGCTCGCGCAGCGACGGAATTCGCAGCGGCGCGACGTTGAGCCGGTAATACAGGTCGGCACGGAACCGGCCCTGATCCGCGGCCACCCGCAGGTCCTCCTTGGTCGCGGCGATGACCCGGATATCCAGGGCGATCGACTGGTTGCCGCCGAGCCGTTCGACCACCCGCTCCTGCAGCAGGCGCAGCAGCTTGACCTGCACATCCAGGCTCATGCTCTCGATCTCGTCGAGGAACAGCGTGCCGCCGTTGGCGAACTCGAACTTGCCGATGCGCCGCTTCTGCGCGCCGGTGAAGGCGCCCGGCTCGTGGCCGAACAGTTCGCTTTCCACCACCGATTCGGCGAGCGCCCCGGCGTTGATCGCGACGAAGGGGCCGTTGCGCCGGCTGGACAGGTCGTGCAGCGCCCGGGCAACCACCTCCTTGCCCGCGCCCGTCTCGCCGAGAATCAGCACATCGGCCTGGGTCCCGGCCAGCGCGCCGATCTGTTCGCGCAGGCGCAGCATCGCCTGGGATTGTCCGAGCAGGCGCGCCGACAGCTGCTGCCGGTCGGCCAGGGCCAGGCGCAGGGAGCGGTTGTCCAGTACCAGTTGGCGTAGCGCCAGGGCACGACGCACGCTGTCCAGCAGCGCTTCGCTGGGGAAGGGTTTTTCCAGGAAATCGTAAGCGCCGGCGCGCATCGCCTGCACCGCCAGCTGAATATCACCGTGCCCGGTGATGAGGATCACCGGCATCTCGCTGTCGCGCGTGCGCAGCTGTTGCAGCAGCTCCAGGCCATCGATGCCGGGCATGCGAATGTCGCTGACCACCACGCCTGGCCAGTCCGCTGGCAGCCGCGCGGCCAGGTCGCGGGCATCGCCCAGGCTGACGACCTTGAGACCGGCCAGGTCGAGGGTCTGGCTCAATGCCTGACGCAGGTGCGGATCGTCGTCGATCAGCAGCACCTGCGCCTGGGCGTTGATCGGCTGGTCACTGCTCATTGAAAATGGTCCTCGGTGGGGAAGGCGACGCCAGGCTCGGCGCAACGCAGAAACAGGCCGAGCTGCGCACCACCCTCGGGATGGTTGCTCATGCGCAGCTCACCGCCCAGGGCGCGGGTGAGGATATCGCAGATCGCCAGGCCGAGGCCCAGCCCCTGCGCGCTGGTCTTGGTGGTGAAGAACGGCTCGCGGGCACGCTGCAGCGCTTCCTCGCTGAAGCCCGGGCCGTTGTCGCGCAGGCTGAGCAACACGCCGTCACCCTGCAGCTCGGCGCGCAGCCAGATGCGTCGCGGCTGCGGCCGCTCGGCCAGCGCATCGAGGGCGTTGGCCAGCAGGTTGGCGAGGATCTGCCGCAGCCGCGTCTCGCCGGCCTGCACCCACAGGGTGGCCTCCGGCAGGTCGCGGATCAGCTCCACGCCCATTGCCTGGCGGCGCTTGGCGAGCAGGGCCAGGGCGTCGTCCAGCGCAGGCTGCAGCGCGACCCGCTCCGGCGCGTGCTGGTCGCGACGGGCGAAGGCGCGCAGGTGGGCGATGATCGACGCCATGCGCGCGGTCAGTTCACTGATCAGCCGCAGATTGTCGCGGGCTTCGGCGTTGCGCTGCTGGTCGAGCAGCACCCCGGCGTTGTCGGCATAGCTGCGGATCGCCGCCAGCGGCTGGTTGAGTTCGTGGCTGATGCTCGCCGACATGGTGCCCAGCGCCGACAGCTTGCCGGCCTGCAGCAGTTCGTCCTGGGCGCGCACCAGCTCCTGCTGGGCCTGCTCGCGCTCCAGTACCTCGACCTTGAGCCGGCTGTTCAGCGCTTCCAGATCACGGGTGCGTTCCAACACGCGCTGTTCGAGCTGCTGGCGCGCCTGGGTATCGAGGGCGAGCCGCTCAAGGAAATGGCGGCGGCGCTGCATCAGCAGGCCGATCCAGAGCAGCAGGGCGAGCAGTGTGGCAGCGCCGATGGCGACCACGGTGCGCACCGGTCGCTCGATCAGGTTGATCGGCGCGAGGATGCGCACCGTCCAGCCGGTCTCCTTGAGCTCACGGCTCTGGATCAGCCAGGCATCGATGTCCAGCGTCAGGTCCTGCGGATAGAGGGTTGGATAGGGCTGATCGAAGGCGATCTGTTCGCGCTCGTCGACGCCCAGCCCGCGGGTCGCGCGGAAACGCCACTCCGGGCGCGAGGTGAGAATCACCACGCCGAAGTTGTCGGTCACCAGCAGCTGCTCCGGGGTGTTGCCCCAGAGCGTCTCGGTATGGTCGAGGTCGACCTTGACCACCAGCACGCCGAGGATGCCGCGCTCGTCGCGCACGGCGGCGCCGAAGTAGTAACCGCGCTTGCCGGAGGTGGTGCCAAGGCCGAAGAAGCGGCCGAGGCGCCCTTCCATGGCCTGGCGAAAATACGGGCGGAAGGCGAAGTTGCGGTCGACGAAGCTGTCTTCCTCGTCCCAGTTGGAGGCCGCCAGGGTATTGCCGTCCGTGTTCATCAGATAGATCACGTCGGCCCCGGTCTGGTTGCGCAGGCGTTTGAGCAGGCGATTGGCATTGTCCCGCACGGCCGGCGCTTCTGCCTGCTGCAGGACGGCGCGCAACGCCGGCAGGTCGCCGAGGATGCGCGGCAGCACCTCGTAGCGGTTCAGCGTGCCGAGCAGGTTGGCGACGTAGAGGTCGAGGGTCTGGCGATTCTGCTCGGTCAGCTCGTTGCGGTAGTAGCGCTCGGCGAGCTGCTGCAGCGGCCAGAGCAGAGGCGCAAGCAGCAAGGCCAGCAGGGCGAGGTTGCGCCAGCGAGGGCGGCGGGGTGGATGCAGTGCAGTCATGCGTGGGCGCCTGGATGTCGGGCGCATTATGCACGCAGAGCGTGCCGGCGTTCAGCGTCGCTTATCGAGCTGGCCGGATCGGAGCAGAGTGGCAGAGGCAGCCGTGAGGCCTAGCCGCTGTTGCCTCAGCGGCCGGCTGCAGCGGTCTGGGGCGCGTTCGCCGTATCGAAGTGCCGGGATTGGGCAAGGCACTCGTGCAGTGCCGTCTCCCAGTCCGGCAGGCGGATGCCCCAGTCCTGTTGCAGGCGTGCGCAGTTCAGGCGGGAGTTGAGCGGACGCTGGGCGGCGGTCGGGTAGTCCTTGGACAGGATCGGCGTGATCTCGGCGCGCAGGCGGCCCTGCTGGCGAAGCTGCTCGGTAATGCTGCAGGCGAAGCCGTACCAGGAGGTCTCGCCGCTGGCGGTGAGGTGATACAGACCGCTGGGGCCTGCCTCGCCCGCACTTCGCTTGCGTACCATTTCTGCCGTGGTGCGGGCGATGGTGGCGGCCCAGGTCGGCGCGCCGATCTCGTCGCTGACCACCGACAGCGCATCGCGCTCCTGCAGCAGGCGCTGCATAGTCAGCAGGAAGTTCTTGCCGTGCTGCGAGTAAACCCAGCTGGTACGCAGGATCAGGTATTCGCCACCGACCGCCTGAATCGCTTGTTCGCCGGCCAGCTTGCTCGCGCCGTAGACGCTAAGCGGTTGCGGTACGTCCGCTTCGCAGTAGGGTTCGCCCTTGCGACCGTCGAACACATAGTCGGTGGAATAGTGGATCAGCGGCACGCCAAGACGTGCAGCCTCTTCGGCGAGCACCTGTGGCCCGCGTGCGTTGACCGCGAAGGCCAGTTCACGGTGGCTTTCCGCCGGATCGACGGCGGTGTAGGCCGCCGCATTGATGATCAGATCCGGCCGCAACAGGCGTACCTGCTCGCGAACCTGATCCGAGTCGGACAGATCCAGTGCGTTGTGCCCAAGCGCCAGCAGCTTGCCGGCGCCTGCCAGCTCCAACTGCAGCTCACGGGCGAGTTGCCCCTTGCTGCCGGTGATCAGGATTTTCATGGAAACAGCTCCGCATCGCTGAGGCGCTTGCCAGCCTGGTCCTTCGCGGACAGTTGTGGTGCTTCGTCGAACGGCCATTCGATGCCGAGCTCAGGATCGTTCCACAACAGGCTGCGCTCGTGCTCCGGCGCGTAGTAGTCGGTGGTCTTGTAAAGGAACTCGGCAGTTTCGCTGAGCACCACGAAGCCATGCGCGAAACCTTCGGGGATCCACAGCTGGTGCTGGTTCTGCGCACTCAGGTGAGTGCCGAACCAGCGTCCGAAGCTCGGTGAGCTCTTGCGCAGATCGACAGCGACGTCGAACACCTCGCCGGCCACCACGCGCACCAGTTTCCCCTGCGGCTGCTGGATCTGGTAGTGCAGACCGCGCAGCACGCCGCGCTGGGATTTGGAGTGGTTGTCCTGGACGAACTGGCGCTTGAGCCCCGTGGCCGCTTCGAAAGCGGCCGCGTTGAAGCTCTCGTAGAAGAAACCGCGTTCGTCGCCGAAGACCTTGGGCTCGATGATCAGTACGTCGGGAATGCTGGTTTCGACGACCTTCATGCGTCTTCACCCGCCAGCTTGAACAGGTACTGGCCGTAGCCGGTCTTGCCCAGAGCGTCGGCGCGGCGCAGCAGCTGCTCGCGGTCGATCCACTTGTTCTGGTAGGCGATCTCTTCCAGACAGGCGACCTTCAGACCCTGGCGATGCTCGATGGTCTGCACGTACTGCGAGGCTTCCAGCAGGCTGTCGTGGGTACCGGTGTCGAGCCAGGCGAAGCCACGGCCGAAGCGCTCGACGTTGAGGTCGCCGCGTTCGAGGTAGGCCATATTGACGTCGGTGATCTCCAGCTCGCCGCGTGGCGAGGGCTTGATCGACTTGGCGATCTCGATGACGTCGTTGTCGTAGAAGTACAGGCCGGTCACCGCGTAGCTGGACTTCGGCTTCTTCGGCTTCTCTTCGATGGACAGTGCCTTGCCGCTCTCATCGAAGTCGATGACGCCGAAGCGCTCCGGGTCCTTGACCCAGTAGCCGAACACCGTGGCGCCGCTTGGCTGGGCCGCGGCACGCTGCAGCTTCTCGGTGAAGTGCTGGCCGTGGAAGATGTTGTCGCCGAGGATCAGGCACACCGAATCATCGCCGATGAATTCTTCACCGATCAGGAAGGCCTGCGCCAGGCCATCCGGCGAGGGCTGCTCGGCATAGCTGAAGTTGACCCCGAACTGGCTACCGTCGCCCAGCAGGTTCTTGTACTGAGGCAGGTCCTGCGGGGTGGAAATCAGCAGGATGTCGCGGATGCCAGCGAGCATCAGCACCGAAATCGGGTAGTAGGCCATCGGCTTGTCGTAGATCGGCAAGAGCTGCTTGGATACGCCAAGGGTGATGGGGTGCAGACGGGTGCCGGAGCCTCCGGCGAGGATGATTCCTTTCATGCGTTCTCCAGGGCGCCAAGGCGCTCGCGTTGATAGCTGCCGTCCTGAACGCGACGGCACCATTCGAGGTTTTCCAGGTACCACTGCACGGTCTTGCGCAGGCCGGTCTGGAAGGTTTCCTGCGGCACCCAGCCGAGCTCGCGCTCGATCTTGCTGGCGTCGATGGCGTAGCGCAGGTCGTGGCCCGGGCGATCCTTGACGAAGGTGATCAGGTCTTCATAGCGCGCAAGCCCGGCAGGCTTGCTCGGCGCCAGCTCTTCCAGCAGTGCGCAGATACCGCGCACCACCTCGATGTTCTTCTGCTCGTTGTGGCCGCCGATGTTGTAGGTCTCGCCGACCACACCTTCGCTGACCACCTTGAACAGCGCGCGGGCGTGGTCTTCGACGAACAGCCAGTCGCGGATCTGCGAGCCATCGCCGTAGACCGGCAGCGGCTTGCCATCGAGGGCATTGAGGATGACCAGTGGGATCAGCTTCTCGGGGAAGTGATACGGGCCATAGTTGTTCGAGCAGTTGGTGATCAGCACCGGCAGCCCGTAGGTACGCTGCCAGGCGCGGACCAGGTGATCCGACGAGGCCTTGCTGGCCGAGTAGGGCGAGCTGGGCGCGTAGGGTGTGGTCTCGGTGAACAGGTCGTCGACGCCATGCAGGTCGCCGTAGACCTCGTCGGTGGAGATGTGGTGGAAGCGGAAGGCCTCGCGACGCTCGACCGGCAGGCTCTGCCAGTAGGCGCGGGTGGCCTCGAGCAGCTGATAGGTGCCGACGATGTTGGTCTGGATGAATTCGGCCGGGCCGTCGATGGAGCGGTCGACGTGGGACTCGGCGGCCAGATGCATGATGGCGTCCGGCTGGAACTCCAGCAGCGCCTCGCTGACCCGCTCACGATCGGCGATGTCGGCCTGGAGGAACTGATAGCGCGGGTTGTCTTCCACGGCTGCCAGCGACTCCAGGTTGCCGGCATAGGTCAGTTTGTCCAGGTTGAGCACGCTGTGCTCGGTATCGAGAATGAGATGGCGGATCAGTGCGGAGCCGATGAATCCGGCTCCGCCAGTAACGAGAATGCGCATAGTGATGGGGCTTCCTTGGCGCGCTGTCGAGCGTCAGGCTCTTAGCATGTCGGCACGATAGACCGGCCACTGATACAAAAATTCCCGAGCGCTTCGGGGCGTTGGGTAACCGTGTGGTTACCAACATAAACACAGGATGCTGGCGTGATGCCATAAAGCTCTGGAATAGAGCGGTTGGCCTGGCGACGCGGGCGTATTGAAGGAAGCGTAGCCGCTAGCGCAACGACACCCGTAGTCGCGATAGCGCGCCAAGAAAGAACACCGTGCCGATCACGCCCAGCGCGAGCAGCTGTGGCCAGACGATGGACGGGCCGGCGCTGCGGAAAAGGATCGCCTGCGCCAGTTCGACGAAATGCGTTGTCGGCGCCACCAGCATGATGTTCTGCACCAGCTCGGGCATGCTCTCGCGCGGCGTCACCCCACCGGAGAGGATCTGCAGCGGGATCAGCGTGAGGATCACCAGCAGGCCCAGCTGCGGCATGGAGCGCGCCACCGTGCCGAAGAAGATGCCCATGGAGGTGGCGGCGAACAGGTGCAGCGCCGCGCCGCCGGCGAACAGCCACAGCGAGCCCTGGATCGGGATGTCCAGCCAGCCTTCTACCACGAAGCGCAGGGCGAACGCGGCTGCGGCCAGCACCACCAGGCCCATCGCCCAGACCTTGCCGACCATGATTTCGAATGGCGTCACCGGCATCACCAGCAGGTGCTCGATGGTGCCGTGTTCGCGCTCGCGGATCAGCGCCGCGCCGGTGAGGATGATCGCCAGCATGGTGATCTGGTTGATCACCTCGTTCACCGCGCCGAACCAGGCGCGGCTCAGGTTGGGGTTGAACGCGGTGCGCACCACCGCCTCGACTGGCAAGGCATCGCTGCTGCGGTAGCGGCGGACGAACTCGGCGGTCTCGCTGGCGATGATCTGCTGGATATGCCCGGCGCCGGTGAACGCCTGGCTGACCTGGGTGGCATCGACGTTGAGCTGGATGGTCGGCTGGCGGCCGGCGAGCAGGTCCTGCTGGAAGCGCGGCGGAATGTTCAGGGTGAAGGTGTAGAGGCCATCGTCCATGCCGCTGTCCATTTCCTGCAGGCTGATCGCTTTCGGCTCGATGAAATAGGGCAGTTGAAAGGCGTTGATGATGCGCAGCGAGGCTTGCGAGCGATCCTCGTCGACCACCGCGATGCTCGCCCGGTGCGGTGCCTCAGGCACAGCGGTGGCACCTTCGTAGATGGCCAGGGTGAACGAATAGATGATCAGCACCAGCATCGCCGGGTCGCGGTAGAGGCTGCGCAGCTCCTTGAGGCCGAGCTGGAAGATGTTGCCGAGTTTGCGTCGCAGGCCGCCCATGTCATTTCTCCTGCTTGCGCAGGCCGGCGACGCTGAGCACGGTCAGCAGCGGGATCGCCAGCAGCATGGGAATGAAATAGGGGTACAGCTCGGCCAGCCCGAGCGACTTGGAGAATACCCCGCGGCTGATGATCAGGAAGTGGCTGGTCGGGTAGAGCTTGCCGATGAAAGCGCCGGCGCCCTCCATCGCCGAAACCGGGTGGATCAGTCCGGAGAACTGGATGGCCGGCAGCAGGGTGACGATGGTGGTGCCGAAGATCGCCGCGATCTGGCTGTTCAATATCGACGACATCAGCAGGCCAAGGCCGGTGGCGCAGGTCACGTAGAGCAGCGCGCCAAGGCAGAGGGTGAGGATGCTGCCCTTGATCGGAATACCGAAGACGAACACCGCCAGCAGCGCCAGGGTGGCGAAATTGAACATGCCCAGGGCGACATAGGGCAGTTGCTTGCCGAGCAGGAATTCCAGGCGGGTGGTCGGCGTGACGTAGAAATTGGTGATCGAGCCCAGTTCCTTTTCGCGCACCACGCCGAGGGCGGTGAGCATCGCCGGGATCATCATCAGGAGCAGCGGGATCATAGCCGGTGCCATGGCTGGCAGGCTCTGCACGTCCGGGTTGTAGCGATAACGAATGGCCACGTCAGCCGGTGCCAGCTGCCCGTCGACGCCCGCCTCGCGGGCCAGTTGCTGCAGGTAGCTCAGGTGGATGCCTTGCACATAGCCCTTGATGGTGTCGGCGCGCATCGGCATGGCGCCATCGATCCAGAACGCGACTTGCGGCACGGCGCCGCGCTTGAGGTCGCGGCCGAAATTCGGCGGAATCTCCACGGCCAGGCTGATGTCGTTGCTGCGCATGCGCTGATCGAGCTCGGCATGGCTGGCCAGCGGCGCCTGCTCGATGAAGTAGCGCGAGCCGGCCATGTTCAGCAGGTAGTGCTGGCTGGTGGTGGTCTGGTCGCGGTCGAGCACGGCGTAGGTCAGGTTCTCCACGTCGAAGCTGACCCCGTAGCCCATGATGAACATCAGCAGCACGCTGCCGAGCATCGCCAGCGTCGCCCGAATCGGGTCGCGGCGCAGCTCCATGGCTTCGCGGCGGGTGTAGCTGAGCAGGCGGCGCATGCTGAAGCGGGCCTGGCGGCCGTTATTGCCGGTCGGTTGGGTGGGATTTCCCATTGCGGCGGTTGTCGCTGCTGGCTGGTCGGCGGCATGCGCGGCTGCGGCCTCTTCCAGGTAGGCGATGAAGGTCTCTTCCAGCGTCGGCAGGCCGCGCTTGGCTATCAGCGCCTGCGGCGTGTCGCTATCGAGCACCCGTCCGGCATGCATCAGCGAGATGCGGTCGCAGCGCAGTGCCTCGTTCATGAAGTGGGTGGAGATGAAGATGGTCACGCCGTCCTCGCGCGACAGCTGCACCAGCAACTCCCAGAAGCCATCGCGCGCCACTGGATCGACCCCCGAGGTGGGTTCGTCGAGGATCAGGATCTCCGGGTTGTGGATCACCGCCACGGCCAGCGACAGGCGCTGGCGCACGCCCAGCGGCAGGCTGCTGGGCAGGCTTTCGGCATCGCCGGTGAGGTCGAAGCGGGTGAGCATCTCCTGAATGCGTGTGGCGCGCCGCTCCACCGGCAGGTGGAACAGTCGCGCATGCAGCTCGAGGTTCTGCCGCACGGTCAGCTCGCTGTACAGCGAGAAGGCCTGGGACATGTAGCCGACCCGCTGGCGGGTCTGCATGTCGTGCGGGTCCACCGGTTTGCCGAACAGCAGGGCGTCGCCCTCGCTGGCCGGCAGCAGGCCGGTGAGCATCTTCATGGTGGTGGTCTTGCCGCAGCCATTGGAGCCGAGGAAGCCGAAGATTTCGCCGCGGGAGATGCGGAAATTGACCTGGTCCACCGCGACGAAATCGCCGAAACGCATGGTCAGGCCGTGAGCCTCGATGGCGATGCTGTCACTGTGCGGCTGTGGCGGAATGACCAGTTCGCGATGCTGGCTGCGCTTGGCTTCCGGCAGGAGACGGATAAAGGCCTGCTCCAGCGAGTCGCTGCCGGTGCGCGCCAGCAGCTCGGCCGGTGTGCCGGTGGCCAGCACCTTGCCGGCGTCCATCGCCACCAGATGGTCGAAGCGCTGCGCCTCGTCCATGTAGGCGGTAGCGACCAATACGCTCATCTGCGGGCGCTCGCGGCGGATGCGTTCGATCAGTTCCCAGAACTGCGCGCGCGACAGTGGATCGACGCCGGTGGTGGGCTCATCGAGAATCAGCAGGTCGGGATCGTGGATCAGTGCGCAGCAGAGGCCGAGCTTCTGCTTCATGCCTCCGGAGAGCTTGCCCGCCGGGCGTTCGACGAAGGGCGCGAGGCCCGTGCTGCGGGTCAGTTCGGCGATGCGCCAGTGCCGTTCCTCGGCGTCCTGGCCGAACAGGCGGCCGAAGAACTCGAGGTTCTCGAACACCGTCAGCGTGGGGTAGAGGTTCTTGCCCAGCCCCTGAGGCATGTAGGCGATACGCGGGCAGACCGCACGGCGGTGGCCGGCATCGCCCATGTCGCCGTCGAGCACCTGCACTTGGCCCTGCTGCAACTTGCGCGCACCGGCGATCAGCGCCAGCAGGCTCGACTTGCCGACCCCGTCCGGACCGATCAGGCCGACCATGCAGCGCGCCGGCAGGCTCAGGCTGAGGTCATCCAGCGCGCGGGTCTTGCCGTACTGCAGGCTGACTCCGCTGATCACGGCGACCGGGTCAGGAGACTGGTTCATTTGCCGACATTGATCTGCAGGTGCGCCGGCCATTCGGTGTCAGCGTCTAGCTTCAGATAAGCCATGCCGGGCAGCCCGGTCTTGACCTGCTCCATGTGTTTTCTCAGGAGTTCCGGATCGATCCGCGCCTTGACCCGGAACATCAGCTTCTCGCGCTCGCTCTCGGTTTCCACCGTCTTCGGCGTGAACTGCGCGACGCTGGCGACATAAGTGACCTTGGCGGGAATCACGTACTGTGGCGCCGCATCGATCACCAGGCGCACCTCGCTGCCCATCGCCACCCGGCCGGCCTGGCGCTCGGGGAGGAAGAAGGTCATGTAGACGTCGGCCAGGTCGACCAGATTGAGCAGCTTGCCGCCGGCGCCGAGTACCTCGCCCGGTTGCGCCACGCGGTACTGCACGCGCGCCACGCGATCGGTCTTCAGTTCGCTATCCGTGATGTCCGCTTGCAGCCGAACCACGCTGGCCTGTGCTGCCTCCAGTGCAGATTGCGCTTCGATGACCTGGGACCTGGCGGCGGCGATACCGGCATCGGCGGACAGCACCTGTGCGCGGGAGGCGGCCAGCGCGGCCTGGGCGCTCTGCATGGCGGCAAGGTCGTCGTCCAACTGCTGGCGCGGCATGGCGTTGCGGTCGACCAGCGTCTTGGTACGTTGGTGGCGTTTCTGCGCGGCGGTCAGCTCGGCGCGCCGTTGCAGCACCACCGCTTCGGCCGTGGCCTTCTCGCTCTCGCGCTGGGTAACCAGCGCCTGGGCGGTGAGTATGGCGTTTTCCGCCTGGCGCACCTGGGCGCGGGCCTGGTTGAGCTGGGCGTCGAGCACTTCGGTATCCATGCGCGCGATGATCTGGCCCGGCTGGACGAAGTCGCCCTCGTCGACGGTGATCTCGCGGATGCGCCCACCGAGCTTGGTCGCCACATCGATCTCGGTGGCCTCGATCCGGCCGTTGCCGCTGGCAAAGCCCTCGCCCAAGCCATCCGTGCGCAACTCCGACCATGCCAGCAGGCCGATTACCACGAGCGCGACGAGCGCGAACAGCACCCGTCGAAGATTTTTCTGGGCTGGCGCTTTCATGGGCGTTCCTTACTTGAAGCGATAGTTCGCATGCTAAGCGATTGCCCTGAAGGTTACGCTTAGCCTGAGTCAATAAAACTGCGGTTCAGCGTCTTTAATCGACTTTTTCGCCGGTTTTCACTGCGCGGGATGGCTTTTCGCCACCTCGATCGTCCAGCTTTGCAGCTGGCGGCTGAGCTCGTCGCTGGCCTGGCCGAAGGCGTCCACCACGCTTTCCAGCTGCGGGCTCGCGCTGGGCTGACGGATTTCGAAGTGGCGGCTGGCGAGGATGCGTTGATCGACAGCGGATACCAGCTGGGCGTCCAGGCGGACCAGCACCCGCGGCTGGCCATCGACGTATTCGCTCTGGAAGGCGCGCAAATCGCTGAACAGCTCCAGCTCCGCGAACAGGTTGCTGTCCTCATTGCTCACCGCCACCGGTCCGCTCCGGCGGAACTGCTCGATCAGCCGATCGCGTAGCAAGGTCGGCGCGGCATCGCCCCAGCGCGCGCCTTGGTAGCTGCTGATCTGGTTGCCGTTCGGCACCACGGCGATGCGTGGCCCGGCAAGGATGCGGCTTGCATGGGGGGTATGAATACGCAGTGCCTGGCGCAAGGTGCCAGTGGACTGATTTGCCGGCACGTCGCCGGTCGGCAGCAGAAACACCCGGATTGGTTCGGCGTCGGGCAGCAAGGTGCAGGCCGAAAGCGTGCCGAACAGCGTCGCGAGGGCGAGAGGGCGGAACAGCACAAGGCGGCTCATGGGGTGAACTCCTGAATCTTCTCGCGGCCGAGCAGGAAGCCGCTGGGATTGTCTTCGAGGCGCTGGGTGACGCGACGCAGCGCGCCGAGGGTGCCGCGCAGTTCGTTGATCGCTGGGCCCAGATCGCTGAAGCCTTGCAGGCCGTTGTTCAGCGCGCCCTGGTTGTCCGCCAGCAGGGCGTCCAGCCGCGAGGTGGCGCGTTCCAGTGCCGCCATCGACTCGCCGGCAGTGCTCAGCAGCTGGCGACCTTCATCGTCGATGAGGCCGTTGGCGTTCTGTGTCAGGCGGGTGATTTCCTCCAGCGCAGTGTTGGTCCGCTGGCCCAATTGGGCGAGCTGGGTCAGCGCTTCGCTCAGATCGCCACGCTGTTCGGCCAGCACGCTGGTGGCCTGCTCCAGATTGGCCAGGGTGCGACCGATGCGACCGGCATTGTCCTCGGAGAGCATCAGGTTGGCGCTGCGCAGCAGGTTGTTGATGTTGGTCATCAGGTCCTCGCCGTTCTCCAGCAGCGCGCTCAGCGGCGACGGGTCTGCGATGATCAGCGGCGGCTCGCCGCGCTTGCCCTCTAGCGGCGGGCTCTGCGGCGTGCCGCTGTGCAGCTGGATGATCATGCTGCCGGTGATGTTGGCCAGCGCCAGGCGGGCGCGGGTGTCCTGCTTGATCGGCGTGCCGGAATAGACGCGGATGCGCGCCCGCACCTTGCGCGGGTCGTCCGGCTCGAGCCACAGCGCTTCGACGTCGCCGACCTTGATGCCGCTGTACTCCACAGAGCTGCCGTTGGACAGCCCGCTGACCGCGCGATTGAAGCTGATCTCGTAATAGTTGTATTCGCGATCCATGCTCGACTTACCCAGCCAGAGGGCGAACAGCAGGGCGCCGCCGACTGCCAAGACGGTGAACAGGCCGATCAGCACGTGGTGGGCACGGGTTTCCATGTCAGTTCTCCTGCTCTGGCAGGTCGTTGGAAACTACCTGCGTTGGCAATACTGCGTTAAAAACATGCTCGGAATGCTCATTTAGGAAACTAAACTCCGCTTCCTCGCCTGTTTTTGCCTTGTCTTGCCTGCCTCGCATACGTTTCAACTACCCGCCAGGGCAGCCTGTTGCGCCGCCCGGCCACGTGGGCCGTGGAAGTAGTCGCGAATCCAGGCGTCGTCGGTGGCTTCCACCACCTCCAGGCGATCGGCCACCAGCACGCGCTTGCGCGACAGCACGGCGACCCGGTCGCAGATGGTATAGAGCGTATCCAGATCGTGGGTCACCAGAAACACGCTGAGGCCCAGCGCGTCGCGCAGGGTCAGGATCAACTGGTCGAAGGCTGCCGCGCCGATGGGGTCGAGGCCGGCGGTGGGCTCGTCGAGGAACAGTACTTCCGGGTCCAGCGCCAGCGCCCGGGCCAGGGCGGCGCGCTTGATCATGCCGCCGGACAGCTCGTCGGGGTACTTGCAGGCGGCGTCCGCTGGCAGGCCGGCCAGCGCCAGCTTCAGTCGCGCCAGATGCTCGGCATCCTTGCGTTCGAGGCCGGCGTGCTCGATCAGCGGCAGGGCGACGTTCTCCTGCAGATTCAGCGAGGTGAACAGTGCGCCACGCTGGAACAGCACGCCGAAGCGTCGTTCCAGCTGTGAGCGGCGCGCGGCCGACAGTTCCAGCAGGTTCTCGCCAAATACCGTTACGCTGCCGGCGTTGGGCCGGCGCAGGCCGACGATGCTGCGCAGCAGCACCGACTTGCCGGTGCCAGAACCGCCGACCACGCCGAGAATCTCGCCACGGCGGATGTCCAGGTCGAGATTCTCGTGCACGGTCTGGCTGCCAAAGCGATTGACCAGTCCGCGTACCTGAATCAGCGAGTCGTTGCTCGTCACCAACCCATCTCCATGAAGAACAGCGCGGCGATGGCGTCCAGCAGGATCACCATGAAGATTGCCTGGACCACGCTGGAGGTGGTGTGCTCGCCCACCGACTGCGCGCTGCCGCTGACCTTGAAGCCTTCCAGACAGCCGATCACCGCGATGATGAAGGCGAATATCGGGGCCTTGCCCAGGCCGACGAGGAAATGGCTGACGGCGATATCGCGCGCCATGATGTTGAAGAACATCGTCGGCGAGATGTCCAGCGCCAGCACGCACACCACCAGCCCGCCAGCGATGCCGCTGAGCATGCCGACGAAGGTCAGGATCGGCAGGGTGATCAGCATCGCCAGCACGCGCGGCAGCACCAATAGCTCGATCGGGCTCAGGCCGAGGGTGCGGATCGCGTCGACTTCCTCGTTGGATCTCATCGAGCCGATCTGCGCGGCGAAGGCGCTGGCGCTGCGCCCGGCGAGCAGGATCGCCGCCAGCAGCACGCCGAATTCGCGCAGGAAGGAAAAGCCCACCAGGTTGACGGTGTAGATGGTCGCGCCGAAGTCGGCGAGCACCGTCGCGCCAAGAAAGGCCACCACCGCGCCGACCAGAAAAGTCAGCAGCGCGACGATCGGCACCGCGTCCAGCCCGGTCTGCTCGATATGTACGGCCAGTGAGGTCAGCCGCCAGCGCCGCGGCCGCGGCAGCGTCAGCAGCAACGTCTGCAGGGTCAGGCCAATGAAGCCGAGCAGCGCGCGCTGCTGCTTCCACACCGCCGCGACCGTGCGGCCGATATGCGCCAGCACATAGCCGAATTCATAACCGCGTGGCGACTCGGCGGCATCCGGTTGGTCCAGGGCGGTGGCGACTGTGCGCAGCAGCGCCAGGCGTTCGGCTGGCAACTGCGGCGCCCAGGCTTCGATGGCGGCGATCCGCTCGGGGCCCAGCAGCTCCACCAGCAGGCCGGCGCCCGCCGTATCCAGCGCCCCGAGCCCGCTCAGCTCGATCTGGCTGCGCTCGTCGATCCGCGCCCTGAGCCGCTGCACCTCTCGGCGCAGTGCCGCGTAATGGGCGAGGGTCCAGTCACCGACGATGCGCGCCCGCAACGGCGAAGCCCCTTGATCGAGGGTCACCGAACCGGGAGACGAGGACAGGGTGGCGCTCATCTTCTGCAAACGGGTGCCTATGTCGGGCGATGGAGTCCTGATTGATGCTAGCAGGGTTCCGCCCGGCAAGACAGGACCGGGTGGCCCGTGGTCGGCAACGGCCGGCGGATGGACCACGACGGTCGCGTCAAAGTGCGCCGTTACGCTCGAGCCGATAGCTGCTGATCGCCTCGTACACCGCCTTGCGCAGCCGATTGATGCCGCCGATGGGGCGATGCTCCGGCAGTGCGTGCCAGGGGTTGAAGCTGAGGTTGTCGCAGGCGAGATTCTGCTCGGGGCTGTCGAAGTCCTGCGGCGGGAGGCGGATGTCGGCGACCGTCTCGAATGGCGCGATGGCTTCGTCCCACTCGATGCTGGTGTCCTCAATGGGCATGTAGTGCTCGGCGTTCTGCCGCTGCACCTGCAGGGCGAAGCAGGCGGGCGCGCGGTCGAGGGACAGCTGCTGGTAGAGCGCACTGCGCAGGAAATTCGGCAGGTCGCGGTTCTGCTCGGGCAGCTGGTAGGTCGGGCAGTTCTCCGGCGTCGGGATGACCCGGTACTTGATGTTATGCGGGCCGAACTTGTAGGGCGCCACCGAGCTGTAGGTGGTGGCAACCGGGCTTTGCGGTGCAGGCGCCAGGGTCTGCAACGCGATAAACAGATGGCGCAGCTCCCAGCTGCGCGGATCAACGCTCGGGAAGAACGCCAGCGCCTTCTTGCCCTGCGCCTGGGCGGCGAAGTTGCTGCGGTATTCGGCAACGTCGCGGACGAAGAACACCGGATGGTTGAACATCACGAAGTCCTGCTCACTGGCGTGGCGCGGGTCGCGGCTGAGCTTTTCCCCCGGCACGTCGAGCAGCTTGATCGCCATCCCACGCGCGTCCCGGATGCGGTCGAACTGCGGATAGGCGTTGCCGTTGGACAGTCGCACCCAGGCCTGCCAGGTCTTGCCCGGTTCGCTGAAAACGCCCTGGCGCAGCGTCGGCTCCAGGTCAGCGCGCACGCTGACCTCGGCGCGCACGCAGCCGTGGGCCTTGGCATGGGCGTCGCGCAGCACACGGGTGTTCTCCCTGTGCTGCTCCACCACTGCAATGGCGTCGGCGATGATCGCCTGGGTGTCGGCCGCTTCGCTCGGCGCGATGACTTCTTCGCTGGAGACGGGGCCACGATGGGTGAGGTGAAAGTGGACGGCGGCAACCGCCCAGCCTGCCAGGCCCACGGCGGTGACGGCGAGCAGCAGCCGGCCCAGCAAGCGACCGATCCAGAGCCAGAGTCTTGTCAGCATGAAACAGATCCTTGTGCGGGGGCAGGTCAGGGGCAGCTTGGGCCGGGGTTGTGGGGGCGCGCCGGCAATTCCTCGAGACGCGGTTCGACGCGGGGGTCGCCGAGCACCTTGAGGTACTCGACCAGCGCCCAGCGCTCGTGCGGTGCCAGTGCCCGGCCGATCACGCCGTTACCGCGGCAGCCGGCGCGGAATTCATGGCCGCGGTTGCTGTTGCCGGTGATCGCGGTATCCAGCAGAAAGCCGCCGTCGAAACGCTCGGTGCGGATACCTACGTGCTGCGGGTCGTATTCGCGACTACCCACCCAGAACTGCTTCTGCCGTTCGGCGACCGGCGACAGCAGCTGGAACAAGGTGGGGACCGAGCCGTTATGCAGGAACGGTGGCGTCGCCCAGATGCCGTCCAGCGGACGTGCCTTGTAGCCGCGCAGTTCCTGCACGCCAATCGGCAGGCCGAAGCCGTCGAATTCCGCGCGCTCGGTCTCGCCGATGCCGGCGTCACGGTAGGCGCGCTCTTCGACATAGGCGGTGATATAGGCCAGCCCCTTGGCGCTGGACAGGCTGGCGAGATCGAGCGGGCTGGATGACGCGCCATACAGCCGCACATCCAGACGATCCAGCTCGTCCTGAGTCCAGCCCAGGCGGGTCAGGTCGAAGCGGTGGTCGGCGATATTGTCGGCCGTGGTCGGATCGGTACCGACGAAGGAGGTGGGGATCACCTTCATGCGCCACTCGGGGTCGCGCTCGGCAGCGAAGCGCTTGTCGACCGGCTTGGGCCTGGCGTCGTGGCAATGCGCGCAGTTTTCCTTGTACAGCGCGCGACCGAGGCTCGCCTGCTTGAGATCGATCGCGCCCAGCACATCTTCGGGCCAGCGAGGCGGGGCCAGCTGCATGAGCGTGGTTTCCAGCCTGTGCAGGTCGCGTACGCGAACGCCCGATGCGTAGCGCTCGGCTTCGGCGACGGGCTGGCCGTTCTCGTGTAGCAGCCGCAGTGTGGCGCCAACACCCAGCGCCTCGCCGATATTGCGTGCCATCGGCTGCATGGCCGAGCCGTTCCACTGCACCCAGTCGAACTTCCAGATATCCCACAGATGCGGGTAGCTCACCGGCGCGTTGGCCACGCGGTAGTTCGCCGGATCGATGGCATCGCCGAACACGCTGTTGGCGATGCGGCCGAACGCATCGGTACGGCCGAAGCCTTCTTCGGTGGGGTAGAGCCCGCGGTGCCAGTCGTTGTAGGCGGTGCCGAGCAGACGGTCGAGCACCTGCTTGAAGTCGTGGCGCAACTGCGCGCGGTCCTGCTCGTAACGCTCGCCCAGCACCTGCTCGGCGAAGCGACGGAACTTGAGCGGGTTGTAATAGGTGAAGGCCATGCTCATGCCCAGCGCCTGGCCAAAGGCGCCACCGCGCAGGGTCGGCACGGTGGAGGCCAGCGAATGCATCGCCGCGCCACCGTCGATACGAATGGCCTGCCCCTCGTAGCGCAACTCGCCGGTGTGGCAGGCCGCGCAGGTCACATCCAGATAGGCGCGACCGGTCTCGTCATCTTCACGGCGGGCAAAGCCGACTGGCAGGTTGCCGGGGTTCCGCGCGGTGGCCTTTTGCGCGGGATCGACCAGAAATCCGAAGCGGGCGAGGTAGTCGGGCGTGGCGAACCTATCCTGGCTGAAGGGCAGCTCCAGCGCGACGAACCACTCGTACTCCAGCCCTTTAACCTGCGTGCCTTGCGGCGTGTAGTAATAGGTCTGCCGGTCCGCCTCGCTCCATTGATCGAGGTAGTTAAGTCGAGCCGGAGGCTGATAGTCCGGCAGGTTCGGATAGGCCACGAAATACAAACCAACCCCGGCCGCAAGCAGGGCCAGCAACACCAGCCCGCGCAGGGCGCGTCGCAGCAATCGCATCGGTACTTCCTTGTAGCGTCATGGCGAAAGTGCGTTTATGGCAGGTTTGATGGGTGATAGCAATGTGCCGGTTGCTCGGTTTTGATGGCCAAAAACTAGCTAACCGTAGATCGCTTTGTTCGAAACCTATGGCCGTCACATAGACATCTCTGTATCACTGTGCTGCGGTCGACAATCGTGCGGTTACTCTGAAGGGTATTAGTTTATCCCTTCCGGATTTTTTCATTTTTGAAGCATACTTCGCGTAGTAATGTTTCGCCTTTTCTTGGAGCCCTTTTCCCCAAAAGCTATCAGCAATGTTCAGCATAAGGACAGTGCGTTCAGGTGCAATGTGTTCAACGTTTAGAAGCACTTCAAGCGCTAAGTCAAAATCACGCGCTTCAGCTAGCGCGTAACCGATATCGTTATAGATCGGGATTTCGGATTTGTTAACCGGTGGCTTACTGATTGTTATTTCGATGTTTTTATCGGAAGCATAAGCTCTGATTGCTCCATAGTCGTGATCTTCCAGTCTGTCGAGAACTACTTTATGGATAAGTTCTACAGAATCAATTTTTCCATCTTTCACTTTTCGTTTGGATAGTTCGCTTTTCCTATAAAAAAAATATTGTTTTTCTTCCTGCTCTGCGGTTCCCTCGTAACCAGAGATAAGCCGTTCAAGAGCCTCCGCCCTTACGATTGAGCCAGCAAGCTCTTTAAATACGTAACTGACATATTGCGTTCCTTTGATGTCTAAACCGCTATGGTTTAGATCATAAGAGCAGGTAATAACTAATGCAGCAGTCCCGTCGGGTAGCGCGAGAGAATAGGCGCTACTAAGCGAAGGTTGTCCACCCTCCGGGTCACATTGCGCAGGAAGAAACACCCGGCGCTCTCCCTCTAGGATTAACGCTGCCGTTAGGGCCTTTTCATCTCCGTCGGTGACGCTATAAGAAAACTGTATTTCATTGCTTCCAAAAAATCTGGGAGATAGGTGCTGGGTCAGGTCTTCGGCAAAAGAAGTATTAACTAGGAGGATCGAAATAAGTAATGATTTAAGTAGGTTCATTGTTCAGAAGTCCACGGAGCGACTTGAAGAGTCGGACGCGTTCGGGTAGTCCGATTGTTCCGCCGTTAACGATTGCAGAAACGTCCGCGACGTGATCGGTAATATTTCTCTCGGTTCTTGCATTATAAGAGTTAAGAATTCTTCTGTTCACATTATTGATTTCCCACCAGACGAAGGCGGATTCAATACCATATTGAAGATTGCTGGTAACCAGATCTGGATTTTTTACAAAGTCTTGGTGGTCTTGCTCATTTTTTTCATTATGTATGCGAGTGTAGGCGATGTAATTGTTTTTGCCGGTAAGCTGAATTATCCCACGGCCACGATATTTATATCCATCACGGCTTTCTTCATCACCGTTTCCGTTTCGGCCAGAATAAACATAGCTGCCTAGGTTTTCTGGGTTTCTTTCATATTTGGCGGGCTCGGTCCATAGCTTTGGCCTAAGCCTAGGGAATATCTTGCAGTCGTCCGTGCTCGTATCGTAACCGCGTATATTGTTCCGGCAGCCAAATACTTCTCGCATGCGCTTGGCAGAGTAACTTAGGTTCTCGGATTTCACTTTGAAGCCGCTTTCATGGCCTACTTGGCTTAGGAAATGCGCAATAAGCAGTGGCGTGTTTATGTTGTATAGCAATGCGTATTTGTTGAGGTGGGGAAGTATGGCTTTGGCATAGTCATCGCTGATTTGAGAATTTGCTGTTTTTAGCATTTCTAAAGTAATCAGATCTTTGGGCTTGCCGTTGAAGATAAGCGGCAGCGAGTAAGGCTGAACATGCCAAACATTCCCGGTCGGGCTAAAATCTAACGCTTCCGCAACAACAGCCCACCAGCTCAGCGTCTTGATCCGCTGCTTTTCAGTCTGCCAAATTAGATTCGGCTTTCCAGCATCTTCCTCTAGCAACGGATCAAGCTCATCCCACTTACTCTTGTTCCAGTGCCACTCGCTTTCATAGCGGATGATCAACTGACCGAGGGCCTGCGCCTGCCACGGCTTGGCTAGCGCGGTACGGATTTCCTTGCTGGTCAGCACACCGTCCTTATCGGTGTCGACGATGTCATGCAGCCGGGCCAGCGCCAAGATGGGACCGCCATCGGCCTTGCTGATCTTCGCCCGATAGTTGTGCTGTTCGTCCGCGCTCAGCAGGCCTCTGGCATTGAAGGCGTAGGCAAGCTTTTCGACGGGCGTTCCGGTTTCCTCGATGCACTGGAAGCCTTCCCACTCCCACGGGCTATGACGAGTAGTAATGAGCTCCTGCTCGGCGAGCCAGCCGTCGATGGGGTTGCCATTAGCGTCGGCGAACAGGCCCTCCAGCCGCCACCAGTGCATAGTGTTGTCCGCGCCATCCTTGGCCTGGATTTTTCTCGAAGTGGGGAGCCCATCCAGCAAGGACTGCGGAATGATCAGGTCGACGCCGATCTGCGTGCCATCTTCGTCCAACTTGGGCGGGTTCTCGGCATTGATATCGTCCCGATGGGTGATCAGTTTGCTCGCACCTTTGTAGACCTTGAGCAGGGTTTTCTTGTCGTCCGGCAAGCGGCTGGCCCAGGCGCGGCTCCGGGCGATAAAGGCGGGCACATCGTCGCAGCTGAACAGTTCGACATGGACCATGCGCTGAGCGGCGCTGTCGTGCTTCTGGTACAGGCCGGGATGGCCAATAAGGTCACCCGCCTTGATCGGCAACCCGCTGTCGAGAACGATGACCTTGCCGTATTCCGCTGGCGCGCTGTGCGGTTTGAGCAAGCTGGTGGATACATAGCCGGGCAGTTGCCCCTCGTCGTCGGCTGATAGGGCGGGTTGTGCCGTCCCGCTGATCAGGCTGACCAGCTTGGTGAACTCGCCTTCCGTCTCGCCGATGGTGATCTCGGCACCCTTGGATAGCTCCGACAGCTTGGTGGTGTGCTTGCTCGGGCCTGCGCGAACGCTCAGGCCATCGTGCTGCGTATTCACGGTATAGCGTTTGGTTTCCCAGAAGGAGGGGCGCGGAAGGTCCGCTTGTGCCTGGTAGCCCGCCCAATCCAGCAGGTGCATGTACAGGCTGTAGAGAGCGAGGCTTGGAGGGGTTTGTCCTTCGACGATGCTGCCGTCAGCGTTCTTCAGCGGCGGCGGCTGCAGGCTGTGCTTGACCAGAACGAACCCCGTGGAAAAGGGTGCTCGTTTGACCATGGGAATCTCGTCGGTGAATTCGCTGACCGGGTAGCGCTCATCGATGCGGTAGGCAATTACTTCTCCGTCGGCGATACAGCGCACGCTCGACTGGTCGAATGCAGCACTCGTGCCTTCGTCGAAATGCACGCCGCCATGCCATAAGCCGTTTTCGCCGGTGGGGTAGAACCCGCCTTTGGCCTGGGCCATATGTGTAAGCAGTTGCAGCGGATTGTGGCTGGTGTCCTTGCTGGGAAACGGGTAAGCCCAATTGATCGGCTTGTGTTCGGCCATGTTCGATGCTTCCTTGCGTTCGATCCGGCTGCGCAGCCGGCACTGTTCTTAGCCCGAGAAATTGAGCGAGCGCTTGCGTTTGCGGAGCAGGCTGTCCGCCTCGGCCGGCAGTGCCTGCTCCAACAAGCTCCCGGCCTTGTCGCTGTCCGCGACCCCTGGCAGTACCGGTGGCTTGATCTTGATCCCCGAGCCCTTGCCCGGTGCGCCGCCGGCGTTGATTCGCGCCAGCGGGCCGGAGACGGTGATGCCGCCCGGATCGAGCTTGATGAAGCTTCCTCCGGCCTTGAGGGTCAGTTCGACACCGGCTTCGATGACCATCTTTTGCCCGGCCTTGAGGTGGATCTCACGGCCGGCCTTGGTCAGTTGGGCGGTGCCGAGCTTGATGTGTTGGGTCTGGCCGACAGTGAGGTGGTCGTCGGGTTTGACTTCGACCTTGCGATCGCCGGCAACGATCAGGTGTTCTTCGGCCTTGAACTCGCTGTAGCTGTTGGCCTCCACGGTGTCGTGACGTTCGTGGCCGACGCGGATCTTCTGGTCGTGCTCGATGTTCTCGTCCCAGTCGCGCTGGGCGTGGAGGTAGATCTGTTCGGCGCCCTTGCGGTCTTCGATGAGCAGCTCGTTGTAGCCGCCACCACCCGGGCTGCTCAGGGTCTTGAACACCGTGCGGGTCTTGTTCGCCGGCAGGTCGTAAGGAACCTGATGCTCCTTGTGGTACAGGCAGCCGGTCACCAGCGGTTGATCGGGATCGCCTTCGAGGAAGGTCACCAGCACTTCCATCCCGACCCGCGGGATGGCGATGCCGCCGTAGCGGCCGCCGGCCCAGATGGAGGAGACGCGCAGCCAGCAGCTGGTCTTGTCGTCGGCCTGGCCTTCGCGATCCCAGTGGAATTGAACGCGCACGCGACCGTACTGGTCGCAGTGGATTTCTTCGCCCGCCGGGCCGGTGACCACGGCGGTCTGGCTGCCGAGGACTTTCGGTTTCGGATGGTTAAGTGCCGGGCGGAAAGGGATATCCCAGGGCGTAGCGGTGAAGTGGTTGCGGTAGCCCTGAGTGAAACCGTCACCGGTATCGACATGGCTGGTGACCGACTCTTCCAGCACCTGTGGCTGCTTGCCTTCGTGCAGCACTTCGGTAAGCAGCCACAGGTCGTTCCATTCGCGGCGCGGGTGGTCGGAGATTTCCAGCAGATGGCCACTGACCAGCCGCGGCTGGTCACTGTTGCCCTCGGCCAGGCGGTAGTCGTGGCGGTGGCGCTCCAGCGCGCGTTGCGAGAGGTGTTTGCCGCGGGCGCGCGCGGCAAAGCGGCCGGGGTAGTCGTAGTCCTCCAGGTCGGGCTGCGGCATGGCGTTTGCCGCCGGTTCGCCGCGGTGGGCTGCCTCCATCAGCAGCCTGGGTTGTTCGAAGTCGTAATCACGGCGGCTGACCCGGCTGGTGCGTGTCGCGACGCGCACGGCGAAGCGCTTGATCACCGGCTCGTCGGCCGTCATGCCGTTGTCCTGCAGATAGGCGGTCGGCTGGCCGAGTCGGGCGAAGCTGGTCTGGTCGTCGCCGAAGACCAGCACGTGGCCTCTGGTGCTGTGCTCGAAGTGGTAATGGATACCTTCTTCCTCGCACAGGCGTTGGATGAAGTGCAGATCCGATTCGTCGTACTGCACGCAGTACTCGCGCGGCGGGTAGATCACCGGGCCGAGCTGGAAGCGGTAGGCATCGGCCTGGATGCCGTGTTCCTCGAGTACCTGGGCGATGATCTGCGGCACGCTGAGGTGCTGGAAGATGCGCTGGTTGGTGCGATGGGCGAGGTAGGCCAGCTGCGGCACCAGCGTGAGCCGATAGCGGGTCAGGCGCTTGCCTGATTCACCCTGGGCGATGCGGTGGACCAGGCCGTGGATGCCCATGCCGGCGGGGTCGAAGGCAAGAAAGGCGGGTTTATGCAGCAGTGCCTGCAGGTCGAGGTCGGGGCGCTCGCTGACCAGTTCCAGGTCGAAACGATAGGGCTGGCTGATGGCCTCGCGGCCCCGGAATTCGAGCACCTTAAAGTCGTGATCGACGCCTTCTAGGGTCAGGCTGAAGTGGGTTTCATTGGCCGCGTTGAACATTGGGCTGTCCTTGTCCTGATGTCATCCGTGGGAGTGGCCGAACCAGCGCTGCCAACGGCTCGGTGCGGGGCGGCTGAAGGCGTGCAACAGGCCCGCCGCATCGATGCTGCGCTGCGCTTCGTCGAATGCCAGCGCCAGACGCAGCGCCGGCCAGCAGTGCGCGGGCAGCTGAGGCGGCCGTTGCAGCGCGCGATCCAGCTCCATGGCCTTGGCCTGGCGGGCGCTGAGCCTGCGATAAGGGTGGCTGCCGCTGGCCAGTTCATAGAGCACGCAGGCCAGGGCGTACACATCCGACGCGGCGGTCAGCTCGCCGCCGTCGAGCAGTTCCAGGGCTGCATAACGCGGCGTCCAGGCGGCGAAGCGCGTGCGGCACAGGCGCGGCAAACCGGGAAGCAGGCCTTCCAGCGGTTGGCCGAGGCCATAGTCGAACAGGCGCAGGCCGTCATCGGCGAGCATTACGTTGCTCGGTTTCAGGTCGCCATGCAGCACGCCCAGGCTGTGGGAGTAGGTAAGCGCTTCCAGCAGTGGTAGCGCGATGCCCTGCAGTTCGCTCCAAGGCATGCCCTGCGGGCGTTCGCAGAGCAGCTGGTCGAGGGTCGGGCCCTTAAGCAGTTCTAGAGTGATAAAGGCGCGCTGGCTGCTTGGGTCAATGTCGAAGTTATACAGGCGCACCACATGCCGATGGCTGAGGCGTGTGGTCAGCGCGTACTCGCTGTAGAGCAGGGCGCTGGCATCGGGGTATTCGGCGAAATCCTCGCTGAGCGTCTTCAGCGCCACGTAGGGTTCCGGATCGCCGAACTGTTCGCGCAGCAGGTCACGGGCGCGATAGACCGCACCCATGCCGCCGACGCCGAGCAGGCGTTCGATCCGGTAGCGGCCGCCGAGCACGTCCGGCAGTTCGCCGACAGGCGTCTTCGGTTCCACCGAAACCGGCGTGGCCGCGGTCGATGCGAGCGCAAAATAGGTGAGATCGCAGGCGGGCTGGGCATTCATCGGCGGATCACCACGGCGCTGAGATTGTCTCGCGCCGGGCCCTTGAGTGCCTGGCGAAACAGCCGTTCCAGCGCCAGCTGCGTGGACGGCAGGCTGAGTGCGGCGCCGAGCGCGTCGGCGGACATGCTCTGGTAGAGCCCATCGCTGCACAGCAGCAGCGTGTCGCCCGGGAATACGGCGAATTCGAGGATATCCAGCTCCAGCTTCTCGCTGGCGCCGATGGCGCGGGTCAACGCATGGGCGGCTGGGTGTTTGGCGGCTAGCTCGGGGCTGAGCTGCTGCTCGTCGATCAGTTGCTGCAACAGCGAGTGGTCGCGTGACAGCTGATAGAGACGGCCGCTGCGCCACAGGTAGCAGCGGCTGTCGCCGGCCCAGATGCACGCGGCGCGGTCACCTCCCATGAGCAGGGCGACCACGGTGCTGCCAATCACCGGGTCCGGGCGCTCTGCGGTGACCGTCAGTTCCTGGCTGAGCCGGCGATTGAGCTCGTGCAGACAGCGCCGCAACGCCCGCAGTCGCTCCGGCAGATCGCCGCCGCTGGAAAGCTCGGCCAGCTGCTCGATGATCAGGCGACTGGCCAGGGCTCCGTTCTGGTGTCCGCCCATGCCGTCGGCCACGGCCCAGAGCCCGGCCTGCGGCAGGTCGAGAAAGGCATCTTCGTTGCGCGCCCGCACCTTGCCGGTGTCGGTGCGCGCGGCGCTGCGCCAGCTGCATGCCGTTGCGTTCATCACAGCGTCGCCGGCAGCTTGAAGCCGCGCAGCAGCGCGAGGTCGAACGGATTCGGCGAGCGCTGCGCATGCAGCAGGTAATTGGCGCGCAGGCCGCCGAGATCGGCCTTGAGCATCAACACGTCGCGGCCGCTGTGGTAGTCGACCTGCATCAGGTCGATCAGGCGGAACAGCGACCAGGGCCCGGTGTTCTTCTCGATACCCACGCGACGGCCGCCGAGTTCTTCGACCACCAGGCTGGTGCGTCCGTCGTCGGCTTCGGCCGGCCAGCGGAACGCGGTCTGCACAATCGGCCCGTGGCGGTATTCCATCTGCTGGTTGCCGAAGCGGAAGTCGGCACGACCCAGGCTTGAATCCAGCGAATAGGGCTCGAGTTTGAACAGGATCAGCGGCTCGTTGGGGTTCTCGGCGAAGAAGCTGCGGCGAATGGTCTGCGCCCGGCTCATCTGCGCGAGGAACTGCTCGGACAGCGGCAGACCGCGACCGTCGACCCGGCGCAGCTGATACTGGCCAGCGCTGCCGCTGACGAAGGGTTTGAGGTAGCGCTCGAAGAAGCTGTCCGCCAGACCCTGGGCCTTGAAAAACTCGCGGAAGTCGGCGAGGGCGACGTCGCTGGCGCTGTGGGCGCTGAACGGATAACGCTCGCGCAGCGAACCGCGGTAGCTGGCGTAGAGCTCGTTGCGATAGCGCTGGTTGAGGTAGTGGTAGGCGTCGGTGAGCACCAGCGACCAGCTGTCTTCGGCCAGCAGCCCCAGCCACTTGCCGACCGGTTGTGGCAGGCGTGCAGCGCTGCCGCGCAGCTGGTTGATGGCGTCGCGCTGGCCGCCCATGCGTGCCTTGGCCATTTCGAAGGCGGCCTGTTCCGGTGCGCTGGCATGGGCCAGGGAAGCCAGCTGCAGCTGCAGGGCGTCAAGGGCGTGCAGACTGGCACTCAACTCGGGGCCGGCCGCGCCGTTTTCATCGAGCAACTGGTGCAGCGGTGCGAAGCGGCGCTCCAGGGTCTTGCGCGCGGTGTCCGGGATATTCTTCAGCATGGCGGCCTGGGCCTGCTCGGCTGCAGCGGTGGCCAGCTTGGCCGCCTTGCCGAGCTTGCCGCCCGCGCCTTGCGCCGCTTCGGCCAGCTCGCCGGCCCCGGCGGTCGCCTCGGCCAGACCGGCGAAGCGGGTGTTCTCGCGTACTTCCAGCAGCAGTTGCAGCAGCGGCGAGTTGGCAGCGGTGAGCCCGGCGAGCTGCGCGGCACCCAGGGCCGCACTACCGGCGGGGAGGATGTTCAGCTGGGCGATCGCTTCACTCCAGTGCGCGGCATAATCGCGGAAGTACAGCTGCTCCATTTCCACCAGCAGACGGCCGAGGTCCTTGGCGCTGAGGCTGTCGCCTTCGCCCAGCACCCAGTTGTCGCGGAGGATTTCGCTGACCAGATCGGCGCCCTGAGCGACGAACAGTTTTTGGTAGCCGCGCTGGGTATAGAAGCCGGGAATCGTGTAATCGCCACCGACGAATAGTGGCGCCTGCGGGCCGAGTCGCGTGTTGAGCCGGTAGTCGGGAAGGTTGCGCGCCTGATCGCGCAGCATGCGGTACACCACCGCCGCCAGCGATTCGCTGCGTAGCTGGGCACGGGCCTTGGCCACCAGATTGTCGTTCAGCTGATACGGCGCAAAGGATTCTTCCAGCAGCCGCGCAAAGTGCGTGTTGAGTCCCTGCTGTGCCACGGCATTGCCGGGATGGCGCAGCGACCAGTCGGCGGCCAGCCAGTCCTTGAGAAACGCCGCATCACGGCGCTCGGCCAGGTTCAACATGAGGTACGCGCGCAGGCTGCCGAGCAGCTGTTCGCGGTCGTTCAGGTTGGCGCGAATCTGCGCTTCCAGCTGCCGACCGACCCGTGGAAGCAGCAGCGTTTCCAGATTGCGACGGTAGGCGTCGTGCAATGTCGGGTCGACCGCCTCGCCCTGATACAGGCCACCACGGCGTAGCCAGGACACATCGTCCCTGGGCGGAAATATCTGGGTCGCCGCGTAGCTCGCGTCCAGCGCCTTGAGGGTGCGCAGTGCCTTGGCTTCCGCCTCGATGGTCTTGCGTTCGCCACCCAGCGTCTGGGCGATGCCGCGCAGCTGTTCCAGGCGCTCGTGGTTGCTGGAGAAGTTCAGTGCCCAGGCGCCGCCGAACAGCACCAGGCAACCGAAGGCGCCTGCATAAAGCGCGCGCTGGCCCCAGTCGATGCGGCGGACCTCGCGCTGATCGAGGCCCGCCAGTTCGGCTTCGGGAAAGATCACCCGGCTGAGCAGTTGATTGATGAAGCGTGCACGACCGCTGCGGAAGGTCGGCAATGCGCTGCTGGCCAGGCCGAGCTGGCGGCCGATGCCGGCAGTGAGCGGGTCGAGACCTTCGCGTAGCTGTGGCGCGCTGGTCAGGTAGAAGCCACGTAGCTGGCTGGCACGCTGATAGCGGTTGCCGGCAAACGCGAGTTCGATGAACAGGCTCAGGCGCTCGCCGATCTGCCCCAGCTGATGCGGAAAGTCGAGGATGCGTCCGCGGCGCTGGGTGTCACGTTCCTGGTGCATGCGCATGATTACCTGGCTGTTCAGCCGGCGCAGCAGTTCCTCGAACTCCTCGCGTACCACCTGCGCATCGCTGCCGTTCTGCTCCTTACGGAAGCTGACGCCGAGCACCTGATCGCTTTCCTCGCGGGACAGCTGATCGAAGAACTCGTCGAAACCGAGAATCCGATCGGCCTTGCTCAGCACCAGATAGACGGGTACATCGACGCCCAGGCGCTGGTGGATCTCATGCAGGCGCTGGCGAGCCTGACGGGCAAGGTTCTCCAGCTCCAGTTCATTGCCGCCTAGCAGCTGATCCACCGGCAGGTTGACCAGTACGCCGTTGAGCGGTCGGGCACGGCGCTTGCGCAGCAGGCCGAGCAAGGTGTCCCAGGCGCTACCGTCGACGGCGGCGTCGGGCTGGGTCAGATAGCGGCCGGCGGTATCGATCAGCACGGCATGATCGGCGAAGTACCAGTCGGCGTAGCGAGTGCCGGAGACGTCCTTGGTCAGGCGCTGCTGCTCGCTGCGATTGAGCGGGAAATCCAGCCCGGAGAAATCCAGCAGGCTGGTCTTGCCGCTGCCCTGCGAGCCGATCAGCAAGTACCAGGGCAGCTCGCTGCGCCATTTCTCGCTGCGCCCGCGGTAGAGGCTGGAGGTTTTCAGGGTGCGCAGCGCCTGTTTGAAGCGATGGCGCAGTTCCTGTTGCTCCTCGCCGATCAGACCGTCGCGGCGCAGCTGCTCCTGAACGTCCTGGTCCTCGGCATCGCGCTTCTTGCGCGCGCTGGCGCGCCAGCTGGCGAAGACCATGGCCAGGCCCCAGCCGAGGAACAGCACGCTGATGCTCAGCAGTCGGCTGCTGGATGACTCCCAGAAGCGGTGGTCATTCACCGCCAGCAGCGGCCCGACGAACCACACCAGAACCGCCAGCAGCAGGACCAGCAGCAGGCTCCAGACCCAGGTTCGGCGCAGCACGGCGCCGACTTTGCCGAAGAACGTCTTCATCTCATTTCATCCCTGAAAAGGTGGAATCGCCGGCATCCATGTCCAGCGAGCGATAGGGTTGCAGCACGCTCTCGCGTTGTTCGCCCAGCACCCAGGCGAAACCGCCGTAGATCACCCCGAGGCACATCAGGGTGAACAGCGCGACCATCCACCAGGGCACGATGCGCACCAGGCGCCGGCGGGTGTCCTTGAGGCCCTCCCAGTGCGGCGACAGCTCGCGCGGTATGTCGCCACGCATCTGCCTGATCTGCCGGTAGAGGCTGTCGCGCACCGCTTCCAGCTCGAGCATGCCGCGCGGCAACACGCGGTACTTGCCCTCGAAGCCGAGGGACAGGCACAGGTACATCAGTTCGAGCATCGGCAGGTGCTTGACCGGGTTGCGCGATAGCCGCTCGAGCAGCTGGAAGAACTTCTCGCCGCCGAAGGTCTCGTTGTGGAAGGAGGACAGCAGACTCATCTGCGACCATTCGCTCTCGTTGCCCCAGGGCGTGGTCACTACGGCCTCGTCGAGAATGGTGCAGAGCACGTAGCGCGCCGCCATCACCTGACTGCTCTCGGCGCCGTCGTGCAGGGCGCGGTGCTCGAACAGCTTGATCGCGCTGCTCAATTGCCGGTGCAGTGCCTGCAGGTCTTCGCTGTCCAGGCTGTGCTTGAGCCGTACCACTTCCGAGAGCAGCGGCGAGGCGGCGGCCACCAGCGGATTGAGACTGATGTTGAAGGTTTCCGCCGGGCGCAGGCGGGCGGCGTAGATCATCCGCTCCTCCAGCTGCTCGAAGCGAGGCGGGGTGTCGAAGTCGGTCAACGGGCTCTGTGCCGGGGCCTCGCCGGCGCGGTTGACGATGACCGTGTGGTCGTCCTGTCCGTAATCCATTTCCTTGATCATGTCGCTCAGTCCCTGACCGCCCAGAATTTCAGTTCGAGCCCGGTGAAGTCACCGGACACATGGAAGGCAAAGCCGCCGGAGCGCTCCAGCTGCGCCTGGTCCTCGGCGCTGAGTTCCAGCGCGAAATAGGTCTTGCCGGCATGGAAGGGGATCTGCCGCGGCGCCACCGGCAGCGGCTTGATGCGGATGCCCGGCAGATGCAGGTTGACCAGCTGGCGGATGCGCTCCACCGGGCCGATCTTCAGGTGCGCCGGCAGGCGGGTGCGCAGGGTTTCCGAATCGCACTGGGCGCTGGCGGCGAGCACGAAGGATGCCGTGCCGAGCAGCTTGTGATCGTGCAGTGGCGATACCTGGATGCCGTACTGGCGCTGCTGCAGCAGCAGTTCGATGGCGTGCTGCTCGAGCACCATCGACAGCACCTGGCGGATCGCGTCCATCAGCTTGCGGAAGCTCGCGCCCTGGTCACTGTGCTGGTAACGACCGTCCAGGCGCGGACGCTTGCTCTCGCTGGAGAAGGTCGCCAGCTCGCCGAGCAGGCCAAGCAGGTCGCGGTAGATCTGCTCCGGGTGCACCTGCTCCACGCCCAGGTAGTGGCGCAGCACCGGTTCGTGACGGTTGATCAGCTGCAGCATCATGAAGTCGCCGACCTCGGCGCCACCGACCTTGCCGGTGGCGCTGATGCGCTCGGCGAGGGTATCGCCGCGGTGGGCGAGCATGCTGATCACTTCCTTCAGGCAGGACAGCAGATAGCCTGAGGCCTGGAAGTTGACGTAGGTCGGAATGAACTCGGGGTCGAGGCTAATGACCCCGTCCGGCGTGGTGTCGAGCACCTCGCACAGCTGCAGTTTCACGTAGGCCTGGTCGCTCTGCTGCTCGCTCAGCAGCAGGTGGAAATCCGGCAGCCCGGTGCTGACCTGGCTGGTGCTGCTGTCGCCGGCATTGGAGTCGGCGACATCCAGCTCATGGGCGGTGTAGCGCGCCAGCACGTCCTTCTGTTCGGGACGACGCGTTTCGATGTGGTTGCCGGTAACCAGTGGCAGCGCGAGGTATACCGGTGTACTGCCGGTGTTCGGCGGAATGTCCAGCGCCAATGGCTCGCGCTCGCTGCCCAGCTCGAACAGCGTGCCGTCCGGGAGGATGCCGCTGGCCTGGCTGAGCACCAGCTTGCCCATGTTGAGGAACTGGCGGTCGATCTCCAAATTGAAGAAACCCCAGGCATAGCTGCCCAGCTTCTGGGTGCGCGCCTTGAGTTGGTGATCGTAGTAGCGATCGTTCTGCTGGAAGTGTTGCGGACGCAGCAGCATGCCTTCCTGCCAGACAACCTTGTGCAGGCTCATGCTTATTTTCCTTCTTCGGCGAGCGGGTCGAACAGCGCGATGCCGCGCTCATCCAGGCTTAGGGCGACACGGGTGCGCTCTTGCGGCGGCACGGCGATGACGTAGCGCCAGCTGGCTTCCGGCAGGTCGCGGTAGGCGGCCAGCACGCCGACATAGCGGCTGCCCTCCTGCACCGATAGCTTCAGCTCGCGGCTTTCGCCGGGACGCAGTTCCAGTTCCTCGGAGGTCACCAGGTCTGGCGCCAGGGCTTCCTTGGGCCGCTGGTAGAGGGCGAAGAAGTCGCCGTTTTCGAACGCCACCGGATGCTTGAGCTCCAGCAGGCGCAGCACGATCGGCGACGGCCGGCCGTTGAGGTCGGGATTGAGATGGTCGCTGCCGTGCAGTTCGAGGTCGAGCT
The DNA here is from genome assembly GCF_900114065.1 of Stutzerimonas kunmingensis. Classification (GTDB taxonomy): domain Bacteria; phylum Pseudomonadota; class Gammaproteobacteria; order Pseudomonadales; family Pseudomonadaceae; genus Stutzerimonas; species Stutzerimonas kunmingensis. Next base: position 155,277 of record NZ_FORS01000009.1, read on the forward strand.
TGGTCAGCTTGGAGTACGGCGACAGCGCCGAGCAGCCGCCCAGCACGAGCAGCGAGGCCAGCATGGCCAGGGTGATGCGACGAGGCATGGGATCATCCTTGATGGGTTGAATCGAGCGTGGCGATCAGGCGCACCTGCTCCTCATAGGTCTTGGCGAAGTCGCGGGCGAACAGCCGTTCGCTCCAGTCGGCGTCCTGGCCGAGGCTGTGATGCAACCGGCGGTAGGCGCGCCAGCGACTGCCGGCGGTGGCGATCAGCGGCTTGCGGCCCTCGCGTTCGAAACGCAGTGCCAGCTGCTCCGGCGCCAGCTGTTCGAACATGGCGTGAACGGCGGCGCGGCTGGCCGCCAGCAGTGCCACCTGATGCGCCTGCAGGTCGCGGAAGGCGCGTCCGATGGCCTGTTCGGCCGAGAGCTGGCCGGGCTTGCCACCGCGCAGCAGGGCGCTCACGGCCTCACCCATATCGGCACTGTGCTTGAGTGGGTTGTTGCCGGCGCTCTGCACAGTGGTCAACGCCAGGCGCAACTCGTTCTTCAGCTCGCTGCGGGTGCGTAGGCTCTGCTGCAGGCCGCCGACGCTCTGCTTGAGCAGGCGAGCGGCAGTCAGTGCCAGGGCCTGGCGCTGGTCCTCATCGAGATCGTCGAGATCGATGCCCAGCGCCTCGCCGAAACGCGCCCAGAATCCCTGCGGCTGTCGTTCGGGCTCGGCTTCGCGCTTGGCTTCCGGCGCTGCCTGAGGCATGACCAGCTCCGGCAACGGCAGGCTTTCTATGTCGATGCGCGCGTAGTCGCGCTGCTGCGCCTGGCGCTGTGGCGCTACCAGGGCGAGGTCGAGGTCGTCTACCTCGGCATAGACGCGCTCCTGCTGATCCATGGCAACCAGCGGATCGAGGTCGAGAAAAGCGTCGTCGGGGATGATGCTGCCGGCCGGCTGCGGGCGGCCGATGTCGCCTTCGAACAGCGCCGGGTCCTGAATCAGCCGGGCGCGGATCTCGAAGTCGCCCAGGCAGTAGACGCTGCCATGCTCGATGCGCTGCGGCTGGCCCTTGACCAGGCTGGCGCCACTGTCCTTGAGCTGGACGCCGTTGCTGCTGGTGTCGGTGAGAAAGAAGGCGCCGTCGCGGTAGCTGATCACCGCGTGACGCCCGGAGAGGACGCGCTTGCGATCCGGGATCACCCAATCGCAGCCTTCGGCCCGGCCGATCACGCCGCCGGCCTGCTTGAAGGTTTTGGTGGTCAGCAGACCCGGCACGAATTGCTGGGCGCCCACCATATCGAAGACCAGTTCCATGGTCGTGTCGCTCCTTGCGGTCACTGGCCGCGATTCAAAGCCTGCGGGTCGCCCAGCGGACGATATTGGTCATCGTTGAATTTGTAGTTGCCGGTGCAGCCGGTGAGCAGGGCCGCGGCGAAGAGCGAAACGAGGGCGTAATAGCGCACGGGCACGCGATTTCCTCCTTGAAGTCGTGTGTGGGGGGCAAGGTGCGCATGGCGCGACCTGGTCGGCGCATTGAAGTTCAGTTGTCCTGCAGGCTCGGTGATCGGGTTCACAGAACACCCGTTGGATGCGTCTAAAACGAGCGTGAGGTCAGGTTGGCGCAGGCCGATGGCGCCGCATGGCAGGTTTCCCTTGCATCAGCATCCCGATGCAGGCAGGGCGGCCTGCACTTGCCTGTATTGGCTTTTGGCCGATCGAGGGCAACGGTCTGAAGATGGTGCGCAGAAACGACAAAGCCCGCAGTGAGCGGGCTTTGTCGGAGCGTTTCGAGCGGGACTCGAAACGACTATCTATATGGCGCATCCGGCGGGATTCGAACCCCCTTCGGAGGCCAATACGGTACAGGAATCTTGGTTGACTAGTAATGCTCTTGAACGTCTCTAAGTGCCGTGAAATCGAGGCTTTGCCCTGTGTCGTTGTCTACAGTTTATGGCTCTTGACGCTACCTAAGGGCGGTTACCTAAGGCACAAAACACGAAATCTGGATTCTCGGTTTTTGACCACTAGCTCGCCGGGCTTCGTCCTGCCGCTGGAACTTGTTGAGGTCAGCCGCCATGCGGCGGAGTAATCCTCGGGAGCTGGAAGCAGCTCATCCATCCTTGGAGCCCAAGTCGCTTGCGATCTTGCCGAAGGACTCCCAGTGGCCAACCAGCTCATCAACGCGATCAGGAATGCGTGGAGTCTTACTGAGTACCAGGCAACGGGTGGTGCCTACATACTCCTCGAGCAGGTAGAGCGTGCTTCCAACATCGACTCCCATTTCCTGCAGAACGTCGTGGGGCAGGCGAATGGCACCATCGCCTTCCCAGTCTTCGATCACTACATGATGTTTCATCGCGACTCCAAAAGACGGTTGGATGAGGTGTCCGCAAGGGGAGGCGGCAGGCTGCTGCCAACTAAATCCCGCGGCGTAGACCGGCAGCATAGCAAAGAGCGAGCAGGCTCGAGAAAGGTAACGAACGCGTCTATCCCAGCCATTGCTGTCGGTGGACGAAAACTCACCCGAGCAGCTCAACTGCGCAAGTCGGGAACGAGCACCCGGAATGGGGCGTCAGGAATGCGCACAATCGATTCAGACCACGAACAGAGCGATACCAGAGGCACTTACCTGCCGCATGACGCGCCAAATGACGCTACAATAATGCCATATGTCGCATCTGGAGGAATACGTTATGGTTTCCGCCGACACTCGCACCCGCAAGGCAGCACCCGCCGCCCGTAGGCCAACGGAATACCTTTTCCAAAGTGACTCTGACCAGCTCAGTCCGGTCATGGTCTACAGGCTCACGGTCAAAGGCTTCAACCTGAAAGACGTGCAAGACATGCTTGCGATTTCTGATCTGTATTCGACGAAGAAGATCATGAGTCGCATTGTGGGCAAGTCCATCAGGACGATTCAGCGCCAGGGCAGCAAGCAACCAGCACACCTCAACTCCCAACAGAGCGCCGTGGCCTTCCAGTACGCGAAGGTGCTGGAGCACGCGATCAATGTATTCGGCACCCAAAAGCTGGCCGAAGAATGGCTAGGGCGCCCTTGCAAGTATCTGGACGGTGACGTGCCGCTGGACGTTATCGACAACCCAGTGGGGTTTCAGGCAGTCGAGGACTATCTAGAGCGCATTGAGTACGGGGTCTATCAGTGAACCCATTACCCTGGTCTGGCTCATGGTACGCATGGCGCCTCGACCGTGAGCTCTACAAGGACACCTGGGACAGTGGCATTGGTGCCCACAAGCTGGGTGGCCGCTGGAACGTTCCGGGGCGAAACGTTGTATACGCATCGGCAGATCCCTCAACCGCCATCTTGGAGGTGGCGGCGCATGTCGGCTTCGATGCGTTGGATACGGTTGCGCATGTGCTCACATGCTTCGAGGTGCTCGATCAAAGCCTTATCAAGGTCGTACAGCCTGAAGATGTTCCCAATCCTATCTGGCTGACGAGTGCATCCGCTTCACCTAACCAGCAGAAATTTGCAGACGCCCTGCTGGCCGAGCATCCGTTCGTACTGATCCCATCCGCCGTCACTCGCCACTCTTGGAACTTGCTTGTCAGTCGCGAGCTGGCCGAGGGCAGGTATCGAATGATCAGCCAAGAACGCTTCGGCCTGGATACGCGCCTCGTTAAGGTCTGAGCCGCTTTGCGCTGGCTGAGCCAGCAGTGTCTTTCAGGTGAACGCCTTTAGATTGCGTGACAGCTCTTCACGTAGCCGTAGTACCAGGACGTGTACCGGCCAGAACAAAAGGCCCTACCTGTCCCCCTGATTTACAACTCATCTCTAGCCGCAGCTTCTGACAATTGAACTCGCCCCAGGTCTATTAGTGTTGCCGCTGACCGAAAACTGACCCAGTAGAGGCTGTTCTGCCGACTGAAAACTGACCCAGGTGTTCAACTGCTTCTGCTCAATTTTTGAGCAGGAGAACACAGGGTGATCAGTATGGAAATGATGGGCAAAATCCGCCGGATGTATTTCCGCGACAAGCTGTCGCTGCATGAGATAGCCAAGCGCACCGGGTTGGCGCGCAACACGATTCGCAAGTGGGTCAGAGCACCTGAGGCCAAGCCGCCGGTCTACCAACGCCGCGCGATCTTCAACAAACTCAGCCCTTTTCACGCCACGCTGGAGCAGGCGCTAAAAGCCGATTCGCT
>NZ_FORS01000005.1 GCF_900114065.1 Stutzerimonas kunmingensis
ACGGCTTCGCTGAAGGCAAAGGAGACGGTGCCATCGTTGTTGATGGTGACGTCGACGGTCGGCGCCTTGGTGTCGACGGTGACCGCATCGCGACCGGCCGAGCCTGCGTTGTCGGCGAGGTCGGTGTAGGACTTGTCGGCCACGCTGACGGCGACCTCGCCCTCGACGTCGCCATTGACGGTCAGGTCGGCCGTCCAGGTAACGCCGCCATCGGTGCTGGTCAGGTTGCTGATGCTGCCATTGGTGACGGTGACGTCACTGGCGGTGAAGCCCTTGACGGCTTCGCTGAAGGCAAAGGAGACGGTGCCATCGTTGTTGATGGTGACGTCGACGGTCGGCGCCTTGGTGTCGATGTCGTAAGTTCGTGTCGTATCAGCCGTGCCAACATTCCCAGCCACATCAGTGTGGGTCACGGACGCGCTGATCTGGTTGTTATCGGCCAGGTCCCCGGTGCCGACGTTGATGCTGAAACCAAGCTCTCCGCTTGGAAGTTCAATGACCACGCCCAGATAGCTGCTGCCGCCCAAGGTCAGCGTCACGGTATCGCCCACTGCAACTTCGCCGGTGACTTTGCCCGTTACGGCAACGATATCGCCGCCGTATTCATTGGCGTTGAGGACGTTATCTTCAGTGATCGGGTCGATTGATATCGTCAGGGCTGGAGGCTGCGTATCGAGCACGAAACTGATAGTCGTAGCGCCGGAAGTATTGCCGGCCACATCGGTCTGGCGGACGGATACGGTGTTGTTGCCCTCGACCGGGGTGAAGGACGAAGTCCATGTCTGGCCGCCGTCGGTGCTGTATTCGACGGTCGCACCGGCCTCGGTGCCGCCAATGGTCAGGGCGCCGTTGTTAGTGATGCGGTCGTTCGGGTCAGCGCTGTCGAGCTGCAGAGAAACGTTTGGAGCGGCCGGTGCGGTGGTGTCGACGAAAGAACTGGTCGGCGCGGCGCTGTCTTCCTCGGTAGCGAGTCCTGCAGAGGCCAGGCCATCGGTGCTGAAGCCGGTGGTGGCTTGCACCTGTTCACCTGTTTCATCCAGCACGATAGCTGTATGGCCGCCACCGGAGCCGCCCGCCCCGCCGCCCGCGCCAGGGCCGGCAGCGGTCGCTTCCAGATCAGTGGTGGGGTCGAAGCCGTCGGCGATTGCTTGCTCAAGCTCCGAGATCGACTCGGAATCGCTTCTGTCAGCCAGCTCGCCGGCTTGCCAGAACGCCGATTCGCCCAGGCTAACCGTCTCGCCATTCGGCAGCTCCAGCGTTACGGCACTGCCTGCCTCGGTCAACACCTGCTCACCGCTGAACAGCCGGTCACCTTCAACCAAAGCGCGGCGAACGCCGTCCGCCGATGTCGCAAACGCCTGGCCGATAACGCTTTTCACGACGACGTAGTTAGAGCTCATGCTCTTTGCTCCGAATGGTAGATGTAGACCAACTTGGGGCCTGATAGAGTGCCGCCGAGCGGTGGATGATATCCGTTATGTTTTTGACGCTAATAAAAAGTCGACGAGTGGAAGGTCAATCTATTGACCCTCGATAGTGTGATGTTAAACAATGCCCGCACTGATGTCACTGTGATATCAGGCGCGTTTTTTCATTAAGCCGAAAACGCTCAAGCAGTAGTGGTAATACGCGCCTGTATGGGTTCCGTTTGCGCTCTGTTGTCGTGTCGGCCTTGCCACTCGCCCAACTTTCGGAACCCGTCGTCATGAAGCCTTTCGCCTTGGTGCTTCCCCTGTTTTTCGCCGTCTCGGCCGCCGCTCATGCCCAGTCTTTGCAGGAGGCAATGCGCAGCGCGCTCGATACCCACCCGGAAATCAGCGCCGGCGTTCACGCTCGTATGGCGGCCGAGGAGCAGCTGCGTTCCGCCAAGGGCGGCTATTTGCCTCGAGTGGATCTGGTGGCGGGTTATGGGCGAGAGGGCACTGACAGTGTCAGTACCCGTCAGGGTGATGAGCACGGTTACCGTACGCTGAGCCGCGGTGAGGCGAGCCTGACGGCCCAGCAGATGTTGTTCGACGGTTTCGCCACCTCCAGCGAAGTGAAGCGCCAGCGTGCTACGGTCAATGCACGGGCCTATGAGTTGCTGGGCAGTGCGGAGCGCACCGCATTGGAAGTGGCGCAGGTGTACCTGGATGTTCTGCGCCGTGAGGCGCTAGTGCGTCTGGCCGAGGAAAATCTGCGCAGCCACGAGCGAATCTTCGATCAGATCAGTCTTCGCAGCCGCCAGGGCGTTGGGCGGATGGCCGACCTCGACCAGGCCGAGGCGCGCCTGGCCCAGGCGCGCAACAATCTGATTACAGAACAGACCAACCTTGCCGATAGCCAGGTCAACTACCTCGCGCTGGTAGGGCAGATGCCGACCGACTTGAGCCGGCCGACGCTGGCTGCGGTGGATCTGGCGCAGAGCTTTGAGCAGGCCCGTGAGAAGATGCTGATGGAAAACCCGCAGCTGCGTTCGGCACAGGCGGACGTGAACGCCGCCGAGGCGCAGGTGCAGGCAGCCAAGTCCGAGTTCTACCCGCGCTTCGCGCTGGAGCTCGCGAGTGGCGCCAATAACGACATCGACGGCGTGAACGGGCACGAGAACGAATGGCAGGCCATGGTACGCATGCGCTACAACCTGTTCGCGGGCGGCAGCAACAGTGCTGATCTACGCGCTCGCGCCAACCAGGTCGGGCAGGCCATGGATATTCGCAACAACGCGCTGCGTCTGCTCAGCGAGGAGATGGGGCTGGCCTGGAACGCGCTGAATAACGCACGCCAGCAGCTTCCGATTGCTCAGGAATACGTCGATCGCAGCAGCCGTGTGCGCGATTCTTACCAGCAGCAGTTCACCCTGGGTGAGCGTACGTTGCTGGATTTGCTCGACAGCGAGAACGAACTGTTCACCGCTGCGCGCCGTCTCGAAGACGTGCGCTTTAGTGAGGCTTTGAGCCATTACCGCATCCAGGCGGTCAGCGGCTCTCTGTTGCGCAACCAGGGGGTCGTGGCACCTCTGGCCGCCGTGCCGATGGATGACGTGCGCGCTCAGGTCCAGTTGCCCGCGATGAATTAAGAGGGCGGCCCTTCGGGTCCCATGATGCACTCTCAGGATGCTGTAACGCCCGAACCGGCCTTGCGCTTCGACCCGCGCTCGAGCCATGACGATCCGCTGCTGGATGGCCTGCTCTCGCTCTGCGCCTTCCACCAGAAGCCAGCCAGCCGGGCGACGCTAAGTGCCGGTTTGCCACTCGCCGATCATCGACTGACTCCTGAGCTGCTGCCGCGTGCGGCAGCCCGGGCAGGTCTGCGCGGTCGTTGGCTGCGTCGTGAGCTGACTCAGATATCCGCCCTCGCGTTGCCTGCACTGTTGCTGTTGCGTGACGGGCGTTGCGCATTGCTATTGGGCTGGCAGCCGGACGGGCGGGCGCGGGTGATGCCCAGCGAGTCCGAGGGTGGTGAGCTGGATGTCGCGCGTGAAATTCTCGAGGAAGACTACACGGGGCAGGCCTTCTTCGCTCAGCCGCAACACCGCTTCGATCTGGATCGCGGTGAACTTATCCCGCGGACGACTCACTGGTTTCGCGACACGCTGAAGCGTTCGCGCTGGCTGTATATCGACGCCGTTGCCGCCAGTTTCGTGATCAGTCTCATTGGCCTGGTTACGCCGCTGTTCGTCATGAACGTCTACGACCGTGTGGTACCGAACCAAGCCGAGGCAACGCTCTGGGTGCTGGCCATCGGCATCAGCGGTGCGTTCGTGTTCGATCTGCTGCTCAAGACGTTGCGCGGGCTGTGTCTGGATCTGGCTGGCAAGAAAACCGATCTGATCATTTCCGCCACGCTATTCGAGCGGGTGGCAGGCATGCTGATGCGCCACCGCCCGGCGCGCGTCGGGACCTTCGCCCAGCACATTCACGAATTCCAGTCACTGCGCGAGTTTCTCGCTTCGCTGACGCTGGCGAGTCTGATCGATATCCCATTCACCTTGCTGATCATTGCCGTGATTGCGCTGATCGGCGGGCATCTGGCGTGGGTGCCGCTATTGGCTTTCCCGCTGGTTGCAGCACTCAGCTTCGCGCTGCAGCGGCCCCTGGCCGACACCCTGGAACGCACCATGGCGCTATCGGCAGAGCGTCAGTCGAGCCTGATCGAAACGTTGGCAGGCCTCGATGCGGTGAAGGTCAACAACGCGGAAAGCGAGCGTCAGCATCTTTGGGAGCAGACCATCGGCAGCCTGAGCCGGCTTGAATTGCGTGCACGCATGCTGTCGAGCCTGGCGCTCAACTCCACGATGGCGCTGCAGCAGTTCGCTGGTGTGGTGATGATCGTGCTCGGCGTGTATCAGATCATCGACGGCCAGCTGAGCATGGGGGGGCTGATTGCCTGCTACATGCTCAGCGGTCGCGCCCTGGCACCGCTCGGTCAGGTGGCGGGTCTGCTCACCCGCTATCAGCAGGCCAAGGTCACGGTGCGCTCGGTGAACGACATGATGGCGTTGCCGCAGGAGCGGCAGAGTGGCGAGCGGCCGTTGAAGCGGGAAAACCTGCAGGGTGCGATCGAATTCCGCGGCGTGGATTTCAACTACCCGGAACAAAAGGACGCCGCCTTGCGGCAGATCAGTCTGGTCATTCGTCCAGGCGAGAAGGTGGGCATCATTGGGCGCAGTGGCTCCGGCAAGAGCTCGCTGGCCAAGCTGATCGTCGGCCTGCATCAGCCCGATGCCGGCAGCCTGCTGGTCGACGGCATCGACCTGCGGCAGCTGGATGTGAGCGACGTGCGCAACAACATCGGCTATGTGGCGCAGGATATCCAGCTGTTTTCCGGCACGCTGCGCGACAATCTGCTGATGGGCGCGCGCTATGTCGAAGACGATCGGGTGGTGAAAGTGGCCAAATTGGCAGGCGTGCATGAATTTGCCCGTCTGCATTCCAAGGGCTACGAACTGCAGGTGGGCGAGCGCGGCCAGAACCTTTCCGGCGGCCAGCGCCAATGCGTGGCGCTGGCGCGCGCATTGTTGCTCGATCCGCCGATCCTGTTGCTCGACGAGCCGACCAGTTCGTTGGACAACACCAGCGAGGAACGCTTGAAACAGCAGCTGGCAGAGATCGTTGCCGACAAGACCTTGCTGCTGGTAACTCACCGCACTTCGATGTTGAGCCTCGTCGATCGGCTGGTGATCGTCGACCGTGGCCAGATCGTCGCCGATGGGCCGAAGGCGTCGATTCTCGAGGCGTTGAAGAAGGGTCAGATCCGTGTCAGCTAAGCATTCGATCCCCCCGAACCAGGCGCGCGGTGGCGTCGGCTCGGTGTTCGGCTCCCGTGGCGAACCGCTGCCGGAGGTGCGCAAGGCGCTCATCGAGGATGCACCGCGGCTGGTGCGCCTGACGATATGGGGACTGGTCGCGTTCGTGCTGTTCCTGGTGCTCTGGGCGCATTTCGCCATCGTCGATGAGGTCACCCGGGGTGAAGGCAAGGCCATTCCCTCGTCACGCCTGCAGAAGATCCAGAACCTGGAGGGCGGCATCGTCGCCGAGCTGTTCGTTCGCGAGGGACAGATCGTCGAGGCCGGCGATCCGCTGCTGCGTCTGGACGACACGCGTTTCGCCTCCAACGTAGGTGAAACCGAAGCTGACCGCCTGGCGCTGGCAGCGCGAGTGGAGCGCCTGTCGGCCGAGGTTGAGGGGCGCGACCTGGCGATGCCCGAACATGTGCTGCGTGATGTCCCCAACCTCGCCGACAGCGAGCGCGCCTTGTTCGAGAGTCGCCGCGACCAGCTGCGCGATGAAATCGGCGGGTTGGAAGAGCAGCTCGCCCAGCGTCGTCAGGAAGTGCGCGAGATGAGTTCCAAGCAGGAGCAGTTCCGCAGCAGCCTGGCCCTGCTGCGCAAGGAGATCGCGATGTCCGAGCCGCTCGTCTCAAGCGGCGCCATCTCACCGGTGGAAGTGCTGCGGCTCAAGCGGGCTGAGGTGGAAAGTCGCGGGCAACTCGATGCCACCACCCTGGCGTTGCCTCGAGCCAATGCGGCGATCAAGGAGATCGAAAGCAAGATCGGTGAGACGCGCGGGCGTTTCCGCAGCGAGGCCCTGACTCAGCTCAACGAGGCACGTACCGAGCTGTCGAAGCTGAAGTCCACCGGCAAGGCGCTGGAAGACCGGGTGCGCCGTACGCTCGTTACCTCCCCGGTTCGGGGCGTTGTCCAGCAGATGCTCGTCAGCACCATTGGCGGCGTCATCCAGCCAGGCAGCGATATCGTCGAAATCGTCCCGCTCGACGACACGTTGCTGGTCGAGGCCAAGGTTCGCCCGCAGGACATCGCCTTCCTGCATCCGGGGCAGGAGGCTATGGTCAAGTTCAGCGCCTACGACTTCACTGTTTATGGCGGCTTGAAGGCGGAGCTGGAACACATCAGTGCCGATAGCATCACGGACGAGGATGGCAACAGCTTCTTTCTTATCCATCTGCGCACCGACAAGAGTCACCTGGGCAGCGATGAGAAACCCTTGCTGATCATCCCCGGCATGATGGCTTCGGTAGACATCATCACCGGTCACAAGAGCGTGCTGAGCTATCTGCTCAAGCCGATCATCCGCGCCAAGGCCGAGGCACTTCGCGAGCGCTAGGTGGTGGCGCAGGAAAAATCTGCTAACAATGGCTGTCAGTAGGGCCGATCCACACTGCGCAATAATGCGCCGTCGACCATCTGGGAGTTTCCATGAGCAGCACTGCGCCAGCCAGCGAAGGCGAAAAAATCCTCATCGTCGATGACGATGCCCGTCTGCGACGTCTGCTCGAGCGTTTTCTCGACGAGCAGGGCTACCGCGTCCGTACCGTGGAAAACACCGAGCAGATGGATCGTTTGCTCAGCCGCGAGCTGTTCCAGCTGGTGGTGCTCGACCTGATGATGCCGGGAGAGGATGGTCTGTCTGCGTGCCGTCGGCTGCGCGAGGGCAACAATCAGATCCCGATCATCATGCTCACCGCCAAGGGCGACGAGGCCAGTCGCATCCAGGGCCTGGAGCAGGGTGCCGACGACTACCTGGCCAAGCCCTTCAACCCCCGTGAGCTGCTCGCGCGCATTCGTGCGGTGCTGCGTCGGCAGGCGCCGCAGGTTCCGGGCGCGCCGGCCAGCGAGGACGAGACCGTCACCTTCGGCGAGTACGAGCTGTCGTTGGCCACGCGTGAGCTGAAGAAGGGCAACGAAGTGCACATGCTCACCACCGGTGAGTTCGCCGTGCTCAAGGCGCTGGTCCAGCACGCACGCGAGCCGCTGACCCGCGACAAGCTGATGAACCTTGCCCGCGGGCGCGAGTGGGATGCACTGGAGCGCTCCATCGACGTGCAGATATCCCGCCTGCGCCGGCTGATCGAGCCGGACCCGTCCAAGCCGCGCTATATCCAGACCGTCTGGGGTGTGGGTTACGTATTCGTGCCGGACGGCAACAAGTGAGTTGGCTGCGGCCTGCTGCAGGCTTCGAGCGCGTTACGCTCGCGGCCTGCCGTCCTGGGCCTGCCGCCGGGACTTCATGAAAACTCCGCTCTGGTTCCCGCAAAGCTTCTTCGCCCGCACCCTGTGGATGGTGCTGATCGTGGTGCTGTTCTCCAAGGTCCTGACGCTGGTCTATCTGATGACCAACGAGGACGTGCTGGTTGACCGCCAGTACAGCCACGGCGCGGCACTGACGCTGCGTGCATACTGGGCCGCCGATCTCGAAGACCGCGATCGTATCGGTCGCGCCGCCGGCCTGCAGCTGGTGGCCGAGCAGAAAGTGCCGCGCAGCGAATACCACTGGCCCTACACCGAGATCTTCCAGCGGCAGATGCGCGACGAGCTGGGCGACGATACCGAGGTGCGCGTGCGTATCCAGCCGTCCACGGCGATCTGGGTGCGCGCGCCCGCGTTGGGGCCGGACTGGGTGCAGGTGCCGCTGTACGCCTATCCGCTGCGTGGCCAGCGCATCTGGAGCGTGCTCGGCTGGTTCCTCGGTATCGGCCTGCTGTCCACCGGTGCGGCGTGGATCTTCGTCAGCCAGCTCAATCTGCCGCTCAAGCGGCTGGTCTTCGCCGCACGGCAGATCGGCAAGGGCCGGCGCGTGCGCCTGCCGATCAGCGATACGCCGAGCGAGATGACCGAGGTGTATCGCGCCTTCAACCAGATGGCCGAGGACGTCGAGCAGGCTGGCCGGGAGCGCGAACTGATGCTGGCCGGGGTTTCCCACGATCTGCGCACGCCATTGACGCGCCTGCGCCTGTCGCTGGAGCTGATGAGCAGCGATGACGAGCTGACCGACGACATGATTCGTGATGTCGAGGACATGAATGCGATCCTCGATCAATTCCTCGCCTTCGTCCGCGACGGCAGCGATGAACCGGTGGAAACCACCGATCTCGGGGAACTGATCCGCGAAGTGGTGGCACCCTACAACCAGCAGCAGGAGATCGTGCGGCTGTGCGTCGAGCCGATGCCGCCGTTCGCCCTGCGTCGGGTATCGGTCAAGCGGCTGCTGGTCAACCTCATCGAGAACGCCTTGCGCTACGGCGGCGGCGGGGTGGAGGTGGCGGCTTATGTGTCGGGCGACCAGCACGCGCCCTACGTGGTGCTGAGCGTGCTCGACCGCGGCCCGGGGATCGATCCCGCCGAGCTGGAATGCATCTTCAATCCGTTCATCCGCGGTGATCGCGCTCGTGGCGGGCAGGGCGCCGGGCTGGGTCTGGCGATCGTCAAACGCATCGCTTCACAGCACGGCGGCATCGTCGAGTTGCGCAACCGTGAGGGCGGTGGTTTGGAGGCGCGCGTCAGCCTGCCGCTAGGATTGCTGCTGCCGCGCGATGCGGTGCAGGGCAAACCGGCCGAGTAGCCGGTTCGCCACGAGGCGGAATCAGCCCTTGCCTTTGGTACGGGTCAGGTGCGGCCCGCCGTTCTTCTCCAGGTACTGGATGATCAGCCCGGCGACGTCCTTGCCGGTGGTCTCTTCGATGCCGGCCAGGCCCGGCGAGGAGTTGACCTCCATCACCAGCGGGCCATGGTTTGAGCGCAGGATGTCAACGCCGGCGACGTTCAAGCCCATCACCTTCGCCGCACGGATGGCGGTCATGCGTTCTTCCGGGGTGATCTTGATCAGGCTGGCGGAGCCGCCACGGTGCAGGTTGGAGCGGAACTCGCCGGGCTTGGCCTGGCGCTTCATCGCCGCGATGACCTTGTCGCCGACCACGAAGCAGCGGATGTCGGCGCCGCCGGCTTCCTTGATGTACTCCTGCACCATGATGTCCTGCTTGAGACCCATGAAGGCCTCGATCACCGATTCGGCCGCCTTCTCGGTTTCGCAGAGCACCACGCCGATGCCCTGGGTGCCCTCCAGTACCTTGATCACCAGGGGGGCGCCGTTGACCATCTGGATTAGATCGGGAATGTCGTCCGGCGAGTGGGCGAAGCCGGTCACGGGCAGGCCGACGCCGCGGCGCGACAGCAGTTGCAGCGCACGCAGCTTGTCCCGCGAGCGGGCGATGGCGACCGATTCGTTGAGCGGGAACACGCCCTGCATCTCGAACTGGCGCAGCACCGCACAGCCATAGAAGGTCACCGAGGCGCCGATGCGCGGGATCACCGCGTCGAAGCCGTCCAGCGGCTTGCCGCGGTAATGGATCTGCGGCTTGTGGCTGGCAATGTTCATGTACGCGCGTAGCGTATCGATCACCACCACCTCATGGCCCCGCTGCTGGCCGGCTTCGACCAGGCGTCGGGTGGAATACAGGCGCGGATTGCGCGACAGCACGGCGATTTTCATGGAGCACCGGAGGAAGTGAGAATCTGGGGTTTGTCTTGGATATAGGTTCGCGACGGATCGATCAGCCATTGCCCTTCGACCAGTGCCTTTGAACCGAGCAGCAGGCGATAACGCATGGTCTTGCGGCAGGTCAGGGTGAACTCCACCGGCCAGACATGACTGCCGAGTGCAAGCAATGTTCGCACCACGTAGCGCGTCTGCACCTGCCCGTTGGAACTCTTGATCAGCTTGCGCGTGACCAGCGGTGCCTCGCAGCGGTGGCGGCGCTGTACCAGCGTGCCCAGGTGGGCGGTGAATCGGACCCAGCGCTGACCGTCGCGTTCGAACTCGCTGATCTCGGTAGCATGCAGCGCCGATGTGCTGGCCCCGGTATCGACTTTCGCGCGCAGGCCCACCACGCCGAGATCCGGCAGGGCGATCCATTCACGCAGACCGATCACGGTATGGGGGTCGAGTCTCTTCAATGGGAGCGTCCGAAGAATTTGCCGGCATTCTAGTCGGGGTGCATGACAACTGCATCCGTCTGTAACACCCTAGAACGACGTGTAGAGGATAGAGCTGGACGATGGCCGAAAAAGACGACGACAAGGTGCGCCTGGACAAGTGGCTGTGGGCTGCGCGCTTCTTCAAGACCCGTGCGCTGGCCAAGGCGGCCATCGAGGGTGGCAAGGTGCACTGTCGTGGCGAGCGTTGCAAGCCGAGCAAGGAACCGAAGGTGGGCGACGAGCTGCTGATCCGCATCGGTTTCGACGAGCGCACGGTGGTCGTCCGCGCTTTGTCGGCGGTGCGCCGCGGAGCGCCCGAGGCGCAAACACTCTATGAGGAAACGCCGCAAAGCCTGGCCGCGCGCGAGGAAGCGGCGGCGCAGCGCAAGGCCGGCGCACTGGGGCTGCAGACCGATGGGCGGCCGAGCAAGAAGCAGCGCCGGCAGATCCAGTACCTGCGCGACTACAAACCGGACTGATCTTCGCAACGCTGGCGAGCTGCATCACTCACGAGGCCGTCCGGCAGCCGCCCTTGGTCCGGGCGGGCTTTGCGCCTAAAATCGCCGGCTTCCTCCGCCGTTCCAGCGAGCCCCGGCATGTCCGACCAAACTCAGCGCTTTATCTTTGACGATTCCGACGTTCGCGGCGAAATCGCCACGCTGGACGAAAGCTTCCAGCACGTGCTGGCCAAGCACACCTACCCCGAGCCCGTCGCCCAGCTGCTTGGCGAGCTGCTCGCCGCTGCCGCGCTGCTGGTCGGCACGCTCAAGTTCGACGGGCTGCTGATTCTCCAGGCGCGTTCCAGCGGAGCCGTCCCGCTGCTGATGGTCGAGTGCTCCAGTGCCCGGGAGGTGCGCGGCATCGCGCGCTATCACGCCGAGCAGATCGAGACGGGCGCAACGCTGGCCGAGTTGATGCCCGAGGGCATGCTGGCGATCACCGTCGACCCGGCCAACGGCCAGCGCTACCAGGGCATCGTCGGCCTGGACGGGGTCAACCTGGCGGAATGCCTGACCAACTACTTCGCTGCGTCCGAGCAGCTGCCGACGCGCTTCTGGCTCAATGCCGACAGCCGCCGGGCCTGTGGCCTGCTGTTACAGCAGCTGCCGGCCGATCGAATCAAGGATGCCGACGAGCGTGACGCCAGCTGGGAGCACCTGCGCACCCTGGCCGACACCCTGACGGCCGAGGAACTGCTCGGGTTGGATGCCGAGACGCTGTTGCACCGGCTCTACCATCAGGAGCAGCTGCGCCTGTTCGACGCGCTGCCGATCCGCTTTCGCTGCAGCTGCTCGCGGGAGCGCTCGGCCCGTGCGCTGATCAGCCTGGGCGAGGAAGACGCCCAGCAACTCGTGGTCGAGCAGGGCGGTGCGGTGAGCATCGATTGCCAGTTCTGCAACGAGAAGTACACCTATGATGCCGCGGACGTGGCCCAGCTTTTCGCCGGTGGCGGCAGCGACGCACCCTCGTGCACCCGTCATTGAGCGGCGCCTGGCGCTCGGCGGCCATCCGCGGAGCGCCAGTACGCTAAGGAATGAGGCAGGGATGGACCTGCAGCCAGCCAGTGAACTATTTGGCCATCACGGCCTCATACCCAGCGCGGTGCATTATCTGGCATAATCGCGCGCACTTTTTTCGATGTAGTTCGTCGCTCGGCGGGCTACAACAGCATGGAGGAATCGGCCCAAGGCCGACGGGAACACTCATGACGCAAGCCACCAACGCCGTGTACACCGACATCAGCACCGCTCAACTGATTGAAGAAGCCGTCAAGCGCGGAGAGGGCGAACTGTCCGCCAATGGCTCTCTGGTGGTGAAGACCGGGCACCGCACGGGTCGTTCTCCGGCTGACCGCTTTATCGTCGAAGAGCCCAGCACCCAGCACAAGATCGCCTGGGGCCCGATCAACCGTCCGTTCCCGGCCGGCAACTTCGAAGCACTGTGGAACCGCGTCGAAACCTACATCGCCGAGCGCGACAGCTTCGTCTCCTACGTCCATGTCGGTGCCGATCCCGAGCACTACCTGCCGGTCAAGATGACCACCGAAACCGCCTGGCACAACCTGTTCGGCCGTTGCCTGTTCATCACCCCGGAACAGTTCAACCAGGCTAGCCTGAGCGAGTGGCGCATCCTCAACGCACCGTTCTTCCAGTGCGTACCCGAGCGTGACGGCACCAATTCCGATGGCTGCGTGATCATCAACTTCGCCGAGAAGAAGGTGCTGATCGCCGGCATGCAGTACGCCGGTGAAATGAAGAAAGCCATGTTCTCCGTGCAGAACTTCCTGCTGCCGGACGTCGACGTGCTGCCGATGCACTGTGCCGCCAACATCGGCGAAGATGGCGACACCACTCTGTTCTTCGGTCTGTCCGGCACCGGCAAGACCACCCTGTCGGCCGACGAGAGCCGCTACCTGATCGGCGATGACGAGCACGGCTGGGGCGTTGGCCGCGTGTTCAACATCGAGGGTGGCTGCTACGCCAAGTGCATCGACCTGTCCGAGAAGAACGAGCCGGTGATCTGGAAGGCTATCAAGTTCGGCGCCGTGCTGGAGAACGTGGTCCTCGACGAACGCACCCGTCTGCCCGACTACGCCGACGCCAGCCTGACCCAGAACAGCCGCGCCGCGTACCCGCTGCAGCATGTCGAGAAGCGCTCCGAGAAGAACCTCGGCGGTGAGCCGAACGCGGTGATCTTCCTGACCTGCGACCTGACCGGCGTACTGCCGCCCGTGTCGATCCTGAACAACGAGCAGGCTGCCTACCACTTCCTGTCCGGCTACACCGCGCTGGTCGGTTCCACCGAAATGGGTTCGGGCAGCGGCATCAAGTCGACCTTCTCCACCTGCTTCGGCGCGCCGTTCTTCCCGCGTCCGGCTGGCGAGTACGCCGAGTTGCTGATCAAGCGTATCAACGGCTTTGGCTCCAAGGTCTACCTGGTCAACACCGGCTGGACCGGTGGTGGCTACGGCGTCGGCAAGCGCTTCAACATCCCGACCACCCGTGCGGTGATCGCGGCGATTCAGAGCGGCGCGCTGATCGGTGCCGAGACCGAGCACCTGCCGATCATCAATCTGGACGTGCCGAAGGCCGTCGCCGGCGTCGATACCCAGCTGCTGAACCCGCGCAACACCTGGGCCGACAAGAGCGCCTACGACCAGGCCGCAAAGGAACTGGCAGCCAAGTTCGTCGAGAACTTCAAGAAGTTCGATGTCTCCGGCGCCATCCGCAACGCCGGCCCGCAGCTCTAAGCTGCCTGCTGCGTGATTCGAAAAGCCGCCTCCGGGCGGCTTTTTCGTTTGTGCCGGGGGGGGGATTCGGATCAAAGGCGTCGATGATTCTTATCGGTCAAGGCGCATGGATTCGATTGGTCGGCGCCCTTAGCATGGCGCCACCTGTTGATCACGAGGAAGCGTCATGAATACCGTAGAAGCCATCCGCACCCGTCGCGCCGTCAAAGTCTACGACCCGAGCTTCCAGCTCAGCCGGGAGGAGAAGGACGAGCTGCTGCAACTGGCACTGCTGGCACCCTCTGCCTTCAACCTGCAGCACGTGCGCTTCGTCGAGGTGAGCGACCCTGAACTGCGGGCGCAGATCCGCGAGGTGGGCTGGAACCAGGCGCAGATGACCGATGCCTCGATGCTGGTGGTGATCTGCGCGCAGGTCGACAGCTGGGAAAAGAATGTCCGCCGGGTCTGGGATGGTGCGCCAGGCGAGGTGCAGAACTTTATGGCCGGCGCCATCGATGCCTACTACCGCGACAAGCCGCAGGTCCAGCGTGACGAAGCCATGCGCAGTTGCGGCCTGATGGCGCAGACGCTGATGCTCGCGGCACGGGCCAAGGGCCTGGATTCCTGCCCGATGGATGGCTTCGATTTCGACGCGGTCGGCAAGCTGATCAACCTGCCGGACAACCATGTCATCGCGCTGATGGTTGCGGTGGGCAAGCGCGCTGCCGAGCCGAAGCCGCGGATCGGCAAGTTGCCGTTCGATGAGGTGGTGATTCGCGACCGCTTCTGAGTCTTCTGGCGAAGGGCGCGTAATGCGCCCTTCCGCCTGGGCCAGCTGGCCGCCAACTTTGCCCACCTCAAAGTCCCATCCGGCCCGCCCAGGGCCATCGCTGGGCTGATGGCCACGCGCTCCGACGACTGGCCGCACATGTCAGCCGCTTTGCAGTACCGTCTCCCTCCTTTTGCTACCCTCCGGCCTCCAGTCAAAGGAGTGACTCAGCATGATCGAACAGACCCTCGCCGCCACATTCGGCTACGACGGCTTCCGCCCCGGCCAGGAGCGGGCCATCCGTGCCGTGGTGGCCGGCCGCTCGGCGGCGGCGATCTTTCCCACCGGCTCGGGCAAATCCCTGTGCTATCAACTGCCGGCATTGTTGTTGCCGCATCTGACCCTGGTGGTTTCGCCCTTGCTGGCGCTAATGCAGGACCAGCTGGCGTTCCTGCACCGGCACGGCATCGCGGCGGCAAGCATCGATTCGGCGCAGAGCCGCGAGCAGGCCAGCGAAACCATGGCCCGCGCCAAGTCCGGTGAACTGAAGATCCTGATGGTCTCGGTGGAGCGGCTGAAGAACGAACGCTTCCGTAACTTCATCAGCCAGGTGCCGATCTCGCTGCTGGTCGTCGATGAGGCGCACTGCATCTCCGAATGGGGGCACAACTTCCGCCCGGATTACCTCAAGCTTCCCGACTACCAGCGTCAATTCAATATCCCGCAGGTGCTGCTGCTGACCGCCACGGCGACACCGCCGGTGATCGCCGATATGCAGGCCAAATTCTCGATTGCGCCGGACGACGTGGTGACTACCGGCTTCTACCGGCCCAACCTCAATCTGCTGGTGGAGCCGGTCAGCGGCTTCAACAAGCAGCGCCGGTTGGTGGAATGGCTGGGCGACAAGAGCGGCCAGCCCATCATCGTCTACGTCACCCAGCAGAAGACCGCCGAACAGATTGCCGAGCACCTGGCGCAGCGCGGCTTCCCGGCCAGCGCCTATCACGCGGGTATGGCGCACGAGCTGCGCGAATCGATCCAGCGCCGCTTCATGGCGGGCGAGCTGAACTGCATCGTCGCTACCATCGCCTTCGGCATGGGCATCGACAAGGCGGACATCCGCAACGTGGTGCACTACGACCTGCCCAAGTCGGTGGAAAATTACAGTCAGGAAATCGGTCGGGCAGGGCGCGACGGCAATGCTTCGGATTGTCTGGTGCTGGCCAACCGGGACAGCCTCAGCGTGCTGCAGAATTTTGTCTATGGCGACACACCGGAGCGCGAGGGCATCCGCTGCGTGCTCGACGAGCTGCTGCAGGCGGCTGCTCCTGATCAAAAGGGCAGCGGACAGTGGGAGCTGATGCTCAACCAGCTATCGGACCAGAGCAACATCCGCCAGCTGCCGCTGAAAACCCTGCTGGTGCAGCTGGAGCTGCGCGGCATCATCGCGCCACGCTTCGCCTATTTCGCCGAATACCGCTTCAAGTACCTGCTCGAACCCGAGGTGCTGGTGGCGAAATTCGAAGGTGAGCGGCGGCAGTTCGTCGAGGCCATCGTGCACAGCTCGGCGCGGGCAAGGACCTGGTGCACGCTGGATTTCGATGCACTCTACCAGCGGCACGGTGCGGACCGTGGGCGGGTGGTAAAGGCTCTGGAGTACTTCCAGGAAAAGGGCTGGATCGAGCTGGAGAGCAAGCAGATGACCGACGTCTATGCGCTGCTCGATCCATCCTTCGACGCAGAGGGTTTGAGCATTGAACTGCATGAATACTTCAAGCAGCACGAAGCGAGCGAGATCACCCGTATCGACAACATGCTGGCGCTGTTCGAATCCAGTGAATGCCTGAGCCAGCGGTTGGCCGGGTATTTCGGTGACTTGCAGGCGCCGCAGCACTGCGGGCATTGCTCTGTCTGCAACGGACAGGTCGCGAAACTGCCGGAACCGCCGGCAATGGCGCCGCTGGAACAGATTGACCTGGCCGCCCGCTGCGCCGAATTCAGTCAGCGCTTCGCGCAGCTGAAGGGCGGTGCGCCCAGCGCCGAGTGCCTGACGCGCTTTCTCTGCGGCATCAGCGTGCCGGTGTTCACCAAGCTCAAGGCGCGCCAGATCCCCGGTTTCGCCTCGCTGGAGGCTTATCCCTACGCCGAGGTTCGCGCGCGCCTAGCTGGTTAGCGCGCGGTCAGGCCAATCAGCCGGTCGGCGACGCCCTTGGTCTGGCGTGAGGTGCCAGCGGTGAGGTTGCTCGAGTTCTCCAGTGCATCGAGCAGCCCGGTCAGCGAGCCGACACCGGCCGATTGCGTCTCGATGTGTTGCGCCACCGCGCGAATCTCGCTGGCCAGGCGGTCGATGTCGGTGCCGATTTCCTCGGCGTTCTTGCCGGTGATCTCGGCCAGCTTACGTACCTCGTCGGCCACCACCGCAAAACCGCGGCCCATGTCGCCGGCGCGCGCCGCCTCGATCGCCGCATTGAGCGCCAGCAGGTTGGTCTGCCCGGCGATCTGCTGGATGGTCTGCACCACCGACTGGATGCGCTGACTGGACTGCGCCAGGTCGCGGGCGCTGCTGACCACCTCGTCGGCCTGGTGGACCATCTGCTTGACCGAGCTGCCGGCCTGTTCGATGACAGTGCCCTGCTGGTTGATGTTCAGCGTCAGGTCGTCCATCGAGCCGTGCAGCTCGTTGGCGCACTGGCTCAGCTGCTCGGACATGGACTGCCGCTCATGGTCGGCCTGAGACAGCACCTGGCCAAGGTCGGCCAGACCACGGAATACCGGGCGGATGTGCTCATCCAGCCCGCTGACGTCCACGGCGCTGCTGTAATCCTGGCGCTTGAACTGCTCGATCTGCTTGACCACCACCTGGCTGAGGCCGGTTAGCTTCTTGATCTGTCGGCGCAGGAAGAACGCTTTGAACTCACCGTGATAAGCGATGAAGTTGTCGGTGTACTCGTCGTGAAATTCGTCCTTGCCGTTGGTGCGAAAGAAAAACACAGCGGTCAGCGTCTGATTGAGGTTGAGGCCGAGAATCTCGCCGAAGGTCGAGTAACCGGCCACCGGTACGTCATCGAACACCGGGTCCATGCCGCCCAGTGCCTGCTCGTTGTTCAGCCGGCGCAAGATGCAGTCGTTGAGGATGCCCACCAACGGTTTGCCGGGTTTGTTCTGCATGAATCGTTGATAGTCGCGGCGGGTGGTTTCGGCCAGCGGCGTGCGCTTGACCATGATCAGCTCCTCGCCGGGCGCGACGTCGCAGAACAGGTGGACGCGTTCGTTGGCGAAGTCGATCTGCGAGATCGAGCGGACGAACACTTCCTCGCCGACGCGAATGGCGAAGGAGTAGTCCGAGAGCCGCTGCTCCAGCTCCTGCGGCGCGCATTTGAGCGCCTCGCACAGCGCCTGGACCATGGTGCGGATGTTGCCGCGAGCGTCGACCACCTGGCTGATGTAGCGGTCTTCCAGGGACGCGCTGAGTACGCTCAGGCTCAGTGGCGTCGGTTCGAAGTTCTGGCTCTTGAACACACCGAAGCGTACGTCCCGCGCGCACTTGAGAAAGACGATCAGCGCGTGGTTCTGGTAGCTGCGTTTGCCGTCATGCAGCTGGGTCTTCTGAAAATCCAGCTTGCCACCGGCTGAGCCGCCGACGAACAGGCAGGGAAAGCGCCCGGATTCGTAGAGCGCCTCCATGAAGAAGGATTCCGAAGCGGAGAGACCATCGAAGAAGATGTTGGCCAAGGTGTCGCGGTAATCGATCTTCATCGACACCTGCACCCGCTTGATCGACGCCGTGAGGCGCGCGATGCGCTCGCTCATCGACAGTCGCTGACCCTGGCCACGGATGTCCTCGCACTCCAGCGGCACACGAACGATCTCGGCGGCGGCGATGACGCTGGCGTCGAACAGCTGCAACACCACCCGATCCCACTGCGCGCCGGTCGCACAATAAAGCCGCTGGCCTTCGCTCGACAGCTCGCCCGCGGTGGTACACAGGCTGATCGTCGCCTGCGGAAAGCGCTGCGCTATCTGCCTGGCGACCTCATCCAGATCCACGTGCGGCGAGACGAAACCGGCAATGTAGGTCGGGTTGAAGCGCAGGGTGGCGAGCTGCTGGGCAAGCTGGTGAGCCGAGCAGAGCAGGCTCGCCGTGCCGCTGGATTGCGTGTGGCCTGGCTTGAATCGGGAGAGCGAAATCATGGGCGTTACTCGCTTGAGGAAGGGAAGCGGGAAACTCGGCCGCTCCCGCACTGATCAGCCGTCGATCAGAGGCTACATTTTTTGTTATCGGCACCCCGGCCGCGAGCTGCATGCCCGTTCGGCGCCGTCACCGTCAGCCACGTTATCGGCCGCCGGATCGAAGATCGACATGCAACCATGGTCTTCATCCGGAAGTACTGGGTGAGGCGGCGATTCCTCTTGATGTGGCGCAACGGAAGTCGCGCGCGGCTGTGCAATTGTCGACCGGTGACCTGTTGCCGCAGTTGTTGTAGCCGATAGCCAAGGAAAGCCTCTCGAGGAGCGACGCCATGCCCCGCCTGTTCACCGATCTTGGATTTTGCTGGAAGATCACCCTGCCCATTGCCGCTCTGGCGCTGTTGCTGGTGCTGATGGGCGTTTTCGGGATGCGTGGCATCGAACGCGTGACCGACTCCAGCGAGGTCTTGGGAACGCGCCATCTGCCGGCCATCGGCTTGCTGCTCAATGCCGATCGCGACCTGTATCAGGCCTTTGTCGCCGAGCGTAGCCTGCTCGACAGCGATGCTGGCGACCATGTGCAGGCACTCAGGGCCAGCCATGCGGAAAACCTCAAGCAAGCCTACGACCGCGTGCAGAAGTACGCAGCCATGCAACCGGGCGCCGAGGCGCTGGCGCTGGTCGAGCAGTTCAATGGCGGCTTTCAGCAGTGGTCCGCGCTATCGCAGCGGGTCATCGAGCAGGTCGATCTCGATCCTCAGGCCGCCAGCGCGCTGAGCTTCGGTGACAGCGAGGTGCGCTTCGATGCCATGCGCGATGCCATCGACAAACTCGGCGAACTCGAAGGCGCAGCCGCCGAGGCCGAGGGCGCGGCGGCGATCGCCGAAGGCGCCGCCACATCCAGGCAGCAGACCGCGGTGCTGATCATCGGCCTGCTGGGCTGCGTGCTGTTGATACTGGGTTTGCCGATGGTGGTGTTGCATCCGATGCGCCGACTGCTCGATCGCCTGAAGCAGATCGCCGATGGCGATGGCGACCTGCGCGCCCGCCTGGAGGTGCATTCGGCTGACGAGCTGGGCCAGCTCGGCAACGCCTTCAACCGTTTTCTCGACAAACTGCAGCCGCTGATTGCCGAGGTCGGACGGGTTACCGCTGAGGTCGAGACCGCCGCGCGCGGCATGGCGGCAATGGCTGAAACCAACGATCAGCTGATCAGCAGCGAACACGCCGCGGTCGATCAGGTGACCACCGCCGCGACCGAGATGAGCGCGGCGGTGCATGAAGTCGCGCTCAATGCGCAGAACGCGTCGGACGCCGCGCGTGCGGCGGAAACCCAGTCGCGCCAGGGCGCGTCGGTGGTCAGCAGTACCATCCAGTCCATCCGCCAGCTGGCCGGGGAGGTCGAAGGCGCTTCGCAGATCATCGGTGCGCTTGCCGAGGAAACCGCCAGCATCGGCGCGGTGCTCGAAGTGATTCGCGGCATCGCCGAGCAGACCAATCTGCTCGCGCTCAACGCCGCCATCGAGGCCGCGCGCGCCGGTGAGCAGGGCCGCGGTTTCGCCGTGGTGGCCGACGAGGTACGGGCGCTGGCCGCGCGCACACAGGATTCGACCAAGGATATCCAGGCGCGCATCGAGCGCTTGCAGAGCGGCGTCGACAAGGCCGTGCAGGCCATGCAGAACGGCAGCGACAAGGCGCGAGACAGCGTCGAGCGGGCATCCGGCGTCGATCAGGTGCTGGCGGAAACGTCCGTGTCGGTGCAGCGGATCAATGACATGGCCGCCCAGATCGCCACGGCGTGCGAGGAGCAGAGCAGCGTTACCGAGGAAATCGCGCGCAACATCACCGATATCCGTGACCTGTCCAACGAGGCGGCCACTTATTCCTCGCAGAGCATGCTCGCCAGTCAACAGCTGTCCGGGCTGTCGAAGACGCTGGCGGAACTGGTTGGCCGTTTTCGTACCTGAGACCTGAGACCTGAGACCTGAGACCTGAGACCTGAGACCTGAGACCTGAGACCTGAAACCTGATATCTGGGCGCTGTCTTACAGCGCGCCCCACAGCAGCCGGCCCAGGCCGCTGTCGTTCGGCAGCAGAAGCAGGCTGAGAATGAACACCAACAGCAGTCCTGCGGCATAACAGAGACTGCTCAGCCGGGAGCGTACCCAGGGACGCGGCGCGGCGGGTGCCTCGCCATCGGGACTCTGCTGGCGCGACTGGCGTAGGTTCAAGGACATGTTCGTCTCGACAGTTACCAACCCGCCGTCAGCGCAGCAGGCATCGGAAGCGGCGCAGTAAAGCGCAAATAGGGGCATATTGCCACTATTGCGGCATCGTTATCGTACGCTTCGGCGCTACATGAAACATCAGGAAAAGCTCCGTACGTCGCCGGGCCGGTATCGCGAAATGACTCGACCATACTCAGAGGTCGATATCGCAAACGACCGGAGACCCCACCCATGCCGACGCGCCGCCAGATCATTCAACGTACAGCCGTGGCCGCAGCGATGCTGGCGCTCGGTCCGCTGTTGCCGTCGCTGGTGCGGGCAGCCGAGGCGCTGCGTCGACGCGAGATTCCCGCCACCGGCGAGATGCTGCCCATCATCGGCCTTGGCACTTCGCGGACACATGACATAGGCCTGGATTATCCCGAGATGACACGGTTGCTCGAGGTGCTGCGCGTGCTGCTCGACGGCGGCGCATCGCTGATCGATACCGCGCCGAGCTACGGCAATTCCGAGCGCGTCGTCGGTGAGCTGGTCGAGCGCCACGGCCAGCGCGACAAGGTCTTCCTCGCCAGCAAGGTGTCCTCCAGCGGTCGCGAGCGCGGCATGGCGCAGATCGAAGCGAGCTTCAAGGCGCTGCAGACCGACACCATCGACCTGATCCAGGTGCACAACCTGCAGGACACCCGCATCCAGCTCGGCCTGCTGCGCGAACTCAAGCAGGAGGGGCGGGTGCGCTGCATCGGCGTGACCCACTATCTGGAGTCGGCCCACGACCGCCTGCTGGAGACGCTGAAGCAGGAGAAGGTCGACTTCGTGCAGTTCAACTATTCGGTGGGCGAGCGCAACGCCGAGAAGCAGCTGCTGCCGTACTGCGCCGACCACGGCATCGCCACGCTGATCAACCGGCCGTTTACCCGTGGCAACCTGCTGTCCAGGGTCAGGGACAAGCCGCTGCCGGCCTGGGCAGTGGAGATCGGTGCCAGCTCCTGGGCGCAGCTGCTGCTCAAGTTCATCCTTGCCGAGCCGGCTGTAACTGCGGTCATACCGGCGACTTCCAACCCGCGCTACATGGCCGACAACCTGCTCGCCGGGCAGGGGCGGCTGCCGGATGCGCGGCAGCGGCAGATGATCGTCGACGCCTTCCGCTGAGCGCCGAATGCCGACTTCGCTAGCCGCTCGCGGGGCCGCGCTGATCAATGCCCGCCCGGGCGAACTGCGTGCTGCGCTAGCCGGGTTCAGCCTGTTCTTCTGCCTGTTCTCTGGGTACTTCATGCTGCGGCCGATTCGCGAGTCGATGGGCATTCAGGGCGGCGTCGAGAACCTGCAGTGGCTGTTCACCGCGACCTTCATCGCCATGCTGGTGGCGGTGCCACTGTTCGCCTGGCTCAACTCTCGGGTCGCGCGCATCCATTACATCGACTGGGTGTACGGCTTTTTCTGCGTCAACCTGCTCGTGTTCGCGGGGCTGTTTTTCCTGCTCGGAGACAGCGTCTGGCTGGCGCGGGTGTTCTACGTGTGGATCTCGGTCTACAACCTGTTCGTGGTCTCGGTCGCCTGGAGCCTGATGGCCGATGTGTTCGACGCGCCACAGGCGCGCCGGCTGTTCGCCTTCATCGCTGCTGGTGCCAGCGTGGGCGGGCTGGTCGGACCGGCGACGAGCGCGCTGTTGGTCGGCGTGCTCGGTCAGTTCGGGCTGATGCTGCTGGCGGCGCTTTTGCTGGTCGCCGCGGTCGCGTTCAAGCACTACCTGATGGTCTGGCGCGAGGAGATGGGTGCCGGCCGTCCCGGCGCCGAACATGCCGAAAGTCCACGGCGACCGGTAGCGGGCAATCCATTCAGTGGCCTGACGCGGGTGCTGGGCTCGGGCTATCTGCTCGGCATCGCGGCGTTCGTGCTGCTGCTGACGACCGCCAGCACCTTTCTCTACTTCGAACAGGCAAGGCTGGTCGCCGAGCTGTTTCCGGATCGTGCCGAGCAGGTGCGGGTGTTCGGTGCGATCGATTTCGTGGTGCAGGCGGGCGCCTTGCTGTCGCAGCTGTTCATCACCGGGCGCATCGCGCAGCGGCTCGGCGTGCGGATTCTGCTGGCCGCCGTACCGGCGCTGGTCTGCCTCGGTTTCGCCGGCCTGGCTCTGGCGCCGACCTTTGCCGTGCTGGCCGCCGTGATGATCGTGCGTCGCGTCGGCGAATACGCCTTCGTCCGCCCGGGCCGCGAGATGCTCTTCGCGCCGCTGGATGCCGAGAGCAAGTACAAGGCGAAGAACTTCATCGACACCGTGGTCTATCGCGGCGGCGATGCCCTGAGCGGCTGGGCCAAGAGCCTGCTCGACAGTCTCGGTCAGGGCGTCTGGCTGATCGCCCTGGTCGGCGCCGTGTGCGCGGCGGTCTGGGGTGTGCTGGGTTGGCTGCTCGGTGGTCGGGCTGACCGTGCGGGCGCCACGCCCGCCGACCCGCCTGGGCCCGCAACCGGACGAAGCAGCTGAACCTCGCCGACGCGCACGCCTCGAACCTTAGTAGGTACGTCATCTATCAGGAGTAGTTGTATGCAAGTGCAGGTCAATAGCAACCACATCCCTGGCAGCGTCGAGCTGCACGAGTGGGTCGGTACGACCGTTGAGGATCGGCTCGAGCGTTTCGACGACTTCCTCACCCGAGTGGAAGTCCATGTCAGCGATGAGAACGCGCAGAAGGCCGGCGCCGATGACAAGCGTTGCCAGATCGAGGCGCGGCCCAAGGGGCATCAGGCGGTGTCGGTGACGCACAAGGCCGAGTCGCTGCAGCTGGCGGTCGATGGCGCGGCGGACAAGATGCAGCACGCGCTGGAGCATCTGATGGGCAAGCTGGACACCCGCGTACTGTCCAGCGGCGAGTTGAATGATCCGCTGCTCGATGAGCAGCCTCAGGCCGTCAAGGATGCGATGCTCGAAGAGGAATTCCTGGAAAAGCAGGACGAGCTCGACAAGTGACCCCGTCGCCCCGGCCGCGTGCCGGGGCGTTTCCACCCGCTTCATTCTCTTTCTATCCCCCTGCTGCCAGGCATGCGTCTTGGCGGCCGGGCCTGTGTATCCGGTAGCCAGATGCAGATCATCCTCGTGCGGCACGGTAGACCCGACCACGGCGCAGCGCGCTGGAGCACGCCGGTTGGCATGAAAACCTGGGTCGAGCGCTACAACGCTGCCGAGGTCGTCGCCGCCGAGCGCCCGGACAGTCTGGTCGCGCTGGCAGGCTCGGTTGGCATCGTGGTCTGCAGCTCCCTGCAGCGCTGCATCGAATCGCGCTCGCATCTGGAATGCGACTGCTGTGAACTGCCTGATCCGCTGTTCGTCGAGCCGCACCTGCCGTATCCCGAGTGGGGCCTGCCGCTGTTGCCGTCGCGCTTCTGGCGCCTGGCGTTTCGCACCGCCTGGTTTCTCGGCTTCGCCAGCCATACCGAGCACATCCGAGAATCCACAAGGCGTGCCAGCGCAGCGGCCGATCGGTTGATCGAGCTGGCCGAGGCCAATGAAAGCGTGTTGCTGATGGGGCACAAGATCATGAATGCGCTGATCGCCCGGCAACTTCGTCAGCGCGGCTGGCGTGGTCCCGCACTTCCGCTGCTCACCGGCTACTGGCAGCCGAGTCGCTACAGCAAGGGCTGAAAGCCAAGCTAGAGCACTCCGTACAGCATGCGTTCCGCCTCCCTTCGGTCATTCGGCAACCGCTTTGGCTTGCCAGATGAAACGTTTCAGCTACCTTGAGCATGAGTCATAACAACAAAGGGAACCCCCATGACCCGTTTGCAGCTTCTCCTCGGCCTGGGCATCTGCCTGGCCACTCCTGCCATGGCCTGGGAACAGGTGCTGATCGACCACGACAAGCCGGCGAAGAACTGGCGCATCACCAGCGAAGAGCTGGGCATCGACGCGCCGACGCCATTCTCGGTCAGCATGCGTACCTTGCATGGCGGCCGGCAGGAAGGCGTCAGCCTGATCGAGATCGACAACGGCAGCATGCGCATGACCGTTGTGCCCACGCGCGGCATGAATGTGCTGGAAGCGGTGGCCGGCGAGGTACGCCTGGGCTGGGATTCGCCGGTGGATGAAGTGGTCAACCCGGCCTTTATCGAGCTCAACGGGCGCGGCGGGCTGGGCTGGCTCGAGGGCTTCAATGAACTGGTCACCCGTTGCGGCTTCGAGTGGGTCGGCCACCCCGGCGAAGACAACGGCGAACTGCTCACGCTGCATGGCCGTGCGGCGAACATTCCGGCCTCGCGGGTAGTGCTGCAGATCGACGAGAAGCCGCCCTATGCCATTCGCTTGCGTGGAGAGCTGCAGGAGAAGGCCTTTAAGAAACTCGACTTCGCAATCCTCACCGAGCTCAGCACAGAGCCCGGCCGCACCGGATTCTCGTTGCACGACACGCTGACCAATCAGGGCGACTACGCCAAGGAATACCAGGTGCTGTACCACACCAATTTCGGCACGCCGCTGCTGGAGGAGGGCGCGCGCTTCGTGGCGCCGGTCAAGCAGGTCTCACCGTTCAACCCCCGCGCGGCGAAGGAGCTGAGCGACTGGCAGCGCTATCGCGGCCCAACCAGGGACTACGACGAGACGGTGTTCAACGTGGTGCCCTATGCGGACGAACAGGGCCAGACCCTGACCATGCTGCACAACCGCGCCGGCAATCTCGGCGTCAGTGTCGGCTTCAATACTGCCGAGCTACCGGTGTTCTCGCTGTGGAAGAACACCGATACCGAGAAGCAGGGCTACGTGACCGGTCTCGAACCAGGTACCAGCTTTTCCTACAACCGCCGCTATCAACGGCCGTTGGGATTGGTGCCGAAGATTGAGCCAGGTGAGCAGAAGCATTTTCGCGTGAGTTACGAGCTGCTGGTCAATAGCGCCGCAGTCGACGCCGCGCGCAAACGGATCGAAGCGGTACAGGCCGGTCGCGACACTGAAATTCGTGACGAGCCGCTGGTTGACCTGTCGAAGGACTAATACGTCTGCTGGACAGGTTTCGCGCGTTTTGGATCTCGTCGCAGCGATGCACCGTCGATTACGATGCATCGCTTGCTCAGGATGGCTCTACGTCGGGCCTTTCAGGGCGACTGCGAGGCGTTCCTTGGGTCTGAAAGTTCCCCGGCTCCTGCAGCTATAGCAAAAGGCTTACAAGAGGCTGCGGCGTTCGACCCTTTTACCGTCCACGGTGTGTAATTAATCTACACCCACTCTGAAGCGCAGGACGCGCTCAGGATCAGGAAGATCGACCATCGCCAGGACGGCAATCGAAGGGAATTCGGAAAGGTCAGAAAAAACCCGCTTCGGCGGGTTTTTGCTTTTCTGAGGAATTCATATGCCGCTGGTGCTGAACGTCGACCGCGCCTATTTCCGACATTCAGAACTAGCACTATTATTTTACGATCATGGGAAAAGCCGTTGCGTCAGATATTACGGACGAAAAAAAGCCCCGCCGAAGCGGGGCTTTTTTGTATCAGGCGTCTTAGGAGACTTGAACCTGATCAGCCTGCATCCCTTTCTGGCCTTTGGTAGCCATGAAAGAGACCGCTTGGCCTTCGCTCAGGCTTTTGAAACCTGTGCTTTCGATTGAACGATAATGAACGAACAGATCTTCGCTGCCATCGGTCGGCGTAATAAAGCCGAAACCTTTTTCATCGTTGAACCATTTGACTGTGCCATTTTGACGAGTAGACATGAGTATCTCCCAAGGTGTTTTAAGGCTGCAGCACTGAAGCATTCGGTGCCGAGACTGAGAAGCGAGAAGCAAAACGAACCGAGGAGATGAAACAGAGAAACATCATGCCGGGTGTCGAAGTGTTAATTGCGAAGCAGTGGGGCGAATATACGTAGTTTTAAATATATGTACAGCTTTTATTTGCAATTTAAATAAATTGGTCCCTTTAAGTAAGCTCGCGAACTCAAATATTTATGGTTTAACTAGTTGTTAATTCTCAATATTTTGTGAGCCTATGGGGGGAAGAGAAATAATTCAACAAATGTTCCACGCTAATAATTCGTAGCGGGAGCATTGTTTGCCGACAAAGCAGCGGGGTGCGTGGCCGCGCAAAGGCAGCCTTCTGTCCCGCCAGGCTGGTAAGCGCGACAGTGAAACGACACGTTCGTTTTAGCTATAGCGAAAGGCTTACAAGAATCCCGGTTTTTGGCTCTTCATTGCCTGCGGCCTGATGATTAATCTATGCCCACTCTGAAGCGCAGGACGTGCTCAGGATCAGGATGATCGACCACCGCCAGGAAGGCAGCCGGAAGGATTCGGATAGGTCAGAAAGAACCCGCTTCGGCGGGTTTTTTGTTGCCCGCGCCATGCGCATCAAGCGCAGATAGGTGATTTTTAAGCGGCGGTGGATAGTCGGTCGGCAACATCAGGCTTCGTCGAGGAGGCCGCGGATCTTGATCAGCAGGTCTGCACCTTCGAACGGCTTGAGCACCAGCTCCATGCGCTCATCGACAAAGCCCTCGCGACTGGATGCGCTCTCCGCATAGCCGGTCATCAGCACCACCGGCAATGTCGGGCGCTCGCGGCGTGCCCATTCGGCCAGCTGGCGACCGGAAAGACGGGGTAGCCCGACATCGGTCAGCAGCAGGTCAATCGACGGGTCGGCCTCGAGCAGAGACTGGGCGGTTTCCACGTCTCCCGCCTGGCTGCAGCGGTAGCCGGCTTCGATCAGCGTCTCGGCGATCAGCATGCGCACGCTGGGCATGTCTTCCACCACCAGCACGTGCTCGTGGCCGACCAGCCGCATCGAACTATCCGGCGCTGCGGCGGGCGTCGCTGCCTGTTCGCCGTTGGCGGCGGGCAGCAGGAGGGTGACTTCGGTTCCGGCGCCGAGCGTGCTGCGAATGCTCGCATCGCCACCCGACTGCAGGGCAAACCCGTAGATGCTCGATAGCCCCAGCCCTGTGCCGCGGCCCTGCGGCTTGGTGGTGAAGAAGGGATCGAAGACCTTGTCCAGCACGCCGGGCTCGATACCCGTTCCGTCATCGCTCACGCACAGACCGATGTAGCGCCCTGGCGCGAGTTCCGCCTCCTGGCTGCCATCCGAGGGAAAGGTACTGATGCGGATATGCCCGCCTTCGGGCAACGCATCGCGGGCGTTGATCACCAGATTGAGCAGGGCGCTCTCGAACTGGCTGACGTCCACGCGCGCCACCGCGGGCTCGGCGGTGAAGTCGAAGGTCAGCGTGATGCGTTCGCCGATGGTGCGCCGCAGCAGGTCTTCCAGCGAGCGGATGCGTTCGTTGATATCCAGCGCCCGTGCATCCAGCGGCTGTTTGCGAGCGAATGCCAGCAGGCGATTGGTCAGCGACGCTGCACTGCGCGCCGAGCTGAGCGAGGCATCGGCAAAGCGCAGCACGCTGTCGGCGCGGCCTTCGATGATGCGCTGCTTCATCAGCTCGATGCCGGTGATGATGCCGGTGAGCAGGTTGTTGAAGTCGTGTGCGATACCGCCAGTGAGTTTGCCCAGGGCGTCCATCTTCTGCGCCTGCAGCAGCTGCTCTTCGGTGCGCGCTCGCTCGGCGACCTCGTGGGCGAGCTGACTGGTGGTAGTCGCGATTTCCTGGCGCTGTGCGCGTTCACGCAGACGCTGTTCGGTTACGTCCTCAACGAACACCAGGCCCAGGCCCTGTGCGCGGTACGGGGAAATTTGCCACTCGGTCTCGCGGGTATCGCCGTTGACCTGCATTTGCAGCGGGGTTTGCCAGCGCTCGCCGGCCTGAAGATGTGCGCTCAGCTCGGCGAGAATCGCTTCTTGGCCGGCGGCGAAACGTTGCGACAGGGGAGCCGTCGGGCCGACGGCTCCCACCAGCAGTTCAAACGCATGGTTGCACTCGTGCAGCTGCAGTTCGGCGTCGAGCACCGCGATGGGCGCGGCGACATGGAAGAAGATTTCCCGGAAGCGCGCCTCGCTGTCACGCAGTGCGCGCTCGGTATCGCGCACCCGCAGCAGGGTGCGCAGCGTTGCCAGCAGCACGTCGGGGTCGACCGGGTGGATCAGGTAGGCATCGCCGCCGGCATCGAGGCCGGTGATGATGTCGTTGGTCTCGATGGAGGCGGCGGACACGTGAATCAGCGGCAGCAGGGCGGTGTTCGCATCGGCGCGCAGCTGGCGGGCGATGTCGAAGCCGCTCATGTCCGGCAGGTTGACGTCGAGGATCAGCGCATCCGGCGCGGCGTTGGCCACCAGTTCCAGGCCTTCGCTGCCAGTGCCGGCTTCCAGCACCTGATAGCCATGGCGTTCCAGTACCCGGCGCATCGCATAGCGCGTCGGCGCGTTGTCGTCGACGATCAACAGACGGCTGTCACGCTCCATCGGAAGGCTCCGTATCAATCGCCAGAGGCAGAACTACATAGAACTCCGAGCCCTTGCCTGGTTCGCTTTCCACACCGACACGGCCGCCGAGCAGTTCGGCGAAACGCTTGCACAACGCCAGGCCGAGGCCGGTGCCGCGCAGGCGCTTCTGCAGCGGCGAGTCGACCTGGGCGAAATCTTCGAAAAGCCGGTCGTGCAGCTCGGGGGCAATGCCGATACCGGTGTCGCTGACGGCGAAGCGGACCTGCTGCGGGTTTTCCATCCGTGCCGACACGCGCACCACCCCCTGGGGCGTGAACTTCACCGCGTTGGAGATGAAGTTGCGCAGGATCTGCGCCAGCTTCTTGTCATCGGTATAGAGCCGCGGAATGCCTTCGGGCTCTTCGAAGATGAGGTCGATCGGCGAGCCCTCGACGATGGGGCGGAACATGCCGCGCAACGCCGAGAACAGGTCGAGCATGTCGAACCAGGCCGGGGAAATGCTGACGCGGCCGGCTTCGATCTTGGCCAGGTCGAGCAGATCATCGACCATTTCGCTCAGCTCGCTGGCGGCCGAGCTGACGAAACGCACCTGCGTGTGCTGTTCCGGGCTCAACGGGCCGTCCAGTTCGTCGCTGAGCAGGCGGGTGATGCTGAGGATCGAGCCCAGCGGCGTACGGAACTCGTGGCTCATGTACGACAGAAAGCGACTCTTCAGGTCCGAGGCCTGGCGCAGCTGCTCGGCCTGGGTGTCCAGCTCGGCATACAGCGCCAAGACACCCTGATTGGTTTCTTCCAGTTCGGCGCGCAGCGACTCGTTATCGCGGCGCAGCTGCTCGAGCAGGCCGGCGTCGCCGGACTCGGGGGACGTCGGATCAGCCACGAGGAGCCTCCAGGTTGAGTGCCAGCACGGTCACGTCGTCGCGACCGCGGCAGAAGTCGCGATGCAACAGTGCGGCGATGATGGCCGGGTGACGGTGAACGAGACCGGGGTAGTCGCGCAGATTCCAGCGTGTTTGCAGGCCATCGCTGTAGAGCACCAGGAGCCGCGCCTCGCCCAGCGGGTAGTCGAAGACATGCGCCTTGCGAAAGCGCACGCCGACGATGCCAGGATGCGAGGCCAGGCCACGCGAGCCCTCGCTAGCGATCAGGCTGGCGCCGATATTGCCGATGCCGGCGAAATCCAGCGTCTGACGCTGGCCGTCGAAGTGCGCGATGGCTGCGGCGCCGCCACGAGTGCCGTTCATCGCCTGGTGCATATTGCTGAACAGGGCGAAGGGGGAATCCAGTGGGGATTCTGCAAACGCCACCGCACCTGCCAGTGCGGCCTGTTGGGCAAGCTCGCCATGGCCGATGCCATCGATGACCAGGGCGCTGCAGCGCTGCCCATCGAAGGCCAGCTGCCAGGCGTCGCCACAGGCTGTTTCGCCTGGATAGGGATGCTGGCTGACGCCATAGCGCCACGGCGGCGGCTGCACGCCGCGAGGAAACAGCTGCGCCAGCACCACCGAGCCGCGGGCATCGGAGTAGGCGTCGAACACCTGGGCCTGACGCGCCAGCGCGCCGAGCCCGATGCCCTGGGTGCCGCGGGTGGAAAAGCCGTCGGTCAGGCATTGATCGAGGTCGAAGCCCGGTCCGCGGTCGACCGCGATGATTTCGACGCCGCACCCCTCTCGTCCAGGAATTACGCGAAGGTGCAGTTCGCCGCGCCCGGCGTGCTTGAGCAGGTTACTGCCCAGCTCGGTGGCGAGCAGGGCGGCGCGCCCGGCATCGGTGGTGTCGAAGTCGTGCTGTTCGGCCAGCCGCTGGGCGACCCGGCGGGCGTGGCCGATCTGGCTGTTGTCTTCGATCAGCAGGACCTGGGTGACGCTTCCCTGAACGTTCATGTCCACCGCGTGATGGTGATTCGGGTGCCCGCGCCGACCGTGCTGTCGAGTTCGAACTCGTCAACCAGCCGCTTGGCGCCGGT
The DNA here is from genome assembly GCF_900114065.1 of Stutzerimonas kunmingensis. GTDB lineage: Bacteria > Pseudomonadota > Gammaproteobacteria > Pseudomonadales > Pseudomonadaceae > Stutzerimonas > Stutzerimonas kunmingensis. The sequence continues at coordinate 30,940 of NZ_FORS01000005.1, forward strand.
CAGGCCCAGGCCGAGGCCGCTACCGGACGTCCAGCCGTCGGTCATGGCCAGTTTGATGTCGGCGATGCCCGGGCCTTCGTCGCGGAAGGTCAGGCGTACGCCGACCCGCGTGCCGTCCTCGATCAGCTGCCAGTCCATGTCGCCGCCGCCACCGTAGACCACGGTGTTGCGCGCCAGCTCGCTGACCGCGGTGACCAGCTTGGTCTGGTCGATCAGGCGCATGGCGCATTCCTGGGTCAGCTTGCGCACGGTCTGCCGCGCCAGCACGACATCCTGTTCGAGGCGCACCGGCTGGCTGCCGCTGCTGCGCACGATCATTGCGCGGCCACGCGGGCGCGCAGCAGCTGCATGCCGCGCTCGACGTTCAACGCGGTGCTGACGCCGGGGAGGTCGAGGCCGAGTTCGACCAGGGTGATGGCCACGGCCGGTTGCATGCCGACTACCACGGTCTCGGCGTCCATGATCCGTGACAGGCCGGAGATGGTGCCGATCATGCGGCCGATGAAGGAGTCGACCATGTCCAGTGCGGAGATATCGATCAGCACGGCCTTTGCCGACGTCGCGCTGATGCGTTCGGCTAGGTCGTCCTGCAGGGTCATCGCCAGTTGGTCGTGCATGTCGACCTGGATGGTGACGAGCAGAAACTCGCCCATCCGCAGAATGGGTATGCGATCCATTAGACGGCCTTCGTCACGGTGAGGCCGGAACGGCGCAGGGCCAGAGCCAGGGCGTCGGCCAGGCTGGCCTTGGTGACGATGCCTTGCAAATCCAGGCCCAGATGCACGATGGTTTGCGCGATCTGCGGACGCACGCCGCTGATGATGCAGTCGGCACCCATCAGGCGAATCGCGGTGACCGTCTTCAGCAGATGTTGGGCGACCAGGGTGTCGACCGTCGGCACACCGGTGATATCGATGATGGCGATTTCCGAACCGGTATCGACGATGCGCTGCAGCAGCGACTCCATCACCACCTGGGTGCGCTGCGAGTCGAGGGTGCCGATCATCGGCAGGGCGAGCACGCCGTCCCACAGCTTGACCACCGGGGTCGACAGCTCCAGCAACTCTTCCTGCTGACGCTTGATCACTTCTTCGCGGGACTTCTGGAAGGTGCGCACGGTGTACAGCCCGAGGCTGTCGATCAGCTCGGATACCGCCCACAGCTGCTCGGCGAATACTGCCGGTTCGTTGGCGTATTCGCTCTGCAGCAGGGTCATCAGCGGACGCTTGATGGCGAAGATGAAACCGGCGGTCTGTTGCGAATCCATGCCGAGCAGGGCGCGGCTGCGCGAGAGTTTTTCCAGGTACAGGCGCATGCTGTCCCAGGCCGGACCGTTGATATCGGCCGAGCCGTCTGCCGTTCCGCTGATCAGCTGACGGATGAAGTCGACGGTCTGCTGGGCCAGTTCTTCGGGCTTGACGTTGTGATAGCCGCCCAGATTCTGCAGGTCGGACTTCCAGCTGCTGAGCAGTTCGGCCTGATTGCGAGTAATGGTGTCGGTGGTACGTTGCAGCAGGGCCGCCATAGGTCTAGCTCCGGATTTGATTTGATCGTCCATGTTCACCATGGCGCATTAGCAAGAGTAGATATCCACCTTGCTGCGATGTTCCGCGCAGCCGGCCGCAGTCGCCTGCTTTCGGGAAATTCCCGACGGAAAAGCTGGGAGATACTAGCAAATGGATATTAGTCAGGCGTGAGATTCGTTGCGCTCGATTCGCGCCTCAGCTAGGCGCCACGGCGTCTATCTGTTCGATCAGCCATTGCAGCGCCGAGTCGTTCTGTCGCTGTGCGACGCTGACGATATCCAGCGCGAAGGTGCCGAGATCGAACGGCAGATCGAAGGTTTGCAGGGGTAGCAGCGTGGCGAAATAGCGCGCCAACTGGGTCGGCAGTACGGCAGCGAGGTCGCTGCTGGCGACGATATGCGCGGCCTGCAGGTAGTTCGGCGTGGTGTAGACAACCTTGCGTTCAAGCCCTTGGGCTTCCAGCCACTGGTCGACCATGCCGCGGGTCTGGCCACCATGCACCCACAGGTGGCGCAGGCGCAGAAACGCATCCAGATCCAGCCCCGCTGTCAGCAGCGGGTGGTCGCGCCGCACCGCCACCTGCAGCGTCTCGCTGGCCCAGCGACGTACGTGAAAGCGTGACGGCACCTCGAGAAAGCGCCCGAGCACCAGGTCGACCTCGCCGTTGTCCAGCGCTTCGACCGGCAGCGTCGGCGTCAGGTGCTGGATCGCCAGCTGGATGCCGGGTGCGTGCTCGGCCAGGCGCCGCATCAGCGCGGGCATGCAGATCAGCTCCACATAGTCGGTCACGGCGATGCGGAAACGCTGGTGGCTGCGCGCCGGATCGAAGGCTTCGCCGGCAATCAGGCTGTGCTCGATCTGCTGCAGCGCGTGGCGGATCGGTGCTTCCAGTGCCAGCGCCCTTGGTGTCGGCTGCATGGCTCGGCCGGCACGCACCAGCAGCGGGTCGTCGAGTAGTTCGCGCAAGCGGGCCAGGGCATTGCTGACCGCCGGCTGGCTTAACGACAGGCGCTCGGCGGCACGCGAGACGTTGCGCTCGCGCAGCAGGGCATCCAGCACGCGGAGCAGGTTGAGGTCGAAGTTGTAGGTATTCATTCGATGAATCCGAAACATCACAAGACTAAATTTCAAAAATAGTAGCGTCTTCGTCTATGGTTGGTCTCCAGTTTTTCCAGCCTTGCAACGAGGACATCTGCAATGAGCCAAGACCGCTTCGATATCCAGACCGCCGCCGTGATCGGCGCGGGCACCATGGGCCGCGGTATCGTCATGAGCCTGGCCAACGCCGGCGTGCAGGTGCGCTGGCTGGACAACAACCCCGAGATGCTGGAGCAGGCGCTGAACGTGGTGGCTGACACCTACGCGCACAATGTGCGGCAGGGCCGGATCGACGAGACTCAGGCGCAGGCGCGCCGGGCCTGCATCAGCAAGGCGGCCGATTACCAGGCGCTGGCCGATGTGGATCTGGTGATCGAAGCGGTCTACGAAAACCTCGAGCTCAAGCAGAACATCTTCCGCGAGCTGGACGGCATCGTGAAGGCGAGCGGCATCCTTGCCAGCAATACCTCCGCGCTGGATATCGACGCCATCGCCGCAGTCACTGGCCGCCCCGAGCAGGTTGTGGGTCTGCATTTCTTCAGCCCGGCGCACATCATGAAACTGCTGGAGATCGTCCGCGGCGCGAAGACTTCCAAAGTGGTGCTCGAAGCATCCACCGAACTGGGCAAGCGCATGGGCAAGGTCAGCGTGGTCGCCGGCAACTGCCCGGGCTTCATCGGCAACCGCATGCTCGCCACCTACGTGCGGGAGGCGCGGATGATGCTGCTCGAAGGCGCCTACCCGCATCAGGTGGACGCCGCGCTGCAGGGCTTCGGTTTCGCCATGGGCCCGTTCCGCATGTACGACGTGGTCGGTATCGACCTGGAGTGGCGCGCCCGTGAACTGTCCGGCAAGGGCCAGGATGAGCCTGAGGTGCAGGTCGACAATCGTCTGTGCGAGCTGGGCCGCTTCGGCCAGAAATCGCGCATGGGCTACTACCGCTACGCCGAGGGCAGCCGCCAGGCCGAGCACGATCCTGAAGTGGACGCGCTGGTGCAGCGTGAGTCCGAGCGGCTCGGTTATGAGCGTCGCGAGATTGGCAGTGAGGAAATCCTCGAGCGCTGCCTGCTGGCGCTGGTCAATGAGGGCGCCAAGATACTCGAGGAAGGCATGGCCGAGTCCAGCGCCGATATCGACACCGTCTACCTCTACGGTTACGGCTTCCCGGCCGAAGTCGGTGGCCCGATGACCTGGGCCGACCGTCAGGGTCTGCCGGCCATTCGTGAGCGCCTCAACGCACTGGCCGAGCGCCACGGCGAGCACTGGCAGCCGGCCGGACTGATCGACAGCCTGGCCACGCTCGGCGGCCGCTTCGCCGACTACAAGAAGGAGGCATGAGCATGGAATACAAGGCTCCCCTGCGTGACATGCGCTTCGTGCTGCACGAGCTGTTCGACGCCACCGGCCATTGCGAATTGCTCGGCAACGGCCTGGACCGCGAGCTGATCGACGGTGTGCTGGAAGAAGCCGCGCGCTACACCGGCGGTGAGATCGCGCCGCTCAATCGCAACAGCGATGAAGAGGGTGTGACCCTGGAAAACGGCGAGGTGCGCACGCCGCAGGGCTTCGTCGAGGCCTACAAGCAGTACGTCGACAACGGCTGGGCGAGCATGACCGGGCCGACCGAATACGGTGGCCAGGGCTTCCCACAGCTGGTGGCCTGCAACTTCCACGAGATGCTGATGGGCGCTTCACTGTCCTTCCGCATCTATTCCGGCCTGACAGAAGGTGCGGTGCTGGCGCTGTACAAGCACGGCAGCGACGAGTTGAAAGATGCCTATCTGGAGAAGCTGGTCAGCGGCAGCTGGAGCGGCACCATGTGCCTGACCGAACCGCAGGCCGGCACCGACCTCGCGCTGTTGCGCACCCGCGCCGAACCCCAGGCGGACGGTAGCTACAAGGTCAGCGGCAGCAAGATATTCATCTCCGGTGGCGAGCACGACATGAGCGAGAACATCGTGCACCTGGTGCTGGCGCGCCTGCCGGATGCGCCGGCCGGCGTGAAGGGCATCAGCCTGTTGCTTGTGCCCAAGTTCCTCGCCAACGCCGATGGAACGCCGGGCGCGCGCAACTCACTGAGCTGCGGCGCCGTCGAGCACAAGATGGGTATCAAGGGCGCCGCCACCTGCGTGATGAATTTCGACGGCGCCACTGGCTGGATCGTCGGCGAGCCCAACCAGGGCCTGGCATGCATGTTCACCATGATGAAAGACGCGCGGTTCCAGGTCGGTCTGCAGGGACTTGGCATTGCCGAACAGGCCTATCAGGGCTCGCTGGCCTATGCCCGCGAGCGCCTGCAGTCTCGCGGACTGGCCGGCGCGCAGCACCCCGACAAAGTGGCTGACCCGATCATCGTGCACCCGGACGTGCGGCGCATGCTGCTGACTCAGAAAACCCTGGTCGAGGGCAGCCGCATGCTGGCGGCCTATTGCGCCCGGCAGCTGGACCTCGAACACGGCCATCCCGAGCCGACTTATCGCAAGGCGGCGAGCAAGCGCGCGGCGCTGCTGATCCCCATCGTCAAGGCGTTCTTCACCGATATGGGCCAGGAAGTCGCCAGCCTCGGCGTGCAGGTCTACGGTGGCCACGGCTATATCCGCGAGTGGGGCATGGAGCAGTTGATGCGCGACAGCCGCATCACCCAGCTCTACGAGGGCACCAATGGCATCCAGGCGCTGGACTACATCCGCCGCAAGCTGCTCGGCGATGGCGGCGCGGAGTTGTCGGCGTTGCAGGCGGAGTTCAGTGAGGTCTGTGATCGGCAGACCGACCGGCCGGCACTGCACGACATGGCCAGCAAGGTACAAGCGCGGATTGGCGAATGGCGCGAGCTGAGTGCCGAGATCATTGCGGCGACCGGGCGCGATCCGCAGGAGATCGGCGCGGTGTCTGTGGATTTCCTCCAGTACTCCGCCTATGTCTTATTGTCCGGGCTGTGGCTGCAGGCCGCGGCGCGCGCGCAGGATGCGTTGGAGCAGGGTACGGGTGAAGAGGCGTTCTATCAGGCCAAGCTGGCAAGTGCAGATTTCTACCTGCGCCGTGTACTGCCGCGGGCGAGTGCGCATCGGGAAGCGATTCAGGGTGGGGCCGAATGTTTGATGGCGCTGCCGGAAAGCGACTTCGCGTTTTGAGCTAATCGATCACAGGAGGCACCGATGCATCCGTTCAGCTTTGCCACAACCGCTCAATTGATCTGCGAGCCTGGCTCGTCGCGCCGGCTGGCCAGCCTTTGCAAGGAGCGCGGGGCACGCTCGGTGCTGGTCGTGACTGATCCGGGCATCACCCGTTTCGGCCTGCTCAATGAGGTATTGCCGGGCTTCGAGGCGGAAGGGCTGCGAGTCGCCGTTTACGACCAGGTCATTGCTGATCCGCCAGCAAACATCGTGATGGCTGCGGTCGAGCAGGCTAAAGCGAGCGGTGCCGATCTGGTGATCGGCTTCGGCGGCGGCAGCTCGATGGATGTCGCCAAGCTGGTGGCATTGCTGGCGCATCCGGGCCGCGCGCAGTCGCTGCAGGACATCTATGGCGTCGGCAATGCCAAGGGCCAGCGGCTACCGCTGATTCAGGTGCCGACCACGGCGGGCACCGGGTCGGAAGTCACGCAAATCGCCATCATCACCACCGGCGAGACGACCAAAATGGGCGTGGTCTCGCCGCTGCTGCTGCCGGATCTGGCGTTGCTGGATGCCGATCTCACCCTCGGCTTGCCGCCTGCAGTCACGGCAGCGACAGGCATTGATGCCATGGTGCATGCCATCGAGGCCTATACCAGCGCGCTGAAGAAGAACCCCATGTCCGACCTGCTGGCCCGAGAGGCATTGCGGCTCTTGGCCGCCAACCTCGACGAAGCAGTACACAACGGCAGCAACCGCGAGGCACGCCAAGCCATGCTGCTCGGCGCCTGTCTGGCCGGGCAGGCGTTTGCCAATGCGCCGGTGGCGGCGGTGCATGCCTTGGCCTATCCGCTGGGAGGCAACTTTCATATTCCGCACGGGCTGTCGAATGCGCTGGTGCTGCCGCAGGTGCTGCGCTTCAACGTCAGCGCGGCGACCACTCATTACGGCGAGCTGGCGCCGATCATCCTCGGTGATCGTTTGCGCGCCGACGACCCGTCCACCTATCCCGAACAGTTGATCCAAGAGTTCGAACAGATGAGTGCACGTGTTGGCCTGCCGACCCGCCTGCGTGATGCCGGTGTGCCCGAGGACATGCTGCCGCAACTGGCCAAGGAGGCAATGCTGCAGCAGCGCCTCTTGGTCAACAACCCGCGCGAAGTCACCGAAGCCGATGCGCTGGCGATCTATCAGGCGGCGTATTGAGCGCCTTTTTACTACTGCACGTGGAAACCACCCATGCCTGAGCAACCCAAGCACCTGCGCCACGATTACCGGCATTTCCAGCCGATCACCACGCGCTGGCACGACAACGATATCTATGGTCACGTGAACAACGTCGTCTATTACGGTTTCTTCGATACCGCGGTGAACAACTATCTGATCCAGCAGGGCGGGCTGGATATTCAGGGCGGTGAGATCGTCGGTTTCGTGGTCAGCTCCGCCTGCGAGTACTTTGCGTCGATCGCTTATCCGGACGTCATCGAGGTCGGGCTGCGGGTGGCCAGGCTGGGCAACTCGTCGGTGCAATACGAGCTGGCAATCTTCCGCGAGGGTGAGCAGGAGGCGTGCGCCGCGGGTCGCTTCGTGCATGTCTTCGTTGAACGCGCAAGCAACCGTCCCACCGCCATTCCCGGGCGCTTGCGCGCCGCGCTGGAAGCCTTGAGTTAACCAACTCGGCGCATCCAGCAGAAGCCCGTAAACGAGATCGCCCGGAGCGGCTGGGCCGGTCCGGGCGAGGCAGTGATGGCTGCGAGACGGCAATGCCTGCCGTCTGCGGTCCTCAGTGATGCTTGTGTTTGTGCTTGTAATGACCTTTGGCTTTGCCTGGATGGCCGTAGTAGCGGCGATCATCCCGGTAGCGACGGTCACGCCGGTAGTCATCATCATCGTCGCCGTAGGCATTGCCGATCGCGCCGCCAGCGCCGCCGCCCACGGCTGCGCCGATCAGCCCACCCGTGCTGCCACCGACCTGCTGGCCGATGACATTACCGCCTGCCGCACCGAGGCCACCACCAATGGCCGCTTCGGTACGGCTGCGTTTGTCCGCACCGACCATGCCGCCGGCCGCGCCGCCAACGCCGGCACCAATGGTGGCGCCGGTCGAGCCCCCCAGGTGTTCTCCCACCACAGAACCCAATGCACCGCCGAGCGCGCCGCCGACGGCGGCTTCGGTGTTGCTGCCGGCGAAGGCTGCAGCGCTGAGCAGGCTGGTGGACAACAGGAATATCGAGGCGTACTTCATGGAGTGATCCCGTATGTGGATTGCGCCGCGATCCTCACGTGCCGCTGCGCTTGCGGCAAGAGCGATCCGATGAAATGCGTGATCCGGTTGGCGTTTGCTAACTATTTGATTTTGCTTAGGAACAAGAGGTGTTTCGAGTGGTCTTAGCTCGCTTGTGGGGCCTGCGCGCAGGGCCTTTACCCGCTCGGAATCAGCATCAGCCTTGCGCGCGCACCGCTGCGGCAGGGCTGTAGATCCGCGGCGGGCTGTGCTGTGGCAGGTGGATGAGGTTGAGGTTATGTCGCTGCGCCCACTGGGCGGCCAGGCCGGTGGGTGAAGACAGGCTCACCAGCGCTGGAATCCCGGCCCGCTGCACTTTCTGCACCAGCTCCAGGCTGCAGCGGCTGGTGACGATCGCCAGGCCACCGGCCGCTGCACAGCCGGAGCGGGCCATGGCACCGATCAGCTTGTCCAGCGCGTTATGCCGCCCGATATCCTCGCGGCCCAGGCGGATCTCGCCGTTGGCGTCCATGAACAATGCGGCGTGCACCGCCCCGCAGTCGCGCCCCAGCGGTTGAAACGCTTCGATACGTTGACGCAGGTCCTGCAACCAGTGCGAGGGCGGCAGTGGCGCTGCCGGCATGACCGGCAGGCGCGGGAGTGCCTGCTCCAGCGCTTCGACCCCGCAGAGCCCGCAGCTGCTGTTGCCGGGTAGCTGGCGGCGTTGCAGCTTGAGGCGCCAGAACGCGCGGCTGGCGATGTCCAATTCGGCGCGCAGCGCACTGCCGCTGCCGTGCAGGCGAATGTCGTAGATATCATCCAGCGACTCGACGAAGCCATTGGCCAGGCTGAAGCCAACCACGAAATCTTCCAGATCGGCCGGCGAGATCATCATCACCGCCTGGCTCAGCCCGTTGTAGGCGATCGCCAGCGCGCACTCCTCGGCAAGATCGACTGCGCATTGCGCGACATCGTCGATCGGCTGGTAGCAGTAACGCTGGCTGGCACCGGCAGGTGGTTGCGCGGCAGCGGCGACGCCGGCATTCAGGCGAGACGGGGCGTTCATCGGCGATTCGGTCCAGTTAGTCGCCTGTTTGGCAGGTTCGGTTGGTCAATTTCGGCGTCCATGGCCCCGATACTGGGTTGCTGCTCCTCGCCATAACCCCCTATGACTCGTCGCAGCGCTTTGTCTCGGCCATTTACATCCGAACCTGCCTCAACCCACTCACCGCACAGGTCACGAGGTCTGATGAGACCGGCGTTCTGCATCGCTGCAACTGCAGTGCATGCTCGCGGCCGGCGGATAGAGTTATGACCCCTGCCGGCCGCGGACGATTCACCGCTGGTCGCTATCCGCCAGCATGTCGCGTACGCGCTTGGCCAGCGCATCGAGGTTGAACGGCTTGCTGATCATGTCCATGCCCGGTTCGAGGAAGTCCGTGCTGGCGGCCTGCTTGGCATAGCCGGTCATGAACAGCACCGGCAGATCGGGACGATGCTGGCGCGCGACATCCGCCAGTTGCCGGCCGTTCATGCCGGGCAGTCCGACATCGGTGACCAGCATGTCGATGGTGGGCGTGCTCTCAAGCAGGCGGATCGCCGCATTGCCGTCGGCGGCTTCCAGCGTCTGATAGCCGAGCATCTGTAGCACGTCGATGACTAGCAGGCGCACCGCCGGATCATCCTCGACCACCAGGACGGTTTCGCCTTGCTGGGCCTGAAGCGGGCCGTCGTCTTCGCCGGCTGGCGCGACGCTGACGCCTTGGTCCTCGAATACGGGAAGGTACAGGCTGACCTGGGTGCCTTCGCCCGGTTCGCTGGCGATCTGGATATGGCCGCCGGCCTGCCGGGTGAAGCCGTAGACCATGGAAAGGCCGAGCCCGGTGCCCTGGCCGATGGGTTTGGTGGTGAAGAACGGTTCGAAGACGCTGGCCAGCACCTTGGGGCTCATGCCGCAGCCGCTGTCTGTCAGGCAGAGGATGACGTAGCGCCCGGCGGCCAGATCGCCCACATCGCCCTGCCTGTACAGTTCGACATTGCGAGTTTCCAGCAGCAGGGTGCCGCCGTCAGCCATGGCGTCGCGGGCGTTGATGACCAGGTTGAGCAGCGCGCTTTCCAGCTGGTTTTCGTCGCTGGAAACCGGCCACAGACCTTGCTGCAACTGATTGCGGATGTGGATGTGGCTGCCCAGCGTGCGGCTGAGCAGGTCGTGCATCGACTCGATCAGCTGGTTCAGCTCGACACGCTTGAGATTCAGCGGCTGGCGCCGGGCGAAGGCGAGCAGGCGGTGGGTCAGGGCCGCGGCGCGATTGGCCGAGGTGACCGCGGCATCGATGAAGCGCTGGGTTTCGCCGTGGCGGCCGGACTGGATGTAGCGCTGGATCAGGTCCAGGCCGCCGATGATGCCGGTCAGCATGTTGTTGAAGTCGTGGGCGATGCCGCCGGTCAGCTGGCCGACTGCTTCCATCTTCTGCGCCTGACGCAGCGCTTCCTGTGCCTGCTCGCGGCTGGCCATTTCCTTGAGCAGGCGTTCGTAGACTTCCGCCAGTGCCTGGGTGCGCTCCTGAATACGGCTTTCCAGCGTCTCGTTGAGTTCGCGCAGCGCCTGTTCGGCGCGCCAGCGCTCAGTGACATCCAGCGCCATGACGAAGAAACCGAGCACGTTGCCCTGGCCGTCGCGGCGCGGCAGGTAGTGCACCAGCATGCGTCGGGGCTGGCCGTCACGGTGCGGGCTATGGGCCTCGAAGGTCACGTCGCGGCCGGCGAGGGCGTCACGGATGCTTGTCTGGCGCTCGGCGTAGCCGCGTTCACCGAGCACTTCGCGGGCGGTCTTGCCCAGCAGCCATTCGGTCGAATGGCCGAACCAGTCGGAGTAGTAGCGGTTGTTAAAGCGAAAACGTTCCTCGGCGTCGACGTAGCCGATGAGCACCGGCAGAGCGTCGGTGACCATCTTCAACTCGGCTTCGCTCTGGCGCAGGGCATCTTCGCTGGCCTGCTGTCCGGTGATGTTCATCACTGCGCCGGGGAAGCGCTGTGGCCAGCCCTGCTCGTCGCAATGGCAGCGCCCGCGCGCCAGCGCCCAACGGGTGACGCCATCGTCGCTGCGCAGCCTGTAGCGCTCGTCGAGCGTACCGCGCTTGACGATGCAGCGCTCCAGCGCGGCGCGCAGGCGTGGCACGTCGTCGGGATGGACATGATCGAAAAAGGCTTCGCTGCTCAGGCCGTTCGGCCCGGACTGGGCCACCGGCAGGATGCGGGAAAGCTCAGCCCCCGCCGGAATCTCGCTGGCCTGGATGGCCCAGTCCCAGATGCCGATCAGGTCGCTGGCCTCGAGTGCCAGTTGCAGGCGCTGTTCGCTGGCGCGATGCACCTCGGCGCTGAGCTTGTAGTGCAGGGCGGTCTGCGACAGGCGGGTTTCGGTGCGCACGCGTTCGCTGGTTTCGCTGAGGCACAGCAGCAGGCCGCCGATGCCGTGCGAGGCGTTGCGAATGGGGCTCAGGGCGAGGTCGAACCAGGCTTCCACCGGAGCGCCATCGCGTTCGATGACCAGTTGCTGATTGCGCAGCACTCGTGGCTCACCGCGGCGGGCAGTGTCGCAGGCCGGCTCCAGCAGGGTCCAGGTCGCGCCCCAGCGGTGGCAAGCGGGCTGGCCGAGTTCGGCCGGGTGGCGATCGCCGATCAGTGCGGCGTGGGCGTCGTTGTACAACTGCTGCGCCTGGTCGCCCCAGAGGATGCACATCGGCAGGGGTGCTTCGAGAATGGTGTCCAGCAGCAGCCGTAGCGAAGCCGGCCAGGCGTCAGGAGTTCCGAGCGCAGTCGCCCCCCAGTCATGCCGGCGGATTCGCTCACTCATCTCGCTGTGACTATGGGGCCAGAATTCGGCGCCTACTACTGCCATGTTGCTTCCTATCGATCATCCGTGGGCGAACTACGAGCGGCAGGGCATGTGCTGCGCACCGCTGCGCTGTTTCGATGCGTGCCGGCCCGGGCTCGTCCTGAGCCGGTTCCCGCCGACGGCAACTGTTGCGTAGTGTAAAGCTTCCGGCTGCCGAAGGCAGCGCCAGCCGTCACGCTGGACCGCCGTGCAGGCTGCGGATCAGGTCGAGGTAATCGTCAACCGCGGCGAATTCCTCGGTGTCCTTCGGTGCGCGGCGACTGTCCGGCTCGCGCACCGCCAGCAGATGCGCAATGCCGAAGCGCTGCGCACTGCGCAGGATCGGCAGGCTATCGTCGATGAACAGTGCGCGTGCGGGCTCGAACTCCAGATCCTGGCGCAGTGCGTGCCAGAATTGCGGCTCCTCCTTCGGATAGCCGTAGTCGTGGGAGCTGATCAGGCGGTCGAACCAGGGCGCCAGTTCGATCTTCTCCAGCTTCAGCGACAACGAGTCGCGGTGCGCATTGGTGATCAGCACCACGCGCTTGCCGGTATGGCGCAACGCGGCGAGAAATTCGTCGGCATTTGGTCGAAGGGCGATCAGCTCGGCGATCTCGCGTTTCATGTCGCGAATCGGCAGGTTGAGTTCGCGGGTCCAGTAGTCCAGGCAATACCAGGTGAGTTTGCCGACGTGCTCGTTGAACAGTGGTGCCAGTTCCAGCTCGGCCATGGCGCGGCTTATGCCGTGCAGCTCGGCGTAGCGTTGCGGCAGCAGTTCGAGCCAGAAATGATTGTCGAAATGGAGGTCCAGCAGCGTGCCGTCCATGTCGAGCAGGACGGTATCGATGTCGGACCAGGGCAGGTTGGCGGTCATGTGCGGGCTCGCGTCAGCGGTGTATGGACGGGACGGCGTCGGTCAGCTGGTCGCAAAGCACTCACGGCCAGCGCAAAAAGCCGGGTTATGATAGCCGCTCGCGTTTCCAGGAGTTTCCCATGCGCCAGAAACCCACCGTGCTAGCCCGTGAGATCGTTGCTAGCAGCCGACTGTTCCGTGTCGAGGAGCTGCAGCTGCGTTTTTCCAATGGTGTCGAGCGCACCTATGAACGCCTGGTCGGCAAGGGCAGCGGTTACGGCGCGGTGATGATCGTGGCGCTAGCCGATGCGGAGAATGCACTGCTGGTCGAAGAATATTGCGGCGGCACCGACACCTATGAGCTGTCGCTGCCCAAGGGCCTGATCGAGCCGGGTGAAGACGTGCTCGAAGCGGCCAACCGTGAGCTCAAGGAGGAGGCCGGCTTCGGCGCGCGCCGCCTGGAGCTGCTTACCGAGCTGTCGTTGTCGCCCGGTTACATGAGCCAGAAGATTCAGGTGGTGCTGGCGCGCGATCTGTATCCGGAGCAGCTGCCCGGCGACGAGCCGGAGCCGATGCGGCTCGACAAGGTCAACCTGCACGAACTGTCCAGTCTGGTGCAGCACCCGCAGTTCAGCGAGGGGCGCGCATTGGCCGCGTTGTACCTGGCCAAGGATCTGTTGACCCAGCGCGGAGAGTTCGGCCAATGAGTCATCCCTATCTGTCGTCGGTCATCGATCTGGTGCGTCAGGCGGGCGAGGCGATCCTGCCGCACTGGCGCAGCGAGCTGGATGTCCAGACCAAGACCGACGAATCGCCGGTGACCGTCGCCGATATGGCTGCGCATCAGGTGTTGCTGGACGGCCTGCTGGCGCTGGATAGCGCCATCCCGGTGCTGTCCGAGGAGGATTGCGAGGTGCCGCTGAGCGAGCGCGCCGGCTGGACGCGCTGGTGGCTGGTTGACCCGCTGGATGGCACCAAGGAATTCATCGCCGGCAGCGAGGAGTTCACGGTCAACGTCGCGCTGATCGAGGCGGGCAAGGTGTGCTTCGGCGTGGTCGGCATTCCGGCATCCGGACGCTGTTACTACGGCGGCGAGGATTTCGGCGCCTGGCGCAGCGAAGTGTCCGGCGCGACTCAGCCGCTGCGCGTGCGCCAGCAACCGGAGCAAGCGTTTACCGTGGTCGCCAGCCGGCGCCACAGCAGTCCGGCGCAGGAGCAGCTGTTGAGTCGTCTGGGCGAACGTTTCGGTGAGCTGGCGCTGGCGAATGTCGGCAGTTCGCTGAAATTCTGCCTGCTGGCCGAAGGTGCTGCGGATTGCTACCCGCGCCTGGCGCCGACCTCGCAGTGGGATACCGCTGCCGCGCAGGGGGTGCTGGAAGGTGCCGGTGGCGAGGTGCTGGATGTCAGTGGTGCGGCGCTGCGCTATGACGCGCGGGAAAGTTATCTGAACCCGTCTTTCCTGGCCCTGCCCAGAGGCGTCGACTGGCGCGACTGGCTGATCGAACTGGCCAATCGCGAGTAACACGGCGCGTCTGCCTGGAGCGGGCATTGCGCCGACTGAGCAAGCCGTCGCAGACGCGTGCAATGTAATCCTTCGCTTATTTGTGCAGCACGAACTGCCCGGTGAAGCGCACCGCGTCACGGCCGTCGGCCGCCAGGATGCGGCTTTTCAGCTCCAGCCGCGAACGGCCACGGCGACGATAGATCGATTCGAAGCGCTCCCAGGCCTCGGGGCTCGGCGCTGAACAGATGGCGATTGCATCGTCCACCACCGGCAGCGGGTACTCGATCTGCCCTTCGTGGATGACGATGTGCCCATCCTCGATGCCCGCCTCGCGCAGCCGCAGATGCAGCCAGCCCCAGCCTGCCAGCACCGAAGCGCAATACAGACTGCCGCCGAACATACTGCTCTTGTGGTTGATGTTCGGCTGCAGCGGTACCTGCAGGCGCAACTCGTGGTTTTCCCACTGCTCGACGCGCAGCCCGAGCGAGCGGGTCAGCGGAATGTCGTGATGGAGGATGGCTTCCAGGTAGCGGCTATCGCGGCTCATGCCGGGGAGGTTCCTAAACGTTACGAAGGTACAGACAGACGCCAAGCATGACTCCTGAGTCACGCTTTGGCCAGTCCGTTCAGGCTATCCGTGGCGACGAATCCGGGCACGCCGCGCTGCTGTCTGCGGTGTTCCGCATCGGTGCTGGCGGGTGCAGCGGCGATATCCGATGGTGCGCCGCGTCAGCCGGCGGTTTTGCTTCGGTAGGCGCAATAACCTGGGCGCGGGCCGATACGCGGGTGGTTGCGGCAGGTGTCCGGGCGCTTGGCATAGACCGTGCAAAGCCGCGTCTTGCGGTCCAGATAGAGACAGTCGCCATTGGTCAGGCGGGTCAGCGTGAAGATCTCGTGCTTGTGATTGAAGTGCTCGACGATGCCCGCCTTGCTCAGGCGCTTGGCGATGTTCTTCGCCGGCTCGTCGCGCTCGAAGGCATCGACCAGGTCCAGCCGGATCAGGTCGTCGATGCGTACCTCCACCGGCAGGGTGCAGCAGGTCGCATGGCAGTCGCGGCACAGGCCGGCGCTGTAGCGCACCCAGGTTTCCAGGCGTTCCGGGTCGGCGGAGGCGATCAATCTTGTCTTCACGGGCAGTCTTCGGTGCGTTCGGGCGCGCGGATCATAACGAGTCGCGCGGCGATTGCCAGCGTCTTCCGACGGCGGCGACCGGACGGGCGGTAGCGCAGATGTAAAGGAAACCTGCAACGCTTTTTCTGGAATGTCGAATGGAGGTGAACGGGCATGGCTGCCGCGAGTCCCTCTTGTGTGTCTTCGCTAACCGAGGTCTGTCCATGACGCAGGAAACAGCCATTGCCACCGCTGAAGAAGTTGCCGCTTTCCGTGAGCGAGTGTTGCGCAAGCTCACCTACTCGGTTGGCAAGGATCCGGAGAACGCCTCCGATTACGACTGGTTCCATGCGGTAGCCTTGGCTACTCGCGACAGCACCATCGACCGCTGGATGGATTGCACGCGCGAGGCTTACACCAGCGGGCAGAAGCGGGTTTATTACCTCTCTCTGGAGTTTCTCATCGGCCGCCTGCTGGTCGACAGCCTGAGCAACCTCGGCCTGTTCGACGTGGCGCGTGAAGCGCTCGCCGGGCTCGACGTGGATATCGAACGCATCCGCCTGCTGGAGCCTGACGCGGCGCTCGGCAATGGCGGCCTCGGCCGGCTCGCGGCCTGCTTCATGGAGAGCATGGCGACCCTCGGCGTGGTCTCCCATGGTTACGGCATCCGTTATGACCACGGCCTGTTCCGCCAGGCCATCGTCGATGGCTGGCAACACGAGCAGACCGAGACCTGGCTGGATTTCGGCAACCCCTGGGAGTTCGAGCGCTCCGAGGTGAAGTATCTGATCGGCTTCGGCGGCAGCGTCACGGCGGCCACCAACGAGAAAGGCGAGGTCCAGCACTTCTGGCACTGGGCCGAAGGGGTACGGGCGATCGCCTATGACACCCCCATCGTCGGTTGGCGCGGCGCCGGGGTGAACACGCTGCGCCTCTGGCGTGCGCGGCCCGAGGCGGATTTCCATCTGGCGCGCTTCAACGCCGGTGACCATATCGGTGCAGCGGCCGAAGAGGCCCGCGCCGAAAGCATTTCACGGGTGCTCTATCCGGCCGACAGCACCGAGGCCGGGCAGGAGTTGCGCCTGCGGCAGGAGTATTTCTTCGTCGCCGCCTCGCTGCAGGACCTGCTGCGTCGCCACATCAAGCAGCGCGGTTCGCTGGACAGCCTGCCCGAGTACACCGCCATCCAGCTCAACGACACCCACCCGGCGATTGCCGTGGCCGAGCTGATGCGACTGCTGGTCGACGTCCATAGTTACGAGTGGCAGCATGCCTGGCGGCTGACGACGGCGACGCTGTCCTACACCAACCACACGCTGTTGCCCGAGGCGCTGGAAACCTGGCCGGTGGGCCTGATGGAGCGCCTGCTGCCGCGGCACATGCAGATCATCTACCTGATCAACGCCTACCATCTCGACCAGCTGCGCGAGCGCGGCGTCCACGATGCCGAGCTGCTGCGCTCGGTATCGCTGATCGAGGAAGATCACGGTCGCCGGGTGCGCATGGGCAATCTGGCCTTCCTCGGTTCGCACAGCACCAATGGCGTATCCGGGCTGCACACCCAGCTGATGCGCAAGACCGTGTTCACCGATCTGCACAGCCTTTATCCGCAGCGGATCAACAGCAAGACCAACGGTATCACCTTCCGCCGCTGGCTCTACCAGGCCAATCCGCAGCTGACTCGGTTGCTGGTGGAGCATGTCGGCGAGGAGGTGCTCGATGAGCCGGAGACGCGCCTGCGCGAGCTCGAACCCTTTGCCGAACAGGCCGCGTTCCGCCAGCGCTTCGCCGAACAGCGGCTGGCCAACAAGCGTCATCTGGCCAATGTGATCCAGGAGCGGCTGGGTATCAGCGTCGACCCGACCGCGCTATTCGACGTGCACGTCAAACGCATCCACGAGTACAAGCGCCAGTTGCTCAACCTGCTGCACACCGTCGCGTTGTACCAGGCGATTCGCTCCGATCCGGGCGGCAACTGGGTGCCGCGGGTGAAGATCTTCGCCGGCAAGGCGGCGGCGAGCTATCACCAGGCCAAGCTGATCATCAAGCTGACCAACGACATCGCCAATACCATCAATGCCGACCCCACCGTGCGCGGCCTGCTCAAGGTGGTGTTCCTGCCCAACTACAACGTCAGTCTGGCCGAGGACATCATCCCGGCGGCGGACCTGTCGGAGCAGATTTCCACCGCCGGCCTGGAGGCTTCGGGTACCAGCAACATGAAGTTCGCCCTCAACGGGGCGCTGACCATCGGCACCCTGGACGGCGCCAATGTGGAGATGAGCGAGCAGATCGGCCTTGAACACATGTTCATCTTCGGCCTCACCGCGCAGCAGGTGAATGTGCGCAAGCAGGCCAACGAGTACAACGCCGAAGCCATCATCGGCGCGTCGCCGCGGCTCAGCGAAGTGCTCTCGGCGATTCGTGGCGGTGCCTTCTCGCCGGGTGATCCGGGCCGTTACACCGGGCTGGTGGATGGCATCAGCTGGCACGACACCTTCATGGTCTGCGCCGATTTCGAGGCTTACTGGCAGGCGCAGCTGGATGTCGAGGAGTGCTGGCGTGATCCGGCACGCTGGTGGCGTTCCTCCGTGCTGAACACCGCCCGCACCGGCTGGTTCTCGTCGGACCGCACCATTCGCGAGTACGCCCGGGAGATCTGGAAAGTGCTGTGATGGCCGGCGCGCCGGAGGGTCATCCGCCGGCGCGCAGCCACAAATGGCGAGGGTTGCCGACCGTGCTGGCAATCTGGCCGCCGCTTCGCTGAACTCTGCAGGGGGCGGACCTGTCTGAGGGGAGTTAGTTTTCCTACGGCCTGCTAAACTGCGCGGGTTTATTCTTCCTCCGGAGTCATTTCCATGTCACGCGTAACCCTCAGTCGCTACCTCATCGAGCAGACTCGCAGTAACAACACGCCTGCTGATCTGCGCTTTCTCATCGAGGTCGTGGCACGAGCGTGCAAGGAAATCAGCCACGCGGTATCCAAGGGCGCCCTCGGTGGCGTACTGGGTAGCGCCGACAGCGAGAACATCCAGGGCGAAGTGCAGAAGAAGCTCGACGTGCTCTCCAACGAAATCCTGCTGGAGGCAAACGAGTGGGGCGGCCACCTGGCCGGCATGGCGTCCGAGGAAATGGACAACGCCTACCAGATTCCCGGCAAGTACCCGAAGGGTGCCTATCTGCTGGTCTTCGATCCGCTGGACGGCTCGAGCAATATCGACGTCAACGTCTCGGTCGGCACCATCTTCTCCGTGCTGCGCTGCCCGGATGCCTGTTTCAGTCAGAACGACGCACTCGGCGAGGAAGCCTTCCTGCAGCCGGGGACCAAGCAGGTTGCCGCCGGCTACGCCATCTACGGCCCGCAGACCATGTTGATTCTGACTCTCGGCCACGGCGTGATGGGCTTCACCCTGGATCGTGAGCTGGGCAGCTTCGTGCTTACCCACGAGAACCTCAGCGTTCCGCAGAGCACCGCCGAATTCGCCATCAACATGTCCAACCAGCGCCACTGGGAAGAGCCGGTGCAGCGCTATGTCGGCGAGCTGCTGGCCGGCAAGGACGGCCCGCTGGGCAAGAACTACAACATGCGCTGGATCGCCTCGATGGTGGCCGACGTGCATCGCATCCTCACCCGCGGCGGCCTGTTCATGTACCCGCGTGACAACCGCGACCCTTCCATGGCCGGCAAGCTGCGCCTGATGTACGAGGCCAACCCGATGGCGATGATCGTCGAGCAGGCCGGCGGCGCCGCCACCAACGGTACGCAGCGCATCCTGGAAATTCAGCCGGAGTCCCTGCACCAGCGCGTGCCGGTGTTCCTCGGTTCGAAGGAAGAAGTCGAGCGCGTCACCGGCTACCACCAGGGCTGACCGATGCAGGCGCCCTGGCAGGACTTGCTCCACTGGTGGTTCGGCCAGGGCACCAGCGCCAGCGAGATCGCGGCTGAAAAGCAACGACTCTGGTTTGGCTACCGCGCAGAACAGGACGACGAGGCGCGCCAGCGCTTCGGCGCACTGGTCGAACAGGCTCTGAACGGCGAGCTGCAGGACTGGGCCGAACTGCCCGAGGGCTGGCTCGCGCTGGTGCTGCTGCTCGATCAGCTGCCGCGCATGATCCATCGCAACACGCCGAAGGCTTTCGCCGGCGACGAGCGCGCCCAGCACCTGGTTCGCGATGGCCTGGCCCACGGCGGCGACATGCTGTTGGCGCCGATCCAGCGCGTGTTCATCTACCTGGTGCTGGAGCACGCGGAGAATCTGGCAACCCAGGATCTGGCCGTCGCGCAGTTCACGGCCTTGCGCGACATTGCCGACGAGGCGGAACAGCCGCTGTTCGTCGGCTTTCTCGACTATGCCGAGCGTCACCGTGAGGTGATCTCCCGCTTCGGCCGCTTCCCGCATCGCAATGCAACTCTCGGCCGCGAAGCCAGCGACGCCGAGCGACTATTTCTGGAGCAGCCGGGCTCGTCCTTCTGAGCGCGGATGCCATTTCCGGCCAAGGCTCCGCGGCACCGCTTCCGCGGGGCATTGAACCTTAGAACAAGCAAGGAGCTCGATATGCCATTGCGTACCCCATTGCTGATTGCCTGCGTCGTCCTGCTGGCTGGCTGCAGTCCGATCACCCAGGAAAACTTCGCCAAGCTCAAGCCCGGCATGGAACGGGTGGAAGTCGAGCAGTTGCTCGGCAAACCCTCCGAATGCGCCGGTGCGCTGGGGATGTCGAGCTGCACCTGGGGCGAGAAGAATCGCTTCATCAGCGTCCAGTTCGCGGGCGACAAGGTGATGATGTTTTCCGGCAAGGGGCTGAAATAACTGCTGATGTAACTCAGGAGAGATCCCATGCGTGCGAGTGTCGTTGCCCTGCTGTGCCTGATGCTGTTGAGCGGCTGCGCAGGAGGCGGGCGCGA
This sequence comes from Stutzerimonas kunmingensis, assembly GCF_900114065.1. Lineage (GTDB taxonomy): Bacteria > Pseudomonadota > Gammaproteobacteria > Pseudomonadales > Pseudomonadaceae > Stutzerimonas > Stutzerimonas kunmingensis. The sequence continues at coordinate 51,148 of NZ_FORS01000005.1, forward strand.
ACAGCCCCCTGAAACGGTCGGCGAGGTCGACCTTCAACGCTATCAGGGGACCTGGTACGAGCTGGCGCGCTTGCCGATGTTCTTTCAGCGCAATTGCATACGCTCCGAAGCGAATTACCAGTTGCAGGCCGATGGCAGCGTGGCGGTGACCAACCGTTGCGAAACAGAAGACGGCGACTGGCAGGAAGCCAAGGGCGAAGCGGTGCCGCAGGAAGCCGGTATTACCGATCGGCTGTGGGTGCGCTTCGACAACTGGTTCAGCCGGCTCTTTCCCGGTCTGACCAAGGGCCACTACTGGGTGCTCTATCTGGACGAGGGCTACAGCACTGCGCTGGTCGGCAGCCCGGATCGCAAGTATCTCTGGCTGCTTGCGCGGGACACCGAGGTCGACCAGGCGACCCGCGATCGCCTGCTCTCCGAGGCCGAGCGGCGCGGTCACGACACCAGCGAACTGATCTGGCGCCAGTAATCGTTTGGCCTGCTCAGTCCCATTCCAGACGCGCCAGCTGCCATTCGCCTCGGTCCTGGCGCCACTCGAGTCTGACCTGATAATGCCCCGCCTGCTGCGGCAGGAGTGATTCGGCGCCGGCGAGCGTCACCTGTGCCTCGGTATGGCCGCGATCGGGATAGGTCGGATCGACCCAGCTGCGCTGGCTGAGGGCGATTACCCGGACATTGCGATGGCGCAGGAACATCAGTGTTGCCGTGCGCCGCGCCCATTCCTGATCGTACTGCCGCTGCGCCTGGAAATCTGCGTGCAGCAGTTCCATCAGGTCGCCGACCTGCTTGTTCTCCAGGGTCGTCTGCAACTGCTCGGCGGCCTGCTGCAGCGCTGCTTCCGGGTCGTCCCGGCCGCAGCCGGCCAGAGTCATTAATAGCGCCAGTGCCGCTATTTTCCATGCTGACATGCTCAACTCCGTGAACCTCGTTATGATGCCGCTAACGTCATGGGGGCCAGCCGGCCCGCCGCAGATCAGGAGTGTGCCATGCAGACCTTGTATCCGGAGATCAAACCCTACGCCCGACACGAGCTGGCGGTGGAAGAACCGCATGTGCTCTATGTCGACGAGAGTGGGTCGCCGGATGGTCTGCCCGTATTGTTCGTCCATGGTGGTCCCGGCGGCGGCTGCGATGCCCTCAGCCGCCGCTTCTTCGATCCGACCCTGTACCGCATCATCACCTTCGATCAGCGTGGCTGCGGACGTTCGACGCCCCATGCCAGCCTGGAGAACAACACCACCGCACATCTGATCGCCGACATGCAGCGCATCCGCGAGCATCTGGGCATCGACAAGTGGGTGCTGTTTGGTGGTTCCTGGGGCTCGACGCTCTCCCTGGCCTACGCGCAGAGCTATCCCGAGCATGTGCATGCGCTGATCCTGCGAGGCATCTTCCTCTGCCGTCCGCAGGACCTCGCCTGGTTCTATCAGGAAGGCGCCAGCCGGCTCTTCCCGGACTACTGGCAGGATTTCCTCTCGCCGATTCCGCTGGAGGAACGCGACGACCTGATGCAAGCGTTCTACCGCCGTCTCACCGGCAACGACCAGATCGCCCAGATGCACGCCGCCAAGGCGTGGTCCTGCTGGGAAGGTCGCACCGCCACGCTGCGGCCGAATCACAACGTGGTCGAGCGGTTTGCCGATGCGCACCGGGCGCTGTCGATGGCGCGGATCGAATGCCACTACTTCGTCAATCAGGCCTTTCTCGAGCCGGATCAGCTCTTGCGCGACATGCCGAAGATCGCCCACCTGCCGGGCATCATCGTGCACGGCCGTTACGATGCCATCTGCCCGCTGGACAATGCCTGGGCGCTGCATCAGGCGTGGCCGAACAGCGAGTTGCAGATCATCCGCGACGCCGGGCATTCGGCGGCGGAGCTAGGTATTACCGATGCGCTGATACGGGCGACCGGTGAGATCGCCCACCGCTTGCTCGATCTGCCTCCGACAGACGCCTGACGGAGCCGCCCAGCGATGAAAGCGTTAATCCAGCGTGTCCGTCAGGCACGGGTCGAGGTAGCAGGCGAGGTGGTCGGTGCCATCGATCAGGGCTTGCTGGTGCTGGTGGGCGTCGAGCGCGAGGACGATCATGCCCGTGCCGACAAGCTGTTGCACAAGCTGCTCAACTACCGCGTCTTCAGCGACGAGCAGGGCAAGATGAATCGCTCGCTGAAGGATATCGATGGTGGTCTGCTGCTGGTATCGCAGTTCACCCTGGCGGCCGATACCCGCAGCGGGCTGCGGCCGAGTTTCTCCAGCGCCGCGCCACCAGTGCACGGCGAAGCGCTCTACGACTACCTGCTGGCCCAGGCGCGCCAGCAGCATCCACAGGTGGCCTGCGGGCGTTTCGGCGCCGAGATGCAGGTGCATCTGGTCAACGACGGTCCGGTGACCTTTCTCCTCGAAAGCTGACGCGCGTGAATCAGTGCCGGACCGGTTCCAGGTCGTTCTCGCGCAGCCAGGTGATCGCGTACTCGCGCAGCTGCACGGTCTGGTAGTCCAGCCAGGCCTCTCTCACCGCAGGGAAATCCTCCAGTTTGAAGTCGAAGGTGCGCAGCGGCTTGCGGCCGTTCAGCGCACTGCTCAGCACCGCGTGGGCGATCGGGTCGTGTTGGGTGAAGAGGAAGGCCTCACGCATCGCCATGGATTGCGCGAGCTCCAGCGGTTCGATGTGCAGATAGCGATCCTGCTGTACGTCGTATTTCTCCATGACGCCGGGGGCTGGCTCGCTGGGAAAAACGGCGCGGATGGCACCGCTTTCCAGGTCCAGGTAGTACTCGGCGCTGTCGCGTCCATCCAGAGCGTACTCCAGACGGTGCATGTCGATGGTCAATGGTCGCATGGCAAGAACGGCTCTTTTAGGGATTCGTTGGAGTGTCGAGGCCGCAGCGCAGACGCACTGAAGCGTGAGCAGTCCTAATCTGTGACTCCCTTGCACCGGGTGGGTGCGTTACGTTCATCGGGGCGCATCAGTCAGGCGGCGAATGGTGACAGTGGTGAGTCAGCCGTTCAGGCTCAGAACAGTCGGGCCAGCAGCGCGCTGACCGCCGTTTCCACGCGCAGGATGCGCTCTCCCAACTGAACCGGTCGCAGGCCGGCGGCAGCCAGTTTGTCTACCTCGTAGGGGATCCAGCCACCTTCCGGGCCGATCGCCAGGGTGACAGGCTGCGTTACGGCACGGGGGCAATGGGGAAAATCGCCGGGATGGCCGACCAGCCCCAGGGTGTCTGCGGCAAGCTGAGGCAGGTGATCCTCGACGAAGGGCTTGAAGCGCTTCTCGATAATGACCTCCGGCAGGACGGTGTCACGCGCCTGTTCCAGGCCGAGGATCAGCTGCTCGTGGATGGCGGCGGGCTCGAGGAATGGCGTTTGCCAGAAGCTTTTCTCGACGCGATAGCTGTTGAGCAATACCAGCCGCGGAACGCCCATGGCGGCCACGGTCTGCAGCACGCGGCGCAGCATCTTAGGTCGTGGAAGCGCCAGTAGCAGGGTCACCGGCAGCTTCGCCGGCGGTGGTTGGTCGAAGCTGACCTGCAGCTCTACCTCGTGGGCATCCAGGCGCAGGAGCTGTCCGCTGCCCATGTTGCCGCCCACGCGGCCAACTCTGAGCTGCTCGCCCGCCTCGGCGCGATGGACCTGTTGCAGGTGAGTCAGGCGCCGGTCACGCAGCAATACACGGTCATCGGCGATGAAATCGGCCGTGTCGAGCAGCAGCAGGTTCACGGACGCGGCGCGGGGGGCTGGTCGCTGGCTTCTGCAGGGTCTTCCTCGGCATCGCCACGGAACTGCGCTTCACGCGTCTTGATCATGCTGCCGCAGATCACCCCGGCTTCGAACAACAGCCACATAGGTATCGCCAGCAAAGACTGAGAGAACACGTCCGGTGGCGTCAGCACCATGCCGACGGCAAAGCAGCCGACGACCACATAGGGTCGGCTCTTGCGCAGGGTGGCGACGTCGACGATGCCCACCCAGATCAGCAGAAAAGTCGCCACTGGAATCTCGAACGCCACGCCGAAGGCGAAGAACAGCGTGAGCACGAAGTCCAGGTACTGGCCGATGTCCGTCATCATCGCCACGCCTTCCGGCGTCACGCTGGCGAAGAAGCCGAACATGATCGGGAACACGACGAAATAGGCGAAGGCCATGCCGGCGTAGAACAGGAAAATGCTCGACACCAGCAGCGGCACGGCGATGCGTTTTTCGTGCTTGTACAGGCCTGGGGCGATGAAGCCCCATATCTGGTACAGGATGATCGGCATCGACAGGAACAGCGCGACCATCAAGGTCAGCTTGAACGGTGTCAGGAAGGGCGAGGCGACGCCGGTGGCGATCATCGTCGCGCCTTCCGGCAGATAGGCGCGCAGCGGTGCGGCGACTAGTGCGTAGATCTGCTGGGAGAAGTAGAACAGCCCGCCGAACAACAGGCCGATGGCCACGACGCAGCGCAGCAGGCGCTTGCGAAGTTCGGTCAGATGAGCGATCAGGGGCATTTCCTGATCATCGATGGAAGGCTGGCTCATGGTTCTGGCGATCTGTCGGGGCGAGGGGTAGGTGCAGGTTCAGCAACAGGTGCAGCTGGCGGCACTTCCGGGCTGGGACTGGGCGTAACGGCGGCGCCGGTACTGTCCGCAGTTTCGCTCGCCGTGATTTCGGTCGGCGGTGGCGTGGTGGTGCTCGAGCTGGTGGACGAAGTCGGTGGCATGATGCTTTGCTTCATTTCCCGCTCCAGGTCGAGGATGCGCTCGTTATGCAGCTGCCGACGGATCTCGTCGGCACCGATCTCGCGCTCCACCTCGGCCTTGATGTTGCTGAAGCTGCGTTTCAGCCGGCCAACCCACAGTCCCGTAGTGCGAACCGCACCGGGCAGGCGTTCCGGCCCGAGCACCATCAATGCCACCAGGCCGACCAGTAGCAGTTCGGTGAAACCGATATCGAACATCAGGACGTGCTCACATCAATAGGGAGAGCGGCCGGGCAGCGAAGGTCGCCGCTCGGCCGCATGGAACGTTATCACTGGTCTTTCTTGGTCGGTTCTTCGACCTTGCGCGCCTGCGCGTCAATGGTCTGGTTCTGCTTGTCTTCGACGCCGGGCTTTTCCTCGTCGGTGCCCATGGATTTGCGGAAGCCCTTGATCGCATCACCGAGGTCGGAGCCCAGGCCCTTGAGGCGCTTGGTGCCGAACAACATGATGACGATGAGCAGAATGATCAGGAGTTGCCAGATGCTGATGCCGCCAAAACCCATGGTGATATCTCCGATGTGAATCAGGTTTGCGGACGCGCGGCTTTTTCCGCGTGTCCGGAGAGACCGAAGCGTCGATCCAGTTCATCCAGCACGGCCTGCGGGTGCTGGCCGAGCGCGGCGAGCATGACCAGGCTGTGGAACCAGAGGTCAGCGGTTTCGTAGATCAGGTCGCTGGAGTCGCCACTGACGGCGGCGTCCTTGGCGGCGAGAATGGTTTCCACCGATTCCTCGCCGACCTTCTCGAGAATCTTGTTCAGGCCCTTGTGGTACAGGCTGGCAACGTAGGAGCTGTCCGGCGCCGCGCCTTTGCGGGCTTCCAGCACCTCGGCCAGACGGGTCAGGGTGTCACTCATGCTTGTGCTCCGCATAGATGGCGTGCGGGTCCTTGAGGACCGGCTCGACGACCTTCCAGGCGCCGTTTTCGAAAACGCGGTAGAAGCAGCTTTCCCGGCCGGTGTGACAGGCGATGCCGCCGATCTGCTCGACCATCAGGATGATCACGTCGGCGTCACAGTCCAGGCGCAGCTCGTGCAGCTGCTGCACATGTCCGGACTCCTCGCCCTTGCGCCACAGCCGGTTGCGCGAACGCGACCAGTAGATGGCGCGGTTTTCCTGCGCAGTCAGCGTCAGGGCTTCGCGATTCATCCAGGCCATCATCAGCACGCGGCCGGTCTTGTGGTCCTGGGCGATCGCCGGCACCAGACCGTCGGCGTTCCAGTTGATTTCGTCCAGCCAGTTCATCGGATTCTCCGCTCAATGGGCCAAGTGTGCCAGCCTGCACCAGGGATGGCTATCGGCGCACCACGATGAAGATGCCGGCTACCAGCATCACCCACGCCGGCCAGGCGGTTACGGCGGTCAGGCTGTCGGCGCTGGCCGCCAGGGTCGCGCCGCTGCCGAGCAGTACGGCGCCGATCAGACGCAGCGGCCAGCCGTGGTGGCGCTCGCGCCAGGGCGGCGGTGGGTTGTTCGCGTGAGGGTGCGCCATGCGCTCGAGCAGCTCGCGGGTCATGTTGGCCAGGTGTGGCAGTTGTTCAATCTGCGCGTGCACGTTCTTGATCAGCTGCTTGGGGCTCATGCGCTCGCGCATCCAGCGCTCGAGGTACGGCTGGCCGGTGCTCCAGAGGTCGAGATCCGGGTACAGCTCACGGCCGAGACCTTCGATGTTGAGCAGGGTCTTCTGCAGCAATACCAGCTGTGGCTGCACTTCCATGTTGAAGCGCCGCGCCACCTGGAACAGGCGCACCAGCAGCTGGCCGAAGGAGATGTCCTTCAGCGGCTTCTCGAAGATCGGCTCGCAGACGGTGCGGATCGCGGCCTCGAATTCGTTGACCTTGGTTTCCGCCGGCACCCAGCCCGAATCGATGTGCAGCTGCGCGACCTTGCGGTAGTCGCGCTTGAAGAAGGCCATCAGGTTGCGCGCCAGATAATCCTGGTCCTCGGGCGTCAGGCTGCCGACGATGCCGAAGTCCACCGCGATGTACTGCGGGCTCCAGGGCTGGTGGGTGCTGACGAAGATGTTGCCGGGGTGCATGTCGGCGTGGAAGAAGCTGTCGCGGAACACCTGGGTGAAGAAAATCTCCACCCCGCGCTCGGCCAGCTGGCGCATGTCGGTGTTCTGTCGCGCCAGCCCAGCCATGTCGGTCACCGGGACGCCGTAGATGCGTTCCATCACCAGCACCTGCGGGCGGCAGTAGTCCCAGTACACCTGCGGCACGTAAAGCAGCGCCGAGCCCTCGAAGTTGCGCTTGAGCTGGCTGGCGTTGGCCGCTTCGCGCAGCAGGTCGAGCTCGTCGTAGATGGTCTTGGCGTAGTCGTCGACCACTTCCACCAGGTGCAGGCGGCGCGCGTCGATGGAAATGCGCTCGGCGCTGTTGGCCAGCATGAACAGCCAGGCCAGATCCTGGCTGATGATTGGCCGGAGGTTCGGGCGCACTACCTTGACCACCACTTCCTCGCCGGAACGCAGCTTGGCCGCGTGCACCTGCGCCACCGACGCGGAGGCCAGCGGTTTGCTGTCGAAACGGGCGAAGATTTCCCCTACCGGAGCGCCCAGCTGGCGCTCGATGAGTGCCGTGGCGACGGCTGAATCGAAGGGCGGCACGCGGTCCTGCAGCATCGCCAGCTCTTCGGCGATATCCGGCGGCAGCAGGTCACGGCGGGTGGAGAGGATCTGCCCGAACTTGATGAAGATCGGCCCCAGGCCCTCCAGTGCCAGACGCAGGCGTGCGCCGCGCGACAGCTCGCTGTGGCGTCGCGGAATCCAGCGCCAGGGCAGCAGGTAGCTGGTGGCGCGCAGCCACCAGGGCATCGGCAGGTCGAGGATGATGTCATCGAGGCGGTAGCGGATCACCACCAGCAGGATGCGAAACAGGCGGCGTGCGGCGGCGAACAGCTTCATTCGGGGCGATCTGGATTCAGGTTGAGGGCGAGGCGCTCGATGCGGGCTTCGAGTCGGTCGAGGGCAAGTTTCATGTCATCCAGCTCGTCGAAACGCGCCTGGGCTTCGGCCTGGCCGACCAGCATCCGCGCTTCCTCGCTGAGGTAGTCGGCCAGGTCCTGACGCAGCGAGTCGGCGCTGTCGCGCACCCAGTCCACTGGGCTGCGCAGGCTGGAGCCGAGCAGCTGTGCGCCGACCGGGCCGAGCCAGCGGGAAATTTCGTATTCCCAGTCCAGCTCCAGATCCTGCAGCACCTCAGCGAGGTTCATCAGCAGCCCACTGTCGCCGTCGATCTCGACCTCGGGGCCATGCAGCACTGCGGTCTTGTTGCGGCTGACGGCCAGGCGCAAGAGGCTGCTCGCAGGCGCGCGCAGGCGGCAATCGGCATCCGCGCCCCAGTTGCTGGCCAGGCGCAGGCCTTCGTCGTCGGCAAGGATGAACAGCCGCCAGGCCGGCGCCGTGCAGTCGATCTCGATGATCCGGCCGCTCAGGCGTGCCAGTCGTGGCAATGCCGTGGGGTCCAGGCGCAGGACGCGATTGATGCCACGCTCGGCACCGGCCAGCAGGGCAGCGCGCAACATCAGGGTTTGATGCCGCGGTGCAAGGCGACGATGCCGCCGGTCATGTTGTGATAGCTGACGCGCTCGAAACCGGCGGTCTCCATCATGCCTTTGAGCGTTTCCTGATCCGGGTGCATGCGGATCGACTCGGCCAGGTACCGATAGCTCTCGGCGTCGTTGGTGATCAGCTTGCCCATCATCGGCAGCAGGCTGAACGAGTAGGCGTCGTAGGCCTTGGAAAACAGCTGGTTGGTCGGCTTGGAGAATTCCAGTACCAGTAGGCGGCCGCCCGGCTTGAGCACGCGCAGCATCGACGCGATTGCGTCTTCCTTGTGCGTCACGTTGCGCAGGCCGAAGGCGATGGTGACCACGTCGAAGTGATTGTCCGGGAAGGGCAGCTTCTCGGCATCGGCCTGAACGAACCTGACGTTGCCGGCCACGCCCTTGTCCAGCAGCTTGTCGCGGCCGACCTTGAGCATCGAAGCATTGATGTCAGCCAGCACCACCTCGCCGGTGGGGCCGACGATGCGCGAGAACTGGCGGGTCAGGTCACCGGTGCCGCCGGCGATGTCCAGGATGCGATTGCCGTGGCGGGCGCCGGACAGCTCGATGGTGAAGCGCTTCCACAGGCGATGCACACCACCGGACATCAGGTCGTTCATCAGGTCGTACTTGGCGGCCACGGAGTGGAACACCTCGGCCACCTTCTGCGCCTTCTGGCTTTCCGGCACGTTCTTGTAGCCGAAATGGGTGGTCGGTTCTGCGTCATGCGCTTTGCGAGGGTCGGTCATGTCACTTTCGCCGGAAAGAATGTGCCCGGCATTCTAAACCTAAATAGGCGGCTGATAAGCGTCGAGCTGGCGGTCGCGGGCAAAAGGGCTAGCGGCGACCTGTCGCAGGATGGCGCTGGCGGGGACAGGCCTGGGGGACAGAGGGTTCACTGGCATGAGCAGGCGGGGCGGCCAGGCGATCGACGGCGCCGCTTTGCTATAGTGCGCGCCTTTTCGGGCGCAGCCAGGAGTCCTCATGGCCCAGATCATCGTCGAACGTACCCACAATCTTGGCCGCGAGGCCGCACGCGAGAAGGCCGACGAACTGGCTGCACGCCTGGCTCGCGAGTTCGGTGTGAGCTGTCAGTGGCAGGGCGATGTGCTGGCAGTCAAGCGCAGCGGCGCGGATGGGCGTATCGAAGTCTACGAGGACAGCGTGAAGGTCCTGCTCAACCTCGGCCTGCTGCTCTCGGCCATGGGCAGCAGCATTCAGGGTCAGATCGAGCGGGCGCTGGACAAGGCGCTGGCCTAAGCTGGCGGTCAGCCTGGCGGGCGCCTCGATAAGGTGCCGGGCGTAGGGCGGATGTCGCTTTTTACATCCACCGCGACTCCAATCGGTGGGCCGCCACCCGGTGGATCGGTGAAGCGTGATCCACCCTACGGCTTCGCCCTCACAACATCAGCTTGACCACCGACTCATCCGGATCGCGCGACTTGCCGGCGGCCGCCAGTGCCGCGAGATAGTCCTCCCACAACGCCTGCTGATTCAGCGCCAGGCGCTCCAGGTAATCCCAGGTGAACAGGCCGCTGTCATGGCCGTCGCTGAAGGTCAGTTTCAGCGCGTACTGGCCGGCCGGTTCGATCTGCTCCAGGCCTACGTTCAGCTTGCCGGTCTGCAGCACCGGATTACCGTGGCCCTGCACCTCGGCCGAGGGTGAATGCACGCGCAGGAATTCGGCGGACAGCACATGGCGCTCGTCGCTGCCATATTCCAGCTCCAGGGTTTTCGACGCCTTGTGCAGCTTGATTGCGGTGGGGATGCGCATGCAACGCTCCGGAAGAACCGGCCGTGGCGATTGCCACGGCCGCGACGGTTAGAGGATGTAGCGCGACAGGTCTTCGTCCTGCGCCAGCTCGCCGAGATGCTCGTTGACGTAGGCAGCGTCGATGCGGATCGCCTCGCCGTCCTGTTTGGCGGCGATATCGGCAGCGCTGAAGGAAACCTCCTCCAGCAGGCGCTCGAGCAGCGTGTGCAGGCGACGCGCACCGATGTTCTCGGTCTTTTCGTTGACCTGCCAGGCGATCTCGGCGATGCGTTTGATGCCATCTTCGAGGAATTCGACGTGCAGGCCTTCGGTCTTCAGCAGCTCGCGGTACTGCTCGGTGAGCGCCGCGTGCGGCTCGGTGAGGATGCGCTCGAAGTCTTCCGGTGACAGCGCCTTGAGCTCGACACGGATCGGCAGGCGACCCTGCAGTTCCGGCACCAGGTCGCTGGGCTTGGACAGGTGGAAGGCGCCGGAGGCGATGAAGAGGATGTGGTCGGTCTTGACCATGCCGAGTTTTGTGTTGACCGTGCAGCCTTCGATCAGCGGCAGCAGGTCGCGCTGCACGCCCTCGCGGGAGACATCGGCGCCGCTGGTGTTGCCACGCTTGGCGACCTTGTCGATCTCGTCGATGAAGACGATGCCGTGCTGCTCGACCGCTTCCAGGGCGCGGGCCTTGAGGTCTTCTTCGTTGACCAGGCGCGCGGCTTCTTCGTCGCGGATCAGCTTGAAGGCTTCCTTGATCTTCAGCTTGCGGCTCTTCTTCTTGCCCTTGCCCATGTTGGCGAAGAGGTTCTGCAGCTGGTTGGTCATCTCCTCCATGCCTGGCGGTGCCATGATTTCCACGCCGGCCGGGCTTTCGGCGACCTCGATGTCGATTTCCTTGTCATCCAGCTGGCCTTCGCGCAGGCGCTTGCGGAACAGCTGGCGGGTGTTGGAATCGCTCGCCTGCATGGGCTCCTCGGAGAAGCCCACCGGACGTGCCGGCGGCAGCAGGGCGTCGAGAATGCGTTCCTCGGCGGCGTCCTCGGCGCGGTGGCGCATCTTGTGCACCTCCTGCTCACGCAGCATTTTCAGCGCGGCATCCGCCAGGTCGCGAATGATCGATTCGACGTCACGGCCGACATAGCCGACCTCGGTGAACTTGGTCGCTTCCACTTTCAGGAAGGGCGCATTGGCGAGCTTGGCCAGGCGGCGGGCGATCTCGGTCTTGCCGACGCCGGTCGGGCCGATCATCAGGATGTTCTTCGGGGTGACTTCCTGGCGCAGCTCGGCCGGCAGCTGCATGCGCCGCCAGCGGTTGCGCAGGGCGATGGCCACGGCGCGCTTGGCGTCGTCCTGGCCGATGATGTGGCGGTTGAGTTCGTGGACGATCTCGCGGGGCGTCATGGACATTTTTTCGATACTCCGGGAGCTGGGCAGGGAACGAGCAGGCAGCTTGAAAAACCTAGGCGAGGCGGGCATCGCAGTATTGCCAACGCAGCTGGTTTCTCATCGGCCTGTCAGATCGCGCTGTCCAGCTCCTCTATGGTCAGGTTCTGATTGGTGAACACGCAGATGCTGCCGGCGATGTTCAGGGCCGTTTCGGCGATTTCCTGGGCCGACATGTCGGCGCCGGCCTTGAGCAGCAGCGCCTTGGCCGCGGCCTGGGCGAAACCGCCGCCCGAACCCATGGCGATCAGGTCGTCTTCCGGCTGCACCACGTCGCCGTTGCCGGTGATGATCAGCGAGGCGTCCTTGTTGGCCACCGCCAGCATGGCCTCCAGGCGGCTCAGCGAACGGTCGGTACGCCAGTCCTTGGCCAGCTCGACGGCGGCGCGGACCAGGTGACCCTGATGTTTCTCCAGCTGCCCTTCGAAGCGTTCGAAGAGGGTGAAGGCGTCGGCGGTGGCGCCAGCGAAGCCCGCCAGAACCTGGCCGTGATAGAGGCGGCGGACCTTCTTGGCGTTGCCTTTCATGACGGTGTTGCCCAGGGAAACCTGGCCGTCGCCGCCCATGACGACTTTGCCGTTGCGGCGCACTGAAACGATGGTGGTCAAAGGAAAATCTCCACACTGCGGGGCGATGAATGCCCGAATGCGGTTGATATGGGGGACTGCTGCCGGCTTTTCAACGGCTGTCGGCGAGGTTCATCGACAGCCGTGGTTCTGCACGAGGCGCTAGGCAGGCCCGGGTTGTTCGCTGCGCTGCGGGCGACTGGGCTGGCGCGGCACGTCGCCGGCAACCGACGCGGCGATCAGCTTGCGCAGGCGCACCGGAATCGACTTGGCCGCCGGCACCTTGCTGCGTTCGGCATGGTGCCAGACCGGCAGCAGGGCATTGCATTCCGGGTAATAACCGGCGCAGCAGCCTTCGGGGATATCGTACGGCGTGACCCGCAACGGGCTGACCGCGCGGTGCACGCCATCGTCGACCACGGTGATCGCCTCGATGCGGTCGCCTTCGGCCAGGCCGAGGCGGACGATGTCGTTGCGGTTCATCAGGATCACCGCGCGGGTGCCATGGATGCCGCGGAAGCGGTCGTCGTAGCCGTAGACGGTGGTGTTGAACTGGTCGTTGCTGCGCAGCGTCATCATCTGCAGCACGTCGTGCTGCTCGTGGCCGTCTTCTTCGGTGTCGGGGTCGGCAACCAGCGATGGCGGGTTGATGAAATTGGCTTTGCCGGACTCGGTATCCCAGCGTCGTTCGCTGGCGCCAAGTGGGCGATGGAAGCCGCCGGGCTCCATCATGCGCACGTTGAAGTCGTGGAAGATCTCCGGGTAGCTCTCGGCAATGGCGTCGCGTATCAGGCTGTAGTCCGCCACCCAGGCGTCCCAGTCCAGCATCGGGTTGGGTGCCAGTGTGGCCCTGGCCAGCCGCGCGATGATTGCCGGTTCCGACAGCAGCAGTTCGCCGGCCGGCTCGGCGGCCCCGCGCCAGGCGCGGATACAGCCGGTGCTGTCCTCGGTGGTGTGACGCTGCTCGCCGGTGGCCTGACGGTCGATCTCGGTGCGCCCCAGGCAGGGCAGGATATAGGACACCTCGCCGGTGATCAGGTGGTTTCGGTTGAGCTTGGTCGATACCTGTACCGATAGCCGCAGGTTGCGCCATGCCGGCTCCATCAGCAGGGTGTCGGGAATGGCGCGGACGAAGTTGCCACCCAGGCCGATGAAGCCACGGATGCTGCCATCGAGAATGCCCTCGCAAGCCTCCACGGTGTTCACGCCGTCATCGCTTGGCGGCTCGAAGCCGAACTGCCGGCGCAGGTTGTCCGCCGGCACCTTTGCCGCCTTTTCGGTGATGCCGACGGTGCGCTGGCCCTGCACGTTGGAGTGGCCGCGCACCGGCAGGATGCCTGCGCCTTCCTTGCCGATGTTGCCGCGCAACAGCAGCAGGTTGACCAGCATCTGGATGGTCTGCACGCCGTAGCGGTGCTGGGTCAGGCCCATGCCATAAGGGGCGATCACCCGTTCGCAGCGCGCATAGACAGTCGCTGCCGCTTCCAGCGCGGCGCGGCTGAGCCCCGAACGGCGTTCCAGCTGCGCCCAGCTGTAGCTGCGGATGCGCTGTTCGAAATCCTCGAAGCCATGGGTGTGCTGCTCGATGAAGTCCACGTCGAGCATGCGCTTGCGACCCTCGGCGACGGCCTGGTCGTCCATTTCGAACAGCGCCTTGCACATCCCGGCGATGGCCGCCATGTCGCCGCCGATGGCGAGCTGGTGATACTGGGTGCTGATCACCGTGCTGTCTGGGGTGAGCATCTCGCGCGGCGACTGTGGGTTGACGAAGCGCTCCAGTCCGCGCTCGCGCAACGGGTTGAAGGTGACGATCTGCGCACCGCGTTCACGGGCTTCCTGTAGCTGATGCAGCATCCGCGGGCTGGAGGTGCCGGTGTTGTGGCCGAAGAAGAACAACCCGTCGGTGTGTTCGAAATCGTTCAGGGTGACGGTCGCCACCGGCACGCCGATGCTCTCCGGCAGCGCCACCGAGGTGCTCTCGTGGCACATGTTGGAGCTGTCCGGCAGGTTGTTGGTGCCGTACAGCCGCGCCAGCAGGCCATACATGTAGGCCGTTTCCAGCGCCGCGCGGCCGGACATGTAGAACACCACCTGGTCGGGATCGGCCATGGCCTTGAGCTCGGCACCGATCTCGGCGAAGGCTTCATCCCAGCTGACCGGCTGATAGTGATCGCTGGCAGCGTCGTAGCGCAGCGGTTGGGTCAGCCGGCCCTGCTGCTCGAGATCGTAGTCGCTCCAGTTGAGCAGCTCGCTAACGCTGTGCCTGGCAAAGAATTCCGGGCCGCAGCGCAGCGACGTGGTTTCCCACGCAGTCGCCTTGGCGCCGTTCTCGCAGAACGACAGTGGTCGTGACGGATGCGGCTTGGCCCAGGCGCAACTGACACAGGCGAAACCGTCGATAGGTTTGTTCTGCTTGAGCAGCAGGCCGATACCGGCCGGCGAGACGCGCTCACGCAGCAGGATATTGGCGACGGAGTAGGCTGATCCCCAGCCGCCCGCGGGCGCGTGGTAGGGCCTGAACTTGGTCTGGGACACGTCGTTTCTCCTGCTGCCAAGGGAGCTTGTCTGTTTACGACGGGGACCACGGCGGATCGTTCAGGGCCCTTTGTCACAAGGTTGTACCGCTCACTCCATGGCGAAGCCGTGCTGGCGCCAGGCCTCGTACACCGTGACGGCCACGGTGTTCGACAGGTTCAGGCTGCGGCTGTCGGGGCGCATCGGCAGGCGCAGGCGTTGCTCGTTGGGCAGGGCGTCGCGGATCTCCGGCGGCAGGCCGCGGCTCTCCGGGCCGAACAGCAGCGCATCGCCGCGCCGATAGCTGACTTCGTGAAAGGGCTGCGAACCCTTTGTGGTGAATGCGAACAGCCGCGGGCCGTCCGCGTTTGCGGCGTCGATGCCGATCCGCGCGAGGCAGCTCGGCAGGTCGGCGTGGCGCTCCAGCGTGGCGTACTCGTGGTAGTCGAGGCCGGCGCGGCGCAGGCGCTTGTCGTCCAGCTCGTAACCCAGCGGCTCGATCAGGTGCAGGTGGCAGCCGGTATTGGCGCAGAGCCTGATAATGTTGCCGGTATTGGGCGGAATTTCCGGTTGGAACAGGATCACGTGAAACATGCGCAGCACCGAGGTTGAAGACCGGCGGCATTCTACCGGGGCGCAGGACCCGATGCGCCGCATACGCCGGACCTTTTTCGGTTCGCTGGTGCTGATCGGGCTGCTGGTGGGGCTGATGATCGGCCGGCTCACCGCGCCCGGGCCGGTGCAACTGGCACTGGTGGAGGTGCAGCCGCAAGGCCTTTCGTTGCAGTTCGACCGCGAACCCGAGGTATATGACGAGCATCTAGAAGGGGCGTTCGCCCTGCTGTTCCAGGCCGAAGGCGAGCCACAATCCGGACAGCTGCAGATCGACGGCATGACACTGGCCTGGCGCGTGCAGCAGACCGGGAAAGGCCTGTTGCTGCATCTGGTGGCGGCGCGGCGACTGCAGGGGCAATGGCACGGCGAACGCCACGATGGTGGTTGGCGTATCGCCGTGCAGGTGGCGGCCGACAAGCAGCCATGATCCAGGTGACGCCCTTGGCAGGGCGCTAAAACGATGCGGTGTCAGCCGCGCTCAGCTGTCGTCGCCGTCATCGTCATCGCTGCCATCGACGCGCATGCCCAACTCCTTGATCTTGCGCGTCAGGGTGTT
The DNA here is from genome assembly GCF_900114065.1 of Stutzerimonas kunmingensis. Taxonomy (GTDB): domain Bacteria; phylum Pseudomonadota; class Gammaproteobacteria; order Pseudomonadales; family Pseudomonadaceae; genus Stutzerimonas; species Stutzerimonas kunmingensis. Next base: position 66,889 of record NZ_FORS01000005.1, read on the forward strand.
GCGACCCCAGCCGAGCAGCAGCGCGGCGTCGCGGCGGCGACCGGCGGTGTGCTTGAGCGCGGTCTCGATCATGATGCGTTCGAAGGCTGGCACCGCCTCGTCGAGCAGGTTGCTCTGGCCGCGCGCCAGGGCCTGATCGGACCAGTTGCGCAGCGCCTGTTCCCAGTTGTGCGCGGGCTGTGCCTCGGCCTGCTGGTTGAGCAGCTCCGGCGGCAGGTCGTCGACATGCACTTCACGGCCGGATGCCATCACCGTGATCCAGCGGCAGGTGTTCTCCAGCTGGCGCACGTTGCCCGGCCAGGGCAGGTGCTGCAGATAATCCTTGGTTTCCGGCTTGAGCACCTTGGTTTCCACCGAGAGCTCCTGCGCGGCGCTGGCGAGGAAGTGCTCGGCGAGTGCCGGGATGTCCTCGCGGCGATCGGACAGGCGCGGGATGTGGATGCGGATGACGTTCAGGCGGTGGAACAGGTCTTCACGGAACTTGCCCGCCTGCACCAGTGTTTCCAGGTCCTGATGCGTCGCGGCGATGATGCGCACGTCGACCCGCACCGGCGTGTGGCCGCCGACCCGGTAGAATTCGCCATCGGCCAGCACGCGCAGCAGACGGGTCTGCGTATCGGCCGGCATGTCGCCGATCTCGTCGAGAAACAGGGTGCCGCCGTCGGCCTGCTCGAAGCGGCCGCGGCGCTGATTGGCCGCACCGGTGAAGGCGCCTTTCTCGTGGCCGAACAGCTCCGACTCCATCAGGTCCTTGGGGATAGCCGCCATGTTCAGCGCGATGAATGGCGACGCCGAACGCGGGCTGTGGCGGTGCAGGGCATGGGCCACCAGCTCCTTGCCGGTGCCGGACTCGCCGTTGATCAGTACGGTGATGTTGGAATGGCTGAGCCGGCCGATGGCGCGGAACACCTCCTGCATCGCCGGCGCCTCGCCGATGATCTCCGGAGTGTGGTGGCGGTTGGCCGGTTCCTGCTGGTTCTGCTGCTCCTGGGCGTGCTGATTGGCGCGCTTGACCAGCGAGACGGCGTCGTCGACGTCGAACGGCTTGGGCAGGTATTCGAAGGCGCCGCCCTGGTAGGAGGCCACCGCGCTGTCCAGATCCGAATGCGCGGTCATGATGATCACCGGCAGGCGCGGGTACTGCTCGCGGATCTGCGAGAGCATGTCCAGACCGCTGAGGCCGGGCATGCGGATGTCGGAGATGATCACATCCGGCTGCTGGCGGGCGAGGCGGGCCAGCACACCGTCGGCGCTGTCGAAGCTCTGCGTGACCATGCCTTCCTGTTGCAGGGCCTTTTCCAGGACCCAGCGGATGGAGCGGTCGTCGTCGACGATCCAGACGTTTTCGCTTCGGCTCATGCTGATGTGGCTCCTTGTTCCAGCGGTAGGAAGATCGAGAACACGGTGTGGCCAGGATGGCTCTCGCATTCGATCAGACCCTGGTGCTGACTGATGATGTTCTGGGTGATGGCAAGGCCCAGACCGGTTCCGTCCGGGCGGCCGCTGACCATCGGGTAGAAGAGCGTGTTCTGCAGTTCGGCGGGAATCCCCGGGCCGTTGTCGATGATCTCGATGCGTGTCACCAGGCGATGACGAATATGGCCGATAGTGAACTGCCGCAGTGTGCGGGTGCGCAGGGTGAGACGGCCGAGGCCCAGCTCGTTCTGCCCGGCCAGTGCCTGCATGGCGTTGCGCATGATATTGAGCACGGCCTGGATCATCTGTTCGCGGTCCATCAGGACTTCGGGAATGCTTGGATCGTAATCGCGCACCAAAATGATGCTTCCCTGGCATTCCGCCTCGATCAGGCTGGCGACATGTTCGAGCACTTCATGAATGTTGGTCATCGACAGCGACGGCAGCTTGTTAGAGCCGAGCATGCGGTCGACCAGATTACGCAGGCGGTCGGCCTCCTCGATGATGACTTCGGTGTAGTCCTTCAGGTGTTCTTCGGGCAGCTCGCGGGCCAGCAGTTGTGCCGCACCGCGAATGCCGCCCAGCGGATTCTTGATCTCGTGGGCCAGGCCGCGCACCAGCATCTTGGTGGTTTCCTGCTTGGACAGCTGGGCCTCTTCCTTGGTGATGCGCAGCAGGCGGTCGCGCGGCAGCACTTCCAGCAGCAGCATGGTTTCCTGCCGGGTCAGTACCGGGGTCACCGCATAGTCCACGGTCAGTGTCTGGCCGGTGGCGGAGGTCAGGGTGGCTTCGCGCTTGGTGAACGGATGGGCTTCTTCAACCGCCTGGCGCAGGGCCGCCAAGGCTTCCGGCGACTCGGTGAACAGCTCGCTGATGAACTGTCCGTGGCTGCGTTGGCCACTGACGGCCAGCAGCATTTCGGCAGCCGGGTTCATGTACTCCAGGCGCAGGCGCGAGTTGAGCAACAGCGTCGCGGTAGTCAGATTCTCGATCAGCAGGCGTTGCAGGGCTTCGTTGATCATGGCTGGTCTGCGTCCGGAAGTTCAGGCAGGAAATGCAAGAACCAAACCAAGCGCGCCATTGCGGCGCGGATCGGCGTGATGCTGCAGCCCTACGGGCTGTCCGGTGACCCAAATTGGTGACGAGCGATCCGCTCACCTGATGGGCGCACCAAACAGGTGCACCCCATGATCATAGAAAGGGCACGAAGGGAATGTCGCGTTTTTCCACCGGCTTGTCCTTTAGCGGGCATTCCGGGCGAACGCCGTAATCGGCCTTCTGGCAAGGATTGACCATGCGCCGCTGGGCCAGCGAGGTGCGGATCAGATGAAAGGGTTGATTCGCGGTGCGTTGCAGCACGCGCTCCTGTTCATCCACGACAGCCACCGCCAGCTGATGGGTGCCACGATCGACGTTACTCAAGGCGAAGGAAGTCTGTTCGCCGGGTGTGCCGAACGGCTGGTCATCGAGCAGTACCTGATAGGCGTGGCCGGGGTGTAGCGTCGGTTCGGCCTGCACGGTGACGCTGACATTGCCGGCGTTGTTGCGGATCGCTTCGTCCGCCGTCGGGCTGAGGATGTGCAACTGATAGATGATGCTCGCGGTTTTCGGTGCTGCCGGCTCCGTAGGGCGTGCGGCGGGCATCGGCGGCGCAGGCATGCTGTTGGACGGCTTGAGGTGAACTTCTTCGGCCGCCTCGCCGGCCGGGCGATCGGTGAAGACCCGATTGCCCTCGGCGTCGACATAGGAGTAGACGCCGGCGAGGCAGGGCAGGGCGGCCGCCAGCAGTGCGACGGCCAGGGTCTGCCGCAGGATGATCAAGGAGCAGGCCTCGGAGGCTTCGGACGCAATGCCGGGCTGGACGTATTCACCCGTTGCACGGTGAACAGCTCCGGCTGGCTGCGCTGGATGACCTTCTCGCCGCTCAGCACCTCGACGTGCAGGCGATGCTCGCCCCGCTCGACATTGTTCAGTTGCAGCGAGGTTGCGGCACTGGCGGCAGCCTGGGGAATGCCGTCCAGCACGAAGCGCAAGCTGTGGCCGGGCCGTAGCGGCGGCTCCAGCAGCGCGCTGACGATGAAGGTGCCGTTGTTGGCGCGCAGGGCTTCATCATCGGGAATCCCGCTCAGCATCAGTGTCTGGTAAGGGGCCGACTGCGTCTGCTGGCTGTCCGGCAGCGGTGGCGGCGGTTCGGGCGTGCGGATATTTACCGTATTGGCTGGCGGCAGGTCGACGGTATCGGCCTGGACACCCTCCGGTGGCTGATTGGTGAACACCGTATTGCCTTGTGCATCGGTGTACTTGTAGATCTCGGCGAAGGTCGGAAGGCTGAGAATGAACAGCAGGCTGAACAGTGCGCTACGCATGGGAGGCTCCGCGGAGTTGGACTGCCGAAGCCTTGCACTGCGCCGAGTTGCAGGCAAGTGGGATCGGTGGGATTTGCGAGGCGTGACAAGCTGCACGAATCGCCGCCGGACTGCAGAAACGAAGAAGGCCACCCGAGGGTGGCCTTCCTGTCACGCGAGCTGGATCAGACGCTGTAGTACAGGTCGTATTCCAGCGGGTGCACGAAGGTGCGCACCTTGATCTCTTCCTCGGACTTCAGCTCGATGTAGGCATCGATGAACTCGTCGGAGAACACGCCGCCCTTGGTCAGGAACGCGCGGCCCTTGTCCAGCTCTTCCAGGGCTTCCTTCAGGCTGCCGCACACCTGCGGGATCAGCTTGCCTTCTTCCGGCGGCAGGTCGTACAGGTTCTTGTCGGCCGCATCGCCAGGGTGGATCTTGTTCTGGATGCCGTCCAGGCCAGCCATCAGCAGTGCTGCGAAGCACAGGTACGGGTTGGCAGCCGGGTCCGGGAAGCGCGCTTCGATACGACGGGCTTTCGGGCTGGAAACGTACGGAATACGGATCGAGGCGGAACGGTTGCGGGCCGAGTAGGCCAGCATGACCGGTGCTTCGAAGCCCGGGACCAGACGCTTGTAGGAGTTGGTCGACGGGTTGGTGAAACCGTTCAGCGCCTTGCCGTGCTTGATGATGCCGCCGATGAAGTACAGGGCGGTCTCGGACAGGCCGGCATAGCCTTCGCCAGCGAAGGTGTTCTTGCCATCCTTGGAGATGGACATGTGTACGTGCATACCCGAACCGTTGTCGCCATACAGCGGCTTCGGCATGAAGGTCGCGGTCTTGCCATAGGCGTCGGCGACGTTGTGTACGCAGTACTTCAGGGTCTGAACTTCGTCAGCCTTGGCAACCAGGGTGTTGAACTTCACGCCGATCTCGTTCTGACCGGCAGTCGCCACTTCGTGGTGGTGAACCTCAACGACCAGGCCCATTTCTTCCATGGCGTTGCACATGGCGGTACGGATTTCGTGGTCGTGATCGCACGGCGGAACCGGGAAGTAGCCGCCCTTGACGGCCGGGCGGTGGCCCTTGTTGCCGCCCTCGACATCCTGGTCGGTCATCCAGGAGCCCTGCTCGGAGTAGATCTTGAACATCGAGCCGGAGATGTCCGACTTGAACTTGACCTGGTCGAAGATGAAGAACTCCGGCTCCGGGCCGACGAATACGGTGTCACCGATGCCGGTGCCTTTCAGGAACTCTTCGGCGCGCTTGGCGATGGAGCGCGGATCGCGGTCGTAGCCCTGCATGGTGCTCGGCTCGACGATGTCGCATACCAGGATCAGGGTCGGCTCTTCGGTGAACGGATCCAGCACGGCGGTTTCGTCGACCGGCATCAGGATCATGTCGGAGGCTTCGATGCCTTTCCAGCCATGGATGGAGGAGCCGTCGAACATCTTGCCGTGCTCGAAGAAGTCTTCATCCTGGGCATCACGAGCCGGAACGGTGACGTGGTGCTGCTTGCCTTTGGTATCGGTGAAGCGCAGATCAATCCACTTCACATCGTAATCTTTGATCAGTTGAAGCGACTTCGACATGGTGTTCTCCAAGTGGTGGAAGCGTGACAGTGAGCTTCCGAATCAGGGTGAAGCCGGGCGGCGATGTTCCGCCAAGGCGACCTGCCTCACAAGGGAGCAAATTGCATGCCAGTGCTCTTTCTTGGGACTGCAGGCCGCTGGCAGCGCTGCGGCAGCGTTTGCGCGTCTCAAAGCGTAGCTGCTGCACTGGATTGATGCGCGGTATTGGTGCGGCTCGCCGGTGATGTGCATTCTTTTGGTGCGTTCTGCTGCGTTTGAAGAAAGCGGTTAAATGTTGAGCAGTTTCCGCTATACTCCGCGCCCCTCTTTTCCTGCCACGTCGGCGCCGCGCTGTTTCCATGAAGCTGATCGTCAAGGTTTTCCCCGAAATCACCATCAAGAGCCCGCCGGTGCGCAAGGGCTTCATTCGTCAATTGGCGAAGAACATCCGCACCGTGCTGCGCGAGCTCGATCCCGACCTGCGGGTCGAGGGCGTGTGGGACAACATCGAGGTGGAAACCGTGCGCAGCGAGCCGAAGCTGCTGCGCGAGATGATCGAGCGCCTGCGCTGCACGCCCGGCATCGCTCATTGCCTGGAAGTGCACGAGTACCCGCTGGGCGATCTCGACGACATCGTCGCCAGATGCAAGGCGCACTACGCCGAGCGCCTGCCGGGCAAGATCTTCGCCGTGCGCTGCAAGCGTGCTGGCAAGCACCCGTTCAGCTCCATGGACGTCGAGCGTCACGTCGGCAGCCAGCTGCGCCAGCAATGCGCTGCCGCCGGCATTTCGCTGAAGGCACCGGAAGTCGAAGTGCGCATGGAGATCCGCGACCAGCGCCTGTTCGTCGTGCACGAGCAGCATGACGGCATCGGTGGCTACCCGCTGGGCGCGCTGGAGCAGACCCTGGTATTGATGTCCGGTGGCTTCGATTCCACCGTGGCCGCCTATCAGATGATGCGCCGCGGGCTGATGACGCATTTCTGTTTCTTCAATCTCGGTGGCCGCGCCCACGAGCTGGGCGTAATGGAAGTCGCTCATTATCTGTGGAAGAAGTACGGCAGCTCGCACCGCGTGCTGTTCATCAGCGTGCCGTTCGAGGAAGTGGTCGGCGAAATCCTGCAGAAGGTCGACAACAGCCAGATGGGCGTCGTCCTCAAGCGCATGATGCTGCGCGTCTCGACGCAGATCGCCGAGCGCCTGCACATCGACGCGCTGGTCACCGGCGAGGCGATCTCGCAGGTCTCCAGCCAGACCCTGCCGAACCTCTCGGTAATCGACTCGGCCACCGACATGCTGGTGCTGCGCCCGCTGATCGCCAGCCACAAGCAGGACATCATCGACACCGCCTTTGAGATCGGCACCGCCGAGTTTGCCAAGAACATGCCCGAGTACTGCGGCGTGATCTCGGTGAACCCGACCACCAAGGCCAAGCGCTATCGTATAGAGCACGAAGAAAAGCAGTTCGACATGGCTATCCTGGAGCGTGCGCTGGCGAATGCCCGCCAGGTCGCCATCGACCGCGTGATCGACGAGCTGGGCCAGGATTTGCAGGTGGAAGAAGTCGTCGAGCCGAGTGCTGGCCAGGTCATCCTCGACATTCGTCACCCCGACAGCGCCGAGGACGAACCGCTCGAGCTGCCGGGCATCGAAGTGCAGACGCTACCGTTCTATGCACTGAACAACCGATTCAAGGAGCTGGATGAAAACCGCCAGTACCTGCTGTATTGCGACAAAGGTGTCATGAGCCGCCTGCATGCTCACCATCTGCTGAGCGAGGGGCATGTCAATGTACGCGTCTATCGTCCGGCCTGACTCATCGGTGAAACAGCCGGGGCTGCTTGGCGGCAGCATCCGCCACCGCCCTCCCGACCGGCACTGATCGCAAGGCCAGGCCGTACAACCCTCGGACAGACTGTCTTCGTCCGGACTTTTTCCAGCTTCCAGCCTCAGCTCGAAGCTATCTACAGAGAAAAGAATCAGTGATCGAGAATCTACGCAACATCGCCATCATCGCCCACGTCGACCATGGCAAGACCACCCTCGTCGACAAGCTGCTGCGTCTGTCCGGCACCCTGGATCGCAAGGAGCTGGAAAACGAGCGCGTGATGGACTCCAACGACCAGGAAAAGGAACGCGGTATCACCATCCTGGCGAAGAACACCGCGCTGAAGTGGAACGGCTACAACATCAACATCGTCGACACCCCCGGCCACGCCGACTTCGGCGGTGAAGTCGAGCGCGTGATGAGCATGGTCGACTCCGTGCTGCTGGTGGTCGACGCCCAGGACGGCCCCATGCCGCAGACCCGCTTCGTGACCCAGAAGGCGTTCAAGGCCGGCCTGCGTCCGATCGTCGTGGTGAACAAGATCGACCGTCCGGGCGCGCGTCCTGACTGGGTCATCGACCAGATCTTCGACCTGTTCGACAACCTCGGCGCCACCGACGAGCAGCTGGACTTCCCGATCGTCTACGCCAGTGCCCTGAACGGCATCGCCGGCATGGACCACGAGAAGATGGACGACAACATGGATGCGCTGTTCCAGGCCATCATCGACCACGTTCCGGCCCCGAAGGTCGACCTCGACGGTCCGTTCCAGATGCAGATCTCGCAGCTGGACTACAACAGCTTCCTCGGCGTGATCGGCATCGGCCGCATCGCTCGCGGCACCATCAAGGCCAACAGCCCGGTCACCGCCATCGGCGCCGACGGCAAGAAGCGCAACGGCCGCATTCTGAAAATCATGGGCCACTCCGGTCTGCAGCGCGTTGAAGTGCAGGAAGCCGAAGCCGGTGACATCGTCTGTGTATCCGGCATGGATGAGCTGTACATCTCCGACACCCTGTGCGACCAGAACGCCGTCGAGGCCCTGCCGCCGCTGACCGTCGACCAGCCGACCGTGAGCATGACCTTCCAGGTCAACGACTCGCCGTTCGCTGGCAAGGAAGGCAAGTTCGTCACCAGCCGCAACATCAAGGACCGTCTGGAGAAGGAACTGCTGCACAACGTCGCCCTGCGCGTCGAGCCGGGCGACAGCCCCGAGAAGTTCAAGGTTTCCGGTCGTGGCGAGCTGCACCTGTCGGTACTGATCGAAACCATGCGTCGTGAAGGCTTCGAGCTGGCCGTAGGCCGTCCGGAAGTGGTGATCATCGAGAACGAGGACGGCGAGAAGCAGGAGCCGTACGAGAACGTCACCATCGACATCGAGGAGCAGCACCAGGGTCCGGTGATGGAGCAGATGGGTCTGCGCAAGGGCGACCTGAGCAACATGGTTCCGGATGGCAAGGGCCGTGTCCGCCTGGAGTACACCATCCCGGCGCGTGGCCTGATCGGCTTCCGTAACAACTTCCTGACCCTGACTTCCGGCTCGGGCATCCTGACCTCGACCTTCAGCCACTACGGCCCGATCAAGGCCGGCGAAGTGACCAACCGCCAGAACGGCGTGCTGGTCTCGATGGCCACCGGTACCGCGCTGACCTACTCGCTGGAAACCCTGCAGGCACGCGGCAAGCTGTTCCTGGCGCCGGGCGACGAGATCTACGAAGGCCAGCTGTGCGGCATCAACAGCCGTGACAACGACCTGGTGCTCAACCCCACCAAGGGCAAGAAGCTCGACAACATGCGCGCTTCCGGCAAGGACGAGGTCATCGCCCTGGTTCCGCCGATCAAGTTCACCCTCGAGCAGGCGCTGGAATTCATCGCCGACGACGAGCTGGTGGAAGTGACGCCGAAGTCGATCCGGCTGCGCAAGAAGTACCTCAACGAGAACGACCGCAAGCGCTTCGAGCGTAGCAAGGTCTGACACCGTTGCGAGACCACAGAAAGGCGCCTTCGGGCGCCTTTTTGCTGTCTGACCTTTCGTTCATATGGCGAAAGGCCTGAGCCGTGGAGCTAAAAAAGAAAGCCGTATCGCTCAGCGTTTTGAGCCGTTGCGCGGGTCATCCGCCGGGTCGAGATAGCTGATGCCCCAGGGGCCGGTGGCAATCAGCTGCACGATGGTTTCCTCTTCCTCAGTCCAGACGTAGTGGGCATGCTCGGCGGGCAGAGCAAAGCTGTCACCAGCCTGCAGAACCTCCCCCCGGGCCTTATCGAATGTCTTTCCCATGCCGTTGCCGAGCTTGCCCTTGAGTACGGTTATCACCTCGCTGAACGGATGCGTGTGGGCTGGAATCGGATAGTTCGGCGGAAACTTCAACATGACCACGAACACCCCGTCCTGGCTGGGGTTGCCGACAAGCAGCGCACTTTGAGCCCCAGGCGGCAGGCTCGTTTCGGCCTGCCAGTCGAGCTGTCCTAGGCGGAATGCCTGCATATCGCTGACGGCGAGCCGTTCAATGGGGTCGGCTGCCCAGGTCGGATTCGCCAGGGTGATAAGCACAGCGGCGCACATTGCTATTGTTTTCATGGAGAGGGTCCTGCACGAGGCTTGTATGAGATGGCGCGAGTCGCCACGCCTCCGCAGGCCAGCTGCAGGGAGTCGGCGCTAGCATGTACGAGCATACTCAGGTATGCCGCGGGGCTTGGGCGTCCGCGCGCGCAGCGATACCAAAAGCCGATAAAAGCAATACCTTCTATGTAGCGAAGGAGGCTCGGGCGGTGCCCGCTGGTACCCCCTTCGACAGAGGCCCGGGGGCTCGCCTAGATTGCCGGCCGTGGAGTTCCTGCGTGCGGCCGCACCAGTCATTGCATACCGGCGACCGGCAAATAAAAAAAATTGTACAAGGCCTCTACAGGTCCCGTACTTGAGCTTGCGATATCTCGCTGCGAACACTAGAACGCCCGAACTCAGCTGTTTCGGGTAGTCAGGATGTCGATAAAACTTGTACAAGCAATGTCACGGTGACATTATGTTGTACAAGTTTTTTCCCGCTTCAAGTATCGCTCGGAGCATCAACGACTGACTGAATGGCTGCCTCGCAGTCTGGCTAGAGGAGTGTTCGATGAACAAGCAGATGTCGGTATCCATGCGCCTGGGCCTGGGGTTCTGGTGATCCTGGCGCTGATGGTGACGGTCGCCGTGGTCAGTGCGCTCAAAGTCGACGTCATCGACCGGAGCATGAGCCAGATCAGCTCGCAGGCCGGCCTCAAGCAACGCTATGCGATCAACTTCCGCGGCAGCGTGCACGACCGTGCGATTGCCGTGCGGGACGCCGTCAGTGCGGCCGATCCGGCGTTCGCCCGTGAGCAGGTGGCGGAGATCGAGCGGCTGGCGCAGCTGTACACCGATTCGGCACAGCCGATGAAGGCGATGCTTGCGCAGCCCTCCGCCGAGGCCGTGGAAAAGCAGCTGATGCTGCAGATCGAGACCATCGAGGCGGAGACCAACGCGCTGACCCAGCAGGTGGTCGAACTGCGCTTCAACGAGGGCTCGGAGCGCGCCTACGAATTTCTCCTGGAAAACGTCGCCGGGGCCTATAGCGAATGGCTGCGGCTGATCAACGCTTTCATCGATCACCAGGAATCGAGCATCAATCAGGACGTGACCGTGGTCCGCGATACCGCCAGTGGCTTCCTCGCGCTCATCGTCGCGGTGACCGGCGTGGCGGTGCTGCTGGGTGTGGCCATTGCGGTGGTGATCATTCGCAAGCTGCGTTCGACCCTCGGTGCCGAGCCCGACGAGGTGGCGCGCGTGATCGGCAACCTGGCCAATGGCGATCTGGGTCAGCTGATCGTCACGCCATACCCAGACAGCGTCATGGGTGCGACGGCGAAGATGGCCAGCCGGCTGACCTCGATCATCGCCGAGGTGCGCGCGGCCGCCGATGGCGTCGGCGTCGCCTCGGGTGAATTGCGTACCTCATCGGCGAACAGCAATCAGCAGATCCAGCACCAGTCGGCCGAGGCTGAGCAGGTCGCCACGGCGATCAACCAGATGGCCACGACGGTGAACGAGGTCGCGAGCTTCGCCGCCCGTGCCGCGGCTGCGGCGAAGAGCGCCGACGAGCAGGTCGAGACCGGTACGCGGATCGTCGGCGAGACGGCCATCTCCATCCATAACCTGGCCAAGGTGCTGGAGAGCGCGACCGAAACCGTCAATCAGGTCTCGGCGCAAAGCGGCGACATCGAGAAGATCCTGCAGGTCATCACCGCCATCGCCGAGCAGACCAACCTGCTCGCGCTCAACGCCGCAATCGAGGCGGCCCGTGCCGGCGAGCATGGCCGTGGTTTCGCGGTGGTGGCCGACGAGGTGCGCTCGCTGGCCAACCGCACGCAGCTGTCGTCCAGCGAGATCAGCGAGATGATCGCCTCGCTGCAGGCTGGCGCTGGCAGGGCGGTGGAGGTAATGCAGTCGAGCAAGCTGCTGGCGCAGCAGACCGTCGAACAGACGCTGCAGGCGGAAAATGCGCTGACCAAGATTCGTCAGGAAGTGGGCTCGATCAACGAGATGAACGCGCAGATCGCGACGGCTTCCGAGGAGCAGAGCGCGGTGGCGGAAGAGGTCAACCAGAGCGTCACGCGCATCCACGACTCGACTGTCGCCAGTTCCGCTGCATCGAATCAGGTGGCGTCCTCCAGCCAGGACCTGACCATGCTGGCCGAGGAGCTGAATCGGCGGGTCAACTACTTCCGCGGTTGACGCAGCCCGTTCGCCGAACAAAAAAGCCCCGACCGCAAGGCCGGGGCTTTTTCATTCCAGGATCACCGTCGCTCAGGTAAAGAACAGCGGCACCACCACGCTGGAGATCAGCAGGATCAGCGCGCCGCCCAGGCGCGAGGAGATCTGTGCGAAGGGCATCAGCGACATGCGACGCGCGGCGGACAATACCGCGACATCACCGGTGCCGCCCATGTTGGCCATGCACAGCCCGGCGGTGATCGCCGATTCAATCGGGTAGAAGCCCACCAGTTTGCCTACCAGGCCCGCGCCGAATGCCGCACCGGCGACCACGGCGAAAACGATCAGCACATAGGTCAGCGAGATGGCGTCGATCACCTGACCGAGGTCGGTGAAGGCCACGCCGATGCCGAACAGCAGGGCGAACGTCCAGTTGCGCGCGACGAAGCGGAACCACTGGGAGGCGGCGTCGTTGATCGACTCGGGCACCAGATTGGTCACCTTGAGCAGCGCCACCAGCACGATCATCAGGGCGTAGGGATGCAGCGGCACGAACTCGCCGAGAATCTGCCCGGCGACGAAGAAGCTCAGCGCCGCGACCAGACCGACGCCCAGCGCCGGCAGGGTGATAGCCCCTTCCTTCTCGTTGACGTCCACGCCGGGCATCATCTGGCCGTTGCCGGTCAGCGATGGATAGCGGTTGCCGAGGCCATTGAGCAGCCCGGCGATGATGATCGCGAAGACGTTGCCCAGCGCCAGGGCCGGCACCAGGATCGAGATGTAGTAGCTGGCCGGCTGGCCGAGCAGCTGCTCGTAGATCTGGCTCATCGGTACCGCGCCGGCGCCCATGCCGCCGCCCATGATGGGCATGGCGATGACCACCACCGCATCCTGCGGCGAGAAACCCAGCAGCGCGCCCACGGCCATGGCGAACAGCGCGGCGAACAGCACCGAGCAGAGCAGCGGCAACGCGTAGCGCGAGCCGACCTTGACCAGCACCTTGGCGTCCATGCCGAGGATGCTGCCGGTGATCAGCGCGGCGATATAGAAGTCGAGAAAGCCGCCGCCCTTCATGAAGCTGGCGACGTCATCGGCCACGGCTGTCGGCAGCCAGCCGAAATAGACCATCGCCGCGGCGCCGAACAGCGCGAGGATCGCGCCGCCGCCGAGGTAGGTCTTGATGATCGGTAGGCGGTCACCGGCGAAGCCAAGCAGCTCGCCGAGCAGCATCATCACCAGCAGCGCGCCGATCATGCCGCTGGGCAGCGTGTCGGTAGTGATGGCGGCGGCCATGACGAGCAAGGCGATGGTGAACAGAGGCAACGGCAGGTTGAAGATGCGTTGGGACAGCAGGGGAATGTTCGGGCTGCCTTCAGGCACGGCAGCGCTCAGCGTGGTCCGATTCATTGTTGTACTCCTTCGAACGTGGCGGCCAGGCGGCGCACGTACGGGTGATGTTTGCGAATGCGCAGTCGGACAACCACGCCGGGGCTACCTTAAGCAGAGATGCTTCGCGGCCAATGTTTGGCGAAGTTAAAAAACCATTACGAAACTAAAAAAAGTGGAGCCGAGCTTGACCCTGGAGCCCCGGGCTGGCTCGATCCGGCCCTCTAGCGCGGCGCGTCGAGCGTCCGCTCATGCACTGGAGTGATGGCTGTGCGCTTGCGCCTGAATACGCTGATCTCGCTGCTGGTCGCCGTCATGGTGGTGCTGGCGCTGGCGCTCGCCCTCTGGCTGTTCAACGTGCAGCTGCAGGACACCCTCGAAGAGGGGCAGGCTTCGCGGGTGACCAACCTGGCGCAGAGCGTGGCCGCACGCACCGATGTGCAGCGAGCGCTGGCCAGCCCGGATGTCGACTTCAGTCCCGGTAATCCGCTGCAACGGGACATCGATGGCCTGCGCCAGCGCCTGGGCGTGGACTTCATCGTGGTGATGAACCCGCGTGCCCAGCGCCTGACGCACCCGGAGCCTGCCCGCATCGGCCAGGCCTTTCGCGGTGACGACGAAGGCCCGGCGCTGACCGGCGAGACCTATGCCTCGCGTGCCGATGGCAGTCTGGGGCGCAGTATTCGCGGTTTCGCTCCGGTGCTGAACGACGAGGGAGCGGTGCTCGGTGCCGTCTCGGTGGGGGTCACCCTGGCTTCGCTCGGCGAGCTGCTCAAGGCTCATCAGCGCGGCGTGGTGCTCGGTGTACTGGCGTTGATGCTGGTCACCGCCCTCGGTGCGCACCTGCTGGCACGCTATATCAAGCGCGTGCTGCTGGGGCTGGAACCCTATGAGATCACCTGGCTGGTGGAGGAGCGTCAGGCGATGCTGGCCTCGGTGCGCGAAGGCGTTCTGGCGGTCGACGACCAGGCGCGCATCACCCTGGTCAACCCCGCCGCCGAGCGCCTGCTGGCCAGCACCGGCCTCGGCAAACCACCGCTGGGCCGGCCGATCGCCGAATACTTGCCCAACAGTGGCCTGCCCGAGGTGCTGGCCAGCGCAACCGAGCAACGGGATCGTGAGTTCAGCCTCAACGGTCGGGCGATCCTCGCCAATCGTGCGCCGATCCGTCATAAGGGCCGGGTGATCGGCGCCATCGCGACCTTCCGCGACAAGAGCGAAGTCAACGCCCTGGCCGAGCAGCTGACCGGTGTCAGCCGCTATGCCGAAGCGCTGCGGGCGGCGACCCACGAATTCAAGAACAAGCTGCACGTGCTGCTCGGGCTGGCACAGATGGGTGATCTGGATGCCCTGCGCGCCTATCTGCGCGACCTCGCCGATCACCAGCTGGCGCCGGCGACATCACTGGTCGAGGGGATCGGTGAACCGGTGCTGGCGGGCTTTCTGCTCGGCAAGCAGAGCGAGGCCCGCGAGCGCGGCATCCTCTTTCAGGTGGATGTCGAACACCCGGTGCCGGCCGCCGTGCCCGAGCAGATCCATGGCCTGGTGACCATCCTCGGCAACCTGCTGGAGAACGCCTTCGAAGCGGTGGCCGACGAGGACGAGCGACGGGTCAACCTGACGCTGGACTACGACGAAGCGCTGCTCTCGCTGCACGTGCAGGACAGCGGTGGCGGAATCGAAGCCGCAGTGCGCGAGCAGATCTTCCAGCGCGGCGTATCCACCAAGGGCGAGCGGCGTGGCATCGGCCTGGCCGCGGTGCAGGAACAGGTCGAGGCCTGGGGCGGCAGCCTGGCGGTGTATTCCGAGGCCGGTCGTGGCAGCCTGTTCGAGGTTGAATTGCCCTATCGGAGCGCCGCGGGAGACGTCGAATCATGAAAGCAGTCATGCGCGTGCTGATCGTCGAGGACGACCCGATGGTCATGCGCCTGAACGTCGATTACCTGGCCCGGCTCGAGGGGGTCGAGCTGGTCGGCCAGTGCGAGAGCGTGCCGACCGCGCTCGAACTGCTGGAGCGCGAGGCGGTGGACCTGCTGCTGCTCGACGTCTACCTGCGCAACCGCTCCGGGCTGGAGGTACTGCGCCATCTGCGCGCGCAGGACCGCAACACCGATGCCGTGCTGATCACCGCCGCTTCGGAGATCGAGACCGTGCGCGCGGCGCAACGTCTCGGCGCGCGGGATTACCTGGTCAAACCGTTCAGTTTCGAGCGCTTCCGCGATGCGGTCGAGGCCTGCCGCCGTGCCCGCGATGCGCTGTCCCGCCTGCCGGATCAGCTCGGCCAGGGCGATATCGACCGGCTGTTCAGCCAGGCGCCCGCCACCGACCTGCGCCGCCCCGGCGACCTGCCCAAGGGGCTGACACCGGCATCGCTGGCGCAGGTGGCGCAGGCGATCCTGGCGCTGGACGAGGACAGTTTCACCAGCGAAACCCTGTTGCCGGCCACCGGCATGTCGCGCGTGTCGGTGCGCAAGTACCTCAAGCATCTGAGTGATGCACAGCTGCTGGAAGAATCCTTTCACTACGGGCAGATCGGCCGGCCCTCGTTTCGCTATCGCTGTCTGGACCGCGCCGCGTTGCTGCGGCTGGTGCAGGGCTAGGGACGCGTGCCCGCTGCAGAGGACGGTTCGTGCAGCGCGCCGATGATCTCGCCAAGCAGCCGGTGCAGCGCGTCGCGATGCCCCATGGCACCGCTGGAGGGCTGCTGGGTGTTGGAGGTCATCACCACCGTCATCTCGAGGCCCGGCATCACGTAGACCATCTGTCCGCCATAACCCCAGCCATAGCGCACCGCTTCTCCGTCCAGCTCGGTGATGAACCAGCCATAGCCGTAGCCGTGCCCGGTGTAGCGCGAGCGGGTGCGGGGTGTCCAGGACGCTTCTATCCAGTCCTGTGAGAGCAGCCGTTCGCCCGAGGCCGTGAGCCCGCCGCGGCGGTAGAGCTCGCCGAAGGCCAACAGCGAGCGTGGCGTCATCGCCATCTCGTTGCCGCCTAGGTAGATGCCCTGCGGGTCGCGCGTCCAGGCGCTGATGGTGAAGCCGTCGAGTGGCGCCAGCCACTGTCGCGCCAGCTGCAATGTGGATTTGCCGGTGCGGCGCGTAAGGATTGCCGAGAGCAGATGGCTGGAGCCCGTCGAATAGATCATTGCCGTGCCCGGGTCGGCCTCGAACGGGCGTGCCAGCGCCGCACGAACCCAGTTGCGACTCGCCACCCAGGCGCCATAGTTGCGCCCGGAGGTGGAGCCTAGCCCGGCCTGCATGCTCAGCAGATTGCCAACCGTCACCTGCTGCAGACGTGGATCGGGCTTGCTCGGCAGGTCGGCTGGCAGCAGCTCCGCAATGGGCTGCTCGACGCTCTCGATGACGCCCTTGTCGATGGCGATGCCGACCAGTGCGGAAATCACCGATTTGGATGCGGACTTGATGTTGCTCGGCGTGGTCGTGCGATGCCCGCGGTAACCGCGCTCGGCAAGGATCTCGCCACGCTGGGCGATGATCAGGGTTAGCAGCTGCTCCAGGCGCTCGGCCTGCTCGAGTACGGCGGTCAGCCGGGTATCGGCGACTGCCAGGGGGCAGAGAAGGAACAGCATCGCCAGGCAGAGTGCGCGGCGAGGGCGGGGGCTCGATGGGTGCAGGAGGCGCAGGGCAAGTGAGTGCATGCAGGGTTCGACCCTGGCCTGGCGCCACCGTGCAGTCCGGGAGCCGGGCGGCGGTCCGGCTCTCGGATGCCGAGCGAGGTTACTGGCGAATCCAGGTCTGCGTACGGCCCAGCGCCTCGATGCCGATGTAGCCGCGGACTTCCAGCTTGTCGCCGCCTTCGACCAGCCTGGCCTTGGCGCGGTAGGTCTTGCCCTTGGCCGGGTCGAGGATGGTGCCGTCGCTCCAGGCCTGTTCGCCGTCCGGCTTGAGGTCCCAGAGAATGGTCATGCCGGTGATGGGCTGATCCTTGCGCTCGCCGTCGCATTCGCTGCAGACCGGGTTCGGTCCGTGATCCGATTTCAAGATTTCGGCGACCTCGCCGCTCAGCGTGCCGTCAGCGGCCTGCTGGATTTCGACGATGGACTTGGGCTTGCCGGTTTCGTCGTCGATGGTCTGCCAGCGGCCGGCAGGCGATTCGGCGGCAAAAGCCAGTGAAGAGAGCGAGAGTGGCAGGGCCAGCAGCAGGGCATTGAAAAGAGGACGCATGGTGTCTCCAGTGATGGAAAAGGCAGCGCCGACTCTAGCACCGGGCATTTGCCTGCACTTGCCCTGGCCGGCTGACCGGTCGGTTCTCGTCGCTTTCGTCATCCTCAGTCGTCCTGATCGCGGGATGGCTGGCGCCCGATCGCGGCCGCCAACGCCAGTGCCACGACCGAGCTGTGTGCGGCGTTGGTGCCGTGGTTGGCTCCCGGAAACAGCTGGAATTCGCTGTGCAGGCCGCGCCCGGACAGCCGCTGCAGACGGTCGATCAGGTCCCGGGCATTGCCGACCATGCGCCGCTCGGCCATATGGCGCTGGCGCGGGTCGTCCATGGCGGCATCCGCCGCCGGCTCTTCGGCACCGCCAGCGGTGACCAGCAGGCGCGCGGCGACGGGCTTGCCTGCGAGACGCCGTTCGAACGCTTCGAGCGTGCGTTCGACGTAGCCCTGGTACCACCAGATCGACGGACTGGCGGCCACATAGCCGTGAAATGCCTGCGGCTTGGTGAACAGCGTGTAGAGGGTGAACAGGCCGCCGTAGGAATGGCCGAACAGCGTCTGCCGTCGCGCGTCTACCGGGTAGCGCTTGGCGATCAGGGGTTTGAGTTCGTGCTCGATAAAGGCCAGAAAGTCATCGGCACCGACCGATGGCGGCGGTTCGCGGCCCGGCAGGCGCTGGCGATCCTCGGCTTTGGGCGTGTAATCCTCGGCACGCGCCTTGAAGTCGTACAGGGCCTCGCCGGGGTAGCCGATGCCAACCACCAGTACCGAATCGCGAAGATTAGGGTCAGGCCGATCCTCCAGCGCCTGGGCCTGGATCGCCAGCCCCGGAAACAGGGCATTGCCATCCAGCACATAGAGCACCGGATAGCCACCCGGCGGTGGCGCGTGTCGCGGCTCCGAGACGAAGATGCGGTAGTCCTTGCCAGTGCGTTGCGAATGCAGGTCACGCTGGCTGCTGTGCGGCAGCTGAACCGGCTGCCAGCCGGCATCTTCCCCGGCTTGTGCCTGTACGGCGGCGAGTCCCAGACTGGCGAGCAGGGCGAGCAGGGCGCCTTTCATGGCTCGACCTGCCTGTGGCTTGGCGGCAGTGGCCCGTCCAGCCAGTTCACCTTCAGTGCTTCCTCGCCCGAGAAGCGATGGAGGTGGTCGTCGATGACGAAGCGCAGGCGCTTTTCCGCCTCGCCGGCCTCGGCCTGGCAGTCGATCAGCAGTTGCTCGTCATCGGCGAGCATCCGGCACTGGCCGAAGGCGAATTCGACCTGCGCCTGACGTTCGTCCAGCTGGACTTCGGCCTTGTGCGCGAAGTGTTTGCACAGCCGCATCATGTTGCGTGACGCGCGGGGTGTCGCCACCTGGGCGTGAAACTGGGGCATGGTGATCTCCGGAAGTCAGCCGCCGACGCCTACGGGCGCAGGCGGCCAGGTGGGTCAGAACTCGTAACGGGCGCCCACCGTGAAGCTGCGCGACGGGCCGTAGAAGTTGAAGGTGCCGACGCTGCCAACCCGCGAAACGTATTTGCGGTCGAGCAGGTTGTTCACGTCGAAGGTGCCGGTCAGCTTGTCGGTGATCGGGTAGGACAGCTTGGCATCCACCACTGCATATCCTGGTGCGCTGAGGCGCGGGCTGCCGGCGCGTTCGATGTAGTAGTCGCTCATCGCGGTCACGCCACCACCGATCCCCAGGCCGCGCAGGGAACCGCCGGGCAGGGTGTACTTGGTCCACAGCGAGGCCTGGTGCTGGGGCATCAGCGCGAAGAGCGCGTTGTCGTCACCGGCCAGGTTCTCGGTTTTCATATAGGTGTAGCCGGCCAGCACTTCCCAGTCGGGGGTCAGGTAGCCGCTGACTTCCAATTCGCCACCGCGGATGCGGGTCTTTCCGGTGGCCTCGTAGACGCCGCTGATCGGCGCGCCGCTGTCATCAATGGCGCCGGCCGCGCGGTTCTCGTCGGTGAGCTGGAAGGCGGTGATGCGCGCGTTCAGGTCGCCGCCGAAATAGCTGCCCTTGATGCCGACCTCGTACTGTTCGCCTTCGCGCGGGTCGATGATGCGGCCGTCGGCACCGGCCTCGCTCTGCGGCTTGAAGACCTGCGAGTAGCTGGCGTAGAGGGAGTGCTGGTCATCCAGATCGAACACCAGGCCGCCGTAGGGCGTGACATAGCCTGACTCGCGAACATCCTGCGTGGCGCTGCTGTTTTCGCCTTCGAAGCTGCTGACCCGCGCGCCGCCGATCAGCGCCAGGCGCTGGATCGGGCGGAAGGTCAGCTTGGCGTAGAGGCCGGCTTCGCGCTCGTCAGTTTCGGTCGGCGTACTGAAGGTGACGTTCGGCTTGCTGGTGTCGCCCGGCTGGTAGCTGGCGACGTCGATGGCGCCGAGATTGCCGCGAGCGTCCGCGTACTCGGTCTCGTAGCGTTTGAAATCGCTGCCGATGACGAACTCGCTGACCTGCCCGAGCAGCTCGAACGGTTGGCTGTAGTTGGCATCCACGGCGAGGGTGTCCTGCTCCAGATCGCGGGCGGTGTAGGCCAGGCTGGTCGCGCCGCTGTTGACGTTGCGTGCGGTGAAGGCATAGAGGTAATCGGTCGCGCGCCTGGAGCCGCGCACCGCCACGCGACCGTAGCCGCCATTGTCGAAGCGATGGGTCAGCTCGGCGACGACGTCGGTGCCGCGACTGTCGAAATCCCCCCAGTCGGCGCCCAGGTAGGTCGAGCGGCTGAAGTCTTCCAGGCTGCCGTCGGTGGCGGCCGGATAGCCGTTGTGCGGAAGGATGTCCTTGGTCTGGTGGATCAGCCCGAAAGACATGACGGTGGAGTCGGACAGGTCGATATCCAGTGCGCCATAGAAGCTCTCGCTGGTGTTGGCGTTGTAGTCGACCTCGCCGTTGGTGTCGGCGCGGGAGATGACCGTACGGCCGCGCACGCGCCCCTGCTCGTCGAGCGGGCCGGACAGGTCGGCTTCCAGGTAATTGGTGTCCCAGCTGCCGTAGCGTCCTGTCAGGCTGCCCTGGAACTCGCGAGTCGGGCGCTTGCGCACCATGTTGACGATGCCGCCCATCTCGCTGGTGCTGTTGAACAGCCCGGACGGCCCGCGCATGACCTCGACCCGATCGAACGGCGACAGCGACGGCAGCGTGCCGTTGATGCTGGCCATCGGCGCGGGCAGGCCATCGATGTTGAATTCGTCGTACTCGTAGCCGCGCGCATAGATCGACGAGCGCCCGCTGTCGTTGCTCAGGGTGCGCAGGCCGGTGGAGTACTTGGCCAGGTCATCCAGGTTCACGAACTGGCGGTCGCGGATGTAATCGCTGGTGTACACGCTGATCGACTGCGGGATGTCGCGCAGTTCGGCCGGCGTCTTGGTGCCGACGGTGGCGGCCGGCACAGTGTAACCGCCGCTTTGCTCCGAAGACGGCATGTCGTACAGGCGGTTGCCTTCTACGGTGATGCTCTCCAGCTGCACCGGTTCGGCCTGAGCGGCGACACTCTGCGCCAGGGCGCTCAACGGAAACGGGGCGAGCAGGCCGGCGAGCAGCAATGGCCTGAGGCTTGAGGTGCGGAGAATTCTGTCCATGGGCGGCTCCTGTCGCGGCGGCGGCGACGTGTTGGCAAACGTTCGCGCTGCTTAATGATAATGATTTGCATCAAAAGATGTCGGCGCGTAGTCTGCCACCCAGCCGCTTCGCGAACCTTTGCGGGGCCGAACATTTGCTTTGCAATCCCGTCAGTTCGAGGCGCAGCGCCGCATGAATCAAGCTGATCACATCATTCGTGGCGATGAGTTGCCGGCCATGAGCAGGCCGGGGCTGCGCCTGCCCAACGAGGATGACGACCGCCTGCTCTACGGCCGGGTGAAGTGGGCGCAGCTGCGGGATGGCCTGTCGCTGCACTGGTCCGATTGCGAAGAGCTGCAGGATTTCGTCACCGAAAACGTGGTTGGTCCGCGGGTATCGTTCGTGCTCTTTCTGCAGGGCCAGAGCCGGGTCAGCTATGGCGATCTGTCGCTGACGCTCGGTCAGTCGGCGTCGCAGCGAGCCCCTGAGGGCGTGGCGGTTTCGATGAACGAGCCCGTGCTGTTCCGCCGCCAGGCGCGCCGCGGCAGTCATATCCGCAAGCTGGTGGTGAGCCTGACGCCGGACTGGTTCAAAGGGCGCGGGGAGGGTGTCGGCTCGAGTGATGGCGCGATCCGCCGCTTCATGGACAGCCACCTGATGCCGCGCATCTGGAAACCCTCGGCGCGGCTGCTGACGCTGGCCGAGCAGATGCTCAACCCGCCCGGCTATGACCCGCTGCTTCAGGGCCTGTACCTGGAAAGCCGCGCACTGGACATCGCCTGCGAGGCACTGATCAGCCTGGGTGATGGCTCGGCGTCGGCGGAACAGGGCCTGCGCCCGCAGGAGTACCGCCGTCTGCAACGCCTCCTCGCGCTCCTCGACAGCGGTGAGGCCGACGACTGGACGCTGGAGCGCATCGCCCGGGAGGTGGGCGTTAATGCCACCACGCTGCAGCGGCAGTTTCGCCTGTTCAAGGGCATGACCGTGTTCGAGTACCAGCGTGCCCGCCGGCTGCAACTGGCGCGGGAGGCATTGGAGCGTGAAGGTGCCAGCGTCAATGAGGCCGCCTGGCGCGCCGGCTACAACAGTCCGGCCAACTTCGCCACGGCGTTTAAACGCCAGTTCGGCATCAGCCCGCGGCAGGTGCGGGCGCGGGTTTGAACTGGCTGGGGCTGAGTCGGGCAGGATTCGTTGCCGCGTCCCTTGCCTGATCGGCTCCGGCCATTCGTCGGTTTGCCGCACCGTTAGCCTGTCGCTGCGGATCAGTGGTTGAAGTTTCCCGGCCGAGCGCCGAAAAAGAAGCATCGCTCGACGAGCAACTGCTGCTCTTCGACGTCACGCTTCGATTCGTTGCCCGGTGCCATGCGCCGTGGGGGACTGCCTCATGAAAACGTCGCTGGCTCGCCTTTGCAGGCTGTTGCCCGCCCTGGTGCTGTGCTGGGCGCCCGGTGCGATGGCGGGGCACGTCATAACCGCGGTCACCGAAGAGCTGCCGCCCTACAACATGACCGTCGATGGCGAGCTGACCGGCATGGGCACCGAGGTGGTGAAGGCGGTACTGGAGGAGGCCGGCGAGGACGTGCGCATCCGTTCCATGCCCTGGGCCCGTGCCTATGACATCGCCTTGAACAACGAGAACGTGCTGATCTATTCCATCGCCCGCACGCCTCAGCGCGAGCCCTTGTTCAAGTGGGTCGGGGTGATCGCGCCGACCCGCTGGTTCCTGTTCTCGCTGCCCGGCACCGAGTTCGACCTGAAAACCCTGGACGATGCCCGGCAATACCAGATCGCCACGGTCAAGGCGGATGTCGGCGAGCAGTATCTGATCGACAAGGGCTTCGCCGTCGGCCGCAACCTGCAGTCGAGCAACAAGTACGAGCACAACTACCAGAAGCTCAAGGCGGGGCGGGTGGATCTGTGGATATCCAACGAACTCAATGCCCATTACCTGGTGCGTCAGGCCAGTGGTGATCCGAACGAGGCGGCGGTGCCGCAGCTGAGCCTGGACGACCTTGGCGGTGCGGATGGCCTGTGCATGGCGTTCAGTCGCGACACTCCGGATGAGGTCGTCGAGCGCTTCCGCCAGGTGCTGGCTCGCGTGCGGGCCGATGGGCGCTACGACGCGATTGTCGCGAAATAGCTGAAATGAACGACGACTCAACCAGCACGATCAGCGAGCCCGTGCCGCGGCCGGTGGGTTCGCTCGGCCGCCGGCTGGTGCTGGCCACCCTCGGTTTCTGCCTGCTGTTCACCCTCGCCACCGTCGGGCTGCGGACCTGGACCGCCTGGCAGAACAACCTGGCGGAGATGAACGCCGAGTTGGCGCTGATCGATCAGGTGTTCCGCAGCACCCTGTCCAAGGCGATCTGGGAAATGGACAGTGATTCCCTGCATTCGCAGCTCGACAGCGTGGTGCAGGCCGCACCCATCGGCCGCGTCGAGCTGCGGATCATCCGCGCCGGCCGCGAGCCGGAACTGGTTCAGCGGCAACGGGGTGAGCAGCCGGCCGAGCACCGCGCGCCGCGCCTGCAGCATCAGTTGAGCTACGAACCCTACGCCGGCGCCAGTGAGACGGTGGGCGAGCTGGTGCTCGAAGGCAATGAAGAACTGCTCTGGGAGCGCATGCTTGCCGAGGTCTACGACATCGTCATCACCCAGGTCATCCAGTCGCTGTTGCTGGCCGGGCTGATCATGTGGATGTTCAACCGCACGGTCACCCTGCATGTGCGGCGCATTGCCCGTCACCTGACGCGGCTGACGCCGGACAATCTCGATCGCAGCCTGCGCCTTGATCGTTCACCGAAGCGGCACGACGAGCTGAGCCTGCTGGAAGGCGGCGTCAACAGCCTGCAGGCGAAGCTCTCGGCCTATCTCGAGCGCCAGCACCAGGATGAGCTGGCCCTGGCCGCACACCGGGACCGCCTTGCCGAGCTGGTTGAAGAGCGCACTGCCGAACTGCGCGCCGCCAATGTGCAACTGGAAGAGCTGTCGCGCAGCGATCCGCTTACCGGACTGGCCAACCGGCGCCAGTTCGACGAGATCAAGGAAGTCGAATTCCGCCGTGCGCTGCGTCAGGACCAGCCGTTGGCGGTGCTGATGTGCGACGTGGATTTCTTCAAGCGCTACAACGACCACTACGGTCACGCCCAGGGCGACCAGTGCCTGCGAATGGTCGCCGACACGTTGCAGTCCGTATTCGCCCGCGCCGGCGAGGTGGTCGCGCGGCTTGGCGGCGAGGAATTCGTCGTGCTGCTGCCCGGCGTCGATGCCGAGGCCGCGCGGCGGGCAGCGGTGCGCCTGCAGCAACGCCTGGCCGAGCGCGAGTTGCCCCACGAGGCTTCCGCCGTTTCACCCTACGTGACCTTCAGCATTGGCCTGGCCGTGCTCGATCCGGACACCATGGACCAATTCGACCAACTGCTGCACCGCGCGGACGAGGCCCTCTATCGGGCCAAGACCCACGGGCGCAACTGCATTTCCGCCTGATCGCATGAGGACTGCATGATGCATCCGTTTACCTGGACCGCTTTCTTCCTTGCGTTGCTCGGCACCACCACGGCCAACGCCGGTCCGCTGCGCGTGGTGACCGAAGACACTGCCTACAGCTACTTGGAGAACGGCAAGGTAGCCGGCACGGCGAGCCGGGTCGTCGAGGCCACCCTGCAGCGCGCCGGCCTCAACGACTACCAGGTCAGCCTCTACCCGTGGGCGCGGGCGTATGACATGGCCCTGCGCGAGCCCGGCGTACTGATCTACCTGATCGCACGCACCTCCGAACGCGAAGCGCTGTTCCGCTGGGTCGGCGAGATCATGCGCATCGACTACCACTTCTACAAACTCAGCGAGCGTGGCGATATCCGGGTGCCGGACCTGGAGGCGGCCAAGGCCTACCGGATCGGCGTCATGCGCGACGACGTCCGGCACCAGTACCTGCAGGCCAACGGCTTCAGCAAGATCGTGGTGAGTGCGCACAACAGCGACAACTTCAAGCGCCTGGTCAACGGCCAGGTTGACCTGGTGCCGATGCCCGAGCGCGACATGCTCGCCCTTTGCGCCGAGGCCGGCGTCGACCCGGCCACGGTCGAGAAGGTCTTCAGCCCGCACACCTCGACGCAGCTCTACATGGCCTACAGCCGCCAGACCGACGACGACACAGTGCTGCGCACCCAGGCCGCCTTCGAGCACCTGCAGGCCGAAGGCGAGGTGGCGCGGATCATGGCGGGGCAGCCGTGAACTGACCTGGTGACGCGGTCTGGCGGTAACCGTTCCAGGCGGCCGAGAGGGGGTTGGGCGAACCTTGGTTCCGTCGCAGTAACGGTGTTTTCCGCGTATGCAGAACCATTGATTCGCCCCCGCTTTTCCTCCCAGCAGCGCCCAGCTGACTCGCCGGGCCACCAAGCTGGCCGGCACGGCAAGTCGTCATTCCAAGCCACCCCGCTAGACTGGCTTCGTCTCCATGAAAACAAGAAGAACGAATGAGTAGCACCGACGGCATAGCACTGGATACCTGGCGCGCCAGCGCGCGCGAGTTCGATTTTGGCGGCAATCGCATCCGCTACTGGACTGCTGGCGAAGGTGAGCCGCTGCTGCTGATCCATGGATTTCCCACTGCCAGCTGGGACTGGCACAAGGTCTGGCAGCCACTTGCGGCGCGCTATCGGCTGATTGCCTGCGACATGCTCGGCTTCGGCTATTCGGCCAAGCCGCGCGGGCACGCTTACAGCCTGATCGAACAGGCCGATCTGCAGCAGGCACTACTGGCGGAGCTGGGTATCGACGGCGCGATTCATGTGCTGGCGCATGACTATGGCGACAGCGTCGCTCAGGAGCTGCTGGCGCGGCATTGCGAAGGGCGCATCGCGCTGACCAGCTGCGTGTTCCTTAATGGCGGGCTGTTCCCGGAAACCCATCATCCGGTACGGGTGCAGAAACTGCTGCTCGGGCCGTTCGGCTTCCTGCTGGGCAGGCTGTTCTCGCGGCGTACGCTCGGGGCGACCTTCGGCCGGGTCTTCGGTGCGCAGACGCAGCCGAGCGACGCTGAGCTGGACGATTACTGGCGACTGATCGCCGAGAGCGACGGACCGGCGGTGATGCACCGGCTGATCCGCTACATGCCCGAGCGGGTCAGGCAACGCGAGCGCTGGGTTACGGCCATGCAGCGCTGCAATGTGCCGCTGCGAGTGATCGACGGCGCGGCTGACCCGATCTCTGGTGCGCACATGGTTGCGCGCTACCGCGAGCTGATTCCGACGCCCGACACCGTGCTGCTGGAGGGCATCGGTCACTACCCGCAGGTCGAGGCGCCGCAGCGGGTGCTCGAATACTACTTCGACTTTCGTGCGCGTCTTGCCTCTGTAGACCGCGACTGTTGAGCCGGCGGCACGTCATCGGCTCTTCGACGGTCGGTGCGATTGCGCGGGGCTCAGGTTTAACGTGGCGAGGTAGGTTCTTGTGGAGCGGCTCCAAGGGCGGTGCTGAATACGGATCTGGGGGTGTTGCCCGACCGGTTGCTTCTCGTCAAATACCCGTTTGAATCCAGCAACTTCAGGGTTCCGGCAGCCAGACGCAAGAAGCCCCGCCGGCATCAGCCAAACGGGGCTTTCTCGTTAGCCTGCGCGAGCTGCCTCAGGCAGCGCCGCGCGGTGTCGGTGATGTAATCACTGCTGCATCATCGCGATCACACGGTTACGCAGTTCCGGGTCGGTCTGCACGGCTTCGTTGATGGCGTTGTATTCGTCGATGCTAATGTCCTTTTCCTCGATCACGCCGAGCATTTTCTCGTTGGCCTGCTGCTGAAGCTCACGGGCCTTGTCGGCGTCTTCGGTCTTTTGCAGCTTGCCTGTGAATTCCTCGCGGATCTCCATGATCTCGCCAAGTGATTCGGCGAAGTTCTCCAGTTTCTTTTCACTGAACTGCTGCGCCTGTGCGCCGGCCGCCGGCTGCGCGGCGGGGGCCGGGTTGGCTGATTGCGCCGATGCAAGGGGGGCGGCCAGGCCGAGGAAGAGCGAGAAGATTCCGGCGAAGGCGAGACGAGCGTTGTGCTGGGTCATGTTCATTCCTGCTTCGGTTAAAGACGCCTTCAATAGTGCAGCAGCCGTGCCAGGTGCTCGGTCTGAACGTAACTAATTGATATGTAAGTAATTTCTCATTTAATCGGAGCGCGCTGGCTGCAGCGGAAGCCCTCCTGTACTGTGCCGGAATGACACATGTATCAATCTGGCAGCGCCCGGCGAGCCTCCGTGGCGCGCTTCTGCTCAAGGTCATCGTGCCGCTCATGGCGATCATGTTCGGCTTCAGTTCGGTGGTGCTCTGGACGGTCGAGCGCAGCAGCGAGCGGCGCCTGCAGGCCGAGGTGGAGCTGGTGGCGCGGGCGGTGCGGCTGCCGCTCAGCGCCAGCCTGGAAAAGAACCATGAGCGCACCCTGCAGCAGGTGCTGGAATCGGTGCTCGGCGTCGGTCGCGTGTACGGCGCCTACGTTTACGATCGCGACGGCAAGCTCGCCGCCTATGCCGGTGCGGTGGAGCCGGATCAGGACGAGTCGGCGATCCAGCAGCTCACCGCCGGTGGCGAGCGGACCGGTACCTATCAGCGCATCAATGGCCGCCCGGTGTATTCCTACTTCGTTCCGCTGGAAGAAAGTGGCGGGCAGATCAATGGCCTGTTGCAGGTGACGCGACGCTGGGGCGATTTCGAGCAGGACATCCGCCGCCTGCGCCTGATCGCCGCGGGCCTGGGCGGCTTGCTCGCCGGCGTGGCGCTGGTGGTGATCCTGCTCGGCCATCGCTCCGCGGTGGGCAAGCATCTGCAGCAGCTGGCGCGCAGCATGACGCGTGTCGCGGCCGGCGAGCGCGAGCATCGTGCACCGCGCAGCGGGCCACAGGAGATCGTGGTGCTGTCCGCTGCCTTGAATCAGATGCTCGACAGCATCGCTGCCGCCGAGCGCCAGGTGGCCGAGCAGCAGGACCGCGAGGAGCAGTTGCAGGCGCGCCTGCGCCAGAGCCAGCAACTGGCGGCAGTGGGGCGGCTGGCGGCCGGGGTGGCGCACGAGCTGGGCAGCCCGCTCAGCGTGATCGATGGCAAGGCGCAGCGCGTATTGCGCGACGACGAGCTGGGCGAAACCCATCGCCGCGCGCTGTTGCAGATTCGCCAGCAGGTAGCGCGGCTCAGTGCCATCGTCCGCCAGCTGCTGGATTTCGGTCGTGCCGCAGGCTCGCCGCTGCGCAAGGTGCCCGCCGAGGTGCTGGCGCATTCGGCAGCCGCGGCGGTGGCCGATGAGCTGGCCGCGCTGCAGGTTCGGCTGGAGCTGCAGGCACCGGCACAAACCCTGTACTGCCGGGTCGACCCGCCGCGTTTCGAGCAGGCGCTGACCAATCTGCTGCGCAATGCCGCCCAGGCCAGCCCTGGCGGATTGGTGCGCCTGCGCTGGTGGCGCGATGGTGCCGAGCTGATGTTGCAGGTCGAGGACGACGGTTCCGGCATTGCCGAGTCGAACCGAGCCGCGCTGTTCGAGCCGTTTTTCACCACCAAAGCGGTGGGCGAGGGCAGTGGGCTGGGGCTGGCAGTGGCCCATGGCGTGGTCAGCGAGTGCGGTGGACGTATCGAACTGGTCGACGGCAGCCTGCCGGGCGCGGCCTTCCGTATCGCATTGCCATTGATCGACGAGGAGGTCGAGCATGACTGAAGTGACGCAGGAGCGGGTCCTGCTGGTCGAGGACGACGACAGCCTGCGCCAGTTGCTGGTCGAGGAGCTGGAAGATCGCGGCCTGCAGGTGCGCGCGCTGGCCAGTGCGGAGGAGGCGGTCGGCTCGCTGGAAAGCTGGGAGCCGGCGCTGGTGGTCAGCGATCTGCGCCTGCCCGGTGCCGATGGCATGGCGTTGCTGCGACGGGTCAAGACGATGCAGGCGGCGCCGGCGTTCCTGGTGATCACCGCGTTCGGCAGCATCCAGCAGGCGGTGGCGGCGCTCAAGGAGGGCGCCGACGAATTCCTCACCAAGCCGCTCGACCTCGAGCACTTCGCCCTGGCGGTGGCCCGGGCGCTGGAGACACGCCGTCTGCGCGACGAGGTGCGGCGCTTCCAGCAGCTGCTAAGCGATGATCGCTTCCACGGCATGCTCGGCCGCAGCCGGACGATGCGTGGCTTGTTCGACCAGATCCGCCAACTCGCCCGTGCCGAGGGGCCGGTGCTGGTGATCGGCGAGAGCGGCACCGGCAAGGAGCTGGTCGCCCGCGCCGTGCATGCGGAAAGCGAACGTGCCAGAGGGCCATTCCTTGCGATCAACTGCGCCGGGCTGCCGGCCGAATTGCTGGAAAGCGAATTCTTCGGCCATGTCTCTGGCGCCTTCACCGGCGCCAACCGCGCGCACAAGGGACTTTTCCAGCAGGCCGACGGCGGCACGCTGTTTCTCGACGAGATCGGCGAGATGCCGCTGCCGCTGCAGGCCAAGCTCCTGCGCGTGCTGCAGGAGGGCACGATCCGCCCGGTGGGTGCCGAGCGCGAGCTGAGCGTTGATGTGCGCATCATCGCGGCGAGCAACCGCCCGCTGGAAACCGAGGCCGGCCGTGAGGCCTTCCGCGAGGACCTGTTCTTCCGCCTGGAAACCTTCATCCTGCAGGTGCCGCCGCTGCGTGATCGCGAGGAGGACCTCGAACTGCTGGCCGCCGGCTTCGTCGCCCACTTTGCCGCGCGCAGCGGGCGGCCGGTGCGCGGCATCGCGCCGGCGGCACTGGCGCAGCTGCGACGCTATCCGTTCCCGGGCAACGTGCGCGAACTGCAGAACGCCATCGAGCGTGCGGTGACCTTCTGCCACGGGCGCAGCATCGAGCTGGAGCACCTGCCCAGCCGCATCGCCGACTATCGTGATGACAAGGCGCGCAGTGCCGGCGCCGAACTGCTCGCTCAGCTCAGCGATGGCCCGCTGCTACCGACTCTGGAGGAGCTGGAGCTGCGTTATATCGAGCATGTGCTGAAGCTGGTGGACGGCAACAAGCGCCGCGCCGCGGCCCTGCTCGGCATCGGCCGGCGCACGTTGTACCGTCGCCTCGGCGAGCGTGAAGACGGTTGATCGGACTCGCCGCAAGGCGCCCGAAAGCGCACACTGCCGGCCTTTTCTCAGTGAGGAGCGAACATGCTCAATAACGACGTCCTGCGCAGCCTGCGCTACACCCTCAAGGCCAGTGATGCACAGATGGCCGAAATTGCCGCCCTGGGTGGCTGCACGGTGGACGAGGCCGAGGTTCGCGCCTGGCTCAGTCGCGAGGACGAGGACGGCTATCAGGAATGCGCGGACGAAGCGATGGCGCGTTTTCTCGACGGGCTGATCTACTTCAAGCGCGGCAAGGACGAAAGCCGTCCGGCACCGCCGCTGGAGCTGCCGGTCAGCAACAACCAGATCCTGAAAAAACTGCGGGTGGCCTTCGAGCTGCGCGACGAAGACCTGCAGGCGATCCTGCATGCCGCCGACCTGCAGCTGTCGAAATCCGAACTCGGCGCACTGTTCCGCAAGCCCGGCCACAGCAACTACCGCGCCTGCGGCGATCAGCTGCTGCGCAATTTCCTCAAGGGCCTTTCGCTGCGCCAGGGTTGAGCGGCAAGGGCGGCTGAGCGTTCTCTACGCGGCCGCCCGCATGACACCTGGTTAGCGGCTGGCCAACCGGCTCGGGTGTTGCGGCGAGCGGGGCCCGCTGAGAATGCCGTTAGGGATGCCGGCAGTCAGCAGGCGACGGCTGGTGATGCCAGCGATCTCATGGCCGCGATCGCTGAGGGTGTTGACGATCTGGTTGACGGCTGCGGTGATGAGCATGCCCACCAGGCCTCCGCTGCTCTGGTTCTGGTTTTCCGCCGAGCTGGCCAGCGCCTTCCCTTCCCAGAGCAGGTCGCCGCTGCGCAGGTCGACGAGCTTGCCGTGCGCTTCCACTGCGACTTCGCTAGTCAGTACCTTGTAGCTGCTGCCGTAACGGGTGACCTCGATATACAGGGCTGCGTCCGCGCCGAAAATCTCGCGAAGTTTCGCCGGCGGGGCCATGTGCATCTCGTCGGCATTCATCAAGCCGTTCTGTTTGAACGTCTTGTCCACCACAGCCACCGGCAGCACGTAATAGCCGGCTTCGGCGAGCGGGTAGCTGACTTGCGAGAGCACGCTGTAGCTGGCCTTGATGTCCGGTGAGCGATTGACCGGGGGCAATACCAAAATCGATGCCGGATTGTTCCGCTCGAATGCACTGTAGTCGTAGGGTGTCGGTGTCGCGCAGCCGCCGAGCACGCTCAGGGCAGCGAGCACCAGCAGGGTTTTCAGACTGATGTTTGGCATCATGGCCTCTTATTTCTCGAAGTTGCGCATCAGAAAGTCCATGTAGGGCGCGGACTCTGGGAACAGGGTTTTCTCGGTTTCAAACTGCTGGCGAACCTGATCGCCCTTGCCAACTTCGGCGTAGAGCATGCCGAGGTGGGCGTGAAAGCCCGGTGCCGGCGTCACATCCCGCGCGCGGGCCTGCTGCAGGCTGGCTTCCAGTGCGGCGATCTGTTCCTGCGGGCCTTTTTCGTTCTTGAAGTGCTCATAGACCTGCTCTTCGTAGCCGGCCCAGTGGTAGAGGGTTTTCGGTTGGCTGGCACAGCCAGTCAGGGCGGCGAGCGACAGCAGTGCGACTGCGAGCGCGCCGGTTTTCAGATAGGTATTCATCGTTCTCGTCCTTGAGGGTTATTGCACGGGGCGCCATGCGCCGCTGTCGACGCCGGTGACGAGGTTGTTCACCGCTTCGCGGATGGCCAGATCCAGCACCTTGCCATTGAGCGTCGAGTCATAGCTGGCGGTGCCGCCGAAGCCGATGACTTCACGGTTGGAAAGGCTGTACTCACCAGCGCCCTGTGCTGAATAAACCACCTCGGAGGTACTGACATTGACGATGTTCAGGTTGACCTTGGCGTAGGCGATCTGGGATTTGCCTCGGCCCAGGATGCCGAACAGCTGATGATCGCCGACTTCCTTGCGGCCGAATTCGGTAACGTCGCCCGTGACGACGAAATCCGCACTGCGCAGGTTTGCGCGTCTGGCCGCGATGGCACTTTCCTGGGCAATCTCGGACATATTGTCGCGGTCGAGGACGTTGAAACGGTTCGACTGCTGCAAATGAGTGATCAGGATGGTCTTGGCTTGGCCGCCGAGGCGATCGACGCCATCGGAAAACAAGCCGCGCATGTAGCTCGAACGATTGTCGAACTTGCCCACCGCAATCGGGCTGCGCTGGCCATGGTAGACGCTCTGTGCCGAAGTCACCTTGGCGACCTCCAGCGTACGCGACTGCTCTGTAGCGCAGCCGCTAAACAGGATGCTCAGGCCAATCAAAGGCGCGGCCATCAAATGCTTCTTCATATCGGGTTCTCGATCAATGACGCCGAGTCACAGGTCCCTGTGGTCGGGCTTGGGGCGAATGTGTGCTGTTGCTTCAGCAATCGGCTGCAGGCGATGCGGCCGGGTGCCGGCGGGGCGGGGTAGGTATTCGGACGCTTCCATGTGTCGGATCCTGCTGATGCTTGGCTGGGAATCGTGCCTGGCCGTTTCGCCGGTCGCGTTGCCGTTCCTTGCAGGCGTGCCGAGCGGTGGCGAGTCTACAAATCCCTTTGGCAATGTGCTAGCACTGGTGCGGTGACAAGGTGCGAGGCGTCACAGCCATTCGTCGGTACGCTGTCGACGGGCTCGCAAACGCTCACCGGAACGTTTATCCCTCTGCATCGGCCTAACTCCTGACGAATCCAGAGAGCACACCCATGACCTTTTCCATCATCGCCCGCTGCCCGCGCACCGGTCAGTTCGGCGTGGCCGCGGCCACGGCGATGCCCGCGGTGGGCAAGTTGCTGACCCACGCGGCGGCCCATGTCGGGGCGGTGGCGACCCAGGCGCAGATCAATCCGTACCTCGGTATCGACGGCCTGCGTTTCCTGCGCCAGTTCAGCCCGGCGGCCGAGGTGCTGGAGCGGCTGCGGCGCACCGATCCCTGTATGAGCCAGCGCCAGTGCGCGGTGATCGACAGCAAGGGCCGCACGTCCTGCTGGACCGGGGAAAAGTGCCTGCCCTGGGCCGGCTCGATCGCCGGCGAACAGTTCTGTGTGCAGGGTAACCGGCTCAAGGGGCGCGAGGTGCTGGAGGCCGCCTGCGAAGCCTATGAGCGCAGCGCACACCTGCCGCTGGTGGAGCGTTTGATGGAGTCGATCGCCGCCGGCGATGCCCAGGGCGGCGATCGCCATGGCGAGTCATCGGCAACGGTGTATGTGGTCGATAACGAGGAATACCCGCTGTGGGATATCCGCGTCGACCATCATCCCGGCCCGTTCGCCGAGCTGCGCCGGCTGCACGATGTGTTCGCGCGCGACGTGGTGCCGGAAATCCTCGCCATGTCGACGCGCGCCAATCCCGCCGGCGCTGCCGAGGAAGATTCCATCTAGTAGTCGCTGCTGACTGCGGCCGGGTTGGCTAGCGGGCTAGCCGATGGCGGCAGCGGCTCCAGACGCAGCGCGCCCTGGGCGCGGTTGCGTACCGCCATCCAGTCCTCCAGTGCCGCCAGCGAGCGCGGCGGCGAGATCAGGTAGCCCTGGAACAGGTCGCAGCCGGCCTGCAGCAGTGCCGACTGCTTTTCCATGTTGTCGACGCCCTCGGCATTCACGCGCTTGCCCTGGGCGTGGCAGAAGGCGATGAGGGCGCTCAGGCTCTGCTGCATCTCCGGGCGGGTCAGCCGGGTGATAATCGCCATGTCCAGCTTGATGGTGTCGGCAGGGTACTCGAGCAGCTGCTGGATCGAGGTATAGCCGACGCCGAAATCGTCGATGGCCACGCGAAAGCCTGCGCGGCGAATCGCCTGGACCACTTCCATGGTGTTCTTGCACAGCTCGGCGGCGTAGGTTTCGGTCAGCTCGATCTCGATCCTGCCCGGCTCGACGCCGTGATGGGCGGCGCGCTCGACCAGATAGCGGCAGATGCGGTCGTCGTTGAGCTGCGCGGAGGACACGTTGATCGCCAGCAGCACGCCTTCGCCGAACAGCTGCACCAGCTTCGGGTACTCCGCCAGGGCATGATCGATGACCCAGCTGTCGATCTTCCGGAACAGCCCGGCGCGTTCGGCGATGGGGATGAACTCGCCGGGCGATACCGTCCCGAGGATCGGTGAATGCCAGCGCAGCAGCACTTCGCAACTGACCACTGCGCCTTCGCGATCCAGCGCCGGCATGTAGACCAGGCGCAGCTGGTCGTCGCCGTCGAGCTCGCGCAGCTGGTCTTCGATCAGGCGGATTCGCTCGTTGCGTCGCTCCAGCTCGCCGCTGAAGGCCACCGCGGTGTTCTTGCCCTCGGCCTTGGCCTGGTACATGGCGGTGTCGGCGCGGGTGAGCAGCTGGGTGATCGAGTCCGCATCTTCCGGGTAGCAGGCGGTGCCGATGCTGACGCTGACCGGATACAGGCGATCCTCCAGACGAAACCCGCCGCGGCAGAGGCCGAGCAGCGCGTCGCACAGTTGCTGCAGGCCGCCGTCGCCGGTTTCGCTCAGCAGCAGGATGGCGAACTCGTCGCCGGACAGGCGCGCCAGGGCCGTTTCCGTCTGCGGGTAGTCGGTGCGATGCCGTTCGAGCACGCCGCGGGCACGCTGGGCGAAGATTCGCAGTAGAGCGTCGCCGGCCTCGTGGCCGTGTTGATCGTTGACCTGCTTGAAGTTGTCCAGATCGAGAAACAGCAGTGCCAGCCGCTTGTGCGTGCGCATGCACTGCTCGTACATGGCATTGGCCAGCACGCCGAAGTGCGCCCGATTGCTGACCTGGGTCAGGCTGTCCTCCCAGGATATTTCGCGGATGCGTTGCAGCGCTTCGGTGTTGCGGTCGTGCAGGGTCTTCATGTTCACCGTCAGCCGGCCGATCTCGCCGCCATCGGTCGGCTCGTCGAGCGCGTCGCGCTTGCACAGCAGCAGGTCGGTGAGCTGGTCGTCCAGCTGGCTGATGGGGCCGGTAATGGAACGGCGGATCAGCCACAGCAGCAGGCCGATGGAGATCAGGCAAATAAGCGCGCCGCCGGCGATGAAGGCGAGCCCCAGGGTCTGCAGGCGCTCGGCGGTGTAGTGCGACGCCGGTGTCAGCCGAGCATGCAGCGAACGCGACAGCGAAACCCCGGCGGACAACCCGGCGACCGCCGGCAACGGCTCGTCGGAGATTTCGACAGGCGCACCGTATTCGCTTTCCAGGCTGCGCTTGAGCTTGAGGAAGCGCTCCGGGCGCACCGCCAGCTGAATGGCGAAGGCCTCGGCGCGCTGGCTTGGCAGTGGCCGGCTGCTGGAGGCCGGCAGGATGAAGTCGGTGTTCATCAGCAGCGGGTCGTCATTGGCCTGCTCGACGTAGAGGGTGTTGCCGGATGCCGAAGACCGTCTGGCTTCGCTGACGATACGCTGCTGGCTCGCATTCATCGAGGCGAATGGCGACAGGCTGCTTTCGAAGTAGTAGGCCGGCCTGCCATCGGGCTGCACGACGGCGAGGGAAACGAAGGTCAGCTCGGTATTGGATAGCGAGCGGATGCTCTGCTGGATGCGCAGCCCGAGGGTGTCGTTGCGAAAGTCGGTGTCCGACTCGCGCAGGAACAGCAGCAGCGCCTCGCTATCCATGATCGAGTAGAGCACGCTGCGATTGAACGCCTCATAGTCCAGGTAGGCGGAGGTCAGCGCCGAGAGCTGCTGCTCCAGGCGCGCCTGCTCCAGCCCCAGCAGCGAGGCGCGCTGGGTCAGGTAGGCGGTGGTCGAGGCAACCAGCTGGATGATCAGAATGACCGGAAAGATCACCAGCAGCGTGCGTTTACCTAGCGTCATGGGCGTTGATCAGTGCACTGATGATGCGCCGCCGCGTCTGCGTGCCCTCCAGCGGTCGCGTCTCGTAGACCTGGCTTCTCTCAAGCACCGCTTCCGGCGGGTAGATGGTCGAATCCGCGCGGATATCCGCCGGTAGCAGGGCCTGCGCCGCAGCGTTCGGTGTGGCGACGCCCAGATCGGCGGCATTCAGGGCGGCGATTTCCGGCTGCTGGAGGAAGTCGAGGAAGCGCCGCGCCAGCGCCTTCTTCGCGGTGCCGGTCGGTATCGACAGGCAATCGACCCAGAGCAGCGTGCCCTCTTCGGGCACCACGTAGCGCCAGGGCCCGCCGTCGACCCCTTCGACTTCGTTGAGCACCTGCTGGTCGCCGCTGTAGGCCAGGGCCATGTCGGCCTGGTCGAGGTAGCGCTGGCTGCGCAGTGAGGTGATCACGTACTCGTAGGTCAGCACGGCGCTGGACTGGGTCATGAGCAGGTCGAAGGCGGCCTTGAGTTCGTCGTTGTTCGAGGTGTTGATCGAATGGTTCTGCAGGATCAGCGGACTGGCGAGGATGTCCTCGTGATCCTCCATCATGATGATGTGTGGCTCGTCGGCGCGAGCCGGTTGCAGCAGGTCCTTCCAGGATCGTGGCGCGCTTTCCAGGCGGTCGCTGCGATAGGCGATGCCGAGCGTGCCCCACAGGTAGGGCACGCCGTAGCGCCCGCAGCTGTTGCGCCAGCGTTGCGGGACATGACGCAGCGTCGGCAGCTGCTTGTCGTCGATCGGGTCCAGCAGGCCGCGGGCGCCAAAGCGCGAGGCGCTGATCAGCTCCGTCAGGGCGATATCGATCTGATGCTCGGGCTTGGCGAGGACTTCGTCGCGCTTGTCGCCGCTATCGAAGTAGATCTGCCTGATCTCGACCCCGGTTTCGGCTTGCCAGCGTTCGATCACCGCTTCGCTGAGGTATTCCTCCCAGGTTAGCAGCGTCAGGTGTTCGGCCGCGTGCACGGGAGTTGAGGGAAACAGCAGGCTGACCGTCATCAGCAGGGTGCTGCGCATACGCCATGGCGCCGGTTTGTTGTTCTTCTCGGTCATTGGTCATCCATCCCAGGCATTGGCCGCCGTCGCAGTGGGCGCACATTCGACGGGTCTGCCCGGGTTATCGGTAGCGGGTGATGGCACTTTAATGGCGTCAGAGAGTCGGCGGCAACGAATTTGTAATCTTGGCCACATCCGTTCCGATCGGCGGTGCGCGAAGCCCGGCAGTCAAACGGGTTGTTCGTCGCAGATGGCCTGCCGGCACTCGATTCTTGAGCCAGACTCCAATACAGCCCGTGCCGGAACCAAGGAGCCTGCCATGACCTTCAAGATCCCCTTTTTCGATCGAGTCCAGGCAGGTGCGGCGCTGGCCGAGCGCCTGGCGGAGGATGCCGACTGGCGCGATACGCTGGTCCTGGCATTGCCGCGCGGCGGTGTGCCGGTAGCATTCGAGGTGGCACAGCGGCTGGGCCTTGAGCTGGACATTCTGGTTGTGCGCAAACTCGGCACGCCGGGCAATCGCGAACTGGCCATGGGCGCCATCGCCAGCGGCGGCGTGCGTGTGATGAACGACGACATCGTGCAGTACATCCACGTCTCCAGGGCCGAGATCGACGGCACCATCGCCCAGGAAACCCACGAGCTGCAGCGGCGCGAACAGGCCTATCGCGGTGAACGACCGCCGCCGCTCATCGCCGGGCGTGCCGTGATCCTGGTGGACGACGGGCTGGCGACCGGCGCGACCATGCGCGCCGCGGTGCAGGCGGTGCGCCACCTGGGCGCGACGTGCATCACCGTTGCGGTGCCGGTGGCGGCTGCGCAGAGCATCGCGCAGCTGGAAAAACTGGCGGATCGCGTCGTTTGCCTGCATGTACCCCATGACCTGTATGCCATCGGTCGCTGGTACGAGCATTTCGAGCAGACCCCCGACCGCCAGGTGGTGGAGCTGCTACAGCGCGCGTGGACCCAGGGAGGGCAGGCGGCATGACCGCGCTTGCGGCGACACCCATGCGCTTCACGCTCGGCAAGGCACGTCTGCATGGCGAGCTGTGCCTGCCGCCCGCGGCCACCGGCCTGGTAGTGTTCGTCCACGGCAGCGGCAGCAGCCGGCACAGCCCGCGCAACCGCAGCGTGGCGCATTGCTTCAACGAAATGGGACTGGCGACCCTGCTCTTCGATCTGCTCACCAAGCACGAGCAGCCCATCGACGAGATCACCCGGCAGCTGCGCTTCGACATCCCGCTGCTCAGCCAGCGCCTCAGCGGCGTGGTCGACCAGCTGAGCAGCGATGCGCGCTTGCACGATCTGCGCATCGGCCTGTTCGGCAGCAGCACCGGCGCCGCCGCGGCACTGACCACCGCCGCCTCGCGGCCGGCGGACATCGCCGCGGTGGTTTCCCGTGGCGGCCGGGTCGACCTGGCGGATCTGTCGCTGGCGCGGGTCAAGGCGGCTTCGCTGTTCCTCGTCGGCAGCGGCGACCTCGAGGTGCTGGAACTCAACCGTGCCGCTGCTGCCCGTCTGCAGTGCGTGCATCAGTTGGTGGTGGTACCGGGGGCGACGCACCTGTTCGAGGAACACGGCACGCTGGAGGAGGTGGCGCGGCTGGCCGGCGACTGGTTCCTGAGACACCTGTGCTGATCCTGCCGCGGGCCGCAGCTGGGAGAAACAGGCGGTGCAGCGCCGCTGGCCAGGCCGAACGGCAATCTGCTGATACAAGGCTCTTCGCGGTGTTTGGTGGACAGCGGCGAACTCTTGGCCTCGACTTGTAACAAAGATCGGAATGCCAAGGAGGTTGTGATGACACAGGCCGCATGGCGTCGCGGAGCCACCGACGCACTCTTCTGGTCACTGCTCTATACCGCACTCTGGGCGCTGTTCGCTGCCGGACAGGGCTGGGTGCTGGGTGTGCCGACGATCACCCTGGCCATCGCGCTGAGCCTCTGGCTCGGCCTGCGCCCGATGGCCATGCGCCTGGCGGCGCTGCCGGCGTTTCTCGGCTTCTTTCTCAAGCACATGCTGCTCGGTGGCTGGGATGTGGCGCGGCGTGCGCTGCAGCCACGCTGTCCGCTGCAGCCGGCGTGGCATCCCTATCCGCTCACCAGCCAGTCGCCGCGGGTGCGCCTGTTGCTCTCGGCGATGGTCGGGCTGTTGCCCGGGACCCTGGCGTCGCGAGTCGATGCCGACGAGATGCGTGTGCACGTGCTGGATGAACGCCTGCCCTGGCAAGCCACCGTGGCCGAACTGGAACTGCGCCTGGAGCGGCTGCTTGGCGCGGAGGGGCGGCCTTGATGGCAGTGTTCTGTGCACTTCTGCTGCTGACCCTGATCATCGGCCTGTGGCGCGTACTGCTCGGCCCGCGGCGGGTCGACCGGCTGCTTGCAGTGCAGCTGTTCGGCACCACCGGCGCGGCGCTGCTGCTGGTGTTGGCGCAGTGGCAGGGCGCGCCGGCACTGCGCGATGCGGCGCTGGTGCTGGCGCTGCTGGCGGCGATGATCAGCGCCGCGCTGGTACAGCTGCTGCGACGTAGCCGCCATGAGTGAACTGCTCGACTTCTTCAGCTGGCTGCTGCTGGCCGGTGGGCTGGGGTTCTTCGCCGCCGGGAGCATCGGTCTGCTGCGCTTTCCCGATACCCTGAGTCGCCTGCACGCGCTGACCAAGGCCGACACCCTCGGCCTCGGCCTGGTGGTCGCCGGCCTTTCGCTGCGCGCCGGCGGGGTGCTGGAAGTCGCGCAGATGCTGCTGATCTGGCTGCTGGTGCTGGCCTCCGGCGCCACCGCCTGTCAGCTGCTGGCACGTCAATCCGACGAGGAGGACGGCGATGACTGACTGGCTGCTGGATGCGGTCCTCGGCCTGTTGCTGCTCGGTCTGGCCGGTGGCGCGCTGCATGTGCGCCAGCTGTATGCCGGCGTGTTGCTGTTCATTGCTTTCGGGCTGGTGCTGGCGCTGGTCTGGGCGCGGCTGGGCGCGGCCGACCTGGCGCTGGCCGAGGCGGCCATCGGCGCCGGGCTGACCGGTGTGCTGCTGTTCGCCGCGCTGGCGCGTCAGCCACGGGCCGGCAGCGAGCCGCAGCTGTCGCGCCGCCGGCGTCTGGCCGCGGTGGCGGTGGTGCTGCCGCTCCTGTTGATGGTGTTGCCGCAGCTAGCGCCGCTGGCCGAACTGCAACCGAGCGTGCCGACGCAGATCGATGCCGCGCTGGCGCAGAGCGGCGTCGAGCATCCGGTCACGGCGGTGCTGCTCAATTTCCGCGCCTGGGACACCTTGCTCGAGCTGGCCGTCCTGCTCCTGGCCCTGCTCGGTGCACGGCAGCTCGGATCGCTGCAGCCGCAGCTGAGCGAGCCCTGGCCTATGCTGCGCGCCTGGGGCCGAACACTCGCGCCGCTGCTGGTGCTGGCCGGCGGCTATGTGCTCTGGCGTGGTGCCGCCTCGCCCGGCGGTGCCTTCCAGGCCGGCGCGCTGCTGGCCTCCGGCATCGTCCTGCTGCGTCTGGCCGGTGCGTTGCCGGCGTTGCGCTGGGGCTTCTGGCCGCTGCGTCTGCTGGTGTTGGTCGGCCTGCTGCTGTTCGTCGCGGTGGCGGCAGCCTGCGCCTGGTTTGGCGATGGCTGGCTGCAGTACCCGACCGGCTGGGCCAAGCCGCTGATCGTCGTCATCGAGGCCGCGGCGACGCTGTCCATCGCCGCGAGCCTGAGCCTGCTGGTGATCGGCGACGACCCGGAGCCGCAGTCATGAGCGTCACGCTGTTCTGGATCGCCGTCGGCTTCGCCCTCTGGCTGCTCGGCCTGCACGGGTTGCTCACATTGCGCCATGCGCTG
Source organism: Stutzerimonas kunmingensis (assembly GCF_900114065.1). GTDB lineage: Bacteria > Pseudomonadota > Gammaproteobacteria > Pseudomonadales > Pseudomonadaceae > Stutzerimonas > Stutzerimonas kunmingensis. The sequence goes on from NZ_FORS01000005.1 coordinate 107,543, forward strand.
CGGCGGATCATCGCCATCAATCTGATGGGCAGCGGCGTGTTTCTGGTGATGATCGCCCTGGCGGCGCGTCACGCCCCGAGCGATCCGCTGCTGGTGGCGCTGGTGGTCACCGGGCTGGTGGTGGCGGTGAGTGCGACCGCCCTGGCGTTGCGCCTGAGCAGTGCGCTGGCCACCTCGAAGGCGCAAGAGCGATGAACGCCGCCCTGGTCAGCCTGCTGCTGCCGCTGGCCGGTGCCTTGCTGCTGATCCTGCTGCGCCCGGCGCGCAGCGGCCGCTGGGTGATCGCGCTTAGCCTGGGCGCGCTTCTGGCGGCGATCATGGCGCTGCAGGTGGTGCTCGATCATGGCGAGCGAAGCCTGCTGGTCGGTGGCTGGGAGGCGGGGCTGGCGATCCGTTTCCGCCTGACCCCGCTGGCCGCGCTGCTGCTGGTGTTCACTGCCGGATTGCACCTGCTGGTGGCGCTGTACGCGGCGCGCATCGCACATGCCGCCGGGAATCAGGATTACTGGCCATTGTCCTGCCTGTTGCACGCGGCACTGGCCGCGCTGTGGCTGTCGGCAGACCTGTTCAACCTCTACGTGACGCTGGAGTTGCTCAGCCTGGTCGCGGTGGCGCTGGTGTCGCTGGCGGGGCGCAAGGCCTGGAAGCCGGCGCTGAACTACCTGCTGCTGTCGCTGGCCGGCTCACTGGCCTATCTGCTCGGTGTGGCGCTGATCTACGGGCGCTACGGCGTGCTCGATCTGGCCATGCTGGCGCAACTGACCGAAGCCGATGGCGTGACTTATCTGGCGCTGCTGTTGATGACCCTCGGGCTGATGCTCAAGGCCGCGCTGTGGCCGCTGCACCTGTGGTTGCCGCCGGCCCACGCCGCGGCACCGACTGCGGTCAGCGCGCTGCTCTCGGCACTGGTGGTCAAGGGGCCGCTGTACATCCTCTGGCTGATCTGGAGCGAGATTGCCCCGGCTGAATTCGGCCGCGACGCCGGCCTGCTGTTCGGCGCCGCCGGTGTGCTGGCGCTGGTCGGCGGCGGCTGGTCGGCGCTGCGCGCGCCGCGACTGAAGACGCTGGTGGCCTACTCGACGGTAGCCCAGCTGGGCTACGCGCTGCTGGCGCTGGGGCTGTTGCTGCATCTGGACGAACCGCGCCTGCATGCGGCCCTGTGGCTGTTCGTGCTGGCCCACGGGTTGGCCAAGGTCTCGATGTTCCTCGCGGCTGGCGAATTGCAGAGCATTCTCGGCAGCAAACGGGTGAGCGGCATGAAAGGCGCGAGTCAGAACGTGCCGATCGCCCTGGCGGCGTTCGCCGTGGCCGGCGGCAGCCTGATCGGCTTGCCGCCCAGTGGCGGTTTCCTGGCCAAGTGGCTGTTGTTGCAGCCGCTGTTCGAACGGCCGCAGCACTGGCCCTGGGCCTTGGGCGCATTGCTCGGCACGCTGATGTCGGCGGCCTACGTGTTTCGCGTCGTCGCCCATGGATTCGACCGTGCCCGGCCGAATCCACCGAGCATTCATGCCGACCGTCTGGCGCAGTGGCTGGCGTTGCTGCCGGCGCTGCTGGTCTGGGGGCTGGCGCTTATCAGCGAGCCGCTGTTGCTCTGGCTGGGAGGGCTCGGGCGATGAGCTGGCATGCGTTTCTGCCATTGGGCATCGTGCTCAGCTCGCTGCTGCCGGGCCTGGTGATCTTCGGTCTGCGCGAGGACCAGCAGCGCCTGCGTGTGACCCTCAACCTGCTCGGCGTGACGCTCAAGCTGGTGCTGGTCGGCAGCATGCTCTATGGCGTCAGCCAGGGCAGCGAGTACCGCTTCAGCGTGCCACTGTTGCCGGGCGTGCCGCTGGTACTGCAGGCCGATGCGCTGGCCTTGCTGTTCGTCGCGCTGTCATCGCTGCTGTGGGCGGTGACGACGATCTATGCCATCGGCTACCTGGAAAACTCGCCGCTGCGATCGCGCTTCTTCGGCTACTTCAGCCTCTGCGTCAGCGCCACGGTGGGCCTGGCGCTGGCGGGCAATCTGGTCAGCTTCCTGCTGTTCTACGAACTGTTGACCCTGGCCACCTTTCCGTTGGTGGTGCATCGCGGCACGCCGGAGTCGCTCGCCGCGGGGCGCGTCTATCTGGCCTACACCGTCGGTGGAGGGTCGCTGGTGCTGATGGGCGTGGCCTTGCTGCACAGCCTGGCCGGCACGCCGGATTTCCAGGCGGCCGGCTACCTGCTGGACGTAGTCGGCGAGCATGACCTCGGGCTGCGCGTGGCCTTCGCCCTGCTGATTCTCGGCCTTGGCGTGAAGGCGGCGCTGATCCCGCTGCACGGCTGGCTGCCGCAGGCGATGGTCGCCCCGGCGCCGGTCAGCGCCTTGCTGCACGCGGTGGCGGTGGTCAAGGCCGGGGCCTTCGGCATCGTGCGGGTGGTCTACGACGTCTTCGGCGCCGAGGCGCTGACGCAACTGGATCTCACCACGCCGCTGCTCTGGCTGGCGGCGGCGACCATCCTCTACGGCTCGCTGCGCGCCTTGCAGCAGCAGGAGCTGAAGAGGCGCCTGGCCTACTCGACCATCAGCCAGGTGTCCTACGTGACGCTTGGCGTCGCGCTGCTCGGGCCGATCGCGGCGGTGGGCGGCCTGGTGCATCTGGTCCATCAGGGGCTGATGAAGGTCACGCTGTTCTATTGTGCGGGCAATTTCGCCGAGACTCTGGGCATTCACCGCATCCGCGAGATGGACGGCGTCGGCCGGCGCATGCCCTGGACCATGACGGCTTTCTCCATCGGGGCGCTGGGCATGATCGGCATTCCGCCGATTGCCGGCTTCATCAGCAAATGGACGCTCGGCCTCGGCGCGCTGGAGGTCGGTCAGGACTGGGTGCTGCTGGTGCTGCTCGGTTCGGCGTTGCTGAATGCCGCCTACTTCCTGCCGCTGCTGTGGCGGGGCTGGTTCGCTGAGCCGGCGGACTGGCACCAGAACCGCTGGGTCGATGAGCGTTTCGAAACCCATTGGATGCTGTTGCTGCCGCCGCTGATCACGGCGCTGCTGTCGCTGCTGGTCGGCCTGCTGGCGGCCACCGCGCTCAGCCCGCTGGGCTGGAGCCAGTTGATCGTCGAGCGGGAGTTCGCCATATGAACGCCTGGCTCTGGCTGCTGGTGCCTTTCGCACCGTTGCTCGGCGGCGTTCTGCTGTTGTGGCTGCGCGAACGCAGCCTGCCGTGGCTGTGGCTAGCCTGTGCGCCGGCGTTGCTGGCAGCGCTGCAACCGCCGCCAGCGTTGGAGTTGCCGTGGCTCTGGGAGGGTGTGCGCTGGGGCGCCAGCGATACGCTGACCCGCACCTGGCTGGGCTTTACTGCCGTGCTCTGGAGTTGCGCGGCGACCTTTGCCAACAGCAGCCTGGCCACCGATCGGAAGCGGCTGCGCTTCTGGGCGTTCTGGCAACTGGCGCTGGCCGGCAATCTGCTGCTGATCATCGCCACCGACGCATTGAGCTTCTACCTCGGCTTCAGCGCCATGAGCCTCGCGGCCTATGGGTTGATCGTGCAGCGCGGTGGACCGGGCCCGCGGCGGGCCGGACGCCTCTATCTGCAACTGGCGATCTGCGGCGAGATGCTGCTGCTCGCCGGGCTGTTGCTGCGCAGTCACAGCACCGAACAGGCCTTCGACTTCGCCACCTGGCAGGCGCAGCCGATCGACCACCTGACCCTGGCCCTGCTGGTGCTCGGGCTCGGCCTGAAGGCTGGGTTCTGGCCGCTGCACGTCTGGCTGCCGCTGGCCCATCCGCAGGCCCCGGCACCCGCCAGCGCGGTACTCTCCGGGGCGATGCTCAAGGCCGGCATTCTCGGCATCTGGCGCTGCCTGCCGGAGAGCGATCCGACGCTGGCGGCCTGGAGCACGCCGCTGCTGATCGCCGGCCTGTTCGGCGCGCTCTATGCGGCTGCGCTGGGGCTGTGCGCGGCCAAGTCCAAGGCAGTGCTGGCCTGGTCCTCGGTGAGCCAGATGGGCTGGATGCTGATGATCCTGGCGCTGGCCTGGAGCCCGGAGGCGCCGTCTGCGGCGCTGCTGACGGTGCTGGTGCTGTTCGGCGTGCATCACGGGCTGGCCAAGGGCGCGCTGTTCCTCGCCGCCGGGATGGTCCACGAAGGGCGGCTGTCGCGTCTGGGCTGGGTGCTGCTGATGCTGCCGGCGCTGGCGATCATGGGCGCGCCGTTCACCAGCGGCGCGGCAATGAAGTACCTGCTGAAGGAGGCCTGGCATGAAAGCGCCTTCGTCGCCTGGTTGCCCTGGCTGACCCTGGCCAGCTTCGCCACCGCGTTGCTGCTCTGGCGTGCGCTCTGGCTGATGTGGCGCGACCAGCAGCACGCCAGTGCACGCGCGCCGCTCGGCCAGTGGTTGCCGTGGGCGCTGCTCAGCATGGCGTCGCTATCCGTGCCCTGGTTCTGGCCGACCATGCGCGAAGCGCTGCTGGCTGGGGTGTATCCCGCGGGCCTGTGGTCAGCGCTCTGGCCGCTGCTGGCAGCTCTGGGTCTGACGCTGCTGGCTCTGCGCCGTGGCTGGAGGGTGCCGTCGCGGCTGGCGCAGTTGCCCAATCCGGCACTGTCGGCATCGCTGTATCTCACCCGCCTGCTGCGCCAGCCGCCACTGCCCGTACCCGGGATGCAGCTCGAGCGGAACCGCTGGCGGGCACGCGAACGGTGCTGGAATCGGCAGTGGGAACGCGGCGCCCTGACCCTAAGCGCCTGGCTGCTGGTGGCGCTGCTCTGGCTGGGCTGGCTGTGGTGAGCGATGGGATCAGGGCAGGGCTTTCTCGGCGTAGGGCCGGGTATCCAGGCCCAGCTGCGCGCGAAAGCTTTCCATGTCGAACATCGTGCAGATTTCCTGCACCTGCTGCGTCGGGGTGATGCTCCAGAAGGCCATGGCAGAAATGCTGAGCACCTTGTCGCTGGGCGGATAGCCGAACGCCGGCTGCTCGATGGTGCCGATCAGCGTGCTCCAGGTGACCACCCGGTTGCCTTCGGCGATGCATTCCTCGACCACCACTTCCAGTTCCGGCATGGCGTGGCGGATCTGCCGGACCATGTCGAGAAACTCGGCGCTGGCGAGCGGCCGGCCGATGAAGGAGCTCTTGTAGAGAAAATCCTTGCTGTGCAGGTGCTCGGCCAGCGCCAGGCGCCCGCGGTTCCAGGTCAGGTCGATGTGCTGACGGACGAGTTTCTTGCGGTCATCCAGTGACATGCGCCCTCCAATGGGCTGCAGATAGCTCGGCAGCGAACTCTAACAGCGGCCAGGGCCGTGCGGGAGTGCCGTTCGGTCAGTCGGCCTGCAGCCGGATGCGGAAAGCCGCGCCACCGAGCGCCGACTCGCCGAGACTGAGCTCGCCACCGTAACTGTCGAGGATGTCCTTGACCACCGCCAGGCCAATGCCCTGGCCGGGGTGCTGGCCATCGAGGCGCTCGCCGCGGCGGATGATGCGCTCGCGCTGGCCGACCGGCACACCCGGGCCGTCGTCCTCGACGCCGAGCAGCAGGTCGCCTTCGTGATGGCTGGCGCTGATTCGCACCTGCTGCAGGCACAGGCGGTAGGCGTTCTCCAGCAGATTGCCGAGCAGCTCCATCAGCGCGCCCTGTTCCATCGGCACCAGACACGGCTCGGCGAGCTGCATCTCGACCTGCACGTGTTTGTCGCGGTAGACCTTGTCCAACGTGCTGCAGAGGCTGATCAGCAATGGCTTCAGTTCGACCCGGTGTCGCACCAGACCGCTCTTGCCGAGGCTGGCGCGCTGCAGCTGGTAGCCGATCTGCTGGCTCATGCGTTCGATCTGCGCCTGCATCACCTGCGCCGGCTCGCGGCTCTGCGCCTGCGCGGCGAGGGTTTCGCCGACGCCCTGCAGCACGCTGAGCGGTGTTTTCAGACTATGCGCCAGGTCGCCCAACGAATTGCGGTACTGCTCGCGCTGGCGCCGTTCGCTGTCCAGCAGGCGGTTGAGCGAACGGGTAAGGCGCAGCAGCTCGCGGGGGTGTTCGTCGCTCAGGTGCTGGCGCTGGCCTCCTTCGACCTGATCGAGCTCGGCGCTGACGCGTTTCAGCGTGCGAAAGCCCCAGGTCAGGCCGAGCCAGAGCAGGATCAGCAACACCAGCAGGCCGCTGCCGAGCCACAGGTAGAGCTGCCGGCGAAACTCGTCGAACAGGCTCAGGTATTCGCTGGTGGGCTGCATGGTGACGAAACTGAAGGCGTTGTCGCGGCTGCCGGCCAGCTGCAGTTCGACGTCGTAGACGAAGTACTCGAGTCCCGCCGCATCGCGGGTGCGCAGAAATTCGCTGGTGCGGCCCTCGTAACGCGGGCGGTAGTCGATGCGCTCGTCGGCGGCCGAGCGGGAATGCCAGACCAGCTCGCCGCGGCGGTCGTAGATGAAACCGAGCAACTGCGCGTCGGGCAGGTTGAATTCTTCGTCCGGCATCCGCTCGGGCATCAGCAACCGGCCGTCTTCGACATGGGCGGCAGTGATCAGGGTGCTGGCATCGGCGGCCAGGCGTTGCTCGATGACGCGTTCGAAGGTCAGGCTGAAAGCGCCCTGCAGCGCCGGCAGCAGGGCCAGCATGAACAGCGCGGCGAGGCCTGCGGCGCCGAGCATCAGCCTTAGGCGCAGCGACATGGCACCTCTCAGTCGGTGGCGCACGCGCGCTTGCAGACGGCGCCAGCGTCGATTCATCGGCAGCGCTCGGTGAACAGATAGCCTAGGCCGCGCACGGTTTCGATGGGCTTCATCGCGCACTGCGCCTCCAGCTTGCGCCGCAGCCGGCCGACCAGCACTTCGATCACGTTCGGATCGCGCTCCTCGTCACCGCTGTAGAGCTGCTCCATCAGGCGCTCCTTGGCCACCACCTGCTGCTGATGACGCATCAGGTATTCGAGGATGCGGTATTCGTAGGCGGTCAGCGCCAGCGGCGCGCCATTGGCCGTGGCCTGCTTGCGATTGAGGTCGAGCAGCAGCGGGCCGGCTTCGATGGTGGCCTGGGTGAAGCCGCTGGAACGGCGCAGCAGAGCGTTCAACCGGGCTTCCAGTTCCTCGAACTGGAACGGCTTGACCACGTAGTCGTCGGCGCCCGCGGCCAGGCCTTCAACCTTGTCCTGCCAGTTGCCGCGCGCGGTAAGGATGAGAATAGGGAAGCTCTTGCCGCGGCTGCGCAGCTGGCGGATCAGGTCCAGCCCGCTGATGCCCGGCAGGCCGAGATCGATGACGGCCAGGTCATGGTTGAATTCGTGGGTCTGAAACAGCGCTTCCTCGGCGTTGGGCACGGCGTCGACGACATGCCCGCTTTCGCCGAGTCGGGTCTGCAAGTGGTGGCGCAGCAGCGCCTCGTCTTCCACCACCAGCACTTTCATTGGCTTGCTCCCCGTGCAAAAACGGCCAGGTTCTCGCCCTGGCCGTCGTTCAACGTTCTGTCAGCGTAACGCCATCAGAAGTGATAGTTCAGACCCAGATAGGCCTGCTTGCTGCTGTGCAGGTCGATCGAGCCGAGCTTGCCGACGCCGCGCTCGGATACTTCGGTACCGGCGTTGCTGCGCAGGTAGCGGTAGCCCGCTTCCACCGAAGTGTTGTCGCCGAGCTTCTGCAGGATACCGGCCTGCAGGCCGACCAGGTAACCGATGTCGCTGTCACGGCTGTAGCCCCTGGACTCGTTCTCCAGCTTGGTCAGGCCGGCGCTGGCGCCGCCGAACAGGCGGGTGGTGACACCCAGTGGGAGAAACAGGTCGTAGCTGCCGAGAAGGTTCTGCTGACGCAGCTTGAAGGTGCTGCCGTAATCGTCCGAGACGTTCTCGTAGGTCATGTAGTAACGACCCTCGTCGGTCATCTGGCCGGCGCGAACACCCCAGGTGCCGCTGTTCCTGATGGTGTCATCGAAACGGTTCTCGCCACCCATGCTCTGCTTCAGGGCGCTGGAACGATCGGTATTAACGGTGGTTTTGCCCCAGGTGAGACCGGCGAAGTTCTCTGCGGCGTGGGCGCCGAAGCTGAGGATGCCGAGGGACGTGGCCAGGGCCAGGGCCAGGGTGCTGAGTTTTTTCATCGGTGACTCCTTTTCAGGCAGCGGGATACTGACGGCCCCTAGCCTGAACGGGCGTCACTGAACCCTGCCTGAACCCCAGCTGAACCTGCGCTGAACGAGCGCCACCTGGTGCGCCGTCGGTCCGCTTTCGGCCTTCACGCGATCTGTTCCGGCTCGCTTTCGTCGTCCACATCGGCGTCGTCGTCCGGGTAGCTGCGCAGGATCGGCGGCTGCTCGGCATCGTCGATCCACCACTGCAGCTCGGCCTCGACACGGGTGTCGTCAGCGATGCCGAGGCGGTTGTTCAGCGGGCATTGCTGCGTCGGGGTGGCGATCAGCGTGCCGCTCTGCGCGGTCTGGGCATTGCCGGCCCTGCCACTGGAGCGCACCTTCAGACGAAAGCGGACCTGCTGCCCGCTGCCCTTGAAGCACAGGGCGAGCGAAAGCCGGCTTTGCTCGGCCGGTTGCAGCTCGAAACTGACGGCTACCGGTGCATCGGCAGGGGCGGGGGTGGCTGCGAGCAGCCAGGTGGTGAGGGTCATGGTCAGCATCCGTTCTGTTTCCGTTGAAGCCGGTCCGTGGCTGGAGGGTGGTTGCGCTACTGCTGGACGATGGTGGCGCTGTTGCCGGTGCCGCTCTGGTGGATCGTCGCGACGCCGGGCAGGCGGGTGAAGTCATTGGCCGGCAGGCTCTGGCGGATCATCGCCTCGTTGGCGCTGCCCAGTTGGGTGATGGTGGCCTGATGACCGTAATTGCCCTGTTCGATGCTCGCCAGGTTGTCGTTGCCGTTCTGGATCACCGTGGCCTGGTTGGACATGAAGCTCTGGGCGATGTCGACGCTGTTACCGCTGCCGGTCGACGAGCCACTGATGCGGCCGCCGAAGCCGTTCTGGTCGACCGTCAGCCGGTTGCTGTCGCCGCTCTGGGTGAAGTCGAGTTCGTTGTGGTAGTCGTTCTGCTGAATCTCGGCGATGTTGTAGGTGCCGGCCTGGGCGATGTTCATGCGATTGCCGTCGCCCTGGTAGATGTCGGCCAGGTTGCCCAGACCGTCCTGGGACACGTTCATCCGCGACCCTTCGAAGTAGCCCTGCTGGTCGAAGGTCAGCACGTTGTCGTCGCCGCGCTGCTCGATCTGTGCCGTGACGAAGGCGGTCTGGCTGCCGGTGATCTGGTTGCCGTTGCCGATGCTGCTGGCATCGACCGTGCTGGTACGTCCGGTCTGTTCGATGGTGGCGACATTGGCGTTACCGATCTGCTGCAGGTTGGCGACCTTGAAGTAGGCCTCGCCGATCTGCGTGATGCTGGCGGTGTTGAGGTTGCCGATCTGGCTGACATCCATGGTGCTGGACTCGACCAGGCCGGTCTGTTGCAGCTCGGCGACATTGTCCGTGCCGACCTGCTCCAGTTCGATGCTGTTCTGCGCCACGGCCTGAGTAGCGGCGAGAGTGAGCAGGGTGGCAATTGCCGTAGGCTTGAACATGAACTCTCCTGATCGCTAGCGACCCTGCACGATATTGATCTGCTGGCCGACGCCGTATTGCGTCACCGCGCTGCGCAGGCCCTGGCCGGTCTGCTCGATGCGCGCATCGTTATAGGCGCCGTACTGGCTGATGCTGGCCTGGTTGTCGCTGCCGGTCTGGCGGATTTCGGCGTAGTTGCCCTGGCCGACCTGCTCGATGACCGCCATCAGGTTATCGCCGTGCTGCAGGATAAAGGCTTCCTGATCGCCGCCCTGCTGCAGCATCTGCGCGCTCAACGCCTGGCCGTTCTGAGTCAGCTCGGCGAGGTTGCCCTGGCCGAGCTGCTGGATATAGGCGGCTCTGGCGTCGGTCAGATGAACGGCAAGCTGGGAGGTGGTGGTGCTGGTGCCGAGGGGCGATAGATCGCCGTTGTCCATCAGGTCGGCGGCCATCAGCGGCGCGCAGGCCAGGCAGGCAACCAGGGCAGACAGTGATGTGGCGCGGGGCAGGGCGTAACGGGCCATTGGTATGTACCGGATGACAGTGGTCGCGATTCTTGAACGCGGCGGACGCCCTTGAACATCCATCGGATGATGTAAAAGGCGTAGCACGAGCAATTCGCTCGGGATTAATGCCTGGCACGGGCGTGACGCTTTCGCACCGTGCCAGAGCGTCTCGGTGACGTCCCGTTCCGCTAGGCCGCCCGTCGCTGCGGGACGCTACTCAAGCGCTACAGGACTTGTCCCAGTCGAGATGACTGCGCAGCAGGTACGCCGCCTCGGCCCGATTGGAGGCGCCGATCTTGCGCAACAGATTGTGGATATGACTCTTGATCGTGTGCGGGCTGAGGCACAGCTGCTCGGCGATTTCCGCATTCGACAGCCCCTTGCCGGCGAGGCTCAGGATCTCGCGCTCGCGCAGCGTCAGGCTGGACTTGGTTTCAGCGAGCTGGCGCATGCGCCGCCACTGGCCCAGCAGCCTCTCGGTGAGGACCCGTGGCAGCCAGTCGCCACCCTTGAGCAGCACGCGGATGCCCTCGAGCAGGTGCTCGCGGGTGGCGTGGCTGTAGAACACCCCGCGAATCACCGGGTGTCGTTCGACCAGCTGCTCGGCCTGCTCGGGGACGATATTCACCAGCGCCACCGGTGTGTGCTCGTCGAGCTGGTCGATCAGGCTGGATATCTGTTCGGCTTCGCTATGGCCGGCGTCGACCAGAAACAGGTCGGCTCCGCGATTGTCCGGTGATTGCAGTCCGGTCAGCGCAACTTCGACTTGCGCCTGTTCGCCTAGAAAGTGGCGAAAGAACAACCCAAGCAGTTCATTGCCGGTTAACAGCGTGACAGTTGGGGAGGATGTGTCCCGTGTAAGCTCCGCGTCCATGTTCGGTACCTAGTCAGTCGGGCGTGATTGATTAAAAAGTTACTAAACGACCAGCACCTTGCAGCGAAGTTCAGCCGAGAGATGGCGAACGGGCATTATCCAGCCAGCACGTGCACAACTCCGCCAGGGTGAACGCGAGGCATCGAAAAGGGCGCGCGTTTTTGCACCGGGCGGCTGCTAAGGTAGGGGAATGATCGCGACCACCTCTGCCGTTTCGTCTCGTGAACTGACCCTGCGTGCCTTGCTCACCGGTCTGCTGCTGGGTGCGCTGCTGGCACCGTCGAATGTCTACTCGGGCCTCAAGATCGGCTGGTCGTTCAATATGTCGATCATCGCGCTGCTGATCGGCTTCGCGTTCTGGCAGAGCATTGCCGTCGCGTTCGGCCGCCCGCGCTGGTCGCTGCTGGAAAGCAACATCAACCAGACCACCGCCTCGTCCTGCGCCTCGATCATCTCCGGCGGGCTGGTGGCACCGATTCCCGCCTATACCCTGCTCACCGGTCAGCAGCTGGACAGCCTGCCGCTGATGGCCTGGGTGTTCTCGGTGAGCTTTCTCGGCATCTGGGTGGCCTGGTACCTGCGACCTTCGCTGATCGTCGAGTCGGGGCTGCGCTTTCCCGAGGGCATGGCGACCCTGGCGACGTTGCAGCAGATCTACAGTCATGGCGCCGAGGCCGGGCGCCGGCTCTGGGTACTGGGCGGTGCCGCCGTGCTGGCCGCGGGGAGCAAACTGGTCGATACCTTTTTCTGGACGCTGCCGCGCTGGGCACCTTCGGCGCAGCTTGAGCGCCTGACGTTCAGCTTCGAACCCTCGCTGCTGTTGCTCGGCTTCGGCGGCATCATCGGGTTGCGCGTCGGCCTGTCGCTGCTGCTCGGCGCCGTACTGGCCTGGGGCCTGATCGCGCCCTGGCTGCTGGCCGAGGGACTGGTGCGCTTGCCGGCCGCAGCCCAGGGGCCGCAGTTCGCCGCGCTGATCGAATGGCTGTTGTGGCCGGGCGTGAGCCTGATGGTCTGCGCGACGCTGACCTCGCTGGGCCTGCGCCTGCTGCGCTCACGCTCGCCAACGACACGCCGGCGGCCGGTGCTGCGGCGCCCGCACGGCTGGCCAGCGGCCGGTTTTGCGCTGTCGGTAGGACTGGTGCTGGCGCTGCAGGTCAGCCTGTTCGGCATCGACCCCTGGCTGGCAGCGCTGTCGATTCCGCTGGCGCTGCTGCTGGCGATGGTTGCCGCGCGGGTGGTCGGCGCGACCGGGATTCCGCCGATCGGCGCCATCGGCCAGCTGTCGCAGCTGAGCTTCGGCGTGTTCGCCCCGGGCCAGGTGCCGGTCAATCTGATGAGCGCCAACACCGCCGGTGGCGCGGCGGGGCAGTGCACCGATCTGCTCAACGACTTCAAGGTCGGGCATGCCATCGGCGCTGCGCCGGGGCGTCAGGCGCTGGCGCAGTGCTTCGGCATTCTGCTCGGCAGCGTGGTCGGCGTACTGGCCTATCAGCTGCTGATTCCCGATCCGCAGAGCATGCTGATCACACCCGAATGGCCGGCTCCGGCGGTCGCTACCTGGAAAGCCGTGGCCGAAGCCTTGACCGGTGGTCTCGGCGCGCTCGCTGCCGACATTCGCTGGGCAATGCTCGCTGGCGCGCTCGCGGGCGTGCTGCTCGGGATGCTGGAAGGGCTGCTGTCCGAACGCCGGCTGCGCTGGTTGCCGAGCTCCGCGGCGCTCGGCCTGGCATTCATCATTCCGGCGTCGATTTCGCTGATGATGACCTTCGGTGCCGTGCTCGCCTGGGCCTTCGCGTCACGCTGGCGCAGTCTCGGCGAGCGCTTCGTGATTGTCGCCGCGGCTGGCCTGGTAGCGGGCGAGAGCATGGCCGGCGTCGGCGCCTCGCTCTGGCAGCTGCTGCGCTGATTGGCGGCAACAGCTGAATTAATGCGCGGCGCGGTCTGTCGTACCTCTTGTACTCGCGAGGGGGAGCATCATGTCCACGTCGACACCGCAGAACGATGCCAAGACGGTCGCCAATCGCACGATTGTGCAGGCTGCGGTGCTGGCCGTCGTGGTGCTGCTGAGCATCGTCGCCTGGCTGGCGTTCGATTTCATCCTGCTGCTGTTCGCCTCGATTCTTTTCGGTGTGCTGATTCACGGCGTGAGCCGCTGGCTCTGCAGCAAGACGGCGCTGTCCTACAAGCTGTCCATGGCGGTGTTCTTCGTGCTCTTGCTGCTCGGCCTGGGGGGCGGCGGCTGGCTGGTCGCGCCGAGCATCGCCGAACAGGCCGATGCGCTCTCCGAATCGCTGCCCGAGGCCGTGGAGCGCCTGCGTGAGCGTGCCGAGCAGTTGCCTTAGGCGAATGAACTGCTGCAGCAGCGCGAACGCCTGGAGGACTCGCTGCCCGACGGCTCTAGCGCGTTCAGCGTGGTCACCAAGGTGATGGGCTCGATCGTCGGTGCGCTGAGCAGCTTCGCCATTGCCTTCGCCATCGGCATCTGCCTCGCCATCAATCCGAAGATATACGTACGCGGGCTGCTGAAGCTGATTCCGCTGGGCTATCGACCGCGCGCAGCGGAGGTGCTCGACGAAAGCGGCTCGACGTTGCGGGCCTGGCTGCTGGCCAAGCTGCTGGAAATGCTGCTGATCGGCGTGCTGACCACGCTCGGTCTGTGGTTGCTGGGCATCGAGCTGGCGCTGGTGCTCGGCCTGATCGCCGGGTTGCTGTCGTTCATTCCCAATATCGGTCCGGTGCTGGCGGTGATACCGGCGCTCCTGCTGGCATCGCTGGAGGGCGGGCGCACGGTGCTCTACGTCGCCGCGCTCTATCTGTTCATCCAGGCCTTGGAAAGTTATGTGTTCACGCCGTGGATGCAGCAGCGCATCGTCTCGGTTCCGCCGGCGCTGACCATCGCCGTGCAACTTCTGTTCGGCCTGCTGGCCGGTACCCTGGGTCTGCTGCTGGCGACGCCACTGGCAGCTGTCGGCATGGTGCTGGTGCGCATGCTCTACGTTGAGGATCTGCTCGGCGATCGGCCGCAGGCGACCGACGGTCCTAGTGCCTAGCCGCTCTGGCCGGGCGTTCTACAGGGCTGTCACGTTTTGTAAATGCTGACGACGAAACCCCTGACCCGTCCCGCTGCCGGATTACATGAACCCCCTGAAAATATGCAGGAGTCATCATGAACATGCACAAGATTGCGGCACTCACCCTGGCGGGACTGCTTTCCAGCGCGGCATTCGCTGCCGGCAATACCGGCACCGGCGCCGATACCGGCCACCGTGATTCGAAGGGACACAGTACCGAGCAGCCTGGAACCATGGGCGGCACGGGCAACGGAATGGATTCGACCTCCGATACCGGCAAGATGCCGGACGAGACTGAGCGCCCGGCGACCACACACGGTAGCGATCACGGTACTGGCGGCGATGGTGCGGCTGGTAAGCAGGGTACGACCGGTACGGGCGGCGAGGGCGGTGAACGCGGCGCCTACTGATCCATCGGTTGCACCTGAACGGCCCGGCAGGCTCAGCTTGCCGGGCCGTTCTGCGTTCAGCCTGACCGCTCGGCCGTTGCCGGCAGTTGTGCGGAAACCTTTGTCGGTGCCGGCGTGCCGAACCTGCAAGAGCAAAGATCGGGAGGTGCACGATGGACCTGCTGCGTATGAGCATTCTGCTGGTGCCACTGCTGGGCGCAACGAGCGCCCTGGCCGAGACTACCGGGCCGACCAATCCGGAAAAGGCCCGTCAGCACCCGCTGGACAGCCGCGAGCCGCGGCCGCACTCGGGTCAGCAATCGGACGAGATGGAACAGATCGAAGCACCGCTGCTGCAGCCGCGCCAGGCACCGATCGAGACCGATGTGCCGCCGACGCCCGAGCCGCGTGACGAGCAGCCAGGGGCGGATGTCGATGCTGCGGGTAATCGGGTGCTGCGCAGCTAGCGGAGAGCGCTCGGGTTTAGTCAGTGCGCATGAACGAAAAGGGAGGCCTAAGCCTCCCTTTCAACGCACCGCGTCAGCGAATCAGAACAGCACGCGGCTGCGGATGGTGCCGTTGACGTGCTGCAGCTTCTCCAGCGCCAGGTCGGAGTACTCCTTGTCCACGTCGATGACGACGTAGCCGACCTTCTCGTTGGTCTGCAGGAACTGGCCGCAGATGTTGATGCCGTTGTCGGCGAAGACCTTGTTGATCTCGCTCATCACACCCGGAATGTTCTGGTGGATGTGCAGCAGGCGGTGCTTGCCCGGGTGCGACGGCAGGGCGACTTCCGGGAAGTTGACCGAGGACACCGAGGTGCCGTTGTCGCTGTACTTGACCAGCTTCTCGGCGACTTCCAGGCCGATGTTGGCCTGCGCTTCGGCGGTGGAACCACCGATGTGCGGCGTCAGGATCACGCGATCCAGGCCACGCAGCGGGCTTTCGAATTCCTCGTCGTTGGACTTCGGCTCGACTGGGAACACGTCGATGGCGGCGCCGATCAGGTGCTCGTCCTTGATCGCGGCGGCCAGGTGATCCAGCTCGACCACGGTGCCGCGGGCGGCGTTGATCAGGATCGCGCCCTTCTTCATGGCGCGGATTTCCTTCTCGCCAATCATCCATTGGGTGGACGGCAGCTCGGGAACGTGCAGGGAGACGATGTCGCACATGCCCAGCAGCTCGTACAGCGAGCCGATCTGGGTAGCGTTGCCCAGCGGCAGCTTGGTCACCACGTCGTAGAAGTAGACCTGCATGCCCAGCGCTTCGGCCAGTACGGAGAGCTGGGTGCCGATGGAGCCGTAGCCGATGATGCCGAGCTTCTTGCCGCGGATCTCGAAGGAGTTGGCCGCCGACTTGATCCAGCCGCCGCGATGGCAGGAGGCGTTCTTCTCCGGAATGCCGCGCAAGAGCAGGATGGCTTCGGCCAGTACCAGTTCGGCCACCGAACGGGTGTTGGAGTAGGGCGCGTTGAACACCGCGATGCCGCGCTCGCGGGCGGCGTTCAGGTTGACCTGGTTGGTGCCGATGCAGAAGCAGCCGACGGCGATCAGCTTCTTGGCCGCATCGAAGACCTCTTCGGTGAGCTGGGTGCGCGAGCGGATGCCGATGAAGTGGACGTCGGCGATCTTTTCCTTCAGCTCCTCGCTGGACAGCGCGCCCTTGAGGTACTCGATGTTGGTGTAGCCGGCCGCCTTGAGGGTGTCGACGGCGTTCTGGTGCACGCCTTCGAGAAGAAGAAACTTGATCTTGCTCTTGTCGAGAGAGGTCTGGCTCATCTGCATTAAAACCTTAAGGCCGAAGGAAAGGACTGAAGTGTCCAGCGAAGGCTGGCCGACCCGTCATTAGCGGTGTCGGGAGTCTGCCGAGGCACGTTTCAAAGGGGTGCGTATGCTAGCATACGAGCCCCGCGAAACACCCCCACCCCTGTGCTGAAGCGTGCTCAGGGTGACCATGAATCGTATGAGAGTTCCCGTGATGACCGACCCCGCCCTGATCGATGAGCTGAAAACCCTGGTCGAGCCCGGCAAAGTGCTGACCGACGCCGAATCGCTGAATGCCTACGGCAAGGACTGGACCAAGCATTTCGCTCCTGCGCCCTCGGCCATCGTCTTTCCCAAGAGCATCGAGCAGGTTCAGGCCATCGTGCGCTGGGCCAACGAGCGCAAGGTCGCGCTGGTGCCCTCGGGCGGTCGCACCGGGCTTTCCGCAGCGGCCGTGGCGGCCAATGGCGAGGTGGTGGTGTCGTTCGACTACATGAACCAGATTCTCGAATTCAATGAGATGGACCGCACCGCCGTCTGCCAGCCGGGCGTGGTCACTGCGCAGCTGCAGCAGTTCGCCGAGGACAAGGGCCTGTATTACCCGGTGGATTTCGCCTCCGCCGGCTCCAGCCAGATCGGTGGCAACATCGGCACCAATGCCGGTGGCATCAAGGTGATCCGCTACGGCATGACCCGCAACTGGGTCGCCGGCATGAAAGTGGTGACCGGCAAGGGCGACCTGCTCGAACTGAACAAGGACCTGATCAAGAACGCCACCGGCTACGACCTTCGCCAGCTGTTCATCGGCGCCGAGGGCACCCTGGGCTTCGTCGTCGAGGCCACCATGCGCCTGGAACGCCAGCCGACCAACCTCACCGCGCTGGTGCTGGGCACCCCCGATTTCGATTCGATCATGCCGGTGCTGCATGCCTTCCAGGACAAGCTGGATCTGACCGCCTTCGAGTTCTTCTCCGACAAGGCGCTGGCCAAGGTGCTCGGCCGTGGTGACGTGCCGGCGCCGTTCGAAACCGACTGCCCGTTCTACGCGCTGCTGGAATTCGAGGCCACCACCGAGGAGCGCGCCGATCAGGCGCTGGCGACCTTCGAGCATTGCGTCGAGCAGGGCTGGGTGCTCGATGGCGTAATGAGCCAGAGCGAGCAGCAGCTGCAGAACCTGTGGAAGCTGCGCGAGTACATCTCCGAGACCATCAGTCACTGGACGCCGTACAAGAACGACATCTCGGTGACCATCGCCAAGGTGCCGGCCTTCCTCAAGGAGATCGACGCCATCGTCGGCGAGCACTATCCGGACTTCGAAATCGTCTGGTTCGGCCACATCGGCGACGGCAACCTGCACCTGAACATTCTCAAGCCGGATGCGATGGACAAGGACGAGTTCTTCGGCAAGTGCGCGACGGTGAACAAGTGGGTGTTCGAAACCGTACAGAAGTACAACGGCTCGATCTCGGCCGAACACGGCGTCGGCATGACCAAGCGCGACTACCTCGAATACAGCCGTTCGCCGGCGGAAATCGAGTACATGAAGGCAGTCAAGGCGGTGTTCGACCCCAACGGGATCATGAACCCAGGCAAGATTTTCGCGGCCTGAACGGCCCACGGATTACCAGGAGTCTTCGATGAGCTACCAGCACCACTACACCGATGGCACGCCGATCCACTATCCGCTGGGTAAGGTGGTCTGCATCGGCCGCAACTATGCCGAGCACGCCAAGGAACTGAACAACCCGGTGCCTACCGAGCCGCTGCTGTTCATCAAGGCCGGCAGTTGCACCGTGCCGCTGGACGACGGCTTCAGCATCCCCAGCGATCGCGGCGCCGTGCATTACGAAGCGGAAATCGCCGTGCTGATCGGCAAGCCGCTGTCGCGCAAGCCGAACGAGGAAGAGGTGCGCGATGCCATTTCCGGCTTCGCCCCGGCGCTGGACCTGACCCTGCGCGACGTGCAGGCCAGGCTCAAGGAAAAGGGCCATCCGTGGGAAATCGCCAAGAGCTTCGACGGCGCCTGCGTGCTGGCGCCGTTCGTGCCGGGCGATGCGGTGGAGGATCTGGGCGACATCGGCATCCGCCTGACCATCAACGGCGAAGTCCGCCAGGACGGCAACAGCAGCCAGATGCTCAACGCCATCCTGCCGCTGCTGCAGCACATCGCCGGGCATTTCAGCCTGCAGCCGGGCGATGTGGTGTTGACCGGTACGCCGGCCGGCGTCGGCCCGCTCAAGCAGGGCGACCAGCTGGTGCTGGAGTTGGTCGGGCTGTCGCGTTTCGAAAGCCGCGTGATCTGACCTGCGCGCGGCGGGGCAAACCCGCCGCGTCTGCTGCTTCTGTGCGAACCGCTCTCGTGTTGTAATCCGGCACCTTCCGCCGGAACGCTGTTCATGCCCGTTCGTTATTCCCGCTGGCGTCTGATCGTCGCCGCCATCCTGCTGTTGCTTTTTATAGCGCTGCTCGTCGCCACGCGCCTGCTGCACTGGGACGATCAGCTTCAGCTGTACTGGGGCGAGCGTTCGGTCAGCGCCGAACAGCGCGCAGCCAGCATCTGGCTGCCGGATTACGAGCTGACCCTGGAAACCACCCTGGCCGGCCTGGAAGACGAGGAAACCTCGGGACTGACCTGGAATCCCCTGACCGGCACGCTGTTCACCGTAACCGGCGAACAACTGGTCGAGTTCACTCCGTCCGGCGTCGTGCTGCGGCGCGTCGCGCTGACCGGTTTCGCCGATCCTGAGGCGGTGGAGGCCCTGGGTGACGGACGCCTGGCGATCGTTGATGAGCGCCGCCGGCTGGTGGCGGTGTTCCGTCTGGAGCCCGGCGTGGAAAGCCTCGATCTCGATGATCTGGCCAGCTATGACCTGGGCTTCGCCGATGCCGGCAACAAGGGCTTCGAGGGAATGGCCTGGAACCCGCGCACGCAGCGCCTGCTGCTGGCCAAGGAACGTGACCCGCAGGGCCTGTTCGAGCTGCCATTCCCGGGTGAGGACGGCGCCGCCGGGGCGCTGCAGGCCGTGCCGAAACAGCGGCTGCTGGTACGCGACATTTCCTCCGTCGCCATCGACCCGCGCAGCGGCCACACGCTGATGCTTTCCGACGAGTCGCGGCTGCTGGTGGAGCTGGACCTGCAGGGCAAGCCGCGCAGCTTCATCAGCCTGTTCGGCGGGCTCAATGGGTTGGTACATGGGATCGAGCAGGCCGAAGGTGTGGCGATGGATGGCGAAGGCAACATCTACGTGGTCGGCGAGCCCAACCGCTTCTACGTATTCAGCCGCAGGCGCTGAGACCTGGGCCGCCGTTAAGTTTGGTGTAAGCCTGACTGAAGACAATCGCTGCCCCAATTCCAGGTGAAAGTGGACCTTATGCGTGCGTTGAAAAGGATCTTGGCGGGGTTGCTGACCGTGGCCCTGCTGCTGGTGCTTGCCGCCGGCGTTCATTACCGGTTGTTCGAGCGTGGCTGGTTCCATCTCAACCAGTGGCATCGCGGCGAACCGGCGGCGGACGCCTCATTGTGGCTGCCGGATTACCAGGTGACGATCCAGGGCAAGGTGGTCCGTGGCATTGATGACGATCTCTCGGCGTTGACCTTCGATCCCGATCGCAACAGTCTGATCGCCGTCACCAATGGCAACCCGCATCTGCTCGAACTCAGCCTGGAGGGCGATCTGCTGCGCGCGATCCCGCTCGTTGGCTTCGGCGACCCGGAGGCTGTCGAGTACATCTCTGCCGGCGTGTATGTGATCAGCGACGAGCGCCGGCAGCGCCTGTTTCGGGTCGAAGTCGACGAGCAGACGACCATTATCGATGCCACACACGCCTCACAGCTTTCGCTGGGCATCGACCTCAACGGCAACAAGGGCTTCGAGGGCCTTGCGTACGATACGGCCGGCGGGCGCCTGTTCGTCGCCAAGGAGCGCAACCCGGTCAAGATTTATGAAATCGCGGGCTTTCCCTATTCTGCCGAAACGCCAGCAGTACATATCAATGAACACGAAGCCAGACTGTTCGTGCGTGATCTGTCCAGTTTGCAGTTCGATGAGCGCAGCGGACATCTGCTGGCGCTGTCCGACGAATCGCGGCTGGTGGTCGAATTGGGAAGCAAGGGCCAACCACTCAGCAGCCTGGCACTGAACGCAGGCAAGCATGGGCTGGAACAGGATGTGCCGCAGGCGGAAGGCATCGCGATGGGGCCGGATGGCACGCTGTATGTTGTCAGCGAGCCAAATCTGTTCTACGTCTTCAGCAAACAGGCCAGGTGACCGGTTACCGCCTCGATCACCGGCTTTGAAGGCGGTCAGGCGGCCGACGCGCTTTCGTCCTGCAGGGCGGCATTCGGTGCGTGGCGTAGTACCGAGTCGCAACCCTGCTCGGCACTGTGCAGGCTGGCGTACATCTGACTCTGGCCGATGACCTGCCCGTTGGTTGCCTTGAGCACGAAAAAGTACTTGCCGTTGCTCGACTCCTTGATCTCGAACGCACCTTCACGCACCGCGTTCTTGCGTACCGAATCGATGCCGTTGAGCGCCGAGGCATGGGCCTTGTACTGCTCGCTGGACAGGATGACCTGACCGTTGCCGGCCAGAAGATTGAAATGGAACTGGCCGTTGCTGGATTTCTTCAACTGGAATTTGCCGGACATGGCGACACCTCCTGTGATGAGCTGCGGCGGACTCGTCGCAGCGCACTTAAAGGGTAGTCGCCAGTTCGGCATCGCGCCGTTGCGCTTCGCCGCGGCGGATCAGCGCTTGAGTGTCTGCACGCCGTCCTTGGTGCCGAGCAGTAGCAAATCCGCCGGTCGCATGGCGAACAGACCGTTGCAGACCACGCCGACGATGTCGTTGATCTTGCCTTCCAGTTCCGGCGCGAAGCCGATCATCAGGTTGTGCACGTCGAGGATGACGTTACCGTTGTCGGTGACCACGCCGTCGCGGTAGACCGGGTCGCCGCCGAGCTTGACCAGCTCGCGGGCGACATGACTGCGCGCCATCGGGATGACTTCCACCGGCAGCGGGAAGGCGCCCAGCTGCTCGACCAGCTTGCTGCCGTCGGCGATGCAGATGAAGGTCTTGGCTACCGCGGCGACGATCTTCTCGCGGGTCAGGGCGGCGCCACCGCCCTTGATCAGCTCCAGGTGCTTGTTCGCCTCGTCGGCGCCGTCGACATAGAACTCCAGTTCGCTCACCGAGTTCAGGTCGTAGACCGGGATGCCGTGCTGCTTCAGGCGCTCGGCGGTGGCTTCGGAGCTGGCCACGGCGCCGTCGAAGAAGCCCTTGTGCTTGGCCAGCAGGTCGATGAAGAAGTTGGCGGTGGAGCCGGTGCCGACGCCAATGATGCTGCGATCGCTGAGGTGCGGGACGATATGGTCGACGGCGGCCTGGGCGACGGCCTGCTTGAGCTGATCCTGGGTCATGGCGGGAATCCGGGCGGGAAAGACGAAGGCTCGGATTATAGCCCTCTGCCGGCGGCGGGTCTTGTCATGCCGAAGCCGTGGTGGATTGCCGGTGGTCGCCGGGGGCGTGCGGGGGGTAGACTCCTCGTTCCCTCGCAATGCCTGCCAAGACAGCCAGAATGCTCGAACATTACGTCAAGAAGATCCTCACTTCCCGCGTCTACGACGTCGCCATCGAAACCCCGCTGCAGCCCGCCCGCCAGCTTTCCGAGCGAATCGGCAACCAGATTCTGCTCAAGCGCGAGGATCTGCAGCCGGTGTTCTCCTTCAAGGTTCGCGGCGCCTACAACAAGCTGGCGCAGCTGTCGGCCGAGGAACTGGCACGTGGCGTGGTCACGGCATCGGCGGGCAATCACGCCCAAGGCGTTGCGCTGGCGGCCAAGCAGTTGGGTATCAAGGCCACCATCGTCATGCCACGCACCACGCCGGAGCTGAAGGTGCAGGGCGTACGCGCCCGCGGCGGCAAGGTGGTGCTGCACGGTGATGCCTTCCCCGAGGCGCTGGCCTATTCGCTGAAGCTGGTGGAAGAGAAGGGCTACGTTTATATCCACCCTTACGACGATCCCGATGTGATCGCCGGACAGGGCACCGTGGCAATGGAAATCCTTCGTCAGCACCAGGGGCCGATCGACGCGATCTTCGTCCCGGTCGGCGGTGGTGGTCTGGTGGCCGGTATCGCCGCCTACGTGAAATACCTCTACCCAGAGACCAAGGTGATCGGCGTCGAGCCGGACGACTCCAATTGTCTGCAGGCCGCAATGGCCGCCGGCGAGCGCGTGGTGCTGGAGCAGGTCGGGCTGTTCGCCGACGGCGTGGCGGTGGCGCAGATCGGTCAGCACACCTTCGAGATCTGCCGGCACTATGTCGATGAGGTCATCACCGTCAGCACCGACGAGATCTGCGCGGCGATCAAGGATATCTACGACGATACCCGCTCGATCACCGAGCCGGCAGGTGCGCTGGCCGTGGCCGGGATCAAGAAATACGTCGAGCGAGAAGGCATCAGCGACCAGGTGCTGGTGGGCATCGACTCCGGCGCCAACGTCAATTTCGACCGCCTGCGCCATGTCGCCGAGCGCGCCGAGCTGGGCGAGAAGCGCGAGGCGATCATCGCCGTCACCATCCCCGAGCAGCCGGGCAGCTTCAAGGCTTTCTGCGAGGCGATCGGCAAGCGCCAGATCACCGAATTCAACTATCGCTACCACACCGACCGCGAGGCGCACATCTTCGTCGGTGTGCAAACGCATCCGGAAAACGACCCGCGCGCCGCGTTGGTGCAGGGGCTGCGCGACAAGGGCTTCCCGGTGCTCGATCTGACCGATAACGAACTGGCCAAGCTACACACGCGGCACATGGTCGGCGGCCATGCGGTCGGGGTCAGCAACGAGATGGTGCTGCGCTTCGAATTTCCCGAGCGGCCGGGTGCACTGTTCAACTTTCTCAACAAGCTCGGCGGGCGCTGGAACATCTCGATGTTCCATTACCGCAACCATGGTGCCGCCGACGGCCGGGTAGTTGCGGGGCTGCAGGTGCCGGCCGACGAGCGCCATCTGGTACCGGCCGCGCTGGACAAGATCGGCTACCGCTACTGGGACGAAAGCGAGAATCCGGCTTACAAGCTGTTTCTCGGCTGAACTGACTTAAAGGATCGCGAATGGAACACTATCTGACCCTACGAATCGTGCATGGCGCCACCGCGGTGCTGTTGCTACTGGGTGTGATCGTGCACCTGATCATGCTGTGGAAAGCCGGCCGCGGCGGCGACGAGGCCGTGCTGCAACGCAAGCTGCAGCGCACCCGCCGACTGTCCTTGCCGCTGCTGGCCGTGATCGGCCTGTCGCTGCCGGTGACCGGCTGGTGGCTGACGCATCTGGCCGGGTGGCCGCTGGGCCAGTTCTGGTTGCTGGCCAGCTCCGTGCTGTTCCTCGTGCTGATCCCGCTGGTTCTGCTGCTGGCCGGGCGTCTTGCCGCCTGGCAGGCGCCGGGCAGCGCCACCGCGGCGCGTAACGCCGGCATCTATGCTGTGCTGGTGCTGGTCGTGCTGATTGCCATCACCGCCCTGATGGGTGCCAAGCCGGTCTGATTCGACCGGCTCGGGTATGACTGCTGCGCTGGCTCAGCGCAGCGAGATGATCTGCCAGCCACGTTCGGTGGCGAAGTCGCGCAGCACCGGGTCCGGGTCCACCGCCACTGGGTGAGGGACGCGCTGCAGCAGCGGCAGGTCGTTGCGTGAGTCGCTGTAGAAATAGGCGTCTTCGAGAGTCTGCTCGGTTTCCGCCAGCCAGCGCTCGATGCGCTGGACCTTGCCTTCCTGGAAGCAGGGGATGTCGGTCAGACGGCCGGTGTAGCGCCCGTCACGCATCTCGCATTCGGTCGCCAGCAGGGTATCGACGCCCAGGCGTGCAGCGATCGGCCCGGTGATGAAGCGATTGGTGGCGGTGATGATCACTACCTTGTCGCCCGCCTCCAGATGCTGGCGTAGCAGGGCCTCGCCCTTGCTCAGCACGATGGGCTCGATGAAATCCTGCATGAATTCGTCGTGCCACTGCTGCAGCTGCGCCATCTCGCTGCGGCCGAGCAGTTCCTGGCAGAAATTCTGATAGGCGTGCACGTCGAGATTGCCGGCCAGGTAATCCTGATAGAAGGCGTCGTTGCGCGCCTTGTACTGGTTCGGATCGACGATGCCGCGCTGGCAGAGGTATTCGCCCCAGGCGTGGTCGCTGTCACCGGCCAGCAGGGTGTTGTCGAGATCGAATAGAGCCAGGCGCACGGATGTTTTCCTCGATGATGGTCAGGGCAGCCCCAAGCATACCGGTTGCAGCGTCTTGCGCGCAGCCTCGGGCGGCCCCTCGCCGAGCGCGCGGGTACGTGCCGAACGGCGGCTTGCCGTGCTTTCGGCTTATCGCGGTTTTGTGGAACAATGCCGCGACATGCGTCTGCGAGGTTGTATGCCGTGATCGACTCCGATGGTTTTCGCCCGAACGTCGGCATCATCCTGACCAACGATGTCGGTCAGGTGCTGTGGGCCAGGCGGATCAATCAGGATGCCTGGCAGTTCCCGCAAGGCGGGATCAACGCCCGTGAAACGCCGGAAGAAGCCTTGTTTCGCGAACTCAACGAAGAAGTCGGCCTGGAAGAGCAGGATGTGAATATCCTCGCCTGCACCCGTGGCTGGTTGCGCTATCGTCTGCCGCAACGCCTGGTGCGTACCCATAGCCAGCCGCTGTGCATCGGACAGAAACAGAAATGGTTCCTGCTGCGCCTGACCAGCGCCGAAGAGCGTGTACGCATGGACCTGACCGGCAAGCCGGAGTTCGACGGCTGGCGCTGGGTCAGCTACTGGTACCCGCTGGGACAGGTGGTCACCTTCAAGCGCGAGGTCTATCGTCGCGCACTTAAAGAACTCGCACCGCGTTTACCGGTGCGGGACTGAGATTCGGGGAGAAAGCCTCTGAGCATGCTCGGCACGCTGCGCAAGATTGTCCAGGAAGTGAATGCCGCCAAGGACCTCAAGGCGGCGTTGGGCATCATCGTGCTGAGAGTCAGGGAGGCCATGGGTAGCCAGGTCTGCTCGGTCTATCTGCTCGATCCGGAAACCGAACGCTTCGTCCTGATGGCCACCGAAGGCCTCAACAAGCGCGCCATCGGCAAGGTCAGCATGGCCCCCAACGAAGGCCTGGTCGGCCTGGTCGGCACTCGCGAAGAGCCGCTCAACCTCGAACACGCCTCCGAACACCCACGCTATCGCTACTTCGCCGAAACCGGCGAGGAACGCTATGCCTCCTTTCTAGGTGCGCCGATCATCCACCACCGGCGAGTGATGGGCGTACTGGTCATCCAGCAGAAGGAACGCCGCCAGTTCGACGAGGGTGAAGAAGCCTTCCTCGTCACCATGAGCGCGCAGCTTGCCGGTGTTATCGCCCATGCCGAGGCGACCGGTTCGATCCGCGGGCTTGGCCGGCAAGGCAAGGGCATCCAGGAAACCCGCTTCATCGGCATTCCGGGCGCGCCAGGCGCCGGCGTCGGAACCGCCGTGGTGGTGCTGCCGCCGGCTGATCTGGATGTGGTGCCAGACAAGAACATCGACAACATCGATGCCGAGCTGACGCTCTTCGAAGCTGCGCTGGAGGCCGTGCGCGCCGACATGCGAACTCTCTCGGAAAAGCTCGCCACGCAGATGCGCAAGGAAGAGCGCGCGCTGTTCGATGTATACCTGATGATGCTCGACGACTCCGCCCTGGGCGGCGAAGTGACCAAGGTCATCCGTACCGGTCAGTGGGCGCAGGGCGCGCTGCGCCAGGTGGTCAGCGAGCATGTGCGGCGCTTCGAGATGATGGACGACGCCTACCTGCGCGAGCGCGCATCGGACGTCAAGGACATTGGCCGGCGCCTGCTTTCCTACCTGCAGGAGGCGCGTCAGCAGACGCTGACCTATCCCGACAAGACCATCCTGGTCAGTGAGGAGCTCTCCCCGGCGATGCTCGGCGAGGTGCCAGAGGGCAAGCTGGTGGGCATGGTTTCGGTGCTCGGCTCGAGCAACTCCCACGTCGCCATTCTCGCCCGTGCCATGGGCATTCCGACGGTGATGGGCGCGGTCGACCTGCCGTATTCCAAGGTCGACGGCATCGAGCTGATCATCGACGGCTATCGCGGCGAGATCATCACCAACCCGGGCAAGGTCCTGCGCGAGCAGTATGAAGTGCTGGCCGAGCAGGAGCGCCAGCTCTCCGCCGGGCTCGACGTGCTGCGCGAGCTGCCGTGCGAGACCACCGACGGTCATCGCATTCCGCTGTGGGTGAATACCGGCCTGCTCGCCGATGTGGTGCGCGCGCAGGAGCGCGGCGCCGAGGGCGTCGGCCTGTATCGCACCGAAGTGCCGTTCATGATCAAGGAGCGCTTCCCAAGCGAGAAGGAGCAGATGGCGATCTACCGCGAGCAGCTGGAAGCCTTCCATCCGCTGCCGGTAACCATGCGCAGCCTCGACATCGGCGGCGACAAGTGCCTGCCGTACTTCCCGATCAAGGAACAGAACCCGTTCCTCGGCTGGCGCGGTATCCGCGTCACCCTCGACCACCCCGAGATCTTCCTGCTGCAGACCCGCGCCATGCTCAAGGCCAGCGCCGGGCTGAACAACCTGCGCATCCTCTTGCCGATGATTTCCGGCATCCGCGAACTGGAAGAGGCGCTGCATCTGATTCACCGTGCCTGGTGCGAGGTGCGCGACGAGGGCCTGGATGTGATCATGCCGCCGGTCGGCGTCATGATCGAAGTGCCGGCGGCAGTCTACCTGACGCGCGAGCTGGCGCGCATGGTGGACTTCATCTCGGTCGGCTCGAACGACCTCACGCAGTACCTGCTGGCGGTGGATCGCAACAATCCGCGGGTCGCCGATCTCTACGACTATCTGCATCCGGCGGTGCTCGAAGCGCTGCAGCGTGTGGTCAAGGAAGCCCATGGCGAGGGCAAGCCGGTGAGCATCTGCGGCGAGATGGCGGGCGACCCGGCGGCGGCCATGCTGTTGCTGGCGATGGGCTTCGACAGCCTGTCGATGAACGCCACCAACCTGCCCAAGGTGAAATGGCTGCTGCGTCAGATCAGCATGGATACTGCTCAGCAGCTGCTGGCGCGGGTCATGCTGCTGGACAGCCCGCAGGTCATCCACAGCACGGTCCAGCTGACCTTGCGCAACCTCGGCCTGAGCAAGCTGATCAACCCGTCCGCCGCCGTCTGAGCAATCCGCCGCTCGCCAATCAGCTCGTTGGCGGGTGGCGGTAGCGCACCTCGCCCACTGGGCCGTCCGGGCCGAAACTACGCTCCAGGATGTCCAGCGCTCCGTCGGCATGACGGATCAGCGCTGTGCTGGCGCGCGTGCCGTACTCCGGGCTGGCGATGAAGATGCTCGACAGCCGCCTTTCCCATTCCAGCGGCACGCCGGTCTGCGGCAGTTCATGCTCGGCCGCTGGACTTGGGTCCGCCAGCAGGGCGAGCAGGCTCTCAGGAGTCGCCGGGTCGAGGTTGGTCGCCAGTGCTGCGCGGGCTTTTCTCAGCTTGGGCCAGGGCGTGTCGAGGCCGGCGTTGGACAGACCGTAGATTCCGGGCTGCAACTCCGTCGCCTCACCGCGGTGTGAGTTCAGGTGCCAGAGTGCCTGCCGATCGCCGACCAGCAGGTTGAAGCCGGCGTAATCGGCGCGGCGCCCGGTCAGCTCGGCGAGGTAGTCGGCCGGCGGCAAGTTTCCGCGCAGGTACTGTTCCGGCAGCCCGCCGCGCGAACGTGGGCCGATCACCTGGCCGGGTGCGCGAATGTTGGTCAGTGCGGCGAAGCGTCCGCCGGTGGTGACGCCCATCCAGGTGCCGCCAGCCTGCAGGTCGCGCCCGCCGACGATCCAGGGTGCATCCTCCCAGTGCCCCAGCGGCAGGCTCGGGCGGGCGTGGAACTCGTCGCGGTTGGCGGCTACCACCAGCGGTTGGGTGTGGCCGGGGCGCCAGGCGAAAACGATCAGGCACATGGGAAAGCCAAACTATGTCCGGACCGCCAAGAGTACAGGCGTAGCCGGCGTATGAGCCACCGCCGGGTTTTTCACGCTCAACGTCGGCGCGCGGGGCGGGCGCATTTTCCGCTAACATGCCGCTTTGTTTCGCCGGGACGGGGCACATGGAGTTTCTGCTGTATCTGCTGCTTGGCGGCTTCGCCGGACTGCTGGCCGGGCTGTTTGGCGTGGGCGGCGGGCTGATCATCGTACCGGTGCTGGTATTCAGTTTCAGCGCGCAGGGATTCTCTCAGGAAATCCTCACCCACCTGGCCGTCGGTACGTCCCTGGCTACCATCGTCTTCACCTCGGTCAATTCAATTCTCACCCACCATCGCAAGGGTGCGGTGCGCTGGCCGATGGTGCTGTGGATGACCTTTGGCATCCTCCTTGGCGCTGCTCTGGGCAGCCTGACCGCGGCGGCTATCCAGGGTCCGATGCTGCAGAAGATCATCGGTGTGTTCGCCCTGGCGATGGCGGTGCAGATGGGCTTCGACCTGCGGCCCAAGGCCACCGGCCAGGCGCCGGGACGGCCCGAGCTGTCGCTGGTGGGCGTGGTGATCGGCTGGGCTTCGGCGATTTTCGGCATCGGTGGCGGCTCGCTGTCTGTGCCCTATCTGACCTGGCGAAGCGTGCCGATGCAGCAGGCGGTGGCGACTTCCGCGGCGTGCGGCCTGCCGATCGCCATTGCCGGGGCGCTGAGTTTCATGGTGGTCGGCTGGCTCGAAACGCAACTGCCCGACTGGAGTCTGGGCTTCGTCTATCTGCCGGCCATGCTCGGCATCGCGGCAACCAGCATGTTTTTCGCCAGACTGGGTGCGAAACTGGCGCATCGTCTGTCGGCCAAGGTTCTGAAACGGCTGTTCGCTCTACTGCTGCTGAGCGTCGGCATCAATTTTCTGGTTTGAGGAGTAACGGATGCTGCCCTATCCGCAGATCGATCCGGTGGCCATCGCCATCGGCCCCTTGCAGATTCACTGGTACGGCCTGATGTACCTGATCGGCATCGGCGGCGCCTGGTGGCTGGCTTCGCTGCGGGTGCAGCGCTTCGCGCCCGAGTGGCCGAAGGACAAACTCTCCGATCTGGTGTTCTGGGTGGCCATGGGCGTTATCGTCGGTGGCCGTCTGGGTTATGTGCTGTTCTACGATCTGGCTGCCTACATCAATGACCCAAGCCTGATTTTGCAGGTCTGGAAGGGCGGCATGTCCTTCCACGGAGGACTGATCGGCGTGCTGCTGTGCAGCTGGATCTTCGCTCGGCGCAACGGCAAGAGCTTCTTCGAGCTGATGGACTTCATCGCGCCGTTCGTGCCGATCGGCCTGGGCGCCGGGCGTATCGGCAACTTCATCAATGCCGAACTGTGGGGCAAGGCCACCGATGTGCCCTGGGCGATGGTCTTCCCGACCGATCCGCAGCAACTGGCGCGGCATCCGTCGCAGCTCTATCAGTTCGCCCTGGAGGGCGTCGCGCTGTTCCTGATCCTCTGGTTCTATTCGCGCAAGCCGCGGCCGACCATGGCGGTGTCCGGGCTGTTCGCGGTGTGCTACGGCATCTTCCGCTTCATCGTCGAGTTCGTCCGTGTGCCGGATGCACAGCTGGGCTACCTGGCGTTCGGCTGGCTGACCATGGGCCAGCTGCTCTGCGTGCCAATGGTGCTGCTCGGTGCCGGGATGATCGCCTGGGCCTATCGCCGCGACGCCGGCCGGGCTCCGGCCTGATTCCGTTGCCCTGCCTGTCGCCATGAGGGCGACAAGCGGGGCGCAGGCCTTTTACTATTCGCGCAGCCTTTTCACCGCGCTTCGGCGCCTGCTTCGAGTCAATCGATGAAACAGTACCTCGACCTGATGCGCCACGTGCGCGAATACGGCACCTTCAAGACCGATCGTACCGGCACCGGCACCTACAGCGTGTTTGGCCATCAGATGCGCTTCGACCTGGCCGAAGGCTTTCCGCTGGTCACCACCAAGAAGTGCCACCTCAAATCCATCATCCACGAGCTGCTGTGGTTCCTTCAGGGCGACACCAACATCAAGTACCTGAAGGAAAACGGCGTGCGCATCTGGGACGAGTGGGCCGACGAGAACGGCGAGCTGGGCCCTGTCTACGGCTACCAGTGGCGTAGCTGGCCGGCGCCGAACGGTGAATCCATCGACCAGATCGCCAACCTGCTGGCGATGATCAAGAAGAACCCGGATTCGCGCCGCCTGATCGTTTCGGCCTGGAACCCGGCGCTGGTCGAGCAGATGGCGTTGCCGCCATGCCACGCGCTGTTCCAGTTCTACGTCGCCGACGGCAAGCTCAGCTGCCAGCTGTACCAGCGCTCGGCGGATATCTTCCTCGGCGTGCCGTTCAACATCGCCAGCTATGCGCTGCTGACGCTGATGGTGGCGCAGGTCTGCGACCTGCAACCGGGCGAGTTCATCTGGAGCGGCGGCGACTGCCATCTGTACGCCAATCACCTGGAGCAGGCCGACCTGCAGCTGACCCGCGAGCCGCTGCCGCTGCCGACCATGAAGCTCAATCCGGACGTGAAGGACCTGTTCGCCTTCCGCTTCGAGGACTTCGAACTGGTTGGCTACGAAGCTCATCCGCACATCAAGGCACCCGTTGCCGTCTGACTTTGGTCGGTTTTGCCGTCGTGGATAACCCGGCTGTCATGTTTGCCGTATAGACTCGACCGCTCAGGGACTGTCGGGAGGCGAATCATGCGTAGGGTCGTGTTCAATCAGAAGGGCGGTGTCGGCAAGTCGAGCATCGCCTGCAACCTGGCAGCGGTCAGTGCATCGCAGGGCTACCGCACGCTGCTGGTGGATCTGGACGCCCAGGCCAACTCCACGCATTACCTGACCGGGCTGACCGGCGATGACATTCCCACCGGCATCGCCGATTTCTTCAAGCAGATTCTCGCCGGCGGTACCGCTGGCAAGAAGGCGCGCCCGCCCATTCTAGAAACGGCCTTCGACAATCTGCATTTGATCAGCGCGACGGCAGAGCTGGCCGACCTGCAGCCCAAGCTGGAGGCCAAGCACAAGATCAACAAGCTGCGCAAACTGCTCGACGGCCTCGCCGAGGACTACGACCGCATCTACCTCGACACCCCGCCGGCGCTGAACTTCTACACCGTGTCGGCACTGATCGCAGCCGACCGCTGCCTGATCCCCTTCGACTGCGACAGCTTTTCCCGCCAGGCGCTGTACAGCCTGCTCGACGAGATCGAGGAAATGAAGGAAGACCACAACGAGACGCTCGAGGTCGAGGGCATCGTGGTCAATCAGTTCCAGCCGCGTGCCGCGCTGCCGCAGCAAATGATCGATGAACTGCTGAGCGAGGGTCTTCCGGTGCTACCGGTCTACCTGATGAGTTCGGTGAAGATGCGCGAGTCGCACCAGGCCTGCACGCCGCTGGTTTACCTGGACCCGCGGCACAAGCTGAGCCAGCAGTTCGTCGAACTGCATGAACTGCTCGAAGCGAACGGCTGAGCCGGTTCGGCTTCAGTCCTCGGGGCGCCGCTGCAGCTTCTTGCCCAGCCGCGAGGCATAGAGTTCGCCGATCATCCCGCGCCGGAACACCAGTACGCAGACCATGAAGATGATGCCGGTGACCAGCGTCACCGGTAGCTCCGATGTGGCGAAGTAATTGCCCAGCGTGGTCACCAGCGCCGCGCCAAAAACCGGGCCGACCAGCGTGCCAATACCGCCGAGCAAGGTCATCAGCACCACCTCGCCGGACATCTGCCAGCTGACATCGGTCAGCGTGGCGAACTGGAACACCAGTGCCTTCAGCCCGCCGGCCAGCCCGGCCAGCGCGGCGGACATGACGAAGGCGCCGAGCTTGTAACGCGACACCGAATAGCCCAGCGAGATGGCGCGGTTCTCGTTCTCGCGGATCGAGCGCAGGATCATGCCGTACGGCGAATGGATCACCCGCCAGATCAGCAGCATTCCGGCGAGGAACACCGACAGCACGAAGAAGTACATGTACAGCGGCTCCTCGAGATCGATGAAGCCGAACAGGTGCCCGCGCGGGATGTTCTGAATGCCGTCCTCGCCGTGGGTGAACGAAGCCTGCAGGCAGAAGAAAAAGAACATCTGCGACAGCGCCAGGGTGATCATCGTCGAGTAGATGCCCTGCCGGCGGATCGCCAGGAAGCCGATGATCAGCCCGAGAAACGCCGCGCCGGCGACGCCGACGAGAATGCCCAACTCCGGAGGCAGCCCCCATTCCTTCACCGCGTGCGCGGTGAAATACGCCGCGCCGCCGAAGAACGCCGCGTGGCCGAAGGAGAGGATGCCGGTATAGCCGAGCAGCAGGTTGAAGGCGCAGGCGAAGAGGGCGAAGCACAGCACCTTCATCAGGAAGATCGGGTAGAAATAGAACGGTGCCAGTGCCAGCGCGGCCACGCCGATCAGGATCAGCACGGTCTCCAGGCGCAGCAGCGGGCGTTTGGTGGTCGGCGTGACATTCACCTGGCTGTTCATCAGGCGTCCCTCCCCATCAGGCCGGCCGGGCGCACCAG
This sequence comes from Stutzerimonas kunmingensis, assembly GCF_900114065.1. Classification (GTDB taxonomy): domain Bacteria; phylum Pseudomonadota; class Gammaproteobacteria; order Pseudomonadales; family Pseudomonadaceae; genus Stutzerimonas; species Stutzerimonas kunmingensis. Next base: position 140,129 of record NZ_FORS01000005.1, read on the forward strand.
CAGCACGATCGCCATGATCACGAAGATCACGATGTTGGAAGCCTCCGGATAGAACACCTTGGTCAGCCCCTCGAGAATGCCCAGCATGTAGCCGGTAATGATCGCACCGAGAATCGAGCCCATGCCGCCGACCACCACCACGGCGAACACCACGATGATCAGGTTCGAGCCCATCAGCGGGCTGACCTGGTAGATCGGCGCCGCGAGCATGCCGGCCAGGCCGGCCAGCGCCGCGCCCATGCCATAGGTGAAGGTCAGCAGCAGCGGTACGTTGATGCCGAAGGTGCGCACCAGCGTCGGGTTCTCGGTGGCGGCACGCAGGTAGGCGCCGAGCTTGGTCTTCTCGATCAGCAGCCAGCTGGCGATGCAGATCACCAGGGAGGCCAGTACCACCCAGGCGCGGTACTTGGGCAGGAACATGAAGCCCAGGTTGTAGCCTCCGGCCAGCTCCTTGGGTACGGCGTAGGGCTGCCCGGAGGAGCCATAGAAGTAGCGGAACGCGCCTTCCAGGGCGAGCGCCAGGCCGAAGGTGAAGAGCAGGCTGTAGAGGTGGTCGAGGTTGTATAGCCGCGATAGCGCGAGGCGCTCGATCACCGCGCTGCACAGGCCGACGATGATCGGCGCGAGGATCAGCGCCGGCCAGTAGCCGATACCGAGGGTCGCCAGCAGCAGATAGCCGGCGAAGGCGCCGATCATGTATTGCGCGCCGTGGGCGAAGTTGATGATCTTCAGCATGCCGAAGATGATCGCCAGGCCCAGGCTGAGCATGGCGTAGAACGAGCCGTTGATCAGGCCAATCAGCAGCTGGCCGGGGAACGCCTGGATCGGCACATCGAAAATCGTCGTCATCAGACCCCCAGGGCTTCGTTGAGCATGCTCATGCGGCCGGGCAGATCGGCGACATCGAAGGTATCGATAACCTTGCCGTGGTCGACCACATAGAAGCGGTCGGCCACCTTGCTGGCGAAGCGGAAGTTCTGCTCCACCAGCAGGATGGTCATGCCGCGCTGCTTGAGCGTCTGCAGCGCCTCGCCGATGCGCTGGATGATCACCGGAGCCAGGCCTTCGGTGGGTTCGTCGAGCAGCAGCAGCTTGGCGCCCGTGCGCAGGATGCGCGCCATGGCCAGCATCTGCTGCTCGCCACCGGAAAGCTTGGTGCCGGGGCTCTTGCGGCGCTCTTCGAGGTTGGGGAACAGCTGGTAGATCTCCGCCAGGGTCATGCCGCCCTTGGCGATCACCGGCGGTAGGGTGAGGTTTTCCTCGACGGTGAGGGTGGAAAAGATGCCGCGTTCCTCCGGAACGTAGCCAATGCCGTGGCGGGCGGTGCGGTGCAGCGGTACGCGCAGCATGTCCTTGCCGTCGAAGCGGATGCTGCCGCTGCGCTTGCGGATGATGCCGACGATCGAGCGTAGCGCGGTGGTCTTGCCGACGCCGTTGCGGCCGAGCAGGGTCACCGTCTCGCCCTGGTGCACGTCGAGGTCGATGCCGTGCAGGGCATGGCTTTCGCCATACCAGGCGTTGAGGTCGCGCACGCTGAGCAAGGGTTCAGTCATCGTCGGTCCCCATGTAGGCCACGCGCACGCGCTCGTCCTGGCTGACCGTGCGGTAGTCGCCGGAGGTAAGGATTTCGCCGCGCTGCAACACGGTCACCTGATGGCAGAGGTCGGCGACCACCTTGAGGTTGTGCTCGACCATCAGCACCGCGCGCTGGGTGGCCACCTCGCGGATGATCTCGGCGACCACGTGCACGTCTTCGTGGCCCATGCCGGCCATGGGCTCGTCCAGCAGCAGCACCTTGGGCTCCAGTGCCAGGGTGGTGGCGATCTCCAGCACGCGTTTGCGCCCGTAGGAGAGATCAGCCGCCAGCTCGTTGCGCTTGTCGGCCAGGCCGACCGACTCGATCAGCTGCATGGCGCGCTCGTTGAGGCGGTTCAGCGAGCGCATCGGCAGCCAGAACTGCGTAGCCAGCCCGCCCGGCCGCTGCAGGGCAACGCGCACGTTGTCCAGCACGCTAAGGTGCGGGAATACCGCCGAGATCTGGAACGAGCGCACCACCCCCATGCGTGCCACCTTGGCCGGGTCGGTGCGGGTGATGTCATGGTCGAGCAGGCGAATGCTGCCGCTGGTGGGCTGCAGGAACTTGGTCAGCAGGTTGAACACCGTGGTCTTGCCAGCACCGTTGGGACCGATCAGGGCGTGCACCCGTGCATGGCGCACGTCCAGATCGACATTGTTCACCGCGACGAAGCCGCCGAACTCCTTGCGCAGGCCGCGGGCAGAGAGCATCACCGGCGTGTCCGTGGCTGTCCCAGCGGCCGAACCTCCGGCGTCCAGACCTTGCGCTGCAGCCATGCTCACTGCCCGACCAGATCACAGCCACTCTCGGCCGGATCGATGTAGGCCTCGTTGCCCGGCACGGTCGCCAGCACCTTGTAGTAGTCCCACTCGCGCTTGCTCTCTTCGGGCTTCTTCACCTCCATCAGGTAGACGTCGCTGATCAGCCGGCCGTTGGCGCCGACCTTGGCGTTGCGCGCGAAGACATCGTCCACCGGCATCTCGTGCATGGCCTTGGCCACCGGCTCGGTGGCGTCGGTACCGGCCTTCTCGATCGCCTTGAGGTACTGCATGACGCCGGAGTAGGTGCCGGCGTGGACCATGTTCGGCATACGGCCGGTGCGCTTGAAGAAGCGTTCGCCGAACTCGCGGGATTTGTCGTCGCGGTCCCAGTAGAAACTTTCGGTCAGGGTCAGGCCCTGGGCGGCGTCGAGGCCCAGGCCGTGCACTTCGGCGAGGGTGAAGAGCAGTGCGGCGAGGCGCTGGCCACCGGCGACGATGCCGAACTCGGCGGCTTGCTTGATGCTGTTGGCGGTGTCCAGGCCGGCGTTGGCCAGGCCGATGACCTTGGCACCGGAGGATTGCGCCTGCAAGAGGAACGATGAGTAATCGGTGCTCGCCAGCGGATGGCGTACCGCACCCTTGATTTCGCCGCCCTTGGATTTGACGAACTTGCCGGTCTGCTCTTCCAGCGAGTAGCCGAAGGCGTAATCGGCGGTGAGGAAATACCAGCTGTCGCCACCCTGGGACACCAGCGCGCCGCCAGTGCCGACCGCCAGCGCATGGGTGTCATAGGCCCAGTGGAAGCCATAGGGCGAGCACTGCTTGCCGGTCAGCTCGGTGGTGGCAGCGCCGGTGACCAGGTTGATCTTCTTCTTGCTCTTGGAAATGCCCTGTACCGCCAGCGCCACCGAGGAGGTGGTCAGCTCCATGATCGAGTCGACCTGCTCGCGGTCGTACCACTGCCGCGCGATGTTGGAGGCGATGTCCGGCTTGTTCTGGTGATCGGCGGTGACGATCTCGATTGGCGCGTCGAGCACCTTGCCGCCGAAGTCTTCGGCCGCCATCTTCGCCGCTTCGAACGACCACTTGCCGCCGAAGTCCGCGTACACGCCGGACTGGTCATTGAGGATGCCGATCTTCACCTTGCCGTCGGAAATCTCGGCCGAGGCGGGAACGGCGACCGCGGCCGTCAGGGTTGCCGCTGCGATTGCTGAAAGCTTCATGCGTATCTCCTTGCACGGTTTGTTCGGCATACGGGCGCGCGCCGATGCGAGGCGAGCCGTACGGGCGGTTTAGGGGAAAGCTGGGGAGGCGGGTAACAACGCAGCGCCGGGCTCGCTCCGCGCGAGGGCCGCCGTGGTGCACCGGCGGACGACGGTGCGTGGCAATCCGCGCATCAGGCAGGCTGCCGCCGTCGCGTCATGCTGCGAAGTCGAATGGCTGGATAGCGAAAGGGTAGGGCGAGAATCAGTCGAAGCAGGGCACATGGGCGTCTTCTTCTTATTGTTGTTCTGGCTCTAACCGTAGCAGGGCTTCGACGGGACGCAACTCGATGCCGCTGCGATGATGGCGCTGCGGCGCAGATTCACGCCCGTAGCGGGGCCACGGGCGCAGGCGGGCGGGGGTCAGCGGGCGATCAGGATGTCGCAGGGCGGCTGGTCGAGAAACTGACGCGCCAGGCTGCCGAGTAGCGCACTGCTCATCTCGCTACGGCTGTGGCTGCCCAGGGCGAGCAGCTGCGGTTGCCAGTCGCGCAGGGCGGCGTCCAGGCAGTTGCTGCGCTCGCCCTGATGCAGGCTGTAGCTCAGCAACGCACCGGTTTGCGGCAGTTGCTGCTGGATATCCTCCACCAGCTGATCGAACAGCTCCTGCTGCAGCACCAGACCCTCGGGGTCCGGGCCGTGCACCTCGGCCATCTCATGCACGTGCAGGGCATGCAGCTCGGCGTCGCCATCCAGCAGCTGCCAGGCGCACTGCATGGCGCGGGTGGCGCAGCGGGAGAAGTCCAGCGCGGCCATCGCGCGACGGTACGGCGCCTCGGCCGGCGCGACCACCAGCAGCAGCGGCGCGGTGCTCTCGAGCATGATGCGTTCCAGCGTGGTGCCGGCGAAGCCCTGACTGGAGCCACGGTGGTGGCGGCCCAGGACCAGCAGGTCGGCTTCCAGCCCTTCGGCCTGGGTGAGGATTTCCTCCACCGCCGGGCCGCGGCGAATCCAGGGCTCGAGCTGGTCCAGCTGCTGCTCGCGCAGACGCTCCTGCAGCCAGGCGCGTGCCGCGTGCTCGTCGGCGGACGGATCGCGCTCGTCGAGCACGTGCAGCAGGCTGAGCCGTGCGCCTGTCTGTCGCGCCAGCTGGACGGCACGCTGCAGGGCCAGACCGGCGTCCGGGCTGAGATCGTGAGCGACGAGAATGTGCTGGAACATGACTGGCCTCGCGAAGCTGGAGAAGAGGCGAGTATGCCGCGCCGCGGCAAGGCTGTCCTGCTGCAAGCCAGCAGCGGAGGGGCGTCGCGGCGGTTTCTGGCTGATCCGGCGCAACAACTTGCGCATCCATGCCCTTACGCGCTTTTGTCGATACGCTCCTGCGGCTATGCTTGCCGGCATTCGAGCAGGAGTGAAGGATGAGCAAGGTCAGTGTGCTGGTAGTGGATGACGCGCCCTTTATCCGCGACCTGGTGAAGAAGGCGCTGCGCAGCCAATTTCCCGGGATTCGCACCGAGGATGCGGTGAATGGACGCAAGGCCCAGCAGATGCTCGCCCGTGAGCGCTTCGACCTGATCCTCTGCGACTGGGAGATGCCGGAGATGTCGGGGCTGGAGCTGCTGACCTGGTGCCGCTCGCAGGATTCGCTGAAGACCACGCCGTTCATCATGGTCACCAGCCGTGGCGACAAGGAGAACGTGGTGCAGGCCATTCAGGCCGGCGTTTCGGATTTCATCGGCAAGCCTTTTTCCAACGAACAGCTCACCAGCAAGGTACGCAAGGCTCTCGGCCGCGCCGGCAAGCTGGATGCCCTGGCCGCCAGTGCGCCGACGCGAAGCCTGGCGACCGGCATGGCCAACGACTCGCTGGCCGCGCTGACGGGCGGCAAGGCCGAGGTGGTACGACCCGCCGCTCCGGCCGCCGAAGCCAAGGCCTCGCCGCTGATTCAGCCCAGTGCAGCGCCTGCCAGCGCACCAGCCGGTGCCGCGTCCGGTCGCGGGCAGGGCCAGTTGCGCCTGGCCAACGGCAGTGTCGCGTGCGTGATCAAGGCACTGAGCCTCAAGGAAGCGCTGCTGGTGGTCAAACGCGGCGAGCAGTTGCCGCAGGTGCTGGAAAGCGCCGTGTTCGATCTCGAGCAGGGCGAGGGCGGTGAGGTCGCCCGTCTCAATGGCTACCTGCATGCCGTCGCCGCGTTCGAACCCAAGCCCGACAGCGAGTGGCTGCAGCTGTCGTTCCGCTTCGTTGATCGCGATCCGCAGAAGATGGACTACCTGTCGCGCCTGATCGCCCGTGGTACCGCGCAGCGGCACTTCGTCCCAGGCGCCTGATTCGATCCGGCCAGGTGACCGTTCGGCGCCTGGCCACGCAGACAAACTGACGAGCATCACACCCCGACGGTCGGTGGCTCGCACAGGTTCTTCGGCACTGCTAGTCTTCCCGCTCTAACACTATAACCACTAGAAAAACTGCCGTTATGCTGGGGCGCATTCTTCTGTTGCTCGGGCTGCCGCTGCTGGCTACGCCGGCGCTGGCCCTGACCATCTACAAATACACCGACGCCAATGGGGTCGTGACCTACAGCGACCAGGCTGCGCCTGGCGCGCAGGTTTTCGTCTTCAGTGACCGCATGGTGGAAAAGCTCGACACCCAGGTCAAACTGGAAACCCGCAAGCACGCGGCGGGCGAGACGCTGCTGGTGCGTAACGACCTGTTCGCGCCGGTCGATATCGAGCTGAAGCTGGAAAACGTCGTCAATGCCGTCGGCGCACCGGCCAAGCCGATTCGCTGGGTATTGCCGCCGCGCAGTCAGATTCGTCTGGCCACGCTGGCCCCGCGCGATGCCAGCAAGCCACTCAAATACACGCCCAAGCTTCGCCATGCCCTGGGCGATCCGCGCCTGCTGCCCAAACCTTACAAGTACCCGCTGCCATGGCGCGGCGGTCCGTTCCGCCTGACCCAGGGCGCCAACGGCCAGTACAGCCATTTCACGCCGAAGGGCCGCTATGCGGTCGACATCGCCATGCCCGAAGGCACGCCCATCGTCTCCGCGCGCGGCGGCATGGTGGTAAAGATCGAGAACGAGCAGAGCGGCCGCGGCAACAACCCGGCCGGCAACTTCGTGCGCATCATGCATGACGACGGCACCATGGGCGTCTATCTGCACCTGATGAAAGGGTCGGTAGCGGTGCGCGAGGGACAGCGCGTCGAGAGTGGTACGCGTATCGCGCGTTCCGGCAATACCGGCAACAGCACCGGGCCGCACCTGCACTTCGTGGTGCAGCGCAACGTCGGCCTGGCGATCGAGTCGATTCCCTTCGACTTCTCCCAGCCGGTCAACAGCCTGCCGAATTTCGCCGTGGGGGGTGAGTAGCCGCGCTGGCCGCTCACCGGTCCGTTTATGACAGGTCGGCAATTTCAGCAACTCAGAATGCCAGGCCGACCTTCAAACCGACCTGTTCCTGCTTGAGCTTGCTGTTTTCGGCAAACTCGCTGTCACTGTCGATCTCGTAGCGGGTCTGGGTGTAGTACAGGCTGGTGCTGATTGGCATGTTGTTGATGCCCTTGTTCCACAGCACGCTCAGCTCACCGTAGGGGTTGACCTTGTCCTTGAGGTCGACGGTGTCGCTTTCGCCGCCAACCTTCAGCTTGCTGTCCGCTTCGATGGAATAGCGGGCGCCCACTTCAAGGCGCACGGTGTAGTCGGGCGTCAGGTAGTTGTAGCCGATACCTGCCTTGGCGAATGGCGAGCGGGTGGTCAGCTTGACGTCTTCCTCGAAGATGCCGACGCGCACGTCATCCTGCTCGATGCGTCCCCAGTCGTAGCCGCCGCCGACAATCAGGTCGACATAGTTGTTGGTACTCAGGGCTGCGCGCAGGCCCAGGTCGAGATCGGCGCGAGCGGACAGATATTCCACATCGTCTTTTTCACGGTACTGACCTTCGATTCCGGCCTGGTAGATGAAGCCTTCCTGTCCGGTCATCTTGTTGCCGAAGTTGTAGTACAGCCCGCCCTGGTTGAGGCGCTCCTTGTCGCTTTCGTCGTTCACGGTCAGCTTGTACTGATTGTGCGAGCCAATGACGCCGAACGTGGAGATCGGGCCGGTGGCCGATTGAGCAAAAGCCTGGGAGGTGGCTGCCAGGCACAGGGCCAAGGCGGTTGTGGTAGTCAAACCATTGATGCGCATGCGGGAAGCTCCATCGTCATTCGATAAGAAATCGGTGGCGGCTCAAGCGAGCCGCCTATGGCGTGGACTGGCGCTGTCTGAAAATAATTCTGCGTATCACGATGGGCGGTCGTTAATACTTGTAAATCAAGGATTAGCGAGCGGTATGTAAACGAAAAGGTAACTATGGTTGGCCAGCAATGGCGGGCGATCTATCCCGGAAAACGAAGGACCTTGGCCAAGACGATCTTCGGTCCGCGCATCTTCTTGATGACTATCTGCAGGCCATCGACCTGAAGCACTTCGTCTTCATCGGGGACACGTTTCAGCGTCTCGTAAACCAGACCGGCAAGGGTTTCAGCCTCGACGTGATCGAGATCGATCTCCAGCAGGCGCTCCAGCTTGAACAGCGGGGTGTCGCCGCGGACCAGCAGCTTGCCGGGCTGGTAGGCAAGCACGCCGCGTTCGGTCTTGCGATGTTCGTCCTGGATGTCGCCAACCAGCACTTCGAGCACGTCTTCCATGGTCAGGAAGCCAATTACCTTGTGGTCGCCTTCCTCGACCAGTACGAAATGCGCCCCTCCCTGACGAAACTGCTCGAGCAGGCTGGCCAGCGGCATGTGCTTGGACACCCGTTCCAGTGGGCGCAGCAGCTCGTTCAGGCAGAAGTGCTCGGGCAGGTGATCATCGGCGGCCAGCGCCAGCAGCAGGTCCTTGATGTGCAGCAAGCCGACGTACTCGCCCTGCTGGTTGTCGTAGACAGGGTAGCGGCTGTACTTGTGGCGGCGAATGACCTCGAGGACCTCGCTCAGCGGCGCATCGTGCTCGAGTTGCAGCAGGTCCTCGCGGGAGTTGGCCCAGTCAACGACTTCCAGCTCGCTCATTTCCACCGCCGAGGCCAGCACCTGGATCTGCTGGTTGCCGGGGTCGCGGGCGCGGTTGGAATGCAGGATCAGCTTGAGCTCGTCGCGGCTGTAGTGATGATCGTGGTGCGCCCCCGGCTCGCCCTGGCCGGCAATGCGGAGAATGGCGTTGGCACTGGCATTTAGCAGGTAGATGGCCGGGTACATCAGCCAGTAGAACAGGTACAGCGGAACGGCCGTCCACAGCGATAGCAGCTCCGGCTTGCGGATCGCCCAGGACTTCGGTGCCAGCTCACCAACCACGATATGCAGGTAGGAAATGATGAAGAAGGCAGTGAAGAAAGCGATGCCGTGCACCAGCGCCTGGGACTGGATGCCGATGCTGGCCAGCAGCGGTTCGAGCAGGTGCGCGAACGCCGGCTCGCCGACCCAGCCGAGGCCGAGCGAAGCCAGTGTGATGCCTAGCTGGCAGGCCGAAAGGTAGGCGTCGAGCTGAGCGTGAACGGTGCGCAGAATGTGCCCGCGCCAGCCGTGCCGGCTGGCAATCGCTTCCACCTTGGTGGAGCGCAGCTTGACCATGGCGAACTCGGCGGCAACGAAGAAGCCGTTGAGCAGCACGAGGAACAGGGCAAAGAGAATCAGACCGAAATCGGCGAAATAGGACGAGGCGGCGTAACTGGGGGAGGGGTCCATGAAGGGGTCGGGTAGCCAATGATCGCGACAGGATGGCGGCGGCGGGCCGGCTTTTCAAGCGATGAGCCGGGATTTTTCCGGCTCGCGCTGGCAGCGGGTCAGCGTTCGGACACCTGGCTGTTCTGGAAGTGGCAGGAGAAGCGGCTGCCTTGGCCAGGTGTACTGCTGATATCCAGGCGGCCCTGGTGGCGCAGCAGCACGTGCTTGACGATGGCCAGCCCCAGTCCCGTGCCGCCGGTGCTGCTGGCACGGCTGGAGTCGACGCGGTAGAAACGCTCGGTCAGGCGTGGCAAATGCTTCTGCTCGATGCCGATACCGCTGTCCTCGACACTGAGGTGCGCACCGACCTCGTCGGCCCACCAGCGCACATGCACACTGCCGCCATCGGGTGTGTACTTCACCGCATTGAACACCAGGTTGGAGAAGGCGCTGCGCAGCTCCGTCTCGCTGCCCTTGAGCAGCAGCGCCGGGTCGGCATCGAGGCTGATCAGGTGGCCGCGGCTGCCAGATAGTGCGCGGGCATCGCTGATGATCGATTGCAGCAGCAGGCCCACCGCCACCGGCTGGTTGTCGGTCGGGCGACTGCTGGTTTCCAGACGAGCCAGCAGGAGTAGGTCGTTGAGCAGGTGCTGCATGCGCCCGGCCTGCTGATTCATCTGCTGCAGCGCCCGGAGCCAGCGCGGGTTCACCGCATCGGCGTTTTCCAGCAGGGTTTCCAGATAGCCGGCGATGACGGTGAGCGGCGTGCGCAGCTCGTGGGATACGTTGGCGACGAAGTCTTTGCGCATCTGCTCCAGCTGGTGCAGGCGGGTGACGTCGCGGACCAGCAGCAGGTGCTCGCGGTTGCCGTAGCGAGTGATGTTGAACTGCAGGCGAATGCGGTCATCGACGGGAGAGGCCAGCTCCAGCGGCTGGTCATAGTTGCCGCCGTCGAAGTACTCCTTGAACGCCGGATGACGCACCAGGTTGCCGATCGGGTGACCGGCGTCCTGCGGCTTCTTCAGCCCCAGCAGGCGGTTGGCGGCGGGGTTCCACCATTCCAGATTGCCATCGCTGTCGAGCATGATCACCGCATCCTTGAGTGCGGCGGTAGAGCCCTGGGCGCGATCGATGATGCCTTGCAGTTCGCCGCGCAGGCGCAGGTCGCGGCGCTGCAGCTGGTAGAGGCTGTCGAACACATCGCCCCAGATGCCGGCCGAATCCGGCGGCGCTTCGTCCGGGTCGGCACGCCGCAGCCAGCGCTGCAGGCGCAGCAGCTGGCGCAGGGTCCAGATCAGGTAGCCGGTCAGGCCAAGGACCAGCGCCCAGGCATATTCGCCGGTCAGCAGTCCCAGCAGCAGGCAGCCGCCCAGCAGAAGCAGCAGGCGACGCACGAGGGCTCCTTGCCAGTCCTGATTCAACCGATGCACTCCAGAGAGGTGGCGATGATGGGATGGATGACGCCGGGACGCATGCTCACCCGGCGCGCTCAGCTTTTGCTGGAGAAACGATAACCGGTGCCGCGTACCGTCTGCACCAGGTTCTCGTAGGCTTCGCCGAGCGCCTTGCGCAGCCGACGGATATGCACATCGACGGTGCGCTCCTCGACATAGACATTGCCGCCCCAGACCTGATCGAGCAGCTGGCTGCGGGTGTAGGCGCGCTCCTGGTGGGTCATGAAGAATTGCAGCAGACGGTATTCGGTGGGGCCCATCTCGGCCGGTTTGCCGTCGATGGTGACGCGGTGGCTGACCGGGTCGAGCAGCAGGCCACCGATCTCGATCGGCGATTCGCTGTCCACCGGCGTCGCACGGCGCAGCACGGCCTTCAGGCGCGCTACCAGCTCGCGCGGTGAGAAGGGTTTGGTGATGTAGTCGTCGGCGCCGACTTCCAGGCCCTGAATCTTGTTGTCCTCTTCACCCTTGGCGGTAAGCATGATGATTGGCGTGTCGGCGGTCAGCTCGTCACGCTTGAGGCGGCGCGCCAGTTCGATGCCGGACGTGCCGGGTAGCATCCAGTCGAGCAGGATCAGGTCCGGCTTGCGGTCGATGATCAGCGCGTGGGCCTGCTGGGTGTTCTCTGCTTCGAGACAGTCATAGCCGGCCATTTCCAGGGCGACGACGATCATCTCCCGGATCGGCGCCTCGTCATCGACGATCAGTATGCTCTTGCCGTTCATGGTCAAGCCTCGGGTCTGTTCTTGTCGTCCGGCATTAGATAACGGAATTATTGCAGCCATGTGACAGGCAGACGGCAACAGGCTGCCGTGCTCCGGCGCTCTAGCCCGGCGCGCCTGGGCTTAAGCCTTGGTAGCGTAGTCCAGCACGATGCCCGCCAGGATCGCCAGTCCTGCCCAGTGGTTGTGCAGGAACGCCTTGAAGCAGATCTGCGGTTTGCGCGATTGGGTTTTCCAGAACTCCCAGGCGAAGCAGCCGGCGGCGACCACCAGCCCGAGGTGGAACCACTGGCCCAGCTCGAAGCGCACGCCGGCAAGGAGCAGGCAGAACAGCGCCAGGCCCTGCAGGGTGACGATGATGACGCGGTCCGCTTCGCCGAAGAGGATGGCGGTGGACTTGATGCCAATCTTCAGGTCGTCCTCGCGGTCGGCCATGGCGTAGTAGGTGTCGTAGGCCACCGTCCACAGCAGGTTGGCGATGAACAACAGCCAGGCCTCGGGCGGCAGGCTGCCGGTCTCCGCGGTGAAGGCCATCGGCATGCCCCAGGAGAAGGCCGCGCCGAGCACCACCTGCGGATAGAAGGTGTAGCGCTTCATGAACGGGTAGCAGGCGGCCAGCGCCAGGGCGCCGAAGGACAGGTAGACGGTGGTCGCGTTGGTCAGCAGCACCAGGCCGAAGCTCAGGCCGACCAGCACGGCGAACAGCGTCCAGGCCTCGCGCGAGCTGATCTTGCCGGTGGCCATGGGGCGCGCCTGGGTGCGTTGCACGTGGCCATCGAAGTTGCGGTCGGCGAAGTCGTTGACCACGCAGCCGGCGGCGCGCATCAGGATCACGCCGGTGACGAAGATGAACAGGTTCTTCGCGCTGGGCACGCCTTCGGCAGCGATCCACAGCGCCCACAGCGTCGGCCATAGCAGCAGATAGGTGCCGATGGGCCGGTCCAGGCGCATCAGCTGGATGAAGTCCCAGGCGCGCGGGTGCAGGCGATTGCACGATTGCAGCAGTTTCAGATACATCAACGGCTCTCCTTGGCGGAAGGGGGCATGCAGAGCGGCGCGCTCAGGGCGTGACGGCGGCGGCCTGCCACAGCTCGGGGAGGAACACCTCGGCGACCAGCACGCCGAGCCGATTCTGGCGGAAGCACGAGCGCCGCGCCCAGAGGCCGTCGACACGGCACGCATCCGGTAGCCAGCGCGCGGGGTAATGACAGGCCTCGAGCGTGCCGCGGGCAAAGGCCGGATCGCTGAACAACAGCTCACCCAGGGAACGATTGCCCAGGCGCTGCAGGTCGAGGCCGGAGTCCTCCAGCTGCGCTCGCGCGGCGACGCTGCGGGCGAACACCCAGGGCTGGCCATGACCGCACAGATAGACTTCACGCACCCAGCCCTCGCTCTCGGCCGGAACGCCGAGCGCGGCGCACTCGTCGGCACGCAGGGGCTGCCAGGCTTCGTGTAGCGGCGTCACGCTGAAGGCGCCATCGGCCAGCTCGGTCAGGCGGCGGGTGAGCGAGCCCTTGTCGACGTAGAGCCAGTCGTGCAGGGCGGGATCGAGGGGGGAGGGGAGGCGGTCGGCACTTAGCCAGTCATGAATTTCGGACACGGTGCGTCAGAGCTAGCGGAAAAGAGCGGCGAGTCTAGCATGCGACTTGGGCGCGGCACGGGTGCGGGCTGTCCGGCCAGGCTGTAGCCGCGCTCGGTAAACGCTACATACGCCTCAGGTCCAGCCTTCAAGGCGCATGGTGGCGCGCACCAGGCGCTGCTCTTCCTGCTCGATCTCCTTGAGATTGTCGCGAATGCCGTGGATATGGTCGCGTGCCGCACGCTGGGCCTGTTCCGGCAGACGCTCGATCACCGCGTGATAGAGCCGCGAGTGCTGGCGGTCGATCTGGCGCTTCTGTGCCGGTCGGTGGTATAGGTTGTTCACCGAGGCGAAAACCGTGCTGAGCATCAGGTCGGTCAGCGACTGCAGCGTGTGCACCAGCACCGGGTTGTGCGAGGCCTCGCAGATCGCCAGATGAAACGCATGGTCGAGGCGGGCGTGCTCGCGGGGGTCGGCGCCGTCCTCGCTGGCGTGGGCGGCGAGCATTTCCTCGTAGCGGCGGCCGAGCAGCACGAAATCCGCATCGGTGCCGCGCAGGGCGGCCAGCCGTGCCGACTCGCTTTCCAGCAGCGCGCGTACTTCCAGCAGGTCGTAGAGCGTGCGCGGTTGCGAGTTGAACAGGTGCATCAGCGGGCTGGCGTCGTGGTTGCCGGACAGTTCGGCGACGAAAGAGCCACGGCCCTGGGACGTTTCGATGATGCCGCGCCCGCGCAGCACCCGCAGGCCCTCGCGCAACGCCGAGCGGGAAATGCCCAGCTTCTCGCACAGACGGCGTTCCGATGGCAGCGCCTGGCCGACCTTCAATACGCCGTCGACGATCAGCCGTTCGATGCGCTCGGCGACGACATCGGCGACTTGACGACGGTCATTGTGGTTTTCGTTCTGCATTTCCTTCGTTCTCCTACTGGTAGGACCAGTTTGGCGGAAGTTTACCCTGAATGCCTGAATGCCAGTAACAGCACCGTCTGGAGGGCTATTTGGTAGTGCCTTTCATCGGGCGACTACAAAAAACTGGTAGGACCAGTTATCTGGGGCATGGACGCGCGCCCACCTTCGACGTTAAAGATGCGTCATTCCACCGCAGCCGTGCGCGCTGGCTGTGGCCCCACGAGAACTGGAACCTGCCATGAACATTCTCTACGACGAACGCGTCGATGGTGCGTTGCCCAAGGTCGACAAGGCTGCCCTGCTGGCCGAACTGCAGGCGCAGCTGCCCGACCTGGACATCCTCCACCGCAGCGAGGACCTCAAGCCCTACGAGTGCGACGGCCTTTCCGCCTACCGCACCACGCCGCTGCTGGTGGTGCTGCCCGAGCGTATCGAGCAGGTCGAGACGCTGCTCAAGCTCTGCCATCAGCGCGGCGTGCCGGTGGTTGCCCGTGGCGCCGGTACCGGTCTGTCCGGCGGCGCGCTGCCACTGGAGCAGGGCATCCTGCTGGTCATGGCGCGTTTCAACAAGATTCTCGAAGTCGACCCGGCTGGGCGCTTCGCCCGGGTCCAGCCCGGCGTGCGCAACCTGGCGATCTCCCAGGCCGCGGCCCCCTATGAGCTGTACTACGCGCCGGACCCCTCGTCGCAGATCGCCTGCTCCATCGGCGGCAACGTCGCCGAGAATGCCGGCGGCGTGCATTGCCTGAAGTACGGCCTGACCGTGCACAACCTGCTCAAGGTGGACATCCTCACCGTCGAAGGCGAGCGCATGACGCTCGGCTCCGACGCCTTGGATTCGCCAGGCTTCGACCTGCTGGCGCTGTTCACCGGCTCCGAAGGCATGCTCGGCATCGTCACCGAGGTGACGGTCAAGCTGCTGCCCAAGCCGCAGGTGGCCAAGGTGCTGCTCGCCGCCTTCGACTCTGTGGAGAAGGCCGGTCGTGCGGTGGGCGACATCATCGCCGCCGGCATCATCCCCGGTGGCCTGGAAATGATGGACAACCTGTCGATCCGCGCTGCCGAAGACTTCATCCACGCCGGTTATCCGGTGGATGCCGAGGCGATTCTGCTCTGCGAACTCGACGGCGTCGAAGCAGACGTTCACGACGACTGCGCCCGCGTCAGCGAAGTGCTGAAGCTGGCCGGTGCCACCGAAGTGCGCCTGGCCAAGGACGAAGCCGAGCGCGTGCGTTTCTGGGCCGGACGCAAGAACGCCTTCCCGGCGGTCGGGCGTATCTCGCCGGACTACTACTGCATGGACGGCACCATTCCGCGCCGCGAGCTGCCGGGTGTGCTCAAGGGCATCTCCGATCTCTCCGAGCAGTTCGGCCTGCGCGTGGCCAACGTGTTCCATGCCGGCG
Source organism: Stutzerimonas kunmingensis (assembly GCF_900114065.1). Lineage (GTDB taxonomy): Bacteria > Pseudomonadota > Gammaproteobacteria > Pseudomonadales > Pseudomonadaceae > Stutzerimonas > Stutzerimonas kunmingensis. Next base: position 155,433 of record NZ_FORS01000005.1, read on the forward strand.
ACGGCAACATGCACCCGCTGATTCTCTTTGATGCCAACCAGCCCGGTGAGCTGGAGCGCGCCGAAGACCTGGGCGGCAAGATCCTCGAACTCTGCGTGAAGGTCGGCGGCAGCATTACCGGCGAACACGGCGTCGGCCGCGAGAAGATCAATCAGATGTGCTCGCAGTTCAACGCCGACGAACTGACGCTGTTCCACGCGGTGAAGGCGGCCTTCGACCCGAGCGGCTTGCTCAATCCGGGCAAGAACATCCCGACCCTGCATCGCTGCGCCGAATTCGGCCGCATGCACATCCACAACGGCCAGCTGCCTTTCCCCGAACTGGAGCGTTTCTGATGTCCGTAATCGCCAACGACGCCAGCGCGCAGTTGCTGGATCAGGTCAACCAGGCACTTGCCGCCAACACGCCGCTGCGCATTCAGGGCAGCGGCAGCAAGGCTTTCCTCGGCCGGCAGGTCGACGGCGTACTGCTCGATACCCGCGAGCACCGCGGCATCGTCAGCTATGACCCCACCGAACTGGTGGTCACCGTCCGCGCCGGCACGCCGCTTACGGAGCTGGAAGCCGCGCTGGATGCTGCAGGGCAGATGCTGCCTTGCGAGCCGCCCCACTTCGGCGAGGGCGCCACCGTCGGCGGCATGATCGCTGCCGGGCTGTCCGGCCCGCGTCGTCCGTGGAGCGGTTCGGTGCGCGATTTCGTGCTCGGCTCGCGGGTCATCACCGGCCAGGGCAAGCACCTGCGTTTCGGTGGCGAGGTGATGAAGAACGTCGCCGGCTACGACCTGTCGCGCCTGATGGCCGGCAGCTTCGGTTGCCTCGGCGTACTCACCGAAGTCTCGCTCAAGGTCCTGCCCAAGCCGCGCCTGTGCACCAGCCTGCGTCTGGAAATCGACCTCGACAGCGCACTGCTCAAGCTCGCCGAGTGGGGCCAGCAGCCGATCCCGATCAGCGCCGCCAGCCATGATGGCCAGGCGCTGCACCTGCGTCTGGAAGGCGGCGAAGGCTCTGTTGGTGCGGCCCGCGAGCGTATTGGTGGCGAGGATCTCGACCCCGGCTACTGGAACGATCTGCGCGAGCAGCGCCTGGCCTTCTTCGCCGACCCGCTTCCGTTGTGGCGCCTGTCGCTGCCGAACAACACGCCGGCGTTGGGTCTGCCCGGCGATCAGCTGGTGGACTGGGCCGGTGCCCAGCGCTGGCTGAAGTCCGATGCCGACGCGGTGACCATCCGCGGCATCGCCATCGAGGTCGGCGGCCATGCCACCTGCTTCAGCGAAGGTGCCACGACCAATCCGTTCCAGCCGCTGGCGGCACCGCTGCTGCGCTATCACCGCCAGCTCAAGGCCGCGCTGGATCCGCAGGGGATCTTCAACCCCGGCCGCATGTATTCCGAGGTCTGATATGCAAACCAATCTGAGCGAAGCGGCCAAGCGGTTGCCGCGCGCCGAAGAAGCCGAAAGCATCCTGCGCTCCTGCGTGCATTGCGGCTTCTGCAATGCCACCTGTCCGACCTACCAGCTGCTGGGCGACGAGCTGGACGGCCCGCGCGGGCGCATCTACCTGATGAAGCAGATGTTCGAAGGCGGCGAGGTGACCGAGAGCACCCAGCTGCACCTGGACCGCTGCCTGACCTGCCGCAACTGCGAGACCACCTGCCCGTCCGGGGTGAAGTACCACAACCTGCTGGACATCGGCCGCGATTTCATCGAGCAGCAGGTGCAGCGCCCGCTGGGCGAGCGCATCGTGCGCGGTGGCCTGCGCACGGTGATCCCGCGCCCGGGCCTGTTCAAGGCGTTGCTGGGCGCAGGCAACGCGCTGAAGCCGCTGATGCCGGCCTCGCTCAAGGATCACCTGCCGCGCGAGATCCGCCCTGCCAAGCCGCGCCCGCAGGTGATGCACAGCCGTCGCATGCTGATTCTCGAAGGCTGCGTGCAGCCTAGCCTGTCGCCGAGCACCAATGCCGCCGCAGCGCGCGTGCTCGACCGCCTGGGCATCAGCGTCAGTCCGGCGCGCGAAGCCGGCTGCTGTGGCGCGGTGGACTACCACCTCAATGCCCAGGATGCCGGCCTGGATCGTGCGCGGCGCAACATCGACGCCTGGTGGCCGGCCATCGAAGCCGGTGCCGAAGCCATCGTGCAGACCGCCAGCGGCTGCGGCGCCTTCGTCAAGGAATACGGTCATTTGCTCAAGGATGACCCGGCCTACGCCGCCAAGGCCGCGCGGGTCAGCGAGCTTGCCAAGGATCTGGTCGAAGTGCTGCGCAGCGCCGAGCTGGAAAAGCTCAACGTGCGTGCCGACAAGCGCATGGCCTTCCATTGCCCGTGCACCCTGCAGCACGCACAGAAGCTCGGCGGCGCGGTCGAAGACGTGCTCACCCGCCTGGGCTACCAGCTCACCGCGGTGCCGGATGCGCACCTGTGCTGTGGCTCGGCCGGCAGCTATTCGATCACCCAGCCGGAGATTTCCCACCAGCTGCGCGACAACAAGCTCAACGCGCTGGAGAGCGGCAAGCCGGAAGTGATCGTCACCGCCAACATCGGCTGCCAGACCCACCTCGACGGCGCCGGCCGCACGCCGGTCAAGCACTGGATCGAAGTGGTCGAGGAATCGATGCAGTAGCAACGCCTCATGGTTCGGTCGCCCAGTCAGGGCGGCCAGCGAACAACCGAAATACCAAGACAGGAGAATCGAGATGAAAAGCAAAGCCGTACTGAGCCAGACCGAAGTCGCCACCATCCTTGCCGCCGCCCGTGCCGAAGCGCAGGCCAACGGCTGGGCCGTGACCATCGTCGTCGCCGACGACGGCGGCCATCCGCTGGCGCTGGAGCGTCTGGACGGCTGTGCGCCGATCGCCTCCTACATCGCCACCGAGAAGGCCCGCAGCTCGGCGCTCGGCCGTCGCGAAACCAAGGGCTATGAAGACATGGTCAACGGTGGCCGCAGCGCCTTCCTCTCCGCGCCGGTGGTCTGCTCGCTGGAAGGCGGCGTGCCGGTGGTGGTCGACGGCCAGGTGATCGGCGCGGTCGGTGTGTCCGGCGTGACCGCCACGCAGGACGCCCAGATCGCCAAGGCCGGCGTCGCCGCCCTGGCCAACTGAACAAGAGAGGAGAACGACTGATGACCGAGCGTGTAACCCTGGGCCGCCTGCAAGTCGCGGCCAATCTGCAGCGTTTCATCGAAGACGAAGTTCTGCCGGGCACCGGTATCGAAGCCGCCGCCTTCTGGCAGGGCCTGGACGCCCTGGTCCACGACCTGGCGCCGAAGAACCGTGAGCTGCTCGCCGAGCGCGACCGTATGCAGGTCGAGCTGGACAGCTGGCATAAGGCCAATCCCGGCCCAATCAAGGACATGGCTGCCTACCGCGCCTTCCTCGAGTCCATCGGCTACCTGCTGCCGGTGCCGGGCGAGGTGAGGATCGAAACCGCCAACGTCGACAGCGAGATCGCCACTCAGGCCGGCCCGCAGCTGGTGGTGCCGATCATGAACGCCCGCTATGCGCTGAACGCCGCCAACGCCCGCTGGGGTTCGCTGTATGACGCCCTGTACGGCACCGACGCCATCTCCGAAGAGGGCGGCGCGCAGAAGGGCCCGGGCTACAACGAAGTCCGTGGCGCCAAGGTCATCGCCTACGCACGCAACTTCCTCGATCAGGCTGCGCCGCTGGCCGAAGGCAGCCACGCCGATGCCACCGCCTACCGCGTGCAGGACGGCCAGCTGAAGGTCACCCTGGAGAACGGCAGCGTCACCGGCCTCAAGCAGCCGGAAAAATTCGTCGGCTTCCAGGGCGAAGCGGTCGAGCCGAAAGCCGTGCTGCTGAAGAACAATGGCCTGCATGTCGAGATCCAGTTCGATCCGAACAGCCCGATCGGCCAGACCGATGCTGCTGGCGTGAAGGACCTGCTGGTCGAGTCCGCCGTTTCCACCATCCTCGACTGCGAAGACTCGGTCGCCGCGGTGGATGCCGACGACAAGGTGCTGGCCTACCGCAACTGGCTGGGCATCGTGCAGGGCACCCTCAGCGAGGAAGTCGCCAAGGGCAGCTCGAGCTTCGTCCGCCGCCTGAACCCGGACCGCGAATACAGCGCGCCCAACGGTGGTGAACTGAAGCTGCACGGTCGCTCGCTGCTGTTCATCCGCAATGTCGGTCACCTGATGACCAACCCGGCGATCCTGCTGGAAGACGGCGGCGAGATCCCGGAAGGCATCATGGACGGCGTGTTCACCAGCCTGATCGCCAAGCATGACCTCAAGCGCAAGGGCAACTCGCGCACCGGCAGCGTCTACATCGTCAAGCCGAAGATGCACGGGCCGAAGGAAGTCGCCTTCGCCGACGAGCTGTTCGGTCGCGTCGAGGACCTGATCGGTGTGCCTCGCTATACCCTGAAAATGGGCATCATGGACGAGGAGCGCCGTACCAGCGCCAACCTCAAGGCCTGCATCGCCGCAGCTAAGCACCGCGTGGCCTTCATCAATACCGGCTTCCTCGACCGTACCGGTGACGAGATGCACACCTGCATGGAAGCCGGCCCGGTGCTGCGCAAGGGCGACATGAAATCCACCCCATGGATCCAGTCCTACGAGCGCAACAACGTGCTGGTCGGCCTGGCCTGCGGCCTGCGCGGCAAGGCGCAGATCGGCAAGGGCATGTGGGCCATGCCGGACCTGATGGCGGCCATGCTCGAGCAGAAGATCGGCCATCCGAAATCCGGTGCCAACACCGCCTGGGTACCGTCGCCGACCGGCGCCACCCTGCATGCGCTGCATTACCACCAGGTGAACGTGCAGGCCGTGCAGAGCGAGCTGGAAAAGGTCGATCTGGCCGCCGAGCGCGATCAACTGCTCAACGACCTGCTGACCATCCCGGTGGTCGCCGAGGACAAGTGGAGCGCTGAGGAGAAGCAGCAGGAGCTGGACAACAACTGCCAGGGCATCCTCGGCTACGTGGTGCGCTGGGTCGAGCAGGGCGTCGGCTGCTCCAAGGTGCCGGACATCCACAATGTCGGCCTGATGGAGGACCGCGCCACCCTGCGTATCTCCAGCCAGCACGTGGCCAACTGGTTGCACCATGGCGTGGTGACCCGCGAGCAGGTGCAGGAAACCCTGGAGCGCATGGCCAAGGTGGTCGACCAGCAGAATGCCGGTGATCCGCTCTATCGCGCCATGTCTGCCGACTACACTCAGTCGGCGGCCTTCCAGGCGGCCTGTGATCTGGTGTTCAAGGGGCGCGAGCAGCCTGCCGGTTATACCGAGCCTCTGCTGCACGCCTGGCGCCAGCGTTTCAAGGCGGCCCAGGGCTGACAGGCAGGATCGGCCGCGTGCTGCCGGAAGCCCGGCGCATGCGGTAAAGGACAGAAGCCCCAGGCGCTCCACGGCGCCCGGGGCTTTCGAGCATGAGCGGCGAGGTTTCGGCCTGGTCGCTGCGAGGCGCGCCGTGTGGGGGCGTTTCATGCGAGGCACCGGGCATGCCCGGACACAATAGAAGCGGTTCACAACAAAAAAGCAGGGACCCAACAAATGAGTCAAACACTACTGTCCATCCTGGCCTTCGTGCCGCTGGTGCTGGCGGGTGTGCTGCTGATCGGCTTTCGCTGGCCGGCCAAGTACGCCATGCCGCTGGTTTTCGTCCTCACTGCAGTGATCGGCCTGCTGGCCTGGGACATGACCCTCAACCGGGTCATCGCCTCGACCTTGCAGGGCCTGATCCTCACCGCGGCGATCCTCTGGATCATCTTCGGTGCGATTCTGCTGCTAAACACGCTGAAACATTCCGGGGGGATCAGTTCGATTCGGCGTGGCTTCTCCAATGTCAGTCCTGACCGTCGCGTTCAGGTGCTGATCGTCGCCTGGCTGTTCGGCTGCTTCATCGAGGGGGCCTCGGGCTTCGGTACGCCGGCTGCGGTGGCGGCGCCGCTGATGGTCGCGCTGGGCTTCCCGGCTCTGGCGGCAGTGGTCATGGGGATGATGGTGCAGTCCACGCCGGTATCCTTCGGCGCGGTGGGCACGCCGATTCTGGTCGGCGTCGGTGCGGGGCTGGACAAGACCGGTATCAGCGAGCAGCTGGCAGCGGTGGGCAGCAACTGGGAGGTGTTCTTCCACCTGATCTTCTCGCGCGTCGCCATCATCCATGCGCTGTGCGGGATTCTCATGCCGCTGATCATGGTCAGCATCATGACCCGCTACTTCGGCCGCAACAAATCCTGGACCGAAGGTCTGGCGGTTGCGCCGTTCGCCGTGTTCACCGGTCTGGCCTTCGTCATTCCGTATGCCGCGGCGGGTGTGTTCCTCGGTCCGGAATTCCCGTCGATGATCGGTGCGCTGGTCGGTCTGGCCATCGTTGTGCCGGCGGCCAAGGCCGGTTTCCTGCTGCCCAAGGACAGCTGGGATTTCGCCCCGGCGAGCGAGTGGCCATCCGAGTGGATGGGCAAGATCGAGATGAAGATCGAGGACGTCGCCGGCAAGACGCCGATTTCGGTGCCGATGGCCTGGGCGCCGTATCTGATCCTCGCAGCACTGCTGGTGGCGTCGCGGGTGTTCCCGGATTTCAAGGCGCTGCTGATGTCGTTCAGCTTCGGCTGGAAGGACATCCTCGGTGAGACCGGCGTGTCCGGTACGCTGGAGCCGCTGTACCTGCCGGGTGGCATTCTCTGCATCGTGGTGCTGATCACCTTCTTCCTGCATCGGATGAAGGCAGGTGAGCTGGGCGCGGCGATTTCCGAGTCGAGCAAGACCCTGCTTGGCGCGGGCTTCGTGCTGATCTTCACTATCCCGATGGTGCGGATCCTGATCAACTCGGGCGTGAACGGCTCCGATCTAGTGTCCATGCCGGTGGCCATGGCGCAGTTGGTGGCCAACAGCGTGGGTAGCGTCTATCCGTTCTTCGCTCCGGCAGTCGGTGCGCTGGGCGCCTTCATCGCCGGTTCCAACACCGTATCCAACCTGATGCTGTCGCAGTTCCAGTTCAACACCGCGGGGCTGCTCGGCCTGTCTGGTGCACTGATGGTGGCGCTGCAGTCGGTGGGTGCGGCGGCGGGCAACATGATCGCCATTCACAACGTGGTGGCGGCTTCGGCCACGGTAGGCCTGCTCGGTCGCGAAGGGATCACCCTGCGCAAGACCATGCTGCCGACCCTGTACTACCTCATCCTGGCCGGCACCATCGGCCTGATCGGGTTCTACGTGATGGGCATCAGCGACCCGCTGGCGGGTACCGCAGGCTAAGCCTGGCGGTATCGCGACGGGCGGCTCAGGCCGCCCGTTTTCATTTGTGGAATTGGTGCGGCGCGCTGTTCTGGTATAGCGTGCGTCGCAGTCGAAAGAGCATCGAGGTTACCCATGAAGAAATGGCAATGTGTGGTGTGCGGCTACATCTATGACGAAGCGCTGGGCGTACCGGAAGAAGGTATCGCGCCCGGGACGGCCTGGGAAGACGTGCCGGAAGACTGGGTTTGCCCGGACTGCGGTGTCGGCAAGATGGACTTCGAAATGATCGCCATCGGCTGAAAACCGTATCGCCAACCACCCATACGAGGACATGACGTGAGCGCACCTGTAGTCATCATCGGTACCGGCCTGGCCGGCTACAATCTGGCCCGTGAATTCCGCAAGCTGGACACGCAGACGCCGCTGTTGCTGATCACCGCCGATGACGGGCGCTCCTACTCCAAACCGTTGCTGTCCACCGGTTTCGCCGCCAACAAGAACGCCGAAAGCCTGGGCATGGCCACCGCCGGTGCCATGGCCGAGCAGCTGAACGCCGAGATTCGCATCCATACCCGCGTCACCCGCCTCGATCCGGCGAATCGGCGCGTGTGGATCGGCAATGAACCGGTCTCATATCGCGATCTGGTACTGGCCTGGGGGGCGCAGACGATCCAGGTGCCGGTCGCAGGCGATGCCGCCGACGCAGTATTCCTGATCAACGACCTGCACGATTACGGCCGCTTCCGCGCCGCCGTCGCCGGCAAGCGCCGCGTGCTGATCCTCGGCGCCGGGCTGATCGGCTGCGAGTTCGCCAACGACCTGCTGCTGGGCGGCCACGAGGTCGATCTGGTCGCGCCGAGCGAGCAGGTCATGCCCGGCCTGCTGCCGCTGCAGGCGGCCCAAGCGGTAAGGCGTGGCCTGGAGGGCATCGGCGCGCGCTTCCACCTGGGCTCAACGCTGCAGCGCCTCGAACGCAGTGACAACGGCCTGCAGGCGCAGCTTTCCGATGGCAATCGGCTGGCCTGCGATCTGGTGGTCAGCGCCGTTGGCCTGCGCCCGCGCACCGAGCTGGCTGCCGAGGCGGGGCTTGAGGTCAAGCGCGGCATCGTCGTTGATCGCCTGCTGCAGACCTCGGCGGCCCACGTCTACGCCCTCGGCGATTGCGCGGAAGTGGAGGGGTTGAACCTGCTCTACGTCATGCCGCTGATGGCCGGTGCGCGCGCCATGGCTAAAACACTGTTTGGCAATCCTACCTTTGTCAGTTATGGCCCCATGCCGGTCACCGTAAAGACCCCGGCATGCCCGGTGGTGGTCTCACTGCCCGCTGCCGGTAGCGCAGGCGAGTGGACCGTCGAGGCGCAGGGGAATGATGTGAAAGCGCTCTATCTCGGTGCCTCCGGGCAGCTGCTCGGCTACGCCCTGACCGGCGCGGCGGTGCAGGAGCGGCTGGGGCTGAACAAGCAGCTGCCGCCGGTGCTGGCGGAACTACCGCAAATTCTGTCGCTAAAGTCCCCCGGCTGAGCTGGCGAGCCGCCTACAGGGACTGGCGCAGGTGCTAGCGCCGTGCCATTCTCCATGGGTCTGCCCCAGCCTAGAGCTGTTGCAGCGCCTTTAGCGCTGTTCTTGTGAACAGTACGGACACAACAACAAAAACGTCTCAGAGGCTCCCAATGCGTAAACCGGAACTCGCCGCAGCCATTGCCGAGAAGGCCGATCTGTCCAAGGACCAGGCCAATCGCGTACTCAACGCCGTGCTGGATGAAATCACCAACGCGCTGAACCGCAAGGACAGCGTGACCCTGGTTGGTTTCGGCACCTTCGTTCAGCGCCACCGTGGTGCCCGCACCGGGAAAAACCCGCAGACCGGGCAACCGGTAACCATCAAGGCCAGCAATACCGTCGCGTTCAAACCGGGCAAGATGCTCAAAGACGCCGTCAACTGACGCTGCGCCGACCCGGAGCCGATCGGCTCCGGGTAAACCTGACCAGCCGGTCCGCCCCAGACCCGTTCGTACCCGTCCTTCCCCCCGCCGATCAAGCCACTACAATGCGGCCTTCCTCTCGTACCGGTCGGGACTACACGTCATGAAATTCCGCTTTCTGCTTTGGATGCTGGGCCGCCTGATGGCCAAGGCCAGCCGCACCAATCCCGAGTTCCAGCAGCAGCTGGGCGACAAGGACCTGAGCTTCCAGCTGCACACTCTGGACGGCAAGGTCGCCCGGCATTTCGTGGTGAAGAACCAGCGCGTCACCAGCAAGCGCGGTCCTGCGAGCGAGCCGGCTTTCTCCCTGGGGTTCAAGGATGCCGCCTATGGCTTCGCTACCATGACGGCGAAGAACAAGCAGCTGGCGTTCATGCAGGGAATTCAGAACAAGGACATCCAGATCCAGGGGAATCCGGCTCTGGTGATGTGGTTTCAGGGATTGATGAAGTATCTGAAGCCTCGTAAGAAGAAGTAGTTTCGCCTGTGCCCGCGATTCGGCGCGCTCATTCTGGATGTCCTGGCACCTGGCTCGTCAGACCCAAACCTGCACGCCACCTGTGGTGGAAAACGCTGCGCGGTTGCCACCCTACGGCCCTTCAGGTGCCAAATTCCTCACGTCCCTACGCCCCCTCCCGCCAAACCCTCGCTTCCTCCTTCAACCAGTCCCGAAACGCCACCAGCCCCGCCGACTCCACCTTGCGCTCCGGAATCATCAGGTAGTACGCCCGCGTCTCGCTGCGATAGGCGTGCGGATGCGCCAGCACCAGCCGTCCCTCGGCCAGTTCCCGCTGGATCAGGAACGGCGGGATCAGCGCCACCCCCATGCCATGCTCGGCTGCCTGCGCCAGCATGGAGAACAGTTCCAGCCGCGGCCCGGTCATGTCACGGGCGACTTTCAACTCCAATGAATCGAACCACTGCCGCCAGGCATAGGGTCGGGTGGTCTGCTGCAGCAGCGGCAGTTCGGCCAGGGCGTGGGTCGTGAACGGCCGACCATCGCGCAGCAGGGCCGGACTGCAGACTGGCTGCAGGTCCTCGGGCATCAGGTAGTGCGCCTCGGTACCGGACCAGTCGGCGTCGCCGAAGTAGATGGCGGCATCGAACTCGGTATCGGCAAAGAGAAACGGCCGGGTGCGGTTGGTCAGGTTCACCGTGATCTCCGGATGCAGCGCCTGGAAATGCCTGAGGCGTGGCACCAGCCATTGGGTGCCGAAAGTCGGCACCACCGCCAGCTCAAGGCTCATCGCGCCCTGCTGGCCCATCACCGACAGTGTGTCGCGCTCCACCGCGTCCAGTTGCGCGGCGATGCGGCGGGCGTAGGACTGGCCGGCGGCGGTCAGCTTCACGCCGCGTCGCGAACGGCGGAATAGCGCCAGGCCGAGAAATTCCTCCAGCCCGCCGATCTGTCGGCAGATCGCGCTCTGGGTCAGCGCCAGTTCGTCGGCCGCGCGGGTGAAGCTTTCGTGGCGGGCGGCGGCCTCGAAGGCGATCAGCGCGGCGGTACTGGGAATCTTGCGGCGCATTATGCAAAGACCTCACTGGATAATCCGGTTATTGGTCGGAAAGGATATCTCGGAGTGAGCAAAGCGCACAGTTCGGTGCGAAATCCTCGTTTGCGACCCGTTGGCGCCGCGCCTAGGATCAATCCATCCACGCGCAGCCGCGCTGCAGAACAAAACAAGAGGAGTTCCCATGGCCGGCAAAGCAAGCTTCAACTGGATCGACCCGCTGCTGCTCGATCAGCAGCTGACCGAAGAAGAGCGCATGGTGCGCGACAGCGCGGCGCAGTTCGCCGCGGACAAGCTGGCGCCGCGGGTGCTGGAAGCTTTCCGCCATGAACAGACCGATCCGGCGATCTTTCGCGAGATGGGCGAAACCGGCCTGCTCGGCGCGACCATTCCCGAAGCCTACGGTGGCAGCGGCCTGAACTACGTGTGCTACGGCCTGATCGCCCGCGAGGTCGAGCGCATCGATTCTGGCTACCGCTCGATGATGAGTGTGCAGTCCTCGCTGGTGATGGTGCCGATCTTCGAGTTCGGCAACGAGGCGACCAGACAGAAGTATCTGCCCAAGCTGGCCAGCGGCGAGTACATCGGCTGCTTCGGCCTGACCGAGCCGAACCATGGCTCAGACCCGGGCAGCATGGTCACCCGGGCGAAGAAGGTCGACGGCGGCTATCGCCTGTCCGGCAGCAAGATGTGGATCACCAACAGCCCGATCGCCGATGTGTTCGTGGTCTGGGCCAAGGATGACGCCGGCGAGATTCGCGGCTTCGTGCTGGAAAAGGGCTGGGAAGGGCTGTCCGCCCCGACGATTCACGGAAAAGTCGGCCTGCGCGCCTCGATCACCGGCGAGATCGTCATGGACAACGTGTTCTGCCCGGAAGAGAACGCCTTCCCCGACGTGCGCGGGCTGAAGGGCCCTTTCACCTGCCTGAACAGTGCCCGCTACGGCATCAGCTGGGGCGCGCTGGGCGCCGCCGAGTTCTGCTGGCACACCGCGCGCCAGTACGTGATCGACCGCCAGCAGTTCGGCCGGCCGCTGGCGGCCAACCAGCTGATCCAGAAGAAGTTGGCCGACATGCAGACCGAGATCAGCCTGGCCCTGCAGGGCTGCCTGCGCCTCGGCCGCATGAAGGACGAGGGCACCGCTGCGGTGGAAATCACCTCGATCATGAAGCGCAACAGCTGCGGCAAGGCGCTCGACGTGGCGCGCATGGCGCGCGACATGATGGGCGGCAATGGCATCAGCGACGAGTTCGGCGTGGCCCGCCACCTGGTCAACCTGGAGGTGGTGAACACCTACGAGGGCACCCATGACGTGCACGCGCTGATCCTCGGCCGCGCGCAGACTGGCATTCAGGCGTTCTTCTGAAACTGCGCCCCTCTCCCTCCGGGAGAGGGGCTGGGGGTGAGGGCGCTTGGCACTGCTCATGGTTCCCTCACCCAGGCCCTCTCCCACCGAGGCCAGGGTGCTTTCACCTTCCAATAGCCTTCGAGGTTTCGTCCATGCCCGGCGCCCTGTCCCATATCCGTGTTCTCGACCTGTCGCGCGTGCTCGCCGGGCCCTGGTGCGGGCAGATTCTCGGTGATCTCGGCGCCGAGGTGATCAAGGTCGAGCGCCCTGGCACGGGCGACGATACCCGCCATTGGGGCCCGCCCTATCTCAAGGACCAGCACGGCGAGAACACCTCGGAGGCCGCCTATTACCTGACCGCCAACCGCAACAAGCAGTCGCTGACCGTCGACTTCACCCGGCCCGAGGGCCAGCGCATCATCCGCGAGCTGGTGGCGCAGTGCGATGTGCTGCTGGAGAACTTCAAGGTCGGCGGGCTGGCCGCCTACGGGCTGGATTACGAAAGCCTGAAGGCGATCAATCCGCGGCTGATCTACTGCTCGATCACCGGTTTCGGCCAGGACGGCCCCTACGCCACACGTGCCGGCTACGACTTCATGATTCAGGGCCTAGGCGGGCTGATGAGCCTGACCGGCCGCAGCGATGCGGAGGAGGGCGCCGGGCCGGTGAAGGTCGGCGTGGCGCTGACCGATATCCTCACCGGCCTGTACGCCACCGTCGGCGTGCTCGCTGCGCTGGCACATCGCGAACGCAGCGGCGAGGGCCAGCAGATCGACACGGCGCTGCTCGACGTGCAGGTCGCCTGCCTCGGCAACCAGGCGCTCAACTATCTCACCACCGGCGTGGCGCCCAGGCGCATGGGCAATGCCCATCCGAACATCGTGCCCTATCAGGATTTCCCCACCGCCGATGGCGATATCATCCTCACCGTCGGCAACGACGGTCAGTTCCGCAAGTTCTGCGAGGTGGCCGAGCATCCCGAGTGGGCGGCCGATCCGCGCTTCGCCACGAACCGCGCGCGCGTTGCCCATCGCACCGAGCTGATTCCGCTGATTCGTCAGGTCTCGGTGTTCCGCACCACGGCCGAATGGGTCAGTGCGCTGGAGCAGGCCGGCGTGCCTTGCGGGCCGATCAACGACCTGGCCCAGGTGTTCGCCGACCCGCAGGTGCAGCACCGCGGGCTGAACGTCGAGATGCCGCACCCGCTGGCCGGCCACGTGCCGCAGGTGGCCAGCCCGCTGCGGCTGTCCGCTTCACCCGTGGATTACCGCATGCCGCCGCCACTGCTCGGCGAACACAGCGAGGCGCTGTTGCAGCGCCTGCTGGGCATGAGCGGCGAGCAGATCGCCAGCCTGCGCCAGGCCGGGGTTATCTAAAAGCTGTCAGAAACCTTCCAGCACGATCTTGCCCTTGGCCTTGCCGCTTTCCAGCAGGGCATGAGCACGGCGCAGATTGGCCGCGTTGATGGTGCCGAAATGTTCGCCGAGGGTGGTGCGCAGCACGCCCTGATCGACCAGCTGGCTGACGCGCTGCAGCAGGTGGTGCTGCTCGATCATGTCCGGCGTCTCGAACAGTGAGCGGGTGAACATCAGTTCCCAGTGCAGCGACAGGCTCTTGCGCTTGAGCTTCATCACGTCCAGCGGCTGGGCTGGATCGTCGATCAGCGCGAGGCGGCCCTGCGGCGTCAGTGCCTCGACCAGCTGGTCGAAGTGCTGATCGGTCTGGGTCAGGCTGGCGACATGGCTGACGCTGGCGAAACCGGCGCGCTGCAGCTCGGCGTGCAACGGCTGACTATGGTCGATGACATGGTGCGCGCCGAGTTCACGCGCCCAGGCCTGGGTTTCCGGACGCGAGGCGGTGGCGATCACGCTGACCTCGGTGAGCTGACGGGCCAGCTGCAGCATGATCGAACCGACGCCGCCGGCGGCTCCGACGATCAGCAGCTGCTGCCCGGCGCCATGGCCCTCCACCAGTTGCAGGCGTTCGAACAGCAGCTCCCAGGCGGTGATGGCGGTCAGCGGCAGCGCGGCGGCCTCGGCGAAGCCCAGACTCTGCGGCTTGCGTCCGACGATGCGCTCGTCCACCAGATGGCGTTCACTGTTGCCGCCGGCGCGGGCGATGGAGCCAGCGTAGTACACCTCGTCGCCGACCTTGAACAGGCTGACCTCGCTGCCCACCCCGACCACCACGCCGGCGACGTCCCAGCCCAGCACCTTCGGCTCGCCGGCCTCGGGCTGGGTGTTGCGGCGTACCTTGGTGTCTACCGGGTTGACCGAGATGGCGCGCACCTCCACCAGCAGGTCTCGCGGGCCGGGCACCGGCTCTGGTAGCTCCACGTCCTGCAGCGCGCGGGGATCGTCGATGGCGAGGGATTCGAAGTAGGCGACCGCTTTCATTCTGTTGCTCCGTATGGGTTCTGTGGGAGGGCATGCTCAGCTATTTGACGCGGCGGAAAAACGGGGCGATAAGCGAGGCTCTTTCAATAGGGTTTTGAAAATGCTGCGTATCGACGACCTGCAGCTGTTCGTCCGTACCGCCGACAGCGGCAGCCTTTCCGCGGCCGCGCGCGGGCTTGACGTGTCGCCCGCAGTGGCCAGTGCGGCCTTGAAGCGCCTCGAAGCGAGCCTGAGTGTGCGGCTGTTCGTGCGCTCCACCCGCAGCCTGCGCCTGACCGCCGAGGGCGAGGCTTATCTGCTGCATGCCCGGGCAGCACTGGCTAGCTTGCACGAGGGGGCACAGGCGCTCGCTGGTGGTCGCGAGGCGATCAGCGGCGTGCTGCAGCTGTCGGCGCCGTCCGACTTCGGGCGCAACGTGCTGCTGCCTTGGCTCGACGAATTCCAGGCGAGTCATCCGCAGTTGCAGCTGCGCCTGCTGCTGGGCGACGGGCTGACCGATCTGTTCCGTCAGCCGGTGGACATCGTCCTGCGCTATGGCGCGCCGGAGGATTCCAGCCTCGTCGCGCTGCCGGTCGCTGGCGAGAACCGCCGGGTGCTGTGCGCTTCGCCTGCCTACCTGCAACGGCACGGCGAGCCACGACGGCTGGACGAGCTGGCGGCGCACAACTGCCTGCGCTTCATGCTCGCCGGGCGCGTGCACGACCGCTGGTGCTTTCAGGAAGGACGCCGGGCGGTCACCGTGCAGGTCAGTGGTGACCGGGTCAGTGACGATGCCGACGTGGTGCGTCGTTGGGCGCTGGCCGGCAGCGGGCTGGCCTACAAGTCCTGGCTGGATATCGCCGACGACGTGGCAGCGGGCCGTCTACAGGTGCTGTTGCCGGACTGTCTTGGCGAGGCGGCGCCACTCAGCCTGCTCTGCGCCCATCGCGCGCAGTTGAGCAAGTCGGTGCGGCTGCTGCATGGACATCTGCAGACCCGTTGCAAGGCGCTGTTGGCGCGCGCGCCCTGGCATCTCATTTAGACGCGTTATTCATGCTCGAGCTGTGAGCTTTTGTTGCGCGCCTGAACTCTTATGGCGTTTGGCTATTCTTATCTGAGTACTGGTTAACAGAATGGACAGGCGCATCATGCATACGCAGCGTTTTCGCTACACCTGGCAACTGACTGCCGTGGTCTTCCTCTCCTGGCTTCTGGCCGGTTGCGGAGTCAATAACATCCCAACCTATGACGAGCAGGTAAAGGCCGCCTGGTCGCAGGTGGAGAACCAGTACCAGCGCCGTGCCGACCTGATTCCCAATCTGGTCGAGACGGTCAAGGGCTTCGCCCGTCAGGAGCAGGAAACCCTTACCGCCGTGGTCGAGGCGCGGGCCAAGGCCACGTCGATTCAGGTCGATGCCAGCACACTCGATGATCCGCAGAAGCTGCAGCAGTTCCAGCAGGCGCAGAACCAGCTGACCGGCGCCCTGAGCCGGCTGATGGCGGTATCCGAGCGCTATCCGGATCTGAAATCCAATCAGAACTTCCTTGCCCTGCAATCGCAGCTCGAAGGCACCGAGAACCGCATCGCGGTGGCACGTCGCGACTTCATCGCTGCGGTCGAGCGCTACAACACCGAGATTCGAACCTTCCCCGGTCGTATCTGGCACACCCTGATGTACAGCGACATGCCGATTCGCGAGAACTTCGAGGCTACCGCCGAGAATGCCGAGCAAGCGCCACAAGTGCAGTTTCAATGACCTCCAGGTTTCCGCTACTGCTGATCCTGCTGCTCTGGGCCGGTAGCCTCGTCGCCCAGGAAGCCGAGGTCCCGGAGCTGACCGGGCGCGTGGTCGATCGTGCCGAGCTGCTCGACACCCAGGCCGAGGCGCGGCTGACCAGCATGCTGGCCGGCCATGAGCAGGCGACCGGTGAGCAGGTTGTCGTTGTCACGGTGCCGGACCTGGGCGGGCGCAGCATCGAGGAATTCGGTCTGGAGCTTGGCCGTACCTGGGGCATCGGCCAGAAGGGCGAGGACAACGGTGCGCTGCTGATCGTCGCTCGCGATGATCGCAAGATTCGCATCGAGGTCGGCTACGGTCTGGAAGGCCGGCTCACCGACGCGCAGTCCTCGGTCATCATCAACCGGATCATCGCGCCGGCATTCCAGCGCGGCGACTTCATGGCCGGCATCACCGAAGGTGCGGAGGCGATCGTCACCGTGCTCGGCGGCGACCCGCTGCCGGCCGAGCTGCGCCCGGTGATGCCGATGGTGCAGGAGCAACCCGGCGGCCTCGGGATTCTCGGTTTCTTCCTCATGCTGGTAGCAATCTTCGTTATCGGCGGCGGGCGCGGTGGCCGCGGTGGCGGTCGTCGTGCCTTGCTGCTGGGCGCCTTGCTTGGCGGTATGGGGCGGGGCGGTGGTGGTGGTTTCGGCGGCGGTGGCTTCGGTGGGGGCGGCGGCGGTTTCGGCGGCGGTGGCGCTTCCGGCGGCTGGTAAATCAATGATGGATGAACGATGACCTTACTGAGCGAAAGCGAACTGCAACAGGTAGCCGAGGCGATCGAGCGCGTCGAGCGCAGCACCGATGCCGAGCTGGTCACGGTGCTGGCCGCGCAGGCCGACGACTACCACTACATCCCGCTGCTATGGGCCGGCCTGATCGCGCTGCTGCTACCCGGAGCGCTGCTGTTCTTCAGTGGCTGGCTTAACGCATGGCAGCTGCTGCTGGTGCAGTGGGCGACCTTTATCGTGCTCGCGGTGCTGTTCCGCATGCCGGCGCTGACCAGCCATCTGATCCCCCGTTCGGTGCGCAACTGGCGCGCCTGCAACCTGGCGCGGCGTCAGTTCATCGAACTCAATCTGCATCACACCGAAGGCGACACCGGCGTGTTGATCTTCGTCTCCGAAGCAGAGCGCTACGTGGAGATTCTGGTCGACCGCGGCATCTCCAGCCGTATCGACAATGCCGCATGGGAGTCTGTCGTCGCCTGCTTCACCGATCGGGTAAAGCAGGGCCAGGTGCTCGAAGGCTTTCTTGGCTGCATCGAGGCCAGTGGAGCGCTGTTGGCGCAGCATGTGCCGAAGACCCACGAACGCAACGAACTGCCGAACCGGCTGGTGGTGTTGCCTTAACTTTCCAGCAGCGATGGCGCCCGTGGGCGCCATCCTTTCACTGCATGCGCCGTTGTTCGGCAAGTAGCTGTCGCTCGCGCTGCAGGGCGCGTGCAAGGCGCTGCTGACCGTCGCGGTCGGCCGCGGCGATCAGTGTCTGGTCGACCAGGTCGCGTTGTGCATGACTGCCGCCAAAACGCTGCGCCTGATTGCGGATCGAGCGCAGCCGCTCCACACACCGCGTGTTGTCGCCTTCGACGAAGGCGACTACTGCCTCGACGCCTGGGGCGCCGATCTGGGCGGTGAAGCGCGCATTGTCATCGTCCCGCGTGCAGGCCCGTTGCTGGGCTGCGCGCAGCAGACCCAGCAGGTCGCCGCGTCCGGCGCAGGCGAAGGCCATCGCAGCGTGAAAGTCGTTGAACGCATAGTTGCCGTCCTCCGCCATCGCGGCCCAGCGCTCGGCCACGCCAGTCCAGCGGTCGCCGACATCCACGCCACGCAGTTGCAGCCGCCAGAGCAGTGCGCTGGCGTCGATCAGCTCCAGCGCCAGGGGGCTCTGATGGCCATTCACCGGGCCGTCGAACAGGTCCAGGGCCGCGCCGCAATCGTCCAGCTCGATGTGGTGCAACGCCAGGTGCCACCAGTTGTGCACCGCCAGCATGCTGTCCTGCTGCCAGGCCGGATTGCCTCGCATCCAGGCGATGCCTTCCTCGCGCCGTCCCTGCATTTCCAGGACGTGGGCGACCGCGTGCTGTGCCCAGGCGTCGGCGGGTTGCAGGGCGATTGCTTCACGGCCATAGCGCTCGGCGAGCCGATAGTCGCCGCATTCTTCCAGCCCGAACGCGTACAGGCCGAGCAACGCATGATAGCCAGGCAGCTGCAGTGACCAGTCCGGCAGCACACGGGCAATGCGGTCGCGCAGCATTCGCGCATCGCCGGTGAAAAAGTCGATCTGCTGTCCGGCCTGCAGCGCCAGCATGTCGTGGGGATAGTCGATGCTGAGGTCCTCCAGCACGCGTCCGGCGGCGTGCCAGCGGCCATCCAGCAGTTGCCGCAGCGCCTGCAGGTGGCGGGCCTCGCGGTCATTGTGCGGCAGCTCGAGGGCGCGCTCGTACGAGGTGTGGGCTACGGGCAGGGCGGCCGCCTCGGTGCCGAGCAGGTAGAGCCAGGCGTGCAGGACATGGCCCATGACCAGTTCCGGCGAGGCCTGCAGTGTGGCTTCGGTGGTTGCCAGCGATTCGGCGTGCAGGCAGCGAAACTGCGCGAGCGCCTGATCGAGCAGGGCCTGCGCCTCGCTATTGCAGCCGGTCAGTTGGTACCCGTGTGCGTCTTTCATTGTTCTATGCTCCATGAGTCCGGTTCGTTGGCATCGGCCAACGTGCCCATACTCGGGGTTTGGCTTACGTTGGCCCCCAGCCATCCTGGAAACAAACCGGCTATTTCCGCCATGGCCCGCTCAGAGATCGCCGAACGTCCGCCGCTGACCGTCGCCCTGCTGGCGACGCCGGACAGTACGGCCTCGACGCTATTCGGCCTCTACGATCTGCTGCTGGGTGCCCGTCGCGACTGGCAGCAACTGCTGCACCGCGCCGACGTGGCGTCGCCTTTCCTGCCGCTGATCGTCAGCCGCGACGGACGCTCGCTGCGGGTCTACAACGATATCCCGGTCCACCCTCACGCCAGTCTGGACGATGCGCCGCCGACCGATGTGGTGATTGTCAGCAACCTGGCGGTCAGCCCCTGGGAGCCGCTGGATGATCGCTACGCGCCCGAGGCGCAATGGCTGTGCGAGCGCTACGCGGCCGGCGCGACGCTGGCCGCTGCCTGCTCCGGGGCGATGCTGCTGGCGCGCACCGGGCTCTTGGCCGGCTGCGAAGGGACTTCGCACTGGGGCTACTGCGATTGCCTGCGACGCGAATACCCGGACGTGCACTGGCACCCGGACAAGGCATTGGTCAGCACCGGCGTCGGCCAGCGCCTGGTGATGTCCGGCAGTGGCAGCAGCTGGCATGCGCTGGGGCTGTTTCTCATCGCCCGTTTCGTCGGTGCGCGGGAGGCGATGGAGGTGGCGCGGATGAACCTGTTCGATTGGGATGCGACCAGCCCGCTGGCCTACGCCGCGATGATGCGCACCGGGCAGCTGGCCGATCCGGTGATCGCGCGTTGTCAGGAATGGGCGGCGCAGCACTACGAGGAGGAGGCGCCGGTGAGCGCCATGGTGCGCATCAGCGGCCTGCCGGAACGGACTTTCCAGCGCCGCTTCGCCCTGGCCACCGGACTGACGCCGCTGGATTACATCCATACCCTGCGGCTGGAGGAGGCCAAGCAACTGCTGGAAAGCGGAGAGCTGTCGGTTGAAGCGATCGCCTGGGAGGTCGGCTATCAGGACGCCGGCTTCTTCGGTCGACTGTTTCGGCGCAAGGTCGGCCTCACGCCAGCGCAATACCGGCGACGTTTCGGCGTGTTGTCGCGGCGCCTGGACGGCATCGCCACGCTGCAGCAGGCGGCGCCGGCCGTGCACTGATCCCAGCGGATGTGCCGTCCGCCGGGATCGTTACGCCCTCCGGCTCAGAGCCGGGTCGGGCCGTCGTCTTCTGGCTCGCTCGATACCACCGGCGACAGTTCGAAGCTGTCGGTGCTGTCCATGGCGCTGGCCGCGACGCGGTCGATGCTGTTCATCGCATGGCCGATGATCGAGCTGACACTGGCTTCGTGATGGTGCACGGGCAACCGTTCGATAGCCGCCAGCACCTCTTCCCCAGGCACGGTTTCCACCGCGAGCAGGCGCTCGGTGATGTGGTCGAGCGCTGGTTTCAACTGCTGCAGCAGGGCCAGGCACTCCTGATTGAGCTGCTGCAGCAGCTCATCGGCTGCTTCCAGCGCTTCGCGCGGATCGCTGTCCAGATGCGCGTCGCGCACGGCCTGCAGGCTCAACAGCGAGCCGCGCGGCCCCATGCCGAGGGCGCCGACCATGGAAAGGGCGATCTTCGAGGCTTCCTGCAGATCCTGCCCGGCGCCGGACGACACCTCGTGGAAATACAGCTGCTCGGCGCCGCGCCCGGCCAGCAGCATCTGGATGCGATTGCGCAGCTCGGAATACATGTGCAGGCGCTTGTCTTCCACCGGCGTTACCAGCGTCACCCCCAGCGCCTGACCCCGCGGCAGGATGGTGACCTTTTCCACCCGGCCGACCTTCAGTGCCGCCGCTACCAGCGCGTGGCCAGCCTCGTGCACGGCAATGCGCTTGCGATCGGTGGCGGACATCGGCGTCACGCCGGAGGGCTGCTCGCCGATGCGGCAGGTTTCCACCGCGTCGACGAAATGCGCCATATCGACCTGTCTGGCGCCCGCGCGGGCCGCCAGCAATGCTGCGTGGTTGACGATATAGGCGATCGCGGCCGGCGTCAGGCCGACGGTATTGCGCGCCAGCTGCGGGAAGTCCAGATCGGTCGCCGCGCTGATCTTTCCGGCGTAGAGGCGGAACAGCGCTTCGCGGTCATCGAGGCCGGGCAGGCCGACGGCGATCGAGCGGTCGAAGCGGCCTTCGCGCACCAGCGCCGGGTCGAGCGAGTTGGGGAAGTTGGTGGCGCCCAATACCAGCACGCCGGCGGCGCCATCGAAGCCGTCCATCTCGGCGAGGAACTGGTTGATGATGCGGTTGCTCTCGGCATCGCTGGAACGTGTCTGCTCGGCGCGCTTGCCGATGCCGTCGATTTCGTCGATAAAAATGATGCACGGCGCCTGCTTGCGGGCGGTGCGGAACAGCGCCTTGACCTTCTGGATGCCGACACCGAAATACATCGAGGAGAAGTCGCTGCCGGTGACCTGGATGAAGCTGGCATTCGACCCACTCGCCAGCGCCTTGGCCAGCTGGGTCTTGCCGGTGCCGGGCTCGCCGGTCAGCAGCACGCCCTTGGGCGGGCGGGCGCCGAGACGGGCATAGGCGGCCGGATCGCGCAGGTAGGCGGTGACGTCGCTGAGCGCCTGCTTGGCCTCGGCGGCGCCGATGACATCAGCGAAGGTCACACCGCTGCCCTTTCGCTGGACTTCAAAGCTACGGGTCTTCATGGCGAAGAACACCGCCGCGCCAATCAGCAGCAGGGCGATCGGTGAGTAGGGCAGAAGGATCTTGTAAAACGGCTGTTCCGCGTCGGTCTGGAACATCGCCAACGGGAACAGCTCGCCGCTGCTCTGCGCGTATTGCTCGAGTAGCAGTCTCGCGACGCGTCCGGACTGGTCCGGCACCCAGTAGCGCAGGCCCTCGTGCAGGCTGACGTAGACCGCATCCTTACCCAATGCGGCGCTGGCAATGCTGGCGCCACGCAGATCGTTCATCAGCACCGAGAGATCGCGGCGATTGGCCTGCCAGGGCTCGGTGGAGTCCTGCAAGGCTTCGAGCATGCTCGAAGCCGCACCAGTGGCTGGCGTCGACGGGGCGCTGGGGCGCAACTGCCAATAGGCGACGCTGGCGGCGATCAGCAGGAGCAGGAAAATAAGAAGTACAGGGCCGCGGCGACCTTGTAGCAGACGGGCTGTTTTCATTTCACATCCAATCGGGAAACCCGACGTTTCGACAAACCACCGCCAGGAGGCGGACCACAGTTGTTCGCGGGAAACCCCGCGGCGCCATTTGCATGGCGCGCCACAGTTCGGATGTGTTGGATGCGATTTATATGCCCGACTGTGTCTCGGCTCGGCAGACTCCGATAGCCGGCGAGAATACGGCAAGTGCCACCATGGGGGCGGCTACGCGACGAACGGAGAGCAGGTTTTCGACGAATGACCGGCTGCGCGGGGAACGAAAGTGTGCGTCGGATGACGTGCCGCGACGCCCGGCGGGCCTGGCGGAGCACGGCATCTCACGTAAGTGATCCGGCACAGAGATTGTCCCGCAAGGCCCTGTTAGGGTTCATCGCCGCGCGGTCGCTTGTCCCGAACCGGGCGCAATAAGAACCTGCCGACAGCCGCCCGGAACCGATGCCGGTGCGGAAAAACAACGTCCGATCGACCCGAGACTTCCACATGCCGACCAACAAGAAGTATCTTCGCTGCGCTTTTCTGGGCGCGCTGATTACCCTCCTGCCAATCGCCTCGGCCAGCGCCGACGGGGAAACCATCAACCTGCTCACGCAGAATTTCCCGCCGTTCAGCATGGCCGACGATGGCAAGAATTTCGCCAAGGAGGATGCGATCAGCGGCATTGATGCCGAGGTGGTGGCCGCTCTGTTCAAGCGCGCGGGCGTGCCCTATGCGATGACGCTGCGTTTCCCGTGGAGCCGCCTGCAGCAGCTGGCCGAGAAGACCCCGGGCTTCGCCGTGTTCTCCCTCAGCCGTACCCCCGAGCGCGAGCCCAAGTACAAGTGGGTCGGTCCGCTCAGCGAGATCCAGATCGTGCTGCTCAAGACTCCGGAGAGCCAGATTCAGGTCTCCAGCCTGGATGCCGCCAAGCAGTATCGAATCGGCTCGAAGGATGGCAGCGTGGGCAGTCAGTATCTGATCAACCGTGGCATCGAGGTGCAGAGTTCGCTGATCGACACCCCGGCCAAGCTGAAGGCCGGCCAGTTCGATCTGTGGGCGACCACCAACCCTTCCGGCGAATACGAGGCGAAGCAGGCCGGCGTCGGCCCGCTGGCCGTGGCGCTGACCCTGAGCCGTGTCGACCTCTATCTGGCGCTGAACAAGGAAACGCCGGATGCAGTCGTCGAGAAACTGCAGCGCACCCTCGACCAGATGAAACAGGAAGGGCTGCTGCAACAGGCGACGCAGCGTTACGTGAACTGAAGGCGTTTCACGCCACCGGGGGACGGATGATCGACCCCTGAGGCGGTTCTTGATGGGTCGCTATCTGCATTGGAGCGCCTCCCATCGAGGCATGAGCGAGTCATGCCTGTATGACATTCGACTCAGCTTGCCGCAGCGAGGACCGGCGCGCTCAGGCAACACCTTATGGTCGAGGCCGCGAGCAGATGCGACCCCCGTGCATGCCTGTTCGACCAACAAATCACCGGAAAACGAAACGGTACGGGATTTTTTGCCGGTTTGGACTGCCTTAGTCCAGTGGAGCGGTATCGCTCCAACCGCACTCCTGGCGATTCGAGAATTCGATGACTTGCTTCAAGAACTACATGCTGCGTGCCTTCTGCATGGCCGCCGCGGTCTGGATTGCGCCTACCAACGCTGAGAACCTACCCGAGCCGGTAGGCCATGTGGCGCGGGTGGAAGGCGCTGCGTACATCAGCAGTCGCGGCTATACCAACGCCGCCAAGGTCGGCCAGGCAATCGTGCCGGGTGTGGCTTTGAGCACCGGCGCCGAAGGTGCGCTGGGGGTGATCCTCGGCGACGGCAGTGTTTTGGCGTTCGGCCCGCACAGCGAGCTGACCCTCGACGACTATCGCTTCGCCCCGGCATTGGATGAGCTGCGCCTGCGCGCGACGCTCAATCGCGGCACGCTCAACCTGATTGCGGGCGACATGGCCCGCCTCGACCCACAGGCTATCGCTGTCGACACGCCGGACGGCCGCATCGGTGTGCGCGGTGGCCAGGTGTTGATGAAGGTGAGCCCGTGAAGCCGATTACGCTGATGCAAACGATGGTGCTGCTGGCGATGACGGCAGTGGCGGGCTGCGCGCAGCATTCCTACGTGATGCTGGCGGACGACAGTGGTGGGCGCGGTGGTGTGATGCTTGGAGAGGAAGGGGAGCGTCGGTTGGACGCGTCTGGCCAGGGCATGGCAATTGCCGGTACCGGTCAGGCCTATGTCGTACCGGACATGCGCCGCAAGGCGGACTTCGACAAGGCGCTGGCTGCCCAGCCGGCATTGCCCGAGCGTTTTAGCCTTCATATCGCGCCATCCGGCGCGCTGGACAGCACGGCTGAACAACTGCTGGACAGCGTTCTGCTGGCAGCCCAGCGTCGGGACTATCCGGTGGTAACAGTCATCGGCCATACCGATACGCTGGGTCATCGTGCGGCCAACGAGCAGGTCGGTTTGCGTCGCGCCCAGGCGGTCGCCGAGCTGTTGCGTACCAAGGGGCTGGAAGCGATGGAGTTGCGGGTGGAATCCCACGGCGAGCGCAATCTGCTGATAGCGACGCCGGATGCCACGGCCGAGCCGCGCAATCGGCGGGTCGAAATTCTGGTGCGTTGAGGTCGATGACGCGGCGACTGGCGCCGCGCCGACAGACGATCCGGTCAGTCGATGACCAGAACGGCGTCCATTTCAACCTGCGCACCCTTGGGCAGGGCGGAGACACCGATGGCGGCACGCGCCGGGTACGGCTGCTGGCAGTAGCGGCTCATCACCTCGTTGACGGTGGCGAAGTTGCCGAGGTCGGTGAGGAAGATGTTGAGCTTGACGATGTCCTTCAGCGAGCCGCCAGCCGCTTCTGCCACCGCCTTGAGGTTCTCGAAAACCTGCACCGCCTGCGCTTCGAAACCTTCCACCAGCTCCATGTTCTTGGGATCCAGCGGGATCTGCCCGGACAGGTAGACGGTGTTGCCGGCCTTGATGGCCTGGGAGTAGGTGCCAATGGCGGCCGGCGCCTTGTCGGTGTTGATCACGGTCTTGCTCATGGAGACTCCTCTGAGGGTTGGGCAACGGGCAGCCAGCATAATGGCTGATGGCGAGAGCGGCCAGCCGTGGCGTTTTGCAGACAGATCGAAGTTGACGGAGGAGGTCAGGCCTTGACGCGGGTGATGCGGGTGACGCCCTTGATGGCGCGCAGCTTCTTGATGACTCGGGCCAGGTGCACGCGGTCATGCACGCTGACCACCAGCTGGACGACGCTGATGCGGCCGTCGCGCTCGTCCATGCCGATCTTCTCGATGTTGCCGTCGGCGGCATTGACGCTGCCGGCGAGCAGGGCGATCAGGCCGCGCTGGTGCTCCAGCTCGACCCGGAGCTCGACATTGAACTCGCCGGTGACATCCTTCGACCAGGATAGCTGGATGCACTTGTCCGGGTTGTGGCGTACGTCGGCGATGTTCCGGCAGGTTTCCAGGTGCACGACCATGCCCTTGCCGGCCGATAGATGCCCGACGATGGGGTCGCCGGGAATCGGCGTACAGCACTTGGCGTAGTTCAGCACCAGCCCTTCGGTGCCGCGAATCGCCAACGGACCTTCGAGTGCCGGTACTTCCTCATTGTCGTGCGATATCAGACGGCGCGCGATCACATAGGCCATGCGGTTGCCCAGGCCGATATCCTCCAGCAGATCCTCGACGTACTCCATGTGGTATTCGGTCAGTACCTGCTGGATGCGCTCGGCGCTGATCTTGTCCAGGCTGGTCTCGAAGCCGCTGAGCGCCTTGCTCAGCAAGCGCTCGCCGAGGTTGATCGACTCCGAACGACGCTGCAGTTTGAGCGCATGGCGGATATGCGTGCGTGCCTTGCCGGTGACGACAAAATTCAGCCAGGCCGGATTCGGCCGCGCACCTGGTGCGGTGACGATCTCCACCGTCGAGCCACTCTCCAGTGGTTGCGACAGCGGCGCCAGGCGACGGTTGACGCGGCAGGCGATGCAGGTGTTGCCGACGTCGGTGTGCACCGCGTAGGCGAAGTCGACGGCGGTGGAACCCTTGGGCATCTCCATGATGCGGCCCTTGGGGGTGAAGACGTAGACCTCGTCGGGGAACAGGTCGATCTTCACGCTCTCGATGAATTCCAGCGAGTTGCCGGCGCGCTGCTGCAGTTCCAGTACACCCTTGACCCACTGGCGGGCGCGGGCGTGGGTGCCCTTGGGCACTTCGTCCTCGGGGGACTTGTACAGCCAGTGCGCGGCGATGCCGTTGTTGGCCATCTCTTCCATCTCGCGGGTGCGAATCTGGATCTCGATGGGCACGCCGTGCATGCCGAACAGGGTGGTGTGCAGGGACTGGTAGCCGTTGGCCTTGGGAATCGCGATGTAGTCCTTGAAACGGCCCGGCAGCGGCTTGTACAGGCTGTGCACCGCACCGAGCACGCGGTAGCAGGTGTCGACCTTGTCCACCACGATGCGGAACGCGTAGACGTCCATGATCTCGTGGAACGCCTTGCGCTTGCCGCGCATCTTCTTGTAGATGCTGTATAGGTGCTTCTCGCGGCCCAGTACGTCGCCTTCCAGGCCTTCGCGCTCTAGGCAATGGATCAGCGATTGTTCGATCTTCTCGACGATCTCGTTGCGGTTGCCGCGGGCGCGGCGAACGGCTGCGCGGATGCGTTCGGAGCGCATCGGGTGCATGGCCTTGAAACCGAGATCCTCGAACTCCACGCGCATGGTGTGCATGCCCAGCCGGTTGGCGATGGGCGCGTAGATCTCGAGGGTTTCCTTGGCGATGCGGCGGCGCTTTTCCCCGGCCAGCACTTCCAGGGTACGCATGTTGTGCAGGCGGTCGGCGAGTTTGACCAGGATCACGCGGATATCGCGAGCCATGGCCATGGCCATCTTCTGGAAATTCTCGGCCTGTGCCTCGGCCTTGGTCTCGAAGTTCATCTGGGTCAGCTTGCTGACCCCGTCGACCAGTTCGGCAACGGTTTCGCCGAACTGCGCGACCAGCGCTTCCTTGGGAATGCCGGTGTCTTCAATGACGTCATGCAGCATCGCGGCCATCAGGCTCTGATGGTCCATGTGCATGTCGGCGAGGATGTTGGCTACCGCGAGAGGATGGGTGACGTAGGCTTCACCGCTGCGCCGGCGTTGACCGTCGTGGGCCTGCTCGGCGTAAAAATAGGCACGACGGACCAGATTGACCTGATCCGGGCCGAGGTAGGTCGATAGGCGATCCGCAAGCGCGTCTATGGCTGGCAAGACAGTGCTCCTTGCCAGCGGGCTTCGATGTTATCGGTTCGACTTCGACCTGGCATTTATTCAGATGGCCTCGTTCGGCTCTTCCTCGTACTGGGTGAAGAGAGGCTCGTCGTCAACGATCTCGTCTTGTGCAATGACATCGTAGTCGACCAGGCCGGAAGCGATCTCGCGCAGGGCGACGACGGTCGGCTTGTCATTTTCCCATGCGACCTTGGGCTCCTTGCCACCGGTGGCCAGCTGGCGCGAGCGCTTGGTAGCGAGCATGACCAGCTCGAAGCGGTTATCGACGTTGTCCAGGCAATCTTCAACGGTAACGCGGGCCATGGTGTTCCTCATCAATAGCGGTAGAGCGTGCCCGAATGGGCGAGCGGACGGAGTAGTCTAAAAAATCACCAGCCTTAATGGAAGCGCTGTTTCTGCGGGCTGTGCGTCAACCGACCTGCGCGAGCAATTCGCCAAGAAGGCGGGCGTGGCGCTGTTGCTGGGTCTTCTGTATCAGTTGGTTGGAGCGGAAGATCGACTGCAGGTCAATCAGGGCGTGGGCGAAGTCGTCGTTGATCACCAGGTAATCGTATTCGACGTAGTGGCTCATTTCGCTGACCGCTTCGCGCATGCGCTTGTCGATGATCTCGTCACTGTCCTGGCCGCGGTTGTTGAGGCGTTGGCGCAGTGCTTCCTGTGTCGGCGGCAGGATGAAGATCGATTTGGCCTGGGGCATCAGGCGGCGCACCTGCTGCGCGCCTTGCCAGTCGATCTCCAGGATCAGGTCGAAGCCTTCGGCCAGGGTGTCTTCCAACCAGCGCTGGGAGGTGCCGTACAGGTTGCCGAACACTTCGGCATGCTCGAGAAACTCGTTGCGCTCCAGTCGCGCGAGAAAATCCTCGCGGCTGACGAAGTGATAGTTAACGCCGTCGACCTCGCCCGGCCGCATGGTACGGGTGGTATGGGAAACCGACACCCGCACCTGCGGTTGTGCATCGACCAGCGCCTTGACCAGGCTGGTCTTGCCGGCCCCGGAAGGCGCGGAAACGATATAAAGCGTACCGGTGGTGGCGGACATGACGGGTTCCTGAAAAGCGCTGTTAATGCTGTGGGACAAAATAGACCAGCCGTTGTGGTGGCTGATGGTTATTCGAGGTTTTGCACCTGCTCGCGCATCTGCTCGATCAATACCTTGAGATTGACCGCGGCCTGAGTGCTGCGCGGGTCGAACGCTTTCGAGCCGAGGGTGTTGGCTTCGCGATTGAGTTCCTGCATGAGGAAGTCGAGCCGGCGTCCGGCCGCGCCGCCGGTCTTGAGTACGCGTCGCACTTCGGTCACGTGGGTGTTCAGGCGGTCCAGTTCTTCGGCAACGTCACTCTTCTGTGCCAGCAGGACCATTTCCTGTTCGAGGCGCTGTGGGTCGAGTTCTGCCTGCATTTCGCTGAAGCGGTCGAGCACCTTCTGGCGCTGGGCTGCGAGCATCTGCGGCACCTGTTCGCGCAGCGTGGCAACTTCTTCGAGGATGCTGTCCAGACGCTCGTTGAGTAGCTTGGCCAGTTCGTCGCCCTCACGCCCGCGGCCTTCCTTGAGCTGCTCGAGCGCACTGTGGAAGAGCTGCAGGGCACTCTGGTTGAGTGCTTGTGGGTCGACTGCGTCGCCGACCAGTACGCCCGGCCAGCCAAGTACCTGCAGCGGGTCAATCGGTGCGGGTTGGCTGATCAGTGCGGCAACGCTTTCGGCGGCGGCGATCAACTGGCTGGCGCGCTCGCGGTCGACCTGCAGGGCGGTGCGGTTGTTTTCCTCGGCGAAGCGCAAAGTGCACTCCACCTTGCCGCGCGAGATGCCTTTGCGCAGGGCATCGCGAACCGCGCCTTCGAGGTCGCGGAAGGCGTCCGGCAGGCGCAGGTGCGGCTCGAGATAGCGATGATTGACCGAGCGGATTTCCCAACTGAGGGTGCCATGGGTGCCGGCCTGCTCGCTGCGGGCAAAGGCCGTCATGCTGTGGACCATCGGGGATACCTCTCGATTGCGGGCTGCGAAAGGCGAAGGATTGTAAAGGAAAACAGGGTGTCGCGGCAGCGATGGCCGGACGGTCGCGACCCTTTTCCACGCCAATGGGCTCTATAATGCCGGTCAATTTCCTATCTAGCAGGACCTATACATGAAGCGACCCAGTGGCCGTGCCGCCGATCAGCTGCGCTCGATCCGCATCACCCGCAACTACACCAAGCATGCCGAGGGCTCGGTGCTGGTGGAGTTCGGCGACACCAAGGTGATCTGCACGGTCAGCATCGAGTCCGGCGTCCCGCGTTTCCTGAAAGGGCAGGGGCAGGGTTGGCTGACCGCCGAGTACGGCATGCTGCCGCGCGCTACGGGTGAGCGCAACCAGCGTGAAGCCTCGCGCGGCAAGCAGGGTGGACGCACTCTGGAAATCCAGCGCCTGATCGGTCGTTCGTTGCGTGCGGCGCTCGACATGAGCAAGCTCGGTGAGAACACGCTGTTCATCGACTGCGATGTGATCCAGGCCGACGGCGGTACGCGCACGGCGTCGATCACCGGTGCCATGGTGGCGGTGATCGATGCGCTCAAGGTGCTAAAGAAACGTGGCGGTCTGAAGGCGGGCGATCCGGTCAAGCAGATGATTGCAGCGGTATCGGTCGGTATCTACCAGGGCGAACCGGTGCTGGATCTGGATTACCTGGAGGACTCGGCGGCCGAAACCGATCTGAATGTGGTGATGACCGACGCGGGCGGCTTTATCGAGGTGCAGGGCACGGCCGAGGGGGCACCGTTCCATCCTGAGGAACTCAATGCGATGCTGGCTCTGGCCCATGATGGCGTGCGCCAGCTGTTCGAGCTACAGCGCGCGGCGCTGGCGGACTGAGCAAGAGGTAGCGCGAAATGACCGATCAGGATCTTGTGCCGTTACCCAGTCGCGAAGCGCGCCAGTGGGCGATGTTCTGCCACTACTCGGCGTTCTTCTGGTTTCTGGCGCCGATGATCGGCAACGTGATCGGCCCGCTCATCGTCTGGCAGCTGAAGAAGGACATGGATCCCTTCGTCGATCAGCAGGGTAGGGAGGCGCTGAATTTTCAGCTGACCTTCAGCATCGCAATGATGATCTGCGGCGTGCTGGCCTGGATCCTCATCGGCTTTCCGCTAATGGTGTTGGTGAGCGTGGTGGCGCTGGTGCTGGTGGTGATCGCCGGCATTCGCGCCAACGAGGGCAAGCCCTACCGCTATCCGTTCTGTTGGCGGCTGGTCAAGTAGGGCAAACCGCTGAGCCTCAGAGGCTCAGCGTCCAGTCGTAGTCAACGATCAGCGGCGCGTGCTGGGAGAAGCGTGGCTGCCGTGGCAGGCGAGCAGTGCGCACGAAGCGGCGTAGACCGGATGTCAGGATCTGGTAGTCGAAACGCCAGCCGAGGTTGAGCATTTCGGCCTGCTCGGTGTCCGGCCACCAGCTGAACAGATCGCCTTCGCGATTGACTTCGCGCAGGGCGTCGATATAGCCCATATTGCCGAAAATCTCGTCCAGCCAGGCGCGCTCGGGCGCCAGAAACCCTGGGTCCTGCTGACAATCGCGCCAGTTCTTCACGTCCAACTTCTGGTGGGCGACATACAGTGAGCCACAATAAATGTACTCGCGGCGCTTGCGGCGCTGCTTGTCCAGGTAGTGGGCGAAGTCGTCCATGAACTTGAGTTTGTGGTTCAGGTTGGCATCGCCGCCGTGGCCGGACGGCACCAACAGGCTGGCGATGCTGACCTTGTCGAAATCCGCCTGCAGGTAACGCCCGTAGCGATCCGCCGTCTCGAAGCCCAGTCCGGTGATGACGGCCTTCGGCTGCAGCCTGGAATAGAGCGCCACGCCTCCCTGCTCCGGAATCTCGGCATCGCAGGCATAGAGAAAGTAACCGTCCAGCTGGTAGGCCGGATCGTCGAGTTCCAAGGCAGAGGCGCGGGTATCTTGCAGGCAGATGACATCGGCATTCTGCGCTTGCAGCCAGCTGAGCAATCCCCGCTGTGCCGCCGCTTGAATGCCATTCACGTTGACGCTGATGATCCGCATAAATGGCCCCTAAAAACACGTGCGTGTATGATAACCCAAGCTCTTCGCAATTAGCTAAAACAGTGGTTTTCCGGGAAATTTCTTCATGCAGGCGTACCAGCGCGAGTTCATTCGCTTCGCCATCGAACGCGGTGTTCTGCGTTTCGGTGAGTTCACTCTCAAGTCGGGACGCACCAGCCCCTATTTTTTCAATGCCGGGTTGTTCAACAGCGGCAGCGCGTTGGCACAGCTCGGGCGGTTCTACGCCTCGGCGGTGATCGAGAGCGGCCTGGATTTCGACGTCATCTTCGGCCCGGCCTACAAGGGCATCCCGCTAGGCGCAGCCACCGCCATCGCGCTGGCCGAGCAGCATCAGCGCGACCTGCCTTGGTGCTTCAACCGCAAGGAAGCCAAGGATCATGGTGAGGGTGGCACGCTGGTCGGTGCACCGCTGGTGGGGCGTGTGCTGATCGTCGATGACGTGATCACCGCCGGCACCGCGATCCGCGAAGTGATGCAGATCATCCAGGCGCAGAAAGCCGAGGCCGCCGGCGTACTCATCGCCTTGAATCGACAGGAAAGAGGGCAGGGCGAGCTGTCGGCGATTCAAGAAGTTGAACGTGATTATCGAATGCCGGTAATCAGTATTGTGTCCCTTGAGCAAGTGCTGGAATATCTCGCCGACGACGCTCAGCTGAAACAGCACCTGCCCGCGGTACAGGCTTATCGCGAGCAGTACGGAATCTGACCCAGGGTAGGTAATGCGCCATGCGTAAATCGGTAGCCGCTCGTACGTTGCTCCTGCTGGGAGTCATATGTCCGGTATTGGCCTCGGCTGCCGAGCTGTATCGCTATGTGGACGACCGCGGCGTGGTCGTACTCGATCGCCATGGCGTGCCGCCGCAACACATTTCGCGTGGATATCAGGTGCTCAACGAGCAAGGGCGAGTGGTCCGCGAGGTGCCGCCGGCACCGACCGCGGAGGAATTTGCCCGGTTGCAGGCACAGAAGGCCCGTGCTGCATCGGATGCGCAGCTGCTGCGTCTGTATGCCAGTGTCGAGGATGTGGAGCGGGCCGAAACGCGCAAGCTTTCCGAGCTCGATAGCGTGATGGGCTTGGCCCGCGGCAACCTGCAGTCGATACGCAACCAGCATGCGAGCTTGCGCAAGCAGGCGGCGAACCATGAGCGCGCCGGTCGCAAGGTTCCGGGCAACCTGTTGGCGCAGATCGAGAACCTTGAAAAGGAAGAGCAGAGTCTGCAGCGCGACCTCAAGCGTTTCGAAAAGGCGCGCGCTGATGCGGAAGTCAGCTTTGCCAGTGATCGCCAGCGGATTGCCGAATTGCTAGGGCAAAAGCAGTAAAACGCTGATACCCGTTCCCTTGTTTCAAAATACTTGGCGTGGCTATTTGCTATGCCAATAGCTCGATGAGTAGCTTGCTTGCTATCACAAAAGACCGCTCTAGCTCAATAGTTTCAAGGTCGTGATGAGTTGCTTGGGGTCAGTCTGTACCGTGGCGCAAATTTTTCGGTATGGCTGACTAGCATGAATGGTAGGGACCTACGCAGTTATCGGGAGCTTCACAAGCCGAAGGGAAATTTCGCGACTCGCTCTGAATACCTCGAGCATGAACTGGAGATCATGGCGCCGAAGCGCTGGGGAATAAACCTGCCGTTTCGTGACTACCGTTTCGAGTACGAAGATTGGGTGCCGGCCATGGCGGCGACCATCGGCAAGATCGTCATGGTGGCGGCTGTTGTTGCGGCTTTCGCCGGCCCGATGGGGCTTTCCAACGAGTTCGTGATCGAGAACGCGCGCTACGAGATGCTGATCGCAGCACTGCTGTTTGTCGTGGTGTTCTCCGGTTTCCTCAATCCCACGGCCAACCTGGCCGGGACCCATGGCCCGCTGATTCCGTTGATTCCCTTGATCGTCGCATCGGGCGGGCATCCTATGGCGCTGGGGATCATGGTGGGTGTGCTCGGTTTCACCCTCGGTGTCTTCAAGGGCGGCAGTCTGTTGGCGCGTCTGACTAGTGATGGCGTTTGTGGCGGATTGCTGCTGTATCTGGGTTTCATCGGCATTACCTCGCAGATCAAGAAGCTGTTCGGTTGGGCCGACAGCTTCGACATGGGCTACATCGCGTTTATCGTGGTGTTCGCCACCATCGTGATGTACGCCTATCTAGAACATATCCGCATGCGCTGGCTGGCGATTCCGCTGGGTTCGGCGCTGGCGGCCGTGATCGCATTTGCATTAGGCGCTCCGTTCGAGTTCACCACCGAGCCGGGTGTGCCCAACCTGAATCCGATGTACTGGTGGGGCGAGACTACCGGCTGGCAGATCGGTCTGCCCGAGCTGCATCACTTCATTGCTGTCGCGCCATTTGCCGTGCTGGCGGTAGCCATGTGGTCGCCGGACTTCCTTGGACATCGTGTGTTCCAGCAGCTGAACTATCCGCCGAAGGCGAAGAAGGTGCTGATGAACATCGATGACACCATGTGCGTTGCGGCGGCACGACAGATCGTCGGCACGTCGCTGGGTGGCGGTAACCTGGCCTCATCCTGGGGCACCTTCATGGTGCCGGCCGCCATCGCCAAGCGCCCGATTCCCGCCGGTGCATTGCTCACCGGCCTGCTCTGTGTGGTTGCGGCGCTTTGGGGCTACCCGATGGATCTGGCGATCTGGCCGCCGGTACTGAGCGTGGCGCTGATGGTCGGCGTGTTCCTGCCGCTGCTGGAAGCCGGTATGCAGATGACCCGTGAAGGCAAGACCTCGCAGTCGGCGGCCATCGTGATCTTTTCCTCGGCGCTGGTTAATCCGGTGTTCGGCTGGTCGCTGACCGTGCTGCTCGACAATCTCGGGCTGATCGGTGACAAGGAGCGTGGTCAGTCCCTGAGCCACCTGCATCGTTGGGTCATCCCGACGATCGTCTTCATCGTGCTCTGCGCCGTGATGCTGGGTATCGGCATGTTCCCGGGCATCCCGGCGATGCTCGAGTCGTTCCGTATCGATCTCTGATCGGCCGGCGGCACGGCATGAAAAAAGGGAGCCTAGGCTCCGTTTTCTTTTGCGTCTGCTTCAACCCTGGCTGTTGGTGATCAGTGTGCCGACGCCGACATCGGTGAAGATCTCCAGCAACACCGCGTTGGGCACGCGACCGTCGATGATGTGGGCGCTGTTGACGCCACCTTGCACCGCTTCCAGCGCGCAACGGATCTTCGGCAGCATGCCGCCGTAGATGGTGCCGTCGGCGATCAGTGCGTCGACCTGGGCCGTGGACAGGCCGGTCAGCACGCTGCCCTGCTTGTCCATCAGGCCGGCAATGTTGGTCAGCAGCATCAGCTTCTCGGCTTTCAGCGCTTCTGCGACTTTACCGGCGACCAGGTCGGCATTGATGTTGTAGGACTCACCGTTCTCGCCCACGCCAATCGGCGCGATTACCGGGATGAAGTTGCCCTGCACCAGCATTTCCAGCAGCTCGGCATTGACGCCGGTGACTTCGCCGACATGGCCAATGTCGATGATTTCCGGCTTGGTCATCTCCGGTGTCTGGCGGGTCGCCTTGAGCTTCTTGGCGCGGATCAGGCCGGCGTCCTTGCCGGTCAGGCCAATGGCGCTGCCGCCATGCTGGTTGATCAGGCTGACGATGCTTTTGTTTACCTGCCCGCCGAGAACCATCTCCACCACGTCCATGGTCTGGCTGTCGGTGACCCGCATGCCGTCGATGAAGTGGCTTTCGATGTTCAGCCGCTTGAGCAGGTCGCCGATCTGCGGACCGCCACCGTGCACCACCACCGGATTGATGCCGACCGCCTTCATCAGCACGATGTCGCGCGCGAAGCCGGTTTTCAGCTCCTCGCTTTCCATCGCGTTGCCGCCGTACTTGATGACCAGCGTCTTGCCGACGAACCGGCGGATGTAGGGCAGCGCCTCGGAAAGTACCTTGGCGAATTGGGTGGCAGCTTCACGGCTGAGGGTCATGCAGGGCTCCGCAAATCAGAACGGCAGTTTGAGATCGGGTGCAACGTTGAGCAGCTGTGCGCGGAAAACGTCCTGAATGCGGCTGAGTTCTTCCTCGCTGTCGGCCTCGAAGCGCAGCACCAGAACCGGTGTGGTGTTCGAGGCGCGGATCAGGCCCCAGCCCTTGGGATAGTCGACCCGTACACCGTCGAGGGTGATCAGGTTGGCTTCGCCCCACTGAGCGTCACGTTGCAGGGCGTCCATGATGGTGAATTTGCTTTCCTCTGTCACCGTGATGTTGATCTCCGGTGTCGAGATATCGCAGGGGAATGCGGCGAACACCTGCTCAGCGTCACGCTTGTCCTGGCTGAGGATTTCCAGCAGGCGCGCGGCGCTGTAGATGCCGTCGTCGAAGCCGAACCAGCGTTCCTTGAAGAAGATGTGCCCGCTCATTTCGCCAGCGAGCAGCGCGCCGGACTCCTTCATCTTCTTCTTGATCAGCGAATGGCCGGTCTTCCACATCACCGGCCGGCCGCCGTAACCGCTGATCAGCGGAGTGAGGCGACGGGTGCATTTGACGTCGAAGATGATGTCGGCGCCGGGATTGCGCGATACCACATCCTTGGCGAAGAGCATCAGCAGGCGGTCCGGATAGATCATGGTGCCGGCGTTGGTCACCACGCCGACGCGGTCGCCATCGCCGTCGAAAGCCAGACCGAGATCGGCCTTCTCGGATTTTACCTTGGCGATCAGGTCGACCAGATTTTCCGGTTTGCCCGGATCCGGATGGTGATTCGGGAAGTTGCCGTCGACCTCGCAGTACAGCGGGATCACGGTGCAACCCAGTGCTTCGATCATGCGTGGGGCGATGACGCCGGCGACGCCGTTACCGCAGTCGACCACCACCTTCATCGGCTTGGCCATGGCGATGTCATTGCGAATCTGCTCGAAGTAGCGTTCCAGTACATCGACCTGCTCGACCTTGCCCACGCCGCTGGACAGGTCGTTGGTCTCGATGCGCTTGCGTAGGGTCTGGATCTGTTCGTTGGCCAGGGTGTCGCCGGCGATGACGATCTTGAAGCCGTTGTAGTCCGGCGGATTGTGGCTGCCGGTGAGCATCACGCCGGACTTGCCGGCGAGAATGTTGGCGGCGTAATAGAGCACCGGCGTCGGCACCATGCCGATATCGCTGACGTCGCAGCCGCTGTCGAGCAGACCTTGAATGAGGTGCTGGACCAGTTCGGGACCGGACAGGCGCCCGTCGCGGCCAACCGAAACGTTGGGTTCACCCTTGGCGAGGCTCTCGGACCCGATGGCGCGGCCGACCCAGTAGGCGGTCTCGGTAGTCAGGCTGTCGCCGACAACGCCACGGATGTCGTAGGCGCGGAAGATACTGGCGGGCAAATTCGGGGCTTTGGCACTGCTCATTGCGGGTTCTCGCTCCTTGGTGTCGAGGCCGAAGATGTCCTGGTCCTCGTCGAGAATATCGATGTCGAGAATATCGGTGTCCGGCAAGCGCGGATCGACGTACTCGGTAGGTTTGGCGGGCCGAACGGCTGGAGCCGCGGCGGGTGCCTGAGTCGGAGCCGGTCCAGCTTGGCGGACAGGCAGTCGGACCATGTTCCTGGCCAGTGCGTCGAGGACCGGCAGGCTCAAGGCCGGTATTTGGATGGTCTTGCCGGTGGAGAGTTCCTGTAGCAGGCGGCTCATCTGCAACACGTCTTCGCGCAGCCTGCGCTGCTGGCCGCCGAGCACCAGCTGCAGACCGATCAGCACGCCGGCAATCGCCACCAGGGCGGCCGCGAGCAGGAGGAGCGGCATGAGGGTCAGCTGATCGATGGCGCCGGGCAGGTAGGCCAGCTTCCAGTTGGCGTTGCCGCTGGCGAGGGTCAGTGCCGAAGCATTGTCGGCCGCGGTGCCGCGCTGCAGCAGCACCTGTTCGGGTGCGCCGGAGAATTGCTGGGTCAGTCGCAGCTGGCCGGCTTCGTCGGGCAGCGTCGGGAGTGTCGCGAACAGGTGCTGGAGATCGCTGACCAGCAGCAGCGTGCCGCGAATCGCCTGCTCACCCTCGGCGCGCAGCGGAATCGCACTGTAGAGCAGCCAGCGGTTGTCGACCTTGTAGGCTTCCAGAGCGGCCGACTGGCCTGCTTCGACCCGCTGTAGCAGATCGAGCGCAGCGAAGTTCAGCGGGCCCGGGCGGCTGGTGTCCGGCACCACCCGGCCGCGTGGATTGAGGTGCGCGTCGACCACGCCGGGCAACTCCAGCAGGCGCTGTTCGGCTTCGCGTCTGAGCTCGGTGTCAGCACGGACGACGTCCACCAGGCGTTGCTGCTCCACCGCTGTCTGGGTATCGGTACGCAGCCGCCGCAGCGCCTGCTGCAATGCGCTTGCCTGACTCTGGCTCCAGGCCTCGGCGAGTTGTGTCTGTTGCTGCTGCTGAGCGCCCTGCTGACCGAGCCAGATCAGCGCGGCGGCGGCGCCGAGCCCGATCAGGCTGGCTGCGAGGCCACCGAGCAATGGCTTGAGGGTGAAACCGCCGCGCTTGCTGCGGGTGTCGGCCGGGTTCAGAACGCCTGAATCCTTGGCGGTGCGCTTGAAGAGTGCCATGAAGCTCCTCGAATCATCCTGAAAGGTAAGCGGTGCGCGGTGACTCAGTGGCTGCCGGAGTGCCCGAAGCCGCCAGCGCCGCGGTCGCTGCTGTCGAAACTGTCGACCAGTTCGAAGCGGGCCTGTACCACCGGTACCAGCATCAGCTGCGCAATACGCTCGCCGACGGCGATGGTGAAGGCGCTCTGGCCG
The DNA here is from genome assembly GCF_900114065.1 of Stutzerimonas kunmingensis. Taxonomy (GTDB): domain Bacteria; phylum Pseudomonadota; class Gammaproteobacteria; order Pseudomonadales; family Pseudomonadaceae; genus Stutzerimonas; species Stutzerimonas kunmingensis. Next base: position 193,531 of record NZ_FORS01000005.1, read on the forward strand.
CGGTTCCAGCACGACACCATCAGCTCGCCCTGGTAGTCCGAGTCGATCAGCCCGACCAGGTTGCCGAGCACGATGCCGTGCTTATGGCCCAGGCCCGAGCGCGGCAGGATCAGCGCCGCGAGCCCCGGATCGCCGATGTGGATGGCAATGCCGGTGGGAATCAGCAGCGTCTGGCCCGGCTCGAGCACCGTGTCGCTCTGCAGCATGGCGCGCAGGTCGAGGCCGGCAGAGCCCGGTGTCGCATATTCGGGAAGGGGGAAGTCCTGGCCGAGGCGAGGGTCGAGAATCTTGGCTTGGAGTGCGTGCATGTCAGGACTCTTTGTAGCGGTCGGCAATGAAGGCCACCAGCGCGCGGGCGATATGTCCCTTGCTGGCCTGGCCGAAACGGGTTTCGTGTTGCTGGCGGTCGATCACGCTGACGGCGTTGTCTTCGCTGTTGAAGCCGATGCTGGGGTTGGCCACGTCATTGGCGACGATCAGATCGAGATTCTTGTCGCGCAGCTTGCGCGTGGCGTACTCCAGCAGATTCTCGGTTTCTGCGGCGAAACCGACGCAGAACGGACGGTCCGTGCGGCTGGCCAGCGTGGCGAGAATGTCCGGGTTGCGCACCATCTGCAGCAGCAGGCCGTCGCCGGTCGTGGGGTCTTTCTTCAGTTTGTGTGGTGCCACCACTTCCGGGCGGTAGTCGGCTACCGCCGCTGCAGCGACGAGAATGTCGCAGGGCATCGCCGCTTCGCACGCGGCGAGCATGTCGCGGGCGCTGACCACGTCGATGCGCTGCACGCGATCGGGCGTCGGCAGGAACACCGGGCCGGTCACCAGCGTCACTCGCGCACCGGCCTCGGCGGCCGCCTCGGCCAGAGCGAAGCCCATCTTGCCGGAGCTGTGGTTGGTGATGTAGCGAACCGGGTCGATGTTTTCCTGGGTTGGACCTGCAGTGATCAGCAGGTGCTTGCCCGTCAGCAGGCCGGTCGCGAAGCAGTCCGCGGCGGCCTGGGCGAGTTCGTCGGCCTCGAGCATGCGGCCCATGCCGACATCGCCGCAGGCCTGGCTGCCGGAGCCGGGGCCGAACAGACGAATGCCACGTTTCAACAGCAATTCGCGATTGGCCTGAGTGGCCGGATCGGCCCACATGGCCTGGTTCATGGCCGGCGCCAGGGCGACCGGGGCGTTGGTCGCCAGCACCACGGTGGTCAGTAGATCATTGGCGACGCCTTGGGCCAGGCGTGCCATGAGGTCGGCGGTGGCCGGCGCGATCAACACCAGATCGGCCCAGCGCGCCAGTTCGATGTGACCCATCGCCGCTTCGGCGGCGGGGTCGAGCAGATCCAGATGAACCGGGTGGCCGGAGAGCGCCTGCAGGGTGAGAGGCGTGATGAACTCACGTCCGCCCTGGGTCATAACAACCCGGACTTCGGCGCCGTGGTCGCGCAGGCGACGGACCAGTTCGGCGCTCTTGTAAGCGGCGATACCGCCGCCGACGCCCAGGACGATGCGTTTACGATACAGCCGCTGCATAGGCCTGCCTTGTAATCTCGTAGGGACTCTCCGGAGTGAGAACCAGGTCAGAACACGCCCAATACCCCGGAAAAATGACGGGCTAAGATAGCACAGCGCCCACAGCGGAAAAGTGGGCTTGCTCGACAGGGAGAGGACATGAGCATACGTGACTGGCCGGCGGCGGAGCGGCCGCGGGAAAAGCTACTTGAACAGGGCGCTGCCGCGCTTTCCGATGCCGAATTGCTGGCGATATTCCTGCGCACCGGGGTTGCCGGCAAAAGCGCGGTGGATCTGGCGCGGCACCTGCTCGCCGAGTTCGGCAGCCTGCGCGCGCTGCTGGAGGCGGAGCTCGATCAGTTCAGCGCGCATCTTGGCCTGGGGCCGGCGAAATTTGCCCAGCTGCAGGCGGTGCTGGAGATGGGCCGCCGGCATCTGGCCGAGCGGCTGCGCCGCGATTCGGCGCTGGAGTCGCCGCAGGCGGTGCGTGACTACCTCAAGGCGCGGCTGCGGCATGAGCCGCACGAACTGTTCGGCTGTCTGTTTCTCGACTCCAAGCATCGCGTGCTGGCCTTCGAGGTGTTGTTCCACGGCACCATCGATGGCGCCAGCGTCTACCCGCGGCAGGTGGTCAAGCGTGCCCTGGCGCAGAATGCGGCAGCGGTCATCCTCACGCACAATCACCCCTCCGGCGTCGCCGAGCCAAGCCAGGCGGATCGTCAACTGACGCTGCGGCTGAAAGAAGCGCTGGCGCTGATCGATGTGCGGGTGCTCGATCACTTCATCGTCGGTGACGGCGAGCCCCTGTCGATGGCCGAGCACGGCTGGATGTGAGCGCTACGCCAGCAGCGGCACCAGCAGCAGTGGGCCGAGCACCAGCAGCACGAAACGGCCGTTCCAACCGAAGGCGATGCGCCACGGAGATAATTGCGCGTGGCGCGCCAGCATCAGTGCCGAGGGGCCATAGGGCGACAGCAGCATGGCCAGCGAAAAGCCGATCAGCAGCGCCACTGCCGGCTGCATGATCGCCACGCCGTGTCCGGCCAGCTGCGCGAGCAGTGCGGCGCACAGGCTTAGGGAGATGATCGGCGCGACACCGAGCAGGGCCAGGGCAATCATCGCCAGCATGCCGGCACTGCCAAGACCGAACAGCGCCAACGGCGTGCTGCTGAAGTGGCTGGCGAGTCGTTCGACCGGGACCAGCGCAGCCGTAAGCCCGCCAAGCAGTGCCGAGCAGGCGAAGATGAAGGTTTCGTTGCGCATGCCGGCCAGGGTGTCGCGTACTTCGGCATAGACCGTTGTTGGCGATCCACCCTGATACAGCAGCAGCCCGACCACCGCGAGCGGCACCAGCAGCATGGCGGCCTGGGTCGCCGACAGTGGGGTCAGGCTGGCCAGCAGCGCGATCAGCAGGATGCCGAGCACGCTGCCATAAAGCAGGTTGCGCAGCCCCATTGCCGACCCGGCAGTGCTCGAGCCGCTTGCCGGGGCATCGGTTTCTCGCAGCTGCCGCAGACGATGGTTTTCCATCGGCCAGCCCACTAAAAGCAGGATTGCCCCGCAGAGCAGGCCGAATGGCAGCAGGGCGCTCCAGCTCAGACCCGGCAACTCGCGGGTGAGGATCGCCACTGCCACGCTGGTTGGTGCCAGCAAGGGCACCAGAGCGAAGCCGCGCAGGGCCGTTACCATCACACCCCTGGCGCCCTCGCGGCGCTGGGTCGGGCTGTACGACTGCCGATCCAGATAACGTTCCAGTGAACCGCAGACCAGATTGAGCATGCCGAAGCTCAGCACCGAGCTGATCGCAAAGGTGCTGAGCAGGTAGCTTGGATAGAGGCTGGTACGGGGTAGCCGCAGTAAGAGCCGATGCAGCTCGCCGAGCTGCGGCATCCGCTTGACCGCGCAATGGGCAAGCCCGAGCGCGCCGATGAACGCGCCGTAGTAGGCCGCCGCGCCGAGCATCCGCTGGGTCTGCTGCCAGTCGGGGTCACGGAGCAGTGCCCAGTAGGCGAACAGCCCCAGCGTGACCAGCCCGAGCCGGCGCGGGTAGGGCATCAGCGAGCGCCAGTGCCAGGCGAAGAACAGCACCAGCAGCGCACCACTGATCACGCTCGGCAACTGCAGGCGCGTTACCAGCGCGAATAGCTCGCAGACGAGCGCCAGCGGGAGCAGGGCAAGCATCGCTCAGGGCAGCTCGCTGCGCAGTTTGCCGCGCTTGTATACGCCTTCGCCGAAGGCCAGTAACTGGTCCTTTTCGTCCAGCAGATCGCAGATGGCCATGAATACCTTGTGCCCGGCGGAGCGGCAGACTGCGACAGCTCGGATGCGGCTGCCGACTGGTGCCGGTGCGCTGAAGTTGACGTTCATCGACAGCGTGGTCGCCACGCGGCGCTGTTCCGGCTGTTCCACCCAGGTTCCGCAGAGGCCCATCGCCACGTCCAGCAGGGTCGCCGTGACGCCGCCGTGCAGGTTGCTGGCGTTGTTCAGGTGGCGCGGCAACAACAGCAGTTCGACCACCGCGCGCTCCGGGCCGTACTCCTTGAGGTGGCAACCGAGGTCCTGGAAGAACCCGGTCAACGAGCTTTCGACCTGTTGCAGTGTGGCGGCTGGATAGGGCTGATCGGACATGAGCGAGCGGGTTCGGCGGCTGACTTGCGCTGGAGATTGGCAGTCTTTACGCTCATGGTCAATTCGATGGAATCTTGTTCCGCACTGCGGAATATCGCATTGCTCGTTAGGAGGTTTGCATGTTTGAGCGTATCGGCATCGTCGGCGCGGGCGCCATGGGCCGCGGGATCGCGCAGTTGTTCGCCAGCGCCGGCAAGCAGGTCTGGTTGCACGATGCACGCAGCGCGTCGATCAGCGAGGCGCTGCGCTTCAACCGCGAGCTGCTAGAACGCGGCGTGGCCAAGGGGCGTCTGAGCGTCGCCGAACTGGACGCCACGCTGGCCCGAATGCAGGCGGCGCCTGCGCTGGCCGATCTGTCCGGCTGCGATCTGGTGATCGAGGCGATTGTCGAGAATCTCGAGGCCAAGCAGGCGTTGTTCATCGAGCTGGAGTCCTTGCTCGTCGAAGATGCGGTGCTGGCGACCAACACCTCGTCGCTTTCGGTCACGCGCATCGCGGCGGCCTGCCAGCACCCGGAGCGGGTAGCCGGTTTTCACTTCTTCAACCCGGTACCGCTGATGAAGCTGGTGGAGGTGGTGCGCGGTGAGCGCAGCGATCCGCAGGTCATCGAGCGGCTGGTCAAGCTGGCCGAAGAGGCTGGGCACTTTCCGGCAATCACGCCGGATAGCCCCGGGTTTCTGGTCAATCACGCCGGTCGCGCGTACAGCACCGAGGCGCAGCGCATCCTTGCCGAGGGTATCGCCGATGCCGAGCAGATCGACCGCATCCTGCGCGACGGGCCGGGCTTTCGCATGGGGCCGTTCGAGCTGTTCGATCTCACCGGCCTGGATATTTCCCATGCAGTGATGGAGTCGGTGTATCAGCAGTTCTATCAGGACCCGCGCTATACACCGTCCTACCAGGCGGCGCAGCGGGTCGCCGCGGGGTTGCTCGGCCGCAAGACCGGACAGGGTTACTACCGCTACGAGAACGGCCAGCAGATCCGCACGCCGGAGCCGCAACGGCGGCCGGTAGTCGTCGAGCGCCCGTTCTGGCTGGACAGTCAGGATGCCGAACTGCGTGGCCGGCTTGCGGCGTTGTTGTGCGAGGCCGGTACCCAGCTGGAAACCGGTGAGGTGCCGTCTGAGCGCGCCATCTGCCTGATCACCCCGCTGGGCGAGGATGCCAGCACGATGATCGCCAGGCTTGATCTGCCCGCCACCCGCAGTATCGCCTTCGACCTGTTCGCCGACTTCGATCGGCGCCGGGTACTGATGCGCCAACCGGCGCTCGACCCCGCGCTCGAAGCACAGGCGCAACAGGCCCTGAGTCACGATGGCGTGCCGGTGGAGGTGATCAACGACTCGCCCGGTTTCGTCAGTCAGCGGGTGGTGGCGAGCATCGTCAATCTCGGTTGCGAGATCGCACAGAAGGGCATTACCGACCCGCAGATACTCGACCGCGCAATCACCCTGGCGCTGGGCTATCCGAAAGGGCCGCTGGGCTTTGCCGAGCATTACGGTGCGGGGCGAATTCTCGCCATCCTTGAGGCGATGCAGAGTTGCTATGGCGGCGAGGCACGTTATCGCCCCAGTCCCTGGTTGCGCCGGCGCGTGCGGTTGTGCCTGCCGCTGACCGCGCCTGATCGTCCGGTCGCCGGCTGACGACCGACGGTGACTCGAGATGAGGTGGATCGCTTCAGTTTGTGCGGCGGCGGCCGTTAAGACTGGGGTGAGCCTCCGATGACGGCACGTTGCTACTAAGGCACTACTGTTCTTTATTGGAGGGTATGCGTACAACGTCGGATCGATCCGACAAGAACAAGAGGCCGACCATGAGCCCCGCCAACCGCCACCCCAAGGCCGCCGTGTTCCATGCCGTGCTGATCATCGGTCTGCTGCTCGTGCATTACTGGTTGGCACCGCCCCTGCTTGTGACCGGTGCGCTGCTGATGGTGGCGGCGCTTTGGCCCTGGTTCACCTCGTGGGGTGTGGTGGCCGGCGGCGCCCCGCCTGCCGACGGGGCGCCGCAGAGCTTCGCCGAGCTGACCAAGAATCTTTCGCGCAGTACCTGCCACAACGCCCTGTCTGCTGCCCAGGTCGCCTTCAGCGCCGAGCAGCTGGCCATCCGCCTGAAGTCGCAGCTGCAGGCTGTCAGCGAAATTGCCAATGGTGCCCAGGCTATCGCCGCCACCGAGCAGGACAGCGCCGAGCGGGCCCGCCACACACTGGATGCCGCGCAAGCGGTGCGCGAGCGCAGCGATACCGGGCAAGCCGAACTGCAGCGCGCCATCGAACGCATGCAACAGCTGAGTGCTCAGACCCACGCCAGCCGCGAGCTGATTGATGGGCTGTCGGCGCGGACGGAGGAAATCCGCCGCATTACCGACGTGATCCAGTCCATCGCCAGCCAGACCAACCTGCTGGCTCTGAACGCAGCCATCGAGGCCGCCCGTGCCGGTGAGGCCGGTCGCGGCTTTGCCGTGGTCGCCGACGAAGTGCGCAGTCTGGCGGCGCGCACCTCCAGCGCTACCGAGGAGGTCGGTCGCATGGTGGCCGACATCCGCGAGCAAAGCGAAGCAGTGGTCAGCTACATCCAGCGCCAGGGCAACGAGCTGGACGCCGCGGCCGAGCAGATCGCCACCACCGGTGAGCAGCTCAGCGGCATCGCCGAACTGGCCGGCAGCGTCGAAAGCCAGGTCGAGCAGATCACCACCGGCACCGCCGACAACCATCAGCGCCTGACCGGACAGTTCGTCGCCCTCGATCAGCTGCGCACCGATGCCCTGGACAGCGAGGAGCAGACCCGCCAGCTCGAGCAGGCGGCGGAACGCCTGGTGGCCCAGGCCGAAAGCGCCAGCGAGCAACTGGCCGAGGTCCAGCTCGACGATTATCACCAGACCATGTTCGACCTGGCGCGTCAGGGGGCTGCGGCCATCAGCGCGCGTTTCGAGGCCGATATCCAGGCCGGACGCGTCAGTCTCGATGACCTGTTCGACCGCAATTACCGTGCGCAGGCCAATACCGATCCGGTGAAGTATCAGACCCGCTTCGACCGCTATGCCGACGAGGTCTTGCCAGCGATTCAGGAGCCGGTGCTGCAGAAGCATCCCGCATTGGTCTACGCCATCGCCACGACGCCGGAGGGCTACGTGCCGACCCACAACCGCGCGTTCAGCCAGCCGCCGGTGGGCAACCCGGAGATCGATCGGGTCAAGAGCCGTAGCAAGCGCCTGTTCAACGATCACACCGGCGGTCGCTGCGGCAGCCATCAGCGCCGCCTGCTGTTGCAGACCTACAGTCGCGATACCGGGGAGCTGATGCACGACCTGTCCGTGCCGATCATGGTCGGTGGGCGTCACTGGGGCGGTTTGCGGCTGGGCTATCGTCCCGAGCAATAGTCCCGAGCAATAGTCCGGCAACCACCGATGTTGGCGCGATCGCCCTGTGTCCGGCGGCGCTCCAGTCGCTGCGACCGACTAAGCTTGGTGAGACGCGACTTCCGGAGATGCCGCCAATGAAGACCCTCACTGATCATTTGGCACAGTACGCGGCCTATCATCGCGATCCACGCAACCTCCTGACCCATTTCATCGGCATTCCGCTGATCGTGCTGGCAGTGGCGATCCTCCTGTCGCGGCCGGGCATCGAATGGGCTGGGTTGTGGCTAAGCCCGGCGGCACTGGTGTCGCTCGCCGCTGCGGTTTTCTACCTTCGTCTGGATCTGCGTTACGGCTTACTGATGAGCGCCGTGCTGCTGCTCTGCGTATGGCTGGGCGCAGTTCTGGCCGGCGCAACGATGGCGCTGTGGCTGGGCGTTGGCGCGGGATTGTCCGTACTCGGCTGGATCATCCAGTTCATCGGGCACTACTTCGAGGGGCGCAAGCCGGCATTCGTCGACGATCTCACCGGGCTGGTCATCGGGCCGCTGTTCGTCGCCGCCGAGCTTGGTTTCATGCTCGGCCTGCGTGAGCCGTTGCGCCTCGCCATCGAGGCGCGGGTCGGTCCTGTGCGTCTGCGCGACTCAGCCGCCCACGGCTGAGTCAGGGCTTGGCCGCCATCCACTGATCGCTGAGGCTGCGTGCATGGCGGTCGACCATGATCGGCGCGAACGGTCGGCCTGAAGCGGTTGTGAAGTTGTTGCTGCCGCTGTTCATGTCTTCCAGCGCCACCTTGAGGAAATCCCAGCGGGTCTTGAGTTTGGCCAGCGCGGGATCGCGCTTGCCATCCAGTTCGGCCAGCTGAGCGTCGATCGCCGGCACCAGGTGGCGCTCGTCCTGCCCGAGATAGGTGTCCGGCTGTTCGCGAGCGATCTCGAACGAGCCGATGTAGGCACGGCTGAGGTATTGAACGGCCAGGTATTCAACCTTGGCTGGCAGTTCGGCCTGAGCGTCCGCGCCTTGCTGCGCGCGAACGGCGGTGAGGAAGTCGCGCAGTGCCTTGCTCATCTCCAGCGGCCAGCCCCAGGGCATGTCCTCCTCTTCGTAGCCGAAGCCGGCGCCTTCGCGCAGCCGAGCCTGAAGCTCCTGGTGACTTTCGCGCAGGGCGCTGGTGGGATTGGCGACATTGAGCAGGGCTGCATTCAGCGCGCGGATGTCGTCTTCCAGACGCAACAGGTGCGCCTTCTGAAAGCCTTCGCCGCGGTAGAGCAGCAGGCTGCTGGTCGCGCGATTGGCGTGGATCTGCAAGTTCTGCAGCGCAGAGATGGTTTCGGGCGGGGCCGCCTCGGTAAAGCCGGGCAGCATTACGAGTATCAGCAATAGCCAGAAGCGAGTTAAACGGTCCATTGTCGTGCTCCTTTTTATTTTTATAGAAGCTATGCGTGCATGGCAGCAGCACGCTGGAGCCTAACGGACTGCTGGCCGAGTGGTATCACCCCAAAGAATGATTTGTGACGGCTTGTAGCCAAACGGACGACATCGTGCGGCAGCTTGTTGCGAACCTAGTGGCCTGTGCGGTGAGTTGGTTGAGGCAAGTTCGGCTGAACATGGCTCCGGGACAAGGCGCTGCGACGGGTTATAGCGGGCCTATGGCAAGGAGCAACAACGCGGCATTGGGCCATGGGTGCCGAAATGACCAACCGAACTTACCAAACAGGCCACTAAAGCATCTTCTCCAGGCCGATGACGTCGGCGAACCAGGCGTTGAAGCGTCGCCAGAGCCCGCCTGGCTCCTTTTCGATGGTGCGCAGCCGGCCGCCATCCTCGGCGATCCACGTGAGCTGCTTGCGGCCGTCGCGCTCCACCAGGCGAACTTCGTAGCTCAGTGCCGGCGACATACCCTCCAGCGTGAGGCGGTGGACCTCGCGGGCCAGTTCGTGGCTTTCCACCAGAATCCCCACCTCGGTGTTCCACAGCACCGAGCGCGGATCGAGATTCAGCGAGCCGATGAAAACCTTTTGCTGGTCGAATACCGCTGCCTTGCTATGCAGGCTGGATTCCGACTCGCCGAGAAAACTGTAAGAGGCTTCCTGCTCCGGCTGCCGGCGCAGTTCGAACAGGCGCACGCCGAGTTCCAGCATGGCCTCGCGGTAGGGCGCATAGCCGCCATGCACGGCCGGCACGTCAGTGGCCTCCAGTGAGTTGGTGAGGATGCGCACGGTCACGCCCGCGCCGGTGCGATCCGCCAGGTAGTCCACGCCGCTATCGGTCGGCACGAAGTAGGCCGAAACCAGTGTCAGCTCGCTGCTCACGGCCTGCATGGTCGGTGCAAGTTGCGTGGTCAGCAGCAGCGATGCCGCCGGTACGCCTTCGGCGAGCAGTTTTTCCGGCGCGTCCCACATCGCCCTGCCTGGTGCCCAGGTCAGTTCGTCCAGCCACTGCTGCAATTGCGGGCGCTGCTTGTACTGCATCAGGCGCTGGTACTGCTCGCTGTTTTCCTGTTTGGCCTGCTGCAGATAGTCGCTCAGCTGCTGGCGCGCCTTGTCCAGCTGGCGCGGTTTCGGTTGCCACCAGAGAAAATGCTGGATAGGCACGCTCAGCTGGTTGTTCCAGTAGCGGTCGAAACTCTTGCCGAGCTGCTCGGCGACCGGGCCGGCGCCAAGCAGGTCAATGTCGGTGAAGTTCATCGCCTGGTCGGCCTCGAAGTACTCGTCGCCGAGGTTGCGTCCACCGACGACGGCCAGGCTGCCATCGACCAGCATCAGCTTGTTGTGCATGCGCCGATGCTGCAGCGAAAGGTTCAATAGGCGTCCCATGGATCGGGTGATGGCGTTGCTGCGGCCGAGGTGAAGCGGGTTGAAGACGCGGATCTGAATATTGGGGTGCGCGGCCAGAGTGCCGATGCGATAGTCCTCGCCATGGCTGGTGGTGTCATCCAGCAGCAGCCGCACGCGCACGCCGCGGTCGGCGGCTTGCAGCACTTCGTCGATCAGCGCACGTGTGGTGAGGCCGTCATGGACGATGTAGTACTGGATATCGAGGCTGACCTGCGCCGCGCGGATCATCTCGGTGCGTGCGGCGAAGGCTTCGGTGCTCTCCGGTAGCAGGCGAAAACCCGAGTGGCCGTACGCGTGCTCGGTGGCGAGCTGCTGGATGCGCCGGCCAAGCGGCGACGCGTCCGGTGCCACGGAATAGGACTCGGTTGGCGTGGGGTGGCTGGCACAACCGGCCAGCAGCAATAGCAGCAGGAGCGTCAGGTAAGTGCGCAAGGTTTCTCCGGGTATGCATCCTTTCATTCATGCTTGGACGTTGCGCTTCGTCCGAAAATTCAGAATCGGTCCTTCAGTCGATACCAGAGCATGCCCAACGCCAGCAGTGGCGAGCGCAGTGCCGGTCCGCCGGGGAAGGTCGGATGCGGCACTTTGGCGAACAGATCGAAGCCGCTGCTTTGCTGGCCGGCAATGGCTTCGGCAAGCAGGCGACCGGCCAGGTGCGTGGCATTCAGCCCGTGGCCGGAATAGGCCTGGGCGTAGAACACGTTGGGATGTTCGGCCAGGCGACCGATCTGCGGCAGCCGGTTGGCGCCGATGCCGATCATCCCACCCCACTGATAGTCGATGCCGATGCCGACCAGCTGCGGAAATACCTCGAGCATCTTCGGCTGCATGTAGGCGGCGATGTCCTGTGGGTCACGGCCGGAATAGTGGCAGGCGCCGCCGAACAGCAGTCGGCCATCGGCGCTGAGACGGAAGTAGTCGAGCGCCACGCGCTGATCGCAGACCGCCATGTTCTGCGGCAACAGCTCGCGGCAGAGCGGCTCGGGCAGCCGCTCGGTGGCGATGATGTAGCTGCCGGCCGGCAGCACCTTGCCGGCGAGCTTCGGTTGCAGACCGTTGAGGTAGGCATTGCAGGCCAGCACCAGGTTGTCCGCGTGCACCACGCCCTGAGCCGTATGCACCTTGGCTTGCGGGCCGTACTCGATGCGCTCGACCGCCGACTGCTCGAACAGCCGCACGCCCAGCGACTGCGCCGCCGCCGCCTCGCCGAGTGCCAGATTCAGCGGGTGCAGGTGGCCCGAGCCCATGTCCAGCAGGCCGCCTAGGTAACGCTGCGAACCCACCACCGTGACCAGGTTGGGACGCGACACGCGCTGCAAAGGATGCGGATAGCCGAGGCGCAGCAGGTCGGAGTACTCGTCGTCGAAGCCTTTCAGATGCCGTGGCTTGGTCGCCAGGTCGCAATAGCCCCAGGTCAGGTCGCAGTCGATGGCGTAGCGCTCGATGCGCTGTCGGACGATGTCGACGGCTTCGAAGCCCATGCGCTTGAGTTCATCGACGCCTTCTTCGCCGATGATCTTGCTGAACTGCTCGACGTCATGGCCGACGCCGCGGATCAGTTGCCCGCCGTTGCGCCCGCTGGCGCCCCAGCCGATTCGGTGCGCTTCCAGCAGGATGACGCTGAGGCCCCGCTCGGCCAGTTCGATGGCCGTGTTGAGGCCGGAGAACCCACCGCCGACGACGCATACGTCGGCCCGCTGCTCGCCCTGCAACGGCTCGAAGGCCAGTTCGCGATTGACGCTCGCGGCATAGTAGGAGGGTGCATGTACGGCGCCGTTCGGCGCGGATGCGCGTTGATTCATCAAGGTGTCATGAGAGGTCTGCATGCGCCTAGGGTAGACCGGAGCGAGGCCGCGGAGCAAAGCCGGGCATGACCAGCGGTGCCTCGCAGGCTGCCCGACGAGGCCGCAGAACTGGCCGTCATCGGCTCTAGTCCGGGACCGGTAGGTCGAGGGATTCCTTGATCTCTTCCATCACGATATAACTCTTCGATTCGCGAACGTGCGGCAGCTTCAGCAGGATGTCGCCGAGCAATTTTCGGTAGGAGGCCATCTCCGAAATCCGCGCCTTGACCAGGTAGTCGAAGTCACCGGACACCAGGTGGCATTCGAGCACGTGGGGTAGCTTGAGCACGGCGCGGCGGAATTCCTCGAAGATGTCGCCGGACTTGTACGCCAGGCTGATCTCGACGAACACCAGCAGCCCCGCCTTCAGATGCTGCGGGTTCAGACGTGCCGAGTAGCCCATGATGATGCCTTCGCGCTCCAGGCGCCGGACGCGCTCGGTGCAGGGCGTGGTCGACAGGCCGACGCGCTCGCCCAGCTCGGTGAAGGGCAGGCGCCCTTCGGCTTGGAGGATGCGCAGGATGTGGCGGTCGATCTTGTCCAGTTCGCGTCGCGTCTGATGCCGGGTTCTCAAGGGATATGCCCTCCAAATAAAGGGTCGATGGCGTGAATAACGGCCAAAGATAGCTTTTTATATGGTGAATAACACTGCTTGAGTATTTTTATACTCCGTTTCAATAGTGATTCGGAAAAGCCCGTTCGAGCGGGTGGGAGGCTGCAATGCGTGTACTGGTATTGGGTAGCGGCGTGGTCGGTACTGCCAGCGCCTATTATCTGGCGCGGGCCGGTTTCGAAGTGGTGGTGGTCGACCGGCAGCCGGCGGTGGCGATGGAGACCAGCTTCGCCAATGCCGGGCAGGTCTCGCCCGGCTATGCCTCGCCGTGGGCGGCACCTGGCGTCCCGCTGAAGGCGATGAAGTGGCTGTTGCAGCGCCATGCGCCGCTGGCGATCAAGCTTACCGGTGACGTCGACCAGTACCTGTGGATGGCGCAGATGCTGCGCAACTGCACGGCGGCCCGCTACGCGGTAAACAAGGAGCGCATGGTGCGCCTGTCCGAGTACAGCCGTGACTGCCTCGATGAGCTGCGCGCGGAAACCGGGATCGCCTATGAAGGTCGTCAGCTCGGCACCACGCAGCTGTTCCGCACCCAGGCGCAGCTTGATGCCGCCGCCAAGGACATCGCTGTGCTGCAGCGCTCCGGGGTGCCCTACGAGCTGCTCGATCGCGCCGGCATTGCACGGGTAGAGCCGGCTCTGGCGAAGGTTTCGCACAAGCTCAGCGGTGCGCTGCGGCTGCCCAATGACCAGACCGGCGACTGCCAGATGTTCACCTCGCGCCTGGCGGAAATGGCCGTGGCGCTCGGTGTCGAGTTCCGCTTCGAACAGAATATTCAACGCCTCGACTACGCCGGCGACCGGCTGGCAGGTGTGTGGATCGACGGCAAGCTGGAGACGGCCGATCGCTACGTGCTGGCGCTCGGCAGCTACAGCCCGCAGATGCTCAAGCCACTCGGCATTCGTGCACCGGTCTACCCGCTCAAGGGCTATTCGCTGACCGTACCGATAAGCGATCCGGCGATGGCACCGCAGTCGACCGTGCTCGATGAAACCTACAAGGTCGCCATCACCCGCTTCGATCAGCGCATCCGTGTCGGTGGCATGGCGGAGATCGCCGGGCACGATCTGTCGCTCAACCCGCGCCGGCGGGAAACCCTGGAAATGGTGGTGGGCGACCTCTATCCGCAGGGCGGCGATCCGTCTGACGCGGTATTCTGGACCGGCCTGCGACCGGCCACGCCAGATGGCACACCGATCATCGGCGCGACACCCTATCGCAATCTGTTCCTCAATACCGGCCATGGCACCCTTGGTTGGACCATGGCGTGCGGCTCCGGCCGTGTGCTCGCTGACCTGCTGGCGTCCAAGCGTCCGCAGATCAGCACCGAGGGGCTGGATATCTTCCGTTACGGCAAGCACAAGGAGACCCGTAAACATGCCCATCCGGCGGCTGCACACTGAAACCCGCTATAGCGAAGCGGTGATCCACAACGGCGCAGTGTATCTCTCCGGGCAACTGGCCGATGACCTGACCGGTGATATCCGCGAGCAGAGCCGCGAAACGCTGTCGAGCATCGAGCGCTTGCTGGACGAGGCGGGTACCAGCAAGACGCGCTTGCTTTCGGCAACCATTCACCTGAAGGACATCGCCGCCGATTACGCCGGTATGAACGAGGTGTGGGATGCATGGATCACACCGGGCACGGCGCCGGCACGGACCACTGTTCAGGCCCTGATGTATTCGCCGGATGTGCGGGTCGAGATCACCGTCGTCGCTGCCATGCCGGATCTCGCCGGCCCGGTCCTCTGACTCTTGGGAGAGCCACGCGTGCCGGGCGACGGCTCGTCCGGAGCCAGTGTTGTAAATTCTGAACGCCATTGCCATGATAGCCCCCTCTTCGCATCGCTCTTGAAAGGGGGCTCCCGTATTGGACGTTGGCGTTCGACTGCAAACCATCCGCAAGCTCAAGGGTCTGTCCCAGCGTGAACTCGCCAAGCGTGCCGGCGTTACCAACAGCACCATTTCCATGATCGAAAAGAACAGCGTCAGCCCCTCGATCAGCTCGCTGAAGAAGGTGCTGAGTGGGATTCCCATGTCGCTGGTGGAGTTCTTTTCCCCCGACTTCGAGCAGGACAGCGACACCCAGGTGGTCTACAAGGCCGGCGAGTTGATCGATATATCCGACGGCGCGGTGAGCATGAAACTGGTGGGCAAGGCGCATCCGGGACGAGCCATCGCCTTTCTCGACGAGACCTATCCGCCGGGCTCCGACACCGGGATGGACATGCTCTCGCACCAGGGCGAGGAGGCCGGGATGCTGGTCGAAGGCCGTCTGGAGCTGACCGTGAACGGTCAGGTGTACGTGCTGGAGAGCGGCGATAGCTACTACTTCGAGAGCAGCAAGCCGCATCGTTTCCGCAATCCGTACGATGCGCCGGCACGGTTGATCAGCGCGACGACGCCGGCGAACTTTTAATCTCATAGGCCTTGATTCATCCGAAAGTTGCGATGCGACAAAGCGTCGCGGAGAAACGCCGGGCCTTTCGTATTGTTTCGGCCGGCATGGCTTGCCGTTATACTGACCGCCGCTCGCGATACCGTGGCCGCGAGCGTGTCTAGCCACAATGAGGGTGTAAGGTGAACCTGATTAAGAAGATCCTGGTAGCACAGACTGCCGTATTGGCCCTGTGGGCAATGAGCGCTCAGGCTGCGACCGACGAAGCAATCGCCGAGCGCCTCAAGCCGGTGGGCGAAGTATGTATTCAAGGTGAAGAGTGCGCAGCCGCTGGTGCCGGCGCTGCCGCAGCCGCCGGTGGTGCCGCTCGTAGCGGTTCCGACGTGTACGGCAAGTTCTGCACCGCCTGCCATGGCTCCGGTCTGCTGAACGCGCCGAAGACCGGTGACAGTGCAGCCTGGACGGCCCGTGCCGATGCATCGGGTGGCCTGGACGGCTTGCTGAAGAATGCCATCAGCGGTATCAACGCCATGCCGCCGAAGGGCACCTGTGGCGACTGCTCCGATGACGAGCTGAAGGCCGCCATCCAGCACATGTCCGGCCTCTGATCGAGCGCCAGGCGTCACCAGCAAAGCCGCCTCCGGGCGGCTTTGTCGTTTCTGCGGTGAGCAAAGCAGGCAGCTCTCGAGTCGAATTCGATACGGCCTACCGGTCGGATTCCCGTGACGACAGAGGAGCCCCGCATGCCCAGTTCCGCACCACAACCCGAACAGCTGTACCTGGCCAGTGACGGGCGCACGCCCAACAGCCCGCATCCGGTGCTGATCTACCGCCAGCTGCCATTGGCCGGACCAAGCCCCGCAGAAGCCTTCGAGCGACTGTTCGACAGCCATCTATGGCCGTCTGCCTGGCGTGGGACGGTTTACGACTACCATCACTACCATTCCACCGCCCACGAAGTGCTCGGCGTGGCCAGCGGCTGGGCGCGGGTCATGTTGGGTGGTGATAACGGTCAGGAGGTCGAGCTGAAGGCGGGCGACGCGCTGGTGCTACCGGCCGGGACAGGGCATTGCGCGCTCGAGGCCAGCGCAGATTTTCAGGTGGTGGCGGGTTATCCGGTCGGCCAGCAGTACGACATGCAGCGGCCAGACGCGGCCACCCATGATCAGGCGCGTGAGCGAATTGCCCAAGTCGGCGTGCCCATCAGCGATCCGCTGGCAGGCACGCAGGGTGCGCTGGTGGCGCTATGGCGCGCAGAGGCGCCGCCGGCCAGTTGAGCCGGGTTCAGCTTTTGAGCTGCGCCCGGACTATGACCTGCACTCAGTCTATGAATTGCACTTGCCCATCAGCCAGCGAGGCGACACGGGCCAGGGACTCGACGCGGTAACCGGCTTCTTCCAGCTCCTGACGACCGGCCTGGAAGGCCTTTTCGATGACGATGCCAAGGCCGGCGATGCTCGCGCCGGCCTGGTTGATAATCGAGATCAGGCCCTTGGCGGCTTTGCCGTTGGCGAGGAAGTCGTCGATGATCAGCACGCGGTCGTTCGAGGACAGGTGCTGGGTGGACACGGCGATGGTGCTTTCCACCTGCTTGGTGAATGAATAGACCGTGGCGGTTAGCAGGTTGTCCTGCAGCGTCAGCGACTGGTGCTTGCGGGCGAAGATCACCGGCACGCCCAGCTCCAGGCCGGCCATGACGGCCGGCGCAATGCCGGAGGCTTCGATGGTGACGATCTTGGTGACGCCGGCATCGCGGAACAGGCGGGCGAATTCCTGCCCGATGGCCTGCATCAGCACGGGATCGATCTGGTGGTTGAGGAACGCGTCGACCTTGAGTACCCGGTCGGAAAGCACGATGCCCTGACTGCGAATCTTATCTTTCAGCTGTTCCACGAACGCTACCTCAAGCGTGGGCGGCCGCGGCTTGCCTGACGCTTGGCGCCGGGGCGCTTCTGCCGTCACTGCGTTTCGCAGCCTGGAAAAGCCGCGCATTCTCGCTCAATTCGGCGCGCCGATCCAAGGCCGACGTTCAGCCCAGCGCTTCGATCGACAGGCGGCGAAAGCGCACCGCCTCACCGTGGTGCTGCAGGACGATATGCCCGGCCGGCGCCTTGGCGAACAGCGGCTTGTCGGCGAATTTGCTGGATTCGATCAGCGTGTGCAGGGCCGGGTCGTCCAGGCGATAACTCAGCACCATACGATTGCCCAGCCAGTGTTCGACCGCACCCTGGCGCACGACAAGCGCTGCGTGCATGAAGCTGCCGGGTTCAATCCGGGTTTCCTGTTCGGGCGCGAGCAGGCCATACAGGGCACCGTTGCGGGTGGTTGGTTCTTCGCCGTCGGGGTGAACGGCATCATCCAGCAGCTGCATTTCCGGCCCGCTGTGCCAGGCGAGGCCGGCGCTTTCGTCGACGCGGTAGAAGACCCCGGAATTGCCGCCCACCGGTAGGGCGAACTCGAACTGCAGGATGAAATCGCCATAGCGCTCGCGCGAGACCAGGTCGACCCGCGGGGCGCCGACAATGGCACACAGCTGTTCATCGTCGTCGCGGTACCAGCTTTCGTCGGGAAAGGTTGCGCCATGCCAGGCGTGCCATTGTGCTGCGTCGAGATTCATCAGCCGCTCCTCATCCGAACAGTTGCTGCTTGCGCCGCAGCCAGCGATAGCCGTAGGGCCCGAGGCGAATCTTCAGCGGTGAGCCTTCCGGCTGCCCGTAGTCGCAGTCGGCGAGCACATCGACCATGTCCTGAAGGTCGTCCTCGGTGATCTCGACGGTGGTTTCCGTGTCGGCAAGATTGACCAGCATCAGCACCGTGGAGCCGTTGTCGTGGCGGATGGCAAAGACGGCGGGGTCGTTCACCTCGACCGTTGTGCGCTTGCCGATGCCAATCTCGCGCAGGCCTATGCGGGTGCGGATCATGTTGCCGGTGCGCGCCATCAGCGAGTCGCTGCGCAAAGTTTGAGCGAACACGTTGATCTTCTCGTACGAGAAGGGCCCTTCGTCGATCACCGGTGCGGCCAGCTCACCTTTGGTACAGGAGAATCCGGCGTTGGGTTCGTTGGACCACTGCATGGGCGTGCGTACGGCCAGTCGCTCGGGGCGGTCGAGGTCATCGCCCATACCGATTTCCTCGCCGTAGCGGATGATCGGCGTGCCGGGCAGCGAGAACAGCAACGCATGAGTGGCCGCGATGCGTCGCTCGTCGCCGTCGAGCATCGGCGCGAGCCTCCGGCGAATGCCGCGATCGTAGGCGCGCATGTTCTCGTCGGGGGCGAAGGTGTCCATCACCTCTTTGCGCTCATCCTCTTCCAGCCGGTCGAGGCTCAGCTCGTCGTGGTTGCGGATCCACAGCGCGTATTGCGAATGACTGGGCGGCAGCGGTTGGCTGTTCAGGGCGCGCACCAGCGGCTCGGCCTGCTGCCGTGCCAGGGCCAGGAACAGGTGATTGTTGGTCCAGAAATCCAGCAGCAGGGTGATGCGATCGGCCTCGTCGCCGAAGTATTCGACGTATTTTTCCGGATCAGTGTCGATCTCACCGAGCAGCACGGTCTCGGGCCGGCGCATGGTGACGAAGTCGCGCATGTGTTCGAGTAGCCAGTAGCCCTTCTCCAGTTCACCGCCGCCGGCCTGGCGCACCATGTGCACCGCGGCGTCGATGCGGAAACCGGAGACACCCAGACGCAGCCAGAACGACATGATCCGCTCGATCTCGTGGATGACCTTCGGGTTGGTCAGGTCAAGATCCGGCTCGTGCTTGTAGAACAGATGGCGGTAGTACTGGCCGGCTTCCTCGTCCCAAGTCCAGATGCTGTCCTCGACCGTCGGGAAAATCGGCTCCATGAAGTCGTCGGGCTCGTCGGCCCAGATGTAGTAGTCGCGGTAGGGCGACTCGCGGTCACGGCGCGCCTCCTGGAACCACTTGTGCTGGATGGACGTGTGCTGCACCACCAGCTCGATGATGACGTGCAGGCCCAGCTCTTCGGCCTTCTCCAACAGAGCGACGATGTCGGCCAGATCGCCGAAACGTTTGTCCACCTGTAGATGGTCGGTGATGTCGTAGCCGGCATCCTCGAAGGGCGACTGATAGAACGGCATGAGCCATACGGCCGTGCAGCCGAGGCCGCGAATGTAGTCGAGCCGCTCGGTGATGCCGCGCAGATCGCCGCAGCCGTCTCCATTACTGTCACGAAACAGGGTGGGATCGATCTGATAGATCGCCGCGTTGCGGTACCAGAGTGGACGCATGCTCAGTTCTCCGTTGGGCGCAGCACGACGGCCCGCCCTGGGTTAAGGGTGCCGTTGTAGGGAGCGCCTTCACCGACACCGTCACTGGCGATCTCGACGTGCCATTCTCCGGCGTGCGGGTGGGCGTGGGGCTGGTCGGAGAAGTTGATGCAGACCAGTCGCTGGTCGCCGCCTAAGTGCCTGCGGTAGGCAAGCACCTCGGGGTGTGAAGGCAATTCTTCGAAATCGCCGTGGTGCAGCGCCGGGCTGATCTTGCGCGCGGCGAGCAGGCGCTGGTAGAGCGCGAACATGGAGTTCGCCGCACCGGTCTGCCGCTCGGCCGCGAGTTCGCCCGCCTCAGGTGGAAAGGGCAGCCAGGGTGTCGCGCCGTCCCAGCCATGGGGCGGTTCGGCCAGCCAGGGAATCGGGGCCCGGCAACCGTCACGGCCGCCCGGATCGGTTCGGGTTTCGGCGGTAATAACTGCGTCTTCCAGCCCCAACTCCTCACCCTGATAGATGAAAGGCGTACCGCGCAGTGTGAGCAGCATTACCGCAGCCGCCCGTGAGGCTCGCTCGGAACCCTGATAGCGGCTGCGCTGGCGCACGTTGTCGTGATTGGACAGCACCCAGGTCGGCCAGGCACCGGCGGGTTGCAGCCAGTGCTCGACCTCGCCGATACAGGTGCGAAACAGCACCGGGTCCCAAGGCGCATCCAGCGGATTGAAGTTGAAGGCCAGGTGCAGCTCGTCGCCAGCGCCGTAGTACTGCAGCACCCGTTCGGTGGAGCGGATGTTCACCTCACCCACCAGCATGCGGTCGCCGGGATAGCTGTCGACCAGCTTGCGCAGGCCGCGCAGCACTTCGTGGCTGTAGGGCTGATCGTTGAAGTCGGACAGCGGCTGGCCAGCCTGGCAGCGCGGGTCGTCAGCAAAGCTCGGGTCCTTGCCGGTGCAGTGGATGACGTCGATGCGAAAGCCGTCGATGCCGCGGTCGAGCCAGAAGCGCAGCACGTCGTGCATCGCCTCGACCACCTCGGGGTTGCGCCAGTTCAGGTCCGGCTGCTTGGCCAGGAACAAGTGCAGGTAGTACTGC
The DNA here is from genome assembly GCF_900114065.1 of Stutzerimonas kunmingensis. GTDB lineage: Bacteria > Pseudomonadota > Gammaproteobacteria > Pseudomonadales > Pseudomonadaceae > Stutzerimonas > Stutzerimonas kunmingensis. Next base: position 214,027 of record NZ_FORS01000005.1, read on the forward strand.
TGCGTGTGCTCGTCCCAAGTCCAGGCGCTGCCGGCGCCCAGCGCGGCGCGCCAGTTGTTCGGCTGGTCGCGCCAGACGTACCAGTCGCGCTTGGGATTGTCCCGCGAGCTGCGCGACTCGACGAACCAGGGGTGTTCATCGGAGGTGTGATTGGGCACGAAGTCCAGCAGCACCCGGATACCGCGGGCATGGGCTTCGGCAATCAGCCGGTCGATATCGGCCAGCGAACCGAACAGCGGATCGATATCGCAATAGTCGCTGATGTCGTAGCCGGCATCGGCCATGGGTGAGCGGAAGATCGGCGACAACCACAGCGCATCGACGCCCAGCTGTTGCAGATGATCGAGATGGCGCAGCACGCCATTGAGGTCACCGATGCCGTCTCCGTTGCTGTCTGCAAAGGATCGCGGGTAGATCTGATAAACGGTCGCGCCCTTCCACCACGGTGTCTGGGTTGTCTCGCTCATGCCTCACACCCCCTGATTCGTCTCAGGTCGCGGCCGATCCTGCACGACCGCTCTGTCAGGTTTACGACTGGCCAACGGCACATGGGTTCGCCGGTTAATTGATCCTGGTCGGTCCGCGATGAACGCAAGGGTGGATACTCCGCCTAAGCTAACGACAGACTTTCAACCCCCCTCCGAGGAGATTTGCATGCTACGTATTGCCATCAACGGGTATGGACGTATCGGCCGCGCCGTCGTACGAGCGCTGTTCGAGCGTGGATTGCAGGATCGGGTACAGGTGGTCGCGATCAACGATCTCAGCGACCACAAGACGCTGGTGCATCTGACCCGCTTCGATTCGACCTTCGGTCGTTTCCCCGAGCCGGTAGAGCTGCAAGGCGAATCGATGGTGGTGCGTGGCCAGGCGATCCGCCTGCTGGCCGAGCGGGATGCGACCAAGCTGCCGTGGAAGGAATTGGGCGTCGATGTGGTGCTCGAGTGCACCGGCAAGTTCAAGAAGCGCGCGCTGATCGAGCAGCACCTGCAGGCCGGGGCCGGTCGCGTATTCGCCTCGCACCCGCTCGATGGCGGCGACCTGACCGTGGTCTACGGCGTGAATCACCAGCTGCTGGGCGATCAGCGCGTCGTCTCCAATGCCTCCTGCACCACCAATTGCCTGGCGCCGCTGGCCAAGGTGCTGCACGAGGCGGTCGGCATCCGCCAGGGCCTGCTCAACACCGTGCACTCCTACACCAACGACCAGAACCTGCTGGACAAGGCGCACAGCGATCTCTACCGCGCGCGTGCCGCGGCGTTGTCGATGATTCCGTCCACCACCGGTGCGGCCAAGGCCATCGGCCTGGTGCTGCCTGAACTGGCCGGGCGTCTGGACGGCCTCTCGGTGCGGGTGCCGACGCCGAACGTCTCGCTGGTCGACCTGACCTTTATCGCCGAGAACGCGCCGGAAAGCGTCGAGGCAATCAACGACATCCTGCGTGCCGGGGCGCAGAAGCTGCCGGCCGGCGTCATGGAGTGCAATGAGGAAGCGCTGGTCTCCTGCGACTTCAACGGCTACCCGGCGTCCTGCGTTGCCGACCTCAGCCAGACCCGCGTGCAGGGCGAGCTGGTCAAGGTGATGGCCTGGTACGACAACGAGTGGGGCTTCTCCAACCGCATGCTCGATGTGCTGCTGCATTGGGACGGCGCCAAGTCGGCCTGATGGGCGAAGCCTACCGGCCGGGCGCGGGGCTGGGGCTCTGGCAATTGAGCCTCGCGCAGTTTCGCCATGCCGTTGCCGAGCGCGCCTTACCCGGCTGCGGTGCGGTCGCGGCGGTGACTGCTGACCTCGCTGTGGCGCTGATCGTCAAGGCGCTGCGGGTCAGTGCGGCGCACAGCGATGCTTCCTGCGAGGCGCTGCTGGCCGAAGCCCGATCACTGCTTGGTCGTCCCGGTGCCTTTGCCGATGATGACGTTGCGGTCTTTTCCGACTATCTGAAGGACGACGAAGGCCGGAGGCCTGACTTGTCGCGCCAGGCATGCGCGGTGCCGCTCGCGACGGCGCATGCCTGCGTCGAGGCGCTGGGCATTGCCGAGCGCGCCTTGCCGATGGTCGAGCCGTCGCTGCGCTGTGATGTCGAGGCGGCGGTGTTGTTGCTGAGTGCCTGCGTCGATGCCGTACTGCTCAACGTCGAGGCCGATCTGCAGGGGCTGGGCGACTCGGAAGCACGGGCACGGGTGCAGGCGGTGGCCGAGCGACTGGCCATGGCGGCAAACCACTACCGGCGACCTTCGGGTTGATCGGTATGGCAGATAACGACCACGCAGCAGATAAAACGAGACCTTCGGTCTCGTTTTTTATTGACGGCTGTCAGTTCGCTTTCTACTCTCCAGTTTCGATAGTGAGACATAAAGTCTCAGAATAAGAAGATGCCAGCTTGTCAGGCGGCCCATTTCGGAGAGTGCCATGAGTCATCGCATAGTTCTGCCGCGCCTGATGGAAGTCGGTGCCGGCGCCAGCGGGCAACTCGCCCGCGTGCTGAAGGAGCTGGGCTGCAATCGCCCGCTGATCGTCACCGACCGCATGATGGTCGAGCTCGGCTATGTCGCCCGTATCGCCGGTCAGCTGGAAGAGGCCGGCATCGCCAGCCAGTGCTTCGCCGATACCCTGCGCGAACCGACCGCTGCCTCGATTCGAGCGGGCGTGGAAATGGTCCGTCAGGGCGACTTCGACTCCATCGTCGCCCTCGGCGGCGGCAGCCCGATCGATTCGGCCAAGGCCATCGGCATACTCGGCAAGTTCGGCGGCGAGATGCGCGACTACCGCTTCCCACGCGATGTCAGCGAAGCCGGCCTGCCGCTGATCGCCATCCCCACCACTGCTGGCACCGGCTCGGAGTCGACGCGCTTCACCATCATCACTGATGAGACCAGCGACGAGAAAATGCTCTGCGCGGGCCTTGGTTTCATGCCCATCGCCGCGCTGATCGATTACGAGCTGACCCTCTCGCTGCCGCCGCGGGTCACCGCCGATACCGGTATCGACGCCTTGACCCACGCCATCGAGGCCTATGTCAGCCGCAAGGCCAGCCTCTACAGCGATGCCCAGGCGCTTGAAGCCATGCGTCTGCTGGCGCCGAACCTGCGCGCGGCCTTCAATGAGCCGGGCAACCGCGCCGCGCGCGAGGCGATGATGCTCGGCGCGACCCTGGCCGGGATCGCTTTTTCCAACGCCTCGGTGGCGCTGGTGCACGGCATGAGCCGGCCGATCGGCGCCTTCTTCCATGTGCCGCATGGGTTGTCCAACGCCATGCTGCTGCCGGCGATCACCGCCTTCTCGATTCCCGCCGCGCCCGCGCGCTACGCCGATTGCGCGCGAGCGATGGGCGTCGCCGCGCAGACCGACGATGTCGAGACGGCCAACGCCAAGCTGCTGGTCGAGCTGCGTGCCATCAATCAGGAACTCAAGGTGCCGAGCCCCGAGCGGTTCGGTATCGCCCGCGAACGCTTCTTCGAGCTGCGCGAGACCATGGCCAAGCAGGCGCTTGCCTCCGGTTCGCCGGGCAACAACCCGCGCGTGCCCACGGAAGCGGAAATCATCGACCTCTACGAAACCGTCTGGAACCAGGAGTGAAGCCATGCAGACCCTCGGCAACCTGATCAACAACGAGGCCGTTGCTGGCCGCTCCGAGCGCCACGCCACCGTCTACAACCCGGCCACCGGCGAGCCGCGGCTGTATGTCTCGCTGTCCTCGGCAGACGAAACCCGCGAGGCCATCGCCGCCGCCCAAGCCGCCTTCGAAGGCTGGTCGAAGACCCCGCCGTTGGTGCGCGCGCGGGTCATGTTTCGGTTCAAGGAGCTGCTCGAAAAACGTCGTGACGACGTCGCCCGCTTGATCACCAGCGAGCACGGCAAGGTCTTTTCCGATGCCCAGGGCGAAGTCACCCGCGGGCTGGAAGTGGTGGAGTTCGCCTGCGGCATCCCGCACCTGCTCAAGGGCGAGTTCTCCTCCAATGTCGGTCGCGACATCGATTCCAACTCGCTGATGCAGCCGCTCGGAGTCTGCGTCGGCATCACCCCGTTCAACTTCCCGGCGATGGTGCCGCTGTGGATGCTGCCGGTGGCCATCGCCTGCGGTAACACCTTCGTGCTCAAGCCCTCGGAAAAGGACCCGAGCGCGACCATGTTGCTCGGCGAGCTGCTGGCCGAAGCCGGGCTTCCGGCCGGCGTGCTGAACATCGTCAACGGCGACAAGGAAGCCGTGGACGTGCTGCTCACCGACGAGCGCGTGCAGTCGGTCAGCTTCGTCGGCTCGACGCCGATCGCCGAATACATCTATGCCACCGCCTCGGCCCACGGCAAGCGCTGCCAGGCCCTGGGCGGAGCGAAGAACCACATGGTGGTGATGCCCGACGCCGATCCGCAGCAGGTGGTCGGCTCGCTGATCGGCGCGGCCTACGGCTCGGCCGGCGAGCGCTGCATGGCGATCTCCGTGGCGGTGTGCGTCGGTGACGAGGTGGCGGACAAGCTGGTCGGCATGCTGCAAGACGAGATCGGCCAGATGCGCACCGGCCCGGGCCTGGGCATCGAGCCCGAGCCGCACATGGGCCCGCTGGTGACCCGCGAGCACCAGCAGAAGGTCAGCGGCTATATCGATCTGGGCGTGGAAGAGGGCGCGACGCTGGTCTGCGACGGTCGCGGCATCAAGGTCGAGGGCCATGAGAACGGCTTCTATGTCGGCCCGACGCTGTTCGACCGTGTCACGCCGAGCATGCGCATCTACCGTGAGGAAATCTTCGGCCCGGTGCTGGCTGTGGTGCGGGTGAAGGGCTTCGATGAGGCGCTGCAACTGATCAACGACCATGAATACGGCAATGGCACCTCGATCTTCACCCGCGACGGCGACACCGCGCGGCAGTTCGAGGAGAACGTCAGGGTCGGCATGGTCGGCGTCAACGTGCCAATCCCCGTGCCCATGGCCTTCCACTGCTTCGGCGGCTGGAAGCGCTCGGTATTCGGTCCGCTGAACATGCACGGCCCGGATGGGGTGCGCTTCTTCACCCGGATGAAGACCGTGACCCGGCGCTGGCCTACCGGTATCCGTGCCGGCGCCGAGTTCGCCATGCCGACCATGAAGTGACCCGGGCGGCACCGTTGCACTGACGGTGCCGGTCGCTACACTTCCGGGCGCCCTGCGGGGCGTCCATCTTCATCGAACGACAAGGCAGACGATGCGCAGCACTCCCCGCGAGAAAGGCTCCTCCATCACCCGCGTGCTGGAAATCATCGAGGCGGTGGCGGCGGCGAAGGAGCCGCTCAGCCCGACGGCCCTGGCCGAACGGCTGGACATCCCCAAGGCCAGCGCGCACCGGCTGGTGCAGACGCTGGAAAAGGAAGGCTTCCTGCAGTTCGGTCTGCGCGGCGGGCTGCTGCCGGGCGAGCGCCTGCACGTCGCCGCGCTGAACATCCTGCGCAGCAGCCGGCACAAGGCGTTGCGCCAGGCGATCCTGCGCCAGCTCTCCGAAGCCATCGGCGAGACCTGCGGGCTGGCGATCCCGGACGGGCTGGACATGCTCTATTTCGACCGGGTGCAGACCAACTGGCCGCTGCAGATCAACCTGCCCATCGGCAGCCACACGCCGCTCTGGTGCACCGCCAGCGGCAAGCTCTATCTGGCCTCGCTGCCGCCGGAGCAACTGGAGCGGGTGCTGCCGCGCCTGCCGCTGCAGCGCATGGCACGCAACACCCTGACCGACTTCAGCGCGCTGCGCGACGACCTGGCGCGGGTGCGGGAAGAGCAGCTGGGCACCGATTGCGAGGAGTTCATCGACGGCATGGTCGCCTGTGCGGTGCCGGTGCGTGACGCCAACGGCGAGCTGCTGGCCTGCCTGTTCAGCCACGCGCCGGTGATCCGTTGCTCGATGGCGCAGCTGCTGGCGTTCGTGCCGCGGCTGCGCGCGGCGGCGAGCGAGCTGGAAGCGGTGCTCGGCAGCGCCGCGGCGCTGGAGGCCGATCAGAGCACGTAGAACAGGATGGCGATGAAATGCAGCAGGCTGCCGACCATCACGAAGATGTGCCAGATGCCATGCCAGTGCCGAAAACGGTCGTCGAAGACGAAGAAGACGATGCCCACCGTGTAGCAGATGCCGCCGGCCAGCAACCAGCTGAAACCGGCGCCACCGAGGGCGGCGAACAGCGGCTTGACCGCCACCAGCACGATCCAGCCCATCACCGCGTAGATCACCAGTGACAGCACCCGCGCCTCGGAGCGCGGCTTGATCTCCTGCAGCATGCCGATCACGGCCAGGCCCCAGACGATGCCGAACAGCGTCCAGCCCCAGGCGCCGGCCAGGGTGACCAGGCAGAACGGTGTGTAGCTGCCAGCGATCAAGAGGTAGATCGACAGGTGATCGAGCTTGCGCATGACCACCTTCGCCCGCCCGCGCAGGCTGTGGTACAGCGTCGAGATGCTGTAGAGCAGGATCAGGCTGAGGCCGTAGATCGCTGCACTGACGATCTTCACCGGCGAGCCGTCGAGCGCCGCCAGCACCAGCAGCCAGATCGCGCCGAGACACGCCAGCGCAGCACCGACCAGGTGCGTCCAGGCATTGAAACGTTCGCCGTGATACATCGCATCCCTCTCAGAAACCGTGATCGGCAAAGCATGCCGCGGTTGGGTTACGGGATACAAACCGGTGCTGAATGCCCCTCGAAAAGAAGGGCGTGGCGATCAGCGCTTGAGCATCGCCCGCATCGCCGCGAGGGCGTCGTTGCCGCGCGCGGCCTTGACCTCCACCGGCGCGTCTTCCTGGCCTTCCCAGACCAGGTCCTCCGGCGGTAGCTCGTCGAGGAAGCGGCTCGGCGTGCAGTCGATCACCTCGCCGTACTGCTTGCGCTTGGCGGCAAAGGTCAGCGCCAGGTTGCGCTTGGCACGGGTGATGCCGACATAGGCCAGGCGCCGCTCTTCTTCGATGGTGTCGGCCTCGATGCTGGAACGGTGCGGCAGGATTTCTTCCTCAAAGCCGATGATGTACACCGAGGGAAACTCCAGGCCCTTGGAGGCGTGCATGGTCATCATCTGCACGCCCTCGGCGCCTTCTTCCTCTTCCTGCTGACGCTCGAGCATGTCGCGCAGTACCAGCTTGCCGATGGCGTCCTCGATGGTCATGTCGCCGTCTTCGTCTTTATCCAGCGTGTTTTTCAGCGCATCGACGAGGAACCAGACGTTGCCCATGCGCGCGTCGGCCACCTTGTCGCTGGAGGCGTTCTGCCTGAGCCAGTTCTCGTAGTCGATGTCCATCACCATGCTGCGGATGGCGGCGATCGGGTCGTTCTGCGCGCACTGCTGGCGCACGTTGTCCATCCAGCGCTTGAAGCGCGACAGGCGCTCGGCGTAGCGGCTGTCCAGATGCGCGCCGAGGCCGATCTCGTCAGCGGCGGCGTACATGCTGATGCCGCGCTCGCTGGCGTAGTTGCCGAGCTTCTCCAGGGTGGTGGAGCCGATCTCGCGGCGCGGCACGTTGATCACCCGCAGGAAGGCGTTGTCGTCGTCCGGGTTGACCAAGAGGCGGAAGTAGCTCATCAGGTCCTTCACCTCCTGGCGGGCGAAGAAGCTGGTGCCGCCGGACAGGCGATAGGGAATCTGGTGGTGCTGCAGCTTCAGCTCCATCAGCTTGGCCTGGTAGTTGCCGCGGTAGAGGATGGCGAAGTCGCTGTAGGGGCGCTGAGTACGCAGGTGTTCGGTGAGGATTTCAAGCGCCACACGCTCGCACTCGGCGTCCTCGTTGCGCGTGCGGATCACGCGGATCTCGTCGCCATGGCCCATCTCTGACCACAGCTGCTTCTCGAACACGTGCGGGTTGTTGGCGATGAGGATGTTGGCGCACTTGAGGATGCGGCTGGTGGAGCGGTAGTTCTGCTCCAGCATCACCACCTTCAGCGACGGGTAATCCTCCTTCAGCAGCATCAGGTTTTCCGGACGCGCGCCACGCCAGGCATAGATCGACTGGTCGTCGTCGCCGACCACGGTGAACTGGTTGCGCATGCCCACCAGCAATTTGACCAGCAGGTACTGGCTGGCGTTGGTGTCCTGGTATTCGTCCACCAGCAGGTAGCGGATGCGGTTCTGCCATTTTTCCAGAATGTCGGCGTGCTCCTGGAAGAGCTTCACCGGCAGCAGGATCAGGTCGTTGAAGTCCACCGCGTTGTACGCCTTGAGCGTGCGCTGGTAGTGCAGATAGACGATGGCGGCGGTCTGCTCCTTGGGGTTGCGCGCGTTGGCCAGGGCTTCGTCGGGCAGGATCAGGTCGTTCTTCCAGCTGTCGATGTAGTTCTTGATTTCGTCGGCACCATCGTCCCCGGAATATTCCTTCTGCATGATGTCGGTGAGCAGCGCTTTGATATCGCCGTCATCGAAGATCGAGAAGCCGGGCTTGTAGCCCATCCGCGCGTATTCCTTGCGGATGATGTTCATGCCCAGGTTGTGGAAGGTGGACACGGTCAGGCCGCGCGCCTCGGCGCCCTTGAGCAGGCTGCCGACGCGCTCCTTCATCTCGCGCGCGGCCTTGTTGGTGAAGGTCATGGCGACGATATGGCGGGCCTGGATGCCGCAATGCTGCACCAGGTAGGCGATCTTGCGGGTGATCACGCTGGTCTTTCCGGAGCCGGCACCGGCGAGCACCAGAAGTGGGCCGCCGACGTAGTTCACGGCTTCCTGCTGCCGAGGGTTGAGTCGGGACATGGTGTTCAGGTCATTCGAAGCGGGGGCGGGAGTTTAACAGGCTGCCGCGCCGATGCTGGCCCGTTGCAGGTTCAATAAATCACCGATCGTCGCAGTTGGGGCTTGGCTGATCGAAATAATGGATTAGTCTTGTGCGCGCTGCAGGAGGCAGGGCGTTTGCATAGGGCTGTGCGGGAAATCGGGCGTGTAGCGCCGTCTTGCAAATCACCGAGTCCGGAGGCCGCTTGCCAGCGCCCGCTCAATCCATGCCGCTGTTGCTGTTGGCTGATCGACCCGAATGGGCCGAGCGCCTGCGCGCCTGCCTGCAGGGCTCGCATAGCAAGGAACGGCTGATCATTGCGGCGGATTGGGGCACGGCCAGTGCGTATCTGGAAACGCCCTGCCTGCTGCTGGCGACACCGGAATGCCAGGCGCTCGCCGAACGCTTCCCCTGGCCGCTGATCCTGCTGCTCGACGACGAACCGACGCAGATGCCGGAAGGCGCGGTCGACTGGCTGGTGGGCGACCAGCTCAGTGCCGAGGTGTTGCGCCGCTGCCTGCGCTACGTGCGCGAGCGCTGCAACCTGCAGGGAACCTTGCAAAGGCTGGCCGAGCAGGACCCGCATACCGGCATCGTCAACCGCCAGGGCTTCCAGACGCTGCTGTTCGATGCCCTGGCCGAACATCAGGAACAGGACCTGGTGCTTGGCTATCTCGATCTCGACAACTTCCGCCACGTCAACGATGCCCTCGGCCACCAGGCCGGGGATCGCCTGATCCTGCAGGTGGTGGCGCGGCTCAAGGCGCAGCTGGAGGTCGGCGACATGCTGGCGCGGCTGGGCGGCGACGAATTCGCACTGCTGCTCGATACCCGCGACGATCCGGAGCGCGCCGTGGCGGTCGCCGATCGCATCGTCGAAGCACTGGCGGAGCCTTACTGGGTGGAGGGCGAGAGCCTGATGCTCGGCTGCAGCGTCGGACTGGCGCGTGCCAGCGAGGGGATCGACGCCGATCCGCTGCTCTGGCACGCGCAGATCGCCATGCGCCAGGCCAAGGCGGCCCAGGGCTGCACCTGGTGTTTCTACGATGAACAGGTCAGCCGCAGCGCGCGCAGCCTCGCCGATCAGGAAGGCGAGCTGCGCCGTGCGTTGCGTCGCGGTGAGCTGGAGCTGCACTACCAGCCGCGGCTGTGCCTGGAAAGCGGGCGCATCGTCGGACTAGAGGCACTGGTGCGCTGGCTGCACCCGGAAAGAGGGCTGCTGGGGCCGGAAGCCTTCATTCCCATGGCTGAGGAGAGCGGCCTGATCGTGCCGCTCGGCTACTGGGTGATCGCCCGCGCGCTGCGCGATCTGCAAAGCCTGCATGAGGGCGGCGCGGATTCACTGCACATGGCGATCAACCTGTCGTTCCGCCAGTTTCAGGACAGTCAGTTGCTGCCGACGCTCAACCGGCTGATCGACGAGCGCGGCATCGACCCGCACTGGCTGGAATTCGAACTCACCGAAACCGCGGTGATGCGCCGCAGCGAGCAGGTACAGAGCGCCATGCATGCGCTGGGCGAGCTCGGCGTGCGCTTTTCGCTGGATGATTTCGGCACCGGTTTCTCGTCGTTCGTGCACCTGTCCAGCCTGCCGATCACCCTGCTGAAGATCGACAAGAGCTTTGTCGCCGGCATGGTCGTGCGGCCCGAGAAGTCGCAGCTGGTGCAGGCGATGGTCGGCCTGGCGCACAACCTGGATCTGGATGTGGTGGCCGAGGGCGTCGAGACCACCGAGCAGCTCGAGCTGCTGCGCCAGTTCGGCGCGCAGCAGGTGCAGGGCTATCTGGTCAGCCAGCCGTTGCCGCTGGCCGAGTTGCTGCATTTCATGAGCGCCGAGCGACTGGCAGCCGGCCTGGCGCATTGATCGACCGCGTCCTGGCCGGCGCCAGGACGCAGCTCGGCTTCAGCGAACCATGTGCAGGAAGTGCATGTGCTTCTCGTACTGGCCGAGGATGTCACTGATGACGTCCTCGCGGCTCCAGCCCATCACGTCATAATCCTGGCCGCCTTCCTTGAGATGCACCTCGGCGCGGAAGTACTTGCGCTCCTCGCGCTCGTCGTCCTCGCTGGTGGCGACGAAACTCGGCATGGCGTAGGCCCGCGGGCGCACTTCGTAGATGAAGTCTGGCTCGCCTTCGTGGGTGATCTCGAAGCGCAAGCGACGATCATCACCTTCGCTGATGTCCACCGCATAGCCCTGCTTGCGCATTTCCTCGGCGATGTCCTCGTAGGCCGGACGCACCACTTCGGTGATGAAGCGCACCACATGGGCGCGTCGCGGGAACAGCATCAGCGTACGCAGGCGACGTTGCCAGCCACCGGCACTGCGCGGTGCGCTGGGCGAGGTGCTCAGGGCCTGGTAGCGCAGCCCCTGCTTCGTGGCATCCAGCCGCAGCGCCTTGAGCAGACCCCACATCGAACAGAGCAGCGCGATGGTGAAGGGCAGGGCGCTGGCGATGGTTGCCGTCTGCAGCGCGGTCAGGCCATCGGCGAGCAGCAGCGCGATGGCCACCCCGCCCATGGATGCGGCCCAGAAGATGCGTTGCCAGACCGGAGTGCCCTGCTGGCCGCCGGAGGCGAGCATGTCCACCACCAACGCGCCGGAGTCCGCCGAGGTGACGAAGAACACCACCACCATGATGATCGCGATCAGCGAGATGAAGCCCGAGAAGGGGAAGTGCTCGAGGAAGGCGAACAGGGCCAGCGAACTGTCTTGCTCGATGGCTTCACCAAGGCTGGAGACGTGTTCCCAGAGGATCATGTGGATCGCTGTGTCGCCGAACACGGTCATCCACAGCAGGGTGAATGCAGTCGGCACCAGCAGCACGCCGGTGACGAACTCTCGAATCGTCCGGCCGCGCGAGATGCGCGCGATGAACAGGCCGACGAAGGGCGACCAGGCCAGCCACCAGCCCCAGTAGAACAGCGTCCAGCCGCCGATCCAGTCGTTCGGCTCGTAGGCATAGAGGTTGAAGGTCTTGTTGACGATATCCGACAGGTAGCTGCCGGTGTTCTGCACGAAAGTCTGCAGGATGAACACCGTCGGCCCCGCGATCAGCACCATCAGCAACAGCAGTGCCGCCAGCGTCAGGTTCAGCTCCGACAGCCTGCGCACGCCCTTGTCCAGGCCGGTGACCACCGAAATCGTCGCCAGCAGCGTGGTGGCGATGATCAGGCCGATCTGCACCGGCACGGATACCGGCAGGCCGTACAGGTGATTCAGCCCGGTGTTGATCTGGGTGACGCCGAGGCCCAGTGAGGTGGCGACCCCGAGCACCGTGCCGATGATGGCGAAGATGTCCACGGCATGCCCGATCGGCCCGTAGATGCGCTCGCCAATCAGCGGGTAGAGCGCCGAGCGCAGGGTGAGCGGCAGGCCGTGGCGGTAGGCGAAGTAGGCCAGGATCATCGCCACGATGGCGTAGATCGCCCAGGCATGCAGGCCCCAGTGGAAGAAGGTGATCTTCATCGCCTCATAGGCGGCAGCGCTGGTGCCGCCCTCGCCCACCGGCGGTGAGAGGAAGTGCATCACCGGTTCGGCGACGCCGAAGAACATCAGGCCGATGCCCATGCCGGCGGAGAACAGCATGGCGAACCAGGTCAGGGCGCTGTAATCCGGTTCGCTGTGATCCGGCCCGAGCTTGATGTCGCCGTAACGACTGAACGCCAGCAGCACCACCATGAGCAGGATGAGTGCAACGGCGAGGATGTAGAGCCAGCTGACGTTGGCGATGATCCAGGCCTGGGTATCGCCAAACAGCGTTTGCGCATGGCTCTGGAAAGCGACGCTGTAGATCACCAGCGCCAGGATGATGACCGCCGAGCCGTAGAAGACCGGGGCGTTGAGGTGAGACGACGAGGGCTGTTTTGCCTCCATGCTGCGCTCCTTCGGGTTGTTTCTGGGGAGTGGCCGCCTGTGGCGAAAGCCATCCAACTTAACACAGACCGCAAAGGATGCCCGTTGTCCGCAGCTGATCGACGCGCACCGAAGCCCGTGCTAGAGCAGGCTCAGCCTTGACTGCCGGGCCGGTACTGCAGGGCTTCGGCGAGGTGCTGGCGGCTGATTCGCCCGGCCTGTTCCAGATCGGCGAGGGTGCGCGCCACCTTGAGCAGGCGGTGCGCGGCGCGCAGCGACAGCGCCAGGCGTTCGCAGGCGCGCTCCAGCCAGGCCTGATCCTCGGTGCCGAGCTGGCAATGGCTGCGCAATCCGGCGAGGTCGAGGAAGGCGTTGGCGCAGCCCTGACGGGCGAGTTGCAGCTGTCGCGCCTGGGCTACCTGGGCGGCGAGTACGGCACTGCTCTGGCCCGTCTGCGGCGGAGCGTTGAGGGCCGTCGCCTCGCGCGCCACGGTCAAATGCAGGTCGATGCGGTCGAGCAGCGGGCCGGAGAGCTTGTTGCGATAGCGCTGGATCTGGTCCGGCGTGCAGCGGCAGCGCCCGTTGGGATCACCGAGGTAGCCACAGGGGCAGGGATTCATCGCCGCCACCAGCTGGAAACGCGCCGGAAAACGCACCTTGTCGCGGGCCCGGGCGATGACGATATGCCCCGACTCCAGTGGCTCACGCAAGACCTCGAGCACCTTGCGGTCGAACTCCGGCAGCTCGTCGAGAAACAGTACGCCCTGATGCGCCAGGGTGATCTCCCCTGGCTGCGGACGGCTGCCGCCACCGACCAGCGCCGGGCCGGATGCACTGTGATGGGGCTGCCGAAAGGGCCGTTGCGGCCAATGCTCGAGAGGGCTGTGACTGGCCACCGAATGGATGGCGGCGACTTCCAGCGCCTCCTGTTCGTCCAGCGGCGGCAAGAGACCGGGCAGGCGGCTGGCCAGCAGCGTCTTGCCGGTGCCTGGCGGGCCGGAAAACAGCAGGTTGTGCGCGCCAGCCGCGGCGATCAGCAGCCCGCGCTTGGCCGCCTGCTGACCTTGCACGTCGGCCAGGTCGGGGTAAGGCTGAATCTGTCGTAGCAGGCCCTGGGCCACATAAGGTTCGAGCGGCGTGATGCCGTTGAAGTGCGCTGCGACCTCGAGCAAGTGCTCGGCGGCATAGACGGTGAGCCCCGAGGCCAGGCTGGCTTCCTCGGCGTTGGCCCGTGGCACCAGCAGCGCGCGCCCTGCCGCTCGAGCGGCGAGGGCAGCCGGCAGGACGCCCTGGACCGGGCGCAAGGCGCCGGACAGTGCCAGTTCGCCTAGGCATTCCAGGTTGTCGAGCCGCTCGGCCGGCAGCTGACCGCTGGCGGCGAGGATGCCCAGGGCAATGGACAGGTCGAAGCGGCCGCCGTCCTTGGGCAGGTCGGCGGGGGCGAGGTTGAGGGTGATGCGTCGAGCGGGAAAATCGAAGCCGGAGGTGAGAATGGCGCTGCGCACGCGATCCTTGCTTTCCTTGACCGCGGTTTCCGGCAGGCCGACCAGAGTCAGCGCCGGCAGGCCGTTGGCCAGATGAGCTTCGACGGTCACTGACGGCGCTTCGACGCCAATCTGCGCGCGGCTATGAACTATGGCCAGGGACATCCGATCACTCCTTTGATCGTGTCGCGGCCCGGTCTGTCAGGACGCGGGCGGCGTGAGCTTTTCTTCCAGTTCGGCAACCTTGGCTTCGAGCGCCTCCAGGCGCGCGCGGGTGCGGGCGAGCACCACCATCTGGCTGTCGAATTCGTCGCGGCTGACCACGTCGAGCTTGTTCAGTGCGCCCTGGACCACACCCTTGAGCTGGGCTTCGAACTCGCCACGCGGCAGCGGCGTCTCGCCGTTGAACAGGCGCGAGGCCTGGGAGCCGATGGCATCTAGGAAAGCTTTTGGCGGCAACATTGAAAACACCTGTGGTTGAACCGGGCGCAGTGTAGCACGGGCTTTTTCCGGTCTTTCTCAGGTGGCGTGCACAAAAAATGAGCAGCTGCTGGTGCATGCGCGCACCAATATTGTGCGTGTTCTGGCCGCTACCGTCCGTCGGGCATCCATTCCATCCGTACGCACCCCGTAAAAACGGGCATTGCGTAAAGCTGGCACTGATTCTGCTTTGTCCCCAGCGACGCATGCACCAACGGGTTGCGGTGCATCGGTGATTCGCGACGCTTTGTCGGAGAGGTTGGTGGTGTCGGACTGCGGACCGGCTACAGCCGGAGCGTTACAAGAGCCAGACACTGAGCTTAGACTTGAGCCGGGTTCGTACTTCTGGGGCAAGTCCACCTAAAACGGGAGAAGTTTTCATGAAACTAGTCACTGCCATCATCAAGCCGTTCAAGCTGGACGACGTGCGCGAGTCGCTGTCGGAAATTGGCGTACAGGGCATCACCGTAACCGAAGTCAAAGGCTTCGGTCGTCAGAAGGGCCACACCGAGCTGTATCGCGGTGCCGAATACGTCGTCGACTTCCTGCCGAAGGTAAAGATCGACGTGGCCATCGCTGACGATCAGCTCGATCGCGTCATCGAGGCCATCACCAAGGCGGCCAACACCGGCAAGATCGGCGACGGCAAGATCTTCGTGGTCAACCTGGAACAGGCCATCCGCATCCGTACCGGCGAAACCGATACCGACGCGATTTAAGCAGCACCTCCGAACCCCCACGCCCCAGGAGTAAAACCATGACTCTGCGAAAATTCGCAGGGCTAGGAGCCCTTTTGTCTCTGATAAGTCCAGGCCTGGCCCTGGCGCAGGAGGCAACGCTGGATTCAGGCGACACGGCATGGATGCTGACGGCCACTGCGCTGGTGCTGTTCATGACCATCCCTGGGCTGGCGCTGTTCTACGGCGGCATGGTCCGCTCGAAGAACATTCTCTCGGTGATGATGCAGTGCTTTGCGGTCACCGGCCTGATGAGCATCCTCTGGATGGTCTACGGCTACAGCCTCGCGTTCGACACCACCGGTATGGAAGCTGGGGTCACCAACTTCAATTCCTTCGTCGGCGGCCTGGACCGCGCCTTTCTCAGCGGTCTGACGCCCGACAGCCTGGTCGGCGCCTTCCCTGAAAGCATCTTCATCACCTTCCAGATGACCTTCGCCATCATCACCCCGGCACTCATCGTCGGCGCCTTCGCCGAACGCATGAAGTTCTCCGCGATGCTGGTGTTCATGGGCGTCTGGTTCACCCTGGTCTACGCGCCGATCGCGCACATGGTCTGGGGCGGCGACGGCGGCCTGATGTGGGATTGGGGGGTGCTCGACTTCGCTGGCGGCACCGTGGTGCACATCAACGCTGGTATCGCCGGCCTGGTGACCTGCCTGGTGCTGGGCAAGCGCAAGGGCTATCCGACCACGCCGATGGCGCCGCACAACCTGGGCCTGACCCTGGTCGGTGCCGCAATGCTCTGGGTCGGCTGGTTCGGCTTCAATGCGGGCTCGGCCATCGCCGCCAACGGTACGGCCGGCATGGCCATGCTGGTCACGCAGATCGCAACTGCCGCTGCGGCGCTGGGCTGGATGTTCGCCGAGTGGATCGGCCACGGCAAACCCAGCGCGCTGGGCATCGCCTCCGGCGTGGTCGCCGGTCTGGTCGCCATCACGCCGGCTGCCGGCACCGTCGGCCCGATGGGCGCGCTGGTCATCGGCCTGGTATCCGGAGTGGTCTGCTTCTTCTGCGCCACCAGCCTGAAACGCAAGCTCGGCTACGACGATTCGCTGGACGCCTTCGGTGTGCACGGCATCGGCGGCATCGTCGGTGCGCTGCTCACCGGCATCTTCGCGGCACCCATGCTGGGTGGCTTCGGCGCAGTGGAGAACATCGGCCTGCAGCTGTGGATCCAGTTCAAGGGCGTGCTGTTCACCGTGGTGTACACCGGCATCGTCACCTACCTGATTCTCAAGGCGATCGATCTGGTGATGGGCCTGCGGGTCAACGAGGAGCAGGAGACCATCGGCCTCGACCTCAGCCTGCATAACGAGCGTGGCTACAACCTGTAATCCATTCAGGGCACCCCGGAGCCAACCCCGGGGCCAATCCGAAAAGCGGCACCGGCCATCGACGCGGCATGCGATGGCCTGTGGACCGAACAGCGCACAAAGCGCGACAGCAAGAGGTGAAACATGGATAGCACTGCATTGATACCCGTCCAGTACGGACTCGATACCTTCTACTTCGTGATCTGCGGAGCGCTGGTGATGTGGATGGCGGCAGGTTTCGCCATGCTCGAAGCCGGTCTGGTCCGGGCGAAGAACACCGCCGAGATCCTCACCAAGAACATCGTGCTCTACGCGCTGGCGTCGATCATGTATCTGCTGGTCGGCTACTACATCATGTACTCCAGCCCGGACGGCGGCATCCTGCCGAGCCTGGGCTTCCTGATCGGCGACGAGAACGCCGTCGACGTGGTCGCCGCCGGTGGTGAGGACGCGCCTTACTACTCCGCGCGTGCCGACTTCTTCTTCCAGATCGTGTTCGCCGCGACCTGCATGTCGGTGGTTTCCGGTGCGGTGGCCGAACGCATGAAGCTGTGGGCGTTCATCGCCTTCGCGGTGGTGATGACCGGCTTCATCTACCCGGTTCAGGGCTTCTGGAAGTGGGGCGGTGGTTTCCTCGACGCGGCGGGTTACCTCGACTTCGCAGGCTCGGGCATCGTACACATGGCCGGTGCGGCTGCTGCTCTGGCGGGTGTGCTGCTGCTCGGTCCGCGTAAGGGCAAGTACGGTGCGAACGGTCAGATCAACGCCATCCCCGGTGCCAACATGCCGCTGGCGACCCTCGGTGCCTTCATCCTGTGGATGGGCTGGTTCGGCTTCAACGGTGGCTCGCAGCTGAAGATGAGCACCATCGAAGACGCCAATGCCGTCGCTCAGGTCTTCGTCAACACCAACATGGGCGCTGCAGGCGGCCTGATCGCCGCGCTGATCACCGCGCGTCTGCTGTTCGGCAAGTCCGACCTGACCATGGTGCTCAACGGCGCGCTGGCCGGTCTGGTGGCGATCACTGCCGAACCGCTGACCCCGAGCGCTCTGCAGGCGACCCTGATCGGCGGCGTGGGTGGTGTGCTGGTGGTGTTCAGCATCCTTGGCCTGGACAAGCTCAAGCTCGATGACCCGGTCGGTGCCATCTCCGTGCACGGTGTTGCCGGCATGTGGGGCCTGCTGGCCGTGCCTCTGACCAACGCCGATGCCACCTTCGGTGCCCAGCTGCTGGGTCTGGTGTCGATCTTCCTCTGGGTGTTCATCGCCAGCCTGATCGTCTGGGGCATCATCAAGGCGGTGATGGGCCTGCGTGTCAGCGAGGAAGAGGAATACGAGGGCGTGGACGTCGTCGAGTGCGGTCTGGAAGCCTATCCGGAGTTCACTCGCCAGTAACGATTCGCTGGTTCATGACAAGGGCGCCTTTTGGCGCCCTTTGTTTTTTTTGGCGCCACGCTAGAATGCGCGCGACCAGCCGTTGAACATGAGTCTTCGAACATGTGGCAACAGACCCTGATCACCTTGCGCGCGCGGCCACGCGGCTTTCATCTCGTCACCGATGAGCTGCTCGACGCACTGCCGGAACTGCGGCAATGCCGGGTCGGTCTGTTATACCTGTGGCTGCGGCATACCTCGGCCTCGCTGACGATCAACGAGAATGCCGATGCAGCGGTTCGACGAGATTTCGAGCGCTTCTTCAATCGCCTGGTGCCGCAGGGTGAGGGAGGCTACGAGCACGACTACGAAGGGCCGGACGATCTGCCGGCGCATTTCAAGGCCAGTCTGCTCGGCTGCCAGTTGAGCCTGCCGGTCAGCGATGGGGGTCTGGCACTCGGTACCTGGCAGGGCATCTATCTCGGAGAGCACCGCGACCAGGGTGGCGCGCGGCAGATTGTGGCAACGCTGCACGGGACGGCAAGTTGAATTTTTTTTGGCGGTGTCGGTCTTTCCGCATCGCTGGGCTATAACTTACTCCGCTTTGGCAAGGCCATGAGGTTGAACATGAGCGACGAAGAACTAGAACAAGACGATCTGGACGTTAGCGACGAGGAGGAAGGGGAAGAGCTGAACGCTGCCGATGATGGCGACGACAGTCTCGACGACGAAGGGACCGACAGCGAGCGCGCTACGCCGGCCAAGAAGGCCAAGGCGAAGGCCGTGGAACCGGACGAACTGCCGAGCCTGGAAGCCAAGCAGAAGGAGCGCGATGCACTGGCGCGGGCCATGGAAGAATTTCTCGCGCGTGGCGGCCAAGTGCAGGAAGTCGAGCCCAATGTGGTCGCCGACCCACCGAAGAAGCCGGATAGCAAGTACGGCAGTCGCCCTATCTGAGCACCAAAAAGAATTGCGCAAAAGCCCGCCTCCAAGGCGGGCTTTTGCGCATCTGGCGTCTGGCTTCTCGCTCAGTCGCCGCGCCAGCCGAGCAGCAGCTTGGGCAATTCGGCCAGGCTCTGGATTTGCGCATCGGGATGGTAATCGTGCGGCCAGGCGGCGCGCTTGGGGTTGAACCAGATCGCTCGCAGGCCCGCCTGTTGCGCTCCGACGATGTCATCCAGCGCGTGGTCGCCGACGTGCACGGCCTGTTCCGGGCGCGCAGCGCCCAGGCGCAGGGCTTGCTGGAACGGATGCGGGTCGGGCTTGCCGACGCCCAGCTCCTCGGCGCACAGGGTGAACTGGAAATAGTCGGCCAGGCCCAGGCGGCGCACGTCGGCATTGCCGTTGGTGATCACGCCGAGGGTGTAGTGATTGGCGAGAAATTCCAGGGTGGGCTGCACGTCCGGGAAAATCTGCACCTGGTGGCGCGCATCGAGAAACACCTGGAAGGCCTGTTCGGCCAACTCGTCCGCTTCGTCGGCGGGATAGCCGGCATCGTGCAGCGCGTGCTGCAGGATGCGCCGGCGCAGCTCGCTGATACGGTGGCGCAGCGCCGAGTCCTGCTCCACCAGCATGCGGCGGATCGCGCCGAGGGCTTCGACGGGAAATTCGCCCAGGCGCGGTGCATGCACGCCGAGCCAGTCGCGCAGGGCGGTCTCGGCGCTCTGGATGGCCGGCGTGGTTTCCCAGAAGGTATCGTCCAGGTCGAAGGTGATCAGGCGAATGCTCATGTGTCGGTGTCCTGCTTGCGCTTGGCGCGCGGATGCGCCTGATCGTAGACCTTGGCCAGGTGCTGAAAGTCCAGATGGGTGTAGATCTGCGTGGTGCCGATGTCGGCATGGCCGAGCAGCTCCTGCACCGAGCGCAGGTCCTGCGACGACTCCAGCAGATGGCTGGCGAAGCTGTGGCGCAACATGTGTGGATGCAGGTGCTGGCCAAGCTCGCGCACGCCGGCCTGGCGCACTCGCACTTGCACGGCCCGCGCGCCGAGACGGCGACCCTGCTGGCCGATGAATACCGCGCCATCGGCCGGGTTGGCGAGCGCACGTACAGGCAACCAGGCTTGCAAGGCCTCGCGCGCCTTGCGCCCTACCGGCAGCTCGCGCACCTTGTTGCCCTTGCCGAGCACTCGCACCATGCCTGCCGGTAGGTCGAGCTGGTCGAGGTTCAGGCTGACCAGTTCCGAAAGCCGCAGGCCGGATGAATAGAACAGCTCGAGCATCGCCTGATCGCGCAGGCCGATGAAATCGTCCTCGACGCCACCATCGAGCAGCTGCATGGCGCGATCGGTATCCAGCAGCTTCGGAAGACGTCGTTCACCTTTCGGCGCGGACAGGCCGGTAGCCGGATCGTGCTGGCAGAGGCCTTCCTGATTCAGGTAGCGGTAGAGGCCGCGCACCGATGAGAGCAGGCGCGCCACGCTGCGGCTGGACTGGCCCTGGCGATGCAGCTCGCCGACCAGCTGGCGCAGGTGTCGGCCTTGCAGTGCATTCCACTCGGCGATGTTTTCGCGCTCGCAGTAAGTCAGCAGCTTGTTCAGGTCGCGGCGGTAGCCGTCCAGCGAGTGGCCCGACAGCTGCCGGGCGCTGCGCAGGTGTTCGAAGTAGGCGTCGAGTTCGTTCTGCATGAACAGGCTCCAGCCTCAGGCCGCGAGCAGGCGCGTGTGGTGCGTGGCGTTGGTCGGCAATTGCGCTCAGCGTACCGAGCGCAGCGGCGTACCAAAGCGCGGCAGCACGCGGGTCAGCACTTCGGCGATATAACCGAGGAACAGCGTGCCCAGCGAGCTCTTGTAGTGCTGTGGATCCGGGCTGCCGATCGCCAGTACGCCCAGCTGATTTTTCAGGCTGACTACCGCCGCGGAGCCCACGCTGCTGCTGTCTTCGGCGCCGAACAGAAAGCTCAGCTCGTGCGGGCGGAGCACGCCGCAGATGGTCTTGCCGCCGTCGAGCAGACCGCCGATGCTCTGCTGTGCCTCGCCGGTGCTGACGCAGCGGCCCACCGGCAGTGTCGCGTCGCTGAACAGGATCAGGCTGACGTAGGGCACCTGGAACTCGTGGCGCAGGCTGTCTTCCACCGCGCTGACCACTTCTTCCAGGCTGCTGGCGTCGAGCAGGTCGAGCACCAGGCGGCGGGTCTTGTCGAACAGACGGTCGTTGTCGCGCGCCACGTCCATCAGTTGCGACAGACGATGGCGCATCTCGATGTTGCGCTCACGCAGCAGCTTGACCTGACGCTCCACCAGCGACACCGCGGTGCCCGGCTGATGGGGGATGCGCAGCTCAGGGATCAGCTCGTCGTGATCGACGAAGAATTCCGGATGGGCGCGCAGGTAGGCGGCGACGGCTTCGGCGTCGGGTAGCGGGGTGCTGCCCTGGGTCTGGTCGGTCATAGGCGAACCTGTCCTTCAAATACACGAACGGCGGGGCCGGTCATCATAACCGGCTGCCCGGGACCTGCCCATTCGATGGACAGGCGGCCACCCGGCAGCTCGACCTGTACCGGCGAATCCATCCAGCCCTGGCGTATTGCCGCGACCGCAGCCGCGCAGGCGCCGGTACCGCAGGCCTGGGTTTCCCCGGCGCCGCGTTCCCAAACGCGCAGCCGCGCATGGCGGCGATCGACGACCTGCAGGAAGCCGACATTGACCCGCTGCGCAAAGCGCGGGTGATGTTCGATCTTCGGTCCGAGTTCATGCACAGGTGCCTGCTCGACGCTGTCGACGCGCAGCACCGCATGGGGGTTGCCCATGGACACGGCGGCCAACTCGACGCGCTGGCCATCGACTTCGAGCGGATAGCTCAGGGCTTCCTGGTCGGCCTGGAACGGAATCTCGGACGGCACCAGTCGCGGCGGACCCATGTCGACGCGGATCTGCCCATCGGGACGGATATCCAGCTCGATGATGCCGCCCTTGGTTTCGACCTTGATCTTGCGTTTCACGGTCAGGCGCTTGTCGACCACGAAGCGGGCGAAGCAGCGCGCGCCGTTGCCGCACTGCTCCACTTCCGAACCGTCGGAATTGAAGATGCGGTAGCGGAAATCCACGTCCGGGTTCTGCGGCGGCTCGACGATTAGCAGCTGATCAAAACCGACTCCGGTGTGGCGATCGCCCCACTGCTTGGCGTGCTTGGGCTGGATGTGCGCGTGCTGGCTGACCAGGTCGATGACCATGAAGTCGTTGCCCAGACCGTGCATCTTGGTAAAGCGCAGAAGCATGATCTTGGCCTCAAGTGGGCAGCAGGCTTTCGCCGGCGTATAGCTCCTGAACGCTCTCGCGACGGCGCACTTCGAAGGCCTGGTCACCGTTCACCAGCACCTCGGCGGCGCGGCCGCGGGTGTTGTAGTTGGAGCTCATGACGAAGCCGTAGGCACCGGCCGAACACACCGCCAGCAGGTCGCCCTCGACCAGCGCCAGCTCACGATCCTTGGCGAGGAAGTCGCCGGTTTCGCAGATCGGTCCGACGATGTCGTAGCGACGCGTATCGCCTTCGTGCGGCTGCACCGCGATGACGTTCATCCACGCCTGGTACAGCGCCGGACGGATCAGGTCGTTCATCGCCGCATCGACGATGGCGAAATCCTTGTGCGCGGTGTGCTTGAGGTATTCCACGCGGGTCAGCAGCACGCCGGCGTTGGCGACGATGGAGCGGCCTGGCTCGAACACCAGCGCCAGCCCGCGGCCTTCGATGCGCTGGCGCACGGCCTGGATGTAGTCACCGGCCAGCGGTGGCTGCTCGTCGCGGTAACGCACGCCGAGGCCGCCACCGAGGTCAAGGTGACGAATCTGGATGCCGCGTGCGGCGAGGCGCTCGGTCAGTGCGAGCAGGCGGTCGAGCGCATCGAGGAAAGGCGGCAGGCTGGTCAGCTGCGAACCGATATGGCAGTCGACACCGACCACTTCCAGGTTCGGCAGCTCGGCGGCACGGGCGTAGACCGCCTCGGCATTGTCGATATCGATGCCGAACTTGTTCTCTTTGAGACCTGTGGAAATGTACGGGTGGGTGCCGGCATCGACGTCCGGGTTGACCCGCAGCGACACCGGCGCCTTTTTGCCGAGCTCGGCGGCGACCTGCTGCAGGCGCTCCAGCTCATCGGTGGATTCCACGTTGAAGCAGTGCACGCCGACTTCCAGCGCTCGGCGCATGTCGTCACGGGTCTTGCCGACGCCAGAGAAGACGATACGGTCCGGCTGTCCGCCGGCGGCCAGTACGCGCTCCAGCTCACCGCGCGAGACGATGTCGAAACCGGCGCCGAGACGTGCCAGAACGTTCAGTACGCCCAGGTTCGAATTGGCTTTGACGGCGAAGCAGACCAGATGCGGCATGCCATCCAGCGCATCGGCATAGGCCCGGTACTGGGCTTCGATGTGCGCGCGGGAATAGACGTAGGTCGGGGTGCCGAAGCGTTGCGCAAGTGCGGGCAGTGCCACGCCTTCCGCGAAGAGTTGACCGTCGCGGTACGAGAAGGCCTCCATGAACAGCCTCCTTTAGAGTTCGAAACGGTCTTTGGAACGTTCTTTGACGGTTTTCTCGTCATCCGGCAGGTACAGCGGACCTTTCTGGCCACAACCGCTGAGCGCGGCGGCGAAGACGGCGAGTGCGATGAAGGGAAGCAGAAGGCGCTTCATGGGGACTGGAATCCTTGAAAAATCTAATCGCCGGAGTATACCCAGCACCCGGCGGATTGCCTATGCGAGCAGCACGTCACACGGCGGCCGTGCTGGCGGGCGGCTCGCTTGATCCGGCTGCGCCCTGCTAAGCTCGCCGCCATCGCATGCGGCCCGCGTCGCGTGCAGAACAATTCGAGGAAGTGTTGCATGAGCCTGAGCGAAGCCCGTTATCACGATCTGGTCGATGCTGTGCAGGAGAGTGTCGAGGACGTATTCGATGACACCAGTCTGGACGTCGACCTGGAGAACTCCGGTGGTGTGCTGACCGTGCGCTTCGATAACGGCAGTCAGCTGATCCTCAGCCGCCAGCCCGCGTTGCGCCAGCTGTGGGTCGCGGCGCGCTCCGGCGGCTTTCATTTCGACTACGACGAAGGCAGCCAGCTGTGGCTGTGCGATGCAAGCGGCGAGCGCCTCGGAGAGCTGCTCTCGCGGGTGACGCTGGAGCAGGGCGGCGAAGCGCTGGAATTCGAGGATATCTGACGCAATCTGCGTGCAGCCCCCGCGAGCCGGGCGCTGCCGGTGGGGCCCTTGCTTATTCGGGCTGCTGTGATAGTGTCTTCGCAGGTCAACAAAACCCCGCCTTCGGGCGGGGTTTTGCTTTTTTCGTGTTTTATTTTTTCGCAGGAGCTTGCCAGAACCCATGACCAGTGCACCGCCGATCATCCTTACCCAACTCGATCTGCAGCGCCTTGAGCGGCTGCTCGACAGTCTGGACGACTACGGTCCGGCCGCCGAAGCGCTCGAGCAGGAACTGTCGCGGGCGCAGATCGTGGAACGCAGCGAGATGCCTGCGGGCGTCGTGACCATGAATTCGCGCGTGCACTGCCGCGACGAAGGCACGGGCAAGGACTACCACCTGACGCTGGTCTATCCCCACGACGCCGGCAAGGAAGGCACCGTGTCCGTCCTCGCACCGGTCGGTACGGCGCTGCTGGGCATGAGTGTAGGCCAGCACATCGACTGGCCGACTCCATCCGGCAAGATGATCAAGCTCACCCTGCTCGCGATCGAATACCAGCCCGAAGCGGCAGGCGATCCGTTCTGACGGGCGACGCTTGCGAGATGATCAGCCTGGCCGCCGCTGCGATCGGGCTGGTAGCAGCTTTCCGCAGCTCTGCCTTTGTTGGCGCGAAAAGCGTTGGATAGCCACTGCGCAATGCAGCTGGTTCGTCAGGCCGGAACCTCGTCGAGACGCTGACTGAAGCCCCGTCAGCGCCCTCTTATGACTCCATTGCCGCGTTCAGCGCCGCCTCCAGGCGCGCCTTGTAGCGTAGGTGTTGCACAGTCTGGCTGCGTCCGCTGCCGTGCAGGCCAGTGAGGTCGAGGTCGGTGATGTAGCAGGGGTAGCGTTCACCGTCGCGGCGCCGGGAAATGATCGTGCGTGTCACGGCGGCGAACAGCTCGGCACCATATTCCAGGCCGGAAAACTCCTGATGGTTACAGTACAGGGTGACCTGCGAGCGACCGTTTTCGCCCGCCTCGACAATCGCCTGCACGTCGTAGAACGGATCGTTGACCTCGCCCTGGGGCGCCGGTCTTCGTTCCAGTTGTGCCGGTCGGGCGCCTTGTCCGGGTTGAATGCGGTAGAAGAGGATCGCCGGGTCGACCAGCTCCTGGCTTTGTCCGGGCTGCTGCGCGTTACGCCGATACAGCATTGACTCGAGAAAGCGCATCAGCGGGCGCAGCAGGGTGCGCTCGTCGCGATAGGGCAGCTGCTGGCGCCAGAGGGCATTGCATTCATCGAGTACGCTGAGTTCGGCGATTTCCCCGGCCGTGCGGTAGAACACCTGCAGGCATCCCGGGCGGCCTTGCGCAAGAATCAGCGCCAGATCGTCACCGTCCAGCGCCGCACGATCGAGCCGGAACGGGCTGTAGGCGTGGTGAGCCTCGCCAAGGTGTTCGAGCAGTGCGGCGCGATCGCTCAGGTGGGTGAGACGCAGCGCGTTCGCCTCGCGCTGCAGCATGTGGAAATGCTGGCGAACCTGAAGCAGGTAGCGTCCATGAGCGACGCTGGCAAGGCTCTGGCGGGCATCCTCGAATATCTGCTCGACTCGCCGCGCGATGGCCTGTCCGCGATTGCGGGCGAAGCAGAAGACCTGCAGCTGCGGTGCCTGCACGACCCGCTCGAGGCTATCCAGATAATCGCGCAGGCACAGTGGCAGCGCCTTCGGCCCTTCGTAGCGGGTCACCAGCAACTCGTTCCAGCTGTTGAGCGTGACCTGATCCACGCTCAGCACCAGGCTTTCCGGCGCCGCGTTCAGCATCGACTGCTCGCCGATGGCAGATGCTGTCGGGGCTTGCTGGGTGGGGTCCAGGCCGATGTTGATCAGCAGCAGCACCCGGCTGGGTTTGCTCGCGGCCAGTAGCGCTTCTTCGTCCACCGGGCATAGCGGCATCGGCAGCGCACGGCGCAGGTCGCTGAACAGGGCGAACAGTTCCGCTTCGCTCAGGCCGCTGTCGCCAGGGAACAGGGACAGGTGGGTGCTGACATCCACCACGCCGTTGCGGTGACACCAGGCCAGCAGCGCGACCAGCTCGCGAGAGCGCTTCAATGGGGCGAAATTGCTCAGTTCCGGCGCGGTGAGCTGGCCCTGATAGAGCGACCAGCGCACGTCGCCCGCAGCGTCGTAATCGTGCACCAGGGTCAGGCTGTGTTCAGCCATATCCGGCGAGATACCAAGATTGACCACCTCGACCTTGCCGGCCTTGCGTTCGATCGCGGCGTACAGGCGACGACCCAGCACGCCGAGGTCGCGACTGGTGAGCGGACTGGTGGCCTGAAGGCGTCGGGTGAAGTCGCTGAGAAAGCGATAGCCGTAGGTCAGTTCGTTGACCAGCATGCGACGTTCCTGGCTGACCTGACGCACTTTCCAGTGGCTGCGGTTGTCGAGCAGTGCGAACTGCCGCTCGTCCCAGCGCCAGTCGTGGGTCAGCCGCTCGAGCAGGCTGCGCTGCCAGCTCTTGTTGCGGTTGACCGGTGGCCGGCTCAGTGGGCGATTGATCTTCAGGTACAGGCAGCGCCGCGCCAGCTCCAGGCGCTCGTGGTCGCCGCGCGCGCCGAGGTAACGCTCGATGGCAAGGTAGGCGGCGATATACGGGTCGAGCTCGTTCAGATCGAACCGCCCTTGATAGATGGCCTGTTTGAAGTCCAGGGCCAGGCAGCGCAGCTGCGGATACTGGCTGGCATACACCTCCACCAGCAGCAGCTTGAACAGCGATTTGTAGGGCGAGGCTATGGCCTTGTAGAGCTGCCAGAGTCCGGCGCCGACGAACTCGCCGGGCGGCACCTGGCCCAGGTGGCCGAGGTCGAGTACTTCGTCGGCGCGCACGAAACGCTTGGCCAGCAGCGTCGCCACATACTCGTCGTAGCGGTGCTCCTCGTAGTCCGGCACCAGCCACCAGAGCGGGATGCGCCCGCCGAGCCAGAGTGCCGTGCGGTAGAACTCGTCGAGCAGCAGGTAGTGCTGGGTGGTGCCGCAGTCATCGGAGGTCAACCTGGCTTCGCGCTGGCCCTGATTGAAGCGCTGCGGATCGACCAGAAAGAAGTGCGCTTCGCTGCCCTGGCTCGCCGCCCAGGCTTCCAGCAGTTCGCACTTGCGGCGCAGTTCCTCGATCTGGCCGGCGTCCAGGGCGGGATCGTGGCAGACCCACACGTCCAGATCGCTGTGCTCGTCCTGCGCCACGGTGCCGAGGCTGCCCATGAGGAACAGGCCGAGTATCGGCTGCGGCAGTTTTCCGCGCGCCGGCTTGTAGGCGAACGAGCGGCTCAGGCGCTGTGCTTCGGCGAGCTGCTCGGCGTCCGGCACGAAGTGCGCGAGTCCGGCAGGGGTAGTCGCCGAGACATAGCCGGGGAGAATCGGATGGTTGACGTGAAACAGCAGCGGCAGCAGCTTGAGTACCTGCTGCTGGCGCGTCGACATGGCCTGCAGGGCCCGCTCCAGGCGTGCGGAGTTGACCGCGAGAAAGCGCGCCCGCAGCGTGGTCAGCACCTTGCGGTCGATGCCTTCTTCGAGAATCGGGTGGATGTGCTGGGTGCGGGTCATTGTGGTTCGTGCAGGCGAGGCTAACCCCTGTTCATCGGCCAATCGGCGTGCGGCTTGAGGCGCGGCGCAAGTTTGCCTGCAGTGAGCGACCAACGGCCAGGGCCGGCGTCATCCGTGCCCTGGACTGGTGAAGCGGAACGGCATGGCGATGTCAGGCCGTGACGGTTTCCGAGAGGATGGTATGCAGCGTTTGCGCCTGTTCGGCCGCGTCGCGGCCAAGGCTGGTGAGGTAACCGCCGTCGGCCTGGGTGATCAGGCCCTTGGCGTGGAGGCGGCCAAAAGCGGCGATGGTGGCGGGGCTGGCTTCGTGATGCACCTTCAGCCCTTCCTGCAGATTTTCCAGATTGAACTGTCGGAGTACGTCCAGTTCGGCAACCAGCTCAGGGGTGTACGACATGCTCGCTCCTCGGATGGTGGGCTCATGCCCTGTTTGCTGAGTGTAGATGCTGTCGGTGGCCCTGCCTTGATCCAGATCCTATTCGGATGCTTCCGGCAGTTCCGGCAGCTTGCGCAGCATGGTCTCGTAGGCGGCACCGTCGAAAGGGCGGTCTTCGCTGAGCATCGTGCGGATCTCATGGGCCAGGACCAGGGCCATCATCTGCAAGCATTCGTCGCGCTCGTAGCCGACCAGGGTGAGCTTGTTCAGCGTGGCCTGGGTAGCCGCGGGCTCGCCGGCTTCAAGTTGGTTCTCGATTGCCTGGATCAGGGTCGACTCGGCGAAGGCTTCATCTTCATCGTTGCTGGGGTTTTCTTGCGCCATGGCGGGGGTCTCGTCGAGCGGTGCCGGGTTTTCTTCGTCCAGCTGGCAGATCGTGCAGCTGCCGTCATCCGGCCGGTTGGTTTCGACGTAGCGTACCCGTCGCTGGGCGGCCTGGCGATCAGCATCGACGCGATAGCGGGGGCGGTCTGAATCGGACATGGGGTTCCTCCATACGGATGCGTCCAGCTAAGCACCTGCTGCCGCGTGGGGCAATGCGGCGTTGTGCGGTGCGTCAGTCCATCAGGCTCAGGGCCAGGCAGAGCAGGCCAAATGCGCTCCAGACCAGCGAGAAGATGATCGGCGTGCGCAGCGAGAACAGCAGGGTGCGCTTGTAGCGATGCCCGCCGACCGGGCTGTTACCTTCGCCGAACAGCGCCGATTCGTTGTTGGGCAGCATACCGACGCGGCCTTCGAGCTGCAGCAGTTCGGACTGTTTCTGATGCCAGCGTTCGATGACGTCGAAATTGGACTTGATGCCGGGCATCGCGTGCAGCGATGTGATCAGGCCGAGCACCGAGAGGATCGCCGGCACCACCAGGCGGAACAGCTCGCCCCACTCAGGGTTGCTGTTGGCCATCGACGAGGCAAAGGCAATCATCAGGAACGATTGTGACGACAGGTAGGCGCTGGTGCGTTCGGCCAGCAGGGAAGATTCGAAATGGATTTCGGAGCGGTAGAAGATCAGGCGTTCCTTGGGCGAGTCGAAGAGCTCGGCGCCCTGGGTGTCCTGATTCAGCAGCAGGGTGCGCAGATCGGTCATGCAGGCCTCGGCGAATGCGACGGCGGACATGGGAGGAATCGCCGGCGGTTGCATGTAGGTCAAGCGTAATGCGCGAGAGTTCCGGTCGATGACTCAGTGATTAGCGTTGCCGCGAGGACTATCCGAATGGGCGTCGCGACAACGCCAGAGCAGCAAGGTCAGCGCCATAAAGGCCAGCGACCAGCAACCGGCGGCGAGCAGCAGCCAGGCCGGGTTAGGCTGACTCAGCAGGGCGGGCAGCACGCGAGCCAGCGCGGCCAGGCTGATCAGCAACGCCACGCCCTGTATCCAGGGCTGCGCCGCGGGATCGCGGAAACGGTAGATCAGCCGCGTGCGGGCCATGACCGCGAAAGTCAGGCTGCCCAGCGCGCCGACGGTCAAAGCGTGCAGCGTTGCGTTCAATGGCAGCGCCGGTAGCAGCGTACCCAGGCCAAGCAATAGCAGGCCAATGGCGAGCCAGGCATAGCCGAGCAGCAGCGTCAGCAACTCCGGCCGCGCGCAGCGCCAGGGTTGCCAGCGCAGCAGGCGGATGGTCGTGAGTACGGCAGCGGCGACCAGTACGGCGCCGGTGAGTTGCCGGGTGAGCGGCCAGGGCAGGAGATTCAACAGCAGGGCGAGGCCGAGCAGGATCAGCACGGCGCCTTCGATATGCGGCTGCACCCGCGCATCCAGTCGCCATCCCCGGCTCTGCGCGTAACCGGCGACGGCTGGCGCGATGATCCGTCCGCCCATGAAGAACATCAGGGTGGCGAGCAATAGCAGCGCCTCCTCCAGCATGAGGCGGTCGAAGCCAGCTCCAAAGCCGCCGCTGGCGATGGCGCTGAGCAGACTCAGCCCGGCGACCACGGGTGCGACGCTCTGGTTACGCCATTTCTTCGCGGCGCCGAGAAAGCGCGGCAGCACTTTCCAGGCAAGGCCGGTGGCAAAGATCGCGGCGCTGGCGAGTGCCAGCCATGAACCCGGCCACAGCAGGAAGCTCAGTCGTGCGAGCGCCCAGCAGCCGAGCAGCGTCAGGGTAAAGCGCAGTCGCTGCGGGCCGAGCAGGTAGCCGGCGATCACCGCCAGGGCGAAGCCGAAGAGCATTTCGTGGGCGTGACCGGCGGATGTGGCGAGCCCGGGCAACGCGGGAAGCAGGCCAAGTAGTGCCAGTACCGAATACGGCAGAATCAGTGCCGCGTAGAGCGCGGCAGCCGGGAAGAACCAGGCATTGGCAAAGGGCAGGCGCGCTTTTCGCGGCGGCATCGCGGCGGGTGGCGCAGGCGTGCTGGAACGATTGCTCAACCGGCCGCGAACTCTGACAGTGCGTCGCCGGCAAGGCGGTAGCCGATCCACTCGTTCTGCGGCCTGGCGCCGATGGATTCGTAGAAGTCGATGGCTGGCTGGTTCCAGTCCAGCACCGACCACTCGAAGCGCCCGCAGCCGCGTGCCACCGCCAGTTTTGCCAGATGACGCAGCAACGCCTTGCCGGCACCGACGCCACGCTGCTGCGGGGTGACGTAAAGGTCTTCCAGATACAGGCCGTGCTTGCCCAGCCAGGTCGAGTAGTTGAAGAAATACACCGCATAACCGATCGGCTCGCCGTCCAGCTCGCAGATCAGGCCATGGGCGGTGCTGCCGTCGGCGAACAGGCTATTCTCTATGCCGGCGACGTCGCTCGTGACCTCGTGCTCGGCCTTTTCGTAGATGGCCAGGTCGGTGATAAAGCGCAGGATCAGCGCGGCGTCTTCGCGAACCGCGGGGCGAATGTGCAGAGACATTACAGGCAGGCCCTCAATAAGGTTTAACGGGACGACAGGTTCGCCAGAAAGGCGTTGATGGCCTGCCGTGAGTCCAGTCGTAGGTATTGGCAGGATGGCGGTGCGTTACGCATTTCCTCGGCGTAGCGCTGCCGGTAAATCGGGTGGCGGGTCCACGACCAAGCCAGGATGGATTGGCGTGGGTTCAATTTGAATAAATTGCTCCAGCGCTCGCGGTTGCCATTCCACAACTCCTCACGGCAGGCCAGGCGTCGCAGGGTGCGCCAGATGACCTGGCGCATTACCGTGTGGCGTGGCAGATCCAGCCAGATCACCATGTCCGAGCGCTCTCGCACCAACGGTCGCACCGCCGAATAATTGCCTTCTGCGACCCAGTCGTCGCCCTGCAGCGCATCACGGGTCGCCTGCTGAAACTGCTCGGTAGGCAACGGCAGCCAGCCCGGTTGATGGAACAGGGCATCCAGCTCGATATGGCGATAACCGAGCTGCTGCGCCAGATGGCGCGACAGCATGGTCTTGCCGGCACCTGAACAGCCGACCACCGAAATACGGCGGCCAGACGTGATCATCTGGTCGTCAGCAGATTCTTGCCACGAGCCACCGCGGCGCGCACCTGGTTCGGCGCGGTGCCGCCGATATGGTCGCGGGCGTTGACCGAGCCTTCCAGGGTCAGCACGGCGAACACGTCGTCAGTGATCTGGTCGCTGAACTGGCGCAGCTCATTGAGGCTCATCTCGGCCAGGTCCTTGCCGTTCTGCACGCCGTACTTCACCGCATGGCCGACGATCTCGTGGCAGTCGCGGAAGGGCAGGCCCTTGCGCACCAGGTAATCGGCGAGATCCGTCGCGGTGGAGAAGCCGCGCAGCGCCGCTTCGCGCATGATTTCGCGCTTGGGTTTGATCGCCGGAACCATGTCGGCAAAGGCGCGCAGACTGTCGCGCAGGGTGTCGGCGGCGTCGAACAGCGGTTCCTTGTCTTCCTGATTGTCCTTGTTGTAGGCGAGCGGCTGGCCCTTCATCAGCACCAGCAGGCCGGCCAGCGCGCCGAATACGCGGCCGGTCTTGCCGCGCACCAGCTCAGGTACGTCCGGGTTCTTCTTCTGCGGCATGATCGAGGAGCCGGTGCAGAAGCGATCTGGCAGGTCGATGAACTGGAACTGAGCGCTGGTCCAGAGCACCAGCTCTTCGGAGAAGCGCGACAGGTGCATCATCGCCACCGAGGCGGCGGCACAGAATTCGATGGCGAAATCGCGATCGGACACGCCATCCAGCGAGTTGCCGGAGATCGCTTCGAAACCCAGCAGTTCGCAGGTGATCTCCCGCTGGATCGGATAGGTGGTGCCGGCCAGCGCGGCCGAACCCAGCGGCATGCGGTTGGTGCGCTTGCGGCAGTCGACCAGGCGCTCGTAGTCGCGGCTGAGCATCTCGAACCAGGCCAGCAGATGGTGGCCGAAAGTCACCGGCTGCGCGGTCTGCAGGTGGGTGAAGCCGGGCATGATGGTGTCCGCTTCGGCTTCCGCCAGACCCAGCAGGCCTTCTTGAAGACGGGTAATTTCGCCGAGGATCAGGTCGATTTCGTCGCGCAGCCACAGGCGGATGTCGGTGGCGACCTGGTCGTTGCGCGAGCGGCCGGTGTGCAGCTTCTTGCCGGTCACTCCGATGCGGTCGGTCAGGCGTGCTTCGATGTTCATGTGCACGTCTTCCAGGTCGACGCGCCAGTCGAAGGTGCCGGCTTCGATTTCGCCCTGGATGTCTTTCAGATTGGCGATGATCTGGTCACGCTCATCGGCGTTCAGCACGCCGGCTTTTTCCAGCATCGTCGCATGGGCGATCGAACCCATGATGTCGTGGCGGTAGAGGCGCTTGTCGAACTCGACGGAGGCGGTGAATCGGGCGACGAAGGCGTCGACGGGCTCGCTGAAACGGCCGCCCCAGGACTGGTTGGTCTTGTCGGTGCTCATGTATGCGCTCGCTGAAATCCGAAGGCTGAGGAAAGGCGGCGATGATAACAGGGATGGCGCCGCTGTCGGGGACGTCGCCGCTACGGCGGCGAAGGGTGAGCTGGCTGGCAATTCCGGATTATTCCACTTGGCTGACCGGCGCCCGGCTTGCCGTTGACCGGGTGTGCAAGGAAACTGCCGGGCAGGTAAACCACAGGCTGAAGCGCGTGAAATCCACTGCCGTATCCGATGACTTCTTCGTCCCCGAGCTGTGCCAGCCCGATGCCTTGCTTGGCCTGGTCCTGCTCGCCGAGTTGCTGGTGTTCGTGCTGGTGCTGGCCGAGCCGATGCAGCCTGGCTTTGACTGGATGCGGCTGGCGCTGACGTCGTTGTTCGTGCAGTGGATCGTGCTGCTCTCGGCCGGCACCATGTGTCTGCTGCGGCCCGTGTTGGCGCGTCTGCGCACTGCCTTCGCCGGGCTGGCCTGCTGCGCGCTGGTGGTCGGGCTGACCCAGGCCTGCACCGCGGTGGCCGATATCTACCAGCTCGGCGGCCCGCTTTCGCGCGACGGGGAGGTCAATCTCTACCTGCGTCACGCGCTGATCAGCCTGATCATGTCCGGGCTGTTGCTACGCTATTTCTATCTGCAGAGTCAGTGGCGCCGCCAGGAGCAGGCCGAGCTGCGGGCGCGGATCGAGTCGCTGCAGGCGCGCATCCGTCCGCATTTCCTGTTCAACAGCCTCAACAGCATCGCCGCACTGGTGGCCAGCGATCCGGTCAAGGCCGAGCAGGCGGTGCTGGATCTGTCGGACTTGTTCCGTGCCAGCCTGGCGCGGCCCGGCACGTTGGTGGCCTGGAGCGAGGAGCTGGAGTTGTCGCGGCGCTACCTGTCGATCGAACAATATCGTCTGGGCGACCGTCTACAGATGGACTGGCAGGTCGCCGGCGTACCGGACGATCTGCCGATTCCGCAGCTGACGCTGCAACCGTTGCTGGAGAATGCGCTGGTGTACGGCATCCAGCCCCGTATCGAGGGAGGTGTGGTGAGCGTAACCGCCGATTATGTCGATGGCGTGTTTCAGTTGGTGGTCAGCAACCCCTTCGACGAAACCGCTCAAGCGCAGGCTTCACGCGGGACACGGCAGGGTCTGCAGAACATCGACGCACGATTAGCGGCACTTTTCGGTCCGCTAGCGAGTCTCAGCGTGGAGCGCCGTGAAGGCCGCCATTACACATGTCTACGCTATCCATGTGCGAGACAAACGCAGGAAGCCAGATCTATATGAATGTCCTGATTGTCGATGACGAACCTCTAGCCCGCGAGCGCCTCAGCCGACTGGTAGGTGACCTCGACGGCTATCGTGTCCTCGAGCCCGCTGCCAGCAATGGCGAAGAAGCACTGACGCTGATCGAGGAACTGCGCCCTGATGTCGTGCTGCTGGATATCCGCATGCCGGGGCTAGATGGCCTGCAGGTTGCAGCCAGGCTTTGCGAGACGGATGCGCCGCCTGCCGTGATCTTTTGTACTGCCCATGATGAATTTGCTCTGGAGGCTTTCCAGGTCAGCGCGGTTGGCTATCTGGTCAAGCCGGTGCGCCCGGAACACCTCACCGAGGCCTTGAAGAAGGCGGAACGGCCGAACCGAGTGCAGCTCGCTGCGTTGACCCGGCCGGCAGCGGTTTCCGGTGCCGGGCCACGCACCCACATCAGCGCGCGTACCCGCAAGGGCATCGAGCTGATTCCGCTGGACCACGTGATCTACTTCATCGCCGACCACAAGTACGTCACCCTGCGCCACATCGGTGGCGAGGTGCTGCTGGACGAGCCGTTGAAGTCTCTGGAAGACGAGTTCGGCGAGCGCTTCGTGCGTATCCACCGCAACGCGCTGGTGTTCCGTGATCGTATCGAGCGCCTGCAGCGCACGCCGCTCGGGCATTTTCAGCTGTTCCTCAAGGGGCTCGAGGGTGAGGCGCTGACGGTGAGCCGTCGCCATGTTGCCGGTGTGCGCAAGCTGATGCAGAACCTCTGAACCAGTACGGTTCGCTGCGTTGGAGACCGTCAGCTCGTGCAGCTGGCGGGCGCCGGCGCGGTGGCGTGAA
The DNA here is from genome assembly GCF_900114065.1 of Stutzerimonas kunmingensis. Taxonomy (GTDB): domain Bacteria; phylum Pseudomonadota; class Gammaproteobacteria; order Pseudomonadales; family Pseudomonadaceae; genus Stutzerimonas; species Stutzerimonas kunmingensis. The sequence continues at coordinate 249,002 of NZ_FORS01000005.1, forward strand.
ACCCCTTTACTTGATTCCGGCCAACCCAGGCTGGTTGTCCGGCCTGTTATCATCGCCGGCAATTCACTGTTCTGGAATTGCCCATGTCTCGCGAAATTCGCATCGCTACCCGCAAGAGTGCCCTGGCCCTGTGGCAGGCCGAATACGTCAAGGCACGCCTGGAGGCGTCGCACCCAGGGCTGAAGGTCAGCCTGGTGCCGATGGTCAGCCGCGGCGACAAGCTGCTTGACGCGCCGCTGGCGAAGATCGGCGGCAAGGGCCTGTTCGTCAAGGAGCTGGAAACGGCCCTGATGGAGAACGAAGCGGACATCGCCGTGCACTCCATGAAGGACGTGCCGATGGAGTTTCCCGAAGGGCTGGGCCTGTACTACATCTGCGAGCGCGAAGACCCGCGCGACGCCTTCGTCTCCAATCATTTCGACGACCTCGATGCGCTGCCGCCCGGCAGTGTGGTCGGCACCTCGTCGCTGCGCCGTCAGGCCCAGCTGCTGGCGCGTCGGCCGGACCTGAAGATCCAGTTCCTGCGCGGCAATGTTAACACCCGACTGGCCAAGCTCGATGCTGGTGAGTACGACGCCATCATCCTCGCTGCCGCCGGGCTGATCCGCCTTGGCTTCGGTGAACGCATCCGCTCCAGCATCAGCGTCGACGAGAGCCTGCCGGCCGGCGGTCAGGGTGCGGTCGGCATCGAATGCCGTACCACCGACAGCGAACTGCATGCGCTGCTGGAATGCCTGAACCACGCGCCGACCGCGACACGTGTCGTCGCCGAGCGCGCCTTGAACAAGCGCTTGAACGGCGGCTGCCAGGTGCCGATCGCCTGTTACGCGGTGCTCGAAGGCGACCAGCTGTGGTTGCGCGGATTGGTCGGCCAGCCGGACGGCACCGTGCTGCTGCGCGCCGAAGGCCGTGCGCCCGCCGCCGATGCCGAGGCGCTGGGTGTGCAGGTTGCCGAAGCGCTGCTGGATCAGGGCGCGGAGCAGATTCTCCAGGCAGTCTACGGCGAGGCTGGTCACGCGTGACCGGCTGGCGCCTGCTGCTGACCCGGCCGGCCGAGGAGTGTGGCGCGGTTGCGGCGGTATTGGCTGAAGCCGGGATTCACAGTGCCAGCCTGCCGCTGCTTGCGATCGAACCCTTGCCGGAAACCGCCGAGCAGCGCGCGACGGTTCTCGAGCTGGATCGCTACTGCGCGGTCATTGTGGTCAGCAAGCCGGCGGCCCGGCTGGGCATCGACCTACTCGACCGCTATTGGCCGCAGCCACCGTTCGCCCAGGCCTGGTTCAGCGTCGGCGCCGCCACCGGCGCCATACTCGCCGACTACGGACTGGACGCCAGCTGGCCGGAGCGCGGCGACGACAGCGAGGCGCTGCTGGCGCTGCCGCGGCTCGGCGAGGCGTTGGCCCGACCCGATCCGAAGGTGCTGATCCTGCGTGGGGAGGGCGGCCGCGAGCTGCTCGCCGAGACATTGCGCGCGCGCGGGGTGCAGGTGGATATCCTCGAGCTGTACCGGCGCTACCTGCCCGATTACCCCGCGGGAACACTCGCCGCCACGCTCCGCTCGGAACGGCTCAACGGCCTGGTGGTCAGCAGTGGGCAGGGTTTGCTGTCGCTGCGTGAGCTGGCGGCCGATACCTGGCCCGAAATGCTTGAGCTACCCTTGTTCGTACCCAGTCCGCGGGTGGCGGAGATGGCTCGGCAGCTGGGCGCCAAACGAATTGTGGATTGCCGCGGCGCCAGCGTCGCGGCCTTGCTGGCGGCGTTGCGGGAAACCGCGGTGACCGCCTCCTGAAGCAAAGGATGGAAACGTGAGCGAAGCAGACTCCAAGAAAGAACCGCTGCAACCCCCCGCCAGTGAGCCGACCCCCGCCGTCGATCCGGTCAAATCCGCCAAGCCTGCGCCATCCCGGCCGGCGTCCAGCGGTGGCGGGAAGTCTCTTGCGGCTCTGGCGCTGCTGGTCGGGCTGGGCGGTGTGGCGCTTGGCGGCTATGGCGTCTGGCAGCTGCAGCAGCTTGGCGCCAGCGAGGATCGTCAGCTCGAAGCCCTGCAGAGCGCCGATGAGAAGGCTCGCCAGCTGGCCGAGCGTGAGCGTGAGCTGGCGGCGCGTCTCGGCCGGCTGGAGCAGCTGCCTTCGGCTAGCGAGCTGGAGGAGCGGCGGCGCTTGCTGTCGGCATTGCAGAGCGATCAACAGCGCCTTTCCGGGCGTGTCGAGCAGGTGCTCGGCGCCAGTCGCGAAGAGTGGCGCCTGGCCGAGGCCGAACACCTGCTGCGCATGGCGATGCTGCAGCTCTCGGCCATGCAGGACGTGAACAGCGCCGAGATGCTGGTGCACGAAGCTGACCTGATTCTGCAGAAACAGGACGATCCCGGTGCCTACAGCACGCGGCAGAAGCTGCTGGAAGGGCTCGAAGCCCTGCGCAGCCTGCCGGAGCTCGATCGCACCGGGCTGTTTCTGCAGCTCGGCGCCTTGCGCAGGCAGACCGCTCAGCTCAGCGCGCTGGCACCGGAGTTCGTCAATGGCGAGGCGCAGTCGGAAAGCGCGCAGGACAGCCGCTGGCAGCGCTGGCTGAACGAGCTGACGCGCTATGTGCGTGTGGAGTTCGATGCCAGCGGCGACGTCAAGCCGCTGCTCGCCGGACAGACCCTGGGACAGGTGCGACTGGCCCTTTCGCTGGCCATCGAGCAGGCCCAGTGGGCGGTGCTCAATGGCAATGCCGAGGTCTACCGGCAGTCGCTGGAGCAGGCCAGCTCTGTGCTCAAGGATCACTTCAGCGAAGACAATGGCCAGGCGAGTGGCCTGCGCAAGCGTCTCGACGAGCTGTCACGGCGCGAGGTGGAGGTGACCCTGCCTGATCTCGCGCCAGCATTGCAGGCGCTGCAGGGCTACGTGCAGAAGCGTGAGCGCGGCGATGAGGCGCAAGCGCCGGAATCGTCTGAATCCTCAGATTCGCCGGCTCAGCCCGAGGTCGAGAATGAGGCGCAGGAGGCTCAGCGCACATGAAACGTCTGGCTCTTGTATTCATCCTTCTGCTGGCGATCGCGGGCTTTCTCGGCTGGGCAATCAGCCAGAGTGCCGGCTACGTGCTGATCACCTACGACCAGTTCCGCTACGAATCCAGCTTCTGGGTATTCCTCGCACTGGTCGCCTGCCTCTGGCTGGTGGCCATGGTGGTGCACTGGTTGCTCGGGCTGCTGCAGGTCTCCGGGGCGCTGGTCAACCCCTGGTCGCGCCGGCACCGCGCCCGGCGGGTGGAGAAGGCTTCTCGCCGCGGGTTGCGCGAGCTTGCCGAGGGGCAGTGGGCGCCGGCGCTGGGGCATCTGCAGTTGGCGGCAGAAAAGGATCAGCAGCCGCTGGTGCATTACCTGGGTGCTGCGCGCGCAGCCAATGAGCTGGGTGAATATGCGCAGAGCGACGAGCTGCTGCAGAAGGCGCGCGAGCGCGAGCCCGAGGCGGCACTGGCGATCGGCCTGACGCACGCGCAGCTGCAGATCGCCCGCGGCCAGTATGTCGAGGCGCGCGCATCGCTTGGTGAACTGCAAAACGACCATCCGCGTCACCCTTACGTTCTTACCTTGCTCCAGCAACTCTACGTGCAGCTGGAGGACTGGTCGGCGCTGTGCCGGTTGCTGCCGGAGCTGCGCAAGCACCGCGTACTGCCACCGGCACGCCTGAACGAGTTGGAAGTGCTGGCCTGGACTGCCGCGGTGGAGCAGGCCGGTCAGCCCTCCGAGCTGCCTGCCGAGACCAGCCTCGAAGCGCTGAACCAGCGCTGGCAGACCGTGCCCAGCGCGCTGCGCGGCGAGCCATTGGTGGTGCGCGGCTATGCGGATGGGCTCGCTCGTCTCGGCGCCCAGGCGAAGGCCGAAGAGGTGCTCTACACGGCGATCAAACGCCAGTTCGATGATCGCCTGGTCGAACGCTATGGAAGGGTGCAGGGCCGCGATCCGGCGCGCCAGCTCGCACACGCCGAAGGCTGGCTCAAGGATCATCCGCAGAACCCGGTGCTGCTGCTGGCGCTGGGGCGGATCAGCCTGCGCAACGAGCTGTGGGGCAAGGCGCGTGATTACCTGGAAGCGAGTCTGCGCTTCGATCATCGTCCGGAAACCTGTGCCGAGCTGGCGCGGCTGCTGGCTCAGCTGGGTGATACCGAAAGCAGCAATCGGCTATTCCAGCAGGGCGTGGTTCTGCTCGATCGCAATCTCCCGGCCACCTTGTGATCGGTTAGTCAGGTCCGCCATGTGGCGGGCCTGACGCTGCCGCGCAGCTTGTAAGCCTATCGACGTTTCCACTACCGTAGCGAACTTTTCCAGCTAGTGGAGCCATCATGCGCCTGGCCAGCCCTCGTTCCCTGTTCGCTCTCGCCTCTCTGGGCAGCGCCCTGCTGATCGCCATCGCGCTCTACATGGAGCACGTGATGGGGCTTGCGCCTTGCCCTCTCTGCATCGTCCAGCGCATCTGCGTCATCGGTTTCGGCCTGATCTGCCTGGCCGCGGCGATTCACGGGCCGGCAAAGACGGGGCGGCGCGTCTACTCCGGTTTCGCCTTGCTCTTCGTGGCTGCCGGCGCGGCCACGGCGATTCGCCAGATCTGGTTGCAGAGCGTGCCGGCCGATCAGCTGCCGAGTTGCCTGCCGAGCCTGGAATACATGATGGAGGCGTTGCCGTTTCAGGAGATCGCGCGGCTGGTGCTGCACGGTACCGCCGAGTGCGCCGAGGTGAGCTGGACCATGCTCGGTCTGAGCATCCCCGAGTGGAGCCTGCTGGGCTTCATCGGCATGGCCATCGTCTGTGCGTGGCAACTGCTGCGTCGCGACTGAACCGATCTTTACCTTCCCCCGGCGAACTCCCGTCACGCTTGTGCGGTCTTCTTCTCGACGTGCGGCATCCCCCGGTGCCGCTGCGCTCGCAAGATTCGTCGGCATTTTGCTTGATGCTTCGAGCAGCGCGGCATAGTCTGCTCGTGCGGTGACGAATTCTTGCCACTCGTCACAGTCACTCACCCAAAGGCCGATACCGAAAGACAAAAACGTCTCGGAATGGCGTAAAGCAACATCGATTAGGGAAGTGAGGTCATCATGCTCGAGAGCTGTCGGAATGCCCAGGAACGCTGGGGTGGTGTACATCTGCTGATCGACCGTTGGTTGAACGAGCGCCACGCGCTTATCAATGCGTACGACGGGCTGCATACCGAGCGAGACGATGCCGCCGCTCGCCAGGCCCTGCAGCGGTTTTGCGAATATCTGGTCGACTACGTCTCTGCCGGCCACTTCGAAATCTATGAACAACTACTCGCCGAGGCCGAAGCCTTCGGTGATGCTCGCGCCATCGAACTGGCCAAGCAGATCTATCCGCGTATCGAAACCATCACCCAGGTCTCGCTGGGCTTCAACGATCGTTGCGAGAAGGGCGACTGCCTGGGTAGCCCGGGCTTGGCCGATGAGCTCAAGAAACTCGGTCAGCTGTTGCATGAGCGGTTCGAACTGGAAGACTGCCTGATCGAGGTGCTGCATACCGCGCACAAGCAGGCGGCTGCTCCGGCCTGAGATCTTCCATCCGCTGCGGCGGGTGTGGCGCTTCGCGTCCCCTGGCGGCCACCTGGCGGGCCGTCTAGTATGGGGGCATCGTTCCCGCCAGGAGGCACTTTCATGCCCGCGAAGAAGAAGTCGGTCACCACTCCGCTGCATCTGTTGCAGCAACTTTCCCACAGTCTCATCGAGCATCTGGACAAAGCCTGCAGCCAGGCGATCAAGGATGCGGAAAGTGCGCTCGCCAAGCTGCAAAAGCAGCGTGGCAAGGCGCAAGACAAATTGACCAAGGCGCGCGCCAAGCTCGACGAGGCCGGCAGCACGGGCAAGACCAAGGCGCAGACCAAAGCTCGCTCCCGGCTCGGCGAGCTGGAAGAATCCCTTGCATTGCTGCAGAGCCGGCAGAGCGAAACCCTGACCTACCTGGCCGACCTCAAGCGCGATGCCGAGCAGAGCCTGAAGCTGGCTCAGGGCATCCGCAAGGTCGCAGATGACGCTGACAAGGCCTTGCGCGCCCAGCAGCAGGCGACGGCCGTCAAGCCCGCCGCAACCTCCCGTCCGGCAGCGCGCAAGCCGGCCAGCAAGGCCGCCCCGACTGCAGCCAAATCGGCAGCAGCATCCGCCAAGGCTCCGACCACCAAGGCAGCGACAGTGCCGGCGGCTAAAACGCCAGCCAAGGCTCCAACGAAAGCACCGACCAAGACAGCAGCGAAGACATCAGCTGGCGGTGCCGCGGCCAAGCCTGCAGCCTCACGTCCTGCAACGGCCAAGGCACCGGCTCGCGCCCGCTCGGCTACTGTGGCCAAACCCGCTGCGGCCGCGCAATCAGCTGACAGTGCAGCGCCCGCCGCGGCTGACTCAGCGGCCAAGCCTGCGACTGCGAAGCCCGCCGCCAAGGCCGTGGCGAAAAAGCCTGCCACTCGCAAACCTGCAGCCAAGCGCACCGCGACTCAGACACCGGCCAGCTCCAGCTGAGTCTGATAGGCCGCGTTGCGCAGGGTTTCCAGCGCAACGCGGCAACTACCTTTCGGCGCAAGAGCACTCAACCACTGGTTGGCGACAGCGCTTTCGTCCCATTCGCGGCTTGCCGTCTGTAGCCGTTCCAGCAGGCTGCGCTCGGCTTGCAGTTCCAGTGTCTTGAGTTTTTTGCGCAGTTCTCGCAGCGCTTCGTCCTGTTCAGCCGGCGAGCGCCATGCCTGACGCAGTTCTCGCAGCGGCTCCACCACTATGTGTCGCCAAGGTGCGGCGACCTCTTCCAGCGCACACATCCGCTCCAGATTGCAGGCCACCCCGCGTGCTTCCAGCCAGGCCGCGCAGATCAGCACACAGACGTCCGCCCCCTGACTTTGCAGTTCCAGGCAGGCAGTCTCGACCCCCTCTCGTGCGTAGCAGTTGAGGGCAAACGTCCAGATATCCAGGTTGGGCATAAGTGGTACGCCTTTTTTTGCGGGTGGCCCGGCTGGCTTTCCAGGCGAACTGATAAACTCGCCGGCATTATGATCCGACTCCAGAACCTCACTCTACAGCGTGGCCCTCAGCGTTTGCTGGAAGGCGCCGAGCTGACCCTGCACCCCGGCCAGAAGGCCGGCCTGATCGGCGCCAATGGTGCTGGCAAATCCACCCTCTTCGCGCTGCTGCGTGGCGAGCTGGTGCCCGACGGCGGCGATTGCCAGTTGCCGCCGGACTGGCGCATCGCGCACATGCGCCAGGAGATCGATACCCTCGATCGCCTGGCCGTGGACTATGTGCTCGATGGCGACGTCGAGCTACGGCGCATTCAGCGCGAACTTGCCGCCGCCGAACAGGCCCACGATGGCAACGCACTGGCGCGTCTGCACACCGAGTTGGACAACGTCGACGGCTACAGCGCCGACGCCCGCGCGCGCAAGCTGCTCGCCGGGCTGGGCTTTGCCAACGAGCAGATGACGCTGCCGGTCAGCAGCTTCTCCGGTGGCTGGCGCATGCGTCTCAACCTTGCTCAGGCACTGATGTGCCCGTCCGACCTGTTGCTGCTCGACGAACCGACCAACCACCTCGATCTCGATGCGATCCTCTGGCTCGAGGACTGGCTCAAGGGCTACCCCGGCACCCTGCTGCTGATTTCCCACGACCGCGATTTCCTCGACTCGGTGGTCGATCACGTCATCCATCTGGAACAGCGCAAACTGACGCTCTACCGCGGCGGCTACTCGGCCTTCGAAAGAACTCGCGCCGAGCGTCTGGCGCAGCAGCAGCAAGCCTTCGAGAAGCAGCAGGCGCAGCGCGCCCACATGGAAAGCTATATCCGCCGCTTCAAGGCCCAGGCGACCAAGGCACGCCAGGCCCAGAGCCGGATCAAGGCGCTGGAGCGCCTCGAAGAACTGGCGCCGGCGCACGTGGACTCGCCGTTCGACTTCCGCTTCCGCGAGGCGGACAAGGTGTCCAGCCCCTTGCTAGACCTCGCCGAAGGGCGCCTCGGCTACGGCGAAAAGGTGGTGCTGGACAAGGTCAAGCTGCAGCTGGTGCCCGGCGCGCGTATTGGTTTGCTGGGGCCGAATGGTGCCGGCAAGTCAACGCTGATCAAGACACTCTCCGCTGAACTGGCCCCGCTGTCCGGCCGCCTGCAGCGCGGTGAGAACCTGGCGGTCGGCTATTTCGCCCAGCATCAGCTGGATTCGCTCGATCCCAAGGCCAGCCCCTTGCTGCACCTGCAGCGCATCGCTCCGGCCGAGCGCGAGCAGACGCTGCGTGATTTTCTCGGCGGCTTCGATTTCCGCGGCGCGCGCTGCGACGAGCCGGTGCTGAATTTTTCCGGCGGCGAGAAAGCGCGCCTGGCCCTGGCGCTGATCGCCTGGGGCAAGCCCAACCTGTTGCTGCTCGACGAACCGACCAACCACCTCGACCTGGAAATGCGTCTGGCCCTGACGCTCGCCCTGCAGGATTTCGAAGGTGCGGTGCTGGTCGTATCCCACGACCGTCATCTGCTCAAGAGCACCACCGACGAGTTCCTGTTGGTCGCCGACGGTCAGGTGCAGAGCTTTGACGGCGATCTCGAAGACTATGCACGCTGGCTGGTGGATTACCGTGCGCGCCAACAACCCGTGGCAGGCGGCGAGCCGGCGGCGGACAAGACCGACAAGCGCGCCCAGCGTCAGGCCGCCGCCGCCCTGCGCCAGCAGTTGGCGCCGCACAAGCGTCAGGCGGACAAGCTGGAGAAGGACCTGGCGACGGTGCACGAAAAATTGGCCGAGCTGGAAACGAACCTGGGTGACAGCGCGCTTTACGAAGTGGCACGCAAGGACGAGCTGCGCCAGCTGCTGGCCAAGCAGGCCGAGCTGAAGGTTCGCGAAGGCGAGCTGGAGGAAGCCTGGCTGGAGGCGCTGGAAATACTCGAGAGCCTGCAGGCGCAACTGGAGGCCAGTGCATGAGCGAACCCTGGCTGACGTTGGTCGAAGAGTGGCGCTTGCAGTGGATGCTGGGTTTGCAGGTGCTGTTGATTCTGCTGGTCGCCTATGTGCTGCAAAGGGTGGTCGCCCGTGGATTGACTCGGCTGTCGTCGCGCTACCCGTTGCCGCCGGAACTGCTGATCCCGGTGCGCGGCGGCATCCGCTGGTTCATCATCGGCGGCGCGCTGATCATGGTACTGGAGCGCTTCGGCGTCTCTGCCACCGTGCTGTGGACAGCCATCTCCGGGTTCGTCGCGGTGGCGGCCATCGCGTTCTTCGCGATCTGGAGCGTGTTGTCCAACCTGCTCTGTGCGGTGCTGATCCTCACGGTCGGCCCGTTCCGGCTGGGCGATGTGGTGGAAATTGTCGAGGCTTTCGACAAGCCGATCGTCAAGGGGCGGGTCATCGACATCAATCTTGTCTACACCACCCTGGAAGAGGTGGCCGAAGCCGGCACCGGCGCCATCGTGCAGGTGCCCAACAGCCTGTTCTTCCAGAAGGCCGTACGCCGTTGGCGTGGCAGCGAAGTGCAACTCTATAACCGTAACCCCAACGAGTAAGAACCCTCATGGAATGGCTCAGCAACCCTGAGATATGGGTCGCCTTTCTGACCCTGACCGCCTTGGAAATCGTCCTCGGCATCGACAACATCATCTTCATTTCGATTCTGGTCAGCCGCCTGCCCAAGGAACAGCAGCCGAAGGCGCGCTTCTTCGGCCTGGCGCTGGCCATGGGCACGCGGATCCTGCTGCTGCTATCCATCGCCTGGGTGATGCGCCTGACCAATGACTTGTTCACGGTGCTGGGCGAGGGCGTTTCCGGGCGCGACCTGATCCTGTTCTTCGGAGGCCTGTTCCTCCTGTTCAAGAGCACCATGGAGATCTGGCACAGCGTCGAAGGCGAGGAAGAGGAGCAGGCTGCGGGCGGCGCCGTGGTAAAGGCCGGGTTTATCGGGATCATCCTGCAGATCGCGGTGATCGACATCATCTTCTCGCTGGACTCGGTGATCACAGCGGTCGGTCTGGTGCAAAACGTCCCGGTGATGGTCGCGGCGATCGTCATCGCGGTGCTGGTGATGATGCTGGCTGCCGGTACCATCAGCGAGTTCATCGACAAGCATCCGACGCTGAAGATTCTGGCGCTGTCGTTCCTCATCGTCGTCGGCACGCTGCTCATCGCTGAAGCCTTCGATGTGCATGTACCGAAGGGCTACGTCTACTTCGCCATGGCTTTCTCGCTGGGCGTCGAGGCACTGAACATTCGCATGCGCAAGGCGATGAAGCGCAAGCTCAAGGAGCCGGTAAAGCTGGGCAAGGGCTCGCCGGACTGAACCGAAGCGCCGGCCGGGCGGCCGGCGCTCGTTGAATGGAGGTAATCAGCATGTCTCTGGAATCCTGGCTCGCGTTCTTCGTTGCCTGTTGGGTGATCAGCCTGTCGCCGGGTGCCGGCGCTATCGCCTCGATGTCCTGCGGGCTGCAGTACGGCTTCTGGCGCGGCTACTGGAATGCCATCGGCCTGCAGCTGGCGTTGGTGCTGCAGATCGCCGTGGTTGCGGCGGGCGTCGGTGCGGTGCTGGCCACGTCGGAACTGGCATTCAGCCTGATCAAGTGGTTCGGCGTCGGCTATCTGCTCTGGCTGGCCTGGAAGCAGTGGCAGGCGCAGCCCGAGGCGCTGGATGATTCCGCCGCCCCGCGACCCATCGGCAGGCCGCTGAGCCTGATGCTGCGCGGGTTTGTGGTCAACGCCAGCAACCCCAAGGCAATCGTTTTCATCCTCGCCGTACTGCCGCAGTTTCTCGACCCGCAGCGGCCGTTGCTGCTGCAATACAGCGAGATGGCCGCGACCATGGTGGTGGTCGACCTGATCGTCATGGCCGGCTACACCGGGCTGGCGGCGAAAGTGCTGCGGCTGTTGCGCACGCCGCGTCAGCAGCGCCTGGTCAACCGCAGTTTCGCCGCAATGTTCGCCGGCGCGGCGGCGCTGCTGGCGACGGTAAGGCGCGCGGCGGCATGAACGAGGCAACCGCCATGCGCGTGTGGATCGATGCCGATGCCTGCCCGCGCGCAGCCAAGGACCAGGTGATCAAGTTCGCCCTCAAACGGCGGTTCGATGTGCTGCTGGTTGCCGGCCAGAGCCAGGTCAAGCCGGCGTTCGCCTGCGTGCGGCTGATCGTGGTGCCGAGCGGGCCGGATGCAGCCGATGACTATCTGGTCGAACATGCCGCCCCGGGTGACCTGGTGATCTGCAGCGACGTTCCGCTGGCAGATCGACTGGTGAAGAAGGGCGTCGCGGCGCTCGACCCTCGCGGTCGCGAGTTCGACGAGCGCAACATGGGCGAGCGGCTGGCGGTGCGCAACCTGTTCAGCGATCTACGCGATCAGGGCCAGATGGGCGGCGGTCAGGGGGCCTACAGCGAGCGCGACCGCCAAGCCTTCGCCAATTCCCTGGATCGCCTGCTCACGCGATTGTCGCGCCCGCAGTGAGCGGCCGCCGCGCGGCCAGCCAGTCGCGCAGTGCCGACAATGGCAGCGGGCGGCTGTAGTAGTAGCCCTGGATGTAATCGCAGCCGTTTTCGCGCAGGTAGGCCAGCTGTACCTCCTCCTCGACGCCTTCGGCCACCACCTTGAGACCGAGTTTATGCGCCATGGCGATTATCGCCGCGGTGATGGCGCGGTCATTGGCCTGCTCGGCGATTTCCTGAACGAAGGCGCGGTCGACCTTGAGGGTGTCCACCGGCAGCTTGCGCAGGTAGGCCAGCGAGGAATAGCCGCTGCCGAAATCATCGATGGACACCTTCACCCCGAGCTCACGGACGGCATCGAGAGTGCGCACCGCCGCGCCTACGCTGTTCATCAGCGCATTCTCGGTGACTTCCACGGTCAGCCGCGCCGGGTCGAGACCGGTACGTTCGAGAATGCGCGCGACGACCTCCGGCATCTGCAGATTGGACAGGTTGAGCGCTGAGCAATTGACCGCTACCCGCAGGTCGTAGCCCTCATCGAGCAAGGCGACCAGGTCGGCACAGGCGCGGCGCGCGACCCAGGCGTCCAGCTCGGCGACGAAACCGTGTTGCTCGGCCAGACCGACGAAGCGCTCGGGACTGATGAAACCCTGCTGCGGATGCTGCCAGCGCACCAGCGCCTCGAGGCTCACCGGCTCGCCGCTGCGGCCATCGACGATGGGCTGATAGTTCACGCTGAGGAGGTTTTCGTTCAGTGCCCGGCGCAGGTCCTGTTCCAGCGACAGATCCTCCTGGGCGCGCAGTTCCAGCGCGGGGTTGAAGCGCAAGCTGCGGTTGCGGCCGCTGGCCTTGCACTGGCCGACCGCGAGGCCGGCGTGGCGGAACAGCGCATCGAAGTTCAGGCCGTCTTCGGGGTACTGGCTGATGCCGATGCTGGCGGTCAGGCGCAGCTGGGTGTCGCCGAGGGTGAAGGGCGGGCGCAGCTGTTCGAGGATGTGGTTGGCCAGCGCTTGGGCCTGCTCCCACTGGCCGAGGGTCAAGACGCAGAACTCGTCGCCGGAGAAGCGCGCCAGCATGTCGTGCTGACCGAGTACCGCACGGATTCGATGCGCCGCCTGTTGCAATGCCAGGTCGCCGCTGCGGTGGCCGAGGCTGTCGTTGATGCGCTTGAAGTTGTCCAGATCCACCACCAGCACGGCCAGCGCCTGACGTTCCTCGCGCGCGGCCAGGACCTGGGTGACCATCTCGGTGAAGGCGCGACCGTTGAACAGGTTGGTCAGCGGGTCGTAATGGGTCATCGCGTTGAGCTGGTGCTCGGCCTGGTCGAGTGCCTGGCGTTGCTCGCTGAAGCGCTGTTCGGCCCAGCTGGCGGCGATGCCGGTGACGATCACCAGCAGCGCGACCAGACCGATTGCCGATGCGAGGACGGCATGCTGGCCGCCGTGACTGCCGAATGGGGCGGTGTGCTCCAGCATGTGGGCGGGGACTGCCAAGGTCAGCGCATGCATGCCGGTGTAGTGCATCGAAACGATCGCCGCACCCATCAACAGGCTGCAGAGCAGGCGCTGCCAGTGCTGATGCCGGCTCTGGCTGGCGCGGAAGTGATATCCCAGCACCAGTGCGGCGATCGAGGCGCCGATGGCGATCAGCACCGAGGCGGCGAAGGCCAGCGGTGCGTAGTAGAGCGTGGCCAGCGAGCGGATCGCCGCCATTCCGGTGTAGTGCATGGCGGCAATGCCGATGCCGGCGGCCGTTCCGGCCATCGCGTACTGCGGAATGCTGAGGCGATCGCGGCCGAGCAGATGCATCACCACATAGGACACGGCTATGGCGATCAGCAGCGAAAGCAGGGTAATGCGATGGTCGTAGCTGATGTCCAGCGGTGCGCTGAAGGCCAGCATGCCGATGAAATGCATCGACCAGATGCCGCCGCCCAGGGTGAACGCACCGACCCAACGCCACAATTCGCGACCGCGCGGGCTGCCACTGCGGCTGACCCGCTTGGCCAGCGCCAAGGCGGTGAACGCCGCCGCGCTGGCGACCAGGTAGGAAAGAACGACCAGCAGCGGGTCGTGACTGTGGCCAAGCAGAGCGATCTGGTCGGCGGGAAGCTCGGAAAACAGGAGTCTGGACACGCGGCGGCACTCGAACAGTTCGGGCGTCCTGCCTCGTGGAGATAGTGGCTCATTGCCATCTTCGGCCAGAGTGTACGAGAGGTCACTCTGGCCGCCAATCTCCTATCGGCCGATCAGCCGCAAAGATAAGTGCCGGTGCCCACGGCGATCAGAGTGCCCAGTTCGTTGTGCAGCTCAGAACGCACCACTGCGACCTTGTTGCCCGAGCGCAGCAGCATCGCGCTGGCACTGAAGCGGGTGCCTCGGCCTGGGCGCAGGTAGTCGATGCGCAGATCGATGGTTCCCAGCCGGGAAAGCCGTGCGGCGCGCTCCTGGGTGGTCAAATGGCGATGCTTGTCGAAGGCGCCGAGCATTGCCATTGCCCCGCCGGCCACGTCCAGCAGCGAGGCGATGACCCCGCCATGCAGGATGCCGTGGACGAAGTTGCCGACCAGCTCCGGCTTCATCGGCAGGTGCATGACGACCTGGGAGGTCGATACCTCGTCCAGTTCGATGCCCAGCGCCTGGTTGAAGGGGATGCGTTCGAACATCTGGCGTACCGCCTGGGCCTGCTCGGCGAGCAGGGCGTCGTCGTGGTTCATGGTCGGCGTTCCTGTGGATGAGCGATCAAGCTGCCCGAGGATGTTCGCGCTGAACAGAGTGGCGGCACGAGCAGCCGCGGCTTTGGCGGCTTTCGCGCAAAAAAATCCCGGGCGGACCCGGGATCATTTGGCGGCGTTCGGATCAGTCTTCGGTGGTCATTTCCAGTACCCGGTCGACCAGCTTGTAGATGCCCGAAGCGGCTTCGCTGATGGATTGCGCCAGCATGTACGCCGGTGTGGTGACCAGTCGATGCTGCTTGTCCACGACGATGTCGCTGACTTCGCACGCCTGATGCTCGGCGCCCATCTGCGCGACCGCCTTGGCGGCATCGGCCTCGTCACTGCCAAGGGTACAGACCACGCCGGCGCCGAAGATCTGCGCGGCCATGGTCGGCGCGATGCACATCATCCCGACCGGCTTGCGTGCCTCGGCAAAGGCCTGCGCGAGCGCCACGACATCCGGCAGTGCCTTGCTGCGGGCGCCTTCGGTAGCGAAATTGGAGAGGTTCTTCGCGGCGCCGAAACCGCCGGGGATGATCAGCGCGTCGAAATCCTCGGCGCGCGCCTCGCGCAGATCATTGATCTCGCCGCGGGCCAGGCGAGCGGACTCGGTCAGCACGTTGCGCGACTCCGGCATCTCGTCGCCGGTCAGGTGATTGATCACGTGCATCTGCGGGATGTTCGGTGCGAAGCACTGCACCTTGACGCCACGCTGGTCCAGGCGCAGCAGGGTGATGACGCTTTCGTAGATCTCCGAGCCGTCGTAGACGCCACAGCCGGAGAGGATCACGGCGACTTTCTTGTTCATGGTGGTACTCCTGGTCAAGTTCAGCGGCCCTGCGTCGGGCACGGCAGATGCGTTCGATGCTAATACCTGGGACGGTTCCAGGTAAGCCCCACACGTTCCGTTGGATTCGCGCGATGCGCTGGTGTTCATTGCCGCAGGTTTGGCGCGGCAGTTTGCGCCTGATCAAAGCACTGGCAGTCGCCGGCATGGCTGGCGACAATGGGCGCGGTTTCGGAGGCTCGACGGCCTGGCGTTGTCATCATTTCGTCATGTGTCGGGCCTATAAACGTCATATTCGCCCGTTCTGCGGGCCAGGAGTCCGTCGTGAGTTTCGTTCCTGCCAGCCGGCTGTTCCCCGCTACTCGTCTGCGTCGCAATCGTCGTGACGATTTTTCCCGCCGTCTGGTGCGCGAAAATGTGCTGACCGTCGATGACCTGATCCTGCCGGTGTTCGTGCTCGACGGCGAGAACCGCCGCGAGCCGGTGCCGTCGATGCCGGGAGTGGAGCGCCTGTCCATCGACCTGCTGCTCAAGGAGGCCGAAGAGCTGGTGGCGCTGGGCATTCCGGCGCTGGCGCTGTTTCCGGTGACACCGCTGGAGAAGAAGTCCCTCGATGCGGCCGAAGCCTGGAACCCGGAGGGCATCGCCCAGCGCGCCACGCGCGCCTTGCGCGCGCGGTTCCCTGAGCTGGGAATCATCACCGACGTAGCCCTCGATCCATTCACCACGCACGGCCAGGACGGCATTCTCGACGACAGCGGATACGTGCAGAACGATGTCACTGTCGACGCGCTGGTCCGCCAGGCGCTGTCCCACGCCGAAGCCGGCGCTCAGGTGGTCGCGCCGTCGGACATGATGGATGGTCGTATCCAGGCGATTCGCGAGGCGCTGGAAGTGGCCGAACACCACAACGTGCGCATCATGGCCTACTCGGCGAAATACGCCAGCGCCTACTACGGCCCGTTCCGAGATGCGGTGGGCTCTGCCGCCAACCTCGGCAAGAGCAACAAGAATACCTATCAGATGGACCCGGCCAACGGTGACGAGGCGCTGCACGAAGTGGGCGCCGACCTGGCCGAAGGCGCGGACATGGTGATGGTCAAGCCCGGTCTGCCCTACCTGGATATCGTCTGGCGGGTCAAAGATGCCTTCAAGGCGCCGACCTTCGTCTATCAGGTCAGCGGCGAGTACGCCATGCACATGGCCGCCATCCAGAATGGCTGGCTGAGCGAGGCCGTCATCCTTGAGTCTTTGGTCGGCTTCAAGCGTGCCGGGGCCGATGGCATCCTGACTTACTTCGCCAAACAGGCGGCACAACAATTAAAACGGGGCCAGTGAGCCCTTTCGAGGCAAAGCGATGATCAACCAGGGACTCAGCGAAAAGGATCTGCAGGACGCCGTGGTCGGCGAGGTGCTGGAACACACGTTGCCCGAGGTGGTGTCTGCGCCACTGGAAGTCGTCGAGGAGACGCCGGTCGCGCTGGTGACCAACCTGGACGACAGTGCGCTGTACATCCATCGCGAGCTTTCGCAGCTTCAGTTCAACGTCCGCGTGCTCGAGCAGGCGCTGGATGAGTCCTATCCGCTGCTGGAGCGGCTGAAGTTCCTGCTGATCTTCTCCAGCAACCTCGATGAGTTCTTCGAGATTCGCGTCGCCGGACTGAAGAAGCGCGTCACCTTCGCCCGCGAACAGGCGGGCGCCGACGGCCTGCAGCCGCATCAGGCGCTGGCGCGCATATCCGAGCTGGTCCACGAACAGGTCGACCGCCAGTACGCGATCCTCAACGACGTGCTTCTGCCAGCGCTGGCCGAGCATCAGATTCGCTTCATTCGCCGCAGGCACTGGACGGCCAAACTCAAGACCTGGGTGCGCCGCTATTTCCGCGACGAGATTGCGCCGATCGTCACGCCGATCGGTCTCGATCCGACCCATCCGTTCCCGCTGCTGGTGAACAAGAGCCTGAACTTCATCGTCGAGCTGGAAGGCGTCGATGCCTTCGGCCGCGATTCCGGTCTGGCGATCATCCCGGCGCCACGCCTGCTGCCGCGGGTGATCCGCGTGCCGGAGTCGGTCGGCGGCGCCGGCGACAACTTCGTCTTCCTCTCCTCGATGATCCATGCCCATGCCGACGACCTGTTCCACGGCATGCGGGTCAAGGGCTGCTACCAGTTCCGCCTCACCCGTAACGCCGACCTTTCGGTTGACACCGAGGACGTCGAGGACCTGGCACGCGCGCTGCGTGGCGAGCTGATATCGCGTCGTTATGGCGATGCCGTGCGCCTGGAAGTGGCCGATACCTGCCCGCAGCACCTGGCCGATTTTCTACTCAAGCAGTTCAGTCTGGGCGAGGGCGAAATGTACCGGGTCAACGGCCCCGTCAACCTGACCCGCCTGTTCAGCATCACCGGGCTGGACAGCCACCCGGAGCTGCAATACAGCCCCTTCACACCATCAATTCCGAAGTTGCTGCAGAACAGCGACAAGATATTCAGTGTGATCAACAAGCAGGACATCCTGCTGCTGCACCCGTTCGAGTCCTTCACGCCGGTGGTCGATCTGCTGCGTGAAGCTGCGAAGGACCCGTGCGTGCTGGCGATCAAGCAGACGCTGTATCGCTCGGGTGCCAATTCGGAGATCGTCGATGCGCTGGTCGATGCGGCGCGCAGCGGCAAGGAAGTTACCGCGGTGATCGAACTGCGCGCCCGCTTCGACGAGGAATCCAACCTGCAGCTCGCCAGCCGCCTGCAGCAGGCCGGCGCGGTGGTGATCTATGGCGTGGTCGGCTACAAGACCCACGCCAAGATGATGCTGATCCTGCGTCGCGAAAATGGCGAGCTGTGCCGTTACGCGCATCTGGGCACCGGCAACTACCACGCGGCCAACGCGCGGCTGTACACCGACTACAGCCTGCTGACCTCCGATGACGCGCTCTGCGAGGACGTCTCCAAGCTGTTCAGCCAGCTGATCGGCATGGGCAAGACCATGCGCATGAAGAAGCTGCTGCACGCGCCCTTCACGCTGAAGAAGACGCTGCTCGACCTGATCGCCCAGGAAACCCAGCACGCGGCCGAGGGGCGGCCCGCGCATATCATTCTGAAGATCAATGCGCTGACCGATCCGAAGATGATCAAGGCGCTGTACAAGGCCAGCCAGACCGGCGTGCGCGTCGATCTCATCGTGCGTGGCATGTGCTGCCTGCGGCCGGGCATCGCCGGTGTCTCGCACAACATCCATGTGCGCTCGATCATCGGCCGGTTCCTTGAGCACAGTCGGGTGTTCTACTTCCAGAATGACGGTGACGAGAAGCTCTACCTGTCCAGTGCCGACTGGATGGAGCGCAACCTCGATCGTCGGGTGGAAACCTGTTTCCCGGTGGAAGGCAAGAAACTGGTGATGCGGGTTAAGAAGGAGCTGGAAGGCTTCCTCAGCGACAACACCCAGAGCTGGATTCTGCAGCCTGACGGCAGCTACCTGCGCAACAGCCCCACCGGTAATCAGAATGCGCGCAACATACAGAGTACGTTGTTGGAGCGTCTCACCGGGCCGCAGGTCGGCGTGCGCTGAGTCAGGTGTTTCCCGCGGTGCGTTTTCAGGCATGTGGCTGGCGCGCGCCGCGTCGGCCTGGCTGAGGAGGCGAAGACTGGTTACCTGTATCATCAAGGGCCCCTAGGGCCCTTGTTTCATTTCATCCGCAGTTCGTAGCCCACGCGCGCGAGCCAGGCGGCTTCGGCCTCGAAGTCGGCCCTGGTCAGCGGGTTCGCGCCCAGCCAGCCGGTCGGGAAGATCAGCTCCAGGCCCCGTTCGGTCGCCTTTAGCTGCACCTCGGAGACGGCGTTGGCACCGCGGATGTGGTGGAACAGGATGGCGAAGCGCAGCAGGATGCACAGTCGCACCAGTGCATCGGCATCGACCCCGGTCTCGCCGAACTTGTCCTGAGGAATATTGCGTCGGTGGCCGCGCACCAGCAGCGCCAGCATCAGTTGATCCTGACGGGAGAAACCGGGCAGGTCGGAATGTTCGATCAGGTAGGCGCCATGCTTGTGGTAGTGGTAGTGCGCGATATCCAGGCCCACTTCATGCACTCGTGCAGCCCAGGCGAGCAGCTCCCGGTGCCAGTCCTGATCCAGGCTCCACGCCTCGGCCACCTGGTCGAACGCCTCCAGCGCCTTGGCTTCGACTCGCGCGGCCTGTTCCATGTCGACGTGGTAGCGCTCCATCAGGAAGCTCAGCGAGCGGTCACGGATGTCCTCGTCATGGTGACGGCCTAGCAGGTCGTAGAGCACCCCTTCGCGCAGGGCGCCTTCGGAGTGGGTCATGCTGCTGATCTCCAGCGCATCGAATATCGCCTCGAGAATCGCCAGGCCCGCAGGAAACACGCCGCGACGGTCCGGCTTGATGCCGTCGATGTCGATCTTCTCCACGTCGCCGAGCTTGAACAGCTTGCGTTTGAGCCATCCCAACCCTTCGAGGTTGACCTCGCCGTTGCCGAAGCCGCCGCTCTTGATCGCCAGACCGACGGCTCGGATGGTGCCGGACGCGCCGATGGATTCCTGCCAGCCGAGCCGGCGCAGACCATGCTCGATGCCCATCAGCTCTACCCGCGCGGCGGTGTAGGCCTGGGCGTAGCGTGCCGGGGTGATCTTGCCGTCACGGAAGAAGCGTTGGGTGTAGCTCACGCAGCCCATCTGCAGGCTTTCGCGCAGCTGCGATTCGAACCCTTCGCCGATGATGAACTCGGTGCTGCCGCCGCCGATGTCTGCCACCAGGCGGCGGCCGGAACTGCTCGGGATGGTGTGCGACACGCCGAGATAGATCAGGCGCGCTTCTTCGCGGCCGGAGATGACCTCGACCTGATGGTTGACGATCTCTTCGGCGCGGCGGATGAAGGTGGCGCGATTGCGCGCTTCACGCAGTGCGTTGGTGCCGACGATGCGTACGGCGCCCTGCGGCAGATGATTGACCAGCTGGGCGAAGCGACGCAGACAGTCCAGCCCACGCTGCATGGCGGCCTCGTCGAGTAGACGGTTTTCGTCGATCCCAGCAGCCAGCTGGACCTTCTCGCCGAGCCGTTCGAGGATGCGCATTTCGCCATTACTGGTGCGCGCGAGCACCATGTGAAAGCTGTTCGAGCCCAGATCCAGGGCGGCGATCATGGGAAAGGTCTCAGCGGTGTTATGGCGCATTGGGCGGTCTCGATGCAAAACTCAGACATCCTGACATGATAGCCCCCATCCGCCAACGCAGTCGTTGACGCATGGGGGCGCTGCTCGCGGGCGATCGTCGCCGACCCGAGGGTCTGCAGCTTTCGATCCGCTCACAGTAGGGCTATGATGGCGACCTTTCCGTTCCGACCCTGGAGAAAATCCATGAGCGAATACATCAACAATGTCAGCGACAGCAGTTTCGAGCAGGACGTCCTCCAGGCCGACGGTCCCGTACTGGTCGACTACTGGGCCGAGTGGTGTGGTCCGTGCAAGATGATCGCGCCGGTACTCGACGAGATCGCCAAGGACTACGAAGGCCGTCTGAAGGTTTGCAAGCTCAATATCGACGAGAACCAGGAAACCCCGCCGAAATACGGCGTGCGTGGTATCCCGACGCTGATGCTGTTCAAGAACGGCAATGTCGAGGCGACCAAGGTCGGTGCACTGTCCAAGTCGCAGCTGGCGGCGTTCCTCGACAGCAACATCTGACTTCGCCGAAGTTCCCCTCTAAAGCCCTCGCAGTCGCGGGGGCTTTTTTCATCGGCAGGGTGGACGCTTCGTCTGCACGGTGCTAAATTCGGCCTCGCGACGCATTCTTCCGTCGCCCTCTGCACGCCGTCGCCGACGCACTTCAGCCTCATAAAGCACAACGAACCTGTTCGTCTCTTGCTGCGCGGCTTCTCAAGCTAATCGCTTTCTACATCCTTCCTGACTCTCTCTATGAATCTGACTGAACTCAAGCAAAAGCCCATCACCGAACTGCTGGAAATGGCCGAACAGATGGGCATCGATAACATGGCCCGTTCGCGCAAGCAGGACGTGATTTTCTCCCTGCTCAAGAAGCACGCTAAAAGCGGCGAGGAAATCTCCGGTGATGGCGTGCTGGAGATTCTCCAGGACGGCTTCGGCTTCCTGCGCTCTGCGGATTCTTCCTACCTGGCCGGCCCGGACGATATCTACGTCTCGCCCAGCCAGATTCGCCGCTTCAACCTGCGCACCGGTGACACCATCATCGGCAAGATTCGCCCTCCGAAGGAAGGTGAGCGCTACTTCGCTCTGCTCAAGGTTGACTCGATCAACTACGATCGGCCGGAGAACGCGAAGAACAAGATCCTCTTCGAGAACCTGACCCCGCTGTTCGCCAACGAGCGCCTGAAGATGGAAGCCGGCAACGGTTCCACCGAAGACCTCACCGGTCGCGTAATCGACCTCTGTGCTCCGATCGGCAAGGGCCAGCGCGGCTTGATCGTCGCTCCGCCAAAGGCGGGCAAGACGATCATGCTGCAGAACATCGCCAGCAACATCACCCGCAACAACCCCGAGTGCCACCTGATCGTGCTGCTGATCGACGAGCGTCCGGAAGAAGTGACCGAGATGCAGCGCACCGTGCGCGGCGAAGTGGTCGCCTCCACCTTCGACGAGCCGCCAACCCGTCACGTGCAGGTCGCCGAGATGGTGATCGAGAAGGCCAAGCGCCTGGTCGAGCACAAGAAGGACGTGGTCATTCTGCTCGACTCCATCACCCGTCTGGCGCGTGCCTACAACACCGTGATCCCGAGCTCCGGCAAAGTGCTCACTGGTGGTGTCGATGCCCACGCGCTGGAGAAGCCCAAGCGTTTCTTCGGTGCCGCGCGCAACATCGAGGAAGGCGGTTCGCTGACCATTCTCGCCACCGCGCTGGTGGAGACCGGCTCGAAGATGGACGAGGTGATTTACGAGGAGTTCAAGGGCACCGGTAACCTGGAGCTGCAACTGGATCGTCGCATTGCCGAGAAGCGTGTCTTCCCGGCCATCAACATCAACCGTTCGGGTACTCGCCGCGAAGAGCTGCTGACCAGCGAGGAAGAGCTGCAGCGCATCTGGATCCTGCGCAAGCTGCTGCATCCGATGGATGAAAGCGCTGCGATTGAGTTCCTGCTCGACAAGCTCAAGGACACCAAGACCAACGACGAATTCTTCATGTCCATGAAGCGCAAGTAAGCGACTCGTCGTTGCCAACAAGGCCGGGGAAACCCGGCCTTCGTCTGTCTGCAGGTTTTGGAAAACCCGACGCGGGCGCTAAACTTTGCGCCTCGTCCCTGCCGGCCCATGCGAGGCTCAAGCATGCAGTATCGCGATCTGCGCGACTTTATCAGCGGCCTGGAAAAACGCGGTGAGCTCAAGCGCGTCACGGCTGCTGTCTCCCCGGTTCTGGAAATGACCGAAATCTGTGACCGCACCCTGCGCAAGCAGGGCCCGGCACTGCTCTTCGAGAACCCGACGGGTTTCGACATGCCGGTGCTCGGCAATCTGTTCGGCACGCCGCAGCGGGTCGCCCTCGGTATGGGCGCCGAGGATGTCTCCGAACTGCGTGAGATCGGCAAGCTGCTGGCGTTTCTCAAGGAGCCGGAGCCGCCGAAGGGGTTGAAGGACGCCTGGAGCAAGCTGCCGATCTACAAGAAGGTCATCAGCATGGCGCCCAAGGTGCTCAAGGACGCGCCCTGCCAGGAAGTGATCATCCAAGGTGATGACGTCGACCTGGGGACAATCCCCGTACAGCACTGCTGGCCGGGCGACGCCGCCCCGCTGATCACCTGGGGTCTGACCATCACCAAGGGGCCGAACAAGGAGCGGCAGAACCTCGGTATCTACCGCCAGCAGGTTATCGGCCGCAACAAGGTGATCATGCGCTGGCTCAGCCATCGTGGTGGGGCCTTGGATTTCCGTGAATGGTGCAATAAATACCCGGATCGGCCGTACCCGGTCGCCGTGGCACTGGGCGCGGACCCGGCGACGATTCTCGGTGCGGTGACGCCTGTGCCCGATACGCTGTCCGAATATGCCTTCGCCGGCCTGTTGCGCGGTTCGCGCACCGAGTTGGTCAAGGCGGTCGGCTCCGATCTGCAGGTGCCGGCGTACGCCGAGATCGTCCTCGAAGGGCATATCCATCCGGGCGAGATGGCCGATGAAGGACCTTACGGCGACCACACCGGCTACTACAACGAGGTCGACCGCTTCCCGGTGTTCACCGTCGAGCGCATTACCCATCGCCGAAACCCGATCTATCACAGCACCTATACCGGGCGTCCGCCGGATGAGCCGGCGATTCTCGGCGTGGCACTGAACGAAGTGTTCGTACCGATCCTGCAGAAGCAGTTCCCGGAAATCGTCGATTTCTACCTGCCGCCGGAAGGCTGTTCCTATCGCATGGCGGTGGTGACGATGAAGAAGCAGTATCCCGGCCACGCCAAGCGGGTCATGCTCGGCGTGTGGAGCTTCCTGCGTCAGTTCATGTACACCAAGTTTGTCATCGTCACCGACGACGACATCAACGCCCGCGACTGGAACGATGTGATCTGGGCCATCACCACACGCATGGACCCCAAGCGCGACACGGTGATGATCGACAACACGCCGATCGACTACCTGGATTTCGCCTCGCCGATCTCCGGGCTGGGCTCGAAGATGGGCCTGGATGCCACCCACAAATGGCCGGGCGAGACCAACCGCGAATGGGGGCGGGTCATCGTTCAGGACCCGGCGGTGAAGCAGCGGGTTGATGAACTCTGGTCGCAGCTGGGCATCGACTGACATATCCGAAGAGGCGGGCCCGAGCCCGCCCGAAAGCCTTGGCGGGTCATCCCGTTCACTGATAAGACGTGCACATGAAAGTTACTTTGCAGCCATCCGGCGCCGTGCTCGACGTGCGGCCCGGCGAACGATTTCTCGATGCCGCCAGGCGTCTGGGCTACGAATGCCCGCAGAGCTGTCGCAACGGCAATTGCCACATCTGCGCCTCGCTGCTGGTCGAAGGACGTGTGCGGCAGGCCGGCGAGGTACGCGATCACGGCGAGCTGCTGGCCTGCCTGGCCGAGCCACTGGAAGACTGCGTGCTGCTCTGGGATGGCGTGCTGGCGCCCGGCGAATTGCCGGTACGCGAGCTGAGCTGCCAGCTCAGTGGCTACGAAGAGGTCGGTGGCGATGTGGTGCGCTTGCGCCTACGCCTGCCGGCCGGTCGCCAGCCGCGCTATCACGCCGGTCAATATCTGTTGCTGCAACGGGAGGACGGTGAGTGGTCGGCGTTTTCCCTCGCCTCTGCTCCCGGCAGCGGCCGAGAGCTGGAGCTGCACGTGCTGGCGCGTGAGGAATCCGCGATCGAGCTGCTGGCATTCCTGCGGCGGCAGGGCTTTGCGCGGATCCAGCTGCCATTCGGCGACACGCATCTGGCAGAACTGCCGGACGGACCCTTGGTGCTGGTTGCAGCGGGCACCGGCATGGCGCAGATGCACAGTCTGATCGAATATTGCCGCGCAGCCGGGTTCTCGCATCCGGTGCATCTGTACTGGGGTGTTCGCCATCCCGAAGACTTCTACCAGCTGTCGCACTGGGATGAATGGCAGGGCATGAGCAATCTGCATCTGCATCGTGTCGTCAGCGACGTTTGCGGCTGGGACGGTCGCTGCGGCATGCTGCACGAAGCGATTCGCGAGGATTTCAACGATCTCAAACCGTTGCATATCTATGCCAGCGGCTCGCCGTCGATGGTCTATGGCACGCTGGATGCGTTAGTGGAGGCGGGGATGGACCCGCATCAGATGCGCGCTGACGTGTTTGCCTACGCGCCGCGGGAAAGCTGATTCGGTTTGCTGCGCCAGAATGAAAAACGCCGGGTCGAAAGCCCGGCGTTTTTTCATTCAGCGCGCCTGCCGCTGTTGCAACAGCAGGTTCTTGTAGCCGCTGGCGGCCAGCGTCTTTTGTGCGGCATTCAGTTGCTCGCGGCTGCCGAAGGGTCCGACCAGTACGCGATACCAGGGCTCATCACGCACCTTGACGCTTTCCACGCGCACGTCCTGACCAAGCAGGATGATCTGCGCGCGTACCCGATCAGCCTCCGCCTGCTGGCGGAACGAGCCGGCCTGCAGAAAGAACTGGGTAACTGGTGCCTTGGCCACTGTGGGCGGCGGCGGTGGTACCTGGCCATTGAGTGCGGCCTGCGCGCGGGCTTCGTCGATCTTCGCCGCTTCCTCCGGCGTTACCGGCTTGGCCGGCGGTTCCGGCTGCTTGGCTTCCGGCGGCAGAATCACTTCCGACTCCGGCAGCAGCGTATAGAAGTCGTATTTCGGCTTGGCCGCCTGCTCGCTGGCTGGCGTGCGCTTGGGCTGCTCCTTGATCGCGGTCTTGGGTGCGTCCTTGTTGCGCTTGACCTCCTCGCCACCCGGTTCGAGGCTCATCAGGAACATGATGAAACCGCCGATGACCAGGCCACAGACCAGCCAGATCCAGCCTGGTACGGCCTGTTTGGCGGGCGCCTGATAGCGGCTCGCGCCTCGTTTGGGCGCGGCTTTCTTCCTTGCAGCCACTTACATGCGCTCCAGAGTTTCCAGGCCGAGAAGTTCCAGGCCCTGCTTGAGGGTCTTGCCGGTCAGGGCAGCGAGGCGCAGTCGACTCTGCTTCTGCTCTGGCTGTTCGGCGCTGAGGATCGGGCAGTGCTCGTAGAAACTGGAGAACAGCCCGGCCAGATCGTACAGGTAAGCGCACAGCAAGTGCGGTTCACCTTTTTCGCCGACGCTATTCAGTACTTCGCCGAACTGGGCGAGCTTGGCGGCGAGCGCCAGTTCCTGCTCAGCCTCGAGCTGAATCTGCCCGGCGATCTCATCGATGCCTTGACCCAGCTTGCGGAACACGCTGGCCACGCGGGTGTAGGCATAGAGCAGGTAGGGCGCGGTGTTGCCTTCGAAGCTCAGCATCAGTTCGAAGTTGAAGCGATAGTCGCTGGTGCGGTGTTTGGAAAGGTCGGCATATTTGACGGCGCTGATACCCACCGCGCGGGCGATCTGGCGCAGCTCGGCTTCATCGAGGTCCGGATTCTTGCCCTTGACCAAGGCATAGGCGCGCTGCTCGGCTTCGTCGAGCAGATCGATCAGCTTTACCGTGCCGCCGTCGCGGGTCTTGAACGGGCGGCCGTCGGCGCCGTTCATGGTGCCGAAGCCCATGTGCTCAAGCTGCATGCCGGCATGGACGAAGCCGGCGCGACGCGCCACTTCGAAAGCCATCTGGAAATGCAGGGCCTGGCGCTGATCGACGAAATACAGCGCGCGATCGGCATGCAGGACCTGGCTGCGGTAACGCATGGCTGCCAGGTCGGTGGTGGCGTAGAGGTAGCCGCCGCCGGCCTTCTGCACGATCACCGGGAGCGGATTGCCTTCGGCGTTCTTGAATTCGTCGAGGAAGACGCACTGCGCGCCGTTGTCCTCGGTGAGCAGACCTTTACTGCGCAGGGCTTCGACGATATCTGCAAGCTCGTCGTTGTAGGCGCTCTCACCCTTGACGTCGGCCGGGGTCAGCTTGACGTTGAGGCGGTCGTAGATCTTCTGGCAGTGCGACAGGGAAATATCGTTGAAGCGCGTCCACAGGCTCAGGCATTGTGCGTCCCCGGCTTGAAGCTTTACCACCAGTTCGCGGGCGCGGTCGGCGAACTCGGCGGACTCGTCGAAGCGCTGTTTCGCTGCGCGATAGAACTGCTCCAGGTCGGACAGCTCGCTTTCCGCCGCCGCCGGTTTCTCCTCGAGGTAAGCCAGCAGCATGCCGAACTGGGTGCCCCAGTCGCCGACGTGGTTCTGCCGGATCACCTCGTCGCCGAGGTACTCGAGCACACGACCGACAGCGTCACCAATAATGGTCGAGCGCAGGTGGCCAACATGCATCTCTTTCGCCAGGTTCGGCGATGACAGGTCGATCACCACGCGCTGGGGCGCCGACGCCTTGCGCACTGCCAGCTGTGGATCGGCCAGGGCCGCTTCGAGGCGCTCGGCCAGTGCGTCGCTGTTCTGGAAGAAGTTCAGAAAGCCTGGTCCGGCGATTTCCACCTTGCTGATCTGCGCGTCCTGCGGCAGCGCGGCGATCAGCTTCTCGGCCAGGTCGCGCGGCTTCAGCCCGGCCGGTTTGGCCAGCATCATGGCGATGTTGCTGGCGAAATCGCCGTGGCTCTTGTCCCTGGTGTTTTCCACCTGAATCGCGGGGGTCAGCCCTTCAGGCAGGACGCCTTCGGCGGTCAGGCGGACGAGGGCTTGCTGGATCAGGTGGCGAATGCTGTCTTTCATGGTCGGCTCAGTCCGCAAGTGTGCGCGAAAACCCGGCATTATCGGGTCGCTATGGGTATCGCTTCAAGGTGCGTGGCGCGCAGGGCGGCAAAAGTCCGGGTTTCGATCAGGCGATCAGAACAGATCGATCGGGTCGACATCCAGGCTCCAGCGCACGGCGCGACCGCCGGGCAGTTGTTCGAGCATCGGGACCCAGGCGTCCATCAGCCGGTGCAGGGTCGCCCGCGCGTTGCCCTGAAGCAGTAATTGCGCCCTGTAGCGGCCGGCACGCCGTTCCATCGGTGCGGGAACCGGTCCGAGCAGGTCGACGCCGTTGAGCTGCAGTTGGTCGAGCAACTGTTCGGCGAGGCTGCAGGCGTCGTCGAGGAAAGCTTCGGCCTGGCCGGGCTTCTGTGCCTCGGCGCGCAGCAGCGCCAGATGGCTGAACGGCGGCAGGCCGGCCGCGCGGCGCTCGGACAGGGCCTGCTCGGCGAAGGCGAAATAACCCTGTTCGGTCAGCTGCACCAGCAGCGGATGGTCGGCCAGATGCGTCTGGATGATGACCTTGCCAGGCTCCTCTGCGCGCCCGGCGCGCCCGGCGACCTGGACGATGAGTTGGGCCATGCGTTCGCTGGCGCGGAAGTCGGCGGAGAACAGTCCACCGTCTGCGTCGAGTATTGCCACCAGCGTGACGCGGGGGAAATGGTGCCCCTTGGCGAGCATCTGCGTGCCGACCAGCAGGCAGGGTTCGCCGCGGTTGATGGTGCCGATCATCTGCTCCATCGCGCCCTTGCGCGAGGTGCTGTCGCGGTCAATACGCAGCACCGGATAGTCGGGGAAGAGGATGCCCAGGCGCTCCTCGGCGCGTTCCGTTCCGGCGCCAACCGGGCGCAGATCCACCTTGCCGCAGTCCGGGCAGTTGCGCGGCGGTCGCTCGACGTGCCCGCAGTGGTGGCAGCGCAGTTCGTTGTGACGTTGATGCAGGGTCATCCGTGCGTCGCAGCGAGGGCACTGGCTGAGCCAGCCGCAGTCATGGCAGAGCAGGGTGGGGGCGAAGCCACGTCGGTTGAGGTAGACCAAAACCTGCTGGCCGGCGCCGAGGGTCTGGCCGATGGCCTGTTGCAGCTGGCCGGATATGCCGGCGTCCAGCGGGCGACTCTTGACATCCAGGCGCCGGAAGCGCGGCGACTGTGCATTGCCGGCCCGTTGCGTCAGCTTGAGCAGCGCGTAGCGGCCGCTGTGGGCGTTGTGCAGGCTTTCCAGCGAGGGCGTGGCCGAACCGAGCACAATCGGCAGGTTCTCCTGGCGCGCGCGCAGCAGGGCCAGATCGCGGGCGTGGTAGCGTAAGCCTTCCTGCTGTTTATAAGAGGCGTCGTGCTCCTCGTCGATGATGATCAGGCCGGGATTCTTCATCGGCGTGAACAGGGCCGAACGGGTACCGATGATGATGTCCGCCTCGCCATCGCGGGCGGCGAGCCAGGCATCGAGTCGCTCACGATCGTTGACGTTGGAGTGCAGCAGCGCGATCCGGGCGTTGAAGCGCTGTTCGAAGCGGGCGAGCGTCTGTGGCCCCAGGTTGATCTCGGGGATCAGCACCAGCGCCTGCTTGCCGGCTTCCAGTACGCGATGAATCAGTTGCAGGTAGACCTCGGTCTTGCCGCTGCCGGTCACCCCCGCCAGCAGGAACGCCTGAAATCCTCCGAGGCCCGCGCTCACCGCCTCGAAGGCCGCGCGTTGCTGTGTATTCAAGGTAAGTTCGGCCTGTAGCAGCCAGCCGCCACTGTGCCCGCGCGTCGGTCTGCTGCGGCGGGATTCGATACGCACCAGGCCCTTTTCCAGCAGCAGGTCGAGGCTGTCCTTGTTCAGCTGCAGTTTGCTGAGCAGCGCATGTGGCAAGCCGTGAGCGTGCTGGGCGATGGCTTTCAGCGCTTCGCGCTGCCTGGGTGCACGAACCAATCGCGGATCGTCAGGGCTCGCGCCTTCGGCTACGTGCCAGTAGCGCTCTTGTCGCGCTTCAGCGGGTTCGCCCTGACGCAGCAGTACCGGCAGTGCCCAGCTGAGGGTGTCGCCAAGGCTGTGCTGATAATACTGCGCGGTCCACAGGCAAAGCTTGAATAGCGGGGCGTGCAGGGGTGGTTTGCTATCCAGCAGTTCCAGGGCCGGCTTGAGCTTCTCCGCCGGCACTTCGCTGTGGTCGCTCAGCTCGACCAGAATGCCGACCACTTCGCGTCGACCGAATGGCACGCGCAGGCGTACGCCTGGTTGAAGAGCGGCGGGTGACACGCCAGCCGGCGGCAGGTAATCGAACAGGCGACGCAGGGGTGAGGGCAGCGCCAGGCGGAGGATGCTGGAAGACACTCGATGATCCTTGGTGATGTGCGGCGATGGTAAACGATGACGCGATTCGGCGTCGTCGCGAGCGCGCCAGCGGCTCAGCGCGTCTGTCGCCCGCGCTTGCATCACCCTAGCGCTCTGGTATGATTCGCGCCCTACTTCGTGCGGTACTCGACATAGGGTCGGGTGGCGGCACACAATCCTAGAGGATTCACCATGAAAGCCGATATCCATCCTAATTACGTCGAAATCGAGGCCACCTGCAGCTGTGGCAACGTCATCAAGACCCGCTCCACGCTGGGCAAGAACCTGAGCCTCGACGTGTGCTCCGAGTGCCACCCGTTCTACACCGGCAAGCAGAAGGTGCTGGATACCGGCGGCCGTATCGATCGCTTCAAGCAGCGTTTCGGTGTGTTCGGCGCCAAGTAAGCTGGCGTACCGGGAATCCAATGGGGTTTTCCGAGCACATGAAAAAGGCGTCCCTGGTGGGCGCCTTTTTCGTTTCCGTCTTCTGGCAAATTCAAGCGCTTGCCTTCTGCCCGTCGCCGGGGCGCTTGTCGACGCTGGAAGTGGCCCAAGTCGTTGACGGCGATACGCTGCGTCTGGTCGATGGTCGCAGCGTGCGGCTGATCGGCATCAACACGCCGGAGCTGGGGCGTGACGGGCGCAAGGCCGAGCCTTTCGCGCTGGCCGCACGGCGCCGACTGCAGGCATTGGTGCAGGCCAGTGACGGGCGGGTCGGTCTGGTCCTGGGCCAGGAGCGGCACGATCGCTATGGGCGCACGCTGGCCCATGCTTATGACGCGCAGGGACGTAATCTCGAAGCCGTGCTGCTTGCCGATGGCCTTGGCTTCATGGTCGCGGTGGCGCCGAATACACGGATGGTGGCCTGTCAGCAGCGGGCCGAGCAGCGGGCGCGGCAAAACGGTCTGGGTGTCTGGCGCGAGCTGAAGCCCGGCTCGCCGCAATCGTTGAGGCGTGGTGGCTTCGCGCTGCTCGAAGGTAGGGTCGAGCGGGTCGAGCGCAATCGTGGCGGCTATTGGCTCGAAATGGATGGTCCGCTGGTGGTGAACATACCGCCGCAGGCGCTTGACGCATTCGATGTCCGGACAATGACCGTACTTGCCGGGAAGCGACTCGAGCTGAGGGGCTGGGTGGTCGACCGCCGCGGACGGGTGGGGGCCGGGCAGGCCCGCTGGATGCTGCGCGTCACCCATCCGGCGATGCTGGAGTTGTCGCGCTGATCGGCTGTTCGTAACGGCGCGTGAATCTACCCGGAAAGTCGTAGCGGCTTGGGCTTGACAGTCAGCCGGCCCGCTGGCTTGTGAGTGCGCTTGTTCTTGGCGTATGCTCGACCGCCTGTCTGTCCCAGTAAAATAAGCGGAAATGCCACATGACTGACCTGAAAACTGCCGCGCTCGAATACCATGCCCAGCCCCGCCCAGGGAAATTGAGCGTCGAGCTGACCAAGCCCACCGCCACTGCTCGTGATCTTTCCTTGGCCTACAGCCCGGGTGTAGCTGAGCCTGTGCGCGAGATCGCTCGCGATGCGGAACTGGCTTACCGCTACACTGGCAAAGGCAACCTGGTGGCTGTTATCTCCGACGGCACCGCTATTCTCGGCTTGGGCAACCTTGGCCCGCTGGCTTCCAAGCCGGTGATGGAAGGCAAGGGCGTGCTGTTCAAGCGTTTCGCTGGCGTCGACGTATTCGACATCGAAGTCGATGCGGAAAGCCCGCAGGCCTTCATTGATACCGTCAAGCGCATCTCGATCACCTTTGGTGGCATCAATCTGGAAGATATCAAGGCGCCGGAGTGCTTCGAGATCGAGCGGGCGCTGATCGAGCAGTGCGATATTCCGGTTTTCCATGACGACCAGCATGGCACCGCCATCGTGACGGCTGCCGGCATGCTCAATGCGCTGGAAATCGCCGGCAAGACTCTCGAGCAGGCCAAGATCGTCTGCCTCGGTGCTGGGGCTGCCGCAACCTCGTGTATGAAGCTGCTGGTCAGCATGGGTGCGAAAATCGAGAACATCTTCATGATCGATCGCAAGGGCGTCATCCACGCCGGTCGTGACGATCTGAACCAGTACAAGGCTGTGTTCGCCCATGAAACCGACAAGCGCACTCTGGACGATGCGCTCGAAGGTGCCGACGTTTTCGTCGGCCTGTCAGGCGCCAACCTGCTGAGTCCGGAAGGTCTCAAGCGCATGGCGGCCAATCCGGTTGTCTTCGCCTGCTCCAATCCTGATCCGGAGATCAGCCCGGAGCTGGCGCATGCGACGCGTTCGGACGTGATCATGGCAACTGGCCGCTCGGACTACCCGAACCAGGTCAACAACGTATTGGGCTTCCCGTTCATCTTCCGTGGCGCGCTGGATGTTCGTGCCAAGCGCATTAACGAGGAGATGAAGATCGCGGCCGCCATTGCGCTGCGCGATCTCGCCAAGTTGCCGGTGCCGGCTGAAGTGGCTGCTGCGTACGGTGTGGATAGTCTGGAATTCGGCCGCGAATACATCATTCCGAAGCCAATGGATCCGCGTCTGATCACGTTGGTGTCTGATGCCGTGGCCAAGGCAGCCATCGAAAGTGGCGTGGCGACATTGCCTTATCCGTCGCATTATCCGCTGCAGTCGGTTAACGACGTTTTCAACGGCTGACCGCGCTGAAAAAACAAACCCCGCCAAGGCGGGGTTTTTTGTTGGCTGGCGAAAATCGGTCGATCAGAACAGATCCAGCGGGGCGGCTTCATCGGCCGGAAGAGGGCTTCCAGGTGCCTGGGTTCCAGAGTCGAATTCACCCATGGGGGGCGGCGAATCCTCGCTCTTGAAGACCTCGAAATAGGCGTCAGGCGTGCTGGGTGTGGCAGAGCGACCGCTGACCGGATCGATGCGCAGCTTGAGCAGCCCGTCCGGCTCCGCTGGCGGGTGCTCGGGCATGTCCTTTAGCACTGCGCTCATGTAGCTCATCCAGATCGGCAGAGCGACCGTGCCGCCATACTCGTTGCGCCCCAGGCTTTGTGGCTGGTCGAAGCCCGCCCATACCGTGGTTACGATGTCGGCGTTATAGCCAGAGAACCAGCTGTCGATGGAGTCGTTGGTGGTGCCGGTTTTGCCTGCGATGTCACCGCGACCCATGGCCAGCGCACGTCGCCCTGTGCCGCGCTTGATAACGTCCTGCAGCATGCTGGTCATGATGTAGGCGGTACGTTCATCGAGTACCTGCTCGGCAAGGCGTGGTTCGGCGTCGAGTGCCTCGTCGTCATTCAGGTCTCTAGTGTCAGGCGCTGCGTAAGCCTTGGCCTCTGTTTCCTCGGTCTCGGTATTCCGCGATGGCACGCGTGCCGGGTTGGCCTCGAAGAGCAGCTTGCCTTCACGGTCTTCTATGCGCTGGATCAGGTACGGCTCGATCTTGTACCCGCCGTTTGCAAAGGTCGTCCAGCCGGTGGCGATCTCCATAGGTGTAAGCGTCGCGGTACCCAATGCCAGAGATAGGTTGCGCGGCAGGTCCTGCGGATTGAAACCGAAGCGGCTGATGTAATCGACCGTGTGGTCGATGCCCATTGTCTGCAGCAGACGAATCGAAACCAGATTCCTCGATTTGTACAGCGCCTCGCGCATGCGGATCGGCCCGAGGAACGTATTGTTGTCGTTCTTCGGGCGCCAGATGCGGTCCATGCCCTGTTCGACAAAGACGATGGGGGAATCGTTGACCAGGCTCGCGGCGGTGTAGCCCGCGTCCAGCGCTGCGCTGTAAATGAACGGTTTGAAGCTTGACCCGGGTTGGCGCTTGGCCTGGATGGCGCGGTTGTAGTTGCTCTGGCCAAACGAGAAACCGCCTGCGAGCGCTTCGATCGAACCATCCTGGGGGTCGAGTGAAACCAGTGCCGCCTGCGCCTGCGGCACCTGGCTGAATACGGCTGTTTCATCATCCTGCCAGCGAATGCGGACCACGTCGCCTAGCTTGACCACGTCGGCTGGGCGCTGTGGCCTTGGCCCCATGCTGTTGATGCCGAGGTAGGGACGGGCCCACTTCATGCTGTCCCAAGCGACTGCGTGCTCGTTTCCGTCGCGCGTCAGCACCAGAATCCCGCTGGTCTCTACCTGCGTCACGACGGCCGGCTGCAGCCCGGAAAGGCTTCGGTACTTGGCCAGCTCGCTGGGCCAGCTATCGCGCGGCAGTTCTGCGAGGCGCGCTTCCGGTCCGCGGTAGCCGTGCCGCTGGTCGTATTCAATCAGTCCGTTGTCGAGTGCGAGGTTGGCAGCAAGCTGCCGCTCGCTGGACACCGTGGTCTTTACCCGGAAGCCATCCGTGTAGGCGGCGCTGCCGAAGCGGCCCACCATCTCGGCGCGCGCCATCTCCGCGATGTAGGCGGCATCCAGCTCGGGGGCTGCGCCGTGGTACCGAGCGGTCTCAGGTTCGGCGAGTGCTTGCCGATAGCTAGTTTCATCCAGTGAGCCAAGTCTGTGCATGCGGCCCAGGATCCAGTCGCGTCGTTCTTTGCTGCGGGTCGGATTAACCAATGGGTTGAATGCGGAAGGTGCCTTCGGCAGGCCGGCGATCATCGCCAGCTGTGCGACGCTAAGCTCCGAAATGGGCTTGCCGTAATACACCTGAGAAGCCGCCTCGATTCCGTAGGCACGATTGCCAAGGTAGATCTTGTTGACGTACAGCTCGAGGATTTCGTTCTTGCTGAGCTCGCGCTCTATCTGCAATGCCAGCAGTATCTCGTTGATCTTGCGCGAGAAACTCCGCTCACTGGTAAGGAAGTAATTCTTCGCCACCTGCATGGTAATGGTGCTGCCGCCGGTCTGAATCTGCCCACTTTTCAATAATTGCGTGGCAGCGCGCATCAGGCCGGTTATGTCGACGCCATAATGATTAGCGAAATTGTCGTCCTCGGCAGCCAGCAGTGCGTGGATGAATTCCTCAGGGATGTCCTCGAAGTGGATCGGTGAGCGTCGCATTTCCCCGAACTCGGCGATCAGCTTGTCATCCGCGCTATAAACCCGCAGCGGAATTTGAAGCTGTATGCTCCGCAGGGAATCGACGGAGGGAAGGTTGGGGCTGAGGTAGAGAAATGCGCCGCTGATGCTCAGCAAGAGTGCGCAAAAGACTGCGAAGCACGACCAGAGAAAAAATTTCAAAAAACGCATCAGGGTTCTTGGAATCCAGGATTTGGGGGAGGAAGACTGCGGCGATGCTGAAAGGGAAAACCGTTCACATTATATGCGGTTTTTTTGCCGGGTAGCCATTTGCGCTTCTGTCAAGGCTGTTATCTAATGTGGATAAACATAATTAATCCGTAAGTTGCGGATAAAGATAGGAAATCGGTCGTGCTAGGGCTCTTCACTAAGAAAGCGAACACGCTGCTTGGGATCGATATCAGTTCGACCTCAGTCAAGCTCCTCGAATTAAGTCGATCAGGTAGTCGCTACCGCGTCGAGGCGTATGCTGTCGAGCCGCTCCCGGCAAACGCCGTAGTTGAAAAGAACATCGCCGAGCTCGAGGGCGTCGGCCAGGCATTGCAGCGGGTGGTTGCCAAGGCCAAGACCGGATGCAAGTCGGCGGTAGTGGCTGTTTCAGGTTCCGCGGTTATCACCAAGATCATCGAGATGGATGCTGGTTTGTCCGACGAAGAGCTCGAGAATCAGCTGAAGATCGAGGCGGACCAGTACATTCCCTATCCGCTGGAAGAAGTGGCGATCGACTTCGAAGTCCAGGGGCCGGCTCCTCGCTCTGCTGGCCGAGCAGAAGTCCTGCTCGCCGCTTGCCGCAAGGAAAACGTCGAAATTCGTGAGGCAGCGCTTGCGCTGGCGGGGCTCACTGCCAAGGTGGTTGACGTCGAAGCCTATGCGCTTGAGCGGTCATACGGGCTACTCGCTCCACAGTTGGGTGCGGCGCATGGAGAGCTGACCGTTGCCGTGGTGGATATCGGTGCCACCATGACTACCCTCAGTGTTCTGCATAACGGTCGTACTATTTATACCCGTGAACAGCTTTTTGGCGGGCGTCAGCTGACGGAGGAAATTCAGCGACGCTACGGCCTTTCACAAGAAGAAGCTGGTCTAGCCAAAAAGCAAGGCGGCCTCCCAGACGACTACGACAGTGAGGTTTTGCTTCCGTTCAAAGAGGCAGTTGTGCAGCAGGTTTCTCGCTCGTTGCAGTTCTTCTTTGCGGCAGGACAGTTCCATGATGTCGACTGCATCCTGTTAGCGGGCGGGACGGCATCGATACCTGGGTTGGATCACATGATTCAGCAGAAGATCGGTACTCAGACTCTAGTTGCGAATCCATTCGCCGATATGGCTTTGAGCAGCAAAGTGAATGCTGGAGCGCTGGCTAGCGATGCGCCGGCCTTGATGATTGCTTGTGGCCTGGCGCTGAGGAGCTTCGACTAATGGCGCAAATCAACTTACTTCCGTGGCGTGAACAGCTGCGTGAAGAACGAAAGCAGCGTTTCCTGGCGTCTCTGGTCGGTGTGCTGGTCATAGCGGCTGGTCTGGTCTTTCTTGGAGATCGTTATTTCCAAGCTGCAATTGAGCAGCAGAGTGCGCGCAACGAGTTTGTCAAAAAGGAAATTGCGGTTCTTGATGCTCGTATTAAAGAAATCAAGGAATTGAAAGAGCGTCGTCAGCAACTACTGGAGCGGATGAAAATCATCCAGGACTTGCAAGGTAATCGACCTATTATCGGGCGAGTTTTTGATCAGCTTGTAAGAACTCTGCCGGATGGAGTGTATTTCACTTCGGTAAAAATGACCGGAAAGAACATTGCGATCATTGGTGCCGCCGAGTCGAACAATCGTGTCTCCAACCTTATGCGCAATCTTGATGCCTCTGATTGGCTCGAAGCGCCGAATCTGAACGAGGTGAAGGCCGTCACCGCCGGTGCCGTGGATCAGGAAAATGTGTTCCAGCTGACGGTTCAGCAAACGCAGCCGGTTGCCGCTACGGAAGGAGCAAAGCCATGAGTCTGGCTGAATCGTTAGATAGTTTTCGCAAGATAGACTTCGCAGATCTCGATCTTAATAACCTCGGTTCTTGGCCTGCGCCGGTCAAGTTCATTGCTGGCGTTATGCTTCTCGCAGCGGTGCTTGCTCTAGGTTATTACTTTCATTTGCAGGATATGCAACTGCAATTGGAACAGCAGCGCGCTCAGGAAGAAACCTTGAAGCAGCAGTTCTCGACCAAAGCCTTCCAGGCCGCCAATTTGGAAGCTTATAAAGCGCAAATGGCCGAGATGGAAACGTCGTTTGGTGCGTTATTGCGGCAACTGCCAAGCGATACCGAGGTCCCTGGGCTTCTGGAAGACATCACTCGAACGGGTCTCGGTAGTGGGCTGGAGTTTGAGGAAATCAAGTTGCAGCCAGAGGTGGCTCAGCAGTTTTATATCGAGTTGCCTATAAATATTAAGGTCGTTGGGGAATATCACGATCTGGCAACTTTCGTGAGTGGTGTGGCAAGCCTTCCGCGTATCGTCACGCTACATGATTTCGAGATCAAGACTGAAAAGAACGAAGCTACATCAAAATTGCGTATGAACATCGTCGCTAAGACTTATCGTTATAACGACAAGGGGCTGCAGAAATGAATCGCGCAAGACTTACTGCGTTGGGCTTAAGTCTGGTTGCGCTGACTGGCTGCGGCAGCAGCAACGACTTCGGTGATCTGCAGCAATATATGAATGAGGTCAGGGCGAAGCCGAAAGGGACAATTGAGCCGCTACCGGCATTCATTCCCTACGAAGCCTTTACCTATAGCGCTGCCGCCCTGCGACATCCGTTTCAGCCCCCCGTCAAGCTTGATTTAACCCAGCGGCAAAAGGGCTCAAAAGATATCCAGCCCGATGAGTCGCGAGTTAAGCAGTTTCTTGAGGGGTTCAATATCGAGAACTTCACGATGGTAGGCACGTTAGCCAATGGTGGGGGGCGGTACGCCTTGATCAAGGGCGGCGACGGGGTTCATCGCGTCAAGATTGGTGACTATTTGGGGCGCAACCATGGCCGTATCGTCGAGATCAGCGATGCGGGAGTGGATGTAGTGGAAATCGTACCTGATGGAGAGGGTGGGTGGCTCGAGCGCCCGCGCAGTCTGACCTTGAAAGAGCGCACCTAGCGCGGGGCAAAAGCATGGAAAACCTTTACCGGTCTGCACAACGGAAGCAATTTATGAACACTACCCTTTCACGCCTAGGTATCTCTTTGCTGGCGGCGTTTATTTCTCCAGCCCTGCTGGCGGCCAACCTGAACGCCCTCGATGTCGCTGCGCTGCCTGGCGACCGTGTTGAATTGAAGCTTGCGTTCGACGAACCGGTGGCTACACCACGTGGTTATACCCTCGATCAGCCTGCGCGGATCGCGCTCGACCTGCCCGGCGTATCCAATAAGCTCGGAGCGAAGAATCGCGAGCTAGGAGTTGGCAATGCGCGGAGCGTGACCGTCGTTGAAGCCCAAGGCCGTACCCGACTGATCGTTAATCTCAATACTCTGGTGCCCTACTCCACTCGCGTAGATGGTAACAATCTCTTTGTGGTATTGGGCGAAAGTTCGGGTGCTGTACGTGCCCCAGCTGTTTCAGCTGCGCCCGTTGCTCCAGTGGCTGCGCCTGCCAAGTCGATGGCTGTAGGTAAGGCGATCGAGAACATCGATTTCCGTCGGGGTGAAGACGGTGCCGGAAACGTCGTTATTACGCTCTCTGACCCATCGGTAGGCTCGACCATTGAGGAGCAGGGCGGAAAGATTCGTGTCCTCTTCGACAAGGCTCAACTGCCAGAGGCGCTGCGTGTTCGTCTTGATGTTCAGGATTTCGCTACGCCCGTGAAATTTGTCGATTCGTCCGCTCAGGCTGGTGGAGCTAGTGTCGCCATCGAGCCGACCGGTCGATACGATTATCTGGCGTACCAGACAGACAACAAACTGACCATCAGCATCAAGCCTCTGACCGAGGATGAAGCCGAGAAGCGCAAGGCTGAGCGTTTTGCTTATTCGGGCGAGAAACTCTCGCTCAACTTTCAGGATATCGACGTTCGTTCTGTACTGCAGCTGATCGCTGACTTCACCGATCTGAACTTGGTGGCGAGCGATACCGTCGCTGGCAACATAACCCTGCGTCTGCAAAACGTGCCTTGGGACCAGGCTCTGGATCTGGTGCTTAAAACCAAAGGTCTGGATAAGCGCCAGGTTGGTAACGTGCTACTGGTCGCGCCTGCCGACGAAATTGCTGCCCGTGAGCGTCAGGAGCTTGAGTCACAGCGGCAGATCGCCGAGCTTGCTCCACTTCGTCGCGAGGTCGTTCAGGTCAATTACGCAAAGGCTGCCGATATTGCGCGGCTGTTTCAGTCGGTGACCAATTCCGAGGGGCAGGCAGACGAGCGTGGATCGCTCGCGGTTGATGACCGTACGAACAACATCATTGCCTACCAGACTCAGGAGCGTTTGGACGAACTTCGGCGCATCGTGGCGCAGCTGGATATTCCAGTCCGACAGGTCATGATCGAGGCTCGAATCGTCGAGGCGAACGTAGATTATGACAAGGCGCTGGGCGTACGTTGGGGTGGGACGCAGCTGTTCGCTAACGGTCGGGGCGCTGTTTACGGCAGCGACGATTTTGGCGATGAGGCTGGTGAAAGTGGCGAAGATGGCAACGGTAATTATCCGTTCGTTGACCTCGGCGTAGCGAATCGGACTGCCGGAATCGGAATTGGCTATATCACGGATAATCTGATTCTTGATCTCGAGCTTTCGGCGATGGAAAAGTCGGGTAATGGCGAAGTGGTTTCTCAGCCAAAGGTCATGACGGCTGATAAGGAAACGGCAAAGATTCTCAAGGGGTCGGAGATTCCTTATCAAGAGGCGAGTTCAAGCGGTGCTACTTCCACAACCTTCGTGGAGGCCGCGCTTTCGCTGGAGGTGACGCCCCAGATTACCCCTGATAACCGGATCATCATGGAGGTGAAAGTCACCAAGGACGAGCCGGACTTTGCAAACGACGTCAACGGCACTCCGACCATCCGCAAGAATGAAGTGAACGCGAAAATCCTTGTGAATGACGGCGAGACTG
This sequence comes from Stutzerimonas kunmingensis, assembly GCF_900114065.1. Classification (GTDB taxonomy): domain Bacteria; phylum Pseudomonadota; class Gammaproteobacteria; order Pseudomonadales; family Pseudomonadaceae; genus Stutzerimonas; species Stutzerimonas kunmingensis. The sequence continues at coordinate 288,574 of NZ_FORS01000005.1, forward strand.
TCGTTATTGGTGGGGTTTTCTCCAACACGCAAAGCCGGTCGGTGGATAAAGTTCCGTTCCTGGGTGATCTGCCTTATCTTGGGCGTATGTTTAGAAGGGACGTCGTGGCAGACTCAAAATCCGAGTTGCTGATATTCTTGACTCCCAAGATTCTCAATCACCAAGCTGTTGCTGTGAGTCGCTGACCTCATTGAAGAACACTATCCTCGTAGGCCCGATGGGTGCTGGCAAAAGCACCATCGGGCGTTTGCTTGCCAAAGAGCTTCGTCTCCCATTCAAGGATTCCGATAAGGAGATCGAACAACGGACCGGTGCCAGCATTCCACTGATCTTTGACGTGGAGGGTGAGGGCGGCTTTCGTGAGCGGGAGCGGGCGGTGATCGCCGATCTCTGCCAGCTCGAGGGAGTGGTGCTGGCCACTGGCGGTGGTGCGGTGTTGCGAGAGGATAATCGGCAGGCCCTTCGTGCGGGTGGGCAAGTCGTCTATCTTTGCACGTCGGTCGACCAGCAGCTCGAACGCACCGCCCGCGACCGCAACCGGCCGCTATTGCAGGCTAGTGATCCCCGCAGCGTTCTGTCCGCTCTCATGGCCATTCGCGATCCGCTATATCGCTCGATAGCGGACGTCATCATCGAAACCGACGAACGTCCGCCGCGGATGGTTGTGACGGAAATTCTCGACCGGCTCGCGTCTTTACCGCCTCGTGAAAGCCGGGATGAATCTGCGCTATCCTAGACCCCTTTATTGTTGGGGGCCCCATGCAGACTCTTCAGGTCGATCTCGGTGAGCGTAGCTATCCCATTCATATTGGCGAGCGGTTGATTGATCGCGCCGAGCTGTTTTCCGACAGGATCCGCGGGCGGCAGGTGGCCGTTGTCACTAATGAAACTGTTGCGCCGCTGTATCTCGATCGACTGACTCAGACCCTTTCCGACTACACCGTTACTCCGGTGATTCTTCCCGACGGGGAGGAACACAAGAATTGGCAAACCCTGCAGCTGATCTTCGACGCTCTGCTCGGAGCTAGGCACGATCGCAATACCACGGTCATCGCGCTGGGTGGCGGCGTCATTGGCGATATGGCGGGCTATGCAGCGTCCAGCTATCAGCGTGGCGTGGACTTCATTCAGGTTCCCACCACGCTATTGTCGCAAGTGGACTCTTCGGTCGGCGGCAAGACCGGTATCAATCACCCTCTAGGCAAAAACATGATCGGGGCGTTCTATCAGCCCCGAGCGGTCATCATTGACACCGCGACCTTGAAGACATTGCCGCCTCGTGAGCTTTCTGCGGGGCTGGCTGAGGTGATCAAGTATGGGCTTATCTGCGACGAGCCCTTCCTTGGCTGGCTTGAGGCAAATGTTGATCGACTTCGAGCGCTTGATCCTGTGGTGCTGACGGAGGCGATCCATCGCTCCTGCGCTGCAAAGGCCAAGGTGGTGAACGCTGATGAGCGCGAGTCCGGCGTGCGCGCGATTCTCAATCTAGGTCACACATTTGGCCACGCGATAGAAACACATATGGGCTATGGCGTCTGGTTGCATGGTGAGGCCGTGTCGGCGGGAACCGTGATGGCGTTGGAGATGTCTTGTCAGCTGGGCTGGATCACGCGGATGGAGCGTGACCGGGCCATCAGGTTGCTGCAGCGCGCGGCGCTTCCGGTCGTGCCCCCTGCGCAGATGAAGCCGCAGGACTTTCTCGAGCACATGGCCGTCGACAAGAAGGTTCTGGACGGTCGGCTACGCCTCGTTTTGCTGCGGCGAATGGGCGAGGCTGTTGTGACCGGGGACTTCCCTCGCGACGTGCTGGAAACCACCTTGAGCGCCAGTTACGGTGCAATGACGGAACACCTTGGAGCATAAGAAAATTTCCATGACCAGTTTGTCTGCGGACGACGCGTTTCTGAATCACTATGGCTTCAGCCATGACCCGTTTGCTGCTCGCGTTCCGGGCTTCAAGTTCTTCCCCGCTCAGCGCAAGCCGGTGCTTGGGCAGCTTCATCATCTGGCGCGCTACAGCCAGTTGCTGCTGCTGGTTACCGGGCCGGAGGGAAGTGGAAAAACCCTTTTGCGTCAGGCATTGGTTGCCAGTAGCAACAAGCAGGCGGTTCAGAGCGTAGTCATTACCCCTCAGGCTACGATGGATGCGAGCGCGCTGTTGGCACAGATCGCTCAAGCACTGAACAGCCAGGAGGCCGATTTCGACGGCGTGATGGCCCAGGTCATCCAGCTGGCGTTGACAGGTCAGGAAGTCTATCTATTGGTCGACGACGCCGAGCAGTTGACGGGTGCTGCGGTGGAAACCCTTCTGCGTCTAGCTGCGGGCACCCCTGAGGCCAGGCCGCATGTGTTCCTGTTCGGTGAGTCTGCGCTTGGCGGGCGGCTCGAGGCCTTGAGTGATGGCGAGGAGCGCTACCATGCCATCGCGCTGCAGCCGTATGAAGAGGACGAAACCAGGGAGTACCTGGCATTGCGGCTGGAGGGTGCCGGTAGCGGCCTAGAGTGTCTGAGCGAAGAGCAGATTGGTCGTATCCATGAGCAGTCTGGTGGTTGGCCGGGGGCGATCAATCAGTTGGCCCGAGACGAGCTCATCGCCGCGATGCAGAGCAAGCGCGGTCGGCGGAAATCGGGCGGTATCGGATTTCCGCTACCCAAAAAACATTTGGTCGCTGTAGTCGCAGTCCTTGTTCTTATAGCGGTCGGCTTTCTTTTCTTGCGTGGCGGCGATTCCGAGCGCCCTTCGGCCCCCGAAGTGACCTCCCTGCCGCTCGATGCTTCGCCTGTCTCGGGGCCGGCTGCTGAGACCGCGGAGCAGGACCCGGCTGCCATCGAGTTCGATGGACAAGAGCGGCCGTTGTCCCTGCCACTGGGTGGCGACGCACAGCCGGTGGTGCGCGAGCCGCTGGCAGCCGCTGCTGGTGGCGAGAGCGAGGACGAGAATGGCGGGCCCACCGCGAATGCCGCAATCCCTACAATTCCTGCACCTGCACCTGCACCTGCACCTGCACCTGCACCTGCACCAGCACCAGCACCAGCACCAGCACCAGCACCAGCACCAGCACCAGCACCAGCACCAGCACCAGCACCAGCACCGAGCGAGCGTGTTCAGCCCGCACCCGCTCCGCAAGTTGCTGCTCCGGCTCCCGCTCCGGCGCCAGCGTCACGCCAAGTGCGGCCGAATGCCGCAGAGCGTGCGCCTGCTGCAGCAACTGCCTCGGGCTCAACCAATAGCACTTGGTATGCGAGTCAGCCGGGAAGCAATTATCTGGTCCAGATTCTGGGGACTCGTGTCGAGAAGAACGCTCAAGCGATCGTCCAGCAGCATGGCGGTAACTACCGATACTTCGCCAAAGTGCATGAAGGCAAGCCGCTCTACGTCGTGACTTACGGCAACTTCGCGAATCGTGCTGCTGCGGTCGCAGCGGTCAAGACGCTGCCCGTCTCGTTGCAGGCTGGCAAGCCGTGGGTACGAAATTTGGCAGGCGTGCAACAGGAAATCAAACAGACTCGATAGAAAAATGCCCCAAAAAAGTGCGCAATGCACCTTTTTGGGGCTTGCAAAAATAAATTGTGTCGCTCTAGCTGGCTTTGTAAACTGCTCCCCCTTTTGCCCACGTGAATGACGGGGTGAGTCTCTGCCCGTCAATAAGGGGTTGATTTACAACGCATTTAGCTGGTGGAGTGCCTATGAGAGCAGGTCTTTTTCGTCCTGAAGAGTTCAAGGATAACTGCGGCTTCGGTCTGATTGCCCACATGCAGGGCGAGGCTAGCCATCACCTGCTAAAGACTGCCATTCAGTCCCTGACCTGCATGACTCACCGCGGTGGCATCAACGCTGACGGCAAAACCGGTGACGGTTGCGGTCTGCTGATGCAGAAGCCCGACGCATTTCTGCGTGCCCAGGCTCTGGAGCATTTCAACGCCGAGCTGCCTGCGCAGTATGCCGTCGGGATGATCTTTCTGGATCAGGACGACAGCAAGGCGGACCAGGCCCGCGCTCGTCTCAGTGAAGAGATTATTGCCCAAGGTCTGACGCTGGTCGGCTGGCGTGAAGTGCCGGTCGATACCAGCGTGCTGGGCCAGCTTGCTCTTGAGCGTCTGCCGCGGATCGAGCAGGTCTTTGTCTCCGGCGATGGCTTGGACGAACGCGAGTTCGGCATCAAGCTGTTCTTCGCACGCCGCCGCGCCGAAGTCGCGCTCGCCGACGACAGCGCCTTCTACGTTTGCAGCCTCTCCGACAAGGACATCATCTACAAGGGCCTGATGATGCCCGCCGACCTGGCGCAGTTTTATCCTGACCTGGGCGATGAGCGTCTCGCCACTGCGATCTGCGTATTCCACCAGCGTTTCTCCACCAACACCATGCCGCAATGGCGCCTGGCTCAGCCGTTCCGTTTCCTCGCGCACAACGGTGAGATCAATACCATCACCGGCAACCGTAACTGGGCGCAGGCACGTCGCCTGAAGTTCGCCAACGAGCTGCTGCCCGACCTGGAAAGCCTGTCGCCGCTGATCAATCGCACCGGCTCGGACTCTTCCAGCATGGACAACATGCTTGAGCTCTTGGTCACCGGCGGAATGGATCTGTTCCGTGGCCTGCGTATGATCATTCCGCCGGCGTGGCAGAACGTCGAGACCATGGACCCCGATCTGCGGGCGTTCTATGAATTCAACTCCATGCACATGGAACCCTGGGATGGTCCGGCTGGCGTGGTGCTGACCGACGGTCGCCATGCAGTCTGCCTGCTCGACCGCAACGGCCTGCGCCCGGCACGCTGGGTGACCACCAAGAACGGCTACATTACCCTCGCCTCCGAAGTTGGCGTCTGGGATTACAAACCGGAAGACGTCCTGGCCAAGGGCCGTGTCGGGCCGGGGCAGATCCTCGCCGTGGACACCCACACCGGCAAGGTGCTGCACACCGACGACATCGACAATCGCCTCAAGGCACAGCAGCCCTACAAGAAGTGGCTGCGCCAAAACGCCCTGCGCATCCAGTCGACCCTGGACGACAACGACCATGGTTCGGCCTTCTACGATGCCGACCAGCTCAAGCAGTACATGAAAATGTACCAGGTCACCTTCGAGGAGCGTGACCAGGTACTGCGTCCGTTGGCCGAGCAAGGCCAGGAAGCGGTCGGCTCGATGGGTGACGATACGCCCATGGCGGTCCTGTCGCGTCGTGTGCGCTCGCCCTACGACTACTTCCGCCAGCAGTTCGCGCAGGTCACCAATCCGCCGATCGACCCGCTGCGCGAAGCCATCGTCATGTCGCTGGAAACCTGCCTGGGTGCCGAGCGCAATGTCTTCGAGGAAACCGCCGAGCACGCCAACCGCGCGATTCTGACCACTCCGGTGATCTCGCCGGCGAAGTGGCGGACGATAATGAACCTGGAGCGTCCGGGATTCGAGCGTCTGGTCATCGACCTGAACTACGACGAGGCCGTCGGCCTCGAGGCGGCGATTCGCAATATTGCCGATCAGGCCGAGGAAGCCGTACGTGGCGGCAAGGTCCTGCTGGTCCTCAGCGATCGTCATATCGCGCCAGGCAAGCTGCCGGTGCATGCTTCGCTGGCCGTGGGCGCGGTTCACCATCGTCTGGTGGAAACCGGCCTGCGCTGCAGCTGCAACATCTTGGTGGAAACCGCCACGGCCCGTGATCCGCACCATTTCGCGGTACTGATCGGCTTCGGCGCGACTGCGGTCTACCCGTTCCTTGCTTTCGAAGTGCTGGGCGACCTGATCCGCACTGGCGAAGTGCTGGGCGACCTCTATGAGGTGTTCAAGCACTATCGCAAGGGCATCTCCAAGGGGCTGATGAAGATCATCTCCAAGATGGGCATCTCGACCATCGCCTCCTACCGCGGCGCGCAGCTGTTCGAAGCTGTTGGCTTGGCTGAAGAAGTCGTGGACCTCAGCTTCCGCGGCGTGGCCAGCCGTATCAAGGGCGCGCGCTTCGAGGATCTGGAGGCCGAGCAGAAGGCCCTCGCCGCCGAAGCGTGGAGCAGCCGCAAGCCGATTCAGCAGGGTGGCCTGCTGAAGTTCGTCTACGGTGGCGAATACCACGCGTACAACCCGGATGTAGTCAGCGCGCTTCAGGTGGCGGTGCAGAGCGGCGATTACAGCCGCTTCAAGGAATACACCGCGTTGGTCGACCAGCGTCCGGTGGCCATGCTCCGCGACTTGCTCAAGGTCAAGGTGGCTGAGCAGCCGCTGGTGCTGGAAGAGGTCGAGCCGCTTGAGGCGATTCTCAAGCGGTTTGATTCCGCTGGTATTTCGCTGGGCGCCCTGTCGCCGGAAGCCCACGAAGCGATCGCCGCGGCGATGAACCGCATCGGCGCGCGCTCGAACTCTGGTGAGGGCGGTGAAGACCCGGCTCGCTACGGCACCGAGCGCAGCTCGAAGATCAAGCAGGTAGCGACCGGCCGCTTCGGTGTCACGCCGGAATACCTGGTCAATGCCGAAGTACTGCAGATCAAGGTCGCCCAGGGCGCCAAGCCTGGCGAAGGCGGCCAGTTGCCTGGCGGCAAGGTCAATGGCCTGATCGCGCGGCTGCGCTATGCAGTACCGGGCGTCACACTGATCTCTCCGCCGCCGCACCACGACATCTACTCCATCGAGGATCTGGCCCAGCTGATCTTCGACCTCAAGCAGGTCAACCCGCAGGCGCTGGTTTCGGTCAAGCTGGTGGCCGAGCCGGGCGTCGGCACCATCGCCGCCGGTGTGGCCAAGGCCTATGCCGACCTCATCACCATCTCCGGCTACGACGGTGGCACCGGCGCTTCGCCGCTGACCTCCATTCGCTATGCCGGCTCGCCGTGGGAGCTCGGCTTGGCCGAAACCCACCAGACCCTGCGCGGCAACGACCTGCGCGGCAAGGTCCGGGTGCAGACCGATGGCGGTCTGAAGACTGGCCTCGACGTGATCAAGGCCGCGATCCTCGGCGCCGAAAGCTTTGGCTTCGGTACTGCGCCTATGATCGCCTTGGGCTGCAAGTACCTGCGCATCTGCCACCTGAACAACTGCGCCACCGGCGTTGCCACGCAGAACGAGCAGCTGCGCAAGGATCACTTCATCGGCACCGTTGACATGGTGGTCAACTTCTTCCAGTTCGTCGCCGAAGAAACCCGCGAGTGGCTGGCCAAGCTGGGCGTGCGTAGCCTGGGCGAGCTGATCGGGCGTACCGATCTGCTCGAAGTGCTGCCGGGTGAAACGGCCAAGCAGAACAACCTGGATCTGTCGCCCCTGCTCGGCAGCAGCAACATCGCCGCCGACAAGCCGCAATTCTGCTTGGTCGAGAAGAACCCGCCGTTCGACCAGGGCCTGCTGGCCGAAGAAATGGTCAAGCTCGCCAAAGGCGCCATCGATGCCAAGAGCGGTGGTGAGTTCGAACTGGAAATCTGTAACTGCGACCGCTCCATTGGTGCCCGTGTCTCCGGCGAGATCGCTCGCCAGCATGGCAACCAGGGCATGGCCGTTGCGCCGATCACCTTCCGCTTCAAGGGCACTGCCGGCCAGAGCTTCGGCGTCTGGAACGCCGGTGGCCTCAATCTCTATCTGGAAGGCGATGCCAACGATTACGTCGGCAAGGGCATGACCGGCGGCAAGCTGGTGGTCACGCCGCCGCAGGGCGCCAGCTATCGGTCCCAGGATTCGGCGATCATTGGCAACACCTGTCTGTACGGCGCTACCGGCGGCAAGCTGTTCGCTGCAGGTACCGCGGGTGAGCGTTTCGCGGTGCGCAACTCTGGCGCCCACGCAGTTGTCGAGGGTACTGGCGACCATTGCTGCGAGTACATGACCGGTGGCTTCGTCTGCGTGCTTGGCAAGACCGGACACAACTTTGGCTCGGGCATGACCGGTGGTTTCGCCTATGTGCTGGACATGGACAACAGTTTCGTGGACCGGGTGAACAACGAGCTGGTCAACCTGCAGCGCATCACCGGCGAGGCGATGGAAGCCTATCGCAGCCATCTGCAGGACGTGCTGCGCGAATACGTTGCTGAAACCGCGAGTGAGTGGGGGGCTGAGCTGCTGGATAATCTCGACGACTACCTGCGTCGGTTCTGGCTGGTCAAGCCCAAGGCGGCCAACCTGGCTTCGCTGCTGTCGAGCACCCGGGCCAACCCGCAATAACAATAAGCCGCTTCAGGCGGCGGCCCCAGCCAACGCGGGGCCGCTGCTCACCCTGATTGTCTTGCAGCCGTATGTATTGCCTACGGTTGCTGTTGAGAGGTTTTGAAATGACTGAACGTCTGAATAACGACTTCCAGTTCATCGAGGTCGGGCGCAAGGATCCGAAGAAGAAGCTGCTGCGCCAGCGCAAGAAGGAGTTCGTCGAGATCTACGAACCCTTCAAGCCGCAGCAGGCCTGCGAACAGGCCCACCGCTGCCTGGGTTGCGGCAACCCCTATTGCGAGTGGAAGTGCCCGGTCCACAACTACATTCCCAACTGGCTCAAGCTGGTCTCCGAGGGCAACATCCTCGCGGCCGCCGAACTGGCGCACCAGACCAACACCCTGCCGGAAGTCTGCGGTCGCGTCTGCCCGCAGGATCGTCTCTGCGAGGGCGCCTGCACCCTGAATGATGGCTTTGGTGCGGTGACCATCGGCTCGGTGGAGAAGTACATCGCCGATACCGCCTTCGCCATGGGCTGGCGGCCCGACATGTCCAAGGTCAAGCCGACCGGCAAGAAAGTCGCGATCATCGGTGCCGGCCCGGCAGGGCTGGGCTGTGCCGATATTCTCGTGCGCAACGGCGTAACCCCGGTGGTGTTCGACAAGAACCCCGAGATCGGCGGTCTGCTGACCTTCGGCATTCCCGAATTCAAGCTGGAAAAGACCGTACTCAGCCGTCGTCGCGAAATCTTCGGCGGCATGGGCATCGAGTTTCGTCTTAACACCGAGGTAGGCAAGGACATCACCATCGACCAGCTGCTGGCCGATTACGACGCCGTGTTCATGGGCATGGGCACCTACACCTACATGAAGGGTGGTTTCCCGGGTGAAGACCTGCCGGGCGTGTACGACGCGCTGGATTTCCTCATCGCCAACGTCAACCGCAACCTCGGCTTCGAGAAGTCTGCCGAAGACTTCATCGACATGAAGGGCAAGAAGGTCGTGGTGCTGGGCGGCGGTGATACCGCGATGGACTGCAACCGCACTTCCATTCGCCAGGGTGCGAAGAGCGTGACCTGCGCCTACCGTCGTGATGCGGCGAACATGCCGGGCTCGCGCCGCGAAGTGAAGAACGCCAAGGAAGAGGGCGTGAAATTCCTCTTCAACCGCCAACCCATCGCCATCGTCGGCGAAGGCAAGGTTGAGGGTGTAAAGGTGGTCGAGACGCGTCTCGGCGCGCCGGATGCGCGCGGTCGCCGCAGCCCCGAGCCGATCCCGGGTTCCGAGCAGGTGCTGCCGGCCGATGCCGTGGTCATCGCCTTTGGTTTTCGTCCGAGCCCGGCACCGTGGTTCGAAGCCCAGGGCATCCAGATCGACAACCAGGGCCGCGTCGTAGCACCCGAGGTGGGTCAGTTCAAGCACCAGACCAGCAACCCGAAGATCTTCGCCGGCGGCGACATGGTCCGCGGCTCCGATCTGGTGGTGACGGCGATCTTCGAAGGTCGTCAGGCTGCTGAAGGCATCATGGATTATCTCGGCGTCTGATTGGGCGTTGCCGGGCATCGAAGGGCGCCCGGAGTGGCCTGATTTGAATCAAGCCCATAGCTAAATGGCACGGCGCTCGCCGTGCCTTTTTTTTTCTGCTTTGCGACAATGCACGGCACTTTTACGCTGGAACCCTGCCATGACCGTCTTGAAGAACGACCGCTTCCTTCGTGCCCTGCTCAAGCAGCCTGTCGACGTCACCCCGGTGTGGATGATGCGCCAGGCCGGCCGCTATCTGCCCGAGTACCGGGCCAGCCGCGCCAAGGCCGGTGACTTCATGAGCCTGTGCATGAATCCCGAACTCGCTTGCGAGGTGACGCTGCAGCCGCTGGATCGCTATCCGCTGGATGCCGCGATCCTCTTCTCCGACATCCTCACCGTGCCGGACGCCATGGGTTTGGGGCTGTACTTCGAGACCGGCGAGGGACCGCGCTTCAAGAAGGTGGTGAGCACCGTTGCGGACATCGAGGCGCTGCCGATTCCCGATCCGGAGAAGGACCTGGGCTATGTGATGGACGCAGTGCGTACCATTCGCCGTGAACTCAATGGCCGCGTGCCGCTGATCGGGTTCTCCGGCAGCCCCTGGACCCTGGCGACCTACATGGTCGAGGGCGGCTCGTCGAAGGATTTCCGTAAGTCCAAGGCGATGCTCTACGAGAACCCGCAGGCGATGCACGCCCTGCTGGACAAGCTGGCGCAGTCGGTCACCAGCTACCTCAATGGCCAGATCCTCGCCGGTGCCCAGGCGGTGCAGATCTTCGATTCCTGGGGTGGCAGCCTGTCGGCCGCGGCCTATCAGGAGTTCTCCCTGGCCTACATGCGCAAGATCGTCGATGGCCTGATTCGCGAACATGACGGCCGCCGCGTGCCGGTCATCATGTTCACCAAGGGCGGCGGCCTCTGGCTGGAATCGATGGCCGACTCGGGCGTCGAAGCGCTGGGGCTGGACTGGACCTGCGATATCGGCGAGGCACGCCGCCGCGTCGGCGGCAAGGTCGCACTGCAGGGCAACATGGACCCGAGCGTGCTCTATGCCAAGCCCGACGCCATCCGCGCGGAGGTGGCGCGCATTCTGGCCAGTTTCGGCCATGGCGAAGGCCACGTGTTCAACCTGGGCCACGGCATCACGCCGGAAGTCGATCCCGCTCATGCCGGCGCCTTCATCGAGTCGGTCCACGAGCTGTCGGCGCAGTACCACGGCTGATTGTCAGCGGCTCCAGGAAAACGCCCCGCATTTGCGGGGCGTTTTGCTTTACCGGCTCAGTGAGCCGCTTGCAGCTCCGGCAGTGGGCGCAGGCGCGCCAGGTGCAGGGCCACGGCGAGGGCGATCAGCAACAGCGAGGCCATGAACAGACCTACGCCGTCCCAGCCGGCAGCGTGCCAGAAGACCCCGCCCAGCGTGCCGGCGATGCTCGAGCCCAGGTAGTAGCTGAACAGATAGAGCGAAGACGCCTGGCCGCGAGCCTGTTGGGCGCGGCGGCCGATCCAGCTGCTGGCCACCGAATGGGCGCCAAAGAAACCGAAGGTGAACAGCAGCATGCCCAGCAATACCAGCGGCAGTCTGTCGAACAGGGTCAGGGCCACGCCTGCCAACATGAGGGCGATTACCAGCCAGAACACTCGGCGCCGGCCGAAGCGATCAGCGAGCGCGCCCACCTGTGCCGAACTGTAGATGCCCGACAGATAGAGCACCGCCAGCAGGCCGATCATGGTCTGGCTGAGGTGGAACGGCTCGGCAATCAGCCGATAGCCGATGTAGTTGTATAGCGTGACGAAGCTGCCCATCAGCAGGAACCCCTGCAGGAACAGCCACGGCAGGCCGGCATCGCGAAAATGCAGCGTGTAGCCCTGCAGCAAGCCGCGTAGGCGCAACGGGCGTGGGTGGAAGTGCCGCGACTCCGGCAGGAAGCGCCAGAGCAACAGCGCCGCCAGTAGCGCCAGACCGCCCATCACTCCGAGCACGCTGTGCCACGACAGGTAGTCCACCAGCACGCCGCTCAGCAAGCGTCCGCTCATGCCGCCGATGGCATTGCCGCCGATATACAGCCCCATCGCCAGGCCGAGGTGGTGCGGGTGGATCTCTTCGCTCAAGTAGGTCATGGCCACCGCAGCCACTCCGCTGAGCGCCAAGCCAACCAGCGCGCGCATCAGCAGTACGCCTTCCCAGCTGGGTGCGAGTGCACTGCCGACGGTGAACACGGCGGCAGCGAGCAGGGAGACGACCAGCACCTGCTTGCGGCCGATGGCATCGGAGATCGGTCCGGTGATCAGCAATCCGACGGCCAGTGTCAGGGTCGAGAGCGAAAGGATCAGGCTGCTCTGCGCTGCGTTGATGCCGAACGCCTGCGACAGCATGGGCATCATCGGCTGCACGCAGTACAGCAGGGCGAAGGTGGCGAAGCCGCCAGCGAACAGGGCCAGGGCAGTGCGCGCGAAGCGCTGCGTGCCTTTCTCGGTATGGCTGATGGGCGCGCCAGGCGCAGGTATCTCTGCTGACGCGCCACTGGCGCCGTGCGTACTGCTCACGATGAAGACCTCTGTCCGATTCGCTTTTTCCGGCCAAAAGCGGCTCGTTACGCCTGTGATCATTTTTTCGATCGGCGGGCGCGATTGCTGTTGTTCGGGTTTATGGGCGAAATGATAGGAAGCTTTGTTTAAGCTATCCAATATATTATTCGACCCTATTGATATGTTTTACGAATCGTTTGGAGCGCACGTGGAACTGAGACATCTACGCTATTTCGTGGCGGTGGCCGAAGAGCTGCACTTCGGTCGAGCAGCCGAACTGCTGCGCATCTCTCAGCCGCCGCTTAGCCAGCAGATCCAGGCTCTGGAACAGGAGCTGGGCGTGCGCCTGTTCGACCGCACCAACCGCCGGGTGTCGCTGACCGACGCGGGGCGGCTGTTTCTCGACGAGACCCGGCGCACGCTGGCTCAGGTGGACAAGTCGGTCGATGTGGTGCGGCGTGCCGAGCAGGGTGAGATCGGCGAGCTGCAGGTCGGCTTCACCTCGTCAGCGCCCTTTACGTCGATTCTGCCGCGGGCGATTCTGGCCTTTCGCCAGGCCTTCCCGGCGGTGCACCTCGCGCTGCAGGAGATGACCAGCAAGCAGGTGATCGACGCGGTGCAGGACGAGACGCTGCAGGTCGGCATGATCCGTCCCTTTGCCTTGCCGCCGGGCCTGCAGACCGTCGAGCTGTTCAGCGAGCCACTGGTAGCGCTGATGCATACGGGGCATTCGCTTGCCGAAGCAGGGGAGGAGGGCCTGGCTCTGGCGGAGCTGGCCGACGAGCCCTTCGTATTCTTTCCGCGCAGCTACGGCACCGGGCTCTACGATCAGTTGCTCAATCTGGCGCGACAGGCGGGATTCAGCCCGCGAATCGCGCAGGAAGCGAACGAGGCTCTGACAATTATCGGACTGGTCGCGGCGGGATTGGGCGTGTCGGTGCTGCCGGCATCCTTTCGCCGTATCCGTATCGACGGAGTGCGCTTCCGCACCCTGTCGGATCAGGACGCCACCACAGCTGTGTGGCTGGTCAAGCGCCGCCAGGAGCAGTCGCCGCTGGCGCAGGCCTTCATGGATCTGGTGACGCGCGAGGCGCTTTCGGGCAGTTGAAGCACCCCTCAGCGGCTGGCGCGAAGCCGGTTGCGGGCCTGGGCCGTTGCCGGCCAAGCAATCAGTTGAAGTCGTACTTCGCTTCGATCTTGCGCTTTTGCAGGGTGTAGTGGGTCAGATCGATCTGGTTCTGCGCCAATTGATCTTCCAGCGCGTCCATCTCGCTGTTTTCCAGCTTGCTGACGTGCTGCTTGGTCGCGTGATAGTTGATCGTTTCCGCTGCGCTGTGCCCGCTTACCGGGTCCCACAGGATGGACAGGGGCCAGAACAGCAAGTTGACCACGCCGAAACCGTACTCCCGACCGTAGAACGAGCCACCGCCGGGTAGCAGGCCGAGTGCCGTCCCGAGGGCGGGGCTTTTCTCTTCGACCGCCAGCCCGGCGGCTTCATAGTGGCGAAGTTCGGATTTCTGATATGAATTCAGGCCGCTCGCGCAGCCGGTAGAGGCGAGAATCGTACCGGCGAGAATGATAGGGGTTAGTTTCACGACAGCTCCTTGTAATTGCGGACATGCGCGCTCCTTGACGCGCGGTCGCGGAAACTATCATGAAAGATGGCGATATGACATGTCGCTGCACAGCTAATGCTGACGCGTTGGTATTTGGCTGGGCGGTATGGCTATGTGGTAGGCGGAAAGGTCTCGGCGGCTTTAGCTTGAACTGTTCAGCGGTGCGGGCCTTTTTAGCTTGACACTGTCCACTGCCCTGCCAAAGCTACAGCGCAGCCGGCGAGGGCGCCGGTTATCCACCAAAGAGAACGATCATGAAACGGATTCTGCTAGCGTCCCTGCTCCTTACCGCTTCCGCCAGTGCCTTCGCCACCGCTCCGGGTGGGCCGGGTTGCGGCTGGGGCAACATGCTGTTCGAAGGTCAGCGCGGTCTGCCGTCGCACCTAGTGGCTTCGATCACCAACGGGACATCCGGTAATGCCACCTTCGGCATGACCTCCGGTACCAATGGTTGCTCCACTGATGGGGCGTTGCAGTACAACGGCAAACCGATGCTGGTGCTCGGCAGCATCATGACCGAACTGTCTGAAGACATGGCCATGGGCGAAGGTGAGGCGCTGACGACCTATGCCGTCGTGCTGGGCATCAAGCCTGAGGATCGCGCACATTTCGCCAGCGTCACCCAGGCGCACTTCGACGAAATCTTCAGCTCCGCCGATGTGACCGCCGAACAGGTCCATGCTGCTACCCTGGCGGTGCTCAAAGCGGATGCTCGTCTGGCTCAGTACGTCGAGCAGGCCTGAGTTTCACGCGCCTACCATTGTGCCCGCTCCGGCGGGCACTTTCATATCCGCTTGCCATTGGCCGAATATGCTTCGACCCCTGCTATTGCTGGCGCTATGTAGCCTAAGCGCCGTCGTGCTGGCTTCTCCACCCCCTGTTTCTGCCTTGCATCGGCTTGCCGACGAGGCCTACTGGCATTCGCTTGGTCACTACGAGCGCGGCAAGCTTGGCGGCTGGCGAAGCTATGTCGATGATGATGACTTCTTCCTGGCCGAGGGCGGCGAACAAGATCCGGCGGCTGAGCTCGCGGCGACGCTCGCCGCCCTTTATGCTCCCGCGGATCAGGGTGACCCGCATGCTCAATGTGTCTACCCCGCGCGCACCCGTTGGTTACGCGAGCAGTTGAGCCTGACCGATCTGCCAGCGGTCGAGTGCTCCGAATTCACAATCTGGTTCGCCGAAGTCGCGCCGCACAGGGCCGTGCTGGTCTTCCCAGCGGCCTATCTCAATAGCCCATCATCAATGTTCGGTCATACGCTGCTGCGTATCGATCAGGCCAACATCGATACACAGGGTAGCCCCCTGCTGAGTTCCGCGCTCAATTTCGGGGCCTTCATCGAAGGGTTAGATAACAGCATCCTCTATGCCTGGAAGGGCCTGATGGGAGGCTATCCCGGATTGTTTTCGCTGCTGCCGTATCGCGAGAAGATCGGCGAGTACAGCCGCCTAGAGAATCGTGATCTGTGGGAATACCGGCTGAATCTGACGCCGGATGAGACGGGGCGGATGCTTGAGCATGTCTGGGAGCTCAAGCAGATACGCTTCGATTACTTCTTCTTTGACGAGAATTGCTCGTACCGCCTGCTTGAATTGCTGGAAATCGCCCGGCCCGGGCTCAGGCTGACTGCGCAGTTTCCGTTAACTGCAATACCGGCCGACACCGTGCGCGCCGTGATCGATGCAGGGCTTGTCGAGGGTATCGATTACCGCCCTTCGCGTGAGCGAGAATTGCTGGCTCGCACCGAGCCACTCGAAACCGAGGAACTAACCTGGGTTCGCCAACTGGCCGACGATCCACAGGTGCTTAAGCAGAGCGACTATCTCAAGCTGCCGGCAGAACGCCGCGCCTTGATTCAGGATGGCGCTTACCGCCTGGTTCGCTATCGCGTCACCGGAGAGGAGCGCGATGCGGCCAATGCCGCTCAAAGCTATCGTCTGCTGCAGGCAATCAATCGTAATCCGCCGCCTCGCCTGGAGGTCGAGCGGCCGGTTCTGCCTGAATATGGCCATGAGTCACGCACGCTGCAGTTCGGCCTCGGCAGCCACGGTGATCGAGCCTTCGCCGAGTATGGGCTGCGCATGGCCTATCACGATCTGCTCGACAATCTCGAAGGCTTTCCGATGGGCGCGCAGATTGAAATCGCCCAGCTGCGGATGCGTCAGTACGAAGGCAACCGCTGGACGCTGCAACGGCTGGACCTGGCCGGAATTCGTTCGTTGACGCCCGTTACGCCGTTGCTGAGGCCCTGGTCCTGGCAGGTCGCCGCGGGGTTGGAACGCGTGCCGGAGGCTGATCAGGATCGACTGGTGGGGCATCTCAACGGCGGCGGTGGCTTCACGTGGCAGTTTGGAGACGGTCTGCTCGGCTTTGCTTTGGCTACGGCCCGGCTTGAGCACAACCCGGATTTCGGCGCGGCCATCAGTCCGGCCGCGGGTTTCGATAGCGGACTGCTCTGGCGGAATAGAGCGGGAAATCTGCTCCTTGAAGCGCGCGGCGACTATTTCCACAACGGCGAAGTGCGCCGACGCATCAGCTTCGCTCAGCAGTTCGAACTGTATGACGATATCGGCCTGCGTCTGGGCCTGGAGCGTAGCTTCAGCCATCGCGCCGAGGCCGAAACTGAAGTCCAGTTACAACTGCGCTGGTACTACTACTGAGGGGCCCTGCCTGCTTGCAGGGCGAGCTATCAGGTCAGGGCTGTTTGTAATGGGCAGGGGTTTCGCCTTTCTCCTGCTTGGGCACACGGGTAGCGCGGATGTCGGTGATGCCCATGACTTCGGCCTGCTCAAGTAACTGTGCTTCGTCAGCACCCGCTTTAGGCATCACCAGACTGTTCTCGGCGTCGCCATTGTGTAGCTCGATGAGATGGCGAGCCGCTTCGCCCTGAGACAGGCTGTCCGCATCGGCGTCATAGGTCTCGGCGCGCGGATCGTTCTGGTAGATGTAGTTAATTTCGAATGTATGCGAAGGCTTGTCGAACATAAGGCGCTCCTGTTGAGTCACTGATGTTCAGTGGACTCGACGGCGTCGACAATCGTTCCGGTATACGCGCTGCGTGCACATTTCAGCGGAACTTCCTCCTTGCGGTGACTTACTTCACGCCGTGCTGCGCCAGCCACGCCATCAGCTGCGGCAACGGCATGGCGCCGCTCTGTCTGGCGACCTCACGGCCGTTGCGGAACAGGATCAGGCTGGGAATCGAGCGGATGCCAAGTTGCGTCGACAGCTGTGCATTGGCCTCGCTGTCGAGCTTGGCCAGGCGGCAGCGGCCCTGGAGCTGACTGGCAGCCTGCGCAAAGGTCGGGGCGAAACTGCGGCAGGGCCCGCACCAGCTGGCCCAGACATCTATCAGTAGCGGCAGGTCGCCCTTGATCTGGTTGGCGAACTGGCTCTGTTGCAAGTCGAACGGAGCGTTTGGCAACGCCTCGGCCTTGCACCGACCGCAGCGCGGTGCGTCGTGCAGCCGGTCCGCGGGGATACGATTGAGGCTGGCGCAGTGCGCGCAGGGGACGATCAGTGATTCGGTCATGACGAGGCTCCACGGCGGTATGCCATTAATGTGGAGCCTCGGTGGCGGATATCAAGCGCGAGTCAGCCCTTGGACGCGCTCAGCGCCTGGGCCAGATCGGCGAGGATGTCGTCGATGTGCTCGATACCGATGGATAGCCGGATCAGGTCCTGTGACACACCGGCGCGGGCCAGTTCCTCGGCATTCAGCTGGCGGTGCGTGGTGCTGGCTGGATGGCAGGCCAGGGACTTGGCGTCGCCGATGTTCACCAGCCGCACCACCAGCTTGAGCGCGTCGATAAAGCGCGCGCCGGCTTCCATGCCGCCCTCGATACCGAAGCAGAGGATCGACGCCGGCATGCCTCCCATATAACGGCGAGCCAGTTCGTGCTCGGGGTGATCCGGTAGCCCGGCGTATTTGACCCAGGCCACTTGCGGATGGGCCTGCAGGAACTCGGCGACCTTCAGTGCATTCTCGCAATGGCGTTCCATGCGCAGCGCCAGGGTTTCCAGCCCCTGCAGGATCAGGAACGAATTGAATGGCGAAATGGCCGCGCCCATGTTGCGCAGCGGCACCACGCGGCAGCGGCCGATGAAGGCGGCGGGACCGAACGCTTCGGTGTAGGTGACGCCGTGGTAGGACACATCGGGCGTGTTCAGCAGCGCGAAGCGCTCCTTGTGCTGCGCCCAGGGAAACTTGCCGGAGTCGACCACGATCCCGCCGATGCTGGTGCCGTGGCCGCCCATGTACTTGGTCAGCGAGTGCACGACGATGTCCGCGCCATGCTCGAAGGGGCGGCAGAGCATCGGCGTGGCGACGGTGTTGTCAACGATCAGCGGCACGCCGTGGCGGTGTGCGGCTTCGGCCAGGGCGGCTAGGTCGATGATGTTGCCCGCCGGGTTGCCGATGGATTCGCAGAACACCGCCTTGGTGCGTTCGTCTATCAGCGCTTCCAGGGCGGCGATGTCATCGTGGGCGGCGAAGCGTACTTCGATGCCCTGGCGCGGCAGGGTATGGGCGAACAGGTTGTAGGTACCGCCGTAGAGCTTGGCGACCGAGACGATGTTGTCGCCGACCTCGGCGATGGTCTGGATGGCGTAGGTGATTGCCGCCATTCCCGAGGCAACGGCCAGTGCCGCCACCCCGCCTTCCAGTGCCGCGACGCGCTGCTCGAGCACGTCGGTGGTGGGATTCATGATGCGTGTATAGATGTTGCCCGGCACCTTCAGATCGAACAGGTCGGCGCCGTGCTGGGTGTCGTCGAAGGCATAGGAAGTGGTCTGGTAGATCGGTACCGCCACCGCCCGGGTGGTCGGGTCCGGGCTGTAGCCTGCATGGATGGCGAGAGTTTCCAGTTTCATGGTGCGCTCCTTGTTCTTGTTCGTCGGGGGCAAAGGCCCGAGAGCATGAAACTGAACGCCTGGACGGTCAATGATCCAGGGCAAGCCTTATCGTCAGAGCGGCGTGAGCGGCCAGAACAGCGGAATCACCAGCGTCGCCACGACCCACAACAGCAGGTTCAGTGGTATGCCCACCTTGAGGAAGTCGGTGAAGCGGTAGCCACCGGCGTTGTAGACGAAGGTGTTGGTCTGATAGCCGATCGGCGTGGCGAAACTGGCGCTGGCGGCGAACATCACGGCGACCACGAACGCGCGCGGGTCGACTCCCAGATGCTGGGCCAGGCCGATTGCGATCGGAGTGATCAGTACGGCCACCGCGTTGTTCGACAGCATCTCGGTGAGCATCGAGGTCAGCAGGTAGATGAACGACAGCATGAACAGCGGGCCGGCCCAGGGGGTAATGGCCGTTACGTTCTGCACGACCAGCTGTACCAGGCCAACTTTGTCCATGGCGATGCTGATTGCCAGCATGCCGAAGATCAGGCTGAGGATCTTCCAGTCGACTGCCTTGTAGGCGTCCTCGACGTCCAGACAGCGCGTCGCCAACACCGCGGCCGCACCAATGATCGCCAGGCCTTCGATCGGCATCACGCCAAAGGCTGCCAACACCATGACCGCCAGGGTGGCGATGATCGCGATCGGTGCCTTGTCGCGGCGAAAGGCGCGCTCCTGTATCGCGTTGAGGCTGATCAGCTCGCCGTTGTCGGCGAAACGCTTGATCTGCGCGGGCGTGCCCTCGACCAGCATCACATCGCCGAACTGCAGCTGGAAATCGTCGAAGTTGCCCTGAATGTTCTCGTCCTGCCGGTGCACGGCCAAGACGCTGATGCCGTAGCGCGCGGATAGGTCGAGGTCGCGCATCGGTCGGTGGCTGTAGCGCGAGCCGCGGCCGACGATGGCTTCGGCAAGGATCACGTCTTCGCTGCTGATGGTTTCGAAGGCGTCGCCCCGGTTAAAGGTCAGGTGGCCGCTTTCGCGCAGCTCCACCACGTCCTTGACCTGGCCATGGATCATCAGTAGGTCGCCGGCGGTCAGGGTGAAGTCATGTTCCGGACGGCTGAACAGCTGCGCGTTGCGATTCACCTGCAGAACCTGCAGCCCGCTGCCGCCGTTTAGGTTGGCCTCGGCGATGGTCTTGCCGATCACCGGCGAGTTCAGCGGCACACGCAGCTCGGTCATGAAGTTGCGATCAAGGCGTGGGCCGAGCAGCTTGGACAGGGTGTCGCGTTCCGGCAGCAGATGCTTGCCGATGGTCAGCAAATAGAGCATGCCGGCTGCGGCCAAGATCAGTCCCGCCGCGGTGATCTCGAACATGCCGAAGGGCGCAAGGCCGGCCTTGCGCGCCACACCGTCGACGAGGATGTTGGTCGAGGTGCCGATCATGGTCAGCGTGCCGCCGAGAATCGTCGCGTACGACAGTGGAATCAGCAGTTTCGAGGGGGTTGTGCCGGCACGCTTGGCCAGGGAAATCGCCACCGGCGTGAGGATTGCCACCACCGGCGTATTGTTCAGGCAGGCGGAAATCACCAGCGCGGTAATCGTCAGGCCGAACAAGACTCGTGCAGGGCTGGTGCCCACCAGATTACCCAGCCAGTTGCCCAGCGCATCGATGCATCCGGTTCGCTCCAGCGCCGCCGAGATGATGAACATGCAGGCAATGGTGACGGGCGCCGAGTTGGACAGCACGCCCAGCACCTCACCAGGTGTCAGCAACTGCGTTGCCAGCAGCACCGCCACGGCGATCGCCACGACGATATCGGGACTCCAGCTCTCCCTCACGAACGCCACCAATACCCAGAGCAGCAAAGCGCAGACGAACAACAGCGGCAGCGATTCTGGAAGCATGGACGTCCTTAAGGGTGGCGACTGAGGCACGTCGGAACAACGGGCCCGCGGCGCAAGATAGAGACGTCAGCTTAGAGAGTCCAGAAACCTTTCCTGCTGTTTATATACGATCTGGTTATTAACGGCGGATGGGCACGGCTGGAGAGCAATGAGCTGAAAAAAGAAGGATCGCCGATTGAACAGTGATAAACGAAAAAGCCGCGCGGTGCGCGGCTTTGAAGGTGGTGGGCCCACACGGACTCGAACCGTGGACCAAAGGATTATGAGGCAGTAAAAAGCACGTTTCTGGTCGTTTCCCAGCGTCTCCCGAAAAAAGCCGATTTAGCGCGTTACCCTAAATTCAAGGGGTTAGGTGTTTCTCCTTGGTTCCGGGTGTGGCCTGTCATGCCCTAAGAAACGGTACGCAAAGCGGTACTCAAAATGGCAGTGGAATCGGGCAAAACGAGCAGTAGGAAGTATCTGACGGATGTGGCGCTGAAGGCTCTGAAGCCTGGTCAGACGGCCACTGATTCGTTACCAGGACGTGGTAGTGGATCGATCTTATTCACCTGTCGCGACTCCGGGGCTGTAGAGGCGTACTACCGCCGTCGTGATGGAGGGGGGCAGAAGATAAAACTAGGTGTCTTCAAGAAAACACCAAAGAACCCGGGTCTCTCGCTTACTGAACTTCGCGAGCAAGCGGTGCGTTACGCAAAGATCGCTGCAGAGCATGGTGACATCAAGGCTTACCTAGCCAGATGTGCTGCTGAGGAAGAGGCTGTGCAAGCCGAACGCCAGCGTCAGCTGCATGAGCAGCAGCGACTTGCTGCAATAGAGGCTTCAAAAGGCACTTTGTCTGAATTGTTTCGGGATTACATCGAAGACCGTCGCCGTGATGGAGTTTCAGCTGCGCAGATCAAGGAGTTCGAGCGTGTGCTGTCTAAGGATCTGGAAGGCGAGAAAGTTGTAGCCGTAAGCAAGGAAGGCCAAGAGGAACGGCTCAACATCATGAATATGAAGGCCAAGGATGTCAGGCCGGAGCATGTGAATCTTCTGCTGAAACCAATCTGGGATAGGGGAGCTGGGCGTCAGACGGGCAAGGTTCGTTCGTTTCTCGTGGCTGCTTTCAATTTTGGCCTGAAAGCTGAGCATCATATCGACCGAAGCAGTAATAAAAGCTACGGACTTCAGATGAATCCTGCGGACCCAGTGACTGTCCCGAACACTTCAAAGCCTGGCGAGCGCGCTCTGACTGATAAGGAGCTGAGGCAATTTTGGCACACCATTACCAAGGTCGATTCGGTTGGTGCAATTATGGCGCGTGTCTTCCATTTTGCTTTTGCTACTGCAGGGCAGCGCCCCCTCCAGTTTATCCGTGAGCCCTGGACCAGCTACAACTTTCAAAAGAAGTACTTGAAGATCATCGATAGCAAAGGACGTGGCAGTAAAAAACGTGCTCACTTCGTTCCCTTAAGCAGTAGGGCCTTGCAGGTCCTTGAACAGGTTCGTGCCTTGCAGTCTCCAGGGGCTATATACCCCTGGAGTGTTGGTGGACAAAAGCCGATTCACGCGTCCAGCCTGTCTCATGCGGTGGCCGAGTGGTTTGCGACTGAGCATGCAAAGCTGGACTGCCAGCCCGTTCCGAAATTTACACCGCGTGATATCCGGCGCACGTGCACGCAGTTCATGCAGCGCAACGACATCAAGGATTTCGATAGTGACGCGCTGCAATCACACGGGCAAACAGGTGTTGTCGTTACACACTACCGCAATAACCCTGAAGCGAAATTGGCCCAGATGCGCCCAACCATGGAGGCTTTCGATGCTGCGCTGAGTCGTCTGCTCGATAGTTCTGATGAGGATGAGCATCAAGCTGAACAGCTGGATTTGTTCGAGATTGGATAAACGTTCTAAAAGTCAAGTATTTTGTTGCGTGACTTGAGGTGCTGTGAAAATATACAGGGGTGGTGGTTATGCGGAGCCGCCAGATTTGCCGCTATGCTGTTGTCTACTTGATGCGTAGCGGAACTGGAGAAGTAGAACTAATGCCTTGGAAGGCACGATCCGTCTGAGCAATTACCAATGGGGAAAACAACACCACTGCTGTACCTATGCCTGCCTTTTTATCTCTCGATACGGGAGGTGGCTTATGTCTGAGATGATTCTCTTGGACTTCAATGCCGTTAGCCGTAAGGTCGGATTGAGCCGCAAGACCATCTACTGCCGGATTCGGGAGGGCGACTTCCCGAGGCAAGTCAAGATAGGCCGTGCAAGTCGCTGGCTTCAGCACGAAGTCGATGATTGGATAACAAGCGCTGCTGCAGCGAGATAGCAAAGAGGCCGGTCAAATGACCGGCATTTTTTGCTCACAAGGACCATAGGATTACCAGTCCTGTTGTCTTGCTCATTTAGGCAGATCCTTGGTCGCGAGGGTCGTGCTGCGATTATCTGAATTATGAGCTAGCGATAATTATTGCTGAGCCCTAATACGAATAATCGTAGCGATTCTTGCGTCGGCGTGGCCATCGCGTAACTGCAGCAGGACTTGCATAGTCGCATGCCCTCGGCGTCGGCGTCGGCGTCGGCATTGCGCTAATGCGCCTGCAGGAGGCCATGGCCGTATCGGACGTATTGACGCTGCAAGCGTCGCACAGCGTGCGCTTCGTCACTCGGAGCCGCCTCCGCCTCCGCCTCCATCTCCAGCAGATCGCCCTCTGCCCAAGCCGTGGCTCGGAGTAAATCGTCGGGCAGCTCAACAATTAAGTCATCGCTGTCATCACCGGCATCGATATAGGTCAGTCTCCAGCCTATCGTTAGCGCCTTCAAAGTAGGAATTCGCTCGTTGTCTTCTGATTCAATACTCGAAAGCATCCGATACCGACCCTTTCGTGACGCCTGACTACGGTTCATCGTGCTCAAACCAACCGCGCTCCTATTTCATCTGCGTAACCCTTTGTCAGACGTATTTTTAGAATTCGCAAGTATCGCATTTCTAAAATTAGATACCTTCATGGTCATTTTAAAAATAACTAGTTCCGCCGGCCAAGGGCTTTTGCTTGGCTGTACGTAGGCAAGTGTGTGGCACCGCAAGGCTACCGGTTACTCTGTAACTTTGATCGGCGGGGCTGTTTTACAGGGTTTAGCGCGGATGCATTGTATGCGGGTCTGTCTATTGACTTGTGCCTGGTAAAGAGCAGCCACAATGATTTACGCATCTGTCGGTATTCGTCTGCTTGCTAACGCCTGGGTTACTGTGTGAGGCATCGGTTCCAGTATCAATGGATATTGATATCGAATAATCCTGCAAGATATAGAGCGTAGCCAATAGCACCGCTCCGAAATGAATAATGTAATGGACGATGTTGGCGATTTTGTAGATTCGAGAGTCTGTATTTTGGCTCATTTTCCCCAGTCCTTTTAAAATGTGCTTACATTGAGGTGGTTATTGATCACTCCAATTATAATTTTTAGCTGATGCTTAGCAATATTTCTCATTTATGCTTATTGACAAAAAGCCACTTTTTTATGTGTGTATGTGGTTGCCTATGCGGAAAGCTATCAAAGATCTTGTTTATGTTGATGCTTGGAAACTTTAAACAGGTGATGCTAATGATTAGGTTTTTGAAATTCAGAAAGTTAGCGCGAATAGGCGCTTCCCCGGTTTGTTATAGCCGCGAGTGGCGGTTTACACAGGGACGAGTAGTGACTATGAAATGAGCACAGAGGGTGTGCGCGATGCAATTACTTATTAAGAGGGGTGGGTGTCATGCAGGTAAAGCGTTGGGGGCAGCTTGATGCCCTTCGTCAACAACTTGGTGAAAGTCGCTGGTTACTTTGCGTGGATCTAGAAGCGACCTGTGATGACTACCCAGTCGGGCTAGACGAGGCGGCCCGGAACGCCCATGTGTTGGAAGTCCAGCGCCATGAGATGGAGACAATTGAAGTTGGTATCACGCTGTTGGATGTTCAGTTGGAGTACAGGATTGTTGATCATTTTGGACAGTTCGTCCGGCCGCTGCTTCGCCCCAAGTTAACTGAGTTTTGCACGGGGCTGACCGGCATATCTCAATCTGATGTCGACACTGCGGAGCGTTTCGCGGCGGTACAAGATCAGCTTGGTGACTGGCTGGCGCCGCGAGATACAGAAGGCTGGCGCTGGTGCTCTTGGGGAGATTACGACCGGAAGCAGCTGAAGGAGGACGCTATCAGAGCAGGGGTAGATGTATTGC
This sequence comes from Stutzerimonas kunmingensis, assembly GCF_900114065.1. Lineage (GTDB taxonomy): Bacteria > Pseudomonadota > Gammaproteobacteria > Pseudomonadales > Pseudomonadaceae > Stutzerimonas > Stutzerimonas kunmingensis. The sequence goes on from NZ_FORS01000005.1 coordinate 313,325, forward strand.
TGGATCCAGCGCGTCATATCAATTTAAAGAAATGCTTTTGGAAGATTTTCGCTTGCCGTGCGCTAGGGCTGAAGTGTGCAGTGGAGAGCATAGGCCTTTCCTGGGAGGGCAAGCATCACAGGGCCATCGACGATGCGCGCAATCTGGCACGGTTAGCGCAGCTGCTGCTAAATAGTGACGCCCAGCGACACGGGCGTCATGGAATGGACTGACCATTGCGAAGGGCGACGATGGTGCAGTAACAGCGTTTCGATGGAAACGGATTGTGTCTATCAAAGGGTGTTTCCATGCAGAACGGTGCAGATGCGAGTGGTGGTTCCACGGAAACGTGTTGTGACTGCAAATGGTTGTTTCCATGGAAACAGGGTAGCTGCGGGTGATTGTTCCTACGGAAACGTGTTGTGACTGAGGATGGTTGTTTCCATGGAAACATGGGGTAGCTGCGAGCGACTGGTTCCGCGGAAACGTGTTGTGACTGTGAATGGTTGTTTCCATGGAACACGGGGTAGCTTCGAGTCGCGGGTGCCGCGGAAAAGTGTTGTGTCTGTGAATGGTTGTTTCCATGGAAACACGGGTAGCTTCGAGTGGGCGGGCACCGCGGAAAAGTGTTGGGACTGTGAATGGCTGTTTCCATGGAAACACGGGGTTACTGCGAGTGGCGGTTCCCACGGACAAGGGTTGTGACTGCGAAATGGTTGTTGTTTCCATGGAAACACGGGATAGCTTCAAGTAGCGGCTTCTACGGGGACCAGTTGCATCTATGAATGGGTGTTTCCATGGAAACACGATGCGCCATAAGGCACACCCTTCGCCGTTCAGATGAAATCCTCTCCCTGCTACGTTCCCTGTAACCTATCTCTTAGTTTTCGTGTGGTTATATGTGAGCAGAATCGAGACATTTGAATGGCAGACTAGGGTTCGTCTGGTCAATATGAACCAAAATCCAGTGCATATGGAGCACAACTTAAGACCGAGTGCTAACAAGTGACTATTTGACCGGCTTCAGTGCCCCACACATTAGATTCCCTAATTTCCATACCGGTTCGCTTCAGACTTGCGTCGCATTTCCAAAATTGGATGGTCTGCCGCTACTTGTTTGCCCAAGTGCATGGGCCCAGGCAGACGCAGGTAGCCGTCCCACAGTGAAGGGTTCCTGCACAGCAAGGCGACCTGTTCAGCGATCACTGTCGCAGTGCTAAATGCCCCGGGCGTTATGATCGTGATTTCTGTTACGCCCAACTGCTGCCATGGATCTCGCAGGTCTCGTTCTGATACGTCGTATCTTGTGTTCTCGCGCTGTGAGCGAACGCTGCCGTACTGCTTAGACGGTGACACGAAATAAAATACCGAGGCGCTCTCGCAAGATTGAAAAGCTCCCACCTTCGTCCCGATGTAGTGAGCCGAGTTGGGAGACAAGGTGTGGTTGCCGCTGATCTGTGCTACCTGGTGATCGGCTCGAATGCGGACGACAGCGGCATCTGATGGGACGGGAGGAAGACCCTCCCCGGGGCCATCTTTCAATGCTCCATAGAAGGTTCTTAGATTGGCATCGAGGCAGACGATCAACGAGTCGTTCGAATTGATCTTGCAGTCCAGCAAGGATTGGGTGACCAATGCCTTCAATTGGTCAGGCTTGAGCAGAGTGTCCGTCCCGTGGATGGCGGCCAAGCCCTCGCCGTAGCTGAACCATTTGCCATTGGAATCCAGGCAAGATTCGAACCAGAAAACCTCTGGTTTATTCCCGCCCAACACCGTCCGGGTGATAACCGGCAGATAGATGGCCGGGCCTTTATCCTGAATTCTATCCAGCAAAATCGACAGCACCGTTGTGCTCGCCGGCATCGATTTTACTTTGGGCGTCGGAACGGGGAGGTGCCCGCTTAGTCGAATCGCTTCGATGATCGAGTTGGTAGCTTTGAAATCACGATCATCCGCTTTGGTCTTCCGCCTCTTAGCTTGTGCATCAGGGTCGATATGCATGATGAACTGGGTCGCGATGCCGTGCTTTGCCAGTACCCTTCGAATGACGTGCTTGGGGTCTAGCCCTGCTTCCTGAGAGGCAGCGGACGTACTGGTCTCAACGATCATTACCTTTGCGCCATTTTCAGAAGCCTGCTTGCTCGCGGGCACCACATGGTTCATTAGCCATGAAGGTCAGCAGCTTCTCGACAGGGTGCTCGTACGTAGTTTCCCAGCCTTCGACCGTCTTCTTGGTTTTGAGCTTCGCTTTGACGATCAGGTCGCCGGTTTTGACCCAGGCATGTTTTTTCTTGCCTACAAGGTTGGGCATCACCTGGGTCAGTTTCACACGTAGCTGGATGTAGGGCTGCGGCCGACCGTGCAGCAAGACAAGAGTCGGCTCGATAGCATGCAGTGCACTGGCATATCGGACATCATTTTCGGAAACGATAGGGTCATCCCATGCAAGCAAGCTGGAATCAGCTGCCTGGTACAGCTTGATGGGCATCGCCGCCTGCATGGGCTTTTGTATGAGGGCTTGCCCCACCAGCCAAGGAATGACCGTATACGCGAGCGATGAAATGTCTCCAGGCGTGACTAGGTGACTTGTATCCAGCGGCACCACGTCGGTGACGATCAACTTTCCTTCAATGCCGACCAGTTGCTCGTTCCAAATCCTAAGGACGTCCATCGACCATAGGTGGAGCACCTCGTTGATAGTGTCGACTGACAGCGGATAGAGCATGATAATCGCCGAGACACCGCCCCCTTTTTGGGGGAATAGGTCCACCTTTACGGGGCCCCGGGAAAGAACTGCAAGCATCTCCTCCAATCCTGTCGTAGGCAGGCCCGGATGTGGCTTTTTAACCAGCCCCTGAAGCGCTTGCCACGCGTCGAGATACTGGGGGCCGATTACCACACGGTAGGCTTGCCCCAATTGGGTCGCATCAAATTTGAATAGGCTGGTGCGTAGCTCAAGGGCCTTCATCTCGCGTCCTTTCTTGATTCATTGATGTATTTCAGAAGTGCTGATGCGACGCCGGCATGGTGACGTTCGAACTGATCCCAATCCCCATCTTTCTTGAGTTGATGGACGCTCTCGTTGAGCATCTCGTGCCAAGGCTTGAGGCCATTCAGAAACGCGGCATCAGCGAAGTAACAAGTTACCGGAGTACCTCCTCGACGCCCCCGTCCGATGAGTTGAGTGAGGCTCACCAGGATGTTCATGATGGTGTAATGACGGATGTTATCCGGTTGCTGGCTAAACGCCGGGCGTGCGGTACGAATACTTTGTAGGAGAGCATTGGAATGCTTTCGCTCCTGCATCATCAGCAAGCCAGGGCTGCTGTAGAAGGCAACCGCTTTCCCCGTCTCGTAGCAGATATGGGCAAGGTTGTTGTTTGGGCTGTCCGAAGAGGGCAGTGGACGGACGCAGATCACTACGGCGCCAATCGCCGAAAGACCATCGGCGTTTACGATGTTGTGGCCGCGCGCCATAGGGCCAAGCGCACTGACCAGCAACGTCTTGTCCTTATGCCGGCCGCTGGTGAATTCCGCCAGGTCGTCGTAGACAAGTGTTTGCTGTGCTTCGAGTGAGGATGGCTTGTACTCGCTCTGTCGTCCTCGCACCCAGCCTACCAATTGGCCTGGGCCACCCTGCATTTTCGCGAGGGTCATGGCCAGCACTTCAGCATCCGTGTCGCTGTTGGTGACCAAGAGCAGGCGAGCGCGCTCTTGGGTCTTTGGGTCGTTTGCCAGACTCTGGAGACGGGCTTTCGCCCAGGGCCATATTTCTTTGGCAAATTTCGATACCAGGAACTTGCGCTCCGCAAAGGCGGCACCAGAGATGGCGGTCGTTTGGTTGACATTCTCGAAGGTGATCTGGCCAGCTGCATCCGGAACGTCGATGAAGTCTTTGGCTCGAAGGTCGTAAGCACTGGCTCCGGGAAAATATGCAGTGGCAGAGAACCCTATGAACAACCGTTTCACACCGGCATAGCCCAGAGCGCTGACATCCGGAAGTGAAAGTAGGGTGCTGTGCGGATCACCGCGCATGGCGACGACGTTCAGGGTCGAGTCATTGTCGCTACTGTCTTTCCGCTTGAAACCAAACACGGCCCGCTGCAAGGGGCCGTTGGGGGTAGGGCTCAACGGCTCTGGCCCTGCAATGCTCCTTCGAACCTCATAAGCGTTTGGGACCTCGGCGTTGACGAAGCCAGAAAGCTCAACCTGGAGGTTTCGCAGGTGTGTTTCGATGACCAGCAGCGTGCCACGCAAGATCAACGATGCTTTTAGGCGGATCTGGTCATGCTCTTTCAGCGGTGCAGGAAGCAGACCACTGTCGGACAATGCCTTGATGAGATGACCAAGGTTGACCGCCAGGGTTTCAAGCTTGTGTTCGCCATCGTTTGAGCGCCAGCAGGCAAGGTGGTGACTTAGCCTTTCCAGGTGGGGTGGTATGCGGTTCGTGTTGTTGAACAGCTGTTCCAGCTCCTCGCGATTGATTCCCAGCTTTTCGGTAATGAAGGTGTCGTCGGCATCTGACCAGGTTGTTTCCTTCTTTGGCCACTCGAAATATTTTTCCTGCTGAAGGTTCATGAGCTGGCTCACACTGAGCGTGCAATAGGTTAGCGCCCAGTTCACCCGGTACAGACTGCTTCGATCAATCCCAAGTATGTTTGACCGGCCAACAACGGTATTGAACAGGCGCAAGAGAGGGCTATTGTCACCCTGGTTGCCAAGCTTCAGCTCGATGACACTGCTGTCTATGGCAGACTTCAGCAGACCGTCGATTTCGTCGACGAGAAACACCGGGGCAGTCCGGAGCAGCAACTCGATCAGGCTGCGCGGTCCAGGAAACTGGTCGGCGTCGGACAGCGGAATGCGCGTAGTGCCCGACAATAGGGCATGATGGTTGATCACCACAATGTCGGCTTCAAGAGCTTCTGACAACATTCTGGTCCGACCACATTTGAAGAGAAAAGGACAGTGGTTAAGCCGTTTTGAATGCTCAAGTCGGCCTTCCTCCTGGGTCGATACCCGAACGTTGAAGCAAGGCTCTTTACCGGGTTCGACGTCGAGGAGGTCGGACGCGTAAGCATCCAGCAGGCAGGCATAGTCGTACGCGGACGCAGTATTGCTCTGCGCGAACTGGATCTGTGCACGCTCATAGACCCGCGTCGCTGAGTGCAATGGTGCAACCTTCAGATCAGCCGCTGCCACAGCTAGCGACTGCCTGAGAATACGTACGGTGTTTTCCAGTTCGACTAGCGTCGGTACCGCAATCACGACTCTGTGACCTCGGCGAGCCGCGTCAATCGACATCATCACCATGGCAACGCTTTTGCCGGTTCCAGTGGGGGCATTCACGCGGTAAAAATTGCCCGAGTCTGCTGCGCGTTTGGGTTCTGATCCCCAAATGTTGGTCAGGGAGGCTTCGTGTTGGCTGTGGAGATTGGGCGTTGCATCGAGTTGCTGGGCGAGTTCGCGTAGTGAGCCAAGCTCCCACTCGATTTCCTGCACAGCGGGCGATGAGGGGATATGGATGTGGCAGTCAGCGACTTCGAGGACGCTCCGCTCGCTTTCAGGTACAACGAAAACCCTGACCTGATCTCCAGCGATATGCTTGAGGACTACGTCCCCAGACTCTGGGAGCTGGGCATAGACCGGTGTCGCACGCCCATACTTGAGTGCCTCGAAGTATTCCCTGATGAGCTGGTCGGCATTCAGGTGCGGTGATATGCGATAGCAATCCTGTTCGTGGAGCTCGTCACTCAGCTTGCTCGCGTCGATCAACTCAAAGGGGCTGCGTTCACCTTTGATAATCGCCTCGGCGCTCATCAGGAAACGCTTGGGTTGGGCTACAAGTGAGGGCCTGAGCCGCAAGCTCTCGGCTATCAGCAGCTGATCAGCGTCCTGAAGCGCGCACCAGGTGCTCCAGCCGCGTGTTCGGCCCGCGCAGAGAGCTGCTGCATCGGCCAGCATGGGTTCACTGCCCACATATCGCGCAGCCAGGGCGAGGAAAAGCGTTGTACTAATGTCAGAAAGGGGCTGCATGTTTTTGTGCCTCCCTTACGCACTGGCTCTGCGTGAAGACCGCAACCCCTGCAGGGCAGCGTTGGCGGAGCAGGGGAATGTTCTGCATCTGGTAATCCGGGATTACGATCCAGCGAGGCTTGCTCGAAGGGATTGATTCGATGTGTTTGGCCAGCTCGTAGGACGATATCCAGACCTTGGCATCAATATCTTGGTAAGCGTGGCCAAGACGGATACGCAGATCCGTTCGATCCACATCAGGCCACAGCTGCACCTCCAAACCTTTCGCCACGAGCGCGCTTGCGAGCGCAACCTCAAGCAGTCCAGGTTGGAGCGTGAATTTCCATAATGGCGGTTTGAGCATCAGCCGGTCTTCGACGGGGTGTCCCAGAAGGATGCTGTTGTCTACACGGTTGATCAGTCTCGAACCATCACGAACAAAAAGACTCTTTTTGTCCTGGCACCAAGCAGAGTCGCAACTGACCTGGTGCCGCTGAGCATTCATCGGCCATTTGCATTCGGGACATAGATACAGAAGCCCGTTATGGTGCAGGTGAGGGGGGATGGGCTCGTAGAACTCGCTTAGAGAAAGATTGAGTGGAACGAAGGATTCTTGGGCCTGGAAGGGCACGATCACGCCATGCTCAATCAGAAACAACCGGAAGTTTCGATAGTGTGTCTCACCGTCAGCCCGAAGGCGGCACGCTTGCTTGACCCGGTTTACGCTGGCCTGGACTTGCTCCCACAGCTCCCTTACGTCGAGCTCAAGCAGCATCTCATTGCAGGTTTGCGTGGCGATGTTGGAATACAGTAAGGGGCCTGAGTAGTCGGCCCTGATAGCCGAAGACAGCCAGTCCTCAAGGGGAACGCTTAGCTTGCGCTCCAATTCTATGGCTGACATTGGGTAGCCAACAGGCTCAAGACGCCAGAGCAGCGCGCAAGCCCGCTGCAGCAAGGGAAACGCCAGTGCCCTGTTCTTACTGCTGAGTGATGCGCCTTGAGCGAGGAGTTGTAGCAAATGCTCAGGTTGTTGTTTATCCATGCACTGTTCTCCACTGCGTCAACTTTGGTCTTTAAGTGGGCCGAATGTGAGCAGCTTTAGGCCATAACCTGAGTATTCAGGGGCTACCCATCCAGTGGGTGCGATATCGCATTTGATTTTGGCCTCTAGCAGGATCAATAGGTCGAAATAGTCGCTTATCGACATATCGCAATTGCCTTCTATTACGAGGATTGCATCGACCGTAGTAGTGAGTCTTGTATGCCCAGCCTGCGCTAGTAATGAATCTATAGCTGCATTTGGTGTTGAGCCCCAGCTAGTTGCTGCTTGACCAATGCAGTGTTCAGGCAGCTGCCATGTGGGGTAACTATTCCAGTTCAACCCTGGGATGCTTTGCATCTCTCTTGCTAAGTACAGGCTTGCCCAGAAGTCACACAGAGCTTGCTCAGTGCACCATAGATAGCTGCGATAACCCGGATATGCTTGTGCCATGCATGGGGCTAAATGATGGACGTGGATGATGGCTGCTAGTCGATCTAGGTGACTCGCGGGAGGTAGCTGGTCTGGAGATGAGCAGAAAAAATGAAGCTCATCAAATTGCTGTTCAGGCCAAGGTTCGTCTAGTCCGTGAGCAGAAAAACGATGCCTGTCGAGACAGGTGATGCTTTCGGGGAAATAAGCCTTGGGCAGTTCAAGTATTTGGTCTGCTAGTCGCTGAGCTTCGGCTTGTGTTTCTGCGATCAAGGCGATATCGAAACTTACCGAGTATTGTTCCCGTAGATTGAGAGCTTTCTGGTGCGTTTCTGTCTTAGCGCTTTCGGTATCGTCACCTTGGTTTAAAAGGTGGTACAGATAGTCGCTAGGCTGCATGCGCTTGCGATGCGCGTTGTTCATCTTTAGCGCACCTGCACGGGGCCGTTTGCGCACTTGTAACCGGGGTATTGGGCTTCTGCCGTGACGCGAGCCATCTCGGAGCTGACGGCCTGTACCGTGATTGTAAAGTTAGCGCGTGGGCCCGCATTGGGTGTCACGCGTTGCAGGAAGGCAAAGTAAGTCTTCATAGCTGAGTCTCCATGGTCAGATGACAGGAGACAGAATGGGTTGGGTATGCGACAGCCTGTGTCGCATTCAACCTTGTTCGTACAGTGCCGCCATCCGATGCGCCGATAAGGCCATCATCCAGAAGTGCTTGTTGGACAACCTCCAGTACCTCTGGCTTCACCTGACCTGGTTCCAGGACAACGAAGCGGGTGTTGCTGATGACCTTGCCTGAGCAGTCTTGGCTAGGCCGGTTTCCTTTCAACAGTGATGTCGCGTAATCCCGAAGGGGCGCCAGATTTTCTACCTGCGCCGCCATTCCGAATCTAGCAGCGTGCTCCATGATCATGACGAGGTTCATCGCATCTGTTGGCAGCATGCTCAGTCGCGATAGCGATTTCTCTGCCCACCACAGTTTTGCTTTGCCCTTGGGCCTGCTGTGCACATGGGGGAATTTCTATTCGAGTTCGCTGAGGTCACGTTGAATGGTGCGTTTATCAACCTGGACGCCTTGGTTGGCTACTCGTTGGTGAATGGCATTGCTATCGAGAGCGCTGTCCTTGCTAGGGAGAAGGCCAAGGATGAGCTCATGGCGGAGTAGCTGTTCCACACTTCCATCCCTACTTGTGTGCGACACAGGCTGTCGCATGGCTGTTGAAAATGGTCAGACACGATCATCGATGAGGCAGCAGCATGAGCAAATCTGCGGAAGTCTTCAATCTCATGGATAACCTTCTTCCGCTGGCTGAAGACGTCGATCTAGCTGGGCCTGACGAGTTGCAACGCCTTTACGCTGGCGTTGGAATGCCATCGCTGAGAGCGAAGGAGCTAAGCGGGCAGGCGGGTGTTACCTATCACGAGATCAAAGCAGCCAATCCGCTTCTTGGATTGGTTGATCCGATCAGGATTCGAAATCGCTATGTGGAGCTGCGTGAGCAGGCTCTGTTGGGCGATGCGGATGCGCTCAATGATCTAGGGTGGTTTTGGCTCAATGGTCTGCGGCTGAAGCCGAACCCTGCGCTGGCCAGGCGGTTATTCAAGGTTGCGGCAGTGATGGGAGCCTCAGAGGCTCTATTCAACCTCGCCGAGCTGGCCTTTTATGGCAAGGGGCTGGTGGTCAATCCGGGCTTGGCCATCGACTATTACGAGCAGGCTTTCGAAGCAGGGATTCCCTGTGCTGCGCAAGCATTAGGGAGCTTGTATGAGCGTGGGGACGAGGGTGTCATCGTCGATCATGGCAAAGCCATCAGTTGGTACAAGCGTGGAGCGGCCGAGCAGGACTTGATGGCGTGCTTCTCACTTGGCAGGTTGGCTCTGGATGAGACATCACCCGAGTATGATCCAGCACTTGGCTTGTATTGGCTGCAGTGGGCGGCCATGAGGGGGCTGGTGCTGGCGACTGAGCGACTTGCTGAATTTTACTTTTCTACCTTCGAGTCTCCACCGGATCCAGATGGGCTGCTGTTTCGTTTCTGGCGGGATCTGGCGATCAGCCAGGGAAGCTTGTGGGCCAGAGAGTTGCGTGCATCGGATGTTGCTATTCAACAGGTATGCAAAAACTCATAGCATGCTGGCTTTATGCCCCTACAGGGATATCAATAGGTGCTGGGGTTAGGACTAAGAGGAAGGGAATGAGTCTGACTGGGAATCAAAAGGCCTTTGCACGATACCTGGCTGATTTATGGGGCAGGCCAGAGGCACTGGGGGAGATGCGTGGTTTGTTCCCAGTGGGAGATGCTTCGGAGTCAGGGCTGCTGCATAGCTTTCGCATTAGCAAACATCAGAGCTGGAAGCCTTGGAAAGGGCGTATTGCCTCAGCGGTTCATCATTGGTGGTGTCATTCGCTTCAGGAGGCCTTTCTCCATTACTCCTGGCCTGATAGCCCTAAGCCTAATTCGTCCCAATGCATTGCTGCCCGTTTACGGCAAGCGCTAGCTGTGCGTGATCAAGCAACTGCCCGCGATGCATGCCTGGCTATATTCCACTGGGGGGGCGTCGCGCGTCGCCCTGGTGATAAATCTCTGGCTTGGGTCGAGGATCAGTACCTAAAAAAAACGCTATGCCAATCAATCATGCATGCAGTCCAACTGCTTCAACCTGGATCTGCTCAAGGGCTTGCTGCATTCGATGGCAAGGAACTCCTGATGAATTCCGCTATGACAAAGGTCTACGCGGCTGCCGACCCTGACCACATCATTATCTACGACGGCCGCGTTGGTGCTGCACTTGGATTGCTCGCCCGTTATTCACTCATGCGTTCTGGCGTACCTAGCGTCCCTGCTGATTTATCCTTTCGGTGGGGGGCCGGACAAGGCGACACGACGAATAGAGATCCATCGCTGGGGGCGTTCAAGTTTCGCAAGCTCAATGCCGCTCAGTGCCAGCTATGGGCGGGACAGGTGTTGCTTGCAGGAGAGTTGCTGCAGCAGGTGATGGCCTACAACCCAAGCATTGGCTCCATTGCAGAGCTTGAGAAAGCCCTCTTCATGATCGGTTACAACGTAGATACAGATCTCCCCCCTCTGCCGCTTCCCCGGGTTTCCCCATAAGGAGATTTAAATGGAGCTTTATCGGGCGATTCCTGCCAGCCAAGTGGGGAGGGCGGAAAAAGGTCTTCGTCGTCACTCAACGATGCGAATACCCAGCAATGTTCCCTACGTGGTCGACAACCTCTGGGAGTCTCTTCGGCCGAGAAATATGCCGTCCCGCCGGCATGCAATTTACGCCAGCCCAACCCCTGAACTCGCTTTGCTGAATGCCAGTGCTCCGCTGGCTGATGGTGATGAATACGTTGCCTGCAGGGTTGTTGTAGAACCACAGAAAATCCGTATTGCTCAGCTTCAGGTGACCGATGCGCGCTACCACAGCGACATTCGCTTGATTAGCAAGTGGATCAGTCAGCATGGGCAGGAGTTGGCTGAGCTTTCGTTGGATCAAAAGCAGAGGCTTGCACCGCTCTTTATGCCGGGCCTGCATCGACGTGAGCTGACCGAGCTGTGGAAGGCTCATCCGTTGGTGGCCGCGCTTTGTACCTATGCGACGCAGCACTCTTCGTTCTGGTCCTCCGCATCTGACAGCCCTCGGTCTTCGGATGGCGAGCTGTTCTTTGAGTTGGTCGATGACGCCGATACCTACCGGCTTGAAGTCATTTGAAGTTGCCGGAGCGTTTCTCCAATCGCTGCCTCAGTTCAACGACGTCACTTTGCTTCTTCCGTGAAATATCCCGTGCGACACAGGGTGTCGCATGCGTTGATTAGCTTTCACTCCAGCGTACCTAGAGGGATGTGTGTCTATGCAGGAGCTTCAGCCTGGTCTTGTTGTCATCCATGGCAATCATCTAGAAGAACTGCGAGCCCTTGCAGTGCAGTGGATGCGCAGCCACCCGCTACATCCGCTGGAGAACGAGGTGCTGCTGGTGCAAAGCAACGGTATCGCCCAGTGGCTGAAACTGGCGCTGGCCGAAGACCCGCACAAGGGTGGCTGCGGCATTGCTGCGGCGCTGGATGTGCAGTTGCCTGCGCGCTTTCTGTGGCAGGTGTATCGCGGGGTGCTGGGGGCGCAGACCACGCCGCAGTCCTCGCCGCTGGACAAGGCAGCGCTGAGCTGGCGGCTGATGCGCCTGCTGCCCAGCTTGCTCACGAACCCGGTTTTCGCAAGCCTGCAGCGCTTTTTGGAAAAGGACGATGAACAGCGCAAGCTGCACCAACTGTGCGAGCGGTTGGCGGACTTGTTCGACCAATACCAGGTGTACCGCGCCGATTGGCTCGAAGACTGGGCTGCCGGGCGGGATCAACTTCAACACATCAAGGGCACTGTGCAGCCATTGGATGCGCCGAACCTGTGGCAGGCGCAGCTATGGCGCGAGGTATTGGCCGACGTTGGCGAGGGCGCGCTCGAGCAAAGCCGCGCCGGGGTTCACAAACGCTTCGTCGCCCACCTGCGCAGCGCTGCCCAGGCGCCAAAGGGGCTGCCACGCAGGGTTGTGGTGTTCGGCATTTCCTCGATGCCTGCGCAGGTGCTCGAAGCCCTGAAAGAGCTTTCCCGCTACAGCCAGGTGCTGCTGTGCGTGCACAACCCTTGCCGGCACCACTGGGGCGATATCGTTGCCGACAAAGACTTGCTGGCGCACCACTACCGCCGCCAACCTGCCCGTGAGGTTGCCGCAGCTGCGAATGAGCACGGCCAACCCTTGCTCGCCGCCTGGGGTAAGCAGGGGCGCGACTACATCAACCTGCTCGACTACCACGACGAGCCCGGCAGCTATCGCCACCTGCTCGATGGCCTCAATGGCGGGCGTATCGACCTGTTCACCGAACCGGATACGGCAACCCTGCTAGGCCAGCTGCAAAGCGATATTCTTGAGCTGCGCCCGTTGCCGGAAACCCGCGAAGCCTGGGGGGCGGTAGACGCTACCGCCGACCGCTCGCTGCGTTTTCACGTGGTGCACAGCATGCAGCGCGAAGTGGAGGTGCTGCACGACCAACTGCTCGCCCGCTTCAGCGCCGACAAGCAGTTGAGCCCACGGGATGTGATCGTGATGGTGCCGGACATCAACGCCTACACCCCTCACATCGAGGCAGTGTTCGGCCAGGTGCCAAGGAGTGATTCGCGCTACCTGCCGTTTACCGTGGCCGACCAAGGCCAGCGCGGCCGCCAGCCGCTGCTGATTGCCCTGGAACACCTGCTCAAGCTGCCCCATAGCCGCTTCGCTGCCAGCGACATTCTTGACCTGCTGGACGTACCGGCCTTGCGCGCGCGTTTCACGATCAACGAAGCCGACGTACCCACACTGCAACGCTGGATCGACGGTGCCGGTGTGCGCTGGGGGCTCGATGCCGAGCAGCGCGAAAGCCTGGGCATGCCGGCGGGCCTCGAGCAGAACACCTGGCGCTTCGGAATGCGACGCATGCTGCTGGGCTACGCTGCTGGGCGAGCGCCTCAGCTCAACGGCATCGAACCCTACGACGAAGTGTCGGGGCTGGAAGCTGCCCTGGCCGGGCCGCTGCTGACCTTGCTCGACCACCTGGAAGTGGCCCTTCAGGAACTCCAGCAACCGGCCACGCCGGTGCAATGGGCAGAGCGCCTGCAAGCCTTGTTGAAGGTGTTCTTCCGCCCGGTAAACGATACAGAGGAACTGCTGGTCAACCAATTGCTCAAGCTGCTCGAAGGTTGGCTGCGCACCTGCGAGGTGGCGCAGTTCGCGCAGCCACTGCCGCTGAGCGTGGTGCACGAGGCCTGGCTCAGCGGTATCGAAGATAGCGGCCTGTCGCAGCGCTTCCTGGCCGGCGCGGTGAACTTCTGCACCCTGATGCCTATGCGGGCGATTCCGTTCAAGGTGGTGTGCCTGCTGGGCATGAATGATGGCGATTACCCGCGCCAGCAATCACCGGTCGATTTCGACCTGATGCGCAACGACTACCGCCCTGGCGATAGGTCGCGACGTGAAGATGACCGCTACCTGTTGCTGGAGGCCGTGCTGTCGGCGCGAAAACAACTGTATGTGAGCTGGGTGGGCCGCAACATCCGCGACAACAGCGAGCGTGTGCCCTCGGTGCTGATTGGCCAATTGCGCGACCACCTGGCCAGCGGCTGGCGCTCGGCCAACGGCCAGCCATTGCTGCCAGCGCTGACCCAGGAGCACCCGCTGCAACCCTTCAGCGCCGCCTACTTCGCCAACGAGCCGGGGCCTGATGGCTTGTTCACCTACTCCAGCGAGTGGCGCGAGGTGCATGACGAATACAGCTCGCAGCCAGCAGGGGAGCGCCTGCCCGCGCTGGTGCAGGACACGCCATTGAGCCTGCGGCAACTTTCCGAGTTCGTGCGCGACCCGGTGGGCGCTTTCTTCAGCCAGCGGTTGAAGGTCAAATTCGACGACGACGAGTTGGTAAACCGCGATGACGAAGCCTTCCAGCTCGATGGCCTGGAAAACTGGCAGCACCAGGACAGGCTTACCCAGGCGCTGAAGCGCTGGGTCGAGGAGGCTTACGACCCCGAACAGGCCGTGACCGAACTGGGCCTGCAAGTGCAACGCCTGCAACGCGAGGGCGCCTTGCCACTGGGCGGCTTCGGCACCTTGAGCGCCTCGGCGCTGGTGGAGCCGATGCCGGGCCTGCTGGCGCGCTACCACGCCCAACTGCAAGCCTGGCCTGAGCTTGAAGAGGGCCAGAGCGCCGCAACCATCGAAGCCACTGACGAGCGTCCCGGCCTCAAGGATTGGCTGGGTGGCATTCGCCGCAACGCGTTGGATGAGCGAGCCTACCTGCAACTGGACAGCAAGAAGCTGTGCAGCGACGACAGCCTGCGTTGGCAGCACCTGGTGCGGCCTTGGTTGCGGCACTTGGCGTTGCAGTTGAACGGGCCTGCCTGCACGACCATTTTGGTGGGTTTGAATGGCGATGTGGTGTTCCGGCCAGTGCCTGAAACCCAGGCCCGGGATCAGCTGCAAGCGCTGCTCCAGGCCTGGGTGGCGGGCATGCAAGAGCCGCTGCCGGTGGCCTGCGAAAGCGCCTTCGCCTGGTTGGCAGCGGGTGGGGAAAGCAGCGATTCGGCCTACGACAAAGCGCGCGATATCTATGAAGGCGGCTACATGAAAAAGGGTGAAGTGGAGCGCTCGTTCGCCCAACGGCGTGCCTACGAGGACTTCGACCAACTGTGCGCGAGCGGCCAGTTCGTGGCCTGGGCCCAGCGCCTGTATGGCGGCTTGTTCGGCCACTTCACCTCGACCGACGCAGGAAGCGACCAATGACAGCGGTTAACCTCAACCCCCTCGATTTCCCACTGCATGGCAGCCGCTTGATCGAAGCGAGTGCCGGCACCGGCAAAACCTTCACCATCGCCTTGCTGTACGTGCGGCTGGTACTGGGCCATGGGGGCGATGCTGCGTTCAAGCAAGCGCTGACGCCGCCGCAAATTCTGGTGGTGACCTTCACCGACGCCGCCACCCAAGAGCTGCGCGACCGCATTCGCGCACGCTTGAACGAGGCTGCCCAGTGCTTTCAGGCACCTGATGATCGTCACGACCCGCTGCTGGTGAAACTGCGCAACGGTTACCCCGCCGATCAGTGGCCGGCCTGTGCTCGTCGGTTGCAGTTGGCCAGCGAGTGGATGGACGAAGCCGCGGTTTCGACCATTCATGGCTGGTGCTACCGGATGCTGCGCGAGCACGCCTTCGACAGCGGCAGCCTGTTTACCCAGACACTGGAAACCGACCAGCGCGAGTTGCTCGATGAAGTGGTCAGGGACTACTGGCGCCAGCAGTTCTATGGCCTGCCGCCTGAGGTTGCCAGGGTGGTGACGGATAGCTTCAAAAGCCCCACCGAGCTACGCGAAGCGCTGACGCCGCTGCTGTCGCGTAGCGATGCCGAGTTTCAGCAGGCAGGGATGTCGATCACAGCGCCCGCGCACCTGGATGCTTTGCTTCAGGGGCCTGCTGACTGGGCTGCGCAGTGCGTCGCGCTCGAAGCGCAGGCAAGGGCGGCCTGGGCCAACGACATCGTGGCTCTGGAGGCGTTGCTGCACAGCGCGCGCAACGCACTGAACGGCAAGTCCTACCCCACCAAAACCCCCGAAACTTTTGATCAAATGCTTGGCGATATCGCCGCCTGGAGCCAGGGAGGCGAAGCCAGTAGCCACGTTCGCAAATGCGGGCAAGCCCGCTTCAAGCTGAACAAAGGCGGTGCCATCGGTACGCACCCAGCGTTTCGAGCCATCGATGCTTGGGTCGACCATGAGGAGTCGAAGCAGGACATCCGCGCGCAGTTGCTGCTGCATGCTCTGCGTGAAGTGCAGGGCGCCTTCGAGGAAGAAAAGCTGCGCCGGGCGCAGATCGGTTTCGACGACTTGCTCAACCGCCTTGGCCGTGCCCTGGAAGGCCCCTCTGGCCCGCGCCTGGCGCAGACCATTCGCCAGCAGTACCCGGTGGCCCTGATCGACGAGTTCCAGGACACCGACCCGGTTCAGTACGGCATCTTCGACAAAATCTACTGCATTGGAGAAAACCTGCCCGACTGCGGCCTGTTCATGATCGGCGACCCGAAACAGGCAATCTATTCGTTCCGTGGCGCCGACATCTACACCTACCTCAAGGCGCGTGAGGCTACCAAGGGCCGGCATTACACCCTGGGCACCAACTACCGCTCCACCCAAGCGATGGTCGATGCCGCCAACCATTGTTTCAAGTTCGCCGAAGCCCACCCCCGAGCAGCGTTCCGGTTTGCCGAGGAGGGGAAGGAGAACCCGGTGCCGTTCGAAGGTGTTGATGCCAAAGGCCGCAGCGATACGTTGGAGATCGAGGGTGAAAAGCAGAAGGCCCTGACCCTCTGGCAGCTGCAAACCAACGGAGTAATCAACAACGCCACTTACCTGCGCGAGGCCTCCGAGGTATGCGCCTCGGCGATTCAGGCCTGGCTCGACCGCAGTGCAGAAAAACCCTCGGGCCTGCGCAACAGCGATGGCCAACTCACTGCACTCAAGCCTGCCGATATCGCCATTCTGGTACGCAGCCGCAAGGAAGCCGAAGCTATTCGCAAGGCCCTTGCGCGTCGCAAACTGGCCAGCGTTTATCTGTCTGACCGCGACTCAGTATTCGAAAGCGAAGAAGCCACCGACCTGCTGTGCATCCTGCGGGCCTGCGCCCAGCCCACCAGCGACCGCTTGCTGCGTGCGGCATTGGCCACCCGCAGCGTGGGCATTTCCTGGCAGGACCTGGAGCAGTTGAACCAGAACGAGCTGTGCTGGGAAGCGCATGTGCAGTGGTTCCGCGACTTCCGCGTGCTGTGGCAGCAACAAGGCGTGCTGCCCATGCTGCGCAGGCTGCTTGCAACCTTCAAGGTGCCGGCCCGTTTGCTGGCTGAAGAACAGGGCGAGCGCCGCCTGACCAACCTGCTGCACCTGGCCGAATGGCTGCAGCGCAGCGCCGCCGAACTCGATGGCGAGCACGCGCTGATTCGCCATCTGGCCGAGCAGATCAAGGAGCAGAGCGAGGAAGAAATTCTGCGCCTGGAAAGCGACTCGGACCTGATCAAAGTGGTGACCGTGCACAAGTCCAAGGGCCTGGAGTACCCCTTGGTGATGTTGCCGTTCGCGTGCAGCGCCAGGGCGGTGGATGGCCGTAGCAAGGCGCCGCCGATGTTCCATGAACGACAGGATGAGCATTACAGCCTGGTGCTTGAACTGGCCAAGGGCGACCCGGCAAAGCCTGCGCAGAAACGCGCTGACGATGAGCGCATGGGCGAGGAAATGCGCCTGCTGTATGTCGCCCTGACCCGCGCCCGCTACGCCACCTGGATCTGCGTGGCGCCCCAGGGGTTCAAGACCGGAGGCTCGTCGATAGACCTGCACAAGTCGGGCTTGGGCTACTTGCTGGCAGGCGAAGGCACGGTTGCCCCTGATTGGTTGGCTGAAGTGGTGGACGCCTTCGCGAAGGGCTGCGACGACATCGCGGTGTGCAAGGCCCCTGCGCAAACCGAGGGTGTCCATGTGGCACCTGCGCGCCCGACGGTAAGCGAGGCCTTGCGCCCGCTGCATGCGCTGGCGACCAACTGGTGGATCGCCAGCTACTCTGCCTTGGCCATCGCCGACGACCGTGCGCGGATGGGCGCCGAGTCGCCGGTTGCCCCTGAGCCTGCCACCGCGCTGGAAGCCAACCTGCAAGAGCAGGACGACGAGCAGAACCCGCCTGCCGGCGTTGGTATTCACGCCTTCCCCCGAGGGGCGGGGCCGGGCACTTTCCTGCACGGGCTGTTCGAGTGGGCCGGCGATGAGGGCTTCGGCAACGCTGCCAGCGACGAGCAAGCCCTGCACGACGCCGTGGCCCGGCGCTGCAACCTGCGCGGCTGGGAGCGCTGGATCGACCCGCTGTCGGCTTGGTTGAGCCATTACCTCAAGGCCCCACTGCGCTTCAACGGCACCCAGTGCACGCTAGCCGGGTTGAGCACCTATCAGGTCGAGATGGAGTTCTGGTTCTCCAGCCGCAACGTGAACGTCGAACGCCTCGATGCCTTGGTACGCGAACACACCCTCGGCGGTACGCCGCGACTGATACTGGCGCCCAACCAGTTGAACGGCATGTTCAAAGGCTTCATCGACCTGACCTTCGAGCACGAGGGCCGCTACTACGTGGCGGACTACAAATCCAACTGGCTGGGCAGCACCGATAGCGCCTATGTCGCTGAGGCCATGGCCGAAACCATGCTGGACAAACGCTACGATCTGCAGCTGTGCCTGTACCTGTTGGCCCTGCATCGCCAGCTCAAGCTGCGCCTGCCCGGCTACGACTACGAGCAGCACATGGGCGGGGCGCTGTACCTGTTCATTCGTGGGCACCAGGCGCCCACCCATGGCCTGCACTTCGAGCGGCCACCGCAGCAACTGATCGAGCAGCTTGACCAACTCTTCATGGGCCAGTTCGAGGAGGCCAGCGCATGAGCCAGACCCTCAAGCAACTGAGCAGCAGCCAGGGCGATACCGAGCAGGTGGCGGTGTTCATTGGCGCCGCCAGCAACAGCGAGCTCTTGCAGCAAGTCGATACCTGGGTGGCGCGTGGCTGGTTGCGCGCGCTGGATCGTGCCTTGGCGAAATTCATTCTTGAACAAGACCCTCAGGCCCAGGCCAGCGTGCTGCTGGCCGCCGCGATGACCAGCCACCAACTGGGCCGTGGCCATGCCTGCCTGGACCTTACCGCCACCCTGGCAGCGCCGGATTTCGTGCTGTCGTTGCCACCAGAAGGCGAGGAGGGCAGTACGCTGCCGTCGCAATGGTTGCAGGGCCTGGACGCTACGCAGTGGCTCCAGGCTCTGGCCGCCAGCACCCTGGTCGAGGACCGTGACGCCCGCCAGGACGCCCCCGAACGGCCCTTGGTGCTGGTGGGGCAGCGCCTTTACTTGCGCCGCTACTGGAACTACGAGTGCAGCATCGCCCAAGCCTTAAGCGCACGCTTGAGCGTGGCGCCGGTCACACCAGATAACTTCGCTAGCCGTCTCGATGAACTGTTTCCCGCCCGTTCCGAAGCCGAGCGCGCGCAAGGCAGCAACTGGCAGAAAATTGCCTGCGCGCTGGCGGCCCGTGGCAACTTCAGCGTCATCACTGGCGGCCCGGGCACCGGCAAGACCACCTCGGTGGTGCGCCTGCTGGGGTTGCTGCAAACCCCGGCGGTCGAGAGCGGCAAGCCGCTGCGCATCCGCCTGGCGGCGCCGACCGGCAAGGCGGCGGCGCGGTTGTCCGAGTCCATTGGCAAGGAGGTTCGGGTGTTGCCGGTGAGTGATGCGGTGCGCGCCGAGATCCCGACGGATGTGTCCACCTTGCACCGCTTGCTGGGCAGCCGACCGAACTCGCGCAACTTCATTCACCAGCGCGATAAACCGCTGGAGCTGGATGTACTGGTGGTCGATGAAGCCTCGATGATCGACCTGGAAATGATGGCCTGCGTGCTGGATGCCTTGCCCCAGGCAGCGCGCTTGATTCTGCTAGGCGACAAGGACCAGTTGGCCTCGGTGGAAGCCGGTTCGGTGATGGGCGACTTGTGCCGCGAGGCTGAAAAAGGCGACTACAACGCGCAAACCGCCCAGTGGCTGAGCACCCACAGCGGTGAGGCGCTGGTTGACCCTGAGTTGCAGATGGCCGAAGGCGCGGGTGCCCCGCTGGCGCAGCAGACCGTGATGTTGCGCCGCTCTTGGCGTTTCGACCCGCAGAAGGGTATCGGGCGCCTGGCCAAGCTGATCAACAACAAGCAGGCGGGCGAAGCACGGCGTGCGCTCGAACAGCCCTCGGAGCAACTTTTCAACCTGCTGGTGCGTGGCGAGCAGGATGCGGCGCTTAGCGACCTGGCCATCGATGGCAACCGTAATGCGCCCGGCTACCGGCATTACCTGGTGCAACTGCGCGACTTGCGCCCTGTGGCTGATACACAGTGGGACAGCGAGCTATGGGCCGGTTGGGCAGGCAAGGTGTTGTCTGCATTCGACCAGTTCCGCCTGCTCTGCGCATTGCGCCGGGGGCCTTGGGGCGTCGAAGGGCTTAACCAGCGTGTGGCTACGCAATTGCGTCGCCGCGGCTTGCTGGACAGCGACCACGGCTGGTACGAAGGGCGTCCGGTGCTGGTGACGCGCAATGACTACAGCTTGAACCTGATGAACGGCGATATCGGCATCGCGCTATGGGTGCCGGGGCCGGACGGTGCGCTGGCCCTGCGCGTGGCCTTCCCGCGCAACGACGGCAGTGGCGGCGTGCGCTTCGTGATGCCGAGCCGGTTGGTGGAGGTGGAGACGGTGTTCGCCATGACGGTGCACAAGTCCCAGGGCTCGGAGTTCAACCACACCGCGCTGGTGTTGCCTGATGCGCTGAACCCGGTGTTGACCAAGGAGCTGCTGTACACCGCCATCACCCGCGCCAGGGAATGGTTCAGCCTGGCCGAGACTCACCCGGGTGTGTTCGAAGGCGCGGTGGGCCGCAACGTGCAGCGCACCAGCGGCTTGGCGTTGCAACTGCATGAGGCGCTGGCTCAACGCATCTGAGTGGGCGAATTCAGGCATTTGTAGCCGGGTTACTGGCCTGGGCCGTGACCTTTGCCATGTCAGAGCTTACGGCCTGGACGGTGATGGTGAAGTTGACCTGAGGGCCGGCGGCGCTGCAGGAGGCCAACCCGCTGGGGGTATCGCGGCTGGTGGATGGCGAATACCGCCGCTAGGGCCTGAATAGACACAATCGTTGCGGTTCGTCGCCCCGACAAGCCAGCTCCCAGGCAAGTCCAACCTGTAGGAACCGGTTTGCTGCATCAGTGGACGCCTGCTTAAGAGGGGGTAGACAAAATCAAGAGGTAAGTCGACGAGCCAGCATGCGAGCCTTTGGCAGCCGTGCCCATGCTGCACTCATATTGATGTTCATCTCAATCAGATGAACCTCACTCAACATCGAATGGTACTGTGGAGAGCAGCAGTTCAAGTGCAAGTGACTCAAGGTCACAGGTAAGGTCAATTCGACCGGCGCTGAAAAATTTGGCAACCCCTACACCACCCTGCGAGTTTGTGTGATTGGGTTCACTTACCTACCCGAGGTCAGTCCCGAAATGCTCGGCGCTGAGCTGGAAGACCGCTACTGCTACGAGGTCAGCGTGCTGGGGGAGAAATGCTATGCAGGGAGTCGATTTCTAACGCCGTCAAATAGATGGATATCGGAGGTGCCCCTTCTGAGAGTTTCTATGGATTGGCACATTGAAATGAATAACGAAGTTTCAACAAGTAAGGGGCTGTATTTGTGATGAATTTGTATGTCGCGCTTGACCCTAATAACCGAAGGATGAGTCAGGTTGTAGCCGATCTTCAGCGCCGCCATCAGACATTCAAAAGTTTCTGCAACGGTCGCGATGGAGCAGAAGTTTTATTTGAGCTGATTTTTCCAAACAACATGCCAATTACGGGCTATGTTTCTAATCGACAGCGGGACAAGCAGAACCCCCGATACGCACAGATGGCGGTTCGGGTTAACGCCGTTGGGCGGGATTGGCCCTTTCGGGAAGGATGCGCCTTCATCGCCACGGGACGTTGGCCCACTGAAAACCCTTCGCCGATTTTTATCATCAACGGCTTCATCGAAACTGCGGATCTGCCTGCTCGATCTTTCGAGCGCGAATTCACTGCATTTGCGGTGCATGACAGCTTGCAATCCATGCAGGGCCAGCCGCGCATTCAGCGCGTCAATAATCTACTCACGCCGCAATTGCTGGCCGACTTGCCGCAAATCACGCAGCAAACAGAAAAGCAGTTGACCGAGTGGACTGATTTTCTTCGATGGAAAGAAAGCCTCATTCGCCACAAGGCGCGTGGTTTGCGCTACGTCAGCCGTGAATGGCGTGACGAACAGTTGGTTTTTTCCTTGATTGCACAGAATACACAGGCTTTGCAAAAAGACCGTAAGGCCTTGGGACGGGATGATCTGGTGGCATTTCAGGTAGGGCAATCCAAAGAGCCTTGGGTGTTCGGGTTGCCTGAAAGGGAGGAGCGCCGCCTTCCCCGGCTGGGGCAGGCTGGCAAACTCTTGGAAACTGCTTCGTTACCGCAAAATAGGAAATTTCCCAAGGAAGAAAACTTGCCGGAATGTCCTTGGCCTGCGCCTGTGTTTGCCGAAATGATCGTCTCACTGACTGAAGACGACGCAAATGATCTCGCCAACGCTGAGGAACCAGATGCCTTGCGCGAGCGCATCCTGAGTCGGATTCCGGAGTCTGGTTTTCTGTCTATCTCAACGGCGGGCGACATGAGCCTGATCAAGCGCCATCAACAGGCGCTTCGTCAGTTGCAAGAACAGGGGGGCTATGCCCCGTATCTAACGGATTATCTGTTCGAAGCTGCGCAGGTTTCCGTGCCGCCGCGCCTGGAGCCGGTGACGAAGTGGACCAACGACAAGCTCAACCCGGCCCAGAAAGAAGCTGTGGTAAAGATTCTTTCTGCGCCGGATTTGTGCTTGGTTCAAGGGCCTCCGGGCACGGGTAAGACCACGGTGATTGCGGAAGCCATCGTGCAACTGGTGCGGCGCGGGCAGCGGGTGCTGCTGGCATCTCAAGCGCATACCGCCGTTGACAACGCGCTGGACAGGCTTGGTCATGATGGCTCCTTACGCGTCGTGCGGTTGGCGCGGAATGAACGCAAGGTGACGGAAGATGGCGCAGCCTTCGCGGGGCAAGCATCCTTGCAGCGTTACTACAAGGCCTTGGCAGGGCAAACCGAAGATCGCCTTGCTGTGTGGAAGCGCGGTGAAAAGGACTTGCGCCTCTTGCAGGTGTGGCATGACCGAGCGGCTTTTGTGTTGCGCGATGAGAAGGAGTTAAGCACCAGAGGCAGGCAGCTTGAAGCGGACTTGGCATTGGCACGCAGCCAGACAAGACAGGCGCAGCAGGATTATGATGATGCTTGCACGGTTCTGGATGAGGACAAGGCCAAACGCCAGCGTCTGCAAAGCGTTCAGTCCTTGCTGCATGGCGAAGCCGAAACGCTGCATGGCGACTTACGAGATGTAGAGCTATCTGCCAGAAATCTAGTGCAAGGCCTTGCTTCCTGCGAGGTGGCCGGATTACTCGTCAAGTTTTCGATGGACGATTGGCTGGCACATGCAAGCAGCCGCGGCGCAATGCTGGGGCATATGCTGGCCGTATGGCGGCGTTTCACGAGTGTGCGAGAAGCCATTGCTGCGGACATTCGCCGCCTACGTGATGCAGCGGACAGCCCAATTCAGGATGCCAGCACCCGGCTACGCATTGAATCGCTTCGAAACGAGGTGAAAGCTTTAGAGGAGCGGATGGAGAAGGACGACGCTTTCGTAGATGCCTGGAGAGCCACGCGCAAGGAGCTCAAAGATTTGGAGCAAGCTGGTGTGGGCTTGGAGCGCAGCCGTTATGACGGACTGTTTCACCAAGCCACTCGATGGTGCGCTCACATTGAAAACGCGACCCTACTGGCTGGCGAAATGGCTGCCAGTCTGACTGAGTTGGAGAGGGCACAGCCGGTCATCGAGCAGGCCATCGCAATCCTCAAGCAATCCCTGCAGGCGCAGTTGTCTCAGCCCGCGCCTGAAGTTCCGAGCGATTGTCTTGTGCGAGGCGCAAAGAGCCAGGAGCGCAGTGCTCAAAGCAACCTAGATGACTGGGATGAGCAGCGCAGGCAGCATGAGCAGAAGGCTAAGGCTTTGTTGCAAGATGAGGCGATCACCCAAGGTAGCAGGTTGCCGCTAGAGCCTGCTGCGACTTTGTCGCAGCGCATCGACACCGTCGCCCAAGTCATCCAGGCCTTGGAGCAACGCCTGGCCAGCCAGCAACAAGAACGCCTGACATGGGGGCCGTTGCTGGAAGATTGGATGCGCGATTTGAGTCGCAACAACGCTGCGACCGAAGACTGGCAGCATCTGGGCGCAGATTTCCTGTCGAGCTGCAATGTGGTAGCCATTACTTGCAACGAGAACGAGCGCACCTTGGACGAAGCCGGGCAGACGAGTTTTGATGTCGCCATCATTGACGAAGTGAGCAAGGCTACCCCGCTGGAATTGTTGATGCCCTTGATGCGCGCGCGCCGGGCCGTGCTGGTGGGCGACCATCGTCAACTACCACCGCTCTTTCAGGAAGGCGACGAAGCCCGCAGCTTCATGGATGAAGTGGAAGAAAATGAAGCGGCCAACGCTGAGGAAAACAGTTCAGGTCAACTTTCCGAAGCGCCCACTTTGCTGACCCGCGATAACATACGACGCTTCGAAAAAATGGTCACAGCCTCGTTATTCAAGTCGCATTTCGAGATGGCGGACGATGCCATCCGCGCACGACTCAGTGTGCAGTTCCGCATGCACCCGCAAATCATGGCGATGGTGAACCACTTTTACGAGGGGCAGTTGGAATGCGGGCTTCCTCGACCTGACGATGATCCTGACCCGAAACTTCGTCGCGTTCACGGGTTGACATTGAAAAGTGTGGACGGCGGCTCGCCCCTGCTCACTCCGGAGGACCATGCACTGTGGGTGGACACCACCTACAACCTGAAAAATCAGATTCACCGTGAAGACATGGAGGGCAACCAGTCCCGGCGCACCAATCGCCTGGAAGCTGAGTTGATTGCGGAAACACTAGAGCAAATTGAGCAGCAATCAGCTGCACAGGGATACTCCCGGTCCAACAAATGCAAAGTCGGCGTGGTGTCTTTTTACGCCAATCAATGTCGAGAAATTCGCGCGGCCATCCGCCGCCGCAGGCCTAAGGAGTTCAACGGGCGTTTCGATTGTTTGGATGTTGAGGTTAATACCGTGATCCGTTACCAGGGCAAGGAAAAGTCTATCGTGCTGGTCAGCATGGTGCGCCACGATGGATACGACCCTTTGCGCTCAGGCAATCAGCCCCGGCGTCGTTCCAGTAAGGCCAATGTCGCCCGTTTCGAATTCATTAATGTGGCCTTCTCGCGCGCGCAGGCATTGCTGATCGTTTTTGGCGCAAAAAGCATGTATGCGTCCTATGAGGTGGATTTGCCGCGAATGGACAGCGCAGGCAGCGTGAAGCGTGCCATTTACAAGGACATTCTTGATCAACTGGAGCGCGATGCTCGGCTGGTTCCGGCGAGGCAGTTGATGACACCTGACATGCTGCCCCAAGAGTCACAACAGCAACGTGGCAGGTTCAATGCGTCATCCAATCGGACTGCTGCTCACAAACGCGACAACTACGACAATCGGGGAGGCCGCGCATGAAATTGGCACAAATCTCCGTTTCCTTGCCTCTGTATCGCATTGAGTCCGATGTGACCTATCACACCGAGCGCAAGCCCACGGTGTTTGAGAGGATGGTGTTGCGACTGTGCGATCCTGAACTCCATCTGCCAGACAAACAGAACTTGTCATTGCTGGGCGTTTTTCGCGATCAATTGGGCGCGGGCGATGTGCGGGAACTGCTGGAAGCCTGCGTATCTGAACTTTCCGCGTTGGGCGCGCTGCCCAAACGTTACGCTCAGGATACGCTGGAAACACCTCTTACTGAGCTTGAATTGACTGCCGATGGCTTGCAATTTTTGCGCAGCGACAGCCTACCGGTGCGCTCGCGCACGATCAAAGTCATTCACCAATATGACCCTATCAGCGATGAGATCAACCCGGTCAAGAAGGATGGTGGGCTGCAGCGTCAAGGTGGCATGAACCTCATCGGCGCAGCCGACAACGCTTTGAGGCCGCAAAATCCGTTACCGCAAGTTGAACGTGCCATAGCGAAGGAGACGTATGACTGGAAAAATCCTGCGACGGTTATAGATCGAATCACGCCCGTGGTGCAGCCCGCGGGGTGGGTAGAGCGCCGACTTGAAGTCTCGTGCAGCGAGGATGGGGTACTGTCTGCGAGCGCCCCGCGTGATGCAGCATTGCAGCTCTGGTTGGAGCAAGCACAATCAGAACTGGCATGGGATATTCTGCTGGCTGATGCACTGACAAGCGAGCCGGATGCTTTGCTCCCCAGCATTGACGCTGCTGTTTTGCGAGATGCCCTCACTGCCCGCCCGATTGCAACAACACATGGGGGGGCAGCCAGAGCACGGTTGCGCATCGTTGCGCAAGACGTTTTAGCAACGGATGTAGCAATCCCCACCATCGTTTTGACGTCTGAAGTGAGCACGCCGGAACTGGTTGTCAATGGCAAACAACCAGCCGTGTTCACACTGCTCATACCCACCCCCGCAGGAATGACGAAGGGATTTCGCAGCTTGTCCTTGCCGCAGCTCGACGGAGCGAGCGCTCAAGTAGAAGTAGCCGGTAACCTCCGCCTCTATTGGGCCGGACAACCTCGCATATGCGGCCTGGCGGTTACTTTGAACGATCAGACTGCAACCGCATTTTGGGCCAAGCTGCGCAGAGAATTAGAGGGTATATGCGAGCACTCCGATGACCCACGCATTGCCTTTATGCCTGCTGCATGGCGGGACGATGCACTTGGCGAAACGGTGTGGCAGTGGCTTGCCACGCGTGCTGAACGGCCACTAGACGATCTGATGGCATTGGTCGACCCCGCTACACAAGCACTTGGTGGGTGGAGGCCCGGTAGAAAAGACTGGATATCTGCGTGGGAAGCATCTCTGGCAAAAGCCATGCATGAGTCGTTGAGGCATACGCCAACTCAGCTTGATCCTGAAGAAGTCGCTTCTCTTTTGACTCAAGTGGCGCAGATGCTGCCTGCAGACAAGGCTGTGCCGCTGCAATCCGCGCTGTTGCGTCATGCGGCGCCCATTCACGCATTGGACTCATTGGCAAAACTGCGAGCTGCCTTACCTTCCGCCGCTGAAATTCCGGAAGATTTGCTTTCCGCCGAATT
Organism: Stutzerimonas kunmingensis; assembly: GCF_900114065.1. Taxonomy (GTDB): domain Bacteria; phylum Pseudomonadota; class Gammaproteobacteria; order Pseudomonadales; family Pseudomonadaceae; genus Stutzerimonas; species Stutzerimonas kunmingensis. The sequence continues at coordinate 340,171 of NZ_FORS01000005.1, forward strand.
GCGGCAAATGTGGCTGGAAAAAGCATTGATGCGCAAAGAGTTGCAGCTGTATGGCCCACACGCCATGCAGCAGCCGGTGCGAGAAATTGAGAAGGCTGTTCAGGAGGTTTACCGGAGTATTGGCGATCAGGCGCTGAAAGCAGCGAGGAACGGCCAAATGGATGTGCGTACCTTGACCCCTCATGCCTTGGATGCCGTACGCACTTGGCGCAAAGCTGCAGGGAGTTTCGATAGTCTCAAAGTATCACTGCCCCTATGGGGTACGTTGAATGAAGCGGTGGAGAGCTGGAGCCTACTGGCGCAGGAGAAGCTGGCCCCAGTCGAGGTTGGGAATCGCATCGTTGTGCTAGATACCAGTGCTCTGATGGAACATCCTGAGATTTTCCAAGGGGTGAGCGCCAGCGATATTTTGGTGGTGCCGCTTCGTGTGCTGAGCGAGTTGGATGGTTTGAAAAACAGTGTGGATGAGGCTCGCGCGGTCAAGGCGCGCGCGGCCATTCGCCAGTTGGATGCGACCTCATCCCGCATCCGCCATGAAACAGAATATACGGCCTTACTGCCTGCTGAATGGGATTCCAGCCAGCCCGACCATGCCATTCTTTCAACGGCGTTATTCTTTCGGCTGAATGATGTGTTGTTTGTGAGCAATGACATCAACCTACGCAACAAGGCGCAATCGCTTGGCCTGAGCACCCAAGATTCCAAGTCATATGCGCCCTCACGCCTAGTGCCCGCTGCTGCATCAGGGATACATTCACGGAAGCGAGATAAAAAAATCAAAGGAAGTGAACCATGAGTCGGGCGGACGAATATCGCTACCAAATTGAACGTCAACGCAAACAAGAGCTTGATCGGCAGCGTGTCCGCGAGACAACGCGTCCGTTCCTTGAACGTTACCGTAGCGTATTGAACGAAGTCGCTAGACAAGGTCTGGACGAAGTCATTCCAGCTGAGTTTCGTGAGCTGAGTTCTGCGCTTTGGCGCATGGAGGCTCTGCTGGAGTCTGACCCGTTTGCTGCCAGAGAGATGAGCCGTTCCTTGGGGGCTCGAATCCACGGTTTCCCCAGCTTGGCGCGGCAGCAGCGCCGTGCCCGTCAAGAGGCGGAGCAAGCCGCCGCTGAGGCATTCCACAAAGCGCAGCAAGCTGAGCTTGAGCGACAGTTGCAACTGAGGGCAGAACTTGAAGCAGCCTGGCGCGAGGGTTTGACTGGCTGGAGCACGCCCGTCGCGCTCAACGCCGCGTTTGCCGAGCTGCAGCAATTACGGGCGCAACTACTTGGCAATGCAGCCAACAACATAACCACCGCGCAAATTTCAGCCACCTTGAGCGAAGTTCGGCAGCGATATGAACAGGACGCTGAGCGCCAGTTGCAAGAAATGAAAAATCGTGTGCAGCGTGAGGCCGTGACCGACGTACTGGCGCTGCAAAGAGAGCAGTTGGAGCAGGAAGCGAACAAGGACGGTGGCGAACGCGCTGCCAAGTTGCGCGAGGCATTGGCTCATGCAATAGGACTGGCTCCTGCAGAGCAGGCTGAAGCCTTAAACCAACTGGTGCAAGAACAAGATGAAGCTGCCGTAGACGAAAGCCAGCGCCGTGAAGTTGTGCGGGCGGTGTATCAGTCACTGCAACAAGCTGGTTTTGTTGTGGATAGGCCAGAGCATCTTGTATCAGAAGGGGAAGACCAAGTGCTGATTCGCGCCCGTCGCCCTGCTGGTGCGCAGGCAGATTTCCGCGTCAACTTGAGCGGCCATCTCAGCTACAAGTTTCATCAATACAAAGGCAAAACGTGCGAGAAAGATGTCACCCCTGTCATGGCAACGCTACAAGATGCTTACGGCATCAGTCTGAGTGACAAGCGCGTGATTTGGGTCAATCCAGATGATCAGGATCAGGATGCCCGCCCTTACCCTGATGCCACACAGGAGAGAAGCAAATGAGCTCAGCTTTGTTGCCGTGGCAGGAAGACTTTCGCCGCGAATGCGGCATACGGCGCGGTGTGATATTGCATGGCAACACGGGGGATTTGACATCCAGCCCCGAAGCGCCAGGGCAATGGATTGCTTTGCCGACCGCGTTGATGAGCCTGCTGCGTCAGCGTGGGTACCAGCATGTAGTTTTCTGGAACCGCGTCAATGGTGTCAGCGGCGTTGATGCGAGGACTTGGGGGGAATTGCAAAGCTCAGTTACACCATCTGCCGCAAGAAAAAGCACATCTGAGGGGAATGCCTATGATATGGGTGATTTGCCGCCTACACCTATGGCGAGCCCCGCATCCAGTGGCATCACGGCCAGCGCGGATGACTTACTGACTGTTGCTGCGCAATGGCTGCGGCAACCGCGCGCCGAAAAGCCTGTCGCTTTTGTGCTGGACTGGACTCAATATTTGTTTGGCAGCATCAATTCGTTGAGTGAGAACGAGCGCGGATGGCTGCTACGGCTGGGACAAGCCACCCGTGATGCCGCCGTGGTTCGTAATGCTGATAGCATTGGTCAACCGCAATCGCTGCTGGTGTTGCTGTGTGGGGGCTTGAATGTGTTGCCACCATCCATCTACCTGAACAACCCCTTGTTCAGGGAAATATCAATTCCCTTACCGCCAAGGCAGATTCGCGAGTCTGCCGTACTGGGTTTGAAAGAAGTGTTTCGGCTGCAGCCCCCTTTGCAGCAAGGAGGACGAGAATTGGCTGACTTCGTGGATGGTTTGGAAGGCCAGAGTATCCGCGACATTCACAATCTCGCACGACTTTCACGACAGGAGACTGAAGTCTCAAGTGCCTTGTCTCTGCTCAACCTATATCGCCACGGCCGCAGGCACAGTCCTTGGGAGCAACTGGATCACAAAAAGCTTCAGACCATTGTCGAAACCTTGGGGCGGCGCGTAAAAGGTCAAGGGGAGGCCATTGAATCGGTGCGGCGCATCCTTGTGCGCGCTTTCACAGGACTTTCGGGGCTTCAACACTCATACAGGCAACGCACTCCAAAGGGCGTGTTGTTTTTTGTCGGCCCTACGGGCGTCGGCAAAACTGAACTGGCGAAGTCCATTGCCGAGTTCCTCTTCGGCGACGAAGAGGCCTGCCTTCGCTTCGATATGTCCGAGTTCAATCACGAGCATGCTGACCAGCGGTTGGTGGGTGCACCACCAGGTTATGTGGGCTACGAAGCTGGCGGGCAGTTGACCAATGCGGTCAAGCAAAAACCATTTTCCCTGCTTCTCTTCGATGAAATCGAGAAGGCGCACCCGCGCATCCTTGATAAGTTTTTGCAAATTTTGGAAGACGGGCGTTTGACGGATGGCAAGGGCGAAACGGTGTTGTTTTCGGATACTGTCATCGTCTTCACCTCGAATATTGGCGCAGCCGAAGTGAGCTATGAAAGCCAGGATGTGCGCAATGAATTCATCCAAAAGGTGCGACAGCATTTCGTGCACGAATTAAAGCGCCCAGAATTGCTAGGGCGCATTGGCGAAGCCAACATCATTCCTTTCAACTTCATGCGTGACGATAGCTTCTTGATTGATATCGCCCGCGCCAAGTTGGAGCCATTGCGCAAAGGGCTGAAAGATAAATGGGGTGTTTCGGACTTGAGGCTGGTTAAGGAGGCCGAGATACTGACCTTGCTGGTTAGAGATGTGGATCGCGGGACGGGTGGCCGCGGCGTCCCCAACGCACTGACCAATAAGCTGATTGACCCATTGGCCGATTTTCTATTTTTACATATGGTCGTCCCTGATCAGATTCGGGGCAAGGTAATTGAAGTTCATATTGCCGGGGGCAGGTTGTTATTCGAGCTGGAGTGAATTTGTGTATTGGCTGAATATAGCGTCTCGCCTGCCTTGCACCGAAGCCGAAGGGCCAGGGCGAAGAGCCGCATTGTGGGTGCAAGGCTGCAACAAGCGTTGCCGTGGCTGCTGCAACCCCTCTTATCTTCAACTGGTTGAGCGTGAGCTTGTCTCGGCTTCATCAGTTATCGAGTGGCTTGAGAGCGCACACCATGCGCATGATCTTGAAGGAGTGACCTTTCTCGGAGGCGAGCCTATGTTGCAGGCACAAGGCTTGGCTGTCGTTGCGCAAGGAGCGCAGTCGCTGGGGCTGTCAGTGATGGTATTCAGTGGATATACAAAAACCGAGCTTAATGTGATGCAGTTGCCTGGAGTTGATCAACTGCTTCGCTACACGGATGTGTTGGTAGATGGCCCGTATGAGGTGAGTTTGCCGGAGATCAGTCGCCGTTGGGCGGGTTCCACAAATCAACAATTTCATTACCTGACAGCGCGTTACGACGCACGGATTGAAAGTAATGGTGAAGTCGAGCGTGTGCTTGAAGTTCGTCTGGGAACTGATGGCTCGGTGTTTATAAATGGGTGGCCAGAAAATTTCTTGCGTTAACTATTCCACCGGAAAATCTAATTCGCGATTTCATTTAATTTCTCGCTGCCATATAGCTTTCCAGTAAACACTTTCCGGCGAGCCTCCCTTTCGGGTTAAGGGTGCTGGAGATGCGGGATCCGTTCTCGCTTCCCGTCCGTACTGGCGACCTTGGGGCAGCGCGGATCGGGTGCTCCGATTATCCCAGTAGTTTGATAACCGCTGCCCAAGCAGCCGCCACGACACAGCCCGAAATATCGACATGTATTGCAAACGGGATGCTTGATCTGAATAGTCGGCGGCTTGGCAAGAATTGCATCGAAATCGGATAGGTACAGATTTCCCATTGGCCGATCCTTGAAGCAAGTGCACGGGCACACATCACCGTTGGTATAGATATAGACTTTCGCGGTGCCTGCTCCACAATTCGTTGCCGACGGAGGCAATTCAAGTTCGCTCAGTGCGTCGTCGGAAAGTGTGTCAAGGCGATCAAAGTCGTACATCGGCATCATTTTCAGACGCGTCTTAGTTGGCAGCGCTCGCAAGCGGTATACGTGTTTGTTCCATTCTTCCCCGTCTACGTCGATGCCTCTCGACGCTCTGCCGGCATATGTCGCCCGTTTGATGGCAATGTGGGCCAGTCCGAGCGTGTCCAACGAGGCTATGAAAGTATCAGCGCGTGTCATGAAGTCGATATCCACAACCGTTGTCGAGACACTGCAGCGAATGCCGTGCTCCACGAGCTTTCTTAGGGCTCGTACTGCTTTGCGATAGGAGTCGGGCCCGCGAATCGCATCATGCATCGCTTCGTCGCCGTCGAGGGATACTTGTACGGATAGACGAGCGTGTTGTGCCAGCTTCTTCAACGTGGCCTCATTGAAAAACGAAGTCACACCATTCGTATTGATGGTGATGGTCAGTCCAAGATGCAGCCCGAAATCGAGTAGCTCCAGGAAATGACGGTGTAGCGTCGGCTCTCCGCCGCTCAGCAACACTTGGCTGTCTGGATGGCTGCGCGCAATCTGCGTAAGCGCATTTTTGATCATGCTAGTTTCAGCAGTTTCGTCGCGATAAGGAGAGGAGTCGCGAATGCAATGCGAACACGTTAGGTTGCAACGTTCTGTGATAACAAAATAAAACTGCTCCATCATTCCAGCTCGAGATACGGTCGTGGCCGCGTGAGCCGGGGAAAGGGACGGCTGGCTTCCATACGCAATGCATCAATCAGGTTGTCGAGAGCGGCGGCGTTGTGCATTGAAGGCGCATTCATGCCTGGCTGTTGCACATACTCCTCTAGCAGCTCCCCAATCTCCGGATGCGACTCTAATTTCTTGATCCAATCCCCTATCGTCAATGGATACCAGCCGAGCGCCAGATGGGCGGAATGATTTTCCTCTGTCTGCGTAAAGTGCCAGATCCCCCGTGGGCAGTAGAAGACGTCGCCCTGCTCCAAGAGTACGGAATGCCAGCCAGTGAAGTTTTCATCCACCAGTGGTACAGATTGGTGGCGCATCGCGCGTGACAGTACATGCGAGTCCTCGCGATAAAACCAACGCTTGCTGCCGTGGATCTGGATGGCAAAAACATCGTGCCGGTCGAAATGAACGTTAACCCCCTGCGTACGCCGTGCAGTGTAATAACCGTTGACGCTTATACGGGTTTGAATCTCTTCGCTGAGCTGGTCGACAAATGACTCGAGCGGCAGGTGGGACTCTTGGATACGATCGTAGACGAGGGTACCGCCACGGGCGATAGCCAACAGAACTTTCTTCCGATTCAGTTCGTTGTTGAGGTTGTTGCTGTACCGATCCTTGTCGTTGATCAGATCGTACTTGTGGATCGTGTTGCGATGATCTGTGACTCGGACGCGGGGGTACAGTAACGACGAAAAATTGAGAATGGCATTGAGATCGCTCAGCGCGAAGAGAGACGAAAACTTCGCTGGCGTACCGATGATGTGCAACGGGCGCTTGCCATAGATCTCGCCAAAAAAACGTGGCGTCGGCGTGTCGCCAAGTAGGAACTGAAGGGGGGAATCGGTTTTTTCACTCATGGTATGACCAAGCCGGGCCGTGTAATTAACGATACGTGCTGTGCGCGCAGATGCGCAATCTGTGCTGGCGTAATCCGGTCCTCGATGTAGCTGATATCTAGTTCGCGTAGCTTCTCAATGGAAAAAACCCATTCAGGCAAACTCGAGATCTGCGTTCTGGCCAAGCCGAGAAACTCCAGCGCAGCGCATTCGCTTAGTGTCTCGGGTAGGGATGAGATTGGATTGGCTCCAAGGTTAAGGTGAGTGAGCTTCGATTGTCCTGCTGGCCAGTCGAACGTAGCCACCCGATTACGATACAGGCTGAGCGACTTGAGCTGTGCCACTTCTGTTTCCCTTGCTGCAAACTCATGAAGAGCATTCTTATGCAAATAGAGATGCTCGAGCCCTCCGGGCAGATGCGAGAGGCGTACCTGCTCTAGGCCGTTTGCCGCCAGACCGAGCCACCGACAAGCTCTCAGTTGCGGTACAAGTTCCCCCCATGAAAAATTATTACTGCCGAGATCAATCACTTCAGCATGGAGTGCTTCCCCCACATCACTTAGCGCATCGTCACCGAGGCCAGCGTGGGTCATTTTCAAGATGCGCGGAGCGATTTCCCTGATATGGCTTGCGATACGCTTCTGAACTTCACGCTTGGTAGTTTTCAACAGACTGCAACCGGTGAGAGGGTCGTAGAAGTCGAGTAGACGCTTACGCGTATGCCATTTGGGTGCTCGTGACAGGAGGCGAGCAATTCTGTTTAATTCGAAGACATCAGCAAAACTGGTCGCATCGACGAAATCCAAGATTTCACTAGCCAGTATGGTAGCGGTGAACTGATCGAGCTTTCTTTCCAGCAATTCAAAGATGCCCACGTCACTGAAAATACGGCGGACTTTGACGCTGAACGGCAGATCGGATGTCACGGTCTCATCTGATATATGACGATCGCCGTTTGCGACCACCAAAATGGCGCATTCCCGGAAACCATCGCACGACGCGAGAAGGTTGAGGTGGCTGCTTACTTCATCAGTTAGATCGTTGTCACCCAATATCGGCAAGAGCAGGACAACCACAGGATAGTCAGCCTCATCGTGCGATGCCTGCGTGGGATTGGACAGCCGGCTAAAATGAAATTTGACGCCCCGTGCGCTCAGGGCGTCAAGGAGTAAAGCCTCTCCCTTTGTTTCACTAGGCAGCCCTGAGACGAACTGCAGGGATTCGCGCGTGCGATATGTGACCAAAAGATTAGCGATCGTCCTTGTCGCAGTGGTCGGCCTCTTTCCACATGCCGAACATGCCTGCAAGATCGGACAACGATTCAGAATCCAGATCACTCAGTTTCAACACCTCACGACGCGACGCATTCTCATTAGAAGAACCGCCCTTCGGTATTACAGTGTTACTCAGTTCAATTGATTGCATGGTCACTTCCTTTATGCTGGTTATTCCGAATTTGGCTGGAGCGTCAACGGGGATGCGACAGCCCAAGCGGGAATCTATAACTTCAGTGTTGTGATGTCACTAGAATAGCGGCGTTGCGTTTGTCGATGGTGCCCAGTCAAAACTCGTACCAAGCTCTCAGCGGTCGACTCTCGGTCACTCACCTCCCTCACAAGTCCCGGTAGTCTCGATCTTCTTCAGCAGACGGGCAGTCTTCCTTTAAGCCCGCCCGACCTCGCTGACATATTCGCTTTTTCTTGGCGGCAGGCGTCATTTCAGTGTTTTCAGGTGTCATCTTCCCGCCCTGCAACGCCTCTCGTTGAGTGCCGCTCTTGTGCGGGTCTAGGGAAGGTCTGAAGTAGCTGGGTATTTCGCGTCAACTTCAGCCCTTGCCGATTTTGAAAGCGGACAATCGATCAAAAACCGGACAGATAGCCCACTCATTTCTCCTTTTTTGGCCGTCGCGAGCATCTCGCAACGGCCATTTCCCACATTACAGGCGCACCTCTCCTGCGGTGTCAATCAAATGTCGACGCGCCATCCACAGGTTCGACAGTGCGAACAGTGTTATCAGCTGCGCGGTGTTCTTGGCCAGGCCGCGGAAGCGTACCTTCACGTAACCGAACTGGCGCTTGATCACCCGGAATGGGTGCTCGACCTTGGCCCGCACCTGCGCCTTGGCCTTTTCGATCTTGCGCTTGGCTTTGTATAGCAGGCTGCACTTATCAAGTTTCTTGTAAGTGCTACGCCGTGCAGCGACCTGCCAAATCACCTGGCGACCCTCATGCTCCGGACGCTTCTCGACACCGGTGTAACCGGCATCGGCGCAGACGACGCTCTCCACGCCATGCAGCAGTTTGTCGACCTGGGTGACGTCCGCCGCGTTGGCCGCCGTGCCAACCACGCTATGCACCAGCCCCGACTCGTCATCCACACCGATGTGGGCCTTCAGTCGGGTAAAGCAGGAGTGTTACCACTCCTGCCTCCCCTAAGAACCGTACTTGAGAGTCACCCCTCATACGGCTCAAGCCTTCCAGCAGCCTGAGTGAGACTGGGTAACCTGACGATGCGCTCTTCGGCGCTCAAGGTAAAACGTCCATGCCGGATCGAACGGGTTCGCTGCACTGCATATTTTGATATGCCGCACGATCGAAACACTGGCGGCGGCATACAGCCAAGCGGGTTGACTCATGCCGCGCGCTTTCTCCTGGGTGGCGAAAACCCAGTGCCGTTGACCCACGACACGAAAGTAGCGTTGTTTTACCCAATGGGCACTTTTCATGGCGTGCCGGCGAACTGCCCAGCGCCA
>NZ_FORS01000003.1 GCF_900114065.1 Stutzerimonas kunmingensis
GCCTTTTTTAGGATCGCTTTCTCCCGTTCCAGTCGGTCGTTCCTGGCTTCCAGCTCCTGGATTTTCTGCTGTTCGGGCGTCAGTGCTTTGCTCTTCGGGGTAACGCCCTCGCGCTCCTCTTGAAGCTGTTTTACCCATCGGCGCAGGGCCGACTCAACCACTCCCAGTGAACGAGCTGCTTCGATATGGCTGTAGCCCTGATCGAGCACCAGGCAGGCGGCCTCTCGTTTGAACTCGGGCGTAAAGGAACGACGTTGCTTGGTCATCAGACACCTCTCTATGGCGAGCATTCTCGCCCTAAATGGGTGTCCGGAATCAGTAGACCACTACATCCTGCAAGTGAGATGGTGCCTAGCGAATCGGCTGGCGCGGCGCTCGACTTTGCGACAGATTGCTAGCTAGAATCTGTCGCAGGCGCCCGCCCAACTTGCACACGAGTTAAAACAGGCTTTCACATCCTTCGTTCCATATCTCTCTTGCTGAGAAACCCTTCCAAGCCTAGATGTCCGGGGCTTAAACGTGTGCCGTTCGCTCCGTACGTCAGGCGATGAGGATTGGTTTCATGGCTATCAAAGAACTCGTTTACGCCACCAAGCAGCAGCTTGAGTCTGCTACCCAGCAGTCATTTCGGCACTCGCATATCTATGAGCTATTTGCAGCGAGCTTTGGGTTCAATACCCGTGCTTCGTTGGATGCGGGCCACGTCATGGCTGTAATGGAGCGTGCGCCAGTGCCAGTGGCCTCTTCACTGGCAACACTTCATCGTCGTTTAGCCGAGTTGGGTTATGAGTCGGTTGCTGACTCGGCTGGTGCGGCCTTGTTAAGCATGATTGCTGATCAGTGTCTGGGGGTTGCCTCCGTTGAGTTGGTTATAGATACCCTTCAACAAGGCTATTGGGCATACCCCGAGGACTGGTATGACATTGATGAGGAGGTCGAGGATGAAGCCTCTGACTCTGAGTCAGCAGGCAACCAGCCTCCATCTCTCGACCCTGCAAAAATCGCGTTGTTGATTGACGGCCTAAACGGTTTGGCTTCGAGGGGCAGCGCGGCAGCTCACTATGCTTTGGCACTTATATATAGAGGCGATGACCTCAGTGAAGAGGAGGGCTCCGCTTATTGGTATTCACTTATGGAGCAGGGCCGTGATCTTGATGGGGTGCGGCTCGAATGGGCGACGGCCTATAAGACTCAGCTGCTCAATGCCGAGCGGGAGGTACTTCATTTGAATGAGGCTGCGCGCCTGGGATGGGCAGATGCCAGGTTGGATATTGCTCTTGATAAGGCGCAGCGTGCTGAGCATCGAGGCGACCATGGGCAAGCTGAGCATTGGTACAAGGAGGCCGCAGGCTTAGGTCATATGGAGGCGATGCGCTCATTAGCCTGGTTGGCTCAGGGCGCCGGTGATGAGGACACTGCAAGGCATTGGAATCATCAGGCCGCTCTGCATGGTGACGTCGATGCAATGCGCGATCTGATCGATGAAGATGACCGGGGCAATCTATTCCAGAACTGGGTCTGGATTTACCTTGCCGAGCATCTGGGAAGCGACCTGCGCAAGAGTACGCTGCGGGCATACCACGATGGCGGTCTGTATACAGGCCAGGAGTACGACGATGACCAAGGCGGGCCACTTTACGTCGCTGGGGACGAGGGGCTTCAGCTTGAATCGCTGAGCGCTTTAGATGATTCGAGAGCCAGGGATACAGCTCAGGAGCTTTTTAGCCGTATCAGCCACCCATAGTCAGCAGCCTGGGCATGCTTCAAGCTTTCGCAGCGTGCGGCTGCCTCAGCTTTGGGGTGTAGGCTCAAGGGAAGGATAGCCCTGAAACCTGCGACGGACGGGGCTTCCATCAATTTGCCGTCCTCCCTAAGCTGAGTTTCATTGACACGGTGTCAATCCATACCGACCCGCGCCAGGTGGCGGTTACCTTGGTTTGTAGTGCTCTCCTGTGAGGGCATACGGAAAATGCCATTTATTCCGGCCATTTCGACGGAAAATGCCACTTTATCTGGCTCAAACATGCCAATAATGGTGCCCATTTTTAACGTAAGTCATTGATTTTTATAGGGTGACGAATGTCGCCTTTATCGCCCGTCGACACCGCCGCCGCCGTTCCAGACCAAGGCAACAAAACAGAACCCCGACTCACAAGGTCGGGGTTTTTGTTTTTAGGGATAGGCTTTCTAAATCGAACTGACTGTTTTAATCAATTTCGAAATAGTCCCTTTCCGGCGTAAGGTTGCTTCATTCGAGATTCATCACTTTACCGAGCCCTCCGGGCCACCATAGTTACGAGGACAGTTGCCAATGTTGGACACCAATCTCAAGACCCAGTTGAAAGCCTACCTGGAGAAGGTCACCCAGCCCTTCGAGATCGTCGCGTCCCTCGATGACGGCGAGAAATCCCGGGAAATGCTGAGCCTGTTGCAGGACATCGCCGGTCTCAGCGACAAGATCACCCTCAAGACCGACGGTGACGATGCACGCAAGCCGTCGTTCTCGCTCAACCGCATCGGCGGCAACATCAGCCTGCGTTTTGCCGGCATCCCCATGGGCCACGAATTCACCTCGCTGGTGCTGGCCCTGCTGCAGGTCGGCGGTCATCCGTCGAAGACTGCACCGGAAGTAATCGAGCAGATCAGGGCGCTGGATGGCGACTACAGCTTCGAAACCTACTTCTCGCTGTCCTGCCAGAACTGCCCGGACGTGGTCCAGGCGCTGAACCTGATGGCCGTGCTCAACCCGAACATCAAGCACGTCGCCATCGACGGCGCGCTGTTCCAGGACGAAGTCGAAGCCCGTCAGATCATGTCGGTGCCGAGCATCTACCTCAACGGCGAGCTGTTCACCCAGGGTCGCATGAGTGAGGAAGAGATCCTCGCCAAGCTCGACACCGGCTCCAGCGCCCGTGACGCCGAGAAGCTCAAGGCCAAGGATGCCTTCGACGTGCTGGTGGTCGGCGGCGGTCCCGCCGGCGCCGCAGCGGCCATCTACGCAGCGCGCAAGGGCATCCGCACCGGTGTCGCCGCGGAGCGCTTCGGCGGTCAGGTGCTCGACACCATGGCCATCGAGAACTTCATCTCAGTGAAGGAAACCGAAGGCCCGAAACTGGCCCGCGCGCTGGAAGAGCATGTGCGCGAGTACGAGGTCGACATCATGAACCTGCAGCGCGCCAGCCAGTTGATCCCGGCCGGCGAAGACGGCCTGCACCGCGTGCAGTTCGAGAACGGCGGCGAGCTCAAGGCCAAGACCCTGATCCTCGCCACCGGCGCGCGCTGGCGCGAAATGAACGTGCCCGGCGAGCAGGAATACCGCGGCCGTGGCGTCGCCTACTGCCCGCACTGCGACGGCCCGCTGTTCAAGGGCAAGCGCGTGGCGGTGATCGGCGGTGGCAACTCCGGCGTGGAGGCGGCCATCGACCTGGCCGGCATCGTCGCTCATGTGACCCTGCTCGAGTTTGGCGAAGAGCTGCGTGCCGATGCGGTGCTGCAGCGCAAGCTCAACAGCCTGCCCAACGTCCGCGTGCTGAAGATGGCGCAGACCACCGAGGTCCAGGGCGACGGCCAGAAGGTCACCGGCCTGGTCTACAAGGACCGCAGCAGCGAAGAAATGCACAGCGTCGAGCTGGAAGGCATCTTCGTGCAGATCGGCCTGCTGCCCAACAGCGAATGGCTCAAGGGCACCCTGGAGCTGTCACGCTTCGGCGAGATCATCGTCGACGCCAAGGGCCAGACCAGCATCCCCGGCGTGTTCGCCGCCGGTGACGTGACCACGGTGCCGTACAAGCAGATCGTGATCGCCGTCGGTGAAGGCGCCAAGGCCTCGCTGAGCGCCTTCGATCACCTGATCCGGTCGTCCGCGCCGGCCTGAATCGAAGCGCAATAAATAAGGGGAGCTGCTCCCCTTTTTCATTGCGTGCCGTTTGCTAGGCGAGCGCCGGACTGTGAAGCACGCAGCGATTGCGCCCTTCGTGTTTTGCCTGATACAGCGCCTGATCGGCTTGTTGCAGCAGACGTTCGTAATCCGGATGGCCGTCATGCACTGCCATACCGATGCTGACGGTGACCTGCAGAACTGCTCCATTGGATAGACGGAACTGCTCACGGGCGATGCGCTCGCGCAACTTCTCTGCCGCGGCAAACGCCTTGTTGGCATCTATGTCCACTAGTACCAGCAGGAACTCTTCGCCGCCCAGGCGGAACGCATAGTCGCCACCGCGGGTGTTGCTGGCCAGCAGCGCACCGACCTGCTGCAGAATCTGGTCACCGCCGTCATGGCCATGGGTGTCGTTGATGCGCTTGAAGTGGTCGACATCGATGGCGAGCACGCCGAAGGTGTTGTTCGACTGGCGCGCGTAAAGCACTTCCTTGGCCATCACCACCGGCAGGAACTTGCGGTTGAGTAGCCGCGTCAGCACGTCTCGGCCGGCCTCCAGGTCGTTGGCCTGTTCGAACAGGCTGTCGAGCAGAAACTTGATCGAGCGGGTCTGCTCGCGGATCTGATGCAGCTTGCCCAGCCGCGCACTGGCGTCCTGCAGCCCGCCAATGGCTTTGAGCTCCTGATCGATGCGCTCGATATAGTCGAGGATACTGGCGCTTTCCGGCGAACCCTGGAACGCGTGGGAGGCCTTGTGGCGGAACCAAAGGCCGAACTCGGAACCCGCCAGCTGCGGCAGCGCGCCGGTCAGATTGCCGATCGCCAGGTCGAACATCAGCTGATTCTCCCAATCGAGCAGTGCCGCGCGCTGTCGCTCTTTTTCGACGCCGATGTTCTGCGAGACGGAGAACAGCCGATAGGCCTCCTCGGCGCGGGAGTTGCGATCATGAGACTGGGAATAGGCGAAGCAGATGATCTCCACCGCCAGGTCGATCAGGTCGGAACCCATGCGGGCCGCTTTGCGTCGCACTGGCTCGGCGAGATCGCGCTGTTCCAGCAACTGGCGCAGGCGGCCCTTGAGCGAGCGGGAGCCGCGCAGCACCAGGCTGACCGGAATCTCGATGCGGGCGTGGATGTCGCCGACCTTTCGCTGCAGGTCGATGACGGCGTCGAGGTCGCTATGGGCCGTCGACGAACATACCGTGACGATCCACTTCTGCATCGATTTGCCGAGGCGGTTCTTCACCTGATCGTGGGACAGGAAGCTGGCCGAATGGGGATCGGCAAGCATCTGGGAATAGAAATGCTCGGCCAGCTCGGCGCTCTTTTCTTCGGCAACGGCCTGCAGTGCGATAGCCGCTTCGGTAGGATAGCCGTCCAGCAGGCGCAGCCATTCTGCGACCAGCTGGTGGTTGGGTATTTGCTGCATAGGGGACTCGTGAAGCTGAGGCCGCGTCCCTGCCCTGCCTCAGCGTAGTGATCAGAGGGTCGGGCGACCCTGAGCTTCGAGCTGGCTGACTTGCGCGTTGATCCAATCTTCGGCGCGTTGATTGAGCTCGGCGATGGCCCGCGGGCTCTCGCTGTCGGCGAACATGGCTGGGCCGATCACCACCTGGATAGTGCCGGGACGCTTGCCCCAACCGGCCTTCGGCCAGAACATGCCGGCGTTGTGCGCGATGGGCAGCACTGGCAGACCGGCGTTGACTGCCAAGGCCGCGCCGCTGCGGGAGAACTTGCCCTGCTCACCCACTGGTACGCGGGTGCCTTCCGGGAAGATCAGCACCCAGGCGCCCTGCTCCAGACGCTCGTGACCCTGCTTGGCGACCTGGCGCAGCGCCGCCTTGGGGTTGTCGCGATCAATGGCGATCGGCTTGAGCAGCATGATCGCCCAGCCGAAGAACGGCACCCGCAACAACTCACGCTTGAGCACCTGAGTCAGCGGCTCGAAATAGGCCGAGAGAAAGAAGGTTTCCCAGGTGCTCTGGTGCTTGGCCAGGATCACGCAGGGACGCGCCGGCACATTCTCCGCGCCATGCACCTCGTAGCGCAGGCCAACCAGCGTCTTGCCCAACCACACGGCGCAGCGACACCAGTTCTGTACCACGAAGCGATAGCGCGCGCGGAACGCCATGAACGGGGCGAATACAAGGCTCACCAGGCACCAGGCGAACGCGGTGAACGCCAGCATGAAGTAGAACAGGGCGATACGAACGGGTAACAGGAGGCTCATCGAGAACTCTCGAGTAGATGATCGACAACAGCGGCAAGGTCATCGAAGACCTGAGTGCTCGGCGGCAGAGTACCCTCCAGGGTACGCAGGCCTTTGCCGGTCCTGACCAGATAAGGCACGCCGCCGAGCAGCATGCCGGCGTGCAGATCGCGGTGACTGTCGCCTACCACCGGTACACCCTTCAGGTCCGCCAGGCCGAAATGCTCGGCGATGCTGCGGAACATTCCAGGCTTCGGCTTACGGCAGTTGCAGCCGTCGTCCGGGCCGTGTGGGCAGTGCACGATCAGGTCGATGCGCCCGCCCTGCTCCATCACCAGCTGCTGCATCTTGAAATGCATGTCGCCGAGGGTGCTCAGATCGAACTTGCCGCGCGCGACACCGGACTGGTTGGTGGCAACCGCCACCGTCCAGCCGGCTTTGCACAGACGCGCGATGGCTTCCAGCGACCCGGGAATGGGGATCCACTCCTCCAGCGACTTCACGTACTCGTCGGAGTCCTCGTTGATTACCCCGTCGCGGTCCAGCACGATCAGCTTCACGGGCTTAGCCAAGTGCGGAAATATCGGCAACGCCAAGGAACAGTCCTCTCAGCCGGGCCAGCAAGGCATAACGGTTGGCACGTACCGAAGCGTCTTCGGCATTTACCAGCACCGCCTCGAAGAACGCATCCACCGGGCCACGCAGGTGCGCCAAACGCTCCAGCGCTTCGCGGTACTGACGCGCGGCGGCCAACGGTTGTACCGCCTGCTCAGCCTGCTGAATCGCCGAGTACAGCGAGAACTCGGTGGCGTTGTCGAACCAGCGTGGCTCTACCGCTTCCGGCAGCTTCGCATCGAACTTGCTCAGCAGGTTGGAGACGCGCTTGTTGGCGGCAGCCAGGGACGCCGCTTCCGGCAATGTGCGGAACGCCTGCACGGCCTGCACGCGCTGGTCGAAGTCCAGCGCCGAACCAGGCTGCACGGCACGCACCGAGAGGTAGGCAGCGACGTCGACGCCCTCGTCCTCGTAGCGCGCACGCAGGCGATCGAAGATGAACTCCAGGACCTGATCGGCGAGGCCGGCCGACTTGACCTGCGTACCGAACTGGCCGATGGCGAAGTTCACTGCCTCGACCAGATTCAGGTCCAGCTGCTTCTCGATGAGGATGCGCAGTACGCCAAGGGCGGCGCGGCGCAGGGCGTAGGGGTCCTTGGAGCCGGTCGGCAGCATGCCGATGCCGAAGATCCCGACCAGGGTATCGAGCTTGTCCGCCACGGCCACAGCTGCGCCAGTGAGTGTGCTCGGCAGCTCGCCGCCGGCACCGCGCGGCATGTACTGCTCGTTCAGCGCCAGCGCCACGTCTTCCGGCTCGCCGTCGTTGAGCGCGTAGTAGTAACCGGCAACGCCCTGCATTTCCGGAAACTCGCCAACCATCTCGGTGGCCAGGTCGCACTTACAGAGCAGGCCGGCGCGCGCGGCGCGCTGCTTGTCGCCGCCGGTACGCTCGGCGATCAGCCCGGCCAGGCGCGAGACGCGCTCGGCCTTGTCGTACACGGTGCCGAGCTGGGCCTGGAATACCACGTTTTTCAGGCGTTCGTTGAAGCTGTCGAGCTTCTGCTTCTTGTCCTGCTTGAAGAAGAACTCGGCGTCGGTCAGGCGCGGGCGTACGACTTTCTCGTTGCCGGAAACGATCTGCGCCGGGTCCTTCGATTCGATATTCGCCACGGTGATGAAGCGCGGCAGCAGCCTGCCGTTGGCGTCCAGCAGGCAGAAGTACTTCTGGTTGTCCTGCATGGTGGTGATCAGCGCTTCCTGCGGCACTTCGAGGAAGCGTTCCTCGAACGAGCAGACCAGCGGCACCGGCCACTCGACCAGCGCGGTCACTTCATCGAGCAGCGCCGGCGGCACGATGGCCGTACCGTTCTGCTCGGCAGCCAGCTGCTCGACGCGCTTGGCGATCAGCTCGCGGCGCTCGGCGAAGTCGGCGATCACATGGGCGCCACGCAGGTCTTCCAGATAGCTGGAAGGCTTGGAAATATGCACCTGGCCCGGGCTGTGGAAGCGGTGGCCGCGGGATTCGCGCCCGGCGCGCTGGGCGAGGATCTCGCAATCGATGACCTGCTCGCCGAAGAGCATCACCAGCCACTGGGTCGGACGGACGAACTCTTCCTTGCGTGCGGCCCAGCGCATGCGCTTGGGGATCGGCAGATCGTTCAGCGAGGTCGCGACGATACCCGGCAGCAGTTCGGCAGCCGGTTGGCCTTCGATGGTACGGCTGAACTTGAGCTTCGGCCCGCTGCGATCGATCTCGGCGAGGTCGACGCCGCACTTGCGGGCAAAGCCCAGGGCGGCCTGGGTCGGCTCGCCGTTAGCGTCGAAGGCGGCCTGCATCGGCGGGCCGTCGAGGTTGATGCTGCGATCGGGCTGCTGGGTCGCCAGCTGTTCGACCAGCACGGCCAGGCGACGCGGCGCAGCATAGGCCTGCGTCTTGACGAAGCCCAGGCCGGCGTCCTTCAGGCCCTTCTCGATACCGGCGCAGAAGGCTTCGGCCAGCTTGGCGAGCGCCTTCGGTGGGAGTTCTTCGGTACCCAGTTCGACGAGAAAATCCAGTGCACTCATTCTGCAGCCTCCAGCTTGGCCAGCACTTCGTCACGCAGTTCGGGGGTGGCCATGGGGAAGCCGAGTTTGGCCCGGGCCAGCAGGTAGCTCTGGGCGATCGAACGCGCCAGGCTGCGCACGCGCAGGATGTACTGCTGGCGCGCGGTGACCGAAATGGCGCGACGGGCATCGAGCAGGTTGAAGGTGTGCGAGGCCTTGACCACCATCTCGTAGGCCGGCAGCGGCAGTTCGGCAGCCATCAGACGATTGGCCTCGCTCTCGTAGAAATCGAAGAGTTCGAACAGCTTCGGCACGTTGGCGTGCTCGAAGTTGTAGGTCGACTGCTCCACCTCGTTCTGGTGGAACACATCGCCGTAGGTCACGGTGCCGAACGGACCATCGGCCCAGATCAGGTCGTAGACCGAGTCGACGCCCTGTAGGTACATGGCCAGGCGCTCGAGACCGTAGGTGATCTCGCCGGTGACCGGATAGCACTCGACGCCGCCGACCTGCTGGAAGTAGGTGAACTGAGTGACTTCCATGCCGTTGAGCCAGACCTCCCAGCCCAGGCCCCAAGCACCGAGGGTCGGCGATTCCCAGTTGTCCTCGACGAAGCGTACGTCGTGCACCGAGGTGTCGACGCCGATGCGGCGCAGCGACTCCAGGTACAGGTCCTGGATGTTGTCCGGGTTGGGCTTGAGCACCACCTGGAATTGATAATAGTGCTGCAGGCGGTTGGGGTTCTCGCCGTAGCGGCCATCGGCGGGGCGGCGCGAAGGCTGAACATAGGCGGCGTTCCAGGTCTCGGGACCAATGGCGCGCAGGAAGGTGGCGGTGTGGAATGTACCGGCGCCCATTTCCATGTCATAGGGCTGCAGGACCACGCAACCCTGCTCGGCCCAGTAGCTTTGCAGGGCGAGGATCAGGTCTTGGAAGGTGCGCACGGCAGGCGTAGTCTGGCTCAAAATTTCACCTGTGCTGGGCTTCGACAGAAAGCCTCGAAGTATACCCCCCGCATGGTCGCGCTTGCGATGGTTTCGGCCATCGGACGAGGCCTGCGCAAGGAGACCACATGCCACGTTGCGCCTGGTGCGGCACGGACCCGCTGTACATCGACTACCACGATCGTGAATGGGGCGTACCGGCCCGCGATCCGCAGGTACTGTTCGAATTCCTCTTGCTCGAAGCCTTTCAGGCCGGACTCTCCTGGATCACCGTGTTGCGCAAGCGCGAGCGCTACCGGCAGGTGTTGTTCGGTTTCGATGCCGAGCGCCTGGCGCGCATGAGCGATGCCGAGATCGACGAGCGCATGCTGGACCCCGGCATCATCCGCAACCGTCTCAAGCTCAAGGCGGCGCGGCAGAATGCCCGCGCCTGGTTGCAGCTGGAGGATCCGGTGGGTTTCGTCTGGTCGTTCGTCGGCGGCGAGCCGAAGATCAACCGCTTCGAGGGCATCGATCAGGTGCCGCCGGTCTCCCCCGAGGCCGAGGCGATGAGCCGCGCGCTGAAGAAGGCCGGTTTCAGCTTCGTCGGCCCGACCATCTGCTACGCCTACATGCAGGCCTGCGGCATGGTCATGGACCACCTGACCGATTGCGAGCGCCACGCCGAGCTGGCCGGCGATGCTTGAAACGCTGCATGGTTGCGCTGCCAGGATGTGCGTCGTTGCCGCCGCTGCGCCTGAAAGCTGGCGACGGTTGCAGGTAGACTAGGCAACCTGAAAATTTCGGAGTGCGGTGTGGAAAAGCTCAAAGGTGCCATCGTCGTCGGCTCCCTGCGACTGTTCGCTCGACTGCCCTGGCGCATGGTCCAGGGCCTGGGCTCGATGATCGGCTGGCTGATGTGGAAGCTGCCGAACCGCTCGCGGGACGTCGCGCGAATCAACCTGCACAAGTGCTTCCCCGAGCTGAGCCCGGCGGAACTCGACGCCCTGCTCGGGCGCACCCTGCGTGAAACCGGCATGACCTTCACCGAAAGCGCCTGCGCCTGGATCTGGCCGGCAGAAAAGACCCTGAAACTGGTCCGCGAAGTCGACGGCCTGGACGTGCTGCAAGCGGCGCTGGCCTCGGGCAAGGGCGTGGTCGGCATCACCAGTCACCTGGGCAATTGGGAAGTGCTCAATCATTTCTACTGCGCGCAATGCAAGCCGATCATCTTCTACCGACCGCCGAAACTGAAGGCGGTGGACGATCTGCTGCGCCAGCAGCGTGTGCAGCTGGGCAATCGCGTCGCGCCCTCGACCAGGGAAGGCATTCTCAGCGTCATCAAGGAGGTTCGGCGTGGTGGTGCGGTCGGTATTCCGGCGGACCCCGAGCCGAGCGAAGGCAGTGGCATCTTCGTGCCCTTCTTCGCCACCCAGGCGCTGACCAGCAAGTTCGTGCCCGGCATGCTCGCCGGTGGCAAGGCGGTTGGGGTGTTCCTTCATGCGTTGCGTCTGGAGGACGGTTCGGGCTACAAAGTCGTCCTCGAGGCCGCGCACGAAGGGATGTACAGCGAAGATGCGGAAACTGGCGTAGCGGCGATGAGCGCAATGATCGAGAAGTATGTGCGCGCCTATCCCAGCCAGTACATGTGGACCATGAAGCGCTTCAAGAAACGCCCCGCCGGCGAGAAGCGCTGGTACTGATCAGGCTCAAACAACAACAGGGACGAGCGCATGCAAAACCAGAGACAGCATCCGCGTACCAACATGAAGTGCCGCATCCGCATTGCGCATCCGGCCTTTGGCGAAGTCTTCGCGCAGACCCGTGATCTATCCGATGGTGGCGTCTACGTCCGGCATCCGGAGCTGGTGGTGCTGCATCCCGGCGACGAGGTGACCGGCCAGGTCCAGGACCTGCCGATTCCGGCGCCGGAACTGCGAATGGTGGTGATGCGGGTGGATGCCGAAGGGGTCGGCCTGCAGTTCGTGCACGAAACCTGACCGCTGGCCGCGGCGCGCCGGTTCAGTCGGGCGTCAGCCGGTCGAGCCGGCGCAGGAATACGGTCATTTCCTTTTCCGCCTGCTTGTCGCCCTGGGCGTTCGCCGCGGCGATTCCGCGCTCCCACGCCTGATGGGCGCCGGGCTTGTCGCCATCGGCCTGCAGCGCCTTGCCCAGCAGTTTCCAGGCAGCGGAGTATTTCGGATCGAGTTCGACGCAGCGGCGCAGGTGCTCTGCCGCCCGCCCCGGCTGCCCGGCATCCATGTAGCCCTTGCCGAGGCCGAAACGTAGCATCGGATTGTCCATGCCTTGGGACAGCATCTTTTCCAGCGATTCGAGCATCTTGAAGACCTTTTCGGTGCAGCGCTCCGGGGCGTTTTCTCACTTTAGTGCATCGCCGCCGCCGGGCAATAGCGGCAGCATACGCCATTGGTCTTAGCTGATGCGGGGCTTTCGCCGTCTTCGTGTGGGCTGGGTTGCAAGCGGCTCAGTGGGCCTCGTTGACCGCGCTGAGAAACTCCCGGGTGCGTTCCTCGCGCGGGTTGTTGAACAGCTCGTCCGGGCTGCCCTGTTCGTGAATCCGGCCCTGATGGAAGAAGCACACCCGATCGGCGAACTCACGGGCAAAGCCCATCTGGTGGGTCACCATCAGCATCGTCAGGTTGTGCGCCTCGCCGAGGCGGCGGATGACATTGAGCACTTCGCCGCAGAGCTCCGGGTCCAGCGCCGAGGTCACTTCGTCGAACAGCATCACCTTCGGCCGCATCGCCAGTGCGCGGGCAATCGCCACGCGCTGTTGCTGACCGCCGGAGAGTTGCGCCGGGAAGTGTTCGAGCTTGTCTTCCAGGCCGACCATGGCCAGCAGTTCTTCGGCGCGTTCGCGGGCTTCGGCCTTGCTCAGGCCGAGCACCTGGACCGGCGCTTCCATGACGTTGTGCAAGGCGTTCATATGGGGGAACAGGTTGAAGCTCTGGAACACCATGCCGACCTTGCCACGCACCCGTCGCAGGTGACGGGCATTGGCCGGGACCAACTGGCCGCTGGCGTCGGGCATGTGCGTCAGCGGCTCGCCGTCGACCTCGATCACGCCTTCGTCAATGCCTTCCAGGGTCATCAGCACCCGCAACAGGGTGGATTTGCCCGAGCCGCTGGGGCCGATGATCGCGACCTTCTCGCCTTCCTCGATCTGCAGGTCGAGCCCGTCGAGCACGGTCAGTTCACCGTAGCGCTTGGTCACGCCGGCGAAGCGCACCAAAGGTTGCGCCTGCTCCGGTTGTTGCGGCGTCGGGTTCAGGGTGTCCGTGGACTGCATCGGCGTATTCATCGGGCCAGCTCCATGCGGTTTTCCAGACGGCGCACGCACCAGGCGAGGCCGAGGCTGAGAATGAGAAAGAACAGGCCGACCATGGTGATCGGCTCCAGATAGCGGAAACTCTCGGAGCCGATGTTCTTGGCTCGCTGCATGATTTCCACCACGGTGATCGCCGACAGCACCGGGGTGTCCTTGAGGATCGAGATCAGGTAGTTGCCCAGCGCCGGCAGCACCGGACGCAACGCCTGCGGCAGGATTACGTCGCGGTAGGCGGTCCAGGGCTTCATGTTCAGTGCGGTGACGGCTTCCCATTGCGATCGGGGTACCGCGTCCAGGCCGGCGCGGTACACCTCGGCGGTGTAGCAGGCGTAATGCAGGGCGATGCCGATGATGCCTGCCTGCATGGCGCTGAGGTTGAGGCCGTAGTTGGGGAAGACGTAGAACAGGAAGTACACCTGAATCAGCAGCGGTGTGCTGCGGATGAACTCGATCAGCCCGGTGATCGGCCAGGATAGCCAGCGCAGGCGGCTGCGACGGCCAATAGCGAGGAACAAACCGAGCACCACGGCAATGGCGAAACCGGCCAGGGCGATGCCGATGGTGGTCAGCGAGGCATCCAGCAGGCGCGGCAGGATCTCGCGGGCGAACTGCCAGTCGAAGAAATTCATGACAGGCCTCCGCGCATCCGCCCGCGGGCCAGCCGGCGTTCCAGCTGGCGCATGCCGAAGTTGATCGCCTGGGCCAGGACGAAGTAGATCACCAGCGCCAGGCCGAAGATCTCCATGGTCATCAGCGTCGCCTGATCCAGCTGGCGGGCGCGGAAGGCCAGATCTGACAGGGTGATCAGGGACACCAGCGAAGTGTTCTTCAGCAACTCGATCAGCAGGTTGGTGCCGGGCGGAATTGCCGCGAGCAACGCCTGCGGCAGGATGATTCGGCGCATGCGTGTCAGCGGCGTCATGTTCAGCGCCTGACAGGCTTCGTGCTGGCCCTGGTGTACCGAGCGGATCGCGCCGCGCAGTACCTCGGCCCCATATGCGCCGATGTTCAGGCCCAGGCCGACCACTGCCACGGCGAAGGCACTCATTTCGACATTGAACGGTGGCATCGGCAGCACGAAGTACAGCCAGAACAGCTGCACCAGCAGCGACGAGCCGCGGAAGACCTCGATGTAGGTGATGGCAAGCCAGCGCAACGGCGCCACCGGCGAAAGCCGCGCCAGCGCGGCGATCAGCGCGCAGGCGATGGCCAGCAGGGAGCCGAAGAAGGTCACCTTCACGGTGACCCAGGCACCCTGCAGCAGCAGAGGAAGCAGTTCGATCATGATGGCGCTATCCGGTTTTCCGGAGCGCTGAGCGAGGCTGCGCAAACAGCGGCGCAGCCTTGGTCAGCGTTCACAGGCGGGACAGCGGTCGGCGGCGCCAACCAGCCGCCCCGGCGGGCTTCAGGCGCCGCAGAGCTCGGCGGCAGTCTTGTCGGTGATGTTGGAGCGATCGAAGCCGAATGGCTCGATGGTCTTCAGATGCTCCTCGCTGCCCAGCCACTGCTTGAGCTCGGCATTGACCGCGTCACGCAGCGCCTTGTCCTGCGGACGGAAAGCCAGCGCGCCATAACCGGCACGGGCTGGATCGTCCTTGAAGTCGGCGATGGCCTCGACATCGTCACCGGCCTTGTCCGCCAGCCCCTTCATGGTCAGCTGGGTGCCGATGGCGGCATCGGCGCGACCACCGCGCACGGCCTGCAGCTGCGAGGTGGTATCCGGGACCTGCAGAATCTGCGAATCCTTGATGCCGGCCTTGCGCGCATAACCGAGGTTCACCGTGCCGGACATGATGGCGATCTTCACGTCTGGGTTGTTGGCGATGTCTTCGTAGCTGCGCAGGTTCTTCGGGTTGCCTTCGGCCACCAGCAGGGTGTCGAGCAGGCGGTAGTGCGGATCGGTGAACAGCACCTGCTTGCAGCGTTCAGGGGTGATGTACATGCCCGCTGCGATGAGGTCGAAGCGCCCGGCGCGCAGGCCGGGGATCAGCGAGCCCCACTCGGTGAGTACCGGTTTGATGGTGTCGATCTGCATGCGCTCGAACACCTTGCGCACGATCTCTGGCGATTCGCCGGTGACACTGCCGTCGAGAGCGGTGTAGGCGAAGGGGGTTTCATTGGCGTAGCCGATGCGGACGCTGCTGCTGTCCTTGATGTCTTCCAGGGTATCGGCCTGGGTCAGGCTTGCGAAACCGATGCTGGCCAGGGCGGCGCAGCCGATCAGCAGCCGGCGGGAGCGTGTCGGGATGGTGCTGTTCCTCATGGAGTTTCTCCTGTTCCTTGTAGAGACCCGAGGAATCGGATCGTTATTTGTCTAGGAGGGGCAATTGCTCGAGCTCATTTAGGGACTCTTCTGACGACGAATGGTGCGGTGAAACCGAGCGACGATAGCTTGGCTCAATCGTCAGGCCGCACAGGCGGCAAGCCAGGAGGGTACAAAAGCTGGCCATAAAATGGAAATCGGAGGGCATCGGGATCGAATGGAGCCGATCGGTGGGAATGCCGTCTATTTCAGCTGATCGGGCTGGCAGTCGTAGGTAATTGAAAAAACGAAACGGCCCGCCGAGTGGCGGGCCGTCCATGCAGTCGCAATGATCGCTAGAAGAAGGTCAGGCCGGCCTGGAACAGGCGCTCGACGTCGCGAATGTGCTTCTTGTCGACGAGGAACAGGATGACGTGATCGCCGGACTCGATCCGTGTGTCGTCATGGGCGATCAACACCTGGTCGTCGCGAATCACCGCGCCGATGGTGGTACCCGGGGGCAGCGCGATCTGCTCGATGGGGCGCCCGATCACCTTGCTCGAACGCGGATCGCCGTGGGCGATCACCTCGATGGCTTCGGCCGCGCCACGGCGCAGCGAGTGGGCGCTGACGATGTCGCCGCGGCGTACGTGGGTCAGCAGGGTACCGATGGTGGCGAGCTGCGGGCTGATGGCGATGTCGATCTCGCCACCCTGAACCAGATCGACGTAGGCCGGGTTGTTGATGATGCACATCACCTTGCGCGCGCCCAGCCGCTTGGCCAGCAGCGACGACATGATGTTGGCCTCGTCGTCGTTGGTCAGCGCGAGGAACACGTCCGCCTCGCTGATGTTCTCCTCGACCAGCAGGTCGCGGTCGGAAGCGCTGCCCTGCAGGATGATCGTGCTGTCCAGCGTGTCCGACAGGTAGCGACAGCGCGCCGGGTTCATCTCGATGATCTTCACCTGGTAACGGCTCTCGATCGCTTCGGCCAGCCGCTCGCCGATGTGGCCGCCACCGGCGATGACGATGCGCTTGTAGTTCTCGTCGAGCCGGCGCATTTCGCTCATCACCGCGCGGATATGGCCCCTGGCGGCGATGAAGAATACCTCGTCATCGGCCTCGATCACCGTGTCGCCACGGGGCAGGATGGCCTGGTTGCGACGGAAGATGGCGGCCACACGGGTATCGACGTTGGGCATGTGGCGGCGCAGTTGGCGCAGCTCTTGGCCGACCAGCGGCCCGCCGTAGTAGGCGCGCACCGCCACCAGCTGCGCCTTGCCTTCGGCGAAGTCGATTACCTGCAGCGAGCCGGGATGTTCGATCAGGCGCTTGATGTAGTTGGTGACCACCTGTTCCGGGCTGATCAGCACGTCGACCGGAATCGCCTCGTTGGCGAACAGACCGGAGCGCACCAGGTAGGCCGCTTCGCGCACGCGGGCGATCTTGGTCGGCGTATGGAACAGGGTGTAAGCGACCTGGCAGGCGACCATGTTGGTCTCGTCGCTGTTGGTCACCGCCACCAGCATGTCGGCGTCGTCTGCGCCGGCCTGGCGCAGCACCGTCGGAAACGAGCCGCGGCCCTGGATGGTGCGGATGTCCAGGCGATCACCGAGATCGCGCAGGCGGTCGCCGTCGGTGTCGACCACGGTGATGTCGTTGGCTTCGCTGGCGAGGTGTTCGGCGAGGGTGCCGCCGACCTGACCGGCACCGAGGATGATGATCTTCACGCGGTCACTCCTGAGCGGCAGCCATCCGCTGCCGCGTCCATGTTGGGGTCGAGCCTGGCCGGCCCGGGTTCGGCTTACTGATGATGGCCACGCGGTTGAGCTGCGATCTTGATCAGCTTGGCATAGTAGAAGCCGTCGTGGCCGCTCTCCTGCGGCAGCAGCTGGCGACCATGCGGCTGCTGCAGGCCGAAGCCGCCCGGGAGGTCCAGTTCGCGCGCGCCGGGCGTGCGTTCGAGGAAGGCGCCGATCACCTCGCGGTTCTCGGTCGGCAGCACCGAGCAGGTGGCATAGAGCAGGATGCCGCCGACGTCCAGGGTCGGCCACAGCGCATCGAGCATCTCGCCCTGCAGCGCGGCAAGGGGGGCGATGTCATCGGCCTGGCGCGTCAGCTTGATGTCCGGATGGCGGCGGATCACGCCGGTGGCCGAACAGGGTGCGTCGAGCAGGATGCGCTGGAACGGCTTGCCATCCCACCAGCGTTCGGTGGCGCGGGCGTCGTCGGCGACCAGTTCGGCCTGTAAATGCAGACGCTCGAGGTTTTCCCGAACTCGCACCAGACGCTTGGGTTCCAGATCCAGCGCAATCAGCCCGGCCAATTGCGGCTCGCGTTCGAGCAGGTGACAGGTCTTGCCACCTGGTGCGCAGCAGGCGTCCAGCACGCGCTGTCCCGGCGCCAGGTCGAGCAGCGAGGCGGCCAGCTGTGCGGCTTCGTCCTGCACGCTGACCCGTCCTTCGGCAAAGCCCGGCAGCTGATGTACGTCGCACGGCGCAACCAGGCGAATGCCGTCCTCACTGAACTCGCACGGATGGGCGTCGATTCCAGCGGCCTGCAACTCAGCCAGATAGGCGTCGCGGCTGACCTGGCGGCGATTGACCCGCAACATCATCGGCGGATGGGCATTATTGGCCGCGCAGATGGCTTCCCAATGTTCGGGCCAATGCGCCTTGAGCGCCTTCTGCAGCCAGCGCGGATGGGCAACGCGAATCACCGGGTCGTGTTCCAGCTCCGCTAGCATCGCTTCGCCCTCACGCTGGGCGCGGCGCAGCACGGCGTTGAGCAGGCCCTTGGCCCAGGGCTTCTTCAGCTTGTCGACGCAGCCGACGGTTTCGCCGATGGCGGCATGGGCCGGGATGCGGGTATGGAACAGCTGATACAGACCGACCAGCAGAAGGGCTTCGACATCGCGATCGGCAGCCTTGAACGGCTTCTGCAAGAGCTTGTCGGCCAGGCCGGCCAGGCGTGGCTGCCAGCGCGCAGTGCCGAACGCCAGCTCCTGGGTCAGGCCGCGATCACGGGCGTCGACCTTGCCCAGAACCTCCGGCAGGCTGCTGCCCAGCGAAGCCTTGCCGGAGAGCACGGCGCTCAGCGCGCGGGCGGCGGCCAGCCGCGGGTTCATTGACCGAGTACCAGGCCGGGCGCGAACTGCTCGCGGCGGCTGTTGTACAGATCGCCGAAACCGAGCGGCTTGCCCCCCGGTAGCTGCAGGCGAGTCAGCGACAGGGCGCCTTCACCGCAGGCAACTGTCAGCCCTTCCTTGCTCGCTTCGAGGATTCGACCCGGCTCGCCCTGCCCTTCGCCGAGGCGGGCCGCGTGGATCTTCAATGCTTCGCCGGCCAGCGTGCTGTGACAGATTGGCCAGGGATGGAAGGCGCGGATCAGCCGCTCCAGCTCGACGGCCGGGCGGGTCCAGTCGATGCGCGCCTCGTCCTTGCTCAGCTTGTGGGCATAGGTGGCGAGGCTGTCGTCCTGCACTTGCCCTGCGAGCGTGCCGTCAGCCAGGGCGTCGACGGCTTGCACCACCGCCTGCGATCCAAGTGTGGCGAGACGGTCGTGCAGCGTGCCGCCGGTGTCTTCGTCACTGATCGGAGTGCTGACCTTGAGCAGCATCGGGCCGGTGTCCAGGCCTGCTTCCATCTGCATCACAGTGACGCCGGATTCGCTGTCTCCAGCCTCGATCGCGCGCTGGATCGGCGCGGCACCACGCCAGCGCGGCAGCAGCGAGGCATGGCTGTTGATGCAGCCCAGGCGCGGCAGGTCGAGCACCGCCTGCGGCAGGATCAGGCCGTAGGCGACCACCACCATCAGGTCCGCCTGCAGGTCCGCCAATTCCGTCTGCGCCGCCGGGTCACGCAGCGTCTGCGGCTGGAATACCGGAATGTCGTGCTGCACGGCGAGCTGCTTGACCGGGCTGGGCATCAGCTTCTGGCCGCGGCCTGCGGGGCGATCCGGCTGGGTGTAGACGGCAACGATCGATTTGCCTGCGTCGAGCAGGGCTTGCAAATGCTGAGCGGCGAATTCCGGGGTGCCGGCGAAAACGATGCGCAAGGGCTGGGTCATGAGGGCTCGCTAACAAAAAAGGCTTGCGTAGCAAGCCTTCGGGATTCGGGAATGATCAAGCCTGCTGGCGATGGATCTTTTCCAGCTTCTTCTTGATCCGGTCGCGCTTGAGGCTGGAGAGATAGTCGACAAACAGTTTGCCGTTGAGGTGATCGCATTCGTGCTGGATGCACACCGCGAGCAGGCCTTCGGCGACCATCTCGTAGGGTTTGCCGTCACGATCCAGCGCCTTGATCCGCACTTTCTGCGGACGGTCGACGTTCTCGTAGAAGCCCGGTACCGACAGGCAGCCTTCCTGGTACTGGTCCATCTCGTCGGTCAGCGATTCGAATTCGGGATTGATGAAGACTCGCGGCTCGGACCGGTCTTCGGACAGGTCCATCACCACCACGCGCTTGTGCACATTGACCTGCGTCGCGGCCAGGCCGATGCCCGGAGCCTCGTACATGGTCTCGAACATGTCGTCGATCAGCTGACGGATCTCGTCATCGACCACATCCACCGGTTTGGCGATGGTGCGCAGCCGCGGATCGGGAAATTCAAGGATGTTCAGAATGGCCATATGCGTTTGTGATGCACTTATGGAATAAAGTCAAAAGCCGCTGCTAAGATGCCGAGCAGCATGGAAAACGGCTTAATGCCGCGATCCAAAAGGGTTCCGCGGCGCTAGGGCGCTTTACGTGAAGGCACATAATAAAGGGATTCACCACATGAGGAAATCACTACTCGCCCTGCTGCTGGTGGCCGTCGGCGGGCTCGCCCAGGCCGCGGTGCAGCTCAAGGACAACCATCCGGAGCGTTATACGGTGGTGAAGGGCGACACACTCTGGGACATTTCCGGCCGCTTCCTCCGCGAGCCGTGGAAATGGCCGGAGCTGTGGCATGCCAACCCGCAGATTGCCAACCCTCATCTGATCTATCCCGGTGATACCCTGAGCCTGGTCTACGTCGACGGCCAGCCGCGTCTTGTGCTCGACCGCGGCGCCTCGCGCGGCACCATCAAACTGTCGCCGACCGTTCGCACCACGCCGATGGCCGAAGCCATCCCGACCATTCCGCTGGAAGCGATCAACAGCTTCCTGCTGAGCAACCGCATCATCGACACCGCCGAGCAGTTCCAGGGTGCGCCCTACATCGTCGCCGGCAACGCCGAGCGGGTGGTCAGCGGCGCGGGCGACCGCATCTACGGCCGCGGGAGCTTCGAAGAAGACATGCCGGCGTACGGCATCTTCCGCCAGGGCAAGACCTACGTCGATCCGGAAACCGGCGAATTTCTCGGTATCAACGCCGATGACATCGGCACCGTGGACATCGTCGAAGTCGAAGGCGATATCGCCACCATGCACCTGACCCGTACCACCCAGGAAGCCCGCATCGGCGATCGTCTGTTCGCCAGCGAGGAGCGTGCGGTCAACTCGACGTTCATGCCCAGCTCGCCTGAGACGGAGGTGGACGGTGTGATTCTCGATGTACCGCGCGGCGTTACCCAGATCGGCCAGTTTGACGTGGTCACCCTGAACAAGGGCGCTCGCGACGGTCTGAAGGACGGCAACGTGCTGGCAGTCTACAAGACCGGCGAAACCGTACGTGACCGCGTGACGGGTGAGAACGTGAAGATTCCGGACGAGCGTTCCGGCCTGCTGATGGTGTTCCGCACCTACGACAAGCTCAGCTACGGCCTGATACTGCAGGCCACCCGCTCACTGGCGGTGAGCGACAAGGTCCGTAACCCCTGAAACAAGAGAGCCCCGCGAATGCGGGGCTTTTTCATGCTGCGACAGCACCGCACGGATGCGGTGCAAAGAGACAAGGAGTGTTCGCCATGCCTGCCATTTCCCCTGCCGAGCTGGAAGCCCGGCTGCGTCTGCATCTATTGCCCGAACTCGGCCCACGCCGCCTGCGCAAGTTGCTGAGCGCCTTTCCCGATGCCGCGTCGGCGTTGAGCGCGCCGGCCATTGCCTGGCGGTCGCTGGGATTGCCGGCCAGTTGTGCCGAGCCACGACGTAGCGCCGACATCCGCGAGCGTGCCAGTGCCGCCCTCGGCTGGCTGGAGCAGCCGGACCGGCATCTGCTCTGCTGGGACGACCCGAACTACCCCGCCTTGCTGGCTGAACTGCCGGATGCGCCACCGCTGCTGTTCATTGCCGGCGATCCCGGCTTGCTCGAGCGACCCCAGCTGGCGATGGTCGGCAGCCGCCGCGCCTCGCGCAATGGCCTGGACAATGCCCGGGCGTTCTCCCGCAGCCTGGCCGGTGCCGGCTTCGTCATCACCAGCGGGCTGGCGCTGGGCATTGATGGTGCCGCGCATCAGGGTACGCTGGACGCCGGCGGCAAGACCGTCGCGGTGCTCGGTACCGGTCTCGAACGGCTATATCCGCAGCGTCACGTCGGCCTCGCCCAGCAGATCGTCGACGAAGGCGGTGCGCTGGTGTCCGAGCTGCCACTGGACTGCCCACCGCAGGCGAGCAACTTTCCGCGGCGCAATCGCATCATCAGCGGCCTGTCGCTGGGCGTGCTGGTGGTCGAGGCAAGCCCGTCGAGCGGTTCGCTGATCACCGCGCGACTCGCTGCCGAGCAGGGCCGCGAGGTCTACGCGATTCCCGGCTCGATCCATCATCCCGGTGCCCGTGGCTGCCATCAGCTGATCCGTCAGGGCGCGGCGCTGGTAGAGTCGGTCGAGGATGTGCTCGAAGCCCTGCGCGGCTGGCAGTGGGTCGAGTTGTCCGACGGCGAAGGCCCGGCGCCGAAGCAGTCGGACAACCCCCTGCTGCGCGAGCTGCTGGCCGCCCCGCGCAGCAGTGAAGCACTGGCCATGGCGCTCGATCAGCCGCTGGGGCAGGTGCTGGCGCAGCTGACCGAACTGGAAGTCGACGGGCTGGTGGCCTGCGACAACGGCTTCTGGACGGCGATCTCGCGCTAGGCGGAGCTGAGTCGCACAGCAGACCTGTGGTGCGTCTGCCGATTCACGCCCTGTTGTTTGCGCGCTCGAAGTGCAGAGGGTCTGTTGCAGGCTGTTGCGAATCGGTCGCCCAGCCCCCTGCTCGACGGCAGATGCCTTGGGTAAACTGCCGGCTTTTCAGTCAGGCAGAGGTCGGCATGATCGGCGATTGGCGTGTGCAGCAAGTGGCGCGGGTGGTTCGCGCCGGCGGAGTGATCGCCTACCCGACCGAAGCGGTCTGGGGCGTGGGTTGCGACCCATGGGACGAAGCGGCGGTGCTGCGCCTGCTGGCGCTCAAGGAGCGGCCGGTGGAGAAGGGCCTGATCCTGATCGCCGACAGCATCGAGCAGTTCGACTTCCTGCTGGACGATGTGCCCGAGCGCTGGCTTGACCGCCTGGCCGCTACCTGGCCGGGGCCGAATACCTGGTTGGTGCCGCATCGCGGCCGCTTGCCGGAGTGGATCACCGGGCGGCACGACAGCGTCGCGCTGCGGGTGACCGATCATCCACTGGTCACGCGGCTGTGTGCGTTGACCGGCCCGCTGGTCTCGACGTCCGCCAACCCTGCCGGCCGTCCAGCAGCGCGCTCGCGGCTGCGGGTCGAGCAGTATTTCCCGCGTCAGCTCGACGCCGTGTTCGCCGGTCCGCTGGGTGGGCGACGTAACCCCAGCGTCATTCGCGATCTGCGCACGGGTGATGTGATTCGTCCGGCCTGAGCCGGCGGTGAAACGCACTGTGCGGCTGCCCCTATAAAGGCAGCCGCCGCGGCGTCAGGGCAGCAGAATGGTCGATCCGGTGGTTTCCCCTGCCGCCAGTTTGCGCTGGGCTTCGGCGGCTTCGCTGAGCGGGTAGCGCTGGCCGATCTCGACCTGGATCCTGCCGCTGCCAATCATCTCGAACAGTTCATCGGCCATGGCCTGCAGACGTTCCGGCGTGTCAGCGTAGCCGGCCAGAGTTGGCCGAGTGACGAACAGAGAGCCCTTCTGCGCCAGCACACCCAGGTTCACTCCGGTGACGGCCCCGGAGGCGTTGCCGAAGCTGACCAGCAGGCCGCGCGGGGCGACGCAGTCCAGCGAGATTTCCCAGCTGCTCTTGCCCACCGAGTCGTAGACCACCGGGCACTTCCTGCCTTCGGTCAGCTCCAGCACGCGCTGCGCCACGTCCTCGCGGGTACGATCGATGATGGCCCAGGCGCCCAGGGCCTTGGCTCGCTCGGCCTTTTCTGCCGAGCCCACCACCCCGATCAACTGCGCGCCGAGTGCGCGAGCCCACTGACAGGCGATCGATCCGACACCGCCGGCGGCAGCATGGAACAGCACTGTCTCGCCGGCCTGCAACGGATGGATCTGGCGTAGCAGGTACTGGCAGGTCAGGCCCTTGAGCATCACCGCGGCAGCCTGCTCGAAGCTGACGGAGTCCGGCAGTTTGACCAAGTGCCGTGCAGGCAGCGTGTGATAGTCGGCGTAGGCACCCAGCGGGCCGGTGGCATAGGCGACGCGATCACCGGGCTGCAGGTGCTGCACGCCCTCGCCCACCGCGTCGACCACACCGGCCCCCTCGGTGCCCAGCCCGGATGGCAGGCTCGGCGGCTGATACAGACCGCCGCGGAAATAGGTGTCGATGAAGTTCAGGCCGATGGCATGGTTGCGCACCCGCACTTCGCCTGCAGCCGGCGCGCTGAGCGGCATATCGACCTGTTCCAGGACTTCGGGACCGCCGTGCTGGCTGAATTGGATGCGCTGGGACATGTCTGGCTCCTGGTCATTGAAAGAGCCTCTATCCAACCCGCCGGGGCTGCGTTCGTCAATCGGCTGAATGCTATGCTTGCCGGCCGACCCCGTTTCAAGCACCGCCCAGCCACGCCTCAAGGGCTGCGTGCGGTCATTCGCAAGGTGATTTCGTGAACCACAGGACCGAAGCCGTCAAAGCCTATCTGCTCGATCTGCAGGACCGCATCTGCGCTGCGCTGGAGGCCGAAGACGGCGGCGCGCGCTTCGCCGAGGACGCCTGGACGCGGCCCGGTGGCGGCGGTGGCCGGACGCGGGTGATCGAGAACGGCGCACTGATCGAGAAGGGCGGGGTGAACTTCTCCCACGTGCATGGCGACAGCCTGCCGCCGTCGGCCAGCGCTCATCGCCCGGAGCTGGCTGGGCGCGGCTTCGAGGCGCTTGGTGTGTCGCTGGTGATCCACCCGCACAATCCGTATGTGCCCACCTCCCACGCCAACGTGCGCTTCTTCATCGCCGAGAAGGAAGGCGAGGAACCGGTCTGGTGGTTCGGCGGCGGCTTCGACCTGACGCCTTATTACGGCGCCGAGGAAGACTGCGTGCACTGGCACCGGGTCGCGCGGGACGCCTGTGCGCCGTTCGGTGCGGATGTCTATCCGCGCTACAAGGAATGGTGCGATCGCTATTTCCACATCAAGCACCGCCACGAGCCGCGTGGGGTCGGCGGGCTGTTCTTCGACGATTTGAACCAGTGGGATTTCGACACCAGTTTCGCCTTCATGCGCGCAGTCGGCGATGCCTACCTCGACGCCTACCTGCCCATCGTTCAGCGGCGCAAGGCCACGCCGTTCGGCGAGCGCGAGCGGCAGTTCCAGCTGCTGCGCCGCGGCCGCTACGTCGAATACAACCTGGTCTATGACCGCGGCACGCTGTTCGGCCTGCAGTCGGGCGGGCGTACCGAATCCATCCTGATGTCGCTGCCGCCGCAAGTGGCCTGGGGCTATGACAAGCACCCCGAGCCGGGCACACCGGAAGCGCGGCTGACCGAGTATTTCCTGCAGGACCGCGCCTGGCTCGCCGAGCAGCCCTGAGCTTCGACTGCTACCTGCACCCAACACTGCAAGGATTCACCCATGGACCGCTACGGCGTCTTCGGCAACCCCATCGGCCACAGCAAATCACCGCAGATTCACGCCCTGTTCGCCGCGCAGACCGGCCACGCGCTTTGCTACGAGGCACTGCTGGCGCCGCTGGATGACTTTCCGGGGTTCGCCCGGGCGTTTTTCCGGGATGGCCAGGGCGCCAATGTCACCGTGCCGTTCAAGGAACAGGCCTATGGCATGGCGGATCAGCTCACCGAGCGCGCCCGTCGGGCCGGCGCGGTGAATACCCTGAAGATGCTCGAAGACGGGCGCCTGCTCGGTGACAACACCGACGGTGCCGGGCTGGTAAGCGATCTGCTGAACGCCGGTGTGGCGCTGGCGGGCCAGCGCATTTTGCTGCTCGGCGCTGGCGGGGCCGTGCGTGGCGTACTCGAGCCGTTGCTGGCGCAAAAGCCTGCGGCGCTGATCATCGCCAACCGCACGCCGAGCAAGGCCGAACAGCTGGTGCAGGAATTCGCCGAACTGGGGCCGCTGTCCGCCAGCACCTTCGCTGATCTTGCCGAACCGGTTGACCTGATCATCAATGGCACCTC
Source organism: Stutzerimonas kunmingensis (assembly GCF_900114065.1). Taxonomy (GTDB): domain Bacteria; phylum Pseudomonadota; class Gammaproteobacteria; order Pseudomonadales; family Pseudomonadaceae; genus Stutzerimonas; species Stutzerimonas kunmingensis. The sequence goes on from NZ_FORS01000003.1 coordinate 25,631, forward strand.
GGCCAGCCTCGGCGGCGAACTGCCACCGCTGGCCGACAGCCTGATCCGGCCGGGTCAGAGCTTCTGCTACGACATGATGTACGCCGCCAGGCCCACGGCGTTCTGCCAGTGGGCGGCAGCGCTGGGTGCGGACACCCGCGACGGGCTCGGCATGCTGGTGGAGCAGGCGGCGGAGGCGTTCGAACTGTGGCGCGGCGTACGCCCCGATACCGCGCCGGTGCTCGCCGAACTGCGTCGGCAGCTCAGCTAGCCGCTGAAGTGAATGCGTTGATGGATGTGCTGGGGGTTTTCCAGTTCGTCGACGATGCCGGCGGCAATACGCTGCAATTCCCGATAGGGATTGGCGTCGCCCTTGCCAGCGGCTTCGGCCAGCGCCTCGACGGTCAACTGATTGCCCGCTGACGGCGCATCCACCAGCGTCCAGCGCAGCGGATGGGCTATCAGCCGTTGCAGGGCAGCCTCGACCTCTGGCTGCAACTCGATTGCCGGAAAGTCGGCAACCAGCAGCAGGCGTTCGACCTTGGCGCGCTCCAGCCCGAGCAACAGCGCTTCGACCGCCTGGTAGAAATCGCGCTGGGGCGACTCGCCGGTAGTGGCATTGGCACCCGGTAGGCGCGGCGTCTGAAACAGACAGACCACCGCATCCATCCCGGCCACGCTCTCGCTGACGCTCACTGCATCGAACGGATCGCCCGGCTTGGTCCGCAGACCTGGCCGGGCGGCTATCGAATTGAGGTCGTCGAGCAATGCCACGGCCTCATGCTGGCGGCTGAGCAGCTCCACCAGCAGCGCGCTGCCAAGGTCGTCGTGAGCGCCGTAAAGGGCGAACTTCAACCGCGGCGTTTCGGCATTGAGCATGACGGCTGCCGATCAGCGACGGGTGATCAGATAGCCGATCACGGCAAAGGCGCCCGCTGCCAGAGCCAGGGTACCCAGCGGATGCTCCTTGGCGCATTCGCGCGCAGCACGGCTGGCTTCGCGGGTGCGTCGGGAGATATCGGCATAGTGCTCATCCCAGTCGTTGTCGTGCCAGAGTGACTCGGCACGCGAACGCAGTGCGCTGAGGCGCTTGCGCGAGTCGTGGGTGGCATCGTGCTTGAGCTCATCGAGCGCGCGCATCAGGCTGTCGATCTCGTGTTGGACTTCTTCGCGGGTGGTGGCTTTGCTGAAACGGGACATGGTGGGACCTCCCCTCGGTAAGTGTGGTTGTTTGACTCCGAAAACAGGCAGAGGTGCGGCCCGATCTTTGCGCGCAACATCGGCCGGATCGTTACGCGGCCGCTCTGGCGCTGCTCTTCCGACGAACCGCTCATCGGAAGGAGGCGAGTCTGCGGGCGATTCCCTATACTGGCGAAACGTCTACCACGTTGCATTCAGCGCATTTCGCCCTTCCATCGCGGGGAAACACCCATCGTGAACTTTCGTCGTACCCTCGCCAGTCTGCTGTTCGCCTGCCTGGCCTCGTTGCCGGCCATCCATGCCCAGGCCGCCAAGCCGGCCGTTCAGGAACTCGCTTCCGGCAGCGCCCTGCTGGTCGATCTGAAGACCAACGAAGTGCTCTACTCCAGCAATCCAGACATGGTGGTGCCGATCGCCTCGGTGACCAAACTGATGACCGCCATGGTCGTGCTGGACACCAAGCTGCCGCTGGATCAGGCGCTGCCGGTGACCATCCGCGATGCCAGGGAGATGCAGGGCGTGTTCTCCCGCGTGCGTATCGGCAGCGAGATCAGCCGCCGCGAGATGCTGCTGCTGACCCTGATGTCTTCCGAGAACCGCGCCGCCGCCAGTCTTGCCCACCACTATCCGGGTGGCTACTCGGCCTTCATCCAGGCGATGAACGCCAAGGCGCGGGCGCTGGGCATGACCCGCACGCACTACGTCGAGCCCACCGGGCTGTCCGAACGCAACGTCTCCAGTGCCAATGACCTGGTCAAGCTGATCCGCGCCAGCCGCCAGTACGCGCTGATCCAGCAGTTCAGCACCACTGACGAGAAGACTGTGGCCTTTCGCAAGCCCAACTACACCCTCGGCTTTCGCAACACCAATGCCCTGGTGCGCAAGAACAACTGGGACATTCAGCTGAGCAAGACCGGCTTCACCAACGCTGCCGGCCATTGCCTGGTGATGAGCACCACCATGAAGCAACGCCCGGTGGCCTTCGTGGTGCTCGATGCGTTCGGCAAGTACACCCATATGGCCGATGCCAACCGCCTCAAGAAGTGGCTGGAAACCGGCACCGTGACCCCGGTACCCGCCGCCGCGCTGGCCTACAAGCAGCAGAAGCAGGCCCAGCGCCAGCTGGCCGGCCAACCGGCGGACGCTGCCCAAGCGCTGCTGAAAACCCGCTGAGGTCTGCCGTTCGCTGCGTGACGATGGCGTCGCGCAGCGAACCTGACCGGCAGGCCTGACGATCAGCGAACATTCTTGAGTTTGCGCAACTCTTTTTGCTGAGAGTCGTTCCTATCATGAACGCCATTCGCACCCGCGCCTGATCGGATCGCCGATGACACGCCGCCGCCTTCCCGCCTGGCTCGCCAGCCTGGCCCTGCTGATCCATCTGCTGAGCATGCCGCTGTCGGGCCTGTTGCCGGCAGAGACCAAGCGGCTGCTCGGCTGGAGCGGACATTGCCCGTTGATGCAGGCACAGCTGCAGCAGTCGCACGCACTGCACGGGTCGGCGGAGCATGGCGAGCATGAACCGGCAACCCATGGCGGGATGCCGCCGTGCTGCTGCTGCGCCGGCTCGATGGGCCTGGCAGCGCTGCCCGGTGCCGCACCGCTGCTACCGCAGGAAATTCGTGGCGGCCCGGTCCTCGCTGTCGAAGCAGGCGCCCATCGGCCGTCGCCACGGCAACAATGGCCGGCCCTCAACCCGCGCGCCTCACCCCTCGCCTGACGCCGCTGGCGTCACCCTTCGTTGCTTCGCCTGAACTGTCTGCACCGACCACGGTGGTGCTGGCGTTTGCCTGCGGCCATTCGCCGTACGGCCCTGTCTGTTGCACAAGGAACATGCGAGATGCTCGACCATCCTGCGCACCCGTCGCGGCGCCCTGCGCTGCCTCGTCTTGTTATTGCGGCCCTGGCTGCTGCTTATCTGCCGGCAAGCCTTGCCGATACCGCCGCCTCCGCGCTGTCGCTGGGCAGCAGCACCGTCACCGCCACCCAGTCTGGTGGTGGCTTGCCGACCAGCAGCGTGATCAGCTCGGTCGACCTGCTCGGCGGCGACATTCTCGAACAGCAGCCGGTGCTCTACAGCTGGGAGCTGTTTCGTCGCACGCCGGGGGTGATGCTCACCGAATTCGGCCAGGGCACCAGCTCCGGCAAGCTGTCCTTTCGTGGCTTCAATGGCGAGGGTGAGGTCAACGCGGTCAAGCTGCTGATCGACGGCATCCCGAGCAACAGCAACGACGGCAACATGCCCTATCTGGACATGCTGTTCCCGCTGGAGATCGACGGTATAGAGGTGGTGCGCGGTACCAACGACCCGCGCTACGGCCTGTACAACATCGCCGGCAACGTCGCCGTGCAGTCGCGCATCGGCGGTGACTACGGCAAGGCACGGCTGCGCTACGGCAGCTACGACACCCAGGAGCTGCAGCTGGCCAAGGGCATCGAAAGCGGCAGCTGGACGCAGAACTACTTCATCGGCCAGCAGAAGAGCGATGGCTACCGTGACCATGCCGGCAGCGAGCGCACCAGCCTGTCCGGCAAATGGTTCTACACGCCGGATGCCGGCAACTGGCGCCTCGGCCTGATCGCCCGGCATCACGAGGCCGAGGCCGACGAGCCGGGGTACCTGTCCCGTGAGGACGCACGGCACTCGCCCCGCCAGTCCTATGCGCTGTCGGCCAGCGACATGGGTGAGCGGCGCATGAACCAGCTCAGCCTGCATCTGGACAGCCAGCTGGCCAGCGACCTCAGCTGGGCGACCAAGGTCTGGATCAACACCCTGGATGACGACCGCTGGGTGCGTTTCTCCCAGGCCCAGCCGCAACAGCGACGCACCAGCGAGGAGAATCACTACGGCGCGCGTACTTCGCTGACCTACCGGCCGGACGTGTCCTGGCTCCATGACCTGGCCCTCGAAGGCGGGCTGGACACCGAACAGCAGCGCAACCGCAGCGAGCGCTACACCACCGTCGAGCGCCAGGTCGTGACCCAGACCCGCGACCAGCGCTTCGACTACGACAGCTACGGCGCGTACCTGCAGGCGGTGATCCAGCCGGTGAAATCGCTGAAGATCATCCCGGCATTTCGCGTCGACCGCATTCGGGGTGACTTCACCGACGAGCTCAGTGGCAACGATTACGCGATCAACGACTACGGCAGCATCGAGCAGCCGAAGATTAGCCTGATCTACACCCCCATCGAGCAGCTGAGCCTGTATGGCAACTGGGGGCGGACCTTCCAGATCGGTACCGGCGCGGCCGCCTACAAGGTGCCGCCGCGCACCAGCGATCTCTCGCCGTCGATCAATGACGGCTGGGAAACCGGCATCAAGTTCAGCCCGGTGCACTGGCTCGACGGCCGCGTCGCCTACTGGGAGCAGGTGGCCACGGACGAGGTGCGGCGCCGGCTCAACGACCCCAGCGGTGAATCGGAAAACCTCGGGCAGACCCGCCGCTGGGGTTATGACGCCCAGCTCAACCTCTACCCCGCCAGCGATCTGAATCTGTGGCTGGCGCACTCCTGGCAGTTCTCCGAAATCGAGAAAGCTGATCCGAGCCTGCCGGCCAGCCAGGGCCAGCAGATCGACCATGTGCCGCAGCGGCTGTACTCGGCCGGCAGCACCTACCAGGCGACCCCGGACCTGCAGCTCAGCGCCTGGCTCAACGGCCAGACCGACTACTACCTCGAACGCGAAAACACCCAGGGCAAGTACGGCGGCTACGTGCTGTTCAACCTGGGCGCCAGCTATCAGCTGACCGAGCAGCTGGCCGTCGACCTGCAACTGAAGAACCTCACCGACCGCTACTACGAGTACGTCTGGTACGACGGTGTCCAGTCGTTGCACGCGCCGGGCGATGGCCGCGCGCTGTATGCCGCCGTGACCCTGGACTTCTGACCGGCATGAAGCGCTATCTGTACCTCGCGCACCGCTGGCTGGGTATCGGGCTCGGCCTGTTTGTCCTGCTCTGGATCGTCAGCGGCGTGGTGATGCTCTTCGTCGGCTACCCCAAGTTGACGCCCGAGGAGCACCTGTCGCGCTTGCAGCCGCTGAGTGCCGATTTCTGCATCGCACCGGGTGCAGCGCTTGCCGTCAGCAAGGAACCGCGCACGCCGCTCAGTCTGCGTCTGACGCGCGCCGGAGGCTCGCCGCGCTATCTGCTGGATTACGGTGACGGGCCGCTGCTGGCGGTCGATGCACGCAGCGGCAAGCGCATCGAGCACATCGGCGCTGCCGAGGCACTGGCCAGTGCGCGGCAGTTCGCCGTTTCCGAGGTGCACTTGCTCGACCGGGTCGCGGAAGATGCCTGGACGCGCAACCACGCTCTGGCCCGCGAGCGACCGCTGTATCGCGTGCAGGCGGACGATGCCGAAGGGCGCCTGCTGTACGTCTCCAGCCATACCGGGCTGGTGGTGCGCGACGCCACCGCCCACGAGCGCGCCTGGAACCTGTTGGGCGCCTGGCTGCACTGGCTCTACCCATTGCGCGAAGTCATGCCGAAGGCGATCTGGTCGGTGGCGCTGGTCTACGGTGCGCTGCTGGCCGCGGTGCTGGTGCTGCTGGGCATGCTGATCGGGCTGCTGCGCTGGCGCTTCGCCGGTCGCTACCGCAACGGCTCGCACTCGCCCTACCCGGCTGGCGCTGGCCGCGTGCACCACGTTGGCGGGATGCTGGTCGGCGTGGCGCTGCTGGTCTGGCTGGTCAGCGGCATGCTGTCGATGGAGCCCTGGGGGCTGTTCGAGAAGCACTCGACCATCGATGCCGCCGCGCTGCGGCAAGCGCCGCTAAACACCGAGGCGCTGGATACGGATCTGGCCTCCGCGCTGGCCCGATTCCGCGAGGCTGGTATCGAACCGGTGGAGCTGCAGTGGCAGGTGCTCGGCGATCAGCCTTATCTGCTCGGTATCGATGCCAGGGGCGAAACACGCATTCTGCCCGCCACCCATTCCGAGCCGGCACAGGAACGCCTTGAGCGCGCCCTGCTGGAGCGCGAGGTCCGCCAGGCCTGGCCCGAACAGCAGCTGCGCTTCGAATGGCTGGAACAGGAGGATTTCCACTACTACGCCCGTAGCGAACCGAGCCTTTACAGCCATCTGCCGCGACCCTTGCCGCTGCTGCGGGTGCGTTTCGACGATCCGGCCGCGACCTGGCTGCACATCGATCCTTACAGCGGCAACATTATCGAACAGCTGGACCAGCGCCGGCGTGCCGTGCGCTGGGTGTTCAAGCTGCTGCACAGCTGGGACTGGCTGCCCTTGCTGCAACGGCCGCTGCTGCGTGACGGCCTGCTGCTGGCATTCAGCGCCGGCATGCTGGTGATCGCCGTCAGTGGCGTGCTGCTTGGCTGGCGCCGCCTGCGTGGTCGGCCACGACGCGTCAAGCCACGGGCCGCGCCGGATGCCCGGTCGTCGCGGCTGGCCCGGACAACTTCGGCGGACGATTCGATGCAACGATGACGGAACACCCGACTCAAACGACTACATTTCCCTTAGCACAGCGGGAACCGACGTCGAATGAGCATCCCAGACGATAGCTATATCAAGTGGCTGGTGGACCAGTCCATGTTGCACGCGGCGCGCGAGCGGTCGCGCCTCTATGCCGGCCAGGCGCGGCTCTGGCAGCGGCCCTACGCCCAGGCGCGGCCGCGCGATGCCAGCGCCATCGGCTCGGTGTGGTTCACCGCCTACCCGGCAGCCATCATCACCCCCGAGGGCGGTACGGTGCTCGAAGCGCTGGGTAACGACCGCCTGTGGAGCGCGCTCTCCGAGCTGGGTGTGCAAGGTATCCACAACGGCCCGATGAAGCGCTCTGGTGGCTTGAGCGGCCGCGAGTACACGCCGACCATCGATGGCAACTTCGACCGCATCAGCTTCGATATCGACCCGAAGCTGGGCACCGAAGAGCAGATGCTGCAGCTCAGCCGGGTCGCCGCCGCGCACAACGCCATCGTCATCGACGACATCGTCCCGGCGCACACCGGCAAGGGCGCCGACTTCCGCCTCGCGGAAATGGCCTACGGCGACTACCCGGGGCTGTACCACATGGTGGAGATCCGCGAGGAGGACTGGGAATTGCTGCCCGAGGTGCCGCCGGGACGCGATTCGGTCAATCTCGAACCGCCGGTCGTTGATCGCCTGCATGAAAAGCACTACATCGTCGGCCAGCTGCAGCGGGTGATCTTCTTCGAGCCCGGCATCAAGGACACCGACTGGAGCGCCACCGGGGAAGTCACCGGGGTCGACGGCAAGGTCAGGCGCTGGGTCTACCTACACTATTTCAAGGAAGGTCAGCCGTCGCTGAACTGGCTCGATCCGACGTTCGCCGCCCAGCAGCTGATCATTGGCGATGCCCTGCATGCCATTGATGTGGCCGGCGCCCGCATGCTGCGCCTGGATGCCAACGGCTTTCTCGGTGTCGAGCGAAGGGCCGAGGGCACCGCCTGGTCCGAGGGCCATCCGCTCTCGGTCACCGGCAACCAGCTGCTCGCTGGCGCGATTCGCAAGGCCGGTGGCTTCAGCTTCCAGGAGCTGAACCTGACCATCGACGATATCGCCGCCATGTCCCACGGCGGCGCCGACCTGTCCTACGACTTCATCACCCGTCCGGCCTACCACCACGCGCTGGTGACCGGCGACACCGAGTTCCTGCGCATGATGCTGCGCGAGGTGCACGCCTTCGGCATCGACCCGGCCTCGCTGATCCATGCACTGCAGAACCACGACGAGCTGACCCTGGAACTGGTGCATTTCTGGACGCTGCACGCCTACGACCACTACCACTACAAGGGCCAGACGCTGCCCGGCGGACACCTGCGCGAGCTGATCCGTGAGGAGCTGTACGAACGGCTGACCGGCGAGCATGCGCCCTACAACCTCAAGTTCGTCACCAACGGCGTGGCCTGCACCACCGCCAGCGTGATCGCGGCGGCGCTGAACATCCGCGATCTGGACGCCATCGGCCCGGCCGAGGTCGAGCAGATCCAGCGCCTGCATCTCCTGCTGGTGATGTTCAACGCCATGCAGCCCGGCGTGTTCGCCCTCTCCGGCTGGGATCTGGTCGGCGCCCTGCCGCTGGCGCCCGAGCAGGTCGAGCACCTGATGGGCGACGGCGACACGCGCTGGATCAACCGCGGCGGCTATGACCTGGCGGACCTGGCACCCGAGGCGTCGACGTCCGCCGAAGGTTTGCCGAAAGCCCGCGCCTTGTACGGCAGCCTGGCCGAGCAGCTGCAGCACGGCGGCTCCTTCGCCTGCCAGCTCAAACGCATCCTCAGCGTGCGTCAGGCCTACGACATCGCCGCGAGCAAGCAGATCCTGATTCCCGATGTGCAGGCGCCGGGGCTGCTGATCATGGTTCACGAACTGCCGGCCGGCAAAGGCGTGCAGATCACCGCACTGAACTTCAGCGCCGAGACCATCAGCGAAACCGTCTGCCTGCCCGGCGTGGCGCCCGGCCCGGTGGTGGACATCATCCACGAGCGCGTGGAAGGCGACCTCACCGAGAACTGCGAGCTGACCTTTAACCTCGACCCTTACGAAGGCCTGGCCCTGCGCGTGGTGAGCGCGGCATCGCCGGTGATCTGAAGGCCCTCTTCGCGAGCCCCGGGCGCACGGCTATAGTGCGCACCGGCCCGGGGCTCGCCCTCGCCTTCGAGGACTTCGCGTGTCGTTCACCCCGCTTCTTCGCCGCCTTTCCCTGCTGCTCGCCTGCATGGCATGGGCCGGCGCTCCGGCTCTGGCACAGACGGTCTGCCCGCCTGGCCAACAGCCAATCTGCCTGAGCGGCAGCTGCCTCTGCGTGCCCGGCTCTGCCAGCGACACCCAGGCCGTTTACGACCGTGTGCAGCGCATGGCCGCGCTGGCGCTGCAGAACTGGATTCAGCAATCGCGGGATCGTCTGATGGCCGGCGACTTCGAGCCGATGCCGCTGCATATCCGCTCGCAGCTCGAACCCTTCTTCGATCTCGCTGTGCTGGAAAGCGCGCACTACCGCGTCGGCGACGAGGTGGCGCTGAATGCCGGCAACACCCTGCTGCGCAATCCGGACGTCAACGCCGTGACCCTGATCGACGTCATCGTCTTCCGCCACGCCAGCGATGCGCAGGACAACGTCGCGCTCTGGGCCCATGAGCTCAAGCACGTCGAACAGTATCTGGACTGGGGCGTCGCGGAATTCGCCCGACGCTATACGCTGGACTACCGCGCCGTGGAACAGCCGGCCTATGCGCTGGAAATCGAGGTGGAAAAGGTGCTGGACGGGCAGCGCTGAAGAGGGTGGCCGCGGATCGCATCGGCCGCGGCGCAGTCAGATGCCAGACAGTACCCGCCAACAGGAGCCGAGGCATGAGCGTGAGCCTGACCAAGCTCGAAGGCGACGACATCCCCGAACATCTGCGCCACCCGGATATCGCCAGGGTCTATCGGGTCACCGATGCTCATGGCCACAGCCGCTACCTGACCGACGCTGTCGAAGCCGCGCAGCTGGCGGTCAGCATCAGTGACCGCCAGCAGCTAAAGCCCGACGCCTGACGCCGGGCCTTGGCTTTCAGCCCGCCAGTACCGAATCCACCAGCGCCTTGGCCTCGGCCTGAATGCGCGCCAGGTGCGCTTCGCCTTCGAAGCTCTCGGCGTAGATCTTGTACACGTCCTCGGTGCCGGACGGCCGTGCGGCGAACCAGCCGTTTTCCGTTTCCACTTTCAGCCCGCCGATGGCCGCGCCGTTGCCCGGTGCCTCGGTGAGGATGCGCGTGATCGGCTGGCCGGCCAGCTCCTTGGCGCTGACCTGCGATGCGGATAGCTTGCCCAGGCGTGCCTTCTGCTCGCGGTTGGCCGCGGCGTCGATGCGCTGATATACCGGCGCGCCGAAGCGGTCGGTCAGCGCCTTGTAACGCTCGCTCGGGTCCTTGCCGGTCAACGCGGTGATCTCCGCGGCGAGCAGGCCGAGGATCAGCCCGTCCTTGTCGGTGGACCAGGCGCCGCCCTGCTTGTCGAGGAACGAAGCACCGGCCGATTCCTCACCGCCGAAGCCGAGGCTGCCATCCATCAAACCGTCGACGAACCACTTGAAGCCCACCGGCACTTCCACCAGGCGGCGCTCGATGCCGGAGGCGACGCGATCGATCATCGACGAGGACACCAGCGTCTTGCCGATGCCGGCCTCGGCGCTCCAGCCCGGGCGATGGGTGAACAGGTATTCGATGGCCACCGCCAGGTAATGGTTGGGGTTCATCAGGCCGCCGGAGCGGGTGACGATGCCGTGGCGGTCGTGGTCGGTGTCGCAGGCGAAGGCCACGTCGAAGCGGTCCTTGTTCTCGATCAGCCCGGCCATGGCATGTGGCGAGCTGCAGTCCATGCGGATCTTGCCGTCCCAGTCCAGACGCATGAAGCGAAAGGTCGGGTCGACCACCGTGGACAGCACCTCCAGCGGCAACCCGAAGCGCTCGGCGATGCGTGGCCAGTAGTGCGCGCCGGCGCCGCCCAGCGGGTCGACCGCGAATTTCAGACCCGAGCCGCGGATGGCGTCGAGGTCGATCACCCGCTCCAGCCCGCCGACATAGGCGTCGATGAAATCGAAGCGCTGGGTGGTCGAGGCCTTCAGCGCCTGGCGGTAATCCATGCGCTTGACGCCATCGAGTCCGGCGACCAGCAGCGCATTGGCGCGTTCCTGAATCCACTTGGTCACACCGGTGTCGGCCGGGCCGCCATTGGTGGGGTTGTACTTGAAGCCGCCATCGCCCGGCGGGTTGTGCGACGGCGTGATGACGATGCCGTCGGCCAGCCCGCTCGCGCGGCCGCGGTTGTAGCTGAGGATCGCGTTGGAGATCGCCGGGGTCGGCGTGTAGCCCGGCTCGCCGCCGGTTTCCGGGCAACCGGCGTCGATGCGCGTCTCGATGCCGTTGGCCGCCAGCACTTCCAGTGCCGAGACGAACGCCGGCTCGGACAGCGCATGGGTGTCCATGCCCATGAACAGCGGGCCGTCGATGCCTTCCTGGCGGCGGTAATCGCAGATCGCCTGGGTGGTGGCGAGGATGTGCCACTCGTTGAAGCTGCCCTTGAGCGAGGAACCGCGGTGCCCGGAGGTGCCGAACGCCACCTGCTGCACCGGGTCGGACGGGTCCGGCCGGTCGCTGTAGTAGCGCGCCACCAGGCGCGGCAGGTGGGTCAGGGTGTGCGGGTCGGGCAGGCGTCCTGCGTTGGCGGCGATACTCATCGGTCAGTCCTGTGCGAAAAGGCGGTACGCCGGCCCAGGCGGGCGTGGCGCGAAGCGAATGAAACGCCAGTCGGCGCCATTTATCCAGAGCTTCGACCGCATCAGCGCCGGCGGTTCCATGCGCGGCGCTATCCAGCCTGCGACGCCACGGCGCAACCAGGGCCATGCGCGCTCGTCGCCCCGCCGGAACCTCCGCCACAGCCCCCTTTCCACTGCTTAGCGGCTCGCGTTCGCGAGCCCGTGACCAGGAGGTTGTCACATGAACGTCGACGAACGAATCCGCCAGCGCGCCTATGAAATCTGGCAAGCCGAAGGCCAGCCGGAAGGCAAGGAAAGCGAGCATTGGCAACAGGCCCGCGAGGAAACCGAACCCTTCTACAAGGAAGGCAATGCCGAGGCCGGCAGTGTGGAAAGCAGTGTGGCGATCCCCATGCCGAAATCGGACAACACGCATTAACCACACAGGCAGGGCGGCGAAGGCGCGGCAGGCGTCGTCCCGCCCGAATCTGTTGCCACGTTCTCACCCTTCCCATCCTCTGCCCCGGCGCGCTGGAGCCTGCCGAAGCGCGCTGCTAGAGTGCCGCCGCTTGCCAACCATCGGCTGACAGGACGTCTGCCCAGCCACCGCACAGGATGCTTCCATGAAAAAGCTCGCACTCGCCGTAGCCGTACCCCTGGCCCTTTTCGGGGCCGCCACTTTCTACACCAGCACCCAGGTCGAATCGACTGCCCGCGATGCCGTCGACCAGGCCAACCTCAAGTTGCGCGAGATGGGCGTCGGCGCCGGTGCCGATGTCAGCCTCACCCTGCTCAGCTTCGAACGCGGCCTGCTGTCCAGCACCGCGCGCTACCAGATCGATATCGATGTAGCGGATGACGAAGGCAACACCGAGCACTACGCCCTGCTGCTGAACGATCGCCTCGAACACGGCCCCTTTCCCGTCTCGCGCCTGAGCCGCGGCCAGCTGATGCCGGTCGCCGCGCAGAGCCACTTCGAACTCGAACGCACACCGCTGACGCAGAAGCTGTTCGACGCCGCCTCCGGCGAAGTGCCGTTGGTGGGTGAGGTGGCCATCGGCTACGACGGCGGCCAAGCCGGCGATCTGCGCACCGCCGCGCTGAACATCGAGGACGAGGACGGCAGCGTGCGCATCGCCCCCGCCAACCTCAACTTCGAGGCGAACAAGGACGGCAGCGACGTGCGCATGGACGGCGAGCTGGCGGAAGTCGATATCGACCTGCAGCGCAGCGACAGTGGCCAGCCGGTGCAGGTGAGCCTGCGCGGCATCGGCCTGAGCGCCGACAAGCAGGACTATGACGCCGGTTTCGGTTTCGGCCCGTCTGCCATCACCCTGCAGCGCATGGAAATCAAGGCCGGCGACGAGCCCGCCGTGGTCATCCAGCAGGCCTCCGTCGAGGAGTCGCTGAGCCGCGGCAGCCGTGGCCTCGACCAGACCATCGCCTACCGCATCGGCGAGGTCAGCGCCAAAGGCCAGGCCTTGCGCAACCTCACCCTCGCCTTCAGCCTGCGCAACCTCGAGGAAAGCAGCCTCAAGGCGCTGGTCGCGAGCTACAAGGCAATCCTCGACAGCAGCGCCACGCCGGAGGAATCCTTCGTCGGCATGACTGCCGCCCAGCAGCAGGAACTCCAGGCGCACGGCCTGCAGCTGCTGGAACACAAACCCACCCTGGCCCTCGACGAGTTCGGCTTCGAGACCGCCCACGGTTCGGCCCGCCTGTCCGTCGTGCTCGACCTGCAATCGCCGAGCGCAGAAGCCTTCACCCCGGATGCGATGATCACCAGCATGCTCGCCTCGCTCAAGGCCGAAGCCGGTATCGACAAAGACCTGGTGCGCGACATCGCCGGGCTGGTCGCGCAGAACAACCAGCCTGACGGCCAGCCCGATAAGGCGGCACTGCAGCAGGAAACCGACGCCGCCACCGAGCTGTTCAGCGGCATGGCGCTGGACACCGGCTGGTCGCGCCTGGAAGGCGAACGCCTGGTCAGCTCGCTGCATTACGCAGACAACCGGGTGACCTTCAACGGCCGCGAAATGAGCGTGCAGGAATTCATCGGCTTCGCCTTCGGTTCGGCGCAGAACGCCGGTCTGCTCGGCCAGTAAGCGCCAGCCTGCGGATGCGTCCGCAGTGACAGAAAACCCCGCGGCCCTGTTCAGCACCTCGCTGGGCAGGGCCGTGTCGCTTTAGGGCGTTTGCGGCGTTCCGATCAACCGTCACCTCCCCGACACCTTCCTGCCCTCGCCCTGCCCGAGCCGGCTGCGCGACCGCTGACCTGATCTCCCTGCGGCCGCTATCTGCACCTGCCAACGCCCGCGCGTCGCCCTATTCCGGTATTCGCCTGCGCTCCGTCAGGTGGCCGGAACCATCGTCGCTCTCGCCGCCTCTGCTGAATATGACAAATGCGCCAGGCCGAGCCGGGACTCAGCCGATTGGGGCCTGACGCAGCGAGAAAACACACGCTCATTCAAACCATGCAGCCCCTGGCCGGTGGCGAACCGCCCTGCCGGGGCTTCATTCAAAGGGCCCGTTTGTCCGATGACGCAAACGCTCAACTATCAGGCGATATTCGAAGCCGTCCCCAACCTGCATCTGATCCTCGCGCCTGATCAGGATTTCACCATCCTCGCTGCAAGCGATGCGCAGCTGCGCGCTACCTACACGCGCAGGGAAGAAAGCATCGGCAGACCGGTCTTCGACGTGTTCCGCAAGAACCCGGACGACCCGACCGAGTTCGGCACCAGCGTATTGCGCGACTCGCTCGAGCGCGTCCTGCGTAGCCGCGCGCCGGACCGCATGGCGATCACCCGCTACGATATCCCCCGGCCCGCAGCGCAGGGTGGCGGTTTCGAGCTGCGCTACTGGCGGCCGCTGAATGTCCCGGTGCTCGATGAGCACGGCGCCGTGCTCTACATCATCCATCAGGTCGAAGACGTGACCGAGGAAGTCCTGCGTCAGGGCAGCGCCAGCCTCAGCCACTTCGAGGAGCGCTTTCGCGCAGCGCTGCTCGGCTCCGGCATCGGCACCTTCACCTGGCTCTTCAGCGATGGCAGCCTCAGCCTGGACAGCGCGCTGGAGCAGCTCTTCCGCCTGCCGCTCGGGCTGAAGGTGACCAGCGTCGATACCTTCGTCGAGCAGGTTCATCCCGAAGACCGCGCCGATGTACGGCTGGCCTTCGACCACTACGCCAGGGGCGACGACTACACCGCGGAGTTTCGCCTGCTGCGTGCCGGCGCGGAGTGCTGGCTGGCCTGCAAGGCCAAGGCCTTTCGCGATGCCAGCGGAGCGCTCGCCTATGTCGCCGGCGCCTGCACCGACATCAGCGCCCGCCGGCATGTCGAAGATGCCCTGCGCGTCAGCGAGAACAGCCTGCGCCAGCTCAACGAGACCCTCGAAGCGCGGGTGGCCACCGAGGTCGCCGAGCGCAGCCGCGCCGAAGAAGCCCTGCGCCAGGCGCAGAAGATGGAAGCCGTCGGCCAGCTCACCGGCGGTATCGCCCACGACTTCAACAACCTGCTGACCGGCATCATCGGCAGCCTCGACCTGATGCAGCGGCGCCATCAGCGCAACGAGCCGCTGGAGCTGGAGCGCTACATCGGTGCCGCCGTGACGTCCGCCCAGCGCGCCGCCGCGCTGACCCAGCGCCTGTTGGCCTTCTCCCGGCAGCAGGCGCTCGACCTCAAACCGGTCGACGTCAACCAGCTGGTGGCCTCGCTGGAGGATCTGCTGCATCGCACCACGGGCGAGAACATCACCATCGAGACGCGGCTCAGCGCCGGGCTGCTGCCTGCCTGCATGGACGTCAACCAGCTGGAAAGCGCGCTGATCAACCTCGTCATCAATGCGCGCGATGCCATGCCCTACGGCGGCCGCATCACCCTGTCCACCGCCAGCTTCGCCATGGGCGACACACCCGACCCGAAGAAGCGCGGCATGAGCGCCGGCGAATACGTGCTGCTCAGCGTCACCGACACCGGCACCGGTATGGCGCCGAACGTCATGGCACGGGCCTTCGAGCCGTTCTTCACCACCAAGCCGATCGGCCAGGGCACCGGGCTCGGGCTGTCGATGGTGTATGGCTACATCAAGCAGGCCAAGGGCTACATCCAGATCGAGTCCGAGCCGGATATCGGCACGCGGGTGCACCTCTACCTGCCGGTGCATCAGGGCGAAGTCAGCGCCCTCGCCCACGAACCCGAGCGCACGCCTACAGGCTCTGGCGAAACCATCCTGGTAGTCGAGGATGAGCCGGTGGTCCGCTCGCTGGTGGTCGAGGTGCTGAACGAACTGGGCTACGAAACGCTGGAGGCCGGCGAAGCCAGCGAAGCGCTCTGCATCACCGAGAGCGAGCAGCGCATCGACCTGCTGATCTCCGACGTCGGCCTGCCCGGCATGAACGGCCGGCAACTGGCCGACATCGCCCGCCAGCAACGCCCCGGCCTGAAGGTGCTGTTCGCCACCGGCTATGCCGAGAGCTTTGCCGCCAATGATTTTCTCGGCCCGGACATGGCGGTGATCACCAAGCCCTTCGCCATCGACGTCTTCGCCAGCAAGGTCGGCGAGATGCTCGGCAACGGTTGATGCGTGGCCGGCTACGCGCCCAGGCGCTCGCTGAGAAAGTCGATAAAGCAGGCGATGCGCGAGGCCAGCGCGCTGTTGCGGTAGTACACCGCGTTGATCGGCTGGCGCACATCGACGCGCTGCGCCGCCAGCACCTCGACCAGCTCGCCGCGCTGGCGATCCTTCTCGGTCATGAAGTCGGACAGGCACACCAACCCCTCGCCGGCCAGCGCCAGTTCACGCGCCGTATCGCCGCTGGAGACACGCAGCGCCGGCGTGATCCGCCAGCTCTCGCCCAGCGCATGGCGCAACGGCCAATCGTTGAGCCGATCCGGCTCGGTAAAGCCGATCAGGCTGTGATCTGCCAGGTCCTCGACCTGCAGCGGCACGCCATGCCGCTGCAGATAGGCCGGGCTCGCCAGCACCCGGCGCATGGTGTGGCACAGCGGCCGCGCATGCAGGCTGGAATCCGGCAGCGGGCCGATGCGGATGGCCAGATCGGTGCGCCGCTCCAGCAGGTCGATGATGCGGTCGTCGCTGTACAGCTCCAGCTCGATCTGCGGGTAGCGCGCGCGAAAGTCGCCGATCAGCGGCGCGATCACATGCAGCATGAACGGCGAAGCGGTGTTGACCCGCAAACGCCCCGCCGGTGTCTGTCGCCGCAGCGCCATCTGCTCCTCGGCCTCCTCCACGCTGGCCAGAATGCGCCGCGCCTGCGCCAGGAACACCTCGCCCTCCTCGGTCAGCTCGAGGCGCCTCGTGGTGCGGCGCAACAGCGTCACCGCCAGCTTGTCCTCCAAGCGACTCAATGCCCGGCTGACGCCCGAAGCGGTCTGTTCCAGCTGCTCGGCCGCGGCGCTGATCGAGCCACTGTCGACCACGCTGACAAAGGCGAGCATTTCGTCGAGGTTGGTTTTCATCGGTGAGGTCGCATCGAATAGCGAGCGGAAACAGCGAGTCTGGCGGCAGCGCCGCGTGGCGGCAACCGGACCGGCGCGGGCCGGCGATCAGCCGCCGGCGAAGAGGGCTACGGCCTCAAACGCCCTTTTCATTCGGCCCCGGCACATTCACCCCGTCCAGCGTGGAACGGCTGTCGCCTGCGCCATCGGTGATCACGCTGAAACTGCCATCGGTCTCCAGCACCACCGCCTCGATGCCATCCAGCGCGGCCAGTCCCTGGCTGCGCGCGGCGGCACGCACCTCGTCCTCGGTCACTCGCGCCACGCGCATGGCATCGCCGAGAAAACGCCCGCGATAGAACAGCAGCGCCGGCTCGCCCGTCACCGTACGCCGCACCCAGGCCACCCGCACGCTGGACCAGGTGACCGCGTACTGCAGCCCGATCAACAGGGCGAACGCCAGCACCCCCTCGGCCAGCGATACATCGCGATTGAGCAGAATCGTCGCGAAGGTCGAACCCAGCGCCACCGTCACCACCAGATCGAACGCATTCATCTTCGACAACGTCCGCCGCCCCGACAGGCGCAACAGCAGCACCAGGCTGATATAGGCCAGCACGCCCACCACCAGCGTGCGTATCAACATCGTTCCGCTACTGAAAAACATGCCTTCCACGATCACCTCCGCAACTGAGCCATGCAGGGTGGACAGGGTAGGCGGGCGGAAAGTGCAGACGGCGCGAGCGACCGCGCGTCAGGCGACGGCGTGAAAACCGAGGATTAATCCATCGTCTGCTTTACCCATACGGAAGCAGTGGCTAATGTGCCATCACGCGCAGCAACTGCGCACTCGATCACGGTTCCGCTGCGACGCTACGGTTTGCACCGGTTCGCTACCAAGGAAGGTACAGATGGCGCTTTTTTTTACTGCTCACTCGCTCTGCTTGAGCAACCTCCCGGTCGGCGCTCAGGCGCGATACCTCGACCTCGTTGTACTTCATCCTCATCGCGGCATCCTCCTTATCTAACTCAGGAACGTAAGCTCGTTTGGGTCGAGTGGATAGCTTTGCGTGACCTTAAGAATAAAGCTGCACCCTCTTTCGATAATTTAAAGTCTTGTTATTACAAGGATTTGATTAATGCATTTTTTCTATATGGATGAGAGCGGGGACTCCGGAGCAAATCTTACCGACCAGCAGCAACCTATCTTCGTCTTGGGCGGGCTGAGTGTTGCTGATAAGAAATGGAACAATACCAAGGAGCGGCTTGACGCCATAATAGTCAATTATTTCAACGGCTCTGTTCCTGTTGGTTTTGAAATTCACTCTCATGAATTGCTTTCTCCAAACGGCGCGGGCTTCTTTGCTGGCCACTCGATAAATGATCGATTAGCACTAGTTCGCTCATTACTTGGTTTGATAGAAGAGCTTGGGCATCAAGTGCATTTCTTTGCAGTGGAAAAATCCTGTCTCATTAAATCGCAATGCCAGTATCAATCTGTATTCGACACGAAGCATCCCTATTTGCTTTCTTTTGATTATTTGATTACATACATGAATTGGCATGTTAAAAATAATTTGGGGCAGTCTGCCAGGGGTATGATTGTTCTAGACGAAAAAGAAGAGCATCATGAAAGCGTTGAAGCGATTATCCAAAATCGCCGTTTTGAAGTGCCCAATAGCCAAAAAGTAAAATGGATAGTCGAGTTTAGCTATCCCATCGACTCGCGTAAAAATCCAATGATACAGCTCTCTGATCTAGTGGTGCTTTGCGTCAGGAGGTTTTTGGAAATCGAAAAGGGATATAAGGAAAACACTCCTGATGTGGTCAAAAACTTTTACGCTGAGTGCTACAACTTGATTGATAAAAGGGTTAAAAGCAGAAACATTGTTGAACGCACTGGTAGAAATTTAAAGCATCTCAACGAGCATTTATCAAGATGCCAGTGTAAGCCAAGAACTCAATGGCGGCGCGCTTATGGCATACAGCGCAACTGATGACGAATTTTACTAATTCCTTTTCTTCTGCACTTACTAGCTATGGAACCATGCTGCTACAACACTGGAAAGAAGTGACTAGACTGCTGTTAAGATCAGTATGTGACGTTATCCTATAAACAGTATTTTTGGAGTCTCTGCCTTGTTTGAGCTATTTCCTTCGGAGGTCGTTGAAAAGTTAAGAAATTACGTATATCGACTTATTGATCCGCGCAACGGAGAAACATTTTATGTGGGGCGGGGTGCTGGGAACCGTTTGTATGCTCATATTCGCGATGAGCTAGGGAGTGAAAAAGATGAAGTCAGCGACAAACTTAGACGCATTAGAGAAATACGAATTGCCGGCTTTGAGGTTGCTCACGTAGTTCATCGACATGGTATGGATGTAGCAACGGCGAAGGAAGTTGAAGCGGCACTGATCGACGCCTATCCGGGGCTCACGAATGTTGTGGGCGGCGAAAATAGTGGCGAGCGTGGCGCGATGCATGCGATGGAGATCGTTCGAGAATACCTTGCAAAGCCAGCCGTGTTCACCCATAAAGCATTGTTGATCAGTGTTAATAGAAGTGCCTCAGAGCGGCCGTTATATGAAGCTACGAGGTATGCATGGAAGCTCAGCAAGAAAAAAGTAAAAGAGGCAGAGTTAGTATTAGCTTCCGAAAAAGGAATTATCAGAGCGGCATATATTCCAGAGAAATGGCTAGAAGCTACATCGCTTAATTTCCCCGGACGAGCTGACCGGCCAGGGCGTGTAGGCTTTATTGGCAAGGAAGCCCCGATTGAAGTACAGAACTTGTATGTTGGGCGGCGCATCCCGGACGAATTTAGATTCGGAACTGCAAACCCAATTCGCTATACATGGAAGTGAGTAGCTTCTATGGACCAAGCGCGGATTTTTTACCGTCATTGGCCGAGCTTAGTAACAACCTATCGACTTATGCGGCGTTGTAGCCCTCAATTCCATAGAGGTAAGAATCATGCAGCTCACAGCCCTCCTTGTCCCAACCTATATACAAATGCTCAACACCCTCTCCGGCTGGCTAAAGAAAGCGCAGGCCCAGCTACCGGAAGCGGAGGCGCAGGCGCTGTTATCCGCGCGGCTGGCGCCGGATATGTTTCCGCTGTCGACTCAGGTTCGCTTTGCCTGTGTGCAGGCGCAGGAGGCCGTTTGCCGGCTGAGAGGCGAGGCCTTCCCGACTGTGATCAACGAACTGCTGGACGAGGGGCGGCAGGCGGGTGAGCGGCCGGGCACGCTGGCCGATGCCTATGCCCGGATCAATGAGACGGTGGCGTTGCTCGACGGCCTCGCCGCCGATGCGCTGGATATGGACGCGGACAAGCCAATCGCCCACGAGTTGGCGAACGGGATGATCTTCGATCTGACCGCGGACCAGTACGCCCGTGACTGGACGCTGGCGCAGTTCTATTTCCATGTGATGGCCGCGTATTCGATCCTGCGCAAGGAAGGGATCGAGCTGGGCAAGGCGGACTACGTGGCGCATATGCTGCCGTATCTGCGGCCGGAATCGGTTCCGAAGGGGTAAGCCGGGTAGGGTGGGCTTTAGCCCACCGGGGCGGTTCGGTATGGGGGTTGGTGGGCTGAAGCCCACCCTACGGTGCTGCGTTCGGGAGCAGGCAGCGAGGTGGGCTGAACGTAACGCGTGGAAAAGGCTTCGCCGTTTTCCACCCTAACCATGCGCGGTGTGTCGGCTGCCGGGTAGCCGGGTAGCCGGGCAGGGTGGGCTTTAGCCCGCCGAGGCGGTTCGGTTATGGGGGTTGGTGGGCTGAAGCCCACCCTACGGTGCTGTGCTCGGGAGCAGGCAGCGAGGTGGTCTGAACGTAACGCGTGGAAAAGGCTTCGCCGTTTTCCACCCTACGCATGTGCGGTGTGTCGGCAGCCGGGTAGGGTGGGCTTTAGCCCACCGGGGCGGTTCGGTTATGGGGTTGGTGGGCTGAAGCCTACCCTACGGTGCTGCGCTCGGGAGCAGGCAGCGAGGTGGTCTGAACGTAACGCGTGGAAAAGGCTTCGCCGTTTTCCACCCTACGCATGCGCGCTGTCGGCAGAGGAGGCGGGGTGGCGTAGGGTGGACAACGCTCTGCTTGTCCACCGATGCGAATCGACGGGCCGGTTGTATGGTTGGCGAAACGCTCGCGGGCTCCGGGCGTCCAACCGGGATGCCGCGCCCGCGCGGTCGTATTTGCGAACGACGTTCGCCCACCCCGCCACAAAGCAGACCTCCTCATGTTGTTCCGCCGTTTCGAAAACCTGATCGACGTCTTCAAACCCAGCCCGGATGTTGCGCCGCCGGCCGGGATGCTGCGCTTCTATGCCCACTACCTGAAGCAGGTCTGGCCGTTGATGACGGCCGTGCTGGTGGTGGGCTTTTTCGCGGCGCTGATCGAGGTGGCGCTGTTCAGCTTTCTCGGCCAGTTGATCGATATGGCTCAGGCGACCGATGACGCGCGGACCTTCTTCGCCGAGCACCGCAACGCGTTGCTGTGGATGGCAGCGGTGGCGCTGGTCATCCGGCCCCTGGTATTCGGCCTGCACAACCTGCTGACGCATCAGGCGATCAACCCGGGGCTGACCAATCTGATCCGCTGGCAGAACCATCGCTACGTGCTCAAGCAGAGCCTGAACTTCTTCCAGAACGACTTCGCCGGGCGCATCGCCCAGCGCGTGATGCAGACCGGTCCGTCGCTGCGCGATTCGGCCATGCAGGTGATCGATGCGCTGTGGCATGTGGCGGTCTATGCCGGCAGCGCGCTGTATCTGTTCGCCGCTGCGGACCTGCGTTTGATCGTGCCGTTGCTGCTGTGGATCGTCGGCTACAGCGCTGCGCTCTGGTACTTCGTGCCGCGTATCCGCGCGCGTTCGGCAGCGGCATCCGCGGCGCGTTCGAAGGTGATGGGGCGGGTGGTGGACGGCTACAGCAACGTCGCCACGCTCAAGCTGTTCGCCCATTCACGGGAGGAGGAGAGCTACGCCCGCGAGGCGATGCAGGAGCTGCTTGGCAAGTTCCGCCTGCAGTCGCGGGTGATCACCAGCCTGGATTTCCTCATCACCTGCATGAACGGCCTGTTGATCGTCGGCACCGGCGCGCTGGCGCTGTGGCTGTGGAGCGAGGCGCTGATCACCACAGGCGCCATCGCCCTGGCGCTGGGCCTGGTGATCCGCATCAACAACATGGCCGAGTGGATCATGTGGGTGGTCAACGGCATCTTCGAGAACGTCGGCACCGTGCAGGACGGCATGAAGAGCATCGTCCGGCCGCGCGACGTGCTCGATCCCGAGGACGCCAGGCCGCTGCAGGTGGAGCAGGGCGGCGTGCGCTTCGAGGATGTGCATTTCCACTATGGCAAGCAGGGCGGCGTGATCAGCGGGCTCTCCATCGATATTCGCCCGGGCGAGAAGATCGGCCTGGTCGGGCCGTCGGGTGCGGGCAAGTCGACGCTGGTCAACCTGCTGCTGCGCCTCTATGACCTGGAGAGCGGGCGCATCCTCATCGATGGGCAGAACGTCGCCGAGGTCAGCCAGGAGAGCCTGCGCGCCAATATCGGCGTGGTCACCCAGGACACCTCGCTGCTGCACCGTTCCATCCGCGACAACCTGCGCTACGGCAAGCCCGACGCCACGGAAGAAGAGCTCTGGGCCGCGGCGCGCAAGGCCCGCGCGGATGCGTTCATCGAGACCCTGGACGACAGCCAGGGCGGCAAGGGCTTCGAGGCGATGGTGGGCGAGCGCGGCGTGAAGCTCTCCGGCGGGCAACGGCAGCGCATCGCCATCGCCCGGGTGCTGCTCAAGGACGCGCCGATCCTGGTGCTCGACGAAGCCACCTCGGCGCTGGATTCGGAGGTCGAGGCGGCGATTCAGGAGAGCCTGGATACCCTGATGGAAGGCAAGACGGTGATCGCCATCGCCCACCGGCTGTCGACCATCGCGCGTATGGACCGGCTGGTAGTGATCGATGGCGGCCAGGTGATCGAGACCGGCACTCATGCCGAGTTGATCGCCCGCGGCGGCCTCTATGCGCGGCTGTGGCAGCACCAGACCGGAGGGTTCGTCGGGGTGGATTGATTCGAACGGGCGTCGGATCGGTAGCGGGTGAGTGCGTCCAGGCGGTCGAAGCGTGGGTGCACGCGCGGCACTCCCACGCAGCGCAGCAGGTCTGTATCAGCTATCCGGCCGTTTTCTCAAGAAGCAGGAGCGGGCTTGCGAGCCCAAATCCAATCGAGCGCAGAGGTGACCATGAATATCTTCCTGACATCCTCCTTTGCTGAGGTCGTGGACTTGTTTGTCAGGTCCACCGAGGGCGAGTGCCGCGGCAAGACGGTTACGCTGATTCCGACGGCAAGCCTTGCCGAGGAGGTCAATTTCTACCTTGTTGCGGCCAAGGACGCGCTTATCAAAGCCGGGCTGGTGATTGATGAACTCGAAGTTTCAACCGCAACTCAGGACGAGATCGTCAGCAAGCTCGAACGTGGCGATTACATCTATGTGTCAGGCGGCAACACCTTCTTTCTGCTGCAGGAGCTGAAGCGCACAGGCGCGGACAGGTTGATCGCGGAACAGGTCAGGGCCGGGAAGTGCTATATCGGCGAATCCGCCGGCTCCGCGATACTCGCCCCGAGCATCGACTATATTCGGGCGCTGGATGACGTCACTGCCGCGCCTGATCTGGAGTCCTATACCGCACTGGGGCTGGTCGATTTCTACCCGCTGCCGCATTACCGAAATGCGCCGTTCGACGAGGCCGTCGAGCAGGTGCTGAAGGAGTATGGGCAGGTGTTGGCGCTTCGCCCATTCAGCAATAACCAGGCAATCGTCGTGTCGGGCGGTCACGCTGAAATCCAAACGAGCGGCGAACGAGGCTAGCGCCAGCTTCAAGGCCTGCTTGCTCTGCCAAGCTTCTATCAGTTACCAAACGCCCTTGCCACCGCTACCACTGGAGCGGTGGCACGGTGCGGGCTTGCAAGGCCCTGAGCAACGCGCACGGTGCATTCCGGTTCGTCGTCGCGTCATCTGAACCCTCATACACAGCGCCCACTCGTACCTCTAGCCGCAGTCATTAACCGAGAGGGAGCCCACCATGAGCGATCGACAAGCCACCGTCCGCCACGATGCCGCGCAGCAGCGCTATGAGTTGCTGGTCGACGGCCAGCCGCTCGGCTTTGCCGAGTACAACGAGCAGGGCGAGCGGATGGTCTTTACCCATACCGAGGTCGACCCCAGCCTGTCCGGGCAGGGGCTGGGCAGTGTGCTGGCCAAGGGCGCGCTGGAGGATGCGCGGCGGCGCGGCAAGCGGGTGGTGCCGCAGTGCGAGTTCATCGCCAGCTACATCGAGCGCCACGAGCAATGGCAGGACCTGGTCGATCCGGCCTGACCAGCACACCCTTCCAGGCGGGATTTATTGCCGGGGCTGATGCTCTTATCTGAGTGATCGCTGCCGCTGCGCCGTGTGGCGTCGCATCAGCAGCTGGTTTCGTCAGAGGGCAATTGCGTGGATGGTCGAGAGTTTGTCTGGGCGCATTTCAAGCTCAATGCCGAGCAGCGCCTACGTGGCTTCAACTTCTTCGTGGTGCTGGCGATTTTCGCCGATGGCGGCGTGCTGGCGGCGCTGCAGCGCGGCTTCTCGCCGAGGCTGCTGATCCTCCTCGGTGCCTTTACCGTCTTGCTGGCGCAGGTGTTCTGGCTGGTGGATGCACGCAGCCGGCAGCTGCTGGAGCTGACCATCACGGCGCTGAAGGAGATGGAAGCCGAGTATCCCGAGAGTTACCGGCTTTTCGCCGCCGATGCGCTGGGGCAGAGCCGGGTGATCAGCTACACCTTCGCCATCCGCGCGCTGTTGCTGGCGCAAATGGGCTTTGGTCTCGGCGTGTTCGCTTACGGGCTCTACCAGTGGTGAGTACTGCGAGCGTGTCATCCGTCGCTGGCTGCGCTGCGCAGCCGAACGCTGGCGGCGGGCGCCCGGTCGGTATTGGTAACCACCGGGAGATCTAACGATGTCGACTTCGAGCAATCTGTTATGGGCCGCCCTGGCGATCGGGGCGGTGACGGGCATGCGCAGCATGCTGGCGCCGACGCTGGTCAGCCGGGCGTTGAGCGAGCGCGATGATCTCGCCGGGGCGGGGGAGGCCGCGCAACTGCTGACGTCGGACACCGCGCAGACCTTTCTGCCAACACTCGCGGCCAGCGAGATGATCGGCGACAAGATGCCCTTCGCACCGGATCGCACCATCGTGCCGTCAATGATGTTTCGTGCGCTGTCCGGCGGCGTCAGCGCGGCCGCGTTGGCGGGTGTCCGTCGCGAGCCGGTGCTGGTGCCGGCGTTGCTCGGTGCGACGGCGGCGCTGGTTGCATCCAAGGTCGGGCTGAGCCTGCGCAAGCCCTATCAGCCCCGGCCGCTGGTCAATGCGGCGCTGGGTGCGCTGGAGGAATGTCTGGCGTTGGTGATTGGCCGAGCCGGGCTGCGGCGAGCGTTGGGCGCGGAGCGGCGCGGGCGCTAGGAAGCCGCGAACTCTTCGCGTTTCGTGGTGCGGTGATGTAGACGCGTGGAAAAGGCGTTGCCGTTTTCCACCCTGCGCGGGTTGCCCTCGGGACCCGTCAGTCCTGGCTGATCTCGGTCTTGTGCGGATTGCTCTGCAGCAAGCGCGCGTGGGCTTCGGGGTAGCGGTAGGCGAAGGTGGCGTGTTGCGCGGCCACTTCGGCGCGCAGTGCTTCGCGCTCGTGGGCCGGCAGCTTGGCCAGGTATTTCTGGGTGATGGCGTATTTGGCGGCCATCAGCTCGTCGTGGGCTTCGCGCAAATCCACTTCGTACGCCTTGGCGCGACGCTCGCGTAGGGCTGCCTGGTCGGTGTGCATGTTGCCGCCTTCATGCAGGACGAAGGCGCTCTTCGAGTCGCCTTCCGTCTGCTCCATGGCCGGCTGCGCAGCCCAGACACTCGAAGCGGCAAGGCAGAGCATCAGGCAGGACGAGACGGTTCTCAGCGTAGGCATGGCGTGGTCCTCTGCATGCTTGGCAGCGCTCGGGCCGCCTGAAGCGCCAGAATACGCCAGGCGCATCCAGCACTCAGCAGTCCGGTCCTGCGCCAATCGTCGCAGCAGGCTATGGCCGTGATGGATTGTGCGTCGTCAGGGTGCGGCCGCCCGGCTGGGACATGACATAAAACGGGCCGCGTGATGCGGCCCTTGGTCTGCGCAGCAGCGGTCAGCTCGGCCGCTGGATCACGCAGATACGGTCGCGGCAGAGGCCGGCGTCACGGGTGCCGACGCCGGGTGCCACTTCCGGCGTGTCCGGGCTGCTGCCGTGGCCGGTCGCGCCGGCACCGGTGGGTGCCGTGGTAGCGGTGGTGTCGGGGTAGTCGGTGCCGGCGCGCTTGGCCGCGCCGCCGATGTCATAGCGACCGGTGTCGGCCGAGCTGCGGTCGTTGTAATCGGTCGGGTCGGAACCGGGCGCGGTTGTATTGCCGATGTGGGCGCCGTCGCCGGTGTGCGCACCACTCATAGGGCGGTCGCTGCCAGCGGTTGCCGTGCCGGTTGCGCTGAAGTGCTTGTCGAGGTGACTGTCGCCGCCGGTGGCGCCGGCATAGGGGCTGCTCGGGCCTGGATAGCCTTCGACTGTGCCGCTGCCGCCGCGCTCGTTGATGTCGATGGCACCGTTGTACTCCAGGGCATCGCGCGCCTTGGCCAGCTGATCTTCATCGTCGACATCCACAGCGATCACCAGCGCACCGCGGCGTACGGCATCTGGATAGGCGGTGGCGTAGTGGCGGTGCGTTTCGTGCGGTTCATGGCCGAACAGCGATTTGAAGAAATGCGTGATCTTGGACTCGTGATGCGCCCGGTCCACCGGGGTGTCCGGCGTGGTGGTGTAGGGCGCATCGTAGGCATGGATATCGGCGCTCTCGGCGCCAATGGCGTGAATCTGTTCCCGCGCTATGCCCCGCGACATCAGATCGCCGCGGGTGCGGTTGGCGTCGGTCAGCGTTGCGAACGCTGCTACCAGTGTATGTCTCATGATCCACCTCACGTTGTGTTGAACAACCGGGATGTGAGCGCTGGGCGTGTCGCGATGATGGCGGCCCGAGTGCTGGCGAGGCCGCGCCGGTCGCGGGTTTCGCGGCGCTCATAGACATTGGGTCGGAGCGCATCGGCATAGTTCAGCGTGGAGGATCAGCGGTCGGAGGAGGGCAGTGCAGTCGCTGCGCGGAGGACTGCGCGGCGATGAGGGAGCTTTGAAGCAGGCCCCCTCGGCAGACGGGGCCGGGCAGCCTGCCAGGGCAAGATGGCGGGCGGTGGAAAGGCTTCGCGCTGTCCACCGCCCGCTCGGGTTGCGCTTCAGTCGAGGTCGGCGGCGCTGTGGCGCTCGGGTGCCTGCTCGGATTCCTCGCCCCAGGTGCGATTGACCTTGCGCCCGCGGATCACGGCCGGGCGCTCGGCGACCTCCGCGGCCCAGCGCTGGACGTGCTTGTAGTCCTGCACGGAAAGGAATTCGCCAGCGTCGTACAGCTCGCCCCGCGCGAGCACGCCGTACCAGGGCCAGATCGCCATGTCGGCGATGCTGTAGTCGTCACCGGCCACGTAGCGGTTCTCCGCCAACTGGCGGTCGAGCACGTCGAGCTGGCGCTTGACCTCCATGGCGTAGCGGTTGATCGGGTACTCGTACTTCTCCGGCGCGTAGGCATAGAAATGGCCGAAGCCGCCGCCGAGGAAGGGCGCCGAACCCATCTGCCAGAACAGCCAGTTCAGCGTCTCGGTACGCGCACGGATTTCCGTGGGCAGGAAGGCACCGAACTTCTCCGCCAGGTAGACCAGGATCGAGCCGGACTCGAACACCCGTAGCGGCTTGCCGTCGACGCTGTGATCGGCCAGCGCGGGGATCTTCGAGTTGGGATTGATCTCGACGAAGCCGCTGCGGAACTGGTCGCCCTCACCGATGTTGATCAGCCAGGCGTCGTACTCGGCGCCACTGTGGCCGGCGGCGATCAGCTCTTCGAGCATGATCGAGACCTTCACGCCATTGGGCGTCGCCAGCGAGTAGAGCTGCAACGGATGCTTGCCCACCAGCAGCACCTTCTCCTCCCGCGCACCAGCGGTGGGGGCATTGATGCTGGCGAACTTGCCGCCCGAGGGCGCGTCGTGGGTCCAGATCTTCGGCGGGACGTAAGGGGTATCAGGCATGAACAATCTCCTCGGTGGCTACTGGGGATGTGCAGGGCATGCTACGCCCTCGGCCAGCGCTGTCGAAATCAAGCGGGTCGATATTGGTCATCGATGGGCGATGGTTTGTTCTGCGAGGGGTTTTTTGAGACGAACTAGAAATTTTTTTTCCCGATCGGTAAAAAATCCAGTGCACCGGCCAGCAGTGGAGAGTATTTTCCCTATTGGGAAAAAAGCGGAAGTGAGCTGTTTCCGAAGGACAAATTGTACGGAACGGGAAAATGGGTGGACCTACCGCATTTATATCAATGGCCGAGCTGGGCAAGATGATCCAGCGCACCCGCAAGGGTCAGGGGCTGCGTCTGGTGGACGCTGCAGGCCTATGTGGCGTGAGCGTGCGCTTTCTGAGCGAGCTGGAAAATGGCCGCGAGAGCTGTTCGTTCGGGCGGGTGCTGAACGTGTGTCATACGCTTGGCATCGAACTGTTGGCGGCTAGACGTGACGGGAGCGACCTGTGAGCGGACTGCTCGGCGT
This sequence comes from Stutzerimonas kunmingensis, assembly GCF_900114065.1. Lineage (GTDB taxonomy): Bacteria > Pseudomonadota > Gammaproteobacteria > Pseudomonadales > Pseudomonadaceae > Stutzerimonas > Stutzerimonas kunmingensis. The sequence continues at coordinate 54,179 of NZ_FORS01000003.1, forward strand.
CTACCGGGGTGATTGCCGTATCGGTGAGCTTTGGCTGGGTGACGACGGCCGCAGCATGGGTTTTCGTTATAGCGAAGCAGCGCGGTTTGCAATCTCCAATAGCTTGCCGCTTGCAACCGGTATGTTTGCGCCAACGCTCGGCACGGCACATAACTGGTTTGCCAATCTGCTTCCCGAAGAAGCTTCGCGGCAGTTGCTGGTGAACCGGCTTGGGATCGCCGATGACGACTTTTCGCTGTTGGCCGCTATCGGTGGTGATTGTGCCGGTGCGTTGCGCATTGTTGACCCGGAGCGGGCCGATGCGTTGATCGAATCTGGCCAGGAGCCGGTCGACCCCAATCAGCTGGCGCGCTGGGCGCAGGGTAAGGAGCGCTACGCCTTATTTCAGCCGGGCAAGGCGACACGGCTTTCGCTTGCCGGCACCCAGGACAAGATTCCCGTAATCCTCGAAGGCGGCCAGCTCTACCTCCCGCGCGGTGCCGCCGCTTCTTCGCATCTGATCAAGTTCTCGCTAAAGCCGGCGTTGGTTTTCAACGAACTCTATATGAACCGCCTGGCTCGGATCGCTGGGCTTGTGGTACCCGACTTGCACGCAGGTCAGGCAGGTCAGGCAGGAAAAGCTCACTATCTTGCCGTGACTCGTTACGATCGTGAGCGAGTGGATAACCAGATCGAGCGTGTGCAGCAGGAGGACATGTGCCAGGCGCTTGGCTATCCGCGGCGGCTCAAGTACCAGGAAGAGGGCGGCCCGACGCTGGCTGCCTGCGCAGACCTGTTGCGCGCGGTGACGGCCATGCCTGCGCTGCAGGTGCGCCAGTTGCTGCGCTGGCAGATATTCAACGTGCTGGCCGGCAACAGCGATGGCCATGCCAAGAACATTTCGCTGTTACAAGACGCCAAGGGCCGCTGGTCATTGGCGCCGGCCTATGACCTGGTATGTACGATGGTGCTGCCATACAGCCCCAGTCTTGGTTTCGCGGTCGGCGGTAACTTCCATCCGCAGCAGCTGCGCAGAGCCGATTGGGAAGAGCTGGCGCGCCACATGGGCCTCGCGCCGCCGTTCGTACTGCGGGAGCTGCGGCAAATGCTGGATCTGCTCGAGCCAGCTGCCAATAGCGCCGAGTTGCAAGCTGAACTGCAGACGGTTGGCATGGATGAGGCGGGTTGGGCGAAGGTGCAGCATGTGCGCAAATACGTCGTTCAGCAGTGCCGCCGCTACCGCAAGCTGTAGCGGCCAGGGTCCTCCTTCGTGAATGCCTACAGCGCACGCTAGAGCCTCGCTGTGTGAGATTGCCGCGAGCGTGGCAACCATAGTCAGTAATCGATCAGTGGTACTGACAACAAGCGGTGCCGACGGTCCGGCATGCAGCGGTCGCGCTAGACTCCTGCTTACTGTCCCTTTGGCTCGGGGCCAAACCGTAACAGGACGGCACGATGCTTCTCAGCAAACGCGATCAGACCCGTATGGAACGGCAACTCTCCAGCTGCCTGAGCCAGGCCTGCGAGGCGGGCAAGGCGGAGGTCGTCGGCTTCAGCTGGCTCACCCATGAGGTCGATTACGCGCGCTTTCCCGAGAGCCTGCAGGTCACCTGGGTATTCGTCACGGAGGTGCAGAGGGCTCTGGCGATTGGCCAAGGACAGGGCGCACGCATGCAGGCGCTCACCCGAGCGGCGCTCGCTGAGGCGGGTGTGGACATGGGTGCCTTGATTGCACCGGTGCGCTTCGACAGCGAGGAAGCCTGCAAGCGCGACGATGGCGGTGACTGGCAACGTCGCCTGGCCCGCAACGCCACGACACTGACCATGGGTAAGGACGTCGAGAATCCGTGCATTTCCGTCTGCAAGCTCACTGACGAACTCTGTACCAGCTGCGGCCGCACCAAGGACGAGATCCGCAAATGGAAACGCATGAAGCGCCCGGACAAAAAGGCCGTCGTGGAGCGCGCGGCGCAGCGGTTGAAGGCGCTGAAAAAAAGAAGAAAAAGAAAGGCTGAGCCGAGCGATGGGGCGCCTCTGCTGCCGAGGCGACGCAATCAATCCACCACGAACAGCTTTGCCCCCACTTCGGTAGATGAGCGATGCGGCTCGGCGCCGTCGGCGACCTGGTAGCTCATTCCCGGTGTCAGGACGAAGTGGCGCCCATCGGGAAGCTCGGTGTGCAGTTCGCCTTCCAGGCACAGCAGGATATGGCCCTTGCTGCACCAGTGGTCGGCCAGATAACCCGGGGTGTACTCGACCATGCGCACGCGGATGGGGCCAAACTGGCGGGTGCGCCAGTAAGCGCTGCCGGTTTCGCCTGGATGCAGGGTGGGTTCAATAGTCGCCCAGTCGGTAGTACCGAAGGGGAGGTCGTTGATGTCCATGTCTGACGCCTGTAGGCAATGAGTGAGTGGTCTTGCAGAAAAGCAGTGGTGATAGATACGGCGCCGTGGTGGCTTGAAGCCCACCGGATAGGCCATTCCTGAGGCAACGGACGCCCGGTACACGAACGAAAAAGCCGCTGCCCTCTCACGGGAGCAGCGGCTTTTCGGTTACGGCACTAAAGCCTCAGCCGCGGGCGCCGCGTACTCCGGCGCTGAGCTGGCGGCACAGGCCGAGCACACCTTCCACGGCGTCTTCCGGGCTCTTGGCCCCGGCGATCTGGTCGATCAGCGCCGAGCCCACCACCACGCCTTCAGTCAGCCGCGCGATGGCGGCGGCCTGCTCCGGCGTGCGGATGCCGAAGCCGACGCACACCGGCAGGTCGGTGTGGCGCTTGAGGCGCGCTACCGCTTCCTCGACGTGTTCCAGGGTGGCGGAGCCTGCACCGGTCACGCCGGCCACCGAGACGTAGTAGACGAAGCCCGAGCTGCCGTTGAGCACGACCGGCAGGCGCTGGTCGTCGGTGGTCGGGGTGGTCAGGCGGATGAAGTCGATGCCGGCGCTCTGGGCCGGGTCGCAGAGTTCGTCGTTATGCTCCGGCGGCAGGTCGACGACGATCAGGCCGTCGACACCGGCTTCTTTCGCATCGCTGACGAAGCGCTCGACGCCGTAGGCGAAGATCGGGTTGTAGTAGCCCATCAATACCAGCGGGGTGCTGTTGTTGGATTCGCGGAACTCACGGACCATCTGCAGCGTCTTCGGCAGGTTCTGCTTCGCCGCCAGAGCGCGGATGTTGGCCAGCTGGATCGCCGGGCCGTCAGCCATCGGGTCGGTGAACGGCATGCCCAGCTCGATGACGTCTGCGCCGGCATCCGGCAGGCCCTTGAGGATGGCGAGCGAGGTGGCGTAGTCCGGGTCACCGGCGGTCACGAAGGTCACCAGCGCGGCACGGTTTTCCTGTTTCAGCTGTGCGAAGCGCGCCTGCAAACGAGTGTTCACCGAGCTCATATGTGTTCTTCCTGTTCGTCGTAGTGGTGCATGACGGTTTGCATGTCCTTGTCCCCGCGGCCGGAGAGGTTGACCACCATCAGGTGATCCTTGGGCAGAGTCGCCGCGCGCTTGAAGGCTTCGGCCAGCGCGTGGGCCGACTCCAGCGCGGGGATGATGCCTTCCAGGCGGCAGCACTGATGGAAGGCGGCCAGGGCTTCGTCATCGGTGCAGGGCACGTATTCGACGCGCTTGATCTCATGCAGCCAGGCGTGCTCCGGGCCGACGCCGGGGTAGTCGAGGCCGGCGGAAATCGAATGCGCATCGGTGATCTGGCCGTCGGCATCCTGCAAGAGGAAGGTGCGGTTGCCGTGCAGCACGCCCGGTGCGCCGCCGGCCATGCTGGCAGCGTGCTTGCCGGTGTCGATGCCGTGGCCGGCCGCTTCGACGCCGACGATCTGCACGCCCTCGTCATCGAGGAATGGGTGGAACAGGCCGATGGCGTTGGAACCGCCACCGATACAGGCGACCAGCGAGTCGGGCAGGCGGCCTTCCTTCTGCATGATCTGCTCGCGCACTTCGTTGCCGATCACCGATTGGAAGTCGCGCACCATGGCCGGGTAGGGGTGTGGGCCGGCGGCGGTGCCGATCAGGTAGAAGGTGTTGTGGACGTTGGTCACCCAGTCGCGCAGGGCTTCGTTCATCGCGTCCTTCAGCGTGCCGGTGCCGGCAGTGACCGGGATCACCTCGGCGCCCAGGAGCTTCATGCGGAAGACGTTGGCCTGCTGGCGCTCGATGTCGGTGGTGCCCATGTAGACCACGCACTGCATACCGAAGCGCGCGGCCACGGTGGCGGTAGCCACGCCGTGCATGCCGGCGCCGGTCTCGGCGATGATGCGCTGCTTGCCCATGCGCTTGGCCAGCAGGATCTGGCCGATGCAGTTGTTGATCTTGTGCGCGCCGGTGTGGTTCAGGTCTTCGCGCTTGAGGTAGATCTTCGCCCCGCCGAACTGCTCGGTCAGGCGCTCGGCGTAGTACAGCGGGCTGGCGCGGCCAATGTAGTCGCGCTGGAAATAAGCCAGCTCCTCAAGGAAGGCCGGATCGGTCTTGGCCTTTTCGTACTCGGCAGCCAGCTGGTTGATCAGCGGCATCAGGGTTTCGGCGACGAACTGGCCGCCGAAGCGGCCGAACAGGCCGCGGTCGTCGGGACCGCTGCGGTATGACGTCATGTGAGGCTCCTGTAACGGTTGCCGGGCCTGTGCTCGGGTACTCGTCCTGAACGCGTTTCGGCGCATTCGCGGTCAAGACCGCTGCCACAGGCGACGGATGATGCGATGGCCTCAGGGTACGGCTATGGGGGCCGGGTTAAAAGCGATAAGATCTCCACAACCTGTCAGGAAAACTCACGCTTATGGCTCAGGATCTTCCCCCGCTCAACGCGTTGCGCGCCTTCGAATCGGCCGCCCGTCTGGGTAGTGTCAGCGAAGCGGCGCGCGAGCTGCATGTCACTCACGGGGCCGTCAGCCGGCAGGTCAAGCAGCTTGAGGAGCAGCTGGGTATAGGCCTTTTCATCAAGGAAGGTCGTGGCGTAAAACTCACCGATGCCGGGGTGCGCTTGCGCGATGCCGCCAGCGAGGCCTTCGAGCGCCTGCGCAGCACCTGTGCCGAGCTGCAGCGGCAGACGGCCGAGGCGCCGTTCGTCCTCGGTTGTCCCGGCAGCCTGCTGGCGCGCTGGTTCATCCCGCGGCTGGATCGGCTCAATCGTGACCTGCCCGAGCTGCGTCTGCAGCTGTCCGCCAGCGAGGGCGAGCTGGACCCACGCAAACCGGGGCTGGATGCCACGCTGTGGTACGCCGAGCCGCCGTGGCCGGCGGACATGCAGGTGTTCGAGCTGGCCGTCGAGCGCATCGGCCCGGTGCTCAGCCCCTACCATCCGCGCTGTGCCGAACTGCGCAGCGCACCGCCCGCGGCGTTGCTCGACGAAGCGCTGCTGCATACCGCCTCGCGCCCGCAGGCCTGGCCGAGCTGGGCTCGCCGGCAGCAGCTGGACCCCACGCAGCTGCGCCTCGGGCAGAGCTTCGAGCACCTGTACTTCCTTCTGGAGGCGGCACTGGCGGGGCTGGGTGTGGCTATCGCGCCGCAGCAGCTGGTCGCCGACGATCTGAAATCGGGGCGGCTGCTCGCGCCCTGGGGTTTCGTCGAAACCAGCGCCCGGCTGGCGCTCTGGGTGCCGGCACGGCGGCTTGATCGGCGTGCCGAGCGCCTGGCGGCGTGGCTGCGGGACGAGTTGCGCAGTGCGGAGAAGCCCGGATAGAGAGCCAGGCGGAAAGCAGGCGTGGCCTGATTCACGATCGAGATCGCTCCCACAGAACAAGCTCCTTTGGCTGCGGTACGTTCATTGAAATGAGTGCGGCGATTGGAAAGCGCAGATCGCTACGGGCGCGAACAGCGGGTGGTTACTCGCGCGTGCTGCATGACGCAACTCGCCCTGACCGCGCGCCCACGGCGGCTTGAACTCGGTCGTCGCCATCGAGTCCTACGCCGCACGGCAGCGGAGCGATCAATGATCGCAGCGGTTTTCTCCGATGCCTTCTTCTGCCTCGAAAGGACTTAGCGAATGAATGCTTGCGCTTCTGCTGCGATGCTCGCGGCCGGCCTGCTGTTGACGGCGGCTGCCCATGCTCAACCGATCGAACTGGATGGCATCGAGCTGTCACGGGATGTGCCCTGCCTTGGCAAGGACGTAAACATCTCCGGTAACGCCAACAAGATCAGCCTTACCGGGGACTGTGGTGTGGTGCAGGTCTACGGGACAGACCATGAGATCAGCCTTGAAAAGGCTTCCGCGCTGGAAGTGTCGGGCATCGGAAACAGCGTAACGGCGAAGTCCGTCGACCGCCTGACCGTGGACACCAACAAGAACCATATCCGCACCACCATCCTCGGGCGTGGCCAGACGGCGATCGTCGAAGTGTCAGGCGCCGAGCATGGGCTGGAGCTGGCGTTCGACGGCCCGGCGCAGGTCACCCTGGATGGCATCGACAACCGCTTGCAGTGGAGCGGTGATGAGCCGGCGATGTCCTTGTCCGGCGTTGGTCATAAGATCGACCGGCAATAGGGCGGCCTTCGCCGTCCGGGCAACCGGGACTTAGCTGGCCAGGGCGGTCTGCGAAGCGACCTCTGCGGCGGCGACTTTTTCCTCGGCGTAGCCGCGCGGGTTGCGGCTCTGCCAGCGCCAGGCGTCGGCAAGCATGGTGGTCAGGTCCTTTGCGGCGCGCCAGCCGAGTTCCTGTTCGGCCTTGGTCGGGTCCGACCAGCACTGGGCGATGTCGCCGATGCGGCGTGGCTTGATCACGTGGGGCAGGGGGCGCCCGGTGACTTCCTCGAAGGCGGTGATCATCTCGTGTACCGAATGGCCCTTACCGGTGCCGAGGTTCCACGTGGAAATACCATGAATCAGCTGCAGTCGCTCCAGCGCTTTGAGGTGTCCCTTGGCCAGATCGACAACGTGAATGTAGTCGCGCACGCCGGTACCGTCCGGGGTCGGGTAGTCGTTGCCATAGACGTTCAGTTGCTTTCTACGGCCCACTGCCACCTGCAGCATGTAGGGCAGCAGGTTGTTCGGTACGCCGTTGGGGTCTTCGCCGATCAGCCCTGACTCGTGGGCGCCGATGGGGTTGAAGTAGCGCAGCAGGCCGATCGACCAGCGCGGGTCGGAATCGGCCAGGCCCTTGAGCACGTTCTCGGCCATTAGCTTGGACTGGCCGTAGGGGTTGGTCGGCACGCCGGTGGGGCGGTCCTCGGTGATCGGCATCACCGGCGATTCACCGTAGACCGTCGCCGATGAGCTGAACACCAGCTTGAACACGCCGGCTTCGGCCATCGCCTGGCACAGCGCGATGCTGCCGCCGACGTTGGTTTCGTAGTAGCGCAGCGGCTCGCGCACGCTTTCGCCAACCGCCTTGAGCCCGGCGAAGTGCATGACCGCGCTGACCGGGTAGGCAGCGAACAGCGCCTTGAGCAGCGAGCGGTTGCGCACATCGCCCCTGACGAACTGCAGCGGTCGCCCGGCGAGCTGCTCGACTCGGTCCAGAGCGGCCTGCGAGCTGTTGCACAGATTGTCCAGCACCAGCACTTCATGCCCGGCCTGCAGCAGTTCGAGCACCGCGTGTGAGCCGATGTAGCCGGCCCCTCCTGTTACCAGAATCATCTGTCTACCTCCGCATTCGCTGTCTTTTCGACACGCTCGGGACACTGCGGCTGGCCAGTGAATGGCGCTGCATGAGTCTCCGTAATCTGGAATCGGCGAAACGGAACGGGGCGGCGACGACGAGCTGCGCGCGTGGTTCCGGTGCCGGTGTTAAGGCGTCCTGTTGATACGGACGGGGCAAGGTTCTGGCGAGTTCCATCCAGCCGCCGGACGGCCGACGGGCTGCGCTATCGGATGATTGGCGGGAACCCGAACCGCCGATTGCCGTCCACTACCGGCGGACGACGCGGGTTGCAGGGCATCTGACGGCTCGTAGTCGTGGCGCGATGACACGCCTTACGCAGGGCAGCGCTGGCATCGACGTGGCATGGTGAGTGGGCAGGAACGCCCGGGCACGGCTACCGAAATGAGGTGCTACATGAGTTGGGCCGGCCCGTTCCAGTACGACATCGGTAAATCCCGCAACGCGCAGAAGGCGCCGGCCGAAGTGGTCTTCGACGATCAGATCCCGACGCTGCTGTGCCTCTCGCACCTGCGCTGGAGCTTCGTCTACCAGCGCCCGCAGCACCTGATGTCGCGCTTCACGCGCGACTACAACGTGCTCTTCCACGAAGAACCCATTCCCACAGAAGACGCCGAACCCTGGCTGGAAGTGCGACCCGAAGAGAACGGCGTGCAGGTGCTGATCCCGCGGCTGCCCGCCGGTTGCGAGGGGGAGGATGCAACCCGCGTGCAGCGCCAGTTGCTCGATGACTACATGGAGAAGCTCGGCGTCAGCGAGCTGATGCTCTGGTACTACACGCCGATGAGCCTGGCGTTCTCCGATCATCTGGCACCGAACCTGATCGTCTACGACTGCATGGACGAACTCTCGGCCTTTCGCGGTGCGCCACCGCAGCTGATCGAGCGCGAAGTGGAGTTGATGTGTCGCGCCAATCTGGTCTTTACCGGCGGCTACAGCCTCTATGAAGCCAAGCGCCAGCGTCACGACAATGCGCATCCGCTCCCCAGCAGCGTGGATGTCGAGCATTTCGCCGCCGCGCGCCGGCCGCAGCACGACCCGGACGACCAGGCAGAGATTCCCCATCCGCGCCTCGGGTTCTACGGGGTGATCGATGAGCGCCTGGACCTCGAGCTGATCGAGCAGGTGGCGCGGATGAAGCCGGAATGGCAGATCGTGCTGATCGGCCCGGTGGTCAAGATCGACCCAGCCGAGCTGCCGCGCCGCGACAACATCCACTACCTCGGCGGCAAGACCTACGACGAGCTGCCGCAATACCTGTCGGGCTGGGACGTGGCGATCATGCCGTTCGCGCTGAACGAATCGACCCGCTTCATCAGCCCGACCAAGACCCCCGAATACCTCGCCGGCGGTTGCCCGGTGGTGTCCACGCCGATCACCGACGTGGTGCGCACCTACGGTGACACCGGCATCGTGCGCATCGCCGACAGTGCCGAGGCGTTCGTCGCCGCGACAGAAGCCGCCCTGGCCGATGCCGAGGACCGCGATGCGCTGTTGGCCAAGACCGACGAGATCCTCGGTGATATGTCCTGGGACCACACCTGGAGCCTGATGAAGGAGAAGATGCAATGCGCGATATGACCCCGCAAGACAGCAACCCGGAACGTCTCGGCGGTGGTGCCGGTGAAGAGCCGCAGGCGCGCAGGCGTGGCTTCGATTACCTGATCGTCGGTGCCGGTTTCGCCGGCAGCGTGCTCGCCGAGCGGCTGGCCAGGGGCTTGAACAAGCGCGTACTGGTGGTCGACCGGCGCCCGCACATCGCCGGCAACGCCTACGACTATCACGACGAATCCGGCGTGCTGATCCATCGCTACGGCCCGCACATCTTCCACACCAACGCCCAGCGCATCGTCGACTACCTCTCGCAGTTCACCGAGTGGCGCCCCTATGAGCATCGCGTGCTGGCGCAAGTGGACGGGCAGGAAGTACCAATCCCGATCAACATGACCACGCTGAACAGGCTCTACGGTCTGAACATGACCACCGAAGAGGAAGCGGCAGATTTCCTCGCCAGCCGTGCCGAGCCGGTGGAGAACATCCAGACCAGCGAAGACGTGGTGATCAACGGCATCGGCCGCGAGCTGTACCAGAAGTTCTTCCGCGGCTACACCCGCAAGCAGTGGGGACTGGACCCGTCGCAGCTGGACAAGTCGGTGACTTCGCGCATCCCCACGCGCACCAACACCGACGACCGCTACTTCACCGATACCTTCCAGCAGATGCCCAAGTACGGCTACACCAAGATGTTCGAGAAGATGCTGGCGCATCCGAACATCAAGGTGATGATCAACACGGACTACCGCGAGATCCGCGACGAGGTTCAGTACGACCACCTGATCTTCTGCGGCCCCATCGATGAATACTTCGATTACCGCTTCGGCAAGCTGCCGTACCGCTCGCTGAAATTCGAGCACAAGCAGCTCGAGCAGGCGCAGTTCCAGGCGGTAGGTACGGTCAACTACCCGAGCGAGGATGTGCCCTACACGCGCATCAGCGAGTACAAGCACCTCACCGGGCAGGCCCATCCGAAGACCAGCATCACCTACGAGTACCCCTCGGCGGAGGGCGATCCCTACTACCCGATCCCGCGGCCGGAGAACGCCGAGCTGTACAAGCGCTATCAGCAGCTGGCGGACCAGACGCCCGGCGTGACCTTCGTCGGCCGCCTCGGCACCTACAAGTACTACAACATGGATCAGGTAGTCGGGCAGGCGCTGGCGCTGTACAAGCGCATCGAGGAAGCCGAGCTGGCAACGCAGCCGCAAGCGGTGCCCGAGCAACTCGGCTGAAGCGCAGCGGTCGTTATGCCTGAGGCTCGCCGCGCGCCGGCGAGTCTTCGGCCACGCGGGCGGCCACCGAGTCATCCATGAGGTAAACGATGCACCATCCCTCCCTGTTCAAGAGTTTTTTCCTTGGCGGTTTCGAGTGTTCCAACCACCGGCGTAGCGACGGTCGGCGTCTCGACCTGATCGCCGCGACCGGCCATGACCGCTGGGCCGCCCACGATTATGCCGAGCTGCACCGGCATGGCTTGCACAGTGTGCGCGACGGCTTGCGCTGGCATCTGATCGACCGCACGCCGGGGCAGTACGACTGGTCGAGCTTCCTGCCGATGCTGCAGGCGGCGCAGCGCCAGGGCACCCAGGTGATCTGGGATTTGTGCCATTACGGCTGGCCGGACGACATCGACATCTGGCGACCGCAGTTCGTCGAGCGCTTCGCGCGCTATGCCGCCGCGGCCGCGCAGCTGATCAAGGACGAGACCGGCGAGGTGCCGTTCTATGCGCCGCTCAACGAAATCTCCTTCTGGGCCTGGGCCGGTGGCGACGAGGCCTATTTCAATCCGATGGCCCGCGGCCGTGGTTTCGAACTCAAGCACCAACTGGTGCGCGCCACCATCGCCGCGATGCAGGCGATCCGCGCGGTCGAGCCACGGGCGCGCTTCGTCCAGGTCGATCCGGCCATCCATGTGGTCGCGGGCAACGACCGACCCGGCCCACAGCGCGACGCCGAGCGTTTCCGCCAGTCGCAATTCGAGGCCTGGGACATGCTATGCGGCGAGCAATGGCCGGGGCTTGGCGGCGCGCCGGAGTACCTCGACGTGCTGGGCATCAACTACTACTCGAACAACCAGTGGTACCACGGTGATGGCCGTACCATCGAGCGCGACAACCCGGATTACCGACCATTCAAGGGCATCCTGCGGGAAATCCATCAGCGTTATGGGAGGCCGTTGCTGATAGCCGAAACCGGCGCCGAAGGCGACGTGCGCGGGGACTGGCTGCGCTATGTCAGCGAGCAGGCGGGTCTGGCGATGCAGGCCGGGGTGCCGGTGGAAGGCATCTGCCTGTATCCGGTGCTGGATTACCCGGGCTGGACCGATGAGCGGCACTGCCCGGTCGGGCTGTTCGGCTTTCCCGACGAAAACGGCAAGCGCTGCGTGCATGAAGGGCTGGCTGATGAACTGCGGCTGCAGCAGATGCGTTTCAGCCACTCCAGCCCGACTCTACAGCTAGCCGAAGCCACGCCATGAACCAGGCGGCCGCCGTGCCTCAGGCCAAACCGGACGAGCTGCCGCTACCCAGCCGCCCGGTGGCCTTTCTCTGGCATTACATCTGTGCCCGGCCCTGGCATTTCGGTGGCTTGCTGGCGCTGATCATCGGTGCCGCCAGCTGCGCGGTGGCGGTGCAGTACGGCATGAAATTGCTGGTCGATGCCATGGCCCAGGGCACTGCGGATCGCGGCTCGGCCAACGTCTGGTGGCCGCTGGGGCTGTTCATCGGCCTGATCGTCAGCGAAAACGTGCTGTGGCGCCTCGGCGGCTGGCTCGGCTGTCGCACCGTGGTGGCCAGCGTGGTGGATATCCGCGTCGACCTGTTCAAGCACCTGACCGGCCACCCGATGCGCTATTTCACCGAGCATTTCGCCGGCTCGCTGGGCAATCGTATCTCCGCCCTGGGCGCCGCGGCCGGTTCGATCTATGGCGGGCTGGCGTGGAAGATCGTGCCGCCGATCGTCGACTTCCTCGGCGCCGTGGTGGTGCTGTTCACCGTCGGCTGGCAGATGGCGCTGGCGCTGATCGTCTTCGTCGCCATCGTCGCCGCGCTGATCACCGGCTTCGGCATTCGCGGGCGGGCCAAACACCAGCGTTTCGCCGCGCAGTCGGCGCGGGTCGGCGGCGAGCTGGTGGATGCGGTCTCCAACGTCTGGACGATCAAGGCGTTCTCCGCCCGCGATCGCGAGGCCGAACGCCTGGCCCACGAGATCGGCTACGAGGCCCGCGCCCAGCGGCGCAGCTGGATGTATCTGGAAAAAGCACGGGTGATGCACGACATCTGCCTGTCGGTGATGGCCGGCGGCATGCTCGTCTGGGCGATCAGCCTGTGGGTCGACGGCTCGGTGACCGCCGGCGACGTGGTGCTGGTCAGCGCGCTGACCTTCCGCATCCTGCACGGCTCGCGCGACCTCGCCCTGGCGCTGGTGGACACCACTCAGCAGCTCGGTGCGATCGACGACACCCTGCGCATCATCGTTCAGCCCCATGGCCTGGAAGACCCGGACAACCAGCTGCTGCTGGCCGAGGGCGATATCACCTTCGACGGCGTCTGCTTCAGCTACCCCGACCGTGGTGCGGTGTTCGACCACCTCGACCTGCACATTCCGGCCGGGCAGAAGGTTGGCGTGGTGGGCTCGTCCGGGGCCGGCAAGTCGACCCTGATCAACCTGATCCAGCGCCTCGACGATGTGCGTGACGGGCGCATCCTGATCGATGGTCAGGACATCCGCAGCGTCAGCCAGGACAGCCTGCGCGAGAAGATCGCCGTGGTCCCGCAGGAAACCGCGCTGTTCAACCGCAGCATCCGCGAGAACATCCGCTATGGCCGCCCGGATGCCAGCGATGAAGAGGTGATCCAGGCCGCGCGCAGCGCCTTCTGCGACGCCTTCATCCGCGAGCTGCCACAGGGCTATGACACCCTGGTCGGCGAGCGCGGCGTGATGCTTTCCGGCGGCCAGCGCCAGCGGTTGGGCATCGCCCGCGCGTTCCTCAAGGATGCGCCGATCCTGATTCTCGACGAGGCCACCTCGGCGCTCGACACCCATTCCGAAGCGGAGATCCAGGCGGCGCTGAACAACCTGGTGCATAACCGCACCGTGGTCGCGGTGGCGCACCGCTTGTCCACGCTGGCGAGCTTCGACCGCATCATCGTGCTGCGTGACGGCCGCATCGTCGAAGACGGCCCGCCGCAGGAGCTGCGCCGCCACGGCGGTGAGTTCGATGCGCTGTGGCGCATGCAGGCCGACGGCTTCGCCCAGCAAGCCGATCCGAGCGCATGAAACGCGCAGCGGTGACCTCGCGCAGCCTGCGCTCGCTTGGCTACGACCCCGAGCAGCAAGTGCTGGAAGTGGAATTCAGCAGCGGCGCGCTGTACCGCTATGAGGAGGTCCCGCCCGAAGCGGTGCAGGCCTTGCTCGAAGCCGACTCGCTGGGTCGGCATTTCAATCAGGTGTTCAAACCGCAGCATTACCGCTATCGGCGCGTGGAGTGAGCGTGCCGGGAACCGCGTGGATAAGCTGCGCGTTATCCACCAGGGTGATTCGCCGCCCGCCATCGGCGGATCGACCGCTCCGCTGAACTTCCGGGCCGCTCTGCGGGCCTCAATCAACAGGAAGCGTCATTACCGAGCGGAGGCTCTTCAGACCAGAAGGGGAAAGTTCTATGTCGGATCATCACACGTACAAGAAGATTGAAATCGTCGGCTCCTCGCGCAACAGCGTCGACGAAGCGATTCAGAACGGCATCGCCGAAGCCAGCAGCAAGCTGCAGAACGTCGAGTGGTTCGAGGTCGGCGAGATTCGCGGCCACGTCGAGAACGGCAAGGTCGGTCACTTCCAGGTGACCATGAAGGTCGGCTTCCGCCTCGAGAACAGCTGATCGCCACGCGCGGCCGCCGGTCAGTCGGCGGCGCCGCGGCTGCGTTCGTAGCGACGCAGCAAAGGCTGGGTGCTGAGCCCGTGCAGCACGATGCTCAGCGCTACCACCGATAACACCAGGCCGATGATGGTCTGCGCTTCGTCCGGCAGCAGGCCGTGGGTCACCGCGTAGCTCAGGTAATACAGGCTGCCGATACCTCGTATGCCGAACCAGCCCGCTGTCAGGCACTGGGCGCGGTCGAGGTAGCGCCGCGGCATCAGCAGCATCACGCTCAGCGGCCGAATCAGCAGGAACAGCGCCAGGCCGAGCGGCACTGCACGCCAGTCCCAGTGCACCGAGACCAGCACCCCGAGCATGGTCACCAGCAACACTTCCAGGCTGCGCTCCAGCTGCCCGCCAAACGCCAGCACATCACCCATCAGCACGCCGGCGGCGACCCGTGGTTGCCCCAGCTGTCGGTCATCCAGCGACAACGCGCGAGGCGCCAGGCCGCCTTCGGCAAGGTGCGGCACGGCGTCGTTGATCAGCTCTTCGGACGGCGTCTCCGAGTCGTCAGCGGCGGCGATTTCCGCGTGGCGCAGGCCGAGGCCCGCGGCGAACACGGCGAGAAAGCCCCAGGCGCCGGCCAGCTCGGCGCCGACGTAGGCCAGCGCGATCAGCGCCAGGGCCAGCGAGTCGTTGGGCGACATGGCGGTATCGGTATGCCGTGCGCGCAGGTAGATGGCCACGCGGCCGACCAGTTTGCCCAGCAGGAAGCCGATCAGCAGCCCCGCCGGCACCGCCCACAGCAGCCGGTGCAGCGCCCATTCGCCGACCCAGTCGGCCTCTAGCTGGCCCTGGGCGATGAGCATCAGGCCAAACACCACGAAGGGAAACGCGGTGCCATCGTTGAAGCCCGCTTCACCGGACAGGCCGTAGCGCAGGCGGTCGCTGTCGCGGGCATCGTTGACCTGCACCAGGCTCGCCAGCACCGGATCGGTGGGCGCCAGAATCGCCCCGATCAGCACCGCGACACCCCAGCTCAGGCCGAACACGTAGTGGCAGAGCAAGGTGACGCCACCGATGCAGGCGAGCATCACCGGCCCGGCCAGTACATAGGCGCTCTTCCATGCCGGATGCCGCAGCGGCATGCGCAGCTTGAGGCCGCTGACGAACAGCGACACCAGCACGGCGACTTCGGTGAGGTGTTCCATCCAGCCGGCGATATGCAGGAATTCCATCTCCCACAGGCCGATGCCGAGCTGGCCGATGAGTACGCCGAAACCGAGGTAGATCAGGGACGTGGTGATTGGCAGCCAGCGCAGGAAGGCCGATGCGAGGGCGAGGATCAGCAGCAGGACGCCGAGCACGGCCATCCATTCGAGAAAATTCATGCGTGTTCCGATGGCGGGGCGCGGTGTTGCGCCCAGGGGTGTGTGCCATTGGAACGGTGGCCGGCGGCAGGGTTCGCCGACAGGGCCGAGGTAGGCCGCCGCCGGTCAGGGCAGCGGCCGGTTTTCTACTGGCGCAGCTCGGCGACGATCTCGAAGGCGCGATGGCGGTCGGCGGTTTCGTAGAGGTCGCAGGTGAAGATCAGCTCGTCGGCCTGGGTTTGCTCGAGCAGTACGTCGAGACGCGCGCGAACCTTCTCCGGGCCGCCGATCAGCGCCAGGCCGAGGAAGTCGCCCACGGCCTGCTGCTCATGCGGCAGCCACAGGCCCTGCATGCTTTGCACCGGCGGGCGCAGCACCAGGCTTTGGCCGCGGATCAGCGAGAGGATGCGCTGGTAGACGCTGGTCACCAGGTACTCGGCCTGCTCGTCGCTGTCGGCGGCGATCAGCGGTACGCCGAGCATCACGTAGGGCTTGTCGAGCACCGCCGAAGGCTTGAAGTTGTCTCGGTAGAGCTTGATCGCCTGGTGCATGTAGCGCGGCGCGAAGTGCGAGGCGAAGGCGTAGGGCAGGCCCTTGGCCGCGGCCAGCTGGGCGCTGAACAGGCTGGAGCCGAGCAGCCAGATCGGTATGTTGCTGTCGACGCCGGGCATGGCGATGACGCGCTGATTGGGCTGTCGCGGACCGAGCAGCAGCTCCAGCTCCTCGACGTCCTGCGGGAAGTCGTCGGCGCTGCCCATGCGGTCGCGGCGCAGCGCATGGGCGGTGAACTGATCGGCGCCGGGGGCACGACCGAGCCCGAGGTCGATGCGGCCCGGGTAGAGCGCTTCCAGCGTGCCGAACTGCTCGGCGATCACCAGCGGCGCGTGATTCGGCAGCATCACCCCACCGGCGCCGAGGCGGATGCGCGTGGTGTTGGCGGCCAGGTAGCCGAGCAACACCGCGGTGGCGGCGCTGGCGATGCCGTCCATGTTGTGGTGCTCGGCCACCCAGAAGCGCTGGAAGCCAAGCCCCTCGACATGGCGCGCCAGGGCCAGGGCGTTGTGCAGCGCCTGGGCCGGCGTGCCGTCGTCGCGGATCGGCGCCAGGTCGAGAGCGGAAAAGCGGGTGTTTGCAATGCGGGACATCGTTTACCTCATGACGTAAGGCGGTCGGGTGCGAGCGGGCTCAGTGGCAATGCTCGGCCTCGGCCTCGACCAGCACGTTGCGCTGTTCGTCGCGCAACCAGCCTTGCGGGGTGAAACCCAGCGAGCGGGCCTGGAACAGGTAGCGCTGGCCGGGTTGGAAGTCGTCGTAGCGGATCACCAAGGTGCAGCGAATGGTGTGGGTTTCGCCGAACAGGCCGAAGTCGCCCCCTGTCACTTCGAATTCGTAGCGCGCTTCGAGTTCATGGGCCCCCGGCGGGACCTGGAAATAGCGGCCGTCGGGGGTGCGTTTGCCGTCCAGCTGGTCGGACATGAAGATGTCGCTGGGCTGCGCGGTCATGTCGACCCAGGCCATGTTCGGGTCGGGTTGCGGCAATGGCCCGGCACAGCCGGCCAGGGCGAGAAGGGCGGGCAGGGCGAGGGGGAGTGCGCGACGCATGGCTGGATCCTCGGCGAATGGCGGGGTGAGACGCGCTGCGCCTCACCGATGCTGCCGAGGGTGCGCCAGATGACGGCGCATTTCAACGCGGACTCAGCGGCCGGCGAGGTCGCCGCAGCCCTTTTCCTCGGCGCGGGCCAGCACGTACTGGTGCTGGTCGTAGAGCTTGGCCCAGGGACGGAAGCCATAGCCGCCGGCCACCAGGCGATAGCGCGCGCCGGCGGTGAACTTGTCGTATTCCAGGGTCAGCTTGCAGTCGCGAGGCAGCGGGTTGCTGCCGGGGCCGACGTTGGCGCCATTGACCTCGAAGCGGTAGCGCATCTCCAGCTTGCGGCTGCCGGGCGGGACCTGGAAATAGCGATCGTCCTCCAGCGTCTTGCCGTCCACGGCGACCGCCTGCAGCTGGGTCTCGCCGTTCGGGTTGAGCTCGACCCAGGCCTGCTCGGGATCGGGCTTGGGCATCCACATGGAGCAGCCGGCCAGGTTGGCGAGCAGGGTGACGAGAAGGAAACCGCGCATGTACAAGGCTCCAGCCGGTGATCAGTGGCCGGCAAGGGTTCTATTGAGGACGTCATGGGCTGCCGCAGGTTGCAATCGGCAGCACGGCCTTTGTAGGGTGCGCTACGCGCGCCGGCGCCAGCCCGACCACCGAGCGGTACACCCGATGCCCAAGCCCAACGCCGCCTCCATCGACAGCCGCAGCCTGCGCTGGGTTCCCCTGCTGCTTGCCGTCTGTCTGAATGGTTGCAGTTATTACGGCCAGCTCGCCGCCGGCCAGCTGGAGTTGCTGCGCCAGCGCGAACCCATCGAGGCGCTGATCGTCGATGAATCGCGCGATGCGGCGTTGCGCCAACGGCTGGGCGAGGTGTTGCAGGCGCGTCGCTTCGCCAGCCAGGCGCTGGAGTTGCCGGACAACGATAGCTATCGGCTCTACGCCGAACTCGGTCGGCCCTATGTGGTGTGGAATCTGTTCGCCACCGAGGAGTTCTCGGTCAAGCCGCTGGAGCACTGCTTTCCCATCGCCGGCTGCGTTGCCTATCGCGGCTACTTTCGCCAGGGCGCAGCACGCGGCGAGGCGGCGCGGCTGCGGTTGAGCGGGCTGGATACCCATATGGCGGGCGTCGAGGCCTATTCCACGCTGGGCTGGTTCGCCGACCCGCTGCTCAGCTCGATGCTGCGGCGCAACGACGAGCAGCTGGCGGCGCTGATCTTCCACGAACTGGCTCATCAGCAGCTGTATCTGCCCGGCGACACCGCCTTCAACGAGTCCTACGCCACCTTCGTCGAGCGCGAGGGCCTGCGCCAGTGGCGTGCCCATCGCGACCTGCCGCAGCGGGATGAACAGGCGCGGGTGCGTTATCGGCAACTGGTTGAGCTGCTACTCGATACCCGCCAGCGGCTGGACCAGCTGTATGCCTCGGGTCGCTCGACAACCGAGTTGCGCGCGCTGAAGCAGGCCGAGTTCGCGACGCTGCGTCAGCGCTATCGACATCTGCGTGACAGCCAGTGGAACGGCGATGCGCGCTTCGATCGCTGGTTCGCCCAGCCACTGAATAACGCCACGCTGTTGCCGTTCGGCCTGTATGACCGCTGGGTACCGGCCTTTGCTGCTCTGTTCGAGCGGTGCGAGCGGGACTGGACGCGCTTTCACCGGGCGGTTGCGGCGCTAACCGAACTGCCTGCCGACGAGCGGGAAGCCAGGCTTTCGGAACTGGCCGACTGAACAAGCGAAACGGCGCGGCCTGTTGCCGTGGGCGTTACGCGCCGTTATGGCTCTTGCGTCGAAAATCCCCGATCTGCCGTTCATCGGCAGCGATACCCCTGTCCGCTGAACGGTGCGAATCCTTTCTCCAGCTCTCCGGTCCTCTTTACTAGGTCGCCGATTCATACGGCGGCGATCCCCCATGCCTGATACCCACGCATAACAACGGAGGCTCCATGGAGACCATTTCCGGAATTTTCGACAACAAAGGCACGCCACTGGAGAAGCAGAAATTCACATGGAAGGAAATGGCCGGCAAGCCGATCAGCAAGCTCGATGACGATGCCTTTACCCGTGTCCGCATCATCCTCATGAACGGGGTCGAGACGGACGCCCTGCGCCTGAGCCACGGCATCGCCCGCTTCAACAAGGAACTGCGCCTGCCGCTGGCGCAGATCCGGCGTACCGAGCAGCACCAGGCGACCATGATCAACTGGCTGATCGGCGCCGACCACTCGCCACTGGAAACTACCGTCGCCTACGAGCAGGTCGCCATCGAGGTGACCGCGGCCGTGGCGCAGAACGAGCCCGATCCCTACCAGGCGCAGACCTATCGCTTCGGCCTGCTGGAAGACTTCGACCACCTGTACCGCTACTCGGCGATGCTCGACCGCCTCGAGGGCAAGGATGCCAACAACATCCTGCAGGGCTATACCGACATCGTTCCCGGCCGCAAGACCTCCGAGCATCATCGGCACCCGGAGAACGACATCCGCGACAACTACGAGAAGGAAAGCGCGGCGCTGATCACCAAGATCCACGCGGCGCTGATCACCGGCGCGGAATACCAGACCCACGACTACTACATGAACATCGGCCCGCTGTTCGCCGACCCGCTGGCGCGCCAGCTGTATGCCGAGATCGCCTCGGTGGAAGAACAGCACGTGACCCAGTACGGCTCGCTCTCCGATCCCAGCGAAAGCCATATCGAGAAGTGGCTGGTGCACGAGGCGATGGAGGTCTACATGTACGCCAGCTGCGCTGAGCAGGAGACCAACCCGCGGATCAAGGCCATGTGGGAGCGCTTCCTCGACTACGAGCTGGGCCACCTCAACGTCGCCTGCGAATGGTTCAAGAAGCTCGAGCGCCGCGACCCGGCCGAGATTCTCGCCGGCCCGCTGCCGAAGATGGTCGAGTTCAAGAGCCAGCGCGATTTCGTCCGCCAGGTGCTGGCCGCCGAGGTCAACCTGCGCACTGCCGGCCCGGTCTATGTGGACAAGGCCAAGGAGCCGCAGTCCTCGCTCGATTACCGCAACCACCTCGCCTCGGAAGGGCTCGCCTCGGACATCGTCTCGGCGGGTTACCAGTGGGCGCCGGGTGGCGAACTGATGCGCAAGGCTTCCTGAGGAGACGAACATGGCTACTGCAGCGAAAGTAGGTACCAATTACACCGGCGTGCAGATGTCCCCGAAGGACACCAAGCGCCTGCTCGATGCCGTCAACGACATCCACCCGGACGTGCCGGGTGATGAGCGCGGCATGCTCGTCGAGCGTGCCGAACGCAACGAAGAGGCCGACCGCATCGGCTCCGTGCCGGTGCCTGGCTCGGCCAAGGGCATGCTCAAGACCAGCTTCGACATGATGAAGGGCAAGAGCCCCGAGGTGTTCATCGACAAGCTCGGCGAGCGCCTGGCCTTCGAACGCAACGGCGTGCGCCTGTACGAGGCGATGATCGCCAAGGCGCGCAACCTGGACTCGGGCAACGACCTGGTGGGCGTGCTGCAGCACATCCGCGACGAAGAGTTCGAGCACATGATGCTGGTGCATGCGGCGATGGAAAAACTCGGTGCCGACCCCACCGCGCAGACGCCCAGCGCGGATGTCGCCGGGGTCATGGCGATGGGCATCATGCAGGTGCTGACCGATCCGCGGACCAACGTCGCGCAGTGCATGAACGCACTGCTGACGGCCGAGCTGGCGGACAACGCCGCTTGGGAACTGCTGATCGAACTGGCGCAGGCGGCCGGTCATCCGAACATCGCCGATAGCTTCGTTCATGCCAAGACTCAGGAAGACGACCATCTGGTGAAGATCAAGACGCTGATGCGTCGGGATTTGATCATGCAGACCAAGTAATAGCGTGCGAGCGGGACGCTTTGGCGCACACCACCGAAAGGGATGTGCGCCTTTTTTATGGGCTAAGGAAAGGTTGATGCGGCGTTTGGAGGGAGCGCTTGGGCTGTTGAGTGTTGTGTTTTTTGGACTATTTGCGAGCTGCTTGGGAGCTTGATTTCGCCCTGCTGGGCGAGTCACTTTTTCCAGGCGCGGAAAAAGTAACCAAAAACGCTTTGCCCCTGCATCCGGCCCTGCGCTTCGCTCCGGGTTCGTTCACTACGCCGCCGCTCCGAGGGTCGCCGTACAAGGGCCATCCATGGCCCTTTACGGCTCTCGCCGCATCCCTGCGGCTCGCCCCTCTCCACGACGGCTTCGTTCACCCTCCTGAAGGGGCGTTTGGAGCCGCCTGGTGGATCGTACAAACAGAACAGATGTTCGGCGTTTAGGCGGTTGCTGATGGCTTCAAAGCTCCAAGTTCTGCGCGTGGGCTTACCCTCGCGCTCTCCATTGCGGGCATGAAAAATCCCTACGGCGCGCCCGCACAGCACAGTCGGTACGATCATTTGCTTTGCTTTGCTTTGCTTTGCTTTGCTTTATTGCGCACAGGTCATCAGGCGACACCATTCGCCCCTTTCAGGAGGCCGAGTGCAATCGTTGCGTAGGGGAGTGAGCGGCATGGATGCCGCGAGAGGACTAGGCGTCCCCGCGATAAAGGGCCATGGATGGCCCTTGTACGCCGGCCCCCGGAGCGGCGATGGAACGAGGGAAGTCGAGCGCAGCGAACCGGGGACGCCCAGTCCGGATGGAGGGGCAAGCGTTTTTGCCTACTTTTTTCCCGGCCGGGCAGGCGCGACTGGAAAAAGTGGGTCGCCCAGCAGGGCGAAACTATGCTTTCAAGCAGCTCGGAAATGGTTATGCGATCTGAACCTGCATCCATCCAGTCCAGCCATCGCTACAGTTATTTCCTCGAACCAATCGAAGGACCAAAGAAAAAGGGGTGCCGCTTGCGCGAACACCCCTCTTCAACGATCACCGGCGAGCCGATCAATCGTTCCCGACACTCGCCGCTTGCACGGTACAGCCCCAGACTTCCAGCGCCGGCTGGTCCGCTTGTGGCGGGCCTAGCCATTCGCTCATCGCGTGGCAACGCTGGTCAAAACACAGTTGGTAATCCCCTGCCTCGGGGGTTCGCCCCAGGCGCAGGAGTGGCAACGCAGGCATCTGGCGCTGGTAGTGCCAGGCCCCGTCGCGCAGTTCGGCGTCATCCGGGATTTCCATCCCGGCACCAGAACCCTTGACCCGCGCTTCGCCGAGCAGCAGCCCGTCCGGCGTCACGCGGTAATCCTCTTCCCAGCGGATCTTCTCGATCGTGTGGTTCCACGCCAGGGTGAAGGCGGGGGCGGGCACTTCGGCCCACACCACGCCTGCCAACCCCAGGCACAGACCGATCATGCGGCCGCCAGACGCTCGGCGCGGCGGGCGCGCCAGATGTGCTGAGCGAGGAAGATCGCGCCGAGGGCGAAGCCGATCTCGTCACTCATCGGTGTGGCGAGGATCATCGCCGCACCGGCGACGAAGCCCAGCAGTTTCTCCCACAGCGCCATGGGCCGCTGCAGGTAGCCGGTGAACACCGTGCCCCACAGGCCGATGGCGAAGGCCGCCTTGAACAGCATGTACAGCGTGGCGCCCCAGTCCCCGCCCTGCATCATCAGCGCCGGGTTGTACACCGCCATGAACGGCACGATGAAACCTGCGATGGCGATGCGGATGGCCCACATGCTGATCTTCAGGCCCTTCTCCTTGGCGATTGGCGCGGCGGCGAAGCAGGCCAGCGCCACCGGCGGGGTGAGGTCGGCCATGATGCCGAAGTAGAAGACGAACATGTGCGAGACGATCAGCGGCACGCCGAGGTCGAGCAGCGCGGGCGCGGCGATCGAGCTGGTGATGATGTAGTTGGGGATGGTCGGGATGCCCATGCCCAGCACCAGGCAGGTCAGCATGGTCAGGATGAGCGAGAGGAACAGGTTGTTCTCGCCGACCGCGAGGATGTACCCCGCGAAGGTCGAGGCCACGCCGGTCAGCGAAACGATGCCAATGATCACGCCGACCAGGGCGCAGGCGATACCCACCGGCACCGCATGGCGCGCACCTTCGACCAGCGCGTGCAGGCAGATGACCAGGGTGTCGCGACCGCCCTTGATGAACCAGCATACGGCCACCAGAGCCGCGATGACGCCGAAGATCACCCCGATGCCGAGCTGGAAGAAACCGGCGCAGAGCAGGCCGAGGGCGATCCAGAAGGCGATTCGCAGGCCGAACGACGACACCTTGAGGATGATTGCCGAGCCGAGGATGACGATCGCCGTCAGCGCCAGGCCGATGGTGCCGGCGAACATCGGTGTGCGTCCGGAGAACAGCAGCCAGACCAGCACCAGCAGCGGAATCAGCAGGTACCAGCGTTCCTTCACTGCGGCCCAGGCACTCGGGCACTCGTCCTTCGGCAGGCCCTTGAGGCCGGCGCGCTTGGCTTCCAGGTGGACCATCCAGAACACCGAGCCGAAGTACAGCAGGGCCGGAATCAGCGCGGCCTTGGCGATCTCGACGAAGGGTACGTTGATGGTTTCGGCCATGATGAAGGCCACCGCGCCCATCACCGGCGGCATGATCTGGCTGCCCATCGACGAGGTGGCCTCGACGCCACCGGCGAACGCCGGGCGATAGCCGAAGCGCTTCATCAGCGGAATGGTGAACTGGCCGGTGGTGACCACGTTGGCCACGCCGGAGCCGGTGATGGTGCCCATCAATGCCGAGGACACCACCGACACCTTGGCCGGGCCGCCGAGCTTGTGGCCGAACAGGCCCATGGCGAAGTCGGTGAACAGCTTGATCATCCCCGCCTGCTCGAGGAACGAGCCGAACAGGATGAACAGGAAGATGTAGGTCGCCGAAACGTAGGTCGGCGTGCCGTACAGGCCTTCGGTGCCGAACGACAGCTGGTTGACGATCTGGTCCAGGTAATAGCCACGGTGGGCGAGATCACCGGGCAGGTATTCGCCGAGCAGGCCGTAGGCGAGGAACAGCCCGCAGATGATCGGCAGGGCGATGCCCATCACTCGGCGAGCGGCCTCGAAGACCAGCACGATCAGCGTCAGGCCGACCACCATGTCGGTGGTGGTCATGTCGCCGGAGCGCTGGATCAGGTCCGCCTCGAAATACCACTGGTAGAAAAAGGTCGCGAAACCGGCCAGGCCAAGCAGCCAGGCCACTGGCTGGAACGGCTTGCCGTTGCCGCGAGCCGGATAGCAGAGGAACACCAGCAGCAACAGGAAGCCGACGTGACCGGCGCGCAGCACCTGGCTGGACACCGGGTGAAAGGCGGCGGTGACGATCTGATAGATGGAGAACAGCAGGGCGACGTAGAACAGCGCCCTCGGCCATTCGCTGGGGCTGGCGTGCAGCCCTTGGCTTTCGCTCATGGGAATCACTCTCTCACTGCAAGGTGGGGCCTGTAGAAGCAGGCTTGCCAACGAGGCAACGCGGGCAAGCCTGCTGCTACAAGGATGCGGGCTGGAGCAGGCCGCAGGGCCCGCTCCGCCCGTCTGTCAGCGCTGGGTTACTTGAGAACCCCGGCTTCCTTGTAGAAGCGCTCGGCACCCGGGTGCAGCGGAATCGGCAGGTTCTTGGTGGCGTTTTCCAGCTTGATGTCCTTGGCGGCGGAGTGGGCGTTGCCCAGGGACGACAGGTTGTCGAACATCAGCTTGGTCATCTGGTAGGCCACTTCATCGGAGACCTTCTCGTGGCTGACCAGGATGTTGGTAATGGCCACGGTCGGAACGTCGGCATCCTGACCGTCGTAGGTGCCGGCCGGAATCACGCCGGCCTGGTAGGCGTCGCTCTCGATCTTCTCGACCACGGCGGCCGGAATTTCGACGAAGGTTACCGGCATGGTGCTGGCCAGGTCGCGGATGGCGGCCATGCCCAGGCCCGAGGACTGCAGGGTGGCGTCTAGCTGGCGGTTCTTGATCAGCTCGACCGACTCGGCGTAGGGCAGGAACTCGACGCGGCCCATGTCCTTGTAGTCCAGACCGGCGGCCTTGAAGATCGCGCGCGCGTTCAGCTCGGTGCCGGACTTCGGCGCGCCGACGGAGATGCGCTTGCCCTTGAGGTCTTCCAGGGTCTTGATGCCGGACTCTTCGCTGGCAACGATCTGGATGTAGTTATTGTAGGTACCGGCGATGGCGCGCAGGCGCTTGAGCGGAGCCTTGAAGCCGGCGTCCTCGACACCGTTCCAGGCGTCGGCAACCGAGTCACCCAGGGAGAAGGCCAGTTCGCCACGGCCGGCCTGCAGCAGGTTGAGGTTTTCCACCGAAGCCTTGGTGGCCTGCACGGAAGTCTTGGCGCCATCGATCTTGTTGTACTGCTGCGACAGGGCCACGCCGATCGGGTAGTACACACCGCTGGTGCCGCCGGTGAGGATGTTGATGAAGGTCGGCGCAGCGACGGCCGCGGTGCTGGCAGTGAAGGCCGCAGCGGCAGCGAGCAGGCCCAGGCGTTTGGTCAGTCTCATGGTGGATCTCCGTTTCGTTTTTATTGGTTGACGCAGCATGTTGACGATAGACGATGCCGCGTTCGGGAACGCGCCAGACGAACAAGCAGAGGGGCGATGACACCGGAGAGTCCGGAGGATGGATATCGCTGGTAGCTCTTCTTGTCGTTGGAATCGCATCGAGCACATTGCCATTAGCAGAAGCCGTGCCAGTCCGCCGCAGCGCTCTGGATCGGCGCTTGCCGACAACCTTTGACGGGCAGTCGGCAAGAAACCGCCTATGACTGTCGAGCGGTGCGCGGAAATCCGCTCATCGCTGTGCGAACCCCTGTCCGCCGGGGCCTTCGAATGAGTGAGTGAACGCGGAGGCCGTATGACTGCAGAAATAGGCGCAGAGGATCTGGGCATCGACGTGACCCGCGGCGAGGCGGAGCTGTTCAAGTGGTTCGTCGCCAGCTTCCTGTTCGGCAAGCGCATCCAGCGCGACATCGCCGCCGAGGCCTACCGGGTACTGGTGGAGCGCAACCGGCTCGACACGCCGCGCAAGCTGCGTGACTGTGGCCAGCGCCGGTTGGTCCAGCTGCTCGGCCAGGCGCGCTACGTGCGTTACGACGAGTCCACTGCCGCGCGCCTGCTGAAGCTCGGCGACAAGCTTCTGACCGAGTACGACGGCAGGCTGGGTCGCCTGCGTGAGCTCGGTGAGACGCGCGACGGGGTGGAGAAGCGGCTGCTGGCGTTCGAGGGCGTCGGGCCGAAGACCATGGAGATCTTCCTGCGCGAGGCGGCGCGGGTCTGGTTCTGAGCGCGCCGGACGGCGCTTGCCAAGGCCAGCCGAAGGGTTAGAGTGGCGCCATCGCACCGCCGAAGCCCGCCATGCGCATTTTCCTGCTCGCCCTCAGTCTGTTCCTGCCCATCGCCGCCAGCGCCGCGCCGGCGCCCTATTACCAATGGCAGAGCAAGCTCGACGGCACCATCATCTGCCGCCAGACCTCGCCGGGCGAGGGCTGGGAGAAGCTCGACGGCCGCCCGTTCCGTGACCTCAATTGCAGCATGCCGGCTGCGCGGGTCGACCGCTCGAGCAGCGTGCCGGGTTTCCGTCCGCAGCCGGGGCGTTAGAGCCGACGTCAGCCCGGAATCCGCTCCATGCTTCATGGCGCGTCGGAGGCCCTGCCCGACGTTTCGCCATGCAACGGACCCATGGTGGATAAGCTTCGCGTTATCCACCCTACGATCCCATCGCCATCGCCATCGCCATCGGTAGGGTGGAAGACCGCGCAGCGTTTTCCACGCGTTGCGAGCAGGCGGCTCGGTGTTTCGTCCGCTGCTGGGCGATGGAAGCCGCAAGCTCGGATTCTCTCCTAAGCGCTAGAGCGTCATCCCGTCGTATGCCAGGCATACGTTGTCCGGCAGTTCCCGTGACGCCTGCATGAACCAGGCATCCAGCTCGTGGCCGATATGGGTCAGCACGGCTTGCGCCGGCTGCAGCTCCTCGATGCTCTGCAATGCGCGGGTCAGGTCGTTGTGGTTACGCGGTGGCGTATCGCGCGGTGGTGTCGAGCAGTCCAGCACCAGCACGTCCAGCGCGGTGTCCTGCAGCAGTTCGCGCGTGCTGTCCGGCAGGCCGACGGTGTCAGTGAGGTAGGCGATGCAGCGGCTGTGTCCTTCCAGCAGGTAACCGAAGGTGGGTTTCGAGTGCACCAGTGGCAGCGCGGTGACGCGCAGCGTGCCGAGCATGCGTTGTTCGAAGGCGGCGAATGGTTCGCTGAAATCGAGGATGCCGGGGTGTTTGTAGAGGTCGGCGAGGCCCTCTGCGTCGTCCGGGCCGAGCACCGGAATGTGCAGCCCGGTGCCCCAGCGCAGTTGCAGCAGGCCCTGGGCATGATCGGCGTGGTAATGGGTCTGCAGGATGCCGCTGAAGCTGCCCGGGGCGAAGCGCTCGCAGAGGTCCGGCAGGCCGCTGTCGAGCAGCCAGCGCTGGCCGCCACAGTCCACCAGCGCCGAGCAGGCACGGCGGCGGCGACTCGGGTCGAGCTGCGCGGCACGGCAGGCCGGACAGGCGCAGTTGTACACCGGCACCTGCGCGGCGCCGCCGGTGCCGAGCAGGGTCAGCCGCATTGACGGTGCTCGTCGAGCAGCTGCAGCAGGCGCTCGACGCTGCGCTCCAGCGAGGCGGAATTGTCCAGGCGGATGTAGTCGTCCAGCTCGCCGCTGAACAGCGCGTTGCGCGCCAGGCGCGCCTCGATCTGCTCGGGCGTCTCCCGGCCGCGGGTCAGCAGGCGCTCGCGCAGCACGTCCTGTTCGACGGTCAGCAGCACCGCCAGCAGATCCGGGTAGCGCCTGCGCGCCTCGGGCAGATAACCACGCGAGCCATTGACCAGCACATCCTCGCCGGCCGCCAGCCAGGCGTCGATTTCGGCGGGGATGCCATAGGCCAGCCCGTTGGCGCGCCAGCTGAGAGCAAAGGCCTGCTCGGCCTCCATGCGTTCGAACTGCTCGGCGCTCACCGAATGCGCGGCTTCACCGATGGCCTCGGCGGAGCGGGTGATGACCCGCCGGGCGATGCGCACGCCACGTTCGGCGAGCGCTGCGCGTGCGGCATCGAGCAGACTGTCCTTGCCGGCGCCGGATGGCCCGGTCAGGTAGATCAAACGGCCTTGCATGGGGTTACTCCCGATCATCGAAGCCAGCGCAGTGGCAGGCAGTATAGAGCCAGCCGCGCTACCCGCTGGCGCCTTGTCAGCTTTGCCGAAATACGCCATCAGAACACCCGCCGGCCCTGGCGCCAGACCTGGCCGATCACCGGCTGGCCCTTGTGCACCTGCGCCTGGACCAGGTCGGCGCGCAGCCCGACGGCGATCTCGCCGCGATCATCCAGCCCGGCCGCGCGTGCCGGCGCCAGGCTGATGGTGGCGATGGCGCGCGGCAGGTCGTAGCCGTTGTCCTGCTCGGCGAGGCCCAGCGCGGCTTGCAGCAGGCTGGCCGGGTAGTAGTCGCTGGAGAGAATGTCCAGCACGCCGCGTCGGGCCAGATCGGCAGCGGCGATGTTGCCCGAGTGCGAGCCCCCGCGAACGATGTTCGGTGCGCCCATCAGTACCTTCAGCCCGCGCGCATGGCTGGCCTCGGCGGCTTCGAAGGTGGTCGGGAATTCAGCGATGGCCATGCCGTAGTCCGCCGATTCGGTAACGTGCTCCAGGGTCGCATCGTCGTGGCTGGCCAGCGCCAGTTCGCGGCTGCGGCAGATGTCGACGATGGCGGCGCGCTGCTGGTTGCTGTGCCGCGCCGAGTTGGCCAGCTGCTCGCTGACGAAATGATCCATCTCCGCCGGGCTCAGGTGGTACTTGCCCATGTAGTACTCGCGGTACTTCTCCATGCGCGCGAACTGGCGCTGGCCCGGCGCGTGGTCCATCACCGAGACCAGCTGCACCAGCGGCTGCTCGACCAGCTCGCGGAACAGCTCCAGGCACTGCGGGTGGCTGACTTCGCAGCGCAGGTGCAGGCGGTGTTCGGCGCGGGTCTGTCCGGCCGCCTCGGCCTCGGCGATGGCCTCGAGCATCACCCCGAGCTGCTGCATGCGCTTGCCCTTGGGATTGATGTCGCCGATCGACAGCGCATCGAACACCGTGGTGATGCCGGCGGCGACGATTTGCGCGTCATGGGTCAGCACCGCCGAGGCGGACGGCCAGTCCACGCCCGGGCGCGGGCTCATGTGCTTTTCCAGGTTGTCGGTGTGCAGTTCCACCAGCCCCGGCAGCAGCAGGTCGCCGCCCAGGTCCTGGGCCTGCGGCAGGCTGCTGGCGCCTGCGCTGATGTCGGCGATCAGGCCGTCGCGGATCAGCAGGCTGCCGTGGAACACCTGATCGGCCAGCACCAGTCGGGCGTTGCTGAGTATCTGTTCAGCTGGCATGGGCCAGGTCCTCCTGCGTCATGTCCAGGTAACGGTCGGCAACCGCCTCGCGGATCGCGCGGTCGTGGAAGATGCCGATCAGCGCGCTGCCGGCGGCCTTGGCCTCGCCGATCAGTTCCAGCACCACGCCGGCGTTGGCTTCGTCCAGCGAGGCAGTGGGTTCGTCGAGCAGCATCACCGGCCAGCCCACCATGAAGCCGCGCGCCAGGTTGACCCGCTGCTGCTCGCCGCCGGAAAAGGTGCCGGGGGCCAGCTGCCAGAGCCGTTCGGGAATGTTCAGCCGGGTCAGCAGGGCCTTCGCCCGCGCCTCGGCATCGGCACGGCTCCAGCCGCGCGCCAGCGCCGGTTCCATCACCACCTCCAGCGCCGGCACCCGTGGGATCACCCGCAGGAACTGGCTGACGTAGCCCAGCGTCTGCCGGCGCACGGCGAGTACCTGGCGCGGCTCGGCGCCGACCAGCTCCAGCCAGTCGCCGGCATGGCGGATACGGATGCTGCCGCTGGCGGGCAGGTAGTTGCCGTACAGCGTGCGCAGCAGGGTCGACTTGCCGGCGCCGGACTGGCCGTGCAGCACCAGGCATTCGCCAGCGGCGACGGTGAAGTTCAGCTCGCGCAGCACCTGCAGGCTGACGCCGTGCTGCTGGTGCAGGGTGAAGGTCTTGGCGAGGTCACGAACCTCGATCAGCGTGTTCATGGCGGATTCCTTCATGGCTGCAGCACCGAGGACACCAGCAGCTGCGTATAGGGATGCTGCGGGTCGTCGAGAATCTGGTCGGTCAGACCGGACTCCACCACCCGCGAACGGCGCATCACCATCAGCCGGTCGGCCAGGAGGCGTGCCACGGCGAGGTCGTGGGTCACGATCACCACCGCCAGGTCCAGCTCGCGCACCAGCCCGCGCAGGAGGTCGAGCAGGCGTGCCTGCACCGACACGTCGAGGCCGCCGGTGGGTTCGTCCATGAACACCAGCTTCGGGCTGGAAACCAGATTGCGGGCGATCTGCAGGCGCTGCTGCATGCCGCCGGAGAAGGTCCGCGGCAGGTCGTCGATGCGCGCCGGGTCGATCTCCACCTGTTGCAGCCAGTCCAGCCCGGCGGCGCGCAGCTGGCCGTAATGCCTGACGCCCTGGGCCATCAGCCGCTCGCCGATGTTGGCGCCGGCGGAAACCCCCATGCGCAGGCCGTCGCGCGGGTTCTGTTCGACGAAGCCCCATTCGGTGCGCAGCAGCGTGCGCCGCTCGGCCTCGCTGGCGGCGTAGAGGTCGAGCCAGTCGCCGGCAGCATCGCGGTACTGCACGCTGCCGCGATCCGGCGGGCAGCGGCCGCAGAGCAGCGAGAGCAGGGTGGACTTGCCCGAGCCGGACTCGCCGACGATGCCCAGCACTTCGCCGGGGTAGAGCTCGAAGGAAACGCCCTGGCAGCCCTTGTCCGGGCCATACAGACGGGTCAGGTCGCGCACCGCGAACAGTGGCTCGGTGCCGACGCTCGTGGCGGGCAGCAGTTGTTCGGCGGCGCTCATGGGCGGCTCTCCTGTTGCTGGGCGCGCTGCGCGCAATAGTCGGTATCCGAGCAGACGAACTGCTTGCTGCCGGCGTCGTCGACGATCAGCTCGTCGAGGTAGGAATCGCCGCTGCCACAGATGGCGCAGCACTGTTCCCACTGCTGGATCTGGAAGGGGTGATCCTCGAAATCCAGGCTGACCACGCGGGTGTACGGCGGCACGGCGTAGAGGCGCTTCTCGCGGCCGGCGCCGAACAGCATCAGCGCCGGGCTGCGGTCCAGCTTGGGGTTGTCGAATTTGGGAATCGGCGACGGGTCCATCACGTAGCGCCCGTCCACCGTCACCGGGTAGGCGTAGCTGGTGGCGATGTGGCCGAAGGTGGCGATGTCTTCGTAGAGCTTCACGTGCATCACGCCGTAGTCGCCCAGCGCGTGCATGGTGCGCGTCTCGGTTTCCGACGGCTCGATGAAGCGCAGCGGCTCGGGGATCGGCACCTGATAGACCATGATCTGCCCGGCGGCGAGCGGGGTTTCCGGGATGCGGTGGCGGGTCTGGATCACCGTCGCCGCGGGGGTGCGCTCGGTGGTGGCGACCCCGGCGGTGCGGGCGAAGAAGCGGCGGATCGACACTGCGTTGGTGGTGTCGTCGGCGCCCTGGTCGATCACCTTGAGCACGTCGTCGGCGCCGAGAATGGCCGCGGTCAGCTGCATGCCGCCGGTGCCCCAGCCATAGGGCAGCGGCATCTCGCGGCCGCCGAAGGGCACCTGATAGCCGGGTATGGCGACCGCCTTGAGCAGTGCGCGGCGGATCATGCGCTTGGTCTGCTCGTCGAGGTAGGCGAAGTTGTAGCCCGCATCGCTGGCGGGAATGGCCTGGGCATTCATGCGCGTTTCTCCTTCGCTGGCGTTTCAGCGAGCGCTTCGGTCGGCTCGGCCTGCGGCTGGCGCAGCTTGCGGATTAGCTCCAGCTCGGACTGGAAGTCGACGTAGTGCGGCAACTTCAGGTGCGAGACGAAACCGGCAGCCTCGACGTTGTCGCAGTGCATCAGGACGAATTCCTCCTGCTGCGCCGGGCCCTGCACTTCCTCGCCGTATTCGCCGGCACGCAGCGCGCGGTCGACCAGCGCCATGCCCATCGCCTTGCGCTCGGCATAACCGAAGGCCAGGCCGTAGCCGCGGGTGAACTGCGCCTGCTCGGCGCTCTCGCCGACGAACTGGTTGACCATCTCGCACTCGGTCAGCTCGATCTCGCCGAGGCAGACCGGGAAACCCAGCTCCTGCGGCTCGATCCAGACCTCGGCGGTGCCGATGCGAATCTCGCCGGCGAACGGGTGGTTGCGGCCGTAGCCGCGCTGGGTCGAATAGCCCAGCGCCAGCAGAAAGCCCTCGTCGCCGCGCGCCAGTGCCTGCAGGCGTTCGGCGCGGCTCGTCGGCAGCTCCAGCGGCTCGCGGGTGAGGTCCGGCACCGGCTCGCCGCGGTCGATTTCCGGCGTCATCAGGCCTTCCTCGCCGAGCAGGCCGAGTACCCGCGGGCAGTTGCTCAGCGTGGTGTTTTCATCCACCGGCGGGCCGGGGTGTTGGCCTTCGGCGAGCAGGGCGAAATCGAGCAGGCGGTGGGTGTAGTCGAAGGTCGGGCCGAGCAGCTGGCCGCCGGGCACGTCCTTGAAGGTCGCCGAGATGCGCCGGCTTAGCTGCATGGCGCCGGTGTCCAGCGGCAGGCTTTCGGCGAAGCGCGGCAGCGTGGTGCGGTAGGCGCGCAGGAGGAAGATCGCCTCGACCAGATCGCCGGCGGCCTGCTTGATCGCCAGCGCGGCGAGTTCCTCGTCATACAGCGAGCCTTCGCTCATCACCCGCGCCACGGCGAGCGGCAGCTGCTGGCGAATCTGTTCGACGGCGAGTTCGGCGATAGCGGTGTCGCCGCGGCGCTTCTTCGCCAGCAGCGCGTGGGCGTTGTCGATGGCCTGTTCGCCACCCTTGACCGCGACGTACATCAGGCCACCTCCTGCAGCGAATCGCCGATGCGGGTGCTGCGCGGCAGGCCGAGCACTTCGCCTTCGGCGCAGAACAGCGCGTCGAGCCCGCGCGGGAAGTCGTTGCGTGCGGCGCGCTGCTGCCAGAACGCCGGTTTCAGCGGCAGGCCGACCAGGCGGCTGCCGTCGATTCCCGGGCCCTGCCAGCTCAGCGCCGGGCCGCGGTCGAGACGGTCGAGCTGGATCAGCAGCGTGCAGGACTGGTCCGGGTAGCGCTCGCTGCCGGCGTAGAAGCCGGAGAGGTCGTCCAGCGCGGCGGCGTCGAGCAGGGCGAACATCGCCTCCTCGCGTGCCTCGACGATCGGGCAGCCACAGTGGAAGGCCAGGTTGGCGCGGATCGCCGGGGTGTCGAAGGCCGGCGCCAGCCACAGCGGTGTGTCGTTATCCAGCAGGCTCAGGCACAGCGCGTAGCCGGCGGCCTGCAGCGGCTCGATGGCGGCGACGCTGACCAGCGGCTGCCGCGTGCCCGGCTCGGACAAGGCCTTGAGCGCGGCGCGGAAGCACTTCTGCGCGTCCAGCACCGGGTCGGCGAAGGCGGGCTGCAACAGGTCGGATGGGGCGCGATTCATCAGTCTTCTCCTCGCAGCAGCGTGAAGAACTCCACGCGGGTAGTGGCGGTTTCGGCAGCCTTTTGCGCGGCGCGTCGGGCCTGCGCGGCGGCCAGCGGTTCGATCAGTTCATTCAGCCAGCGGCTCTGCTGGGCGCCCTGCAGATGGGCATCGGCGAGGGCGGCGAGCTCGGCCTGGCGCTTGTCGCGGCCGGCACGGTAGCTGTAGCCGGTGCTGCCATCGGCCAGGCGCACCACGCAGCGGGTGACGCTCATCTCGCCGAGGTTGAACGGCGCGCCGGTGCCGCCCATGCGGCCGCGCACCAGGGTCATGCCGATTTCCGCGGGACGGATCAGCTGGTAGGCGCAGTCGCGCAGGGCGCTCTCGAAAGGCGCCAGGTCGGCGGCGCTGGCGCGGGCCAGCACGGCCATCCAGCGCTGGCGGGGGGATTGTTCGCGGGTGTGCATGGGGTTCTCCATCAGGTGGCGACCTGGTACTGGAAACGGTCGGAACGGCTGGCCGAGAGGGCGATCTCCACCGGTCGCCCGGCGGCATCGCAGGACAGGGTGAACACCGACAGCAGCGGCATGCGCAGGGGCATCAGCAGCTGTGCGGCCTCGTCGCGATCGGCCAGGCGTGCGCCGATCAGGCTGAAACGGCGCGTCAGCGGCAGGCCGCGTTCGCCGAGGTAGCGGCGCAGCGAGCCGCCCTGGTAGTCGGCGAGGCGTTCGGCGTGGCTGGCGCAGTAGCGGTGGCGGATCAGGCTGACCGGCTCGCCGTCGAGCAGGCGCAGGGTGCTCAGCTCGATCAGCGCAGCGCCCTCGGCCAGTTGCAGGTGGCGCGCTTCCTCGGCGCTGGCGCTGAGCTGGCGACGTGCGAGCAGGCGCGCTTCGGTGCGCACGCCGAGGGCGGCGAGCGCATCGCTGTAGGCACTATCGGCCTGCAGCGGATACACCAGCGGGCGTCGCAGCACCTGGGTGCCCTTGCCCTGGCGGCGCAGCAGGCGGCCTTCCTGTACCAGCTCGTCGACGGCGCGGCGCAGGGTGTGGCGGTTGACCGCGAAGCGGCGCGCCAGCTGCATCTCGCCGGGGAGGAAGTCGCCGATGCGGTAGTGGCGCAACTCGCCGCGCAGCACCTGGGCCAGTTCGAGGTAGAGCGGTTCGCTGGGTTGTCTAGACAACTGCATGGTTTTTTCGAAGGCCGCGCAGGCCCTCACTCCGTCAGATGAAGAGCTTGCGCAGGCGCTGGGAGAGCAGGTCGATCAGGCTCACCACGGCGATGATGATCAGCAGCAGGGCGGCGGTCTGGCCGAACTGGAAACCGCGGATGGCTTCCCAGAGGATCACGCCGATGCCGCCGGCGCCGACCATGCCGACCACCGTGGCCGAGCGCACGTTGGATTCGAAGCGGTACAGCGAGTAGGAAATCCACAGCGGCAGCACCTGCGGAATCACCCCGAAGATGACTTCCTGCAGCGCACTGGCACCGGTGGCACGCACACCTTCCACCGGGCCCGGCTCGATGGCTTCCACGGCTTCGGCGAACAGCTTGGCGAGCACGCCGGTGGTGCTGATCCACAGCGCCAGCACGCCGGCGAAGGGGCCGAGGCCGACGGCGACGACGAAGAGCATGGCGAAGACCATCTCGTTGATCGACCGGCAGGCGTCCATCAGCCGGCGCACCGGCTGGTAGACCCACCAGGGCACGATGTTCTCGGAGCTGAGGATGCCCAGCGGGATGGCGCAGACGATCGCCAGCAGGGTGCCCCAGAGGGCGATGTGCACCGTGGTGACCATTTCCTTGAGGTACAGCTGCCAGTTGCTGAAGTCCGGCGGGAAGAAGTCGGCGGCGAAGGTCGCCATGTTGGCGCTGTCGCGGATCAGCAGCAGCGGATTCATCTCCGCGCCCTGCCAGGACCAGGCCAGCACGGCCAGGCACAGGCCCCAGCCGAACAGGCGCAGCCAGCTGCGCTTGTCGTTGCCCGCCAGTGGCGGTGTGGTGCTCAGAGTGGTCATGTTCGGTTCTCAAAAAACGGCGCGGACGGGAGCGTGGCGCCAGCGCGCCACGCCCGGCGTTGCTCAGCTGGCCTTGGCGGCGTTCTTCTGCTCGCGCTCGGCCATGCGCTGTTCCAGCTTGGCCAGCTCGTCGTCGATGCCCTGCAGCTGCGCCTGGCGGTCGCTGTCGGAAAGCTTGCTGTCGGCGGCGACTTCGCTGCGCTTCTTGAACAGTTCCAGCTGGCGGATCGGCAGCAGCTGGTCGTTGTCGGAGGCGCGGAACGGTGCCCACTGCAGCGCGGCGAGGATTTCCTTCTCGGCCGGCTGGGCGCCGTAGCTCATGAAGAACTCGCGCAGCCTGTTCTTCTGCTCGTCGCTCAGGCTCTTGCGCCACACCAGCGGGTCGGCCGGAATCAGCGGCGAGGTCCAGACGATCTTCAGTTGCGCGGCCTTGTCCGGCGCGGTGATCTCAAGGCGCTCCATGCCTTCGCTGTTGAAGGTGCCGACATCGACCTGCTTGTTCGCCACCGACAGCGCGTTCACTTCGTGGCTGCCGTTGAGGCTGCGCTTGAAGGCCTGGCTGGCGTCGACCTTGTTCTTGGCGAACACGTAGTAGCCGGGCACCAGGTAGCCGGAGGTGGAGTTCGGGTCGCCGTTGGCGAAGGTCAGGCTCTTGGCGTTCTTCAGCACGTCCTCGACGGAGTTCAGGGCGCTGTCCTTGTGCACGATCAGATGGCTGTAGTAGCCCGGGCTGCCGTTGGCGGCGACGGTCTGGGCGAAGATTTCGCCGCCGGCGCGATCCACCGCTTCCATCGCCGACTTGTTGCCGTACCAGGCCAGATCGACCTTGTCGAAGCGCATGCCCTGGATGACCCCGGCGTAATCGGGGGCGAAGAAGGCCTTCACCTCGTAGCCGGTCTGCTTGCTCATGTCGGCGAGGAAGGGTTCCCAGACGCTGCGCAGGTTCTGCGAGGACTCGGTGGAAATGATGCCGAAGGTGATGGTCTCGGCGGCTTGAGCGGTGCCGGCGAGGGCACCGGCCAGCAGCGTGGAGGCGGCGAGAGCACGACTGAAGCGTTTCAACATGGAGGTCACTCCTTGGGTGTGGCGTTGGTTGTCGGGTGGCGTGGGGCTCAGCCGTTGACCAGCTGCAAAGACCGCGGCTCGGCATTGCGGGCGCGGTCGGAGAACAGCAGACTGGCGTCCAGATCGGCGCCGTAGAGGTCGTTGAGCAGGCGGTCGCTGAGCGCCGCCGAGGGGCCGTCGTAATGGATGCGCCCGCCCTTGAGCGCCACGGCGCGGGAGCAGTAGCGCAGGGCGTAATCGACCTGATGCAGGGTCACCACCACGGTCTTGCCGTCCTGGCGGTTGATGTCGGCGAGGATTTCCATGACCTTGCGCGCCGACTCCGGGTCGAGCGAGGCGATGGGTTCGTCGGCGAGGATCACCTCGGTCTGCTGGGTCAGCGCACGGGCGATCGCCACCCGCTGCTGCTGGCCGCCGGAGAGCGTCGAGGCGCGCTGCGCGGCGCGCTCGGCCAGGCCGACGCGCTCCAGTGCGGCCATGGCCTGGCGCTTCTGCTCGTCGCTGAACATGCCCAGCGATCCGCGCCAGCGCGGCATGCGGCCGAGAAAGCCGAGCAGGACGTTGTCCAGCACGCTGAGGCGGGTGACCAGGTTGAACTGCTGGAAGATGTAGCCGATGTCGGCGCGCAGGCGGCGCACCTCGCCATGCAGTCGGCCGGTGGCCTGTACCTCGCGGCCGAGCACCTCGATGCGCCCGCCGGCGGAGCGGTCGCAGCAGGCCAGGCCGGCCAGGTGGCGCAACAGCGTGGACTTGCCGGAACCGGACGCGCCGATCAGCGCCACCATCTCGCCCGGCTGTATCGCCAGGCCCAGGTCGAACAGCGCCTGCTTGCCGGCGAAGGTCTTGTTCAGTCGCTCGACTCGAATAGCCGCATTCATGTCTTGCCCTCTCGTCTGCGCGGCCGGGGAGGTCGGCCAACTTGTCTAGACGAGAAGGTAGTCAGGCTCTGTTGCAGTCCCGCTAAGCGTCCGTGAACCTGCGATGACCATTCGGTGAAGCTTCGATGGTCAGCGCAGCGGCGGCCGGCTGGCGCGCGATCAGCGCACGCGGCGCTTTGCCTTCGCGGCGCGGCCCCCTAAGCTGGACGCCGTCATTGCGTCCCGTGCTGGCGCGTCGTCTACGCGACCGTCAGGCATTGAAGAGAAAGAGGAAGAGCATGAAACAGAAGATCGTATTCATCACCGGCGCCACCTCCGGCTTTGGCCGCGCCACTGCCCGTCGCTTCGCCGAGGCCGGCTGGGCGCTGGTGCTCACCGGGCGGCGCAGCGAGCGCCTGGAAGAGCTGCAGAGCGAGCTGTCAGCGAAGGTGCCGGTGCATATCGCCACCCTCGACGTGCGCCATGCCGGCGCGGTGACGGAGGTGGTCGAGCAGCTGCCCGCCGAGTTCCGCCAGATCGATTGCCTGGTCAACAACGCCGGCCTGGCGCTGGCGCCGCAGCCCGCGCAAAAAGTCGATCTAGCCGATTGGCACACCATGATCGATACCAACATCACCGGCCTGGTCAACGTCACCCATGCCTTGCTGCCGACGCTGATCGCCACTGGCAAGGGTGCCAGCATCGTCAACATCGGCTCAGTGGCCGGCCACTGGCCGTATCCGGGTGGCCACGTCTACGGCGCGACCAAGGCCTTCGTCGAGCAGTTCGGCTACAACCTGCGCTGCGACCTGCTCGGCACCGGCGTGCGCGTCACCGACATCGCGCCGGGCATGGCCGAAACCGAGTTCACCCTGGTCCGTACCAAGGGCGATCAGGACGCCAGCGACCGGCTCTACCGCGGCACCACGCCGCTGACCGCCGAGGACATCGCCGAGCAGATCTTCTACGTCGCCACCCTGCCGGATCACATCAACATCAACCGCCTGGAAGTGATGCCGACGCGTCAGGCCTGGTCGCCGTTCAATATCGATCGCGACAAATAAGTCACGTCCTGTTCGCGGGGTCGGACGGGCTCAGCCGAGCATTGCCCGCAGACCCGCTTCGGCGCAGGCCTCGTCCTGCTCTTCCGATCCGCCGGA
Organism: Stutzerimonas kunmingensis; assembly: GCF_900114065.1. Taxonomy (GTDB): domain Bacteria; phylum Pseudomonadota; class Gammaproteobacteria; order Pseudomonadales; family Pseudomonadaceae; genus Stutzerimonas; species Stutzerimonas kunmingensis. The sequence continues at coordinate 92,587 of NZ_FORS01000003.1, forward strand.
AACGCCGATCCCGCCGATGCACTGCCCGTCCAGCAGGACGGGCAACCCGCCGCCGAATACTACCAGCCGCTCGCGCACCGGAATGCCGATGCGCAGGCGTTCGTTATCGCCCAGCACCTGCAGCCACTGGCCGGTGGGAAAGCCGAAGCTGGCCGCGGTGTAGGCTTTGTCACGCGCGATGTCTGCGGAGTGCAGGAAGGCACCGTTCATGCTCAGGAACGCCAGATTGAGGCCGGCGCGATCCACCACCGCGACGTGGATGCGAATGCCCAGCGCGGTGGCGTGATCGGTCGCCGCCTGGGCAGCCTGCAGCGCCGCTTGCCAGGTGAGGTTCGCTTCGAGTGTCGAGACGATCATGCCGGCCTCAACGCTTGAGCTTGCTGGCTGACTCGCCGCCGATGCCGAAATGACCTTTCGGCATTTCAGTGATGATTACCCGTACACTGGCCAGCGGTGCATCCAGCGAGCGCGCGATGGCTTCGCTGACTTCGCGGATGAGGGTCTCCTTCTGCTCGTCGCTGCGGCCTTCGAGGATATGGATCTGGGCAATGGGCATGGTGTGTCTCCTGAAGAAGAGGCCGCCCGGGCAGGGCGGCCGAATGGCTCAGATGAAGCGCGCGGAGACGCTGCCAAGCCCCTGATAGCGCACGGTGATGTTGTCGCCCGGCTCCACCGATACCGCCGCCGTGATGCCACCGGTCATGATGAAGGTGCCGGCCGGTATGTGTTCGCCGCGCTCTGCCAGCAGGTTGGCGAGCATCGCCACGCTGGACAGCGGATGGCCGAGCACTGCGGCGCCGGCACCAAGTTCTACCACCTCACCGTTCTTCTCCATCACCACGCCGAGGGTGCGCAGGTCGACGTCCTCCAGATTGGCCATCTGGCCGCCGGTGATGAAACGGGTCGAGGAGGCGTTGTCGGCCACCACGCTGATCAGGTCGAACTTGAAGTTCTCGTAGCGCGAGTCGATCACCTCGACGGTGGGGATCACGTAGTCGATCGCTGCAATCACGTCACCGATGTGGCAACCGGGGCCTTGCAGCGGCGCCTTGGTGACCACCGAGATTTCCGCCTCGATCTTCGGATGGATCAGCTTGGAGCAATCCACCACGCCACCATCGGGCACGCTGAAGTAGTCGGCGAGAAAGCCGTAGATCGGCGTCTCCACGCCCATCTGCGCCATCTTCGCCCAAGAGGTCAGGCCCATCTTCAGGCCGACGATCTTGTTGCCGCGCTCCTCCTTGCGGCGGCGGATTTCCCACTGGATGTCGTAGGCATCGGCGAAGGTCATCTCGGGATAATCGTTGGTGACCTTGTGAATATCGTGCGCCTGCAATTCGGCGTTCTCGATGTGCTCGGCCAGGGCCAGCACCTGCTCGTGGTTGAGGGTACGGTTCATGCACTCACCTTCTGGTTCTGGCGGGCCCGGGACATATCCAGGGCGAGGTCTTCGATCATGTCTTCCTGGCCGCCGACGGTGCCGCGGCGCCCCAGCTCGACCAGAATGTCGCGGGCCGGTACGCCGTATTTCTTCTCGGCGCGCTGGGCAAACAACAGGAACGAGCTGTACACCCCGGCATAGCCCAGGGTCAGCGCATCGCGGTCGACGCGGATCGGCTGGTCCATCATTGGCACGACGATGTCTTCGGCCACATCCATGATCTTGTAGAGGTCGATGCCGGTTTCCACGCCCATGCGCTTGCACACCGCGACGAAGACTTCCAGCGGGGTGTTGCCGGCACCGGCGCCGAGGCCGGCGACCGAGCCGTCGATACGCGAGGCGCCAGCTTCGATGGCGGCCAGCGAGTTGGCGATGGCCATGCCCATGTTGTGGTGGCCGTGGAAGCCGATCTCGGTGGCGGGGTTCAGCTCGGCGCGCAGCAGGCCGATCTTCTCGCTGACCTCATCGGGCAGCATGTAGCCGGCCGAGTCGGTGCAGTAGATGCAGTTGGCGCCGTAGCTTTCCATCAGCCTGGCCTGTTCGAGCACTTTTTCCGCGCTGATCATGTGCGCCATCATCAGGAAGCCGACGGTATCGGCGCCCAGCTTGCGCGACATGCCGATGTGCTGCTCGGAGACGTCGGCCTCGGTGCAATGCGTGGCCACACGAATGGTGGAGACGCCACAGTCGAGCGCCATCTTCAGGTGGTCGACCGTGCCGATGCCCGGCAGCAGCAGGGCGGATACCTTGGCCTGCTTGAGGCGCGGGATTACCGCACGCAGGTATTCCTCGTCGCTATGCGCGGGGAAACCGTAGTTGATCGAGCGACCGCCGAGGCCGTCGCCGTGGGTGATCTCGATCAGCGGCATGCCGGCGGCGTCGAGGCCGGTGGCGACCGCGATCATCTGCTCGAGGCTGATCTGGTGGCGCTTGGCGTGCATGCCGTCGCGCAGGCTCATGTCGTGCAGGGTGACGTTCTTGCCTTGCAGATTCATGGTGCTACTCCTCAGGCCAGGGCCGCTTCACGACGTGGCAGTTGAATGGTGCCGCTGGCGATTTCCGCGGCGAACATCTCGCCAGTACGCAGCGCTGCGGCGGTCATGATGTCGAGGTTGCCGGCGTACTTGGGCAGGTAGTCGCCCAGGCCCTCGACTTCCATGAAGATCGAGACGCGGTTGCCGTCGAATACCGGGCCGTTCTTCAGCCGGTAGCCGGGCACGTACTTCTGCACCTCGGCGATCATGGCGTGGACCGATGCGGTGATGGCGTCCTGGTCCGGCTCGGTTTCGGTCAGGCAGTGGATGGTGTCGCGCATCATCAAGGGCGGCTCGGCCGGGTTGACCACGATGATCGCCTTGCCTTCCTTCGCCCCGCCGACCTGCTCGATGGCGCCGGCGGTGGTGCGGGTGAACTCGTCGATGTTCTTGCGGGTGCCCGGGCCGATGGAGCGCGAGGACACGGTGGCGACGATCTCGCCGTAGGCCACCGGCTGCACGCGCGACACCGCGGCGACCATCGGGATGGTCGCCTGGCCACCGCAGGTGACCATGTTGACGTTCATTTCCAGGGTGCCGACGTGCTGCTTGAGGTTCACCGGCGGCACACAGTAGGGGCCGATGGCGGCCGGGGTCAGGTCGACCATCAGCACGCCCAGTTCGTTGAGCTTGCGGCTGTTCTCGGCGTGCACGTAGGCGCTGGTGGCATCGAAGGCGATGCGGATGTCGTCGTCGAGCACGTGCGGCAGCAGGCCGTCGACGCCTTCTGCGGTGGTCTTCAGGCCGAACTCGCGGGCGCGCTTCAAGCCGTCGGACTCGGGGTCGATGCCGACCATCCAGACCGGCTCGATCCACTCGGAACGCAGCATCTTCATCACCAGGTCAGTGCCGATGTTGCCCGGGCCAATGATCGCGGCTTTCAGTTTCTTGCTCATGGGTGTTTCCCCTGTTCTTGTTCTAATCAGGTGAAGCGCACGCTGGCGCTGCCGATGCCGCCGATCTCGACGCGCATGAAATCGCCTGCCTTGACCGGCTCCAGCGGAACCAGCGAGCCGGACAGGATCACCTCGCCGGCCTTCAGGCCGATGCCGAACCGGCCGAGGGTGTTGGCCAGCCAGGCCACGCAGTTGACCGGCGAGCCGAGCGCCGCGGCGCCGGCACCGGTCGAGAGCAACTGGCCGTTCTTTTCCACTAGCATGCCGCAGGTGACCAGATCGACCTGGCGCGGCGACACGGCCTGATCACCGAGCACGAACAGGCCGCAGGAGGCGTTGTCCGCCACGGTGTCCTGGATCTTGATCTGCCAGTCCTGGATGCGCGAATCGACCACCTCGAAGCAGGGGATCACGCATTCGGTGGCGGCCAGCACGTCGGCATTGGTCACGCCGGGGCCCATCAGGTCCTTCTTGAGGATGAAGGCGATCTCGCCTTCGGCCCGTGGCTGGATCAGCCGTTCGCTGATCGGCATGGCTTCGCCGCTGTTGTAGACCATGGCGTCGGTGAGGTAGCCGAAGTCCGGTTGGTGCACGCCGAGCATGTTCTGCACGGCCTTGCTGGTGACGCCGATCTTCTTGCCAATCACCCGCTCGCCGGCGGCCAAGCGCCGTTCCAGCATACGCAGGGAAATGTGGTAGGCGTCCTCGACGCTGATGTCGAAGCCACGGCTGGTCAGCGGCGTGACGGTCTCGCGCTGGACCATCGCCTGGTAGAGCTCGTCGCCGAGCTCGTTGATCAATGTCTTGTCCATATCGGTCTCTCTCAGCAATGGAGGGCGTCGGCCTCGGCGAGGAAATTCTCGACCAGGCGGGCGAAACGCTCGGCGTGTTCGATCTGGGTCCAGTGGCCGCACTGGCCGAATACGTGCAACTGGGCGCGGGCGATCCATTCGGCCAGGGTCAGCGAGGCCGCCAGCGGAATCACCTGGTCCTCGCGGCCATGGATCACCAGTGTTTCGTGGGGCAAGGCGCGGATGTCCGCTTCGTCGCTGGCCAGTCCGTCGACCCAGCGCTGGCGCGGGGCCGGGAACATCTGGGCGAAGGATTCCTGAAAGCCGGGGCGGATACTGGCCTGGTAACGCAGCTCGGCCAGCTCGTCGGTGACCAGGCTGCGGTCGTAGGCGAAAACATCCATCAGCCGGCGCATGTTGGCGAAGGACGGCTCGTAGCCCCAGACGGCATCCAGCCCCGGCGTGATTGGAAAACTCACCCCGACGCTGCCCATCAGCACCAGCCGCCGCACCCGCTCGGGATGTTGGATGGCCAGCGCCAGCGCCAGGCCGCCACCGAAGGAGTTGCCGACGATGTCGGCCTGGGCGATACCCAGCGCATCCAGCACGCCGATGGCATGCTCGACCCAGCGCTGCTGGTGGTACTGGCCGTCGGCCGGGCGCTCGCTATAGCCGAAGCCGAGCATGTCCGGCGCGATCACCCGGCGCTGCCTGGCCAGCTCGGGTATCACCAGGCGCCAGTTGGCCCAGGCGGTGACGCCCGGCCCGGAGCCGTGAATCAGCAGGACCGGGAAGCCTTCGCCCTGATCATGCAGGTTGGTGCGGTAGCCGGCGGCGAGAATTTCGCGACCGATTTCAGGGCCTTGCTGCGGTGCGTTCATGGTCAGGTCCTCAGAGTTTCACGCAGATGTTCTTCAGCTCGGTGTAGAACTCCAGCGAGTGCACCCCGCCTTCGCGGCCGATACCCGACTGCTTGGCGCCACCGAAGGCGGTGCGCAGGTCGCGCAGGAACCAGCTGTTCACCCAGACGATCCCAGCCTCGATCTGCCCGGCGACGCGGTGCGCCCGCGAGGCGCTCTCGGTCCAGATCGCCGAGGCCAGGCCGTAAGGCAGGGCGTTGGCCAGTTCGATGGCTTCTGCCTCGCTGTCGAACGGCCGGATGTGGCAGCAGGGGCCGAAGATTTCCTCGGTGACCACCGGCGAATCGTCTGGCAGGCCGGTCCAGATGGTCGGCTGCACCCAGGCGCCGCCGGCCAGGTGCGCCGGCATCTCGGGCACACCGCCACCGGTGACGAGGGTGGCACCTTCGTCCCGGGCCCTCTGGTAGTAGGAAAGGACCTTCTCGCGGTGCTTGTGGCTGACCAGCGAGCCGAAGTTGGCCTCCGGGTCGTTCGGCTCGCCGATCTTCAGCGCTTCGGCGCCGGCCTTCAGGCGGGCGACGAATTCGTCGAAGATCGGCCGCTCGACGTAGACCCTCTCGGTGCCCAGGCAGACCTGGCCGCAGTTGGCGAAGGCCGAGCGCAGGGTGCCTTCGATGGCCTTGTCCAGGTCGCAGTCGGCGAAGACGATGCCGGCGTTCTTGCCGCCCAGTTCAAGCGACACTTGGCGCACGCCCTTGGCCGCGGCGCGCATGATCAGCTCCCCGGTGCCGGTCTCCCCGGTGAAGGTGATGCCGTCGACGTCCGGGTGGGCGGTGAGGAAGGCGCCGGCCGAGTCGCCGCCGAAACCGTGCACTACGTTGTAGACGCCCGGCGGCACCCCGGCGGCGTTCATCACCTCGCCGAGCAGTGCGGTGGTACTGGGGGTTTCCTCCGACGGCTTGACCACCACGGTATTGCCGCAGGCCAGCGCCGGACCGACCTTCCAGGTCATCAGCAAGAGCGGCAGGTTCCACGGGCTGATCACACCGATCACCCCCTTGGGCCGGCGCACCGCGTAGTTGATCGCGCCGCTGCCGTCCGGGGTGACCATCTCGAAGGCCTCGGTCGGCACGTTCCTGATCAGGTCGGCGAACACCTTGAAGTTCGCTGCGCCGCGCGGGATGTCGATGTGGCTGGCCAGCGACTTCGGCTTGCCGGTGTCCAGGCACTCGGCCTCGAGGAACTCGTCGAAGCGCGCATTGATGCCGTCGGCGACGCGATGCAGGATCTCGCTGCGCTCGGCCAGGGTCATCCGGCCCCAGGGGCCCTTCAGCGCATCGCGTGCCGCCCTGACCGCCGCGTCGACCTCGGCCTCGCCGGCTTCATGGACCCTGGCGATCACCTGGCCGTTGGCCGGGTTGACGTTGTCGAACCGCTTGCCGCTGGCCGAGCCGACGTACTCGCCGTTAATGAAATGCTTGATTTCTTGCATGTGTGCAATCTCTATGTAAATTCGGGCCGGCCTTCAGGTGAGCACCGTGAGGAAGCGTTCGTTGAGCACGCGGTCGTGATAGAAAATCGCCTTGCCCAGGTCTTTGGCCATCCAGGTCACCGGCTTGTGATCCTGGTAGTTGTAATCGCCGCCGCAGAACACCTCGTTGCGGTTTCCAGAAGGATCGAAGAAGTAGATGGTCTTGCCGTGAGTGAGGCCATGGCGGGTCGGACCGATATCGATGGAGGTGTCGGTCATGGAAATCAGGTCGGCGGCGCGGAGTACGTCTTCCCAGGTTTCGAGGTAGAAGGAGACGTGATGGAAGCGACCCTTCTCAGGGTGATGAATGAAGGCCACGTCGTGGGCCTTGGTCGACAGGCTGAGGAACTGGGCGACGCGCGTGCCATCCTCATCCAGCACCTGTTCGGCCAGATAGAAGCCGAGCACCTTGGTGAATAGGTCATAGGTCGCCGGCAATTCGTCGCCATACATGAGGGCGTGGTCGAAACGCACCACGCGCATGCCCTGGAGATTGCGCGGCCAGGCTTCAGGGTTGATTTCCTCCACGCCCCACTTGCCGGTGTATTGCTTGTCGGCATACAGCTCGAAGAAGTGTCCGGACGGCGCCTGGAAGCGCACGCGACGCCCGCAGCCCCTGAGTTCTCCGGCGGGAATGGTCTCGATCAGGCAGCCGTAGTCGATCAGGTCCTGGGTCAGACGGACCAGGCACTCGTCGTCGACCACCTTGAAACCCATGAAATCCATGCCCGGCTCATCCGCTTCACGCAGCACCAGGGAGAACTTGTCCACTTCGGTCCAGGCCTTCAGATAGACGCGACCGAAGTCATCACGGTCCACTTCGATCAGGCCGAGCAGGTCGCGGTAATGGGCCAGGGCACTCTCTAGATTGAGTACGCGCAGCTGGATGTGGCCGGGTCGCATAACGCCTTTTTTCATGACGGCACCTCTTTTTTCATCTTGTTGTTTTTGTCGCCTTCGCCATTTCGGCGAAGGCATTCGATGCTCAGATCGGATTGCGGAAATACCTGGCATGCCAGCGCCAGGCCCTGGCTCGCCAACCCGGGCGGCACGTGATGGCAGCTCATGCGACCGCGGCGGTAATCGCCGCCCAACACCCGCACCTTGCACAGCCCGCAACCGCCGCCACGGCAGCCCACCGGCACGCAACGCTTGCCCTGGGCCTCCATCGCCTGCAACACCGACTGGCCCTCCGCGCAGCGGAATGACTGACCGCTTAGCACTTCGCACACCTCGTAGCCGGCACTGTTCATGCTCACCTCAGATGCGCTTGAACAACGCCGAACGGGTGCTCTCACCGGCACCATCGGCGGCGGTGAAGAAGCGCTCCATGAAGATGTCCCGCTCGAACAGCCGTCCCTGCATGAGGGTGGTGATGGCTGCGTCGATCATCGGTGGCGGGCCACAGAGATAGGCCTTCTGGCCACTGAAACGGCCGTCGAAGTGCGCCTTGGCCGCGTCATGCACGAAGCCCTTGAAGCCCTGCCATTGCGGATCGTCATTGGCCTGATTCAGTGCCGGCACGTAGTTGAACTGCGGGTACTGTGCGGCCAGCGTCTCGAACAGCTCGCGGTTGTATAGCTCGGCACGGTTGCGGGCGCCCTGGAACAGGGTGATCTGCCGGGTATCGCCGCGCGCCAGCAGATCGAGGATCATCGACTGCGGGCTGGACAGGCCGGAGCCACCGGCGATGAAGATCAGGTTGCCGGCCTGGGAGTCGCGAACGAAGAACTGCCCGTAGGGGCCGGACAGCTCCACCGAGTCGCCGACCTTCAGTTGCTTATGAATGAAGCCGGTGCCGACACCGCCTTCGACCAGGCGAACATGCAGCTCGACTTCATCGGCCTTGCTCGGCGGGTTGGCCAGGGAAAAGGCGCGGGTGCCGTCGATGCCGGGCAGCGCCAGGTTGATGTACTGCCCGGCCTGGAAGGCCATCGGCCGGTCCAGTTTGATATGCAGACCCTTGATCGTCGGCGAGAGATCGATCAGGGCGGTGACCGCGCCACGGTAGTCTTCCACCGGGTGGCCGAGGAAATCCGGGTCGGCCTCGATATCGGCCTCGATCACCATGTCGGACTGAGGCAGGGCGCAACAGGCCAGAATCTTGCGCTCGTCGCGCTCGATGTCCATCAGGGCGAACGGCGAGGCCGCGCCGATATCCACTTCGCCTTCGAGCACCTGCACCTTGCAGGTGGCGCAGGTGCCGTGGCCACAGGCGAACGGCAACCATACGCCCTGGCGCAGCGCGGCCTGCAGGATGGTCTGGCCTTCCTCTACTTCGATCACTTCGCCGGTGGGTTCGATGGTGACGTTGTATGTCATGGCACACCTCTCAGCTGCACGAACCCTGGACGCCATTCAACCCTGGGGTATTCAGGCGCAGCATGCTTTTATGGTCGATACCGTTGGCCTCCAGGCTGGCGGCGTAATCCGGTACGAAGCGCTCGCCGTTAAGGGTCCAGACGGCTTCGTTGAAATCGACCCTGGCGCTGTCCGGGTGGGCCTTTATCGCATCGCTGAGCAACTGCTCGACGAACGCGGCGAAGGTCATCGCCGGGGCGACGAGGAAGGCAAAGGGCGAGCAGAAGATCAGATGCTTTTCCCAATGGACGTAGAGCATCTGCATGCCATTGAAATTGGCTTGCAGGTCGCGAGGCTTGGCGCGGTATTCGCCGATGGCGTTAACAGACATGAACTGACCCTCTTGTTCTTGGAATAGGGGCGGTCGGGGTGGCGGCGCCACCCCGACCGGGGTGACGCGTCAGGCAGCGTCGCGCCTGTCCCCGGTGCCGGCGGGGGCTTGCGGCGTGGCGAGTTTCTTCCAGGCCAGCCAGCGCAGGTATTCGGGCGAGCCGACGTACTCGAGGTTGTCCTGGCCGTTTTTCAGGTGGTAGTACTTCTCCACCACGGTTTGCACGTCCCCCCCGCCGCAGTTGCCCTGGTAGATCTGGTGCACCGGTAGCCAGGCCTGGATGTATTTCTCCGGCTCGTTCTGGAAGATGTCGCAGCAGCCATCCGAGCAGAAGTGATAACGCTCGCCTTCATGCACGATCTGCCGGTGGCTGAGCTGGGTCGGGTCGTCCGGCTCGGTGAACAGGGCCGGAACCTGGCACACCTGGCACAGCTGCGGCAGGATGGAGTTGTAGAAGCGCTGGCCGTTGGCATGCTGCTCTTGCCAATGGTCGAAACGTGGGCGGTAGTATTTGTCGAAGGTGTCCGGGTATTTTTCCGCCAGCCATTGCTGCTCGTCTTCGCTGGGAATCCAGGTGTGGAAGTTGGTGGCGTGGCTGTACTGGTAGAAGGTCGCCCAGATCTGGTGGGTGATGTGCTGCTTGCCGATATTGGCCTGCTCCTGGTACTTCGGCGGACGGATGCCATAGCGCTCCAGGTCCTTGAACAGCGCGCCGCCGTTCTGCTCGTAGTAGACCTCCCAGGCTTCGGCCCAGGACATCACTTTGTTCGGCAGCATGTAGTCCATCATCATGCCGACCAGGCTGAGCAGGCGGTAACCACGCCAGAACCACTTGTCGATCCAGCGCTGGATGATCGGCACGTTGTCCTCGTGCTGCTCGAGCATGAACTTGATCACTTCCAGGCCGAGGGTCATATGCCGCGCTTCGTCCGACTGCGCCGAAAAGCCGAAGGTGACCGTGGCCATGTCGCCGTTGTAGGCAGCGCCGGACATGAACGGCACGAACAGCAGGTTGGTCAGCACGTACTCGAAGGAGAACGAGATGGCGGTGAGGAACTCGAACGGCCCCGCCGAGCGCGCGTCATCGAAGAACGACTTGGGCACCGAGAGGAACCACACCCGGTCGTGCATGTGGGAGAAATCATGCAGGCCGTTGAAGTGCTTGTTGTAGTGACTCATCGCATGGATCTGCGTCTGCACGTGACGCAGTTCGTCGATTGCCTGCATCTGACAGGCGACCCGTGCTCCGGCGCCGCTGAACTGCCGGCCAGCCCGCGAGAAGCCCTGGAAGGCGCCGTATTCCAGCGGTGACACACCGGTGAGGAACAGTTTCAAGGCGTTGACGTAGCGTGCATCTGAGATGTTCTGATGGCCATTGTTCTGGGCAAAGGCGTCGAAGATCGCGTAGAGCTTCTTCTCCTTTTCGGCCTGGTACTTCCAGTAGGCATCCATGGTCAGGCGGAACGGATCTTCCCACTTGTCCCAGTCCGTGATCTTGATGCCCTCGAAGTCCTCGTGAGGGAAGATGTCGGCTTTCTTCTGGTAGGTCGGCTCCCAGGCCATGTCACGGGTCAGATAGCGGTACTTGTCTTTCAGGCCAAGCTTTTTCTTCTGCATTGTCATGGTCTGCCTCCTAGTTCTTCCACTCGAGGACGAAGCTGTCGTCGTCTTCTGTCACGTTGCCGCCGATGCTGATTACATCGATCAGCATCTCCTGGACGTCCCACTCGCGGCCGATCTTTTCCTCCACCGTCTCGCGGCGGATTTCCAGGCGCTTCTCGGCCTGGATGCGGATCATCGCGGGCTGGTACTGGACCTCGGCACGGGGGTTGTCTTCGGTGATGGCGTCCACCAGGTAGCGGGCGTTGTCGTTGTCCTGGAACACGATGAAAGCGAGCTGTTTCATAGCGCTACTCCCGGGCTGTGCAACCCCAGCTTGTGCAGGCGTGCGGCCAGCGCGGTACGCACTTCGTCGAGGGCGTCGCGGCCGGTGGCCACTTCGGCCAGCTGCAGCAAGGCCTCGTAGGCACGCGGTTCCCATACATCCACCCAGGCCTGGACCTGCGCGCGGTTCGCGTCGCTTTCAGCCAGCACCACCTTGAGCATGGCGTCGACCCAGCGGGTACTCTCGGCGTACAAATCGCGCATGAATTCGGTCAGCATCGACAGGTCGCCGGCGCCCTCTTCCCCGAGCTGCCGGTCGAGGTGCTGGTACATCAGCGGGTAGGTCAGGCCGTCGAGCAGCAGGTTCTGCGCCAGCGTCAGCTCGAACCAGTCCTTGATCACCAGGCTGTCTTCGACGTAACGGCGCAGGCCCTGCCAGATCGGGTCGTCCATCCAGTACGCCTTGGCCTGATCCAGCGCTGCACCACCGCCCTCGCCAAGCAGCAGGCCGATGCGCGACAGGTACTGGCCGATGCCCAGACGATCCATGGCCTGGTAGATATGCAGCTGCGTCATGGTGCCGGCGATGCAGTCGCCGGCAATGCTGCTGTTGTTCATGTTGGCGCCCATCTCGGCGTGCCGCAGCGGCACCAGGCAACGCAGGATCTTGTGCTGCAGCGCCTCGGGCAGCCGGTTCATCAAGCCGCGCTTCTCGCAGAAGCCGTAGGCGTGCTCGGTGGTTTCCTGCATCCGCGCCCGGCTTTGCACATAGGCGCCATAGAAGTACTGGCGCGGGTCGGTGACCGCATGCCAGTCGGCCATGCGGATCGCCGTGCGGGTGGGATCGTTGAGCTGGCGCTGCGGGTCCCACAGCGGCCGATAATGGAAGTTGGTGGTCGCCTCGATGTCGTAGCTGGCTTCCTGATAACGGCTGGCCGGCTTGTCGCCGAAACGACGCTGCAAATTGCCGTAGGTATGGCGGAGGGTTTCCGCCGTATTCGTCTTGATCTCTACGCTCATTTCAACCGTACCTTCTTGTTATGTATTCGGCTGTCGCTCGTACTCACTCTCGACCGTGCGCCTCGCGTCGGCCGATATCGCCGTAGCGCCATTTGGCCGCGTCCTCATCCACCGCCCGGCACATTGCCGCGTCCATCTGCACGACGCGCTGGCGCTGGCAGAACGCGGTGAAGGCTGCGCATGGCATCACCAGCTCGACGAACAGCTCCGGATGACCAATGGCGAAATCGAACTCGACGAATCTGGCGTCGGGGTCACTGCGCACCCGGACAAAGCGGGGTAGCTGATCGAAGGGAATGTCTGGCTCTGTCATCGAAGCTGGCTCCTGGCAGGTTGCGGGCAAAGGGGCTAAAGCAACGCATATGCCAAGCCAGGGATACACCTTTCAGGTCTTTGTATTTAAAGGATTTTTTGTCTATGAATGGGGCGGTATGAAGGAGGGGAAAGGAGGCTGCATCTGGTTCTTTTTTCAGCATTTGATCAAATGAATTTCAATACTTGAGCAAATGCTCACAGCCGTTGCGCAGGGCGTAGCGCAGCACGGCCGAGGGACCCGGAAATACATCATATGGTCACCTTTCTTCTGTCGAACAAAGCGAATATGGTTGACTAGCTTTGCGCCCATGCGGTGAAAAAGCCGCCCGATCCGCTCGCTGAATGTGCGGATTGCACTGTCGTTTTCGACGTCGTGTCAGCGGCCCCCTACAACAATAAATCAGGGGATTTGGAAGCTCATGTCGATCCAATACAAACCTCAACTGCGGTACACGGATTTCAACGACCTCACCAATCTCATCCATTTCCAGAGCACCGAAGGCAAGATCTGGCTGGGAGAGCAGCGCATGCTGCTGTTGCAGATCTCGGCGATGGCCAATTTTCGCCGGGAGATGGTCAATACGCTGGGCACCGAGCGGGCCAAGGGTTTATTCCTACGCATGGGTTACCAGTCCGGGCTGAAGGACGCCGAGCTGGCGCGCAAGCTGCGGCCGAATGCCACCGAATACGAGATGTTCCTCGCGGGGCCTCAATTGCACTCGCTCAAGGGCATGGTCAAGGTGCGCCCAATCGAGGTGGACATCGACATGGCGAGCGGAAGGTTTTACTGCGAGGTGGAGTGGATCGACTCCTTCGAAGTGGAAATCTGCCAGACCGAGCTGGGCCTGATGGATCAACCGGCCTGCTGGACGCTCATTGGCTACGCCTGCAGCTACAGCTCGGCGTTCATGGGGCGCGAGATCATCTTCCAAGAGGTCAGCTGCCGCGGCCGTGGCGACGACAAGTGCCGCATCATCGGCAAGACCGCAGAGGAATGGGGCGACACCAGCGCCTTCAAGGCTTATTTCCAGAGCGACCCGATCATCGAGGAACTCTACGATCTGCAGTCGCAACTGGTTTCGCTACGCACCAACCTCGACAAGCAGGCAGGCCAGTACTATGGCATCGGCCAGACGCCTGCCTACCAGACCGTGCGCAACATGATGGAGAAGGCCGCGCAGAGTAAGGTTTCGGTGCTGTTGCTCGGCGAAACCGGCGTCGGCAAGGAAGTCATCGCGCGCAGCGTGCATCTGCGCAGCAAGCGCGCCGCCGAGCCCTTCGTCGCGGTGAACTGCGCGGCGATTCCGCCCGATCTGATCGAATCGGAACTGTTCGGCGTTGAAAAAGGCGCGTTTACCGGCGCCACCCAGTCGCGCATGGGCCGCTTCGAGCGGGCCGACAAAGGCACCATCTTCCTCGACGAAGTGGTCGAACTCAGTCCGCGCGCCCAGGCCAGCCTGCTGCGCGTCCTGCAGGAAGGCGAGCTGGAGCGGGTGGGGGACAACCGTACGCGCACGATCGACGTACGGGTCATCGCGGCGACTCACGAAGATCTGTCCGAGGCGGTCAAGGCCGGACGTTTTCGCGCCGATCTGTACTACCGGCTGAATGTCTTTCCGGTAGCGATCCCGGCGCTTCGTGAACGTCGCGAGGACATCCCGCTGCTGGCGGAACATTTCATCCAGCGCTTTCACGAGGAATACGGCAAGATAACCCTCGGCCTGTCGGACCGCGCGCTCGAGGCCTGCCTGCATTACAGCTGGCCGGGCAATATCCGCGAGCTGGAAAACATCATCGAGCGCGGCATCATCCTTACCGATCCGAACGAAAGTATCAGCGTACCCGCCCTGTTTACCCGCCCGCCCGAGGAACACTCGATCGATAGCGCACGGGTATCGTCGGACGGAGTATTGGTTTCACCGAGCAGTGGCCGCGGCAACTGGGTAAGTCAATTGCTAAGCAGCGGCCTGAGCCTTGACGAAATCGAGCAGAGCTTGATGCAGGAAGCCATGCGGCAGGCCAACGGAAATGTCTCGGGCGCCGCGCGTCTGCTCGGTCTCAGTCGCCCGGCGCTGGCCTATCGGCTGAGGAAAATCGGCATCGAGAGCTGAGCGGTCAGGGCCGGCCAGGTGCTTCCCTTCAGCTCTGGGGGGGGGCGGAGGGTAGGTGAGTTCTGGCGAAAAGGGGCTGCGGCCTTCGAAATGTTTCCTGCGCTTGTACGCATTGCCGTGCAGCAAGATCTTAGCTTCCGTTGCTCGTCGTTCAGTAGCGCTTGCCATGGACATCTCGCCCTTGGCGTTGCCTCGGACGGACACCACAGGTGCCGCTCTGGATCGATCCGAACCGGCGGATGACTCGCTGCCAGCTACGGAAATGGTGCTGATCGGCACTGCCATGCCGTTGTTGAGGAGGGCGCCGTTCGGCCACGTTCGCGTTGCAGGATGCCTTACCGCAAACGGCATTTCACCAAATGAGCAACCCCTCGCCGGTTTTGACTATTTGCTGAACCCCCGCTTCGAAGAAGCATGGCTGCTGGACGGCCACGGGGTGCACGTACTCATATAAAAATTTCAACTAAATCATTGGGTTAAGCTCAAGCTCCGGCCGGATATCGAGGACTGGCACAGGCGTTGCTCCAGGGTCATCAACCGCTGCAAGACAATAACAATCGAGTGGTGATCCGTAATGAGCTTCATCTCCAACCCGCGCAAGGGCCTGACCTGCGCGAAAGCCTTGACTCGCGTGCCTCGTTCCACCGTTGCCCTGCTGTTGCCCGTTCTGCTGGCTGGCTGTGAGGCCGATCTGAACCTGGCGGGGGTTACCGCAACAACCTCCCAGGCCAGCCTGCGCACCGATTATTACCAGGCGGTCGCCAGCGACGCCGGGACCAGCGTGCTGGTCGGTAACGATGGCGTGATCTTGGTCAGCCAGGATCAAGGCCGCAACTGGCAGCGCCAGCAGCTGCCCGGACATCCCAGCCTGATCGCTCTCGATGCCTGCTCCGACGGCAGCTTCATTGCCCTGAGCTTCGACAACCGACTGTGGCACAGCGCGGACCGCGGCCAGAGCTGGCGTGAACATGCCCTGCAGACCGAGGAGCAGATGCTTACCACTGCCTGTGCGCCCGATGGCGCCTGGTGGGTAGCCGGCAGCTACAGCACGCTGTTGAGCAGCCGCGACCAAGGTGCGACCTGGGCGCAGAGCAGCCTTGACGAAGACGCGATGCTGACGACTCTGCAGTTCCTAAACCAGAAGCAGGCCGTGGTGACTGGCGAGTTCGGGCTGGTTTTCACCAGCACCGACGGTGGCCAGAACTGGGATCCGGCCGGCAGCCTGCCGGACGAGTTCTATCCCCATGCCAGCCATTTCCGCAGCCTCAGCGAAGGCTGGGTCGGCGGCCTCAACGGTTTCATCTACCACACCGCCGATGGTGGGCAGACATGGGAGCGCCAGGAGGCTCCGGTCAGTGCCCCGATTTTCTCCTTCAGCGCCAACGCCGATGGTCTGTTCGCCATCGGCGATCACAGCAGCGTACTGCGCCTGGTCGGCAATCGCTGGCAGGCCATGGCGACACCCAGCGAGCCGGTTTATCTGCGTGCCGCCACGATGACGGCCGACCACCGTCTGACCGTCGCGGGGGGTAAGGGGCTGCTGCTGAGCCTGGATACCCGTCCGTCCCTGACCGCCGTCCAAGAACAGTGAGGCCAATGCCCATGTCCCTGCATCACTTCACGCATGTCTTCTATCTGGTCAAGGTCTGGCTGTTTCGCCATCCGCGTAGCGTGTTAATGATCATCGCTGCCCTGACGCTGCTGTTCGCGATGCGCATTCCGGCGCTGAAGATTTATACCGACTTCGCCGACCTGCTGCCTCAGGAACATCCCTATATTCAGTTGCACAACAGCATCAAGGACACCTTCGGCGGCGCCAACGTACTGGTGATTGGCGTCGAGTTCACCGAGGGCGATCTGTTCAGCAACGAAAACCTGGCCACCATCGATCGTGTCACCCAGGCGGTGGACAGCCTGCCGGGGGTCAACCACAACCTGGTCAGCAGCCTGACCCACCGCAACTCGCGCAAGATCTGGTTGACCGAGGTTGGCAGCATCAATTCCGAGCCTTACTACCAGGCCGAATTCGGCCCGCTGGACGAGGCCCAACTGAGCGCAATGAAGGCCGACGTGGTGGCTAATCCGCGGGTCTACGGCCCTCTGGTTTCACCGGACCTCAAGGTGGCTCTGGTCAAGGCGCAGTTGATCGAAGGCCAGCTCGACTACGAGCAGACGTTCGCCCAGTTGCAGGCGTTGCGCCAGGCCGAGACGCGCGAGGGTGTGACCCTCTACGCGACCGGGCAACCGGTGCTGGTGGGTTGGGCCTACACCTACATGGACCAGATCCTGCAGATTTTCCTGTTCACCGTGCTGGCGATGCTGGCGCTGCTGGTGTTCCATTTCCGCAAGGCCTACGGCGTGCTGATCCCACTCGGCGGCGTGATGATTTCGACCGTCTGGGGCCTGGGCATCATCAGCCTGCTGGGCTACAACCTCGATCCGCTGGGGCTGGTGATCCCCTTCCTGATCGCGGCGCGAGCCATGAGCCATGGCGTGCAACTGGTCGAGCGCTACTATGCGGAAGTGCGTGTACTCGGCGATGGCCAGTTGGCGGCGCGGGCGACCTTCGACAGTCTGTTCCGCCCGGGCACCCTGGGCATTGCTTCGGACGCCATCGGGCTGGCGCTGATCGCCATCGGATCCATCGCATTGAACACCAAGCTTGGTATCTATGCCTCGCTGTGGGCGACAACGGTGATTTTCTCCGTGCTGATCGGCGTGCCACTGCTGCTGTCCATCCTGCCAACGCCAAAGAATCCCGAAATCAAGGAAACCTTCCTGCGGCATGTCGGAGGAACCTGCGCCGCGACCGTCGCGCGTCCCGGTGCGGCCGGCAAGCTGCTGATCATCGCCGCGCTGGCAATCCTCGCCGGACTCTGGGCCTCCTCGAAGGTGACCATTGGTGACTCCGAGCCGGGTTCGCCGATTCTCTATCCGGAGCATGATTACAACGTCTCATCCAAGGAGATCAACGAGCGCTTCCCCGGTTCCGAAGAGCTGTACATCATCGCCGAGCATGCGGAAGCCGGCGGCATCAAGCGTCCCGAGGTACTCAAGGCACTGCAGTCGCTGCAGGCGCACATGCTCGGCGATCCCTCGGTGGGCGGCAGCAAGGGGTTGCCGGACCTGGTCAAGCAGGTCAACCGGCTGATGCACAACGACGATCCGCGCTGGTTCCAGATTCCCCACGATGCCGATTACGTGGGTGGTTTGATGTTCACCTACATGGCCTCCAGCCCGATTCCCGGCGCGCTCAACGAGTTCAACGACACCGACGACCGCATCGCCAACCTGGTGTTCTACTACAAGGATCGCCAGGGCGAGACCATCCGCCGCGCCATCCATATGGCCAAACAGTGGATCGCCGAGCACGGCGAGGAAGTTCCCGGCCTGTCCATCCGCCTGGCCGGCGGCACCCTGGGTGTGGCCGCGGCGATGAACGAGTCGGCCTTCGACACCAACCTGCTGGTGCTTCCGCTGGTGTTCCTGCTGATCTTCGCCTTCGTCATGGTCTTCTACACCAGCTGGCACGCCGGGCTGATGATGCTGATGGCGATGCTCTTCGCCACCGTGCTGACCTATGCCTACATGGGCCTGGCGGGGATGAGCATCGACATCAACACGGTGCCGGTGATCGCTGTCGGTATCGGTGTAGGCATCGACTACTCGATATACATGATGGACCGCATACGCGAGGAGATGGTCAAGAGCGGCAGTCTCGCCAGCGCCGTGCACCGTGCCATCGCCACCACCGGCATGGCCGTGAGCTTCACGGCGATCACTTTGATGGCCGGCATCATCATGTGGGTGTTGCTTTCCGACCTGCGCTTCCAGGCCGACGCCGCGCTGTTGCTGTGCGTGATGATCGTCCTCAATGGCTTCACCTCGATGCTGCTGGTGCCCGCCTGGGTGCTGGTATTCAAGCCTCGCTTCATCACCGATGCCTATGCGGACGAAGACGGCATCATCCATGCCGGCCACGACCTGCCCACCGAATCCCTGTCCCCGGCCCAACGGGTCGAGGGTGGGTTGCTAGAGGGGGCTACGCATCCGGCTTGAACCGGGTGCGCGGCTTCAACCATGATCGCAAGAGGAACTGCCATGCAGACAACAAAAAAAACAAACCTGCGCAACCTGGGATTCGCCATGCTCGGCGGTACCGGCGTGGCCCTGATGCCGCTGGCCAGCGCGCTGGCCGAGGAGGAAACCCGCTATACCGGCTTCTATGAGAACGCCACCCACGTGCGTGACTCGGCCGGCCTGTCGAAATTCCGCAACACGCTGCAGCTCAACGCCGACCGTGCCCTGGATGACCGCGGAGCATTTCGCAACATCAAGTTTCATGGCACCTTCCGCGGCAGCTACGACGGGGTCTACGACCTCAATTCCAGCGAATACGGCAGTGGTGCGGGCGGTGCCATTACCCTGGAAAACAGCGCGGCGGGCAACAGCGTGCCCCACGGTGGCGGACTGCAGCTGCCGTATACCTTCGATCCGGCCAACAACCCCAACGAAGGCATGCTGGTGCTCGGCGAGAGGCTGCACAAGACCCGTGGCGGGGTCGCCTTCGGCGTGCCGGTACGGCCCTGCGACAAGGACAGCCGCGGCTGCATCGACGACTACCTGGACGCCGACAGCAACGACCTGCGCTTCCCCGAGTTCAACGAGCGGCTGGACTTCATCCGCGAGCTGTACATGGACTTCGACCACGGCCTGCCCAACGGCGACATGGTCAGCTGGCGGGTCGGCAAGCAGCAGGTGATCTGGGGCCGCACCGACCTGTTCCGCGTGCTCGACGTGATCAACCCGGTAGACTACTCGCGCAACAACATCTACGACGAGCTGGAGGACATTCGCATCCCGATGTGGATCGCCAAGGCTGATTGGCGCATGGGCGCCGGCGAGGTGTTCGACGACCTCAACCTGTCGTTCGTGTGGAATTTCGACAAGTTCCGTCCGCACAACCTTGGCCAGTGCGGTACGCCCAACTCGATCCTCGATGCGGGCTGTTTCTTCCGCGGCATGAACAACCTCTGGGAGAACGGTGGCACCGTGGCCAGCTTCGCTGGTGCCAGCCCGGCTGGTGGTTTTGCCACCGACTTCGGTCCCGGACAGATCGGCATCCGCAAGGCACATATGCCCTCCTGGAGCCTGTCCAACACCCAGTTCGGAATCAAGCTGGAAGGTGTCTACGGTGACCTTGGCTTCAGCCTCAATGCGTTGACCTACCGCTCGCAGCTGCCATCCCTGCGTGGCGTGTCTGGGCAGAATGGTTTCACCGGCGAAGTGGCGCCGTGGCCAAGCCTGATTGCCTTCGATATCCACTTCCCACGGGTCAACCTGATCGGCGGCTCGCTGGACTACTACTCGCAGGCCATCGACACTGTGTTCCGCTTCGAAGTGGCGCACACCTCAGGCGAGGAGTTCGCCAACACCCTGCAGTCGCGGCTGTTCTCCGAATCCGACGTGACCCGCTACGTGATCGGCGCGGACAAAAACGTCTTCATTCCCTTCCTCAACCCAGGCCGTGCGTTCCTTATCTCCGGCCAGCTGTTCGGCCAGCACATCCGCGAGCACCAAGAGGAGAAGCGGGCATGGGGTAAAGCTGGCATGCCGGACTGGGAGCAGAACTGGATCGCCACCTTGCTGCTCAAGGGTTGGTGGATGAACGACCGCCTCAGCCCGCAACTGCTCGCCGCCCATGACTTCAAGGCCCGCGCCACCGCCATCGCGCCGAGCGTCGAGTACCTGTTCAACGACAACCTGCGAATCATTGCCGGTGCCAACGTCAAGGTCGGCCGCGGCGCGCGCGAGTACGACGATTGCCGCAGCTGCAACCCATGGGATCCCTTCACCAGCGCCGGCCAGCCGGAGGGCTATACACTTGGCCTTGGCGGCTATGAGCCACTTGGGCGCTTCCGCGCCGGCCCCATAGGCATGGCCCAGAAGGAAGACGAACTGCAACTCACCCTGCGCTACAGCTTCTGATCACAAGGAAAGAGCCTCATGAAAAACAACAAGAACACTTTGCGCCTGGCCATGCTGACGCTGGCTGCTGCCGCAGCCTGCGCCCAGGCCGCTGACGAAACCGTGATCGAGCAGTCCTTCCGGCCCTATGCCAAGGACAAGCCGAGCTTTGCCGGGCTGAGCGCCGGCATGACCATCAACCAGGGCAATGTTGCCCAGTTCAAGGACATCCTCGATCCGGCCTTCTATGGCTTCATCGAGAAGGGCTGGGCCGAGCTGAAGGTTGGCGAAACCACCTCCTTCGATCTGCACCCCAACTACGTCGAGGCTACCCGCCAAGGCATGGACAAGATCCAACTCGGCGCCAAGCCGGGCGAGATCAAGGGCTGGGTCGCCGGCCGGCCGTTTCCCCAGGAGCCGGACGTCAACGATCCGCGTGCCGGCGAAAAGCTCGCCTGGAACTATAAGTACGGCTACAACTGGGGCGACAGTGCGGCGATCCAGCCGTTCTATTGGAAATTCCGCGACATGAACTCGGGCAAGGTGGAGCGGACCATCAAGTTCAACTTCCACTTCCTGAATTTCACCGGCCGGGTGAACCAGGACCCGATGCCGGCGATCACGCCGAACCCGTCGGATCTGTTCCGCGGTATCTACGTGAACGTGCTGGAGCCGCACGACGTGCGTAACACCCAGCTGTTGATCCACCGCGCCCAGGATGACTTGAAGCGCGACAATTCCTGGCTGTACCTCGGCTTCCAGCGCCGCGTGCGGCGTCTGGCCACCGGCCAGGTGACCGACGCCTTCCTCGGCTCGGACCTGATGATCGAGGACTTCGAAGGCTACAACGGGCGCATCTCCGACATGAAGTGGACCTACAAGGGCACCCGTTTCATGCTGATGCCGTTCTACAACCACAACGACCTGAGCCTGGACAGCGAAACCCACAAGGACAGCGAGGGCTACCAGGTGGTGGCGTTCGGCGGCCAGGGCGGCTGCTTCCCCAACATCACCTGGCAACTGCGCAAGGTCTATGAAGTGGAAGCCGCACCGGTGGACGCCGGCCACCCGTTGGCCAAGCGTGTGCATTATATGGACGCACAAACCTTCACCGTGCCGCGCACCATCTCCTACGACCGCAAGGGCAGTCTGTGGAAGACCTTCACCATCGGCCAGGCCCATCCGGACCACCATTTGCCGGTCAACAAAGGTAGCGGGGTGTCGATCGACGACAGCTTCAGCATGATCGACGTGCAGGCCATGCACTGCACCTCCGGGCAGTTCAAGGGCGTGGTCGACGCCAAGCTGAGCCCGCCGGAGATGTTCAGCGTGCAGCACATGCGCGCCACCGGTAACTGAGCCTTCGCCGTCCGGCGTCCTGCCGGGCGGCCGCTTCCCATTCTCCCCGGCCCACCGACGTTCACTCGCCGGCGGGCCGCCCTTGATTCAGGAACTTGGTTCAGGAAAAAGCCATGCACAACGACCGCAACGGTGCCCACGCGCCCGGCGAACAGCTGGTACTGCTGACCGACAGCCAGGCCAACATCCTCTACGCCAGCCCGGCGCTGTGCCGCCAGCTGGGCCATCCCGAGGCCACCCTCGAGGGCAGGCCGGCTTCGCTGCTGCGCCATCCGGACATGCCCGGCGGGCCGATCAAGGACCTTTGGGCCACCCTCGGCCGCGGCCAGAGCTGGATGGGCATGATGAAGAACCGTCGCGCCGATGGTCGCGAGTTCTGGGTCGATGCCTTCATCAGCCCGGTGCTCGATGACGGCGTGGTCAGCGAATACCAGGCGATCTACCGCCTGCCGGACGCCGCGGCCATCGCGCGCGCCGAAGCCATCTACCGCCTGCGCAGCCAGGGCCGCCACCCGACGGCGTTGCGCTGGCGCTGGCTGGACCGCAGCCGCCAGCAGGTCCTGCTCGCCAGCCTGGCCTTCACGCCGCTCGGCGTGCTCGCCTCGAGCCAGGCGCCGGCGCTCGGGCTGGCGCTGCTGCTCGGCGGTATCGCCGCCTGCGCGCTGCTGCTCGGCCTGCACGCGCGCCCCTTCGCGCAACTGGTGGCGCAGAGCCGCCAGCGGGTCGAGCACCCGATCAAGCAGCTGATCTACACCGGGCGGATCGACGAGATCGGCCAGCTGCAACTGGGCAACCGCCTGCTCGAAGCGCAACTGGCCTCGATGCTGGCGCGGGTCGGCGACAGCAGCGGCCGGGTCGCCGGCCTCGCCGAGCGCACCCGCGAACTGCTCGGCACCGGCAATCGCGCGGCCGAACAGCAGCAACAGGCGCTGGATGCCATCAGCGCCGCGGTCGAGGAACTCAGCGCCACCATCCGCGAGGTGGCCGGCAACACCGCCAGCGCCGCGGCGCTGACCCGCCAGGCGCTGGCGCTTGGCAGCCAGGGCCAGCAGCGGGTCGAGGTGGCCGGGCAGCGCATCGGCAGCCTGGCCGGCACCCTCGACCAGTCCGCCGAGGCGGTGGCCGTGCTGAGCCGCCACAGCCAGGCCATCGGCGGCATCCTCGAAGTGATCCGCAGCATCGCCGAGCAGACCAACCTGCTGGCGCTGAATGCCGCCATCGAGGCGGCGCGGGCCGGCGACAACGGCCGCGGCTTCGCCGTGGTGGCCGACGAGGTGCGTTCGCTGGCGCAGCGCACCCAGGCCTCCACCGACGAGATCCAGCAGATGATCGAAGCGCTGCGCCAGGGCACCGGGCAGGTGGTCGGCAGCATGCAGCAGGGCCTGCAGCAGTCGCGCGCCAGCGTCGAGCAGGTCGCCGCCACCGCGCAGGCGCTGGCCGAGATCACCGGCCTGGTGGGCGAGATCGCCGAGGCCGGCGGGCAGATTGCCGAGGCGGGCACCCAGCAGAGCGCCGCCGCCGAGGAGATCAACCAGAAGCTCTGCGCGCTGCAGGAACTGGCCCGGCACAGCCTGCAGCTGCAGCACGAAAGCTTCGAGGTGGCCGACGAAGTCAGTCGCCAGGCGGGTCGCCAGCGCGCCCTGCTGGCAAAGATGGGCTGATCGCCGCACCTATCGTTACGATCAACGTAACGATAGGTCTCCGAGCTTGATTGATGACCCCTCGGTCACCTCCCTACTGTGCGCTCCACAAAGCGGAAAACCTGTGGAGTCGCCATGACAACAACAATCTCCCCACCGCCGCAGTGGTCGCGTCGTCGCGCTGAAAAAGCCCGTCGTCTCGATCAGGTGCAGAGCCTCGCCGATGGCGTGGTACTGCCCAGCGAGCGGATCGTCGAGGCCCTGGAACTGCTGATCGCCCCTGGCGACCGGGTGGTGCTCGAGGGCAACAACCAGAAGCAGGCGGACTTCCTCTCCCGCTCCCTGGCCAAGGCCGACCCCGGCAAGCTGCACGACCTGCACATGATCATGCCGAGCGTCAGCCGCGCCGAGCACCTGGATCTGTTCGAGCGGCAGATCGCGCGCAAGCTCGACTTTTCCTTCGCCGGCCCGCAGAGCCTGCGCATCAGCCAGCTGCTCGAGGACGGCCTGCTGGAAGTCGGCGCCATCCACACCTACATCGAACTCTATTCGCGTCTGTTGGTGGACCTGATCCCCAATGTCGCGCTGGTCGCCGGCTTCCAGGCCGACCGCCACGGCAACATCTACACCGGTCCCAGCACGGAAGACACCCCGGCGCTGGTCGAGCCCACCGCGTTCAGCGATGGCATCGTGATCTTCCAGGTCAACGAGATCGTCGACGAGCTGCCGCGCGTGGACATCCCGGCCAGCTGGGTCGACTTCGTCGTGGTCGCCGACAAGCCGTTCTATATCGAGCCGCTGTTCACCCGCGACCCGCGCCACATCAAGCCGGTGCACGTGCTGATGGCGATGATGGCGATTCGCGGTATCTACGAAAAACACAACGTGCAGTCGCTCAACCATGGCATCGGCTTCAATACCGCCGCCATCGAGCTGATCCTGCCGACCTACGGCGAATCCCTCGGCCTGAAAGGCAAGATCTGCCGCAACTGGACGCTCAACCCGCACCCGACGCTGATCCCGGCGATCGAGACTGGCTGGGTCGAGAGCGTGCATTGCTTCGGCACCGAGCTGGGCATGGAGAACTACATCGCCCAGCGCCCGGACGTGTTCTTCACCGGGCGCGACGGCTCGATGCGCTCCAATCGCATGATGTGCCAGCTGGCCGGGCAGTACGCGGTGGACCTGTTCATCGGCGCCACCCTGCAGGTCGATGGCGACGGCCATTCCTCCACCGTGACCCGCGGCCGCCTGGCCGGTTTCGGCGGTGCGCCGAACATGGGCCACGACCCGCGCGGTCGCCGCCACCCGACTCCGGCCTGGCTGGACATGGCCATGCCCGGCGGCGAAGCCCCGGTGACCATGCTCGAGCGCGGCAAGAAGCTCGTGGTGCAGATGGTCGAGACCTTCCAGGAAGGCGGCAAACCCACCTTTGTCGAACAGCTCGACGCGGTCGAGGTGGCGAAGAAAAGCGGCATGCCGCTGGCGCCGATCATGATCTATGGCGATGACGTCACCCATCTGCTTACCGAGGAAGGCATCGCCTACCTGTACAAGGCACGCTCGCTGGAAGAGCGCCAGGCGATGATCGCCGCGGTGGCCGGCGTCACCAGCATCGGCCTGCGGCACAACCCGAAGGACACCGAGCGCATGCGCCGCGAAGGGCTGATCGCGCTGCCGGAAGACCTCGGCATCCGTCGCAACGACGCGACCCGCGAGCTGCTCGCGGCCAAGAGCATCGCCGAGCTGGTCGACTGGTCCGGCGGCCTCTACAACCCGCCCGCCAAGTTCAGGAGCTGGTGATGAGCGCACTCATTGCAAGACAGGCGCAGCCATCACTGGCCGAGCGGTTGGCGGATACGGCGGTGCAGGCGCTGATCGACGAGGCCGACCTGTCGCCCAAGCCGGGGCTGGTCGACCGGCGCGGTAGTGGCGCGCACAGCGATCTGCATCTGGGTCTGATGCACGCCTCGGCCCATGCGCTGTGGCCGGCGTTCAAGGCGATGGCCGAAGCGGCGCAGCAGATTGGCGAATTTGGCCAGCCCTTGCGCGAAACCCTCGGCCAGCTCGGCCGCGACGGCGAAGCCGACATGCTCCGCGTGACGGGTGGCGTAAATACCCATCGAGGGGCGATCTGGGCGCTGGGGCTGCTCAGTGCGGCGGCGGCGCTGGAGGCCGACGCGCCTGACGCCCGATGCGTTGCGGCAACGGCCGCGAGACTGGCCCGTTTGAGCGACCCGGCCGTACCGGTCACTTCCGACAGCCACGGCGCGCGAGTCTGCCGTGCCTATGGTGTGCTCGGTGCGAGGGAGCAGGCGCAGCATGGCTTTCCTGCCGTCATCGATCAGGGCCTGCCGCAGCTGCTGGTCAGCCGACGTGCCGGGATAGGCGAGCAGAACGCCCGGCTCGATGCGCTGCTGGCGATCATGACCGAGCTCAGCGACACCTGCGTGCTGCACCGCGCGGGCCTCGATGGCCTGACCCGCATGCAGCAGGGCGCTCGTGCCGTGCTGGCTGCCGGCGGTTGCGCAAGCCTCGCCGGGCGCCGCCAGCTGCGCGCACTGGAAGGCGAGATGTTGTCACTGCGTGCCTCGCCAGGCGGCGCCGCCGACCTGCTCGCCGCCACCTTATTCCTCGACCGCCTGGCGCCCGCCGCGCCGGCGCCGACTGGGAGCAACTGAACATGGAAACCCTGTCTTTCGAATTCCCCGCCGGGCAACCTGCCCGCGGCAAGGCCCTGGTCGGCGTGGTCGGCTCGGGCGATCTGGAAGTGCTGCTCGAACCCGGCCAGGCCGGCAAGCTGGCGATCCAGGTGGTCACCTCGGTCAATGGCGCCGAGCAGCGCTGGCAGCAGCTGTTCGAGCGGATGTTCCGCGAGCAGAACCTGCCGGCACTGAACATCGACATTCACGATTTTGGGGCCACGCCCGGCGTAGTGCGTCTGCGCCTGGAGCAGGGACTGGAGGAGGTCGGCCATGACTGATGTGTCCGCTAACACCGTGGCCCGTTTACTTGAGTCGCGCAGCTTCGTCGAACTCGGCGCCCGCCAGCGTGCCCGCGCACTGCTGGACGAAGGTAGCTTCCGCGAATTGCTCGATCCGTTCGATCGCGTCACCTCGCCCTGGCTGCCGAAGCAGGGCATCGTCACCCAGGCCGACGACGGCGTGGTGGTCGCCAAGGGCACCATCGACGGCCAGCCGGCGGTGATTGCCGCCATCGAAGGCGCCTTCCAGGGCGGCAGCATGGGCGAGGTCGGCGGCGCGAAGATTGCCGGCGCGCTGGAACTGGCTGCCGAAGACAACCGCAACGGCATCCCGACCCGCGCCGTGCTCTTGCTGGAAACCGGTGGCGTGCGCCTGCAGGAAGCTAACCTGGGCCTGGCCGCCATCGCCGAGATCCAGGCTGCCATCGTCGAGCTGCGCGACTACCAGCCGGTGATCGGCGTGGTCGCCGGTTCCGTCGGCTGCTTCGGCGGCATGTCCATCGCCGCCGGGCTGTGCAGCTATCTGGTCGTCACCCGCGAGGCCCGCGTCGGCCTCAATGGTCCGCAGGTGATCGAGCAGGAAGCCGGGCTCGACGAGTACGACTCGCGCGACCGCCCGTTCATCTGGAGCCTGACCGGTGGCGAGCAGCGCTACGCCTCGGGTCTGGTGGACGCCTATGTCGCCGACGACACCGACGCCATCCGCGCGCAGCTGCACGAGCTGTTCGCACTCGGCAAGCCGGTGCAGCCGCGCAGCCGCCGCCACGCCTGGTTCCTCCAGCGGCTTGCTGACGTCGATACCCGCACGCAGCTCGATGCTGCCGCCGTGCGTGCCCTCTACGAAGGAGATGCCCAATGAGCCGTGGACTGAACTGGTTGCAAGCCCTGGCCGGCGGTCAGGCACTGGCCGGCTACCCGGCCTCGGTAAAGGTGGTCGATGGCACCCTCGGTGAGCGTGCCGCCCGCTATATCGCCGTGGTGCCGGACGCCGAGAATCCATTCCCGCGCGCGCGCAATGGCGAGGTCGGCCTGCTCGAAGGCTGGGCGCTGGGCCAGGCGCTGGACGAGGTGATCGCCGCCGATCGCGACAAGGCGGAAAAGCGTGTGGTAATCGCCGTGGTCGACGTGCCGAGCCAGGCCTATGGCCGCCGCGAAGAGGCGCTGGGCATTCACCAGGCGCTGGCCGGTGCGGTGGACGGCTATGCCCGTGCGCGGCTGGCCGGGCATCCGGTGATCGCGCTGCTGGTGGGCAAGGCGATGTCCGGCGCCTTTCTCGCTCATGGCTATCAGGCCCAGCGGATCATCGCCCTGCGCGATCCGGGCGTGATGGTGCACGCCATGGGCAAGGCTGCCGCCGCGCGCATCACCCTGCGCAGCGTCGAGGAGCTGGAAGCCCTGGCCGAATCGGTGCCGCCGATGGCCTACGACATCGACAACTACGCGACCCTTGGCCTGCTCTGGGAAACCCTTTCGGTGGACAGCATCGAGCAGCCCTCGGCGGACGACCTGCAGCGCGTGCGTGATTGCCTGAACAAGGCGGTGGCGGACATCGGCAGCAGCAGCGACCTGCGCGGCCGTCTGGGCGCGCCGAATCGCGAGGCGTCGTCGCGGGTGCGCGAGCTGTTGCGCGCGCAGTGGTAGCGAACACCTGAGCGGCCGTATCCGCCGAACCCATCAGCGACTCGACAACAACAATCACGAGGAGGCTGTAGATGCACGACACTCCCCGCCCCCACGACCTGCTCTGGGGCATGCGTCCCGAGCAACTGCCGGCCGATGCGCCCGCCTGGGCGGTCGCTGTGCTCGCCGCTGGCCAGCCGGTGGTGGTGCGGCGTGCGCGTGTGGCCGTCGGCCTGGTCGCGGTGGGGCTGCGGGGTGCGACGCGTGATCAACGCCTGGCCGCGCTGATGCCGGTTGAGGCGATCAGTCATCGGCTGGTGCCGGAAGATCTGCTCGCTCGACAGGCCAGTGAGGATCTGCCGGTGTTCCGCGTGCTGGCCGAGCTACGCCCCTTGCTCGATGCGCTGGGCCACGCCTGGGGCGTCACCGGATCGGCCGGTTTTCAACTCGCCACCGGGCTGCCGACGGCGCACCCGGACAGCGATCTTGATCTGCTGCTCAGAGCCGAACGCCCACTGCCACGCAGCGAAGCGCGCCCGCTGTTGCAGCTGCTGGAAGGCCGCGCCTGCCGCGTCGACCTGCAGCTGGAAACCCCGCTGGGCGGTGTGGCGCTCAGGGAATGGACCGGTGGCGCCGCGCGGGTGCTGGTCAAGACCGCGGACGGACCCCGGCTGGTCGTCGATCCCTGGACCGCGGAGCGTGCGGCATGAGCAGCCTGTTCGCCTTTCCCGGCCAGGGCGCGCAGAAACCCGGCATGCTCCAGCGCCTGCCGCAGGAGCCCGAAGTGCACGAATGCCTGACGCAAGCCAGTGCGGTGCTGGGTGAGGATGCGCTGCTGCTCGATTCGGCCGACGCGTTGCAATCGACCCGTGCCGTGCAGCTCTGCCTGCTGATCGCCGGTGTCGCCGGAGCGCGGCTGCTGATGCGCGATGGCCAGCGGCCGGACTATGTCGCCGGGCTGTCCATCGGTGCCTACGCCGCGGCGGTGGTCGCCGGGGCGCTGGACTATCGCGATGCGGTGCGACTGGTTGCGCTGCGTGGCGAGCTGATGCAGCGGGCGTACCCGCACGGCTACGGCATGACCGCCATCCTCGGCCTGTCGCTGGGCACTGTCGAGGGCCTGCTGACGGAGGCCGCGGAGCCCGCCTACCTGGCCAATATCAA
This sequence comes from Stutzerimonas kunmingensis, assembly GCF_900114065.1. Classification (GTDB taxonomy): domain Bacteria; phylum Pseudomonadota; class Gammaproteobacteria; order Pseudomonadales; family Pseudomonadaceae; genus Stutzerimonas; species Stutzerimonas kunmingensis. The sequence goes on from NZ_FORS01000003.1 coordinate 121,895, forward strand.
CGCCGACAACCAGCTCGTCATCGCCGGCAGCGACGCCGCCATGGCCGCGGTCGCCGCCCGCGCCAAGGCCCTCGGCGCCTCCTGTGCGCGGCGCTTGGCGATGAGCGTGCCGTCGCACTGCGCGTTGCTCGAGCAGCCGGCGCGGCAGCTGGCCGAAGCCTTCGCCAACGTCAGCCTGCGCGCTCCGCAAGTTCGCTATCTGAGCAGTTCGTCCGCACGCCCGATATTCGATAGCGAGCGTCTGCGCGACGACCTGGCCTTCAACATGTGCCGCGTCGTCGACTGGCACGGCACCCTGCGCACCGCTTACGAACGCGGCGTGCGCTTGCATATCGAACTGCCCCCGGGCTCGGTACTGACCGGCCTGGCACGACGGGTTTTCGAACAGGGTACGCTGGCCGCTTTCGACGGCGCCCGGCTCGACACACTGGACGCCTTGCTGCGTCAGGAGGGCAGCCAGAGCCGATAGACCGCGTGCACATTCAGCGCGAGCAAGCCTTACTCGCGGCTGATCGATGGATAAAAACAACTACCTCGACAACACGCGCCAAGCCCTCTGCAGGCGGCGCAACCAAAAAGGACAAGAACAATGATCATCTTTGGTGTGGCCTTCCTGGCCTTGTGTACCCTCACCGGCATTTTCGCCGGCGAGCTGCTGGGCAAGCTGCTGGGCGTACCGGCAAACGTCGGCGGCGTGGGTATCGCCATGGTCCTGCTGATCCTGCTCGGCAGCTACCTGAAGAAGCGCGGCCTGTTCAACATGGAGACCGAACAGGGGGTGAAATTCTGGAGTGCCGTGTACATCCCGATCGTGGTCGCGATGGCGGCGCAACAGAACGTCTACGGCGCCCTCAGCGGCGGCCCGATGGCCATTCTCGCCGGTGTGGCGGCTGTCGCCGTGGCCTTCGCGCTGGTGCCGGTGCTCGACCGGATCGGCAGAAAAAAGCTTGAAGCCGATGAAGCCAAGCCACTGACCACGGAGGGTTGATCCATGTACGAATCTCTGATGAAAGTGATCTCCGGCTACGGCCTGATCAGCGGCTTCGCCATCATCGGCGCGACCATGTGGATCTCCTACTGGCTGTCGGACAAGCTCACCAAGGGACGCCTGCACGGCTCGGCGGTCGCCATCCTCATCGGCCTGTTGCTGTCGTACATCGGCGGCGTGGTGACCGGCGGGCAGAAGGGCCTGGTGGATATCGCGCTGTTCTCCGGCATCGGCCTGCTCGGCGGCGCCATGCTGCGTGACTTCGCCATCGTCGCCACCGGTTTCGGCGTCAGTGTGGAAGAGCTCAAGCGCGCCGGGATGGTGGGCGTGCTGGCGCTGTTCGTCGGCGTGTTCTCCTCCTTCATCGCCGGCGTCGCGGTGGCCATGGCGTTCGGCTACACCGACGCGGTCAGCCTGACCACCATCGGCACGGGCGCTGTGACCTACATCGTCGGCCCGGTCACCGGCGCGGCGATTGGTGCCAGCTCCGAAGTTATGGCGCTGTCGATCGCCGCAGGCCTGGTCAAGGCGATTCTGGTGATGATCGCGACGCCGTTCGTGGCGCCGATGATCGGCCTGAACAACCCCCGTGCCGCGGTGATCTTCGGCGGCCTGATCGGTACCTCCAGCGGTGTGGCCGGCGGCCTGGCGGCCACCGATGCCCGCCTGGTGCCTTACGGCTGCCTGACTGCGGCTTTCTACACCGCGCTGGGCTGCCTGCTCGGGCCATCGCTGCTGTTCTTCGTCATGCGCGGATTGTTGGGCTGAGCTGCCCCCCGCTGTAATTCCCCGCCATACGCAGCGCGCCCTTCAGTTTCGCCGTGGTGGCCGACGAGGTGCGCGGCCTGGCGTTGCGCACCCAGCAGTCGACGGCGCAGATCGAGGAGCTGATCGGCAATCTGCAGAAGGGCGCGCTGCATGCCTCGTCGCTGATGGACAGCAGCCGCGGCCTGGCCGATGAGACGGTCAGGCTGGCGCGTGATGTCGGCGACGAGTTGCAGGCCATTACCCGCACGATCTCGACCATCCAGGCCATGAACATGCAGATCGCTACGGCGTCGGAAGAGCAGAGTTCGGTGGCCGAAGACATCAACCGCAGCGTGCTCAGCGTGCGCGATGTGGCCGAGCAGTCGGCCGCCGCCGCGCAGCAGACCGCGGCCTCGACGGTGCAGCTGGCGCGGCTTGGCAGCGAGCTGCAGGAGCTGACCGCGCGCTTCCAGGTCTGAAGCGATCCGCACAGCCGGTGCGGGGTGCGGGGTGCGGGGTGCGATCTGCTGCGCCCTTGCCCGGCCTCTCGTCTCCTCGGCCCAACGTCGGGGGTTACAGCGGTAGGTTTTTCTGGCAGGGTGTCTCTGCGATTGTGTGACGATTTGCCACAGCTGGCGGTCGACGCGAATCGATGTGATTGCGGGAGAGACTGCCGCATGGCAGCGCCGAAGGAGCAACCGCCCCGGAAACTCTCAGGCAAAAGGACCGCTATCACTGCTGACACTCTGAAGAGCCGCCCGGTTTTCGTCGCCGGGCGCACCGAAGGAGCAAGCGAGCCGTCACGCGCTCGTGAATCTCTCAGGTCCAGAACAGAGGGGGCGCCCGCCGCGCGTTGGGCGCACGGGCTATGACCCCCTGACGTTCTGGAGCGACAACAATGAAAACAATCGCAGTCATCGGTGGCGGTATCACCGGCGTCACCACCGCCTATGCCCTGGCCAAGCGCGGCTTCTCGGTCACCCTGCTGGAAAAGCACCGCTACGCGGCGATGGAAACCTCGTTCGCCAACGGCGGCCAGCTATCGGCCTCCAATGCCGAGGTCTGGAACCACTGGTCGACCATCGTCAAGGGCCTCAAGTGGATGCTCAAGAGCGATGCGCCGCTGCTGGTCAATCCCAAGCCCAGCTGGCACAAGCTCTCCTGGTTCGCCGAGTTCATCGGCTCGATCCCAAATTACCGGCAGAACACCATCGAAACCGCACGCCTGGCCATCGCCGCGCGCGAGCACCTGTTCGCCTGGGCAGAAGCCGAAGGCATCGACTTCGACCTGAAGAAGAAGGGCATCCTGCACATCTACCGTGACAAGGCCGGTTTCGAGCATGCCGGGCTGGTCTCGCGCCTGCTTGCCGAAGGCGGCCTGCCGCGGCGCAGCGTGACGCCGGAAGAGATGCGCGCCATCGAACCGACCCTGGCCGGCACCTACTACGGCGGCTATTTCACCGAGTGCGATTCCACCGGAGACATCCACAAGTTCACCCATGGCCTGGCCACGGCGATCGAGCGGCTCGGCGTGCGCTGCCTGTATGGCGAGGACGTGCAGGCGGTGGCCACTGACGGCAAGCGCGCTACCGTGACGCTGGGCGGCGTTGCCGGTGGCGAGCGGCTGGAGTTCGACGGCCTGGTGATCTGCGCCGGCACCGCCAGCCGTGATCTCGCCGCGCAGCTCGGCGACCGGGTGAACATCTATCCGGTCAAGGGCTACTCGATCACGGTCAACCTGGCCGACGAAGTCAGCCGTGCCTCGGCACCCATCGTCAGCCTGCTCGACGATGAAACCAAGCTGGTCAGCAGCCGCCTCGGCGACGACCGCTTCCGCGTCGCCGGCACCGCCGAGTTCAACGGCTACAACCGCGACATCCGTGCCGATCGCATCCGCCCGCTGGTGGACTGGGTCAACCAGTGCTTCCCCGGTGTGAACACCCGCAGCGTAGTGCCCTGGGCCGGCCTGCGGCCGATGATGCCGAACATGATGCCCAAGGTCGGCCGTGGCAGTTCGCCCTGCGTGTTCTACAACACCGGCCACGGGCACCTGGGCTGGACGCTGAGCGCGATCACCGCGGACATGGTCGGTGACGTGGTGGCGCAAAGCCTGGGCCGGCCGGCTCCGGTCGCGTCCGGGCAAACAGCCGTCGCATAACGCAGTCGGCCGTAGGGTGGAACACGGCAAAGCCTCTTCCACCACTGCTGCGACGATCATCCCAGCCCGTCTGGCCATATGCCGACGCGTGGAAAGCCGCTGCGCGGATTTTCCCTGCACCGCTTCAGCTCGGATGTTTCAAGCTGTACATCCGGCATTCGGCGAGCAGCGCCAGCAGGTTGGGGTCGCGTTCCTTGGCCTTGAGGAACACCACGCCGATATGCTGCTGCAGGTGATAACGCGCCTGTAGTGGGATCAGCCGCACCCGCGATTCGTAGACCATTCCCACGCGCCCCGGCAACAGCGCATAGCCGACCCCGGAATTGACCATGCTGAGCAGGGTGAAGATGTCGTTCACCTGCATCGCCACCTTCGGCTCGAAGCCCGCCAGCTGGAACACCCGGTTGCCGTCCTGGTGGGTGGCGAAGCCCTGCGACAGGGTGATGAAGGTGGCGTCGCGCAGGTCGCTGAGGTCCACCTCGCTCTGATTGGCGAAGGGCGAGTCGGCTGGCGCGGCGAGGAAGATGTCGTCGGAAAACAGCTGCACCTGGGCACAGTCCGGGTCGGCCACGCTTTCGTTGAGCGACACCAGAATGGCGTCCAGCTCCATGTTCTTCAGCTTGTAGAGCAGGTCGACGTTGGAGCCCAGGATCAGGTCGATGTTGAGTTCGCTGCGGCGCAGTTTCAGACCCATGATCAGCTGCGGCACGGTCTTCACCGTCAGCGAATACAGCGCGCCGAGCTTGAAGCGCTCGGCCGAGAAACCGGCTGCCTCTCGGGTCTGGCGCACCGTCTCGAGCACGTCCTTGACCAGCTGCTGGGCGCGCTCTTCCAGCACATAGGCGCTTTCCAGCGGGATCAGGTTGCGCCCCTCGTGCTTGAACAGCGGGCAGCGCAGCGCGCTTTCCAGGGAGTGGATGGCGCGGTGCACGCTGACGTTGCTGGTGTTCAGCTCCACCGCGGCCTTGCCCAGATTGCCGCTGCGCATGAAGGCCAGAAACACTTCCAGCTTCTTCAGGGTCAGTTCTTCGTCGATCTGCATGGCTTCGGCTCCGCGGGCGGGTCGACGATTATGCCGGACGAGGGCGCACTGCGGCGCCTCACCAGCGCAGCAGGCGCGGCCCGAGGAGTGTACCGAGCACGCCGGGCAGCAAGATGCCGAGCAGGTACCAGAGCGCCCAGAACGGCACCGCCATCTCCGGGCAGTGCAGGCTGTAGGCGAGGGCCGCGATGCTACCGGCGAGCAGGCCGGCAGCGCCGCCGGCCAGGCGCGGGCGCGTCGGCGCCAGCCCGCGCAACGCCAAGAACGCGGCGATGAAGGCGGGGATCGACAGCAGCGCGATATTCGCCAGGCACTCGCGCCAGGTGTTGCCGAGCAGCAGCGGCACGCGCGTGTCGGCCGGGGCGGTAATCAGAATCACCAGTGCGGCGACCCAGACGATCACTACCGGCGCCGCCAGCAGCAGCCAGCTGCGATCTACCCGCGTGCCGGGGCGGGCCATGCGCGTGGTCAGCAACAGCGCACCGAAGAGCAGGGTCGCCGGCAGTGCCAGCTTGGCCCAGAACAGCGGCGTGGTGGCGATCACCGCCAGGTCTGCGCGGATGCCATAACCCGTCACGATCAGCAACAGCGCGCCGGCCAGGCCGCACAGCAGCGCCGTGGCGAAGCGCTTGGCGACGACGTGCCGGTCCACCGGTGCAACCTCGCTGGCGAGTAGGGCGATCAGGTCATCGGTTTTCATGAGCCACCTCGAATCTTCGCCGCCAGGGCCTTGAGCCCGCGATGGATGCCGACCTTGATCGCCGAGCTGGAAAGCCCGGTCAGACGCGCAGTTTCTTCCACCGAGCGGCCCTCCAGTTTGACGTGAACGATGGGTAGTCGCTGGCGTGGCGGCAGCTGCTGGAGCAGCTTGCCCAGGTCGCGGCGGGCCTCGGCCTGCGCGTTGTCCTGTACGGCGAGCAGCTCGTCGGCCTCGTCCAGCCAGTCCGTCTGCGCGGCCTGACGGCCACGGGTGCGGTAGTGGTCGGCCAGCTTGTAGCGACAGATCGCCTGCACCCAGACCGTCAGCGGCTGCTCCGCACGATAGGTCTGCCGCGCATTGTGTACGGCCAGCAGAACCTCCTGCAGCACATCTTCCAGCTCGTCCGGCTGCGGCAGGCGGCGACGCAGAAAACCGCGCAGATGGCCGCCGAGCTGGTCGAGGAATGCCCGGTAGGCCTTCGCATTGCCATCGAGCCCGCGCAGCAGCAGCGCGCGCAGCTCGTTCTCGCGGGCCTGGAGTGTCTCCTGAGAGGTAATTCGTTCCATCGGCTGCTCTGGTTACAGGTGGAATCGCGAAATGTCCGCCGCCCGTCGACCAGGGTCACGGTAGGGACGTCGCGAGGAAATCTCAAAATAATTTTTTGCTGACTGTAACCACCACGACTGACGCAGCGAATTACCTGAAGAGCCATCTGCAGATTCGCCGATGGCCACTCAACGATTGCGGAGAATCCAACATGAAGGCTCTCAACCTTGCGGCTGCCGCCATTGCCCTGGCTTCGATCGCCGCTGGCGCTCAGGCAGGCGAGAACGACAAAGGCGACATGGAAAAATGCTACGGCGTCGCGCTGGCCGGACAGAACGATTGCAAGGCCGGTGCCGGCACCAGTTGCGCCGGCAGTTCCAAGCGCGATTACCAAGGCAACGCATGGAAACTGGTGCCCGTCGGTACCTGCACCTCGATCGAGACGCCCAAGGGAATGGGCTCGCTGACGCCGGGCGAGCGCTGAGCCTAGCGTGCCGGCCATGCAGATTCTCGGAGCAGGACTAGGGCTAAAACCCGAGCATTACACGGACGCCTGCGCCTGCGTGGCGGACGGGCTGTGGTTCGAGGTCCATCCGGAAAACTACATGGTCGGCGGCGGCCCACGGCTCGACTGGCTGGAGGCAGTGGGCGCGCAGCACCCGCTGTCGCTGCACGGTGTGTCGCTGTCGCTGGCTGCCGACTGTGCGCCGGATGAGACGCACCTGCAGCGGCTCAAGGCGCTGGCCGAACGTGTGCGGCCGGCGTTGATCTCCGAACACCTGGCCTGGTCGAGCTGGCGCGGCAATTACCATCCTGATCTGTTGCCATTTCCGCGGACGATGGCGGCGCTGCGGCGAATCGCGGAGAACATCGAGCGCACCCAGGAGATGCTTGGGCAGCGCATCGCCATCGAGAATCCCAGCCATTACCTGCGCTTCGAGCAACATGAATGGAACGAGATCGATTTTCTCGCCGAGCTCAGCCAGCGCACCGGCTGCGGCTTGCTGCTGGACGTCAACAACGTGCAGGTCAGCGCGCACAACCTGGGTTTCGATGCCGACGCGTACCTGCGGTGTTTTCCCGCCGCGCCGATCATGGAGGTCCACCTTGCCGGGCACAGCCAGGATGACGCATCCTCGCTGCTGATCGACTCCCACGATGCACCGGTGGACGCGGCGGTCTGGGCGCTCTATCGGCAACTGATCGAGCGTATCGGCCCGCGCCCGACGTTGATCGAACGCGACGACAAGCTGCCCCCCTTCGAGACGCTGCTGGCCGAGCGCACCCGTGCCCAGCAGGTGCTCGATGAAGTGAGGGCCTGGCAATGAGCGGCTCGCTGGCGGCATTTCAGGACGCCTTCGTCGCGGCGCTGACCGACGCGCTCGGCAGTGCGGCGGGCGAGGTCGCTGCGCTGGTCGGGCAGCCGGGTTTCGCGGTCTACCGCAACACGCTGGCCAAGGGCTGTGTCGATGCACTGCGCGCCAATTTCCCTGCCGTCGAACGATTGGTGGGGGAGGAATGGTTTGCCGCCGCCGCGACGCTGTACGCTCGCGAGATGCCGCCGCGCAGTGGCCCGTTGCTTGAGTACGGTGAGGATTTTCCGGCGCTCCTGCAGGGCTTCGAACCGGCGCGTGAGCTGCCCTATCTGTCTGGTGTCGCGCAGTTGGACCTGCTCTGGCTCGAGGTATTCAGCGCCGTGGAACAACCGGTCCTTGCGCTCGCTGCCTTGGCGAAACAAACCCCGCAGCAGCTTGCCCGGCAGACGCTCGTTCCGCGCGCCGCGCTGCGTTGGCGGTGGTTCGCCGAGCTGCCGGTTTTCAGCATCTGGAGTTGCACCCGTGAAGGACGTGTGGTGCCGGCAGAGCTGGTCTGGCAAGGCGAAGGGGTACTGCTGAGCCGAAGCGCCGGCCGCATCGGCTGGCAGCCACTCGAACGCGCCGGCTGTGCATTTCTCGATGCCTGTGCCGCTGGCCGGTCACTGGAGCAGGCCTCGGAACAGGCGCTGGCGGTTCAACCGCAACTCGACTTCAACGACCTGCTAGGCCGGCTGCTGGCGGCGGGCGCGTTCGCCGCGCTGGCGCCGACGACGCCATCCACGTGAGGAAACCGTCATGAACGCCATGCACAACCAGCCGCTGCGTTTGCGTCAACAATGGAACGCAGCCGCGCAGCGGTTGCAGCAACTGCTCGGCGATTCGCTGCTGAATCTGCTGGCACGCTTGGCCATCGCGGCGATCTTCCTGCTCTCCGGGCGCACCAAAGTGAACGGGGTGCTGGACATCACCCCGGGCACGTTCGAGCTGTTTCGCAGCGAATACGCATTGCCTTTGCTGCCACCGCATATCGCGGCGCACCTGGCGACCTATGCCGAGCATCTTTTCCCGCTGCTGCTGGTGCTCGGCCTGTTCACGCGGCTGTCGGCGTTGGCACTGCTGCTGATGACGCTGGTGATCCAGCTGTTCGTCTACCCCGACGCCTGGTCGACTCACCTGAGCTGGGCGGCGCTGCTACTACTGCTGATCGGCCGTGGCGCCGGCCGACTCTCGCTCGATCACCTGTGGAGAATTCGCTAGCACCGACCTTAATCGCCACCTCAGGCAGGCACGACGTCCTCATCCTCGGGAATCTCATCGGTGACGAACACAGTGGCGTGATCGCTCTGCGCGTCTTCGATGCGCAGACCAAAGTAAAGGGCATCATTGGCGTCCCAGAACGCCTCGACCTGCTCAAGCGAGGCCTGCTCCAGCAGGACCTGGCCGGTGTGTTCGAGAATGATGGAATAGCGGCGATTGGCGGACATGAAAGTGACTCTGATCATCGGAAGGGCTGCATCCGCAGCTGTGATGTCATTTTGTCACTTCACGCGACTTAATCCCTGTCCGTTCATCGCCCGAGTCTGCTTCTCTGCCGAACGGTTTTGTCGCCTGGAAAACTAGAGCTGGGTTATCACATACGGTGCCGTGCGTTAGGCAATGGCACCGGCGCTTCGTGGCGTGCTGGCCGACAGCCGTTCCGCATTCTGGTCGTCTTCGATGGCGCGCCATTGTGTGATCAGCTCTGGCAGGTCCGGCCGCTCCGCGTGCTCCCCAAAGACGCTGCGCATTGACACCATCCGCTCCGCCTGAGCAAGCAGGCGCTGCTGTGCGCGAGACAATGCGGGGCTTTGTTCGGCTCGAACGCGTTCGCCCTGCTCCACCGCATCGGCGTAGATGGCGCGCAGTTCAAGATCCGTCTTGCCGTAGAAACGCATTACCCCCCTGCGCCTGATCTCCCAGCGGAATTCATTGAAGGAGCGCGCTTGCCAGCTTTCCAGCAGCTGCGCGGTACTCAGGACTTGGGCATAAATGTCGCGAACCTCAGCGTCGGTGAACAGCCTGCCGTTGCGCTGCTCTACGCTGACAGTCCAGCGCAGCAGGTTGGCCAGCGCCGCTCGCGCATAGCCGCTGTCGCTCGAGTGTTGAGAACCTGCGAGCGCAACGCGCTTCGGCATATCTCCATCCAGACCGATTTCGCCGATGGTACGAGCGCAGGTCTGCTCGGCAATCATCGCGCAGCCCGGCTGCCACAGAATCGCCGTCTCGCTGCCCGCGCCGGGCTTGCGCGGCATGAAATGCCATTGCTCCCCGTGATGCTCGTAGGGATCACCTTGAAGGTTCACGATCCCCGCGAGGAGCAGCGCAATGCCGAGAGCCGGTGAGCTATACACCAAAGCTGCACCGGGGAGTGCCAGCCTCCATTCGGCATCCATCCACGGCAGTGGAAGCGCAGGTATGGGGTCGTTGTGATTGACGATACGGTGGTGCGTGAGAGAACGTGCGGCGTTGACGAAGGCCGCGTCGCCCGCGCGTGGGGCGCCGAAGGTGTAGAGGATTACCTTAGGTTTGGTGGGCTTGCGCCGTAGCCATTCGGCCAGCAGGAGTGCAATGGCCCCGCCTAAGCTGTGGCCACATATGATCAGCGTTTGTTCGCCGGTATAAAAGGCATTTAGGTAGCGCTCTACGAATGGCTTTGCAGCCTGAAATCCTTTGTAGAAGCCGCGGTGTGCTTGGCCTTCACCTTCTTCGTATGGCACCTGGCGGGCATCTGCGTCTCGACTGGCGTCGGCCAGAAACTCCTGCGTACCGCGGACGGAAATCAATACGATCTTGTCGTTATGGGTGATGAACGCTTGGGTGTTGGTATCTGTTTCGTTATCCGTGTCGTGCAAGAAGTGCACATCTTCGGGATTTCGCCAGCCCTCCTGTGCTTCCTTTTCATAGCGCGCCGGATCGTAAGGCATGATTTCGAGGCGCTTCGAATAAGGCACTTCTTCACAGAGCAGATGATAGGGGGACGCGGTGTTGAATTGTGTTGGCTGAATCCTGCGTCCTAGCTGGTTCTGAAATACGTGTCCGATGCTGCCAAGCGCTGAATAGGGTGGCGGTGCTGAAGAGTAAGGATTGGTAGAGGTGCTGAATGGGGCGTAGGCGAAGGCGCTCATGACCGCAAGGTGATAGGCATTCAGCGCGCAGAAATCAGCGCCGCGGGAAAGCAACGGACTGTAGGCACGTAGCGCCTTTATCTCGATGACATGGCGCCTGTTACAACCAAGAGCAACGCCTGGCTGGTCTGCTGCTGAGCCTGCGTTCTGTTTTAGTGCCGATGGTGTCGTCCAATTTTCGTCTGGTGTCGGAAGATGGCCTTTGCTCGCTACGAAATTGCTGACTTCGGCTCGTATGAAATAAGCACCTTCTTTTGCTGCGCGTTCTCGCGCTAGATAGGTTTGCCCATCAGTGCGTCGAGGCCCTGCGGGTGATTGTTCCGCTGCCATTTGTATAGCTGTCAGCGGCACCTTGAAAACTTCTCTAATAGAAAGCTCTTCGTACCAAGGATCAATGAAGGTCGTTGCGGGTTGCGATAGTTCGAGCACTATAATGCCAGGATGTACATCCGTTATGTGAGCGAAACCATCGCTATCTAAAAGCCCCTCGTTAACTTGGCCTTGATTATCAAATAGCCTGTAAGGCAATCCAGCGTAAGGTGAGCCCTCTCCATGCTCATCCACAAGGCGGAAGCTAACCCAAGCGTTTTTCAAAGGGCAGCTTAGTTGCTCTGTTGTTCCGGTCATCCTTGGTTATTCCGTGCAATTTGGATAAATGGTGCACTCTTTGTTGTTGTTTCTGTATGTCTTAAACACTGGGGGATCTTGGCACTGCTGCCAGCCCTCCTTAGGTAGACACGGCCTCCACCCTTCGGGAAATTCTATCCAAGTATTATCCCGATAAGGTTTTTCTCTAGGACTTACCGTAAAGGTCAACATGACGGTCTGCTGGGATAGCTGTTTTCTGTTTAGTCGAGCTCCTGCTCCCTTGCAACTAAGTATTTTTGATATTTCTAGGTTTAGCCTGCTTTCTTGGAATAACCATGAGCACTCAGAGCGTATCGGTTCAGGGCGGCCAGGTAGATTGTTGTCATCCTCGGTAGTCGGTTTCGCAACTACCAGCAGTTCGCCGTTATCGTAAGTTTGTTGCCAATCCTTTTCTCCGTAACGGGCCTGGATGAATAATTTGACCCTAACCAGTTGCAGATCACAAAGGCCATCTTGATAACTAACAGGAATCTCGAACTTATACCCATGCAACACCTTTTCGTAATCTTCTTTGAAAGTCTTCACATGACCGCGGCCACTACAACTCTCGGACCCGCCGTAATGAGCTTGGGCCTTCAGTGCGAAATCGGCAGGTAGCTCGCCTTGCAATGTGAAGGTGTCGGCGCCGACCGAGCCAAGCGTGCTGCAACCGCTGAGCAGTAGGCCCAGCAGCGCAGGCCATGCGCGAGCAAGCAGGAAGCGGCTATGGAAAAAGGTGTGAGCAGTCATCTGTTCGATCTCATGCGGAAAGGCTTGAAGTCAGCGCTGAACTGACTCGCGAATAGTGGGCTTCCGGTGTTTCCCTTGCGGTCGGTCGCCAGGCCGGGTGATCGGCCAGTTCGGGGTCGAGCTGGTAGCGGAGCAGAAAGTGCAGTTGCGGCTCGCCGTGCCAGTGCCATTCCTTCGCTTTGTCGAGTTGATGGTCCAGCCAGTCACTCACCACCTGGGTTTCGGCGAGCCGAGTGGTCTCCTGCGTGTGGGTCTGCCATAGCCACAACTCGAGGTTGTGGTGTGCTACGGCACGTTGTACCTGCTCTGGCTCTGGGATGGACAACCAAGGTTTTTCGAAGGGCTCGCGGTACTCTCCTGGCAGCTCGTTATCGAACCATTGCCAGTCCTGACCATCCCAGCAGAGCGCGCTGGTCATTGGGCCAAGCAGCAGAGGACGTTGTGACGCGTCCAGTTCGCCGAGGTGACGCGCGATGATGCGGTTGTCTTGGAATCGATAAAGCGAACGCTGTCCTTGTTCGTCGGCAAAGATGCGAGCTTGCCAGTGCTGAGTGAGCGCAGCCATGTCGGCGTGGTCGACGCTGGCGAGCCAGCCCCAGTTCTGCTCCGGTGCATCGGTCAGCGAACGTAGCTGCGTGAAATTCAGCTCGTTCAGCAATATCAGCCAAGGAGCGGCGCCGGCCATCTCGTCGACCTCGGTACCCTGATAAAGATTGGCGTAGCTGTGCACCAGATCCGTTGAGAACAGGCTAGGCAGCGGAGTCGGTTCTGCAAGGCTGTCGATAACGAGCAGCAGCGGTCGGCCTTTGGTTTGTTGCTCGCTGAGCCAGTGTTCGACCCTGTCGTTCATCGGCCGCCTCCAACTTCACACATCCCCGCCCGGCACGCTTCGCAGATCGGGCAACGGCTGGCGGCAATTTGCCGGGCCTTGCGCGCCAGCTGCAGTTGGGTATTGGCCAGCGCGAGCTTGGGCTTGGCGCCGGCCTTGTCTTGGTCGGCTGCCCAGGGAATCCGAGGAGAGATGACGTTCACGCCTGAACCTGTGCCAGCCGAGCCGCCAGAGTTCATCTTGATGGTCGCGCCGCTCAGCGTCACCCCGCTGGGGTCGAGCTTGAGAAAACTGCCGCCGCCGGAGGCGGTGAGTTCCATGCCTGCGTCGATGACGACCTTGCTGCCGGCGTAGTAGTGGATTTCATTGCCCGCCTCGATGAATTGCCCAGTGCCGATCTTCAGGTGTTGGCTGTTACCCACGGTGAGGTGGTCGTTGGCGCGGATTTCGGTCTTGCGGTCGGCCTGGGTGGTGCGGTGTTCTTCGGCGCGGAATTCGCTGTAGCTGTTGGCCTCGACGGTGTCGTGGCGCTCGTGGCCGACGCGGATCTTCTGGTCGTGCTCGATGTTCTCGTCCCAGTCGCGCTGGGCGTGAATGTAGATCTGCTCGGCGCCCTTGCGGTCTTCGATGCGCAGTTCGTTGTAGCCGCCACCGCCTGGGGAACTCAGGGTCTTGAACACCGTGCGGGTCTTGTTCGCCGGCAGGTCGTAGGGGACCTGGTGTTCCTTGTGGTACAGGCAACCGGTCACCAGCGGCTGGTCGGGGTCGCCTTCGAGGAAGGTGACCAGCACTTCCATGCCGACCCTCGGAATGGCAATGCCGCCATAGCGGTCGCCGGCCCAGCTGGAGGAGACGCGCAGCCAGCAGCTGGTCTTGTCATCGGCCAGGCCTTCACGATCCCAGTGAAATTGAACGCGCACGCGGCCGTATTCATCGCAGTGGATTTCTTCGCCCGCCGGCCCGGTAACTACGGCGGTCTGGCTGCCGAGCACCTTCGGCTTCGGATGCCTCAGAGCCGGGCGAAAGGGGATGTCCCAGGGGGTGGCGGTGAAGTGGTTGCGGTAGCCCTGATGGAAGCCGGAGCTGGTAAGAGCCCCCTCACCCCTGGCCTCTCCCCATAGGGGAGAGGGGGCCAGTCCGTGGTGAGCTGGGACATTGGTAATTGATTCCTCCAGTACCTGTGGCTGCTTACCTTCATGCAGTACCTCGGTCAGCAGCCAGAGCTGGTTCCAGTCGCTGCGCGGGTGTTCGCCGAGCGGGAGGAAGTGCCCGCTCGCCAGTTGCGGCTGGTCGCTTTCGCCTTCGGCCAGTTCGTAGTCGTGGCGGTGGCGCTCCAGGGCGCGTTGCGACAGGTGCTTGCCGCGGGCGCGCTCGGTGAAGCGGCCGGGGTAATCGTAGTCTTCAAGGTCGGGCTGGAAGTCGCTGTGGAATGCGGCCTCCATGGTCAGACGTGGCTTCTCGAAATCGTAATCGCGGCGCGTGACCCGGCTGGTACGGGTTTCCAGGCGCAGGCCGAAGCGTTTGATCACCGGCTGGTCGGCGACCAGACCGCTGTCCTGCTGATAGGCGGTGGCAGCGAGCCTGGGGAAGACGGTCTGGTCATCGCCGAAGACCAGGGCATGATCGGCCGCGCTGTGCTGGAAGTGATAGTGAATGCCCTCTTCCTCGCACAGGCGCTGGATGAAGTGCAGGTCGGTTTCGTCGTACTGCACGCAATATTCGCGCGGCGGGTAGATCACCGGGCCGAGCTGGAAACGGTACGCATCGGCCTGGATGCCGTGTTCCTCAAGCACCTGGGCGACGATCTGCGGCACGCTCAGGTGCTGGAAGATGCGCTGGTTGGTGCGATGGGCGAGGTAGGCCAGCTGCGGCACGAGCGTCAGTCGATAGCGGGTCAGGCGCTGGCCGGATTCACCCTGGGCGGCCTGATGCACCAGTCCATGAATGCCGCTGCCGTCCGGCGCGAAGGAAAGGAAGGCCGGGCGATGCAGCAGGCGTTCCAGATCCAGATCGGGGTGCTCGCTGACCAGTTCCAGGTCGAAGCGATAGGGCTGGCTGATGGCCTCGCGGCCCTGGAATTCGAGCACCTTGAAGTCGTGCTCGATGCCTTCGAGGGAAAGCGTGAAGTGGGCCTGGTTGGCGGGGTTGAACATGGCGTCTTTCCTTCCTTAGAGATCGGCCGGGCTGATATTCAGCCGTTCCATGCGATACAGCAGCGTACGCCGCGGCAGGCCGAGTTCGCGGGCGGCCTGGCTCTGGTTGCCGCCGTTCTTGCGCAGGCAATCCATGAGCAGGCTGCGTTCGACGCGCTCCATGCGTTCGCGCAGGTTCAGGCTGCTGTCCAGGCTCGCCTCCACATGCAGATTGAAGTGCTCCGGCAGCAGTTCACCGCCCTCGCAAAGCAGCACGGCGCGCTCCACCAGCCCCTTCAATTCCCGCACGTTGCCGGGGAAGGCATAGCCTGCCAGACGTTCGAGCGCGGCGTCGGACCAGCGACACAGATCGCGCTGGAGGAACGCGCAGGCCTTGTCGGCGAAATGGCGGGCTAGGCGCAGGATGTCCTCGTCACGCTCGCGCAGCGGCGGCAGTTCGATGGGGAAGTGCGAGAGGCGGTAGAAAAGATCCTCGCGGAACAGGCCGTTCTCCACCTGGCTGCGCAGGTCGCGATGGGTGGCGGCGACGATGCGCACGTCGACCTTGTGGGTTTCGGTTGAGCCCAGCGGGCGCACTTCGCCTTCCTGCAGCACGCGCAACAGCTTGGCCTGCAGCAGCAGCGGCATGTCACCAATCTCGTCGAGGAATAGCGTGCCGCCGTTCGCCGCATCGAGCAGGCCGCTGCGGTCGCGGTCGGCGCCGGTGAAGGCGCCCTTGCGGTAGCCGAACAGCTCACTTTCCAAGAGCTGCTCTGGCAGCGAAGCGCAGTTTTGCACGATGAAGGGCTTGCTACGGCGGAAACCGCAGTCGTGGATGGCGCGCGCCACCAGTTCCTTGCCGGTGCCGGTTTCTCCGGTGAGGAGCACATTGACCGGGCTGTGCAGCACCTTGCCGATCAACTGGTAGACCGCTCGCATGCGTGGGCTGTCGCCGATCAGGCCGTAACCGCTGGCGCAGGGGCTGACCGGTGCGGCGGGTGGCGTGGTGCTGCCGGGCGCGCGCAGGCGTTGGAGCAGATGCAGCTGGGCGAGGCCGAAGGCACCGAGTTGGGCCAGCGAGCCGCTGAAACCGTGCAGCTCGCGCGACTCGGTACTGGCCGTGAGCAGCAGGCCGGCGACGCGCTGTTGCTCGTCCTGCAGCGGCAGGCAGAGCAGGCTACGCCACGGTTTCGGGCTATCCGGCAGGAATCCCGAAGCATGCAGGCTGCTATCCAGTTCGCTGAGGCAAAGGGTCTGGTTCTGGCACAGGCAGTATTGCAGCAGCTGCTCACCGTCATAATCGCTCGGCAGACTGGTTGCTTCGCGTGGCTGCAACAGGCCGTTGTGCCACTCGGCCGAGAGCGTCAGGCGGGTATGGGTGGCGTCCAGCAGATAGAGCTGGCTGAGCTGGCAGTCGCTCAGCTGCGCCGCGGTTTCCACCAGCCCGCCGAGCAGGCTGTCGGCGTTCGCCGCGCGCGCCAGCCCGGCGAAGCGACCGAGCAGGGCCTCGGCATAGCGCAGCGGCTGTGGCACCTGATTGAACATCGCGGACATCTCAGGCGAACTCACAAACTAGGGCACCCTCGCCATCCAGCGTGGCATGCACCCGCTGCAGCGGCTCGCCACTGGCCATGGCATCGAGCAGGCGGTCCACCACCAGCGGTTGCACGTGCTGCTCGATCAGATGGTCGATCAGGCGCGCACCGCTGTCGCTGTCGCCGCAGCGCTCGGAGAGGTGCGTGACCAGCGCCGGGCAATGGCTGAACTGCAGCTGGCGACGCTGCAGCCGCTCACCGAAGCGTGCCAGCTTGAGCGCAACCAGCTCATCGAGCACCTCACCAGCGATCGGGTAATAGGGCACCACGCGCATGCGCCCGAGCAGGGCCGGCTTGAAGTGCTGCGACAGCTGCGGACGGATGGCCAGTTCCAGATCCTCGGCCGCCGGCCGCTGCCCGGCACTGCAGAAACTGGCGATGCGCTCGCTGGCAAGGTTGCTGGTCATGAGGATCAGGGTGTTGCGGAAGTTGATCTCGCGGCCCTCGCCGTCATTCGCCACGCCCTTGTCGAAGATCTGGTAGAAGACGTTCATCACATCCGGGTCGGCCTTCTCCACCTCGTCGAGCAGGATCACCGAGTAGGGTTTCTGCCGTACCGCTTCGGTGAGCATGCCGCCTTCGCCGTAGCCGACATAACCCGGAGGCGCGCCGATCAGGCGGGAAACGCTGTGCTTCTCCTGGAACTCGGACATGTTGATCACGGTGAGGAAGCGCTCGCCGCCGTACAGCAAGTCGGCCAGGGCCAAGGCAGTTTCGGTCTTGCCGACGCCGCTGGGGCCGACCAGCAGGAACACGCCCACCGGAGCGTCGGGTTTGTTCAGCCCGGCCGCTGCCGCACGCATGGCACGATCCAGCGCCTCCACGGCCTGCTCCTGCCCGCGCACCCGGGCGCGCAGATCGGCGGCGAAGTTGGCGACCTGTGTGCTGTGCTCCCGGGCCAGCTGCGCCAGGGGCACGCCGGTCCAGTGGCTGATCACCTCCGCCACCAGGCGCGGGCAGACCTCATGGCTGACCAGTCGCTGCTCGGCCTGGGCTGCCGCAAGTGCGGTCTGCACGGCGCGCAGCTCGGCCTCCAGTTCATCGAGCGATGTGGCCACGCCGCCCTCGTTCGCATCGCTGCGTGCTTCGGCCGTGCGTTTGCGCAGGTCGAGCAGGCGCTCAGCGAGCTGGCGCTGCCTGGTCCAGCGGGATTCGAGCAGCTCGATCTCGCCCCCCGCCACGATCAGGCGTTGCTCCAGCTGTTCCAGCGCAGCCGTGTCGACCGGCAGGCCGGCGGCCAGATCGCGGCGCATGGCTTCACGCTGACGCTCGCCTTCGGCGATTTCGCCACGCAGACGTTCCAGCGCCTCGGGCGCGGCGGCGAGACTGATGCGCACCCGCGCGCAGGCGGTATCCAGCACATCGACGGCCTTGTCCGGCAGCTGCCGGCCGGCCAGGTAGCGTGCCGACAGCTCGGCGGCGGCCGTGACCGCATCGTCGCGCAGGTAGATGCCGTGGCTCTTTTCATAGACCGGCGCCAACCCGCGCAGGATGGTGACGGCTTCCGGAACGCTCGGCTCGTGCAGTTGCACCGGCTGGAAGCGCCGGGCCAGCGCCGGGTCCTTCTCGAAGTATTTCTTGTATTCGCTCCAGGTCGTCGCCGCGATGGTGCGCAGCTCGCCGCGTGCCAGGGCCGGCTTGAGCAGGTTGGCCGCATCGCCACTGCCGGCCTGGCCACCGGCGCCGATCAGCGTGTGCGCCTCATCGATGAACAGGATGATCGGCTTGGGCGAGCCTTTCACCTCGTCGATCACGCCCTGCAGACGGCGTTCGAATTCGCCCTTCACGCTGGCGCCGGCCTGCAGCAGGCCGAGGTCGAGGCACAGCAGCTCGACGCCCTTGAGTGCCGCCGGCACTTCGCCGGCGGCGATGCGCAGTGCCAGGCCTTCGACGATGGCAGTCTTGCCGACCCCGGCCTCGCCGACCACGATCGGATTGTTCTTCCGCCGCCGGGCAAGGATGTCGATCATCTGGCGGATCGCCGAGTCGCGGCAGAGCACCGGATCGAGCTTGCCGTCGCGGGCCTGCTGGGTGAAATTGTGGGTAAAGCGCGCCAGGTTGGATTCGCCACTGGCTGCCGGCTTGCCGTTCGCGGCCTGCGGCTGCTGGCTGATGGCGAAGTCGCGCAGGCGCTCGGCATCCAGCCGGGCCAGCAATGGCTGGTAGTGGCTGCCGGCATAGCGCAGCGGATTGCGCAGCAGCGCGAGAATCAGCGCGGCCTGGTCGATCTGGCTCTGGCCGAGTTCCAGGCTGGCCACCAGCAGGGCATCCTGCAGCCATTGCACCAGCTCGGTGGAAAACACCGGGTTGCGCGACTCGCTGTGCTCGCCTCGTGGTTGCAGCGCCTGCGCCAGTGCGCCGGCGTCCACTTCGGCATCCAGCAAGGCTCGCTTGAGCAATCCATCGGGACGCTCTAGCAGGCCGAGCAGCAGGTCCTCGACGAGAACCTTGTTGCCGCCACGTACCACGCAGCGTTCGGCGGCGCCTTCCAGATCGCGCTTGGTTTCGGCGTCCAGCGCCTGTACCAGCTGTTGCAGATCGACATTGATCATTTTCATCTTCCTTAATGGGTCTGGCTGCCGAGAGTGACCAAGCCGTCGGCGCGTTCGCGTCCGAGCCAGCTGGTCCAGCCGAGGCGGCAGTTGTTGTCAGCGCCGATGCGCAGTTCGCGGATCTCGTCCGGGCGAAGCTCCAGGCGCAGGTCGTAATCGAGCGGATCGCGCAGGGTGAAGCGCACCAGCGCACAGAGCGGCTGGTAGCCGCTGCCGATGGGCAGGAATTCGTGGAAGCGATTCCAGTCCAGCTGGCGGATATGGATGCGGAACTTGCCGCCGCGGTCGCGGACCCGCTCGCCGAGCACCAGGCTCTCGCCCAGCTGGCTGTTGGCCTGGCCGAGGCGGTTGCGTTGTTCGCCGAGGATTTCCACCTGGCGCTCCAGGCATTGTTCGATGTTCAGCTCGGCGTGCTTGAAGTAGTAGCGCAGCACCGATTCGATCAATGCCGCCGAGTGCGCGCGCAGGCTGAGCAGGCC
This sequence comes from Stutzerimonas kunmingensis, assembly GCF_900114065.1. Classification (GTDB taxonomy): domain Bacteria; phylum Pseudomonadota; class Gammaproteobacteria; order Pseudomonadales; family Pseudomonadaceae; genus Stutzerimonas; species Stutzerimonas kunmingensis. Next base: position 141,520 of record NZ_FORS01000003.1, read on the forward strand.
GAGATAGGGCAGCAGGCGCTTCCAGTTCAGCTCTGGCGCGTTGCGGATGGCCTCGCCGCTGAGCCCGACCAGGGCGAACAGCTGCTCCGAGAAGGGGTCATGGGCGCCGCTGGTGAAGCGGGCGCGGTAGCGGTATTTCTGCCAGATCGGCAGCAGCAGGCGCTGCAGGCGATTGTTGAACAGGTCGAGAAAGTCGCGGGTCGGGTTGCCGTCCTCGCTGTCGCCAAGTGCCTGTTCACCGTAGAAGGCTGGTAGCGGCGAGCCGGCGCCGAACAGGCTGACCAGGTTGATGCGCAGGCGCGCGCGCCACTCGCTATGCTCCTGGAAGAACTGCACCTGCTCGATATCGCTGCCGGGAAAGCCCAGGCTCGGGTTGGCCTGGAACTCCAGGCGCTCGTAGAGCGACTCTTCGTCCAGGCCAGGGTTGAGCTGGCGCAGGCGATCGAGCACCAGCAGCACGCCCTGGAACAGGCTGTACTCGCGAATGCCGCGGTTGAGCGGTTTCAGAGCAGCGTTTGCTGACCCATGCGCGGCGTCCATTGGTACACCTCTCCCTGTGTGCTCTGCACGCGCAGCTCGTGATACGAGTTGAGGCTGGCGTAGAGGGCGAAGAATTCGTTGAGCACCGAGGCGAAGAGGAACAGGTCGCCCTCACCGATGAAGCCGTCCTGGTTCATGGTCAGTTCGGTACGTACGCCGCGCACTGGCAGCCCGCGATGCAGGCGATCGACGTGCTGGTGGGCAATGTGAGTCAGGCCGCCGAGACGGCGCCGGCTGACGTTCTCGGCGTGCTTGTCGTAATAGCGCGGCAGGTCGTAGGTCTCGAGGATCACCTTGAGCGCCTCGACGTTGGCCAGCGACAGGTAGTTCAGCGACATGTTGCTGATCAGCTTCCACAGATAGTCGCGCTGCAGCGGCGGCGCGTAGCTCGGGGTGACCGCCGAGATGTTGCGGAAGCTGAGGAATTCCGGCGTGTCTTCGCTGGGCTTGCAGATGTCGCCGAGCTTCAGCTGGCGCGGCAGGTTCTGGTTGGTGCAGGTCAGCTCGATGGACAGCGTCTCGTGCTGGTCGAGGTTGCGCAGTCCGAAGCTGAGCCAGGTTTCCTGTCCTTCTCCGAGCAGCGAAGGTTGCTGGCGCACGCTGTAGTGCGGCCGCGCCACCGGCACATCGAAGCTGGCGTCATGTTCGAAGGATTCGAACGGCACGTATTCTTCGTAGCCCATGCCGCCGGGTTTCCAGCCGGTCACCCGGTCCACCGAGAATACGCCGCACTGCTGCGAGTCATACTCTGCTGGCAGCAGCAGGTACTGGTCCTGCTTGCCGTCCAGGCGGATCGGGATGGCATCGTGCGGGAACAGGTTGACCACCGGTGTGCAGTACAGGCGCACGTTGTCCAGCGTCGGGCGGATGCGCTGCACGCCGGCCTTGTGAATGTCGAAGCGCAGCTCCAGGCCGCGGGCCTGCTTGAGCAAATCTTCGGGGATGCGCTGAATGACCTCCAGGCCCTTGAGGTCGACGAAGAGAAATTTGTCCGGGAAGGCGAAATATTCCTGCAGGTAGCGATAACCGCGGAATGTGTTGAGCGGGTAGGGGATCAGCGCCTCATCCTCGGCGAATCCCACCGGTTCGACCTGCTTGGCGTTGAGCTGCAAGGGGGCCAGCGGCCGGCCATCGGGACCTGTCAGCGGATGACCCTGCTCGTTCAGCGGCACCAGCTCTATGCCGCCCAGATGCCGCAACAGGCTCAGGTAGAGCAGCTGGCTGATATAGGGCTCGCCGGCCAGGTGCAGGCGCAGATGGTTGAGACCGATCTCGCCGAGATGGCCATCGGCGCTCATCTGCAGGCGCAGGCTGAGCAGCGCACCGGTGCCTTTGACCGAATACTCCAGCGCCTGCAACGCCAGCGGCAGCACCTCGGTGGCGTAGGCGGTACGAAAGCAGCAACTGACGCCCTGCACAGGATTGGATTCCACCGGGGTGTTGCGCGGCACCGTCAGCGCCGGTCCGGGGCGTTTCAGCGGATCGAACTGCAGCATGCTGAAAGCCGGCAGCGGACGCATGTAATTCGGCCACAGCAGATGCATCAGCGAGTGGGTCAGCTCCGGCAGCTCGTCATCGAGCTTCTGCCGCAGCCGCCCGGTGAGAAAGGCGAAGCCTTCGAGCAGCCGCTCGACATCCGGATCGCGCCCGGCCTGCCCGAGGAACGGCGCGAGCGCCGGGCTGCGCTCGGCGAAGCGCTTGCCCAGCTGGCGCAGGGCGGTGAGTTCGCTCTGGTAGTAATGGTTGAAAGACATGTCTAACGATTCATCCTTGTCGTTTCGTGTCCGGCGCGCTTGCGCGGCGGGGCTCCTAGCGTCGGCGGTAGCATCCCGTGGAGGTGTCCATGTTCACGAGCAGGCAGTTGCCGTGTGGCTTCAGCCTCATCTTGTCGAAGAAGGCCCTCGGCCCGCGCTCGCGCAACTCGATCTGCCCGTCCACCATTGCCCAGCGCCCTCGACCCTGGATGTCGAGGCTGCCGTAGTAGAGCACCGCCTCGAACGTGCCCTGTTCATGGAGCAGCAGCTGTGAGCCCATTCCCATCACACCGACCAGTTCGTAGCGCCCGGCCAGTTCGCGCGGCGGCGGGGAAGTGTTGGTGCAGGCGGCCAATATCAGCGCGAGGGCGGCGAGCGCCAGGCGGGTGTAGGGCGAGGAGGATCTACCATGACCCATAGGGCACCCCGTGTTGCTCGATATAGGCCTTGGCTTTGTCGGAGAGCGGACGATGTTCTCCGTTGGATGTACCGCCGTATGGTCCGACCTTGCTGATCGCGGCTTCGAAGCGACCGATTTCGATGGATTGCAGGCAGGGGCCGCCTACCCAAGCTTTTGCGATTCCGCTGGGGGCGAGGCCGATGGTGATGTCTTTGCGAAACTGTCCATCCAGCCACTTGCCCTGAAAGTGGCAATAGCCGCGCTGAGGCTTGAGCATTTCCTTGCGCACCCACTCGGGAATATTGATGCGTACGTTGTAGGTCTGCGGCTCGACCATTGACTGCCAGCGAACAAATACGATTTCCGGCAGATCGATGCCTGGCAGGTCCTTGCCTGCGCCCCCCGCTGGATGCTTGGGCCAGCCGTCGACCTTGCCTGTATAGGACGGGACCCCGCCACTGACGCGCTCGTAGGCCAGCCCTCGGCGGTCAATCACATCCACGCTTTCCACCCAGACCTCCATATGTTCGGGCGCGAAGACACCGACATACCAGGCGTTATAGGGGAGTTTCGGTTGGGCCTGGCTGCCGGTGCAGCCGCAGAGCAAAAGGATTGTGCAAGCGAGAACAAGAGTTTTCATTCGGGATAGCCCTGCTGTGGCTTGTTGCTGTAGACCAGACGGACATTTGGCGCTGGCTTGCTGATAAGCAGACCACTGGTGGGCTTCCAGTGCGCGGATAGATGGATATAGCGTCTCCGGAGCAAGCGTTCGTCGTTTTCATTCAGGTCGCAACTGTCTCCTTTGGCGAATGCCATCAACTTAGGAGCAATTTTCTGGAGCTCTTCGGGGAGCGCGGTTGCGTTTTCCCTGTCATCAATGAAATCGAAAGGAACTCCTTGCTGCACTGCCAATTCCAGCATTACACGCAAATACACCAGCGAAAGCTCGCCGCGTATCTGACGGTCAATAGTTACCAGGCCTAACACCCAATCCTCCGGCGGATGGTTGACTCCGCGGGGGTGGAGTTTGCGGATACGGCAAACGTCTTTTTTAATCTGATCATCCGGCAGGCCAAAAGCCTTCCACTTTTCGTATTGGCGCTCGGTTTCGCGCCAGGCGTGAGTACGTTCAGTTGGTGTGTCCGCGGGCACCGTGGAGCTGACCGGGCGACTTAGGATCAGCTTTTCCTGCACAACCGGAAGATAGCCGCCACCGATATCCGAGTGCGCGCCGGGGAGGGTTATCTCTTGATGATGTGGGGTCACGCTATTGAGCGCGAAGTTCCAGCGCATCTCATCACGGGCCTTCAGCTGAAGCACTTTGCGCGCACAATCTGGCGGGAGGTACAGGTTGACACCTGGATTGTGGTGGTCCGCAGGGCTGAAGTCCCAGCTCAACGGGTCGGCCACGGCCGCCACCGTATCGAACAGACCGATGAAGTTAATCTGAACGTTGGTGGCCCAGTCGAATTTCGCGTTAAACCCCGGCGCCTGCGCATTGAATAAACTCGCCAGGATGCCGCTTTCCGATTTGAGTATTTCGTTGGCGAAGTGACGGGCCGCAGCAGCCCCGCGACTGAATCCAAAGATGTCGAGTTCCAACCCTTCGATTTCCAGATTGGGGTTATTACCCAGCAGGCGACCCAGCGACTCTTGGATCTTCTGCGGACTTTGCATCACCCGGGCCACTACGCCGGTATCGCCCATACCAGTCCCTTGCCCGTACACCGAGTCTTCTTCCCCGCTGCTGGTGCCGATGCCTTCGAGATACGCCTTGATGCTGGCGCTACGCTCGTCCTTAGCCAGGCTCCGGGTCGCATCGTCCTGGTACAGGTCGAACAACCGCGCTACGTTGCTCGGCGCGTTGCCGTAGCTGTTGTCCGGTGTCTGGGTAAAGAAGTCGTTGCCTTCGCTACCGCCGAAACCATGCGCCCTACAATACTCGACGACTTCGCCGAGGGTGCGCTCGTCCAGCAGGGTCAGGTCGTCCTGGCGACACTTTTCGGTCACGGCAGCATTAGCCAGGTTGTTGCCGGTGCCATCGAAGAACACGCCGATTCGCAGGGTGATGCCCTGGCGCGCCTGTTGCTGCGGCTGCTCGACCAGCTCCTCTTCCTCGTCTTCTTCTTCCAGGCCCAAAGGCGCTAGGTCCCCCGGCTCTTCCTGCCAGGCGCGGGCCACCGGTGCAGATGAGCGAAAGGCCTCGGCGGCAGCGGCCGCTGCAGTAACTGTCTTGGCAACTCCAAGGACGGCAGGCGCGAGGAAGGGCGCCGCGCTATGGCTGCTGCCGATGACCACCGTACCCGAACCGGCGGTGACGACATTGCCGTGGTTACCCACACTGCCCACCACCGCCGCCGGCTTGCCATCGATCAGCACGTTGGGGATTACCGCGCTGGCCATCGCACCGCCGCAGGCGGAAGCGTCGCCCATACGTGCGGCCGGCAGGCCGTCGAACAGCACGTCGGGCGAGCCGGCGGCGATGGGGTTGGTGCCGTGGCCCGTCTTCGGGCAGGCGGTAGGATCGCCGAGGCGGGCTGCGGGTTTGCCGGACATCCGTTGTCTCCTTACTGGACCTTGACCTGTCCGCTGCCATCCAGGCTGGCGGAAAAGCTGACCTGGCGCTTGAGGTCATCCACTTCCAGCAGGCCTTCGATGGTGAAGGCGAGGGTCAGTGGATCGTGGGTGCGCGGCAGCGACAGCACGCGCACCTGGGTCAACCTGGGTTCGTACGCTTCGATGAAACGTTCGATGGCGATACGCGCCTGCTGCAGCGAGTCGTGCAGCGACAGGCGCATATCGTTGAGATCGGGCAACCCGTAGTCGGGCAGCGTCTGCACGCTGCCCGCTCGGGTGCTGAGCATCTTGGCCAGATGGGCAGCCACCGAGGCCATCGCCGCGACTTCGCGGCTCCAGCCAGAGCGCCGTGCGGCGTCACCGCCGAGGCGTTCGAAGAGGCTGCCGTATCCGTTCAAGTGCTTATTCCTTGTCCAGCTTGCCGACCAGCGACAGGGTGAAATCCGCGCCCATGTATTTGAAGTGCGGACGCACGCTGAGGCTGACGCGGTACCAGCCCGGTTCGCCCTCGACGTCGCTGACGTTGACCTGGGCGGCGCGCAGCGGACGACGGCTGCGTACTTCGGAGCTCGGATTCTCCTGGTCGGCGACGAACTGGCGGATCCACTTGTTGAGTTCCAGTTCGAGGTCGGTGCGCTCCTTCCATGCACCGATCTGCTCGCGCTGCAGCACCTTCAGGTAGTGCGCCAGGCGGTTGACGATGAACAGGTAGGGCAGCTGGGTGCCGAGCTTGTAGTTCAGCTCGGCGGTCTTGCCTTCCTCGCTATTACCGAAGAACTTGGGCTTCTGCGCCGAGTTGGCGGAGAAGAACGCGGCGTTGTCGCTGCCCTTGCGCATGGTCAGGGCGATAAAGCCTTCCTCGGCCAGCTCGTACTCGCGACGGTCGGAAACCAGCACTTCGGTCGGGATCTTGGTCTCGATCTCACCCATGCTCTCGAAGTGGTGCAGCGGCAGGTCTTCCACTGCGCCCCCGCTCTGCGGGCCGATGATGTTCGGGCACCAGCGGAACTTGGCGAAGCTGTCGGTCAGGCGGCTGGCGAAGGTGTAGGCGGTGTTGCCCCACAGGTAGTGCTCGTGGCTGCCGGCGACGTTTTCCTTGTAGACGAAGCTTTTCACCGGGTTGTCTTCCGGGTCGTAGGGGTTGCGCAGCAGGAAGCGCGGTACGGTCAGGCCGACGTAGCGGGCGTCTTCCTGTTCGCGGAAGCTCTGCCACTTGGTGAACTGCGGGCCCTCGAAGTGATCCTTCAGGTCCTTCAGGTCCGGCAGGCCGGTGAAGCTTTCCAGACCGAAGAACTTCGGGCCGGCAGCGGCAATGAATGGCGCGTGGGACATGCTGGCGACGCTGGCAACGTACTGCATGGTCTTGACGTCGGGTGCGCTGGGATCGAAGAAGTAGTTGGCGATCAGCGCACCGACCGGCTGGCCGCCGAACTGGCCGTACTCGGCGGTGTAGATGTGCTTGTACAGGCCGGACTGAACGATCTCAGGGCTGTCCTCGAAGTCGTCGAGCAGGTCCTGCTTGGAGGCGTTGAGCAGCTCGAGCTTGATGTTCTCGCGGAAGTTGGTGCGATCGACCAGCAGCTTGAGGCCGCGCCAGGAGGATTCCAGGGCCTGGAACTGCGGGTGGTGAAGGATTTCGTCCATCTGCTGGCTGAGCTTGGCGTCGATCTCCGCGATCATGCGGTCGACCATGGCCTTCTTCACCGGCTCGTTTTCGTTTTGCGGCTTGAGCAGTTCTTCGATGAAGGCCGAGACGCCGCGCTTGGCGATGTCGTAGGCCTCGTCGTCCGGGGTCAGGCGGGTTTCGGCGATGATGCGGTCGAGGATGCCGCCTTCGGCGAGGTGGTTGCCGTGCTCGACGGCGGCTGCGCTAGTGGTCATGTAGATGTGCTTCCTTGTCGGTGATATCAGGCGTCCAGCTTCTCTTTGGCCGCCAGGCCCAGTTCGCCGAGTACGCGGTCACGCGAATCGTCGTCGGCGAGTACGCTTTCGATGGCCTTGCGGAAGGCCGGGGCGTTGCCCAGCGGGCCTTTCAGGGCGACCAGGGCGTCGCGCAGTTCCATCAGTTTCTTCAGCTCCGGGACCTGCTCGACCAGATTGGCCGGGTTGAAGTCCTTCATCGAATTGATGCGCAGCTGCACGGCCAGCTCGTCATCGGTCTGCTCGTCCTGCAGACGGTTCGGCACGCCGAAGGTCAGGTTCAGCTCCTGCTTAGCCAGGACCTCGTCGAAGCTGTTCTTGTCGATGGCGATGGGCTTGCGGTCTTCGATCTTGCGATCGTCGGCGCGCTGGGTGAAATCGCCCAGCACCATCAGCTTGAGGGGCAGCTCGACCTCTTCCTGAGCATTGCCGGTGGCCGGCTTGAACGTGACGTTGATGCGTTCCTTGGGTGCAACCGAGCCTTCTTTGGCCATGGTGTTCTCCTTTGCGGTTAATCCAGCACCACTTCGAGATCGAGGTGGCACAGCCTGCGGTAAATCTCATCCTTGCTTTCACGCACGGCGTGGTTCTGCGGCAGCAGCTCGCAACAGCTGTGCAGCAGGCGCAGTACCTCGAGGGCGAGATCGGGTTCCCAGCTGCCCAGGCCACTGGCTTCGAGCTGCTGGTCGAGTGCTTCGAGCTGGGTTTTGGCCAGCTCGTATTTCTTGGCCTGGTAGCACAGGCGGGCGAGGCTCAGCTGCCAGAAGAAGCGCTCGCGGCCACCTCGGGCGCGAGCCAGGCCCTGTTTGAGCTGCTGCACGGCGGGCTTGAGGCCGTCCTTGCGCAGCAGCGGCACAGCTTCCTGCAGCGCGAGCTCCCAGCTCGGTTGCAGGGTGCCGGCTACGGGCGGCTCGTCCTGCCTGGCGGCTGTGGACGGCTGCACATGGGGCATGACCTGGCCACTGATCCAGGCGCGAGTTTCGGCATCGGCAAACGGGGTGCCGTCGTGAAAGCACAGTTCTTCCAGACGCGGCAGGCGCTGCAGGAACAGCGCGAGCTGGATCTCCACCTCGCGCATGGCCTGCTCGGCGTCCAGCTCCTGCAGGCATTCCCAGGCCAGGCGCTGGCCATCCAGCCAGAACGGGGCACGCGCGGTGCTGTTTTCCAGATCCACCAGCAGGTCGGCGTACTGCCCCTGAGCGAAGCGTTCGCGATAGCTGGCCAGTTTGTCGGCAGGGACGCCACGCAGCGCGGTGACCTGCTCGCTGTTGTGCTCCGGCAGGCTGTCGATGCTCAGCCAGAGCAGGGTACGCGCGAGGCGCAGTGGGCGCAGGTCGCTGGTGCGCTGCTTGAGCCACCAGGCGGTCAGCGGGCGCGCCTGTTCCTGCAGGTTGCGCAGAGCCTTGAGCGCTTCCTTGTCGTTCTCGATCGGCGAACCGGGGGCGAAGACCTGGCTGGCGACCTGCTTCACCTGGGCGATGGCCGCGCCCACCGTACCTGGCTGCGGCTGCCCCTGGCTGGCGCGCTTGACCATGCCGTCGAGCTGACGGCACAGCGGCAGCAGCAACGGCGCGTCTTCGCCCAGATGCCCGGACAGGCACTGCTCCAGCGCATGTAACTGCTCGGCGAGGCTGCGAAACAGTGGCAGTTGCTCGCCGACCGGGACGTCTTCGGAAAAGGTCTGCTCCAGACGTGGCAGCAACCAGTTGATCGCTGCGGCCCGGGTGCGTGGCTTGCGTGGGTGCAGCTCGGCCCAGTGATTGCTGCACAGGTAGTGCAGGACGCTGAGACCTGCCTGAAGTCCGGCGAAGGACTCGCGCTGGAACAGGCTCCAGGTCAGCCAGGCGGCGGCGCGCAGATCCTTGGAGAGCGAGGCGAGCAGCATCTCGCTGCCTTCGCGGACCTTCTGCCAGTCGATGCCGGCGGTTTGGTGCAGTGCGCCAGCCTTGGCCAGTTCGGTCTCGAGCAATTCGAACTCGCTGCTGTAGCGAATATCGTCGCCAGCGAAATTGCTGTCATTGACCGGCTTTCTGGCAAGTTCCAGATAATGCTTGCTGAGTGCGCTGGCGTGCATTGGGTCTTCCGTGACGCTCAAGTTCGATCCGTGAACTTTGAAACATGCCGCCAATATCAAAAGCGGAATGTTTCCGAGAAAAGGGGTGCGCAACTTCTTGCACACCGTCCTTGCGCAACAAATTGCACAGGGCCTTATGGGGTGGGCATCCTAGACGGGGGGTATGTGTCGTTCAAGGCGAGAAGTGTGATCTCCGTTGCAGCTGGGAATATTAACCAGCTGGCGACGGAACTAATTCAAAACGGGCGATTAAGTTGCCCTTGTATAACAAGTTACTTCGTAGGAAATATGCCGGTTGCTTGTAAGAGAATACTTACGTGCAACTTTCTACCCGGTCACAGAATTGGGGGCGATTAATGTTATAGGCCGCTGGAAGTTGCCGATATGGACACAGCCAGGGTGTGGCGCTGACCCGGCTGGAGCACCACCGCGTCGTCCAGCACATTGGCCGTCTCGATGCACAGCATCCGCTGCCAGGCATCGTCGGCGAAGCTCGTCAGGCGCTGCGCCTTGTCGATCCACGGATTCCACAACACGGCGGACATCGAACCGCTGGTGGTCAATCGGATGCGCCGCTGCCACGCCGGATCGACAAGATTCAAGGTGGCCGGCAGCTGCTGGTAGACACGATCGGTTTCGCCGCTGAAATGCAGGTCGTCCTGTTGCTGGCATTCTTTCCAGTCCAGCAGGGTGTCGATGTACGGGCAGCCGGCGAGGCCCTCCACACGCACCTGATGGATGTCGCTGATAGCGAAGTAGGTGTGGAGCGCTTGGCTGATGCTGACGGCTACGCTGCCGTTGTTGCGGCTGCTGAGTGTCAGTTGGAGATCGTCGGCGAGGCGCACATGCAGAGTCAGTTCGACCTGATGAGGCCAGCCCGGTAGTTCGCCGATTGCTTGCGGACAATGGAGTTCGAGAATGGCAACGTCGTCTTCGCTGCGCTGTTCGCGCAACTGCCAGGGCAGCGTGCGTACCAGGCCATGGAAAGGTGCGGGTTGTTCGCCGTGATAGCTCGCCTGCACGGCCTGCGGGTTGCGCGCCAGGTCGCCGAACCACGGCCAGCAGATCGGCACGCCGCCGCGTACCGACTGACCCTGGTGGAAGGCTGCCTCTTCGCTGAGCCAGATGATCGGTGGTGCGTCGCCCTGGCGATAGCTGAGGATCTGCGCGCCCTGTTCGGCGATCAGCAGTTCGTCCTCGCCGCGGCGGACTCGCCAGACGGCGAGCTGGTCCATTTCGATGCGTTGGATATCGACAGGCATGGGCAATCTCGTGATGGGCTCGGGTTTGCGTCTGACAACGGTCGCAAGGCGGGATTTCATCCGCCTCCGGGCGTGGGGTAAATGTTGCTTACATCCAACGTGGCTCCGTTCGGTGGATCGCCATGGTGGATCGCCGACGCGAGATCCACCCTAGAAGCCAGCGCGGTTCAGCGACCCTGGCAGGCGTCGACCCGCAGCCAGCGTTCCAGCAGCTTGAAGCCCTGCATCAGGATGAAGGCGATCAGCAGGTAGATCAGGCCGGCGGTGAGGAACATTTCCTCATGCAGGTAGGTGCGCGCGGCGATCTTGCGTGCCATGCCAGTCAGTTCCAGCAGCGTGATGGTGCTGGCCAGGGCGCTGGCCTTGAGCATCAGGATCACTTCGTTGCTGTAGGCCGGCAGGCCGATGCGTGTTGCACGCGGCAGGATGATGTGCAGCAGCGCCTGCGCGCGTGACATGCCCAGCGCCCGTGCGGCTTCGACTTCACCCGGCGGCACGTTCTGGATCGCGCCGCGGATGATCTCGGCGATATAGGCGGCGGTGTGCAGCGTCATGGTGATGATCGCGCACCAGTACGGGTCACGCAGGTACGGCCAGAGTGCGCTTTGGCGCACCACCTCGAACTGCGCCATGCCGTAGTAGACCAGAAACAGTTGCACCAGCAGCGGTGTGCCACGGAAGAAGAAGATGTAGCCATAGGGCAGCGCGCGTATGGCCAACAGGCGGGAGGAGCGGGCAATGCCCAGCGGCACGGCGAGGATCAGCCCGGCGACGACTGAAACGCCGACCAGTTGCAGCGTCAGCCAGGCGCCTTCGATGAAACTCGGCAGCCACTTGATGAATATTTCCCAGGTCATGCTGCGCTCCGCACGAAGCCGCGGCCGGCACGTTTTTCGAGGAAGTGCATGCCGATCATGGCGACGATGGTCAGGCACAGGTAGATGAAGGCCGCGACCAGGAAGAAGGTGAAAGGCTCCTTGCTGGCGGTCACGGCGATCTGCGAGCGGCGCATGATCTCTTCCAGGCCGATGACGGATACCAGTGCCGTGTCCTTCATCAGGATCATGAACAGATTGCCCAGACCCGGCAGCGCCAGGCGCCACATCTGCGGCAGGATCAGCCGCGTGAAGATCCGCCGCTTGCCCAGCCCCAGGGCCAGGCCAGCCTCACGGTGTCCCTTGGGAATGGCCAGCAGCGCCCCGCGGAAAACTTCGGTGGCGTAGGCGCCGAAGCACAAACCAAGGGCGATGGTGCCGGCGGCGAACGGGCTGAGGGCCAGGTTCTCGATGCCGAACAGCTCGCCGATGCCGCGAATCAGGCTGATGGTGCCGAAATAGATCAGCAACACCCAGAGCAGTTCGGGTACGCCGCGCACGATGGTCGAGTAGGTGCCGCCGAGCCAGCGCAGCGCGCTGTAGGGCGAGGTCTTGGCGAGAGCGCCGAGCAGACCGAGCACCAGCCCCAGCGCCAGGGAGGTGAGGGCCAGTTGGATGGTCATCCAGGTGCCGGCGATAAGCGCCGGACCGAATCCGTGAAGGTCGGGAATCATAGAAACTCAAACACCGAAGCCCGGTCGGCCAGTTTCAGGCGACCGGGCTTCGGCTCGGTTGGATCAGTAAATGCTGAACGGGAAGTACTTGTCGTTGATCTGCTTGTAGGTGCCGTCAGCGATGATCTCGGCCAGCGCCTTGTTCAGCTTCTCACGCAGCTCGTCGTTGCCCTTGCGCACGGCGATGGCGATCTTGTCGTCATCGAATACCGGCTCGCCCTTGAACTCGAAGCCCTTGCCAGCATCGCTCTTGAGCCATTCCCACTGCACGAAGGTGTCGGCCAGGATGCCGTCGACGCGGCCGGAGGCCAGGTCCAGGTAAGCGTTTTCCTGGGTGTCGTAGAGCTTGATGTCGACCACACCGTCCAGGTTGTCTTCCAGCCAGGTACCGGCGATGGTCGCGCGCTGGGCGCCGATGACCTTGCCGTCCAGATAGTCCTTGTCGGTCTTGAAGTCGGTGGACTTGGGTGCCACGAACTGCAGTTTGTTGGTGTAGTAGTGGTCGGTGAAATCGACGGCGTTCTTGCGCTCTTCGGTCACCGACATCGAGGCGGCAAGGAAGTCGAACTTGCCGGCATTCAGCGCCGGGATGATGCCGTCCCAGTCCGAGGTGACCACTTCGCATTCGGTTTGCATCTTGGCGCAGAGGGCGTGGGCGATGTCGAGGTCGAAACCGACCACCTTGCCGCTGGCATCGATCAGGTTGAAGGGCGGGTAGGCGCCTTCGGTACCAATCCGTAGTTTTTCCGCGGCGAATGCCTGGGTGCCGATGATCAACGATGCAGCAGCGGTCAGCAGGATCTTCTTATAGCTCTTCATGCGGTGTTGCTCCATTAGCGATGGCTGGACATGAATTGTTTACAGCGCGCCGATTGAGGATTGTCAAATACCTGCTCGGGCGTTCCTTGCTCCTCGACCAGACCCTGGTGGAGGAATACCACTTCGCTGGATACCTGCTTGGCGAAATTCATCTCATGGGTGACGAGCAGCATGGTGCGGCCTTCTTCGGCGAGCGACCGGATCACTGCAAGCACTTCTTGTACCATTTCCGGATCGAGCGCCGAGGTGGGCTCGTCGAACAGGATCACCTTGGGCTGCATCGCCAGCGTCCGCGCAATGGCCGCGCGCTGCTGTTGACCGCCGGACAGCTGGTTGGGATAGACGTGGCGCTTGTCGGCGATACCGACCTTGGCCAACAGCGCCTCTGCCACCTCGGTGGCTTCGGCCTTGCTCTGACCGAGCACGCGGCGCGGTGCCTCGATGATGTTGTCGAGGATGGTCATGTGCGGCCAGAGGTTGAAGTTCTGGAACACGAAACCCAGTTCGCTGCGAATCCGATTGAGCTGCTTGCCGTCGGCGGCGACCAGGTCGCCCTGCTTGTCGCGCTTGAGCTTGAGCTGCTCGCCGGCCACCAGAATCTCGCCCTCATGGGGGTTTTCCAGCAGGTTGATGCAGCGCAGAAAGGTGGATTTTCCGGAGCCTGAAGAGCCGAGGATGGAAATCACATCGCCATCGCGGGCGGTCAGCGAAATGCCTTTGAGAACTTCCAGATCGCCGTAGCGCTTGTGCAGGTTGCGGATTTCCAGTGCAGGGATGGCCTCGGCCATGAGGGGTCCTCTTACAGACCGGCGAAGGCCGCCATGGTCTAGATATCTGATGGTGCGCTCCGCGCGAACTGCTCGCCGTCCTGGCGAGGCGCAAACCTAGCATGCGATGCGGCATGCGCCAAGCGCGATGCGGCGTTGAGCGGTGTGACCAATCGGTCACGTTTCGCTGCCCGCCGATGCGCCCCTATCTATATAGATGAAATCGGCGCTGTACGCGCAGGCACACTCCGGTGCCTTGCGTAAACGGCAGGCTCGGTCCGCTTCCGTGCGGCCCGAAGCGGCCACGGTCTCAGCTCGCTTCCGGCTTGGGCGTGTTTTGGTCGTCGGAGAGCATTTCGTCGTGCTCGGCCATCTTCCACGGCAAGCTGCCCGGCGAGATGTGCAGGAAGTGCAGGTACTTTTCGAACTGGTCGAGTATGTCGCTGATGATGTCCGCCTGGTCGTATCCGTAGACGTCGTAATGCTGGCCGCCGCGGCGCAGGAACACCTCGGCACGGTAGTACTGCTCGTCGGCCTCCGGCCCTTCGGTCAGCGCGAACGCCGGCATGGCGTAACCGACCGCACGGATCTCGTAGATGAAGTCCACCTGGTCGTCCTTGATGACCTCCAGGTAGAGCCGCGAGTGGGCTTCATCGGTGTGCACTTCGGCAGCCCATTCCTGACCACTGAGTTCGCGCTGCACGCGGCGCATCGCCTTGAGCACCGTGGTGTTCATGAAGTCGTCGACCTCTTCCCTGCTGGGAAAGCTGACCATCCCCGCCAGGCGCTTCTTCCACAGGCCGGGACCGGCGTTGCTCGCCAGCCGGCTGCCCTGCATGTGGCTTTGCAGGCTGGTTTCGTGGTGGCCTTCGATCACCAGAGCGCGCCACATGCCCAGCGCGGCGATCATCATGATGATTGCGAAGGGCAGCGCGCTGGCGATGGTCATCGTCTGCAGCGCGCTGAGGCCGCCGGCGAGGAGCAGGGCGGACGCAACTACGCCCTCGATGCTGGCCCAGAACACACGCTGCCAGACCGGCGTGTGCAGCGCGCCGCCGGCGGCCAGCGAGTCGATGACCAGGGAGCCGGAGTCCGACGAGGTAACGAAGAAGGTGATGATCAGAACCACCGCCAGGAACGAGGCTATGGACGTCATCGGTAGCAGTTCGAACAGTTTGAACAGCGCGATGGCGTTGTCCGCCTGCACATCCGAGATCAGCGAGGTGTAGCCTTCGACCATGATCATGTGCAGCGCAGTGTCGCCGAATACCGAAAACCAGAGGAAGGTGAAGATGGTCGGCACGAACATCACGCCGAAGACGAACTGGCGAATGGTCCTGCCGCGGCTGATCTTGGCGATAAACAGGCCGACGAAGGGCGACCAGGCGATGGTCCATCCAAAGATGAACAGCGTCCAGTTGCCGATCCAGTCGCTGCGGCTGTAGGCCTGCAGGTTGAAGGTGCGCTCGATGATGTTGTTCAGATAGCTGCCGGTGTTCTGCAGAAACGTTTCGAGGATGAAAATGCTAGGCCCGACCAGAAACACGAAGAGCATCAGGCCGATCGCCAGGATCATGTTCAACAGCGACAGGTTTTTCACGCCCTTGTCGAGGCCGGCGACCACCGAGCAGATCGCCAGGCCGGTGATGATCGCGATGGCGATGATCTGCACGTTGATGCTGATCGGTATCGACGGCCAGAGGTAGTTGATGCCCGCGTTGATCTGGGTGACGGACAGGCCCAGCGTTGTGGCGATGCCGAACAGCGTGCCGAGAATCGCGAAGACATCCACCACATGGCCGATCGGCCCGTAGATGCGTTCGCCGATGATCGGGTACAGCGCCGAGCGCATCGACAGCGGCAGGCCGTGGCGGAACGAGAAGTACGCCAGCACCAGACCGGTCAGTCCGTAGATGGCCCAGATATGAAAGCCCCAGTGGAAGAAGGCGATCTGCATGGCCTGCTTGGCCGCATCGACGGTTTCCCCCGCACCGGCGGGCGGCGAGGCGTAGTGCAGTACGGGTTCGGCCACGCCGAAGAACAGCAGGGCAATGCCGTAGCCGGCGGAAAAGAGCATGGCGAACCAGGCCGGGAAGCTGTACTGCGGCTCGGCGTGGTCCGGGCCCAGCTTGATGCTGCCCCAGGGCGTCATCGCGATGCCGACGATGAACACCAGGAAAAAGGCTACCGAGAGCATGTAGAACCAGCCGAAGTTGGTCGTGATGAACGCCAGCGTCGAGCTGAACACCTCACCGGCCAGCTCCGGATTGCTGATGGTCCCGATCACCAGCAGCAGCGTGACGATCACGGCTGGAATGAACACGGGGAACAGGATGATGGCCTTGGGCATTTTCTTGGCGGCGTCCATGGGCGGTCAGCCTCCCTTTGCGAATGGGTGATGAGCGGGATGTACGCGGCGAAACCTCCGGAGAGCCCGAACGCTGCCTCTGGGGTAGACGGTCCGAAGCGCCGAATGATTCAGCGAAAAGATGGGTTGGGTGTCGATTGATCTATAGCGCCGGTGCTAGAACGCGGGCTCCAGGCCATGGCGCCGTAGAATGGCCGCAACGCTGCCGTCGGCGATCAGCGCTTCGAGCGCGTCGTTGAAACGTTCGAATTCGGCTTCGCTGACCGCGGCGCGGGAAAGGCCGATCGCGTAGGAAACTCGTTGCAGCTCACCCGCCTCGTGAATGTCGGAATGCCCCTCCTGATCGATCAGGTGCCAGGCGACGTCCTGATTGACCACGGCGACGCCCTGTTCGCCGAACCTGCCGGCCTCCAGCATGCGCAGCAGCCGCCGGTTATCCGCCTCCAGGATCAGCGTCACGTCGCCGACCTCGGCCAGATGCTGGCCGAGCACGAAGGAGGTTCCGGAGGGCCCGTACACGGCGACGCTGCGTCCGGCCAGGTCCTCGGGGCGATGGAAGACGAAGCGGCTCGCCGAACGCGCATAGACCCCATAGCGGGAGGTGACCAGCATGCGAGTGAGGTGAAACGCGCGCTCGCGATCCGGTGAGCGGATCACGGTGAAGATCCCCTGCGCTTCACCGTCCTCGGCCAGCGCCAGTGCGCGTCGCCAGGGCAGCAGCTGCACCGGACAGTCGATCCGAAGTCGCGCGCAGACGGCTGCAACGATCTCGACGAAAGGCCCGGCTGCACGGTCCTCGGTGCCGGTGGCCGTCGTGGCATAGCTGAACGGCGGGAAGTCCTCGGTGACGAAGCGCAGCTCATCGGCTTGGCAATTGCCCATGAGTGCCAGGCCGACGACTATCGCAATCCATCGAGAGGGCATGCTGCAAGCTCCAGGCGATCGGCAGAGCGGCAATACGCTCCACGCCCTTGCAGGCTAGCGTGTCGCCGTCCGCGGCGCGACCCCCGAATCAGGGTAGCCAGCGCAGCAGGCCGGACTTCCTGGCGAGTGGCGTCGATCGATGCGAGCCCCCCGGGCTAGCGGCTCTTGCGCATCTGCGCGCGCCATTCCCATGGCGGTTGCTGTTCGGTCTTGTGCAATGACCACAGGCCGCGCCGGAACTCGCGGGCGACCGCCTCCAGATCGAGCAGCGAGCGGTCGTCAAGGTGACCGCGATACGCCCAGGCCGTGCCAGACCTGACCATCTCCGAATTGACGTCGATGTTGCCAACGCCGACTCGCGCCAGGGTCCGTCCCAGGTCATCGCGGCCCTTGACTACGAGCGTCACGTTCTTACCGAAGATGTGGTCGGAGAGCGCTTGCCGGGCCTGGCTGCCGTAGGGTTGCTTGAGCTCCGGGGTGTCGATTTCCGCCAGCCGGACCCTGAACCGTTCACCCACGTTGGTCCGGCAGCTGAAGGTGTTGCCATCGGCGATGCCGATCACCCGGCAGTCGAACGATTCGGCAGAGGCAGGCATGGCAGTTATGAGCAGGGCGGCAAGCAGGTAGCGCAGCATGAGGGCATCCATGCGGTTCGGGGCGGGCGAGGGTAACAGGCTGGTCGCTGCCCTGATCGGCGCCAGGTCTCAGATGAACCGTCAGCGTTGGCGAAATGGCGGCCGATCACGCATGGCGAGAAATACGCCGAACCGCCGCCTTGCCATGGCGCGCGTAACGCTCAGAAGGCGGCTTCGAGTTGGTGCCGGCGCAGGATCTTCGGCACCGTGCCATCGGCTATTGCCGCGTCCAGCGCCTGCTCGAACGCTTCGAACTGTGCCGCGCTCACCGTCTTGCGCGAAAGACCGATGCCATAGCTGATCGGGCCCATTTCGCCAGCCTCGCGCACATCGGCAAGTCGCTCTTCCTCGATCAGGTGCCAGGCAACATCCTGATTGAGCACCGCCAGGCCGTCCACACCGAAGCGCCCGGACTGCAGCATGCGCAGCAGTCGGCGATTGTCGGTAGTCAGGTGCAGGCGTACGTCGGGCACCGACTTGAGGCGCTCGGACAGCACGTAAGAGGTGCCGGATGGGCCATAGACGCCAACCAGCCGGCCCGCCACATCACCTGGTTGGTTGAAGACGAAGCTGCTCTCGGCCTGGGCGAAAACACTGTAGCGAGAAGTGACCAGCATCCGGCTGATGTGGAACATCTGCTCGCGCTGCGGTGAAGGTGTCAGTGTGAATATTCCGTCCACCTGCCCCTGTTCGGCTAGGCGGAATGCGCGCTGCCAGGGATACAGGGTGATCGTGCATTGGTGCTGCAAGCGTGCGCAGATCGCATGTACCACCTCTACAAACGGGCCGGCCGCACCAACGCCTGCGGTTTCGCTGGCCGGGGCGTCAGCCGGATAGGTGAACGGCGGGAAGTCTTCGGTCACGAAACGCCACTGCGCCGCGCCGGCCGGGGCGGCGTTCGACAACAGCCATATCAGCAGAATCGAGAGAATCCTGTGCACCGTTCGGCTCCTTGCACCGTTCGGCTCCTTGCGCTGTGCAGCATTCCTTGGCAGTTCGACGCGGCCGGGCAACATCCCGCTCAGGCCCGCTCCGTTAGCATCAGCCTAGCGCAGAATGAAGTCGGAGCGATGAAGTGATAAGGCCTGGCCGGGCATGCGTGGCTTGCGGTTGTCCCGCGTGGCGTGGCGTGGCTGCCGCTCGGTATCCGAGCTTCAGCCGGTGAGCGGCTTGCGGAAGATCACAGGATGCCAGCGATGCTGGGAGGATGCTTCCGTGTGAATGCCGTCAAGCCATTCCGGAAGGCGGGGCTGGAGCGCAGCGCGCCGCTGGCACAAATCGCAGGCAATAAAAAACCCCAAGGAGGTTAATTTCGCTTGGGGTTTTTCGGTATTAGTGGTGCCCAGGGACGGAATCGAACCGCCGACACGGGGATTTTCAATCCCCTGCTCTACCGACTGAGCTACCTGGGCAACGGGGCGCTATTAGACGGATTTGGCTTTTGCCTGTCAAGCGTGGTCCGGAAAAATATTTAATCCGGACGGGCGCTTAGCGCAGCCGACGGTCATTCGCTCGGCGGCACGTAGCCTTCGGCCTTGGCGTAATCTTCGCCGGAGAAGAACTTGTCCATCTCGCCCTGAAGGAACTTGCGGTCTTCGGCGTTCATCATGTTCAGTCGGCGTTCGTTGATCAGCATGGTCTGGTGCTTCTGCCAGTCGTCCCAGGCCTGTTTGGAAATGTTGTTGTAGATGTCCTCGCCTTTCTGGCCTGGAAACGGCGGGCGCTCGAGGCCGGGGAGTTCTTCGTTGTACTTGCGGCAGTTCACGGTGCGGGTCATGAGGTTTCTCCTGCATTCAATTCAACGGCGGCGCGCTTGAGCAGTGTCTTTACTGGCGCGGCAAGGCCGAGGCGCGGCGGGGTGGCGAGGTTATACCAGAGCCAGTCGGCCTCGGCCACGGCGTCGGGCGCGGACTTGACCCTGATCAGCCAGGGCTCGATGGCCAGCTGGAAATGGCTGAAGGTGTGGGTCAGCCCCTGCAGCTCGCGGCGCTCCTCGAGCTGCAGGGCATGCCTCGCGGCCAATGGGTCGAGGGCGGCGAGGTCGTCCAGTTCCGGCAGGCTCCAGAGCCCGCCCCACAGGCCCGTCGACGGGCGCCGATAGAGCAGGATGGCACCGTCGCGATTGGCCAGTAGCGGCATCAGTGTGCGTTTCTGCGGCAGCGCCTTGCGTGGCTTGGGCACCGGGAAGTCGGTTTCGCGCCCGAGCAGATGGGCGCGGCAGCCGTCCTTGAGCGGGCAGAGCAGGCAGCTCGGGCGGCTGCGGGTGCACAGCGTGGCGCCGAGATCCATCATCGCCTGGGTGTAATGGTTGACGCGCTGCTGCGGGGTGAAACGTTCGGCCACCTCCCACAGCTGGCGGGCCACCTTCGGCTCGCCGGGATAGCCGTCCTGCGCAACGTAGCGGGCTAGCACGCGCTTGACGTTGCCGTCGAGGATCGGCGCGCGCAGGCCCAGGCTGATGCTGGCGATGGCGCCGGCCGTGGAGCGGCCGATGCCCGGTAATTCGGCGAGCTGGTCGACATCCGCCGGAAACACGCCGCCGTATTCGGCCACGATGAGTTTCGCGGTCTTGTGCAGATTGCGTGCGCGACTGTAGTAGCCGAGCCCGGTCCACAGGTGCAGCACCTCATCTTCCTCGGCGGCGGCGAGCGCCACGACGCTGGGCAGCGCCTCCATGAAGCGGTCGAAGTAACCGAGCACGGTGCTGACCTGGGTCTGCTGCAGCATGATCTCCGACACCCACACCCGGTACGGCGTGATGTTCTGCTGCCAGGGCAGATCCTTGCGGCCGTGGCGGTCGAACCAGTCGAGGACCGCCGCGCCGAACTGCTCGGGGCTCATCGGTTGAACAGGCCTTTGAGCGCGTCCTTGAGCTCGGGGCTGACCTTGTCGCCGAGCTTCTCTTCGATCTTTTCGTTGAGCTTCTCGCCGGCCAGCCGTGCTGCGACCTTGCCCAGGGCGTCGTTGTCGAAGCGGCAGGCCTTGGCGCCCAGCTCCAGCGGGCCGCGGCAGCGCAGCGGCCATTCGATGCCGACGTAGCGCTCGTTGACCTGGCAGGCCGGGTCCGGCATGGCGCCCTTGTCGCCTTCGATGACGATGCCGACGCGGTAGTCCATGCCCAGCACGCGCAGATCGACATCGCCGTTACCGTTGACGGTCAGGCCCGGAATGCTGGCCTTGAGGTCGGGGTTGCTGGCCACGCCGTTGCGCAGCGTCAGGTTGCCTTTGAGTTCGCGGAACGGCGTGTCCTTGCTGCGTGGGTCGCTGGCGAGCGGCTTGCGATTGAGCGTGGCGATGGCGCGGCACAGCTGCTGCTCGAGGTTGGCATCGACCAGCACGCCGTTGTCGATGATGAAGCCGACCTTGCCGTTGAGGTTGTCGATCCAGGCCTTCTCGCTGTTGCCCTGGGTGCGCAGGTCGGCATCCAGGTTGAGCAGCCCCTTGACCACGACGTCCTCGCCCTGGCTTTCCAGCAGGCGCTCGACCGGTACGCCATTGAAACGGTTCTGCACGGTCAGCAATGGCAGTGCCGGGCGTACGTCGAGGCTGGCCGAGCCATCCAGGCGTCCGCCATACAGCCCGCCGCGCACTTCCTGAAGGGTCAGCAGGCCGTTGCGGGTACGAGCCTTGAGGTTGAAGCCGTCCAGCGGGATCTTCATTGCGGTCAGGCTGCCGATGGCCAGGCTGACCTCGGTGTCGAGCTTGCGCAGCTGATCCAGCGGCAACACCGAAGCTTCGCTCCAGGCCTGCTGGGTCGGCGCGTTGGGCAGTGGTGTGGTGCCGCTGCCGATTGCGCTGGCCTGGGTGCTCTTGACCTCGCTCTTGCGCGCTGCCTCGGCCGCCTGCTCCTCGCTCGGCGGCGGCAGGTAGCGATCCAGATTGAAGCGGTCGCCCTTGAGGTCGACACGCAGCGCCTGGCGGGAGAAGTCACTGACGGCGAGGCGGCCGGTGAAGGTGCTGTCGTCGAGCTTCAGGGTCAGTTCTTCCAGCGCCAGGCTGTTCGGCGTACCGCTCAGGCGACTGACCAGTTCGGCCTTGCTCAGTGCGGCAGCGTCAGCCATGGCCGGCAGCTGCTGGCCGGTGCCCTGAAGGAATTCACGCAGGTTGAACTGCGCGACGCTCAGCGCGCCGCTGATCTTCGGTTCCTTGTCCAGATCGCGTGCCTTCAGCTCGCCCAGCCCGCGCAGTTGGTTGGCGGTGAACTTGAGGCTGTTCCATTCGGCGATCTGCGCGGCGAGATCGACCAGCAGCTGGCCCTGGGCGCTGAAGGTCAGTGTCTGCCCTTGCAGCGGCTCGCCGGAAGCTTCGCCGGACAGGCGCATGTCTTCGAACTGGTAGCGCTTGAGCTGGTTGTCGAAACGCAGCGCGCCCTGCAGTTCGGTGCGCGCGCGCATCACCGGCTTGTTGCTGCCGAAGAAGGCGTTGAGCTTGAGCGGGATCGGGCTACCTTCGCGGATCGCGCCGGTCGTGAGCTCGATGCTTTCGGCGCTGTACTGCTGGCCGGTCTTGGCGTCGCTGTAGGTAACGCGGGCATCGCTGACGGTCAGGCTGTCGATGTCCAGGGTCAGTGACTTGCTGCGCGAAGCGGGGGTTGCATCCGGTTCGGCCGGTGGTTCGCTGGCCTCGGCGGCTGGCGTGGGTTGTTCGGCCTGCCTGGCCGGCTGACCGACGCCCTCCCAGTTGCCGCGGCCCTGTTCGTCACGGCTCAGGGTCAGATTGAGGCCGTTGACGGTGATGTCGCTCATCTGCACTTCGCGGCTCAGCAGCGGCATCACCCGCACCGACAGGCCGAGCATGCGCAGGTCGGCGAATGGCTGCTCGGGGGTCTGTGCGCTGGCCAGGGTGGTCTCGTGCAGCTCCAGGCCGAGCCAGGGGAACAGGCTCCAGCCGATGTCGCCTTTGATGTCCAGTTCGAGGCCGGCCTTGCTGCGTGCCAGGTCGCGGATCTCGTCCTTGTAGTCGTTGGGATCGAATAGGTGGGTCAGGGCGAAGCCCGCCGCCACGACGATCAGCAACAGCCCGAGAAAGACCAGACCCAGGATTTTGCCGAGCGATTTCATGGACGAGTCCTTGTAGATGAACGATCTGAAAAGTGCCGAGTATAGCCCCGTGCCTGCACTTGTCGGGAACGCGGTCGGCGTTGGAGTGCCGTTGCGGGTGCGGGTTCCACAGATGGCCGCGGCGGGCGGCAAGCGCGCCCCGTCGGCAGATCAGGCAGGGCGCAGCGGATATCGCGTGGGCGACTTAGAGCGAATCCAGCGGCAGATGCGTTCGCGCAGCCAGGGCGCTGGCTTCCAGATGACCGGCGGGGGCGGCAAGGCGCAACGGCTTGCCGGCTTCACTGGCCAGCCGTTGGGTTTCTTCCAGCAGGCGGCGGCCGACGCCGCGCTTGCGGGTGACCTTGCGTACGCACAGGTGCGACAGGCGCCAGGCTTCGTCGCCGCGCCGCAGCAGGGCGGCGCCGAGCAGACGGTCATTGAAGCGGCCGGCAATCAGGCTGCCATCGGCCAGCGCCGCCTCAATCAGCGCCTCGGCGCTGGCATAGGGCGTCAGCAGCCATTCGGGGGCGTCGGCGTAGATTTTCGCCAGATCGGTTAAATCCTGCGGGCTGGGCTGGGTGACGGATTCGACGTAGACGGGCATGGCGACCTTGCGACGGCTGAGCAGAAGTGCCGGCAAGGATACGCCGAACCGCCGCCAGCGCACGAGACGGCGGCGGTTGGCGCGTTCGCTCAGTGCAGGCGATGGCGCTCGTGAAGGAAGCTCAGCACCGCACGGCGATAGTGGTTGTACTCCGGGTCGTCGGCCAGGGCGATGCGATCGCGCGGGCGCGGCAGTTTCACCTCGAGGATTTCGCCGATGGTCGCCGAGGGGCCGTTGGTCATCATCACGATGCGGTCGGAGAGCAGCACGGCCTCGTCGACGTCGTGGGTGATCATCATCATGGTGTTGCCCAGGTCCTTCTGGATCTTCATCACCTCGTCCTGCAGGTGCGCGCGGGTCAGCGCATCCAGCGCACCGAACGGTTCGTCGAGCAACAGCACCTTGGGCTTCATTGCGAGCGCGCGGGCGATGCCGACGCGCTGCTTCATGCCGCCTGAGATTTCCTGCGGATACTTGTTCAGCGCGTGGCTCATGTTCACCAGCGCCAGGTTGTGCTCGATCCACTCGCGCCGTTCGCGCTTGTTCATGCTGCGCTTGAACAGCTTGTTCACCGCCACTTCGACGTTCTCGTAGACCGTCAGCCAGGGCAGCAGCGAATGGTTCTGGAACACCATGCTGCGGTCCGGGCCAGGGCCGCGGACTTCCTTGCCGTCGAGGATCACGCCGCCGAGGCTGGGGTCGAGCAGCCCGGCGACGATGTTCAGCACCGTCGACTTGCCGCAGCCGGAGTGGCCGATGATGGAGATGAACTCGCCCTTGGCGATGTTCAGGTTGATGTCCTTGAGCACCTGCGAGGCGAGGTTGCCGCGCACGAAACTCTTGTCCAGGTGTTCGATGGAGAGATAGCTCATGGCGTTGCTCCTCAGTTGGCCGGAATGCCGCGGGTGATGCGCCGGCCGACGAAGGCCACCAGGCGATCGAGCACGAAGCCGACCACGCCGATGTAGACGAGCGCGAGGATGATGTCGCTGATGCGCGAGGCGTTCCACGCATCCCAGATGAAGAAGCCGATGCCGACGCCGCCGATGAGCATTTCCGCGGCGATGATCGCCAGCCACGACAGGCCGACGCCGATGCGCAGGCCGGTGAAGATGTAGGGCGCAGCGGCCGGCAGCATGATGGTCTTGAAGTACTCGAAACCGTTGAGCTGCAGCACCTGGGCGACGTTGCGGTAGTCCTGCGGGATGTTGCGGATGCCCACCGCGGTATTGATGATGATCGGCCAGATCGCGGTGATGAAGATGACGAACAGCGCCGAGGGATGGCTGTCCTGGAAGCCCGCCAGCGATAGCGGCAGCCAGGCCAGTGGCGGCACGGTGCGCAGCACCTGGAAGATCGGATCGAGGCCGCGCATGGCCCAGTCCGACTGGCCGATCAGCACGCCGAGGCCGACCCCGGCGACCACCGCCAGCATATAACCCACCGCAACCCGCTGCAGGCTTGCCAGCAGCTGCCAGGCCAGGCCCACGTCATTGCCGCCGTTGTCGTAGAACGGATCGATGATTAGCTCCCAGGTTTCCGCGACCACCTGCGAGGGCGGCGGCAGCGCGGCATCGGCACCGGAGCAGAGCATTTCCCAGATCAAGCCGAGCAGCAGCAGGATCACCAGCGGCGGCACCAGCTGCTGCACAGCGTAGCGGCCGCTGCGTCGAGCCAGGGCGGCGAGCCGGGAAGGGCGGACGATCGATACCGGCTCGGCGGTGGCGGGCTGCAGTTTGACGTTGGCATTCATGGGCTTTTCCTCGCGGGTTGCGGTTATCAGGCCATGGCCTTGATGGTCAGGCTGTCCAGATAGGCTTGCGGGTTCTCGGGGTCGAACACCTTGCCGTCGAAGAATTTCTCGACCCCACGAGAAGTGGAGGCCGGGATCAGCTCGGCGGGTAGGTTCAGCTCGCCGGCGGCGGCGCGCCAGATGTCCTCGCGGTTGACCTTGGCGATCAGCGCCTGGCTGTCGAAGTCGGCCGGCAGGTAGCCCCAGCGCTTGTTCTCGGTGAGGAACCAGAGGTCGTGGCTCTGGAACGGGTAGGAGGCGTGGTCGTCCCAGTAGCGCATCTGCTCGGGGTGGTTCTCGATGACCTTGCCGGTGCCGTAGGCGAAGTTGCCCTTCATGCGGTCGACGATGTCCTTGTAGGGCGCGCCGATCCACTTGCGCTGCGAGCAGATCTTCGCCACTTCCTCCTTGTTCTCCGGCTTCTCGCAGAACTGCTGGGCGTCCATGATCGCCATGGTCAGCGCCTTCGTCGCGTTGGGGTTGGCAGCCACGTAGTCGCTGCGCAGGGCGAAGGCCTTTTCCGGGTGGTTGTGCCACAGCTCGCCGGTGGTGTTGGCGGTGTAGCCGATCTTCTGGTTGATCAGCTGGGCGTTCCACGGCTCGCAGACGCAGAAGGTGTCCATGCTGCCAACCTTCATGTTGGCGACCATCTGCGCCGGCGGCACGACGATGGTGTTGATGTCGGCGTTCGGGTCGATGCCGCCGGCCGCCAGCCAGTAGCGCATCCACAGGTCATGAGTGCCGCCGGGGAAGGTCATCGCCGCACTGACCTTCTTGCCGCTGGCCTTCTTCGCCTCCAGCGCAGCCTTGAACGGGGTGCTGTCGAGGCCGATCTTCAGGTCGCGATATTCCTCGCCGACCGAGATGCACTGCCCGGCCAGGTTCAGCCGCGCGAGGATCGACATGGGTACCGGCTGGTTGTTCGGCGTGACGATGCCGGCGCTGATCAGGTAGGGCATCGGCGTGAGGATGTGCGCGCCGTCGATACCGTTCTTCGCCGAGCCGAGCACCAGGTTGTCGCGGGTGGTGCCCCAGGACGACTGCTTGAGTACCTCGACCTCGGTCATCCCGTATTTGGCGAAGAAGCCCTTCTCGGCGGCGACGAACAGCGGCGCGGCGTCGGTTAGGGCGATAAAGCCGAGCTTGGCCTTGCTGGTCTCCACATCCCCGCCCGCCGCCCAGGCGGCCGAACGCATGCCCAGGGACATGCCGCCGAACAGGGCGACGCCGCTGGCGGCAATGATCGAGTGCTTGAGAAAGCTGCGGCGCGAGGCCAGCGTTACGCTGCTGGGCTGGTCGTTGTTCGGCTTGTCGGTCATGGTCGGGTTTTCCTTTGGGCGAAAAAAAACGGCGCCACACCGCCCGGCTGGAGCCGGAGAGCGTGGACACCGTTGTCCTAATGAGGAGTTGTGAAAGCCGAAGGATCCGGCCTTGCCTGAGCTTTGCGAAAGCTGTGCCAGAACTGCTCAGGCGGCGCGGAACGGGTGCTGCCGCGGCATCGAATCGCCGGGAGGTTTCCATCGAATCAAGCACTTGCGGCGGGGCGCAAACAGAGCGCGACCAGTTCCGTGATTGGCTTGCTCGAGATGAATTGCGCTTGGCGATCCTGCGGGACTGGCGGCGCATGCACATCCGCGGGGCAGGCATGCTGTGCTGATGGTGCGGCGTGCCTGTTTTCAGTGCCTGGAGCGCTGGCCCAGAGTGCGGGCCGGGGCGCGCTCGGCGGGCTGTGCCAGTGCCAGCAGGCGCTGGGCGACCTCCTCCAGGCGCAGGCCCTGATTCATTGCCGCCTGACGCAGCCAGCCGTAGGCCTCGCCTTCGGAGAAGCCCTGCTGGCGCATCAGCTGCTGCTTGGCCCGCTCCACCTGTTTGCGTTCGTCCAGCGCCTGACGCGCCTCGCGCAATTCTTCATTGAGACCCTGCAGGCGCACGCTCTGGGTTAGCAAGAGTTCCAGGGTCGAGCGCGCCACCATCGCGGTCATGCCGTCCGGCGGTGGCGCGTCCAGATCGCTGGCCTGCACACTGAACAGCTTGGCCTGCTCGGCGGCGGCGTGCATGTCGGCGATGCCGTCGAGCAGCTTGCGATGGCTCTGCAGGTCCTTGCGGATACGCTCGATGCTGTACCGGCACTGTTGCAACAGATCCTGCTCCAGGCGCGTCTCGACCTGCTTCATTGCGTCGATGCGGTGCGTGTGCAGCTCGAACCAGAGCTCGCACAGCTGCGGTTCGACCGCCGCGCCGGGGCTGGTACGGCGGGCGATGTCACGCAGGCGGCAGGCGTTGATGTTCGTCTCGCTGGCGCACAGCGCTTGCCATAGCGCCTGCGCTGCCGGGCTGGCGAAGCGGCTGAAGGTGGCGAAGCAGCGCTCCTGGCCTTCGAGCAGATGCTCCAGGCGCTCCAGCATGTCCGCGCGGAAATAGCCGCTGGCGAAGCCGACGACCCCGAGCGCGCGCTCCTGGCCGGCCAGTTCCTTGCCCTGCATGAAATTGAACAGCGCCACCAGGCAGCGGGTGATGTCCGGGTCGGCGGCGGTGTCGGCCGCTTCGAACACCACTGCCAGCAGCCCGCCGATCAGCCGCACCAGTGTTGCCGTGGCGTCCTGCATGCTGATGGCGTGGTCGCGGATGCGCCGGCGCAGAGCCGGCAGCTCGTCGAGACTGTGCAGGGCATAGGCGATGCGGGTGAACAGCCGGGTTTTGTCCGCAGTGCTGACGGCATCCAGGTCGATGCGATCCAGATCCAGGCGCACCCCGCGCTCCAGCGCCTCGGCTTCCAGGCTGAGCACGTCCAGCTGCTGGCGCTGATGGGCGGCGTTGCCGCTGAGGTAGATGTTCGAGTAGCCGCGCTCTTTCTGCAGCGCGTGCACCAGCTGGCTGATACGGGTGACCAGTTCGCAGGTGCGCGCCAGGTCTTCCAGGCCGAGCAGTTCGCTGCGCCGGGACGCCAGCATGAAGCGCAGGGTCGCAGGCATTTTCCGTCCGTGCATGGGCGGCACCTCCGCGGGTTGACGCGCAGGTTCCTGCAAGATGCAGTCCAGTAAACCCGGCGCGTATCCGTGCTGCGGCGTTTGCGCCTATAATGTGCCCCTTTTCGCCCACGATCAGCGGAGCTGTTGATGTCCGAACGTACGGCTTACGTAGAGCGCAACACCCTGGAAACCCAGGTCAAGGTCACCATCAATCTGGATGGCACCGGCAAGGCGCGCTTCGCCATCGGCGTGCCCTTCCTGGAGCACATGCTCGACCAGATCGCCCGTCACGGGCTGATCGACCTGGATATCGAGTGCAACGGCGACCTGCACATCGATGACCACCACACCGTCGAGGACGTCGGCATCACCCTCGGCCAGGCCTTCGCCAAGGCTATCGGCGACAAGAAGGGCATGACCCGCTACGGGCATTCCTACGTACCGCTGGACGAGGCGCTGTCGCGCGTGGTGATCGACTTCTCCGGGCGCCCGGGGCTGACCATGAACGTGCCCTACACCCGCGCGGTGGTCGGCAAGTTCGACGTCGACCTGTTCCAGGAATTCTTCCAGGGCTTCGTCAATCACGCCCTGGTCACCCTGCACATCGACAACCTGCGCGGCATCAACACCCACCACCAGATCGAAACCGTGTTCAAGGCCTTCGGCCGCGCGCTGCGCATGGCCGTCGAGCTCGATCCGCGCATGGCCGGGCAGATGCCGTCGACCAAAGGGTGCCTGTAATGCAGACCGTCGCCGTCATCGACTACGGCATGGGCAACCTGCACTCGGTGGCCAAGGCGCTGGAACACGTCGGCGCTGGCCGCGTGCTGATCACCAGCGATGCGCAGGTCATCCGTGAGGCCGACCGCGTGGTGTTTCCCGGCGTCGGCGCGATTCGCGACTGCATGGCCGAGATCCGCCGGCTGGGCTTCGACGAACTGGTCCGTGAAGTCAGCCAGGACCGCCCATTTCTCGGCATCTGTGTCGGCATGCAGGCGCTGATGGAGCGCAGCGAGGAGAACGATGGTGTCGATTGCATCGGCCTGTTCCCCGGTCAGGTGCGCTTCTTCGGCAAGGACCTGCACGAGGACGGCGAGCACCTGAAGGTGCCGCACATGGGCTGGAACGAGGTCAAGCAGGTGGTCGACCACCCGCTCTGGCACGCGATTCCGGACAATGGGCGCTTCTATTTCGTGCACAGCTACTACATCGAGGCCGGCAATCCGCGCCAGGTGGTCGGTCGCGGCCATTACGGCAACGACTTCGCCGCCGCGCTGGCCGATGGCTCGCGCTTTGCCGTGCAGTTTCACCCGGAGAAGAGCCACACCCACGGCCTGCAGCTGCTGCAGAACTTCGCCGCCTGGGATGGTCGCTGGTAAATGAGCCGGGCCAAGCTCAAGCCGCCGGTCCTGACGCTGGATCCTGCTCAGGAGCAGGCAGCGCAGCAGGTCATCAAGCGCTTTCTGCAAGAGCGTTTCGAACTCGAGCTGGGCTCGTTCGAGGCGCAGGAAGTGCTCGATCTGTTCGCCCGGGAAATCGCGCCGCTGTATTACAACAAGGCGATCTTCGACGTGCAGAGCCACCTGAAGGAACGGTTCGAGAGCATCGAAAGCGACTTGTGGGCGCTCGAGAAGAGCTGACCCTTAACCGACACTTGATTTGAACAGGTTCAAGCCATGCTGATTATCCCCGCTATCGATCTGAAGGACGGCGCCTGCGTGCGTCTGCGCCAGGGCCTGATGGACGATGCCACGGTGTTTTCCGACGACCCGGTGGCCATGGCCGCCAAGTGGGTCGAGGCCGGCTGCCGTCGCCTGCACCTGGTCGACCTCAACGGCGCCTTCGAAGGCCAGCCGGTCAACGGCGAGGTGGTCACCGCCATCGCCAGGCGCTACCCGGACCTGCCGATCCAGATCGGTGGCGGCATCCGCACCCTGGAAACCATCGAGCACTACGTGCGCGCCGGCGTCAGCTACGTGATCATTGGCACCAAGGCGGTCAAAGAGCCGGAGTTCGTTACCGAGGCCTGCCGCGCCTTTCCGGGCAAGGTCATCGTTGGCCTGGATGCGAAGGACGGCTTCGTCGCCACCGATGGCTGGGCCGAAGTCTCCAGCGTGCAGGCAGTCGACCTGGCGCGCCGCTTCGAGGCCGATGGCGTCGCGGCGATCGTCTATACCGACATCGCCAAGGACGGCATGATGCAGGGCTGCAACGTCGAGGCCACCGTGGCGCTGGCCAACGCCAGCCGCATCCCGGTGATCGCCTCCGGCGGCATCCACAACATCGGCGACATCCAGAAGCTGCTCGATACCAACACACCGGGTATCGTCGGCGCCATCACCGGCCGGGCGATCTATGAAGGCACGCTCGACGTCGCCGAGGCGCAGGCGCTCTGCGACCTGAAGTACAAGGACGAGTGATTCGCTGAACTGCGGTGGATCGGTGAAGCGCGATCCACCCTACACGCTACCTGCAGCTTGAAGCCTGCGGCTTGAATAAGCCGCTTTCGGAGAAAGCCATGGCCCTGGCCAAACGCATCATTCCCTGCCTCGACGTGGACAACGGCCGCGTGGTCAAGGGCGTCCAGTTCGAGAACATCCGCGACGCCGGCGACCCGGTGGAAATCGCCCGCCGCTACGACGAGCAGGGCGCCGACGAGATCACCTTTCTCGACATCACCGCCAGCGTCGACAACCGCGACACCACCCTGCACACCGTCGAGCGCATGGCCAGCCAGGTGTTCATCCCGCTGACCGTCGGCGGTGGCGTGCGCAGCGTGCAGGACATCCGCAACCTGCTCAACGCCGGCGCCGACAAGGTCTCGATCAACACCGCCGCGGTGTTCAACCCGGACTTCGTCGGCGAGGCCGCGGACCGCTTCGGCTCGCAATGCATCGTCGTCGCCATCGATGCGAAGAAGGTCTCCGCGCCGGGCGAGCCGGGTCGCTGGGAAATTTTCACCCATGGCGGGCGCAAGCCCACCGGCCTGGATGCGGTGGCCTGGGCGAAGAAGATGGAAGACCTCGGCGCTGGCGAAATCCTGCTGACCAGCATGGATCAGGACGGCGTGAAGAGCGGCTACGACCTGGGCGTCACCCGGGCCATCAGCGAAGCGCTGTGCATCCCGGTGATCGCCTCCGGTGGCGTCGGCAATCTGCAGCACCTGGCCGATGGCATCCTCGAAGGCAAGGCCGATGCGGTGCTGGCCGCCAGCATCTTCCACTTCGGCGAATACACCATTCCGGAAGCCAAGGCCTATCTGGCTGCCCGCGGCATCGTGATGCGCTGATCGCGTTGCCGGCAGAGCGAAAGGCTTCGCTCTCGAAACATGGACACGTCCGCGGCTGTTGCGGATAAGTACTCAGGGGGTACACACATGCGCAAGACAATCTCTACCATCGCCGCAGCTTTGCTGCTGGGCGCTACGCTGGCGCACGCTCAGGCGCCAGACAAGATCAATCTGCTGACCGAGAATTTCCCGCCCTACAACATGGCGGACGATGGCAAGAACTTCGCGCGTGACGAGCACATCACCGGGATCGCCGCGGACATCGTGCGCGAGATGTTCAAGCGTGCCGGCATCGACTACACCTTGACGCTGCGCTTCCCCTGGGAGCGTATCTACGGCATGGCGCTGGAGCAGCCGAACTACGGGGTTTTCGTCACGGCGCGCCTGCCCGAGCGCGAAGAGCTGTTCAAGTGGGTTGGTCCCATCGGCCCGGACGACTGGGTGTTGCTGGCTCGTGGCGACAGTCCGATCAACCTGACCAGCCTGGATCAGGCGCGCCAGTACAACATCGGCGCCTACAAGGGTGATGCCATTGCCGAGCACCTGGACGGACAGGGGCTGCAGCCGCAGCTCGCCCTGCGCGATCAGGAGAACGTGAAGAAGCTGATCGACGGCAAGATCGACCTGTGGGCCACTGGTGATCCCGCTGGCCGCTACCTCGCCCGCCAGGACGGTGTGACGGGCCTCAAGCGTGTGCTGCGTTTCGACAGTGCCGAACTGTACCTGGCGCTGAACAAGCAGATCGCCGACGAGACGGTGCAGAAGCTGCAAAAAGCGCTCGACCAGATGCGTAGCGAAGGTGTGATCGACGAGATCAACGCGCGCTACCTCTGAGCCTTCCCAGGTCGGCGCATGTTCTGCGCCGACTTTCTCGAGTGATGGCGGTGCGCCAGTAGCGTGCACCGATCCCCCTGCTCGCGCCGTCCTGACGCATGCACGCTTCCCTGATTCAGCGGGCGCTCAGCCGCTGGCGCCGTGGCGCTTCGCTGGTTCGCATCTTGCTTTGGACAACCTCCGGCTCTGGCTCGCGGAGGGGTGGGCCAGGGAATCGAGAAAAAGGGAGCGATCCATGTTCAAGCGAATCATTGCCGTCGTCTTGCTGCTGCTCTGCGCTCATGCGCACGCCGCGCTGCCTGACGACTACCGAGTCGTGCTGCTGACCGAGAATTTTCCACCATTCAACATGGCCGAGGACGGCAAGAACTACGCCGCCGACGCGCGCATCCACGGCATCAACGCCGACATCGTGCGCGAGATGTTCCGCCGCGCGAATATCCGCTACGAGCTGACCCTGCGCTTTCCCTGGGATCGCATCTACAAGCAGGTGCTCGAACAGCCGGATCAGGGGCTGTTCTCCACCACCTTCACGGCCGAGCGCGAGCAGCAATTCAAATGGGTCGGCCCGTTGGCGAGCATCAGCTGGGTGCTGCTGGCGCCCGCCGACAGTCCTCTGCGCTTGACCGGACTGGAGCAGGCACGCGACCTGCGCATCGGTGCCTACAAGAACGATGCGGTCAGCCAGCATCTGGAGGGCAAGGGCCTGGCGCCGATCAACTCGCTGCGTGATCAGGAGAACATCGGCAAGCTGCTCAAGGGTCAGATCGACGTCTGGGCCACCGCCGATCCGGTCGGACCCTACCTGGCCAAGCAGGAAGGTGTGACCGGCCTGAAACCGGTGCTGCGTTTCAATGAAGCGCGGCTGTTCCTCGCGCTCAACCGGGCGACACCGGACGAGGTGGTTGAGCGTCTGCAGCGGGCGCTGGATGCGATGCGTGCCGACGGCACGGTGGATGCGATGCTGCGCCGCTATCTCTGAAGCTCAGCGGTAGACGCCGCCACGACCATGGGCGGCCATCGCGCGGTTGCTGCGGGTGGCGATCATCTGCCCGACATCGACCCATTCGATGCCCTGCGCGGAGAGTCGCGGCAGTTCGCGTTCGAGCACGGCCAGCGTGCTCTCGTGGGGATGACCGATGATGACGACCGAGCCTTGCCTGCGCGCCAGCGCGACTGCCGCGTGAAAGCGTTCGGCTACCGCGGACGGCGCGGGATCGTCATCGAGAAAGATGTCCCGCGACAGGCTGGCCAATGCCGTGCGTTGGGCGCTGGCGGCGGCCACGGTGCGCGGGCTGGTGCGGCTGTCGAGAAAGAACAGGTGGCGGCGCTGCAGTTCCCCCATCAGCCAGGTCATGGCCTGTGTCTGATCGGTCATGGCGCTGCCCATGTGGTTGTTCAGCCCGCTGGCATGCGGTACCGCCGCAAGCGCTGCGTCGAGACGGCGCGCCAGTTCGTCATGAGGTAGTTCGGGATGCCAGGCGAAACGGCCTTGGGCAGGCGCCATCGGCATGTGCAGCATGACGGTCTTGCCCGCGCGATGGGCCTGCTCGGCCAGTGTGGCTGCGTGGCGGGTGTCGGGAAGGATCGCCAGCGCGACCGGCCCCGGCAGTTGCAGCACGCGGCGGTCGCGTGCCGGGTTCTGCCCGAGGTCGTCGATTATCAGGGTCAACCGCGGTCGCGGGACATGGTCCGGCGTGGCTGCGGGCTCGCTGGCATACAGCGCCTGGCTGGCGAGCAACACCAGCAGCGCCAGCCCTGCTACCCAGCCTGACATCTTCACTGGCCGCGGGTGAGGTTCAATCCCTTGAGCAGATTCAGGGCCTGACCGAGCTGGTAGTCATCGTCCTGCGGCCGCGGCGAGTCGCTGGCGATCTGGGTGGCGGTGGGACGGTCAGGACCGCCGTTGCCGTTGCCCAGGTGGCCAGCAAGATCGGCCTCGCGGAAGCCGTCGGCGGCCTGCTCGCGGGTCAGCTTGGCACGCTCGACCTTGATGTCCGGCTCAATGCCCTGGGCCTGGATCGAGCGGCCGTTGGGGGTGTAGTACAGCGCGGTAGTCAGCTTCAGTGCACGATCGTTGTTCAGCGGCAGCACGGTCTGTACCGAGCCCTTGCCGAAGCTGTCGGTGCCCATCACCACACCGCGCTTGTGATCCTGCAGCGCGCCAGCGACGATCTCCGAGGCCGAAGCGCTGCCGCCGTTGATCAGCACCACCAGCGGTACGCCTTCGCTGGCATCGGCCGGGTCGGCGTTGAAGCGCAGCTCGGAATTGGCGATGCGACCCTCGGTGTAGACGATCAGGCCCTTGGTCAGGAAGTGGTCGGAAATCTCGACAGCCGCCTGCAGCACGCCACCGGGGTTGTTGCGCAGGTCGAGGACCAGGCCGTTAAGCTTCTTGCCGTCGTTGTCCTTCTTCAGCTTCGCCAGCGCCTTGCCCACTTCCTCGCCGGAGTTGACTTGGAACTGAGTGACGCGCAGGTAGCCGTAGCCCGGCTCCAGGATCTGACTGCGGACGCTGCGCACCTTGATGACCGCGCGGGTCAGCTTCACGTCGAACGGCTGGCCGCCTTCGCGCACCAGCGTCAGGCTGATGCTGCTGCCCGGCTTGCCGCGCATCTTGCCGATGGCGTCCATCATCGACAGCCCCTTGGTCGGCTGGCCGTCGATCTTGACGATCAGGTCGCCGGCTTCGATGCCGGCCTTGGACGCCGGGGTATCGTCGATCGGCGAAACGACCTTGATGAAGCCGTCTTCCATGCCGACTTCGATGCCGAGACCACCGAATTCGCCGCTGGTGCTTTCCTGCAGCTCGGCGAACGCTTCGGGCTCGAGATAGGCGGAATGAGGATCGAGATTGCTGAGCATGCCTTTGATGGCATTTTCCAGCAGGGTCTTGTCATCGACTGGTTCGACATAGGCAGCCTTGATGCGATCCAGTACCTCGGCAAAGGTGCGCAGTTCCTCCAGCGGCAGCGGGGCTTTGGCACTGGCACTTGGCGCCGCGGCCTCCTCCATGGGCTGCTGGGCCCATGCGCCGCCCTGCATCCCCAGCAATACGGCCAGGGCGAGCGTGGATGGGCGGGCGAAACGGCGCAGGTGCAACATGTCGA
This sequence comes from Stutzerimonas kunmingensis, assembly GCF_900114065.1. Taxonomy (GTDB): domain Bacteria; phylum Pseudomonadota; class Gammaproteobacteria; order Pseudomonadales; family Pseudomonadaceae; genus Stutzerimonas; species Stutzerimonas kunmingensis. Next base: position 176,746 of record NZ_FORS01000003.1, read on the forward strand.
ACTCCAATTATGAGAGGGCGCGCTTGGTGGTGCGGGCGGCTCGGCAGGACCGAACGCCGCTGATCGCTAACCTTGCGCGCGGCACCATTGGGCAGGATCGCTGGGGCGCCCCTGCTGGCGAATGGCGAAATACAGTGCGGCAGTTTCCTGGCCGCCGCTGGTGCCTACCGTGGCAATTGCGTCGCCGGCCTTGACGATATCGCCGGCGTCGCGCAGCAGGCTCTGGTTGTGGCCATACAGGCTCAGATAACCATTGCCATGGTCGAGGATTACCAGCAGTCCAGCGCCGCGCAGCCAGTCGGCGAACACTACGCGTCCGCCATGGACGGCGCGGACCTGAGTACCGACGCTGGCGCCGATCAGTACGCCGTCCCACTTGGTTCGAGCGTCGCCGCCGCGCGGAGTGCCATAGCGGGCGACGAGACGTCCATCCACCGGCCATGGCAGCTTGCCCTTGGCCTTGGCGAACGGGCCGCCGAAGTTGCCGCCGGCACTGGAAACCAATGGGCCGCTCGGCGCAGTGCTGGCGCCGGGCCGGGATTGTTGTTGCTCCTGACGCTGGCGCTCGGCAAGCAGTTCGCGTTGCCGGGCTTCCTCGGCTTCGCGAGCCTGGCGCGCCAGAGTTTCCTCGATGGTCTTGAGTACCCGTTCGAACTGGGCCTGCTCCTGACGGCGGGCCTGCAGCTTCTGTTCGCGGCTGGACAGGTCGCTGTTGAGCTTGGCCAGAGTTTGCTGTCGCTCCTTGCGCACCTCGGCGAGTTGCTCGCGCCGCTCCAGCAGGCCGTCCTTCTTTTCCGCCAGAAGGTTCTGCTGCGCTTCGATGTCAGTCTCGACTCCGGCCAGTTGGCGCAGGGTCTCGTTGAAGCTGTCGAGCTGTTCGAGGCGCGCCTTGTTCAGGTAGTCGTAATAGGTGATGGTGCGGCTGAATTTTTCCGGGTTCTGCTGGTTGAGCAGCAGCTTGAGGTATTCCTGCCTCCCATTCTGATAGGCGGCGCGGGCCTGCAGCCCGATCAGGCGCTGCTGCTCCAGACGTGCGCCTTCGAGGGTGGTTTTCTCCTCGTTCAGGCGTTCCAGCTCCGCCTCGCTGCGGTCGATCTCCTGCTGCAGGGTGTCGACCTGCTTTTCCAGCTGACCCATCTCGCTTTCGGTGGTCTTCAGCTGCTTCTGAACGCCGGATTTCTCCTGCTCGATCTGCTTGAGCAGTTTCTGCAGTTCGGCAATGTCCTGGCGAGCGGCTTCGATCTGCTGCCGCGCTGCGGCACGTTCGTCCGCCACGGCGGGGCCGAGCAGGCAGAGGAAGGCGAGGGCGAGAAAGGTACGAGGCATTGGAGGGCGTCAACCGAGCGTTATGACCGACGTAGTATGCCTAAAAAGCAAGCTGGAAGCTTGAAGCCTGTAGCGGGAAACGGCGGCTGGCGCCAGCCGCTTCCCGCCCGGCTCGATCAGCTCAGCTCAGCTCAGCTCAGCTCGACGATCGAGCGACCGGTCATCTCCGGCGGTACCGGCATGCCGAGCAGGGTCAGCATGGTTGGCGCGACATCGGCCAGCACGCCGCCTTCGCGGATCGAGACGTTGCGCTTGCCTATATAGATGAAAGGCACTGGCTCACAGGTATGCGCGGTGTGCGCCTGGCCGGTCATGACGTCTTCCATCTGTTCGACGTTGCCGTGGTCGGCGGTCAGCAGCGCTTCGCCACCGACCTTGTCCAGCGCCTCGACGATCCGCCCGACGCAGCTGTCCAGGCATTCCACCGCCTTGACCGCGGCATCGAACACGCCGGTATGACCGACCATGTCGCCGTTGGCGTAGTTGACCACGATAACGTCGTAGCGCTGGTTTTCGATGGCATCGACGATACGATCGGTGACCTCGGGCGCGCTCATCTCGGGTTTCAGGTCGTAGGTGGCGACCTGAGGCGAGGGGATCAGAATGCGCTCTTCGCCGGGGAAGGGCTCTTCGCGGCCGCCGGAGAAGAAGAAAGTGACGTGGGCGTATTTCTCGGTTTCGGCGATGCGCAGCTGGGTCTTGCCGTTGTTGGCCAGGTACTCGCCGAGCACGTTGGTCAGCGCTTCCGGGGCGAAGGCTGCCGGCGCGGGAATGCTCGCGGCGTACTGGGTGAGCATGACGAACTCGGCCAGTTGCGGCACCCGGGCGCGTTCGAATTCATTGAAGCCGGGTTCGACGAAGCAACGGGTCAGCTCGCGGGCGCGGTCGGCACGGAAGTTCATGAACACCACGGCGTCGCCATCCTCGACGCGCACCGGTTCGCCGACGGTGGTCGCCTTGACGAATTCGTCGCTTTCGCCACGCTCGTAGGCGGCGATCAGGCCATCCACGGCGTAGTCGGAGCGGTACTCCGCCTTGCCGTCGACGATCAGCTCGTAGGCCTGCTGCACGCGGTCCCAGCGGTTGTCGCGGTCCATGGCGAAGTAGCGGCCGATCAGGCTGGCGATACGGCCCTTGCCCAGGCGGGTGAAGGTGGCCTGAAGCAGTTCGATGGAGTGCTGTGCACTCTTCGGTGGTGTGTCGCGGCCGTCGAGGAAGGCATGCAGGTAGATCTTCTCGGCGCCGCGCTGGGCCGCCAGCTCGGCCATGGCGACCAGATGATCCTGATGGCTGTGCACGCCACCGTCGGAGAGCAGGCCGAGGATGTGCACCGCCTTGCCGGCCCCCGCGGCCTTGTCGACGGCGGCACAGATGGTCGGGTTGGCGAAGAACTCGCCATCACGGATCGCCTTGGTCACCCGGGTGAAGTCCTGATACACCACGCGCCCGGCACCCAGGTTCATGTGGCCGACCTCGGAGTTGCCCATCTGCCCGTCCGGCAGACCGACATCCATGCCGCTGCCAGAGATCAATCCGTGCGGCTGGCTGGCCAGCAGGCGATCGTAGACCGGCTTGCGGGCGGCGTGGATGGCGTTGAAGTCCGGGCTGTCGCTGTGCCCGAAGCCATCGAGAATGATCAGTACCAGGGGTTTGGGCGTGGCGGTGGGGGCGACGGACATGCTTTCGGGCTCCTTGCACGGGGGCGGAAAAGGGCAGCCAGTCTACTGGCTGGCCGGGGCGAGGTCACGAATCATCAGGGTTCAGCCGGTAGGAGGGGCTGTGTATACTGGCCCGCATTTTATCGTCCGGGTACCCGTTGATGCTCGCTAACCTGATTGAATTTGTCTCTAACCACTATGTACTCAGCAGCCTGTTCGTGGTGCTGTTGATCCTTCTGTTCATCACCGAGACCCGCAAGGGTGGCAAGAGCCTGAGCAATCGCGAACTGACGGCACTGGTCAACAGTGGCGAGGGCGTGGTGTTGGACGTGCGCGTCAAGAAGGAGTTCGACGCCGGTCATATCGTCGATGCATTGAACATTCCCTACGAGAAGCTGGTCAGCCGCACAGGCGAGCTGGAAAAGCACAAGGCCAAGACCATCATCGTGGTCGACGCCATGGGGCAGCACGCCGGAACGGCCTGCCGTGAGCTGCAGAAGGCAGGCTTCACCGCCGCCAAGTTGTCGGGAGGGATTTCCAGCTGGCGCGGCGACAATCTGCCAGTGGTCAAGTAATCATGCCCAGCGTCGTCATCTATACCACCGCCTGGTGCCCGTTCTGTATCCGCGCCAAGGCGCTGCTCGATCGCAAGGGTGTCGCCTACGAGGAAATTCCCGTGGATGGCAACCCGTCCCTGCGCGCCGAGATGGCCAGCAAGGCCGGACGCACCTCGGTGCCGCAGATATGGATCGGCGACAAGCACGTCGGCGGCTGCGATGAGCTCCACGCTCTGGAGCGCGCCGGACGTCTCGACCCGTTGCTGCAGGCTTGAGGCCGGCAACGCGGGTCTGCGAACAATTCAAACGACACGCACAACTGGATAGAAGGTTGCAGAAATGACCGAACAAGCTAACAACGGCGGCGCAGCGTCGCAGAACGAACAGGGCGCGCAGTTCTCCCTGCAGCGCATCTACGTCCGCGACCTGTCCTTCGAAGCGCCGAAGAGCCCGGAAATTTTCCGTCAGGAATGGAATCCGAGTGTCGCGCTGGACCTGAACACCAAGCAGAAGGCGCTTGAGGGCGACTTCCATGAAGTCGTGCTGACCCTTTCGGTCACCGTGAAGACCGGCGAAGAAGTTGCGTTCATTGCCGAAGTGCAGCAGGCCGGGATCTTCCTGATCAAGGGTCTGGAAGCGGCTGCGATGAGCCACACCCTTGGCGCGTTCTGCCCGAACATCCTCTTCCCTTACGCCCGTGAGGCGCTGGACAGCCTGGTGACCCGCGGTTCGTTCCCGGCGCTGATGCTGGCTCCGGTGAACTTCGACGCACTCTACGCCCAGGAAATGGCGCGCATGCAGAGCGCCGGCGAAGCCCCCAGCACCGCCCACTGATCCATGCGGATCATGCAGGAAGCGTCTGACGCTTCCTGCATTTCCCTTCTGCGCATTAGCGCACCTGCACCACCAGCTTGCCGACCGCCTTGCGCTGCCCCAGCGTGGCGATAGCCTGGCCAGCCTCTTCCAGCGCAAAGCGTTGCGATACCAGCGGCTTGAGCTTGCCTTCTGCATGCCAGGCGAACAGCTGACGGAAATTCGCGGCGTTGTCCTGCGGTTGACGCTGGGCGAAGGCGCCCCAGAACACGCCGATCAGTGCGGCACCCTTGAGCAGCGGCAGGTTGGCCGGCAACGCCGGAATGTCGCCACCGGCGGCGAAACCCACCACCAGCATGCGGCCGTTCCAGGCGATGCTGCGGAACGCTTCCTCGAACAGCTTACCGCCCACCGGATCGTAGATGACATCCACACCCTGGCCGCCGGTGAGTTCCTTCAGGCGCTCCTTCAGGCTGACTTCGCTGTAATTGATCAGTTCGTCGGCGCCGGCATTCTTCGCCACCTCCAGCTTTTCGGCGCTGGAGGCGGCGGCGATGACTCGCGCGCCCATGGCCTTGCCGATCTCCACGGCAGCCAGGCCGACGCCTCCGGAGGCACCGAGCACCAGCAAGGTCTCGCCGGGTTGCAGATTGGCGCGCTGCTTGAGCGCATGCATCGATGTGCCATAGGTCATGCTGAAGGCGGCAGCGGTCTCGAAGTCCATGCTCGGCGGGATTGGCAGTGCGTTGGTACCGGCCACGGCAACCTGTTCGGCAAAGCTGCCCCAGCCGGTGAGCGCCATGACCCGGTCGCCGACCTTGAGGTGGCTGACCTTCTCTCCGACTGCGGCAATCACGCCGGCCGCCTCGCCGCCGGGCGAGAACGGGAACGGCGGCTTGAACTGATACTTGCCCTCGATCATCAGCGTGTCAGGGAAATTCACCCCGGCGGCATGCACGTCGAGCAGGATCTCGCTCGGCTTGATCTGAGGGGAGGGGGCATCTTCGACAACCAGGCTTTCGGGCGGGCCGAAGCTTTTGCATAGGACGGCTTTCATCGCTTTTCCTTGTTCGACTGGTCGGACGCTTGCCGCCCGACATGGGATGGCTCGACTGCTCAGGACTTTCCAGTCTAGGAGCGCTGCGTGGCGAGGCAATCAGCATCGTTCACTGTAATGGCGGCGTATAAGTGGCAGGCGGTTGCGCGATAGGCTTGGGTGGGCCGCGGCGACTGGTTATGCTGGCGCAGGAATCCCTTGGAGCAGTACCGCGTGAAATACCTCATCTCGATGTTTTTCTGCCTCGCCCTGGCTGGGCCCGCGCTGGCTGAGGAGCCGGCCGAAGACGCCGCCGCCACGCAGACACTCTATTACGCGCTGACGCCTGCGATGGTTGGCAACTACGGCTCCGGCGAGCGACTGAAGTACTACAAGGCCGATGTTGCGCTGCGTATCTCCAGCAAGGAGGTGGAGGATCGGGTCAAGCATCACGAGCCGCTGATTCGCCATCAGCTGGTGATGCTGTTTTCCCAGCAGACCGACGAGACGCTGAGCGGCCCCGAAGCCAAGGAACAGCTGCGTCAGGAAGCCTTGCGCCAGGTGCGCGAGGTGCTGGAGCAGGAAGAAGGCAAACCGCTGGTGGATGATCTGCTGTTCAACAATCTGATCATCCAGTAGCTCAGCGCATCGCCAGGATTGCCTGCCATTCGTCTTCGCTGACCGGCATCACCGACAGGCGGCTTCCTTTCTTCACCAGTGCCAGTTCGTGCAGTGCTGGCTCGGTTTTCAGTCGCGCCAATTTCAACGGTGTCGCAAAGGCGTCGACGAACTCGACATCGACCGCGCTCCACGGATTTGCATCATCGCGAGCCTTGGCATCGTGATAGGGGCTGGCAGGGTCGAGGGCAGTGGGATCGGGATAGGCGCTGCGACTGATCCTGCCAATGCCGGCGATTCCTGGCTCGGCGCAACTGGAGTGATAGAAGAAGAACTGATCGCCTTCCTGCATCTGGCGCATGAAGTTTCTCGCCTGGTAGTTGCGTACACCGTCCCAGCGTCCGTGACCCATTTTTTTCAGGTCCCGGATGGAAAATTCGTCGGGTTCGGACTTCATTAGCCAGTAAGGCATGAACCTTGCTCTCCCATCAGACGGTTCGATCAGACCATGATGGCAAAATCTCCGACAATCGGCTGCAATACCTGTTTGCGTGGTGCCGACGCTTCACGGAAAATGCCGCAGCTGTAAGGTGGCCTATCGAGTCCTAGAACGAAAACACATCGACTCGACGCAAGCATTTCGCCTGGTAGGGGGAGGCGAACACAAATGAAACGTAAGCCCGATATTCTGTGGATTTTGGTCTTTATCTTTGGTCTCGGCGTAGTCACCACGGGCTATACGCAGAGTCTGTGGGATCAGCACGATGGCGCGGCCGGCATGGCCCCGGTCATTCAGGTGCAGCAGGCTCAGCAGCGATGACCTCGTGCCGCATGGACGCGGCGTTCCATCACCCGGCGTACCAGCCCTGGTCCGTCACCGTAGCCTGAAGCGCTACATCCCAGCTCTCCAGCGGCAGTCGATCGACGCGCTGACATTCATGAGCCAGTCCCAACAATGTCGGTTTGTGACTTTTTTTGCGCATGGCGCGATACGCCAGGCTGCGATCATAGAAGCCGCCACCCATGCCAAGCCGTCCGCCCTTTCCGTCGAAGCCCACCAGTGGCATGAGCAGCAGGTCCAGCGCCCAGACGCGGCGTTGCCGAGCGGTCCGGATCACGGGTTCCAGAATGCCGAAGCGGTTGCGGCGCAGCTGTTCGCCGGGCTCGATGCGCTGGAACACAATGCGCGTACGTGGCCAGGGGTTGAGTACCGGAAGATAGGTTGCCTTGCCGCGGCGCTGAGCCGCTTGCAGCAGTAGGCGCGGATCGATTTCGCCATCATTGGGCAGGTACAGGGCGATATGCTGCGCGCGCCGAAACAGGGGATGCTGAACCAGCTGCCGATAGAGGCGGCGAGCGGCCAGGCGCTGCTGGGCCGGTGTCAGTTGGCGCCGAGCGTGGCGCAGCTTGCGGCGTAGCGCCGGGCGCGAAAGGCCTTCGGCTACGATCATCAGAAGTGGCTCCCCAGCATGCCGCTGCCAGCGTAGGCCCTTGAACCCGAGAGTTCAAGGTGGCGACTACAGAGTACCTTAAGGCTTTCCGTCAGGCGGACATGCACACCGGCACCACGTGTAGCCTCCATGGTGTTGCTTATCGGGAGAGGGTCATCGCCGACTGGCGAACATGCCAGGGAGTTGGGCGGAGTATAACGCAAACCGGCTGCCGTTGATCAGTTGCCGGAAGGGTTCGGGTCGGTGGCCAGTGCGCTGTCGACGCGCTCCAGCAGCATGCGTACGTGCTCGCGCGCGCTGTTGGCTTCGGCATCCAGGCGATCATGCTTGTGTAGCAGTTCGTGGGTGATGTTCAGTGCCGCCATCACCGCGACGCGGTCGGCGCCAATGACTTTGCCGCTGCTGCGGATCTCGCGCATCTTGCGATCCAGATAGCGGGCCGCGCCTTCAAGATTGCTGCGTTCCTCTGGCGGACAGGCAATGCAATATTCCTTGTCCATGATGTGCACGGTGACGGTGTTCGGCTGGGTCATGAGTCCTGCTCCAGGGCTTTCAGGCGCGAAATCATTGATTCGACCTTCAAGCGGGCCATTTCGTTCTTTTCGATCAGATGAGCGCGCTCTTCACGCCAGTTCCGCTCGTTGGCCAGTAGCAGGTGGTTCTGCGCCTTGAGCTGTTCGATGCGCTGAATCAGCTGCTCCAGCTTGGTGGTCAGCGCTTTCAGATCGGCGTCTTCCATGGGATTCCTGTTGGGGCACTGAGTGAAGACGGAGGCGATGCCCGGGGGCTTCGATGGTCTTGCCGCGGCCGCCGGTGCTAGGATACGAAGCCTTCATTCTAGTCATTGCGCCATCGTGCGCCTAGCCGCCATGTCCATTCAGAATTCCCCATATGCCGCTTTCGCCACACTTCTGGCTGGCGCACCGCAAACTGTTTCTCCTGCCGAATTGCATGGCCTGTTGCTCGGGCGCAGCTGCGCCGGTGCCGGCTTCGATGTCGAACCCTGGCTGACCGATGCCTCGGACCTGCTTGGCGAAGCGCCGCAGGACAATATCCGTCAGGCCTTGATCGGCCTGCAGGAGATGGTCAAGGGTGAGCTCGCCGGCGACGACATCGCCGTCGTTCTGCTGCTGCCCAGCGATGATGCGCCGCTGGCCGAGCGCGCTGTCGCGCTGGGCCAGTGGTGCCAGGGCTTTCTCGCCGGCTTCGGTCTGACCGCTGGTGACCGCGCGCTGAGCGCCGAGGCCATGGAAGTACTGCAGGATCTCTCGGCCATCGCGCAGATTCAGGACTCGCTGGAAGAGTCCGAAGACGGCGAGACCGATTACATGGAAGTGATGGAGTACCTGCGCGTGGCGCCCTTGCTGCTGTTCACCGAGTGCGCCAAGCCGGTACCTGCTGCTCCGAAACCTTCCCTGCACTGAGGAAATCGTTCCGCTCATGACTCGCATCCCGAAATCGGAATACGCCCGTCGACGCAAGGCGCTGATGGAGCAGATGGAACCCAACAGCATCGCCATTTTGCCGGCGGCGCCGATGTATATCCGCAACCGCGATGTCGAGCATGTCTACCGCCAGGATAGCGACTTTCAGTATCTGTCCGGCTTCCCCGAACCGGAGGCGGTGATCGCGCTGATTCCCGGGCGTGAGCATGGCGAATATGTGCTGTTCTGCCGCGAACGCGACCCCGAACGCGAGCTGTGGGATGGCCTGCGTGCCGGGCAGGACGGCGCGATAAGTGAATACGGTGCCGACGATGCCTTTCCCATCGGCGACATCGACGACATCCTCCCCGGGCTGATCGAAGGCCGCGACCGTGTCTACTACGCCATCGGCACCAACGAAGCCTTCGATCATCGGCTGATGGAGTGGATCAAGACCATTCGCGCCAAGGCGCGCCAGGGCGCGCAGCCGCCCAGCGAGTTCGTCGCGCTCGATCACTTGCTGCACGACATGCGCCTGTACAAGTCGAGTAACGAAGTGAAGGTGATGAAGCATGCCGCGGAGATTTCCGCCCGTGCGCACATCCGTGCCATGCAGGCCAGCCGCGCCGGCCTGTTCGAGTACCACCTGGAAGCCGAGCTGGATTACGAGTTCCGTAAGGGAGGGGCGAAGATGCCCGCTTACGGCAGCATCGTCGCCGCGGGTCGCAATGCCTGCATCCTGCATTACCGCGAGAACGATGCGCCGCTGAAGGATGGCGACCTGGTGCTGATCGATGCCGGTTGCGAAATCGACTGCTATGCCAGCGACATTACCCGCACCTTTCCGGTCAACGGCCGCTTCTCGCCCGAGCAGAAGGCCATTTACGAACTGGTGCTCAAGGCCAACGAAGAGGCTTTCAAGCACATCGCACCCGGCAAGCACTGGAACGAGGCCCACGAGGCCACCGTACGGGTCATCACCGCCGGGCTGGTCGAGCTGGGCCTGTTGCAGGGTGAGGTCGACGAACTGATCGCAAGCGAGGCTTACAAACCCTTCTACATGCACCGCGCCGGGCACTGGCTGGGCATGGACGTGCATGACGTCGGCGACTACAAGATCGGCGGCGAGTGGCGCGTGCTCGAGCCGGGCATGTCGATGACCGTCGAGCCGGGCATCTATATTGCCGTGGACAATCAGAACGTCGCCAAGAAGTGGCGCGGCATCGGCGTGCGCATCGAGGATGACGTGGTGGTGACCCGGACCGGCTGCGAAATCCTCACCGGTGGCGTGCCGAAGAGCGTTGCCGAGATCGAGGCGCTGATGGCCGCCGCTCGTGAGCAGGTCGCCTGACATGCAGAGCCTGGCGATCATCGGTGGCGGGTTGGTCGGTGCCAGTCTCGCGTTGGCCTTGCAGGATGGCGCCCGGGAGCGCGGCTGGTGCATCCATCTGATCGAGCCGTTCGAGCCCGGCCACGAGTACCAGCCGAGCTATGACGCGCGCTCTACGGCGCTGTCCTACGGCACTCGGCTGATCTACCAGCGCCTGGGCCTATGGGAACACATCGCCGAGCGCGCCGAGCCGATTCTGCGCATTCATGTATCCGAGCGTGGCAGTTTCGGGGCGGCACGCCTCGATTGCACACGCGAAGGCGTCGAGGCGCTGGGTTACGTGGTCGAGAACGCCTGGATCGGGCATTGCCTGTGGCAGGCGCTGGATGATCAGGTGGTGATCCGTCACTGTCCGGCCGAGGTCGAGCGACTGGAGCCCGGCGCCACCGGTTACCGGTTGAGCTTTACCGATGGTCAGCAGCTGGAGTGCGACCTCACCGTGCTCGCAGATGGTGGCCGCTCCGGGCTGCGCGAGCAGCTTGGCATCCAGGTGTCGCGCCGGCCGTACGGCCAGACCGCCCTGATCGCCAACATCACGCCAGGCAAACCGCACGGCGGTCTGGCGTTCGAGCGCTTCACTGAAGATGGCCCGATGGCGCTGCTGCCGCTGCAGGATGATCGCTGTGCGCTGGTATGGACGCGCTCCCAGGTCGATGCCGCGCGCCTGGCGCAGGCACACGAGGCGGTTTTCCTCGGTGAACTGCAGGAAGCCTTCGGTTATCGCCTGGGCGCGTTGCAGCAGGTCGGTGCCCGGCATCTGTATCCGCTGACGCTGATCGAGGCCGAAGAGCAGGTACGTTCGGGTCTGGTGGTGCTCGGCAACGCGGCGCACAGCCTGCACCCGATCGCCGGGCAGGGCTACAACCTGTCGCTGCGTGATGTGGAGGCACTGAGCGTCGCTTTGCTGCGCAGCGACGCCGCGCTGGGCGACCTGGCGGTGCTGCAGGAGTACGCCCGCAGGCAGCGCTTCGATCAGCGCGTGACGGTCGGTTTCTCCGATCAGGTCACCCGGCTGTTCGGTGATTCCGGTCGGCTGGTCGCGGCCGGACGCAGTCTCGGTCTGCTCGGGCTGGACCTCATGCCCGCCGCCAAGCGTTGGTTTGCGCGCCAGGCGATGGGCCTGGGCACTCGCGCTGGCTGAAAAGCGGCAACCAAAAGGACTCGGCATGAGCGGCTCCCGTTTGGCGCGCAAGGCGCGGTTTCTGCGCTGGGCCATGAATTTCTACCCGCCATACATCGGAGCCGGTGTTCGGGTGCGGCACATCAGCGCGGATATGCGCCTGGTTCAGGTCAAGATGGTGCTGCGCTGGTACAACCGCAATTATGTCGGTACGCAGTTCGGCGGCTCGCTGTATTCGATGGTCGACCCGTTCTTCGTGCTGATGCTGATGGAGAGTCTCGGGCGCGACTACATCGTCTGGGACAAGGCGGCCAACATAGAATTCGTCAGCCCCGGGCGCGGCGCGGTCTACGCCGAATTCGCCATCAGCGACAGGCTGCTGGATGAGATCCGCGCGCACACGGCCGACGGCAGTAAGTACCTGCCCAGAATGCATGTCGAAGTGCGCGACGGCGAGGGCACGCTGGTGGCACGGGTGCAGAAGACCCTCTACATACGACTCAAGCCGCGGGCGCGGCAGCCAGGAGAGAAGTGATGCAAGCGGATCTGATCATCGTGGGTGCCGGCATGGTCGGCAGTACCCTGGCACTCGCCCTCGAAGGTTGCGGGCTGAAGATCGTCGTGCTCGATGCGAGCCCGCTCGAGATCGTCGACTTCGACCCGCAGGGCGCCTTCGAACCGCGGGTCAGTGCGCTGTCCGCAGCCAGCCAGCGCATCCTGCAGCGGGTCGGTGCCTGGCCGGGCATCGCCGCGCGCCGCGCGAGTCCCTACACCGACATGCACGTATGGGACGGCTCGGGCACGGGGCAGATTCATTTCTCCGCCGAGACCGTGCACGCGGAAGTGCTCGGGCATATCGTCGAGAACCGTGTAGTGCAGGACTCGCTGCTGGACGCGATGCAGCGCCGCGGCGGACTGCAGCTGATCGGCGACGCGCGCGTCGAGCAGCTGGCGCGCACCCCTGACGGTTGGCAGCTGACGCTGGTCGACGGCCGCGAGTTGCGTACGCCCCTGCTGATTGCGGCGGATGGCGCCAACTCGGCGATTCGCCGCCTGGCTGGTTGCGAAACCCGCGAATGGGATTATCTGCATCAGGCCATCGTCACCAGCGTGCGTTGCAGCGAGCCGCACCAGCGTACGGCCTGGCAGCGCTTCACCGATGACGGCCCCCTGGCGTTTCTGCCGCTCGAGCGCGATGGCGACCAGCACTGGTGCTCGATTGTCTGGTCGGTTACTGAAGCTGAAGCCAGGCGGCTCATGGCGCTGGATGACGCGGCATTCCGAACGGCGCTTGGTCGAGCCTTCGAGGAGCGCCTGGGCGAAGTGCTCGAGGTCGATCCGCGGCTGTGCATCCCGCTGCGCCAACGCCATGCCAAACGCTATGTGCAGCCGGGTCTGGCGTTGATCGGCGATGCCGCACACACCATTCATCCGTTGGCGGGGCAGGGCGTGAATCTTGGTCTGCTGGATGCCGCCGTGATGGCGGAAGTGCTCAAGGCGGCGATTGCCCGCGGTGAGCGGGTGGCCGATGTGCAGGTGCTGAGCCGCTTCGAGCGTCGGCGCATGCCGCACAACTTGGCGATGATGGCAGCCATGGAAGGCTTCGAACGGCTGTTCCAGGCTGATCCACTGCCGCTGCGCTGGCTGCGCAATACCGGTCTCAAGGCCGTACAGGCGCTACCGGAGGCGAAGGCGCTGTTCGTTCGTCAGGCGCTCGGATTGAGCGGCGATCTGCCGGAACTGGCCAAGCCCTGATATCAGATTGATATTTACAAAACATTACCTGCACGATTTGTCGCATTGAGAAGGTAAATAACATTCACTACTATTCAGCCTCTGTTCCAACTCACCAAGAGGCTGTTCCATGCAGGCAAGCAAAGGTTTACTCGCCGCCCTGGCGCTGACGGCGCTGTCGGGTGCCGTCCAGGCTGCCGACGAAGTAGTGGTCTACTCCTCGCGTATCGATGAGCTGATCAAGCCGGTGTTCGACGCCTACACCGAGAAGACCGGTGTAGCGATCAAGTTCATCACCGACAAGGAAGCCCCGCTGATGGCCCGCATCAAGGCCGAAGGCGCGAACACCCCGGCGGACCTTCTGCTCACCGTCGATGGCGGCAACCTCTGGCAAGCCGAGGAAATGGGCATCCTGCAGCCGCTGAACTCTCAGGTGGTCAAGGACAACATCCCGGCCCAGTATCGTTCCTCCAATGACGCTTGGACCGGCCTGTCGCTGCGCGCACGGACCATCGTCTACTCGCCGGAGCGGGTCAAGGACGGCGAGCTGAGCACTTACGAGGCGCTGGCCGACGAGCGTTGGGACGGCCGCCTGTGCCTGCGCACCAGCAAGAAGGTGTACAACCAGTCGCTGACTGCGACCATGATCGAGACTCACGGCGCCGAGAAGACCGAAGAGATCATCAAGGGCTGGGTCGGCAATCTCGCCACCGACGTCTTCGCCGACGACACGGCGCTGGTGCAGGCCGTCGACGCCGGGCAATGCGATGCCGGCATCGTCAACACGTACTACTTCGGTCGTCTGCACGCGCAGAACCCGCAGCTCAAGGCCAAGCTGTTCTGGCCGAACCAGGAAGACCGCGGCGTGCACGTCAACCTGTCGGGCATCGGCCTGACCAAGCACGCACCGAACGCGGACGCCGCGCGCAAGCTGGTGGAGTGGATGACCAGCGAAGAGGCGCAGAGCATCTTCGCCGACATCAACATGGAGTACCCGGCCAACCCGAGCGTGAAGCCGTCTGCCGAAGTGGCGGCATGGGGCGAGTTCAAGGCCGACACCATTCCGGTGGAAGTGGCCGGCAAGCGCCAGGCCGAAGCCATCAAGCTGATGGACCGCGCCGGCTGGAACTGATCAGCCCTCCGCGCTTGCAGCGGTGACGTGCAGCTCCGGCCGCCACGTTCACCGCTGCGGTTATACTCGGCGCCCCGGCCTGGTCCGGGGCGTCGTCTTTTTTGCTGTCGAGGCTTGAGTGTCCCATCCCGTCGAGCGCCGCTGGTATCCCATCACGTTTGCTGTCGCAGCCCTGGTGTTGCTGCCACTGAGCATCCTGCTGTTCAGCTGGAGCAGTATCGATACCGAGATCTGGTCGCACCTGTGGGACACGCAGATGCCGCGTCTGCTGGGCAATACCCTGACGCTGGTTCTCGGCGTGGGCATCGGCGTGGTGGTGCTCGGCGTCAGCCTCGCCTGGCTGACGGCATTGTGCGAATTTCCCGGACGCCGCTGGCTGGATTGGGCGCTGATGCTGCCGTTCGCGATTCCTGCCTATGTGTTGGCGTTCGTCTTCATCGGGCTGCTCGATTTCGCCGGTCCGGTGCAAACCCTGGCGCGCGAGTGGTTCGGTAGCGGCATTCGCTTTCCGCGAGTGCGCTCCACGGGCGGTGTGATCACGGTGCTGGTGCTGGTGTTCTACCCCTATGTCTATCTGCTGGCGCGCTCGGCCTTTCTCGCTCAGGGCAAGGGACTGATGGAAGCGGCGCGGGTGCTCGGCCAGTCGCCCTGGCAGGCTTTCTGGCGCGTGGCGCTGCCGATGGCGCGACCGGCGATCGGTGCCGGTCTGGCCCTGGCAATGATGGAAACCCTGGCTGACTTCGGTGCGGTGTCGGTGTTCAACTTCGATACCTTCACCACTGCGATCTACAAGACCTGGTACGGCTTCTTCAGTCTGACCAGCGCCACCCAGCTGGCCAGCCTGTTGTTGCTGGCGGTGATGCTGGTGCTCTACGGCGAGTGCCGGGCGCGCGGTGCTGCGCGACCGGCCAATGAGCGAGCGCGCTCCGCGGCGCTGTACCGGCTGACCGGTGTGAAGGCGTTTGCGGCCAGCGCCTGGTGCGGCCTGGTATTTCTCTGCGCGTTCATCATCCCGCTGTTGCAGCTGCTGGCCTGGCTCTGGCAGCGCGGTCGCTTTGATCTCGACGAGCGTTACGCCGGTATGATCCTGCACACGCTCTATCTCGGTGCTATCGCCGCACTGATCACTGTGAGCGTGGCGCTGCTGCTGGCGTTCGCCCGACGTCAGGCGCCGGTGCGCTCGATCCGCAGCGCGGTGAGCCTGGCTAATCTCGGCTATGCCTTGCCGGGTTCGGTACTGGCGGTTTCGATCATGCTGGCGTTCAGTTACCTCGACCGGCACCTGGTCATTCCGCTGTCGAGCTGGTTGGGCGCTGGCGGCAAGCCGATCCTGCTCGGCAGCCTCGGCGCGTTGCTGCTGGCCTATCTGATCCGCTTCATGGCGGTTGCCTTCGGCCCGCTGGAAAACGCCCTGGCGCGGATTCGCCCCTCGCTGCCGCAGGCGTCGCGCAGCCTGGGTGTCGGTGGCCCGGCGCTGTTCTTCCGGGTCTACCTGCCGTTGCTGCTGCCGGGCACGCTGAGCGCGGCACTGCTGGTATTCGTCGACGTGCTCAAGGAAATGCCGGCGACCTTGCTGATGCGGCCATTCGGCTGGGACACCCTGGCCGTGCGCATCTTCGAAATGACCAGTGAAGGCGAATGGGCCCGCGCGTCGCTCCCGGCACTGACCTTGGTGCTGGTCGGACTGCTGCCGGTGGTGCTGCTGATTCGCCGCTCGGCGCGGCGCCCTGGCTAGTCACGCAGCTCTGGCGGCAGGGTGCTGAGCGACGCAGCCGCGCTACTGCGGGCCGCCATTCGACCTCCAGTCTCCTGCCACCTGATCTGCCGTGACCTGCTGCCACCTTGGGGCTACAATGCGCGCCATTCGAAAGTCGCCGACCCCCGCAGGGCCCGGCTCTACTGACTTTTCCAATGCCGATTCGGCGACCTGCCCGGAAGGAGAAACCCATGGGTCAGCGTACTCCCCTCTACGATCAGCACCTTGCGCTCGGTGCCAAGATGGTCGACTTCGGTGGCTGGGACATGCCACTGCATTACGGCTCCCAAGTAGAAGAACATCATCAGGTTCGTCGTGACTGCGGGGTGTTCGACGTCTCGCACATGACCGTGGTCGATGTCTCCGGCGAGCAGGCCCGCGACTATCTGCAGCGCTTACTGGCCAACGATGTGGCACGCCTGAAAAGCACCGGTCGGGCGCTTTACACCGCGATGCTCAACGAGCGCGGCGGGGTGATCGATGACCTCATCGTCTACCTGACCGATTGGGGTTATCGCCTGGTGGTCAATGCCAGCACCCGCGACAAGGATCTGGCCTGGATGCAGGCCCAGGCGGCCGGCTTCGCCGTCGAGGTCAGAGAGCGCCCCGAGCTGGCCATGCTGGCCATCCAGGGACCGCATGCCCGCGCGCGTACGTCCGAGCTGGTGAGCCAGGCCCGGGCCGGGCTGATCCATGATCTCAAGCCGTTCCAGGGCATGGCCGATGGCGACTGGTTCATCGGGCGTACCGGCTATACCGGCGAAGATGGCCTGGAAATCATCCTGCCCGCGGAGCAGGCGCCGGACTTCCTCAGCGAGCTGGTCGGCGCCGGCATCCCGCCGATCGGCCTCGGTGCTCGCGACACCCTGCGTCTGGAGGCCGGCCTCAACCTGTACGGCCAGGACATGACTGAAGACGTATCGCCGCTGGCGGCCAACATGGGCTGGACCGTGGCCTGGGAGCCGACCGAGCGCGACTTCGTCGGCCGTGCCGCCCTGGAGCAGCAACGCGCCCAAGGCGACCTGCCCAAGCTGGTCGGCCTGGTGCTGGAGGAGCGCGGCGTACTGCGTGCTCATCAGGTGGTGCGGGTGAATGGCGTCGGCGACGGCGAGATCACCAGCGGCAGTTTTTCTCCTACGCTTGGCAAGTCCATCGCCCTGGCCCGCGTGCCGGCCGGGACGGCCGAGCGCGCGGAAGTGGAGATTCGTGGCAAGTGGTATCCGGTGCGGGTCGTGCAGCCGACATTCGTGCGCCACGGCAAGGTACTGGTGTAAATTCGACCGACTGTTTTGCGCGACTGCTGTCAACAGCCTTGAGGACCCAACAATGAGCAATATCCCCAGCGATCTGCGTTACGCCGCCAGCCACGAGTGGGCCCGTCTCGAAGCGGACGGCAGCATCACCGTCGGTATCTCCGATCACGCCCAGGAAGCGCTGGGGGATGTGGTCTACGTCGAGCTGCCCGAGGTCGGGCGCCAGCTCAATGCCGGCCAGGAAGCCGGTGTGGTCGAATCGGTGAAAGCCGCGTCCGACATCTATGCGCCGGTGGCTGGAGAGGTGATCGCGGTCAACGAGGCGCTTGCCGATTCGCCGGAGCTGGTCAACAGCGACCCTTACGGCAGCTGGTTCTTCCGCCTGCAGCCGAGCGATACGTCGGAGCTGGACAAGTTGCTCGACGCGGCCGGTTACCAGGCTGCCTGCGACGCCGACGCCTAAGCATCATCCGCAAAAGCCCCGCTCTGTCGGGGCTTTTGTTTTTCCGAGAGTAGCGACCATGCCGTATATGCCGAGCCTTTCCCAACTCCAGCAACCCGATGCCTTCCTGCGCCGTCACCTCGGCCCGGATCAGGGCGAACAGCAGGCCATGCTCGACGCCCTGGGCCTGAGCAGCCGCGAACAGCTGATCGAGCAGACCGTGCCGCCGGCGATCCGCCTGCAGGCCGAGCTGAACCTGCCGCCGGCGCTGGACGAGCAGGCCGCGCTGGCCAAGCTGCGTGGTTATGCGGAGCAGAATCAGCTCTGGACCAGTCTGATCGGCATGGGTTACCACGGCACCATCACCCCGCCGGTGATCCTGCGCAACGTGTTGGAGAACCCCGGTTGGTACACCGCCTACACGCCCTATCAACCGGAAATCGCCCAGGGCCGTCTGGAAGCGCTGCTGAACTATCAGCAGATGATCATCGATCTCACCGGGCTCGATCTGGCCAATGCTTCGCTGCTGGATGAAGGCACCGCAGCGGCGGAGGCCATGACCCTGGCCCGGCGCATGGCCAAGAGCAAGAGCAACCGCTTCTTCGTCGAGGAGAACTGCCATCCGCAGACGCTCTCCGTGGTGCAGACCCGCGCCGAGGCGTTCGGTTTCGAGCTGGTGGTCGGCACGCTGGACGAGCTGGCCGGACAGGAAGTGTTTGGCGCGCTGTTGCAGTACCCGGATACCCATGGCGAGATTCGCGACCTGCGTCCGGCCATTGAGCAGCTGCATGCGCAGCAGGCGCTGGCCTGCGTCGCCGCCGATCTGCTCAGCCTTCTGCTGCTGACCCCGCCGGGCGAACTGGGCGCCGACGTGGTGCTCGGCTCGACCCAGCGCTTCGGCGTGCCGATGGGCTACGGCGGCCCGCACGCGGCCTATTTCGCCAGCCGCGACGAGTTCAAGCGCGGCATGCCGGGCCGCATCATCGGCGTGTCCAAGGACGCCCGCGGCAACACCGCGCTGCGCATGGCGCTGCAGACCCGCGAGCAGCACATCCGCCGCGAGAAGGCCAACTCCAACATCTGCACCGCCCAGGTGCTGCTGGCCAACATCGCCGGCTTCTATGCCGTCTATCACGGCCCGCAGGGCCTCAAGCGCATCGCCCAGCGCGTCCACCGGCTGACCGCCATTCTCGCCGCAGGCCTCGAGCAGAAGGGCATCGTTCGGGTCAACCAGCATTTCTTCGACACCCTGACCCTCGAGGTCGGTGGCGCGCAGACCGCGGTCATCGAAAGCGCCGAAGCGGCGCAGATCAACCTGCGCATCCTCGGCCGCGGCCGGCTGGGCGTTAGCCTCGACGAGACCTGCGACGAGCGCACCGTTGAACAGCTCCTGGCGATCTTCCTCGGTGCCGATCACGGCCTCGACATCGCTACGCTGGATGCCAGCGAGCTGCCGGGCGGAATCCCCGAGGCGTTGCTGCGCGAGAGCAACTACCTCAGCCACCCGGTATTCAACACGCACCACAGCGAAACCGAGATGCTGCGCTACCTCAAGCAGCTGGAAAACAAGGACCTGGCGCTGAACCAGGCGATGATCCCGCTCGGCTCCTGCACCATGAAGCTCAACGCCACCAGCGAGATGATCCCGATCACCTGGGCCGAATTCGCCAACCTGCATCCGTTCGTTCCGCGCGGTCAGGCCCAGGGTTACAAGCTGATGATCGAAGAGCTGGAAGCCTGGCTCTGTGCGATCACCGGCTTCGACGCGATCAGCATGCAGCCGAACTCCGGTGCCCAGGGCGAATACGCCGGCCTGGTCGCGATCCGCAAGTACCACGAGAGCCGTGGCGAAGGGCAGCGCGACATCTGCCTGATCCCGTCCTCGGCCCATGGCACCAACCCCGCCTCGGCGCAGATGGTCAGCATGCGTGTGGTCATCGTCGAGTGCGACAAGGGCGGCAACGTCGATCTGGAAGACCTCAAGCGCAAGGCCGCCGAAGCCGGTGACCGGCTGTCCTGTTTGATGATCACCTATCCGTCAACGCACGGCGTCTACGAAGAAAACGTGCGCGAGATCTGCGCGGCGATCCACGCCCAGGGCGGCCAGGTCTACATGGACGGCGCCAACCTCAACGCCCAGGTCGGCCTGGCGCGGCCGGCGGACATCGGCGCCGACGTCTCGCACATGAACCTGCACAAGACCTTTTGCATCCCCCATGGCGGCGGCGGTCCAGGCATGGGGCCGATCGGCGTGAAGGCGCACCTGGCGCCGTTCGTGGCCAATCACCCAGTGGTCGAACTGGAAGGCCCGCAGCCGGGCAACGGCGCGGTCAGCGCGGCGCCCTGGGGCAGCGCGAGCATCCTGCCGATCAGCTGGATGTACATTGTCATGATGGGCCCGCAGCTGCGCGACGCCACGGAAGTCGCGATTCTCGGCGCCAACTACCTGGCCAATCGCCTGGGCGACGCCTTCCCAGTGCTCTACGCCGGGCGCAACGGCCGCGTCGCCCACGAGTGCATCCTCGACCTGCGCCCGCTTAAGGCCGAGACCGGAATCAGCGAGGAAGACGTCGCCAAGCGCCTGATGGACTACGGCTTCCACGCGCCGACCATGTCCTTCCCGGTGCCCGGCACGTTGATGATCGAGCCCACCGAGAGCGAGTCGAAAGCCGAGCTGGATCGCTTCGTCGAAGCGATGCTGAGCATCCGCGCGGAGATCGCCAAGGTCCAGGGTGGTGAGTGGCCAACGGACAACAATCCGCTGGTGCGCGCGCCGCATACGTTGGCTGACGTGATCGGTGAGTGGGACCGGCCGTACAGCATCGCCGAAGCGGTAACGCCGAGCGCCCACGCTCGTGCCCACAAGTACTGGCCGGCGGTGAATCGGGTGGACAACGTCTACGGCGATCGCAACCTGTTCTGCGCCTGCGTGCCGGTGGATGCCTATCGCGACTGAGTTGCGCTGAGGGCCGGGTGGGCGTCGATTCTCGGCGCCTTTCCGGCTTCTGCGAGGTGGTTGGTGGGGTGAAATTCGGGTGATTTCAGTGATTGGTGCCGGATTTCGTAGGGTGGATGTCGCTTTTTACATCCACCGGAGCTCCGGCCCAGGGCTGCGGGAATCGGCGACGCCTGACCCACTCTATGCCTCAGGCTCGTGCTCGTCTTCGGCTGCCTCGTCCAGCATTCCCAGCCAGTTCGCCAGCACCAGCTGCGCTTCCTCGACCCCCTGCCGCTTCGGTGCCGAGAACAGCTGGACGCTGACGTCGGCGCCCCAGCCCTTGTGAATGTCGCGCTGGATGGCCAGCAACGCGTTCTTCGCGGCGCCGAAGGCCAGCTTGTCGGACTTGGTCAACAGGATGTGCAAAGGCATCTGGCTGGCGCTCGCCCAGTCCAGCATCATGCGGTCGAACTCGGTCAGCGGATGGCGGATATCCATCATCAGGAACACGCCGGCCAGGCTCTCGCGGCTACCCAGGTAGGCTTCCAGGTGGCGCTGCCAGTGCTGCTTGAGCGGGATCGGCACCTTGGCGTAGCCGTAGCCGGGCAGGTCGACCAATCGGCGTTCGTCATCGAGGCGGAAGAAGTTGAGCAGCTGGGTGCGGCCCGGGGTCTTCGATGTGCGCGCCAGGTTGGCATGGGTCAGGGTGTTCAGCGCGCTCGACTTGCCTGCGTTGGAACGGCCGGCAAAGGCTACTTCCAGACCCTCGTCGGCCGGGCACTGATCGACCTTGGCGGCGCTGATCATGAAGGTGGCCTGTTGGCAAAGGCCGAGAATCGGGTTTTTCGGTAGCATGGTCGTTCCGGTGAGTGCACGCGGGTGCGGCAATGGTTCGTTTCCGTTTCAGAAACGGGAGTATATAATGCCGCAGTTTTTATGTGCGCTTTGGCCTGATATCGGGCCACGTGTGGTGTTCAGCCTGATCCGGACGCCGGTGCGGCGGTAGTTGCCACCGCAATGCGGATGCCCAGCGTGCCACTATAACGAGCGTCGCCCCGGTTCGATGGCCGTGCGCGACCCGATGAATTCCTTTCAAACCCTTAGCCGTAGTTGGATTAGCTGATGAACAAAGTACTCGTGAGTCTGCTGTTGACCCTTGGCATCACCGGTATGGCCCACGCGGCTGGAGACGCCGAAGCTGGTCAGGGCAAAGTTGCAGTGTGTGGTGCGTGCCACGGTGTCGATGGCAACAGCCCGGCGCCGAATTTCCCGAAACTGGCTGGCCAGGGTGAGCGTTACCTGCTCAAGCAACTGCAGGACATCAAGGCTGGCAGCACACCGGGTGCCGCGGAAGGCGTAGGTCGCAAGGTGTTGGAAATGACCGGTATGCTGGACCCGCTGAGCGATCAGGATCTGGAAGACATCGCCGCCTACTTCTCAAGCCAGAAGGGCAGTGTTGGTTACGCCGATCCGGCTCTGGCAAAGCAGGGCGAGAAACTGTTCCGTGGTGGCAAGCTCGATCAGGGCATGCCGGCGTGCACCGGTTGCCACGCACCCAACGGTGTCGGCAACGACCTGGCTGGCTTCCCCAAGCTGGGTGGGCAGCACGCGGCGTACACCGCCAAGCAGCTGACCGACTTCCGCGAAGGCAATCGCACCAACGACGGCGACACCATGATCATGCGTGGCGTCGCCGCCAAGCTGAGCAACAAGGACATCGAAGCGCTGTCCAGCTACATCCAGGGCCTGCACTGATAACAGCGGCAGGTTGAACAGAAGGGCGTCGGGGCCGTTGGCTCCGGCGCCCTTTTGCGTTTTCACGCCTGGCTACACAATCTTCGTCACGGCTTTACACGCGCGGATGAAAAACGCTGGCGAGTCCTGACGTTTTGCTGCAGCCTGTTGCGCCATCGGTCCGTCGTAAACAGGAGTATTTCATGCGCAATTTCCTACTCACTGCCGTTTTTGCCGCTGCGAGCCTGTTCGGTGTCGCAGCCCAGGCAGCGGAGTTTCAGGCCGGCAAGGAATATGTCGAGCTGAGCAGCCCGGTCCCCGTTGCCGACCCGAGCAAGATCGAGGTGGTCGAGCTGTTCTGGTATGGCTGTCCGCACTGCTATCAGTTCGAACCGGTGATCAAGCCCTGGGCCGAACAGCTGCCGGATGACGTCCAGTTCAAGCGTATTCCGGCCATGTTCGGTGGCATCTGGAATGCGCATGGGCAGCTGTTCATCGCCCTGGAATCCATGGGTGTCGAGCCGAAGGTGCATGACGCGGTGTTTGCCGCCTATCACCAGGAGCGCAAGAAGCTCGCCACTCCCGAGGAAATGGCTGACTTCCTCGCCGGTCAGGGCATCGACAAGCAGGCGTTTCTCAAGGCCTACAACTCCTTTGGTGTACGTGGCCGGGTTGAGCAGGCGAAGAAGCTCGGCATGGCTTATCAGATCA
Source organism: Stutzerimonas kunmingensis (assembly GCF_900114065.1). Taxonomy (GTDB): domain Bacteria; phylum Pseudomonadota; class Gammaproteobacteria; order Pseudomonadales; family Pseudomonadaceae; genus Stutzerimonas; species Stutzerimonas kunmingensis. Next base: position 199,839 of record NZ_FORS01000003.1, read on the forward strand.
CCGGCGTACCGGTGATGATCGTCAACGGCAAGTACCGCTTCGACCTCGGCTCGTCTGGCGGCCCGGAGCGTACGCTGCAGGTGGCGGACTTCCTCATCGAAAAAGAACGCGCAGCGCGGTAACCCGCGATGCTGCGCCGTTGGAGCGCTCCGCGCCTTGCCGGCCCAGGCAAGGCGCGCGTCAATTCGCAGTGCCTGGCCAGTAGCGGGCTGCCCGCCGATGGGCGGCTAAGGCTGCTTAGCTTCAACATCCAGGTTGGCATCAGCACCGAGCGCTACCACCACTACCTGACGCGCAGCTGGCAGCATTTGCTGCCGCATCCCGGTCGCGCCAGCAACCTGCAACGCATCGGCGAAGTACTGGGTAACTATGACCTGGTCGCCCTGCAGGAAGCCGACGGTGGCAGCCTGCGCTCCGGTTACGTCAATCAGGTCGAGCACCTCGCCCATCTGGGCGCCTTTCCCTACTGGTATCAGCAGCTCAATCGCAATCTCGGGCGTTTCGCCCAGCACAGCAACGGCGTCCTCAGCCGGCTCGAACCACAAGGCCTGGAGGATCACCCGCTGCCTGGCCCTTCGGGGCGCGGGGCGATTCTGTTGCGTTTCGGCGAGGGACCGGACGCGCTGGTGGTGGTGATGATGCACCTGGCCCTGGGAGGCGGAGCGCGGACGCGTCAGCTGGCCTATATCCGCGAGCTGATTGGCGGCTACCGGCATCAGGTGTTGATGGGCGACATGAATACCCACGCCAATGATCTGCTGGAAAATTCGCCGCTGCGTGATCTCGGCCTGCTCGCGCCGCAGATCGAAGCGACCTTCCCGAGCTGGCGACCGCAACGCTGTCTGGACCATATTCTGCTAAGCCCGAGCCTGACGCTGGAACGCGTCGATGTGCTGGCGCTGCCGATCTCCGACCATCTGCCGGTGGCAGTGGAGATCCGTTTGCCGGACTCGCTTCAGGCCGATTCCCTGCCGGTACAGGTACAAGAAACGAAATGAGCGAAGAAGTCGAACGCTGGAAGGAAAAGTATCTTCAGCTCGCCGAGCGGCAGGAGCAGCTCGAAGCGCGCTGGGAGCAGCGCGTCGATCTGCTGCGGCGCAGCCTGGTGCGTAGCAGCCTGGCGGTGGAGGGTGCCGATCCCGCGGTCGAGCGCTGCCTGCACGAAATGCGAGAGATCCTCCGCGACGGTGATCTGGATGAGGGGCTCAGCCTGCTGGTGCCGCGCCTGGAAAAGGCTGTGCTGGAATCCGAACGCCACCGCCAGGAACGGGCCGTTCGCCTGACCGAGGCTTTGCATCGGCTGGTCTCCCAGCTACTGGGCATGTCGGTGCCGGCGGAGCTGCGCAAGCCGCTCAAGCGATTTGCCAAGGAGCTGGACCAGCGTGCCGCCAGGCTGCGTGAGCTGCCGGTGCTGCTCGGCGAGCTGAGTGACCTGCAGGGCCAGGTGCTGGATCTGCAGGGGCTGGCGGCGCCGCAGCAGAGCGGTTTTCTGAAGCGTCTGTTTGGCGGGCGGGACATGCCGCTGGCGCCGCCTGCAGCCGAGCGGGGTGAGGAAACCCCGCCGCCTGCCGCAGTCAATGAGGTCGACGCTGGCCCGGTAGTAGTGGAAGCGCTAGGGCTGCCCAAGTCTGCCGTTCAGGCTGCCCCGGTGCTCGAGGGCATGCCGCTTGCCGAGACGCCGGCCGAGGCACCGGCCGCCGAAGAAGCGATCGCGGAAACCGAGGCGGAGCAGAACGCTGCTGCGTATGCCCTGCCGGATTCGCCGGAGCCCGCGTTCAGCGTCGTCGCGGACCGCGTGGAGGCGACCCTCGGCAGCCTGCTGGACAGCCTTCATCTGCCGGAACAGCACCAGCCGCAACTGCAGACGCTGCGGGCGCGCATCCAGCACGGCTTGAACTGGTATGAGCTGGTGCCGGTGCTGGACGATCTCGCGATGCTGATGATCGCCTTCAGCGACCAGGGGCAGCGGGATTTCGAAAACTACCTGCAAACGCTCAACGAGCGCCTGACTGCGATGCAGCAAAATCTCCTCGCCGCGCACCAGGGGCATAGCGAAGGACGCGACGCCGCTCAGGCGCTGGATGCGGAGTTGCGAGAACAGGTCGGCGGGTTGCAGGACAGCATGCGCCAGGCCAAGGATCTGACCAGCCTGAAGCAGGTGGTCGAGGCGCGCCTGGATGGCCTGCTGACCACGGTGGACACCTACCGGCAACAGCGTAGCGAGCAGGAACAGAAGCTCGGTGAGCGCCTGCAGCAGTTGGTCAGCCGGGTCGGCAGCCTCGAACAGGCAGCACGCGGCCTGCGCGGGCACCTGGAGGAGCAGCGTCAGAAAGCGCTGCAGGATCCGCTGACCGGCCTGCCCAACCGGGCGGCATGGAACGAGCGCCTGGAGCTCGAGTTCGCCCGCTGGCAACGTTACGGCGGCGACCTGCTGCTGGCCGTGCTGGACGTCGATCACTTCAAGCGGGTCAACGATGGCTACGGTCACCTGGCTGGTGATCGGGTGCTGAAGATCATTGGCACCGAGCTGCACAAGCGTCTGCGCAAGACCGATTTCATCGCCCGCTTCGGTGGCGAGGAGTTCGTTGTGCTGCTGCCCAACACGCCCTATGAGGCAGGGCTGCAACTGATGGAGTCGCTGCGTGAGTCGATCGGCAGCTGTCCGTTCCATTTCAAGGGCGAGCGCGTTGCCATCACGCTCTCGGCCGGCCTGACCGCGTTCAGCGAAGGTGACAGCACCGAGCGCGCTTTCGAGCGTGCCGACAGCGCGCTCTACCGGGCCAAGGATTCGGGGCGCAATCGCGTCGAGGCGGCCTGACCGGCTGCCCTGGCCCGGTCCCGATCGCCCGGTATAATCACGCCCCTCACCGCACCGACATGAGCGGAGCCCCTCGCAACGGGCTGCTGCTCATCTGCGTCATTTCGCCGTCGACACAGAGGTCGTCCCGATGAAAACCATCCCCGCCGTCCTGATGCTCCTGCTGCTGGCCGGTTGCGCCAGTGGTCCGCGCATCGATACCAGCTACAGCTCGACCGGCCACGACAGCCGCGCCCAGTTCATCATCCTGCATTACACCTCGACCGACCTGCCCCGTTCGCTGCAGCTGCTTAGCGGCCGCGACGTCAGCAGCCACTACCTGATCGGCGAATCGCCGGCGACCATCTACCGCCTGGTGGATGAAAACCGCCGCGCCTGGCATGCCGGCGAGAGTGAGTGGAACGGGCGCACCTGGCTCAACGCCACATCGATCGGCATCGAGCTGGTCAACCGCGGCTACGTGGAAAGCGCCGACGGGCGCCGGCTCTGGTATCCGTACTCCGAGGAGCAGATCGACGCGCTGGTGGTGCTGCTCAAGGACATCATGGCGCGTCACGACCTCAAGCCGGGCGCCATCATCGGCCACAGCGACATCGCTCCGCAGCGCAAGGTCGATCCGGGGCCGCTGTTCCCCTGGAAACGCCTGGCCGAGGAGGGGCTGCTGCTCTGGCCCGACGCCGATGCGGTGGCGGCCGAGCGGATGCGCTATGCATCGGCCGGGCTGCCGACGATCGCCTGGTTCCAGGATGCATTGGCGGCGCAGGGTTACCGGGTGCCGCGCCACGGCCATCTGGACGACGAGACGCGTAACGTGATCGCTGCGTTCCAGATGAAATACCGCCCGGCTCGCTTCGACGGCGAACCCGATGCCGAGACCGCCGCGATGCTGCAGGTGCTCGGCAATCAGGCGGGGCGCTGACTCAGTAGCGGGTCGTGCCGATCAGTCTCGAGTCGGCCAGCGCTGCGCTACGGTGCTCGGCTGCAGCCTGATAGTCGCTGTCGCCGATCATCGCCAGGAAGGCTTCCTTGGATGGATAGCTGACCAGCAGAAGGTCGTCCCACTGCTCGTCCGGCGGGGCGATCAGCGCGGCATGGGCCTTGGCCCTGACTTCCACCGCGCCACCGCTGGCCTGCACCTTGGCCAGCGCCACGCGGCTGTAGCGCGCGTAGGCCTCGCGACCACTGCACGGACTGTGCTGGCTACCTGGCGGATAGGTCGCCTGGTCGTTATAACGCAGCAGGTTGAGCATCAGGATCGGCACGCCCGAAGGCATCGACGCCGCGAAGTCGGCGAGCTGTTCGGGGCTGGGGTTCAGGCTCGGCATGTGGCCTCCTCGATGGCGCTGTCAGATCGGCAGCGCAACGTAGAAGATGGTGCCGTGGCCGATCCGTGAATGCACGCCGATACGCCCACCATGCAGCTGAGCGATTTCCTTGCATAAGGCAAGGCCCAGTCCGGCACCGCCACGGCGGCGACCGATCTGCACGAACGGCTCGAAGATGCGCGCCTGCTGGCTGTAGGGAATGCCTTCGCCGTTGTCCTCGACGCTGAGGATCATCCGCTCGCCGTGGTGCCGCGCCAGCAGCCGAACCTCGCCGCCCTTGGGCGTGTGGCGCAGGGCATTGCTCAGCAGGTTGTCCATCACCCGCTCGATCTGCTGGCGGTCGAGCATCAGCGTCGGCAGCGGCTGCTGCAACTCCAGCTTGAGCTGAACCTCCTGTTCGGCGGCGTTGACCTCGAAGCGTTGACGCGCGGCCTCGAGCAGTTCGGGGATGTGGCACTGCTCCAGCTCCAGCTTCTGCTGGCCACTCTGATAGCGCGAGAAGTTGAGCAGGTCATTGATCAGCCGGACCAGTCGCTGCATTTCCTCGTGTACGGTGTCGAACAGGTCCGACTCGCGGCTGCCGGCCGGGTAGCGCAGGCGTTCGCGCAGCAGGCTGAAGGCCATCTGCATGCCGGTGACCGGCGTGCGCAGCTCATGGGAGGCCCGCAGCACGAACTCGTTGCGCACCCGCTCGAAGGTTCGTTGATCGGTGACATCGTGCAGCACCATGACCGCACCGCTGATGCTGCCGTCGTGGTGGCTCACTGGGCTGATGCGCCAGGCCAGCAGGCGGCGTTCGCCGTCCGCCTCGATGATCAGGTCTTCGGGTGGGTCGGACAGTGGTTTGTCGTCCAGCACCTGCCGCGCGGCATTGTCCAGGTCCGGGTAGCCGAGCGCTTCGCCGAGAGTCGAGCCGAGGTGCTCGTTCTCCCAGGCCAGCTGCCGCTGGGCGACCGGGTTGGCGTGCTCCAGGCGTCCGTCGCGGTCGACGATCAGCAGGCCGTCGTCGATGCTATCGAGCAGTGCCTGCAGACGCTGCTGGCCGTTGACCAGCGCCTCCACGTTGGTCTGCTTGAACTCGTGCAGCGCCTGAGCCATCAGGCCGAAGCGGCGGCTCAGCGAGGACAGCTCCGCGATGTGCGGCGTCGGCAGGGAAATGTTGAAGTCGCCGCGGCCGATCTGGTCGGCGGCGGCGGACAGCCGTTCGATCGGTTCGCCGAAGCGGCGGGCGAAGCTGTGCGCGGTGATGAAGCCGATCAGCAGTACCGCGATCGCCGTCAGGCCCAGCAGCCCGGCGAGCAGCGATGCCCGGTCACGGCTGCGCAGCTCGGTATCGCGGATCTTGTCGTACGCCGTGCGCTGCATGTCGGTCATCAGGCTGCGCACCTGATTGAAGGCCTGGCTGAGCGGATTGTCTTCCAGCAGCGTCAGGTTCTGGTTGCGGGCGGCATCGACCTGCTGCAGGAAGCTGGCGTAGGCGCTGGCGACGGCCTGGAATGCCTGCCGGTCGGTCTCGTCGCTGGCTTCGGCGATGCCGCGTTCGAGCGTCTGCTGAAACGATTGGCTCAGCGGTTCCAGCGCTTCACTGCGACCGCTGTCGGTGAGCATCACGATCAGGTGGTTGCCCAGCGTCTGCCGCAGCTGCTGGTTGATCTCGATGATGGCGAAGTTGTTGCGGATCAGCTGTTCCTGGCTCTTGGCCATCTGCATGACGCTGACCAGCGCCAGCAGCAGGCCCAGCAGCGCAACCGTCATCAGCGCGGAGAAGCCGAGAAACAGGCGGGTCCGCAGCTTCATCTGGAGTTTCATAGGCCGTACTGCTTGCGTTTTCGGTAGAGGGTCGAGGCGTCGATACCCAGGATGCGCGCGGCCTGATCCAGAGTATCGCTGGTGCTCAACACGCCGGCGATATGGGCTTTCTCCAGCGCCTCCAGGCTGAGCGGCTCACCGATGCGTGGCGCGTTGCTGCCTACCTGTTCGCCCAGTCCGAGGTGGCTGACTTCGATCATCTGCTGCGGGCAGATGATGCTCGCCCGCTCCACCACGTTGCGCAGTTCACGCACGTTGCCCGGCCAGCGGTAAGTCTTCAGTGCAGCAACCGCCGCATCGCTGAAACCGCGCGCAGGGCGGCCATAGTTCTTCACGAACGAGGCGAGGAAGCGTTCGGCCAGGGTCAGCACGTCCTCGGGGCGCTCGCGCATGGGCGGCAGGTTGAGGGTGATGACATTGAGGCGATACAGCAGGTCCTCGCGGAACTTGCCCTCGCGCACCATTTCTTCGAGGTTCAGGTTGGTCGCCGCGAGGATGCGCACATCGGCGCGGCGGGTGACCGGGTCGCCGACCCGCTCGTACTCCTTGTCCTGGATGAAGCGCAGCAGCTTGGGTTGCAGCGCCAGCGGGAAGTCGCCGATCTCGTCGAGGAACAGCGTGCCGCCGTCGGCCTGGTTGACCCGGCCCAGCGTGCTCTCCGTCGCGCCGGTGAAGGCGCCGCGGTTGTGTCCGAACAGCTCGCTTTCCATCAGGTCGGCGGACAGCGACGGGCAGTTGATGGTGACGAAGGCCTTCTTCGAGCGCCGGCTCCAGGTGTGGATGGCACGCGCCAGTTCGCCCTTGCCGGTACCCGATTCGCCAAGGATGAGAATATTGGCGTCGGTGTCTGCCACCTGCCGCGCGGTTTCCAGCACGGCCATCATCGCCGGGCTGTGCGAGCCGAGGGCGTCGCTGCGTTGCTTCATCTCGCCTTCCAGCGCTTCCAGTCGGGCCGCCATCTGGCGGACTTCCAGCTGCTTGGCGGCGGACAGGCGGAGCTGTTCCGGGCTGCATGGCTTGAGCAGGTAGTCCGCGGCGCCGGCCTGCATGGCGTCCACGGCGGTGTCCACGGCCGAATGGGCGGTGACGATCACCACGCGCATCCAGGGCGCGAGCAGGCGCATCTGCTGCAGCACGTCCAGGCCATTGTCTTCGCCAAGTCTCAGGTCGAGGAAGCACAGGTCGAATACCTGACGCTGCAGAATGGCCTCGGCCTGCGCCGCACTGGCTGCAGTCATGACCGTGTAGCCGCGGTCCTCCAGGCAGTAACGAAAGGTACGCAGGATCGCCGCTTCGTCATCCACCAGGAGGATGCGCCCGCCGTTGTCCGTCGTTTGGTCCATGGATGCTCCCCATCAAAAGGCGTATCGGTCGCTGAATTGCTCGGATTATGTGTGTCGAGCGCCGGGCGGCGCCGTTGCGTTGCTGGCGAGACCTTAGTCTATGAAAAGTCTTGCAAGTTGCACGGTGTCAGCACGGCTTTCCTGCATGCTGCACTCCGACGCCTGCAATGGAATCGCCCAAGTGGCTGATTTGGTTACCGCTGACGCTTGCGCCGGCCTGGCATGGGGCTTGCGACCCTGAACACAGGGCGTCACTTCCCGCCGAGCGGGCGTGTGGCGAATCTGTCGCAACCATGCAGGAGGTGTCATGAATCAGTCCATGAATCAGCTCAATGAGCTCATCGAGATCACCCGCGACGGGCAGCGTTTCTACCAGCATGCCGCCGACGAAGTAAAGGACGTCGAGCTGCAGCACCTGTTTCGCGATCTGGCGCAGGCCAAGACGCAGATCATCCAGGCCCTTAGCGTGAAGGTTGCAGCCAACCATGAGCACCCGTCGCAGGGCGGGACGCTGACCGGCCGGATGCGCGAGCTCTATGCCGACGCCCGATCACGCATCGGCGACCACGACACCGCCTATGTCGACCAGTTGGAGCAGACCGAAGCGAACATTCTGCACGCCTTCGAGGATGCTGTAGGAGACGCCGAGCCGGATATCAGAGCACTGCTCGCCATCGAGCTGCCGAAGCTGCGTGCCTGTCACGAGCGCATGTGCCACCTCAAGCAAGCCAGGCATTAAGCGTTCGTGCAAAACGCCCGGCATTGCTGGGGTGCTCATGCAAATTGAGTTGATGCAATGCTGGCCATTATATCTAAGCTATTGATTTTTAAGCATTTTAAATAGTGGTGCAGCCTGGCACGGCGCCTGCAATGTCTCACTCAACGAAACGACGTCGCCACGCTTAGAAGGAGTTGAGGATGAATCGCCAAGCCCGCTTTTCATTGGCCAGCAAGGGGTTCCTCTCTGCTGCGGTTGTCATGCTGATCATGGGTGCCGAGCGCCCGCTGTCGCAACCGCTCAGCCAGGCGCAACAGAATTCAGCGGAACGAATCGGCATGTATGACGCTCAACCTATTGAGCTCATGCGGACCGGCCAAGCGCCGCAGACCATCGACTATCGCCAGGCGCCTTCTGAACAGCGCTGGGTATTCTGAGCAACGAAGGGGACGTGCAAGCGAATCAGCAAGGATGCTTCACACACTCGATGCCGATCGGACTGACCGATCCGCTGAGAACCGTTCCTGAAACAAGAGGAGTCACACCATGCTGAGTTGGGCCATTACCTTCCTGATCATCGCCATCATCGCTGCGGTACTGGGCTTCGGTGGTATCGCTGGCACTGCAACGGGTATCGCCAAGATCCTGTTCGTGGTTTTCCTGGTTCTGTTCGTAGCGTCGCTGATCTTTGGCCGCGGCCGCGGACCACGCGTGTGATGCAATCGATGGCCGCCCGCAAGGGCGGCTGATTGAGGAGTTTCAGCGGCATGGGAAGCCAATTTCGCCGGGTCATGTTCGGCTTTCGAAGGTGATCCAGAGCGCGCGGGCCTAACCGCTCCGCGCGCTTCACCCCTCAGCGGGGGGAACCAGGGGGTCGGGTTGTTCTGCATCGCGGAGCGACCTAGAGGTACAGGGAGTACCTCCTAATCGGACCGGGTTCTGTGAAGCTGCGGCCGGGGGCGCTATCGCTCCCGGCATGCAGCAACAAATGTCTGATCCGCTTCATATCGCCTTTCGCAATCCATCTCATCGTTTTCCACCTCCTGCTGTCTTTACCGCCTGCTGATCTGCGGATGACCCGTGCGCGCCCGCACCGCTATCATCGCATCCAGCTTTCGACGGGAGAACGACATGCTCAACGGCCTCTGGCTGGGCTTTTTTCTGATCGCCGCGGTTGCCGCCCTCGGGCGCTGGCTGATCGGTGGCGACCCTGCAGTGTTCGCCGCGCTGGTGGAAAGCCTGTTCGCCATGGCCAAGCTGGCCGTAGAAGTGATGATCGTGCTGTTCGGCACCTTGACGTTGTGGCTGGGCTTTTTGCGCATCGCGGAAAAGGCCGGGCTCATCGAACTCCTCGCGCGTTTGCTCGGGCCATTGTTCCGTCGCCTGATGCCCGAAGTGCCGGCAGGCCATCCGGCGCTGGGACTGATCACCCTGAACTTCGCCGCCAACGGTCTCGGACTGGACAACGCCGCGACGCCAATCGGCCTCAAGGCGATGCGCGCGCTGCAGGAGCTCAATCCGCTGCCGACCGTGGCCAGCAATGCGCAGATCCTGTTTCTGGTGCTCAACACCTCGTCGCTGACGCTATTGCCGGTGTCGATCTTCATGTACCGCGTACAGCAGGGCGCGGAAGACCCGACCCTGGTCTTTCTGCCGATCCTGCTGGCGACCAGTGCGTCTTCGCTGGCCGGCCTGCTGGCGGTGGCACTGGTGCAGCGGCTGCGCCTGTGGGACCCAGTCGTGCTGGCCTACTTCGTCCCCGGTGCGCTGCTGCTCGGTGGCTTCATGGCGCTGTTGGCCGGGCTGTCGGCGACGGCGCTGGCGTCGTTGTCTTCGTTGTTGGGCAACCTGACCCTGTTCGGTCTGATCATCGCCTTTCTGGTCGTCGGCGCGCTGCGCAAGGTGCCGGTGTACGAGGCGTTCGTCGAGGGCGCACAGGAAGGCTTCGATGTCGCCAAAAGCCTGTTGCCCTACCTGATCGCTATGCTCTGTGCGATCGGCGCCCTGCGTGCATCCGGCGCGCTGGATTTCGGTCTGGAAGGCATTCGCTGGATGGTGGAGGCGCTGGGCTGGGACACGCGCTTCGTCGATGCCCTGCCGACTGCGCTGGTCAAACCGTTTTCCGGCAGTGCGGCGCGAGCGATGCTGATCGAGACCATGCAGAGTCAGGGCGTGGACAGCTTCCCGGCACTGGTGGCGGCGACGGTACAGGGCAGTACCGAGACGACCTTCTATGTGCTGGCGGTGTACTTTGGCGCCGTAGGCATCCAGCGCGCGCGCCATGCGGTGGGTTGCGCGATAGTGGCGGATCTGGCCGGCATCATCGCCGCGATTGCCGTGTGCTACTGGTTCTTCGGCTGAGCCGAAGCCGCGCACTGCCCGGCTCCGAATCTGACGGGCGTTTATAGCGCTTAAAAAAAGAAACCCCGACCACATGTCCTGTGGCCGGGGTTTCTCTTGCAGCGACTGCAGTCAGCGCTGTCGGCGGCGCCGCTGCATCCAGACGATCAACCCGAACAGCAGGAAGCCCGGAATCCACATGAATTCCTTCGGCCAGCGATCAGTCGGTGCGCGAACGCGCAGGATCTGCTGGTCGAACTCCAGGCCCGCCTCGGCGGCCGGGCTGCCGAAGGTCACGCTATCGATCAGGACCTTGCCATCGTCCTCGTAAGTCATTAGGCCGATCTTCTCGAGCTTTTCCTCACCGCTTTCGCCGTCAGGGATTGCCAGCAGCACGACGAACTCGCGCGGGTCGCCCACGTCATCCTCACCCAGTACGCGCAGGCGCAGCTGACTGTCTTCTTCCACCCGTTCCAGCGTCTCGACCAGCGCGGCTGGCTCGATGTCGCGATAGGGGTCGTGGATGATGTCCATCCAGAATCCCGGGCGAAACAGGGTGAAGGCCACCAGCAGCAGAAACAGGCTTTCATACCAGCGGCTGCGCACCAGGAAGTAACCCTGGGTGCCGGCGGCGAAGATCAGCATGGCGATGGTCGCCACGACAAAGATCAGCACGCCGTGCCAGAGGTCCACGTCGATCAGCAGCAGGTCGGTGTTGAAGATGAACAGGAACGGCAGAGCCGCCGTGCGCAGGCTGTAGTAGAAGGCGGTGATACCGGTCTTGATCGGGTCGCCCTTGGACACCGCTGCGGCAGCGAACGATGCCAGGCCGACAGGCGGCGTGACGTCGGCCATGATGCCGAAGTAGAAGACGAACAGGTGCACCGCGATCAGCGGCACGATCAGACCATTCTGCTGCCCCAGCGCCACGATCACCGGCGCCAGCAGGCTGGACACCACGATGTAGTTGGCGGTGGTCGGCAGGCCCATGCCGAGGATCAGGCTGAGGAAGGCCGTGAGCAACAGCATCAGCAGCAGGTTGCCCATCGACAGCAGCTCGACCAGATCGGCCAGCACCAGACCGACTCCAGTCTGCGATACCGCGCCGACGATGATGCCCGCCGCCGCTGTGGCGATACCGATGCCGATCATGTTGCGCGCACCGGCGATCAGGCCCTCGCGCAGATCGACGACACCATCCATGAAGGTGCCGTGCTCGTGGGCCCCGTCCTTGCGCAGCATCGACAGCAGCGGCCGCTGGGTGAGCAGGATGATCACCAGCATCACCGAGCCCCAGAATGCCGACAGGCCGGGCGACAGCCGCTCGATCATCAGGCACCAGACCAGCACCACCACCGGCAGCAGGAAGTGCAGGCCGGAGAGCAGCACCGGACGCGTCTCGGGCAGCTGCTCTAGCGGAGCGTCAGGGTCTTCATGGGGCAGTGGCGGGTTGCTTGCGGCAATCTTCAGCAGGCCCAGATAGACCAATGCCAGTAACGCGCCGATGACCCAAAGCGCGGAATCGCCAAGTGCCGGTTTCAGCCAGCCAAGACCGTAATAGACGCCCAGGGACAGGCCGGAAATCAGCGCCGCGCCGAAGGCGAAACCAATCAGGCGCTGCATCCACGGCTTGGCGACGTTGGCCCGCGGCAATGCGGTGAGGCCGAGTTTGAGCGACTCGAGATGGACGATGTAGACCAGCGCGATATAGGAGATCAACGCGGGAAGGAACGCGTGTTTGATCACCTCGACATAGGGGATGCCGACGTATTCGACCATCAGGAATGCCGCGGCGCCCATCACCGGCGGCATGATCTGGCCGTTCACCGATGAGGCGACTTCCACCGCACCGGCCTTCTCGGCCGAGAAACCGGTGCGCTTCATCATCGGGATGGTGAAGGTACCGGTGGTCACCACATTGGCGATCGACGAGCCGGAAATCAGGCCGGTCATACCGGACGCCACGACCGCGGCCTTGGCCGGACCGCCGCGGAAATGCCCGAGCATGCTGAACGCCAGCTGGATGAAATAGTGGCCAGCGCCGGCACGTTCGAGCAGTGCGCCGAACAGTACGAAAAGAAAGACGAAACTGGTGGAAACCCCCAGGGCGATACCGAACACGCCTTCGGTGGTGATCCACTGGTGGTTGGCCAGCGCGGTGAAGCTCACCCCGCGATGGGCCAGCAGGCCGGGCATCCAGGGACCGGCGACGCTATAGACGAGGAACACCAGGGCAATGATCGCCAGTGGCGGGCCGAGTGCGCGGCGCGTGGCTTCCAGCAGTAGCGGAATGCCGAGGCAGGCCGTGATCAGGTCCATGGTGGTCAGGTTGCCGGGGCGCTGCGCCAGTTGTTCGTAAACGATGAACAGGTAGGCGGCGGTGGAGGCAGCGATCAGCCCCAGGGCGATGTCGAACAGCGGTACGCGGTCCCTGGGCGATCTCTTGAAGGCCGGGTAGGCCAGAAATGCCAGCAGCAGCGCGAACGCCAGGTGGATCGAGCGGGTCTCGGTGTCGTTCAGCACGCCGAACCCGAGTACGAAGGGCAGCGGCGAGGCGATCCACAGCTGAAACAGCGACCAGAGCAGCGCCAGCCCGGCGATGACCGCGGCCATCGGGCCTTCGGGCAAGCGCGCACCGACATCCTGGGCGATCAGTTCCTCGGTGGAAAGTTGTTTGTCTTGCATGAATTGAGGCCTGTTTTTTCAGGTAACGGAACCGCGAAAACCCGTGGCCATACGGCGCACGGGTTTTCGGCTAAGGCATCGACGTTCAGGGCCGCATCCGCGACGCGGCCCCGCTGAGCCTTACAGCCAGCCGCGTTCCTTGTAGTAACGCTCGGCGCCTTCATGCAGCGGCGCGCTCAGGCCGACTTCGATCATCTCTTCCGGCTTGAGATCCTTGAATGCCGGGTGCAGACGCTGGAAGCGCTCGATGTTCTCGAACACCGACTTCACCAGCTGGTAGACCACTTCCGCATCGACCTTGGCAGTAGTGGACAGCACGGCCTTGCCACCGATGGACTGCGTCGGCTGGTCGTTGCCCTTGTACAGGCCGCCAGGGATCTCAGCCTTGGTGTAGTAGCTCTTGGCAGCCAGCAGCTTGTCGATTTCCGGGCCGGTGATCGGCACCAGAACTGCATCGACGGTGGTGGTGGCTTCCTGGATGGCGCCATTCGGATGACCGACGAAGTAGGTCATGGCGTCGATGTTGTTGTCGCCCAGAGCGCTGGCCTGTTCGGCCGGCTTCAGTTCGGCGGCGAGGGAGAAGGCCGACTTGTCCCAGCCCTTTTCCTTCATGATTTCTTCGAGGGTGTCGCGCTGGCCAGAACCGGGGTTGCCGATGTTGACGCGCTTGCCCTTCAGATCATCCAGGCCCTTGATGTTGGCGTCGCGACGCGCCAGCACGGTGAAGACTTCGCTCTGCAGCGAGAAGACGGCACGGATGTCGTCCATCTTGCCTTCTTTCTCGAACGGCGCCACGCCTTCCATCGCCTTGTACTGATGGTCCGACTGCATGATGCCGAAGTTGAACTCACCACTGCGCAGGCCGTTGACGTTGGCCACGCCGCCGCCGCTCGCCGGCGCGTTGCACTTGATGTTTTCCGCGTTGCGGTTGACGAAGCGGCAGATCGATTGCCCGGCAACGTAATAAACGCCGGTCTGGCCGCCCGTGCCGATGGTAACGAACTTCTCTTGCGCCTGTGCCACTGCGCTCAGGCCGGTTCCCGCCAGAGCAGCGGTAAAGATCCATGCCAAGGATTTGCCTTTCATGGATGCACTCCTTTTTGGTTGTTTTCGGATTCCCGGCATCCCTTGTGAGTCTGCGCGGAACTTGAGTCTAGCAGGCGACCGCGTCGGTAACAGCCAGCGGACCTGCCATGTCGATCCGGGCAAGCGTCGCGTCCCACTGCTAGGACCGGACTACGGCAGAAGGGTTGCGCGTGAGGTGTCATATTTTTATGTACAAATACTGTACAGACTGTATTATCTGTACAGCTTTGATGGCTTATTGATATGTTGCTTGGAAAAGCCGACCGGCGGAGTAGGACTTCAGTCGCATTGCCAGTCGAGATCGATGATATCACTCTGATATCAGTTTCCAGGCGAGGAGACTTGCTGATCGGACAGGACCACGGGCCTGCCGACTGAAGCGCCATCAGGGGCCATCCAGAGGGGTGGATCAATGCTGGCGCTTTTTTCGTGCCCGTCTTCGGCGCTACAAAACCGATACAAACGACCCGCTGCGCCGTCCGCAGCAAGGAGCGATCACCGCAGGGTGGCGATATTGGCAGGGAGTGCACGAGGTACCGAAAAGGTGCATCGACCGAGACGTCCGTGGCGGAGAAGAACAACACGCTTTGCCTTGTTCACGAGACCACCATGCGCATGAACCTGCCGGTCACTGGCCGCGACGTTTCCATCAGCGACACCGCCAATATTCTTTCCACCACGGATCTCAACGGTGACATCACCTATGTGAATCCGGACTTCATCAAGATCAGCGGCTTCGAGGAAAGCGAGCTGCTTGGTCAGCACCACAACATCGTCCGCCACCCGGACATGCCCACCGAGGCCTTCGCCGACCTGTGGTCGAGCGTACGGGGCGGCAGCTCATGGATGGGTATGGTGAAGAACCGCTGCAAGAACGGCGATCACTACTGGGTCAGCGCGTTCGTCACGCCGATCAGCCGCAACGGTCGGGTCGTCGAATACCAATCGGTACGCACCAAGCCCGCGCCGGCTCAGATCGCAGCCGCCGAGCAGCTGTACGCGCAGTTGCGCAACAAGCGTCCACCGGTCGCGCTGCGCCGTGCACCGCTGAGCGCCCGCAGTCGCGTCGCGCTTCTGGCGGCGCTGGGTGCCGCGCCGTGCGTGGTCGGCGCGCTGCTGGCTGGAGCGGGTCTGATCGCTGCGCTGGCCACCGCCGCTGCCGCCGTGCTGGGCGCAGGTGCAATGGCCTATGTCGCGCTGGCACCGCTGCAGCGCCTCGCCGAGCAGGCACGCAGGGTCGGTGACAACCCGGTGGGGCAGCTGGTCTATGCCGGCCGGCGTGATGAATTCGGCCAGATCGCCTTTGCCATGAAGATGCTGGAAACCGAGGCCGGCGCCATGGTCGGCCGTATCGGCGATGCCTCGCGTCAACTCAGCCAGCATGCCCACGAACTGCTCGGTGCGATGGACAGCAGCACGCAGAGCGCTGCACGCCAGCAAAGCGAAACCGATCAGGTCGCCACGGCGATCAACCAGATGGCGGTCAGCGTGCAGGAAGTGGCAAGCAACGCCCAGCGCACCGCCGAGGCAGCCAGCCGCGCGGACAGCGAAGCGGCGACCGGCACCGAGGTGGTCAACCGTACCGGGGCGGCCATCGGCCGACTGGCGCAGGACATCCAGCAAGCCGGTGACGTGATCCATGAGCTGGAGGCGCACAGCAATGACATCACCAAGGTGCTAGACGTCATTCGCGGCATCGCCGAGCAGACCAACCTGCTGGCGCTGAACGCGGCCATCGAGGCGGCGCGGGCCGGCGAGCAGGGCCGTGGCTTTGCCGTGGTCGCCGATGAAGTACGCAGCCTGGCATCGCGGACCCAGCAGTCGACCCAGGAGATCAACAGCATGATCGGGGCGCTGCAGGGCGGGGCACGGCAGGCGGTGGAGGTCATGCAGCGCAGCCGCGAGCAGGCCATGCAGAGCGTCGAACATGCGGCCCAGGCGGCGCGCTCGCTGCAGGGCATCAACAGCCGGGTCAACGAGATCAGCGCGATGAGCATACAGATCGCCGCGGCCGTCGAGCAGCAGAGCGCGGTCAGCGAGAACATCAACCAGAACATCGTCAGCATTCGCGGCGGCTCCGATCAGCATGTGGAGAGCGGCCTGCGCAGCCGGCAGAGCGCGTCGGGCGTCGCCGAGCTGGCGAGCAGCATGGAGATGTTGGTGCAGCAATTCTGGACGCGGCGGCGCGGCTGAAGGCCTGCCGATGCCCCGAAATGGTGCGTGCTGGAGAGGGCGCGGCATGTTGCCTGCGCCGTCTGCGCCGGGCTTGTTACGCCGCGCGCGTAAAGGCAAAATGCCACTAGTTTCGCATGCTGCGAAAGCTGCTTTACCGCTCAGGACAACCGGACCTGATAGCTAAGGCGCCAGCCGTGACATTCCCTTGGGGGTGCACCACGGCTGGCGCCTTTTTTTTTGGGCTCGTTTCGCTGCAAGGCGCGCCCTGACAGAGATCGGCACTCAACCTGCATGTGCTTGCACGAAAGATGAATCAATGCTGACCGAAGAGACGCTGCGCACTGCGCTGGAAGAAACCATTCAGGTACTGGAACGCACGCGACGCTCGTTCAAATCGCGCGAGCTCGGCCAGCTGCGCCGGCGCCTGATTGAACTGCTCGAGCAACTGGAAACCGACACGGGAGAGAAGGACGAGCGCTGATCGCCAAACCGTAACCGGCCTCCTGTACAAGGATGTCCGCCGCATCCATGCGAGCGCTGCCAACAGAAGCGGCGCCGAACCTGCCTCGCGTACTCAGACCCCATTTCCAAGGAAGATCTGTTTATGCGCACCAACCTTCCCGTCAGCGGCCGCGAAGTCACGGTCGGCGAGACGGCGAACATCCTGTCCACCACCGATCTGAACGGCACCATCACTTACGCCAATCCGGATTTCGTGGCGATTTCCGGCTTCAGCGAAGACGAGCTGCTCGGTGAGCCGCACAACCTCGTGCGCCACCCCGACATGCCCGAGGCCGCCTTTGCCGACCTCTGGCAAACGCTGCAGGCGAACAGGTCGTGGATGGGCATCGTGAAGAACCGCTGCAAGAACGGCGATCACTACTGGGTCAGCGCGTTCGCCACGCCCGTCGGCCGCGACGGCAAGGTCGTCGAATACCAGTCGGTGCGGACCCGCGCGCAGCCCGAACAGATTCGCGCCGCCGAGGTGCTTTACGCACGCCTGCGCGAGGGCCGTGCCGCAGGCGCATTGCGCGCTTCGCGGCTCGGGTTGCGTGGCCGCGTGGCGCTGCTGGCTGGCCTCGGCAGTGCCGCAGGCTCGGCGCTCGGCGCGTTGCTGCTCGGTGCGCCGCTGGCCGCCGGTGCCGCCGCGGTCGTGCTAGGCGGTGCGGTGGCCACTGGCTTGGCGGCGCTGGCGCTCGCACCGCTGACGCAGCTGGCGCGCCAGGCACGACGCATCGGCCACAACCCGGTCAGCCAGTTGATCTACACCGGACGCCGCGACGAGATCGGCGAGATCGCCTTCGCCATGAAGATGCTGGAAACCGAAGCCGGCGCCATGGTCGGGCGCATCGCCGACTGCAGCCGCCAGCTCAGCAGCCACGCCCGCGACCTGCTCGGTGCCATGCATGGCAGTACCGAAAGCGCCTCGCGCCAGCAGCAGGAAACCGATCTGATCGCCACGGCGATTCGGCAGATGACCGCCAGCGTGCAGGAAGTCGCCCTCAACGCGCAGCGCACGGCCGAGGTGGCGGCCCGCGCGGACAGCGAAGCGGCCAGCGGCCGGGAGATCGTCGGCCTGACCGGCAGCAGCATCACGCGGCTGGCTGGTGACATCCAGCAGGCCGCCGAAGTCATTCATCAGCTGGAAAGCCACAGCCAGGAAATCAGCCGCGTGCTCGAGGTGATTCACAGCATTGCCGAGCAGACCAACCTGCTCGCGCTCAATGCCGCCATCGAAGCGGCGCGTGCCGGCGATCAGGGCCGCGGTTTCGCTGTGGTGGCCGACGAGGTGCGTCAGCTGGCATCGCGCACATCCAGCGCGACCACCGATATCCAGAGCATGATCGGCTCGCTGCAGGCCGGTGCGCGCCAGGCCGTGGACGTCATGCAGCGTAGCCGCGAGCAGGCGCAGCACAGCGTCAGCCATGCCGACCAGGCCGAGCATTCGCTCGGCGGCATCAACAGCCGGGTCAACGAGATCAGCGCCATGAGCAGCCAGATTGCCGCAGCGGTGGATCAGCAAAGCTCGGCCAGCGAGGAGATCACCCAGAGCATCGTCAGCATCCGCGGCAGCTCGGACAATCACGTTGCCACCGGTCTACACAGCCAGCGCAGCGCCTGCGGCGTCGCCAAGCTGGCCGATGGCATGCTCGAGCTGGTGCAACAGTTCTGGGCGCGGCGGCGGGCGTGATCGCTGCAGTCTGTCGCTTGCACGGGACAGACTGATGTCAGAGTGGCATCATGCGCTCGTCGGCGCTTATTAAATGACGCCGGTTGGCTGGCACTTCGCTGGCCATTGCCGCGCCGACGAGGCATTCCACATGATGCGCGCCTTACTGCTGATGCTCGCCTGCCTGACGTTGCTGCCCTGGACCGGCAACGCGATGGCGGCTGAGCCATCGCCGGTGCTGCAGACGAGGGGGGCGGCGACGCTGCAGGTTGGCGCAGTGGAATACCTGCTGGGCAGGCCGGACGCGGATTTCACCCAGATCGCCGTAGCGGATCTGCCCTGGCAGCGGCTGAACAAACCCAACCTTGGCAAACAGCGCGACGGTGCCTGGCTGCGCCTCCGGCTGCATAACACCGGCGACGCCGCGAAGCGCTGGTACCTGCTGCTGAAATGGCCGGTGCTCGACCGCGTCGCGGTGCGCCTGTATTACCCGGACAGCGACCGCTGGGGTCAATCCATGCTGGCCGGGGATGCCGTGGCACTGAGCAGCCGACCGCTGGCCGACCATCACTTCGTCTATCCACTCGAGCTGCCGGCGGGCGAGCGAGCGGTGGTCTATCTGCAGCTGCAGGCCAGGGAAACCCTCGCCCTGCCGCTGGAGCTGATCGACGAAAAGCAGCTGATCGAGGGCAAGCTTCGCGACGTCACGCTGGTCAGCCTGTTCTTCGGCGGCATCCTGGTGATCGTGCTGTACAACTGCAGCCTGCTGATCTTCACCCGCGACGGCAGCTACTTCCTCTACGTGCTTTACCTGCTCAGCGCGGTGTTCTACGTGCTGACCATTACCGGCTTCGGCCAGCTCTACCTCTGGCCGGAAATCCCCGAGCTGTCGGCACGCTTCTACGGCCTTTCCGCGGCGCTGTGCTTCTTCACGCCGATGCTGTTCGCCCTGCGCTTTCTCGGCATACGCCGCTATGGCGGCTGGGTCTGGGCGGTGTCCATCAGCCTGACCGGCTACTGGGGCGTGGCGGTGCTCATGCTGCTGCTGGCACCGACCCTGGCGCGCTATCTGTTCATGGACAGCGTCGCGCTGCTGCATTGCGTCGTGACCATGGCCGTGACGCTCAACCTGTGGATGCGCGGCAATCCGTCCGCGCGGTTGTTCAGCATCGCCTGGAGCACCTTGCTCGGCTTCACCGTGGTCAACCTGCTGGCGCTCAACGGCACCTTGCCACTCAATGCCTGGACGCTGAATGGCCAGCTGATCGGCATGTTCGCCGAGTTCGTGCTGCTATCCATGGCGCTGGCCGAGCGCTTCAACGTCGAGCGCAACCGGCGCATCGCCGCGCAGCAACTGGCATTGCACGCCTCGGAATCGCTGGCCGAGGAGCGCGCACTCCGTTTGCAGGCCAAGCAGGAGGCGTTGGATCTGCAACTGCGCGCCAACGAGGTGCTCGAAGCGCGGGTGTACGAACGCACCCGTGCGCTGGAAGAAGTCCGCCACGGCCTGGAAGCCGCCAATGCCGAACTGATGCGCTTGAGCACCACCGATTCGCTGACCCAGCTGGCCAACCGCCGGCGTTTCGATCGTCTGCTGGACGAGGAAATCCGCCGCGCGCGGCGCGCCGGCAGCCCACTATCGGTGTTGCTCGCCGATATCGATCACTTCAAGCGGGTCAACGACAGCTACGGCCACCCCTTCGGTGACGAGTGCCTGCGCCAGGTCGCGGCAGTGCTCGCCGCCCACTGCCAGCGCGCCGGCGACGTCGCGGCGCGCTATGGCGGTGAGGAGTTCGTCGTCCTGCTGCCGGGGCTCGACGCCGAA
This sequence comes from Stutzerimonas kunmingensis, assembly GCF_900114065.1. GTDB lineage: Bacteria > Pseudomonadota > Gammaproteobacteria > Pseudomonadales > Pseudomonadaceae > Stutzerimonas > Stutzerimonas kunmingensis. The sequence goes on from NZ_FORS01000003.1 coordinate 220,133, forward strand.
CAGGCCGTCGCCCTGGCGGAATCGATCCGCTGCACGATCGCGCACCTGCAGCTGCAGCATGGCGAACAGCCGGTGGCGCTGACCATCAGCCTTGGCGTCGCCACGCTGACCCCCTCGCTCGTCGCGCCGGCCGATCTGCTGGCGGCGGCGGATGCGGCGCTCTATCAGGCCAAGAACGCTGGTCGCGACCAGGTGGCTCTGGCCGCTGAGGTCAATGCTGGCGAGCAGACTCCGGCCCTCAACGCTTGAGCGGTATGAAACGGTCCTGCGCGAGGTGCGCGCGGCTCGCTGGCATGCCCTGAAAAAGGGATCGCCCGCTGCGCGCCTAAATACAAAAAGTTACATACAATGATCCGCTTCAGGCTCCGGTCGCCCGGCGGGGCCGCGCCGATACCACCACGCCCTTCCGAAGCGTTTCCGGCTCGATTCCGGCGGCGCTACCGGCCATGAGAAATCGATGCCGTTCAATGCACTGCTGATCCTGTGCTTCATGCTTCTGCTTGGTGCTGCGCCGGGCCGGGCTGTGGCCGAAGACAGCCTGATGATCGAAAGCCGGCACGCTCCCGGGCTGCAGGTTGGCCAACCGGAGTACGCGCTTGGCCGGCTGGAGTCTGGCTTCGACCAGGCACGCAGCGACGACCGGGGTTGGCAGCCGCTGCAGGTACCCAATCTGCTCCGCCAGCCAGCAGGCGCATGGCTACGATTCCCGGTGCACAACCTCCAGGCAAATGCCAGCAGCTGGTATCTGTTGCTCAAGTGGCCCGTGCTCGACCGCGTTACGCTGCGCGTCTACTACCCGCGGCAGGACCGATGGGGTGAGCCCATGGTCGCTGGCGATACGCTGGCGGTCAGTCAGCGGCCGGTGGTCGATCACAACCTGGTCTTCCCGCTGAACCTGCAGCCCGGCGAGCAGGCGGTGGTCTATCTGCAGCTGGAGGCCAGCGAGCTGATGGTGCTGCCGCTGGAGCTGGTCGACGAGACGAGCTTCATCGAGGGCAAGGTGCTCGATACGGCGCTGTTCAGCCTGTTCTTCGGCGGCATGATCGTCATCGTGCTGTACAACCTGAGCCTGCTGATTTTCACCCGCGACCTCAGCTATCTGCTGTACGTGCTGTATCTGCTCAGCGCAATGTTCTACGTCGGCACCATGAGCGGCTTCGGCCAGCTGGTGTTGTGGCCCGGCGCACCGCCGTTCTCGGCGCGCTTCTACACGCTGTCGGCAACCCTGTGCTTCCTTACTCCGCTGCTTTTCGTCGTACGCTTTCTGCAGGTTCGCCAGTACGGCGGCTGGGTCTGGCACATCACCTGGGTGCTGGGCTGCTACTGGATCACGGTGGTGTTGGCGGTGCTGCTGGTTCCGGAGCATGCACACTGGCTGTTCATGGAATACGTGGCGCTGCCCTACTGCCTGATCAGCCTGGCGGTGACGCTCACGTTGTGGGCCCGCGGCAACGTATCGGCGCGGCTGTTCAGCATCGCCTGGATAACGCTGCTGGGTTTCACCGTCATTCACCTCCTGGCGCTGTGGGGCTACATGCCACTCAATCGGCTGACGCTGCATGGCCAGCTGATAGGCATGTTCATCGAGTTCGTGCTGCTATCGATGGCGCTTGCCGAACGGATCAACCTGGAGCGCGATCAACGCATCGCCGCCCAGCAGCTGGCGCTGGAGACCTCGCGCAGCCTGGCCGACGAACGCGAGCAGCACCTGCAGGCCAAGCAACAGGCACTGCAGATCCAACAGCGTGCCAATGAAGAGCTGGAAACGCGCGTAGTGGCGCGCACCAAGGCGCTCGAGGAAGTCCGTCACGGTCTCGAGCTGGCGAATGCCGAGCTGCTCAGACTGAGCTCCACCGATCCGCTGACGCACCTCGCCAATCGCCGCCAGTTCGATCAGCTACTCGAAGACGAGGTCCGTCGCGGACGCCGCAACGGCACGCCGTTGACGGTCCTGCTGGGCGACATCGATCACTTCAAGCGAGTCAACGACAGCTACGGCCATCCGTTCGGCGACGAGTGCCTGCGCCGGGTCGCGGCGGTACTCCAGCAGCATTGCCAGCGAGCCGGTGATCTCGCGGCGCGTTACGGTGGTGAGGAGTTCGTCATCACGCTGCCGGCAACCGGCGGGCCGCAGGCGGTGCTGCTGGCCGAGCGGATGCGGCAGGATGTCGAGCGGCTTGAGCTCGACTGCGACGGTGAGCGCGTCAGCCTGACCATCAGCTTTGGCGTGGCTACGCTCGATCCGCAAGCCGCGGCGTCGCCGCTGGAGTTGCTCAGTGCAGCAGACCGTGCGCTCTATGAGGCCAAGCGCAGCGGGCGCAACTGCGTGGTCGAGGCCGCCGACCTCGGGCCGGATGGCGCGACCGTGTTTGCCTGAGGCGCGGCCGCCCCTCAGCTCTCGGCCGGTACGAAACGCACCCGCACCAGCAGGCCGCCGAGAGCGCCCTGATCCAGGCTGATCTCGGCGCGATGGGCGCGGACGATTTCGCCGACGATGGCCAGCCCGAGGCCGGCACCATGGCCGCCGGTGTCGCGGCGGTAGAAGCGCGCGAAGACGCGATCGCGCTCGGCGGCCGGAATACCCGGGCCGTCGTCCTCCACCTCCAGCACGGCGCCGTCGAGCACCCGCAGCACCACGTTGCCGCCGTCGCCGGTATGCGCCAGCGCGTTGTCCAGCAGGTTGCTCAGCAGTTCGCTGATCAGCGTCGGCTCGCCGTCGATCCATACCGGTGCCTCGGCCTCCAGCGCCAGGGCGACGCCGCGCTTGTGCGCCAGCGCGGCCATCGCCAGGCCCAGCTCGCGGGCCAGCTGCGACAGGTCCAGGCGCTGCGCGCCGCCTTCGGCGATGGATTGCGCGCCGCTTTCGATGCGCGCCAGCGAGAGCAACTGGTTGGCCAGGTGGATGACCTTGTCGGTGCTCTGTCCGGCGTCTTCCAGGGTGCTGCGCCAGACCGCCGGTTCGGCTTCGCGCAGGCCCAGCTCGATCCGCGCCTTGAGCGCTGCCAGCGGCGTGCGCAGTTCGTGGGAGGCATCGGCGATGAAGCGCGCCTGGCGTTCGAACTGCCCGCGCAGGCGCTCGGTGAATCCGTTGAGCGCCGCCACCAGCGGCCTCAGCTCGCGTTGCACGCTGATCAGCGGCAGCGGCCGCAGGTCATCCGGTGCGCGCTCCTGCACCGCTTCGCTGAGCTGCCCCAGCGGTCGCAGCGCGGCACTGACCGCCAGCCACACCAGCACCAGCGCGGCGATCGCCAGCAGGCCGACGCGCCACAGGGTGTCGGTCAGCAGACCGCGCGCCATGCGCTCGCGGGCGCCGAGGGTCTCGGCCACGCGGATCTCGGCGATGCCGTTGACCTCCGGCTCGCTGACCGGCTGCAGCAGGCTGACCAGGCGCACGCCCTGGCCCTGGAACTCGCCGTCGTAGAAGCGCGCCAGCGCCGGGTAGTCGTCGGTGCGCGGGACGTCGGCAGCGGGCGCCGGCAGGTTCTCGTAGCCGCTGACCAGGCGCCCCTGGATGTCCAGCACCCCGTAGTAGATGCGCCCGGCGCTGTCGTAGGCAAAGGTGTCCAGCGCCACGTAGGGCACGTTGGCGCGCAGCACGCCTTCATGGGTGACCAGGCCATCGGCGATGGCCCGGGCCGAGGCGAGCAGGGTGCGGTCGTAGGCGGTATCGGCGGCGGCGCGGCCGTTCCAGTAGGCGCTCAGGCCGCCGAACAGCAACAGCAGTGCGAGCAGGATCGCCAGCCGCCGCAGCAGCCGCGCGCGCAGGCTGCCGGCGAGCGCTTCCTCAGCCATCGAGCGCCTCGAGCAGGTAGCCGAGGCCGCGGAAGGTGACGATGCGCACCGGCTGGCCCTCGAGCTTCTTGCGCAGACGGTGGATGTAGATCTCGATGGCGTCGGCGCTGGCGTCCTCGTCCAGGCCGAATACCTGGGCTGCCAGCTGATCCTTGCTCATCACCCGACCGGGGCGGGCGATCAGCGCTTCCAGCACGCCCTGCTCGCGGGAGGTCAGCGTCAGTGGCTCGTCGGCCAGGCTGAAGCGCCGCGCATCCAGATCGTAGACCAGCGCGCCGCAACGCTGCTGGCGTTCGCCGCCGCCGACGCTGCGCCGCAGCAGCGCCTTGACCCGTGCTTCCAGCTCGGACAGTTCGAACGGCTTGGCCAGGTAGTCGTCGGCGCCGAGGTTGAGCCCATGCACGCGATCACTGACCTCGCCGCGCGCGGTGAGCATCAGCACCGGCAGCGTCTTGCCGCGCTCGCGCAGGCGCGCCAGCACCTGAAAGCCGTCGAGCCTTGGCAGGCCGACGTCGAGGATCGCCAGCGCGTAGTCCTCGCTGGCCAGCGCCAGGTCGGCGGCGACGCCATCGTGCAGCAGGTCCACGGTCCAGCCGGCGGCGCGCATTGCCTGCGCCACGCTTTCGGCCAGCTGGGGGTGGTCCTCGACCAGAAGAATTCGCATTGCCTGTCCTCTGCGATGGCGACGGAGCGCCAGTGTAGCGGCAGAACTTTCACGCCGCTGCTGGCTTTCAGCGCTGAAAGGCTGGCGAAAGCTTGACCGCCTAGGATCGCTCGCAGGTGGCTCGAACCACCACGCGCGGCGCATGCGCCGTCACAACAAAAACAATAGTGGAGATACCCCGATGCTGACTGCCGTCAGACGCTCACCCGCTCCTGCCCGTCTCGCTTTGGCCGTTGCCGTCGCCTCGCTGGCACCCATGGCCCAGGCCGCATTCATCGAAGACAGCAGCGCAACCCTGCAAACCCACAACATCTACCTGAACCGCGATTTCCGCGAAGGCAGCGGCCAGTCCAAGCGTGAAGAATGGACCCAGGGCTTCATCCTCGACGTCCAGTCGGGCTTCACCGAAGGCACCGTCGGCGTCGGCCTCGATGCCCTGGGCATGCTCGGCGTCAAGCTGGATTCCGGTGGCGGCCGCGCTGGCACCGACCTGCTGCCGGTGCACGACGATGGCAGCACGCCGGACGAGTTCAGCCGCCTGGGTCTGACCGCCAAGGCCAAGATCGGCGAGACCGAACTGCGCTATGGCTCGCACATTCCGGAGACGCCGGTAGTCAAGGCCAGCGACAGCCGCACGCTGCCGCAGGTGTTCGAGGGCGCTACCGTCACCTCCACCGATATCGACGGCCTGACCCTGACCGGCGGCCGCCTGGACAAGGTGATCGACCGCTCCTCGACCAACTCCCAGGACCTGCAGCTGAACAACAAGAACGGCCGCTTCGCCAGCGCCGCCGAGGCCGACCACCTGACCTTCGCCGGTGCCGAATACGCCTTCAACGAGAACCTCACCGGGCGCTACTACTACGGCGAGCTGGATGACGTGTACCGCCAGCACTTCTTCGGCCTGCTGGCGAACAAGCCGCTGAGCGACAACTCCGCGCTGAGTGCGGACCTGCGCGTGATGCTCAGCGACGACACCGGCGCGGCGAATGCCGGCAAGATCGATAACCAGGCCTGGAACGGCATGCTCGGCTACAGCCTGGGCGGGCACAAGGTCAGTGTCGGCTACCAGCAGATGCGCGGCGATACCGGCTACGCCTACATCGACGGCGGTGATCCGTTCCTGGTCAACTTCGTGCAGATCAACGACTTCGCCAATGCCGACGAGCGCTCCTGGCAGGCGCGTTACGACTACAACTTCGCCGCCATGGGCATCCCCGGGCTGACCTTCCTGACCCGCTACATCTCCGGCGACAACGCCGAGTACAGCGGCGGCAACAACGGCAGCGAGTGGGAACGCGATTTCGAGTTCAAGTACGTGGTGCAGAGCGGCCCGCTGAAGAACGTCGCGCTGCGCTGGCGCAACGCGATGTACCGCTCCGACTTCGCCCGCGACGCCGACGAGAACCGTCTGATCGTCAGCTACAGCCTGCCGATCTGGTAAACAGAACAAGAACGCGAGGACTACCCGATGAAAACCAGACTCAGCCGTTTCGCCCTGCTGTCGTCCTGCCTGCTGCTCTCGAGCCAGCTGCTGGCCGAACCCAAGCGCCCCGAGTGCATCGCCCCGGCCAAGCCCGGCGGCGGTTTCGACCTGACCTGCAAGCTGGCCCAGAGCGGCCTGAAGGACAGCGGCCTGCTCGAAGCACCGATGCGTGTCACCTACATGCCCGGCGGCGTCGGCGCGGTGGCCTACAACGCGGTGGTCGCCCAGCGTGCGGCGGAAGCCGGCACCATCACCGCCTTCTCCAGTGGCTCGCTGCTCAACCTCGCCCAGGGCAAGTTCGGCCGCTACGACGAGAGCGCCGTGCGCTGGCTCGCCGCGGTCGGCACTGATTACGGCGCCATTTCGGTACGTGCCGACGCGCCGTACAAGAACCTCGACGAGCTGATTGCTGCGGTGAAGAAAGACCCGGGCAGCGTGGTATTCGGCGCCGGCGCCACCATCGGCGGCCAGGACTGGATGCAGACCGCGCTGATCGCCCGCGCTGCCGGTGTCGATCCGAAGAAGCTGCGCTACGTCGCCTTCGAGGGCGGCGGCGAAACGCTCACCGCCATGCTCGGCGGCCATGTGCAGGTCACTTCCAGCGGCCTCGGCGAAGTCACCCCGCAGCTCGACGCCGGCAAGATCCGCATCCTCGCCGTGCTCTCCGACGAGCGTCTGCCGGGCAAGCTGGCCGACATCCCTACTGCCAGGGAACAGGGCTACGACATCAGCTGGCCGGTGATCCGCGGCTTCTACATGGGGCCGGAAGTGCCTGACGAGGACTTCAACTGGTGGAAGACCCAGTTCGACACCCTGCTCGCCGACGAAGACTTCGCCAAGCTGCGCGAACAGCGCGACCTGTTCCCGCTGTCGATGACCGGCGATGAGCTGGAAGCCTTCGTCAAGAAGCAGGTGCAGGACTACAAGGCGCTGGCCGGCGAGTTCGGCCTGGTCAAGTAACGCGAACCGGCCCGCGTTCGCGGGCCGCACGGTCGACCCGGCAGCTGCCGGGTCGCCGAATCCCTGAGGTATCCCGTCATGTACGTACGTGTCTTCGCCGCGGCGTGGCTGCTCGCCTGCGCCGGCCTCGCCCTGCTCGCCTGGGGCTTCGAGGCGCCCTTTGCCTACGACCCGGTCGGGCCGCGCGCCTACCCGCTGCTGCTGCTGTTGCTGATGGCGTGTGGTGCGGCGTGGCTGCTGTTCAAGCCGCACGGTGAGCCGACGCCGGCGTTCGATCGGCCCAAGGCGCAGCGCGCCGTGCTGTGCGTGCTGGCCCTGCTGGCCTACGCGCTGCTGTTCGAAACCCTGGGTTTCGTCATCAGCACCGCCCTGGCCGGTTTCGCCCTCGGTCTGCTGTTCAACGGTCGCCTGTGGCCCAGCGTGATCAGCGGTGCGCTGCTTGGCGTGCTGCTCTACGGGCTGTTCGATTACCTGCTGGACGTGCCGCTGCCGCTTGGCCTGCTGCGTCTGCTGGAGAGCTGAAATGGAAACACTGAATTTCTTGATGCAGGGCTTCGATGTCGCCACGCGACCGACCAACCTGCTGGTGGCGCTGTTCGGCGCCTTCGTCGGCACCGTGGTCGGCCTGCTGCCGGGCCTCGGCCCGATCAACGGCGTGGCGCTGCTGCTGCCGCTGGCCTTCGCCCTCGGCCTGCCGCCGGAGACCGCACTGATCCTGCTCGCCGCGGTGTACCTGGGCTGCGAATACGGCGGGCGCATCTCGGCGATCCTGCTCAACGTGCCGGGTGATGCCGCCGCGGTGATGACCACCCTCGACGGCTACCCGCTGGCGCGCCAGGGCAAGGCGGGCATCGCGCTGTCGCTGTCCGCGGTCAGCTCCTTTATCGGCAGCACCATCGCCACCTGCGGGGTGGTGCTGTTCGCCCCGCTGCTGGCCAAGTGGGCGGTGGCCTTCGGCCCGGCGGAGTACTTCGTGCTGATGATCTTCGCCATCGCCTGCCTTGGCGGCATGGTCGGCGACAAGCCGGTGAAGACGCTGATGGCCGCGCTGATGGGCCTGGCCCTGGCCACCGTCGGTGTCGATTCCACTACCGGCGTCTACCGCTTCACCTTCGGCAGCGTCAGCCTGTCCGACGGCATCCAGTTCGTCATCGTGGTGATCGGCTTCTTCAGCGTCAGCGAGATCCTGCTGATGCTGGAGAAAACCCACAGCGGGCAGAAGGCGGTGAAGGCCAGCGGCCGGTTGCTGTTCAACTTCAAGGAGTTCTGCCTGACCTTCTGGACCATGGTGCGCAGCGCCGTGGCCGGCTTCGTCATCGGCACGCTGCCGGGCGCCGGGGCGACTATCGCCAGCGCCATGACCTACATGAGCGAGAAGCGAATGGCCGGCGACAAGGGTCGCTTCGGTGATGGCGACCTGCGCGGCCTGGCGGCGCCGGAAGCGGCGAACAACGCCTCGGCCTGCGGCTCGCTGATCCCCATGCTGACCCTCGGCGTGCCGGGTTCGGGCACCACCGCGGTGATGATCGGCGCGCTGACGCTGTACAACATCACCCCCGGCCCGCTGCTGTTCGAACAGCAGCCGGACGTGGTCTGGGGCCTGATCGCTTCGCTGTTCATCGGCAACGTGATCCTGCTGGTGATGAACATCCCGCTGGTCGGCCTGTTCTCGCGCATGCTCGCCGTGCCGAACTGGGTGCTGGTGCCGGCGATCACCGTGATCAGCATGGTCGGCGTGTATTCGGTGCACAGCACCACCTTCGACCTGGTGCTGATGGTCGGCCTCGGCGTGTTCGGCTACCTGCTGCGCAAGCTGGACTTCCCGCTGTCGGCGCTGATTCTCGGCTTTGTGCTCGGCGAGATGATGGAAGACAACCTGCGCCGTGCGCTGTCGATCTCCAACGGTGAGCTGGGCATCCTCTGGGGCAGCCCGATCACCCTGGCGCTGTGGGCGCTGACCGTGGCGATGCTCGGCATGCCGGCGCTGCGCTGGTACCTCAAGCGCCGTCGCGGCAACGTGGTCGAGGCGCAGGCCTGACATGTATCGGCGGCTGCCGGGCTGGTGGGCGACACCACTGATCGGCGCGCTCGGCGGCTGGCTGGCAACTCTGGCCAACTGGCCGCTGCCGTGGATGATCGGCTCGCTGCTGGCGGTGATCGCCGTGCGCTGCAGCGGCTGGCTGGTGAGCGAGGTGCCGCGCGGCCGTCAGGTCGGGCAATGGATCGTCGCCAGCGCCATCGGCCTGCACTTCACCAGTGAGGTCATGCAGCAGGTGCTGGCGCATCTCGGCGTGATCCTCGCCGGTGCGGTCGGCACGCTGCTGCTGGGCCTGATCGGCCTCTTCATCCTGCTGCGCAGCGGCACCGACCGCGCCACTGCGTTCTTCGCCAGCATGCCGGGTGGCGCCAGCGAAATGGTGGTGCTGGCCAACCGGCACCAGGCTGAACCTGCGCGCGTGGCGGCGGCGCACAGCCTGCGCCTGCTGCTGGTGGTGCTGATCGTGCCGGCGCTGTTCACCTGGGGCCTGCCGACGGTCGCGGCACCGCCTGCGGCCCCGGTGGGCTGGCCCTGGCTAGCCGTGCTGCTGCCGGCCGGCGGTCTGCTGGCGCTGCTCTGGAAGCGTCTCGGCCAGCCCAACCCCTGGATGCTCGGCCCGCTGACCGCCTGCGCGCTGGCCAGTGTGGCGTTCGATCTGCACATCGGCCTGCCGGGCTGGGCCGGCGCGCTCGGCCAGTGGTTGATCGGCTGCTCACTGGCCTGTCATTTCGACCGGCCGTTCTTTCGCAGCGCGCCGGCGTTCCTGCTGCGCATTCTGCTGTTCACCCTGCTGGCGATGCTGTTCGCTGCCGCACTGGGCGGCGCGCTGGGGTGGATGACCGCGCTGGACGAGGTGTCGCTGATGCTCGGCATGATGCCCGGCGGCATTACCGAGCTGTGCCTTACCGCGGAAGCGCTGCAGCTGTCGGTGGCGCTGGTCACCGCTGTGCAGGTGCTCAGGCTGTTTCTGGTGATGTTTCTCGCCGAGCCGTTGTTTCGCCTCTGGCAACGCCACGCTTGCTGACCGAAGTGGCCCTGGATCAGGCCGGCCGTCCCGGCAGGTGAGGCTCTCCGGATATCACCTCCCGTGGCGCTTCGCCGGCTGTGCGCGCCTTGTTGCCGCCGGGGCCTTCCAGCGCCGGATAGGCGGCGCTGCAGAACAGTGAATTGAGGCGCTTCATGTCGGCGATCAGCTCCAGGTGCGCTGCGCTGGTCTCGATGCTTTCCACCACCTGCTGGTGCAGGCGCTGCACGTGGGAGTGCGCCAGTTCGCGCTCCAGCTTGCGGAACTGGCGCTTCTGTTGCAGCAGCTGGCGGGCGCTATGGGAGTCGCCGGAGATGAAAACCGACAACCCCAGCCGCAGGTTGGTGCTCAGCTGGGCATGCAGCTGGCCGAGCTCCTCCAGGCCGCTGTCGGAGAAGGAGCGACGCTTGGACGTCTTCAGGTTCTGCACCTTGCTCACCATGTGCTCGATGATGTCGCCGGCCTGTTCCAGGTTGATCGCCAGCTCGATGATCTCCGCCCAGCGCTGGCCCTCCTGCTCGGCGAGGTCTTCGCGCGGCATCTGCGCCAGGTAGAGCTTCACGCCGCTGTAGAGCGCGTCGACGTCATCGTCCAGGCGGCGAATCTCGTCGCCGGGCTCCGGTCGGTCTTCGCGCAGCACCTCCAGCAGCCGCGCCAGCATCAGCTCCACCATGTCGCCGATGCGCAGGGTTTCGCGGACCGCATTGGCCAGCGCCAGGCTCGGCGTATCCAGCGCGGCGGGGTCGAGATGCCGAGGATGCGCCACGCCGTTGTCCAGCGCACGCTCCGGCAGCAGGTATTCACACAACTGCGCCATCGGCTTCACGGTGGGAAGCAGGATCACGCAGCGCAGGCTGTTGTAGATCAGGTGAAAGCCGATCACCTGGGTCTGTGCGCTGACACCCAGGGTGTCCATCCAGGCCACCAGCATGCTGAGAAACGGCAGCACGATGAGCCCGGCCAGCTTGTACAGCAGGTTGCCCAGCGCCACGCGGCGTGCCGAAGCCGGCTGCAGGCTGGCGTTGAACCAGGCGAGCAGGCCGCTGCCGATGTTGGCGCCGATCACCAGGCCCAGCGCCACCGGCAGGCTGATCAGGCCCGCACCGGCCAGCGTCGAGGTCAGCAGTACGGCGGCGAGGCTGGAATACGACAGCACGGCGAATAGCGCACCCACCAGCACCGCGAGCAGGGTGTCGCCGGCCAGCGAGGAGAACAGCACCTGCATGCCGCGCGCCTCGGTGATCGGCTCGGCGGCGTGCACGATCAACTGCAGGGCGAGAATGATCAGGCCGAGGCCGATCAGCACGCGGCCGATCTGGCCGACGCGGGTCTGTTTGCGCGAGAGGAACAGGCAGACGCCGAGCAGCGTCAGCAGCGGCGACAGCCAGGAAAGATCGAGGGTCAGCACGCGGGCCATCAGCGCAGTGCCGACATCCGCGCCGAGCATGATTGCCAGCGCCGTGGGCAGCGCCATCAGACCCTGGGCGACAAAGGAGATGGCCAGCAGCGCGGTGGCATTGCTGCTCTGCACCAGCGCGGTGACGCTGATGCCGGCACCGAAAGCCAGCGGCGCGTTGCCCATGCTCTGGCCGAGCGCCCGTCGCAGGTGCGAGCCATACACCCGCATGATCCCGGTACGCACGATATGCGTACCCCAGACCAGCAGGGCAATGGACGACAGCAGGTGCAACAGGGTCAGCATCGGTCGGGCTCCTGCCCCGGCGAGCAACAACGACGAAAGCCTGCGTCGCAAGGACGCAGCGCTTTACCGGGGATACTCGATTGACCCTGGCCCGCCGGCCCCGTTCACCGAAACGTCATAAAGCCCGTTTCGCCCGATCCTCAGGGGCGGGTGTAGTAGCCGACACCGAGCAGTACGTCGTCGACGCGCTGGATCAGCGTGTGCTTCTGCTCGACCGCGTTGGTCGCGGGGTTGCGCCAGACGTAGTCGACGCTGCCGGAGCCCTGCTTGCGGGCCAGTTCGATCATCTCCTTGAACAGCGGCTTGCCGGCGGCATCGTTGACGTTGCGCACATCGACACCCACCAGGTTCGGCGAGCTGCCGCTGGCGCGGTAGCGACCGTCATCCAGGCCGATGGCGAAGACGTACTCGTCGTTGAAGACGAAGCCTCCACGCGGGTCGTTGAAGTTGCGGAAGGCGGCCTCGGCACCCTTGTCCTTGACCTGCTGCACGGCGCGGTCGAGCAGCGCCTTGGCGTGCTCGGCGGTGGCACGCGGGATGTAGTAACCAACGCAGAGCACGTGGTCGCCGATCTTGCGGAACTGGCTGATCTTGTTCTCGACCTTGTTGTCGGCCGGGTTGAGCCACTGGTACTCGACTTCGCCGCTGTCCTGCTTGGCCGACTTGTCGAGGATTTCACGCATAAAGGATTTGCCGGCGGCATCCTTGAGTTCAGCGACGTTCAGTCCGACCAGGCTGGCGGAAGGGCCGCTGCTGGCCTGCATGGTGCCGTCCGCGCCGAGCACGAAGATGTAGTACTGGCCGTGGACGAATTCACCGTTGCGGTCGTTGAAGGCGGCCAGTGCCTGCTCCGGGCCCTTGGCCTGGAAGGTCAGCACGGCCTGGTCGAGCAGGCCGCGGGCCTGGCTGGCGTGGCTGCGCTCCACCGAGCCGAGCGTTCGCTGCTGGGCTGGCTCCTGTGCGTGCAGAAGCAGCGGCACGGCGCCCAGCGTGGCGGATAGGGAAAGGGCGAGCAGCTTCTTGCGGTTCCGGTTCATGAACGACTCCTGACCTGATGGCGGGCGACTAAGCGGCCGCCCCGTATCCCCATGCTAGGCAGCAGCAGCGGAATTGATATTGGTCGAGAGGAGCAAAAGGACAGGGCGAAAGGAGGAGATTCGCCGCGACACGAGTTGTCGCAACCGGGATACAGACTCAAGTGCACGGCTCGCTCCGCTGCAGAGCGGCCTGTAACCTAGCGACTTCTGTTCACGCGGTGCACTCATGCTCAGCCTCTACCATGCCCCTGATCTGGAAACCCTCGGCGAACTGGCCACGCGCCTGCTTGCCCAGCCGCTCGCCGACCCCTTCGCCCCGGCGCTGGTGGTGGTGCCAAGCCAGGGCATGGGGCGCTGGCTGACGCTTGAGCTGGCACGCAAGCAGGGCATCGCCATGCAGCTGGAGATTCAGCTGCCGGCCAAGTTCGTCTGGGACCTGAGCCGCACGGTGCTTGGCAGCCTGCCCGAGCAGTCGGCGTTTTCCCCGACTACCCTGACCTGGCGGCTCTATGGCTGGCTTTGCGAGCCAACCAATCTCGAGCTGGCGCAGCGTCTGGCGCAGTATCTCGACGGCGGCGATGAGCGCCGGCGGCTGTCGCTGGCGGCGAAGATCGCCGACGTGTTCGACCAATACCTGCTCTATCGCGACGACTGGCTGGCAGCCTGGGAGCGTGGCGAAACCTTCGATCTCGGTCCGGACGAAGCCTGGCAGGCGCTGCTCTGGCGCGAGCTGACCAAGGACGGCCATCCGCACCGCGCCCGGCTGCTCGACGATCTGCTGCAGCGGCTCTACAGCGACGAACCCTTGCCCGGCCTGCCCGAGCGCCTGCTGGTGTTCGGCATCAGCAGCCTGCCACCGCACCACCTGCGCGTGCTCGATGGGCTGGCGCGGCATATCGACGTGGTGGTCTGCGCGCTTAACCCGAGCCGCGAAGTCTGGGGCGAGATTCGCGATATTCGTGAATTGGCGCGCCAGCCCGAGAGCGGCGCTGATGACTGGTATCTCGACGTTGGCCATCCGCTGCTGGCGAGTCTCGGCAAGCAGGGACGGGACTTCTTCGATTCCCTGTTCAGCCTGACCGCCAGCGAGGGCAGCCAGGAGTTCGGCCTGTATTCCGAAGACGAAGACCTGCGCGACGACAGCCTGCTGCACGCCCTGCAGAACGACATCCTGCGCCTGCGTACCCGACAGCCCGATGAGCGCATCACCCTGGCCGAGGACGACCGCTCGCTGGAAGTGCATATCGCCCATTCGCCGTTGCGCGAGGTGGAAATCCTGCATGACCAGTTGCTGGCGCGCTTCGCTGCCAACCCGGCGCTGACGCCCGATCAGGTGGTGGTGCTGACCCCTGATATCGAGCGCTACGCGCCCTTTATCGAAGCCGTGTTCGCGCCGCGCGAGGGCAGCCCGCGGATACCCTACAGCCTCGCTGACCGCAGCCTGCGCGCCGAGATGCCGCTGATCGAGGCCTTCCTTGAATTGCTGATGCTGGCGCAGAGTCGTTTCGCCGCCGAGGAAATCCTCGCCTGGCTGGAACAGCCGGCCATCGCCCGGCGTGCCGGGATCGAAAGCGAAGACCTACCGCTGCTGCGCGACTGGTTGCGGGAGGCCGGTGTGCGCTGGGGCCGCGACGGTAGCCAGCGCGTTCGCCTGGGGCTGCCGGACGAATCGGCCTTTACCTGGCGCCAGGGGCTGGACCGACTGCTGCTGGGTTTTGCTGCGCCGCCACAACTGGCTGGCAACCACGCGCCACTGCTCGGCGAGCACTGGCCATTGGATGCCCTGGAAGGGGCACGCGGGCAGTTGCTGGGGCGGCTGGTGGAGTTCGTCGAGCGGCTCGGCACGCTGGCCGACCAGCTGGCGCGGCCGCGTCTGTTGGGCGAATGGGCGGACGACCTGCAGGTGCTGATCGACACCCTGTTCGACGAGCGCGAAGCCGGCGACACGCTGCTCTTGCTGTCCCAGGCCTGCGCGGCGTTGCGCGATCAGGCCCAGGCCGCCGACCTGGCGCGACCCATCGAGCTGGAACTGGTGCACCAGCAGCTCAGCGCCGCCTTGCAGCAGGGCGGCGGCGCCTCGGGCTTTCTTACCGGTGCGGTGACCTTCTGCACCATGGTGCCGATGCGCAGCTTGCCGTTCCGCGTGGTCTGCCTGCTCGGGCTGGACGACGGGGCCTTCCCGCGGCGCACACCGCCGTCGGGCTTCGATCTGATCGGCCGGCATCCGCGCCGCGGCGACCGTGCCCGGCGGCTGGATGATCGCTACCTGCTGCTGGAAACCCTGCTTTCGGCGCGCGAGGCGTTGTACCTGTCCTATGTCGGCCGCGACCCGCGCGACAACGCTGTGCTGCCGCCGTCGGTGCTGCTCAGCGAAGTGCTGGAGGCAGTGGACATGACCGCCATGCTGCCCGTTGCGCAGGCTTCCGAGCATACAGGCGAGTCCGCACCCAAGACCGCCAGCCAGAAAATTCTCGTCGCCCACCCGCTGCAGCCGTTCTCGCCGCGCAATTTCGGCGACGGGCTCTGCGCCGGTTTCTCCTCGCCCTGGTTTCGCGCCGCCGGGCGTCTGGCCGAGCCACCGCAGACCCAGCCGCAGCCGTTCGCCAGCCTTCTCGCCGAGCCTGACGAGGCCTGGCTGACCATCGAGCCGTCGCAGCTGTTGCAGTGCTTTCGCCATCCGGCGCGCTTCCTGCTCGAACAGCGCCTTGGTTTGCGTCTGGCCGACGACCAGGAATCGCTCGCCAGTGACGAGCCCTTCGATCTGGAGATGCCGGCCTGGAATGGCCTGCGGCGTCTATCGCTGCAGGCCATGGAGCACGGCTGGAGTGATGAAGACGAACGCCGCATGGCCTGTGCCGCCGGCTGGCTGCCCACCGGCGAACTGGGCCAGGCGCTGTGGGGCAAGTTGCGCGGCCCGGTGCGTGCCTTTGCGCCGCGCCTGTTCGAACTGCGCCCGGACGACGTGCCCGAGCCGCTACCGGTGGACATCACCCTGGCCGGCGTGCGCGTGCATGGCTGGCTCGACGGCGTGACCCCGGCCGGGCTGTTCGGCTGGAAGCTCGGCCGCCTCGGCGAGTGGGATCTGCCGCCGTTCTGGCTGCGCCATCTGCTGCTCAACCTCTCCGCCACGCCCGGCATCGAGCGCAACAGCCTGATGCTATCGCCCGCTGGTGACTGGCAGCTGGGGCCGCTGACCAATGCTGCGAAACTGCTGGAACCCTGGCTCGCCGCCTATCGCTGTGCGATCCGCGAGCCGCTGCCGTTGCTGCCACGCAGCAGCCATGCCTTCGCCAGGGGCTATCGCAAGCCGGCCCGCGGCAGCGAGCCGCTCGACTGTGGCCGCAAGCGCGCCCGCGAAGCCTGGCTGGGTGCGGAGTTCAGCCCCATCGCCGCCGAGTCCGAAGACCCCTGGAACAGATTGGCCTTTCGCGACCGCGATCCGCTGAACGAGCGTTTCGAAAGCCTGGCTCAGGAACTGATCGGCCCGGCACTCGACGCCCTGGCTGAAGACGAGGAGGAAGCATGAAACTCGACCTGCTCGACTCGCCCTTCGACGGCCGCTCGCTGATCGAGGCTAGCGCCGGCACCGGCAAGACCTGGACGCTCACCGCGCTCTACGCCCGTCTGCTGGTGGAGCGGCAGCTGTCGGTGGGGCAGATTCTGGTGGTCACCTACACCACCGCGGCGACGGCTGAGCTACGCGAGCGCATCCGTGCAAGGCTGGCCGACTTGCTGGCCGTATACGACGGCACGCCGAGCGCCGATGACTTCCTCAACCGCCTGCATGCGCGCTACCCGGACGAAGCCTCGCGACGCCGCCTGCTGTTGGCCGTGCACGGCTTCGACGAGGCGGCGATCTTCACCATCCACGGCTTCTGCCAGCGCGCCCTGCAGGACGCGGCTTTCGAGGCCGGTGGCGATTTCGACAGCGAGCTGACCGCCGATGACCGCGAGATCATCGACGCGCTGCTGGCCGACGCCTGGCGCAGCGAATTGGCTGATGCTGATCCGGCTTGGGCGCGCTTTCTGGCGAAGAGCCGGATCACGCCGCTGTGGTTACGTCAGCGCTTGCGCAGTCACCTGGGCAAGCCCTATCTGCGGGTGGAGCCGCAGGGCGCGCCGGTCGCCGCTGATCTGCGCCCGGTAGAAGCCGCCTGGCAGCGAGCCGCTGATTTATGGAAAAGAGCGGGCAGCGCCTGGGTCGCCGAGCTGCTGGCCCATGGTGGACTCAGCCAGAGCACCCACAAAAGCATCAAATTTGCGCCCTGGCAGATGGATTTGGATGCCTATTTCGCCGATCCGGCCGTGATGTTCGACCTGCCCGAGGGCGCGGCCAAGTTCGGTGTCCGCGCGCTGACCAAAGCGTGCAAGAAGGGCCACGACGCGCCGGTCTGCGAGCTGGCCCATGCACTGGACGAGCTGGCCGATCAAGTGGCAGACGCATTGCCCGCCGGCAAGCAGCGGCTGATCGCCCTGCAGGTGGCGCTGCTGGAGCGGCTCAACCGTGAGCTGCCCGAGCGCAAGGCGGCGCAGCGGCTGTTGGCCTTCGATGACTTGCTCAATCGTCTGGATCAAGCGCTGCAAGGGCCGGTCGGCGAAGACCTGGCGGCCTCGCTGCGTGCCACCTATCCGCTGGCGTTGATCGACGAGTTCCAGGACACCGACCCGATCCAGTACGCCATCTTCAACCGCATCTACGCCAGGGGGGGCGAGGCGTCGCTGTGTTTTGTGGGCGATCCCAAACAGGCGATCTACGCCTTCCGCGGCGCGGACCTTGCAACCTATATGACGGCCAAGCAGCAGGCCGATCGCGAGCCCTTCAACCTGCCGACCAATTACCGCTCGACGCCCGAGCTGATCGCCGTCTTGAACCAGCTGTTCGATCATCCACAGCCGTTCGCCCAACCTGATCTGCGCTATCCAGCAGTAGGCGCGGCCGACAAGCCGCGTGCGAGCTTGCGGCTGGTGGAGGAGGGCGAGGCGGCGCCGCTGTCGCTGGTCTGGCTTGGCGACGATCCGCTTGGCAAGGGCGAAGCTGCACAGCTGGCGGCGAGCGACACCGCACGGCGTATCGCCCTGCAACTGGCAGGCGCTGCGGAGGGCCATGCTGGTTTCGAAAAGGACGGCGTGTTCACCCCTCTGAAAGGTGGCGACATTGCCGTGCTGGTCGCCAACCACCGGCAGGCCGGGATGATCGCCGATGAACTGGCCGCACGTGGTGTGCCCAGCGTGCGCCGAGGGCGCGACAGCGTCTGGCGCAGCGAGGAGGCCGGTGAGCTGGCCGCGGTGCTTGCCGCTTATGCCGAGCCCGGTCGTGAAGGCCTGCTGCGCTATGCGCTGGCCACGCGGCTGCTGGGCCGCAGCGCCGCCGATCTCGCCCGCTGCCAGGACGATCAGCAGCAGTGGGACGCCGAGCGCGAGGCCGCCGAGCGCTATCACCAGCTCTGGCAGCAGCAGGGTTTCATGCGCGTGTTCCGTGCCTGGCTCGACGAGCAGGCGGTGGCCGAACGGCTGCTGGCGCGTGTCGATGGCGAACGTCGGCTGACCAACCTCCTGCACCTGGGTGAACTGTTGCAAGCCGAAAGCCTGCTGCGCCCGGGTCTTGAGCCGCTGCTCGCTTGGTTCAACCTGCAGCGCGGCAGCGAAGGCGCCGGCGAAGAAGCCCTGCTGCGCCTGGAAAGCGATGCCGAACGGGTGCAGATCGTCACCATTCACACCAGCAAGGGCCTGGAATATCCGCTGGTATTCTGCCCCTTCCTGTGGGACGGCAAACTGCTCGGCAAGAACCGCGATAGCGCCCGTTGCCACGACGCCGATGGCCAGCCGCTGCTGGACCTGGGCAGCGGCGAGCTGGAGGACAACCTCGAACGTGCCCGGGAAGAAGTATTCGCCGAGCAGCTGCGCCTGGCCTATGTCGCCCTGACTCGCGCGCGCGACCGGCTCTGGTTGCACTGGGGGCCTGTCAATCTCTGCAAACCCAAAAAGGATGGCAGCCTAGCGGACGAAGGTCTGCACAGCAGCGCCCTGGCTTGGCTGCTACACGGCCGCGAACTGCCTGGCGAGCAACCGTTGAGTGAACTGGGCAATCATCTGGCCGATCTCAACGGCCGCAGCCTTCGCCTGGCCATCGAACGACTGGTGCAGGGGAGCGACGGCCATATGGCCTGCCTGCCGCTGGAGTCGCGCGAAGCCAGTGCCCAGGGTCCCGGCCGCGCCGTGCCGCCTCAGCAGCTGTCGCAGCTCAATCGCAGCCTGCACAGCGCCTGGCGCATCGGCAGCTTCTCCGGTCTTGCGGCCGGCATGCACATGGAAGCGCCCGACCGCGACGCCCTGGCCATGCCCGATGCCGGGGAGCCGGGCAGCGGCTTTTTTGCCTTTCCCCGTGGCGCGCGCGCCGGAACCTGCCTGCACGCGATTCTCGAAGACTGGGCGCGAGGCAAAGGCGAGCTGGAGGCGCTGGTCGAACCCGCTTTGCAGGCCTACGGTCTGCCGCTGGAGTGGAAGGAAATCGCCATCAGCCATCTGCAAAAGGTGCTCGACACCGATATGGATGGCGCCGGCCTGACGCTTGCGGCGTTGCAGTCTGGCAGACGGCTGCCGGAGCTGGGCTTTACCTTTCCGGTGCAGAACCTGGATGTGGCGCGGCTGCGCAGCCTGCTGGTCGATCCGGCCAACGGCCTTGCTGAACCGCTGCGCGAAGCGGCGGCACGGTTGGAGTTCGACAGCCTCAAGGGCTTTCTCAAGGGCTTTATCGACCTGACCTTCGAGCACCACGGCCGCTGGTATATCGCCGACTACAAATCCAACTGGCTTGGGCCGGATGCCAGCTACTACGGCGGCGAACGGCTGCTGCAGGCGCTGGCAGGCGAGCATTACTACCTGCAATACCTGATCTATCTGGTGGCGCTGCGCCGCTTCCTGCGCCAGCGGCTGGCGGATTTTCAAGACGAGCAGCTCGGCGGCGCCTTCTACCTGTTCCTGCGCGGCATGCCGGATGCCGGGGTGTATTTCGCGAGGCCGGATGATGTCTTGCTCGATGCGTTGGATCGGTTGTTCGAGGAGGGCAAATGATGCGCCTCATATTCGCAGGAGTCCTATCTCGCGAAGGGCAATCGCCCGCTTGTGTAGGAGCCAGCTTGCTGGCGATCCGCGGTGCCGGAACGAGTACTGCCAGCAAGCGGGTTTCTGCTGGATCGAGGTCGCCACGATGACGAATCTATTCGAGCTTCCGTTAGGCCCACTGGAGCGCGCCTTCATCGCCAGTCTGCAGCGCCTCGAGCCGGATACCCCCGAAACGGTGCTGCTCGCTGCGGCGCTCTGCTGTGAAGCCCTGGCGTCCGGAGACGTCTGCCTTCCGCTCCAACGCTTCGCTGGCAAGCGCCCCTGGCCAGAGGTCGACCTCAGCCTGCCGCCGCTCGCAACCTGGCGCGCACAACTGGAGGCCTCGCCTCTGATCGGCACATCTGATGATTACGCGCCGCTGATCCTCGTTGGCGACAGGCTCTATCTGGCCCGGTACCAGGCCTACGAGGAGCAACTGGCCGAACAGCTGCTGACTCGCGCAGCGGACGCACCGGATGTCGATGAAGCGCAGCTGAGCGAAAGCCTGGCGCGGTTGTTCGCCTTCAATCAGCAAAGCCCCGATTGGCAGCGCCTCGCCGCGGCTCAGGCGGTACGCCGTCGCTTGGCAGTAATCTCCGGCGGCCCCGGCACCGGCAAGACCACCACCGTGGTACGCCTGCTGGCGGCGTTGCTCGAGCAGCCTGGCGGCGAACGCCTGGCCATCGGCCTCGCGGCACCTACCGGCAAGGCTGCTGCGCGCATGGCCGAAGCGATCCGCAACGCCAAGGCCGATCTGCCGGTCAGTGATGCCGTCAAGGACGCTCTGCCGGACGAGGCGCGCACACTGCACCGCCTGCTCGGCAGCCGCGGCGATAGCCCGAAGGTGCGCCATGACGCGGCCAATCCGCTGGCACTGGACGTACTGGTCGTGGACGAAGCGTCGATGGTCGATCTGGCACTGATGGCCAAGCTGGTTGCAGCGCTACCGCCCAAGGCGCGCTTGATCCTGCTCGGCGACAAGGATCAGCTGGCCGCCGTGGAAGCCGGTGCGGTGTTCGCCGAGCTTTGTGAGGGTCGCGGTTTCGATAGTCAGGCCGCGACCGATCTGCAACGCATTACCGGGCAGGCCGTACCGGTCGAGACGCCGCGCTCGCGCCTCGGCGATGCGGTGGTGCTGCTCACCCACAGCCACCGCTTCGCCGGCGACAGCGGCATCGGCGAGCTGGCGCGGCGGATCAACGCTGGCGATGCGAAAGGCACCGTCGCGCTGCTGCAGGAAGGTCGTGCGGATCTCGCCTGGAACGCGGCGCCCAGCCCGACCGCCTTGATCGAGCGGCTGGAGCAGGGTTACGGCGGCTACCTGCAGGCCGCGCGGCAGGGCGATCCAGGCGCGGCGTTCGAGGCCTTCAACGGTTTCCGGGCGCTGACTGCCCAGCGCGAAGGCGCCTTTGGCGTCACTGGCATCAACGAGGCGCTGGAAGCGCGCTTCAAGCGTCGCCTCGGTGTGCCCGCCCGCGAACGCTGGTACCCCGGCCGCGCGGTGATGGTCCGGCAGAACGACTACGCCCTGGGCCTGTTCAACGGCGATATCGGCTTGTGTCTGAAAACCGAGCAGGGCCTGCGGGTGTTCTTCGAGGGCGACGAGGGCTATCGCGGCTTTGCCCCGGCACGGTTGCCGAGTCATGACAGCGCCTTCGCCATGACCGTGCACAAGAGCCAGGGCTCAGAGTTCACCGAGGTGCTGCTGGCGTTGCCGGAACAGCCCAGCCCGCTGCTGACGCGCTCGCTGTTCTACACGGGCATCACCCGCGCCAAGCGCAAGGTGGAGATCTGGGCGCTGCCGGCGCGGCTGGCCGAAGCGGTCAATACACGCGCCGAGCGCGCCGCAGGATTGGCCGAACGGTTGGCCCTCCCCAGCGCTCAGACCAGAGCCACAGAGGAAGTGCCGGCGGCCAAGCCAGATGAGCCAAAAAGCGATCAGCTCAGCCTGTTCTAAACCGTGCGCGCCTGCTCGAAGCCGGCATGATCGCTGCTCATCGCCGCCTGTTTCGTGAAGCGGTTGTGCGTATGGCGCTCGGAATTCTGTTCCGATGCGCTTTCGCCAAAAGCCGACATCGGGACTTGCGATGAGAACCTTCTTTCTTCTGCTATGGGGCGCGCTCAGCCTGTTCATCAGCACCGCGGCGCTGCGTGAACTCTGGCTCGCGCCGTCCGTGGCCAGCGGTTTCGCCCTGCTGCTGGTGGTCTATTACATCGTCTGCTTCTTCCAGCTGATTCGTGCTGCTTACCTGCCATGGGGGCTGCTGGGTGCGTACCGGCGCAGCGGCTACTGGCTGTGCCTGATCCTGCTGCCGCTGACGCTAATTCCGCTGTACGCCGCCTACCAGATCTGGGAGCAGGGCGGTTACGTTGCAGTCGAAGCCTCGTTGCACACCGAATGGCTGCACCTGCTGCTCGGTTGGCTGCAGGACGCCCTCGGTTATCTCGGCCCGCTGCTGGTGCTCGGCGCGCTGGGTGTCGGCATGGCGCTGATGCTGCTGCGTCTGCTACGCGGGCAGGTCGCGCGCTGATCAGCCGTTGAGCAGCGTCAGCACCAGCGGCAGGCTGGCCGCCGCGAGCAGGGTCTGCAAGGTGATGATGCCCGCCATCAGATGGCTGTCGCCGCCGAGCTGGCGGGTGAGCACGTAGGCAGTGGGGGCGGTGGGCAGGGCGAAGAACAGCACCAGGATCGTGGTTTCCATATCGGGCAGGCCGAGCACCACCGCCACGCCGTAGGCCAGTAGCGGCACGGCCAGCAGGCGCACCGCGCTGTTCCAGCCCAGCGCCGGGATTTCCCCGCCCAGCTCCTGGGGTTTGAGCGCCGCGCCGACGCAGAGCAGGCCCAACGGCAGGCTGGCGGCGGCGAGCAGACTCAGTAGGCGGTCGGTGCCGCCGGGCAGACCCAGGCCCGACAGATTGACCAGCGCGCCAGCGACACAGGCGAGAATTAGCGGGTTCTTTGCGATGGGCAGCAGCAGACCGCGCACGCTGACGCCGCGCTCGGCGGTCAGCGCCCACACCGACATCACGTTCACCGTCGGCACCATCAGCGCCAGCATCAGCGCAGCCAACGCCAGACCTTCCTTGCCGAACAGGCTGCCCACCGCGGCCAGGCCGAGGTAGGTGTTGAAGCGCAGCACGCCCTGGGTGATGGCGCCGAAGCGGCCGGCAGACCAGCCGCGCAACCGCTTGGCGATCAGCAGCCCTATCCAGGCCAGGCCCAGGCCGAGCATCACGGCACCGGCCAGGCGCGGCAGTGCTGGGTTATCCAGCGGCGCTGTGGCCAGGCTGCTGAACAGCAGGGCGGGAAATAGGATGAAGTAGTTGATGCGCTCGGCGCCGGGCCAGAATTCGGCACTGGGAAAGGCGCGCAGGCGCAGGAAATAGCCGGCGACGATAAGGGCGAACAGGGGCCAGAGGGCGAGTAGCAGGGCGGTCACGGATACATCCAACAGTGCATGTAGCGCGATCTTCGATGCTGCCATCCTCCAGTGCAACCCTCATCTTCGAGCTGGCGTGGCGGCAGCGGTGCTACGTCGGTCGGACGGTTGTCTGTTGCGTGGTGGCTTGGTGATATCATCGCGCATCGAACCTGCGAGCTTCCGATGCGCCACATACCCCCCCAGGCCTCTACCGAGGACTTCCGCGATACGCCTTATGGCCGGCAGTTGCATGGCGGGTTCCGTCTGCTGCGCTTCGCGCCGGAGCTGGAGAGGGAGTTTCGGCGCTATCTGGATCGTCATGCGCGACTATCGCAACGCCTCGCCGCCCTGCTGTTGATCTTCGCGGTCGGTGGATATCTGTATTGCGAACACCGGTTGTTCGATCTTGCCGATACCGGCTGGCTGACAACGCTGACGCTGTTGCGCCTCCTGCAGATTCTGCCGGGCGTCGTCGTGCTGGTGCTGACCTTCTACAGCCGCAGGTTTCGCGCGCAGGCCAACCGCATATTTCCGGTGCTGCTGGTGATGGTCGGCATGCTGGCCGCGCTGATCGACATCCGCTTCGAAACGCTCGATGCGGAGCTGAATTTCCGTTATGGCGCCGGGCTGCTGATCGTCGCGTCGTTCTTCTTTCTCGGCGTGACGTTCTGGTGGGCGCTGCTGTGCGCGGTGCTGATCGTGCTGGCCGATGTGTGCATGGCTAGCCTGATCCTGTCGGCCGAGCAGATGCCGGAACACTGGATCGCCGTCAGCTACTACCTGCTGTTGCTGATCATCGGCGCGATCAGTCGCTATGTTCATGAGTACTCGCAGCGCGACCAGTTCCTCACCCGCCAACTGCTGGGCTGGGTCGCCGAGCACGACGCGCTCAGCGGTCTGGCCAACCGGCGCAGTCATGATCGCGCGCTGCCCCAGCGGATCGCCCAGGCCCGCCGAGACCGGCGCCCGCTGAGCCTTCTGCTGCTCGATCTGGATGATTTCAAGGCCTATAACGACACCTTCGGCCATCCGGCCGGCGATGCACTGATCCGCGCCTTCGGCGAGCTGCTCGCCGGCTTCGCGCGGCGCCCGCTGGACGAGGCGGCACGGGTTGGCGGTGAGGAGTTCGCACTGCTGCTGTACAACTGCGACAACGCCGCTGCACAGCGCATTGCCCGTCAGGTGATCAACGCGCTGACCGCGCTGGATATCAGGCATCCGCATGATCCGGCGGCGCGGGTGGGTGTCAGTATCGGGATCGCCACGTTGCAGGACGGCCAGCAGGCCGAGCAGCTCTATCACTGCGCCGATACCGCGCTGTATCAGGCCAAGAGTGGTGGCAAGAATCGCTTTGCCGTCGCGGCCGGGCTACTGCGACCCGAGCCACAGCCTCACTAGCGGATGGCTTAGCGGCGCGGCGGCACCGAGCGGGTGCGGCCGCTGCCGTCGATGGCGACGAATACGAAGACGGCTTCGGTGACCTTGCGCCACTCGCTGGACAGCGGATCGTCGCTCCAGACTTCCACCAGCATGCGGATCGAGCTGCGCCCGACCTCCAGCGTCTGGGTATAGAAGGACAGCTGCGCGCCAACCGCTACCGGAACCATGAACGCCATGCGATCGATGGAGACCGTGGCGACACGGCCGGCGGCCACGCGGCTTGCCATCGCGGTGCCGGCCAGATCCATCTGCGACACCAGCCAACCGCCATAGATATCGCCAAAACCATTGGTTTCCCGCGGCAATGCGGTGAGCTGCAGGGCCAGGTCGCCCTGCGGGATCGGATCTTCCTGTTCGTATTCTTTCATTCGGTCGGACTCGCGGCGCGTTGTTGTTCTGGCGCGAAATGCCCGCTCTGGCACGGGCGACGGCGCGAGTATAGCGGCTGTGTTGCGCTACAGCGACCGAACCAGGTCAACGGTGCGCTTGGTAATCAGATTGTCACACTTGCTTCATAGAGTGTTCACACGGCCTGCAGATACTGGCCCCCGTTCCAACACACTCGAGCACACACCTGCTAGGAGCAAGGTATGAAACTGAATCGTTTGATGGCGGCCCTGACCTTTGTAGCCGCTGGCGTTGGCGCCGCGAGCGCGGTCGCTGCTGTGGACCCGGCGCTGCCGAGCTACCAGAAGACTTCCGGTGTTTCCGGCAACCTGTCCAGTGTCGGTTCGGACTCCCTGGCCAACCTGATGACCCTGTGGGCTGAGGAATTCAAGCGCAGCTATCCGAACGTCAACATCCAGATTCAGGCTGCCGGCTCCTCCACCGCGCCGCCCGCTCTGACCGAAGGCACCTCCAACATGGGCCCGATGAGCCGCCCGATGAAGGACAACGAGATCCAGGCCTTCGAAGAGAAGTATGGCTACAAGCCGACCGAAGTGCCGGTGGCCATCGACGCCCTGGCGGTGTTCGTGCACAAGGACAACCCGATCAAGTCGCTGGACATCGAGCAGGTCGACGCGATCTTCTCCAGCACCCGCCTGTGCGGTGGCGAGAAGGACATCAAAACCTGGGGAGACGTTGGTCTGACGGGCGAGTGGGGCGGCAAGCCGATTCAGCTGTTCGGCCGTAACTCGGTATCCGGCACCTACGGTTACTTCAAGGAAGAAGCCCTGTGCAAGGGTGACTTCAAGTCCAACGTCAACGAGCAGCCGGGTTCCGCCTCGGTGGTGCAGTCGATCTCCAGCACCCTGAACGCCATCGGTTACTCGGGCATCGGCTACAAGACCTCCAGCGTCCGTGCCGTGCCGCTGTCCAAGGGTGGCGAGGCTTTCGAGGCCAACGAAGAGAACGCTTTGGCTGGCAAGTTCCCGCTGGCGCGCTTCTTCTACGTCTACGTCAACAAGGCGCCGAACAAGCCGCTGAGCCCGATCGATGCCGAGTTCCTCAAGCTGGTGCTTTCCAAGCAGGGCCAGGAAGTCGTGGTCAAGGATGGCTACATCCCGCTGCCGAAGAAAGTCGTCGACAAGACGCTGAAGGACCTGGGCCTCAACTGAGACCAGGCCTGGCTCGTGGCGCAAGCTACGAGCTGAGCCGACGCCCGCCACGCTAATGCGCTGGCGGGCGTCGTCGTGTCACCCGGCTGTAATTTTTCTGTCACACGGCTGCATTAAATTAGCGACCGACCGGCCATCAAGCCTGGAAACGACTCGCGCCAAGCAGCGCAGTTAAGCGGCCCGAGCGGCCAGGACCTTCGCATGAACGATATAGAGACCATGAGCGCGAATTCCGATGTGCAACGGCTGGACTTCAACACCCCGGCTCTGCAGCGCAAACGTCGCATCCGTGCGCTGAAAGATAACTTGGCGCGCTGGTATGTCTCCATTGGTGGTCTCGCCGTGCTCGGCGCGATCTGCCTGATCTTCTTTTATCTTGCTCAGGTCGTGACGCCCATGTTTCAGGGCGCCGAGCTGGACGCGCGCGACGCGCAACAGCCTGCCTGGCTGGCCGGTGCTGGCGAACCGCTGCTCCTGGCCATGGAAGAGCAGAATCAGGTTGCGATGCGCCTGGGCAGCGATGCCACTGTGCGCTTCTTCAGCGTGAAAACCGGCGAGGCTATACGCAGCGTCGAGCTGCCATTGCCAGCGGACAGCCGGATTGTTTCGGTCGGCCAGGACACGCCAGGCAACCGCCGCATGGTGCTGGGCCTGAGCAACGGCCAGGTCCTGGTTATCGAACACAACTACAAGGTCAGCTATCCGGACGGTAAGAAAACCATCACGCCTCAGTTGGACTACCCCTTTGGTGAAGAACCGCTGAACCTGGACCCGCTAGGTCGGCCAATCGAGCACGCCGCCATCAGCCTGAACGGCGACACGCTTATGGTCGCCGGGGCAAGCGACGTGGCGCTGCACGCGTTGAAGATCGCCTCAAGCGAAAACCTGATGACTGGCGAAGTCACGCTGGAAGAGGAGCGCATGGAGCTCCCCCAGCTATCGGAGCCGATCAAGGCGTTGCGCATCGACCCGCGTCACATGTGGATGTTCGCCGTAAGCGGGCGGGCCAGTGTCGATGTCTTCGACCTGCGCCGCAAGCAACTCAATGGCCGCTACAAGCTGCTCGGTGGCACGGGTGAAATCACCACGGTAGCCTCGCTGCTCGGTGGCATATCGCTGATGGTCGGCGACTCTTCCGGTGGCATCGGCCAGTGGTTCATGGTGCGCGGGGACGATGGCCAGGCGGAGCTGAAGAACGTACGCAACTTCAAGCTGGCCGATCAGCCGGTCAGGCAGATCCTTCCGGAGGAGCGACGTAAAGGTTTCCTCGCCCTCGACAGCGATGGCACTTTGGGCATCTTCCATAGCACGGCCCATCGCACCCTATTGACTGAACAGGTGGCTGACGGCGCCGCTGTTGCCGCGATGTCACCGCGTGCCACCCGCTTGCTGGTGGAATCGGGTGACCAGCTGCAGCGCTTCGTCATCGACAACCCGCACCCGGAGATCTCCTGGAGCGCGCTGTGGGGCAAAGTCTGGTACGAGAGCTATCCGGAACCGGATTACGTCTGGCAGTCCACTTCGGCAAACGGTGATTTCGAACCCAAGCTGAGTCTCTCGCCGCTCGCCTTCGGCACGCTCAAGGCTGCCTTCTACGCGATGCTCCTGGCCGCACCGCTGGCGATCTGCGCGGCTTTCTACACCGCCTACTTCATGGCGCCTACGTTGCGTCGCAAGGTCAAGCCGGTCATCGAACTGATGGAAGCGCTGCCGACGGTGATTCTCGGGTTCTTCGCCGGCCTGTTCCTGGCTCCCTTCCTGGAGAACCACTTGCCGGGCACCTTCAGCCTGCTGCTGTTGACGCCGATCGGCGTTCTACTCGCCAGCTGGGCCTGGAGTCGGCTGCCTGAGCGTCTGCGGCTTAGCGTTCCGGATGGCTGGGAAGCCGTGCTGCTGATTCCTGTGATCCTGCTGGTTGGATGGGGCTCGATTGCCGCCAGCGGTCACTTGGAGAACTGGCTGTTCGATGGCGACATGCGTCATTGGCTGTCCAACGATCTGGGTATTCCGTTCGATCAGCGCAACGCTCTGGTGATCGGACTGGCAATGGGCTTTGCGGTGATCCCGACCATCTATTCGATCGCCGAAGACGCCGTGTTCAGCGTGCCCAAGAGCCTCACCCTGGGCTCCCTGGCGCTCGGTGCCACGCCCTGGCAGACGCTCACCCGCGTGGTGCTGCTGACCGCCAGCCCTGGCATCTTCTCCGCGCTGATGATCGGCATGGGCCGGGCCGTGGGCGAAACCATGATCGTGCTGATGGCCACCGGCAACACGCCGATCATGGAGGCCAACATCTTCGAAGGCATGCGCACCCTGGCGGCCAACGTGGCAGTGGAGATGCCGGAGTCGGAAGTAGGTGGAACGCATTACCGCGTGCTGTTCCTCGCCGCGATGGTGCTGCTGATGTTCACCTTTGTGATGAACACCCTGGCTGAAGTTATCCGTCAGCGCCTGCGCCGCAAGTACGCCAGCCTGTAGCAAAGAAAAGAGCCACGCCTTCGGGCGTAGACGCAGCCGAATTTGGCTACGAGAGATTTCGACAAAGGTATCGATCCGTGAAAAAGGATTCGCTGAACACCTGGATCAAGAGCGGCACCCCCTGGATCTGGATGAACGCTGGCGCCGTTTCCATCGCCGTGATCATGACGCTCGGGTTGCTGGCGGTGATAGCGGTGCGTGGTCTGGAGCATTTCTGGCCGTCCGACGTTGTTGTGGCTGATTACCAGATTCCCGGTGCAGAGCCGCGCGT
Source organism: Stutzerimonas kunmingensis (assembly GCF_900114065.1). Lineage (GTDB taxonomy): Bacteria > Pseudomonadota > Gammaproteobacteria > Pseudomonadales > Pseudomonadaceae > Stutzerimonas > Stutzerimonas kunmingensis. Next base: position 249,107 of record NZ_FORS01000003.1, read on the forward strand.
GATGGCTGGTGAGGTGGTGCAGGTAGAAGAAGTGCCACGCGCGCGTCTGGCAGCCAGCGGGCTTCCGGTCGACGTCGAGGGCGGCGAGTTCATGACTCGCGAGCTGCTCAAGGTCGGCAACCGCGAAGTTTACGGTGCGGACTTCTCCTGGGTCGTCGGGGAGTGGTTGAGCAATCAGCGCAAGCCCGCCGATCTGGTCGCACTGGAGCGCCGCGAATGGGGAAACTTCTATGGCGAGCTGCTCGCTGTGAAGGAAGAGGGCAATCTGGTTGCAGAGGGCGCGGCCGCCTGGGGTGAGCTTCAACAGCGCATCGACCGCATCGACGAGCTGCATGCCCGGATCGCTCGGCTGGAGGCGGTGGACATCGGCCGGATCAACCACGGTCTGGAGCGTCTGCGTCTGAAGACCCGCAAACTTGAGCTGGATGGGCAGCTCGATGCGGCTGCACAAGCCGCTCTGGATGCCGAGCGTGCTGAGTGGGACGCCGAATACAAACAGCTGGAAAGCCAGCTGGTCGCGCTGTACGGGGAGTTCAACCGCGACAGCGTCACCATGCGCACCATGGACGGCCAGGAAAAGGAAATCAGCCTGGGCAAGGTTGTCCGAGCGTACCGTCCGAACGCGATGTCGTTGCCTGAAAAGATGGGTTTCTACTTTGCCAAGCTCTGGGAGTTCGTCAGCGACGAGCCGCGTGAGGCCAACACTGAGGGCGGCATCTTCCCCGCGATCTTCGGTACCGTGCTGATGACCCTGATCATGGCGGTGATCGTGACGCCATTCGGCGTGATCGCCGCGGTCTACCTGCGCGAATACGCCAAGCAGGGCGTGCTGACCCGCATCATCCGCATTGCGGTGAACAACCTCGCCGGCGTGCCCTCGATCGTTTACGGCGTGTTCGGCCTGGGCTTCTTCGTCTACGTCCTGGGCGGGTCGCTGGACCGCATCTTCTACCCCGAAGCGGCGCCGGCACCGGTGTTCGGCACGCCGGGCCTGATGTGGGCCTCGCTGACCCTGGCGATCCTCACCCTGCCGGTGGTCATCGTCGCCACCGAGGAAGGCCTGGCGCGCATTCCGCGGATTCTGCGTGAAGGCTCGCTGGCACTCGGGGCGACCAAGTCCGAGACCCTGTGGAAGGTGGTGCTGCCAATGGCCAGCCCGGCCATGATGACCGGCCTGATCCTTGCCGTTGCGCGTGCCGCCGGCGAAGTGGCACCGCTGATGCTGGTCGGGGTGGTCAAGCTGGCGCCGAGCCTGCCGCTCAATGGCAACTACCCGTATCTGCATCTGGATCAGAAGATCATGCACCTGGGCTTCCATATCTATGACGTCGGCTTCCAGAGCCCCAACGTCGAGGCCGCGCGGCCGCTGGTCTATGCCACAGCGCTGCTGCTGGTGCTGGTGATCGCCATCTTGAACCTGACTGCGGTCGTCATTCGTAACCATTTGCGCGAAAAATACAAAGCGCTCGACCACTAACAGCCGATAACACGCGGGAGGCCGGTGCCGCGATCGCGGCCCGCTTCTAGCCTCCAGCGATACGGAGACATCTCATGTCACAAGCAAAGACGCATTCCATCGACATTTCGGCGCTGGGTCGTGAAAAGCGAGCGCTGAGCCTGAACAACGAAGCCGTGGCCATCGAAGTGCCCGATCTGAGCCTCTATTACGGGCAGAAGCAGGCACTGTTCAACGTCAGCATGAACATTCCCAAGCAGCGCGTGACTGCCTTCATCGGCCCGTCCGGCTGCGGCAAGTCGACCCTGCTGCGCTGCTTCAACCGCATGAACGACCTGGTCGACGGCTGCCGCATCGAAGGCGCCATCAACCTCGACGGCCATAACATCTACCGCAAGGGCGAGGACGTGGCCGACCTGCGTCGCCGCGTCGGCATGGTGTTCCAGAAGCCCAACCCGTTCCCCAAGAGCATCTACGAGAACGTGGTCTACGGCCTGCGCATCCAGGGCATCAAGCAGAAGCGCGTGCTCGACGAGACTGTCGAATGGGCGCTCAAGGGCGCTGCGCTGTGGGATGAGGTGAAGGACCGTCTGCACGAATCGGCTCTCGGCCTCTCCGGCGGTCAGCAGCAGCGTCTGGTCATCGCCCGCACCATCGCCGTGCAGCCGGAAGTACTGCTGCTCGACGAGCCGAGTTCGGCCCTCGACCCGATCTCCTCGCTGAAGGTCGAAGAACTGATCTACGAACTGAAGGCCAAGTACACCATCGTCATCGTCACCCACAACATGCAGCAGGCCGCGCGGGTTTCCGACTACACGGCGTTCATGTACATGGGCAAACTGATCGAGTACGGCGATACCGATACGCTGTTCACCAACCCGGCCAAGAAGCAGACGGAAGACTACATCACGGGCCGCTACGGCTAGTCTGGCCATGTCAGAGGGCGCCAGGCGGCGTCGGCGGAACTTGCCGTACAAATCGTACTGTCTGCGTTCCGCCTCCTTGCCTGACACGCTCTGCCAAAGCCCGGACGGGTTTGCGTGGTATTCAATCTACCTAGGTGCGCTGCGCACCAGATCCGCCTAGCGGCAGTCTCCTCGGAGCGAGAACAATGATCAGCAAAGACAGCCACACCCAACACATCTCCCAGCAGTTCAACGCCGAGCTCGAGGAGGTGCGCAGCCACCTGCTGGCCATGGGCGGGCTGGTGGAGAAGCAGGTCAATGACGCGGTGACCGCCCTGATCCAGGCCGATTCGGGCCTCGCTCAGCAGGTGCGCGACGTCGATGACCAGATCAACCAGATGGAGCGCAACATCGACGAGGAGTGCGTGCGCATCCTCGCCCGCCGTCAGCCGGCAGCCTCCGATCTGCGCCTGATCATCAGCATTTCCAAGTCGGTGATCGACCTTGAGCGCATCGGTGACGAGGCGACCAAGATCGCCCGCCGCGCCATCCAGCTGTGCGAGGAAGGCGAGTCGCCCAAGGGCTATGTCGAGGTGCGCCACATCGGCGACCAGGTACGCAAGATGGTGCAGGAAGCGCTCGACGCCTTTGCCCGCTTCGATGCCGACCTCGCGCTGTCGGTGGCGCAGTACGACAAGACCGTCGACCGCGAATACAAGACCGCGCTGCGCGAACTGGTCACCTACATGATGGAAGACCCGCGCTCGATCTCCCGCGTGCTCAGCGTGATCTGGGCGCTGCGCTCGCTGGAACGCATCGGCGACCACGCACGCAACATCGCCGAACTGGTGATCTACCTGGTGCGCGGCACCGACGTGCGCCACCTGGGCCTGGCGCGCATGGCCGAGGAAGTGGAAGGCTCGAAGGAGCGCTGATTCGCGGTCGCGGGGCGGGCAGCGATGTCCGCCCGGCGCCAAAATCTGCGGACAGAGCCGCCGCTGGCGTTGAGGCTCGACCCATCCACCTGCATCGGTTCGCCCGCACGGATGCCGCTCAGGTGCGGATCAGCGCCTCGCTCAGATAGTCGATCAGTGCCCGCGTCTTCGGTGGCAGATGATGATTCTGCCGCCACAGCAGCCAGGCCGCGCCCTGGTATGAACCGGTGTAGCGCCACTGCGGCAGCACTTCGCGCAAACGACCCTCAGCCAGCGCCTGGGCCGCGGTGAAGTGTGGCAGGCAGGTGATGCCCAGGTGTTCCAGCGCCACCAGCAGCCGCGCCTCGCTGTGGTTGCTGATGTAGCGACCGCGCACCGTCACCGTCTCCTGCTGCTCCCCGCGGCGCAGGTGCCAGCGATTGTCTCCCGCCGTTTCTCCCAGATACAGACAGCTATGGCGCAGCAGGTCCTGCGGATGTTGCGGCTCGCCGTGACGCTGCAGGTATTCGGGGCTGGCGCAGAGCAGCTGGCGTACCGGTCCGAGTGGCTTGCCGGCCAGGCCTTCGGGTGGGTTGTCGGTGACCAGTACCAGCAGGTCGAAGCCGTCCTCGATCAGGTCCGGACTCTGGTCGCTGATCCGCAGCTGCACATCGACCTCGGGGTAGCGCTGCAGAAAGGCCGGCATCAACGGCCCGACGACGAACTTGCCATAGGCCTTGGGTACGCTCAGGCGCACCAGCCCGCGTGGGCTGCGCATCAGCCGTTCGCCGATGGCGACGGCCGCGTCGGCCGCATCGAGCATATCCCGGCAATGCTGGTAGAACTCCGCCCCGGCCTCGTTGAGCCGCAGCTGGCGCGTCGTGCGCTCCAGCAGGCGCAGCGCCAGGGCCTGCTCCAGCCGGGCTACCTGGCGGCTTACCGCCGACGGTGTGCTGCCCAGCAGCCGCGCGGCGCCGGAGAAGCTGCCGGCCTCGACCACCCGCACGAACACGGCCATGTAGGGCAGCAGGGTTGCGCTGTCATTCGTTCCCATGTGGAACAGGTCCTGTGCTGTTTCGCTGGATTATCGACCGTGCCGACAGGCCCGACAATCAGCGCCTGATTGGTGCAGGGAGTCGAGCATGAAAGGTTCATTGAGGCAGGGGCTGTGGCTGGCCGATGGCATGCTGCTGATGGTGGCGCTGATCTGGGGCAGCAGCTATGCGGTGGCCAAGCAGGCGCTGCTGTTCTATCCGGTGCTGGGGTTCCTGGCGGTCCGCTTCGGCCTGACCTTTGTCCTGCTGCTGCCGCAACTGCGCGGCGCCGGTCGCCGGGCGCTGCGCCCCGGTCTGCCGCTGGGGCTGGTGATGCTGGCGATCTTTCTCTGCGAGACCTGGGGCGTGATGCTGACCAGCGCCAGCAATGCGGCGTTTCTGATCAGCCTATGCGTGGTGATCACGCCGTTCATGGAATGGCTGCTGCTGCGCCAGCGGCCGCACAACACGCTGTTCCTAGCCTGCGCGATGTCGCTGGCGGGCGTCTGGCTGCTGACCGGCGGCCCGCAGCTGTCGCTCAATCTCGGCGATGCGCTGATGCTGGCCGCCGCGTTGCTGCGCGCGGTGCTGGTCTGCCTGACCCGGCGCCTGACTGCCGGCCGGGAAATCCCGGCACTGGCGCTGACCGCGGTGCAGAGCGGAGTCGTCGCGGCGGGCTGCATCCTGCTCGGCGTGTCGCTGCCGGGCGGACTGCCGGCGCTGCCAGTGGAGCCGGGCTTCTGGTTCGCCATGCTGTATCTGGTGCTGTTCGCCACGCTGTTCGCCATGTTCGCGCAGAACCGCGCGCTCGGGCGCAGCAGTGCAACGCGGGTGTCGCTGCTGATGGGCTCCGAACCGCTGTTCGGCGCGATCATCGCCGGTCTCTGGCTGGGTGAGCGGTTGGGGCCGATGGGTTGGGCGGGTGGGTCGCTGATCATGCTGGCAACGCTGTGCACCCTGGGCATCGGCCGCCAGCCCGCGCCGAGCGCGGCTGGCGATGGTGCGCCGATCCGTGCCTAGCGCGTACGCACGGCCGGGCTTGCAGACCGGTCAGCTCTGCCGCAGTTCGGCCTGCAGCTCATCCAGCGCGGCCTGCCGCTCCCCGTCCTGCAGGCGGGCGCCGGGGTTGAGTGAAGACCACTCCGGATGCGCGCGGCAGCGCTGCAGCGCATCGGGCAGCTTGCCCTCGCGCCAGCCCTGATCCTGCGGAGTGGCCAGGCGGATCGCTTCCGTGGCAGCGTGCCCTCGGGTGGCGAGCACGGCGAGCAGCTGGCGCTGTCGCAGGGCGAGCAGGCGCAGCACGGCGTCATCGACGCTCAGTTCACGCTGGCCCTTTAATTTGCCCAGCAGGCGATTGCCATAGTGCCGCGCGGTCTGCGCGCCGCCGCCGGCAAGGGCGCCGAGCAGTGCCGCCGCGCCGAGGGTGATGCCGCCGACCATCAGGTCGACTCCGGCACCGGCGGCCGCGCCTGCGGCCATACCACTGCCGATCTTCACGCCCAGCTGCTTGAGTGTTTCCGGATTGAACAGGTCGTCGCCCCAGCGGCCGTCGAGCAGTGGCAGGTCGCTGGCTGCCGCCTGCTCCTTGCGGAAGGCATACAGGCGCAGCAGGGATTCGACGCAGCGCTGTTCGCGGCCACGCACGGCGTCATGCAGTTCACGTATGGCGCCGCGCTCCAGTTCCGGCTGTGCGGCCACGCTGCGTCGGCAGGCGGCGACGTCCACCAGCAGCTCGGCGATCAGCCGCTGGCCGCTGACCAGGCGCGCCGCGGCCTGTGCTTCATGGTCCTCGATCAGCCGCTGCAGCTTGGGCCGCGCCTGTTCCAGCAGCAGCGCCAGGCTTTCGTACAGCCGGCGCTCGCCGTCCACGGGCGGCGCCACGCTGTCGAAGCGCACCAGCGCATGCAGGCCGAGGCGGGCCAGCGCCTGACGCCATTCCTCCTCGCGATGGCCGGGCTGGGCAACGAAGTTGAGCACCGGCAGCAGCGGCTTGCCGCAGCCGGCGAGTACCGCCAGCTCGTCCTTGTACTTGGCCAGTACCGGCTCGCGGGCATCGATCACGTAGAGCCCGGCATCGCTGGCGAGCAGCTGGCGCAGCACCTTGGCTTCCTGCTCGAAGCGCTGGCGCGCCTCGCTGCCGTCGAGAAAGCGCGCGGTTCGCGCCGGGCCGTCGAGGCGTTCGCCGGGGCGCTCCACGCGTTCCAGGTAATCGAGCAGGGCGATGGCATCTTCCAGGCCGGGGGTGTCGTACAACTCCAGCAGCGCCTCGCCGTCCACCGACAGCCGTGCGCCTTCGACATGGCGGGTGGTGCTGGGACGGTGCGAAACCTCGCCGAAGCCTGCATCACGGGTCAGGGTGCGCAGCAGCGAGGTCTTGCCGACATTGGTATGGCCGACCACGGCGAGCTTCAGGGCTTCAGTCATGTCCGCTCTCCAGCCAGCCCAGCGGCGTCGTGGTGGAATGGGGCAGGCCCAAGCTGTCCAGCGCCTGGTGCCAGTCATCCAGGCGCGCGCTGTCCAGCGCCTCGCCCGGCGGCGCCTGCAGCAGCCAGACGCGGGTCGCAGCGGCGCAGCGCGACAGCTCGCCGATCAGCGCCAGGGTGCCGCGATCCGGCGAGCGCCGGGGATCGCAGGCGATGGCCAGGCGCGCCGGCGGAAAACGGGTGAGCTGATCGAGCAGGCGTCGGCGCCCCTCGCGATCGTCGAGGATGCCGGCATCGGCGATGCCCTTGGACAGAGCCGGTGGCCAGGGGCGACTGCCGTCCAGCTCGATGGCCACCAGTACGGCGCCGGCGCTGCCCTCGAGCTGAGCGCCGGCGCTGGGAGCGTGCAGTTGGGCGGGTGCTGCATCACTGATGCCTAGCCGCTCACTCGGCGGCTGCAGGCGTTCGCGGAGCAGACGATAGGCCGGCAGGTTCAGGTCGAGCTTCAACGCGGCACGGCCGCGGCGCCAGCGCCACAGGCTGAACCCCGCCAGCAGTAGCCGCGGCAGCAGCCCGTAGATCAGCAGCACGCCAACCAACCAGCCGGCCCAGAGCTGGCGGGCACCTTCCAGATCACCGCCGAGTGCGCCGCTGGCGCGGATCTGCCCGGCATCCGGCACGCTGAAACCGAGCAGTGCCGGCAGCGCGCCCAGGGCCTGGGTCAGGCCGACGAAGGCGCTTTCACCGAGAATGGTGGTCTCCCAGACGAAGCCATAGCGCCGCGTAGCCAGTAGCGCCAGTAATGTCAGCAGCGCGCTGCCCATCGCCAGCAGCCACAGGCCATGCACGCCGACACCCAGCAGCCAGCGACCGAGCCGGTGCTGGTGCAATACGCTCAGCAGCGCTGGTGCCAGTTGCGCGGCGCGGGCGTTGCGGGCGAGCTTTTCGCTCAGCCAGAGCCACAGCCGCCCCAGCGCACCGCCGCTGTCGCCAGCGAAGAGCAGGCCGAGCAGCCAGCCGAGCAGGGTCAGCAGGTTCAGCCCGAGCAGGCTACCGAGCGCCCAGAACACATTGACCGGTCGCTGCCCGTCGCCCAGTGCAGCGAAGGCCAGGCCGGCGCCGGTGAAGACCGCGAGCAGCGCCAGCGCGAACCCACCCAGCCGTGCGCCCTGGCGCCAGTGCAGGAGCGCTTCGACCAGCCCGTCACGGCGCGCCAGCCAGAGTGCACGCTGCTCGATCAGCACGGGGAGATCACCGCCTTGGGCACGGGCCTGGCGGTTGGCTTCGTCGTCGTCCAGCGGCCCGGCATGCTCTTCGCGCAGGCGCACGGCTTCGGTCAGCCAGAGGCGGTCGAGCGTATCGAGATCAGGGGCGGGGCGGGCTATCACACGGCATCTCGCTGGCGGGTCGTGCCTTGAGGATAACCGCTGCCGTGGGGAACGGGAAAACGGGGAGCCGTTGCGGCTCCCCGCTGGGGCCCTCAGTCGGCGTTGCGCAGGCGCACGGCGATGTTCGGCTGGTCGATGAATAGGCCATCGATACCGGCGTCGAGGAAGGCGCGAATCTCCGTTTCACTGTCGCCGCGCTCATGGCGCTGGTCGCTGCTGCGCAGGTTGGCCGGCAGGAAGGCGTTTTCCGCGCGGAAGGTGTAGGGGTGGACCTTGAGGCCCTCGGCGTGGGCGGCGGCGACGAAGCCGGTCGGCGTGCCGTGGTTGCCGTTGGCATCACGCGGGATGATGTAGCTCTTCTCCGGACCGACGCCGGCGGCGTAGCGGGAGATGTCCTTGAGCCCGGCCGGCGTGGCCATCTGCGCATAGGTCAGCTTGCTGCCGCGTACCTGCTGGTCATACGGCTGGCCGGAGCTGAACAGCTGCACCAGGCGCAGCTGGGTCAGGCGGCTGAGGGCCTTGAGGTTGTCCACCTCGAACGACTGGATATACACCGGCGCTTGCCGCCCGACATAGCCGTTGCGGGTGAGGATGCGCACCAGCGGCTTTTCCATGGCCAGGCCGAGCTGCTGGAAGTGTGTCGGGTGCTTGGTTTCCGGGTACAGGCCGATGCGCCGGCCCTGGCTCAGCTGCAGGGTTTTCACCAGATCGATGATCTCCTGCAGGGTCGGGATTTCCAGGCTGCCGTCGAGGCGCGCGTTACCCGGGCGGATATCCGGGATGCGCTCGATAGCGCGCAGCGTCTTCAGTTCGGCGAGGGTGAAGTCTTCGCTGAACCAGCCGGTGAGAGTGACGCCGTCGACCTGCTGGGTGCGCTTGCGATCGGCAAACTCGGGGCGCTGCGCGACGTCGGTGGTCAGGCCCAACTCGTTGTCGTGACGGGCGACGATCTGGCCGTCGCGGGTCATCACCAGGTCCGGCTCGATATAGTCGGCGCCCTGGAAAACGGCCAGCGCATAGGCGGCCAGGGTGTGCTCCGGCAGGTAGCCGCTGGCGCCGCGGTGGGCGATCACCAGCGGGGTCGGCTCGCCGCGCGCGGCCTGGTGTTTCGCGGTGTGTTCATCCGCCGCAGCGAAGCCGGCCAGTGGAAGCAGCAGGGTGCAGGCGGTGAGCCAGCGGCGAAGGGGAGCGGTGGTCTTGCGGGCCATTTCGGCATCTCCTCGGTTTGGATGTCACAGCCTGAGGCACTTGCATGACCGGACTTTGACGCTGCGGCGCCGCTTGTATTGCAAAGCGATGAAGCCGACGAACGGCTGGCAGCTTCGGCAAGCTGCATCGCTCTGCTATTCTCGCCGCCATGAATCAGACCCGCCTTCCCCTCGCCATGATTGCCGCCCTCGCGCAGAACCGCGTGATCGGCCTCGACAACCGCATGCCCTGGCACCTGCCCGCCGATCTCAAGCATTTCAAGGCCATGACCCTCGGCAAACCGATCATCATGGGCCGCAAGACCTGGGATTCGCTCGGCCGTCCGCTGCCGGGGCGGCTCAACCTGGTGGTCAGTCGCCAGGCGGATCTGCAGCTCGACGGCGCGGAAACCTTCACCGACCTGGATGCCGCGCTGGTGCGTGCCGAGCAGTGGGCGCGTGAGCAGGGCGTCGACGAGCTGATGTTGATCGGCGGTGCGCAGCTGTACGCCCAGGCGCTGGGGCAGGCGCAGCGGCTCTACCTCACGCGTATCGATGCGGCTCCTGAAGGCGATGCGTTCTTTCCGGTCTTCGACGAGGCTGAGTGGCAGTGCGTCGAAAGCCAGCCACATCCGGCTGAGGGCGAGGCACCAGCCTACCGTTTCGAAACCTGGCAAAAACAGAGCTGACCGGCACCCTCTTCGCTTGATCGGCGCCAAATCTTTCGCGGGCCGCAGCTTCTATGCTGGCCCGTCGCTGTCGTAACGAGAAATCTCATGCAACCTGACAAATCCGACGCCCCGGAAGCCGAGCGCGTTGCCGCGATCTTCGTCCGCCACCCGCTGTGGGAGGACGGCTTGGCCCTGCTCACCGGCACCGCGCTGGTCGCCCTTGGCATTGCCTTCTACAGCCATGCCGGGCTGCTGACCGGCGGCACCGTTGGGCTGGCGTTCCTGCTGAAGTACCTGGCCGGCTGGTCGTTCGGCCCAGTGTTCTTCCTGCTCAACCTGCCGTTCTACGCGCTGGCGATCTGGCGCATGGGGTGGCAGTTCACCCTGCGCACCGTCTGCGCGGTGGGGCTGGTCTCGCTGTTCGCCGAACTGACCCCGCAGTGGGTGCGCTTCGCCGAGCTGAATGTGGTCTACGCCGCTGTGTTCGGCGGGTTCGCCATCGGCATCGGCCTGCTGATCCTGTTCCGCCACCGCGCCAGTCTTGGTGGGGTGAACATCCTCGCGCTGTTCCTGCAGGAGCGTTTCGGCCTGCGCGCCGGCACCTTCCAGATGGGTATCGACGCGCTGATCGTCATGGCCGCGGTGTTCGTCGTGCCGGCGGACAAGGTGCTGCTGTCGGTACTCGGCGCCGTGGCGCTGAATCTGGTGCTGGCGATCAATCACCGCGCCGATCGCTACATGGGCGTTAGCTGAGGCTGATCAGCTCGACCTGTGCATCACCGTCGTTCAACTCCAGCAGCGCCAGGCTGATCGGCAGGCTGAAGCGTCGCGGACCGGCGCTGCCCGGGTTGATGTAGAGCACGCCGTCGCGCCGCTCGACCTTCGGTTTGTGCGAGTGGCCGGCGATCACCACGTCGATGCCGGCGGCGATCGGGTCGATATCCAGCTGCTTGAGGTCATGCAGCACGTGCAGCGTGAGACCGCCGATGCGCAGGTCCAGTCGCTCGGGTAGCTCCCGTGCCCATTCGGCCGTATCGATATTGCCGCGAATCGCCTCCAGCGGCGCGATGGCGCGCAGCCCGTCGAGTACCTGCGGTTTGCCGATATCGCCGGCGTGAATGATCTGCGCGCAACCCTGCAGCGCCGCCAACGCCTCGGGGCGGAGCAGGCCGTGGGTGTCGGAGATCAGGCCGATGCGCATGCCGGTTTTCCCCTTAAATGGTCTTCGTTAGGTCATCCGACCCTTGGCCGGCCGCTGTGGTTGCGGCAGGCTTGGGACCCTCGGGTCGAGGAGTCTGGCATGGATCGAGTGGATTGCGTGGTGGTGGGTGCGGGAGTGGTCGGGCTGGCGGTGGCACGCGAGCTAGCCCTGGCTGGGCGCGAGGTGCTGATACTGGAAGCCGAGGCGGCTTTCGGCACCGCCACCAGCGCGCGCAACAGCGAAGTCATCCACGCCGGCATCTACTACCCGCAGGGCTCGCTCAAAGGCCGGCTGTGTGTCGCCGGGCGCCGCCAGCTCTACGAATTCTGTGACAGCTACGGTGTCGCCCACCGACGCAGCGGCAAGCTGATCGTCGCCACCGACGAGGCCCAGATCGCTGCGCTGGAGCAATTGCAGCGGCACGCGCAGGCCAATGGGGTCGACGATCTGCAGCGTCTGGATGGCCACGAGGTGCTGGCGTTGGAACCGCAGCTGCAGGCGGTGGCTGGACTGCTTTCGCCAAGCACCGGCATCATCGACAGCCACGCGCTGATGCTGGCACTGCTGGGCGATGCCGAGCGCCACGGCGCGGTGCTGGCGCTGAACGCGCCGGTGGCGGATATCGTGGCCGCCAGCGATGGTTTGCGGGTCGAGGTAGGCGGCGCCGATCCACTGCAGCTGCTGGCACGCACCGTGGTGAATTGCGCTGGGCATGGCGCCCCGGTACTTGCCGCGCGCACTCAGGGCCTGAGCGATGCCGCGCGGCCGCGGCAGTTCTTCGCCAAGGGCAGCTACTTCAGCCTGAGCGGGTGCACGCCATTTCGCCATCTGGTCTATCCGCTGCCCGAGCCCGGCGGCCTCGGCGTGCACCTGACCCTGGACCTGGCGGGTCAGGCGCGTTTCGGCCCGGATGTGCAGTGGGTCGAGGACCTGGACTACTGCATCGAGCTGGAACGGGCCAATGGTTTCTACGCCGCGATCCGTCGCTACTGGCCAGGGCTGCCGGACGATGCCTTGCAACCGGCCTACACCGGCATCCGGCCGAAGATCAGCGGGCCTGGCGAGGCGGCCGCGGACTTTCGCATCGATGGCCCGGCGCAGCACGGTATCGCCGGCCTGGTGAACCTGTTCGGCATCGAATCGCCGGGCCTGACCGCCTGCCTGGCGATTGCCGAACACGTCTGCGGGCTGCTCGAACACAAGGCACTGGCGACCTGATCACGGGCTGTCACGCTCGCATTGCGGCCCATCCGGGCGGGTAGCACACTGCAACCCGCCGCGATCGGACGGCGCAATCACCGGCAAAAGGAACATGCATGGAACAGACAGGCGAAGCCCGGCCACTGAAGATCTACCTGGCTGTTGGGGTGCTACAGGGTTTGGTCCTTTGGGCAGTTAGTGAGGCGTGGCCACACTCCACGGGCTGGCGGGTCCTGTGCTCGGCACTGCTGGCGTTCACGGTGATTGGCGGCTGGCAGTTGCAGCTGCTCTGGGGCGATCTGCGCGCGGCCGGGCGCTGGCGCCTGGTCCTTGCCGTAGCCCTGTTGCCGGCCGTGCTGGCTGGCGGCCTCGCGCTGCAGTTCGAGCAACCGCGCTGGTATTACCTGGGCGAATCGGTCGGCACCCTGCTGCTCTGGAGCAACCTGATCCTGGCCTATGTGCTGACGCCCTTCATCCAGGCGCGGGATATCGGTCATCGCTGGCGTGTCGACTACGCCGCGCTATACCGGCATGCCATCAATAACGGCCTGCTGCTGTTCATGGCGCTGCTGATGCTGGCAGCGTTCTGGCTGCTGATCTGGCTCTGGGCCGGCCTGTTCAAGCTGGTCGGTATCAGGATTTTCGCATCGCTGTTCGAGTCCTCCGGCTTTATCTGGATCGCCAGCGCGACGGTTGTCGCCATCGGGCTGTGGATCGGGCTGGAGCGCGGCCAGGTGGTCGATGCGCTGCGCAATGTGCTGCAGGCCATGTGTCGCTTCCTGCTGCCGCTGACGGTGCTGATCCTGCTGCTGTTCGTGGTCTGCCTGCCTTTTACCGGCCTGCAGCCATTGTGGGAGACCCGCCACGCGACGCCGATCCTGCTGGCCATGGTGTTCGCCCATGTCGCGCTGCTCAACGGCGTCATTCAGGATGGTCGGCAAGCGGTGCATTACCCGCGAGCGCTGCGCGTGCTGGTCGACGCCAGCTCCCTGTGCCTGCCGCTTCTGGCAGGGCTTGCGATTTACGCGCTCTGGCTGCGGATCGGCCAGTACGGGCTCACGCCTGATCGGGTGGTGGCGGTCGGTGCGACGCTGGTTGCCCTGCTGCATGCGCTGGCGCTGATGGCAGCGGTGCTGCAACGGCGGGATGGCTGGCTGGCCGGCCTGCGCCAGAGCAATCCGCTGCTGGCGCTGATTTCGATGGCGCTGTTGCTGCTCATGCATCTGCCACCGTTGAGCCCGTTGCAGCTCAGCGCGGCCAACCAGTACCAGCGCCTGCTCGACGAGCGGGTGCCGACAGATCGCACTGATCTCGGCGCACTGCGCTTTCAGCTGGGACAACCCGGCCGCGACCATCTGGAGAAACTGCGCCAGCGCCTGGCCGAGCCTGGCCTCGCTGACGCGCATCGGGAGCAACTGCAGGCAGACCTGCAGCGATTGGACAAGGCCGACAGCTACTGGAACTGGCGACACGCGCACGACATGGCCAATACCGCGCCGGTGCCGTGGATCGGCGAGCCTCTCGAGGATGCCGGTGGCGCGTTGGCACAGGCCATCGCGACCCAGGGCTGTGACGGGGACTGCACCCTGTTTGCCGTCGATCTGGATGACGACAGCCAGCCCGAGGTGCTGCTGCTACGCGGTGCGCGGCCGCGGATCGTGACGGTGCTGGGGCATGACGCGACCGGTGGCTGGCGATGGATCGGGCACCTTCGCACGACCGATCAGCAAACCCTCGACGGCGAGACCCTCAAGCAGCAGATCGAGCGTGGCGCTTTGCAGGTGGTAGCGCCGCGCTTCAAGGCGCTGGAGATCGACGGCATTCGGCTGGAGCCGGCAATCACCGAATAGTCTGCTCAGCATGAAAAAGCCCGACGCGAAGGTCGGGCTTTTCATTTACAGCGAGCAAGCCTGGCGATCAGCCGTCCAGCATCGCCTTGTTGCGCACTGCGCCCTTGTCAGCGCTGGTGGCGAGCAGGGCGTAGGCCTTGAGTGCCGTGGTCACCTTGCGGGTGCGCGGCTGGGCGGGTTTCCAGCCTTTCTTGTCCTGCTCGATGCGGCGGTGGGACAGTTCTTCATCGCTGACCTGCAGCTGGATGCTGCGGTTGGGGATGTCGATCAGCACCTTGTCGCCGTCCTGCACCAGCCCGATGGCGCCGCCCGCAGCCGCTTCCGGCGAGGCGTGGCCGATGGACAGGCCTGAGGTGCCGCCGGAGAAGCGGCCATCGGTGAGCAGGGCGCACTCCTTGCCCAGTCCCTTGGACTTCAGGTACGAGGTCGGGTAGAGCATTTCCTGCATGCCCGGGCCGCCCTTCGGGCCTTCGTAGCGAATGATGACGATGTCGCCAGCCTTCACTTCGTCATTGAGGATGCCTTTGACGGCGCTGTCCTGGCTTTCGAAGATCTTGGCGGTGCCTTCGAAGACGTGGATGGATTCATCCACTCCAGCGGTTTTCACCACGCAGCCATCGAGGGCGATGTTGCCGTAGAGCACGGCCAGGCCGCCTTCCTGGGAATAGGCATGCTCGACGCTGCGAATGCAGCCTTCGGCGCGGTCCAGGTCCAGGGTGTCCCAACGGGTCGACTGGCTGAACGCCGTCTGCGTCGGGATGCCCGCCGGGCCGGCCTTGAAGAAGGTGTGCACCGCTTCGTCCTGGGTCTGGGTGATGTCCCATTGGGCGATGCCTTCGGCAAGCGTCCGGCTATGCACGGTGGGCACGTCGGTGTGCAGCAGGCCGCCGCGAGCCAGTTCGCCAAGGATGGAGAAAATGCCGCCGGCGCGGTGCACGTCTTCCATGTGGTACTTCTGGATGTTCGGCGCAACCTTGCACAGCTGCGGCACCTTGCGTGACAGGGCATCGATGGCGCGCAGGTCGAAGTCGACCTCGGCTTCCTGAGCGGCGGCCAGCAGGTGCAGGATGGTGTTGGTCGAGCCACCCATGGCGATATCGAGCGTCATGGCGTTTTCGAACGCGCGGCGGCTGGCGATGTTGCGCGGCAGGACGGATTCGTCGCCCTCGCCGTAATAGCGCTGGCACAGCTCTACGATGGTGCGGCCGGCGCGCAGGAACAGCTGCTCGCGGTCGCTGTGCGTAGCGAGGGTCGAGCCGTTGCCGGGCAGGGCAAGCCCTAAGGCTTCGGCCAGGCAGTTCATCGAGTTGGCAGTGAACATGCCGGAGCAGCTGCCACAGGTCGGGCAGGCGCTGCGCTCGTATTCGGCGACCTTTTCGTCCGAGGCGCTTTCATCGGCAGCGATGACCATGGCGTCGACCAGGTCCAGGCCGTGGCTGGCCAGCTTGGTCTTGCCGGCTTCCATCGGACCGCCTGAAACGAACACCACCGGGATGTTCAGGCGCAGGGCGGCCATCAGCATGCCGGGGGTGATCTTGTCGCAGTTGGAGATGCAGACAATGGCGTCGGCGCAATGCGCATTGACCATGTACTCCACCGAATCGGCGATGATCTCGCGCGAAGGCAGCGAATAGAGCATGCCGTCGTGGCCCATGGCGATGCCGTCATCGACTGCGATGGTGTTGAATTCCTTGGCGACGCCGCCGGCTTTTTCGATCTCGCGGGCGACCAGCTGGCCCAGGTCTTTGAGGTGCACGTGGCCAGGCACGAACTGGGTGAAGGAGTTGGCGATGGCGATGATCGGCTTCTTGAAGTCTTCATCCTTCATGCCGGTGGCACGCCACAGCGCGCGGGCGCCGGCCATGTTGCGGCCGTGCGTGGAGGTTTTCGAGCGGTAATCAGGCATGACGGTTCCTGCGGCTGATCAGGTAATCGGAGGTATGCGTATGGTGAGCAACGCCTGTGCCGGATGCAACGGAGGATGACCGTGCGTTCGGAAGGGGCCGGGTCGAGGCGGGTAGACGCTCGTAGGGCCTGGGCTCAGAGTCCGCCGTGTGGTGAATGGCGAGATATCACCGATTCTACGCACGTTCCGGCAGCCGGGCCAGGCGGGACGATTGCCGGTCCTGCGCTATCCCGCATGCCAGCGGCTCGGAGCGGCTGGATCGGGCGTGAGGCCTGCGCATCGGCGGCCTTTTTCGGTGTATGACCGCCGGTCCACTTGACTGGCAGGTCGAGGATCGCTCGCTAGAGTCCAGACCCGACCGTTTCGCTGGTGACTGCATCTTGTCTTGCCGCTGGCCAGCGAGCGGTCGCCTCGCCATGGGTGCGCGTTCTGCGGAGTAGCGGGCAGTCGATGATGGGCGAGGCGTCCTTATACCAACGATAAGAACGAGGAATGCAGATGCACAAATTCACACGTCTATACCTGAGCGCCGCTGCTCTGGTGGCCCTATCCGCAACCGCCGCCGCCGCCCCCCTGCCGGACACACCCGGAGCACCATTTCCCTCGGTTTCGAGCTTCGACAATTCCGGCCCCTACGCCGTCACCAGTCAGAGCGAAGGGCCGAGCTGCCGCATCTACCGGCCACGCACGCTGGGCCAGGATGGCGTCAGGCATCCGGTCATCCTCTGGGGTAATGGTACCGGCACCGGGCCGACGACTTATTCAGGGCTGCTGACCCACTGGGCCAGCCATGGCTTCGTGGTGGCCGCGGCGGAAACCTCGAATGCCGGCACCGGGCGCGACATGCTGGCCTGCCTCGATTACCTGGTACAGGAAAGCAATCGCACCTACGGCACCTACGTCGGCGTGTTGAACACCGGGCGCGTCGCCACATCGGGCCACTCCCAGGGCGGTGGAGGCTCGATCATGGCCGGGCAGGATGATCGCGTGAAGGTCACCGCGCCGATCCAGCCGTACACCATCGGTCTTGGCCATGACTCGTCGTCGCAGCGCAACCAGCGCGGGCCGATGTTCCTGATGTCCGGGGGTGCCGACACGATCGCCATCCCCTATCTGAATGCGCAGCCGGTCTATACCCGCGCCAATGTGCCGATCTTCTGGGGGGAAAGGCGCTATGTCAGTCACTTCGAGCCGGTGGGTGATGGCGGGGCTTATCGCGGACCGACGACGGCCTGGTTCCGTTATCACCTGATGGACGACGAGAGTGCGCGTGGCACCTTCTACGGACGTTTCTGCGGGTTGTGCACCAGCCTGCTGTGGAGCGATCAGCGCAAGGGCATCGAGTAGCACCGCACGTTGAAACCTTCGCCCGCACTGCCGGGCGGAGGTTTCATGGCGATACGGTAGGCGCGTGTGCCGCCCCTCAGCTGTTGGGCAGGATGCGGCAGGTCAGGCTCTTGATGTAGCGGGTTTCCGCGATCGCCGGATGCACCGGATGATCCGGGCCCTGGGCGCCGCGTTCGAGCAGCTGGATATTGCGGTCCAGATGGCGTGCGCTGCCGAGCAGGATGTTCTGCAGGTGATCTTCTTCCAGGTGCATGGAACAGCTGGCGCTGACCAGGATGCCGTCCTTGTTCAGCAGGCGCATCGCGGCTTCGTTGAGGCGGCGGTAGGCGGCCTCGCCGTTCTTGATGTCCTTCTTGCGCTTGATGAAGGCCGGCGGGTCGGTGATGACCACGTCGAAGCGTTCCTCGGCGTTCTTCAGTTCCTTCATCGCCTCGAAGGCATCACCCTCGACGCAGGTCATCTTCTCCGCCACGCCGTTGAGTGCGGCGTTGCGCTCCACGCCATCCAGGGCGAAAGCCGAGGCGTCGACGCAGAACACCTCGCTGGCACCGAAGGCCGCCGCCTGCACGCCCCAGCCGCCGATGTAGCTGAACAGATCGAGTACGCGCTTGCCCTTCACGTAGGGCGCCAGGCGCGCGCGATTCATGCGGTGGTCGTAGAACCAGCCGGTCTTCTGGCCCTGCAGCACCGGCGCCTCGAACTTCACGCCGTTCTCTTCCAGCGCGACCCACTCCGGCACCACGCCGAACGCCGTATCGACGTAACGCTCCAGGCCTTCGGCATCGCGGGCGCTGGAGTCGTTTTTCCACAGCACGCCGCGCGGCTTGAGCACCTGGACCAACGCCTCCAGCACGGCATCCTTGTTGCGCTCCATGGTCGCCGACGCCAGCTGCACCACCAGATGGTCGTGGAAGCGATCCACCACCAGGCCCGGCAGAAGATCGGAATCGCCATAGATCAGGCGGTAGCACGGCTGATCGAACAGGCGATCACGCAGCGATAGGGCGACCTGAATGCGGTGCACCAGCAATGACTTATCCAGGCTGTGCTTGAGATCGCGTGACAGCAGGCGCGCACAGATCAGGTTGTTCGGCGATACCCCGACGATGCCCAGCGGCTTGCCGCCGGCGGCTTCGAGTACGGCCTGATCCCCGGCAACGAAGCCCGCCAGCGGCGTGGCCGCGGTGTCCACCTCGTTGCTGTAGACCCACAGATGGCCGGCGCGCAGGCGGCGATCGGCGTTGGCTTTGAGGCGCAGGCTGGGCAGGGTCATCGGCGGGGCTCCGGGAAAAAGACGGGCATTCTAAACGAGCGGCAGGCCACGCGCGCCGGCGCTGCCGGAAATTCCTCGCAGCGCCCGTCACGCATCACCGGTCAGGCGGACAGGGCTTGAATCAGCGCCTGGCTGAACGCTGGGATGTCATCCGGCTTGCGGCTGCTGATCAGTTGACCGTCCACCACCACCTCCTGATCCACCCAATCGGCGCCGGCGTTCTTCAGGTCGTCGGTAAGCGACGGCCAGCTGGTCATGCGCTTGCCCTTGACCAGTCCGGCCGAGATCAGCAGCCAGCCGCCGTGACAGATCACCGCGATCGGCTTGTTCGCCGCGGCGGCGTCGCGTACCAGCTTTTGTGCGCTTTCGTCGGTGCGAATGGTGTCGGAGTTGACCACCCCGCCGGGCAGCAGCACGGCGTCATAGTCATTCATATCGAGGTCGTCGAAGGTCTTGTCCACATGAAACTTGCTGGCCGGGGTGGTGTGGTTCCAGCCGGTCACTTCGCCATTCTTGGCGGAGACGATCTGGGCTGTCGCACCGGCCTTCTCCAGCGCTTCCTGCGGGCCGGTCAGCTCGACCTGCTCGAAGCCGTCGGTCACCAGGATTGCCACGCGCTTGCCGTTGAGGGATTGGGTCATGAGCATGCCTCCGTCTGTCTGTCGGTAACGCTCGCCGAATGCGAGTCACTTGAAATGGGACCCGCATCTCAGCCAAAGTTCGCCCTTTCGTGCCGATGGCACTTTGCCTTCTAGTCGAGCGTCCCCCTCATGGCCGTTGAACTCTCCGCCGAACAGATCCGCCGGGTGCTGCAAGGCATCAGCGTGCCGCCGCAGCCGCAGATCATGGTCGACCTGCAGATGGAGCAGGTCATGCCGGTGCCCGATCTGAAAGCCATCGCCCGGCTGATCAGTCAGGACCCGGGGCTTTCGGGGGCGCTGCTCAAGCTGGTCAACTCGCCGCATTTCGGTCTGGCCAACCGCATCGCTTCCATCCAGCAGGCGGTGAACCTGCTGGGCTGCAATTCGGTGATCAACCTGATCAATGCGCAGTCGATCAAGGGCGAGATGAGCGACGAGACCATCGTCACGCTCAGCCGCTTCTGGGACAGCGCGCAGGACGTGGCCATGGCCTGCCTGACCCTGGCCAAGCGCATCGGCTACCAGTCGCCGGACGAGGCCTACACCCTCGGGCTGTTCCACAATTGCGGCATCCCGCTGATGCTCAAGCGCTTCCCCGGCTACATGAGTGTGCTGGAAGAGGCCTACGCCAGCACCGGAGACGGCCAGCGCATCGTCGATATCGAGAATCGCGTGCTCAGCACCAACCATGCGGTGGTCGGCTACTTCACCGCCAAATCGTGGAACCTGCCGCTGCACCTGTGCGATGCCATCGCCAATCACCATAACGCGCTGTCGCTGTTCGCCGACGACTCGGGGCGCGACGCGCCGATCAAGACGCTGCTGGCGATCCTCAAGATGGCCGAGCACATCTGCGCCTGTCATCGGGTGCTCGGCGCGCAGCCGGACGATCACGAGTGGGACAGCGTGTCGCAGCTGGTGCTCGAGTACGTCGGGCTGTCGGAATACGATTTCGTCTGCCTCAAGGAAAGCATCCGCGAGCTGGGCGTGGGCTGACGGCCCGGCGTCGGCCTGCTAAGGTCGGCATCCCTTCGCTGTATCCAACGTCCCGCCATGCCCGAACTTCCCGAAGTCGAAACTACCCGCCGTGGTATCGAGCCATACCTTGTTGGTCAGCGTGTCAGCCGCGTGCTGGTGCGTGACCGGCGGTTGCGCTGGCCGATCCCGGAAGACCTCGATGTGCGTCTGTCCGGCCAACGCATCCAAGCCGTCGAGCGTCGTGCCAAATACCTGCTGATCAAGGCCGAGAGCGGCACGCTGATCGTTCATCTGGGCATGTCCGGAAGCCTGCGTCTGGTTGACGCGGCATTGCCGGCGGCCAAGCACGAGCACGTCGATATCCTGCTGGAGTCCGGCCAGGCGCTGCGCTACACCGATCCGCGGCGCTTCGGCGCGATGCTCTGGAGCCACGAGCCGCTCGCCCATGTGTTGCTCGCCAGTCTCGGGCCCGAGCCGCTCGGCGAGGATTTCGACGGTGACCGCCTGTATAGGCTGTCGCGTGGGCGCAGCATGGCGGTCAAGCCGTTCATCATGGACAACGCGGTAGTGGTGGGCGTCGGCAACATCTATGCGAGCGAGGCACTGTTCGCCGCCGGGATCGATCCGCGGCGGCCGGCCGGGAGCATCTCGCGAGCGCGTTATCTGAAGCTCGGCGAGGAAATCCGGCGGATACTGGCGATGGCCATCGAGCGTGGCGGCACGACCTTGCGCGATTTCGTCGGCGGCGATGGCAAGCCCGGCTATTTTCAACAGGAGCTGTTCGTCTACGGGCGGGCCGGCGAATTCTGCAAGAACTGTGGCGGCACGCTGCGTGAGATTCGCCTCGGTCAGCGCGCCAGCGTGTATTGCGCTCGCTGCCAGCGTTGAGCGGCTGGCGGAACTGTGCATGCGTTGACGGCGTTCACGCTCAGCCTGCCCCGGCCACTGCTATAGTGGCCGCCACAACTAAAAATTGCCGCGTTTCGCACATCTGAAGGACCACACCATGAATCTGTTCCGCTCTACCGCTGCTGTCTTGGCACTGACCACTGGCCTGCTGGCGCTGCCGGCACATGCGGAGTCGGTCCCGCAGAACGCCAGTGGTGATCCGATGTACTCCGTAGAAGCGCCCAAGGCCTACTCCATGGTCGGTGACCTGATCATCGCCCGCCCGCTGCTGATCGCCGCGACTGCCATCGGCGCCGGTGTTTTCGTTGTCAGCCTGCCGTTCACCGCCTTGGGCGGCAACGTCGGCGAGGCTGGCAAGGCTCTGGTGGTCGAGCCGGGCAAAGCGGCGTTCGTACGCTGCCTGGGCTGCACCACCAGCGGTTACAACGCCCAGCGTTGATCGACGTCATCCGCATCGCGACTGGCAAGGGCCTGAGCCTTCCGGTCGCGGTGTTGCTGCAGTAGGCTTCGCCTCCCATCCCGCGCCGCGAAGCCCCCTCCTTGAACAGCCGCTTCTTCAAGACATTTCTGCCCATCGTGGGCCTGCTGATGTTGTCCTGGTCGTTCTGGGCCAGTGACGGATGGCTCGAGCTGTGCGCGGGACTCGCCCTGTTCCTGTTCGGCATGCAATGCCTCGAAGAGGGGCTGCGCCAACTGGCCGGTAGCAAGCTCGAACAGCTGCTGACGCGCAGTACGGCGACGCCGCTCAAGGGCCTGATGTTCGGCATGAGCGGCACCATGCTGCTGCAGTCCAGCACGCTGGTCTCGTTGCTCACCATCGCTTTCATCAGCACCGGGCTGATCAAGCTTGCCGGCGGCATCGCCATACTGTTCGGCGCCAATCTCGGCTCTACCACGGGTATCTGGCTGCTGGCACTGGCCGGGCAGAACGTCAGCCTGAGTCCGCTGGCCTTGCCGCTGCTGGTTTTCGGGGTGCTGGCCAGCTTCACCGGCGACAAGGGCAAGGCGGCCGGGCGCATCGTGCTCGGCATCGCCTTCATCTTTCTCGGCATCGATCAGATCAAGACCGGCTTCTCCACCTTCGGTGGCATGGACCTGTCGCAGTACCACGCTGGCGGTCTGGCCGGGCAACTGATGTTCGTCGCGATCGGCCTGTTTGCCACGGTGGTGCTGCAGTCCAGCCATGCCACATTGATGCTGACGCTGACCGCTTTGGCTACCGGCCAGCTGGATCTCGGCCAGGCGCTGGCGACTGCGATCGGTGCGAATGTCGGGACGAGCGTCACCACTGCGTTCGTCGGCTCGCTCGGCGGCAACCGCAGTGGTCAGCGCCTGGCGCTGGCCCATGTACTGTTCAACGTGACTACCGCCGTGCTGGCCATCGCGCTGCTGCTGCCGTTGACCTGGCTGGTCGAATGGCTGGTCGCGCCGCTGGGCCTGGCTGAAAACCGCCTGATTCAGCTGGCGCTGTTCCATACGCTGTTCAATGCCATGGGTGTGCTGCTGTTCTGGCCGTGGCAGGCGCAGCTGGCAAACCTGCTGTTGCGCGTGTTGCCCGAGCGAGTCGAACCGACGGTGCTGATCACCGAACTTGCGCCTGCTAGACCGGAGGAGCCGACCCGCGCGCGCTACCTAAATGACCGTGCGCTGGACTCCGCGGATGCTGCCGCCAGCGCCGTGGCGCAGGAGCTGCAGCATCTGGCGCGCCTGAGTCTCGAGGTGATCTGCCATGCCACCTATCTGCCGGTGGACCAGCTGCGCCAGCAGGGACGGATTGACGAGGCGCTGATCAACGCGAAGCCCGACGCCCAGGCCCTGGATGCCGAGCGGCTGTATCAGCGGCACATCAAGGGCGTGTATTCCGATCTGCTGACCTTCATGGGGCGTCTGGAGCTGCCGCTGGACGAGAGCCACCAGGCGTTCTGGCTGAGCTGCCAGGTTGCGGCGCTGCAGCTGGTGGATGCGGTCAAGGATGCCAAGCACCTGCAGAAAAACCTCGGACACTACCTGCGCACCGATGACTCCGCGGCGCGCCAGGCGTATGTCGAGCTGCGTCGGCATTTGCTGGAGTCGTTGCGCGAGATCCGCGCGCTCAACCACTCGGAGCTGCCCGATGAGCTATGGCGCGAGCGCTTGAACTGGCTGGACGAGCACGCTGCGAAGTTCGATGCGGAGTTTCGCCGGCGCCTGTTCGAGTCGATCCGCAACCAGAAGCTGGACGGTTTGCAGAGCAGTTCGCTGATGAACGACCTGGGCTACGCCAGCCGCATCATCCAGAGTCTGCGCAACGCCTTGCTGCTCGGCGAGGGTCATGAGCTGACGCGGCAGCTGCGTCAGCTCGCTGAGGACGAAGGCCCGGTCATTCTGCAGCTGTAACCGGCTCGCGGCGTGCCGGCACCATCAGTGCCTGGCCGATGCCGCGCGGGTCGCTGGCCGCGTCGACCGTGCCGCTCGGCTTGTGCCAATAGAGCACCTGCTGGTTGCCGTAATCGCGTTCGATCAGCCTGGGCTGGTGACCGTGCGCGCGCAGGGCGTCCAGCTGCGCCGGGGTGAAGGCGTCGGCTTCGTACTGCAGTACGTCGGGCAGGTACTGGTGGTGATAGCGCGGCACTGCCGGCCAGGCCTGCACCGGTTCGCCATCCAGGTAAGACAGTGCCGAAAGCAGCACCATGCTCGGGATGCGGCTGCCGCCGGGCGTGCCGAAGGCGGCGAACTCCTCGGCACTTTCGATGAAAGTCGGGCTCATGCTCGACAGTGGACGCTTGCCGCCGGATATGGCGTTGGCGCTGCTGCCCTTCAGGCCATAGGCATTGCTGCCGTCGATGTCGGCGGCGAAGTCGTCCATCTCGTCATTGAGCAGCACACCGGTGCCGGGCACGGTGAAGGCGGCGCCGAACATCATGTTCAGCGACAGCGTCGCCGCCACCGCATTGCCTTCGGCATCGATCACCGCGAAGTGGGTGGTGTGCTCGCCCTCGCGCCAGCGTGGCGCTGGCGGCAATGCGCTGCTCGGCGTGGCCCGATCAGGGTCGATGGAGCTGGCGAGCTGGTCCAGATACTGGTCTGACAGTAGACGTCGCAGTGGTGACGCGACGAAATCCGGATCGCCCAGTTGCCCGCGGTCGCGATAGGCCCGGCGCAGCGCCTCGACCACCAGGTGACTGCGTTGCAGCGGTTCGGCGTCGCGCCAGGACAGGCGTTCGAGAATACCCAGGCTCTGCGCGAGGATCATGCCGCCGGCCGAGGGTGGCGGCGCGCCGATCAGCTCACGGCCATCGGCGAGGGTGAAGCGTAGTGGCTCGCGCTCGACGGTGTGGTAGTCGGCCAGATCCTCCAGCGACCAGATGCCGCCGGCGGCGCGAACGCCTTGCACCAATTTCTTCGCGAACTCGCCGCGGTAGAAGCCGTCGTGACCGTGCCTGGCCAGGCGCTCCAGGGTTTGCGCCAGCTCCGGCTGACGCAGCAGATGGCCTTCGGCTGGCAGGTCCCCGTCGTGGAGAAACAGCCGCGCGCTCTCCGGATCGTCACGCAACGCCGCGAGGCGCCAGCCGGCGCGCTGGCGATAGACGGAGTCCACCACAAATCCGTCGCGGGCCAGGGCGATAGCCGGTGCCAAAGTGGCTTGCAGTGGCAGGCGACCGCGCTTCTCCGCGAGCTCGACCAGTGCGGCCGGCGTGCCAGGTATCGCCGCGGCCAGCGGGCCATTCAGCGAAAGTTCGCGCCGGATCTTGCCGTCGCGCAGGTACAGGTCCGGCGTGGCAGCGGCGGGTGCGCGCTCGCGGGCGTCGAGGAAACTGTGCTGGGGGGATTCGCCGGCTTCGCGCAGCAGAAAGAAGCCGCCGCCGCCAAGTCCGGAGCCGTATGGCTCGACCACGGCCAGGGCGGCGCTGACTGCAACGGTGGCATCGAAGGCGTTGCCGCCGGCTTCGAGAATGCGCCGGCCAACTTCACTGGCCAGCGGATGGGCCGTGGCGACGGCGCCGTTTGCAAGAGGGTTGCCCTGGGCCGCGCAGGCCAGCAGCAGGAGGGCGGCGAGACAACCCTGGAGGCCCTTGAGCAGGCTGGTCCTTCGGGTCGGGCGCCGCGAAAGCATCACGCCTTGCCGGTGATGATCATGTACTTCTGCATCAGTTCGTCCTTGCTCTCGACGTTGTTCTCGTCGAGCGGGATGCAGTCCACCGGGCAGACCTGCTGGCACTGTGGCTCGTCGTAGTGGCCGACGCATTCGGTGCAGAGGTTGGGGTCGATGACGTAGATTTCCTCGCCCTGGGAAATGGCGCTGTTCGGGCACTCTGGCTCGCACACATCGCAGTTGATGCAGTCATCGGTGATTTTCAGGGACATCCAGCGAACTCCTGCCGTGGCTCGAACCACGGCACAGCAATATTACGACCGGGCAATTGTGCCGCATCGCCAGCCAGCGTGCACTCGACGCGGCCCGGCGGGCATCGTCAGTTCTGGCCGAAGCGCTCGTGCAACGCGCTCATCACCGCCGGGTGGACGAATTTGGATACGTCACCCTTGAGCGAGGCAATCTCCCTAACCAGCGTCGAGGAAATATAGGAGTACTTTTCCGACGGCGTGAGGAACAGGCTTTCCACATCGGGCGCCAGCTGGCGGTTCATGTTGGCCAGCTGGAACTCGTACTCGAAGTCCGAAACCGCACGCAGCCCGCGCAGCAGGATATTGGCCTGCTGCTCCTTGACGAAGTGCGCCAGCAGCGTGGAGAAACCCATGACCTTCACGTTCGGCAGGTGTTTGGTGACTTCTTGAGCCAGCGCCACACGTTGCTCGAGCGGGAACAGCGGGTTCTTCTTGGGGTTGGCCGCCACGGCGATGATGACCTCGTCGAACAGGCGCGAAGCGCGTTCCACCAGATCGGCGTGGCCCATGGTGATGGGATCGAAGGTTCCCGGATACAACACTCGATTCATCGCGGCGTCCTGACGCATGCGTGGGGGTGTGGATGGTAGCGGCTCGGTGTCGACAGCGTAAAGCCTGAATGCCATGCCGCGATCTGTCGTGAATGACAGTCAATCTCAGGACTTCTGCAGGCGATCACCCAGTTCCGTGGCGAGTTTGGCGCACAGCGCATAGATCGATAGCTGGGGATTGGCGCCGATGCTGGTGGGGAACAGTGAGCCGTCGTGTATCGACAGGTTGGCCAGCTGATGGTGCCGACCGAGGCTGTCTGTCACGGCCCGGCGTGGGTCATCACCCATGGCACAACCGCCCATGACGTGGGCGCTGCCAAGACGGGTGCGGTACAGCGCAAGGTCCAGACCCTCGATCAGCTCCCGGGCGGCGCGGGGCGTGCGCACGTAATGGGCGTCGGCATGCAGGGGCAGCACGGCGCGCGCACCGGCGGCGAACTGGATCTCGGCCATGCTCAGAAAGGCACGGCGGATTCCGTTCCAGGCATAGTCGGTCATGCGGTATTCGAGCACCGGGCTGCCGTCGCTGCGCAGCTCGACCGTGCCCTCGGCGCTGTCCGGATGAAAGCCGTCGCGCTGCAGGGCGATCATCGCGTGGGTATGCGGCAGCTCGGCCATGCGCTGCGCATTCTCCGGGCCGAAGTCGCCGAGCAGGGTGGCCGCGAGCGCGGGATGGATGGGCGGTACTTCGAGCTTGTAGCCCGCCGGCCCGGCAATCCCGTCGCGCCACTGGAAGTGGTCGGAATAGATCGACTGTGGCGCGCCGCTGAAGGCGTCGATGCGCTCGTCGAATTGCGCCGCGGAGAAGTTGGTCAGATGCAGGAAGGTGCGCTTGCCGACGCGCTGATGCGGGTCGGGCGCCTGCGAGCGCAGCAGCAGCGCCGGCGTGTTGATGCCGCCGCCGGCGAGTATGTAGTGCCTGGCGACGACGCGGATGCGCCGCCCGTTCGGTTCCACGCAGCGGTCGTCCATGCCCAGACAGTCCAGGCCGACGACCCGCTCGCCCTGCATCAACAGGCGTTCGGCGCGCGCGAGGTAGAGCAGTGCGCCGCCCTTATCCAGCAGCGCCGGAATGCTGGTGACCAGCATCGACTGCTTGGCGTTGGTCGGGCAGCCCATGCCGCAATAGCCTAGGTTCCAGCAGCCACGCACGTTGCGCGGGATCACCGCCCAGTGCTGGCCGAGGCTTTCGCAGCCGCGCTGCAACACCGCGTTGTTGGCATTCGGCGGCACGGCCCAGGGTGCGATGCCGAGGCGCTGTTCGATGCGTTCGAACCAGGGTCGCAGCGCCTCGACCGACAGCCCGCTGACGCCATGCTCGCTGGCCCAGTGCTGCAATGTTTGCGGCGGTGTGCGAAAGCTCGAGGTCCAGTTCACCAGCGTGGTGCCGCCGACCGCGCGGCCCTGCAGGATGGTGATGGCGCCGTCCTTGCTCGTGCGGCCGATGGCTTCCTGATAGAGCGAGCGATAGGCGCGGGCCTCCTGCATGTCGAAGTCGCTGCTGGTGCGCAGCGGGCCTTCTTCGATCAGCAGCACCTTGTAGCCGGCTGCGCTCAGCACTTCTGCGCTGGTGGCGCCGCCTGCGCCACTGCCGACGATGGCGACGTCGGCCTCCAGGGTCAGATCGTCCTCCAGTCGCGAGCCGTCGTATGTGGTCCAGCCACGGGCAAGGCCTGCAGCAAACAAGTCGGGAACGGGCACGGATGCCTCCTGTCAGTCAGACCTTCGGCGGTCCGGGATAACCGCAGTGCGCCCAGGCGGCGGGGCTGGCGTACCAGGCCATGAGGATCATCTGCAGCAGCGAGGCATGACCCTGGCGCAGCAGGGCGAGCGAGCTGTTTTGCCAGCGCTGCAGGAACGCGCGTATTTGATCATCGGAGGCGACCTCCCAGCCGCTCCAGATTCCGGTCAGCGGCCCGCGGGTCAGTGGCAGGCTGAGTACGTCGAACAGCTGGCGTACCTGGCTTAGCAGCGCGGGCGACAAGTGGTGCAGGCCCAGGTCAAGGCTGACGAGGGTGGTCTGCACGGCCTGCGGCATGTCACTGGGCGCCGTCGAGCCTTCCAGCAGCAACGGCGTTAGTCGGCGCAGCATGGGCAGATCGCTGTCACGCAGCGCGAAGAAGCCGCTCGCCGG
This sequence comes from Stutzerimonas kunmingensis, assembly GCF_900114065.1. GTDB lineage: Bacteria > Pseudomonadota > Gammaproteobacteria > Pseudomonadales > Pseudomonadaceae > Stutzerimonas > Stutzerimonas kunmingensis. The sequence continues at coordinate 277,458 of NZ_FORS01000003.1, forward strand.
GCTGTCTGCCGAGGCGCTGAGGGTTCGGCTGAGCAGGCCGCCGCCAGCCAGGATGGCGCCGCCGAGCAGTCCGACCTTGAGCAGGCCGCGGCGATTGAGGGAAATCTCGTGCATTGCTCCAGCTCGCTTCAGCGGATGAACAGCGCATAGATCAGCTTCTGCCACCACCTGCCATAGGGCGGATAGATCAGTCGGGCGGCGTTGAAGCGCTGTTTGATGAACACACCCTTGGCCTTGCTGAAGGTGAGAAATCCCTCATGGCCGTGGTAGTGCCCCATGCCGGACGGGCCGACGCCACCAAACGGCAGATCGTCCTGGGCGACGTGCAGCAGGGTGTCATTCAGGCACACGCCGCCGGAGTGGGTGGTTTGCAGCATGCGCTGCTGCTCGCTGCGGTCGTAGCCGAAGTAGTACAGCGCCAGCGGTCGTGGGCGCGTGTTGACGTAGGCCAGCGCCTGTTCGAGATCGTCGTAGGGCACGATCGGCAACAGCGGGCCGAAGATTTCCTCCTGCATCACGCGCATGTCGTCGGTGGTGTTCAGCAGCAGGCAGTGCGGCATGCGCCGTTGCTGCGCCTCGGCAAACAGCGGCACGACATGCGCGCCCTTGGCCTGCGCATCGTCGAGGTAGTCCTGCAGTCGCGTCAGCTGACGCGCATTGATGATCGCGGTGTAGTCGGGATTGTCCGCAAGGCTCGGATACAGACGCTGTACCGCCTCACGGTAGGCACCGACGAAGCCCTCGACACGCTCGCGCGGCACCAGCACATAGTCCGGCGCGACGCAGGTCTGCCCGGCGTTCATGCACTTGCCGAAGGCGATGCGCTCGGCGGCATCGGCCAACGGGACGCTGGCCGAGACGATCGCTGGCGACTTGCCACCGAGCTCCAGCGTCACCGGTGTCAGGTTCTCCGCTGCCGCGCGCATCACCTCGCGGCCGATGTGCGTCGAACCGGTGAACAGCAGGTGATCGAACGGCAGCCGGGCGAAGGCCTGCCCGACCTCTACGTCGCCGAGCACCACCGCTACCTGATCTTCAGGGAAGATCTGCGCCAGCAGCTCCTTGAGCAGCTGCCCGGTGGCAGGCGTCGACTCGCTCATTTTCAGCATCACGCGATTGCCGGCGGCGAGCGCGCCGATCAGCGGCCCGATGGCCAGATAGAGCGGGTAGTTCCACGGCACGATGATGCCGACCACGCCCAGCGGCTGGTAGACCACCCGTGCGCTGGCTGGCTGGAAGGCGAGGCCGACATGCCGGCGTGAGGGTTTCATCCAGCGCCGCAGGTGACGGCTGGCGTAACGGATGCCGTGCAGGCTGGGCATGATTTCCGCCAGCAGGGTTTCGTCGGCCGAACGATGACCGAAATCCGCAGCGATTGCCTCGATCAGCGCCGGTTGATGGCCGGCCAGCACATCGCGCAGGGCGTCCAGCCAACGCAGGCGATCCTCTTCCGAGGGCATCGGTGCGGCGGTGAAGGCCGAACGCTGGCGGGCGAACAGGGCCTCCATGGCGACCAGCGCTTGCGGGATTTCGGCTGACATGCGGGCTCCTGATGCGATGTGCTGGAGGATTTCTAGAGTAATTACTCTAAACTGTCAACGAGACGTGCTTACCCGCCTGCTGGCGTGTACCGTTGCTTCCTTCGCTTCGCCGCCGAGAACTCGCCGCCTCATGGCATCCCGCACCAAGACCCGTGACCGCATCATCGAAGCCAGCCTGGGGCTGTTCAACGCCCAGGGCGAGCGGAACGTTACGACCAACCACATCGCCGCCCATCTCGGCATCTCGCCGGGCAATCTGTACTACCACTTCCCCAACAAGCAGGCGATCGTCGCAGAGCTGTTCGGGCAGTACGAATCGCGTGTCGACCAGTTCCTGCGCCTGCCGCCGGAGCGGGAAATGCAAGTCCAGGACAAGGCGCTTTACCTCGAAGCGCTGCTGGGCGCGATGTGGGATTACCGATTTCTCCATCGTGATCTGGAAGGCCTGCTGGATGCCAATCCGCAGCTCGCCCAGCGCTACCAGGCGTTCGCCGGCCGTTGCCTGCGGCATGCCCGGGCGATCTATCAGGGGTTCGTCGATGCCGGCATTCTGCTGATGGATCCCGCCCAGGTTGAGGACATCGCGCTTAACGCCTGGATCATAATCACGTCTTGGGTGCGCTTCCTTTCCACTAGTGGCATTCGTTCGGACCGGTTGAGCGAGGCCTTGCTGTGTCGGGGTGTTTATCAGGTGCTGGTATTGGAGGAGGGCGTTGTCGCCGACGCTGCGCGGGTGAATTATGGCGAGCTGTGTCGGCGGTTTCGGGTGCCGTTAGACGTAACTGTAAGGGAAGTATGGCACCTGGATTTCGAGCTGGATTGACATTTAATTGGCGCCATCTGCCGACAGGGTCAACCTTTCATCGGTGATGATGGCATTATGCTTGTATAGAGCCAGACGCTATGGATTAATACCGGTGGGCGGTAGGTCGTTTATTACGGTGAATCCATGTGGATCGTTCAAGTATTTGCCCGTAGGTTGACGGCAACGGCAATCCGATTTTTTGCATTATTAGGGCCGCACCGTTCGGCGTACGCCATTTTGCTCCATGGTCTGCTGTTAGCCCTGCCTGTTCACGCTGATGCTAGCTCGACGGCCCGTCCGGGCAGTGTCGCTTTCTGGTACGCCTCCTCTCCGCCGCTGGAAGAACTGGCACAGTTCGAGTGGGCGGTTCTTGAATCTGGCCATCTCTCACGACGAGACGTGGCGTTTCTTCGCGCTCAGGGCAGTTCGCCCTTTGCCTATCTTTCCGTTGGCGAGTACGACGGCGACCTCTCCGAGGGTGGCGACGAGATCGCCCGGAGCGCAAGCGAGGTCCGTAACCAGGCCTGGAACAGTCAGGTCATGCAGTTGAGTGCCCCGGCGTGGCGCGAACATCTGCTGGCTCAAGCCCGAGCCCTCGAGCAGCAGGGCTACGTCGGTCTTTTCCTGGATACGCTGGACAGCTTCCTGCTTTTGCCCGAGGACAGGCGCGAAGCCGAGCGCGTCGCGCTGCGCGATTTTCTTCGGCAACTGCACCGGGAGCTGCCGGAGCTCAAGCTGATCTTCAATCGCGGGTTCGAAGTACTTCCCGAATTGCCGGGCGTGGCGAGCGCGGTGGCGGTCGAATCGATTCACGCCGGCTGGGATGCCGGTCGCGGACGTTACCGTGCAGTGCCGCAAGCTGACCGGGACTGGCTCGACATCCACCTCGATCCATTGCGTGCCCAAGGCGTGCCGTTGATCGCGATCGATTACCTGCCATCCACACAGCGCGAGGAGGCGCGCGCGCTAGCCGAGCGTCTACGTGGCGAGCGTTTCATACCCTTCGTCACCATGCCTGAGCTGGATTATCTCGGGATCAGCACGCTGGAGGTCCAGCCTCGACGCGTTGCGGTGATCTACGACCCACGGGAAGGTCCGCTTTCGAGCAACCGCGGTCATATGTTTCTGGGCGGGCTGATCGAATACCTTGGCTATCGGGTCGACTACCTACCAGCTGACCAGCTGCCGACAAACCCGATGGGCGGGCTCTATGCCGGTATCGTGACCTGGATGACCAATGGCCCGCCGGACGATTCTGCCGCTTTCGACGACTGGCTCGTGGCCCGGCTCGACGAAGGCGTTCCGCTGGCCATCATGGGAGGGGTTCCCGTGGTCGGCCGGGCAGTACTCAGGCGGTTGGGGATGCGCCACGTTGGCAAGCCGGCGAAGCCCGGTGTCACTATCCTCGCGCAGGACAAAACCCTGGTGGGCGGTTTCGAAGCGCCGGTTACGGTGCGAGTTCGCGAGCTGGTAGCGCTCGACACGATCGATGGCGAGGCACAGGCAGGCCTGAGCCTGGTCGATAGCGAGCAACGCCGTTACACGCCGGTGGCGACCGGGCCTGCCGGCGGTGTTGCGCTGACGCCCTACATCATTGAAGAGGGGCCTGACTACCAGCGCTGGATTCTCGACCCGTTCGTCTTCTTGCAGCGTGCCCTTCGGTTGCCGCCGTTGCCCCGCCCGGATGCGACCACCGAAAACGGGCGGCGTATCGCGACGGTGCATATCGATGGCGATGGTTTTCTGTCTCGTGCCGAGGTGGCCGGCTCCCCATATGCCGGTCGCGAGGTGCTCGAGGCGTTCATCGAACCGCATGGGTTGCTGACGTCGGTATCGGTGATCGAAGGGGAAATCGGGCCCAAAGGCCGCTATCCCCATCTCGCCCGCGAGCTGGAGCCGATCGCGCGTGAAATATTCGCCAATCGTAAGGTCGAGGTGGCCAGTCACAGTTTCAGCCATCCGTTTTACTGGCAGCCGGAGCGCGCCCAGCTCCGGGAAGGCTTTACCGCCGAGTACGGCATGACGATGGCCATTCCCGGCTATGACAAGCTGGATTTCACACGGGAGGTGGTGGGTTCGACGGCCTACATAAACGAGCGGCTGACCACCGCCGACAAGCCCGTGAAGATGATCTTCTGGACCGGCGACGCACTGCCGGATGCGGCTACGATCAAGCTCGCTTATGACGCCGGCCTGGAGAACGTCAACGGCGGAACGACCATCCTGACCCGCGCGCATCCTTCATTGACCGGGCTATCGCCGCTAATCCGGCCGACGGCCGGCGGCATCCAGTACTACGCGCCGATCATCAACGAGAACCTCTATACCAATCTCTGGCAGGGGCCCTATTACGGTTTCCGGGGTGTACTCGAGACCTTCGCGCTGACCGATGCCCCCCGCCGTCTGCGCGGCCTGCATCTGTATTACCACTTTTACTCTGCGACCAAGCAGGCATCGATACGGGTCATGCAGGACATCTACCGATCGATGCAGGCCGAACAGCCGATATCGCTCTGGATGAGCCAGTACATCCGACGGATGAATGGTTTGCACCAGTCGAGCCTGGCCCGGCTCGGCGATGGCCGCTGGCAGATTCGTGGCCTGGATGGGCTCCGCACCTTGCGACTGGATCCAGCGCTCGGTTGGCCGGACCTGCGCCGCTCGCAGGGCGTCGCCGGGGTTCGCGAACTGCCGCAGGGTCGCTACGTGCACCTGAGCGATGCGCACGCCGTGCTCGCGCTGCGTCCCGAGCGTGACCCCAGGCCCGCCCTGGAGCAGGCGAACCTGCCGCTGCTGGCCTGGGACTATCTGGATGACGACCGAGTGAAACTTTCCTTCGCGGGAGAAATGCCGCTGCGGTTTTCCGTTCGCGCCAGCGGCCGCTGCTCGCTGGAAGTTGCGGGCAAGCGTCATGCGGGCGCGAAGGTTCAGGGCTTGTGGCAGTTCGAGCTGGCAGAGACGCGGGTGAGCGATGCGCAACTCCTCTGCCACTGAACCCGTTCGGCTTCTCAGTCCCTGGGCCCTGCTGCTCGTCGGCGGGCTAGTCGTTACCCTGCTGGTCGTCACCTACCATGGCGACGAGGTCTTCATGCCGAGCGAGCGGCAACCTGATGCCGTCTCGATCAGCTACGCCGAACTGCTGCTGGAAGCCCATCCTGATGACACCAGCTTGCGGCTCAAACTCATCGAACAGCTCATTGCCCTCGGCGACCATGTCCGCGCCCGCTCACACGTCTTCAGGCTGAATGAGGCGTCCGGCGATGTCCGCTTTTTCCTAACGGAGCTGGCCGTACTCGAGGCTCAGGCGACTGAAAAAGCGGTTTCCGCCCAGACCCTCGCGGCGCTGAGTGCCCAACTACGCGGCGTGGTGCGCGAAGGGCTTAGCCTCGAACAACTGGCCCGGCTTGCCCGCCATGCCTTGGCGGTGAACGACCCGAGCCTGGCCGCGCAGGTCTACCTGGACCTGGCTGAGCGAGACGAGGCCAGACGACAGCAGTGGTTTGGCGAAGCGGTAACGGCCCACCTCGCCGCTGGCGAAACCGGAACGGCCGCACGCTTGCTGAGCGGAATGATCGCCCGTGTTGACAGTGCCGATGACCGGCAGCGCTATGTCAGCGAGGCGTTTTCGGCATACCTCGCCGCGGACCAGGGTGAACAGGCAGCGACCGTGGTGCATGCCAATCTGGACATCTTGGACGCAGCCGATGGTGCGCTGCTTGAAGCGGCGGTAAAGGCGGGTATCGGCAGCCAGCGGTACGACCTGGCCGCTGAAATCCTGGCACGCTGGCGGCTGCTCGATCCCGAAGGCGTGACCGCGCTGCGCAGCGAAATGCAGCTGCGCCTCGCGTCGGGTCAGCTCGAGCAGGCCTGGGAGGTCGGCCAGCAGCTGGCGAATGTCGCACCGCAGCCCGCCGAGACGCTCGAAACCATGGCCAAGCTCGGCGAATGGACAGGGCGGCCCAGCGAGGCCCTGGAGTACTGGCTGAAGTTGCTGCAGCAGCAGGATGGTCTGCAGGTGCGGGAGCACGCCTGGCGTCTGGCGGCCCAGCTGTTCGATTTCGATAACACCATCCGGTTGCTGGCCGGTGCGGGCGAAAGCCGGCAACTGTCCGATGCCGAGCTCGACGCCCTGGTCTACAGCCATGGCCAGCGCGGCACGCCAGAGCAGGCCGAGCGCTGGCTGCGTCAGTATCTCAGCGCCCATCCGGATCACAGCCTGGCCTGGGAGCGCCTCCAGCAGTTGCTGGAACAGACGCAGCAACTCGAGGCGCAGGTCGCGCTCTGGGCTGAGCGCGACCGCAGGTTCGGCGTGAGCCTCGAGCAACGATTGGCCTGGGCGCACGTGCATTGGGAGCTGTTCGATTTCCAGGCCGCCTGGGCCGTGCTCGATGCAGCCGACCGGCAGCAGGTCAGCGAACCCGCCTACTGGCTCTTGCGCGCCGAACTGGCGTGGGACTTGGAGCGTGATGAGGATGCAATGGAGGGCTATCAGCGGCTCCAGGAACTTGGGGTCGCCAACAGCGATACTGCCGACGAGCGGCTCATCACCCTTTACGAGCGTCACGCTCCGGCGCGGGCGCTGGACGTCATGATGGCCAGCTGGGAGCGCAAGCGGACCCCGGCGAATCTGACCCGCGCCTTGCAATGGGCGATGCAGCTGGATGACCTGCCACGGTTGCGCCTGCTGGTCGAGCAAGGCCTGCAGCTACCTGAAGGCGAACGAGTCGGCGCGCTATGGAGCGCCCGCGCCAGGCTCGCGGTGCAGGCGGGTGAACAGGCCGAGGCCGAGCGATTGCTGGTCGAGGCCGTTGCGCGCTTCCCGCACGCCGACGCGGTCAAGGAGCAGTTGCTCTGGCATTACATCGACACGGGCAACAAGGCGGCCCTGACCCCGCTGCTGCAGCGCTGGGAGCCGCTCGCGCACAAGCGCAGCAGCCTGTGGCTGCCCTATGCGAGTGGTTACCTGCTGCTCAATCGCAACGAACTTGCGCTGCAGTGGTTCGACCGCTTCCTGCGACGCAACCCCGAGGACCTGCTGGTGCAGGCCGCTTACGCCGATGCATTGGACAACGCCGGCTATTTCGACCGAGCGCTGCGGTTGCGACGCCATCTGGCTGGGCTCTTCGATGGCCGGCCTGCGACGGCGGAGCCGGACACCTATCGGACCTACCTGCGCCTGCTCAGTGCGGGTGGGGCCGGCATCGAGATGGTGTTGCGCCTGGAGCGGCCCGATGCCCGCCCCATGCTGCAGATCTGGTTCGACCAGTTCAGCGAGCAGCTCGAGCGGCTCAACCAGCCGGCATTGAAGGACGAATGGCTTGGCTGGGCGCGTCGCAATGGCCTGCGCATCGATCGGTATGCCGAGCTGCAACACGCATTGCGCGCCCACAATGCCAGCGCGTTGGAGCGCCTGCTCGCCGGCGGCGGGCTCGATCCGGCGCAACGAGTCGAAGCCTTGCAACAGCTCGGTGCGTCCCATCGGGCGCTGAGCGAAAGTCTGGCGGCGCTTTCGCCGGACCAACCGGACGCGTTGCAACACCAGTTGCGGGGCCAGGCGCTGGCCCTCCAGGCGCGCCACCCGCAAGGCCTGCAGATCGGCCTGCGCCGGCAGGATTTCGGCACCCTGGAGCTGCGTGGTCAGACGGCGGAGATCGCCCGCCAGTTCGGGCGCGACTGGCATGCCAGCGCCCTGTTCAGCAGACAGCGGTATTCGGGGCCGGGCCTTTCTGACGCCAGCCCCGGTGTCGAGCGGTCCGCTGAGCTCCAGCTGACCCGCGAGCTCGGGCCGGCCTGGCTCGGCGCGGCGCTCGAGATCAGCGACCATGACGAAGGCGATCGCCAGGGCGCTGGTGTTTTTGGCGGCCTTCAACTCACCGATACCGATTCGCTTGAATTTCACGCCGACTGGCATCGCCAGGCTGAGGAGAGCGGCCTGGCTCGTGCACTCGCCCGTCGCGACTCGGTGGGCGTCAGTGCGACGCATGGCCTTACACCCCGTGACCAGTTCAGCTGGTCGCTCGCGCAGCAGCGGTTCAGCACATTGGACGGCGAAGCGCTTGGCCACGGGCGCCAGCTGAATCTGGAATTCAGTCATGCACTGTTCTTCGAGGGGCCTAGCTGGACACTTCGCAGCGGCCTGAGCCATGCCGCCTATCGGCTGGCGGACGGGCCCTTGCATTCAGTCCCGCAAGAACCGGCCGATTACCTGCAGGAACGCTTCGGTCAGGTCTATGTCGCCAGCACCTGGCGCCGTGGCTTTCCCGGTGCGTTGAACCGCGAAACCGCCCAATACAGCTGGCTGGTCGATGTGTTGGCCGGCTGGCAGTGGACTGAGCAGCAGGTCGGCTACGCGATCAACGCGGGTGTCGGGACGCGGCTGCTCGGTGACGACGAACTGGCGTTCACCCTGGGGTATCAGTCGGCGCCGCGCAACGGCGACGGCGAGCCAGGAGGCACGCTGAGCCTGACCTACAGCACCCGGTTCGGGCGCTGATTTCTCACAGGGAGATCCATCCATGTCATTCATCCGTTATCTGGCCGTGCTCGCCGTGGCCATGTTGGCGACCGGCTGCAGCACCTTCACCGATCACGATACGGCGACCCTGCCGCGTGAGGCCGCGTGGGGGCTGGTTCCGGTCGTCAATTTTTCGCAAGCCCCGCAGGCGGGCGAGCGGGTCGAGCAGATCCTGCTTAGCGTGCTGGCCGAGCAGGGCCTGCAGCCGCGGCATTACCCGGTCGCACCTCGGTCGGACCTGCCCATGCTCGACGACCGCAGTCGACTGGCCGATGCGCTGGCCTGGGCAGCATCGGAGCGGCTCGACTATGTCATCAGCGGCAGCGTCGAGGAGTGGCAGTACAAAAGCGGTCTGGACGGCGAGCCTGCGGTCGGTATCAGCCTGCAGGTGATCGAGTCGGCGACGGGGCGGGTCGTCTGGAGCAAGAGCGGTGCACGTGCCGGCTGGTCACGCGAGAGCCTCGCCGGTACTGGGCAGAAGGTGTTGCGCGAGCTGGCCGGCGCGTTGCGGCTCGAATGATGTCCGTCGGATCGGCACACAAGGACTTCACGCTGGCGCCGCGCGCCGGCGCGGCTGTGTCGTGGCTGGAAACCTGGGTGATCACCGGCCTGGCGATCGGCCTGGGTTACTGGTTGTCCCCCGAAGACCCGCTCATGGTGCAGGCTTCGTTTCCCTGGCCGCTGATGGCGCCCCTGTTGCTCGGCATGCGCTACGGCTTCATGCGGGGCATGGTCAGCGCGGTGCTGCTGATCCTCGCGCTTATCGCCTATCACCGCTACGGCGACGGGCTGTACCCGCAGATGCCGGCGTCCTTCATCGTTGGTGTGCTCGTCAGCGGCATGCTGGTAGGGGAGTTTCGCGACATCTGGGAGCGGCGCCTGGAACGGCTCGACCTGGCCAACGACTACCGCCAGTTGCGGCTCGACGAGTTCACCCGGGCTCATTACATCCTTCGCATCTCTCATGACCGTCTGGAGCAGCGGGTCGCGGGCAACGATCAGAGCCTGCGCAGCTCGCTGCTTGGCTTGCGCAACCAGCTGCGCGACCTGCCTCGTGGCGACGATGCGCTGCGGGCCCTGGCGGAACCGGTCCTGGGTCTGCTGGCCCAGTACGGCACCTTCCGCGCCGCGGCGCTCTATCGGGTGCGCGACGGTGTTGCGCTGCCCGGCGCGCTGAGTGCCATGGGCGATGTCGCCCCGCTCGACCACGACGACTTGCTCATGCGTATGTGCCTGCAGCGCGGCGAGCTTGTCAGCATCCGCGAGCACCTGATCGAGCGAGGCGAGCATCGGCAACATTCGCGTTACCAGCTGTGCGTCCCGCTGAGCGACACCGAAGGACGCTTCCTGGCAGTGCTTGCCATCGAGCAGATGCCCTTCTTCTCGTTCAACGACCGGGTGTTCGGCCTGCTCGCCATCCTGGCCGGGCACATCGCGGACCTGATCCTGAGCGATCCGGAGCTGCTCCATCTGCAGGACATGGACAGCCAGCACTTCAGCCAGAACCTCAAGCGCTCGGCCAGCGATGCACGGCTTCACGGGCTCGATGCCAGCCTGTTCGCACTGCAGGTGAAGGCGTCGGCCAACAGCGACAGGCTGTTGCGCCTGATCGAGGACAGCCGTCGCGGGTTGGATCTGCAGCTCAGGCTGACCGACCAGGACGGCGACACCTGCGTGCTGGTGCTGCTGCCCTTGACCTCCGCCGAAGGCGCTCAGGGCTATCTGTTACGCCTCAATACGCTGCTGGGCGAGCGGTTTGGCCAGGGGCAGACGCTGGACAGCCTGCAGGTTCGGGTGCTGGCGCACGACATCGGCGCGGAATACGGGCAGGAAGCCTTGCGTCATTTCCTCTACAGCGAGTGTGGCTTGAATGATCAGCAAGTGGCTGTTTAGTGGCGCGCTGCTGTTCGAGCTGAGCAGCTGGGCGGCGTTCCACGAGCGTTTGAGCGTTGCGCAGGCGACATCGCTGTATCTGGGGGCGCATGCCGCGAGCAGCGCCTTGCTGGCGGCCGGAATCTGGCTGCTCCTGCCTCGTCGCTACAAACTGCCGCTGCCGTGGAGCCCGTTATTCATCTTCTGTCTGGCGTTCTTCGTTCCGGTGTTGGGCGCGGTTGGGGTGGCGGCTGCGCTCTTTCCGGCGCTGTACCTGCCCCGGCGTCGGCAGGAGAAGAGCTGGGACTCGATGGGGCTTCCGGAGTTGCCTTTCCGACCGCAGGAGCGCGGCAAGGAACTAATGTTCAACGACGGCGGCCTGCAGGACGTGCTGCGTCATGCTCCAGATACGGACAAACGGATGGCCGCGCTGTTCGCTACGCGTCGCATGCCGTCCCGCGAAGCCATCCCCATCCTCAAGCTGGCGTTGCGTGATTCGGCTGATGATGTCCGGCTTCTGGCCTATTCGATGCTCGACAAACAGGAAAGTGAGATCAACCTGCGGATCGAGACGGCTCTGCGACAGCTTGCGGTGGCGGAGGGCGCCCACCGTACGGCATTGCACGATGCCCTGGCGCGCTGGTATTGGGAGCTGGCCTATCTTGGGCTGGCCCAGGGAAGCGTCCTGGACCATGTCCTGGAGCAGGCGCGCGAGCATGCGCAGCGCACGCTGGACATCCCGGGCAATCCCTATGCGCATGTCCTGGCGGGGCGGATCGCCCTGGAGCAGGGGCGGCTCGAAACCGCGGCGGACCACTTCTCTCACGCAGAAGCGGCCGGCGTCGGAGTGCCGACACTGGCTCCTTTCCGTGCGGAAATCGCCTTTCTTCAGAGACGTTATGCCGAGGTTCGCCAGCAGTTGGCCGCGCTCCCGTCCGAAACCCTGCAGCGTCCGCCTTTCGCTGCCCTTGCGAAGTACTGGTTGTGACCCTCATGCGATCCGAAACGCCTATCGCCGATATCTGCCTGCTGCTCGAGGGCACCTGGCCCTATGTGCGGGGTGGCGTGTCCAGTTGGGTGAACCAACTGATCCTGGGGCTGCCGGACTTCACCTTCTCGGTGGTATTCATCGGCGGGCAGCGAGAGGCTTACGGGGAGCGGCAGTACAGGATTCCGGCCAACGTCGTGCACATTGAAGAGCACTTCCTGGAAAGCGCCTGGCGTCCGGTCGAGGCGCTCGGCCGGGTCGGGCACGAAGGCGCGGGAGAGACCATGCGGCAGATGCATCGCTATCTCCACGACCCGGGCATCCAGGACGAAGCGCTCGGCGAAGGCCTGCTCGACACGCTGGCTTCTGGTCGGCTGTGTCTTGAGGACGTGCTGCGCAGCCGATCGAGCTGGGAGGCGATCACCGAGGGTTACACCCGGCATTGCAGCGACCCCTCGTTCGTCAATTACTTCTGGACACTGCGCACCATGCATGCGCCGATCGTCATGCTTTCGCAGGTTGCGGCCCGGCTACCCAGGGCGCGGGCCCTGCACTCGATCTCGACCGGATACGCGGGGTTGCTGGGGGCCGTGCTGCAGCGTCGCTGGCAGTGTGCGTACATGCTTAGCGAACACGGCATCTACACCAAGGAACGCAAGATCGACCTGGCCCAGGCCAGTTGGATATCCGAAGGCCCGGACGAGGCCTTGCGTACCGGCTTGGACACCGAGTTCAGCTATATCCGCAACCTGTGGATCCGCTTTTTCGAGCGCATCGGCCTGCTGACCTACCGCGCGGCAGACCCGATCATCTCGCTGTACGCAGGCAACCGGCAGCGCCAGATCGCTGATGGCGCGCAACCCTCGCGTACCCGCGTGATCCCGAACGGCATCGCCATGTCGGTCTGGGCCGATGCGCTGCAGCGCCGCCCAGCGGGGATTGCGCCAGTGGTCGGGCTCGTCGGCCGCGTGGTCCCGATCAAGGACGTGAAGACCTTCATCCGGGCGATGCGTGGCGTGGTCAGTGCCATACCGGAGGCCGAGGGTTGGGTGGTCGGGCCCGAGGAAGAGGATCGCGCCTATGCGGCCGAATGCCGAAGTCTGGTCGCCAGCCTCGGATTGGAAGGCAAGGTGAAGTTCCTCGGGTTCCGGCAGATCCACGACCTGTTGCCCAACCTAGGCCTCATGGTGCTGACCTCGATCAGCGAGGCCCAGCCCTTGGTGATTCTCGAAGCTTGGGCAGCGGGAACGCCTGTGGTCAGCAGCGATGTCGGTTCCTGCCGAGAGTTGATCGACGGGGCGGCGGACGAGTCGCCACCGCTGGGTTGCGCCGGGGAGGTGGTCGCCATTGCCGACCCCCAGGCGACGGCCAGGGCGATCATCGGCCTGCTCGGCAACCCCGAGCGCTGGCGGGCGGCCCAGGCGGTGGGACTCGAACGGGTGAATCGCTATTACACCGAGGCCCTGATGCTCGATCGTTATCGCAATCTCTATCGCAACGCCACGGGGAGGCGCTGACATGGCCGGTATCGGTTTCGAGCTGCGCAAAATCCTGTCGCGCGATTCCTATACGGCTACGCTCCGCGCCTATGTCTATGCCGGCTTGATCAGTTCGGGCCCGTGGGTGCTGTCGATCATCAGCGTGATGCTGATCGGGGTGATGAGTCTTGGAGTGGTCGTGCCGGAGCTGCTGGTGCGCCAGTTCCTGGTCAGCGTGACCTACCTGATGGCCGCTTCGCTGATCCTTACCGGTGGCGCTCAGCTGTTCTTCACCCGGTTCATTTCGGATCGGCTGTTCGAGAAGCGACAGGACTGCATCCTGCCGAATCTGGTGGGCATCCTGCTGATGGTCACGGTGGCTTCGGGTGTGCTGGGATTCGCCTTGCTGAGCCTGGTGTTCGATCAACCGTTCGGATACCGGCTGCTGATGCTGGCCAACTTCGTCGTGCTGTGCAACCTTTGGCTGACCATCATCTTCCTGTCGGGCATGAAGGCCTACAACCGCATCCTGCTGATCATGGTCATCGGCTATTCGCTGATGGTGCTGTGCGCCTATCTGCTGCGGTTCATGAAGCTCGAAGGGCTGCTCCTCGGCCTGCTGATCGGGCATGCGAGCCTGTTCTTCATGTTCCTGTTCGACATCCTTCGGGAGTACCCGGCCCGGCGGCTGGTGGCGTTCGATTTCCTCGAGCGCCGGCAGGTTTTCCTGAGCCTGCTGGTCACAGGGCTGTGCTACAACCTGGGAATCTGGATCGACAAGATCCTGTTCTGGTTCAACCCCAGCACGTCGAGTCAGGTGATCGGGCCGTTGCGTGCTTCGATGCTCTACGACCTGCCGATATTTCTGGCCTACCTAGCGATCATCCCAGGCATGGCGGTGTTCCTCGTGCGCATCGAGACGGACTTCGCGGAGTGGTATGAGCGGCTCTTCTCGGCCATTCGCGGGGGCGAGACGCTGCAGCACATCGGCCAGCTCAAGCAGCAGATGATCCTGGCGGTGCGTCAGGGGTTGCTGGAAATCTGCAAGGTTCAGGGCCTGACCGTCGTGCTGCTGTTTCTCGTTGCACCCGACCTGCTCGCCTGGTTGGGGATTTCGGCCTATTACCTGCCGCTGTTCTACGTCGACCTGATCGGCGTGAGCATTCAGGTCGTGTTCATGGCGCTGCTCAACGTCTTTTTCTACTTGGACAAGCGCCGGATCGTGCTGGAGCTGTGCCTGATCTTCGTGCTGCTCAATGCGATGTTGACGGTGATCAGCCAGCACATGGGCCCGAGCTTCTTCGGCTATGGTTTTACGCTGTCGGTGCTGGCGTGTGTTCTGCTGGGGCTGGTTCGCCTGTCCAGCAGTCTCGAGGATCTGGAATACGAAACCTTCATGCTGGGCCGCTGAAACTAGGCGCCCAACCATTGCGGAATACGCCGCTCCAGGTAGTAGCGCGGCCTACGCGGCGTGCCTTCGACAAAGCCGACGTGGCCACCGTTGGCGTGCAGCTCGAGGGCGGTGGTGGCGGACAGCTCGGCCGGTTCCGGCACGCTGTGGCGGAACACGAAGGGATCATCCTCGGCCTGGATCAGCAGGGTTGGCGTCGTGATCGTCGGCAGGTAGTAGCGGCTGGAGGCACGGCGGTAATAGTCCTGGGCGTCGCTGTAGCCGTGCAGCGGCGCGGTGAAGCGGCCGTCGAAATCCCAGAAGGTACGCATGCCGTGCAGTGGTCCGAGGCTCTGCAGGGCACCAAGGTGGTCGAGCAGCCCCTCGCGCTGGAAGCGCTGCTGTTTGTCCCTCACGTAGGCGACCATCGCCTTCATGAAATGCGCCTGGTAGACGCGGGAGAAGCCGAGGCCGATGCGATCGGCACATTGGTCCAGGCGGAACGGCACGGACACCGCCACGGCCTTGCGCAGCGGGCAACTGGCTGCCATTTCGCCCATGTACTTGAGCAGTACGTTGCCGCCCAGCGAGTAGCCGACCGCATGCAGCGGCGCCATGGGCCGGCAGGCCTGCAGATGCCCGATCACTTCGGCGAGATCATCGCTGGCGCCGGAATGATAGGCGCGCGGCAACAGGTTCGGTTCGCCCGAGCAGCCGCGCCAGTTGATCGCGACGCTCGCCCAGCCCTGCGCGCTCAGTTGTTGCTGCAGACCGAGCACGTAAAGCGAATTCGACGAGCCGGTCAGCCCGTGTAGCACAAGGACCAGCGGCGCTGTTGCTTCATGCGGGCCGTGCCAGTCCAGGTCGATGAAATCGCCATCGGCCAGCCACAGTCGCTCACGCCGGCGTTCGAGGCGCGGCGCCTTGCGAAAGAATGCGTTCCACAGGGTCTGCAGATGCGGCCCGGGAAGCCACCAGGCGGGTTGGAAGGATTCGGACACGGTTGCTCGGGTTCCTCGTTTGCTCCGACGTTAGAGCCTCGGCGGCGGGAAGAAAAGCACGATGCAGGCGTTGAATGATGCTGGCCGCCTGGCGACTTATGTCTTTGGGGATATGGTCAGCGCCGCCTAAGGGGTGGAGAGTGACGCGATAGTCTTATCCGGAACCCTGCCCATGACGCTTACCCCCTTCGATCAACTGCTGGCTGCCGCGCGCCAGGAGCGCGAACCCCAGCGCCTGCTGTTCGTCTTCGTCAGCGCCGAACTGCCCGAGGATGCCACCGAGGCCGAGCGCCAGCGCTTCGAGGAAAACGCCGGCGGCTCGCTGAAACCGGTGCTCTGCGTCGACAAGCTGCCCGAGGAGCTGAGCGACTTCGCCGCGCTGCGTGAAGAGTCCGAGCGCACGGGCGTGGCCTGGGATCTGCTGTTCGCCGCGGCGCTGCCCGGCCAGGCCGGCATCACGCCGAACGCCGACGAGGCCGAGCAGCCACTGAAGATGATGGTCAGCGCCATCGAGACCGGCAACGTCGGCCGCTTCCTGGCCTTCGATCGCAACGGTCAGACCGTCGACTTCTACTGAAGTCGCCGACTTCAAGCGGCGGGTGCGTGGCGCTCCCAGAGCGCGTAGTGCACCTTGCCGGCCTGCTTCTCCCGATGCAGTCGCCAGTTCCCCGGCAGGCCGAGGCTGGACGGCAGTGCCTCGCTTTCGGTGTAGACCCAGGCGTGCTCGGCCAGCCAACCCTTTGTCTCCAGCAGCTCGCAGGCCGGTTGCAACAGATTCTTGTTGAACGGCGGGTCGAGGAATACCAGGTCGAAGGCGGTCGGCGTCTGGGTTTCCAGGTAGCGCAGGGCATCGCTCTGCAGTAGCTGGCCGTGGCCGCAGTTCAGCGTGTCCAGATGCTTGCGCAGGCTGGCGATGGCGTTGGCGTTGACGTCCAGCGCCAGGGCCATGCTGGCGCCGCGCGACAGGGCTTCCAGATAGATCGCGCCGCTGCCGGTGAACGGATCGAGCACCCGCGCGCCGGATAGGTAGGGTGCCAGCCAGTTGAACAGGGTTTCGCGCACCCGGTCCGGTGTCGGCCGCAGGCCTTCGGCATCGGGGAAGCTGAAGCGGCGCGAGCGCCACTCGCCGCCGATGATGCGCAACTGGCCCTGGCCGCCGTGGGCGCTGGGGCGAATGGGTGGATTGGCCATCAGTGCTCCGGAACGCCGCTGGGCTGTTCGGCTGGTTTATCGGTAGGCGGCGGCAGCGGTTGCTGCTCGACGCTGGGGCCGGCAGTGACGATGACGAAGGCGTCTTGCTGCAGATGCTTGTTCATCGCCGTCTTGACCTGTTCGACTGTCAGCGCCTGCACCTCGCCCATGAAATCCTCCAGGTAGGTCAGCGGCAGGTCGTAGAAGCCGATGCTGCCCAGCTGACCGACGATGTCGGCATTGCTTGCGGTAGACAGCGGGAAACTGCCGGCGATCTCGCGCTTGCTGCGCTCCAGCTCGGCCTCGGTCGGCCCTTCGGCGAGATAGTCGCGGACCAGCTGCTGCACCAGATCCAATGCGCCATCGGTGAGTTCGGCGCGGGTCTGCATGCTGATCATGAACGGCCCTTCAGCACGCATCGGGCTGAAGCCGGAATAGATGCCGTAGGTCAGGCCGCGCTTTTCGCGCACTTCTTCCATCAGCCGCGTGCCGAAACCGCCGCCGCCGAGGATCTGGTTGCCCAGATAGAGCGCCGCATAGTCCGGATGGCCACGAGGGATGCCGAGCTGGGCCAGCATCAGATGGCTCTGGTTGGAGGGGAAGTCGATGTGGTGCTTGCCGGCAACCGGAGCCTCGGGTGTCGGCGTCGTTGGCAGCGCCGGGCCTTCCGGCAGGGCGGCCGAGACGCCGGCGGCCAGGGCTTCGGCCTCTTCGCGGGAGAGGTCGCCGACCAGCGCGATCACCGCATTGCCTGCCGCATAGGTGCGGGCGTGGAAGTCGCGCAGCTGCTCGACGCTGATTGCCGGCACCGACTCGGGGGTGCCTTCGCTGGGGTGGGCGTAGGGGTGATCGCCATAGAGCTGCTCGAACAGCTCGAGGCTGGCGAGCTTGCCGGGGTTCTGCTTCTGGAATTCGAAGCCGGCCAGCAGCTGATTCTTGATCCGTTGCAGCGAGTCCTCGGGGAAGCTCGGTTGGCCGATGACCTGATTAAACAGCGCCAGGGCCGGCTCGCGCTTGTCCGGCGCACTGAGGCTGCGCAGGCTGACCACTGCCATGTCGCGGTAGGAACCGTTGCCGAAATCCGCGCCGAGGCCTTCGAAGCCGCGGGCGATGGCGCCGACGTCCTTGCCCTCGACACCCTCGTTGAGCATGGCGTTGGTCAGCAGTGCCAGGCCGGGTACGTCGCCGTCCTGGCTGCTGCCGGCGGAGAAGGTCAGGCGCAGGTCGAACATCGGCAGCTCGCGGGCTTCGACGAACAGTACCTTGGCGCCTTCGGCGGTCTGCCAGCTCTGGATGTCCAGCTTGCGCCGGGCCAGGGGTTGATCGCCCAGCTCGGCGAGCGACTCCAGACGAGGTTTTTCCGGCGTTGCGGTCGGCACGGCAGGCTGGGTCGCCTCGCGGGCGACATCCTGCTTCGCCGGCTCGCCGGGTTGTGGCAGGGCGGTGGAGCCTTCATCGCAGCCCGCCAGGCCGAAACCGGCTGCCAGCAGCAGGCCGAACAGGCCGTTGCGCAGCACTTTGCAATCACTCATCACGGGCTTCCTCGGGCAGAACATGGGCGACGCTCAGGCGGGAGCGGGTGAAATAGGTGCTGGCGGCCTGCTGGATGTCCTCGGGCGTGACCGCTTCCAGCGCGCTCAGCTCCTCGTCCATCAGGCGCCAGGACAGGCCGACGGTTTCCAGCTTGCCGATGGTGGTGGCCTGCTGGGTGATGGAGTCGCGCTCGTAGACCAGGCCGGCGATGACCTGCGCACGCACGCGCTCGAGTTCGTCCGCCGAGGGCGGTGTCTGCTTAAGCGCATCGAGTTCCTGCCAGAGGCCGGCTTCGACTTCTTCCAGCGTGCGGCCCTTCTGCATGTTTGGCGCGGCGCTGAGGACGAACAGGCTGTCGCCGCGGGCATAGGCGTCGTACCAGGCCGAAGCGCTGGTCACCAGTTCTTCACCGCGCTCCAGCCGCTCCGGCAGGCGCGCGCTGTAGCCGCCGTCGAGCAGGGCGGAAATCAACCGCAGCGCGTGCACCTGGCGGGCGTTCTCCTCGGTCGCCAGGCTCGGTGCGTTGAAGGCCATGAGCAGCGTCGGCAGCTGGGTCTTCACGTGCAGCTTGAGGCG
The DNA here is from genome assembly GCF_900114065.1 of Stutzerimonas kunmingensis. Classification (GTDB taxonomy): domain Bacteria; phylum Pseudomonadota; class Gammaproteobacteria; order Pseudomonadales; family Pseudomonadaceae; genus Stutzerimonas; species Stutzerimonas kunmingensis. The sequence goes on from NZ_FORS01000003.1 coordinate 296,347, forward strand.
CCGCTCGCCCGGTTCGGCCAGTTCCAGTGGCCGCTTGGCTGCTGGCACTTCGCGTTTCTCGATGTCGCCGAAGAAGCGCTCGGCCAGTCCGCGGACCTCATCGGCGGACACGTCGCCGACCACCACCAGGGTAGCGTTGTTCGGCGCGTACCACTGCTCGTACCAGGCGCGCAGCTCGTCGGCCTGCATGCGGTTGAGGTCGGCCATCCAGCCGATGGTCGGGTTGCGATAGCCGCTGGCGGGGTAGGCGATGGTCTTGAAGCGCTCGTAGGCCAGCGAGCTCGGCTTGTCATCGGTGCGCAGGCGGCGCTCTTCCTTGATCACTTCGATCTCGCGGGTGAACTCGTCTGGCGGCAGCTTGAGGCTGGCCAGGCGATCGGCTTCGAGCTCGAACGCAACGGCCAGGCGGTCACGTGCCAGGACCTGGTAATAGGCGGTGTAGTCGTCGCTGGTGAAGGCGTTTTCCTCGGCGCCCAGCTCACGCAGGATGCGCGAGGCTTCGCCGGCATCGAGCTTGCGGCTGCCCTTGAACATCATGTGTTCCAGCGCGTGGGAGAGGCCGGTCTGGCCAGCCGTCTCGTAGCTGGAGCCAACCTTGTACCAGAGCTGGGATACCACTACCGGCGCACGATGATCCTCGCGCACGATCACTTTCAGGCCATTGTCGAGGAAGAACTCGTGGGTGGGCTGGCTGTCTGCTGCTGCCAGCAGGGGCAGATAGAACGCTCCGAGCAGCAGGGCGGCGGCGCGGCGTAACATCAGAGGCATAGTCGGGACTCGTCCAGTTGGTGTCCGCCACGGCAGACTGGCAGGGCGGCAACACGGCAGCCATGGTACTGGCGCGTGCGAATCAGGCAAAGCCGGGATATCCGCAGCCGAACCGGCCCTGATGCCGGAACCCGTGCTTAGCGCACCCGCTTTGCGAGGTGCTAGGATAGAGCCCGTTTGGCCGGCAGCGTGGCTGCCGGCGTATCGCATCCTTGAGAATACCTTCTCCATGTTTGGTTCCAACGACGACAAGAAGACACCGGCCGAGCCCGGCGAAAAGAAAGGCCTGTTCGGCTGGCTGCGCAAGAAACCGCAGCAGCCGGTGGCCGAGCAGCCTGCCGCCGAACCGCAGGAAGACAGCCTGTCGCACGCCGAGCAGCCTGAGGCCGAGAGCGAGCAACCGGCAATCACCACCTCCGGGCTATTGCCCGAACCGCCCGTCGAAGCCGAAATACTCCCAGAGCCAGAGCCAGAGCCAGAGCCAGAGCCAGAGCCAGAGCCAGAGCCAGAAATAGCGCCGGTGCCGGTCGCCGCGGCAGCGCCCGCCGAAGCACCGGCGAAGCTCGGCTTCTTCGCCCGCCTCAAGCAAGGGCTGTCCAAGACCAGCTTGAGCATCGGCGAAGGCATGGCCAGCCTGTTCCTCGGCAAGAAGGCCATCGACGATGACCTGCTCGACGAACTGGAAACCCGTCTGCTCACCGCCGACGTCGGTGTCGAGGCGACGACCGCGATCATGCAGAACCTCACGCGCCGCGTTTCGCGCAAGGAGCTGGCCGACAGTGGCGCGCTCTATACCGCGCTGCAGGAAGAACTCTCTGGGTTGCTCAAGCCGGTCGAGCAGCCGCTCGTGGTCGACAGTGGCAAGCGCCCGTATGTGATCCTCGTGGTCGGGGTGAATGGTGTCGGCAAGACCACCACCATCGGCAAGCTGGCCAAGAAGCTGCAGCTCGAAGGCAAGAAGGTCATGCTCGCCGCTGGCGACACCTTCCGCGCCGCGGCGGTGGAGCAATTGCAGGTGTGGGGCGAGCGCAACAGCATTCCGGTGATCGCACAGCACACCGGTGCCGACTCCGCCTCGGTGATCTTCGATGCGGTGCAGGCGGCCAAGGCGCGGGGCATCGATGTGCTGATCGCCGACACCGCTGGCCGGCTGCACACCAAGGACAACCTGATGGAGGAGCTGAAGAAGGTCCGCCGGGTGATGGGCAAGCTCGACGAGTCGGCTCCCCACGAGGTCCTGCTCGTGCTCGACGCCGGCACCGGCCAGAACGCCATCAACCAGACCAAACAGTTCAATCAGGCGGTCGAGCTGACCGGTCTGGTGCTGACCAAACTCGACGGCACCGCCAAGGGCGGTGTGATCTTCGCCCTGGCCAAGCAGTTCGGCACGCCGATCCGCTACATCGGCGTCGGCGAAGGGATCGACGATCTCCGCACGTTCGAGGCCGATGCCTTCGTCAAGGCGCTTTTCGCCCAGCGGGACGGCGCATGATTCGTTTCGAACAGGTCGGCAAACGCTACCCCAACGGCCACATCGGGTTGCATGAGCTTTCCTTCCAGGTGCGCCGTGGCGAATTCCTCTTCGTCACCGGCCATTCCGGCGCTGGCAAGAGCACGCTGCTGCGCCTGTTGCTGGCAATGGAGCGTCCCACCAGCGGCAAGCTGCTGCTGGCCGGGCAGGACCTGTCGCGCATCACCAATGCGCAGATTCCTTTCCTGCGCCGGCAGATCGGCGTGGTGTTCCAGAATCACCAGTTGCTGTTCGATCGCACGGTGTTCGACAACGTCGCCCTGCCGTTGCAGATTCTCGGGCTCAACAAGCGCGAGATTGGCCAGCGGGTGATGACCGCGCTGGAGCGCGTCAGCCTCAAGGACAAGGCGCTGCAGTATCCGGCGGACCTGTCCACCGGTCAGCAGCAGCGTGTCGGCATCGCTCGCGCCGTGGTGCACCGGCCGGCCCTGCTGCTCGCCGATGAACCGACCGGCAACCTCGACCCGCGACTCGCTGCGGAGATCATGGGCGTGTTCGAAGACATCAATCGCCTGGGTACCACCGTGCTGATCGCCAGCCACGATCTGGCGCTGATCGCGCGGATGCGTCATCGCATGCTGACCCTGCAACGTGGTCGCCTGATCGGCGACGGGGAGGCCAGCCGATGAGCAGCGAACGCAATCCCAAGACCAACCCGAGCACGGCCGAGCGCGTCGGCGGTTCGGTGAAGAAGCCGGAGCAGCCGCGCGGCGACGAGCCGGACTTCAAGACGCTGTTCCACGCCTGGCTGGAAAGTCATCGCGCCAGTTTGGTCGACAGCGTCGGGCGTCTGATCAAGCAGCCGATCGGCAGCTTCTTCACCTGCCTGGTGATGGCCGTGGCGTTGAGCCTGCCCATGGGCCTGGCGCTGCTGCTGGACAACGTCGAACGGCTCGGTGGCTCGTGGCAGCGTGCCGCGCAGATATCGCTGTTCATGCAGCTTGAGGTGGATGGCGACGCTGGCGAGCGCCTGCGTGACGAGGTTGCCGCCATGCCCGACGTGGCAGCGGCGGACTGGGTCAGCCGCGAGCAGGCCCTGGACGAGTTCCAGCAGCTGTCCGGGCTTGGCGAAGCGCTCAAGGAGTTGCCGGACAATCCGCTGCCCGGCGTGGTCATCGTGACACCCGAAGAGGTGGACAAGGACAAGCTCGAAGCGCTGCGTCAGCGGCTGGCCGAACTGCCCGGCGTGCAGTTGGCTCAGCTGGATCTGCTCTGGGTCGAGCGGCTGACCGCTATTCTCAAGCTTGGCGACCGCTTCGTCTTTGGCCTTACATTGTTGCTGGTGGCGACGTTGCTGCTGGTGATTGGCAACACCATCCGCCTGCACATCGAGAACCGCCGCACCGAGATCGAAGTGGTCAAGCTGGTGGGCGGCACCGATGGTTACGTCCGCCGTCCGTTCCTCTACATGGGTGCCATCTACGGTCTGGGCGCCGGCCTGATCGCCTGGCTGCTGCTGGTCTATGGACTGGGCTGGCTGAACGAGGCCGTGGTGAATCTGGCGGGCCTCTACGGCAGCGATTTCGGCCTGGGAGGCGTTCCGGCCGGCGATGCGTTATCGCTGGTGATCGGTGCGGTGCTGCTCGGCTACATCGGTGCCTGGCTGGCTGTCGCAAGGCATCTGAGCGAGCTGGCTCCTCGATAAAATTTCATTTGAAAACAATCACTTGACAGTTGTGTCAGGGAACTTTTCCACAGGCTTGCAGTCTCATGCGGCAATGCTAAACTGCTGCAGCTTCGTCATTGGAGGTACTGCATGACAACTACTCTGCAACCTGTTCAAGCGCTAGTCCCGGGAGCGAATCTCGAGGCCTACGTGCAGACCGTGAACAGCCTCCCGCTGCTCACTGTCGAGCAGGAGCGCGAGCTGGCCGGGCGCCTCTTCTATCATCAGGATCTCGAAGCGGCTCGGCAGATGGTGCTGGCGCACCTGCGTTTCGTCGTTCACATCGCCCGCAGCTATTCCGGCTACGGTCTGGCCCAGGCCGACCTGATCCAGGAAGGCAACGTCGGTCTGATGAAGGCGGTCAAGCGTTTCAATCCGGAAATGGGTGTGCGGCTGGTGTCCTTCGCCGTGCACTGGATTCGCGCCGAAATTCATGAATTCATCCTGCGCAACTGGCGCATCGTCAAGGTCGCGACCACCAAGGCGCAGCGCAAACTGTTCTTCAATCTGCGCAGCCAGAAGAAGCGTTTGGCCTGGCTGAACAACGATGAAGTCACCGCCGTGGCCAATAGCCTGGGCGTCGAGCCGCACGAAGTGCGCGAAATGGAAAGCCGCCTGACCGGCCATGACATGGCCTTCGATCCGGCCGCCGATGCCGACGACGACAGCGCCTACCAGTCGCCTGCGCACTATCTGGAAGATCATCGCTACGATCCGGCCCGCCAGCTGGAAGATGCCGACTGGAGCGACAGTTCCACTTCCAGCCTGCATACGGCGCTCGAGGGGCTCGACGAGCGCAGCCGGGACATTCTCCAGCAACGCTGGCTGAACGAGGACAAGGCGACCCTGCACGACCTGGCGGCCAAGTACAACGTATCGGCCGAGCGCATTCGTCAGCTGGAGAAGAATGCGATGAACAAGTTGAAGGGCTCGATTCAGGCCTGATGCTCGTCAGCTGAAAACGAATCGCGGGATGCCATTGGCTCCCGCGATTTTTTTTGCCTGCCGTTCGCTCGGGATGCCGCCCGGCTATCGAGGCTTGCTTCTGGCCTGGCGGATGTTGTCTCGCGCCTGTTCAACCGCAACCAGCAGCTGGGCGTTGGTGATCGGCTTGTGCAGCCAGACGATCCCTGCGGGGAATTGTGCCTGCTCGAACTGGTGCGCGGCGGAGATGACGACGATGGGCAGATCCTGCATCGCCGGTTGATCGCGCAATTCGTCGATAAGCTGCATGCCGCTGCCGTCGGGCAGGTGCAGGTCCAGTGTCATGGCCTCGTAATGGTTGGCAGCGAGCTTTTCACGGGCCTGATGCAGGCTTTGCACGCGCTCCACGCCGTAGCCGCCCTCGCGCAGCATCATATGCAGCAGACGGCCGGTGTCAGGCTCGTCTTCGACGACCAGGATTCGCGGCTGGCCGTCGCGGCAGTCCGATTCGGCTGGCGGTATCTGGATCGGCAGCTCGCACCAGAAGGTGGTGCCCTGGCCGGGTACGCAGTCGAAGCCGACCGTACCGCCCATGCGTTCGATCAGCTCCTTGGTGATCGCAAGTCCGAGTCCGGTACCGGACTTCTGCCGGCTGTCGGAGGCATCGGCCTGGGCGAACTTCTCGAACACGCGGGAGCGGAACGCCTCGGGAATGCCGGGGCCCTGGTCGGTAACGCTGATACGAACCTTGGTCCCACGCAGGGAGCTGTGCAGGCGAATCTCTCCGCCCTCGGGGGTGAACTTGACGGCGTTTGAGAGGAAGTTGCCAAGCACCTGCTGCAGGCGCAGGCCATCCACCCAGACCAGCACATCGGCCGGATGCTCGAGCGTACAGCGCACGCCATGCTGCTCGCAGAGGGCCTGGTTGCTCGCCAGCGATTCCTCGAGCAGGTCGCCAAGCGAATGTTCGCGCAGTTCGAACGACATCTTGCCGGCGGCAATCTTTTCCATGTCCAGCAGGTCGTTGATCAGATGACCCAGGCGCAGGCTATTGCGGTAGGCGATCTCAAGCATCTGCTGCATGGCTGGAGGCGCTGCCCCGAGCGCGCCGCCGACGATCAGTCCGAGCGCACCGCTGATGGAGGTCAGTGGCGTGCGCAGCTCGTGGCTGACGGTGGAAACGAAGTCGTTCTTCATCTGCTCGACGCGCTTGCGTTCGGTGAGGTCCATCAGCGTGCCGCTGATGCGCTGGGCCATGCCTTGCGGATCACGCTGGATATGGCCGCGCAGCAGTACCGGGACGACATGACCATGCTTGTGTTGCAGGCGTAATTCGGTGGTGAAGTGGTCGACATTGGAAAGCATGGTTTGGGCCAGGCGCGCCTTCTGCTGCGCTAGGTCTTCGGCAACCGTCAACCGCTCCCACAGTTTGAGGTCGCAGGTCAGCTCGTTGGGACGATAACCGAGCATTTCCCAGGCGCGGGGCGAGGCGAACATGCTGCCGGCTTCCAGATCGAGATCCCACAGGCCGTCGTTGCTGCCTTTCAGCGCCAGCGACAGGCGCTCTTCGCTCAGCCGCAGGTCGTGCCTGCTCTGGCGAATGTGCCGGGTCATCTCGTTCGCCAGCGCCTGGGCTCGGCTATGGCGCAGCGCCAACGACGAGGTCAGGAAAAAAACCAGCAGGCTCAGACCGAGCCCCAAGCCGAACACCAGCGCCTCGTTGGAGTGGAAACGCTCGTCGAACTCGGGCCGGCTATCCATGCGCAGCGTCCAGGTCTGGCCGTACAGATCCAGCTGCTGCAACTGGCTGAAGCCCGCACTGCCGGGCTCGGGGGCTTCGCGCGATGCGTAGAGCAGGTGTTCCGGCTCTTCACCGGGGCTGGCGTAGATATGCAGCGCCAGCGGCAGATCGGCCGCACGCAGGATGCCGCGCATCAGATCTTCGACGCGATAAGGGCTGTAGACGAAGCCGATCAGCGCCTGCATGCGTTGCTCCGGTGTCGTCAGTGACGCGTTCGGTCGATACACCGGGACATAGAGCAGCACTCCGGCCTGCACCTTGCCGTGGGTTTCCTGCAGAAGCGTTACCTTGCCGGTAATACTCGTTTCGCCCAACCGGGCAGCGCGTTGCATGGCGCGCCGGCGAGTCGGCTCGGAATACATGTCGTAGCCGAAAGCGGCCAGGTTGCGCCTGAGGAACGGCTCGAGAAAAACGATCGAGGTGTAGAGGTCGCGCTGGCCAGGTGGATGGATGTCGTAATCCGGGTAGCCCTGTGCACGAATGCGTGCGACGTGCGCATCGCGCTCGGCCTGCGGAATTGCCTGGCTGAAACCGACGCCCTGGATGCCGGGATAACGGTCTGGTAGCAGCAAGCGCTCGACGTACGTGCGCCACTGCTCGCGGCTGACATTCTCCACGGCATCGAACAGACCGGCGCCGCCGAGCAGGATTTGCTCATGGTCCCGCAGCCGCTTGCGGATGGCTTCAGTGACCTTCTCGCCGAGCATCTGGAACTGCTGCCGGGCAGCGCGATCCTCGTTGGTGCGCAGACTCTGCCAGACCACCAGTTGGACCAGCAGGGTGAACGCCAGCATTCCCCAGGCAACGCCGTTTCTCCAGCTGAACAGCTGTCGCAGGCCGTGAGGCTGATTGTGGTGTATCGCTGGATCGCTCATCGTCTTCGCTGCGGTACGCGGTGGTTGACCGATTGGACGCCGGAGGCCTGGAATCGGTGCCAGTCTGCGGCAGTCGAGCCAGTATGCCGCAAAGCCGGTTGCCCGGCCTTCCATGACGGCGAGGTTGACCGTTCTGTCAGCTTACCTGCCGTAATGGCCTATTGATATATGCACCTGATCAGGCTCCGGACGAGCGGCAACTCTGCCCGTAGCGGAGTTCGGCCGCGCGCCAATCGATGTCGCTGGCAGGCTGCGGTCGTGCAAAGCCGTAGCCTTGGCCATAGTCGCAATTCTGCGCCAGCAGAAACGCCGCCTGGTCTGCAGTCTCGATGCCTTCCGCCACGACTTTGAGGCCCAGATTGTGTGCCAGACCGATGACCGAGCGGGTGATGGCGGCGTCCTCGCGGTCGTCGGGCAGGCCGCGGACGAAGCCCTGGTCGATCTTCAGTTTGTGCACGTTCATGCGCTTGAGTCGCTGGAGCGACGAGTAGCCGGTGCCGAAATCGTCGATCGCCAGCTGAACGCCGAGTGCGCGCAGGCGCTGCAGTAGCTCCAGGGCGGCGTCCGGGTCCTGCATCACCGCGCTTTCGGTGATCTCCAGTTCCAGATGGTGCGCCTCTAGCCCGCAGCGGGCCAGAATGGTGGCGACCTGCAGGTCGAGCTCGCCGTTGCCGAACAGGCGGCTGGAGATGTTCACCGCGATGAAGCCAAGCGGGCGACCCTGGCCAAGCCACTCTCGAGCCTGATTGCAGGCCTGCTCCAGCACCCAGTGATCGATCGCGCTGATCAGCCCGGTTTCCTCGGCGACGGGAATGAAGATGCCCGGTGCGATCAGGCCTTTCTCCGGGTGTAGCCAGCGTACCAGTGCCTCGAAACCGGTGATCGTGCCCTCGCGCAGGTCGTAGATCGGCTGAAAGTGCAGGCGCAGCTGTCCTTGCTCGAGGGCCTGGCGCAATGCGGTGACCAGTTCGACGCGCTGGCGGGCCTGGCTGGTCAGTTCCTCGGAATAGAACGCATAGGTTGAGCGGCCGCTGTTCTTGGCCTTGAACAGCGCCGAGTCGGCGTTGCGCATCAGCTGTTCGACGTTCTGCACGTCGGTCGGATAGGGGTACAGCACGATGCCGATGCTGGCGCTGCTGAACAGCTCCTGGCCGGCGATATGGAAGGGTTCGTTCAGTCGGTCGAGAATGCGCAACGCCAGCGAGGTGGCCTTCTCCGCGCCGTAGCCTTCACAGAGCAGGGCGAACTCGTCACCGCCGAGTCGACCAAGCGTCATGCCTTCTTCCAGGTACTCGCCCAGTCGCGTGCTGACAGCCTGCAACAGCGCGTCGCCCAGGCTGTGGCCAAGGCTTTCATTGATGTCCTTGAAGTGATCGAGGTCGATCAGAAGTAATGCACCGCTGCGTCTGTTGGCCCTGGCGCGCTCGAGATCCTGCTTGGCGCGTTCGGTGAACAGCAGCCGATTCGGCAGCTTGAGCAACGGGTCGTAATGAGCGAGCTGGTCGAGCTCTTCGCGCGAGCGCTTGAGCGCCGAGAGATCGGAGAACACCGCCACGTAATGGCTGAGCTGGCCCTGGTTGTCATGGATGCAGCGCAGGTTCTGCCATTGCGGGTACACCTCGCCATTCTTGCGTCGGTTCCAGATCTCGCCGCTCCACTCGCCATGCTCTTTCAGCGCCAGCCACATCTGGTTGTAGAAGGCTGCGTCGTGCTTGCCAGACGCGAAGAGTCTAGGGGTCTGTCCAAGGACTTCCTCGGTGCTGTATCCGGTGATGCGGCTGAACGCCGGATTGACGTGCACGATGTGTTGGCTTGGATCAGTGACCAGCACGCCTTCCTGAGTGCTGTCGAAGACTGCGGCGGCCTGCTTCAGGCTGGTCTCCTGCAGGTGGTGTGCGCGCTGTTGTTCGTCGAAGCGTCGAAAGTGCTGTCTGCCGAGCACGAATATCAGCGCGGTGGTAAGCGCTACGAACAGGGCTCCCTTGCCCGTCTGCCAGGTCTGGCTATCGCCTGCAGCGAGGTAGCCGACTAGTGTGTCGCCGAGGAGAATCCACAGCATGGCCAGGCAGAAGTAGCCCAGACTCAGCCGGACGAGGTAGGTGTTCATGGTTGCTCTCGGGTCCGATCCAGATACTGCATAGTCAAACCCCATCGCACTGACCGAGCGGGAGGCACGTGATCTCGCACCGGGGGTGCTGCATCCTGCTGCGCCGGCTGTTCTGCATGCTGGTTCAGAGCCAGCCCGGCCACCAGTCCGGGTGGTCCGGTTTGATCCGCTGCAGGTAGTGGCTGCCACCCAGCTGGCGCATCTGTTGCCGAATCCAGGCGGCGCGATTGTTCACATGGCCGTTCGGTTTGCCAGCGCTCCACTGTCGCGGATTGGGTAGCACCGCGGCGAGGAGGCTGGCTTGTCGGGTCGACAGGTACGGTGCACCAGTGCCGAAGTGATGCTGTGCCGCCGCCTGCGCACCGAAGACGCCATCGCCCCACTCGACGCTATTGAGATAGACCTCAAGGATGCGCTGCTTGGGCCATAAAAGCTCGATCAGCGCAGTGAACCAGGCCTCCAGTCCTTTGCGCGGCCAGCTGCGGCCGGACCAGAGAAACAGATTCTTCGCCACCTGCTGACTCAGCGTGCTGGCACCGCGCAGTGAGCCACCGCGCTCATTGTGGCTGAGCGCCGCACGGATTGCTGCGACATCGAAGCCCCAGTGGTCGGCGAACTTCTGATCCTCGGCAGCGATCACCGCCATCTTCAGATCGTCCGGCAGCACTTTCCAGGGCCGCCAGTCGCGGGTCAGGTCGATAGTTTCGCCTGTGCGCCATGACTCGATCTTGCGCTCGATCATCAAAGCGGTGAACGGCGGTGGCACCCAGCGAAACAGCAGTACCAGCAGCGCCGAGAGGCCGATCAGCCAGAGCAGCAGTTTGGAGAGGCGCAGCAGCAGGTTTCGCAACATGGCACTTGGTCGTGGGCGAAAAGAGCGGGCATTATAGCGGCCGCTAAGGCCATCGACCGGAAATGGCAATGATTCGTGCTTATATCGTCCTTGCCGCGCTGTTCGGCTTGACCGGCGTTGCGCTTGGCGCTTTCGCTTCCCATGCCCTCAAGAGCCAGCTGAGCGCTGCCTATCTTGCGGTGTTTCAGACGGGCGTGCAGTACCAGATGCTTCATGCGCTGGCACTGCTTGGCGTCGCGCTGCTTTCGTTGCATCGGCCCGGCCGCCTGCTGACTGCGGCAGGTGCCCTGTTCGTCGCCGGTATCCTGTTGTTCTCCGGCAGTCTCTACCTGCTCACCCTCAGCGGAATCGGTAAGCTGGGCATGATCACGCCGTTAGGGGGTACGTCCTTTCTCGCAGGCTGGCTCTGCCTGGCGCTGGCCGGCTGGCGCATACGCAGCTGAGCGGGACGAACGGCCGCGGGCTTCGCGTTGGTGGCGGGGGTGATTCGGGCTAGAATGCCGTCCCCTTTTCGCAATGGCGGCGAACAGCATGCAGATCCAGTTGAATGGCGAACCCTATGAGCTGCCAGCCGGCGAGTCGGTGGCCGACCTGCTGGTGCGTCTGGACCTGACCGGACGCCGTCTGGCCGTCGAGCTCAATCGGGACATCGTGCCGCGCAGCGCGCACGCGACTACCGAACTCAGCGAAGGCGATCACGTCGAGGTGGTGCACGCCATCGGTGGCGGCTAGCCGGTCGCGCTCATCCGAATAGCGCCGCCCTGCGGCGCCCAGTCCGCAGCAACACGTCCGAACGAGGAATTCCCATGCGCCCAGTTCCGCACGACAAGCCCTTCACCCTGGCCGGTCGCACCTATCAATCGCGCCTGCTGGTCGGCACCGGCAAGTACAAGGACCTTGAGGAGACGCGTGCGGCCATTGAGGCCTCGGGTGCCGAGATCGTCACCGTCGCGGTGCGCCGCACCAATATTGGCCAGAATCCGGGCGAGCCGAATCTGCTCGATGTGATCAGCCCCGAGCGCTACACCATCCTGCCGAACACCGCCGGCTGTTTCACTGCCGAGGACGCAGTGCGTACCTGTCGCCTGGCCCGTGAGCTCCTCGACGGCCACAAGCTGGTCAAGCTGGAAGTGCTGGCCGATCAGAAGACGCTGTTTCCCAACGTGATCGAGACCCTCAAGGCCGCCGAAGTACTGATCCGGGACGGCTTCGACGTCATGGTCTATACCAGCGACGACCCGATCATCGCTCGCCAGCTGGCCGAGATGGGTTGCATCGCGGTAATGCCGCTGGCCGGCCTGATCGGCACCGGTCTGGGTATCTGCAATCCGTACAACCTGCGCATCATCCTCGAGGAAGCCACCGTGCCCGTGCTGGTGGATGCCGGTGTCGGAACCGCTTCGGACGCTACCATTGCCATGGAGCTGGGCTGCGAAGCGGTGCTGATGAACAGCGCCATCGCCCATGCGCAGAATCCCGTGCTGATGGCCGAGGCCATGAAGTACGCCATTGAGGCCGGCCGCCTGGCCTATCTCGCCGGCCGCATGCCGAAGAAGCTCTACGCCAGCGCCTCGTCGCCGCTGGACGGGCTGATTCGCTGAAACGATTCGTGGCCGGCCCCGATCTTGTGTCGGGGGCCGGCTTTTTTATTTCTCGCAGGTAGACCATGACAGAGCAGAACCCCGCGGCCGAAGCGCAGCAAACCGAGCACCGCCGTACCATCAAGAGTTTCGTGATGCGTGCCGGGCGCATGACCGAAGGCCAGCAGCGTGGCCTGGAGCAGGGCTGGCCGAAGTTCGGCCTGGAGATCGAGAACGGGCTGCGCGATTTCGACGAGGTGTTCGGCCGTAGCGCACCGCGCACCTTCGAGATCGGCTTCGGCATGGGCCATTCCACTCTGGAAATGGCCGCCGCGGCGCCGGATCAGGACTTCATTGGCGTGGAAGTGCATAAACCTGGTGTCGGCGCGTTGCTGAGCGGACTTGTGTCACAGAAATTGAACAACGTCAGGGTCTACAGTTGCGACGCCTTGGAGGTACTGCGCGATTGCGTGGCCGATGCCAGCCTGGACCGCGTATTGCTGTTCTTTCCGGACCCCTGGCACAAGAGCCGTCATCACAAGCGACGTATCGTGCAGCCGGCTTTCGCCGAGCTGGTGCGCAGCAAGCTGAAGATCGGCGGCGTACTGCATATGGCTACCGACTGGGAGCCCTATGCCGAATACATGCTCGAGGTGATGAACGTCGCCCCGGGCTATCGCAATCTGGCCGAGGATGGACGTTGCGTGCCACGGCCTGCGGAGCGACCGATCACCAAGTTCGAGCGCCGTGGTGAACGGCTCGGTCATGGCGTCTGGGACCTGAAATTCCAGCGCATCGACTGAGCCCGGTCAGTAAAAGCGAAACGCCCGCGACCTAGTCCCGGCTGCCCTATCAGCGGCGCCAGGCAGCCAGGTCGCTTGCCACACCCAGATCGAGAGCCGCAGCAGCGGCCAGGGAAGAGTGCTGCCAGGACGGCATGCCTGCCCACACCATATAACAATGCAACGCCGATAGCCGGGCTCGCCACGCGGTGCCCAGCATCGTGCGCAATTGGGGGAGTAGACGATGTACGGAAAGATCGGAATTCTGTTGTTGGCAGCCTGTACCGCGTTACCGGCACAGGCGAAGGTAGACAGCACGCAGGCCGCGCGACTGGGGCAGGACCTGACTCCGCTGGGAGCGGAGCGCGGCGGCAATCCCGCGGGGACGATCCCGCCCTGGGCCGGGGGCGTTGCAGCACCCGCCGGCTACGAGCCCGGGATGCACCATCCCGACCCGTATGCGGCCGATTCAGTGCTCTATCGCGTCGATCACACCAATATCAACGAGTACGGCGGCCAGCTTTCCGACGGTATGAAGGCGCTGCTGGAGCGTTATCCCGACTACCACCTGCGCGTATTTCCGACCCGCCGCAGCGCCTCGGTGCCGCAGCGGATCTATGATGCCACCCGCTACAACGCCGTCAGCGCCGAGCTCATCGCCAACGGCAACGGTATCCAGGGCGCGGCAGCCGGCATTCCCTTCCCTATCCCGCAGAGCGGCATCGAGGTGATCTGGAATCACATCCTGCATTACAAGGGTGACCAGAGCCACATGATCAATAACCAGGCAGTGGTGATCGGTGGCCGGGCCAATTACATCAAGCGCGATCGGCACATCTATTACGTCTACAACCGCGAAGGCATGACTCACGCGGACCTGGACAACACCGTGCTGTACTACAAGTACCGTGTCACCGCGCCGGCCAAGCTGTCCGGTACGGCACTGGTGGTGCAGGACCCGCTCGATCAGGTGCTGACCACTCGCAAGGCGTGGCGCTACAGCCCGGACGATCGCCGCGTGCGCCGTCTGCCGTCACTGGCCTATGACTCCTTGCAGCCCGACACCAGCGGCTTGGCCACGGCCGATGTGGTCGATTCGTTCAACGGCGCGCCGGATCGCTACGAGTGGGAGCTGCTCGGCAAGCGTGAAATGCTGATGCCCTACAACAGCTATGCCGTGCATCAGAAGGGCCTCCCCTACGACAGTATCGTCCAGGCACGCACCCTGAACCCGGAACTGCTGCGCTATGAGCTGCATCGCGTGTGGGTGGTCGAGGCGACCTTGCGCAAGGGCTTCAGTCACCTCTACGACAAGCGTCGGTTCTATATCGACGAGGACAGCTGGGCGATCCTTGCCGTCGACCTGTACGACGAGAAGGGCGAGCTGATCGGCCTGCAGGAAAGCCATCCGATCAGCTATTACGACGTGCCGATGTTCAACAGCACGCTGGAAACGCTCTACCACCTCAAGGACGGCAACTACTTCGTCGATGGGCTGGACAACAACGAGCCGATGTACGACTTCAACGTCAAGCTCGGCCCGCGTGATTTCTCGCCGCAGGCGCTGCGTCGCGGCAACTGACGAAGGACAGAAACAGAAGATGCACGAAAGGGCGCCGCTGGCGCCCTTTTTCGTACCACCAGAACTGCCGTCGCGCGTCGCTGCGGCGGTGTGAGGCTACAAGGTTGCTCCTGTTCGGCGGGGCCGAGCACGGGTAGTGACTTCGCTCAAGAGTGGGCTGGCGCGGCAGTGGGATGATCGCCTGCGTAGCGCTGCAAAGGCGGCCCGGCAGCCGGGCAAGCAGCCGCGCCATTCGCAAAGGAGGGAGCCGCGTGTTCAGACCGGGACAACTGGAGTACCACAGCCTTTCCGCTTCCGGGAAACCGGGTTATCACCTGCAGCTCGACTACCGTGTCGAGGGCACGCCGGAGGCGCCGCAGTGGGCGTGTTTTCACCTGCGCTTCGAGGCCGGAGCAACTCTGGTGGACGAGCAGTTTCGAATGCACCGCGATGTTGCCTGCAACTTCCTGCAGCGCGTCCGTCAGTGCCTGCGTCGCCACGGTGTGCCGGTGGACGCCGATATCCTCTTCGGTCTGCACGGCATCTACGACCCGCTGTTCGAGGATCTGCGCCGGCAGCTGTGCTATCGGCCGGGCGAGGCCGTCGATCTCGATCGATTTCTTCGCGAAGGCTGAGCGGCGTTAGTGGCTTGCGCGGTCAGTTGGTCAAGGCAAGTTCGGATGGACATGGCTCCGAGAAGGCGCTGCGACGCGTCATAGCGGGGCTATGGCAAGGAGCAGCAACACAGTATCGGGGCCATGGGCGCCGGAGTCGACCAACTGACCTTACCAACCAGGCCACTAGTTACGGTCGGCGATCACGCCGATGAGGAAGAAGATCAGCAGCAGCACCGGCGCCAGGCTGTAGTTGTTCAGGTGGGCCAGCCCCTGGGTCATCCACGGGGTGAGGAAGACGATCGCCAGGCCATAGCCCACCGCGCAGACCAGTACGAAGATCAGCGTGCGGAAAAAGAAGTTCAGGCTGCTGACGGCGCCCTTTACCCAGGTATTGATTGCCGGGCCGAACAGTACGAAGAGCGTGGCCATCAGCGCCAGGGAGATATCCGACAGGTGGCTGCGGCTCCAGCGCGACAGCGTGACGATCAGGTCGAGTAGCAAATCCATGCGGTGTCCTTAAGGCAGGAAGCTCTGTAGCAGGTCGTTGAGAAACAGCTGGCCCTTCGGCGTCGCCACCAGGCGCGCCGGGTCAGCCGAGAGCAGGCCGCGCGCTTCGGCGTCGCGCCGTGGCTTGGCGAGCACATCCAGCGGCAGTCCGGTGCGCTGAGTGAACAGCATGGCCGGTACGCCGTCGGTGAGGCGCAGCACATTCATCAGGAATTCGAAGGGCAATTCATCCGCTGCCAGCAGCTTTTCGCCTGCGCGGAAGGCCTTGGCCGGATCGAGGTAGTCCTTCGGCAGGCGGGTCTTCCAGCTGCGCAGGATGCGTCCGTCGGCGTGGCTGAGTTTGGCATGGGCGCCGGCACCGATGCCGAGGAAATCGCCGAAGGTCCAGTAGTTCAGGTTGTGCCGCGCCTGCCGCCCGGGCTGGGCGTAGGCGGAGGTCTCGTACTGGCGATAGCCGTGCTCGGCGAGCAGCGCCTGGCCGGCTTCCTGGATGTCCCAGAGGATATCGTCTTCGGGCAGCTGCGGCGGCTGGCTCCAGAACACCGTGTTCGGCTCCAAAGTCAGCTGGTACCAGGACAGGTGCGTCGGTTGCTGCGCGATGGCGATGCGCAGGTCGCTCAACGCATCCTCCAGGCTCTGGTCCGGCAGGCCGTGCATGAGGTCGAGGTTGAAATTGTCGAAGCCGGCGGCGCGAGCCATGTCGGCGGCGCGAATCGCTTCGTCGCCGTCGTGAATGCGCCCGAGCGCCTTGAGCTTGTCGGCCTGGAAGCTCTGCACGCCAATGGACAGCCGGTTGATGCCTAGCTGGCGGTAGTCGCGGAACTTGGCCTGTTCGAACGTCCCCGGATTGGCTTCCAGGGTGATCTCGATGTCCTCGGAAAAGCCGACCAGCCGTTCCAGCCCGTCGACGATCGCCGCCAGTGCCTTGGCAGAAAACAGGCTTGGCGTACCGCCGCCGAAGAAGATCGAAGTCAGGCGGCGGTCCCCGACGTGCTCAAGATCCGCGCGAAGATCGGCCAGCAGCGCGGCGACATAGGCGTCTTCGGGCAGTTCGGGTCCGGCCGCGTGGGAATTGAAGTCGCAGTACGGGCATTTGCGCACGCACCAGGGAATATGTACGTACGCCGCCAGCGGGGGCAATTCGAAGCCTGCCGTTGTCGGCGCGCCGTGGTTGCCTTCGCTGGCGCTTAGCGGGGCTGAGTCTGCCGCTTTCATATCCCCAGCCGCTGCTTGAGCAGGGCCATGGCGCGTGCACGGTGGCTGAGCTGGTTCTTCTGCGCTGCAGGCAGCTCGGCGCTGGAGCAGTCGCATTCCGGCACCCAGAACAGCGGGTCGTAGCCGAAGCCATGCTCGCCGCGTGCTGCATGCAGGATGCGGCCGTGCCAGAGGCCTTCGCAGATGATCGGCAGTGGATCGTCGGCGTGGCGCACCAGCGCCAGGGCACAGACGAACTGCGCGCCGCGTTCGGCATCCGGAACCTCACGCAGGACGTCCAGCAGCTTGGCATTGTTGGCGGCATCGCCCTGGCCATCGGCGTAGCGCGCCGAGTAGATGCCCGGTGCGCCGCCGAGGGCGTCGACGGCCAGGCCGGAGTCGTCGGCGAGCGCCGGTAGACCGGATATCCGCGCGGCGTTGCGCGCCTTGAGAATGGCGTTCTCGACGAAGGAAAGACCGGTTTCCTCCGGCTCGACGGTGCTGAACTCGGCCACCGAGCGCACGCGAACCGCGTCACCGAGCATGGCCTGGAGCTCCTTGAGTTTGCCGGCGTTGTGGCTGGCCAGTACCAGTTCGGAAAAAGGCATCATCGGTCGGGGAAGAATTCCTGGTTGAACTCGAAGCTGAACGGCTCGGCGCCGGTCGGCTGAACGGTGAGGGCGAAACGCAGGGTTTCCTGCGAGTCGAAGGGGAACTGCGCGAGGTAATAGATCGCCTCGTCACCTTCCTTGAGCTGCTTGAAGCCCAGCGGGCGATCCTGCCCGAGCAGGTTCTTCACTACGCCGCTGACCTGCGCCGCGACCGGTTTGCCGTCCTTGATCACCGAGACGTTGACTACGCCCTGGGTCTTGCTGCGCGTGAGTCCGGCGGCGGCGGCAATGTCCGGCTGCAGGAAGCCCGAATTGAAGGCGCTGTAGTGGACGTCGTATTCGCCGACGCTGTGTTTGCGCTCGGCCAGCGCCGGCAATGTGAGCAGTGCGGCCAACAGACCGATCAGGATGCGTTTCATGTGCTTACCTCCAGCGTTGAAGCCGCTCAGCGGGATGGCCCGGTGACGCGGTAGATGCCGATTTCACCCAGCAGATTCGGCCATATGCGACTGGCCCAGCCATGCCGATGATCGCGGTCGACTGCCAGGCGTTCGAGTACCCTGGCACCGCTTTCCTGGCACAGCCGCTCGAAATCCTCGAACGTGCAGAAGTGAATGTTCGGCGTGTTGTACCAAGTGTAGGGGAGGAACTCCGACACCGGCATGCGGCCTTTGCTCGCAAGGTACCAACGGCAGCGCCAATGGCCGAAGTTGGGGAAGGTGATGATGCACTGGCGGCCGACGCGCAGCATTTCCTTCATCAGCTGGTCGGGGTAATGCACGGCCTGCAGCGCCTGGGTCATCACCACCATGTCGAAGCTGTCGCTGGCGAAGTTGCCCAGGCCCAGGTCGAGGTTCTGCTCGATGACGTTGACGCCCTTGTCGATGCAGGCGGCGATGTTGTCCGGGTCGATTTCCAGGCCGTAGCCGCTGACCTGCTTGTGATCGCGAAGCCAGGCCAGCAGCTCGCCATTGCCGCAGCCGAGGTCGAGAACTCGGCTGCCGGCCGGAATCCACTCTTGGATGATGTCCAGATCGGCGCGCATCTTCGTTCCTTATACGGCTATGCGGTTCATGTAACCGCGGAAGGCTTGCAGGTAGCGGGGATTGGGGATCAGGAAGGCGTCGTGGCCCTGCGGCGCATCGATCTCCAGGTAGCAGACATCCTTGCGCGCAGCGAGCAGGGCGTCGACGATTTCCCGCGAGCGCTCCGGCGAAAAGCGCCAGTCGGTGGTGAAGGACATCACGCAGAAGCGCGCCTGGGCGCCCTCGAAGGTCTTGGCCAGATCGTCGTTGTGGGCTGCCGCCGGGTCGAAGTAGTCCAGCGCCTTGGTCATCAGCAGGTAGGTATTGGCGTCGAAACGCCCGGAAAACTCCTCGCCCTGATAGCGCAGGTAGCTTTCGACCTGGAATTCCACGCTGTTGAAGTCGTAATTGAGCTTCTCGCTCTTGAGTCCGCGACCGAACTTGGTGCCCATGGCGTCATCGGACAGGTAGGTGATGTGGCCGACCATGCGCGCCAGCATCAGGCCGCGCTTGGGAATCACGCCCATCTCCTGGAAATGGCCGCCGTGGAATTCCGGGTCGGACAGGATGGCCTG
The DNA here is from genome assembly GCF_900114065.1 of Stutzerimonas kunmingensis. Lineage (GTDB taxonomy): Bacteria > Pseudomonadota > Gammaproteobacteria > Pseudomonadales > Pseudomonadaceae > Stutzerimonas > Stutzerimonas kunmingensis. Next base: position 315,324 of record NZ_FORS01000003.1, read on the forward strand.
GCGCGCGACTTCGTTGAAGGCGATGTTCTGTGCCGACAGCCTGGGCGCCGAGGCGATGGCCAGGCAGTGGCGGACTCGCTCAGGGTAGCTGATGGTCCATTGCAAGGCCTGCATGCCGCCCAGGCTGCCGCCTATCACCGCTGCCCATTGGGCGATGCCAAGGCGGTCGGCCAGAAGTGCCTGACTGTGCACCCAGTCTTCCACTGTCACCACTGGGAAGTCTGCACCGTAGGGCTTGCCGCTGGCCGGGTTGGTGCTGCTCGGGCCGGTCGAACCGTTGCAGCCGCCCAGGTTGTTCAGGCTGACGACGAAGAAATGATCGGTATCGATGGCCTTGCCCGGGCCTATGCAGGAATCCCACCAGCCGGGTTTGCGGTCGTCCATGCTGTGGTAGCCGGCGGCATGATGGTGGCCAGAGAGTGCATGGCAGATGAGCACGGCATTGCTGCGCGCGGCATTCAGCTCGCCATAGGTTTCATAGATCAGCTGGTAATCGGCCAGCGTACGGCCGCAGGCGAGTGTCAGTGGTTCGGCAAAATGCGCGACCTGCGGACTCACCAGGCCAACGGAATCGGCGGGAATTGCAGTGGGCATCGACCCTGGCTCTTGCTTGAAGAAGGCGGCAAAGTCTAAAGGTATGCGCGTTGCAATTCATCCTGAAATGCAACGGCGAGCGGGGCTCTCGCCATTTCCTCGCGGGCTGCGACGAAATGGCGACAGCTTTAGCTGATCTGCGCGCTGGTCAGGCTGACCACCTTGCCCTGCCGCCGCAACGGCGCCGGTCGGCGCAGCGCGCGGAGCATTTCTGCGGCCTGTGCCAGTTGCAGCTCCAGTTCGCCGCTGTAGCGCGTCAGCAATTGTCCGCGCTGGCTGTTCTGCTGGCTCTCCCTGGCCAGGCTCTTCAACTGCAGGATGTGGGTTTCCAGCTGTTGCTTGTGTTCCAGGGAAAACTGCAGCAGCGGCGTCAGCGCATCGCCAGCCCACTGTTCGGCTTCCTGGCGCAGCCGCTGGTGCATGCCGATGACCTCCTGCACCAGGGTAGAGAAGAAGCGTCTGGTGAGTGTTCGCTGCTCGGTGAGCAGGGTCTTCAACTGCAGGCGGAACTGATCGGCCTTGCCTTGCAGGCTGCGCAGCTCGCGCTGATAAGGCAGCAACTGGAACAACGGCGGGTCGATACCCTGTAGGGGGTTTTCTTCGCTGTGCCGCCGGTAGATCGCTGAAACCATCTTGTTGGCCCTTTCCGCCTCCTGCTCGAGGATGCCCAGGTCCTGTTCCACCGAGCGGAAGAAGTGCAGGATCGCCAGGTTGATGCCCAGCGTGGTCAGGCTGCCGGTCAGGCTGCGTCGCAACCGGGTCAGGTGCTCCTCGAGGCGTTCGGCCCGTATTGCCGTGCGCAGCAGCTCACCCTGGCGTTGCAGCAGGCGCTGATTGGTCTTCAGGTCGAGCAGGCGCTTGTGGTGGCGGTTGTGATCGTGCCGCGTACGCGCGGTGAGTTCGAGCAGCATCTGCCCGCTGCCTTCCTGATGACTGGCCAGCACATCGCGCTGCTCGATGACCTTTTCCAGGCGCAGCTTGAGGGCATGCTGACTGTTCTGCAGCAGCGCCATCACCTGCTGCACCACCTGGTCTTCGAGCAGGCGTTCCTTCTGCGTGAGGATGCGCTGGCTGAGCAACTCTTCCAGCCGTGCCAGCTGGCTGCGTTCGAGCAGCGCCTGGTCACCGCGAATCTTCGCCATCAGCGCCTGTTTGGCCGATAGCGGCAGGACGTCGGCGCAATCAATGCCCAGCTGTTGCGCGGTGTTGTCACGGATATCCTCGATGGCCTTCTGCACGAAGGACTCGCCGGCAACATCGTCCCAGAGCACGTCGATCTTGTTCAGTACGGCGAACAGGCTGTTCTGCGTATCTTCGTCGAGCTGGCGGATGTGCTGCTGCCAGATCTGCATGTCACTGGCGGTGACACCGGTGTCGGCAGAAAGCAGGAACACGATTGCCTGGGCATTGGGCAGCATCGACAGGGTCAGTTCCGGCTCGCTGCCCAGCGCGTTCAGCCCGGGCGTATCGAGAATGCGCAAGCCCTGACGCAACAGCGGGTGGTCGAAGTTGACCACGGCGTGGCGCCAGGCCGGGACCAGTACGGTATCGCCACTGCTGCTGCTTTCCAGGCCGGCCGGGTCAAAGCCCAGCTGAATTGCCTGTTCCACCGGCATGGCCTTGGTCAACGCGACCTGGGCAAAGGCTTCGGCCATGCTTTCCGGGTCATGCGGGTCGAGCGGGAGATTGAGCCAGAGTCGCGGTGTGCGCTTGAGTTGCGCGATGCTGGTGTCTTCCAGGCGCGACTCGATGGGCAGCAGGCGGATGTAGGAGCGTTCCGAACGCGGATCGAACAGCAGTTCGGTGGGGCACATGGTGGTGCGGCCAGCCCGTGAAGGCAGGATGCGCTGACCGTAGTTGGAGAAGAACAGGCTATTGATCAGCTCGGTTTTGCCGCGCGAATACTCGCCGACGAAAGCCAGGGTGATGTGATCGGTGCGCAACACCCGCAGCGCTCGCTCCAGGCGCGCCTCGACGCCCTCGCTGGAAAGCCGGTTATGCGCCAGCCAGCTGCGGTAACGGGTGATCTCACGAATGAGGTCACGCTTCCAGGTGACGTAGGCGTCCACTTGTCGATCGAGACGTTCCATGCTCATCCAGCTCCCGGAGGTGTGATTCGGCGAATTATCGGACCCGCCGGTACAAGGTCAATTCAATCGAAGCCTGACGTGACCGAGCGGCCTTGCTGGCGGCATGGGCGGTCATGGGCGGCTCGGGTTCGAGTCGATGTCCTCGTTCACACCCCGCAGCAAAGTACGAGGCAGGATGGAAAAAGCCGAGAAGTTGAAGTCTACGTGCAGCCATGCGGCATTCCGAGGCGCTTTTGGCTCCTCGGTGCCGCTTTGGCAGCAAAGCATGAACGGCGTCTCAGATGAGCATGCGCAGGATGTTCGGCATGTGGGTCATGGTGGCCAGGTTGTTGATTACCAGCATGTCCAGCAGCTTGATCGCCAGGAAGGCGAAGATCGGCGAGATATCCAGCCCGCCGAGGTTCGGCAGCAGGCGGCGGAACGGCGCCAGGACCGGCTCGCAGAGTTGGCTGACCAGCTGTGCGCCCGGGTTGTGGCTGCCCGGCGCGACCCAGGACAGGATCACGCTGATGATCAGCGCCCAGAAAAAAATGTTGAGGAACAGCCCAGTGATGCCGATCAGCGCCCAGACCAGCAACAGCAAGGGATTGCCGATGGTGCCGTAGGCGATCAGCAGGATCAGCGCCATCAGCACCATCTGCACGATCAGCGCGAGGATCAGCGAAGAAATATCCAGCGTGCCCATGCTTGGAATGATGCGGCGCATCGGCCGCAAAAGTGGATGGGTTGCCTTGACGATGAATTGGCTGAGCGGGTTGTAGAAGTCGGCGCGTACCAGCTGCAGGATGAAGCGCAGCAACACGATCAGCAGATAGAGGCTGCCCAGCGTCTGGATGACGAGGATCAGGGCTTGCGAGAGTTGGGACATGAATGCTCCTTAGAGGCTGTTGTTTCGTCGCGAACGAAGCGTCAACAGACCTATTGACCCAGTTGTTCGGCCAGTTCGGCCGAGCGTTGTGCGGCCGCGTTCAACGCCTGCTGCACCAGTTGCTCGAAGCCGCCCGCCTGGAAGGCTTTGATCGCCGCTTCGGTGGTTCCGTTCGGCGAGGTGACGCGACGCCGCAGTTCGGCGGCATCGACGTCGCTTTCGCAAGCCATGCGAGCTGCGCCCAGCGCGGTCTGCATGGTCAGTTGCGCGGCGGTCTCGCGGGGCAGGCCGAGCTGCTGTCCGGCAGCCGTCATCGCTTCGATCAGCAGGAAGAAATAGGCAGGACCGCTACCGGAAACGGCGGTTACCGCATCGATCAGGTGCTCTTCTTCGAGCCATAGCGCGATACCGACGGCCGACAGCAGTTGCTCGGCCTGCTGCTTCTGCGTGTCGCTGACCTGGGCATTGGCGAACAGGCCGCTGACGCCCTGACGCAGCAAGGCCGGCGTGTTGGGCATGCAACGCACGATCGCCTGAGGGCGCGGGCCTAGCCAGCGCTGCAGGCTGTCGCAGCTGATGCCGGCGGCGATCGAGACGATCAGGGGGCCGTGGGCTAGATGAGGAGTCAGATCCTGACAGACCGCCTGCATGACCTGCGGCTTGACCGACAGCACCACCACGTCGGCGCCGGCCAGTGCATCGGCGTTCTGCGCGAACGTCTGGATGCCGTGCTCGGCGCTGATTTTCGCGCGCTGCTCGGCGCCTGGATCGCTGGCGCGAATGGCGTCCGCTGCGACGCCCTTGGCGCGCAGCCCGCCGATCAGACTGGCAGCCATGTTGCCGGCGCCGATGAAGGCGATGCGGGGTGAGGTCATAGCGATTCCTTTATTGAGGGCGTCCGTAGTCGCGGGCGCCGAACAGTGCGGTGCCGATGCGGACCCAGGTCGCGCCTTCGGCAATTGCCGCTTCGAGGTCCTGGCTCATGCCCATGGACAGCGTATCCAGTGTCAGTGGCAGTTCATCGCGTAATGCGCGCAGGCGGGCAAAGGCGGCGCGCTGCTCGGCGGGGTCTTCGCTCGGTGCGGGAATGCACATCAGTCCACGCAGGCGCAGACGCGGCATCGCGGCGACAGCCTGTGCCAGCTGCGGCAGTTCCTCTGGCGCGCAGCCGGATTTGCTCGCCTCACCGCTGACATTCACCTGCAGGCATATATTCAGCGGCGGCAGCTCGGCTGAGCGTTGATCGGACAGGCGCTGGGCGATCTTCAGGCGATCCACCGAGTGCACCCAGTCGAAGTGTTCGGCGATGGATTTGGTCTTGTTCGACTGGATCGGTCCGATGAAGTGCCAGGTCAGCGGCAGCTCGCTCAGCTCGGCCTGCTTATCCAGCGCTTCCTGCAGATAGTTCTCGCCGAAATCGCGCATGCCGGCTTCGGCGGCCTCGCGAATGGCGGCGGCCGGCTGGGTCTTGCTCACCGCCAGCAGGCCGACCGAAGCAGGGTCGCGTCCCACAGCTTGCGCCGCCTCACGGATGCGCGCTGCGACCTTTGCAATATTCTTCTCTATCGTGGACATTACTTGCGCCGCCGCCTTGGGTCTGCGCGGCATTCTACCTGCTTGCTTGTAATTGGGGAGTCCCATGGATATCACAGAACTGCTGGCCTTCAGCGCCAAGCAGGGTGCGTCGGATTTGCACCTTTCCGCCGGCCTGCCGCCGATGATCCGCGTCGATGGCGACGTGCGGCGAATCAACCTGCCGGCCATGGACCACAAGCAGGTGCATGCGCTGATCTACGACATCATGAACGACAAGCAACGCAAGGATTTCGAGGAATTCCTGGAAACCGACTTCTCGTTCGAAGTGCCGGGCGTGGCGCGTTTTCGCGTCAACGCATTCAACCAGAATCGCGGTTCCGGCGCGGTGTTCCGGACCATTCCTTCCAAGGTGCTGACCATGGAAGACCTGGGGATGGGCGAGGTTTTCCGCAAGATTACCGATGTGCCGCGCGGGCTCGTGCTGGTCACCGGACCGACCGGCTCGGGCAAGTCGACCACCCTGGCGGCGATGCTTGATTACCTGAACAACACCAAGTACCACCACATCCTTACCATCGAGGACCCCATCGAATTCGTTCACGAATCGAAGAAGTGCCTGGTCAACCAGCGCGAGGTCCATCGTGACACCCTGGGCTTCTCCGAGGCACTGCGTTCGGCACTGCGTGAAGACCCGGACATCATTCTCGTCGGCGAAATGCGCGACCTGGAAACCATCCGCCTGGCGCTGACCGCTGCGGAAACCGGTCACCTGGTGTTCGGCACGCTGCACACCACCTCAGCGGCCAAGACCATTGACCGCGTGGTCGACGTGTTCCCGGCCGAAGAGAAGTCCATGGTCCGCTCGATGCTCTCCGAATCGCTGCAGGCGGTGATCTCGCAGACCCTGCTGAAGAAGGTTGGCGGCGGCCGTGTCGCGGCCCACGAGATCATGATCGGTACGCCGGCGATCCGTAACCTGATTCGCGAGGACAAGGTGGCGCAGATGTATTCCTCGATCCAGACCGGCGGCTCGCTGGGCATGCAGACCCTCGACTCGTGCCTCAAGGGGCTGCTCGCCAAAGGGCTGATCTCGCGAGACAGCGCCAAGGAAAAGGCCAAGCAGCCAGAAAACTTCTAAACGCCTGACAACTACCGGGCGCCGCCTCATGCGGCGCTTGCCACGATTGCGAGTACGACGATGGAATTCGAGAAACTTCTGCGCCTGATGGTGGAAAAGGGCGGCTCCGATCTGTTCATCACGGCAGGCGTGCCGCCTTCGATGAAGGTCAACGGCAAGATCATGCCGGTCAGCAAGACGGCGATGTCGCCGGAAATGACCCGCGAGACCGTGCACGGCGTTATGAACGAGCAGCAGCGCCGCGAGTTCACCGAGAACCATGAGTGCAACTTCGCCATCAGCGCCCGCGGTATCGGCCGTTTCCGGGTCAGTGCATTCTACCAGCGCAATCTCGCCGGCATGGTGCTGCGGCGTATCGAAACCAACATTCCGACCATCGAAGAACTCAAGCTGCCGGACGTCCTCAAGAAGCTGTCGATGACCAAGCGCGGGCTGGTGCTGTTCGTCGGGGCCACCGGTACCGGCAAGTCGACCTCGCTGGCTTCGATGATCGGCTACCGCAACAAGAATTCCAGCGGGCACATCATCTCCATCGAAGACCCGATCGAATTCATCCACCAGCATCAGAGCTGCATCGTCACCCAGCGCGAGGTCGGTATCGATACCAGCTCGTTCGAAGTGGCCCTGAAGAACACCCTGCGCCAGGCGCCGGACGTGATCCTCATCGGCGAGATCCGCACCCGTGAAACCATGGACTACGCCGTGGCATTCGCCGAAACCGGCCACCTCTGCCTGGCGACCCTGCACGCCAACAACGCCAACCAGGCGCTGGACCGCATCATCAACTTCTTCCCGCCCGACCGTCACAACCAGGTGTGGATGGATCTGTCGCTCAACCTCAAGGCCATCGTCGCGCAGCAGCTGGTGCCGACGCCTGACGGCAAGGGGCGTCGTGCGGTGATCGAGGTGCTGATCAATACGCCGCTGGCGGCCGACCTGATCCGCAAGGGCGAGGTGCATGAGCTCAAGTCGCTGATGAAGCGCTCCACCGAGCTGGGCATGCAGACCTTCGACCAGGCGCTGTACAACCTCTATGTGCAGGGTGAAATCACCTACGAAGATGCGTTGCTGCACGCCGATTCGGCCAACGATTTGCGTCTGCTGATCAAGCTGGGATCGGAAACCGATGGCGAGCATCTGACCAGCGTGTCCCAGGGCCTGAGCCTTGAGGTCAGTGACGACGATCCAGGCCGCAGCTTCCGCTAGTCGGCCTGTTTTGCATCCAGGCCGATGCGCTTTCCGCTTCTCGCGGCGACGCGCTCGGCCTGGCCGTCACGCTGCGCACCGGCTCGTGCGCGGCTCATCAACTGCGGGATCAACATGCCTTCGGGCAGATTCTTCCAGAAGCGCACAGGCAGGTTGCTCTCCAGTACGCCGCGGTTCAGCCGGGCCGGGTTGAACGTGCTTTCGTAATACGCCTTCCATAGCTCGCCGCCGGGGTCCGCTGCGTTCTGCGCCAGCTGCCGCCACGGCGGCGGGCAGGGGCGGGTGTAGTACATGTCTTGGCCATCCCAGCAAACCCCTTCTTCCGGCGTCGCGATCAGCCAGCTATTGCCGCCCATCCGTTCGGCGAAGTGTCCCGCCGCCCAGGGCAGTATGTCGTGCGCAGGCTCGAACCAGGCGACGTGCCGCGGTCCATCACTGGTCTGCAGTGGGCTGAAGCGAAGAAAGGCATGCAGATGATGGGCCTCACGACGGACTGCCTTGATGCGCCCATGCAGTTCGCTGCCATCGATGTCGCCGACCATTCGCGCACTCGAATCGCCCTGGTTGACCCGCCAGAGCACGCGATACAGCAGGCTCCAGCGCTGCTCGGTGCGATAGCGCGCGGCCATTTCGAGTTCGTCCAGCAGTTGTCGGGGGACGCGAATGCGCGGTCCGCCTTCCGTTGAAGGTGCCGGCGAGGGATCGTCGAATAGCCCTGTCGATTCATCGTCGCTGGCCCAGTTCAGCTCATGTGGCGCGACGCAGCTCTGCAGCAGCGCGCGAGCCCGAACTCGCCACTCCTGGAAGCTTCCATCGAAACGCACCGTGACCATTACCAGAGCGCCAGTTGTGCGGGGGTGTCGCGCAGATGCTGGCGCAGCATGGCCGACTCCTGCCCTGCCAGGCTTGGCCGGTAATCCTGAGTGATGACGAAGGGTTTGGCTTTCTCGAGCGAGCAGCGCAGACGGGTCAGATCCTCGAAGCGGATGCGCTTCTGCCGGCGCAGATCCACCAGGCGTTTCGCGCTGAGCATGCCGATTCCGGGAATGCGGGCGATCATCGTCGGTTCGGCGCGGTTGAGGTCCACCGGAAACTGGTCGCGGTGCGCCAGCGCCCAGGCCAGCTTGGGATCGATATCCAGCGCGAGGTTGCCTGGCCCGCTGAGCAGCTCCCCGGCCTTGAAGCCGTAGCCTCGCATGAGGAAGTCGGCCTGATACAGGCGATGCTCGCGCATCAGCGGTGGTGCCGCGAAAGGCACGGTATTGGGGCTGTGCGGAATAGGGCTGAAGGCCGAATAGTAGACCCGGCGCAGTCGATAGCTGCCGTACAGCGACTGTGCGGTATGCAGGATGGTGCTGTCATCGGTGTTGTCGGCGCCAACGATCATCTGCGTGCTCTGCCCGGCAGGCGCGAAGCGCGGTGCCCGCCGCTCCGCGCTGGCCTCGGTTTCGCCCTGGTGAATGGTATGCATGGCCTGCTTGATGGTTACCACCTGCTTTTCCGGCGCCAGGCGGATCAGGCTGGTTTCGGTCGGCAGTTCGATGTTCACGCTGAGACGGTCGGCGTAGCGGCCGGCTTCGGCGATCAGCAGTGGGTCGGCATCTGGAATGGTCTTGAGGTGGATGTAGCCGCGAAACTCGTGCTCCTCACGCAGCAGCCTGGCGACCCGCACCAGCTGTTCCATGGTGTAGTCCGCCGAGCGGATGATGCCGGAGCTGAGGAACAGGCCGCTGATGCAGTTGCGCCGGTAGAAGTCGAGCGTCAGGCTGACCACTTCTTCCGGCGTGAAGCGCGCCCGCGGCACATCGCTGGAGCGGCGATTGACGCAGTACTGGCAGTCGTACAGGCAGAAGTTGGTCAGCAGGATCTTCAGCAGCGCCACGCAGCGCCCATCCGGCGTGAAGCTGTGGCAGATGCCCATGCCATTGGTGGCGCCGAGTCCGCTCTTGCCCTTCGAACTGCGCTTCGGCGCGCCGCTGCTGGCGCAGGAAACATCGTACTTGGCCGCGTCGGCGAGCACGCTGAGTTTGTCGATCAATTGCATGGTGGTGGCCGTGATACTGTTCGCATATACAGTATCACGGTTGCGCATGGCGGCAAGGTCCGACTGGCGGGGCGGTTCAGGCGCATTATCGGATAAGCTGGACGCCACTCATCAATCGCACATCGAGGTTCGGATGCAGCAGAACACCCATAGCACGCTGATCGGCTATCTCCTGTGGATATTCGGTTTTCTCGGCTCCCACCGCTTCTACTACGGCAAGCCCATCACCGGCACCATCTGGTTCTTTACCCTCGGCCTGTTCTTTGTCGGCTGGATCATCGACCTGTTTCTGATCCCATCGATGGATCGTGAAGCGGACATGCGCTTCCAGCCGGGGCCCATCGACTACACGGTCGGCTGGATACTGCTGACCTTTCTCGGCGTATTCGGTGTACACCGCATGTATCAGGGTAAGTGGATCACAGGAATCCTTTACCTGTTCACCGGTGGCTTGTTCTTTATCGGTGTGCTTTACGACTTCTGGACGCTGAACTCGCAGATATCCGAGCGCAATCTGGCGCGGAGCTGAACGAGTAGGGCAGGAAATACTTTAGAAAACTGGCAGGCATGGACGGGTTGATGTCCAGCCTGCGCAGATCTTTCGCATCAGCCTTCGAAGCTGATGTGGCCGTCGACGATGGTGTAGCGTACCGCGCCCGGCAGGCAGTGGCCCATGAACGGGCAGTTACGACCTTTGGAATACCAGCGCTCGCCGACCAGGGTCGAACTGTGTTGATCGAACAGCACCAGGTCCGCAGGTTGGCCGGCTTGCAGGGTGCTGGTCGGCAGGCGTAGTGCTGCAGCGGGCCCGCTGGTCAGGCGCGCCAGCAGGGTTGGCAGGTCGAGCAAGCCGTCATCCACCAATGTCAGCGCCAGTGGCAGCAGAATTTCGGCACTGCTGATACCCGGTTCGGTTTCGCCGAACGGGGCCAGTTTGGCATCGGCCTCGTGTGGTTGGTGATGACTGGAAATCGCCGAGATGACGCCCGCCTTCACCGCCTCACGCAGGCCATCGCGATCCGCTGCGCTGCGCAGTGGCGGTTGCACGTGATACAGGCTGGAGAAACCGTGCAGCGCTTCATCGGTGAGGATCAGCTGATACATGGCCACGTCGGCCGTCACCGGCAGGCCGCGAGCCTGTGCCTGGGCAATCATTTCCGCGCCACGGGCGCTGGTCAGTTGGGCGAAATGCGCGCGAACGCCGGAGCGCTCGACTAGCAGCAGATTGCGCGCCAGTGCCACGGTTTCGGCGGTCTCCGGAATCCCCGACAGGCCGAGGAAGCTGGCGGCGGCTCCTTCGTGAGCAAGCCCGCCTTCGGCCAGATCGCGGTCCTGGGAGTGAAAGATCACCGTCAGATCGAAGGTGGCGGCGTATTCCAGCGCACGGCGCAGGTTGCGATTGCTGGCAAATTCGGTAAGGCCGTTGCCGAACGCGACACACCCGGCTTCACGCAACGCGACCAGCTCGGAAAGCTGCTCGCCGGCCAGGTTGCGCGTTAGCGCGCCGATGGGGAACACCTTGGCATGGCCCGACTCACGGGCGCGATCGAGGATCAGTTCGGTCACTGCCGCGGTATCCAGCACCGGTCGCGTTTGCGGTGGGCAGCACAGGCTGGTGATGCCGCCAGCGGCGGCGGCCAGGGTCTCGCTGGCAATGCTGCCTTTGCGGCTGTAGCCGGGCTCGCGCAGGGCTACCGCAAGATCGACCAGGCCGGGTGCGGCGGACAGACCCTGTGCGTCAATTGTCTGTTGTGCTTCGAAGCCGGCTGGCGCCTGGCCGATGGCGGCGATCTTGTTGTGCTGCAGGTAGATATCGGCGATTTCGTTGCGCCCGCTGACGGGGTCGATCACGTGTGCGCCGAGGATTCGGGTTGCCACCATCACTGCTGCTCCTCGGATACGGATTCAGAATCGATCTGGCGCTGGGCCGCCTGGCCGCTCATCGCCATGGACAGCACAGCCATGCGAATGGCGATGCCATAGGTGACCTGATTGAGGATCACCGATTGCGGGCCGTCGGCCACCGCCGACTCGATCTCCACGCCGCGGTTGATCGGGCCCGGGTGCATGACGATGGCGTCGGGCTTGGCCAGTGCGAGACGCTGGGTGTTCAGACCGTAGAGTTTGTAGAACTCCCCTTCGCTGGGAAGCAGGCCGCCCTGCATGCGCTCGCGCTGCAGGCGCAGCATGATCACCACGTCGACATCGCGCAGCCCCTCGTTCATGTCGTTGAACACGCGCACACCGTACTGCTCGATGCCCTCGGGCAGCAGGGTTTTCGGTGCGATCACGCGGATGTCCGGGCAGCCCAGTGTCTTCAGCGCCAGCATGTTCGAGCGCGCTACCCGCGAATGCAGAATGTCACCAACGATGGCGACCGAGAGGTTCTCGAAGCTGCCTTTGTGGCGGCGGATGGTAAGCATGTCGAGCATGCCCTGGGTCGGATGCGCGTGGCGCCCATCGCCGCCGTTGATCACTGCGACCTCCGGGCTGACGTGCTCGGCGATGAAATGGGCGGCGCCGGAGTCGGCGTGGCGCACCACGAACATGTCCGCGGCCATGGCTTCCAGGTTGCGCAGCGTGTCGGTCAGGGTCTCGCCCTTGCTCGTAGAGGAGGTCGAGACGTTCAGCGTGATGACGTCTGCCGACAACCGCTGCGCCGCCAGTTCGAAGGTCGTGCGGGTGCGTGTGGAGTTCTCGAAGAACACGTTGCAGACGGTTTTGCCGCGCAGCAGTGGAACCTTCTTCACCGCCCGGGCGCCGACTTCGAGGAATGAATCGGCAGTATCCAGGATCTCGGTGAGCAACTCGCGCGGCAGGCCGTCGAGGGAGAGAAAATGGCGCAGCTGGCCTTGGTCGTTCAACTGTAGCGGGCGCTTGGCGTCGGTGGGCGTCATCGCAGGATCTCGGTTGGCGGGGCTGTGGGGCGGACTTGCCGGCTCGCTCAGGAGCCGCTGGTTTCCATCTGTTGTTCGAGGGCCAATGGCTCCGGTCCGATCAGCTTGATGCGCTGCTCTGGCGCCAGCGACAGGGTGGCGCCGACCACGTCAGGGCGAATCGGCAGCTCACGCGCGTTCAGGTCGAGCAGGCAGACCAGCGTTACGCTGGCAGGACGACCGTAGTCGAACAGTTCATTGAGCGCGGCGCGGATGGTGCGGCCGGTCATCAGCACGTCATCGATCAGCACCAGGTGCTGGCCTTCGATCTCGAAAGGCAGTTCCGACGGCTGCACCTGCGGGTGCAGGCCCTTCTGGGTGAAGTCGTCGCGATAGAAGGACACGTCGAGGATGCCGAGCGGTTCGTTCTGCGCGCGGGCTGCGAGCAGCGCCTGGGCCACCCAGACGCCGCCGGTACGGATACCGATGAAGCGCGGCTCCTGGATGTCGCGATCAATCAGGTGTTGCTTCAGTGTGGCGACCATCTCGGGCAGCAGCTGTTCGGGATTGGGCAGAATCATAGGGTCTCCTTACAGGTCTGGATCAGGCGGCAGGGTGATCGCTCAGCCAGCCTTCCAGTAATAGGGCTGCGGCCAGGGCATCCACCGGGCGATCGCGATAGCCGCCGTGCTGGCCCTGGCGCAGACGCTCGCCTTTGGCTTCGAACGTGGTCAGGCGTTCGTCGTGAGTGTGCACCGGCAGGTTGAAGCGACCGTTGAGTCGGCGGGCGAACTTTTCCGCCCGGGCACTCATGTCGCTGGGCGTGCCGTCCATGTTCAGCGGCAGGCCGACGACCAGCGCATCGGGCTGCCATTCGCGCATCAGCGCTTCGATCTGTTGCCAGTCCGGCACGCCGTTCTGCGCCTTGAGTACGCAGAGTTCACGTGCTTGCCCAGTAATGACCTGGCCGACAGCGACGCCGATCTGCTTGGTGCCGTAGTCGAAGCCGAGCAGCAGTCGCGGCGCACTCATGCGTGGCCGACCTGGGTGCTGAGCAGGCGCAGGTCGACGCCGAGTGATGCTGCCGCGGCGTTCAGGCGTTGGTCATAAGGTAGGTCGAACAGGATCTCGGTATCCGCGGGGCAGCTGAGCCAGGCATTGTCGGCCAGTTCGGCTTCCAGCTGTCCCGCTTCCCAGCCGGCGTAACCGAGGGCCACGAAGTGCCGGGCAGGCCCCTGGCCGTCCGCAATGGCGAACAGGACGTCCTGCGATGTGGTCATGCCCAGCGGGCCGAGGGAGAGGGTGGCCTGGAATTGCTGGTCGGGCGAATGCAGAACGAAGCCGCGATCGGTTTGCACCGGGCCGCCGGAGAATATCGGCAGGCTCTGGCAGAGTGGGGGGATCGGCTCGTCCGGGCGCAGCTGCTCCAGCACATCAGCCAGGCTCAGCCCGCTCGGGCGATTGACGATCAGGCCCATGGCGCCTTCTGCGCCGTGTTCGATCAGGTAGATCAGCGTCTGGGCAAAGTTCGGATCGGCCATCTGCGGCATGGCGATCAGGAAGTGATGCTTGAGGTAGCTGGGCGCGGTGCTTTTCATGCGCGTTAGCTTAAGCGTTGCACCGCGTTCCGGCTACAGGTGCGACGGTTCGCCCGGCTGCCGATTTCAGCGACTCGAAAGCTTGTCGCCGCGCTCGAAACGCCAGGTGCGGATGATCTCCACCTGGTCGAACTTCTGTGCCAGTTCGCCGGTGAAGGGCGCAAAAGGCGCTGCCAGTCGCACGATGCGCAGCGCGGCATCGTCCAGCACCGGCTTGCCGGAGGACTCGATCACGCGCAGCTCCTGGATGGTGCCGTCGCGGTTGATGGTCACCAGCATGCGCAGGCTGCCGTAGATCTGCTGGCGGCGGGCCTCATCGGGATAGTTGAGGTTGCCGATGCGCTCGACCTTCTTGCGCCATTCGTCGCGATACCAGGCACTGATGTCGCGCATGGTGGCGGCACTGTTCTGTCGGCTGACCCTGGGGCGCTTGGCATAGCGCTCGACCTCTTGTGCCAGCTCGGCTTCGAGGCTGGCGATCTCCGCGCTCAGTTGTGAGCTGTCGAATGCCGGCGCTGCTTGCGGCTCGGGCTGCGGTGGCGTCTGTTGCTTGACGTCGGCCTTTTCGCGCTGTGGGCTGCGAGTGGTGACGACGGTCTTCGCCGGTTCCGGCCGGGTGCTGCGAGGCGGTGCTGCCGGTGGGGTCACCTTGCGTACCTCGGTATCCTGGAACTGCGCTTGCTCGGTGGTTTTCGGCGTGGCCTTGTGCTCCAGCGTGCCGCTGCCCTGCTGATTGTCTTGGGCGAGGAAGTCCGCTTCCTTGGGCTTCTCTTCGCTTTTGAAGGTCGACAGGGTGATTTCCAGCGTCTTGCTGATCTGCTTCGGCTCGGAGAGGGTAAAGCCAAGCCCGAGAATCAAGGCCAGATGCAATGCGGTAGCCAGAAAAAGCGTGAAGCCGAGCCTGTCCGCCGGGCGGACTCGGGTGGTTTCAGGCACGGGATGGCGGATAGCGGCGTTCATCGCAGGTCGGGTCGGCTCGAAGTGCCGCGCAGTCTGCCGGCTTTGAGCTTGGAGTCGCAAGCTCCAAGCTAAAAGCTGTTAGCTGGTTCAACCTTGCAGCTTCGCCGCGATCGCGTCCATGAGCCGTTCGCCGATGCGGGTATCAAAGGCATTGTCGATTTCGCGGATGCAGGTCGGGCTGGTGATGTTGATTTCGGTAAGGTAGTCGCCGATCACATCCAGGCCGACAAACAGCAAGCCGCGCTTGCGTAGTTCCGGGCCGACGATCGCTGCAATCTCGCGGTCGCGATCCGACAGCGGCTGTGCCACGCCGCGACCACCCGCGGCCAGATTGCCGCGCGTCTCGCCAGCGGCGGGGATTCGCGCCAGGCAATAGGGGATCGGCTCGCCATCGATCATCAGGATGCGCTTGTCGCCGTCCTTGATCGCGGGAATGTATCGCTGCGCCATGATTTGGCGGCTGCCATGCTCGGTCAGAACCTCGAGAATAACCGACAGATTCGGGTCGCCCTCGCGATGACGAAAGATCGATGCACCGCCCATCTCGTCGAGGGGTTTGAGAATGATGTCACGGTGCTCGCGGGCGAACTCGCGGAGAATGTCCGCGCGCCGACTGACCAGTGTCGGTGGGGTGCATTGTGGAAACTGGGTGGCGAAGAACTTCTCGTTGCAGTCGCGCAGGCTCTGCGGTCGATTGACCACCAGCGTTCCGGCCTTTTCCGCCAGTTCCAGCAGATAGGTTGCGTAGACATACTCGCTGTTGAAAGGCGGGTCCTTGCGCATGAGGATCACGTCCAGATCAGTCAGGGGGGCATCGATCTCCCCATCCTTCTCGAACCAGTGCTGCGGGTCATTGAATACCCGCAGCGGGCACATGCGCGCCCGGGCCTGATTGCCGAGCTGATATAGGTCGTGCTGCTCCATGTAGAACAGTGTCCAGCCTCGCGCCTGGGCAGCCAGCAGCATGGCCAGCGAGCTGTCCTTCTTGAAGGCGATCTGCGCGATAGGGTCCATGATGATCCCGACGCGAACGGTCATGGGGTGTTCTCCGGCAATGGGCGGCGAAGCGCCGCCAGTGGCTCAAAATGTCGCTGCAGATTGGCTGTGGTTGTGCACTGGGTCAAGGAAAATCCGGATGCTTTTCCGGTTGATAGCGTGTGCATGAGGAGTGTGCTAAAAAGGTCCGGCGATTGGGTGCAGCCCATCGGTGGCAGGGCCTCCGGCGCACTGACATAACGATAAACTACGACTCACCGAGGCGATGGTAGGGCGAAATGGAACAGCACTCCGAGGGCTTGAAGGTCATGGTGATCGACGATTCGAAAACGATTCGTCGCACTGCTGAAACCCTGCTGAAGAAAGTAGGTTGCGATGTCATCACCGCTGTGAACGGTTTCGATGCGCTCGCCAAGATTGCGGATACTCATCCCCGCATCATCTTTGTCGATATTATGATGCCCAGGCTGGACGGTTATCAGACCTGTGCGTTGATCAAGAACAACAGTTCCTTCAAGTCGACGCCGGTGATCATGCTGTCTTCCAAAGATGGCCTGTTCGACAAGGCCAAAGGGCGTATTGTCGGATCCGATCAATACCTTACCAAGCCGTTCAGCAAAGAAGAGCTGCTCGGTGCGATCAAGGCGCATGTCCCTGATTTCGCACCGGTGGAGCAAGCATCCTGAAGTTCGGCATTGTTTGCCGCTGAAGCCTTCCTATGGAGAAATCATGGCTCGCGTTCTGATTGTTGATGATTCGCCGACCGAAATGTACAAGCTCACCGCCATGCTTGAGAAGAATGGCCATGTGGTGCTTAAAGCAGAGAATGGCGCTGACGGCGTCGCGCTGGCTCGTCAGGAAAAGCCGGATGCCGTGTTGATGGATATTGTCATGCCCGGGCTGAATGGTTTTCAGGCTACGCGCCAACTGACCAAAGATTCTGAAACCAGTCACATTCCGGTGATCATCGTCACCACCAAGGATCAGGAAACCGATAAGGTCTGGGGCAAACGCCAAGGCGCCAAGGATTACCTGACCAAGCCGGTGGACGAAGCCACATTGCTGAAGACCCTGAATGCCGTTCTGGCGGGCTGACGCCGCGGTAGCCAACACTCGGACAAAGGGACGTGGCCAGCATGCCTGACATGCAAACGCCGTTTCAGCAGTTGCTGGAGCTAGATAAACGTTGCCGCACGTACGCGGCAGGCCTGCCTTCTCAGCAGGAAGCCGTGCAAACCTGGGGAGGGATCGGCTTTCGGATGGGGGGGCGCTTGTTCGTCGCTCCAATGGGGGAGGTTGGCGAAATCCTGCATGAGCCTCGCTATACGTTGCTTCCCGGCGTCAAGAGTTGGGTAAAGGGCGTGGCGAACGTGCGCGGCAGATTGTTGCCTGTGATGGACCTTTGTGGGTATTTCGGGCTTGAGCTTTCGGCACTGCGTAAGCAGCGCAGGGTGCTGGTGGTGGATCACCAGGAAGTGTTCGCCGGACTGACTGTCGATGAAGTCTTCGGCATGCAGCATTTCGCGGTGGAAACCTTCTCGGAGGAGTTGCCTCCGATCGAGGCATCAATTCAGCCATTCATTCATGGTGTGTTCCAGCGCGAGCAGCCCTGGCTGGTCTTCAGCCCGCACGCGTTGGCTACGCATCAGGCGTTTCTGGACGTCGCGTTTTAGTTGTAGGTGGGTCGACCAAGGTCGGCCTTTTGGTTCTTGGATGGAAACGACGGGGGTCCAGGCGGGGGCCGGATAATGATCAAAATGAATGCTAATGCTTTGTTGAGCGGGGTGCGCAGCAATACGCTGACCACCGGTTTGTTTATCGTGCTGATCGTATCGATCGTGCTGCTGTTCGCGAACTTCGCGTACGTCAACACTCAGGCCGATCACGATAACGAATACATCGCTCACGCAGGAGAGCTGCGCGTACTGTCCCAGCAGATCGCCAAGGATGCCGTGGAAGCGGCGACCGGCACGCAGGAGGCGTTCGCGTCTCTGAAGCAGGCCCGGAACGACTTCAACCAGCGCTGGGCCTATCTCTCGCAAGGAAACGAGAACATCGGTCTGCCGGCGGTTCCCGAGTCGTTGCGCGATGAAGTCAACGCGGTGGAGCAGGACTGGAACACGCTGCGTCGCGATACCGACGCCATCCTGGCCAGTGAGCAGACTGTCCTGTCGCTCCACCAGGTAGCCAGCACCCTCGCCGAAACCATTCCTCAGCTCCAAGTCGAGTATGAGGAGGTCGTCGACATCCTGTTGGAAAGTGGTGCGCCAGCAGCCCAGGTTTCGGTTGCCCAGCGCCAGTCGCTGCTGGCCGAGCGTATCCTCGGTTCGGTGAACAAGGTGCTGTCCGGTGACCAGGACTCGGTACAGGCGGCCGATATGTTCGGTCGTGATGCCAGTCTTTTCGGTCGAGTCCTGAATGCGATGATCGAAGGCAACGTCGCCATGGGCATCACTGCGGTGGCCGACGAAGAGGCGCTGGATCGTCTCTCGGAGATCGCTGAGCTCTTCCAGTTCGTATCCGGATCGGTGGACGAAATTCTCGAAACGTCGCCTGAACTGTTCCAGGTGCGCGAGTCGGCGAACAGCATCTTCGAGGTTTCGCAGACCCTGCTCGACAAGACCTCCGCGCTGTCGCAAGGCCTGCAGAGCCGCGCCGATGCCCGTTATCTCAACACCATCCTCGGTTACGTGCTGGGCGCCATTGCGCTGGCCTCGATCATCCTGATTGGTCTGGTAATGGTTCAGGAAGCACGCCGCCGCCTGAGCGAAACCGCTGAGAAGAACGAGCGTAACCAGGCTGCGATTCTGCGACTGCTCGATGAAATCGGCGACCTCGCAGACGGTGACCTGACGGTGGCCGCGACCGTTACCGAAGACTTCACCGGTGCGATTGCCGACTCAATCAACTACTCCATCGACCAGCTGCGCGAACTGGTAGCCACCATCAACCAGACCGCTGTTCAGGTATCGGGCGCTGCGCAGGAAACCCAGGCGACTGCAATGCACCTCGCCGAGGCCTCCGAACACCAGGCCCAGGAAATTGCCGGTGCTTCTGCTGCAATCAACGAAATGGCGGTTTCCATTGACCAGGTATCGGCCAACGCCGCGGAATCCTCGGCGGTAGCAGAACGTTCGGTAGCCATTGCCAACAAGGGTAACGAGGTGGTGCACAACACCATCACCGGCATGGACAACATTCGCGAGCAGATCCAGGACACGTCCAAGCGGATCAAGCGTCTCGGTGAGTCGTCCCAGGAGATCGGTGACATCGTCAGCCTGATTAACGACATTGCCGACCAGACCAACATCCTTGCACTCAACGCGGCGATCCAGGCATCCATGGCGGGCGACGCAGGCCGCGGCTTCGCCGTTGTAGCGGACGAAGTACAGCGCCTGGCTGAACGCTCTTCCGCGGCGACCAAGCAGATCGAGGCACTGGTAAAGACCATTCAGACCGACACCAACGAGGCGGTCATCTCGATGGAACAGACCACCTCCGAAGTGGTGCGCGGTGCGCGTCTGGCGCAGGACGCCGGTGTGGCACTGGAAGAGATCGAGAAGGTATCGAAGACGCTTGCGGCGCTGATCCAGAACATCTCCAACGCGGCACGTCAGCAGGCTTCTTCGGCCGGCCACATCTCCAACACCATGAACGTGATCCAGGAGATCACCTCGCAGACCTCGTCGGGTACCACCGCTACGGCCAAGAGCATCGGTAATTTGGCCAAGATGGCCAACGAGATGCGCCATTCCGTTTCCGGCTTTACCCTGCCGGATGCTCCGGATCAGGCCTGACTTGAGCAGTGCGGCAGTCATCTGATGGCTGCCGCCGATGATCATGAGCGAGGGGCAGGGCATGCAGCCGAGGTTTGACTGGGCATTGGAGCCCTTGGCCGATATGTCGCCGGCGGAATTCCATGACTGGCAGACGCTCCTCGAAGAGCGCTCCGGCATGGTCGTCAGCGAACGCAGGCGCAGCTTCCTGCAGACCAATCTGAGCGCTCGCATGCGCGAGGTCGGTGCTCCCGACTATGCCAGCTACTATCGGCAGGTCACCTCCGGCCCCCGTGGTGCTGTCGAGTGGTCGACCCTCATGGACAGGCTGACCGTTCAGGAAACACGTTTCTTCCGTCATCCCGCTTCTTTTGATCTGCTCGAAACCTACTTGCGCCAGCGTCTGGAGCAGGAGTCGATCAAGCGACCCCTGGCGCTGTGGAGCGTGGGTTGCGCAAGTGGTGAAGAGACGTACTCGCTAGCCATGGCCACCGCCGAGGCGCTGGCGGGACGCGAATTCGACGGCAGCTTCGGGGTCACCGGTACGGATATCAGTCTGAGCGCGCTGGCCAAGTCCCGAACAGCGGTCTACAGCGCGCGCAAGCTGGAGCAGGTCGAACCGGCGTTGCGTGAGCGTTATTTCCTGTCGCTATCCGATGATCGTTTTCAAGTGATTCCCGGCCTGGCCGCACGTGTGTGCTTTGCAAGGCTCAATGTGCTGGAACTGGCGAACTCGCCCGTTTCCAGCATGGACGTTATTTTCTGTCAGAACCTGCTGATCTATTTCCGCCGCTGGCGTCGCCGAGAAATCCTCAATCGCCTGGCAGATTGCCTGGCTCCGGGGGGATTGTTGGTGATCGGTGTAGGTGAAGTGGTCGGCTGGCAGCATCCGGGATTGCTTCCGGTGGCCAACGATCAGGTTCTGGCTTTTACCCGGAAAAGTTTATGAGCGGAGTCGCTATGGGTGATCGGCACGATTATGTCGCCCTGGAGTGGGTGAAAGGCGAGATTGCCGAGACGCTTAAGCAGGCGCGTCAGGCTCTGGAGGCGTTCGTCGAGAACCCACAGGACTCGACCCGGATGCGCTTTTGCCTGACCTATGTGCATCAGGTCCACGGCACTCTGCAGATGGTGGAGTTCTTCGGCGCAGCATTGCTCGCCGAGGAAATGGAGCAGCTGGCGCGGGCCCTGCTCGACGAGCGGGTGGCCAATCAGGGCGAGGCGCTCGAGGTGATGATGCAGGCCATCCTGCAGCTGCCTGCCTATCTGGACCGCATTCAGAGTGCGCGCCGCGACCTGCCGATGGTGGTGCTGCCGCTGCTTAACGACCTGCGCGCCGCTCGCGGTGAAAAGCTGCTTTCTGAAACCAGCCTATTTTCACCCGACCTGTCCGGACGCACGCCGGCGCTTTCCCAGGAGTCGGTCGAGCGTCTGCGTACGAACGAGCTGCCGGCCCTGCTGCGCAAGCTGCGCCAGATGTTGCAGGTTGCGCTGGTTGGGGTGATTCGCAACCAGGACCTGCCGACCAATCTCGGCTACATGGTGCGCGTATTCGCCCGCCTGGAAATGCTCTGCAAGGATGCGCCACTGGCGGCGCTATGGCAGATCGCCTCGGGCATGGTCGAAGGTCTGGCCAGTGGCGGCGTGAGCAACGGCACCTCCGTCCGCACCTTGTTGCGACAGGTAGACAAGCAGCTCAAGCGGTTGGTCGAGGAAGGCGCTGATGGCCTAAATCAGGCTGCGCCCGATGAGCTGATCAAGAACCTGCTCTTCTACGTCGCCAAGGCGCCGGGGCAGACGCCCCGTATCCAGGCGTTAAAGCAGCTTTACCGCCTCGACGAAGCGCTGCCGGACAGCGCCGTGGTCGATCAGGAGCGTGCTCAGCTGGCTGGTCCCGACCGTGGTGCGATGCGCTCGGTGGTCGCTGCCCTTTGTGAAGAGCTGGTGCGGGTAAAGGACAGCCTGGACCTGTTCGTGCGCAGCGATCGCAAGGTCATTGCCGAGCTGTCCGGCCTCGAGGTGCCGCTCAAGCAGATCGCCGATACCTTGGCAGTGCTCGGCTTCGCTCAACCGCGCAAGATCATTCTCGATCAGATCGTCCTCGTCCAGTCCGTAGCGCAGGGGCAGCAAGCGCCCGACGACGCCATACTGATGGATATCGCCGGTGCGTTGCTCTATGTCGAGGCTACTCTGGCCGGCATGGTCGGCGGTCCCGCGGAGGAGCGCAGCGAAGCAAGCCACCTGCCGACCACCGATGTTGCCCAGATTCACCAGTTGGTCATTCGCGAAGCGCGTAACGGGCTGGAGCAGGCCAAGGACGCAATCATCGAATTCATTGCATCGCAATGGAACCACGAGCATCTGGCCCGGGTGCCGGATCTGCTCACTCAGGTTCGCGGCGGTCTGGCGATGATTCCCCTGGAGCGTGCTGCGGCCCTGCTGCAAGCCTGCAATGGCTACATCCAGGATCAGCTTCTGGCGCGACAGGCTGTGCCGGACTGGCAGAGCCTGGATACCCTGGCTGACGCGATCACCAGCGTCGAGTATTACCTCGAGCGACTGTCCGAGGATTGCGGCACCCAGGGCGATCTGATTCTGGATGTGGCCGAAGAAAGCCTGCAGAACCTCGGCTACTCGCTTGGAGTTGCAAGTGCTCCGATGAAGGTCGCGGCGGTCGAGAACGAATTCGCCGATCCGCTGGACGAGATCGAAGTGCTGCCTGAGGAGCCAGACGCAAGTCTGGATGCATTCGACTCCGTTGCGGTCGACCAGGAAGAATCTCCGGCACCGATGGGCCCTGATTTCTTGAGCGAGGCGCAAGCGCCACTCGAGAGCCGTGATGCGGAGATCGCGGCGGAGGCCGAGGAAAGCGAGTGGACGCTGGAAGACCTGTCCGGCGATGAAGAAATCATTTTCAACCTGCCAGAAGAGATGCCGGCGTCCGAAACGCCTCCAGACTCACTTGAAGATGAGTCGGACCTGAGCGAATGGAGCGATGCGCAGGTCGCCGAGCTCGATCTTCCGGAAGTGAGCCTGCCAGATTATTCCGAACCTGAAAGCCTGCAGGTCGAAGTCGAGCCTGTACTCAGCCTTGAGGAAGTCATGGCGGCGCCGGTCGCAGCCATCAACCCGCCTGCTCAGGATGTACCGCCTAGCCTCCTGCCGCCTCCTGCCGACGAAGAACCGGTCGACGAGGACCTGCTGGAAGTCTTCATCGAGGAAGCGGCAGAAGTTCTGGAGGCGATTGGCGAGCAGTTGCCACTCTGGCTTGCCGACAGTGACAACAAGGATGCCCTGGGCGAAGTGCGACGTGCATTCCACACGCTCAAGGGCAGTGGGCGGATGGTGCGTGCACTGGTCATCGGCGAGTTGGCGTGGTCCATCGAGAATCTGCTCAATCGTGTTCTCGATCGCAGCATCCAGCCGACCGACGCGGTGAGGCAGGTCGTTAACGATGTCGTTGCACTCATGCCAGCCCTCGTCGATGAGTTCGCGGCCAAGGCCCAGCGCCAGCGTGATGACGTCGATCACCTTGCGGCAGCAGCGCATGCCCTGGCTAAGGGGCAGTCAGTGGTACTTTCGCAGCCTGCCGAGACGCCTGCTGCGATTGCGGACGAGCCTGCCCCGTCCGCGGCGCCGCAAGACGATGACGACGCACTGGACCCCCAGTTGCTGGAAATTTTTCGCAACGAAGCCGAATCGCATCTGACCACGCTGGTCAGTTTTCTCGCCGATTGCGCCCAGCGCCTGCCGCAGCCGGTGACCGATGCACTGCAACGTGCCTTGCACACGCTCAAGGGTAGTGCGCACATGGCCGGCATCCTGCCGGTGGCGGAAATCGCAACGCCTCTGGAGAAGATGGTCAAGGAATTCAAGACCAACCTGATCCAGATGGATCTGGCCGAAGCCGAGCTGCTGCATGAGGCCGAGCTGTTGTTACGCCAGGGGCTGGCCAATCTCGATCACGAACCGTTGGCGCCGATAGAAGGTGCCCCGGAGTTCCTGGCCAAGGTGCACGCCCTGCATCAGGCCAGATTGGTCGAAGCCGGCGCCCGCCAGCATAACGATGCTGGTGAGGCCCGCGATCCGAGCGTGATCGCGCTGTTCCTCTCTGAAGGCATGGACATCCTGCTGGATGCCGAAGATTTGCTGCGCAGCTGGCGCGAGCATCCTGCCGAGCGTCAGGAACTCTCCGCTCTGCTGCAGGAGCTGACCACGCTCGGACAGGGCGCGAAAATGGCCGACCTGCCGCAGATGGAAGCGTTGTGCCAGGTGCTGCTGCGTTTGTACGCGGTGGTTGAGGAGGGGCGACTGGCTGTCAGCGAGCGCTTCTTCGACGACGTCGAGCAGGGCCATGAAGCGCTGGTCGGCATGATGGATCAGGTAGCTGCCGCGCTGCAGGTGAGTGAGCAGTCGGAGTTGGTGGCGCGGCTCGAAGCATTGCTCGCCGAAGCCATTGACCCATTGGTTCTGGAGCAGCCGGGCGACCCAGTTTCGGTTGCTGCTCCTGGCGAGATTTCGCTGACAGAATTGCCAGCCGAAGCCGAAGCCGAAGCCGAAGCCGAAGCCTGGCCCGAAGAAGACGCCCCGCAAGACGAGGCGCAGGACGATCTCGATCACGAAATGGTTGAGATCTTTCTCGACGAAGCCGTCGACCTGATGGAAAGCGCCGGCCATGCGCTTGATCGCTGGCTCGCTGATCCGGCCAACCAGATGGCGCTCTCGGCTCTGCTGCGCGACCTTCACACCCTCAAGGGCGGCGCCCGGATGGCAGCAATCCGTCCGATCGGCGACCTCGCCCATGAGCTGGAGTCGCTTTACGAGGGGCTCTCCGACGGTCGCTACGTCCATTCCGCCCCGCTTGCAGCGCTGTTGCAGCGTAGCCACGATCATCTGGCGCTGCAGCTCGAGCAGCTGCAGGGCGAGATGCCGATGAGCAGTGCTGATGCACTCATCGAGTCGATGAAAGCCTTCCGTCAGGGGGCTCTGCCGGCATTCGACGGCGTTGATTCGACTGATGCTTCCCTACTCGAGGCGGCTGCGGGTCCTGACCTGATCCGACCGGAGAACGATTCTGCTCAATCGCTGGATGAGCCGCTGAGCGCCGATGCGTTTGATTTGCCGCTGCTCGAGGTCGATGAGACTTCTGCCGAGGCGGATGAAGGCGACAACGAAACTGCAGCGGACGATAGCCGCGCTTCGGATATCCCGTTCAGCGAAGAGTTGGATGAGATCGACCTCAGCCTTCCCGAGCTGGATGAGGTGCCGGAAGCGTTCGAAGCTGTGCCGGCCGCCGAGGAGCACGACGCAGTCGAGCGCGATCCCGAATTAGTGGAGATCTTCCTCGAGGAGGGTTTCGACCTCATCGAGAGTGCTGCGGGTGGTTTGCAACGCTGGATGGCGGATGTCGACAACAGCTTCGAACTCGAGGCATTGCAGCGCGATCTGCATACCCTCAAGGGCGGGGCCCGGATGGCTGATATCCGTGAAATCGGTGATCTCTCCCACGAGCTCGAGTTTCTTTACGAGGGCCTGTGCGCCGGTAGCTACCGGGCCAGCCCGGAATTGTTCGGCCTTCTGCAGGCCTGCCAGGACCGCCTGGCGGAAATGCTCGAGGCGGTGCGGGCCCACCAACCGGTGCCATCGGGTGGTGCGCTGATCGAGACGATTCGCCACTTTCGCAACAACCCCGATGAGCAACTGAGCATTCCCAGCAGCGTGTCGCTGAAGGCCGCTCAGGAAGATGCGCAGCAGTCTGCCGAAGCCGAAATTCTCGACATCTTTGTCGAGGAGGCTGACGACCTGCTGGAGGAAATGGAATCAGCGCTCGGTCGCTGGGATGCCGGCCGCGAGGATGCCGCTCCGTTGGCTGACATGCTCCGTGTGCTGCACACGCTGAAAGGCGGTGCGCGGCTGGCTGGGCAGACCGCACTGGGCAACATGGCCCACGATCTGGAGCAGCGGTTGAGCGAGGCGCAGCAGCAGGGCGCCCCGTGGCCGGATAGCCTGTTTCTCGATGTGCAGCACGGCTACGACGCGCTGCTGAGGGATGTCGAGCTGCTTCGGGCGGGCCTGGCGAGCGACGGAAGCGACGCTTCGCAACCTGAGTCGCCGGAGCTCGAGCCAGAGTTGCCGCGCGAGCCGGTGACTCTGGAACAACCGATCGTCGCGGCCAGTACCTTGCCGAAGCCGAGTACCAGCCCGGCGAAGGTGCTGCCATTCATTCGACGCGCACAGCTGGCCGCTCAGGAAGCCGCTGCGCGGCGGGCACCGCAGGAGCTGGTCAAGGTTCCCGCAGAACTGCTGGAGGGTCTGGTCAACCTGGCGGGCGAAACATCGATCTTCCGCGGTCGAGTCGAGCAGCAGGTCAGCGACGTCGGCTTCACCCTTGGCGAGATGGAAGCGACCATCGAGCGGGTGCGCGACCAGCTGCGCCGATTGGATACCGAAACCCAGGCGCAGATTCTCAGCCGTTACCAGGCTGAAGCCGAGCGCGCCGGCTATGACGATTTCGACCCGCTGGAAATGGACCGCCATTCGCAGCTGCAACAGCTTTCGCGCGCACTGTTCGAGTCAGCGTCCGACTTGCTCGATCTTAAGGAAACCCTGGCTGCGCGTAATCGCGACGCTGAAACGCTGCTGCTGCAGCAGGCTCGGGTCAATACCGAGCTACAGGAAGGCCTCATGCGTACCCGCATGGTTCCTTTCGAGCGCCTGGTGCCGCGCCTGCGCAGAATCGTGCGGCAGGTCGCTGGCGAGCTCGGCAAACAGGTCGAGTTCATGGTCGGCAACGCCACCGGTGAGATGGACCGCAGCGTGCTTGAGCGAATCGTTGCGCCGCTGGAGCACATGCTGCGCAACGCCGTCGATCACGGTATCGAGCCGGTCGAGCGTCGTCGTGCTGCCGGCAAGCCCGAGCAGGGCGTGATACGCCTGGATCTGGCCCGTGAGGGTGGCGATATCGTGCTGACGCTGGCCGACGACGGTGGTGGCATCAATCTGGACGCGGTGCGGCGCAAGGCTATCGAACGCGGGCTGATGTCCGCCGATAGCGACCTGTCCGAGCATGAAATCCTGCAGTTCATCCTCGAAGCTGGGTTCTCCACCGCGGAGCGCGTCACGCAGATCTCCGGACGCGGCGTGGGCATGGACGTGGTGCACTCGGAAGTGAAGCAGCTCGGCGGGTCGATGAGCATCGAGTCGACGCTCGGTCAGGGCACGCGCTTCCTGATTCGCCTGCCGTTCACAGTGTCGGTGAACCGCGCGCTGATGGTTTATTCCGGTGAGGATCTGTATGCGATCCCGCTGAATACCATCGAAGGTATCGTGCGTGTCTCGCCATACGAGCTGGAAGCTTATTACCAGCCGGATGCGCCGCGCTTCGAATATGCCGGTCAGGCTTACGAGCTGCGTTATCTTGGCGATCTCTTGAACAACGGCCAGAAGCCCAAGCTGGTGGGACAGAGCCTGCCGCTGCCGGTGATCCTGGTGCGCTCGAAAGAACACAGCGTTGCGGTACAGGTCGACAGCCTCGCCGGTTCTCGTGAAATCGTGGTGAAGAGCCTCGGGCTGCAGTTCGCCGGCGTACATGGCATTTCCGGCGCGACCATCCTCGGCGATGGCCGGGTCGTGGTGATTCTGGACCTGCTGGCGACCATCCGTGTGCTCCATGCGCACCAGCTCATTCAGCTGCAACAGCCGCGCCTTATCGATCAGGTGCAGGAGCCGGTCGAGGTCGAAACCGAACGGCCGACACTGGTCATGGTGGTTGACGATTCGGTCACCGTGCGCAAGGTCACCAGTCGTCTGCTGGAGCGCAATGGCATGAACGTTCTGACCGCCAAGGACGGGGTGGATGCCATCACTCAGCTGCAGGAGCGCAAGCCGGACATCATGCTGCTGGATATCGAGATGCCGCGCATGGACGGCTTCGAGGTGGCCACGCTGGTTCGCCACGACGAGCGTTTGAAGGATCTGCCGATCATCATGATCACCTCGCGTACCGGCGAGAAGCACCGTGATCGCGCGCTGACCATCGGCGTCAACGAATACCTTGGCAAGCCCTATCAGGAATCGGTGTTGCTCGAGGCCATTCAGCGCTTGGTTCACGCCGATGTCTGACGTTCTCTGCGCCCGCATTGCGGTACTCGCCGACACCTCGCTGCAGCGTCACGTGCTGCAACAGGCTTTGACCGACAGTGGCTATCAGGTGGTATTGAACAATGACCCGGCGCGCCTCGAGCCGGCAGACCTGGATAGCACCGAGGCCGATCTCTGGCTGGTCGATCTGGCGCAGACCGAAGATTCGCCTCTTGTGGATGCGTTGCTTGAGCGCGACACCACGCGGGTGCTGTTCGGTGAGGGGCATGCACCGGAGCGGCATTCGGAGTTCTACCCACGTTGGGAGCGCAGCCTGTTCAGCAAGCTGAAGCGCCTGATCGGTGACCCATCACGGGCAGTGGGGCCGCGTCTGGACGTACTGCAGGGTGAAGGACAACGCCCCGAGCGCCTGACGCTACCGCCGCTGCTGGCTGATAGCGCGCTGCATGCCGGTGAAGCGGCGACCCAGGTATGGCTGCTGGCGGCTTCGCTCGGTGGGCCGGAAGCCGTGAAAGCCTTCCTGGACGCGCTGCCTGGCGGCCTGCCAGTCGGTTTCATCTATGCCCAGCACATCGAAGCCAGCTTCGAGTCCGCGTTGTCCCAGGCCGTGGGCCGACATAGTCAGTGGCAGGTTCAACAGGTGCGCCCTGGCCAGCCGGTGCGCTGCGGAGAAGTGATCATCGCGCCGATCGGAGAGGAACTCGGGTTCGAGTCCGATGGCAGCACCCGCCTGAACGGTCGTTGCTGGCCTGAACCGTATAGCCCGTCGATCGACCAGATGATGCTGAATCTGGCCCAGCAGTTCGGCCAGCGTTGCGGTGTCATTGCCTTCAGTGGCATGGGCAGCGACGGCAGTGCGGCGGCCGCATATGTGCTGCGTCAGGGTGGCAGGGTCTGGACGCAGCGCGCCGACTCCTGCGCCTGCTCAAGTATGCCGGACAATCTTCGCGAAGGTGGCTACAGCTCCTACAGCGGTGACCCTCGCGAGCTGGCGCAAGCCTTGGTCAATCATCTGGTCAGCCAGGTCGGTACGCCCGCCACGTCTTTTCAACGGGATAACTCATGAGTCAAATGGTCGTTTCTCCGGAGGCGGAAAGCCTCACCGGGCTGCTGATGCCGCTCGCCGATCGCGTATTGCTGGTGCCCAACGTGGCCGTCGCCGAGCTGATTCCCTATCGCGCTGCGCAAGCGGTGCAGGGCATGCCTGCATGGTTTCTCGGGCAGGTGCAGTGGCGTGACCTGAGCCTACCACTGCTGTCGTTCGAGGCCGCGTCCAGCGGCCAGGCACAACCGGTTGGCAGTTCGGCGCGGGTTGCCGTGCTCAACGCGGTTGGTGGGCGCGACCACGTCAAGTTCATCGCGCTGCTGGTGCAGGGCATCCCGCACTCGATCAAGGTCGACGCCAGCCTCGCGCGCGCGGATGTCACGCTTGCCGCGCTCGAACTGGATGCGGTCAACCTTGGCGACGTGCAGCCGCGGATCCCCGATCTGATCGGTCTGGAGCAGAAGCTCGCCGATGCTGGCCTGATCTGATCGAGGCCGCCACCCGGTACGTCGTCAGAAATCGCCCCAGAGCTGCTGTGCCACGCTCAGCGCCACCACCGGAGCGGTCTCGGTGCGCAGCACTCGCGGGCCGAGTCGAGCAGGCTGAAACCCTTGATTGGCCGCCTGTTCGACTTCGCTCTCGCTCAAGCCTCCTTCCGGACCGATCAGGAAAGCCAGTGTCTGCGGTCTGGCATGGCTCGTCAGCGGCGCGGCCACTGGATGCAGCACGAGCTTCAGGTCTGCCTCGACAGGCAACCAGTCACGCAGGCTCATTGGCGGGTGGATGACCGGCAGCGCTGACCGGCCGCATTGCTCGCAGGCGCTGATCGCGATCTGCCGCCAATGGGCCAGACGTTTGTCGGCACGCTCATCGTTGAGGCGCACTTCGCAACGCTCGCTGACGATGGGCGTGATCTGCGTTACGCCTAGCTCGGTGGCCTTCTGAATGGCCCAATCCATCCGTTCGCCGCGGGAAAGACCCTGCCCGAGGTGGATCTGTAGAGGTGACTCTGGCATCCCCGTCAGGCGTTCGTGCAGTTCGACGGTGACGGACTTCTTGCCGACTTCCAGCAGTTCGCCGCGAAATTCACTGCCGCTGCCATCGAACAGCTGAACCGCGCTGCCGGCCGAAAGCCGCAGCACCCTGCTGATGTAGTGGGCCGATGCGTCAGGCAGTGGGTGCTGGCCAAGGGAAAGGGGGGCGTCGATGAAAAAACGGGATAGGCGCATGGAGGCAGCTGCAGGCGGCGAGTTGGAAGCGGCAAGTCTAAAGCATCGGCAGCCTGGCTCGCAGGCTGCCGATGCTCCACATCAACCCGGGTCTCTGAAGCCTGGGTATGGACCGACCGGGACCGATCCCCCGGAGGCATCTCGGGTGGCGATGTCGATTCCCTCGGTGGCGACTGCCGCGAGAAAGTCGATCTGTTCCTCGGTGATGCAATAGGGCGGCAGGAAATACACCACACTGCCGAGCGGGCGCAACAGCGCGCCGCGCTCCATCGCGTGCTGATAGACCTTCAGGCCGCGACGCTCCTGCCAGGGATAGGCCGTGCGGCTGGCCTTGTCCTGAACCATCTCGATGGCAAGTGCCATGCCGGTCTGGCGGACCTCGGCGACGTGCGGATGCTCGACCAGGTGCGCGGTGGCGCTGGCCATGCGCGCGGCCAGCGCCTTGTTCGCTTCGATCACGTTGTCTTCGGCGAAGATATCCAGCGTCGCCAGTGCCGCGGCGCAGGCCAGCGGGTTGCCGGTGTAGGTGTGCGAATGGAGGAAGGCGCGCAGCGTCGAATAGTCGTCGTAGAACGCCCGGTACATCCGGTCGGTGGTGAGCACTGCGGCCATTGGCAGATAGCCGCCGGTCAATGCTTTGGACAGGCAGAGGAAGTCTGGCGTGATGCCGGCCTGCTCGCAGGCAAACATGCTGCCGGTGCGGCCGAAGCCGACCGCGATCTCGTCGTGGATGAGGTGCACTTCGTAGCGGTCGCAGGCCTCGCGCAGCAGCTTCAGATATATCGGGTGGTACATGCGCATGCCGCCGGCGCCCTGAATCAGCGGTTCGACGATGACCGCGGCGATGTCCTGGTGGTGCTCGGCAAGGGTCTGTTCCATGTGCGCGAACATCTGCCGCGAATGCTCTTCCCAGCTCACACCCTCGGGTCGCAGGTAGCAGTCCGGGCTCGGCACCTTGAAGGTGTCCAGCAGCAGCGGCTTGTAGGTGTCGGTGAAGAGGGCGACATCGCCCACCGACATGGCGGCAACGGTTTCCCCGTGATAGCTGTTGGTCAGGGTGACGAAGCGCTGCTTCTGGCCACGTCCGCTGTTGCGCCAGTAGTGAAAGCTCATCTTCAGCGCCACTTCGATACCGGTCGAACCGTTGTCGGTATAGAAGACGCGGTCCAGTCCGGCCGGTGTCAGGGCGACCAGGCGCTCCGACAGCTCCACCACCGGCTGATGACTGAAGCCGGCCAGCATCACGTGCTCGAGTTGGTCGACCTGATCCTTGATGCGCTGATTGATGCGCGGATTGGCATGGCCGAAGACGTTGACCCACCAGGAACTGACCGCATCCAGGTATCGCTTGCCGTCGAAATCCTCCAGCCAGACGCCTTCGCCGCGGCGGATCGGAATCAGCGGCAGCTGCTCGTGATCTTTCATCTGGGTGCAGGGATGCCAGAGTACGGCAAGGTCGCGTTGCATCCAGCTGTCGTTCAGGCTCATCGTTACTCCTCCGCAATGAGTCGCGAAGCCTAGCAGAAGCGCTGGGGCATGACTTATGCGATCAGTCATCGATTTACTCGATGTTTCAAAGCGAAAAAATGCGCTCTATTCCGATAGGTAACCGGCTACGCTTCTAGGCCTGAATTTGAAGGAAGATTCAATGCACTGGCGTAACTCCTCAACGAACTATGGGCTGACCAGCATTGCCTTGCACTGGTTGGTGGCCATCGCCGTATTCGGTCTGTTCGGCCTGGGCTTCTGGATGGTTGGGCTGAACTACTACAGCAGCTGGTATCGCACCGCGCCGGACCTGCACAAGAGCATTGGCATCGCGCTGTTTCTGATCATGCTGCTGCGGGTGCTCTGGCGTTTCGTCAGCCCTGCGCCGGCGCCGCTGGCGAGTCAGGGGCGGCTGACCCGGATCGCGGCCAGGCTTGGTCACAGCCTGCTGTACCTCGGCCTGTTCCTGGTGATGATCTCGGGTTACCTGATCTCCACCGCCGATGGCCGGCCGATCAGCGTGTTCGGCCTGTTCGAGGTGCCGGCGCTGATCACTTCCATCCCCGATCAGGCCGACAGCGCCGGGATTGTTCACGAATACGCTGCCTGGGCGCTGGTGATCTTCGCCGTGGTACACGCCCTGGCTGCGCTCAAACACCATTTCATCGACCGCGACGCGACACTCAAGCGCATGCTCGGTCGTAGTGCCGGTTAATCACCCCCGATAGGAGAATCCATCGATGCTCAAGAAAACCCTCGCCGCACTGGTCCTCGGTTCCGCACTGGTCGGTGGCCAGGCATTCGCTGCCGACTACGCCATCGACAAGCAGGGCCAGCACGCCTTCGTCAATTTCAAGATCAGCCACCTCGGCTACAGCTGGCTGTGGGGCACGTTCAAGGATTTCGATGGCAGCTTCAGCTTCGATGCGGACAAGCCGGAAGCGAGCAAGGTCAACGTCACGTTGAAGACCGCCAGCGTCGATACCAACCACGCCGAGCGCGACAAGCACCTGCGCAGCGATGACTTCCTCAACGTCGACAAGCACCCGGCAGCGACCTTCGAGTCGACTTCGGTGAAGTCCACCGGCGACGGCACTGCTGACATCACCGGCAACCTGACGCTTAACGGCGTGACCAAACCGGTGGTGATCGCTGCCAAGTTCATCGGCGAAGGTGATGATCCCTGGGGTGGCTACCGTGCCGGTTTCGAAGGCAGTACCACGCTGACGCTGAAGGACTTCGGCATCAAGATGGACCTCGGGCCGGCGTCGCAAACGGTCGATCTGATCATCTCGGTCGAAGGTGTGCGCAAGTAAACGCTCCCCGTGGAACCCGAACGCCGGCATCTTGCCGGCGTTCTGCGTTTGCCTGGATTATGTATCGGCGCGGATTGCGCAGCGGACAAAGCTGTGGCGAACGGGCCTATGAACACACCTTTTGCAATATTTGCAGCAGGTCCGACGAGTCTTTTCAGGTTTACAGACAGTCATGGATGTAAGTATATTTCGGCCCTTTCCGCTCTCCGCGTCTGCGGTGTGCTGTTGCCCACTCCCGCCTGCCAGGTTTTCAAGAGGTCTAACCATGCCAATCAAGTCAGCCAATGCTGCCCTGATGTCCATTCTCGCCATGGCTGTTTTCCTGGCCGGCTGTCAGGAAGAAGCAGCACCTCCGGCCCAGCAGAAGCCCCAGGTCGGTATCGTGACCCTGCAGGCGGAGCCGTTCGCGGTAACCACCGAGCTGCCCGGGCGTACCCGCGCCTACCGCATCGCCGAGGTGCGACCGCAGGTCAACGGCATCATCCAGAAGCGCCTGTTTACCGAAGGCAGTGACGTAAAGGCCGGGCAGCAGCTGTATCAGATTGATCCATCGGTATACGAAGCCACGTTGAAGAGCGCCCAGGCGAGCGTGGCGTCCAGCAAGTCGCTGGCCGACCGTTATGCCGAGCTGGTCAAGGACCAGGCCGTCAGCAAGCAGGCCTATGACGAGGCCCGCGCAGCCAGCCTGCAGGCCGAAGCAGAGCTGGAGCGCGCGCGCATCGACCTGCGCTACACCAAGGTGCTGGCGCCCATCTCCGGCCGCATCGGCCGTTCCGCCGTCACCGAAGGTGCGCTGGTCAGCAATGGCCAGGCGCAGGAGCTGGCGACCATTCAGCAGCTCGATCCGATCTATGTCGATGTCACCCAGCCTGCCCGTGATCTCTTGGCGCTGCGCCGCGATCTGGCCGAAGGCCGGCTGCAGAAGTCCGGCGAGAACGCCGCGCGGGTCAGCCTGAAACTGGAAGATGGCAGCGATTACGGCCATGAGGGCAAGCTCGAATTCAGCGAAGTGACGGTCGACCCTGGTACCGGTTCGGTGACCCTGCGCGCCGTATTCCCGAATCCGGACAAGAATCTGCTGCCGGGCATGTTCGTCCATGCGCAGCTGGTGGCCGGCATGAAGAGCGAGGCGATCCTGGTTCCGCAGCAGGGCGTCACCCGCAACACCAAGGGTGACCCGACCGCCATGGTGGTCAATGCCGAGAACAAGGTGGAAGTGCGCCCGATCAAGACCGAGCGTGCCGTGGGCAATCGCTGGCTGGTCGGTGACGGCCTGCAGCCGGGCGACCGCGTGATCACCGAAGGCCTGCAGTTCATCCGGCCGGGGGTCGAGGTCGAGGTGGCTCCGGCTACCAATGTCGATAATCGCGGTGGGGTGTCTGCACAACCCCAAGGCCAAGAAGGCTGAGGGGTTCCTAGTCATGTCCAACTTCTTTATCGACCGGCCGATCTTCGCCTGGGTGATTGCTCTGGTGATCATGCTCGCCGGCGGCCTGTCCATCCTCAACCTGCCGGTCAACCAGTATCCGAGCATCGCCCCACCCGCGGTCGGTATCTCGGTGACCTACCCGGGCGCCTCTGCACAGACCGTGCAGGACACCGTGGTGCAGGTCATCGAACAACAGCTCAACGGTATCGACGGGCTGCGCTACATCAGTTCGTCGAGTAACTCCGACGGGAGCATGGAAATCACCGTGACCTTCGATCAGGGCACCAACCCCGATATCGCTCAGGTCCAGGTGCAGAACAAGCTGCAGCTGGCAACGCCGCTGCTGCCGCAAGAGGTTCAGCAACAGGGCATCCGCGTCACCAAGGCCGTGCGCAACTTCCTCATCATCATCGGTCTGGTATCGACTGACGGCAGTCTGGATCAACGCGACCTGGCCAACTACATCGTCGCCAACATGCAGGACCCGATCTCGCGGACCAAGGGTGTGGGCGACTTCCAGGTGTTCGGTGCCCAGTACGCGATGCGCATCTGGCTCGATCCAGCCAAGCTGAACAACTTCAGCCTGACGCCGGAGGATGTCAGCTCGGCGATCCAGGCGCAGAACGTCCAGGTGTCTTCCGGCCAGTTGGGTGGCTTGCCGGCGCTGCCCGGGCAGCAGCTCAACGCCACGGTGATCGGCAAGACCCGTCTGCAGACTCCGGAGCAGTTCCGCAACATCCTGCTCAAGGTCAACAGCGACGGCTCGCAGGTGCGTCTGGGTGATGTCGCCAAGGTCGAGCTGGGCGGTGAGAACTACTCGGTCAGCGCGCATTTCAACGGCAAGCCGGCTGCCGGCCTGGCGTTGAAACTGGCCACTGGCGCCAACGCGCTGGATACTGTCGAAGGCGTGCGCAAGACCATCGACGAGCTCAAGCCGTTCTTCCCGCCGGGCGTCGATGTGGTCTACCCGTACGACACTACGCCGGTCATCTCCGCCTCCATCACCGGTGTCATGCAAACGCTGCTCGAAGCGTTCGTGCTGGTGTTTCTGGTGATGTACCTGTTCCTGCAGAACTTCCGCGCGACGCTGGTTCCGACGCTCGCGGTACCGGTGGTGCTGCTGGGCACCTTCGGCGTGCTGGCGGTGTTCGGCTTCAGCATCAACACGCTGACCATGTTCGCCATGATCCTGGCCATCGGCCTGCTGGTCGACGACGCCATCGTGGTGGTGGAAAACGTCGAGCGGGTGATGCGCGAAGAAGGGCTCTCGCCTCTGGAGGCGACGCGCAAGTCCATGGGCCAGATCCAGGGCGCGCTGATCGGCATTGGTGTGGTGCTGTCGGCGGTACTGCTGCCGATGGCCTTCTTCGGAGGCTCGACCGGGGTCATCTACCGGCAGTTCTCGATCACCATCGTATCGGCGATGGTGCTCTCGGTGCTGATGGCGCTGATCTTCACGCCAGCGCTGTGTGCCACATTGCTGAAGCCGATCGACAAGGGCGACCATCACGAGAAACGCGGTTTCTTCGGCTGGTTCAATCGCTCCTTCGAGCGCAGCGTCAATGGCTATGAGCGCGGTGTGAAAGCCGTGCTCAAGCGCAAGGCGCCGTTCCTGCTGCTGTATGTGCTGATCGTCGGCGTCATGGTGGTGCTGTTCAACCGCATTCCCAGCGCCTTCCTGCCGGAAGAGGACCAGGGCGTCCTGTTCGCTCAGGTCATGACCCCGTCGGGCTCGACTGCCGAGCGCACCCAGCAGAGCATCGACGCCATGCGCAGCTATCTGCTGGAAGAGGAGGGCGACATCGTTCGTTCCGTCTTTACCGTGACCGGCTTCAGCTTCGCCGGCCGCGGTCAGAGCTCGGGTATCGCCTTCATCAGCCTGAAGCCTTGGAGCGAGCGGACCAACGAGGAGGACGGCGTATTCGCCCTGGCTCAGCGTGCGCAGCAACATTTCGCCAGTTTCCGTGACGCTCAGGTATTCGCCTTTGCGCCGCCGGCGGTGATGGAGCTGGGTAACGCCACCGGTTTCAACCTGTTCCTGCAGGACCGCGCCGGCGTTGGCCAGGAAGTGCTGCAGCAGGCCCGCGACAAGTTCATGCAGCTGGCCAGCCAGAGTCCGGTGCTGACCCGGGTGCGGCCCAATACCCTGCGCGACGAACCGCAGTATCAGGTGCTTATCGACGATGAAAAGGCGCGGGCACTGGGCGTTTCGCTGGCGGCGATCAACAGCACCCTGTCGATCGCCTGGGGTGGGCGCTACGTCAATGACTTTATCGATCGAGGGCGGGTGAAGAAGGTGTATTTGCAGGGCGTTCCGGACGCGCGCATGAGCCCTGAGGATTTGCAGAAGTGGTATGTGCGTAACGATGCCGGCGAGATGGTGCCGTTCAGCGCCTTTGCCAGCGGCGAATGGACTTACGGTTCGCCGAAGCTGTCCCGCTACAACGGCGTCAGCGCGATCGAGATGCTCGGCGAGCCGGCGCCCGGCTACAGCTCGGGTGATGCCATGGCCGAGGTGGAGCGCATCGCCGCTCAGCTGCCGCCGGGGGTGGGCTATTCCTGGACCGGGCAATCCTACGAGGAGCGGCTGGCCGGCTCGCAGACGCTGGCGCTTTACGCCCTGTCGCTGCTGGTGGTGTTCCTCTGCCTGGCGGCCTTGTACGAGAGCTGGTCGATTCCGTTCTCGGTCATGCTGGTGGTGCCGCTTGGCATCGTCGGTGCGCTTGCCTTTACGCTGCTGCGCGGCCTTTCCAACGAGGTGTTCTTCCAGGTGGGCCTGGTCACTACCATTGGTCTGTCGGCGCGTAACGCGATCCTTATCGTGGAGTTCGCCAAGGCGCTGCACGAGCAGGGCATGAGCCATGTCGATGCGGCATTGCAGGCATGTCGCATGCGTCTGCGGCCGATCATCATGACGTCGCTGGCGTTCATTCTCGGGGTGGTGCCGCTGGCGCTTGCTTCCGGGGCTGGCGCGGGCAGTAAGCACGCCATCGGTACTGGCGTGATCGGCGGGATGATCTCCGCTGCGGTGCTGGCGATTTTCTGGATTCCGTTGTTCTACGTGATGATCTGCACAATCTTCGACCGCACGAAGCCCGCCAACGAAGGTGTGAAGGAGGACTCGCTGTGAACAAGTCTCTGTTGAGTCTGGCGCTCGTGGCGGCGCTGAGTGGCTGCTCGCTGATCCCCGAGTATCAGCGTCCGGATGCGCCGGTCCCGGCCGACTGGCCGCAGGGCGAAGTCTATTCGAAGCCATCCCCCGAGGCTCGGGCGCAGGCGCTCGGCTGGCGCGAGTTCTTCCGTGATCCGGCGCTGCAGCAGCTGATCGAGGTCGCGCTGGAGAACAACCGCGACCTGCGCGTCGCCGCGCTGAACGTCGATGCCTACCGTGCGCTGTACCGCGTGCAGCGCGCCGATGTGCTGCCGGCGGTGAGCGCCGATGGCGCTGGCACCCGCAGCCGTACACCGGGCGATCTGAACATGAGCGGCGAGCCGGCCATCAGCAGTCAGTACAGCGCCACCTTCGGCGTGTCCTGGGAACTGGATCTGTTCGGCCGCCTGCGCAGCCTGCGCGACCAGGCCCTGGAAGAGTTCTTCGCCAGCGAGGCCGCGCAGCGCAGCACGCAGATCAGCCTGATCGCCAGTGTCGCCAATGCCTGGCTGACGCTGCAGGCCGATCAGGCGCTGCTGCAGGTCACCCGTGACACGCTCAAGACCTACGAGGAAAGCCTGGGCCTGACCCAGCGCAGCTTCGATGTCGGCGTCGCCTCGGCGCTGGAACTGCGTCAGGCACGCAGTGCGGTGGACAGCGCGCGGGTGAGCATCGAGCAGTACACCCGCCTGGTGGCGCAGGACCGCAATGCCCTGACCCTGCTCCTGGGCCAGAGCCTACCGGCCGGTCTGCCGAGCGGCGAAGGTCTCGAGCGCACCCAGCTGGCGACGTTGCCGGTCGGGTTGCCCTCGGACCTGCTGCAGCAACGCCCGGATATTCTCCAGGCGGAGTACCAGCTGCGTGCGGTCAATGCCAGCATCGGCGCCGCGCGTGCGGCCTTTTTCCCGCGCATCAGCCTGACCGGCGCGGCAGGGACCGCCAGCCGTGAGCTGTCCGGCTTGTTCGACGGCGGTTCCGGTTACTGGAGTTTCTCGCCGAGCATCAGCGTGCCGATCTTCAATGCCGGCCAGTTGCGCGCGAATCTGGACTACGCAGAGATCAGCAGGAACATCCAGGTCGCGCAATACGAGAAGGCGATCCAGACCGCATTCCGCGAAGTGGTCGATGGTCTCGCGGCGCAGGCCACCTACACCCGCCAGGTGCAGGCGCAGCGGGATCTGCTGGCGACCAGCGAGGACTACTACAACCTTGCCGAGCGCCGTTATCGCACCGGCGTGGACAGCTATCTGACCGTGCTCGATGCGCAGCGCCAGTTGTTCAGCGTGCAGCAGCAGCTGATCAGCGATCGCCTCGCGCAGATGACCAGCGAGGTCAATCTGTTCAAGGCCCTGGGTGGCGGTTGGCGGGGAATGCCACAGGCGGCGCCTGCCGAGGGCTGAGTGACATCGACGGCTGCCCCCGGTTCTGGGGACGGTCGTCGAGTGGATACAAAAACGCCGCCCGATGGGCGGCGTTTTTGTTTCGGGCGCGGCTCAGGCCTCGCGGTTGCGCGTCAGCAGCGCCGGCTTTTCGCCACGCGGGCGAGACGGCAGCTGCTCGAGCTGCTCCAGACTGGGCAGCCGATCGATCTTCGATTCCTTGTGGATGATCACTGGCTGCTTTTCACGCGGCTTGGCAGCTTCCTGGCGCGCGACGGCTGGCTCTTCGATCCGTCGGCTGTCGTTCTTGCGCCGTGGCTGGCCGTTGCGCGGCTGGCCGCTGCGCGCCGCCTGGCCTTGGCCCGTACCCGGACGTTTGCCCTTGCCGGCGGGAGCACCAGCAGCGCCAGGGCGTGCGGCTCCGGCGGCACGTGGCGCGGCACCAGCCGGAGCCGGAGCCGGAGCACCAGGGCGCCGGCCGCGGTTCTGCTTGTTCTGATACGGGCTGACGTAGTCGACACGATTGCCGAAGTTGTCCACTTCGTCATCGAGAAACTCGTCCGGAGCACGGTTTGGCGGCAGCTGCGGAGGTCGAGCAGCGGTTTGCGCTTCACTGGCGGCTCCATCGCGAGCAGGCTTGCGCGCCTTGCTCTGGCTGCGGCGGTTGCGTTCCTTCTGCTCGGTGCCTTTCTCTGCCGGCTTTTCGCGCTCAGCGCGAGCCTTGCGTTCGCCACGCTGCGGACGCGGCTGGCGCGGTTCGCGCACCTCCGGCTTCTCCGTCTCGATGGCGCTGGCATCGAAGCCCATCAGATCGCCTTCAGGGATGCGCTGCTTGGTCATGCGCTCGATGCCCTTGAGCAGCTTTTCCTCGTCCGGCGCGACCAGCGAAATGGCTTCACCGCTGCGCCCGGCACGGCCAGTACGGCCGATGCGGTGTACGTAGTCTTCCTCGACGTTGGGCAGCTCGAAGTTGACCACATGGGGCAGCTGGTCGATATCCAGACCGCGGGCGGCGATATCGGTGGCGACCAGGATGCGCACCTGGTTGGCCTTGAAGTCAGCCAGAGCCTTGGTGCGGGCGTTCTGGCTCTTGTTGCCATGAATCGCGGCAGCCGGCAGGCCGTGCTTTTCCAGATACTCGGCCAGACGGTTGGCGCCGTGCTTGGTGCGGGTGAAGACCAACACCTGCTCCCAGGCACCCTGGGTGATCAGGTGCGCGAGCAGAGCGCGCTTGTGGCTGGCAGCCACGCGGAACATTCGCTGCTCGATACGCTCGACGGTAGTGTTCGGCGGCGTGACCTCGATGCGCTCGGGGTTGTGCAGCAGCTTGCCGGCGAGGTCGGTGATGTCCTTGGAGAAGGTCGCCGAGAACAGCAGGTTCTGGCGCTTGGCCGGCAGCTTGGCGAGGACCTTCTTG
This sequence comes from Stutzerimonas kunmingensis, assembly GCF_900114065.1. Taxonomy (GTDB): domain Bacteria; phylum Pseudomonadota; class Gammaproteobacteria; order Pseudomonadales; family Pseudomonadaceae; genus Stutzerimonas; species Stutzerimonas kunmingensis. Next base: position 355,560 of record NZ_FORS01000003.1, read on the forward strand.
ACGTCATGGATGAAGCCCATGTCGAGCATGCGGTCGGCTTCGTCGAGGACGAGAATTTCCACGTGCGACAGGTCGATGGCTTTCTGGTTGGCCAGGTCGAGCAGGCGACCTGGGCAGGCGACCAGCACGTCAAGACCCTTGGCAACCGCCTGGATCTGCGGGTTCATGCCGACGCCACCGAAGATGCAGGTGCTCTTCAGGGGCAGATCGCGGGCGTAGATCTTGAAACTGTCGTGAACCTGGGCGGCGAGCTCGCGGGTCGGTGTCAGCACCAGCACGCGCGGCTGTTTCGGGCCGTAGCGGTGTTCACGATCCGGGTGACCACCCGGAAACAGCAGTTCGAGTACCGGCAGGGCGAAACCGCCTGTCTTACCGGTTCCGGTCTGGGCGGCGACCATCAGGTCGCGGCCTTGCAACACGGCGGGAATGGCCCGCTGTTGCACGGGAGTAGGCTGGGTATAACCGGCGGCCTCGACGGCACCGGCCAAAGCCTCGGAGAGACCGAGGGAAGCAAAGGACATGAGTAATCCTGTCTTGTTAGGGGCGAGGCCCTGGGATGATCATGCCTGGCTCGAATCGCGACTGGCGTGCGATCCCGTCCGGTCCTGCCGCGGGTCATATGTGCGGCATCCGGGCGTAAGCCTGGCGGAAGCGCGGAGTATAACAGAGCCTGTTAACGCCGCATTGCTCTGACAGTGTCGCAGGTCACGGGTTCATTAGCCAGCTCCGTATTTCTACGGAGCCGGCTGGTGCTCAGCGTGACAGCCCGAGGTTGTTCCAGATCGCCAGGCTCGGCTCGGCCTGGTTCAGCGTGTAGAAGTGCAGGCCTGGCGCACCGCCGGCCAGCAGCTTCTGACACATCTCGGTGATGACCTGCTCGCCGAAGGCCTGGATGCTCTGCATGTCGTCGCCGTAGCTTTCGAGCTGTTTGCGCACCCAGCGCGGAATCTCGGCGCCGCAGGCATCGGAGAAGCGTGCCAGCTTGCTGTAGTTGGTGATCGGCATGATGCCAGGCACCACCGGGGTTTCCACGCCGAGTTCGCGCACGCGCTCGACGAAGTAGAAGTAGCAGTCGGCATTGAAGAAGTACTGGGTGATGGCACTGTCGGCGCCGGCCTTGGCCTTGCGCACGAAGTTGGCCAGGTCGTCTTCGAAGTTGCGTGCCTGCGGATGCATTTCCGGGTAGGCGGCAATCTCGATATGGAAGTGATCGCCGGTCTCGCTACGGATGAATTCCACCAGCTCGTTGGCGTAGCGTAGCTCGCCGCTGGCCATGCCCATGCCGGACGGCAGGTCGCCGCGCAGGGCGACGATGCGCTGGATGCCAGCCTCCTTGTAGAGGTTCAGCAGTTCGCGCAATTCGGCCTTGGTGTCGCCGACGCAGGACAGGTGCGGAGCGGTCGGCACCTTCACCTCGCCGTCGAGCTGCAGCACGGTGTTGAGCGTGCGATCGCGGGTCGAGCCACCGGCACCGTAGGTGCAGGAGAAGAAATCGGGTTGGTAGCCGGCCAGCTGGCGGGCCACGTTCAGCAGTTTTTCGTGCCCGGCTTCGGTCTTGGTGGGGAAGAACTCGAAGCTGATGGATGGGCGGTTCGAAGCGGTCATTCGGTTATTCCTTGGGCTGCAGGCTGCTGGCGACGAATGCAGGGTGCAGGTCGTCGCCAGCAGCATGACCTGCTTAGTAGCGGTAGCTGTCCGGCTTGAACGGACCTTCGACGGTCACGCCGATGTATTCCGCCTGCTTGGTGGTCAGCTGGGTGACCACGCCACCGAAGCCCTTGACCATTTCCAGCGCCACTTCCTCGTCGAGCTTCTTCGGCAGCACCATGACGGTGACGTTCTGGCTCTTCTCGGCCACTGGCAGGTCGGCGAACTTCTCGTTGTAGAGGTGGATCTGCGCCAGCACCTGGTTGGCGAAGGAACCGTCCATGATCCGGCTCGGGTGGCCGGTGGCGTTGCCCAGGTTCACCAGGCGGCCTTCGGCCAAGAGGATCAGGTAGTCGTCGTTGGTCGGGTCGACGGTCTTGCCGGTGCGGTGGATCTTGTGCACCTGCGGCTTGACCTCTTCCCAGCCCCAGTTGGCGCGCATGAAGGCGGTGTCGATCTCGTTGTCGAAGTGGCCGATGTTGCATACCACGGCGCGCTTCTTCAGCGCCTTGAGCATGCCGGCGTCGCATACGTTGACGTTACCGGTGGTGGTGACGATCAGGTCGATCTTGCCCAGCAGGGCCGCATCGACGCTGGCTTCGGTGCCGTCGTTGATGCCGTCCTTGTAGGGGGAGACCAGCTCGAAGCCGTCCATGCAGGCCTGCATGGCGCAGATTGGATCGACTTCCGAGACCTTGACGATCATGCCTTCCTGGCGCAGCGACTGTGCCGAACCCTTGCCGACGTCGCCGTAGCCGACGACCAGCGCCTGCTTGCCGGAGAGCAGGTGGTCGGTAGCGCGCTTGATGGCATCGTTCAGGCTGTGACGGCAGCCGTACTTGTTGTCGTTCTTGCTCTTGGTTACAGAATCGTTGACGTTGATCGCCGGGATCTTGAGGGTGCCACCCTTGAGCATGTCGAGCAGGCGATGCACGCCGGTGGTGGTTTCCTCGGTCACGCCGTGGACGCGCTCGAGCACCTGCGGATACTTGTCGTGCAGGATCTGGGTCAGGTCACCGCCGTCGTCCAGCACCATGTTGGCATCCCACGGCTGGCCGTCCTTGAGGATGGTTTGCTCGATGCACCACTCGTATTCTTCTTCGGTCTCGCCCTTCCAGGCGAACACCGGGATGCCGGCAGCGGCGATGGCGGCAGCGGCCTGGTCCTGGGTGGAGAAGATGTTGCAGCTCGACCAACGCACTTCCGCGCCGAGCGCGATCAGCGTCTCGATCAGCACGGCGGTCTGGATGGTCATGTGAATGCAGCCGAGGATCTTCGCGCCCTTGAGCGGCTGCTCGGCGGCGTATTTCTTGCGCAGGCCCATCAGCGCGGGCATTTCGGATTCGGCGATGATGATTTCGCGGCGGCCCCAGGCAGCCAGGGAAATATCGGCGACCTTGAAGTCGGTGAAACCGGCAGGCGTCATGACAGCACTCATCGAAGAGTTCTCCATTCGTATAGATGCGAATGGGCGCCGTTGATGCGTTCTGGAAACGCCCCATCCGAGCCTGACAGGTTTCATCCTGCTGCAGCGCCCCTCGGACGGGTGGCGGGCACGGTCGAAGCGGAGTCGACCGGGAAAAAGCCCGGCGATTATAGCTGCGCCGCGCGGCAATCCCAACCCCGCGCCGCGCGAACTACAGCGAGCGAGCGCGGGTCGAAAACTACAGGTTCGGTGACCCTTGCCGGGCGAAACCGTTTCAGGAGACCGCCATGAACCCCATGCTTCGCTTAGCGCCCGTGTTGCTTGTCGGCGCCTTCAGCCTGCCTGCCGCCGCCAAATCCTGCTACGTGCACAGCGAAACCTCCGGCGCGGTTCCTGCGCCAGTGGTGACCGAGCAGTGTTTCGAATTCCACGGCGTGGACAAGGACGACGCCATCGACTGGGTCTGTCAGGACAGCGAGGCGGTGAAGAACTCCCGCCGCGAGCTCCGCGACAGTTGTCCCGACGGCCACTTCGGTGCCTGCACCGCGCCGATGACGGCAGAGACCCTGGCCAACGAACGTGCCACTGGCTCCCATGCGAAGAACGGTACCTTGCCCAGCCAGGTGGGCGGCGATGCGACGATCGTCACCTATCACTATCACGCCACTGATCGGGCCCAGGCCAAGATCGATTGCGAAAGCGCTGGCGGCAGCTGGTCGCAATAGCCTGCTGAGCAATCTTGGCTGACGGAGTCGAAACCCGACTGATTTGTTCAACCGCGCATGGACGGGGATAATCCCGCGCTTTGCATCGACGAGTGGTTGAACCATGAAGCTGAGTCTGCTGAGCTTGCCCCTGATTGCTGTCCTGGCGCTGACGGGCTGCGACCGGGTCGACCCCAATTCCCCGTTGGGCAAGCGCAAAGCGATCTACCAGGCGATGCTCGATACCAAGGAAGACCTTGGCGGCATGCTGCGCGGGCGCATCCCGTTCGACGGCGAAGGCTTCAGTGCAGGCGCGGCCAAGCTGGACGAGCTCTCGCGGCAGCCTTGGCAGCATTATCCTGATGTGAAGGAAGAGCAGAGCGATGCGCGTGACGACGTCTGGCAGCGTCAGGAGCGTTTCAACGAGATGGCCCGCGAACTGGAAGCGACCACGGAAGCGCTGGTGAGCGTGACGACCTCCGCCCCGGTTACTGCACAAAGCGTGGCGCCGGCGTTCCAGCGGGTCGAGGATGCCTGTGAAGCCTGCCACAAGGAGTTCCGCGCCTACTAACGGCGCAGCGATTCGAGCTTTTCCCGCGACTTGGCCAGCTGATTGCGGCGCAGCTCGATCAGCTGGGCATCACCGGTGCCCAAAGCCTCGCGTAGCAGCGTCTCGCGCCGCTCAACCTGGCGATTGGTGTGATCGTATTCGACTTGATGCGGGTGCAGGGCAACCACGCCCTGGCACTGCTCGGTCAGGCCCTGCAGTTCGCTGTCGAGTTGCGTCTGGCGCAGCTTGTCACCCAGCAGGCGCGCCTGCTGCAGCTGTTCGCGCAAGGCCTGGCGCTGGTCGTGGCACTGGCTATCGGCGTTGGGGGCCGCGCTAGCCAACGGGCTGATGGCGGTAGCGCCGATCAGCAGGGCAATCGGCCAATGTCGCAAAGACATGCCTCGCCTCCATAATTGTTATCCAGCACCTATCGACCGCGACATTCGGGGGAAAGTCCCTTCAGAACCCCGAAACACCGACAGCGCGCAGCCTGTGACGCAGCAGCTGCAGCTCCGACGCATGAAAGAAGGCATGCAGCTGTTCTGCGCGTGCCTTGCCAACCCCCGGTTCCGCCTGCCATTGCGCCACGCTGCGTGCCGCCAGTACGTCCCAGTCGGGCTGCAATGTGAGCGGCAGATTGATCGGCATGCCGAGCGCTTTGAGCCATTGGCCCGCTGGCCTCTGCCGGGCGAGAGCGAAGCTCGCGACCAGCTTGCTGGCGCGCGCCTTGCCGATGCCAGGGACCTGTTGCAACGTCGCCGCGTCCAGCTCCAGCCAGGCGAGCAGATCGGGCAGCAGTCCGGCGTCCAGCAGGGCCTGCCAACTGCCTTGGCCTACCCCGGCAAGGCCAAGCCCCTGCTTGCCGCTCAGCCAGACCATACGGGCGATGAACTGCTGCTCACAGCCCGGCGTCGGCTGCCAGCAGCTGTGCGCGTGATACTGCGATGGGTCCGGTGCCGCGACCTCTGCCCGTTCGGTGCTGCGCCAGACCACCGAGTCCAGTTGCGGGATGCTATGCCCGGCGAGCGCAACTGCGACCTGATCGCGGGGGCGCACATCCAGTTCGCGCCAGCGCTCCAGCGAGCCGAGGCTGAGCGTACGGATACGGCGATCATCGAGATGTACCGGCGCCAGCTGCAGCATGGGCGTGATGCGCCCGGTGCGGCCGATGCGAAACTCCACGGCGCGGACCTCGGTCACCCCCTTGCGCAGCGGATGTTTCCAGGCCGCCGCCCAGTGCGGCTCTGCCTGCCAGCGCTCGGCAGGCGGGCGCGTGCCTTGCCGCAACACCACGCCGTCGGTGGCGAACGGCAGCGGTTGCCGATACCACTGTTCGCGCCAATGCTGCGCTTGTGCGGGACCCTGTAGCGGCAGACTGAACCGCTGACTGTCGCTGAACCCCATGGCGGCCAGCCGCTGCAGACGAGGGGTCATATGCTCCGGCCCGTTCGGCCAGTCCCAGACGAACAGGCCGATCTGCGCCGCGGTATCGGTGTCCAGCCGGTTGCTGGCCATGGCGCCGGCAACACGGCTGCGCGCGCCAGCGCTGCCAAACTCCGCCTGCACATGCTGCTCCAGACGCCAGTAAAGTTCGCCCTGCAGTATCACCTCGCCAGGCGCTGCAAGTCGGGACGGAACCGCCGGCAGCTGTCGGAGGTGGGCTGTCCAGTCCTGTCCGCTGTGACCATCGCCGCGGCTGATGGCTTGCTGCAGCAGTCCGTCGCGATAGACGAGGGTGACCGCCACGCCGTCCACCTTCGGTTGAATCCAAATATCTTCGCGACGCGCGATCCAGTCCGCGACCGCCTGCTCGTCGGTGAGCTTGATCAGTCCGGTCTGCATCACCGGATGCGGTACCGGACCGCCGGCGCCGGCCAATGGCTCCGGAGCCGCGAGGGTGCTCGGGAAACAACGCTGCCAGTCGTGCAGGCGAGCACGGCTCTGGTCGTAGATTTCGTCATCCACCAGCGACAGGCCGCGGCGGTGATAGGCCTCGTCCCAGTGTTGCAACTGCTGTTGGAGACTGGTGATTTCCTGTTGCGCTCGCGCAGCGTTCCAGGTCGGACAGCTGGCGAGGCAAACGGACGAGAAGAGGTACAGCGATAGCGCGATCAGACGTTGCATGGCGAGCATCCTTGCTCTGATGAGTTGGGCTGGCCTCCGATCGTTGAAGGCCAGTGACTCATTGTCGCCAGCTCGATGCGGCGCGACCGTGCGTCAGCGCATATTGAACAATTCCTGGTGGAAGTCCCTCGGTGGCAGGCCGTGGCGTTGCAGGTCCCTACTCAGATCCTGACCGAAGCCGGCCGGGCCGCAGAACCAGACGTCGCTGTCCTGCCACTGCGGTGCCAGCTGGCGAAGGCGCTCTGGCGTGAGGCGTCCGCCTTCGCTGGCCACCAGTACGTGCAGGCGCACCCGGGCGCGCTCGGCCAGTTGGCGGATGCGCTCGATAAAGCCCTGGTCCGGCGCGCTGGTGCAGTAGAACAGATCGACATTGTTGCCTTTGCCGCTCTCGGCTAGCGCCTGTAAGCGGCCAATGAACGGCGCGATGCCGATGCCGCCGGCGACCCAGATCTGGCGCGGCTTGCGACTGTGAAAATCGAAACAGCCATAAGGCCCTTCGACCTTCACCGCGTCGCCCACCTTCAGGGTGTCCGGCAGGGTGCGGGTGTAGTCACCGAGACCCTTGATGGAGAAGGCCAGCTTGCCGTCGTTGCACCAGGCTGAGGACAGGCTGAAGGGGTGCGGTCCTTCCTTCTCGTCGAAGGTGACGAAGGCGAACTGCCCGGCCTTGTGCCCCGGCCAGGGACCGTCGAGCTTGATATCGACGCGCAGCACGCGGTTGTCGCGATGATGGGTAAGTCCATCAATGCGGCCGACGACCTGATGCTTGCGGCCGATGCGGCGCAACAGCGAAATGCAGGCCGCGACGGAACCCGAAGCCATCAGCACGGCGAGGACCAGGCCCAGCGGCGAGGTCCAGTAGTCGGGCGGGGTCAGCACCACCGAGTGCGCCACCAGAGCCAGATAGACCAGCGCCAGCCAGCGGTGCGTCTTGAAGAACCAACGGTAGGGGAAGCTTTTGACCAGCGCCAGTACGATCAGAATCGCCGCCGCGTAGAAGGCCCATTCGCCGATCGTCTCGGCGAGGCCGCGAAAGCGCTGCAGCAGGGCAAAGATGCCCTCATGCATCTGGCCCTCACCGGCACGTCGCGCCGGCTTTTCCAGCCAGCCGAAGCCGACCAGCCATTTCGGTATCTGCCCCCAGCCCCAGTGGAAGATGGCGATCACCAGGGCGCTGATACCAAGCCACTTGTGCAGTCGATAGGTCTTGTCCAGGCCGTCGAAGAAGCGTTCGAAGCGCCGTGGCCGTGCCGCCAGCACCATCGCCACGCTCATCGCAACGATGCCGAGCACGCCGCTGTAGTGCACCAGTACCTTGCGCAGCGGCCAGAACTGGTAGCGAGCCATGATGAAGTCGTCCACCAGCAACCAGAGCAGCGTCAGTCCGACGAACAGCGCGACGTAGGTGAGTTTTATCTGTCTCATTTCGGGAAAGCCTCCTTGCTGGCGACCCGTGTGCCAGCGCTTCCAAGCATGTATGCAGTGCCGCGACGCCGCCATGATCACGGTCACTACGAATCGTGACTGGGAGGCGGCGGGCGCCCTGCGTTACGTTTTTCTCTACAATTCCGCCCCTGATTCCTCGAAGAGACGAGCCCGTGCAAACAGTGATCGCCATTGAGCAGCTCACCAAGACCTACGCTTCCGGCCACCCGGCGCTCAAGCGCATCGACCTCGAGATCCACAAGGGCGAGATATTCGCTCTGCTCGGGCCCAACGGCGCCGGCAAGACCACGCTAATCAGCATCATTTGCGGCATCGTCAACCCCGGCAGCGGGCGAGTGCTGGTCGACGGCCACGATATCGTTCAGGACTACCGCGCCGCGCGTTCGAAGATCGGCCTGGTGCCGCAGGAGCTGTTCAACGAGGGCTTCGAAAGCGTCTGGGCGACGGTGCGTTTTTCGCGCGGCCTGTTTGGCAAGGCGCCGGACGATTCGTTCCTGGAGAAACTGTTGCGCGATTTGTCGCTGTGGGACAAGCGCAATGCCCGCATCCTCGAGCTTTCCGGCGGCATGAAGCGCCGCGTGATGATCGCCAAGGCGCTGTCCCACGAGCCGTCGATCCTGTTCCTCGACGAGCCCACCGCCGGCGTCGACGTCGAGCTGCGTCGTGACATGTGGGAAATGGTCCGCGGCCTGCGCGAGCGTGGCGTGACCATCATCCTCACTACCCACTACATCGAAGAAGCCGAGGAAATGGCCGACCGCATCGGGGTGATCAGCCGCGGCGAGATCATTCTGGTCGAGGACAAGGACGTGCTGATGCACAAGCTTGGCAAGAAGCAGCTGACCCTGCATCTGCAGCGACCGCTGGCCGAGATTCCCGCGGAACTGGCCAGCTATCCGCTGGAGCTCACCGATGCCGGCAACCAGCTGGTGTTCACCTTCGACGCCCAGCATGAGGACACTGGCATCGCCGAGCTGCTCCGGCGCCTGGCGGCCCACGGCATCGACTTCAAGGATCTGCAGTCGAGCCAGAGCTCGCTGGAAGAAATCTTCGTCAATCTGGTTCACGGTCGCTGAGGAAAAGCCCGCATGAATTTCTACGCGATCCGCGCGATCTACCTGTTCGAACTGGCGCGCACCTGGCGCACCCTGCTGCAGAGCATCGCTACCCCGGTGATATCCACCTCGCTGTACTTCGTGGTGTTCGGCTCGGCCATCGGCGCGCGAATGGAGGCAATGCACGGCATCCCTTACGGCGCGTTCATCATCCCCGGCCTGATCATGATGGCGCTGCTCACCGAGAGCATCTCCAACGCCTCATTCGGCATCTACATGCCGCGCTATTCCGGAACCATCTACGAGGTGCTGTCGGCGCCGGTGTCCTATGTCGAGATCGTCATCGGCTATGTCGGTGCGGCGGCGACCAAGTCGCTGGTGCTTGGCGTGATCATCCTTGTCACCGCGCGGCTGTTCGTCGATTACGAAATCCAGCATCCGCTGATGATGGCACTGTTCCTGGTGCTGACGGCCGTCACCTTCTGCCTGTTCGGCTTTATCATCGGCATCTGGGCCGATGGCTGGGAGAAGCTGCAGATCGTTCCGGCGCTGATCGTCACGCCGCTGGCCTTTCTCGGCGGCAGTTTCTATTCCATCGAGATGCTGCCGCCGCTGTGGCAGAAGGTCACCCTGTTCAACCCGGTGGTGTACCTGATCAGCGGCTTCCGCTGGAGCTTTTACGGCGTCTCGGACATCAGCGTCGGTGTCAGCCTGGCGATGATTCTTGGTTTCCTCGGCGCCTGTCTGCTGGCGGTGTGGTGGATATTCAAGACCGGCTATCGGTTGAAGAACTAGCCCGCAATGAAAACGCCCGCATCTGCGGGCGTTTTCATTAGCGCGTCGGGGGGCTTACTTGCCGAACATCTTGCCCAGACCGAGAACCGCATCCTTGGCTTGGGTGACAGCCTGGACCTTCTCATTCACTGCTCCAGCGTCGTCGCCAGCTGCGTTGGCTGCCAGGCCGTCGGCGTCCAACTGAGCGCAGCCGTCTTCGACCTGATTCAGCACATTGCTGAGTTTTTCGTTGCCTAGCATCTGGCCGAGCAGCTTGCCGGTTTCCAGATTGCCCTGCTGGGCGGCCAGCTGCGCTTGGCATTTGGCTTGCGCGTCAGTGGTGGCGGCCTGCAGCGAGGTGCTGGCGAGGATGACGGCGGCACAGCCGAGAATGAGGGAAATACGCATGGATACGCTCCTTGTAATGCCGATCACAACAGGTGATCGATCGAGTCCGTTCGAAAAGGGCGTTGATGATAGCTGTTGGCCTGCATAACGGAAAGGCTCTGGAATGGAGGTTTCGTGATGCACCGCTGGCAGCGGATGGTGTCTGTTGCGACTCTACCCCCCTCTTGAAAGCAAGAAGCCCCGCGCGGCTTGCGCCGGCGGGGCTTTTTGTCGGTGCGGTCGCGCTTACAACCCGGCAGCGGCGCGCAAAGCGTCGGCCTTGTCGGTCTTTTCCCAAGTGAAGGCGGTGAAGGTGTCGGCCCCCACCGTCATCTCGTAGGGATTGCGGCCGAAGTGGCCGTAGGCCGCGGTGGCGCGGTACATCGGGTGCAGCAGGTCGAGCATGCGGGTGATCGCGTAAGGGCGCAGATCGAAATGCTCACGGACCAAAGCGATGATCTTGTCGTCGCTGAGCTTGCCGGTGCCGAAGGTGTTCAGCGAGATGGATGTCGGCTGCGCTACGCCGATGGCGTAGGACACCTGAATCTCGCAACGATCGGCGAGGCCGGCGGCGACGATGTTCTTCGCCACGTAGCGGCCGGCGTAGGCGGCCGAGCGGTCGACCTTGGACGGGTCCTTGCCGGAGAAGGCGCCACCGCCGTGGCGGGCCATGCCGCCGTAGGTGTCGACGATGATCTTGCGGCCGGTCAGGCCGCAGTCGCCCACCGGGCCGCCGATGACGAACTGGCCGGTCGGATTGATGTGGTACTGGGTGTCCTTGTGCAGCAGCTCCGCGGGCAGGCTGTGCTTGATGATCAGCTCCATCACCGCTTCGCGCAGGTCGCTCTGCTTGACCTCGGGGTTGTGCTGGGTGGACAGCACGATGGCGTCGATGCCGGCGACCTTGCCGTTCTCGTAGCGGCAGGTGACCTGGCTCTTGGCGTCCGGGCGCAGCCATGGCAGCAGGCCGTTCTTGCGTGCTTCGGCCTGGCGTTCGACCAGGGCGTGGGAGAAGCGGATCGGCGCCGGCATCAGCACGTCGGTCTCGTTGCTGGCGTAGCCGAACATCAGGCCCTGATCACCGGCACCCTGGTCTTCCGGCTTGGTGCGGTCGACGCCCTGGGCGATGTCCACCGACTGCTTGCCGATGATGTTGATGATGCCGCAGGTGGCGCCGTCGAAACCGACTTCCGAGCTGTTGTAGCCGATGTCGACGATGACGTCGCGCACCAGTTGCTCCAGATCGACCCAGGCCGAAGTGGTGACTTCACCGGCAACGATCGCCACACCGGTCTTGACCATGGTTTCGCAGGCCACGCGGGCATGCTTGTCCTCGGCGATGATGGCGTCGAGCACCGCATCGGAGATCTGGTCGGCGATCTTGTCCGGATGCCCTTCGGACACGGACTCGGAGGTAAAAATCGAGTATTCGCTCATCTATCGGTTTCCTATTACCGGTGGGTGAGTCGGTCGTCAGGGGCGGACCGGGAAAAGTACCGGGCCTGGATCTGAAAACCGTTCTTCAAGCCAATGTAGAGGCTCTCGCCGGGCGTGAGCCCCGCGGCATCGGCCCAACGGGCCAGATCGTCCTGTTCGAAGCCCAGCCAGAGATCGCCGCAGGCCTCCCTGGCCCAACTCTGGTTGTGGCTGCACAGCTCCGTGACCAGCAGACTGCCGCCCGCGTTCACCAGCCGTGCCAGTTGTTTGATCGCCTCGCCGGGCGCCGCCAGGTGATGCAGCACCATGTTCAGCACCACGCAGTCTGCCGGCGGGCAGTCGTCGTGCAGTGCGTCGGCGAGCTTCAGCTCGACATTTGTCAGCCCCGCTTCCTGACAGCGCGCACGCGCCAGGTCGAGCATGGCGGGGCTGTTGTCCAGCGCCACTACGCGTGCGAAGCGCCGCGCCAACTCCGGCAGGAAACTGCCATCCCCGGGACCGACTTCCAGCGCCGTGGCGCTGGCATTGAAGTTCAGCGCATCGAGCAGGGCCACCACGCTGTCGCGGTACTGTGGCAGGCCGGCGATAAGGTCCTGACGGGCCTGAAAGCTGTCGGCCATGCGCGCGAAGAAATCCTCGCTGGCGGCGCTGCGCTGGGCATGCACGGCGGCGATACGGGCCTCGATCTCGCGCGGCAGCTCCAGCCGATCGGCTTCCTCGAGCAGCGCCGCGTGCAGCTTGCCGCCGGGGCTGTCGACCAGCGGCAGACTGCGCCGGTAGAACACCGCGTTGCCTTCGCGGCGGGTTGCCAGCAACCCAGCCTGGGTAAGTACCTTGAGGTGGTGGCTCATGCCGGACTGACCGATGGCGAAGATCTGCGCCAGCTCGAGCACGCCGAACGAGTCACTGGCCAGCGCCCGCAGTACGTTCAAACGCAATGCATCGCCGCCGGCCTTGCACAGGGCGGCGAGCGAATCACTGGCGTCGAAACGGATCTGGGGCATGCGCAGGCTCATAAGCCGCGCAGTCTAGTCGGTCACTTTTCGTACAGCAAGGGCAATATCAAAAAGTTTTGATATTGCCCTTCTGGGGCGCAGGGTTACTGCAGCAGGCGGGACAACCCCAGGGTGCACGACACCAGGCCAAGGCCGATGAGGAAGTAGTTCGGCAGGATATCCAGCAGGCGCTGAATCAGTCCTTCGCCGGCCAGACGGCGCGAGAGCAGGCTGTAGGCGAGCAGGATGCTCAGATCGATCACCGCCCAGATCACGATGAGCACCGTCGCCTGTGGCGCGAACGGCTGCGCGGGCAGGATGAAGCCGGGGAGGAAGGCGAGAAAGAACAGGATGTCCTTGGGGTTGGACAGGCCCACCGCCATGGCCCGCCAAAAATAGTGCGCCTCGCTGCGTTTGGGCATGGCGGCCTCGCTGCGTCCGCCGCACAGGCTGTCGCAGCCCAGCCAGATCAGGTACAGGCCGCCGAGGATCTGCCCGGCTTCGAGCACCAGCGGGTCGAGGTCCAGCGCCAGGTAGATCATCACCAGTGCGGCGATCATCAGGATCTGCGCAGACAGCGCACCGCCGAGAATCGTCCACAGTGGCCAGCGCCGGCGCGCGTCGGATACCACCAGTGCGACCACCGGTCCGGGAGAGGCGATCAGCAGGGCGACCGCCGCGGCGAAGGCGAGATAGGTAGCGTTCATAGTTCGGTCACCAGGCCGAATACCCGGCTGCGTTTGCCCAGGCGCTCGGCATAGAAGTTCGGATTGGTGATGGCGAAGGCGCGCTGGATCCAGCGATCGCTTCCGTCGAAGCGTGCACTGAAGGGGCTGCGCGCGTGAGCGGTGCGGCGATTGTCGATGATCAGCATGTCGCCACGATTCAGCCGCACCGGCTCGACCACCTCCCAGGCGATGGCGCGCAGCTTGTCCATCAGTTGTTGGGCGCGGCTGCTGAAGGCCAGCATGAAGTGCGGGTCGAAACGGAAGAAAGGTGCATCCGGGTCGCCGTAGAGGATGGTCTGGTGGCGATTGATGTCGATGCGCTGGTTCTTTTCGGTGGGACCGTAATCGGACAGGAAGTTGTACGGCTCGGTGAGGAAGAACGCCTGCTCTTCGAAGGTCAGTCGCTCGAGGATGCGCTCGATCGAGGCGATATAGGTGACCGCCTCCGCGTCGGGGTCCTGGCGCAGGCAGAGCAGCACCAGATAGTCGGGCAGTACGGCGTGGAAGGCGTTTTCCGTGTGCAGGTCCAGTTCGGTATCGAAACTGTCCGACGTTGCACCGCGGGAATGTGCCTGCTGCGGGAAGAAGTTGTTGACGATGCAGCCCTCGGATTCCTGCAGATAGCCGATCGGTTCGCCGAGCAGGGCGGTGGCCTGCAGCAGAAGGCGCTCGCTGCTGTCGTCGGGTTTGCAAAGCAGGTCGCGGCTCAGCGGTGTTGGCGGGGTGTCGCCGATGGGCAGACTTTCGAGGGTCATGAAGCCTTTCTTGTTACCGAACAGCCTGAAATTGATGATCTGGCCGATCTGCTCATGCTGCAGTGCGCTCTTCTCTACCGTATTGGCCAGGAGCGTCTCGTAGTATTTGTTCTGCATGGCATCCTTTCCTGAGTTTTTATTGGTGCGCGTGCGCGTTAAGTGAATACCGAAGCTGGCCCGGAACCCCATTGCTGGCGCAGTATTGGGACGCTGGAAAAGATTGGAAAATGGAAAAAATGACCCCTAAGGATGAGTTTTAGTCATGCCGGATTCGGTTGTCGCAGCGCCGCGCATGCCGCCGCTCTATGCCTTGCGCGCCTTCGAGGTGGCGGCGCGTTTCGGCTCGTTCACCCAGGCCGCGCAGAGCCTGTTCATCACCCAGAGTGCGGTCAGCCGGCACGTGAAGACGCTGGAAGAGCATCTCGGCTGCCAGCTGTTCGAGCGGCACGGCTCGCGTCTGACGCTGACCGATGCCGGGCGACTGCTGGCGCAGGAGTTGAAGATCGGTTTTCGCACCATCGAAAACGCCTGCGTTGCGGTGACCCGCCAGCGCGGTGCGTTGCGCCTGAAGGCGCCGTCGACGCTGACCATGCGTTGGTTGCTGGGCACGCTGGAGGGCTTTCATATGGCCAATCCGCAGAGCCGCGTGCAGTTGACCAGTGCCTGGATGGATCTGGACGCAGTGGATTTAAGTAGCGAGCCGTTCGACTGTGCAATTCTGCTCGGCAACGGCGGTTTTCCCGCTGATTGGCGACGGGTGAAGCTGTTCGATGAGTGGCTGGTGCCGGTCTGTGCCCCCGAACTGCTTGGCACCACGGCTTGGACCACGCAGCGGCTGGGCGAGGCGGAGCTGATCCATCCCTCGCGGGATTGCCGTGACTGGCGGCGCTGGCTGCAGCGTACCGGGCGCGCGGATCAGATCGCCTGGCAGCAGGGCAAGCTGTTCGACACCCTCGAGCTGGGCATCTCCGCCGCGTCGCAGGGGCATGGTGTCTCGATCGGCGATCTGGCGCTGGTCGGCGCCGAGCTGCAGCGCGGCAGCCTAGCGCTGCCGTTCCATCAGGCAGTGAAGTCCGGTGACAGCTATTACCTGGTCTGGCCTGGCGGCGGCGATGAGTCGGCGACCCTGATGCGCATGCGCGATTACCTGCTCGAACACCTGCCGGACGTGACCAGTCAGGGCGTCGAGCTGTTGGATTGAGCTTGCGGGGCTGCCATTCAGTCATTGCCGGGGCCACCCTCGGTAGGGGAAAATGGCCGCCTTTTTCTACGTACACCCGCAGGAGATTCAGCGATGCCCAGCCGTCGTGAGCGAGCCAATGCCATCCGCGCCCTCAGCATGGATGCTGTGCAGAAAGCCAACAGCGGCCACCCGGGTGCCCCCATGGGCATGGCGGACATCGCCGAAGTCCTCTGGCGCGATCATCTGAAGCACAGCCCGACCAACCCGCAGTGGGCCGACCGCGACCGCTTCGTGCTGTCCAACGGCCATGGCTCGATGCTGATCTACTCGCTGCTGCACCTGACCGGTTACGACCTGACCATCGATGACCTGAAGAACTTCCGCCAGCTGCACAGCAAAACCCCGGGCCACCCGGAGTTCGGCTACACCGCCGGCGTCGAGACCACCACCGGTCCGCTCGGTCAGGGCCTGGCCAACGCTGTCGGTTTCGCCGTGGCGGAGAAGGTCATGGCGGCGCAGTTCAACCGCCCCGGCCACAACATCGTCGACCACAACACCTATGTGTTCCTCGGCGACGGCTGCATGATGGAAGGCATCAGCCACGAAGTCTGCTCGCTGGCCGGGACCCTTGGCCTGAACAAGCTGATCGCCTTCTACGACGACAACGGCATCTCCATCGACGGCGAAGTGCACGGCTGGTTCACCGATGATACCCCGCGTCGCTTCGAAGCCTATGGCTGGCAGGTGATCCGCAACGTCGACGGCCATGACGCCGACGAGATCCAGATGGCCATCGAGACCGCGCGCAAGAGCGACCGTCCGACGCTGATCTGCTGCAAGACCATCATCGGCTTCGGCTCGCCGAACAAGCAGGGCAAGGAAGAATCCCACGGCGCTGCGCTGGGTGATGCCGAAATCGCGCTGACCCGCGAGGCGCTGGGCTGGAAACACGGCCCGTTCGAAATCCCGGCCGAGATCTACGCCGAGTGGGACGCCAAGCAGAAGGGCGCCGACGCGGAGAACGAGTGGAACAAGCGCTTCGCCGCCTATGAAACCGAATTCCCGGCGCTGGCGTCCGAGTTCAAGCGGCGCATGGCCGGCGAGCTGCCGGCTGACTTCGCCGACAAGGCCAGCGAGTTCATCCGTGAAGTCGCCACCAAGGGCGAAACCATCGCCAGCCGCAAGGCCAGCCAGAACTGTCTGAATGCCTTCGGCCCGCTGCTGCCGGAGCTGCTCGGCGGCTCGGCGGACCTCGCCGGCTCCAACCTGACTCTGTGGAAGGGCTGCAAGCCGGTAGTCGCTGAGGACGCCTCGGGCAACTACATGTATTACGGCGTGCGCGAGTTCGGCATGGCCGCGATCATGAACGGCATCGCCCTGCACGGCGGCCTGATTCCGTACGGCGCAACCTTCCTGATGTTCATGGAATACGCCCGCAATGCCGTGCGCATGTCCGCCCTGATGAAGCAGCGCGTGCTCTACGTCTTCACCCACGACTCCATCGGTCTTGGCGAAGATGGCCCGACTCACCAGCCGATCGAGCAGCTGACCAGCCTGCGCACCACGCCGAATCTGGACACCTGGCGCCCGGCCGATACCGTCGAGTCGGCGGTGGCCTGGAAGCATGCGGTCGAACGCAAGGACGGCCCGAGCGCGCTGATCTTCTCGCGCCAGAACCTGCCGTTCCACGTGCGCGACAACGAGACCGAGGCGGCCATCGCCCGCGGCGGGTACATCCTGAAGAACTGCGTCGGCGAGCCGGAGCTGATCCTCATCGCCACCGGTTCGGAAGTCAGTCTGGCGGTGCAGGCCGCCGACAAGCTGACCGAGCAGGGCCGGAAGGTGCGTGTCGTCTCGATGCCTTGCACCAGCGTGTTCGATGCCCAGGACGCCGCCTACAAGCAGCAGGTGCTGCCGGTGGAAGTCGGTGCACGCATCGCCGTCGAGGCGGCGCACGCGGACTACTGGTACAAATACGTCGGCCTTGACGGTCGCATCATCGGCATGACCACCTACGGGGAATCGGCTCCGGCCAACCAGCTGTTCGAGGAATTCGGCTTCACCGTCGACAACATCCTCGCCGTCGCCGAAGAGCTGCTGGAGGACTGACCGCAAAGATGGGGTGGATGGCTGCGGCCATCCACCCATCGAGCCCCATCCGCGTAGGGTGGAGAACATCGGTTTTCCACCTGCAGGACCGACGAAGAACCCATGGCCAACGCCCGTCCCTATCGCGTCGCCCTCAACGGCTACGGCCGCATCGGCCGTTGCGTGCTGCGTGCATTCTATGAGCGCGGCGCCGCCTTCGATTTTCAGTTCGTTGCCCTCAACGATCTGGCCGACATGGCCAGCCTGGAATACCTCACCCGTTTCGACTCCACCCACGGCCGCTTTCCCGGGGAAGTGAGCGTGGACGGCGATTGCCTGCACCTCAACGGACACTGCGTGAAGGTGCTGCGCGAGTCGACGCCCGAGGCCATCGACTGGCGGGCGCTGGACGTCGATCTGGTGCTGGAGTGCTCGGGCGCCTACACCAGTCGCGCCGATGGCGAGCGCTTTCTCGCCGCGGGTGTGCCGCGGGTGCTGTTCTCGCAGCCGATGGCCAGCGCGGCGGATGTCGATGCCACGGTGGTCATGGGCATCAACCAGCAACAGCTGACGGGTTCCGAGCGGCTGGTGTCCAACGCTTCCTGCACCACCAACTGCGGCGTGCCATTGCTCAAGCTGCTCAACGACGCGGTGGGCATCGAGTACGCCTCGATCACCACGATTCACTCGGCGATGAACGATCAGCCGGTGATCGACGCCTACCATCATGAGGACTTGCGCCGCACCCGTTCGGCCTTCCAGTCGGTAATTCCGGTGTCCACCGGCCTGGCGCGGGGTATCGAACGCCTGCTGCCGGAACTCTCGGGGCGGATTCAGGCCAAAGCGGTGCGGGTGCCTACGGTGAACGTCTCCTGTCTGGACATCACGCTGCAAACCGCCTGCGATACCGATGCGCGAACGATCAACCGGGTGCTGCGCGAGGCCGCCGAAGGCGGGCCCTTGCAGGGCTTGCTGGCGTATACCGAGCTGCCCCACGCCAGCTGCGATTTCAATCACGATCCGCATTCGGCGATCGTCGACGGCAGCCTGACGCGCGCGTCCGGCCCGCGCCTGGTGAACCTGCTGGCCTGGTTCGACAACGAATGGGGGTTCGCCAACCGCATGCTCGACGTCACCGACCACTATCTGCGCGTGGCCAATCGCACCTAGCCCCCGCGCCTGGAACATCGCTGCTTCTCGACCTTAAGGAAGACCAACATGACCGTTTTGAAGATGACCGATCTCGACCTCCAGGGTAAGCGCGTGCTGATCCGCGAGGACCTCAACGTGCCGGTGAAGGATGGCGCGGTGAAGAGCGATGCACGCATCCTGGCCTCGTTGCCGACCATCAAGCTGGCGCTGGAGAAGGGCGCGGCAGTGCTGGTCTGCTCGCACCTGGGGCGACCGGAAGAGGGCGTCTACAGCGAGGAAGACAGCCTCAAGCCGGTCGCCGACTACCTGTCCAAGGCCCTCGGCCGCGAAGTGCCGCTGGTCAAGGACTACCTCGAAGGCGTCGAGGTGCAGCCGGGTGAGCTGGTGCTGCTGGAGAACGTGCGCTTCAACAAGGGCGAGAAGAAGAACACCGACGAGCTGGCGCAGAAATACGCCGCGCTGTGCGACGTTTTCGTCATGGACGCCTTCGGCACCGCGCACCGCGCCCAGGGCTCGACCCATGGTGTGGCCAAGTTTGCCAAGGTGGCCTGCGCCGGCCCGCTGCTGGCGGCAGAGCTGGATGCCCTGGGTAAAGCGTTGAAAACCCCGGCCAAGCCAATGGTCGCCATCGTCGCCGGTTCCAAGGTGTCGACCAAGCTCGACGTGCTGACCTCGCTGGCCGACATCTGCGACCAGCTGATCGTCGGTGGCGGCATAGCCAACACCTTCCTCGCCGCGGCGGGTTACAACGTTGGCAAGTCGCTGCATGAAGCGGATCTGCTCGACACCGCCAAGGCCATCGCGGCCAAGGTTGCCGTGCCGCTGCCGGTGGACGTGGTGGTCGCCAAGGAGTTCGCCGAGAGTGCCGAGGCCACGGTCAAGGCTGTCGCCGACGTCGCCGACGACGACATGATCCTCGATATCGGACCGAAGACCGCCGCCATGTTCGGCGAAATGCTCAAGGCTTCGCAGACCATCCTCTGGAACGGTCCGGTCGGCGTGTTCGAATTCGACCAGTTCGGCAACGGCACTAAGGTGCTGGCTCAGGCCATCGCCCAGAGCCCGGCGTTCTCCATCGCCGGAGGCGGCGACACCCTGGCAGCCATCGACAAGTACGGCGTGGCCGAGCAGATCTCCTACATCTCCACCGGTGGTGGCGCCTTCCTCGAGTTCGTCGAGGGCAAGGTGCTGCCGGCGGTCGAAGTGCTGGAACAGCGCGCCGACTGAAACTTCGCGCGCGAGGCGAACGCCTTGCCCCATGCGCTGCCGGCCCAGGAGATGCTGGGCCGGCAGCGCATGGGGCAACCCCGGCGGCTTGCCGTGGTCTTTGTTCTATCTGGAACAAGGAAAGGGGATGCACCATGCGATATGCCGTAGTTGCTGTTTGCTGCCTGGGGTTGGCCGGTTGCGCCGGGAATTCACCGGATAGCGCTTGCCAGGTACTCGACCCACCGCCTGTCCTCAGCCCGACTGCCGAGCATGACCAGCGCGTCGAAATGCAGGCCACGGGCGACCCGACCATCACCACGCAAGACGGCCTGCAGGATTGCCCGTGATCACCGTTTGCCAAGGAGAAGGAATGAACAAAGGCCTGTCCATGCTGATCGCAGCGTTGCTGCTCGGCGGTTGTGGCCACTGGCAATCCGGCCCGGATGCGCCATTCGTGCGCTGGAAATGCCAGAGTCAACAGAACATCGCCTGGCGATACGCTGACGATCAGCACACGGCGATCGACCTGAAACTGGGCAATGACGAACGTATTCATACCCTGCGAAAGGAACCAGCCACCCGCGGCAGTTTCTATAGCGATGGCGTACTCGCTTTCCACGACAAGGGTAACGAGGCGCTGGTGTACCGCGTCGCCGATGACAAGGTGCTGGCCCATGGCTGCAGTGCGTCGCTCATCAGCATTTAGCGGCTAATGATTCATACAGGCCTCGCCGATGCGGGGTTTTCGACTGAAAGCTGGCGGGACGCTGGCATTTGCCGCCCCCGCCACTACAATGCCGCGCCCAGCGTGCGGCGCTTGAACAGCGTCGGCCACTGCGGCAGGCTCTACACGATCAAACGACCCAGACCGGGAGAAAGGAAAACATGGCACTCATCAGCATGCGCCAGATGCTCGACCACGCCGCCGAGTTCGGCTACGGCGTGCCGGCCTTCAACGTCAACAACCTCGAGCAGATGCGCGCCATCATGGAAGCGGCTGACAAGACCGACTCCCCGGTGATCGTCCAGGCTTCCGCCGGTGCCCGCAAATACGCCGGTGCGCCGTTCCTGCGTCATCTGATCCTGGCGGCAATCGAAGAATTCCCGCACATCCCGGTGTGCATGCACCAGGACCACGGCACCAGCCCGGATGTCTGCCAGCGTTCGATCCAGCTCGGCTTCTCCTCGGTGATGATGGACGGTTCGCTGCAGGCAGACGGCAAGACCCCCGCCGACTACGACTACAACGTGCGCGTGACCCAGCAGACCGTGGCCTTCGCTCACGCCTGCGGTGTTTCCGTGGAAGGTGAGCTGGGCTGCCTGGGCAGCCTGGAAACCGGTATGGCCGGCGAGGAAGACGGCGTCGGTGCCGAGGGCGTACTGGACCACAGCCAGCTGCTGACCGATCCGGAAGAAGCCGCCGACTTCGTCGCCAAGACCAAGGTCGATGCCCTGGCGATCGCCATCGGCACCAGCCACGGCGCCTACAAGTTCACCAAGCCGCCGACCGGCGACACCCTTTCGATCCAGCGCATCAAGGAAATCCATGCGCGCATTCCGGACACTCATCTGGTGATGCATGGCTCCTCGTCGGTGCCGCAGGAGTGGCTGCAGATCATCAACCAGTACGGTGGTGAAATCGGCGAAACCTACGGCGTGCCGGTCGAAGAAATCGTCGAGGGCATCAAGTACGGCGTGCGCAAGGTCAACATCGACACCGACCTGCGTCTGGCCTCCACCGGCGCGATTCGCGAGTTCATGGCGAAGAACCCCAGCGAGTTCGACCCGCGCAAGTACTTCGCCAAGACCGTCTCGGCCATGCGCGACATCTGTATCGCCCGCTACGAGGCCTTCGGTACCGCCGGCAACGCCAGCAAGATCAAGCCGATCTCCCTGGAAGGCATGTTCCAGCGCTACGCCAGCGGCGAACTGGACCCGAAGATCAACTGATCCGTCCAGACGTGAAAAAGCCCGCGCTATGCGGGCTTTTTCGTTTCGGCGCAGTGTCGGTCAGCTGGCGAGCAATGCCTGAATCTGGCTGTGCAGCGTGTCCAGGGCGAAGGGCTTGGCCAGCACCGGCGCCGAGCGCGCAATGGGGCTGCCCGATTCATAGATTTCAATCGGATAGCCGCTGATGAAGATCACCTTGAGGTCGGGCCGCAGCTTGAGTGCCGGCTCGGCGATCATCACTCCGGATACATTGCCGGGCAGGCGGAAGTCGGTTACCAACAGATCCAGCTGCGGTTTGGTCGCCAGGATTTCGAATGCCTTGGGCGCGCTGTCCGCTTCCAGTACCTGGTAGCCCTCGCTGGCCAGATAGTCCGAGAGCAGGCTGAGGATATGCGGCTCGTCTTCGACGAGCAGAACGATTTTCGGCAGTGCGTGGTTCATGGTGGTCTCGATGTTGCGTTTCGCTGCATTCCAGCCGTTGTAGAGCCGGACAGGATTTCGACAGGTTACGCGCTGCAAGTTTCAGTCCTGCAGCCGGACGGTCGTCGCTTTCCGCCGGCTACTGTGCGCTGGCGCACGTTGTGAGTGGCATCCTCGCCGTTCCAGGCGCAACGCTCAATGCCTACCTTAGCCGGGGGCGCCTAGCCGGGGGCGCCTAGCCGGGGGCGCCTGACCAGCAGTACAGGTCGGTCGCAGCACTGGCCCTAGGCTCGAGGCCGCGCTAGGGTTGCGCCATTCTCTTGCTGGAGTCGCCCATGAACGATACCGAGGCCGCCGCGCAGCGCACGCTCGATTACTACCGCCTCAATGCAGAGGCTTTCCGCGAGGGTACGCTCGACCACGACGTCAGCCAGAACATCGATGCCCTTCTGCGTCACATTCAGGCAGAACCGCCGCTGCGCATCCTCGACCTCGGCTGTGGTCCAGGTCGTGATCTGAAGACCCTGAGAACCCGCGGGCATGTGGCGATAGGCCTCGATGGAACAGAGGCGTTCGTCGAGATGGCGCGCGCCGACAGTGGCTGTGAAGTCTGGCATCAGGATCTGCTGCAACTGGAGCTTCCGGCCGAATCGTTCGATGGCATCTTTGCCAATGCGGTGCTGTTTCACGTGCCTAGCACCGAGTTGCCCAGGGTTCTTTTGCAGCTGAGCGATAGCTTGAAGCCGGGTGGGGTGTTGTTCTGCTCCAACCCGCGCGGTCAGGATCAGGAGGGCTGGAGTGGCGATCGCTACGGCGTCTGGTATGCCTGGCCGACCTGGCGCGAACGCGTGCTGGCCGCCGGTTTCGTCGAACTGGAACACTACTACCGCCCCGCCGGGCTGCCACGGGAGGAACAACCTTGGCTAGCGAGTGTCTGGCGTAAAGGTTGAACGGCCAATGCAGACCGCAGAATGCAACCTGCATCACGCTTCGTATTGCGTTTTGCACGGCTTAATGCCTGGGCATAATTTCATAAGTTATTGTTTTTGGTAGATAAAAAATCATTGGTTAGGTTGGCACGAACGCTGCTCCGTTAGGTTCGCTGGAACTTATTGGAGTACAGAACAATGACCGCTGCACAACAATTCCTCACTGCCGCATTCCCTGAGTTCGAAGTGCTCACCGAGCCCCGCCCGGATGGCGGGCTGCTGTTAACCCTGCGCAACGACGACCGTGTTCTGGTCAAGCGAGCGCTTTCCAAGGGCCAGACCCAGACCCGGATGCAACTGGAATGGGTCGTCAGCTCGGTACGCCGGGACCTCGCGTTGGAGGCGGGGATGTCGCCTTCCATCGCACATCTGCAGAGCCAGAGCCGTACCGCACTGCCGACCTACGAGTACGCCTGAGCCGCTCGGCTGCGGGATGACCGCAGCCATATTTTTCGACACCGGGCCGCAGAGCCCGGTTCGTTTGCCGTGAAGCCGAAGAGGATAGCCACATGAACGCCATCGACCTGTTGATTGAGGATCATGAGCGCGTGAAGGACCTGCTGACGCGCCTGACCGATTCCACCGAGCGTGCCGTGAAGACACGCACCGAGCTGCTGAGCAAGCTGGAAATGGAAGTCACCATCCATACCCAGCTTGAAGAGCAGATTCTCTATCCCGCCTACAAGGAGGCTGGCGGCAAGGAAGAAGCAAAGATGTACCACGAGGCCAAGGAAGAACACCGTGCGGTGGATGCTCTGGTACTGCCGGATCTGAAGGCAACCGATCCCGGCAGCCTCGAATTCTCCGGTCGCGCCAAGGTGTGCAAGGAGCTGCTCGAGCACCATATCGAGGAAGAGGAATCGGAAATGTTCCCGCAGGCACGCGAGCTTTTCGATGCCAAGCGCCTCGAGGAAATGGGTGAGCAGATGAACGAACTACGCACCCGCCTCAAGAAGGAGCTCACCGCCAAGCTGGCGGCCTGAGTACCGGATGGGCTGCCGGGGCGTCCTGCCTCGGTGCGCCCGACTATCGTCTGTCCCCGGACCCATCGCTTCGCTGACTTGCATCAATAATGCGACGAAGCGCCGCTGCGACCCTAGATGGCTTTATGGCATCAACTGGTACCACACCTGATCGTCGCCCCTGACTGGCAGAAAGCCAAGCGAAGGTGGGCGCGCCGGGCGGGCCATCGCATCGGGAAAGGCATGGAAGACGAGCTGAAGGCGCTGTTGCAACGAGTCGGGCTGGGCCTCGACCAGATCCTTACGCGCAAGCGTTTCCTGCAATGGCAAGCCAGCGATGCGCTGCGCCTTAACCGGGCGGCTGCTGAGCTCGAGCCGGCGCATCGGGTCTTCATCGAAAAACTCTATGAACACCTTGCCGACTTCGGCCAGCCGTCAGCGATGCGCAGCGATCGCGCCGGTCTGACACGCCTCAAACAGCGCCAGCAGGAGTACTACCGCCGCCTCTGGAGCGGACCATATGAGCGCGACTATGTGCGTGATCGCCTGCTGGTCGGGCTGGTGCATCAGCGCGTCGGCGTCGACCTGGAGTGGTATCTCGGGGCTTACCGCCTCTATCTGTCGGAAATGCTGCGCGCCCTCGTAGGCGACGACGAGCAGCATGCGATTTACGACAGCCTGCTGAAGATCGTTTTCTTCGACATGATTCTCGCCATCGACACCTACAGTGCGGCGCAGCGACATGCGCTGGAGGACAGTGAAGCGCGCCTGACGCGCGCGTTGCGCGGCTCCGAAGACGGCATCTGGGAGTGGGACGTCGAGCATGACCGGCTGCACCTTTCCGAGCGCTGGACCGCCATGCTGGCAATGCCAGCACAACCCAGCTACTGCAGCCGCAGCTGGTTCGAACGGGTGCACCCGGACGATCTGCCCGGGTTGCGCGAGGCCATCGCCGACCACCTGAACGGGCGCAGCCCTTCGCTGGTTCACGAGTATCGCGTCCGTACCGAGCGCGGTGAGTACCTCTGGGTGCTGGTGCGCGGTGTGGCCGAACGCTGCGAGCTGGGGACCTTGCGCATGGCCGGTTCGCAGACCGACATCAGCGCGCGCAAGGCCGCCGAAGACTGCTTGCGTCACGCGGCACGTCACGATGCGCTGACTGGCCTGGCCAACCGCCTGCACCTCGAGGAGCTGCTCAAGGAGGTGCAGCAGCGTCCCCATGGACGCGCTGCCGCGCTGCTGTTCGTGGACCTGGACCGCTTCAAGCTGATCAACGACAGTCTCGGGCATGGCGCCGGCGACCAGGTGCTGGTCGAGGTGGCGCAGCGCTTGCTGCGCTGCCTGCGCCCCGGCGATCACCTAGCACGCTTCGGCGGCGATGAGTTCGTCGCCCTGCTCGGCGATCTGGCCTGCGAGGCCGATGCCGAGCGTGTGGCGCAACGGATGCTGGTCGCGCTGCGTCAGCCGCTGCAGCTCGGCGAGCGAACGCTGTCGGTCAGCGCCAGCATCGGCATCGCGCCCTTGCAGCGTGACGGCCAGGCGCTGAACGCGCTGCAGGCGGCTGATCTGGCGCTGTACCGGGCCAAGAGCGCCGGCAAGGACCAATTCGCGCTGTTCTGCGATGGCCTGCATTCCAAGGCAGCGCGCCAGCTGGAGCTCGAGAGCGCACTGGCGCAGGCGCTGACGCGCCGTGAATTCACCTTGCACTATCAGCCGATCTGCCGTGTAGCAGGCGATCAACCCTATCTGGTCGGCGTTGAAGCGCTGCTGCGCTGGCGCTTCAACAACCAGCCGGTGGCGCCCAATGAGTTCATTCCGGTGCTGGAAGAGTCGCGCGAGATCGTCCGGGTTGGTGAGTGGGTGCTGCGCGAGGCCTGCTGTCAGGTGCGCCGCTGGCAGCTGGCGGGTCAGAGCCAGCTGTACTGCGCGGTCAACCTGTCGATTCGTCAGCTGCAGCAGCCCGGTTTCGCCGCGCTGCTGGCCCGTGTGCTGCGTGAAACCGGCCTGCCGCCCGCGAGCCTGCTGCTGGAGATCACCGAGACGCTTTTGATGCAGGACAGCGAGCTGATGATGGGCGCGCTGCACGAGATTGCCGCGCTGGGTGTTCGCCTGGCGCTGGACGACTTCGGTACTGGCTATTGTTCGCTCGGTTACCTCAAACGTTACCCGCTGCATGTGCTAAAGGTCGATCGCAGCTTCATTGCCGCCGCACCGGACGATGCCGACTCGGTGGCGATCAGTCGCGCCGTCATCGGCCTTGGCCAGAGCCTCGGCCTGGCAGTCGTCGCCGAAGGCGTGGAGCACCCCGAGCAGGTGGCGTTCCTCGTGGCCGAGGGCTGCCAGCTGGTGCAAGGCTATTGGTTCAGCCGGCCGCGGCCGGCTACGGAACTTCAGGCATTGTTCGACGGCGAGCGCTGTGTCGACGGGCTCTGGCGGCTGCGTCCCGCGCAGCCGGCGGTCGCGTAACGATCACGACGACCGTCGAGCCGATCGGTCGGGGATGGGCTCTGACGGGGCGGTCAGGGCACTCTTGCGGCAAACGGGGGTCAACCTTCTGTGAATCTGCTGGATTCAAGAATTCGCCGGCCACTGCCGGACCACTCTGAAGGAGGTTAACCATGCGTCTTACCTATCTGCTGCCCCCCGTACTCGGGCTCCTGTTGGTCGGTTGCGGCCCGGATGAAGATCGCGAGCGCGAGCCGACCCCGCCGCCGGCGACTACCGAGCAGCCCGCCGCCCCTTCCACTGACACCACCACCCCGCCTGCAGGCAGTGGCACCGGGACCGGCACGGCGCCGAGCACCGGGACGGGTACCGGCACTGGTGCCTCGGGAGACATGGCGACCCCGCCGGCCGACAACGGTAGCGGCCTGGGCACTGAATCCGGCTCTGGCACCGCGCCCAGCACTGGCACTGGCACCGGTACTTCGCAGTAAGTTCGGCACCGCGTGATCCGGGCACCCCTCGCTTGCCGCGGGGTGCCTTCAGCAGGAGACAGCGATGAAGTGGAAATTTGCATTCGCCGGTGCGCTGACCGCGCTGGCTCTGGCCGGGTGCTCGCCGGACGACGAAGAGTCCGCGCTGGATAACAACAGCCGCAACCAGCAGGAATATCAGAACACCGCGACCGATCCTGCCGGGCCGCGGGAAATTTCGCCGCCGTCCAACCAGGCCAACGAGTAGATCGTCGATTCGGCGTCGCGCAGGCTAGGCGAACTGGCCTGCGGCGTAGGCCGATGCCCAAGCCCACTGGAAGTTGAAACCACCCAGGTGGCCGGTAACGTCCAGCACCTCGCCGATGAAATACAGCCCTGCTGATTTCTGCGATTCCATGGTCTTGGATGACACTTCCCGCGTATCTACCCCGCCCAGCGTCACCTCTGCCGTGCGATACCCTTCGGTGCCGGCCGGTACCAGCTGCCAGTCTGCGAGCTTCTCGGCAATCGCTTCCAGTTCGCTGGGTACGTATTGCTTCAGCGGTCTGGATGCGAACCAGTGCTCGCAGAGCAGCCCGGCCATCTTGCGTGTGAAAACCTCGCCGAGCAGCGTCTTCAACTCTGCATTGGGGCGCTCCTGCTTCTGCGTCGCCAGCCACTCGCCGAGGTCGAGATGTGGCAGCAGGTTGATGTGCACCACATCTCCCGGTTGCCAGTAGGACGAGATCTGCAGAATCGCCGGGCCGGAGAGCCCGCGGTGGGTGAACAGGATGTTTTCGCGAAAGCTCTGGCCGTTGCAGCTGACCAGGCAATCTTCTACTGAGGTGCCGGACAGCTCGGCGCAGATCGTCTTGAGCTGCGGCTCGGTGATGGTGAAAGGCACCAGTCCAGCGCGTGTCGGCAGCACGTTGTGGCCGAACTGCCGCGCGATCTGATAGCCGAAGCCGCTGGCGCCGAGGGTCGGAATCGACAGGCCGCCGGTGGCGATCACCAGCGATTGGCAGCGCACCGGGCCGATGCCGGTGTACAGCAGATATCCCTCAGCATGCTTCTCGATCGACTCGACCGGGGTGTCCAGACGCAGATCCACGCCGGTCTGCGCGCATTCGTCCAGCAGCATCTCGAGGATGTCGCTGGACTTGTTATCGCAGAACAGCTGACCGAGCTTCTTCTCGTGATAGGGCACGCCGTGACGGCTGACCATCTCGATGAAGTCCCACTGGGTGTAGCGCGCCAGCGCCGACTTGCAGAAGTGCGCGTTACTCGAGAGGAAATTCGACGGCTCGGTGTACAG
Organism: Stutzerimonas kunmingensis; assembly: GCF_900114065.1. Classification (GTDB taxonomy): domain Bacteria; phylum Pseudomonadota; class Gammaproteobacteria; order Pseudomonadales; family Pseudomonadaceae; genus Stutzerimonas; species Stutzerimonas kunmingensis. The sequence continues at coordinate 383,771 of NZ_FORS01000003.1, forward strand.
GTTGGTGAAGTTGCAGCGGCCGCCACCGGACATGAGGATCTTCTTGCCGGCCTTGTTGGCGTGGTCCAGCAACAGGACCTGGCGGCCCCGCGCAGCGGCGGTGAAGGCGCACATTAGACCGGCCGCACCGGCACCGATTACCACCACGTCAGTCTGCACCAGCGCTAACCTCGTCGGAAAACGCGCGATGGTACTCCTGCCGCGCTTCCGATGCAGCCCGACATCCGACGAGACGCTGGCGTCAACTGGCGGGCTTTGTGCTTTGATTGGAGCTGATAGCGTTTCGCCAGAAGAGCGAGAGAATTTGACGGGCATACGGCGGGTCATCGGGTTGATATTGCTGCTGGCAAGCGCATCGTTGCCGGCCGAAGTGCTTCGTCTGGCCGGCAACGTCTGGCCGCCTTACACCGATCGCAGCCTGCCCGGGGAAGGATTGTCGGTCGAGCTCATCCGCACCGCGCTCGGCCGTGGGGGTTATCAGGTGGAATACATCGAAGTGCCCTGGGAGCGCGCTCTGCTGGGCCTGCGCAACGGCAGCTACGACATGATCAACGGCTGGCCGACGGTCAAGCGCGTCGACTACACGCTCAGCTCACGCCCGTTTCTGAGCAACCGGATGCGCTGGGTCCAGCGCCGCGAGAGCGACATCCGCTATGACGGGCTCGACAGCCTGATCGACCACCCCATCGCGCTGAGCCGGGGCTACATGTACAGCGACGAGCTGAACGAGGACACGCGGCTGCAGAAGGGCTATGCCGCCAACTTCGTCCAGGCGGCAAAGATGGTGCTTGCCGGGCGGGTCGACCTGACGCTGGAGGACGAGCGTACTGCGCTGTTCCATCTCGAGCGCGAGCTGGGGCATGAGCAGGATGCGCTCCGCTTCGTGCCGGGCGAGTTCCGGCGGGTGGGGCTGTCGCTGGTGGTGCGCAGCGATCATCCTCGGCTCAGCGATATCATCGCCACCTTCAACCGGGAGATCGCTGCGATGGTCGAGGATGGCAGTTACGCGGTGATCTTCGCGCGCCACGGAATGCCGGTCCCCACGGCGTTGCCTTAGTGGCCTTTTTGGTAAGTTCAGTTGGTCAATTTCGGCGCCCATGGTCCCGATACTGCGTTGCTGCTCCTCGCCATAGCCCGCTATGACTCGTCGCAGCGCCTTGTCTCGGAGCCATTTTCATCCGAACGTGCATCAACCAACTCACCGCACAGGCCACTAGCGCGAATCCTGTCCCTGGCCTGCCGGTTGTTGCTTGATCAGGTGGGAGGCCATGCTGCGCAGCGGTGCCAGCTGCCGGCAGATGAGCCCCAGCTGGGTCTGTACCAGACGATGGGCATCGTCCATCTCGTCCGGGGTCTGCTCCAGCTGCTGCGCCAGCGCCTCTTCATCTTCGCTGTAGATGGCGACGGGCTTGTTCTGCGCCAGCGCGCTGGCCAGGTCGTCGAGGCTGGTCGCCAGTTGCTGCGCGGCGCGCTCCAGCAGGGCATCGCTGGCGTCGTCCGGCAGGCTCTCGCGATGGGCGCCAAGGCCGGAGAGGTAGTTGAGCAAGGTGTGCGAGAGGATCAGGAAGCGGAAGCCGGTTTCGGCATCCTTGCGGAAGTGTCCGGGCTCCAGCAGCATGTTCGACAGCGTGGTGGACAGCGCTGCGTCGGCGTTGTGCGCGTTGCGCCGGGCCAGGCGATAGGCGAGGTCGTCGCGCTTGCCACTGTCGTACTGACGCATGATCTGGCGCAGGTAGTCGCTGTTGCAGCTGAGGGTGTTGGCGACCACCTGATTGAGGCGTCGACCCTGCCAGTCCGGCAGGATGAGGAACACCGCGGCAGCGGCGATCAGGCTGCCGAGCAGGGTATCGAACAGCCGCGGCCAGATCAGCCCGTAGCCATCGCCGACCTGGTTGAAGCAGAAAAGCACCATCAGCGTGATCGCCGCCGTGGCCAGGGTGTAGCGCGTGCTGCGGGTGGCGAAGAACACCACGCCAGCGACCACCGCGAACAAGGCCTGGATCGGCTGGCTGGGGAACAGATCGAACAGTGCCCAGCCGGCGATGAGGCCGAGCAAGGTGCCGCTGATGCGTTGCACCAGCTTGATTCGCGTGGCGCCGTAGTTCGGCTGGCAGACGAAGACCGTGGTCAGCAGCACCCAGTAACCCTGTTCGGGATGGATGGCATGCAGCACCGCGTAGCCGCAGACCAGGGCGATGGTCATGCGCAGGGCGTGGCGGAACAGCAGCGAAGTCGGCGTCAGCTGCAGGCGAATGCGATTGAATGCCTCGCGCAGGGACTGCGGCTGGCGGTCCAGCAGGCTGCTGTCCTGCTCGCCCTCCAGGGTGCCGGGGTCGCTGGCGCTGGCGAGCTGGCGCTGCAGCGTGGAAAGGTTGCCTGACAGCGCACGCAACGAGCGCAGCAGGCCGCGCCAGGCCGGATTGTTCTGCTCACGCAGGTGCTCCAGCGAGGCCTGCAGGTCCTCCAGCGCCTGCCCGTTGGCCTCGCTGTAGCGAAACACCTGGCGCATCTGGATAGCCTCGCCGAGGTCGACGCAGGCGCTGGCCTGCAGCCGCAACAGGCGCTGGCAGCGAAACAGCACATCGCTGTGGAAGAAGGCCTCGGCCAGCGCCTGGTAGGGATAATGCGACGAGCTGACCCGCTCGTGCAGATCCTGGGCGAGGAAATACAGCTTGAGGTAGTGATTGATCTTGCCGCCGCCGCGGCCGTTGCCCAGGCGATTCAGCAGCGTTTCCTTGGCTGCGTTGAGCGCGCTGACGACCCGGCCGTTCTGCTGCGCAAGTTCCAGGCGGCGCTGTTCCACGTCCAGCTGACGCACCGGCTCGAACAACGCGGCCTTGTAGCGAAAATACAGGCCCAGCTCGCGGTACAGCCGCGCCAGACTCTGCTGCACCGGCTGATGGGCGAACAGCGCGTTCCAGCCCACCGACAGCAGGCCGTACCAGGCCGCACCCGCCACCAGCAGCATGGGGTCGCGCCACAGATGCTGCAGTGCGCCATCGCGCTGATCGGCCGCGATCATGCTGTAGATCGCGAGAATCAGGGTGGCCTGGGCAATGGCCCCGTAGCGCTCGCCGAGCGCGCCGAGCATGACCAGCGCAAAGGTGGAAAGCGCCAGGCCGGCGACGAACAGCCAGGGGTATGGGAACAGCAGCTCCACCGCGACGGCGGCAATGCTGAAGCACAGCAACGTTACCAGCAGCGCGTTGAGACGTCCGAGCCAGCTGTCGTCGGTTTCCGCCAGCGCGCTGGCGATGATGCCGAGGAACAGCGGAATGATCAGTGTTGGCTGCCCGAGATACCAGCTCAGACCCATGCTGCCGGCCATGGCGATCAGTACACGCAGGCTGTAGCCGAACTTCTCCAGCGCCCACAGGCGACGTAAAAACTGGCTGAGCGAGGGTTGCGGCATGGAGCGTTCCGTTGGGGGAGGCCAGATTGGACGAAGCTGCCACGAACACTGTCACGGCCGGCTCGTGCGTTCAACCATCCGGGCCGCAGAAGGTCGGCCCGGATACGCGCGTTCAGCAGCAGGCGAACCTTCTCAGAGGACGCGGACCTTTAGCGAGCGGCCCTTGATCTTACCTTCGTTCAGGCGTTTGAGTGCCTGCTTGGCGACGCCGCGCTCGACAGCGACGAACGCCTGGAAGTCGAAGATGGCGATCTTGCCGACCTGGGTCCCGGGGATGCCGGCATCACCCGTCAGTGCACCGAGGATGTCGCCCGGGCGCAGCTTGTCCTTGCGGCCCGCGCCAATGCACAGAGTCGCCATTGGTGGTTGCAATGGCGCGCCGGTCTTGGCCTTGAGCCCATCCAGTGGCTGCCAGTTGAGCGGCGCCTGCTGCAGCTTTTCGATGGCTTGCGCGCGATGGGCTTCGGCCGGGGCGACCAGGCTCATGGCCAGGCCCTGATTGCCGGCGCGGCCGGTCCGACCGACCCGGTGTACATGTATCTCCGGGTCGCGGGCCAGCTCGACGTTGATCACCATGTCCAGCGCATCGATATCCAGGCCGCGCGCGGCGACATCGGTCGCCACCAGCACCGAGAGGCTGCGGTTGGCGAACATCGCCAGCACCTGGTCGCGGTCACGCTGCTCCAGATCGCCATTGAGCGCCATGGCCGAGATGCCGTTGGCAATCAGGTGATCGACCAGCTCCTGGCACTGCTGCTTGGTGAAGCAGAAGGCCACGCAGCTTTCCGGTCGGAAGCTGGCGAGCAGGCGCAGGACCGCGTCCATGCGCTGCTCGGGGTCGATTTCGTAGAAGCGCTGTTCGATCTGTGCATCGTCATGCAGGGCTTCGGCACGCACTTGCTGCGGGTCGCGCATGAAGCTCGCGGACAGCTGCTTGATGCCGGCGGGGTAGGTGGCCGAGAACAGCAGGGTCTGCCGCTTGGTCGGTGTCTGGCCGATGATGTCGGCGATGGCGTCGTAGAAGCCCATGTCCAGCATGCGATCGGCTTCATCGAGCACCAGGGTGTTCAGCCCGTCGAGTTTCAGCGTGCCTTTCCTCAGATGTTCCTGGACCCGGCCCGGCGTGCCGACGATGACGTGCGCGCCATGCTCCAGCGAAGCGATCTGCGGACCGATGGAGATGCCGCCGCACAGCGTGAGAATCTTGATGTTGTCCGCCGCCCGTGCCAGCCGCCGCAGCTCCTTCGCCACCTGGTCGGCCAGCTCGCGTGTTGGACACAGCACCAGCGCCTGGCAACCGAAATAACGCGGATTGAGCGGGTCGAGCAGGGCGATGCCGAATGCGGCGGTCTTTCCACTGCCGGTCTTGGCCTGAGCGATCAGGTCGTGGCCCTTGAGCATGACCGGCAGGCTCTGCGCCTGGATCGGCGTCATCGCCGCGTAGCCGAGGGCTTCGAGGTTCGCCAGCATGGCGGCAGAAAGGGGCAGGGAGGAAAAGGCGGTACTGGGCACGGGAAGGATCTTCGGACGGGGAACGGCCTGCAGTCTATCAGGCCGACGCTGCACGCGCCGGTTGGTGGGCACCGAGATGGCTGTACGCCTGCACGGTGAAACGTTTTGCAAGACCGGCAGACGGAACCCCACGTCTTCGACCTGATCGAAATTTGTCCATTACCCGCTCCCAGGAGGTTGTTTTGTCTCGTGTTCTTTTCCTCGCCGGGCTGTTGGCGCTACCCGCTTTTGCCGACGAGCCCACCCTTTATGGACGTTATGAACACATCCAGGTCGCGGAGATCGGCAAGACCCTTCCCGCCAAGATGGATACCGGTGCCATGACCGCATCCCTTTCAGCGCGCGATATCGAGCAGTTCAAGCGAGATGGCGAGGACTGGGTGCGTTTCCGCCTGGCCGTCGATGGCGCGGATGACACCCTTTATGAGCAGCGCCTGCTGGGCATCAGTCGGATCAAGACGCGCGCGGAAGAGGGCGGCAATGTCGATCCCGACAGCGAGCCGCCCCGGGCTGAGCGACCGGTGATTGGCATGCAGCTGTGCATTGGCGATCGCCAGCGCGATGTGGAGGTCAACCTCACCGACCGCAGGCACTTCAGTTATCCGTTGTTGATCGGCGCCGAGACGATTCGTGATCTCAACGCGGCTATCTATCCAACCGAGAAGTACACGGCGGGTCGCCCGACCTGCTAGCGCGGCATCGCCAGCCAGCGACCATCCGGGCCGGACGGCATCGCCTCCGGCCCGGTCCTGGATATTCCTGCGATCGCACCTCCTCACTGCGGCATGAGCCACCATGCGCCATCTTCCTCCCGCTCCGCTTCGGCTTTTGCCCGAACGCTGACGGTCTGGAACGCGCCCGCCTGATCGGAATCCTGCCCGACAGAATGGGTTCGCAAAATAGCGCTTGCAATCCGCAGGAAATATATAAGCGGTAGTTTGATTGCTGCTATTTGCGTTTTGGGGATTAACGATAATTAAGAAGTTGAGTTGCCAATATGTAAGGCTGCATCTTTCTTTATTTAAATCCGTGCTTTTTATTCAGTTGTTATTTGGTCATCTGGTGCATATGAGTCACGTGACCGACCGGTCTCGCAAGTGCGCCAGCGAGTCGTTCGACCTCGGTGCGAGTCTCCGCGTCACCCCGCCGCACCGGTCGGCGTCAAAACCGTCTGCCGCGAAGGTTACGGCGAGCGGTCTGCACGATGGCTCTTGGCCACCCGAGACCCTCTCTCCAGGGGGCTTCCAGCGGCTGAATTGGTCTACTCTTGTTGTTCGTCAGACTAAAGTCGGGGCTTTCATTCATTAACCCACCCCTGTTAAATTCAGGATGTGGGTTCCCTTCACACGCAATAAAAATAAGGCGGAGAACGTCAATGGCCGACAACGATAAAGAAAATGCTGCTGCGTACTGGAAGGCGAATGTTCGCCTCATTACATGGAGCTTGGTGGTTTGGGCTCTGGTCTCTTATGGTTTTGCAATCCTCTTGCGTCCTCTGCTCTCCGGAATCCCAGTCGGGGGTTCGGATCTAGGCTTCTGGTTCGCTCAACAGGGTTCCATCATCACGTTCATTTTGATCATCTTCCACTACGCGTGGCGGCTGAACAAACTGGACAAGGAATTCGGGGTTGAGGAGTAACCACAATGAGCCAATATTGGATCAACATGCTGTTCGTGGGCGCCTCGTTCCTGCTTTATATCGGGATCGCGGTCTGGGCTCGCGCCGGGTCAACTAAAGAGTTCTATGTCGCTGGTGGGGGCGTTCACCCTGTAACCAACGGCATGGCAACGGCGGCAGACTGGATGTCTGCAGCCTCCTTCATTTCCATGGCCGGTCTGATCGCCTCTGGCGGTTACGCCACTTCGGTCTACCTGATGGGCTGGACTGGTGGCTATGTGCTGCTGGCGATGCTGCTGGCGCCCTACCTGCGCAAATTCGGCAAGTTCACCGTGCCGGACTTCATCGGTGACCGTTTCTACAGCCGTGGCGCTCGCCTGGTAGCTGTCGTCTGCCTCATCCTCATCTCCGTTACCTACGTAATCGGTCAGATGGCTGGTGCTGGCGTGGCGTTCTCCCGCTTCCTGGAAGTGAGCAACTCCGCTGGTATCTGGATTGCTGCTGCCATCGTGTTCGCCTACGCGGTATTCGGCGGCATGAAGGGCATCACCTACACCCAGGTGGCGCAGTACGTGGTTCTGATCATCGCCTACACCATTCCGGCCGTGTTCATCGCCATGCAGCTGACTGGCAACCCGATCCCGATGTTCGGCATGTTCAGCACCCATACCGAATCCGGTCTGCCGCTGCTGGAAAAACTGGACGCCGTCGTTCAGGACCTGGGCTTCGCTGCCTATACCGCTGACGTCGACAACAAGCTGAACATGTTCCTGTTCACCCTGTCGCTGATGATCGGTACTGCTGGTCTGCCGCACGTAATCATTCGCTTCTTCACCGTACCGAAGGTGGCCGACGCCCGCTGGTCCGCTGGCTGGACGCTGATCTTCATCGCCCTGCTGTACCTCACCGCCCCGGCCGTTGGCTCGATGGCGCGCCTGAACCTGGTAGACACCATCTATCCGGAAGGCCCGACTGCCGACGCGATTCGCTATGAAGATCGTCCGGAGTGGGTGCAGACCTGGGAACGTACCGGTCTGATCAAGTGGGAAGACAAGAACGCCGACGGTCGTGTGCAGATGTACAACGACGCTAACGCCGCCTTCACTCCGACCGCTACAGAGCGTGGCTGGAACGGCAACGAGCTGACCGTGAACAATGACATCATCGTTCTGGCCAACCCGGAGATCGCCAACCTGCCGGGCTGGGTCATCGGTCTGATCGCTGCGGGTGCTATCGCTGCTGCGCTCTCGACTGCTGCGGGTCTGCTGCTGGCGATTTCGTCTGCCATCAGTCATGACCTGATCAAGACACTCATCAATCCGAAGATCAGCGAGAAGAACGAAATGCTGGCCGCTCGTCTGTCCATGACGGCGGCGATTCTGCTGGCAACCTGGCTGGGTCTGAACCCACCTGGCTTCGCCGCGCAGGTGGTGGCTCTGGCGTTCGGTCTGGCGGCAGCGAGCCTGTTCCCGGCACTGATGATGGGTATCTTCTCCAAGCGCGTGAACAGCAAGGGTGCTGTCGCCGGTATGCTGGTTGGTGTGATCTCCACCGCGGTGTACATCTTCCTGTACCTGGGCTGGTTCTTCATCCCGGGCACCGCAAGCATCCCGAACACGCCTGATCAGTGGTGGATGGGCATCTCCCCGCAGGCCTTCGGTGCCGTGGGTGCGATTCTGAACTTCGCTGTTGCCTACGCCGTTTCGATGGCTACCGAGGCTCCGCCGCAGGAGATTCAGGATCTGGTCGAGAGCGTTCGTACCCCGAAGGGTGCTGGCGTTGCACTTGATCACTAACTGATAATGCAGCCGGACGTCAGACCTGCTCTGACACAAGGTTGAGGTAGAAGTCGGGCTTCCATATGGAAGCCCGATTTTTTTAGGGGGAGTTGTATATGTTCTGGCATTTAATCGCGGCAATCGTCGCAGGTGTGGCGGGAGCCGGTATCGGCCTGCTGTTGCGCTCACTGACGCGTAAGCGACTGCCGAAATGGATCATTCCCGCCTTCGCCGGTCTGGGAATGCTGAGTTACACCATTCATTACGAGTACACCTGGTTCGAAACCAAGCAAGCACGTCTGCCGGAAGGATCGCTGGTGGTGATGAGCGAAGAGGGCGAAATGCTCTGGCGCCCGTGGACGATGATCTATCCGATGCCGCTGGCCTATACGGTGCTGGACGGCGCGAACGCTCAGGTGCAGGACACCGACCAGGGCCGTCTTGGCCGCTTCGTGTTGTACCGTTTCGAGAAGCAACACCTGACGTCGATCGTGAAGAGCGCCAGCTATCAGCTGATCTGCACCGAGCGGGCGATGTTCAGACTGAATGAAGCCGGCCAGGCGAAGATCGAAACGCTTACCGAGCTGGAAGCCGATTCACCGCTTTATCAGGCTATTTGCGAGGCCGGGCGTTAACCGAACGCCTACGAGCTGCGGGTTCCGCGCATCAGCATTATCTGATGCGCGCCGCGAAGAAGAATTGATCGGTTCCGCAATGGGACCGAGTAGCCGGCATATGCGTCTGACAACCCGTCCGGTAGACGATGCTCCGTTCTGTCGCGAGCAGCCGTCGGCATATCACCCACGCAGTGAACTGCCACCCAGCCCGTTCAGATCGAGTTGAAGGCCGCCTTGCGCGCGCGTTGCCAGCAGCGCAGCCGCTGAGCCAGCTCGTCTAAGCTGGTCAGACCCACGCGTTGTGCGCGATTCATCAGGATCAGAGCGATTTCCGCGGTGGCCATGGCATCGGCGGATGCGTTGTGCCGCTGAGGGATATGTATGTTGAAGTAGTCGAGCCAGTGATCCAGCCCGCCGCGATGGATCATCGCCTCGGGAAACAGCATGGGTGCCAGGTCGGCCACATCGAGGAAGGTGTGTTCCAGCGAGTAGCCCAGTTCGTTCTTCAACGCGCGACCTAGCATGCGCTGATCAAAGGGCGCGTGAAAGGCGAGGATGACGCTGCCCGCGGCGAACTCCATGAAACTGAGCAGCGCTTCGGACGGTGGCAAGCCGTTGGCCAGCTCGCTCGGGGCGATCCCGTGGATCAGTACGCTTTCAGTGACCTTGACCTGACGGCAGAGGGTGCATTCGAACTGCTGGGAATAGTCGATGGCGCCGTCTTCGATGACCACTGCGCCGATGGCGATGACCAGGTCGCGCTTGAGGTGCAGCCCGGTGGTTTCCAGATCCAGCACCACCAGACGCTGCTGCCGCAACGGGACCGCCTGTGGCGGCAGCGGGCGCGCCAGCTCGGCAACACGTTGCTGCTGCTCGGGAGGCAGCTTCGGACCGCGGGGGTTGAACCAGAACATACTCATAGTTGATAGCGCACCGCGAGACTGGCCTGTAACCGCTGGGCCTGGCGGAAGGACTCGCGCAGGATTCGGCGGTCCAGCACGTTGAGAGTATCCGGATCCAGGCGGTTGGAATAGGGCAGTCCATCGCGTGCCTGCTGTTGATGGTGCTGCATGCGTGTCTGCTGGATGAAATGGTAGGCCTCTTCATAGGCCGCGCCATCCTTCGCTTCGATGACGCCTTTCTCCACCAGCTTGCGCAGCCGCTCCAGCGTGTTGCAGGTGCCGATGTCGTTGCTCAGTGCAAGCAGGCGGGCGCCATCGACGAAGGGTGTCAGGCCCTGCACCTTGAGGTCGAGCGTGTCTTTGCCTTCGCCCTTGCGCGCCACGACGAAATCACGGAAGCGGCCCACCGGCGGGCGATGACGCAAGGCGTTTTCGGCCATCATGCGCTGGAACAGGCGGTTGTCGTTGATTTCCTCGAGCAGGTCGCGGCGCAGCTGTTCGCAGCCTTCGGCGGGGCCCCAGATGCTGCGCAGATCGAAATAGATGGTGCTGCCGAGCAGATTTTCCGGCGTTGCCTCGCGCACGAAGGAGCTGAAGCGGCGGCTCCATTCCTGGCGCGACAGGCACAGCTGCGGGTTGCTGGCCATGATGTTGCCTTTGCACAGCGTGAAACCGCAGGTGTCTAGGTCACGGTTGATGCGTTCGGCGAGCGGCAGCAGACGTCCGCGGATATGCGCGGCCTCCGCGGCGTCGGCGGCCTCGAAGAGGATGCCGTTGTCCTGGTCGGTGTACAGGGTCTGCTCCTGGCGGCCTTCGCTGCCGAAACACAGCCAGGTGAAGGGCACGCCCGGATCGCCAATGTGCTGGATGGCCAGCTCGATCACCCGGCATACGGTGTGATCATTGAGCAGCGTGACGATATGGGTGATCTGGGTCGACGAGGCGCCGTGGGCGAGCATGTTGTCGACCAGTTGCTTGATGCGATCGCGGATGACCACCAGCGCATCGACGCGATCGGCGTGACGGATGGTCTGCGCCAGGTGCACCAGATCCACGCGCTGCAGGGAAAACAGGTCGCGCTCGGAAATTACGCCACGCAGCAGGCCATTCTCCACCACGCAAACATGGGCGATGTGCCGTTCGGTCATGGCGATCGCCGCGTCGAAGGCTGTGGCGTCCGGCGGCAGGTAGAACGGATCGTGCGTCATGAACTGGGAGATCGGCTGGCTCAGGTCGGTGGTGCCGGTACCGATTACCCGTCGCAGATCGCGCAGTGTGAAGATGCCTTGCGGGTGCAAGGCTTCATCGACGATGACGATGCTGCCGACATTGCTCTCCTGCATCATCGCGACCGCCTCGTTGATCGGCTTGGACGGCAGGCAGGACACCGGGTGGTGAAGCGCCAGCTCGCCGATGCTTGTTTCGAGCGAGTACTGCTCGCCGAGGTTTTCCACCGCGCGCATCTGCGCCTGCTGGTTGACCAGGTCGAGCAGGCTGCTGACGCCACGCATGGCGAAATCACGGAACACCGGAGACTTGGAAACCAGCTGGACGAAGGCGGGCTTGCCGAGCAGGAAGCAGAAGGTGTCTTCGGCGGCCAGATGCGCGGTGCGGGTCGCTCGTTCGCCCATGAGCGCGGCCATCGGGAAGCATTCGCCGACGATGACCTCGAAGGTGGTGTCTGTGCCGCGCTTGGCGGTATGCGGGCGTTGACCATGCACGCGGCCCTGCTTGACGATATAAAACTGCTGCACCACGCCGTCTTCGGGGGAAATGATGCAATCGCCTTCGGCATAGAAGCGCAGCGCACAGTTCTCCACCAGGTAGGCCAGGTGGGCCGGCTCCATCTGGTTGAACGGAGCGTACTTGCGCAGAAACTCCATGGTGCCGTGGATGTTCTGCAGTACAGCCGTCTTCCCAGCGTCGGGTGTGCTCATGGTTGGCTTCCATTTTTTGTTAATGGTGGGCTGCAGGTCAGTCGGACCCAATTGGACGTAAGTCTAGTCAGCTCAAGGGGCGGGGGAGCTGATCAGGGTCAGCCTCATGTTTCGCGCTGTTGCGGTGAAACGCGGGCATGAAAAAGCCGGCCACCGGGGCCGGCTCCTTTGCTTCGTCATCGAGCTCAGGGCAGGGTGAACAGGACCTTGACCGAGTCATTGACGGCCGCGCTGTCGACGTAGCCAATGGCATCGGCTTCGGCCGCGACCCTGGCCACTACTGCGGCGTCATCGGCGACGCTCGGCAGCGGCTGGCCCTTGCCGGTGAAGATCAGGCCCGACCAATAGGACTTGAGCTGCGACTCGTTCTTGCTGGTCACGCCGGCGTAGAAGGCTTCCTTGGCCGGGTTCCAGCCTGCCTGGTCGACGCCCTTCAAGGACTTGTCCTTGCCCAGGAAGATGTTGGCGACCTCGGACTGTGACGGTGCCTTGGCTGCGCCGGGATTGACGATCACGGCCACCTCGGCCTGAGCCAGCGAAGCCAGGCCGAACAGCGCGGCAGCGCCGAGGATGCGAATGGATGCTTTCATCGGGACGCTCCTCAGAATACGAAATCGACGCCGACGGAAACGATGTCGCCGTCGTAGTTGCGGGCCGGGGCAATCCCGACGGCGTTGTCGAAGACCTCTTGAGCGCTACGGGTGAACACGCCGTCATAGCCATTCTTGGTATCGACGCGCTTGTACTCGCCCTTCACCACCACGGTCGGTGCGGCCTGGTAGTTCAAGCCCAGGGTCCAGGAGCTCTGACGGCCACCGTTGTCGTCCAGCTGTGCGTAGGTGACATGCGGCAGGAAGTCGCCGAAACGACGGCCGCCCATCAGGTAGAAGGAGTCGATCGCTTCCATGTCATCGTTCTCGATCATGCGCGAGGTCCACTCGTTGCTGCTGACCCAGGTGCCGTTGTCGTACTGGTAGCCGATCGAAGTGAACTTGCCTTTTTCCTTGTCCAGATCCAGCAGGCTGAGGGTTCGCATCGTGCCGCCGCCAACATCCACCGTGCCGCTGATATCGGTGGTGATATCCGCCTCGACATAACCGATGCGCAGCATGCCGAAATCGTTGGTGGCCAGGCTGACGCTGGCGCCGAACAGGTTGCCGTAGTCGATATCGAACTGCTCGTCGTAGGCGTAGTAGTCGCGGTTCTTTGCCTGACCGCCGGCGACCTGGAAGGTCACCGAGCCGTACGACAGCGGCACGGTGTAGACCGCATCGACGCCTTCGTAGTTGGTCACCTGGACCTGGCTGTAGACCTCGTCGGGCAGGCGCAGCCAAGGGTAGCTGTAGCCGACGTCGAGGCTTTCGGAATACATGTAGACCGGGCTGCGCAGGCGGCCGGCGCGGAGCATCAGCTGGTCGTTGGCCTGCAGCGACAGGTAGGCCCATTCCAGGTTGGCTTTCCACTCGTCCTGTTGCGCCTTGGCCGTGGCCTGAACAGTCACCCCCAGGGTGTCGGTGATGCCGTAGCTCAGCTGCGCGCCGAACTTGGACAGCTGATCGCCGCGCCAGGAATCGTTGGTTTGGCCCTGGATGCCGTAGCTGCGACCGTCATCTTCGCCGCTGAGGTGGGTGAAACCGACGGTACCGAAACCGTTGAAGCGATGTTCACCCTGTTCGAGGGCGAAGGCAGGGGTGACGGCCAGGCAGACAGCTGCCAGACCGGCGACACGAAGTGCAGTCATTGGATGCTCCAGAAAATCGTTAAACACGGAATTGGCCCGTAGCCGCGCGCAGGTGGTCTCCGGTACTCACCAATTGCTCGCCAAGGCGGGCGGTGGCTTCGGCGCCGTTAGCGGTTGCTTGTGCGTCCTGCTGCAACACTTGAGTTTCTTGTTGGATGGAACTCGACAGGCCGATCTGCTCCTGTGTGAACTGAGCGATGCCGGCGTTGAGTTCGTCGATCTGGTTGACCGTGCGTGCAATGGCTTCCAGCAGCTGCGTAGCCTCGATGGAACGTTCGATGCTGGCGCGGGATTTCTCGCCGTTGCTGGTCATAACGTTGAGCACGGTGTTGGCGCTGTTCTGCAGGCGCTGGATGATCTGCTGGATCTCGGCGGTGGATGCTGCGGTCTTCTGCGCCAGGTTGCGCACCTCATCGGCGACGACCGCGAAGCCGCGGCCTTGCTCGCCAGCGCGGGCGGCTTCGATGGCGGCGTTGAGTGCCAACAGATTGGTCTGCTCGGCGATGCTGCGGATCACGGTCAGTACCGAACCGACTTCTTGGGTTTCTTCCTCGAGCTGTTCCATGGCCTTGACCGCGCCCATCACGCTGTCACCCAGGTCACTGATGCCGGTCGACAGGCTGCCGACATGCTCACGTGCGGTGGCGGCCTGGCGTGCTGCGGAGTTGGCCTCGTCGGAAGCCTGCTGCGAGCGCTGCGCCACTTCCTGAATGCTGCCGGTCATGGTGAGGATGTCGCGGGTGATCGAGTCGGTGTGGTGCTGTTGCGACTTGGCGTTTTCTTCCGAGCCCTGGGTGAGCTTGTACAGCTCCTTCGAAACCTGGCTCAGCGGGGTGGCGGCATCGATGATCTGGCGAATGGTGCGTTGCAGCTTGTCGAGGAAGCTGTTGAACAGCTCGATCATCGCGCCGATTTCGTCGTTGGATTGGACGTTTACGCGTTGCGTCAGATCACCATCGCCGCGAGCGATCGACTGCAATGAAGTGATCACGCCGCGGATGTTGACCATCACACTGCGAATCACCAGCCAGGCGCCAAGGCTGACCAGCACGACCAGCACCAGACTGAGAATGATGCCCAGACGGGTGGTTGCAGCATTGGCTTCGCGGGTCTGCACCAGGGTCTGCTGGAAATCCTCGTAAGCCTGCGCACGGAAGTCGCTGCCAAGCTTCTGCGCCTGCGCCAGGTCACTGGCCATGCGATCCAGGCTAGGGCGCAGATCATCGAACGACGCACTGCCGTCGATCAGCTTGGTCGAGGCGGCGAGCGCATTGTCGGCGTAGTCGCGCACGGCCTTACGCCAGTCGCCCAGCGCCTGATGCTGCTGTCGCTGATCGCTCAGCAAGCTCGCCAGAGATTGCTGCTGCGTATCGATCTGCTGTAGCACCTCGCGGGCTTCGTCGAGGATGCCCGCTTCACCCGCTGCGACCGCGTTGTTCAGCAGAGCCGGCACGCGGGAAAACTGGAAGATCACCGCATCTGCCTTCTCCAGTGTGGGATAGCCGCGCGTCTCGAGAAACACCAGGCGCGAGTCGGTAGCCGAGAGCTGAAGCGAGGTATAGGCCACATACAAAACTAGCCCGAACAGGGCCACCGCTGGTACCAATGAAAGCTTGGCGGTCAGCGAGAAGTTTTTCAGCATGCATCGACTCCAGGAAGGCTATGAATACGAGGAGAGCACTTAGTGGCCAAATGGCATCATATTGTGATTTTGACCGAAAAGGCGTTTCTGGTCACGTTATCGGTTGTAACAGAATTATCTTGAGCACCGTTCGGCGGTTTCGAGGCACAAAAAAACCGCCCCGGAGGGCGGCTTCTTTTGCACCTATTTCGCGGGTTACAGACCGTTTTTGGCCTTGAACTCGCGGCGGCGGCGGTGCAGTACCGGCTCGGTGTAGCCGTTGGGCTGCTTGGTGCCTTCGAGGACCAGCTCCAGGGCAGCCTGGAAGGCCACGCTGTTGTCGAAGTCCGGCGCCATCGGGCGGTACAGCGGATCACCCTGGTTCTGACGGTCAACCACCGGCGCCATGCGTTTGAGGCTTGCGAGCACCTGATCCTTGGTAACGACGCCATGACGCATCCAGTTGGCTACGTGCTGGCTGGAGATACGCAGGGTGGCGCGGTCTTCCATCAGTGCGATGTCGTTGATGTCCGGCACCTTGGAGCAACCGACGCCCTGTTCGACCCAGCGGACCATGTAGCCGAGGATGCCCTGCGAGTTGTTGTCCAGCTCGTTCTGTTTCTCTTCCTCGCTCCAGTTGGTGTCTTGCGCCAGCGGGATGGTGAGGATGTCGTCGATGGAAGCTTTTTCGCGCTTGGCCAGTTCGACCTGACGCGCCTGCACGTCGATCTTGTGGTAGTGCATGGCGTGCAGGGTGGCTGCGGTTGGCGACGGTACCCACGCGGTGTTGGCACCGGCCATGGGGTGGCCGACCTTCTGCTCGAGCATCGCGGCCATCAGGTCAGGCATGGCCCACATGCCCTTGCCGATCTGCGCCTTGCCCTGCAGACCGCAGGCCAGACCCACGTCGACGTTGTTGTTCTCGTAGGCGCCGATCCACTTCTCGGCCTTCATGGCCGCCTTGCGTACCATCGGGCCGGCTTCCATGGAGGTGTGGATTTCGTCACCGGTGCGGTCGAGGAAGCCGGTGTTGATGAACACCACGCGCTCGCGCGCTTCCTTGATGCAGGCCTTGAGGTTGATCGTGGTACGACGCTCCTCGTCCATGATGCCGACCTTGAGGGTGTTGCGCGGCAGACCGAGGACGTCCTCGACGCGGCCGAACAGCTCGGTGGCGAAGGCCACTTCTTCCGGGCCGTGCATCTTCGGCTTGACGATGTACATCGAGCCGGTGCGAGTGTTCTTGCGGCTGGTGTTGCCGTTGAGGTTGTGCACCGCGATCAGGCTGGTGAACAGGCCGTCCATGATGCCTTCCGGCACCTCGTTGCCTTCCTTGTCGAGGATGGCATCGTTGGTCATCAGGTGACCGACGTTACGGATGAACAGCAGGGAGCGGCCATGCAGGGTCAGCTCGCCGTTGCCGTCGGCCTTGGTGTAGACGCGGTCCGGGTTCATCGCGCGGGTGATGCGCTTGCCGCCCTTTTCCAGCTCCTCGACCAGGTCGCCCTTCATCAGGCCGAGCCAGTTGCGATAGACGATGGTCTTGTCGTCGGCGTCGACGGCGGCGATGGAGTCTTCGCAGTCCATGATGGTGGTCAGCGCCGATTCCATCAGGATGTCCTTCACGCCGGCAGCGTCGGTCTGGCCGATCGGGCTGGCCGGGTCGATCTGGATCTCGAAGTGAATGCCGTTGTTCTTCAGCAGCACAGCGATCGGTGCGCTGGCTTCGCCCTGGAAGCCCTGCAGCTGGGCCGGGTTCTTCAGGCCGGTGGTGCTGCCGTCCTTCAGCGAAACGACCAGCTTGCCGCCTTCGATGCGGTAGCCGGTGGAGTCGACGTGCGAGCCGCTTTCCAGCGGTGCGGCTTCATTGAGGAAGTTGCGCGCGTAGGCGATGACCTTGTTGCCGCGGATCTCGTTGTAGCCCGGGCCCTTGCTGGCGCCGTCTTCTTCGGAGATCGCGTCGGTGCCGTACAGCGCGTCGTATAGCGAGCCCCAGCGCGCGTTGGCGGCGTTCAGGGCGAAGCGCGCGTTCATGATCGGCACCACCAGCTGCGGGCCGGCCATGCGGGCGATTTCTTCGTCGACGTTCTCGGTGGTGGCCTGGAAGTCTTCGGCTTCCGGCAGCAGGTAGCCGATTTCCTGCAGGAAGCGCTTGTATGCCACGGCGTCGTGGGCCTGACCGGCGCGAGCCTGGTGCCAGGCGTCGATCTGCGCCTGCAGCTCGTCGCGCTTGGCCAGCAGCGCGCGGTTCTTCGGCGCCAGGTCGTGGATGACGCTGTCGGCGCCAGCCCAGAAGGCGGCGGCATCGACGCCGGTACCGGGAATCGCTTCGTTGTTCACGAAGTCGTACAGGACTTTGGCGACCTGCAGGCCACCGACTTGAACGCGCTCAGTCATTACTCGCCTCACTTGGTTCTTCTAATTCGACGGACAGTTTCGTTTCTTGTAGTCCGAGTCGCCGGATACTACATGAAGCGCCGGGGAAAATCAGTCCGCCGAAGGAGCCGGTAGTTTCGGCCTTGCGACGCCGGGCGAGGGCGCCGCAGACTGTCGTCGGGGCGGCTGCCTGCTATACCTAATGGGCCGTCGCTACCGCGTGAGCGAATTCCCAGCACAGGAGCCGTCCATGGATCACCTCGTTCTTACCGTCATTGCCGAAGATCAGCCAGGTCTGGTCGAACGACTGGCCAAGTGCATCGCCGATCACGGCGGCAACTGGCTGGAGAGCCGGATGTCGCGCATGGCCGGACAGTTCGCCGGCATCCTGCGCGTGGCCGTGCCGCAGCAGGCGCATGCCGAGCTGACCGCCGCATTGCAGGGGCTTGAGGCGCAGGGCATTCGCGTCCTGCTGGCGCACAGCGGCACGGAGCCAGCGGCGAGCTGGCAGGAAATTCAGCTGGAGCTGGTCGGCAACGACCGCCCAGGCATCGTCCGCGACATCACCCGTCTGCTCGCCGAGCATGGAGTGAATCTGGAAAGCCTGGATACCGAGGTGCTGCCGGCGCCGATGAGCAGCGAGCTGCTGTTCCGTGCCGAGGTGCGCCTGGCCGTGCCGAGCGAACTGTCGCTGGAAGTGCTGCAGCAGCGCCTGGAAACCCTGGCCGACGACCTGATGGTCGAACTCAAGCTGCAGCCGACAGAGAAATCCTAGTCGTTCGCCGGCATTTTCAGCCGGTGCCTTTGCGCATGATGCGCCAGGCGTCCAGGCTGTACACCGCAAGCCCGGCCCAGATGCAGAAGAAGGCCAATTGACGATCGACCGGGAACGGCTCGTCGAACAACTGCACGGCGAGGATCAGCAGCAGCGTCGGCGTCAGGTACTGCAAAAAGCCCAGCGTCGAATACGGCAGGTGGCGCGCGGCGGCGTTGAAGCCGAGCAGCGGGATCAGCGTCACCGGGCCTGCGGCCATCAGCCAGAGCGCGTCGGTGCTGGTCCAGAACGCAGGTTCGGTGCTGGTGCCGCTGCTGAACCAGAACAGCCAGACCAGCGCTACCGGCAACAATATCCAGGTTTCCACCACCAGCCCGGGCAACGCGGCCACCGGTGCCAGCTTGCGTAGCAGACCGTAGCTGCCGAAGCTCAGCGCCAGCACGATGGAAATCCACGGGAATTCGCCGAGCATCAGCAGCTGCAGGCTGACGCCGACGGTGGCCATCGCCACCGCCAGCCACTGCAGCGGGCGCAGCCGCTCGCGCAGCACGATCATGCCGAGCAGCACGTTGACCAGCGGATTGATGTAGTAGCCCAGGCTGGCTTCGACCATCCGGTCGTGGTTCACCGCCCAGACGTAGATCAGCCAGTTGGCGGCGATCAGCACACTGGAGATGCCGAGCACGCCAAGCCGTCGCGGGTGCGCGAGCAGTTCGCGCCACCAGCCGGGGTGACGCCAGACCAGCAGCACCAGCGAGCCGAACACTGCCGACCAGATCACCCGCTGGGTAACGATCTCCAGCGCGCCGTACTGCTCGAGTGCCTTGAAGTAGAGCGGGAACATGCCCCAGATGCTGAACGTGGCCAGCCCCAGCAGATAACCCTTGCGCAGATTGGCGGTAGCCATGACGTCCTTCGACGAGCAGCGGAGAGCCGGCCATTTTGCGCCTTTGTCCGGAGGAGAGAAAGATTAGGCGGCTAACGTAAAGCCACGGCGCGACCAGCTGCGCCGATCCGGCGGATGAGGGAACGCGCGAAGGATCGTTCCGTCTCATCTGCATCGCCAATCGAAACGGCGTCGCGTTCAGGCGACGTGCGTACGGAGGTCGCAATGCGCTTGCAGAATCAGGTGGCTCTGGTCACCGGCAGTACTCACGGCATCGGCCTCGGCATCGCCGTGCGCCTGGCCGAGGAGGGGGCCGACGTGGTCATCAACGGTCGCGAGGAAGATGACGAGGCCCGTGCGAGCCTCGAGCAAGTACGCGCCGTGGGGCGGCGGGTTTGCTTCATCGCCGCGGACGTCAGCCAGGTCGAGCAATGCCAGCGGCTGGTGCGCGAGAGCGTCGAGCGCATGGGCCGCCTGGATATCCTGGTGAACAACGCCGGGGTGCAGGCGCACGCCGCATTTCTCGACGCCGAGGAGGGCGACTACGACCGGGTACTCGACGTCAACCTGCGCGGCCCGTTCTTCCTCGCGCAGGCCTTCGCCCGCTATCTGCGCGAGCAAGGCCGTGGCGGGCGGATCATCAACAACAGTTCGGTGCACGAGGAATTGCCGCACCCCAACTTCACCGCCTACTGTGCGAGCAAGGGCGGACTGAAGATGCTCATGCGCAACATCGCCATCGAGCTCGCGCCGCTGGGCATCACTGTGAACAACGTGGCGCCGGGCGCAGTGGAAACGCCGATCAATCGCGAGCTGATGAACCAGCCGGAGAAGCTCGCCAGCCTGCTGCAGAACATCCCCGTCGGACGCCTCGGCAGGCCACGCGATGTGGCCGGGGTCGTCGCCTTTCTGGCTTCTCCGGATGCCGACTACATCACCGGGACTACCCTGGTGGTCGATGGCGGTCTGTTATGGAATTACAGCGAACAATGACCAGTAGCCAGTCGTACCAGCCGTTCAGCCATGACGTCAGCGCCATCTCGCTGGCCGATACCCTAAGCCCCGCCGATCGCTATCAGGAGCTGTTCGTCGCGGTGCAGATGCAGCGCATCTTTCCCGACAGCAAGACCTTCGTCGACTGCGCGCCGCGGCGCCATCCCGAAGTCATCCTCGAGGCTTACCGCGCCCGCTGCAATGAGCCCGGCTTCGATCTCGGCGCCTTCGTCCACGAGCACTTCAGCCTTTACGAGATGCCGGTCAGGGAATTCGTCGCCAACCCCGACGACAGCCTGGCCGAACACATCGACCGGCTCTGGCCGATGCTCACCCGGCAGCCGCAGGACCATCCCGAGCATTCCTCGCTGCTGCCGCTGCCGCACCCGTACGTGGTGCCAGGCGGGCGCTTCACCGAGCTGTATTACTGGGATTCCTACTTCACCATGCTCGGCCTGGACGAGAGCGGGCACTGCGATCTGCTGCGCTCGATGGCGGACAACTTCGCCTACCTGATCGACACCTACGGCCATGTGCCCAATGGCAACCGCACCTACTACCTCGGCCGTTCGCAGCCGCCGGTGTTCGCCCTGATGACCGAGCTGTTCGAGGAAAACGGCGTGCACCGGGCCAGCGATTACCTGCCGCAGCTGCACAAGGAATATGCCTTCTGGATGGAGGGTGCCGATGCGCTGCGCCCCGGTGAGCGGCACCGGCGCTGCGTCTGCCTGGCCGACGGCGTGGTGCTCAACCGTTACTGGGACGAGCGCGATACGCCGCGCGAGGAGTCCTATCGCGAAGACGTCGAGACCGCCCGCGCCAGTTGCCGGCCGCGGCACGAGGTTTATCGTGACCTGCGCGCCGGTGCCGAATCGGGCTGGGACTTCAGCTCGCGCTGGCTGGACGATGCGCACCGGCTGGCGACCATCCGCACCACCAGCATCCTGCCCATCGACCTCAATGCGTTGCTCTACAAGCTCGAGCGGCAGATCGCCGAGCTGTCGGCGGTGAAGGGCCAGCAGGCCTGTGCCGAGAATTTTGCCCGGCGCGCCGAAATTCGCCTGGCAGCGATCGACCACTACCTGTGGAATCCGCGCGCCGGCGCCTACTTCGACTATGACTGGCGGCGCGGCCGGCAACGCGACAACCTCACCGCCGCGACCCTGGCACCGCTGTTCGTGCGCATGGCCAGTGCCGAGCAGGCGGCAGCGGTCGCGGCAACCGTGCGCGCCCGCCTGCTGGCCCCGGGCGGGCTGGCCACCACCGAGATCAGCGGCAGCGGCGAGCAGTGGGATCGCCCCAACGGCTGGGCGCCGCTGCAGTGGATCGCCATTCGCGGCCTGCAGCACTACGGCCATGACGCGCTGGCGCTGGACATCGAGGAGCGCTGGCTGACCATCGTCAGCCACCTGTTCGAGCGCGAGAACAAGCTGGTGGAGAAATACGTGCTGCGGCCCTGTACCGAGCACGCCGGTGGCGGCGAATATCCCCTGCAGGACGGCTTCGGCTGGACCAACGGCGTCACGCGCAAGCTTATGCAGCAGGGCCCCAGTCATCAGGCCAACCGCTGCCGGGCCGGGCACTGTCGCCCGCCGCCCTAGGACATCTGGCGCGATGGTTGCGCGTAATCTCCCTACAAATGCAATGGATCAATAGTTATCGTACAACTGCTGGGCTATGATGACGGTTGCTTCCGCTTCTCAGAGATCGCCGTCCATGGATAACCAGAGCGCCCAGCCACGCGCCCGTCGCAAACACCGCAGCCTCGCTCAGGAGCTGGTCGCCGAACTGTCGCAGCAGATCCGCGACGGCATGTTGAAGCGCGGCGACAAGCTGCCGACCGAGTCCGCCATCATGCAGACGCAGGGTGTGAGTCGCACGGTGGTGCGCGAGGCGATCTCGCGCCTGCAGGCCTCGGGCCTGGTGGAAACGCGGCACGGCATCGGCACCTTCGTGCTGGATACGCCGAGCACCACCGGGCTGCGCATCGACCCGGCGACCATCGGCACCTTGCGCGACCTGCTGGCGATTCTGGAATTGCGCATCAGCCTGGAAGTGGAATCGGCCGGGCTGGCTGCGCAGCGTCGCTCGCCTGAGCAACTGGCCGCGATGCGCGCCTTTCTCGATCAGCTCAACCAGAGCGCGGCGCACTCCAGCGATGCGGTGTCATCGGATTTCCAGTTCCATCTGCAGATCGCCGAAGCCACCGGCAACCGCTACTTCACCGACATCATGAGCCACCTGGGTACCACGCTGATCCCGCGCAGCCGGGTCAATTCCGCGCGACTGGCCCATGACGACCAGCAGCATTACCAGGCGCGCCTGGGCCGCGAGCACGAGCAGATTTACGAGGCCATCGAGCGCCAGGACCCGGAATCCGCGCGGGCGGCCATGCGGCTGCACCTGACCAACAGCCGCGAGCGGCTGCGCCAGGCCCATGAGGAGGCGGAGGCGAGCAAGGTTGGCAGTTAAGCCTCCTGGCTTTGTGCTTTGCTACTGAGTAACCCTCGCTGCGGCCGTCCCTCGGCCGTAGCCAGCATCGGGCAGGATTGTGTCAGGGCTTTGCAGCAGCCCCTCTCGCCCGCTGTCCACTGGCCGACCCGCTGAAGCGCACGTGGCATATGGCGCTATGAGGCTCAGCCAACCTGTGTCTTCGCACTTCCAGACTCGCCTGCGCTCGCGACCAGATCACCCCTGCCGATAGAAGACGTCAAGCGTGCATCGGCCACTCGATACCCTCAATTCTCTGCAGATCTTCGTTGCAGTGAGCGAAGGATAGGCAGTCAAGCGGAACCGATTCAAACGAACGATGACGCCACGCTTGGGTCAGCTGATTTACAACCCAACGTAAGGAGCAAACCACATGCTGAAATTTCTCGGCAGCACCATCGGCATCATCTTCCTCATCGGATTGCTGGTCGTGATTGGCCTGTTCATGCTGGTTTTCTAGCCCGCCAGCCCTTTCCCAAGGCGGCGCTCGCGCCGCGCCTGCCAGTCTGGTGCGGGTGGTGGAGCAGGTGCCTCCGCCGCCCGCGCCTTCGTGTGTGCAAGGTTGTGATGATGGTTTTCATGCGACGCCCCGTCGTGTTGGCCCTGCTGGCCATGGGTCTGGTCGCCTGTAGCGAAGGTGACGATTCGTCGAGCAAGACCGACGACACGCAGAAGGACGCGCCCCCCGAGGTGAGCGTTCACAAGGTGTCCCGAGGCCCGGTCGAGAACATCGCCGAGCTACCAGGTCGTGTGCAGTCCGTACGGGTCGCCGAGATCCGCGCGCGGGTCGATGGCGTCGTGGAGCGGACGCTCTATCAGGAAGGCTCCGACGTTGAAGCGGGCGATCCGCTGTTTCGCATCGATCCGCGGGAGATGCAGGCCCGACTCGATTCGGCCGAGGCGATTCTGCAGCGGGCCGAAGCCACCGCCGCAAATGCCCAGCAGGACCTGGACCGTTACGAGCAGCTCGTCGCCGATCGCGCGATCAGCCGGCAGGACTATGACACGGCACAAGTGCGCACCAGAACCGCTTTGGCCGATGTTGCAGAAGCACGAGCTGCAGTCGCGACAGCCCGCCTGCAGCTCGAATACACCAATGTGAAGACGCCGATCTCTGGACGTGCCGGTCGGGCGAGGGTTACCGAGGGCGCGCTGGTCAGTGCCGCCGATGGCACCCTGCTGACCACGGTCGAGCAATTCGACCCGGTGTTCGTGAATTTCTCGCAGTCCAGCGCTGATCTGCTGGAGATGCGTCATCAGGTGGCGTCTGGAGAGTTGGAGCTGCCCGATGATGAGCTGGTGCCGGTGCAGCTCGTGCTGGAAAACGGCCGTGAGCACAAGCAGGAGGGCTACCTGAACTTCACCTCGATGACCATCGATGAATCCACCGGCACCGTGGCGTTGCGCGCGCAGTTTCCCAACCCTGACCACCAGCTGTTGCCCGGCCAGTTCGTTCGTGCGCGGCTGCACCTCGGCACCTGGCCGAAAGGCATCACCATCCCCCAGCGCGCGGTGAGAATGCATGATCGCGGCGCCACGGTTATGCGCCTGGACGAGGATGACGTGGCCCGGGTTCAGGAGGTGGAGCTGGGCCAGATGAAAGGAGGCGACTGGATCATTC
This sequence comes from Stutzerimonas kunmingensis, assembly GCF_900114065.1. Classification (GTDB taxonomy): domain Bacteria; phylum Pseudomonadota; class Gammaproteobacteria; order Pseudomonadales; family Pseudomonadaceae; genus Stutzerimonas; species Stutzerimonas kunmingensis. The sequence goes on from NZ_FORS01000003.1 coordinate 408,050, forward strand.
TCGACGGCCTGGAGGTCGGTGACCGAATCATCATCGATGGCTGGCAGCAGGCGCGTGCCGACGAGCCGGTCACGCCTGTGGCGAGTGAGCGCGACTCCTCTTCGGATAACGAGCGTGATTCAGGGCGCCACGGCAGATGAAGGCGACCTTCTTCGTCGACAGGCCGGTTCTGGCATGGGTGATCGCGCTGGCGTTTCTCATCGCGGGCCTGCTCGCGGTGCGGAGTCTGCCAGTCGAGCAGTACCCATCGATCGCGCCACCAACGCTCACCATCAGCGTCGATTACCCAGGTGCCGATGCTTCGGTACTGGAAACGAATGTCACCCAGGTCATCGAGCAGGAAATGAATGGGGTGGATGGCGTCCTGTACATGGAATCCACCAGCCGCTCCAATGGCAGCGCCTCGGTGAAGATGACGTTCGACTCTGGCGCGGATATCGACACCGCCCAGATGGATGTGCAGAACCGCCTCGGGCGGGTGGAGCAGCGTTTGCCGGATGAGGTCCGGCAGCAGGGTATTCGCGTCTATCAGGCGTCACCGGATACCGTCCTGCTGGTCACGCTCAGCTCCCGCAGCGGCACGATGGATACCCTGGCGCTGGGCAATTTCGCGGCGACTCGGATCGTCGACGAGCTTCGGCGGGTCAAGGGTGTCGGGGATATCGGCGAGTACTACACGCCTTATGCGATGCGGGTGTGGATTGACCATGACCGCATGGCACATCTGGGGTTGTCGGCGAGCGACGTACTCACCGCCGTGCGTGAGCAGAACAGCCAGGCGCCGGGTGGAGCGTTGGCCGAAAGGCCGCTGACCGGCGACACCGAGATTACTGCGGCGCTGGAAACCCAGGCGCGCTACAGCTCGCCCGAGGAATTCGAAGCCATTGTCCTGCGAGTGGAGCCGGATGGTGCGTCCGTGCGGCTTGGCGATGTCGCGCGGGTCGAACTGGGGGCGAAGAACTACAACGCCAGCACCGAACTCAACGGTGATGCCGCTGCGAGCATGGCGGTGAAGCTGGCGCCTGGGGCGAATGCGCTGGAGACCGCCGAGGGGATCAAGCAGCGCATGAGCGAACTGGCGCGAGCGTTCCCGGAAGATATCGTCTGGACCATTCCGTACGACTCCACCCCATTCATCGCCGCGTCGATCAAGGAAGTGCTGCTTACCCTTGGGCAGGCCATGGTGCTGGTGGTCCTCGTGATGCTGTTATTTCTCCAGAGCTGGCGCGCCACCGTCATTCCCTCGATCGTCATTCCGATCACGCTGGCCGGAACCTGTCTGGGGCTTTGGCTGGTGGGTTTTTCCATCAACCTGCTCAGTCTGTTTGCCATGGTGCTGGCGATTGGCACGCTGGTGGACGACGCTATTGTCGTGGTCGAGAACGCCAAGCGGATCATCGACGAAGAACAACTGACGCCGTTCGAGGCCACGAAGAAGGCGATGGGGCAGGTCAGCGCGGCGATCATCGGGACGACATTGGTGCTGATCGCGGTGTTCGTGCCCATGGCATTCTTCAGTGGGTCCACCGGAGGTATCTATCGGCAGTTCGCGGTGACCCTGGCCATCGCGGTCGCCATTTCCACCGTCATGGCGTTGGTGCTGACACCGGCGCTTTGCGCCACCTTGCTTCGCCCGAGCAGCGGTGCCGGCGAGCGCGGCAGGATGCCAAGGCCGTTGCGGGTGCTCAATCGGGGACTGGATGGCACCGCGACGGGTTATCACCGTGCCGTCGGCGGAATGCTGCAGCGACCGATCTGGTTTCTGGTGATTTTCGCAGGGCTGGTCGCGCTGGCAGCAACGCTCTTCGTCAGGCTGCCTGGTGCATTTCTGCCGGAGGAAGACCAGGGTTCGCTGATGACGGTCATCCAGTCTCCACCTGGGGCCACGGCCAAGCGCACGGAGGAGGCCGTCAGGCAGGTACAGGCCTATTTTCATGACCATCCGCTGGTTGCGAATACCACGCTGGTGTATGGCCACAGTGCGGCGGGGCAGGGCCAGGGGCATGCCACGGCTTATGTGCGCATGGTTCCCTGGGATGAGCGTCCCGGCGATGAGGAAACGGCACCGGAACTGGTGCGCCAGGCAACCGATGCCTTCAAGCAGATCAAGGAGGCAAAGGTCTACGCGGTGAACCGTTCGTCCATTCCCTCGCTGGGCGAAACGGGCGGGTTCAGCTTCAAGCTGCAGGACCGCAGTGGGCATGGTTATGAGGCGCTCTATGAGGCGCGCGAGGCGTTGATCAAGGCCGCCGGTAAAAGCGATGCGCTGGAGGATGTACGGCCGTCCGGCGATGACGAGGCACCGCGGCTCAGGGTTCGCATCGATCGAATCAAGGCGCGAGCGCTTGGCCTGTCGATCGAGGAGGTCAACGCTACCCTGACCATGGCCTTTGGCAGCGCCTATGCCAATGACTTCACCCGTGGCGGGCGCGTCCTGCAGGTGCTGCTGCAGGCCGACGCGCCGTACCGCATGCAACCGCAGGATGTGCTGGCGCTGAAGGTGTTGGACCAGCAGGGCGAGGCTGTGCCCTTCGGCGCATTTTCCACGGTCGAATGGGGTGCCGGGCCGTCCCAGCTGCAGCGTTACAACGGCTATTCCACCATGAGCGTTTCCGGTAGCAGCGCTTCGGGCTACACCACCGGCGAGGCAATGGCGGAGATGGAGCGCCTGGCCGAGGAGCTGCCGGAAGGATTCGATTTCGAGTGGTCGGGCGCCTCCTATGAGGAGCAGCAAGCGTCCGGTCAGCTCTACTGGCTCCTCGGCCTGTCGTTGCTGACCGTGCTGATGGTGCTCGCCGGGTTGTACGAAAGCTGGTCGGTACCCATCGCCGTCCTGCTGGTCGCACCATTCGGGGCCCTCGGGGCTGTGCTGTTTTCCATGCTGCGTGGCCTGGCGGCAGACGTCTATTTCAACGTCGGGCTGGTGGCGATCATCGGCCTTTCGGCGAAGACCGCGATCCTGATCGTCGAATTCGCCATCGAGGAAGAAGCCAAGGGCGAACCGCTGATGACGGCGGTGCTCAACGCGGTACGGATGCGTTTCCGGCCGATCCTCATGACCTCGCTCACCTTTGTTCTCGGCATGCTGCCGCTGGTGCTCTCGACCGGGCCGGGTTCGGCCGCACGTAACGCCGTGGGCACCGGAGTGATGGGCGGCATGCTGCTGTCCACCCTGCTCGGGCTGTTCTATATCCCGCTGTTCTACCTGCTGGTCAGAAGATGGCTGACCAACCGACGGCCGCCTACCCGGCTCGATCGTGAAAAGGCCAAGCGCCGTCCCGCTACGCAGGGTGGCAGCGAGCAACGATGAACGGCGCAGCTTGCGAAGCATCGGCGGCGAATGCCGGTTAGCCATGGCAGCCACTGGTCCCGGCAGGAGGGAGACGAAATGAACCTGGAACAGCTGATCGACAAGATTCGAGCAACCCCGGAGGAGGATGGACGGGTTGCATTGGGCGACATCATGGAAAGCCTGGGTACGCGGTCGTTTGGAAGTTTCCTGGTGCTGGCTGGCCTGATCGTGGTGATGCCACTGATAGGCGATATCCCGGGAGTGCCGGCCCTGGTGGGAGTGATCGTTGCCTTGGTGTCGATTCAGCTTCTTATGGGACGCAAGCAGTTCTGGCTGCCGCAGACGATGCTCAAGCGCAGCATTGAGAAAGCTCGGCTGGACCGAGCGCTGCAACGTATGGAGCGCCCGGTGAGCTGGATCGACCGGATGATCAAGCCGCGGCTGTCGGCCTTTGTAGAAGGTAATGCCAGCTACTTCATCGCGGCGTGCAGTCTGTTGGTCGCGGCGATGATGCCGCCCATGGAGCTGGTGCCTTTTTCCGCGAATCTCGCCGGCCTCGCCCTGATCACTTTCGGTTTAGCGCTCGTAGCGAGGGATGGGCTTTTCGCCTTGCTGGCATTCGCTTTCACCTTGATTGGGCTTGCGCTTGCCGCTTCCGCGATTCTGTAGCCGCTTTCCAAGGCAGCGGATCAGATCCGAATGCAGCGTTCCACCGTTCGACTGACGATGCCGGCGACGGAGATCGTGCAGCCCGGCAGGTAGAGCCTGACATCCACGCCACGCTCGGCGGCGTCGGTGATCTGCTGCTAACGTTCCACCATTGCCGAATGACTGGGGGGCGGCGGCACCATCAATGTTTGCGGTAGGCCAGCAGCACGATACCGCCGACCACGATCAGGCCGCCGAGCACTTGCATGGCCCCGAGTACCTGCCCGAGGATCAGCCAGCCGAGCACCATGCCGGCCACCGGCTCCATGTTCATCACCGGCGCATTGCGCGCGATGTTCAGCCGCGGCATGCAGATGAACAGCGTCGAGAACGCCGCGCCGTAAAGCAGCACCAGGCAGGCGAGGGCGATCCAGCCGGCAGTTGCATTGGGCAGGCCCAGACCACCCGGAATCAGGTCGCTGGCGCCGAGCAGCGCGGAGGCGGTAAATACCACGATCAGCGTCAGCATGCTGCGCACCGAGCCGGCCATGCTCGACAGCTTGTGCTCGGTGACCCACAGCGCCACCGCAAACACCGCGGCGGCGGTCAGGCTGAACAGGATCCCGGCGGTCCATTGTTCATCCGTCGCCTCGTTACTCATCAGGCGCGCGGGTACATCCAGCACCAGCACCAGGCCGAACAGGATCAGGCCCATGATCGCAAGCGCCACGCGGGTCGGCCGCGGCCCGCCCAGTGCCCAGGTGAGCAACGCCAGGAGGATCGGTGACAGGTTCACCACTAGCAGCGCCAGCGCCACCGGAATGTGCGCCACCGCCGAATAGATGCAGAAGCTCTGCACCGCGATCAGCAGACCCAGGAGGATCTGCCAGCGCCAGGTGGCCGGGCTCAGGCGCAGCGATTCGCGACGCCAGAACACCAGCGCGGCCAGCACCAGCAGGGTCACCCCAGCGCGGCATAGCATGGCCAGCAGCAGGCCGGTGCCGTGATCGAAGGCGATCCGCGCGGCGATGTGGTTGGCCGCGAACGAACAGGCCAGCGTGGCCAGGACCAGTACAGCGATGTGGCGTGGAAACGGCGTGGCTAACATGGCAGGGCGATACGTCCTTAAACGAGGCGCTGCCCACAAGGCGGCTTTGCTTGGGCGAGTATCTCGGCAAACGATGCAGCGAAGCAGGCAGTGTGTGAGATCTTGCGAGCTAGAGCCCTACAAGGCAAAAACAGGCGAGGAAGCGGAGTTTACTTTTGTAAATGAGCATTCCGAGCCTGTTTTTAACGCAGGAGGGCCGACGCGCAGCAGATCGTGAGCTGGATCAGAGCACTACGCTCGGCAGCCACAGCGAAATCATCGGGATATAGGTCACCGCCATCAGCACGGCGAACAGCGCGGCATAGAACGGCAGCAGCGCCTTCACGGTGTTCTCGATGGTGACCTTGCCGATGGCGGCACCGACGAAGAGTACCGCACCGACCGGCGGGGTAATCAGGCCGATCCCCAGATTGACCAGCATGATCATGCCGAAGTGCACCGGGTCGACGCCGAACGACGTCACCACCGGCAGCAGGATCGGCGTGAGGATCAGGATCAGCGGCGCCATGTCCATCAGCGTGCCCAGCACCAGCAGCATCAGGTTGACGCACATGAGGATCACGTAGCGGTTGTCCGACAGGGTCAGGAACGCGGTGGTGATCTTCGACGGGATCTGCATCAACGTCATGATGTAGCCGAAGCTGGCGGCGAAGGCGATCAAGATCATCACGATGGAAAGCGTGCGCACCGTGCGGTGCAGCATCTTCGGAAGCTCGCGCCACTTGTAGTCGCGGTAGATGAACATGGTGACGAAGAAGGCCCAGACCACCGCCACCGCGGCGGACTCGGTCGCGGTGAACACGCCGGAGAGAATGCCGCCGAGGATGATCACCATGGTCATCAGGCCCCACAGCGCCTCGACGCAGATCTTCAGCGCCTGGCGCAGCGGCACCACTTCGCCCTTTGGGTAGTTGCGCTTGCGGGCGAACAGCAGGCAGAGCGCGGCCATGGCGGTGCTGAGCAGCAGGCCCGGGCCGATGCCGGCGACGAACAGCGCGGAGATCGACACGGTGCCGCCGGCGGCCAGCGAGTAGATCACCGAGTTGTGGCTGGGTGGGGTCAAGAGTGCCTGCACCGAACCGGAGATGGTCACCGCGGTGGAGAACTCCCGCGGGTAGCCCTTCTTTTCCATTTCCGGGATCAGCACCGAGCCGACCGAGGCCGTGTCCGCCAGGGACGAGCCGGAGATGGCGCCGAAAAAGGTCGAGGCGGTGATATTGACCAGTGACAGGCCGCCGCGGACGAAGCCGACCAGCACCCCGGCGAAGGCGACCAGGCGGCGGGCCATGCCGCCTTCGGCCATGATCGCGCCGGCCAGGACGAAGAACGGAATGGCGAGCAGGGAGAATTTGTTCACGCCGCCGGCGATCTGGATCATCACGGCGTGCAGGGGAATATCGATCCACCAGGCGCCGGCCAGGGTGGCCAGGCCGAGCGAGTAGGCCACCGGAACACGTAGCAGAATGAGGACGATGAAGCTGCCCAACAGGACGACGGCATCCATTACACGGACTCCTTGGACTCTTCGCGGGCTTCGTAATCGACGACCCGCCGCTTGCTCTGGTCGCCGTACAGCAGTTGCTCGATGACGAACAGCAGGGTGATGAAGCCGCCCAGCGGAATCGGCGCGTAGCTGATACCGACGCGCATCCAGGTCAGGGTGCTGAGGTACTGGTTCCATGTGGCCAGGCATAGCTTGTAGCCCCAGATCAGCATGAACAGGCTGATAGCCGCCATGGCCAGGCGTACGAACAGGATGATGAAGGGCTGGGCCATCGGCGGCAGGCGATCACTGAGCACCTGCACGGCCATGTGCGCGCCGGCGCGGTAGCTGGCGGCGGCGCCAACGAAGGTGAACAGCACCATCAGCAGAATGGCGATTGGCTCGGGCCAACCGAGACCTTGCCCCAGTGCGTAGCGGCTGAAAACGCCCCAGGGAATGATCGTCGCCATGATCACGATGGCCAGGGCGGCGACGATGACGCAGGCGCGGTAAATGGCGTCATTGACGCCCAGAACCAGGTTTTTCATGAGATTCCACCGGTTGCATCGCGACGGCACGGGCCGCCGCGATGCGCTTGCACGAGGATTACTGAACGGCTTCGATACGCTTGATCAGCTCGGCGTACGGCGCGCCGTACTTCTCGCGAACCGGAGCAGTCGCATCGTAGAAGGGCTTCTTGTCGACCTCGATGAACTCGACACCTTCTTCCTTGAGCTTGGCTTCGCTGCTGGCGGTCTTCTCGTCCCACAGCTTGCGCTCTTCCATCTGCGCTTCCTTGGCGTACTTCTTGACGATGTCCTGCTGTTCCGGGGTGAGCTTGTTCCAGGTGGTCTTGGAGATCACGATCGGCTCGGGAAGGATCAGGTGGCCGGTCAGCGAGTAGTGTTTGGCGGCACGGAAGTGGTTGTGTTCGAGCATGGTCGGCGGGTTGTTCTCGGCGCCATCGACCACACCGCTCTGCAGGGCGCTGAAGATCTCGCCGGTGTCCATGGCCACGCCCTGGGCGCCCATGGCATTGAGGGTGTCGATGAACAGCGGGTTGCCCATGACGCGGATCTTCATGCCCTTGAGGTCTTCCAGCTCGCGAACCGGCTTCTTGGTATAGAGGTTGCGCACGCCCCCATCCATCCAGGCCAGACCGACCATGTTGAATTCGGAGTTGGTGATCTTGTCGAGGATCTCCTGGCCGATCTCGCCGTCGATGACCTTGCGCATGTGTTCGTTGTCGCGAAACACGAAGGGCATGTTGAAGGCGTTCACGTCCGGGACCACCGGGCCCAGCGTGCCGAGGCTGACGCGGGTCATCTGCACTGCGCCGATCTGCACCTGCTCGACCACTTCCTTCTCGGAGCCGAGCACCCCGCCGGCGAACATGCGGAACTTGAGCTCGCCCTTGGTGGCATCTTCGATCTTCTTGCCCATGTTTTCCTGCGCGACCACCGTCGGGTAGCCGGCCGGGTGGATCTCGGCGATCTTCAGCGTCATCTCTGCATGGACGATGCCGGACAGGCAGAAGGCCAGGGGAAGGGTGGTAACGAGCAGCTTGTGTTTGAGGTTCATGACACTCTCCATCTTGTTTTTGTTGGTGTGCAGCGTTGCGAGTAGCGAGGTCGGGCACGCAGCGGCCCTTCCCTGGTGAGTCAGCTGAAAGCGGGTTCCTCCAGGCCGGCCACGCCGGGATGGAGCGCGAAGACGCCGCCGGCCAGCGGCTGGTCGCTCAGATCGCCGCCGGGACGGATCGAGGTGACGAACAGGGTCTCCAGCCGCGAGCCGCCGAAGGCGCACATGGTCGGTTTCTTCACCGGCACGGCGAGCGAGCGGTCCAGGCGGCCATCGGGCGTGAAACGGTGGATCAGTCCGGCGTCGTTGCCGCAGATCCAGTAGCAGCCATCGGCATCCACCGCGGCACCGTCGGGTCGGCCGGGGTGGTCGAGCATGTCGACGAACAGGCGTCGGCCGGTCGGCGTGCCGCTGTCCGTGTCGTAATCGAAGGCCCAGATCTTCTGCACGCTGGGGTGCGAATCGGACAGGTACATGGTGCGTCCATCGGGGCTGAAGGCCAGGCCGTTGGGCACGATGAAACCGTCGAGCTGCGGCCGCAGCGGCGCATCGTTGCTATCGCGATCCAGCCGGTAGAGCGCGCCGACCGGGTGCCCGGCGGCCATGTCCAGCGCCATGCTGCCGGCCCAGAAACGGCCCTGGCGATCGCAGCGGCCATCGTTCATGCGCATGTCCACCAGCTGGTGCTCGATGGTCGCCAGCGCGCGGCTGTCGATTCGGCCGTCCGGGCGCGTCTGCAGGGCGAAGAAGCCGCTCTCCATGCCGGCCACCCAGCCGTCGCCGTGGCGCGCGATGCAGGCCAGCATCTGCTCGCCCTGCCAGCGGGAAACCTGGCCGTCGGCAGCGCGCCAGCGCAGCAGCTCGCGGTTGGGGATGTCGACCCAGTACAGCGCCTGCTCGGCGGCGACCCAGACCGGGCTTTCGCCGGTGGCGCAGCGCAGGTCGGCGATGAGTTCAGCTTCACTGGCCATTGCGTTTCTCTTTGTTGTTGTAGGCGGGCGAAGGTGGTCGATCAGTCGAAGGGGCCGGCCGCGACGAAGGCGCCACCCTGGTAGGTGCCGGCCGGGTCGTCAGCGCTGTACGGCGGTTGTTGCTCGACCTTGTCGCGGAACGCTTCGGAGCTGTCCTGCGCATGGAAGCCCAGGTGCGCCGCCAGATGGTTGTCCCACCAGACGTCGCGGTTGGCGGACATGCCGTAGACCACGGTATGACCGACCGCTGGCGTGAACAGCGCGCAGCGCATCAGCTCGGTGAGGTCGCGGAAACTGAGCCAGGTGCTCATCATCCGGCGGTTGGCCGGCTCGGGAAACGAGGAGCCGATGCGGATGCTGACGGTCTCGATGCCGTAGCGATCGTAATAGAAATTTGCCATGTCCTCGCCGTAGGACTTGGACAGGCCGTAGTAGCCATCCGGACGGCGTGGGGCGTGGGCGTCCAGACTCTCGGACTGCGGGTAGAAGCCGATCACGTGGTTGGAACTGGCGAAAACCACGCGCTTGATGCCGTGCAGGCGGGCTGCTTCGTAGATGTGGAAGGTGCCGCGGATATTGGCGTCGAGGATTTCCTCGAACGGCCGCTCGACGGAGACACCACCGAAGTGGACGATGGCGTCGACACCTTCGCACAGGGCATGCACGGCCGCCTTGTCGGCGAGGTCGCAGGGCACGACTTCCTCGTGTTCACCGGCTGCCGGAGCCATCGGCGCGATATCGGACAGTCGGATGATGCGGGCGTAGGGCTGCAGCTTTTCGCGTAAGACCTTGCCAAGGCCGCCTGCCGCTCCGGTGAGCAGAAGACGGCCAAACGTGGGATTGGGGGTGGTAGTCATCGGGGTGCCTGTCATTATTGTTCTTGAAGTCATCTGTTGTCATATGACATGTGCCAAATATCAGCATCTAGTCACATGAATGTCAACACGCTTAAAGTCGTATTTGATGACATATGTTGCTTCTCAGTGTCACTTCCGTTGTGTTGTCCAAGCTAAAGCGCCGCGACAGAGGGCTCCAGAGTTGCGGCGCCCAAGATTGATAAAAGCGGGGCGCTGCCAGCAACATTTTCGATAGTTGTATGATGACCGTTCGAAAACAGAGCGTAACGAGGTCGTGCGCGGCCAGCACAATGCCGACGCGCTGCTGGTGCACACGGTAATGACTGCTATGGAGGCTGCCGAACTCGGTGTCCTGAGCGGCCGCGATCGGCCGCTGCGGCTCAGAATTGCCTGACCAACGCCGCGGCGAGGATACCGGCGGCAATCGCCGGCAGCGGCTTTTTCAGCACCAGCATGGTCACTGCCGTGGCTAGCAGCGCTAATCGCGCGCCAGCATCACCCTGCAAGGCCATCGGCGCGACGATCGCCACCAGCACCGAGCCGGACATGGCGGTGATGAACTGGCGGACGCGGTCGCTGATGGGCACGAAGGCCATGACGAACACGCCACCCCAGCGCGTCGCCAGGGTCACCAGTGCCATGACCAGCACCACGGTCAGCGCGCCTGCGCCCGTCGCATCAAGATTCACGCGCTTTCTCCTTCCACAGCAGCCCGGTCGCGCCACCGGCGAGGGCACCCACCACCACGTGGCTGTTCTCCGGCAGGTAACGGAAGGCGAGCAGCGAGGCGCCGGCGGCAACGCTCCAGATCACCAGCATGCGCAGGTTCTTTTCGCCGCCCACCACCATGGCCAGCAGAAAGCAGCCCATCACCATGTCCAGCCCCAGGCGCTTCGGGTCGCTGACTGCACTGCCGAAATGGATGCCCAACCAACTGCCGACCACCCAGAACGACCAGAGCGCCAGGCCGCCACCGAGCAGCAGGCCGAAGCCCGGGCGGTTGCGGTTGAAGGCCTGCATCGCCATCGCCCAGTTGGCGTCCGACGCGATCAGCATCACCCCGTAGCGCCTGCCCGGCGGCAGCTGGCGCAACCAGGGATAGAGCGTGGCGCCCATCAGCAGGTGGCGGGCGTTGATGGCAAACACCGTGACCATCAGGGTGAACAGCGGCACCTGCGTGCCCCAAAGTTCCAGCGCGGCGAACTGCGAGGCGCCGGCGAACACCAGCGCGCTCATCGCCAGGATCACCGAATCGTCCAGCCCGGTCTGCACCGCGGCGAGGCCGAAGGCGGCGCCGAACAGGGTGACGAAGATGGAAATCGGCGCGAGCTGGCGAAAACCGGCCCAGACCATGCGCCGGTCGAAATGATGCAGCTCGCTTTCTGCGTCAGTCATGCACGAATCCTCCAGGTGGCAGCGCGGGATCGATGTCATTCAACGTCCAGCCAGCCAGATTAGGGGGTGTTGCCGCGACGGAACAGCGCAGTTGGCGTCGGATCGTGCGGTACAGATTCGCGCGAGCAGTCGATCGCGCGGCAATGAAGGCTTCGGCCTATCGACGCTGTGCCTCGCCAGTCATCACCGATGCTATGGGTGGCTATGTCCGATTCTGATTTTGCAGTGTGATGGGTTGTCGACGGCTAGAAGCTGCCGGTCGCAGCGGAAGGCTTATCTGGCTGGAATGGTGCCGAACTGGACAGATTTACCGCCCGGAATCCTGGAGTGATCTGCCGTGCCGGGTTTGTTCGCCGTAATAAGATATGTATTCATGACAGCTTATCGTACTTAAGGTGCTTTGAAATGAATTCTTAATACCCTTGCAAGGTTGCTTAGTGTGCGATTAGTAGTATCTTATCTTTTATAGGATGTCGCTTGGTGTAACCTTATGAAAGGCTTTTTCCCTGTTCAAAGTACGTCTCTGCTTTACCGTATAGGCCTTCTGGTGAAGGAGGCGCGTCTGCGCATGGGGCTGCGCCAGGCTGACCTTGCAGAGCGGGCTGGGATTTCTCTCCGAGCTGTTCGTCACATTGAGGGGGGCAAGGCTGAAGGTGTTTCGCTGCGCGACTTCATGCTCGCGTTGTTCACCGTTGGGATTTCTGACCGGGTTTTCCAGGCGCTGATCGATGACCCAGCGCTTGATCTCGAAGCTTTGGAAACCAATGCGACCAAGCGCGTCAGGCTGCCGCGCAGCAACGCGGAGGACTTCTGATGTCGCGCGCTTACATCTACATGGAGTGTCCGGAAACGGGTGAGACTGTGACGCTGGGTAGGCTGACCCTTGCTGGTCGCACGGGAACCTTCGTCTATGCGCCGGAGATCGTGGAAGCCAAGCGTTGGGTGCCTGATCCGATACGGTATCCGCTCTCCACTCGACCCATTCAGGTACATAAGAATGGCGGCGTTCCCGGCTTCATTGATGATGCGATGCCAGATGGCTGGGGAGAACGCCTGTTGCGCCGCACCCGAAAGGGAGAGCTCACTCCGATCCAGCTCCTGCTGTTATCTCCTAACGAAGATCGCGCCGGAAACATCATGGCTGGCGAAGATCGCGCCCCGAGGCCGGGTATAGGCGAAAGGCCTGTGAAAATGCTTGAAGCTAAAGGGCTCGATCATTTCATAGATATTTGCGCTGCGATCTATGACAGCCAGCTGAGCGCTGAGCAGCTGGAGGCATTAAGAATACGGGATCAGCGCTCAGCTGTTGGTGGTGCCAGGCCCAAGCGCACGTACCGCTTTGATCACAAGCTGATTCTTGCCAAGCCACGCGACAAATTTGATCACTACGACCTGCCGAAATTCGAGTATGCCTGCATGACTTTTGCGGCTACCAAGGGGATGAGTGTTGCCCGGACGGCACTCCATCAAAGTGAAAAAGGCAACACGTTGCTAGTGGAGCGATTCGACCGAGAATGGTCAGAGAATGATGCAAGGTTTCGCCGCATTCCGATGATGAGTGGCTTAACTCTTCTCGATGCTGAATGGCAGGTGCAGCGCAGCAACGGATGGATCTACGCGGCGCTCGCCGATGAGCTGTACCGCAGAGGCGCGCCAGATTCTGATAGGCAGGCGCTCTACAGGCGAATGGCCTACAACGCTCTCGTAGGGAACAGTGACGATCATCCTCGCAATCACGCCGTGATCTGGCAGGAAGGCGCTTGGCGCCTCTCGCCCATGTATGACGTTCTCCCCGTACTGGGAGAGGGGCCTGCGCAGAGGCTGGCGATGGAGGTTGGGATCAACGGTACCCTTCTAAGTCGAGCTAACCTGCTTAGCCAGCATGAGCATTTTGCACTGACGGAAGATGAGGCGGCAGGCATATTGGACGAGGTCGCTTCTTGGAAGCCGGAGCTGATGGAGCACTATGCAAAGCATTTGGCTGGGGCTGAGCTGGATGCGGCGGTGGACGCAACAAGCAGCGAGAGACTGCTGGTCTAGAGCGGGCTGCGAAGGCTTCTCCTGCACTCTTGGTCCTTGCTTTAGTGTCGAGCAGCGCATTCGTCACAGGCCTGAATAGCCCCAGCTCTGCTCGATCCATTCGAACCTCAACTTGTGGCCGTCAGCAGCCCGTCCCATGGTGTTGGTGCTGGATTGGCAGCAGGTCCCGGGCAATATCGCCGGCCGCCTGGCGCACGGCATCGCGCGCCGCCTCCAGCGCCGGGTTGTCGTTGTCGTCGCGCCAGGCCAGGTGCAGCTCGGCGCAGATGCCCGCCGGCAGCGGCAGCTCGCGAAAGCGTACCTGTTGGAAGCGGATCGCGCTGGCCCCGCGTGGCACCAGCGCCAGGCCGAGGCCAGCGTTCACCAGCGAGAGGATGGTCAGCGTCGAGCCCAGTGACTGCACGTAGTCGGGCTGGATACCGCTGGCACGGAACAGCCCGGTGTGCAGCTCGTTGAACGGCTGCCAGGCGCCATGGGCATAGAGGATGAACGGCTCGCCGTGGAGCATTTCCAGGGTCGGCGCCGGATGCTGCGCCAGCGGATGGTCGGCCGGCGTGGCCAGCACGAAGGGCTCGCGCAGCAGGCATTCACTGACCAGTCCCGGCTGCTGCAACGGCTCGCGCACCACCGCCAGGTCGACCCGGCGCCCGCGCAGTGCCTGCAGCTGCTCGAAGGTGGTGGTCTCCAGCAGGTTGATGGCCACGCCTGGCCGATCCCGGCGCACCTGGGTGATGGCGCGCGGTAGGAAGTCGTAGACCGCGCTGGCAACGAAGCTGATGGTCAGCGAGCCGCTCTCGCCCAGTGCAGCCAGCCGGGCACCCTGTGCGGCGCGGTGGGCCTGGTCGAGCAACGCCTGGGCCTCGACGAAGAAGGCGCGACCGGCGGCGGTGAGCGCCACAGAACGCGTGCTGCGAGTGAACAGCGCGACGCCGAGCTGGTGTTCCAGCAACTGGATCTGCCGGCTCAGCGGCGGCTGCGTCATGTTCAGGCGCTCGGCCGCGCGACGGAAATTCAGTTCGCTGGCCAAGGTGGTAAAGCTGCGCAGCTGGGCGAGTTCGAACATTGATCCGTTCCTGGTATCAATCGAGAGCGTTAATGGATTGGACCGTATCAATCGGTCGACGGATTATCCAGCGCATCCCCTGACTGGCGAGGCGGCGGCACGAATGAGCGACCTGTACGAAGCGGACCGCATCACCTGGATCGGCCTGCGCGCGGTGGAGTTGCCGCTGCAGCGGCCGGTCAGCGACGCCAAGGTACTCACCGGGCGACAGCTGCCCCTGGCGTCGGTCAGCCTGCTGTTCGTCGAGCTGCAGTCGCAGCAGGGGCATCACGGCCTCGGTTTCAGCTACAGCCTGCGCACCGGCGGCCCCGCGCAATATGCCCACGCGCGGGAACTGGCGCCGTTGCTGCTGGGCGAAGATCCCAACGACATCGCCCGCCTGTGGAGCCGGCTGAGCTGGGCCAGCGCCTCGATCGGGCGCAGCGGCCTGGCAGTGCAGAGCATTGCCGCCTTCGATACGGCGCTTTGGGACCTCAAGGCGCGTCGCGCCGGGCTGCCACTGGCCAAGCTGCTCGGCGCCCACCGCGACGCGGTGCCTTGCTACAACACCTCCGGCGGCTACCTGCAGGCGCCCATCGAGGAGATCATCGAAAAGGCCGAGGCGTCTAGGGCGCGAGGCATTGGCGGGATCAAGCTGAAGGTCGGCCAGCCTGACCACCGCGCCGACCTGCGCCGGGTCGCGGCGCTGCGCAGGCACTTCGGCGACGAGGCGGCGCTGATGGTCGACGTCAACCAGCAATGGGATCGCACCACCGCGGCACGCATGGGCAGGGCGCTGGAGGAGTTCGACCTGACCTGGATCGAGGAGCCGCTGGACGCCCACGATCTGGAAGGTCACGCCGCCCTGGCCGCTCAGCTGATCACCCCGGTCGGCACTGGCGAGATGCTCGGCAGCGCGGCCGAAGCCTGTGCCTTTGTCGAGCACGGGGCGGTGGATGTGATCATGCATGACGCGCCGCGCATCGGTGGTTTCACGCCGTTCCTGCTGGTGGCCGAGGCGGCGCGGCGGCGTGGAATCGTCATGGCGCCGCACTTCGTCATGGAGCTGCATATCCACCTCGCTGCGGCCTACGAACATGCCACCTGGGTCGAGCATTTCGAATGGCTCGAGCCGCTGTTCCAGGAGCGACTCGAGATCCGCGATGGCTGCATGCAGGTGCCGACCCGGCCCGGGCTGGGGCTGAGCCTCAGCGAGCAGGTGGCGGGCTGGACGCTGGCGAGCGAGACGTTCGGCACCAAGCCGTGACGGCAGCCCCTCTGCGTTGCGCAGAGGGGCGTTGGTTCAGGTGCGTAGCGCCTGACCGAGCACGCCGCCCCGTGGTCGCACCGCGCTGTACAGCTGCCAGAGCACGAAGGCCAGGGCCAGCCCGAGGAAGGTCGCGGCGATGGGGTTGGTGAAGAACGAGGCGAAGTTGCCGTCGGAGAGCATCAGGCCGCGGCGCAGATTGGTCTCCGCCATTGGCCCGAGGATGAAGCCGATGATGAAGGGCGCGACCGGCATACCCGCCTTGACGAAGGCATAGCCAAGCACACCGAACAGCAGGATCGACCAGACATCGAACAGCCGGCTGGAGAGGCCGAACGCACCGACCACACAGAGCACCAGGATGATCGGCAGCAGGATGTGCTTGGGCACGTCGAGCAGCTTGATGAACAGGCGCAGGCCGTAGAACTCCATGAACAGCATCATCACCGAGGCCACCAGCAGCGCGGCGAAGATGGTGTACACCAGTGGCCCCTGGCTGACGAACAGCAGCGGTCCGGGCTGGATGCCGTGAATCAGAAAGCCGCCGAGCAGGATCGCCGTGGTGGTGTCGCCGGGGATGCCCAGGGTCATCAGCGGCATCATGGCGCCGCCGATGCCGGCGTTGTTCGCCGTCTCGCTGGCGACCACGCCGCCGATGTTACCCTTGCCGTAGGTTTCCGGCTGTTTGGCGCGCTTCTTCGCGACGATGTAGGACAGCAGGTTGGAGGTGCCGGCACCGATGCCCGGCAGGATGCCCACCGCCAGGCCGATCAGGCCCGAACGACTGGCGTTGGGCAGCTCCTGACGGAACTCTTTGAGCGAGAAGCCGAAGCCCTTGATTTGCTTCATGCTCACCGAACCGGCCTTGTTGCGTACGGCATGCCGTCCGGTTTCGGCGAGCTTGATGACCTCGGCCACGGCGAACATGCCGATCATCACCGTGAGCATGGAGAAGCCGCCGTTCAGTTCGCTGACGCCGAAGGTGAAGCGGCGTACGGCTTCCACCGGCGCGATGCCGACGGTGGACACGGCGATGCCGAGGGTGCCGGCAAACAGCCCCTTGACCATCGAGCCGGCGGAAAGGGTGGCGATCAGCGTCAGTGAGAACACGGCGATGGCGAAATATTCATGCGGGCCGAAGCTCAGCGCCACCTTGGCCAGCTGCGGGGCGATGAACATCAGCGCGATGATGCTGAAGATGGTGCCGAGAAAGGAGAACACGATGCCGACGCCAAGCGCCTTCACGCCCAGGCCCTGCTCCATCAGCGGGCCGCCGTCGAATACCGTGGCGATGGATGACGGCGTGCCGGGGATCTTCAGCAGGATCGCCGAGATCAGTCCGCCGGACGTAGCGCCGATGAACAGCGCGACGAGTAGCGACAGGCCGGCCTGCGGACCCATCGTAAAGGTCAGTGGCAGGCACAGCGCCACGGCCATGGTGGCCGACAGACCGGGCACGGCGCCGAAGACGATGCCGACCGCAACGCCGCCGAGCATCAGCAGCATGATGTTGAGCGAGAAGACGGCACCGAAGCCTTGCTGCAGTAATTCGAGCATGGTCGATTCCTCAGAAATTCAGCAGGCCAGCGGGCAGCAACAGGTCGAAGGCCTCGCGGAACAGCAGGTAGATGACAGCCGACGTGACCACTGCGATGGCCGCGTAGGGCAGGTGACGGACCTTGTGGTCCACTGGTGTCAGGACGATGAACTGCAGGTAGAGGTAAAGCGCGGTCATGATCGGAAAGCCCACCGGGCCGAGCAGCACCACGTAGATCAGGATCAGCCCCAGGGTCTTCAGTACGGTCAGCGGCTCGACGACGCTGGTGCTGGTTTGCTCCGGGGCGTCGGTTTCGCCCTCGGCTGCAGGTCTTGCGCGGTTGCCGAGGGCGCTGAGCGTCTGCAGCCCCCCGAGCAGGCAGAGCAGGATGGCCAGCAGGGTGGGAACGGTGGCGGCATCGATGCCGTCGTGGCCGGGTACGCAGTAGGCCATCACCAGATAGGCGATGCTGACGCCAAGCATGGCCATGCCGATGGTCAGTTCTTTCTTGTTCGCAGTGGTCATGGCAAACCTCCGTGCGTGAGGAGAGACAGCCAGCCGGTGTGACCGGCTGGCGACACGTCAGGGATCAGTTCTTGGCCTGACGCAGCTCGTCCTTGAACTGCATGAAGTCCTCGCGGGTCTTGGCCAGGATCGCCTTGGCCTCTTCGGTGCCGTAGTAGGCCACCGGCTGCTTGAACTTCTTCAGCTCCTCGGCGTACTCGGGGATCTCGGTGATCTGCTTCATCACGTCGGCCATCTTCTTCACGATCGCCGGGTCGGTGCCCTTCGGGAAGGCGACCACGTAGGGTTTGTCCATGGTGATGTCGAGGCCCTGCTCCTTGAGCGTCGGCACCTCGCCGAGCAGTGGGTTGCGTTCTTCGTTGGGCTGGCCGAGCGCGACCATCTGCCCACCGCTGACGTAGTCCTGCACCGAGCCGTAGGTGATCGCGCCGAGGTCCAGGCGGCCGCCGAGCATGCCCACCACGCGGTCGGAAACCGTGCCGCCGTCGACCATCTTCAGCTTGGTGTCGGTCAGCTTCTCCAGCATCAGCCCCTGCACGTGGGAGAAGCTGCCCATCTCGGTGCCGTAGGTGATGCTGCCCGGCTCGGCCTTCGACTTGGCGATCAGGTCCTGCATGCTGGTCACGCCAGATTGTTTGGAGGCGACGAACACCGTGCTCTTGTCGACCCCGGCGATGCACGCCACATCGAAGGTCTCGTAGCTGTCCTCGGTCAGGCCGGCGACCTCGTTGACGATCAGCTGGCCCGGGTGGGTGAAGAGGATGGTGTTGCCATCCGCCGCCGCGCCCTTGACCTGCTCGGCGGCCAGGGTGCCGCCGCCGCCGGCGATGTTGGTCACCACCATGCTCTTGCCGGTGATCTGGTTGAAGTACTTGGCCATGGTGCGGGCGTTGAAATCGGTGTCGCCGCCGGGGTTGGCGATCACCACCACCTGTACGGGGCGGGTCGGCCATTTCACATCGGCGGCCATCGTGGTGGAGGCGGCAGCGAGACCGGCGATGCGACGAGGGCGGAAAGCAGGGAGGCGCGGAATATTGTTTTCATTGGAGTTCTCCGGGTTTGGGCTGCGGATTCAGGTATTGCGGCCGAGGCTGGGTTTCTTCGGGTCATAGGTCCAGCCAGGCACTAGGTAACGCATCGCCATGGCGTCGTCGCGCGCGCCGCTGGCGACCTTCTTGTACAACTCGTGGGCGTTCATGATCCGGTCCATGTCCGGCTCGATACCCAGGCCCGGACGTTCGGGCACGCGAACCTGGCCGGCGACGATCTGCAGCGGCTCACGGGTCAGGCGTTCGTGGCCTTCCTGCCAGATCCAGTGGGTGTCGATGGCGGTGATGCGCCCCGGTGCTGCGGCCGCGGCATGGGTGAACATGGCCAGCGAGACGTCGAAGTGGTTGTTCGAATGCGAACCCCAGGTCAGGCCGAACTGCTCGCACATCTGCGCCAGGCGCACCGAGCCCTGCATCGTCCAGAAATGCGGGTCGGCCAGCGGGATGTCAACTGCCTCCAGGCGCAGCGAGTGGCCCATCTGCCGCCAGTCGGTGGCAACCATGTTGGTGGCAGTGGGAATGCCGGTGGCGCGCTTGAACTCGGCCATGATCTCGCGGCCGGAGTAGCCATTTTCCGGGCCGCAGGGGTCTTCGGCGTAGGCGAGCAGGTGGCCCTGGCCCTTGCACAGGGCGATGGCCTCGTCCAGCGACCAGGCGCCGTTGGGGTCCAGCGTCACGCGGGCATCGGGGAAGCGCGCCTTGATCGCGGCAATCGCCTGCATCTCCTCCTCCCCGCGCATCACGCCGCCCTTGAGCTTGAAGTCGGCGAAGCCGTAGCGCGCACGCGCGGCCTCGGCCAGGCGGGCGATGGCGTCCGGGGTCAGCGCCTGCTGATGGCGCAGGTGGTACCAGTCATCGCCAGTGCTGGCCAGATAGGGCAGGTCGGTGCGCTGGCGATCACCTATATAGAAGAGGTAGGCGAGCATCGGCACCGCGTCGCGCTGCTGACCGCTGCCGAGCAGCTCGGCTACCGGCACGTCGAGGTGCTGGCCGAGCAGGTCGAGCAGGGCGGCCTCTACCGCGGTGATCACGTTGTCCAGGCGCAGGTT
This sequence comes from Stutzerimonas kunmingensis, assembly GCF_900114065.1. Classification (GTDB taxonomy): domain Bacteria; phylum Pseudomonadota; class Gammaproteobacteria; order Pseudomonadales; family Pseudomonadaceae; genus Stutzerimonas; species Stutzerimonas kunmingensis. The sequence continues at coordinate 427,894 of NZ_FORS01000003.1, forward strand.
GATCTCGTGAGGCTGCTTGAGTACCGCCGCCTCGGCTTCGGAGGTCACCTCGTGGCGGGTTGCCTGCGGCGTACCGGCGGCGTTGCTGGCGATGGCGCTGCGCAGGCTGTTGAGCGTGCGGTTGTAGAGGCCGATCGGCTGGCCGATGACCAGCGCCCGGCAGCGCTCCAGTGCCTGGCGGATGCCTTCGCCACCCGGCACTTCGCCGATACCGGTGTTGCCGGCATTGTCGGTGAGCAGGACCAGGTTGCGGGTGAAGTAGGGGGCGTGGGCGCCGCAGAGATTGAGCAGCATGCTGTCGTAGCCGGCCACGGGTATGACCTGCATGCTCTGTACGCGGGGCGTTGCACTGAACGGCTGACTCATTGTGCGCGGCCTCCGCGGCAGTCGAGGCGAGCGACCGGGGCGGGCGCTGTGCGCGCATCTGCTGAGGCAGCGCGGCGGATGGCGTTATCGGCAGCCAGCGGCTGCGCAGGGGACGGGCAATTGCGGAACATGTCCGGGGCCTCGCTATTGTTATTGTGGTTATAGGTCGTCGTACGACTATGTGGGATTTTTTACAGTTCGCTACGTCACCTGTCAAACGAAATCATCAGTGCATTTGGCTGGGGCATCCGCAGCTGCTTATGCCTTTTAAGCTGCCCTGGCCGGGCGAGTGAAAAGCAGAAAGCTTTCAGTCAGCTTTCAGCGCTGAAGAAAATGCGCAGAAAAAACGGTTGGAGCATTTTTAGTTGTACGATAACGTATCTCAAGGCTGATGCCCTTGTACCTACTCCACATGCATTCAGGATGCTCGAATAATGAACCCACAAGAATTGAAGGCCATCCTCTCTTCCGGCCTGCTGTCATTCCCGGTCACCGACTTCGACGCGCAGGGCGACTTCAATCGCGCCGGCTACGTCAAGCGCCTGGAATGGCTCGGTCCCTACGGTGCCTCGGCGCTGTTCGCTGCCGGCGGTACCGGCGAGTTCTTCTCGCTGGAGCCGCGCGAGTACAGCGAGATCATCAAGACTGCCGTGGATACCTGCGCCGGCACGGTGCCGATTCTCGCCGGCGTCGGTGGCCCGACCCGCCTCGCCATCCAGATGGCGCAGGAGGCCGAGCGCCTGGGTGCCAAGGGCCTGTTGCTGCTGCCGCATTACCTCACCGAAGCCAGCCAGGAAGGCGTCGCGCTGCATGTCGAGCAGGTCTGCAAGTCAGTGAACATCGGCGTGGTGGTCTACAACCGCAACGTCTGCCGCCTGACCGCGACGCATCTGGAGCAGTTGGCTGAGCGCTGCCCGAACCTCATCGGCTACAAGGATGGCCTCGGCGATATCGAGCTGATGGTGTCGATCCGCCGCCGCCTCGGCGAGCGTTTCAGCTACCTCGGTGGCCTGCCGACCGCGGAAGTCTATGCCGCGGCCTACAAGGCGCTAGGCGTGCCGGTGTATTCCTCGGCGGTGTTCAACTTCATTCCGAAGACCGCCATGGACTTCTACAAGGCCATCGCCCGCGAAGATCACGAAACTGTCGGCAAGCTGATCGACGATTTCTTCCTGCCGTACCTGGACATTCGCAATCGCTGCAAGGGCTATGCGGTCAGCATCGTCAAGGCCGGCGCACGCATTTCCGGCTACGACGCCGGCCCGGTGCGCGCGCCGCTGACCGAGCTGAAGCCCGACGAATATGAGCGCCTGGCGGTACTGATCGAGAAGCAGGGCGCCCAGTAAGCCTTTCCGGAATCGCCCCGGCGCCGCGCTGCCGAATGGCCGCGCCGGGCATCATCAGAGGACACTTTGCATGGCTGACGTACAACGCTACGACAACTACATCGACGGCCAGTGGGTCGGCTCGGATCGCTACCAGGCCAACACCAATCCGTCCGACCTCTCTGACGTGATCGGCGAATACGCCCAGGCCGATGCCGGGCAGGTCGAGCAGGCCTTCGCCGCCGCCCGCCGCGCCTTTCCGGCCTGGGCCACCTTCGGCATCCAAGCGCGCGCCGATGCGCTGGAAAAGGTCGGCCTGGAAATCCTCTCCCGCCGTGAAGAGCTCGGCACGCTGCTGGCGCGGGAAGAAGGCAAGACTCTTCCCGAAGCCATCGGCGAAGTCGCCCGCGCCGGCAATATCTTCAAGTACTTCGCCGGCGAATGCCTGCGCCAAGCTGGCGAGACGCTGCAATCGGTACGCCCCGGAGTCGGCGTCGAGGTCACCCGCGAACCGCTCGGCGTGATCGGCCTGATCACCCCCTGGAACTTCCCCATCGCCATCCCCGCCTGGAAGATCGCCCCGGCGCTGGCCTTCGGCAACTGTGTGGTGATCAAGCCGGCGGATCTGGTACCGGGCTGCGCCTGGGCCATCGCCGAGATCATCTCCCGAGCGGGCTTCCCGGCCGGCGTGTTCAACCTGGTGATGGGCCGCGGCCGTGAAGTCGGCGAGGCCATCGTCAATGCCAAGGATGTCGACGCCGTGAGTTTCACCGGTTCGGTCGGCGTCGGTCGCGGCATCGCCCAGGCCTGCGTGGCGCGTGGCGCCAAGGTGCAGCTGGAGATGGGCGGCAAGAACCCGCAGATCGTACTGGACGACGCTGACCTCAAGGTCGCCGTCGAGCTGTGCACCCAGAGCGCCTTCTACTCGACCGGCCAGCGCTGCACGGCCTCGAGCCGCATCATCGTCACCGAAGGCATCTACGACGGTTTCGTCGAGGCGATGGTCGAGCGCATCAGCAAGATCAAGGTCGGACCGGCGCTGGAGCAGGGCGTCGACGTCGGCCCCGTGGTGTCCGAGGCGCAGCTTGAGCAGGACCTGCGTTACATCGAGATCGGCAAGCAGGAGGGCGCGCGCCTGGCCTGCGGCGGCGAGCGGGTGAAGTGCGGCACCGAGGGCTACTTCCTGGCGCCGACGCTGTTCGTCGACAGCGACCCGAGCATGCGCATCAGCCGTGAAGAAATCTTCGGGCCGGTGGCCAACGTGGTGAAGGTCAAGGACTACGACGAAGCGCTGGCGATGGCCAACGACACCGAGTTCGGTTTGTCCGCCGGCATCTGCACCACCTCGCTGAAGCACGCCAACCACTTCAAGCGTCACGCCCAGGCCGGCATGGTGATGATCAACCTGCCCACCGCCGGGGTGGATTACCACGTGCCGTTTGGCGGCCGCAAAGGTTCGTCCTACGGCCCGCGCGAACAGGGCCGCTACGCCCAGGAGTTCTACACCACGGTGAAGACCACCTACATCGGCTGAGGTGAAAGCCGGTCGAAAGGCCACGCTGCGAAACTGCGTAACGGCGCCCCGCGCGGGCGCCGCATCCCCGACAAGAACAACAGAGGGACACCCATGACCATTGCCGCAACGGGCACGCCCCGCATTACCGAACTCACCGTCGTGCCCGTCGCCGGGCAGGACAGCATGCTGATGAACCTCAGCGGCGCCCACGGCCCCTGGTTCACCCGCAACATTCTCGTTCTCAAGGACAGCGCCGGGCACGTCGGCGTTGGCGAAGTGCCGGGCGGCGAAGCCATCCGCCAGACTCTGGAGGACGCCCGCTCTCTGCTGGTCGGCGAGCCGATCGGCCAGTACAACGCCTTGCTCAACCGTGCGCGCCGCGCCTTCGCCGACCGCGATTCTGGCGGGCGCGGCCTGCAGACCTTCGACCTGCGCATCGCCATCCATGCGGTCACGGCTCTGGAGTCGGCGCTGCTCGACCTGCTTGGCCAGCACCTCGACGTGCCGGTCGCCGCACTGCTCGGTGACGGCCAGCAGCGCGATGAAGTGGAAATGCTCGGCTACCTGTTCTTCATCGGTGATCGCAACAGGACCGACCTCGGCTATCGCGACGAATCCAGCGCCGATGACCCCTGGTTCCGCGTGCGCAACGAGGAGGCGATGACGCCGGAGAGCATCGTCCGCCAGGCCGAGGCAGCGTACGAGCGCTACGGCTTCAAGGACTTCAAGCTCAAGGGCGGTGTGCTGCGTGGCGAAGAGGAGGTCGAGGCGATCCGCACCCTGGCCGCGCGCTTCCCGGACGCCCGCGTGACGCTGGACCCCAACGGCGCCTGGTCGCTGGACGAAGCCATCGGCCTGTGTCGCGACCTGCACGGCGTGCTGGCGTACGCCGAAGACCCCTGTGGTGCCGAGAACGGCTATTCCGGTCGCGAAGTGATGGCCGAATTCCGCCGCGCCACCGGCCTGCCCACTGCGACCAACATGATCGCCACCGACTGGCGGCAGATGAGCCACACCGTGCAGCTCAACTCGGTAGACATTCCACTGGCCGACCCGCACTTCTGGACCATGGCCGGCTCCGTGCGCGTGGCGCAGATGTGCAGCGAGTTCGGCCTGACCTGGGGCTCGCATTCGAACAACCACTTCGACATCTCCCTGGCGATGTTCACCCACGTCGCCGCCGCCGCGCCGGGCCGCGTCACCGCCATCGACACCCACTGGATCTGGCAGGACGGCCAGCACCTGACCCGCGAGCCGCTGAAGATCGTCGGCGGCAAGGTCGCGGTGCCGCAGAAGCCGGGGCTGGGCGTCGAGCTGGACTGGGATGCCTTGCGCAAGGCGCATGCGCTGTACAAGGAAAAAGGCCTGGGTGCCCGCGACGACGCCATCGCCATGCAGTACCTGATCCCCGACTGGACCTTCAACAACAAGAAGCCCTGCATGGTGCGCTGAGGCACGCTTGCCGGGCCGGCTCCGGTGGGCGGCTCCGGCCGTCCACCCTACGAGGCGAGCCACGTGTATGGCACCCCCGGCGATCGCCGAACAGAACAACAACCGGACCCTAACCGGAGCAGACATGAGCGAAACCGTGCAACTGATTCCCCACCAGGATTCCCCGCGCTGCATCCGCCTGCACGAGGCGGACAACGTCGCCGTGGTGGTCAATGACGGCGGCGTGCCGGTCGGGGCGCAGTTCGAGGGCGGGCTGGTCACGGTCGAGGCCGTGCCGCAGAGCCACAAGGTCGCGCTCGTCGATATCGGCGAAGGCGAGCCGGTGCGCCGTTACGGGCAGATCATCGGTTACGCACTCGAGCCCATCCAGCGTGGCAGCTGGGTCAAGGAAACCCAGTTGCGGATGCCCAGCGCACCGCCGCTGGACAGCCTGCCGCGTGCCACCGCCGTGCCGACCGGGCTCGACCCGCTCGAGGGCTACATCTTCGAGGGTTACCGCAACGCCGACGGCACCGTCGGCACGCGCAACATCCTCGGCATCAGCACCACGGTGCAGTGTGTTACCGGCGTGCTGGAACACGCGGTCAAGCGCATCCGTGACGAGCTGCTGCCGAAATACCCGAACGTCGACGACGTGGTCGCGCTGACCCACAGCTACGGCTGCGGCGTGGCGATCAATGCCCGCGACGCCTATATACCGATCCGCACCGTGCGCAACCTGGCGCGCAACCCCAACCTGGGCGGCGAAGCGCTGGTCATCAGCCTCGGCTGCGAAAAGCTGCAGGCCGAGCAGGTGATGCACGAGGGCGATCCCTCGGTGGATCTGCGCGATCCCTGGCTGTACCGCCTGCAGGAGTCCAACAGCGGTTTCGGCGAGATGATCGAGCAGATCATGGCGCTGGCCGAAACGCGGCTGAAAAAGCTAAATCAGCGCCGACGCGAAACGGTGCCGGCCAGCGAGCTGATCCTCGGCATGCAGTGCGGCGGCAGCGACGCCTTCTCCGGCATCACCGCCAACCCGGCGCTGGGCTATGCGGCGGACCTGCTGGTGCGCGCCGGTGCCACGGTTATGTTCAGCGAGAACACCGAGGTGCGCGATGCGGTGTACATGCTCACCGCCCGCGCCGAAACGCCAGAAGTCGCCGATGCGCTGATCGCCGAGATGGACTGGTATGACCGCTACCTGGAGCGCGGCGCCGCCGACCGCAGCGCCAACACCACGCCGGGCAACAAGAAGGGCGGGCTGTCGAACATCGTCGAGAAATCCCTCGGCTCCATCGTCAAATCCGGCAGCGGCGCCATCAACGGCGTGGTCGGGCCGGGTGAGCGGGTCGCGCGAAAGGGCCTGATCTTCTGCGCCACCCCCGCATCCGATTTCGTCTGCGGCACGTTGCAGCTGGCTGCCGGAATGAACCTGCACGTGTTCACCACCGGTCGCGGCACGCCCTACGGCCTGGCGATAGCGCCGGTGGTCAAAGTGGCGACGCGTACTGAGCTGGCCGAGCGCTGGCCGGACCTGATCGATATCGACGCCGGGCGCATCGCCAGTGGTCGCGCGAGCATCGAGGAACTCGGCTGGGAGCTGTTCCACTATTACCTGGACGTCGCCAGCGGCCGCAAGCAGACCTGGGCCGAGCGCTATCGCTTGCACAATGACATCGTGCTGTTCAACCCGGCGCCCATCACCTGAGCCGGAGCGTTCCCGCTGCGTCGATCTCGTAGCGAGTGCTATTGCCCTGCAATCGCAGGAGATTGGCAACTGCTATCTTCTAAATGGGAACATTTATCAATATCATGCGCGTTCTCATCAAATAACAAGGTAGCACTCATGAGTCGCGTTGTCGCTTCGCCCCCGTTTTCGTTGCGCCCGCTGGTGTTGGGCCTGCCGGTGCTGGTCGCCTGCTTTGCTGTCGACGCTGAGGAAGCGGTCGAGCTGGAGGCACAACAGATCACCGCGCCACGTGCAGTCGAGCAGGGCAATGGCCCGGTCGAAGGGTACGTCGCCAAGCGCAGCGTCGGCGCCACCAAGACCGACACACCGATCATCGAAACGCCGCAGTCGATCAGCGTGATCACCGCCGACCGCATCCGCGACCAGGGCTCGCTGACCATCCAGGACTCACTGCGCTATGTCGCCGGTATGCGTGGCGAGGCTTATGGTTTGGACAGTCGCGGCGACTTCGCGCTGATCCGCGGTGTTGCCCCGACCATCTTCCTCGATGGCCTGCAGCAGAGCGTTGGCTACTACAACAACACGCGCACCGACCCCTTCACCCTGGAGCGCGTCGAAGTGATCAAGGGGCCATCGTCCATGCTCTATGGGCAGAGTTCGGTTGGCGGCTTGCTCAACTTCGTCAGCAAGCGTCCGCAGGCGGAACAGAAGAGCGAGCTGCAGCTGCAGTACGGCAGCTTCGACCGCAAGCAGATCGCCTTCGACAGCACCGGTCCGCTGGATGAAGACGGCACGTTGCTCTATCGCGTGGTGGCGATCCAGCGTGACAGCCAGACCCAGGTTGATCACACCAAGGACAACCGTCTGGTGTTCATGCCGTCATTGACCTGGCGCCCGAACGAGCAGTTCGAATGGACGCTGATGGCCAACGTGCAGAAAGACGATAGCGGCACAACCAGCTCCTTCCTGCCGCACCGCGGCACGGTACTCAGCGCACCCTACGGCGAGATTGGCAGCGAGCGCTTCGTCAGCGAACCCGGCTTCGACGAATATGACACCGAGCAGAAAGCACTGACCTCGCAGATGGCCTGGCGTGTCGATGACACCTGGACGCTGCGGCAGAACCTGCGCTGGCAGAAGAGCAAGGTCAGCTACCAGACCATGTATGGCTGGCCGCCGGTGCTCGGTGCCGACGACCGCACGGTCAATCGTGTCTGGTCCATTTCCAAGCCGGAGGTGACCATCTGGAGCGCCGACCATCAGGCCGAATCGCGCTTCGATACCGGCCCGCTGCAGCACACCGCGCTGGTCGGTATCGACTACCGGCACGCCGTCACCGATAGCAAGACCGCCCGCGGAACCGCCACCCCGCTGGATCTCTACGATCCGGTGTACGGCACCTTCGACCCATCCGGCATTACGCTTTCCGATGTTCCGCAGCAGCGCGTTGCCCAGCAAGGCCTCTACGTTCAGGACCAGATCCGTCTCGACAAGTGGCTGGCAACCCTGGGGCTACGCAAGGACTGGGCTGACACCCGCGTCGAGCAGGGCACCCGGCAGAAGGACGATGCTGTGACCGGCCGGGTGGGCCTGACCTATCTGTTCGACAATGGCGTTGCGCCTTACATCAGTTACAGCGAGTCCTTTACGCCGATTATCGGGCTGGACAACTTCACTCAGCAGTCCTACAAGCCGCTCGAGGGCGAGCAGTGGGAGCTCGGTGTGAAGTACCAGCCGGCAGGCAGCAACACGCTGCTCACGGCCGCGGTGTTCGATCTGCGCGAGAAGAATCGCCAGATGCCGAACCCGGCGAACCCGCTCAGCACCATTCAGGCAGGCGAAGCGCGGGTCAAGGGACTGGAGCTTGAAGGGCTGGTGGAGATGAACTCCAACTGGGATCTGATCAGCACCTACACCTACCTCGACAGCGAAGTGGTCAAGGGCCCATCTGCCCAGCAGGGCAAGCGCATCGCCAGCGTGCCCGAGCACATGGCCTCGCTGTGGTCGCAGCACCGCTTCAGCATCGCCGGCATTTCCGGCTTCAGCGCCGGTGCCGGTGTGCGCTACGTCGGCGCCAGCTGGGATGGCACCGACAGCCTGAAGACGCCGTCGACGACGCTGTTCGACGCCATGCTCGGCTACGCCTACCAGGACTGGGCGTTCACCCTCAACGCCACCAACCTGGAAGACGAGACCTACTACACCACCTGCCTGTCGCGTGGCGACTGCTTCACCGGCAACCGCCGCACCGTGGTGGCAACCGCGAGCTACAGCTTTTGAACGTCGCTGAGCCACGCGCCGCTTGCCGGCCTGCAAGGGAGGATTCGAGGTGAGTCGCAACGCATCCATCAATCGCTGGAACATCGCGTCGCGTGTGCTTGCGGCGCTGGTCGGCGGCTATGCGGTCGCCTACGCGGTGACCGCCTTTCTGGCGGTCTACCTGCCGCTGGCGCGGCCTGATCGTGTGGTGTTTTCCAGCCTGGCGAGCTTCGCCGTGTGGACCGCCGTGGTGATCTACGTGTTCGCCGCCCGCAGTGCCACGCGGGTATGGCTGTTGATCATCGGTGTGACCGCGGTGCTGTGTCTGGCCGCGTTCTTTTCCGGCGACTGGAGGGTTCGTCCATGAAACTGCGCCAAAGCATGGCCGGTTTGCACACCTGGGGCGGCCTGCTGCCGAGCTGGCTGCTGTTCGTGATCATCTTTGCCGGCACTGTCGCCTGCTTCGACAAGGAACTCACCCGCTGGATGCGTCCGGCGCTGCATGACGGCGTGGTATCCAGCCTCGGTGCGGACGATGTGCGTGGCTGGTTGCAGCAGAACGTCAGCGACGAGTTGCATGCCTTCTGGATGCACGGCCCGACCGAGCGCGAGCCTTACTGGCGACTCGGTTGGGAAGTAGACGCCACCAAGACGATCCACAACATCGCCTTCGACCCGCGTAGCGCGCAGGCCGAGCCAATGCCGGAAACGCTGGGTGGCGAGTTCTTCTTCAAGTTGCACTACAACCTGCACGCGGGTGACATCGGCATGTACATCGTCGGCCTGGCCGGCATGTTCATGCTCGTCGCGCTGGTGTCGGGGGTGATCATCCACCGGCGCATCTTCAAGGATTTCTTCACCCTGCGGCCCAAGGCCAACGGCCAGCGTGCCTGGCTCGATGCGCACAACCTGTTCGGCGTGGTCGGTTTTCCGTTCCATCTGGTGCTGGCCTACACCGGCGTGGCGATCTTCGTCGCGTCCTACATGCCGGCCGCCGCGCAGGTGAGCTATTCCGGCAACGTCATGCAGTACTTCGGCGAGGTGATGGGCAGCTTCGAGCGCGAAGAGGTGGGCCAGCCGCCGCCGGCTCCGGTGTCCCTCGATGCGCTGATCGCCGAATCGCGCCAGCAGTGGGGCGGTGGCGAGGCGGGCTGGGTCAGCGTGCATCATCCCGATGATGCCTCGGCGGTGGTCGACGTCCGTCGTCGGGACCGTTCGCGGATCGGCTCGCCGCAGGACACCCTCAGCTATGACGCCGGCACCGGCGAGCTGCTCAATCGCCAGGACGCATCCACCGGCTACCGCGCCTACCTCTGGCTGGCGGGGCTGCACATGGCGCAGTTCGGCGGCACGCTGGTGCGCCTGCTCTATTTGCTGATGGGCCTTGCCGGTTGCGCCATGATGGTCGGCGGGCTGCAGGTCTGGCTGGCCAAGCGCGAACAGCGCGGCGGCCGCAGCGTGATCTGGGTGCGCGCGCTGAACGCCTCGGTGTTCGCCGGCCTGCCGCTGGCCAGCCTGGCGCTGCTGTGGGGCAATCGTCTGATTCCGGCAACATTCGCCGAACGCGCCGTGGCCGAAGGCTGGGTGTTCGTCGGTGTCTGGTTGCTAGCTGTGCTCTGGGCCTTCCTGCGCCGCCATCAGAGCCGCCGCCTGCTGCGCGAGCAGCTGCTGCTCGGTGCCGTGCTTGCGCTCGGCTTGCCGATCATCAACGCGCTGACCACCGATGGCCACCTGATCGCCAGCCTCGGACGTGGCGACTGGGCCCTGGCATCGGTCGATCTGTTCATGATCGTCGCGGGGCTGGTCTGTGCGGCCTGCGCCTGGCGCCTGAACGCAACGCCGGCTGCCGCTGCGGTGCGCGGTCGCTCAACCCGTGTGCAGGAGGCCTGATCATGCTGCTATTGGCATTCGCACTGGCCTACCTGGGCATGACGCTGCTCTGCCTGACCATGAACCGCCACCGTGGTGCGCTGCTGCGCGCCGATACGCGCCTGCCGGGCCCGGCCATCATCCGTTCGCTGGCCGTTGGCTGCTTTGGCTTCGCGCTGTGGCTCGGCGTCAACAGCCAGGGCGGCGAGATTGGCACGGTCATCTGGCTGTGCCTGGTCATGCTCTCCGGCTTGCTGCTGGTGCTGCTGCTGGCCTGGCGTTCGCGCTGGGTACTGCCAGCGGTACCGCTGCTGGCGGCATGCGGGGTGGTGCAGACCGTGCTGTAAACAACCCATGGGCCGCGGCCCGCCAACGCAGAGGAAAATCGATGAGCTGCATTCTCCAGATGGGCCCCTTGTCCGAGCGAGTCCAGCAACGCCTGAGCGGGCATCAGGTGCTGGCCTATTGGCAGGGCGACGCCGAAGCGCTGCTCGCCGAGCATGCCGGGCGCATCGAGATCATGCTTACCTCTGCGCGCTTCGGCTGCCCGGCCGCGTTGATCGAACGGCTGCCCCGGTTGAAGGCGATCTGCAGTTTTGGCGTCGGCCATGACGCCATCGCCGTAGAAACCGCCAGGGCGCGGGGCATTCCGGTGAGCAATACGCCGGATGTGCTCAACGAATGCGTGGCCGATCTGGCCTTCGGCCTGATCATCGACAGCGCGCGACAGCTCGCCCTGGGCGACCGCTTCGTCCGCGAGGGGCGCTGGGCCGAGGCTAACCTCCCGCTCGGCCGTCGGGTCAGCGGCAAGCGCCTGGGCATCGTCGGGCTGGGCCGCATCGGCGAGGCGGTGGCCAAGCGCTCGACGGGCTTCGACATGGCGGTGCGTTATCACAATCGTCGGCCGGTGGCCGGCAGCCCGTACGAGTACGAAGCAAACCTGCTGGAACTCGCGCGCTGGGCGGACTTTCTCGTGCTCAGCTGTCCCGGCGGGCCGCAGACGCAGAACCTCATCGACCGGGCCGTGCTCGACGCGCTGGGTGGCAAAGGCATCCTGATCAACGTCGCGCGCGGTTCGGTGGTGGACGAGCCGGCGCTGGTCGCGGCATTGCAGGAGGGCCGGCTCGGCGGTGCCGGACTGGACGTCTTCGCCGACGAACCGAGGGTCCCGGCGGCTCTCTGCGAGCTGCCCAATGTCGTGCTGCTGCCGCACATAGGCAGCGCCACCCATGAAACCCGCGGCGCCATGGAGGATCTGCTGCTGGACAACCTCGACAGCTTTCTACGCGAGGGACGGCTGCTGACGCCGGTCTGACCGCGGCACTGCGCCGCTGGGTGGCGGCAGTTGGTCTACGCGAGAGATCGCAGCCTCATTCGCAAGCAACGTCGCTCCATCGCTGAGCGGCCACCATCAGGAGCGCGCATGGCTTCCCTCGATGAAGTGCACCTCGCACACGCCGGTTTCCGGCTCTCGGTCTGCCCGGCGCTGGGCGGCGCAATTACCCGTTTCGCCCTGGATAATTTCGACCTGCTACGCCCCTGGGATGGCAGCGAGCAGGTGCGTCGTACCAGTTGTTTCGTGCTGGCGCCGTACTCCAACCGGGTTGGTGGCGGCATGTTCCAGACGGACGGCGAGTCCCACCGCTTGCGGCTGAATTCCGCGGAGCATGCCTTGCCGATTCACGGCGTGGGCTGGAAGCGGTCGTGGACACTGGCTGCGCAGGAGGTCGACCGACTGCTGCTGACACTGCTGCATCGGGCCGAAGGCGATGCCCGGCAGGACTGGCCGTTCTCCTTCGAGCTGGAGCATGAGCTCGGGCTCGACGAGCAGGGCGCCTGGCTGTGGCTGGCGCTGATTAACCGCAGCGAGCGGGTGATACCGGCCGGGCTCGGCTGGCACCCGTACTTCCCGCGCCATGCAGGCGTGACGCTGCGTTTCGCTGCCGAGCAGGTCTGGCTGAGTGACGATCAGCAGTTGCCGAGCGAGGCGGTGGATGTACCGTCACGCTGGGACTTCCGTCAGACGCGGGAGCTGGGCGAGCCCGAGCTGGATCACTGCTTCGCCGGTTGGGATGCCACGGCAACCTTGCAGTGGCCGACGGCAGGCGTCCGGCTTGAGCTTGAGGCGGACCCGTCGATGACGCATCTGGTGGTCTATACGCCGCCGGCCGCGCAGGGCTTCTTCGCCGTGGAGCCGGTGTCCCATCGCAACAACGCGTTGAATGCGCCGGACCCGGCCAGGCATGGCGTTTTGTATCTGCAGCCGGGCGAGCGGCTGGAGCGCCGCTGCCGCCTGCGCGTCACGCGTTGCTGAAGGCGGACGAAAAAAGGCCCGTCATTCGACGGGCCAAAGATTTATCGCAACCGGAGCGAGGAGGGTTGCGTACTGCGCTACCGCTTACAGCAGAGACAACGGGTAGTTGAAGATCAGGCGGTTCTCGTCGAACTCGGTCGCGCTGTAGTCGCGACGGATGCTGGAGTTGCGCCACTTGATGTTGAGGCTCTTGAACAGCCCGCTCTGCACCGTGTAGGCCAGCTCGGACTCGCGACCCCATTCCTTGCCATCGTCCACGCCACCGGCTTCGATCTGATCGCCGCTGATGTAGCGGTTCATGATGGTCAGCCCCGGAACGCCCATGCCGGCGAAGTTGTAGTCGTGGCGCAGCTGCCAGGAACGCTCGTTGGCGTTGTCGTACGCGGAGTTGAACGAGTCGTTGGCGAGGGTGCCACCGCTGGTGCCGTTGACGCGCATCCAGCCGTTGTCGCCGCTGACCTTCTGCAGACCGACGTAGAAGGTGTTGCCACCGACCTGCAGGCCGAACAGGCCGGAGTAGGTCTTGTTGTCCAGATCGCCGGCCAGCGCGCTGCCTTCTTCCTTGCCGGTGAAGTAGCCAAGGTTGGCGGTCAGCGCCACGCCTTCGCCGAGCGGCTGGGTGTGCAGCAGCTGGAAGTAGTTCTGCTGGTAGATATCTTCCAGACGCGCATGCCAGGCGCCGACCTTGGTCTTCGCGCCCAACTCGTATTCGCCACCGACGAAGTTGAAGCGGTCGGAACTCGCGCCGCCGTAGAACATGTCGTCCATGCTGCCGTCGTCGCGCGGGCTGTTCTGCCGCATCTGCCCGCCGTAGAGCGACAGACCCTTGATTTCCTTGGAGGTGATCATGCCGCCCTGGAAGGTCTGCGGCAGCGAGCGACCGTCGTCCGAACGCAGGATCGGCAGTACCACCATCCATTCACCGACGCGCACCTCGGTTTCGGAGAACTTGGCCTTCGCCGCGACTGCCAGGCGCGCGAAGTCATCCGGCGGATGCCGGTCGCCGGGTGCGCCATGCACCGGCAGCAGGCCAGTGCCATAGGTACCGCCACCGCCATCCAGCTTGACCGCCAGCAGGCCCAGCGCGTCGACGCCGAAGCCCACCGGGCCGGGCGTGTAGCCGGATTGGAAATTGAGGATGAAGCTCTGCGTCCACTCTTCGCCCTTGCTCTGTGGGTAGTCGGAGTCGACGAAATTGCGGTTGATGTAGAAGTTGCGCAGGTTCAGCGAAAAGTTCGCATCTTCGACAAAGCCTTCGGCTTGGGCGCCGGCAGTGAAGCCGAGCGATGCGAGGGTCATGCAGCCGCCCGCGAACAGTGCGACGGACGAGGGTGTGCGTGGGGTCATTATTGTTGTGCTCCCTTGCTTGATGGGCCGCCCCGGTGTGGCCACCGTGGGGGCGGTGGTCTATGCCTGATCGGCAAGTCTAATGACATCAGTTGTCATATGACTGCAGGGATTATGACCATGAGCACGTCGTTGTCAATGTCGCTGAAAGTCGAAGGTGTCCCGCATGCACACACCGCTATTTCAGGCTATAAGCCGAATTCGAGGCGATAGGAGGAGATTTTTAGCGCGTCGAGGAAGCACAGGCGCCGCTCGCACAGCGCCTAGGGAATCCTCATGGTGATCGTATGACTCAGGGGCGCTGGTAGGGAGAGCCTGTTACCGGCGACAAGTCGAATGTGCCCTTCTCGACGAAGCGCTGGGTGCCGAACAGGCCACCGGCGAGCTTGCCACGCAACACGTAGGGCACTTCATCGAGACCGATGTGCTCCGCCAGCCCCAGCGCCTGGCGCGCGGCCGAGAAGGCGGAAATGGTTACCGGCACGCTGAGTACGCTCTCGCCAAAACGCGGCACCGTGCCGCGCTGGTCGCTGACGCCGCTGGCCAGCCGGCGACCATTGACCTCAAGGTCCAGCGCGACGCCGTTGTAGTCGATGGCGCCATCGTTGGGGTTCTGCAGGCGCAGCTTGACCAGGAAGCGCACCTCCAGCCCTTCGCCTTGCAGCGGCTGGATGCCGGCGACCTGAACATTGAGCGGGTCGCGCGGTGAAAATGCCGCGCAGGCGCCCAGCGCCGAGGCAAGCAAGGTGATCAGCAGCAGGCGCAGCGGTCGATGAAACGTGGGGAAGATGTGCACTCAGGGTTTCCTGTCGAGGTTCTTGATGCCCTGCAGCAGCTCGATGGGCAGCGGAAAGACGATGGTAGAGCTCTTGTCACCGGCGATGTTGCTCAGTGTCTGCATGTAGCGCAGCTGCATGGCGCCCGATTGCCGGCCGAGCATCTCGGCGGCCTGCATCAGTTTCTCCGACGCCTGCAGTTCGCCCTCTGCATGAATGACCTTGGCCCGCCGCTCGCGTTCCGCCTCGGCCTGCCGGGCGATGGCGCGGATCATCGATTCATCGAGGTCGACGTGCTTGATCTCGACGTTGGCCACTTTGATCCCCCAGGCGTCGGTCTGCGCATCCAGTACCTGCTGGATATCGCTGTTGAGCCGCTCGCGCTCGGCCAGCATGTCGTCCAGTTCGTGCTTGCCGAGCACCGCACGCAGGGTGGTTTGCGCCAGCTGGCTGGTGGCCGAGTGGTAGTCCTCGACCTCGATGATCGCCTTTTGCGCATCCAGCACGCGGTAATACACCACCGCGTTGACCTTCACCGAGACGTTGTCGCGGGAGATCACGTCCTGGGTCGGCACGTCGAGTACCAGTGTGCGCAGATCGACCCGTACCATCTGCTGGATGCCAGGAATCACCAGGATCAACCCTGGTCCCTTGACCTTCCAGAAGCGGCCGAGCATGAACACCACGCCGCGTTCGTATTCGCGCAGGATGCGAAAGGTCGAAGCCAGCAGGCCGAACAGCAGCACCAGCAACACCAGAAAACTCATTTCATAGCCCATGGTTCAGCTCCTCTCGATGGGTGGATGGCTGTGCGGTAACCTCCAGTTGCAGCCCGTGCCGGGCGATCACCCGTACCTGCTGGCCGACCTGCAGCGGTGAGGTGCTGTGCACCTGCCAGTTCTCGCCCTGCAGGTGCAGCCAGCCGCTGTGGGAGTCCTGCGCCGAGACCGAGGTGACCGGCGCCAGGCTGCCGATCAGCTCGTTGTCGCCACCGATCAGTCGCTGCCGTCGCGCCTTCAGCGCCATGGCGACGATGCCGAATACCAGCAGCGCGCTGACCAGGCCCAGCGGCACGATCAGGGTCAGCGGAATGCCGAAACCCGGCACCTCGGTATCGATGAGGATCACTGCGCCGGCGACGAACGCGGCGACCCCGCCGATACCGAGCACGCCGAAGCTCGGCAAAAAGGCTTCGGCGACCATGAACGCGATGCCGAGCAGGATCAGCGCCACGCCGGCGTAGTTCACCGGCAGCAGCTGCAGCGAATACAACGCGAGGATCAGGCAGATGCCGCCGAGCACGCCGCCGGCGCCGATGCCGGGGTTGGAGAATTCGAGGATCAGTCCGTAGATGCCGATCATCATCAGGATCAGCGCCACGCTGGGGTTGGTGATCACCGCCAGCAGGCGCACCCGCCAGTCCGGCGCGTGTTCGATGATTGCGGCGTTGGCGGTGCTCAGCGTGACATCACCCTCCGCCGTTGCGAGGGTCTTGCCGTCGAGCTGGCGCAGCAGATTGGCGACATCGCGCGCCAGGTAGTCGATCACCTTCTGCTCCAGCGCTTCGCTTGCCGACAGGCTGACCGCCTCGCGCACCGCCTGCTCGGCCCACTCGGCATTGCGCTCGCGCAACTGGGCGAGGCCGCGGATATAGGCGGCGGCGTCGTTGACCTGCTTGCGGCTCATGGCATCGCCGGGTGCCTTGGTTCGCTCGTCCCGCTCGCCTTGCGGCCGCTCGGGCGGTGCGCCGGGCATGCCGCCGATCTGCACTGGCGTCGCTGCGCCAAGGTTGGTGCCCGGTGTCATCGCCGCGACATGGCTGGCGTAGAGCATGTAGGTGCCGGCACTGGCGGCGCGGGCGCCGCTGGGGGTGACGTAGGTGGCGACCGGAATCGGGCTGGCGAGGATCGCCTTGATGATCGCGCGCATGGACGTGTCCAGCCCGCCGGGGGTGTCCAATTCCAGCATCACCAGCTGCGCGCCCTCGTCGCGCGCATGTTCGAGGCCGCGCAGCAGATAGTCAGCGCTGGCCGGACCGATGACGCCGTCGACCCGCAGCAGCGTGACCGGCGCCGCAGCCAGCACGGGGCCGGCCAGCAACAGCAGCAAGATCAGCGATCGGGGCAGCAGGCGCATGGAGTGGAGCATGGCGCTCTCCTCGGGCAGTGCAGGTATTGCCTGTCATTTTTCAGCGTAGACGACGGCTGACCGCGCGCCGATTGCTGCGCGAGTGTGTCGCGGTGCGGCGCAATCGCTGAACTCTGCTCGGTGTTAACACCTCACAGGTGCAGAGGGATGGTTGTCCGTCGCCTGCAGAACGAGGAGATATGCCGATGATTCCTTGCCCCGACAAGCGCTCCGCGCCCGTATCGAGAAGCCGCAAGGATGGGCTGCGCTGATGCCCGCACCGCGCAATAAGACCGTGGAGAAGATGATGGGCGCGGTGCGATGGGTGGGGTTCGCCGCCTGCTCGCTGGCGGCCATCGGCTATGCGGCCATCGGCAACTACAACATGACCGGCGCGATGCTGGCGCTGGCTGTGCTGTCATGGATCAACATCCGTCGCAAGCGTTCGCCGAGGCCGCCTGAACGCTAGCGCCGGCGTCGGCCCAATGCCCAGCCCGCACCCAGCGCCAGCAGGGCGCCGGCGCCCAGGGCCAGCTTGCCGACATTCGCCGCACTGATGGTCAGCGCGTGTGACTGCGCCTGATCGCCGAAGCGACCGTTGGTCGAATGCAGGCCCTCGACTGGCTCGAACAGGTTGTCCGGGCGATTTTCCGGCACGCGTTCGGGCACCAGCTGTCCGTCCCAGGCTTGCCGCGCGAGCATGCGATCGAGCAGGCCGGGCATGAACAGCGTGCCGATGATCGCCTTCAGGCTTGCGGTGCCGACCCATAGCTCCCGGGGTGCGTCACGCGCTGCACGGAGGATGGCCCGCGCCGCGACTTCCGGTGTGTGGATCGGCGGCACCGGCTGCGCGCGCCAGCCGATCTTGTTGCGTGCCCAATCGAACTGCGGGGTGTTGTGCGCCGGCAGCTGAACCATGCTCAGGCGAATGGCGCTGTTGTCGTGGATCAGCTCGCAACGCAGCGAATCGATAAAGCCGCGAATGGCGAACTTGGCGCCGCAATAAGCCGACTGCAAGGGGATGGCGCGGTAGGCCAGTGCCGAGCCGACCTGGACGATGGTACCGCTGTTGCGTGGGCGCATGTGGCGCAGCGCAGCCAGCGTGCCGTGCACGCTGCCGAGGTAGGTCACCTCGGTGACGCGGCGGATTTCCTCGGCGGTCAGAGACGCGAAGGGGCCGAACACTGTCGCCATCGCCGCGTTCACCCAGACATCGATCGGCCCCAGTTCCGACTCGATGCGGCTGGCCGCGGCATCCAGCGCCTTGGCATCGGCGACATCGGCGGAAATCGCCATCACCGTCGCGCCCAGTGCTTCGAGTTGATCGCGGGTGTCGCGCAGGCCCTGTTCCCCCCGGGCGATCAGCGCCACCCGGTAGCCGGCCGTGGCAAAGGCCTCGGCGGTCGCGCGGCCGACGCCAGCAGTTGCGCCGCAGATCACCGCGATTGGTTCTGGCATGAGAAGTCCTCTGATCGTTGCAGTTGGCGGTCGCGCTCGGCGGCCCGCGGTCTGCTTAGACGACCCGTGCGGGCAGGGGGGAGTTCGGATGAGCCCGAGCGAAATACGCGGCTATCGACCAATGGCCAATGGCGTCTACGCCTTTCGTCTGGGATTGTTAGCAGGCTAAGCGATACGCTCGGCGCCGCCCCTTGGCTCAAAAGGCGAAGCGGCATGACGCAACGATGCCCACGTGAAAGACGGGCTGCGTCTCCCCCCTCCGTGCATCTAACCGATGCCCTCGGCGGCTTATCCGGTCGCCCTCGGACTTCAGCCCGCTGCCCCTCGGCAGCGGCGCTCCGCCAGCAGCGTGGAAGGAACCCCTCTGCGCTGTTCCGGTCGATTCAGGTAAGCCGCATATGGCCACACTTACCTGACGGAGACCATGATGGACCTCATCCGCATCATTATCGCGATACTGCTGCCACCGCTTGGCGTGTTCCTCCAGGTAGGCTTCGCCGGCGCGTTCTGGCTCAACATCCTGCTCACCTTGCTCGGCTATATCCCCGGCATCATCCACGCGGTCTGGATCATCGCTCGCCGTTGATCGTCAGCGGCCCGGCTCGACCGGGCTGCTTTTGAACTCCTTCCCCTGGCCGTGTAGAGTCGCGCTTCCTGCGCTACGGAACCAATCACGCGCGAAACACTCAAGAAAACGCCGCTAACCGAGCGCGATCGCCCGTGGGTGACGCCAGCGCTCAGCCGCCCGCGCCAGGTATACGGAAAGGAAACCAATGAGCGAGTCCTTCATCGATCAGAGCAATTTCAGGCGAATACTCAACCGCAACGTGGCCGTGCCACTGGGGTTCGGCTTTCTCAGCGCCTTCTTCTTCAGCGCCATCGTGTATTACCTGCTGAGCGTGAGCCAATGGGTCGAGCGTTCGGTTCAGGGCGTGGCCTACGCCCACGAGGCACAGAAGATGCTCAACGACATCGAGTCGTCGATGCGCGGCTATCTGATCGCCGGCGAGACGCGCTTTCTCGATCCCTACAAGCGCGAGTTGCCGCTGTTCGAAGAGCAGCTGGAACTGATGCGCGACTACTCTGCCGAGGACGCCGAGCAGCTCGAACGCATCGAGCGTATCGCCATGCTGCACAGCCAATGGCTGGTCTTTGCCGAGGATCTGATCGGCCAGCGCGGCCAGGGGCTGTCGATTATTGAGGAGGTGCAGAGCAAGCGTGGGCTCGAGCTGAAGGAGGATCAGCGCCGCCTGCTCAACGACTTCATTGCCCGCGAGCGTCAGCTGCGCAGCGAGCGCACCGACGTTTCGGAAGTGATCACCACCGCGCTGATCGGCGGCTTCCTGCTGTTCAGCCTGATCTTTAGCGGCATGCTCGTTTATCTCGGTCGTCGTGACCTGACCTCGCTGTCGGAGAGCTACTCGCAGTCGCTGCAGCGCCAGCAGGCGCATGCCGAGGCGCTTGAGCAGCAGGCCTGGTACCGCACCGGGCAGACCCAGCTCAGCGACTCCATCATCGGCGAGCTGGCCCTGCCGGCGCTCGGCCAGGGTGTGCTGAATTTTCTTTCGCGCTACATCGATGCGGCGGTCGGCGCGCTCTACGTGGTGCAGGATGGCAAGCTGCAGCGCGTCGCCGAATATGCCTACGACCCCGATCATCTGCAGAGTGCGCGCACGCTGGACATCGGCAACGGTCTGGTCGGCCAGGCCGCGCTGGAGCGGCGGGTAATGGCGCTCGAAGACCTGCCCGCGGACTACCTCAAGGTGACCTCCGGACTGGGCAACACGGCGCCGCGCTCGGTGCTTATCGTGCCGGTGGAAGACAGCGGCATGCTCAACGGCGTGATCGAGCTGGGCTTCCTGCGGCCGCTGCGCGAGCAGGACAGCGAGCTGCTGCGGCGCATCGTTCCCAGCATCGGTTCGGCCATCGAGGCAGCGCGCTATCGTCAGCGCCTGCAGAAGGTGCTCGCCGAAACCCAGCAGCTCAACGAGGAGCTGCAGGTGCAGCAGGAAGAGCTACGTGCCGCCAACGAGGAACTGGAAGAACAATCCAACGCCCTGCGTGAATCCCAGGCGCACATGGAAGAACAACAGGCCGAACTGGAACAAACCAATGAACAGCTGGCCGAGCAGACCGAAGAGCTGGCCCGCCAGCGCGACCAGATGGACGAGAAGAATCAGCGCCTGAACGAGGTACAGCTGATGCTCGAACAGCGCGCTGACGAGTTGCAGCGCGCCAGTCGCTACAAGTCCGAATTCCTTGCCAACATGTCCCACGAGCTGCGCACGCCACTGAACAGCTCGCTGATCCTGGCCAAGCTGCTGGCCGACAACCCCGAGGGCAACCTCAGCGACGATCAGGTGCAGTTCGCCCGCTCCATCTATTCGGCTGGCAACGATCTGCTCACCCTGATCAACGACATCCTCGACATCTCCAAGGTGGAAGCCGGCAAGCTCGAGGTGCATCCCGAGTTGACCATCCTCACCCGCCTGGTCGACGGCATGAAGAATCTGTTCCTGCCGCTGGCCATGGAGAAATCCCTGCAGTTCAGCGTGGAGCTTGCCGATGACCTGCCGGCCAGCCTGTTCAGCGATCGCCAGCGCCTGGAGCAGATCATCAAGAACCTGCTGGCCAATGCCTTCAAGTTCACCGAGAAAGGCTCGGTGACGCTGCGCGTCGAACCGCGCGACGACGACCTGCTGGCCTTCGCCGTGCGCGACACCGGCATCGGCATCGCCCAGGAGCAGCAGGCGGCGATCTTCGAGGCATTCCGCCAGGCCGACGGCACCACCAACCGCCGTTACGGTGGCACCGGCCTGGGCCTGTCGATCTCCCGCGAGCTGGCCAATCTGCTCGGCGGAGAAATCGAAGTGCAGAGCCAGCCGGGCGCCGGCAGCACCTTTACCCTGGTCGTGCCGCAGAACTACAGCGAAGCGCTCGTCACCGAGCCGGAAGTGGCGCAACCGAGCCGCCAGCCGGAGCCGAGCAGCAAACTCGCGCCAGCACCGAGCACAGCACCGGCGCGTCCCGACGAGCGTGAGCTGCTCAATCGTGCCGCCGCGGTACCGCAGGCGCGCCTGGCCGATGACCGCGACAGATTCCCGTTCAAGGAGCGCTGCGTGCTGGTGATCGAGGACGAGCCGCAGTTCGCGCGCATCCTCCACGATCTCGCGCATGAGCTGCAGTACAGCTGCCTGCTGGCGCAGAACGCCGACGATGGTTTCGATACCGCGCTGCAGTACAAGCCGGACGCGATCCTGCTCGACATGCGCCTGCCGGATCACTCCGGCCTGACGGTGCTCGAACGGCTCAAGGAAAACCCCGCGACCCGGCATATCCCGGTGCATGTGGTATCGGTGGAGGATCGCAAGGAAGCGGCCCTGCAGATGGGCGCGGTGGGCTACGCGATGAAGCCGACCACCCGCGAAGAACTCAAGGACGTCTTCAGCCGGCTGGAGGCCAAGCTGGCGCAGAAGGTCAAACGCATCCTGCTGGTCGAGGACGACGCCCTGCAACGCGAGAGCATGTCGCGGCTGATCGAGGACGTGGACATCGAGATCACCGCCGTTGAGTTCGGTGCTCAGGCCCTGGAGCTGCTGCGCGACACGGTGTTCGACTGCATGATCATCGACCTCAAGCTGCCGGACATGGACGGCAGTGAACTGCTCGAACGCATGGCCAAGGAGGACATCTGCTCCTTCCCGCCGGTGATCGTCTACACCGGGCGCAACCTGACCCGCGACGAGGAGGCGGCGCTGCTCAAGTACTCGCGTTCGATCATCATCAAGGGAGCGCGCTCGCCGGAGCGTCTGCTCGACGAGGTAACGCTGTTCCTGCACAAGGTCGAGTCGGACATGCCGCCGGAGCGGCAGAAGATGCTGAAAAGCGCGCGCAGCCGCGAGAAGGCCTTCGAGGGCCGCAAGATCCTGGTGGTGGACGACGACGTGCGCAACGTCTTCGCCCTGACCAGCGCGCTGGAGCAGAAGGGCGCGCTGGTGGAGATCGCCCGCAACGGCCTGGAGGCCATCGACAAGCTGCAGCACGATGCCGGCATCGACCTGGTGCTGATGGACATCATGATGCCGGAGATGGATGGCTTCACCGCCATGCAGGAAATCCGCAAGGATGCCCGCTTCGCCAAGCTGCCGATCATCGCGGTGACCGCCAAGGCGATGAAGGATGATCAGGACCGCTGCCTGCGTTCGGGCGCCAATGATTACCTGGCCAAACCCATCGACCTCGACCGGCTGTTTTCGCTGATCCGCGTCTGGCTGCCGAAAGTGGAGCTGCTGTGAAATGGGCGACCGTAACGTCGAGATCGAACTCAAGCTGCTGATCGAGGCGATCTACCTCAAGTACAGCTATGACTTCCGTGACTACTCCGGCGCTTCGCTCAAGCGCCGGGTATTGCTGGCGTTGAAGCAGTTGCAGTGCGAGAGCATCTCGGCCTTGCAGCGCAAGATCCTCTATGACCCGCAGGCCTTCATGGACCTGCTGCAGTACCTCACCATCCCGGTCAGCGAGATGTTCCGCGATCCCGGCTATTTCCGCGCGCTGCGGGAACAGGTGGTGCCGGTGCTGCGCACCTATCCGTCGCTGAAGATCTGGATCGCCGGCTGCAGCACCGGCGAAGAGGTCTACTCGATGGCCATCCTGCTCAAGGAAGAGGGGCTGCTCGAGCGCTCGATCATCTACGCCACCGACATCAACCCGCGTTCGCTGGAGCAGGCGCGCCAGGGCATCTTCGCCATCGACCACCTGCGCCAGTACACGGCGAACTACCAGCAGGCCGGCGGCACGCGCAGTTTTTCCGACTATTACACTGCCGCGTACGACTCGGCGATCATGGACAAATCGTTGAAAGAAACGGTTACGTTTGCCGACCATAGCCTGGCAACCGATAGCGTATTTTCCGAAACGCATTTGATCTCCTGCCGCAACGTGCTGATCTATTTCAACAAGCCGCTGCAGGATCGTGCCTTCGGGTTGTTTCATGAATCGCTTTGCCATCGGGGCTTTCTCGGCCTCGGCAGCAAGGAAACCGTCGAGTTTTCCGGCTACGCCAATTACTACGAGCCGTTCGATAAATCGGAAAGGATCTTCCGCAAGCTATGAGCAGCTCCGAGCAGGCGCTTCTTCAGGCGAGACGCCAGCCGCCCATCGAGGCGGTGGTGATCGGTGCGTCCGCCGGTGGGCTGGAGGCCCTCGGCACGGTGCTCGAAGGCCTGCCGAGCGGTTACCGTCCACCGATTCTAGTGGTCCAGCACATACCGGCCAGCGGGCCCACCCATCTGGCCGAGATATTCGGGCGCAGAACCCGGCTGAGGGCCAAGGAAGCGGACGACAAGGACCAGCTGCACTCCGGAATGCTGTACTTTGCCGCACCCGGTTATCACTTGTTGGTCGAGAATGACGGCAGCCTGTCGCTGAGCCAGGACGATGCGGTGCATTTTTCCCGTCCATCGATCGACGTGCTATTCGAGTCGGCAGCCGATACATGGGGCGCGCAGGTCGCTGGTGTTCTGCTGACCGGCGCCAACGAGGATGGCGCCGCCGGCCTTGAGGCGATCCACCGCGGCGGCGGGTTGACCGTGATTCAGGACCCCGTCGAAGCGGCCGTACCAACCATGCCTCGCGCCGCCCTGCGGCGCTTCGCGCCGGATTACATCTTGCCCCTACGCGACATTCACCGATTGTTGCGAGAACTGGAGTGACCATGCCCGACCGTACCGACGAGGTAAATCTACTGATCGTCGATGACCTGCCGGAGAACCTGCTGGCTCTGGACGCGCTGTTGCAGGCGCCCGGTATACGGGTTCATCAGGCCGAATCGGCCGAGCAGGCACTGGAGCTGCTGCTGCGTCACGAGTTCGCACTGGCCATTCTCGATGTGCAGATGCCGGGCATGGACGGCTTCCAGCTGGCCGAGCTGATGCGCGGCACCGAGCGCACCAAGCAGATCCCCATCGTCTTCGTCAGCGCGGCCGGTCGCGAGCTCAACTATGCCTTCAAGGGCTACGAGAGCGGCGCGGTGGATTTCATGCAAAAGCCGCTCGATGCTCATGCGGTGCGCAGCAAGGTCAGCGTATTCGTCGATTTGTACCGAGGTCGCAAGCGCCTGGCGCGACAACTGGAAGCGCTGGAGCGCAGCCGTCGCGAGCAGGAAGTGTTGCTCGATGAGCTGCGCAGCACCCAGGCCGAGCTGGAAGATGCGGTGCGCATGCGTGACGATTTCATGTCGATCGTCTCGCACGAGCTGAAAACACCGTTAAACACCCTGATTCTAGAGGTGCAGCTGCGCAAGCTGCAGCTCAGCCGCAACAACTTCACTGCTTTTAGCGAAGAGCGGCTGCGCAACATGGTCGACAAAGACGAGCGGCAGATCCAGAGCCTGATCCGCCTGATCGACGACATGCTCGACGTTTCGCGCATTCGTACCGGCAAGCTATCGATTCGCCCGAGCCGCACCGACCTCAGCCAGCTGGTCGGCAATGTGGTGGAGAACTTCTCGGCGCAGATGGAAGCCTGCGGTTGCGAGCTGCGGCTGGAGCGCAACGAGCCGATCGCCGGCGTCTGGGATGCCTTCCGCATCGAACAGGTGCTGGCCAACCTGCTGACCAACGCCATGCGCTACGGCGCCGGCAAGCCGGTGCAGGTCAGCGTCACCTCATGCACAGAAGGCGCCTGCATCGAGGTGCGCGACCACGGCATCGGCATCAGCCCAAAGAGCCTGGAGCGGATCTTCTGCCAGTTCGAGCGCGCCGAGGGCAGCGAGGGCAGCGCTGGCCTGGGTCTGGGCCTGTTCATCGCCGACCAGATCGTCCGCGCCCACAACGGCCGCATCCAGGTGCAGAGCGAGGAAGGGCAGGGCTCGCAGTTCCGCGTCCTGCTGCCTCTGGGCGAATAGCCGAAGCTTGTCGGCTGGCCCGGTCAGCGGACCACACTCAGGACGAACAACTAATTTCCAGATGCTTGCCCCATTCCGGTGGGCGCTCGGCGTAACGCTGCATGCCGGGCTGCTCGTCGAACGGTCGACTGAGCACGGCGTGCAGTTCGCGCACCGGCGCGTAATCGCCTTTTTCCGCCGCCTCGATGGCCTGCTGTGCCAGGTAGTTGCGCAGGATGTACTTCGGATTGACCGCCTGCATCCGCGCCTGCCGCGCGGCGGGATCGCCGCCCTCCAGGGCCGTGCGTGCACAGTAATCCGCCGCCCAGGCATCGAAGCCCTGCAGATCGACGAAGTCCTCGCGCAGCCGCTGCACGGCCTGTTCGGCCGGGCGCTCGCCGAGTTCGCGGAAGAAGCGCGTGTAGTCCACCGCGCTGCCCTGCATCAACTGCAGCAGGCGGCGGATCAGCTCGGCGTCGCCATCCTCGGCCTGGCTGAAACCCAGCCGGCGGCGCATCAGATCGAGCCATTCGGCCTCGTACAGCGGCAGGAACAGCTCCATGGTTTCGCGCAGCACCTTGACCTCGACGAAGGGCGTCAGCGCCTGGGCCAGCGCAGCCAGGTTCCAGTGGGCGATGGGCACCTGATTCTCGAAGGAGTAGCGGCCGGTATCGTCGGAGTGGTTGCAGATGAAGCGAGCATCGAAGTCATCGAGGAAGGCGTAGGGGCCGAAGTCGAAGGTGATGCCGAGGATCGACATGTTGTCGGTATTCATCACCCCGTGGCAGAAGCCGTAGGCCTGCCAGCGGGCAATCAGCGCGGCGGTGCGTTCGAGCACCGTGCGGAAGAACATGTGGAACGGTTCGGGATGTTCCAGCAGTTCGGGGAAGTGCGCCTCGACGACATGCTCGAACAGCTGCTTCAGTTCGCTGTGCTGGCGGGTGTAGTAGAAGAACTCGAAGTGGCCGAAACGCACGTGGCTCGGCGCCAGGCGCAGCAGCATGGCGCCACGCTCGGGGCGTTCGCGGTAGACCAGGGTGTCCGAACCGGTGACGCACAGCGCGCGGGAACTGGGGATGCCGAGGGCGTGCAGGTGCTCGCTGGCGAGGAATTCGCGGATCGACGAGCGCAGCACCGCGCGACCATCGCCCATACGCGAATAGGGCGTCTTGCCGGCGCCCTTGAGGTGCAGGTCCCAGTACTCGCCGGCCTCGTTCACCACCTCGCCGAGCAGCAGGCCTCGGCCGTCGCCGAGCTGCGGGTTATAACTGCCGAACTGGTGGCCGGAATAGACCATCGCGCGCGGCTCGGCGGTGGACCAGATCTTGTGCCCGGAGAACAGTTCGGCGAACAGCGGCTGCTCGGCTTCGGTCGGGTCGAGATCCAGCAGGGCCATCGCCGCCTCGCTTGCCACCACCAGGCGCGGCGCTTCCAGCGGCTGCGGCGATACCTGGGTGGAAAAGGTATCGCCGAGACGGGCGAAGCGGTTGTCGAAGGTCAGCTGGGTCAGGCTTTTCAAGATGTCTCCGGCGGCGGCAGGCGGACGAGGAGTGCCCGGCCGCAGCCGGGCGTTCTGGACGTTGGAGAGTGCGCGGTGCCCGGACGTTCCTCAGCCGCGATCGTCGGTCGCCGGCTTCGGCGTGTCGTCGGCGGGCTTCGGCGTGGCACTGAGCTGCAGCTGCTGGCCGGCGAAGTTCTTCAGGAACACATCGACCTGGCGGAAGGCGATGTTGATGCCGGCCTTGGTGAATTCACGGTCGATGAAGCGGTTGATCTCATCGGTGGCCGGGTTGCGGTCGCCCAGATCACGCACGTGGATGCGTAGTTCGTGGTCCAGCGTGCTCTCGCCGAAGTTGAGGAAGAACACCTGCGGCTCCGGGTCCTTGAGTACGCGCGGGTTGGCTTGAGCGGCCTTGTAGAGCAGCGCCTTCACCTGCTCCAGGTCCGAGCCGTAGCCCACGCCGACCTTGACCGTCACGCGGGTCACGGTGTCGCTCAGCGACCAGTTGATCAGCTGACCGGTGATGAAGGTCTTGTTCGGGACGATGATGTCCTTGCGGTCGAAGTCCGTGATGGTGGTGGCGCGGATGCGAATCCGGCTGACCGTGCCCGACAGGTTGCCGATGGTCACCACGTCGCCGATTCGTACCGGGCGTTCGAAGAGGATGATCAGGCCGGAGATGAAGTTGGCGAAGATTTCCTGCAAGCCGAAACCCAGGCCCACCGAGAGCGCGGCTACCAGCCACTGCAGCTTGTCCCAGCTGACGCCGAGAGTGGACAGCGTGGTGACGATGCCGAAGCCGGCCAGCGCATAGGACAGCAGCGTGGTGGTGGCGTAGGCGCTGCCCTGGGCCAGACGCAGCTTGGACAGCACCATGACTTCCAGCAGGCCGGGCAGGTTGCGCGCCAGGGCCACGGTGATGGCGATGATCAGCAGTGCGCCGAGCAGGTTGTTCAGGCTGATCGCCGCGGTGGTCAGGGCATCGCCGCTGCCGGTGGTGTATTCGTACAGGGTGATGTTGTCCAGGTAGGACACCACCGAGATCAGGTCGGACCAGACCCAGTACAGCGCCACGAGGAACACGCCGAACATGGTCAGGCGGGTCAGGCGCAGCGACTGCTGGTTGACCTGTTCGATGTCCAGCCCCGGTTCGCCCTGGGTTTCCACCGTGTCGCTGCCATCGTCGCCCTGCGCCTGGCGCTTGGCCAGGGCGCGCTTGTAGGCCAGCCGCCGCGCCGCGACGGTGAGGCCGCGGACCAGCGCCGCTTCGACGACGATCCAGATCATCAGCAGGTAGAGTGTGTCGATCAGGCGGTCGGTCAGCTTCAGCGCTGTGTAGTAGTAGCCAAAGCCCACCGCGACGATCAGCGCGATCGGCAGCACGCTGAACAGCAGGCCGATCATCAGGCGCAGCGGCGGGGCGTTCTGGCTCGACGGGCCCTTGAGCAGCAGGCGGTTGAGACGCCAGCTCATCAGGGCGAAGCAGGTCAGCACCACGAGAATGCCGAGCACGTCGTCGGCCAGCCGCGCCGGCTGATGTTCGGCGACGCTGACCACGGCAACCAGGGCCATGACGATCAGCCCCAGCCGGCGAATCTCGTCACGCAGGAAGGCCACCTGCGGCCGCGACCAGCCGAAGTGCAGCTCGGCCACGCGCCCTGGCGAGAGCATGCGGTAGGCGCTGTAGAACACCAGCCAGGCCTGGGCCATTTCGTACAGGGCGGCGCCGAGGACGTAGTTCTGCCCGCGCGCGTCCATCTGCAGCAGGTAGCCGCAAAGGGCCAGGAACATCGCGCCGGGCAGCGCCAGCAGCAGGTTGAGCAGCAGCGCCAGCGGGGTGTGCAACTGACTGTCGTTGCGGAAATGGCCGATTTCCTCGCTCAGCGAACTGAGTTTGGCGTCGATCTTCTTGCGCCACCAGAGCAGCGCGGCGATCAGCAGCAGCAGCGGCAGAAAGAACAGCGGGCGTTCCTTCAGTCCAGCACCCAACTCTTGCACCGCGGACAGCCAGGGCATCGCCGCGAGCTGCGCCTTGAGTCGGCGAACCGAACCCTGCAGCCAGTCCAAATCAAGCGGCTTGTTGCTGGGAATCCAGAACATCTGCTCGTCGAGGGTATTGCTAAGCGCGCTGGCGGTGTCCTGCAGCTGCTTCTGGTTGAGCTGCAGGGTGATCGAGGCGTTGAGCAGCGCGTCCAGCTCACGGTTGAGGCGGTCGAGCAGCTCGCTGCGGGTGGTGGCCAGGTCGAGCAGGGTCCGACGCAGTTCGGGGGTCACTTCCTCCTCTTTCTGCTCGGCCAGCAACTGGTCGACATAGGCGGCGGCATTGCCCGCGGCTTCACGGCGCTGGTTGAGCTCGAACTGATAGAGACGGATATCGGCGATTTCGTCGGCGAGGTCCTTGTCCAGCTGCAGGCTCGGCAGCGCCTGTTTCTGCTGGTAGAGGATGCGCGACAGCAGCAGGCTGCCTTCAAGTACGGCGATCTGTTCTTCCAGCGCCTGGTCGGTTTGGTTGAGGGTATCGAGCTGCTGGCGGGTCTGCAGGTTCTGCTGGTTGAGGCGGTTGAGGCGCTCGGTGGCCCGCAACAGGTAGTCGGACAGCTTGAGGTTCTCGGCGCTTTCGGCGGCGAGCAGCTTGTCCGAGCCGGCCTGTTGCACCCGCGCGGAGAACTCGGCGACGGTCTGCTCCGATTCGGCACGGCGCTTCTCGTTGATCAGCCCTTGCAGGGCCTGGGTGTCCTGCTCGGCACGGGCGATGCGCTCGGCCAGCAGGTCGCGGCGGGCCTTGCCCAGGTCCTGCAGCAGGCTGTTGCCGGCCAGTTCCTGGCGGCGCAGTTCGATCTGCGCGCCGAGCGAGGCGATCTCCGCTTCCAGCAGCGCGCGACGTTCCTCGCTCAGCGGCTTGCCGGATTCGCGTCCGCCCTTGAGCAGGTTGTTGATTTCCTGGATGCGCGTCTGTGCCGTGCCGATCTGCGCCTGGGCGCGCTCGGGACGGGTCTGCGCGCTGATGATCATGCTGTTGGCGGCACTGAACTGCTTCTGCCATTCGGACAGCTCCTCGACCCGCGCGCTCAGGCGCTGCTCGAGTGCCTCCACCGACTGGCTGGCATAGCGTTTGGCGGGGTCTTCGTCCGGGCTGGCCTTGAGTTTCCCCAGCTCGCGCTGAGCCTCGGTGACTTCCTTCGGCGCCTGCGCCAGCTGCGCTTTCAGTTCGGCCAGGCGGGTTTCGCTGGTCGCAGTCTGCTCGCTCATGCGCCGGGTCTGCTCGTCCAGCGAGGGTTGTGCGGATTTCGTTTCGCCTTCGCTGGCGGGCGGGGTGCCCGTCAGGCTGTCCAGTGATTGAGCATGCAGGGGGACGACAAACAGGCAGAACGTCGAGAGCAACAGGGCGCGCAGAAGGGACATGGGGGCAGTGACGCAGCGGATGACCAGAAAGTGCGAAAGTCTACGGGCTGCGCCTGCCCAGCGCGAGTACCGCGCAACCGGTCGGGTGATGAGCGGTGAAGCCGCGTCATCCGCCGGCCATGGTGGCTTTAGAACATCAGCTGTGGGCCTGGCTTGTCACCTTCCGGAAACTTCAGGCCGACCTTGCGCACTTCGCCGGCCTCCATTGCTGCCACGGTCCAGGTCAGCCCGTTCCATTCGATCTGGTCGCCCACCACTGGCCGGCCACCGACCTCTTCGGCCATGAAGTTGCCGATGGTCTGATTGCCGTCCACATCGCCGAGCTTGAGGCCGTAGAGCGCGGTGATGGCGCTGAGCTGGGCGTCGGCCTCGAGGATGAAGTCTCCGAAGAAACGCAGGTCCTGGCCGCGCTTGGGTGCCTGGCTGAACAGTTTGCCTAGCGCCGGCAGGTCTTCGTCATGCCCGATCACGCAGAGGATGTCGTCCACCTGCAGCCGCGTGCTACCGGACGGATGCAGCAGGTTCTTGCCGCGGAACAGCGCGGCGATGCGCGTGCCGGGTGGCATCTTCAGTTCGCGCAGGGCGGCGCCGACGCACCATTTGCTGGCGCTCAGGCGGTAGACGAACATTTCCCACTGGCTGGTGGTGTGCACCTGCAGGCCGGTACGCGAGACCGGCATAGGCGACGGCGGTACCTCGACCTTGGCCTTCTTCGCCGCCCAGGCCAGCGTCGAACCCTGCAGCAGCAGCGACACCAGGACGATGAAGAACGCCACGTTGAAGAACAGCTGGGCGTTTTCCAGCCCGGCCATCAGCGGGAACACCGCGAGAATCACCGGCACCGCGCCGCGCAGGCCGATCCAGGAGATGAACAGGCGCTCGCGCAGGTGGAAGCTGCGGAACGGCAACAGGCTGACGAACACCGCCAGCGGGCGAGCGAACAGGATCATCCACAGCGACAGCGCCAGTGCCGGCAGGGCGATGGGCAAGAGTTCACTGGGGGTGAGCAGCAGGCCGAGCACAAGGAACATGCCGATCTGGCTGAGCCAGGCCAGGCCGTCGAACATGTGCAGGATGCCGTGGCGGTTGCGGATCGGCCGGTTGCCCAGCAGCAGACCGCAGACGTAGATGGCGAGGATGCCGCTGCCGCCGATGGCGCCGGACAGGGCGAAGATCATCAGGCCGCCGGCCACTGCCAGCAGCGGGTAGAGCCCGTCGGCTACGGACAGTCGGTTGATCAGCTGCAGCAGCAGCCAGCCGCCAGCCAGACCGAGCACGGTGCCGATGCCGAACTGCTGCAGCAGAGTCAGCAGGAAGTCCCAGCCGAAGGTGGTCTGCCCGGCGAGCAGCATGTCGATCAGCGCGACGGTAAGGAACATCGCCATCGGGTCGTTGCTGCCCGACTCGATTTCCAGCGTCGAACCGACCCGCTCGTTCAGGCCCTTGCCGTTGAGCAGGTTGAACACCACGGCGGCATCGGTGGAGCCGACGATCGCGCCGATCAGCAGGCCCTGCAGCAGCGGCAAATCGAACAGCCAGGCAGCGGCCAGCCCGGTAAAGCCGGAGGTGATCGCCACGCCCAGGGTCGCCAGCGAGAACGCCGGTTTCAGGGCCACGCGGAAGGTTGCGGTACGGGTGCGCATGCCACCGTCGAGGAGAATCACCGCCAGCGCCAGGTTGCTGATGACGAAAGCCAGCCGATAGTCCTCGAAGACGATACCGCCTACGCCATCGACCCCGGCAAGCATGCCGACGCCGAGGAAAATCACCAGGATCGGCACGCCGAGACGCGCCGAAAGGGAGCTCATCAGGATGCTCGCCGCCACCAACAAGGCACCGATAAAGAACAGGTGGTTGATGTTGCCGACGTCCAAATGAAGTCTCCGCTAGAGATAGCTGCCGCGTGCGCATGCACGGGATATGCCAGCGATTCTAACCTGATGATTTGACAGCCTGTCAAAAAAACGCCCCGCAGGAGCGGGGCGCTGTTACAGCATGTGCGGCACGCTCTAGAACCAGGCGTCCTGCATCGTCAGGCAGGTGTCGTCGCGTGCGTCGAGGATGGCCAGCTCGTGCGCGCAAGCCGGCACTTCCCAGGTCAGAAAGTAGCGCGCGGCCTGCAGCTTGCCACGGTAGAAGTCCGCATCCGCCGGATTGCCTTCGGCCAGCCCGCGTTCGGCGCGCAGTGCCTGCTCCAGCCAGCGCCAGCCGATCACTGCATGGCCGAACACCTTCAGGTACAGCGCCGAGTTGGCCAGCGCCTGGTTCACCTTGCCGGCTGCCAGATCGCCGAGCAGCGCCTGGGTCACGCTGGTGAGGCGGGCGATGTGCTGCTCCAGCGGCTGGCGCAGTGCGGTCAGCGAGTCGTACTCGGCGGCGCGTGCGCAGCTGGCCTGGATCAACCCGAGCAGCTGGCGCAGGCCGGCACCCTTGTTCTGCATCAGCTTGCGGCCGAGCAGGTCCAGCGACTGGATGCCGTGGGTGCCTTCGTGGATCGGATTGAGGCGGTTGTCGCGGTAGTACTGTTCCACCGGGTATTCGCGGGTGTAGCCATGCCCGCCGAGAATCTGGATGGCCAGTTCGTTGGCCTTCAGGCAATAC
This sequence comes from Stutzerimonas kunmingensis, assembly GCF_900114065.1. Classification (GTDB taxonomy): domain Bacteria; phylum Pseudomonadota; class Gammaproteobacteria; order Pseudomonadales; family Pseudomonadaceae; genus Stutzerimonas; species Stutzerimonas kunmingensis. The sequence goes on from NZ_FORS01000003.1 coordinate 460,765, forward strand.
TCCGACGGCCAGGATTTGACGATCGGCGTCAGCAGGTCGAGCAGCTCGCCAGCGTTGCGCCGCTCCTCGTCGCTCTCGGCGGTATGCTCGTCGTCCACCAGGCGTGCCGAGTACAGGCCGAGATCGAAGGCGCCTTCGACATAGGCCTTCTGCATCAGCAGCATGCGCTTGACGTCGGTGTGCTCGATGATCGGCACCTGGGTCGAGGCCGGGTCCTTGCCGTCCGGCAGGCGGCCTTGCGGACGCTCGCGGGCGTAGTTCAGCGAGTAGAGGTAGCCGGCGTAGCCGAGCATGATCGCGCCCATGCCAACGCCGATGCGCGCCTCGTTCATCATCTGGAACATGTAGGCCAGGCCCTTGTGCGGCTCGCCTACCAGATAGCCGACGCAGTTGCCGTTGTCGCCGAAGTTCAGCGCCGTGCTGGTGGTGCCGCGCCAACCCATCTTGTGGAACAGGCCGGCCAGCAGCACGTCGTTGCGCTCGCCCAGCGAGCCGTCGTCGTTGACCAGGAACTTCGGCACGATGAACAGGCTGATGCCCTTCACCCCGGGCGGCGCGTCCGGCAGCTTGGCCAGCACCATGTGCACGATGTTTTCCGACAGCGGGTGGTCGCCGCCGGAAATGAAGATCTTGTTGCCCTTGAGGCGATAGCTGCCGTCACCGGCCGGTTCGGCGCGGGTGCGGATGTCCGACAGCGAGGAGCCGGCGTGCGGCTCGGTGAGTGCCATGGTGCCGAAGAAACGCCCCTCGAGCATCGGCTGCAGGAAGCGCTGCTTCTGCTCGTCGGAGCCGAAGGCCTCGATCAGGTGCGAGGCGCCCATGCTCAGCATTGGGTAGGAGCTGGTGGCGATGTTGGCCGACTGGAAATGCGCGAAGCAGGCCCGCGACAGCAGATTCGGCAGCTGCATGCCGCCGTCGTCGAAGCTGCGCTGCGCGTTGTGAAAGCCCGCCTCGATGAAGGCGTCCACGGCCGGCTTGACCTCGGGAATCAGCACCGCTTCGCCGTTGACGTACTGCGGCTCGTGCTCGTCGGACTTGCGGTTGTGCGGTGCGAAGTATTTCTCGGCGATGGTGCGCGCGGTGCCGATGGCGGCGTCGAAGGTTTCGCGGCTGTGATCGGCGAAGTGCTCGCGGCGGGTCAGGGCCTCGGCGTCCAGCACTTCGTAGAGTTCGAATGCCAGGTTACGCGGGCAGAGCAGGGTCTCGGTCATGGTCAACCTCCATTTTTATCGGCCCGAGTCTAAGGACCGCGGTTTTCCATTGCCTAGCTTCATCCATTGCACTGATGAAGCGTCAACACGGGGTCGCGCCATTCAGCCGAACAGCTGGCGCATGAGCGCGGCCAGTTCGCCATCGCCCAGGCCGGCGGCATCAAGATGGCTGAGGGCGGCCTCTCGATGGGTTGCCAGCTGCTGCTCTGCCGCCTGCTGGCCAAGCAGCGAGACCACGGTCGCCTTGGCCCGGTCCTGCTGGCAGTCCTTGCCGGTCTGTTCGGGCGTCAGGCCATCGGCGATATCGTCGAGCAGCTGAAACGCCAGGCCCAGTTCGTTGGCAAAGCCTTGCAGATGGCGTGTCCGCGTCCGCTCAGCCCCCGCGAGCAGGGCGGCAACTTCCAATGCGGCGGTGAACAGCGAGCCGGTTTTCAGCTGATTGGTGGCAATCACCGCATCGAGCTGCTGCGCTTCTTGTGCGCCATGCAGGTCGCGAAATTGCCCACGCACCAGGCCCTGCGCACCGACCGCTCGCGCCAGTGTGGCCACCGCGTCGTTGCGCTGCCTGGGGGTGAGCCTGGGCGCGGTGGCGGTTATGCCATAGGCATGGCTGAGCAGTGCGACCGAGGCGAGCACGGCGACATCCTCGCCGAAACGCAGATGAATGGTCGGCTGGCCGCGCCGCAGGCTGGCGTTGTCCATGCATGGCATGTCGTCGAGAAACAGCGAGGCGGCGTGGATCATCTCCAGCGCACATGCCGGGTCCAGGCCGATATCGGGGTCGACGCCGAGATCTCCCAGCGCCAGCAGCAACAACAGTGGCCTGATTCGTTTGCCGGGAGCGAGGGTGCCTTCACGTAACGCCAGCGTGACCTTGTCCAGCTCCGACTCGGGTCGCGGCAGGCGCATGGCCAGGCGCTCGTCGACCTGTCGCCGCAGGCGTAGCAGGCTGTCGCATTGCGGAAGCGGGAGGGTGGAATTCTGCGTTTGCATGGCGGTGCCCTTGCTGGCGCCTCAGTTCGAGCACCAGGGTTGTGCAATGTTGTACAACGATTGGACGTTATGACAAAAACCTGTACAACTCGTTGCCATCGCATAGCACTTTTTTCAGGGCGTCACGTCCAAACAAGTCTTCCCGGGAGCCGATTTCCATGAGCAAACAATCGTTGGTCAGCCGCAAAAACGATCATCTGGATATCGTCCTGGACCCGACGCGGGCAGCCGGTGCGACGGGTACCGGTTTCGGCGCATTTCGCTTTGAGCACTGCGCCCTGCCCGAGTTGCACCTTGATGAGATCGACCTGCATAGCGCGCTGTTCGGGCGCCAGCTGCGGGCGCCGCTGCTGATCAGCTCGATGACTGGCGGCGCCGCACGTTCTGCTGCGATTAATGCGCACCTGGCGGAAGCCGCGCAACACTTGGGTATCGCCATGGCGGTGGGTTCGCAGCGGGTTGCGCTCGAAACTGCGGGCGATCAGGGCCTGACGGGCCAGTTGCGCCAGCTCGCGCCGGACATCCTCCTGCTGGCCAATTTCGGAGCCGCCCAGCTGGTACGCGGCTACGGCGTGGACGAGGCGCGGCGTGCGGTCGAGATGATCGATGGCGATGCGCTGATCGTGCACCTGAACCCGCTGCAGGAAGCGGTGCAGCCGGGTGGCGACCGTGATTGGCGAGGCGTGCTGCGGGCGATCGAAGCACTTGCCAGCCGCCTGGCCGCGCCTGTGGTGATCAAGGAAGTCGGTGCCGGCATATCCGCGATGGTGGCGCGGCAGCTGGTCGACGCCGGCGCCGCCGCCATCGATGTCGCCGGTTCCGGCGGAACCAGCTGGGCCGCAGTGGAAGCCGAGCGCGCCAGCGATGTCAGCCAGCGTGCGATCGCCCAGGCCTTCGCCGATTGGGGCATCCCCACGGCGCAGGCGCTGCAGGCCGTGCGCAAGGCCTGCCCGGATACGCCGCTGATCGCCTCCGGAGGCATCCGCGACGGTGTGGAGGCGGCCAAGGCGATCTGCCTGGGCGCCGATCTGGTAGGGCAGGCAGCGGGCGTGCTGCAAGCCGCGATGCTGAGCAGTGAGGCGGTGGTCAAGCACTTCGAAGTGCTGATCGAGCAACTGCGGGTCGCCTGTTTCTGTACAGGTTCGGCCGGCCTGGCCGAGCTGCGGCAGGCGCGGCTGCTGCAAGTGCCCACTGCCTGATGCCGGGCGGAGCCGCCAGATGACTCATTTCGCGGCAATCGCGCCGCCCTTTCTCAGCCACCTGCGCGCGTTCGAAGCAGTCGCCTGGGCGCTGACGCAGCGAGGCCACCGAGTGACCTTCGTCCAGCAGGCCGATGTCGCCGAGCTGTTGACGTTGCCCTCGGCCGGATTCGCCGCCATCGGCGCCGATTCCCATCCGCCGGGCAGCCTGGCTGCGGTGGTCCGCCGCGCCGCGCAACCGGGGCCGTTCGGCATTCGGCGGGTCATCGCCGACATGGCGGCGAGTACTGCACTGTTCTGTCGCGAGGCGCCGGGCATGCTGCGTTCGCTAGAGGTCGACGCCGTGCTGGCCGATCAGATGGAGCCAGCGGGTGCGCTGGTGGCCGAGCATCTTGGCCTGCCGTTCGTATCCATCGCCTGCGCCTTGCCGTTCAACCGCGAGCCGCTGGTGCCCTTGCCGGTGATGCCCTGGCGCTACCGGGCGACCGACTGGGGCGAGCAGCTCAACCTGCACAGCAGTCGTGTCTACGACCGCCTGATGCGCCCCCACGCCGAGGTGATCCAGCACTACTGTCAGGCGTTCGGCCTGGCGCCGCGCTCGACCTTGAGCGAGTGCCTGTCGCCCCTGCTGCAGGTCAGCCAGACGGTGCAAGGCTTCGACTTTCCGCGCCGCCAGCTCCCGGCGAATTTTCATGCTGTCGGGCCGTTGCGGCGTCCGCTGGAAAACGAAGCCGAGCTGAACCTGCCAATCGATCCGACGCGGCCGTTCGTCTTCGCCTCGTTGGGCACCCTGCAGGGACATCGCTATACCTTGCTGCGCAATATCGCCCGCGCCTGCAAGCCGCTCGGCGTACAGCTGTTGATCGCCCATTGCGGCGGGTTGAATGCCGCGCAAGCGGCGCGGCTACAGGATGAGGGCGCGCATTGGGTCACCGACTTCGCACCCCAGCGGGCGGCATTGGCCCGGGCTGCGGCGGTCATCACCCATGCCGGGCTGAATACCGTGCTCGATGCCCTGGAGGCCGGTGTGCCGATGCTGGCGCTGCCGATTGCCTTCGATCAGCCGGGTGTCGCAGCGCGTATCGAACATGCCGGCGTCGGCCTGCGCTTGCAGTCGCAACTGGCGAGCCCGGCGCGGATCGGCCACGCATTGCAGCGGCTGTTGAACGAAGGCGAGTCTCGCCAGCGGGCGGTGCGGCTCGGGGCGGAAGTGCGTGAGGCTGGCGGTGCGGTGCGTGCCGCCGAGCTGATCGAGGCGGCGCTCGGGACAGATGGGCCGCGAGCGGAGGTGGCGAGTGGCGCTTGATGCGGACCTGATCCTGGTTGGCGGCGGGCTGGCCAACGGGCTTCTGGCCCTACGCCTGCGTCAGCAGCGACCCGATCTGCGCCTGCTGATCGTCGAGCAGGGCGACGTCCTGGGCGGCAATCACACCTGGTCGTTTCACCAGCACGATCTGACGCCGGCTCAGCACCGTTGGCTGGAGCCCATGGTGGGCAACCGCTGGCCCGGTTATGAAGTGATCTTTCCCGACCTGCAGCGCCGGCTGGGCAGCGGTTACGCGAGCATCTTCTCGGAGCGCTTTCACCAGTACCTGATGCCCGAACTGAGCGATGGCGTGCGTTTGCGCACCACCGTTGCCAGCGTGGAGCCACACAGGGTGCGTCTGGGCTCGGGGGACATCCTGCAAGCCGGCGCCGTGATCGATGGACGCGGCGTGCGCCGGACCGATCAGCTGGCGCTCGGCTTTCAGAAGTTTCTCGGCCAGGAACTGCGCCTGCAGCAGCCGCACGGCTTGCGCGAGCCGATCATCATGGACGCCAGCGTCGCCCAGCAGGACGGTTATCGCTTTGTCTACGTGCTGCCGCTGAGTGCGGACACCCTGCTGATCGAAGACACCTACTACGCCGACGGCGATGCCGTGGCGCTCGATAAGCTGCGTGACAACATCGGCAGCTACGCCAGTACGCGCGGCTGGGCTATCGCCGACGTGTTACGCGAGGAGCAGGGCGTGCTGCCAATCGTGCTTTCCGGTGATCTGCCGGCGTTCTGGGAGGAGGCGCGCGGCGTGCCGCAGACGGGGCTGGCCGCGGCGCTGTTTCATCCCACCACCGGCTACTCACTGCCCGACGCGGTGCGTCTGGCCGATCACCTGATCGCGCTGGATCGCTGGGATGCCACCAGCCTGTTCGAGGCGATCCGCGATTACTCGTTGGCGCAGTGGCGCCAGCGCGGCTTCTTCCGACTGCTCAATCGCATGCTGTTCATGGCCGGTCCGGCGGATCGCCGCTGGGCGGTGATGCAACGTTTCTACCGCTTGCGCGAACCGCTGATCCAGCGCTTCTACGCGGCCAATCTGACCACCCGCGACCGCTTGCGCATCGTCTCGGGCAAGCCTCCTGTTCCGCTCGGCGAGGCGCTGCGCGCACTTGCCGCCCATGATCTGCATCGCAAGGATTACCGATGAACCAAGCTAAACGAGCGGTGGTGATCGGCGCCGGCTTCGGCGGGCTGGCGTTGGCCATCCGCCTGCAGCGCGCCGGCATCCAGACCACGCTGCTGGAGAAGCGCGACAAGCCGGGTGGCCGCGCCTACGTCTATCACGACCAGGGTTTCACCTTCGACGCCGGGCCGACGGTGATCACCGATCCGCCAGCGCTGGAAGAACTCTTCAGCGGCGCCGGCAAGCACATGGCCGACTACGTCGAGCTGCTGCCGGTCAGCCCCTTCTACCGGCTGTGCTGGGAGGACGGCTACAGCTTCGATTACGTCAACGACCAGGCCCAGCTGGATCGGCAGATCCATGCGCTCAACCCCCGTGACGTCGCCGGCTATCAGCGCTTTCTCGCCTATTCGCGCGCGGTGTATGAAGAGGGCTACGTCAAACTCGGCACCGTGCCCTTCCTGTCGTTCCGCAGCATGATTGGCGTCGCTCCGCAGCTGGCCAAGCTGCAGGCCTGGCGCAACGTGTACAGCATGGTGGCCAAGTTCGTGGAGAACGACCGGCTGCGCCAGGCGCTGTCCTTTCAATCGCTGCTGGTCGGCGGCAACCCCTTCGAAACCTCGTCGATCTACGCGCTGATTCATGCGCTGGAGCGCCAGGGCGGCGTCTGGTTTCCGCGCGGCGGTACCGGTGCGCTGGTGCAGGGGATGGTCCGGCTTTTCGAGGACCTGGGCGGCAAGCTGGAGCTGAACGCCGAGGTGGCGTGCATCGAGCTAGCCGAAGGGCGGGCGAAGGCGGTGATCACGGGTGACGGCCGTCGCTTCGATACCGATGCGGTGGCCTCCAACGCTGATGTAGTCAACACCTACAAGCAGCTGCTCGGCCACGAACAGCGTGGTCGCGAAGAGGCCAAGCGGCTCTCCGGCAAGCGTTTCTCCATGTCACTGTTCGTCATCCATTTCGGCCTCAAGCGCCGCCATGAGCACCTGCAACACCACACGGTGTGTTTCGGCCCGCGCTACCGCGAGCTGATCGACGAGATATTCAAGTGCGAAACGCTGGCCGATGATTTCTCCCTCTACCTGCACGCGCCCGGCGTGACCGATCCGTCGCTGGCACCGGAGGGCTGTGCCAGCCACTACGTGCTGGCGCCGGTGCCACACCTGGGCACGGCAGATATCGATTGGGCGGTGGAGGGGCCGAAGTACCGCGATCGCATCTTCGAATACCTGGAGCGGCACTATATTCCCGGTCTGCGCGATGATCTGGTGACCCACCGCATCTTCACGCCGCACGATTTCCGCGACGAGCTCAACGCTCATCTGGGTTCGGCGTTTTCGCTGGAGCCGATCCTTACCCAGAGCGCCTGGTTCCGCCCGCATAACCGTGATGACGTGATTCCCAACCTCTATATCGTCGGCGCCGGCACCCATCCGGGCGCGGGAGTTCCGGGCGTCGTAGGTTCGGCCAAGGCCACTGCCGGGCTGATGCTGGAGGACTTCCTATTGAAGGAGCAGGCCGGATGAACGACCGGGTAATCGATCACTCGACCCAGGCGATCAACGTCGGCTCCAAGAGCTTCGCGGCGGCGGCAAAACTGTTCGACGAGCACACCCGCCAGGGTGCCGTGATGCTCTATGCCTGGTGCCGTCACTGTGATGACGTGATTGATGGGCAGACGCTGGGGCATGGTCAGCTCGCCGGCGATCGCAACAGCGGTGAGGCGCGCCTGGCCGAGCTGGTCGATCTCACTGAGCGCGCCTATGCCGGCGAGGCGATGAGCGATCCGGCCTTTGCTGCGTTTCAGCAAGTGGTTCAGCGGCACCAGATTCCCAAGCGATACCCGCTGGAGCATCTGGCCGGCTTTCGCATGGACGTGCAGGATTACCAGTACCGGACCCTCGACGACACCTTGCTCTACTGCTACCGGGTTGCCGGCGTGGTGGGGCTGATGATGGCGCGGGTGATGGGCGCCGAAGCGGAGCCGACGCTGGATCGCGCCTGTGACCTGGGCTTGGCCTTTCAGCTGACCAACATCGCGCGCGATATCGTCGAGGATGCACAGATCGGGCGCGTTTACCTGCCGGCCGAGTGGCTGGCCGAAGTGGGCATCCCTGAAGATGAGGTTGCGCTACCTGAGCGTCGTGCGGCATTGGCCACGCTGGCAGCGCGACTGGTGGATCTGGCCGAACCTTACTATCAATCAGCATCTCAGGGCTTACGGGACCTGCCGTTACGCTCGGCCTGGTCGATTGCCACGGCTCATGGCGTCTACCGGCAGATCGGCGTCGAGGTGAAAGCGCGCGGCGCGGCGGCCTGGGATGCGCGGGTGTCGACCAGCAAAGGGCAGAAGCTGCAGTTCCTGCTGGGGGGCGGCGTGCTGGCGCTGGCCTCGCGGCGGATGCAGGTCAGGCCGCGTCCTGACGATCTCTGGAGACGTCCTCGCTAGATGTACCCTGGTGCTTGCGCAGCGGCCCGTCGTGCAGCTCGCGCAGCTGGCGCTTGAGCACCGGCAGCGGCGGCGCGTAGAGAAAACCGAAGGACACGCAGCGCTCCTTGCCTTCGACCGCATGGTGCAGACGGTGCGCCTGATACAGCCGTTTGAGGTAGCCGTTGCGCGGCACGTAGCGCAGCGGCCAGCGGTGGTGCACCAGGCCGTCGTGGGCGACGAAATAGAGAAAGCCGTAGGCCGTCATGCCAGCGCCGATCCATTCCAGCGGGTGATAACCGGCGGTACCGAGGGCGATCAGCAGAATCGCCACGCCGGCGAACACCACCGCATACAGGTCGTTCTTCTCGAACCAGCCGCTGCGTGGCTCGTGGTGCGACTTGTGCCAGCCCCAGCCCCAGCCGTGCATCACGTACTTGTGCGCCCACCAGGCGAAGACCTCCATGCCGGCCAGGGTGGCGAGGAAGACGAGCGTGTTGGTCAGTGGGCTCATGGCGGCGTTCCGTGTGACGTGCGGTCGATTCTACGCCCCGTCGCAGTGGCCCAGGGCTCGCCGCGACGGACTGCGTAATGACTCAGGCCCGCCAGCCGGCCGCAAGTTCACGGGTCAGCTGGCCGGCCGGGATCTCCCGGCAGCCGCTGACGTTCTGCCCGGCCCACAGCGGCGTGCAGTGATCCAGGCCCTGCTTCTCGGTCTGGGCGCGCAGCGCGCCGATGGCGTTGCCGGCCAGCGGGAAGGGCGGCACGCCTTCGGGCAGCGGACCCAGTTCGCGCATGATGCGGTTGACGATGCCGCGCGCCGGGCGCCCGCTGAACAGGGTGGTCAGCGCGGTATGCGCTGCGTGCGGGCTCTTCAGTGCGGCGCGATGCAGCGCATTGGTGCGGCTTTCCGGACACAACAGGTAGGCGGTGCCCAGTTGTACGCCAGCCGCACCGAGGGTCTGTGCCGCGGCCACGCCCCCGGCATCGGCGATGCCACCGGCGGCGACCACCGGCACGTTCAGCGCGGCGACCAGTTGCGGCAGCAGGGCGAAGGTGCCGAGTTGGGTGGTCAGGTCCTCGCTGAGGAAGATGCCGCGGTGGCCACCGGCCTCCAGGCCCTGGGCGATCACCAGGTCGACGCCGTGCTGCTGCAACCAGAGGCCTTCGGCGACCGTAGTCGCGCTGGAGGCGATCTTCGCCCCGGTGGCGCGGGCGCGTTGCAGCAGATCGGGCGCCGGCAGGCCGAAGTGGAAGCTGATCAGCGCCGGCTTGTGCCGCTCCAGCACCGCGGCCATTGCCGCGTCGAACGGTTGGCGGGTGGCACCGGCGGGAATGCCAGCCGGGTCGATGTCGAATTCGGCGAACATGGGTGCCAGCATCCGGTGCCAGGCGTCGAAGGCCGTCGGGTCGGCAGCCGGCGTCTGGTGGCAGAAGAAGTTGACGTTGTAGGGCCGGTCGGTCAGCGCCTCGATGGCGGTCAGCTCGGCGTCCAGCGCCTCGGCATTGAGCATGCCGGCCGGGATCGAACCCAGCCCGCCGGCCTCGCAGACAGCCGCGGCCAGCAGATGATTCTGCGCACCGGCCATGGGCGCCTGGATGATCGGGTGCTCGATGCCGAAAAGATCGCGCAGGTCCATGAGGTCAGCTCCGTTTAGTCGTCGTGGGGCGCCACTGTAGCCCTAGTCGGTGGCCGGGGAAAACGACGCTGGTCAAGCCGGACCTGCGCGGCGCAAGGCGGACGGGTAAACTGCGCGGCTCTCGAGGAGGATCAGATGAACTACCGCCACGCCTTCCATGCCGGCAACCACGCCGATGTGCTCAAACACCTGGTGTTGAGCCGGATCTTCGCCCTGCTGTCGCGCAAGGAGGCGCCCTTCGCCTACCTCGACAGCCATGCCGGCGTCGGCCTCTACGACCTGGCCGGCGACCAGGCCAGCCGCACCGGCGAGTGGCTGCAGGGCATCGCCCGCATCTGGCAGGCCGAGGCGCTCCCGACGCTGCTCGATGACTACCTCGGCGTGATCCGCCAGCTCAACCCGGACGGGGCGCTGCGCTATTACCCCGGCTCGCCGGAGCTGGCGCGACAACTGACCCGCGAGCAGGATCGTCTGCAGCTCAACGAAAAGCATCCCGAGGACGGCGCGCTGCTCAAGGACAACATGGCCGGCGACCGCCGCGTGGCCGTGCACCGCGGTGAGGGCTGGCATGTGCCGAGGGCCTTGATGCCGACGCAGGAAAAGCGCGTGGTACTGCTGATCGATCCACCGTTCGAACAGGCCGACGAGCTGAGCCGCTGTGTGACGGCGCTGAAGGAAGCGCTCGGCCGTATGCGCCAGACCATCGGCGTGATCTGGTATCCGATCAAGGACGAGCGCCAGCTCAAGCGCTTCTATCAGGACTTGGCGCGCAGCGGGGCGCCCAAGTTGCTGCGTGCCGAACTGTTCGTTCACCCCGCCGACGATGCCAGCCGCCTGAGCGGTTCGGGCCTGGCTATCGTCAACCCGCCGTGGGGGCTGGAGGATGAGCTGCGTGAGCTGTTGCCGTGGCTGGCCGAGCAGCTGGCGCAGAGCCAGGCCAGCTGGCGCCTGGACTGGCTGATCGAGGAGGCCTGAGTCGCGGCGACCGCCACCCGGTGGACGTCCACACCGTGGATCGATAAAGCGCGATCCACCCTACGCAGACGCCGGGATTCGTAGGGTGGATGTCGCTTTTCACATCCACCGTCACGGGTCCGCAGCCACACCATGCCTCAGAACAACCTGAGCGGCTCTTCCTGCAGCGCCGATATCTGTTCGCGCAGGATCAGCACCTGGTCGCCCCAGTAACGCTCGCTGCCAAACCAGGGAAAGCTCATCGGAAAGGCCGGATCGTCCCAGCGGCGGGCGAGCCAGGCGCTGTAGTGCATCAGCCGCAACGCGCGCAGTGCCTCGATCAGCGGCAGCTCGCGGGGGGCGAAATCGTGGAATTCGTTGTAGCCGTCCACCAGTTCGGCCAGCTGGCCGAGCCGCTCGTGGCGCTCGCCGGCGAGCATCATCCACAGGTCCTGGACAGAAGGGCCCATGCGGCAATCGTCGAGATCGACCAGATGAAAGGCGTCGTCGCGGGCGAGGATGTTGCCCGGGTGGCAATCGCCATGCAGGCGGATCGGGGTGAAGTTGGTGCTGGCGAAGACGTCTTCGACCCGCTTGAGCAGGTCGCGCGCCACCGACTCGTAGGCAGGCAGCAGGCTTTTGGGCACGAAGTCACCGTCCAGCAAGCTGTTCAGCGAGTCGTGGCCGAAATTCTGTACGCCCAGGGTTTCGCGATGCTCGAACGGCCGGTTTGCACCGATCGCATGCATGCGTCCCAGCAGCTGGCCGAGGCGATAGAGCTGGTCGAGATTGCCCGGCTCCGGCGCGCGACCACCGCGGCGTGGAAAGAGCGCGAAGCGGAAACCGGCATGCTCGAACAGCGTCGTGCCGTTGCGTTCCAGCGGCGCCACCACCGGCACCTCGTGCTCGACCAGTTCCAGGCTGAACTGGTGCTCCTCGAGAATCGCCTCGTTGCTCCAGCGACCGGGACGGTAGAACTTGGCGATCAGTGGTGTTTCATCTTCGATGCCCACCTGATAGACGCGGTTCTCGTAGCTGTTGAGCGCCAGCACGCGGGCATCGCTGAGATAACCGATGCTTTCCACAGCGTCGAGGACCAGGTCCGGCGTGAGTGTATCGAAGGGATGAGACATGACCGGCTCCGCAGAATAGACCGATCAGTGTATTGCACCGGGGCTTTTAAACAACCGCGCGTCCGCCGCTATCAGTCGCCTGGCTTGGGCGTGCGTGCCAGGCAGTAGACGTCCACTCGCACCGCACCCGCACGCTTGAGCAGTCGCGCCAGCGCCTCGGCGGTCGCACCAGTGGTCAGCACGTCGTCGATCAGCGCCAGATGGCGGCCCTTGATGTCGTTGCCCGGCGCCAGGCAAAACGCCTGGCGCAGATTTCGCCGTCGCGTGGCGGCGTCCAGTTGCTGCTGCGGGGGCGTATCGACGATGCGTTCCAGCAGATGCTCGTCGACCGGCAGTTTCAGCGCGCCGCCCAGCCACTGGGCCAGCATCTGCGCCTGATTGAAGCCGCGCTGGCGCAGGCGACGGCGGGCCAGCGGCACGGGTACAAGAAGGTCCGGCTGCGGCAGCCCGTCGGTGAAGGCATGTTGCAGATGCAGCGCCAGGCGCTCGCCAAGCAGACGGCCGAATGGCCAGCGCGCCTGATGCTTGAAGCGGGTGATCAGCGCATCCACGGGAAAGGCGAAGCGCCAGGGCACCTCGACGTGGTCATAGCTTGGCGGCCTTTTCTGGCATTCGCCGCAGACCAGCCCACGTGTCGGCAGTGGCACGGCACAGGTTGCACACCGGCCATCGAGCCAGGGCAGTTCGGCTTCGCAAGGGCCGCACAGTGGGTGACCGTCGCAAGGTTCATCGCACAGTAGGCAGTGCTGTATATTAATTGACCAGTTGTAAACCATGATTCCTTTCCTGGTTGACAGCGTATCGAGCTTGGCTAAACATTCCGCATCCGTGCCAGGCCGCCGAGCCGCTATTAATTACAAGGAATGCCCATGAGCGCCACCTCCGCCTCTATTACGCGTCACGATTGGACCCTCGCCGAGGTCAAGGCGCTCTTCGAGCAACCCTTCAACGATCTGCTGTTCCAGGCGCAGACCGTGCACCGCCAGCACTTCGATGCCAACCGCGTGCAGGTTTCCACGCTGCTCTCGATCAAGACCGGCGCCTGCCCGGAAGACTGCAAGTACTGCCCGCAATCCGGCCACTACAACACCGGCCTGGACAAGGAAAAGCTGATGGAGGTGCAGAAGGTGCTGGAGGCGGCGGCCGAAGCCAAGGCCATCGGCTCGACGCGTTTCTGCATGGGCGCCGCCTGGAAGCACCCGTCGGCCAAGGACATGCCCTACGTGCTGAAGATGGTCGAAGGGGTCAAGGCGATGGGCCTGGAAACCTGCATGACCCTCGGCAAGCTCGATCAGGAGCAGACCAAGGCGCTGGCGGCGGCGGGGCTGGACTACTACAACCACAACCTCGACACCTCGCCGGAGTACTACGGCAACATCATCACCACCCGCACCTATGGCGAGCGTCTGGAAACGCTGAGCTACGTGCGCGAGGCGGGGATGAAGATCTGCTCCGGCGGCATTCTCGGCATGGGCGAGTCGCTGGACGATCGCGCCGGCCTGCTGATCCAGCTGGCCAACCTGCCTGAGCACCCGGAATCGGTGCCGATCAACATGCTGGTCAAGGTCAAGGGCACGCCGCTGGCCGAGGAACAGGACGTCGATCCGTTCGACTTCATCCGCATGCTAGCCGTGGCGCGGATCATGATGCCGAAATCCCATGTGCGGCTGTCCGCCGGTCGCGAGCAGATGAACGAACAGATGCAGGCCCTGGCCTTCTTCGCTGGCGCCAACTCGATCTTCTACGGCGAGAAGCTGCTGACCACCGCCAATCCGCAGGCGGACAAGGACATGCAGCTGTTCGCGCGTCTGGGCATCAAGCCGGAAGAGCGCCACGAGCATGCCGACGAAGTACACCAGGCGGCCATCGAGCAGGCGCTGATCGAACAGCGCGACAGCAAGCTGTTCTACAACGCCGCGGTCTGATGATCGGGTCCGGTGGATGAGTGCGGCATCGGTTGCACGCATCCGCCGCTGGCCTGGCCAACCCATTTGCAGGCTGGATGACCCGCGTGTGGTCATCCACCTCCTCTCGGTGTACCCATGAGCTTCGATCTCTCCGCCCGTCTCGCCGAGCGCCGCGCGGCCCATCTCTATCGTCAACGTCCGCTGCTGGAAGCGCCGCAGCAGCCGGAGGTGATGGTCGATGGCGACCGCCTGCTGGCGTTCTGTTCCAACGATTATTTGGGCCTCGCCAATCATCCCGAGGTGATTGACGCCATGCAGCAGGGCGCTGCGAAGTGGGGTGTGGGCGGCGGCGCCTCGCATCTGGTGATCGGCCACAGCACGCCGCATCACCAGCTTGAGGAAGCCCTTGCCGAATTCACCAGCCGACCACGGGCGCTGCTGTTTTCCACCGGTTATATGGCGAATCTTGCTGCGGTGACGGCGCTGGTCGGGCAGGGCGATACGGTGCTGCAGGATCGCCTCAATCACGCCTCCTTGCTCGACGCCGGTTTGCTCTCCGGCGCGCGCTTCTCGCGCTACCTGCACAACGATGCCGAAAGCCTCGCCAAGCGCCTGGAGAAAGCCAGCGGCAATACTCTGGTGGTGACCGATGGCGTATTCAGCATGGACGGCGATCTCGCAGAACTGCCGGCGATTTGTGCCACGGCGAAGCAGCGTGGCGCCTGGGTGATGGTCGACGATGCCCATGGCTTCGGTCCGCTGGGTGCGACGGGCGGCGGCATCGTCGAGCATTTCGATCTGGGCATGGATGACGTCCCGGTACTGGTCGGTACGCTGGGCAAGGCGTTTGGCACCGCAGGCGCCTTTGTCGCCGGTAGCGAGGAGCTGATCGAAACGCTGATCCAGTTCGCGCGACCGTACATCTACACCACCAGCCAGCCGCCTGCGGTGGCCTGTGCCACACTGAAAAGCCTGGATCTGCTGCGCAGCGAGGGCTGGCGCCGCGAGCACCTGAACCGGCTGGTGGCGCGTTTCCGCGAAGGCGCGGTGCGGATCGGCCTGACACTGATGGACAGCCCGACACCGATCCAGCCGGTGCTGGTCGGCAGCAGCGAACGGGCGTTGAGGCTGTCGGCATTGCTGCGCGAGCGCGGCATCCTGGTCGGCGCGATTCGCCCTCCAACCGTTCCGGCCGGCAGCGCACGGCTGCGGATCACCTTCACGGCGAGCCACAGTGAGGCACAGCTGGACCGCCTGCTGGAAGCGCTGGCCGAGTGCTGGGCCCTGTTGCCCAAGGAGAACGAGGATGCGTGATCGACTGATTCTTCTGCCGGGCTGGGCGTTCAGCTCGGCCGCCCTTGAACCCCTGGCCGAGCTATTGCGCGACCGCGAGCCACGCCTGCAGGTCGACATTGCCCCACTGCCGACGCTGGATCGCCCCGAGGCCTGGCTCGATGAGCTGGATGCGCGGCTGCCCGTCGACAGCTGGCTCGCCGGTTGGTCGCTTGGCGGCATGCTGGCGACGCAACTGGCCGCGCGGCGCGGCGACAACTGTCCGGGGCTGATCACCCTCTGCAGCAATCCCTGCTTCCGCAGTCGTGACGACTGGCCGACGGCGATGCCTGCCGAAGTATTCGATGCCTTCGAGGAGGCCTTCCGCCTCGGGCCGGATGACACGCTCAAGCGCTTCAGCCTGCTGTGTAGCCGCAGTGCCTACGATCCGCGCACGCTGGCGCGGCAACTGCAGGTGAGCCTGCTCGAGCAGCCTTCGTCAGTGGCTGCCGCCGGGCTGCGTCTGCTCGCCGAGCTGGACGGCCGCGAGGCGCTGCAAGGTTATGTGGGGCCACAGCTGCATCTGTTCGCCGATGGTGATGCGCTGGTGCCGGCGTCAGCGGCAGATGCGCTGCTGGCCTGTCTGCCGGATGTAGAAGTCGATGTGCTGGCCAATGCCAGCCACGGCCTGCCGCTGGGGCGTGCCGACGACGTGGCGACGGCAATGCTGGCGTTTATGGGTGATGGCGAGGATGACTGAAGCATCGCTCAGCGAGCGTCCGCCGGCGCAGTTGCCTGATAAGCGCCAAGTCGCGGCATCGTTTTCCCGTGCTGCGGGCAGTTACGACAGCGTCGCCGCACTGCAGCGACAGGTCGGCAATCAATTGCTGGCCCGACTGCCCTCCACTCGGCAACCCGGCCGCTGGCTCGATCTTGGCAGCGGCACCGGCTACTTCTCCCGCGTCCTGGCTGCGGCCTTTCCGGAGGCCGATGGCCTGGCACTGGATATCGCCGAGGGCATGCTGCGCCATGCACGGCCGCAGGGCGGCGCACGGCATTTCGTCACCGGTGACGCCGAGCGGCTGCCGCTGCGTGATGGCACTGTCGACCTGATCTATTCGAGCCTGGCACTGCAGTGGTGCGAGGATTTTGCCAGCGTGCTGAGCGAAGTGCGGCGGGTGCTGCGTCCGGGCGGCATCTTTGCCTTCACCAGTCTGTGCAGCGGTACCCTGCAGGAGCTGCGGGACAGCTGGCAGGCGGTGGACGGCTTCGCTCACGTCAACCGCTTCCGCTCGCGGGAGGCCTACCA
The DNA here is from genome assembly GCF_900114065.1 of Stutzerimonas kunmingensis. Classification (GTDB taxonomy): domain Bacteria; phylum Pseudomonadota; class Gammaproteobacteria; order Pseudomonadales; family Pseudomonadaceae; genus Stutzerimonas; species Stutzerimonas kunmingensis. The sequence goes on from NZ_FORS01000003.1 coordinate 477,252, forward strand.
GACGCTGTGTAGGGGCTGCGGTCTGGGATTGGCGAGTCTCGAAGTTCGCCCGGAAGTGCTGCATTTCCCCGATCTGCGCCAGCTGACCCATGAGCTCAAGGCGCTGGGTGCGCACAACCTGAATCCGGGTCGCCCGGATGGACTGACCGGGCGTGCACGCATCCGCGCGCTGGTCGAGGCCTACGAAGGGTTCCGCCGTCCCGAGGGGCTTCCGGCGACCTACCAGGTGATCTACGGCATTCTGCACAAGGAGCCATGATGCATCGCGCTTTCTTCATTGCCGGCACCGATACCGATGTTGGCAAGACCACTATCGCCGCGGGCCTGCTGCATGCAGCGCGCCTGGCGGGGTTGTCCACCGCGGCGGTGAAGCCGGTCGCCTCAGGCTGCGAAAGGACCGAGCAGGGTTTACGTAACAGCGACGCGCTGGCCCTGCTGGCCGAGTGCAGCCTTGCGCTGGACTATGCGACGGTCAACCCGTTCGCGTTCGAGCCGGCCATTGCCCCGCACATAGCTGCCCGCGAAGCGGGTGTCGAACTGACCGCCGCTCGTCTGATCGAGGCCGTGCAACCGGTAATGGCCCGGCAGGCCGGCGTCACTCTGGTCGAGGGCGCGGGAGGCTGGCGAGTCCCGCTGAATGCGCGTGAGTATCTGTCGGCATTGCCCGCGGCGCTGGGTTTACCGGTCATTCTCGTAGTAGGGGTGCGCTTGGGTTGTATCAACCATGCGCTGCTCAGTGCCGAAGCGATCGCCCGCGACGGGCTGGCGCTGGCTGGCTGGGTGGCGAATATCATCGACCCTGCCACATCGCGGCTGGATGACAACCTCGCCACGCTCGCTGAGCTGCTACCGGCACCCTGCCTTGGCCAGGTGCCTCGCCTCGCTGCGCCAACGGCGCGTCAGGTCGCGCGCTACCTGACGTTGCCCGCGTTGCAGCCGGTGTGAGCGGACGCGCATTGCGGCGACTCGCGCCTTGCGGTACGTGTCGGCATCTGCTTGAATGCTGGCAACCTGATAGCGCGTGGAGTCACCATGCAAATCACCAATAACCTTCTGGGCGCGGGCCTCAGTGCCTACCAGGGCGGTCAGCAGCGCGTCGAGCAGGCCGCTTCTTCCATCGCCTCCGCCAACGCGCCAGTGCTGGGCAACTCCCAGGCGGTCACCGAAATCACCGAGCAGCTGATCCAGTTGAAGGTCGGTGAACACAGTGCCAAGGCAGGTGCCCGTATGATCCAGAGCGCTGACGAAGTCCTCGGCACGTTGATCGATACCCAGGCCTGATCGCGTACTCCGGCGCTTATCGATTCTCCTTGCTGATTCGAGTCGTCATTCATGCGCTCGGCCAGCTTCGCTTTTCTCCTTCCTGCATCTTCGTTCCCGCCAGCCAGCTCGGCAGGCGCCGGGCTTGCTGCGTCTTTGCAACATCAGATTTCCTGTTCCCGAATTTCGCCAGGAGTGGCCTTCGCTCGACCTGAATTTGGCTGATTCAGCCGATAAGTGGTGCCCTGTTCCGCGCTTGACATCGCTCAGGTCGAAACGTATGTTTCAAACGCCTGTTTGACCCTTCGGACTGGTAGTCCGACGGTCGAAATCGAATTCAGATGGCTGGGTCGCCCGGTCAGCTTGTTACAAGAACTCACCGCTGAGGTTTACGCTATGCCCGACTACAAGGCCCCCTTGCGCGATATCCGTTTCGTACGTGACGAGCTGCTCGGCTACGAAGCGCACTATCAGAGCCTTCCGGGATGTGAAGACGCCACCCCGGACATGGTCAACGCGATTCTCGACGAGGGCGCGAAGTTCTGTGAGCAGGTCCTCGCTCCGCTGAATCGCGTCGGCGACATCGAAGGCTGCACCTGGAGCGAGTCGGGCGTGAAGACGCCGACCGGTTTCAAGGAAGCTTACGAGCAGTACGTGGCAGGCGGCTGGCCGAGCCTGGCCCATGACGTCGACCACGGCGGTCAGGGCTTGCCCGAGTCCCTCGGTCTGGCGATCAGCGAAATGATCGGGCAGGCCAACTGGTCCTGGGGCATGTACCCCGGCCTGTCTCATGGCTGCATGAACACCATCGCTACCCACGGTACCGACGATCAGAAGCACACCTATCTGAGCAAGCTTGTGTCCGGCCAGTGGACCGGCACCATGTGCCTGACCGAGCCGCACTGCGGTACCGATCTGGGCATGTTGCGCACCAAGGCCGAGCCCCAGGCCGACGGCAGCTACAAGCTGAACGGCACCAAGATCTTCATCTCCTCCGGTGAACACGACATGGCCGAGAACATCGTCCATATCGTTCTGGCTCGCCTGCCCGATGCTCCGGCTGGCACCAAGGGCATCTCCCTGTTCATCGTGCCCAAGTTCCTGCCCAACGCCGAAGGCGAGAAGGGCGAGCGCAACGGTGTGAACTGCGGATCGCTTGAACACAAGATGGGCATCCACGGCAACGCGACCTGCGTCATGAACTTCGACGGCGCCACCGGTTTTCTGATCGGTCCGCCGAACAAGGGCCTGAACGCGATGTTCACCTTTATGAACACCGCACGTCTGGGTACCGCGCTGCAGGGTCTGGCACATGCCGAGATCGGTTTCCAGGGCGGCATCAAGTACGCTCGTGAGCGCCTGCAGATGCGCGCGCTGAGCGGCCCCAAGGCGCCGGAAAAGCCAGCCGACCCGATCATCGTGCATCCGGACGTGCGTCGCATGCTGTTGACCATGAAGGCGTTCGCCGAGGGCAACCGCGCGATGGTCTACTTCACCGCCAAGCAGGTCGACATCGTCAAGAACAGCCAGGATGAAGAACAGAAGAAGCAGGCCGACACGCTGCTGGCCTTCCTCACGCCGATCGCCAAGGCTTTCATGACCGAAGTGGGCTTCGAAGCGGCCAACCATGGCGTGCAGATCTACGGTGGTCACGGCTTCATCGCCGAGTGGGGTATGGAGCAGAACGTGCGTGACGCGCGTATTTCCATGCTGTACGAGGGCACCACCGGTATCCAGGCGCTGGACCTGTTGGGCCGCAAGGTGCTGATGACCCAGGGCGAGGCGCTGAAGTCCTTCACCAAGATCGTGCACAAGTTCTGCCAGAACCAGGAAGGCAACGAAGCCATCAAGGAGTTCGTTACCCCCCTGAATCAGCTGAACAAGGAGTGGGGCGAGCTGACCATGAAGATTGGCATGGCTGCCATGAAGGACCGTGAGATGGTCGGCGCGGCGTCCGTGGATTACTGCATGTACTCCGGCTACGCCTGCCTCGCTTACTTCTGGGCTGACATGGCTCGCGTTGCTGCCGAGAAACTGGCTGAGGGTACCTCCGATGAGGCGTTCTACAAGGCCAAGCTGCAGACTGCGCGCTTCTACTTCCAGCGCATCCTGCCGCGTACCCGCATGCACGTTGACGCCATGATGTCCGGTGCCGACAACCTGATGGATATGGCCGAGGAAGATTTCGCTCTCGGTTACTGACGGGTTGAGGTTGTAAAGGAAAGCCGCTGCTTTGCAGCGGCTTTTTTGTGCCCGATCCAGACGTTGTACTGCTTTTGCCGCATCTTCGCCGGTATTTCGGCTGCACAACTGGGAGCAAGAAGGCAAAATGCTAGCTTTTCTCGGCAGCATGCCGGAGTTGCCGTGTCGCGTACCGTCCCGCCTCGCTTCAGCCATTTTCTCGCGCCATTGGCCCTGTTGCTCGGCGGAGAGGTCATCGCGCGTCAGGTTTCGCTGAACGAGTTCTTCACGTCGCTCTATAACGTCCTGCCGACCGTACTGCTGTTGCTCGGCGGTGCGCTTTGCATGATGTACGGCCGCATCCGCGAGCTGTTTCTGCTGCTCTGCGTCTATCTTGCCTATTTCCTCCTCGATATCCACGCCGATCACTACCGGGCGCATGGCACTCTGCTGGACGATACTGCACTGACCTTTCATCTCTGCAGCTTGCTGCTGCCGCTGCTTTACGGCCTGTATGGCGTGTGGCGAGAGCGCAGTCACCTAGCGCAGGACGGCCTGGCCCGTGCCGCCGTGCTGTTTGCCGTCGGCGTCGTCGCCGTGGCGCTGGCAAAGCGGTTTCCGGAAGCGTTACATGCCTGGCTGGTGGTGATTCGCTGGCCCGCGCTCAAGGCCGACTGGCTCCCGCTCATCCAGCTGGCGTATCCGGTGTTCCTCGTGGCGTTGGTGTTGCTGATCGTCCAGTACCTTCGCCAGCCGCGACCCTCCCATGCGGCGCAGATCATCGCGCTGCTCGGCATTCTGCTGATGCTGCCGCAGACGTTCAGCCGCTATGCCGCCCTCAACATTCTGAGCAGCCATGTGCTGCTGATGCTGGTGACGGCAATCGCTCATGAGGCTTATCTCATGGCCTTTCGTGACGAGCTGACCGGCCTGCCTGGGCGTCGCGCTCTGAATGAGCGACTGCAGCGCCTGGGGCGGCAGTATGTGCTGGCGATGGCTGATGTGGACCACTTCAAGCGCTTCAACGATACCTATGGTCACGACGTCGGTGATCAGGTGCTGAAGATGGTTGCCAGCCGGCTGCGCAAGATCGGCGGCGGTGGGCGCGCCTATCGTTATGGCGGTGAGGAATTCACTCTGGTATTTCCTGGGCACAGTATCGAGGAGTGCCTGCCGCACCTCGAGGCGGTACGCCAGTCGGTGGAGGCTTATGCCCTGCAGCTGCGTGACGCAGACAATCGGCCGAAGGATGATCGGCGCGGCCGTATGGCCCGGGGAGCGGCGTCGGCGAACCAGGTCTCGGTGACCATCAGCATCGGAGTGGCGGAGCGACAAGGCGAGCAGCGCAGTCCGGAAGAAGTGATCAAGGCCGCCGACCAAGCGCTGTACAGTGCAAAAAAAGCAGGAAGAAACTGTCTGCGAGTGCACGGCAGCGGCCGCGGTGCGGTGCGTATGGCCGAGCATTCGCGTTAGGGTTGCAGTGGTATTGATAGTGACCGGCAAAAACTATCTGGTCATAAAAAGACGCTTAATCCTGTCCTGGTTATTCGGTTAGACTCGCTGGAAACGGTCCATAGTGGCCGCAACCCAGTGTCTTGCGAGGAACCTTGCCATGGCCGACTATCAAGCGCCGCTGCGCGACATGCGTTTTGTCCTGAATGAAGTCTTCGACGCGCCGAAACTCTGGCAGTCGCTGCCAGCGCTGGCCGAGGTGGTCGATGCCGAGACGGCCGATGCAATTCTCGAGGAAGCTGGCAAGATCACCGCCAATAGCATCGCGCCGCTGAACCGCAGCGGTGACGAAGAAGGCTGCCGCTGGGACGCCGGGGCGGTTTCTACGCCCGCCGGCTACCGCGAGGCTTATCAGCTATACGCCGAAGGCGGCTGGGTCGGCGTCGGTGGCGATCCAGCGTTCGGCGGGATGGGCATGCCCAAGGTCATCTCGGCTCAGGTTGAGGAGATGATGAACTCCGCCAGTCTGGCCTTCGGCCTCTATCCGATGCTGACGTCCGGCGCCTGCCTGTCGATCTACGCCCACGCCAGCGAGGAGCTCAAGCAGAAGTACCTGCCGAACATGTATGCCGGTGTCTGGTCCGGCTCCATGTGTCTGACCGAACCTCATGCCGGTACCGACCTCGGCATTATCCGCACCAAGGCGGAGCCGCAGGCAGACGGCTCCTACAAGATCAGCGGCACCAAGATATTCATCACCGGCGGCGAGCATGACCTGACCGAGAACATCATCCACCTGGTGCTGGCCAAGCTGCCGGATGCGCCAGCTGGCTCCCGCGGCATCTCGTTGTTCCTGGTGCCGAAGGTGATGGTCAACGAGGACGGCACCCTGGGTGAGCGCAACTCGCTGTCCTGCGGTTCCATCGAGCACAAGATGGGTATCCAGGCCTCGGCGACCTGCGTGATGAACTTCGACGGTGCCACCGGCTGGATGGTCGGCGAGCCGAACAAGGGCCTCGCAGCGATGTTCACCATGATGAACTACGAGCGTCTGGGCGTCGGTATTCAGGGCCTGTCGACTGGCGAGCGCTCCTATCAGAGCGCCATCGAGTATGCCCGCGAGCGTATCCAGAGCCGCGCACCGACCGGGCCGATTGCGCAGGACAAGGCAGCCGATCCGATCATCGTGCATCCGGATGTGCGCCGCATGCTGCTGACCATGAAGGCGCTGAACGAGGGTGGTCGCGCGTTCTCCAGTTATGTCGCGCTGCAGCTCGATATCGCCAAGTTCAGTGACGACGACGAGGCGCGGCTGCGAGCCGAGGCGCAGGTGGCGCTGCTGACACCGGTAGCCAAGGCCTTCCTCACTGACATGGGGCTGGAAACCACGGTACATGGCCAGCAGATTTTCGGCGGCCATGGCTTCATCCGCGAGTGGGGCCAGGAGCAGCTGGTGCGTGACTGCCGCATTACCCAGATATACGAGGGCACCAACGGCATTCAAGCGCTGGACCTGGTTGGGCGCAAGATCGTCGGCAGTGGTGGCACCATGTATCAGGCCTTCGTCGATGAAATTCGTGCATTCATCGCTGATGCCGCTCCAGAGCTGGCGGAGTTCACCGAGCCCCTCAAGGCTGCCATGGACAATCTGGATGAGCTGACCGCCTGGGTCATCGATCAGGCCAAGGTGAATCCGAACGAAATCGGCGCCGCCTCGGTGGAGTACCTGCACGTGTTCGGCTACACCGCTTATGCGTACATGTGGGCACGCATGGCGGCGACGGCATTCGCCAAACAGGATGAAGGCGACTTCTACCAGAGCAAGCTGGGAACCGCGCGTTTCTACTTTGCTCGCCTGTTGCCGCGAATTCATTCGCTGAGTGCTTCGGTCAAGGCCGGAAGCGAGTCGCTGTACCTGCTCGACGCTGCTCAATTCTGAGAAGCCGCGGCTTAATCTAAAGGCAATATGAAATTATTTGGCCATGACGCGGAACGATTAAGCCGCCCTTCAGGTCATAAAAACCGCACCATGTAAGCCTGGACTTACAGCATTGCATCAAGGATGACGCGATGTAGGAAAAGGCTTACAAGGCGTGATGCACAATGGCTACTACAGGCTCACAAGGTCTGACGGTAATCTACTGCTTAAGGACGTGGCGCATGGAAAGCGCAAATCAATAAAACGGACCACACAGGGAGCGGCGCCAGGATGGCGCGCGATCATGGATGTCAGGATTCAGTCTGCAGAGCCCCGCTTCGGCGGGGTTTTTCTTTTCTGCTTAGTTCTTATGCCAGCAGTCAGCCATTCAGGCGGCCTTGCGACCGCTTAGGCTTAGCCCGACTTCCCTCGGCATCAATTCGGCAGGCACACACCAGTCCCACCAAGCCCGCAATATCCCCCAGGATTCTTTGCCAGATACTGCTGGTGATAGGCCTCTGCGTAGTAGAACGACGGTGCATCGTCTATCTCGGTGGTGATGGCCGGAAAGCCCGCTGCGCTTAGTTGCCGCTGGAAACGTTCACGGCTTGCCTCTGCCTCGCGGCGCTGCTGTGCATCCATGCAGTAGATCGCCGAACGGTACTGGCTGCCGACATCATTACCCTGCCGCATCCCCTGGGTCGGGTTGTGCGCCTCCCAAAAAACGCGTAGCAGCGCGCCGTAGTCGATCTGCTGAGGATCGAAGACCACCAGTACCGCCTCCGTATGCCCGGTAAGCCCGGAACAGACTTCATCGTACGTCGGGTTCGGGGTCAGGCCTCCGACATAGCCGACAGCCGTTGTCCACACTCCCGGCTGCTCCCAGAACCGGCGTTCCGCTCCCCAGAAGCAGCCCATGCCAAACACCGCCTGGCAAAGCCCTGCTGGAAAGGGTGGCTGCAGCGGGTTGCCGTTGACGTAGTGGTCGGGGGGGACCGGTATGGGTGTCGAGCGGCCGGGCAAGGCCTGCTCGGCGGTGGGCAGTGCCTGTTTGTTGATCAGAATCTGCGAGCGTAGCGACATGCGAGCCTCGAGCGGGGAAGGTGGCTGACAAGCTAGGCTACAAAAGCCCGGGAGCCAGTGAAAGCGCCACGGCTACCACGCGTCGCAGAGTTCTGCGCAAACGGCTGGCGCTCAGCACCAACGGGGGTAGCGGCGCAGAGCCTCGGTCAGGATGTTGCCGGGGATCGGCTTGTCGAACAGGTAGCCCTGACCGATATCACAGCGATGACGACGCAGGAATTTCAGCTGCTCCGGTGTTTCGATTCCTTCAGCGACGACCTTCAGGTGCAGCTTGCGGGCCATGGCGATCACTGCCGAGGTGATCTCCACGTCGTCCTGGTTGCCCGGGATGTCCTTGATAAAGCTGCGATCGATCTTGATCACGTCGATGGGGAATTTCTTCAGGTAGCTCAGCGAGGAATACCCCGTGCCGAAGTCGTCCATGGCCAGCGTCAGGCCGAGCGCCTTGAGGCCGATCAGCTGCTGTCGGGTTTCCTCGGTGGCTTCGAGCAGGAGGCTTTCTGTCAGCTCCAGCTCCAGCTGCGCGGCGGGAAGTTGCTCTTCGAGCAGAATTGCGGCGATCGTGCCAAGCAGATCCGGATCCGAGAACTGCTTGGGTGAAAGGTTGATTGCGATCTGGGGCGTGCCAAGGCCTAGCGCTGACAGGGTGACGCCCATCCGGCACGCCTCCCGCGCGACCCACTTGCCGATCGGGATGATCAGCCCGGTTTCTTCCGCGACGCTGATGAACTGATCCGGGCGGATCATGCCCTTTTCCGGATGGTTCCAGCGCAGCAGCGCTTCCAGCCCCTGCAGCCGGCCGGTATGCAGGCATAGCTTGGGCTGGTAGAACACTTCCAACTCGTTCTGCAGCAGCGCACGGCGCAGGTTGTTCTCGACGAACAGCTTGTAGTTGGCTTCGGCATGCAGGGCTTCGGTGAATATCTGCACCTGGTTCTTGCCGTTCGCCTTGGCCTTGTGCAGCGCTTGCCCGGCATGCTTCATCAGCGTTTCCGGGTCACGCCCGTGCTGGGGCGAGCACGCCAGCCCCAGGGACCCGCTGACGCTGATCAGCTGCTTGTCGACGAATAGCGGCTTATCGAGGATGCGCAGCACCTGGTCTGCCAGGCGGACGCCTTCGTCCAGTCCCTTGTCATCGAACAGCAGGGCGAACTCGTTGCTGGCAAAGCGTGCCAGTACGGCCTGCTGGCTGAGTCCGTTGCGCAGTCGCCGGGCAAGGCTGGTGAGCAGCTTGTCGCCGGTCTGGTGGCCGAGGCTGTCGTTGATGCGCTTGAAGTTGTCGATGTCCACCAGCAACAGGCAGAGCCTGGGCTCGGCCCCGGCGGCAAAACGCTCCTCGATGCTGCGAATGAAGTACGGGCGATTGCCCAGGTTGGTCAGGTTGTCGGTATAGGCCAGACGCTCGATATGCTGATGCGCCAGTTTGCTGCGGGTGATGTCCTCGTAGATGCCGATGTAGTGGGTCAGCGCGCCTTCTTCATTGAAGACCTTGGAGATGGAAAGCTGACCCCAGTACGGCTCGAGGTTCTTGCGTCGGGAGCGGAACTCGCCCTGCCAGCTGTTGCTGTGGGCAAGTACCGAAGAGGTGTCGAACAGCAGCTCGCCGAGGTTTTCCAGAGCCTTCAGATCGGCCAGACGCTGACCGCGTACCTCGGCTGAGGAAAACTGGCTGATGACGGTGAATGCCGGATTCACATATTCCACCCGGCCTTCTCGGTCGACCAGGATGAAGGCACTGGCGCTCTGTTCCACGGCGCGCTGGAACAGGCCGAGCATATGGGTTGCGCTGAGCCGCTGCTGATTGGCCAGCACCTGCGCATACTGATCGGCCAGTTCGCCGGCGAAGGCGATCTCGTCGGCCTGCCATGCGCGCGGTTTGCCTGTGTGTTGCAGGCTGAGAACGCCGATTACCTCCCCACCTACTCGAATGCTGGCGTCCAGGATCGAGCGAACGCCCTGCGGGCGATAGATAAGCTGGTCAAGTTCGCAGGTGCGGTGATCCTGGGACACGTCCTGCGCATCGACGGCGCGACCGCTCTGCAGCGCCTGCAAGTAGCGGGGAAAGGGTGCGAGTTCCAGGGCTGAGGGCGTTTCGTAATGGTCGCTGTCGAGTCGGTAGCACGACACTGGCTCCAGGCGCGTGCCGTCCAGATGCCAGATTGTCGCGCGGTTCAGCTCGTAGACTTCGCAGGCGGCCTGGGTGATCAGCTGTGCCGCTTCCAGTTCCGGATTGGCGGAGCCGTAGCGATGCCGAGCCAGCCTGACGATCAGGCTCTGCTGGGTGCGCGAACGCAGCATGTGCTCGATGTGTTCGTCCTGGGCTTGCTGATGTTGCTGCAGCGCCGTGCGCAGTCGGGCGTTCTGCGCCCTGAGATCCTGATCCGATTCAGGCTGGCGTCCGGGCATCAGATAGCCCCTGAGCAGCTCGCGACCATACTGCTGGCAAACTTCGCCGAGTTCAGTGATGTCCTGCACGCCGTCAGGCGTGTGCAGTCGATAGCTGACTGAATAGTGGCTGCGGCCTGTCAGCTGTTGCTGAATCTCTTCGTGTAGCTGGTGACGGACGCTGGGCTCCATCAGGCTGGCGTAGGGGGCGTCGACCAGGGAGCAAAGGTCGCCGGCGGAAACACCGAGATAACGCTCGCACGCGGGATCGAGAAACAGCAGTGTCCAGCTGGACTCGTTCAAGCGCTCGAAACGCAGCATGCCGAGCCGTGAAGGCACTGGCAACTGCGTCACAACCTCGGTCGCCAGACGGCTGGCGGCATCGGTATGTATTTTCATCGAGCGGTTGGCTTCCAGTATGCTCCACGGAGTCGGGCTGGCCTGTGCTCCAGGCGCCGTTCCAGCGAAGGACGATGGCTAAATAATATTAATTTCGGCAAGGGTGCATCATGCGACAGGGACTGACAAGTCGGCTTGCAAAGTTAGTGATGGTCTCGGTTCTCTGCGTGATCGGAACACCTCTGATCGCGAGTGAAGTGGTGGAGTTCGGCTCGGATGAGTCGGCACGCTATCTCACTGAATTGAAAAAGCTTTATCTCACCAGCAGCGATCGCGAAGCGCTGCTTGCGCATAGTAACGGATTGCTCGATACCTACGCATTGCGAGCGGGTTATCAGGTTGGTCAGGCCAATCCGCAGGACTTTCTCTACGAGCTGAGCGTGGCCACTCCTGGCGAGTTGCGCATACGCGAGGAAGTCCGCAGCAGCAGCGGCGGTGTTGCCGTGCGCAACCGCAGTCTGTCGGTATTCGGGCTTGATCCCTATCTGCAATATCAGTGTCCTGCGCAAGGGTTCAGTTGTTCGATCAGCAGCCCCATCGACGGCCTGCCCTTGCTGGTCATTCTGCGCGACCCCCAGGGTGCCGAAGAGCTGGCCAAGGCACTGTCTTTTCTGATTCGTAATCTGCAGAAGGGTTGACGCAGCAGTTGGTGCGCGTGATCCCTGCACAATAGAAAACGCCGCATCTTCTTCAGAGGATGCGGCGTTTTTCGTTTGGCTCAGCCGTTACAGCAGCAGGGTGCGGATATCCGCCAGCAGCTCCGACAGCCGTTTGGTGAAGCGTGCGGCAGCAGCCCCGTTGATTACACGGTGATCGTAGGACAGCGAGAGCGGCAACATCAGGCGCGGCTCGAATGCCTTGCCGTCCCAGACTGGCTGCATCGTCGCCTTGGATACCCCGAGAATCGCCACTTCCGGCGCGTTGACGATCGGCGTGAAGCCGGTGCCGCCAATGTGGCCAAGGCTGGAAATGGTGAAGCAGGCACCCTGCATGGCGTCAGGCGAGAGCTTCTTGCTGCGCGCTTTCTCTGCCAGCGCGGCCGCTTCGCCAGCCAACTGCAGCAAACTCTTCTGATCCACGTTCTTGATCACCGGGACCATCAGGCCATCCGGCGTATCCACGGCGAAGCCGATGTGCACGTACTTCTTGCGGATCAGTGCCTTGCCGCTTGGCGCCAGCGAGCTGTTGAAGTCCGGCAGCTCCTTGAGCAGGTGCGCACACGCCTTGAGCAACAACGGCAGCACGGTGAGCTTGACGCCGGCCTTCTCGGCGGCAGCCTTCTGGGAGACGCGGAAAGCCTCCAGTTCGGTGATGTCGGCCGATTCGAACTGGGTCACGTGCGGTACGTTCAGCCAGCTGCGGTGCAGGTTGGCTGCGCCGATCTGCATCAGGCGCGACATCGCGACCTCTTCGACTTCGCCGAACTTGCTGAAGTCCACGGCCGGGATCGGCGGAATGCCGGCACCGCCCGAGGCACCTTCGGCCGGAGCCTGCTTGGCCTTGTGCAGCATGTTTTTGACGTATGCCTGGACATCCTCCTTGAGAATCCGACCCTTGGGACCGGTGGCCGGAACATCGGCCAGGTCGACGCCGTACTCGCGCGCGGTCATGCGAACCGCCGGCCCGGCGTGAACCTTGGTGCCGGCCTTGCTCGGACCGCTGACGGCCGGAGCCGGCGTCGCCGCGGCCTTTGCCTCCGGTACGCCCTGCTTGTTCGGTGCGACGGCCTGCTGCTGGGAAACGGCCTCCTGCGGCCTGCTCTCGGCCTTTTTCGCTGGCGCCGAGCCCTGGACCTTGAGGGTCAGGATCAGGTCGCCAGTCTTGGCATCGTCACCCACCTTGATCGACAGCGACTCCACCACGCCCGCCTTGGGCGCCGGAATTTCCATGCTGGCCTTGTCGGATTCCAAGGTGATCAGCGACTGGTCTGCCTCGACGCTGTCGCCGGCCTTGATCATGACTTCGATGACCTTGGCGCTGCCGCTGGAACCGATGTCCGGAATACGAACCTCCTCCACGGACTCGCCTGCAGTTTCGGCCGGTGCTTCTGCGGCCTGCTCGGTCAGTTTCTCCTTGGCCGGGCCTTGTGCCTGGCTGGCCGGAGCACTGGCCGCTGCCGGCTTGCTCGAGGCGGTACCCTTGAGGATCAGGATCAGGTCGCCGGTACCGACTTCGTCGCCCACCTTGACCGAAATGCTCTCGACTACGCCAGCGGCTGGAGAGGGGATCTCCATGCTGGCCTTGTCGGACTCGAGAGTGATCAGCGGTTGCTCGGCGGCGATGGTATCGCCGGCCTTCACTGAAATCTCGATCACGCTGGCCTTGCCGGAGGAGCCGATGTCCGGAACCTTGATTTCCTGCGACTCGCCTTCCTCGGCTGAGGCCGAGGGGTTTTCATCGCTCGGAGGCGTAGGTGCTTCGGCTTCATCAGTCGGGCCGCCAGTGCTGGCAGCGGCAGGCTCGGCCGCGGCTTGCGCCGGCGCTTCGCTGTCAGTTCCTTCTTCGCTTTCCAGCTCAAGTAGCTCGTCACCTTCTTTCAGGCGGTCGCCGAGCTTGACCTTCAAGGCCTTCACGACGCCAGCCTTGGGTGCCGGGATTTCCATGCTGGCCTTGTCGGACTCCAGCGTCAGGATGCTCTGGTCCGCTTCGATACGGTCGCCGACCTTGACGAACAACTCGATTACTTCACCCTCACCGCTGCCGATGTCGGGTACGCGTATGGTTTCACTCACAATAGGTTCTCCTGTGCGCACGCAGCATCAGCAATCCAGCGGATTGCGCTTCTCGGGGTCGATACCGAACTCGGTGATGGCATTGGCCACCACGGTGCGTTCGATGGCGCCGCGATCGGCGAGTGCCTGCAGTGCCGCGACGGCAACCCAGCGGCGGTCGACTTCGAAGAAGTCACGCAGCTTGGCGCGCGAGTCGCTGCGGCCGAAGCCGTCAGTGCCGAGCACCTGGTATTCGCGCGACGGAACCCACTGACGAATCTGATCGGCGAACAGCTTCATGTAGTCGGTCGAGGCCACTACCGGGCCTTCGCGGCCTTCCAGACACTGCTCGACATAGCTCTTGCGCGGCTCCTCTGTCGGGTGCAGACGGTTCCAGCGGTCGACCGCCAGGCCATCGCGACGCAGCTCGTTGAAGCTGGTTACGCTCCAGACGTCGGCGCCGACACCCATCTTGGCGAGGATGTCCACTGCAGCACGCACTTCACGCAGGATGGTGCCCGAGCCCAGCAGCTGTACACGGTGCTTGAAGTCGCCCTTGGCTTCCTCGAGCAGGTACATGCCCTTGATGATGCCGTCCTCGACACCCTGCGGCATGGCCGGCTGCTGGTAGTTCTCGTTCATCACGGTGATGTAGTAGTAGACGCTCTTCTGCAGCTCCATCATTTCGTGCATGCCGTGATGCATGATTACCGCCAGCTCATAGCCGTAGGTGGGGTCATAGCTGCGGCAGTTGGGGATGGTGCTGGCGAGGATGTGGCTATGCCCGTCCTCGTGCTGCAGGCCTTCGCCGTTCAGGGTGGTGCGTCCGGAGGTGCCACCGAGCAGGAAACCACGGGTCTGGGCATCGCCGGCCGCCCAGGCCAGGTCGCCGATCCGCTGGAAGCCAAACATCGAATAGAAGATGTAGACCGGCAGCATCGGCTGGTTGTAGTTGCTGTAGGCGGTACCCGCCGCGATGAACGAGGAGAAGGCACCCGCTTCGTTCAGGCCTTCCTGCAGGATCTGGCCGTCCTTCTCTTCGCGGTAGTACATCACCTGATCACGGTCGACCGGCTCGTAAAGCTGCCCCACCGGGGAATAGATACCCAGCTGACGGAACATGCCTTCCATGCCGAAGGTGCGCGCCTCGTCGGCGAGGATCGGCACGATGCGCTTGCCCAGATCCTTGTCCTTCACCAGCTGCGACAGGATCCGACCGAACGCCATGGTGGTGGAGATCTCGCGATCACCGGAACCGTCGAGCACTGCTTTGAGGGTGTCCAATGGCGGCGTCGGGATGCTGAAGCTCTTCGGACGGCGCTGCGGCAGCGAGCCACCGAGTTTCTCGCGGCACTTGCGCAGGTAGCGCATCTCGGCGCTGTCTTCGGCCGGGCGGTAGAACGGCAGTTCTTCGAGCTGCGAATCGTTGACCGGGATGTCGAAGCGGTCGCGGAATTTCTTCAGGCTGTCGATATCGACTTTCTTGGTGTTGTGGGCGATGTTCTTCGCCTCACCGGCACCGGTGCCGTAACCCTTGATGGTCTTGGCCAGGATGACTGTCGGCTGGCCCTTGTGGTTGACCGCCTGGTGGTAGGCCGCATAGACCTTGTACGGATCGTGGCCGCCGCGGTTGAGCTTCCAGACTTCCTCGTCGGACATGCTCTCGACACGCTTGAGCAGCTCGGGATCGGCACCGAAGAAATGCTTGCGCACATAGGCGCCGTCTTTGGCCTTGTAGTTCTGGTATTCGCCGTCGATGGCTTCGTCCATGCGGCGCTGCATGCGGCCGTCTTCGTCGGCGGCGAACAGTGGGTCCCACAGGCGGCCCCAGACGACCTTGTTGACGTTCCAGTTGGCGCCTTTGAATACGCCTTCCAGCTCCTGGATGATCTTGCTGTTGCCGCGTACCGGACCGTCCAGACGCTGCAGGTTGCAGTTGATGACGAACACCAGGTTGTCGAGATTTTCACGACCGGCCAGGGAAATGGCGCCGAGGGTTTCCGGCTCGTCGCACTCGCCGTCACCGATGAAGCACCAGACGCGTTGCTTGCCTTTCGGAATGAAGCCGCGGTTCTCCAGGTACTTCATGAAGCGCGCCTGGTAGATCGCAGTGATCGGGCCGAGACCCATGGACACGGTCGGGAACTGCCAGAAGTCCGGCATCAGGTGCGGGTGCGGGTAGCTCGACAGGCCTTGTCCGTCCACTTCCTGGCGGAAGTTGAGCATCTGGTCTTCGCTCAGGCGGCCTTCGAGAAAGGCGCGGGCGTAAATGCCAGGGGAGGCATGCCCCTGATAGTAGATCAGGTCGCCGCCGTGCTCTTCCGTTGGGGCCTGGAAGAAATAGTTGAAACCGATGTCGTAGAGGGTCGCGCTGGAAGCGAAGGTGGAGATGTGCCCACCCAGATCCGGATCCTTGAGGTTGGCGCGCATCACCATCGCCAGTGCGTTCCAGCGGACCAGGGAGCGAATGCGGCGCTCCATGAACAGGTCGCCAGGCATCTTGGCTTCACGGGTAACGGGGATGGTGTTGCGGTACGGCGTGGTGATGCCGTAGGGCAGGGGGGTGCCGCTACGTGTGGCCAGTTCACCCATCCGGGTCATCAGGTAGTGAGCGCGGTCTTCACCCTCGCGGTCGAGGACGGACTCGAGGGCGTCCAGCCATTCCTGGGTTTCGACGGGATCGAGATCTTGCATGGCTTGCTCCATGGCGGAAAGGCTTCCAGAATCGGTTGCCTGTTCGCGACCGGCTTTGTGGGCCGGTGCGTGTAATGTTCTTGGACGAGTGCCGGGGGTAGGACCGGGCGTCTGTAGTTTTACTACAAAATGACGTCGGGATCAGCCCCCTGAAATACTCTTTAGTAGTAAAACTACAGATCAGCGGCGCTGGCATTTTCCTGAGAAAGGCATCTGCGAGGCTCTGAATCGCGCGGTTTCACTGTGTTGCTGTGAAGGAAACCTCAATGAGTCTGCCATCGCTGGTTGCATTGCCGCCCTCGCTTCTGCCTTTTGTCAGTCGTGCCGAAGAGTCGTTCCTCGCTGCTGCCGGCAGCCTGTCGGATGCCATTGCGGCACGTTGCCGCGCCTGGCTGGTGGAGCAGCGCGAGGCGTTCGGCCGGGTCTGTGCGGCGAGCGACTTCGTCAGCGAACAGGTTAGTCGAGATCCGCAGATGCTGCTGCAGCTGGCCGAGCTGGGCTGGCTGGACAGATCGCTCGCGCCGGCCGAGATGCGTGACGCACTGAGCGAGCAGGTCGCCGCGTGCGACAGCGAGGATGCCCTGGCGCTGACCTTGCGCCGCTTCCGGACCCGCCAGCAGGTGCGGATCATCTGGCGCGACCTGACCCGTCAGGCCGACCTTGCCGAAACCTGTCGCGACCTTTCCGATCTCGCCGATGCGTCGGTCGATCTGGCGTATCACTGGCTGTACACACGCCATTGCGAGCAGTTCGGCGTACCCACCGGGCGTCGCAGCGGCAACCCGCAACACATGGTCATCCTTGGCATGGGCAAGCTGGGCGCCCATGAGCTGAATCTGTCCTCGGACATCGACCTGATCTTCGGGTACCCCGAGGGGGGCGAAACCGTGGGTGCCAAGCGCTCGCTGGACAATCAGGAGTTCTTCGTCCGGCTCGGTCAGCGGCTGATCAAGTCGCTGGACGCCATCACCGTCGATGGCTTCGTCTTCCGCGTCGATATGCGCCTACGCCCGTACGGTTCGTCCGGTCCGCTGGTCTACAGCTTCAACGCGCTGGAACAGTACTACCAGGACCAGGGGCGTGACTGGGAGCGCTACGCGATGATCAAGGCGCGTGTCATCGGTGGCGACCAGCAGGCCGGCAAGGAGCTGCTGGAAATGCTGCGGCCGTTCGTCTATCGGCGCTACCTTGATTTCTCCGCCATCGAAGCGCTGCGCACCATGAAGCAGCTGATCCAGCAGGAAGTGCGGCGCAAGGGCATGGCTTCGAATATCAAGCTGGGTGCCGGTGGCATCCGCGAGGTGGAGTTCATCGCCCAGGCGTTTCAGCTGATTCACGGCGGGCGCGATCTCAGCCTGCAGCAGCGGCCGTTGCTCAAGGTGCTGGCTACCCTGGAAGGTCAGGGCTATCTGCCGGGTGCGGCGGTGAAGGAGCTGCGCGAAGGCTATGAGTTTCTGCGCTATACCGAGCATGCGCTGCAGGCCATCGCTGATCGCCAGACGCAGATGCTGCCGGAGACTGAGGTCGACTGCGCGCGGGTCGCCTTCATGCTCGGTTTCGACAGCTGGCAGGCCTTCCACGAGCAGCTGTTGCACTGGCGTGGGCGTATCGACTGGCATTTTCACCAGGTTATCGCCGACCCGGACGAGGACGAGAATGCCGAAGGCGAGGCGCTGGTCGGCGGCGAGTGGTTGCCGCTGTGGGAGCAGGACTGGGACGAAGAGTTCGCCTGTCGACAGCTGTCCGAAGCCGGGTTCCGTGATGGCCAGGTTGCCTGTCAGCGCCTCGCCGCACTGCGTAATGCCAGTCAGGTCAGGACCATGCAGCGTCTCGGCCGCGAGCGTCTGGATGCCTTCATTCCTCGTTTGCTGGCACAGGCTGTCGAGCAGGACGACCCGGATCTGGTGCTCGAGCGCGTGCTGCCATTGGTCGAGGCGGTGGCCCGGCGTTCGGCCTATCTCGTATTGCTGACCGAAAATCCCGGCGCGCTGCAGCGGTTGCTCGAACTCTGCGCGGCCAGCCCGTGGGTCGCCGAGCAGATCGCGCGGTTCCCGTTGCTGCTCGACGAATTGCTCAACGCCGGTCGTTTGTATAGCCCGCCGCTGGCGCCGGAGCTGGCCGCAGAATTGCGCGAGCGGCTGATGCGTATTCCCGAGGATGACCTCGAGCAGCAGATGGAGGCGCTGCGTCATTTCAAGTTGGCGCATCGCCTGCGCGTCGCAGCCTCGGAGATCGCCGGGACGCTGCCGTTGATGAAGGTCAGTGACTACCTGACCTGGCTGGCGGAGGCCATTCTGCAGGAAGTACTGACCCTGGCCTGGCGCCACACTGTCGCGCGTCATGGTCAGCCGCAGCGCAGCGACGGCACGCTGTGCGATCCGGCCTTCGTCATCGTCGGTTACGGCAAGGTCGGCGGGATCGAGCTCGGTCACGGTTCCGACCTGGATTTGGTGTTCATCCATGACGGCGACCCTGCCGCCGAGACCAATGGCGCCAAGCCCATCGACACCGCGCAGTTCTTTACCCGTCTAGGTCAGCGCATCATTCATCTGCTGACTACCCAGACCACCTCCGGCCAGCTGTACGAGGTGGACATGCGCCTGCGTCCGTCCGGCGCTTCCGGGCTGCTGGTCAGCTCCCTCGGCGCCTTCGAGCGCTACCAGGGCCAGGAAGCCTGGACCTGGGAGCACCAGGCGCTGGTGCGTGCGCGGGTGCTGGTTGGCTGTCCGCAGCTGACTGCCGACTTCGAACGGGTGCGCGCCGGTGTGCTCGGTCGTGAACGTGATCTGGATGCGCTGCGTCGCGAAGTCAGCGACATGCGCGCGAAGATGCGCGACAACCTCGGGACCCGCGCGACACATGCGGGGACTGCCGAGCAAGCCTTCGACGGCGCAGCCGAGTTCAATCTCAAGCAGGACGCCGGTGGTATCGTGGATATCGAATTTATGGTGCAATACGCGGCTTTGGCGTGGTCGCACCAGCATCCCGAACTGCTGCGCTATACCGATAACATCCGCATTCTCGATGGGTTGGAGCAGGCCGGGTTGATGACCGGCGATGAGGTTCGGCTGCTGCAGGATGCCTACAAGGCCTACCGCGCCGCAGCGCACCGGCAATCACTGCAGAAGCAGCCCGGAGTGGTGAGTGGGGATCAATTCCACGACGAGCGCCGCGCTGTCATGCGTATCTGGCGTGAGTTGGGCCTAAGCTGAGCCCCTCGTCGGGCTACTGGCAAATTCGAATTCTGAGGAGCTGGCAACGATGTCGATGGCCGATCGTGATGGCGTCATCTGGTATGACGGCGAACTGGTGCAGTGGCGTGATGCGACCACCCATGTGCTGACCCATACCCTGCACTACGGCATGGGCGTATTCGAAGGCGTACGCGCCTACAACACACCGGACGGCACGGCGATCTTCCGCCTGCAGGCGCACACCGACCGCCTGTTCGATTCGGCACACATCATGAACATGCCGATGCCGTACTCGAAGGAAGAGATCAACGAAGCGACCCGCGCCGCAGTGCGCGAGAACAACCTGGAAAGCGCCTACATCCGCCCGATGGTGTTCTACGGAAGCGAAGGCATGGGCCTGCGCGCCAGCGGCCTGAAAGTGCACGTGATCGTCGCGGCATGGCATTGGGGCGCCTACATGGGCGACGAGGCGCTGGAACTGGGCATCAAGGTGCGCACCAGCTCCTTCACCCGTCACCACGTCAACATCACCATGACCCGCGCCAAGTCCAACGGTGCCTACATCAACTCGATGCTGGCCCTGCAGGAAGCCATTTCCGGTGGCGCTGACGAAGCGTTGATGCTGGATCCTGAAGGCTACGTGGCCGAAGGTTCGGGCGAGAACATCTTCATCATCAAGGATGGCGCGATCTACACCCCGGAAGTGACCGCCTGCCTGAATGGCATCACGCGTGGCACCGTGCTGACCCTGGCCGCCGAGCACGGCCTGAAGGTGGTCGAGAAGCGCATCACCCGCGACGAGGTCTATATCGCTGACGAAGCCTTCTTCACCGGAACTGCCGCAGAGGTGACGCCGATTCGCGAAGTCGATGGCCGCGCCATCGGCATCGGTCGTCGTGGCCCAGTGACCGAAAAGTTGCAGAAGGCCTACTTCGATCTGGTCTCCGGCAAGACCGCTGCTCATGCCGAATGGCGGACACTGGTCAAGTAAGCGCAGGCGCCAAGCTGCACGCGGCCGATGGTTTGCCGCTTGCAGCTTGAGGCTCGTGGCTTGAAGCTGCCCTTATGAATATTCTGATTGTGGGACCCAGCTGGGTTGGCGACATGGTGATGGCGCAGACGTTGTTCGCCTGCCTGAAACAGCGCCATCCCGACTGCCAGATCGACGTGCTGGCACCCGAGTGGAGCCGGCCGATTCTCGAGCGCATGCCCGAGGTACGCCAGGCGCTGAGCTTTCCGGTCGGGCACGGCGTGCTCGACATGGCGACCCGGCGCAAGGTGGCGCAGAGCCTGCGTGGTCAGTATGAGCAGGCGATCCTCTTGCCCAATTCGTTGAAGTCGGCGCTGGTGCCGTTCTTCGCCGGTATTCCCAAGCGCACCGGCTGGCGCGGCGAAATGCGCTTCGGCCTGCTCAACGACATGCGCAAGCTCGACAAACAACGCTATCCGCTGATGATCGAACGCTTCATGGCGCTGGCGTTCGAGCCGGGCGCCGAGTTGCCCAGACCGTATCCGAACCCTTCGCTGCGTATCGACCCCGTGACTCGCGATGTGGCATTGGCACGTTTCGTCCTGAGCCTGGATCGTCCGGTATTGGCGCTGTGTCCGGGCGCCGAGTTCGGCGAATCCAAGCGCTGGCCGGCCGAGCACTTCGCCAAAGTCGCCGAGCTGAAGATTCGCGAGGGTTGGCAGGTCTGGCTGTTCGGCTCGAAAAACGACCACCCGGTGGGCGAGGAAATCCTCGCGCGATTGATTCCTGGGTTGCGCGAAGAGGCGGTGAACCTGGCCGGCGAGACCAGCCTGGCCGAGGCCATCGATCTGCTCTCCTGCGCTGACGCAGTGGTGTCCAACGACTCCGGGCTGATGCACGTCTCCGCCGCGCTGGGCCGGCCTCTGGCTGCAGTCTATGGCTCGACGTCACCGGCCTTCACCCCGCCGCTTTCCGAGCAGGTCGAGGTGGTGCGGCTGGGTCTCGACTGCAGCCCCTGTTTTGAACGCACCTGCCGCTTCGGCCACAACAACTGCATGCGCGAGCTGAAGCCGCGCGCGGTGATCGAGGCGCTGGATCGTCTGGCCCCGCAGTCGGTCGAGGTGCGCTGATTGAAGGTCCTGCTGGTCAAGACCTCGTCGTTGGGCGATGTCGTGCATACCCTGCCGGCGCTGACCGATGCGCAGCGGGCGCTGCCTGGCATCCAGTTCGACTGGGTCGTGGAGGAGGGCTTCGCCGAAATCCCGGCCTGGCATCCAGCGGTGGCGCAGGTGATTCCGGTGGCGATTCGTCGCTGGCGCAAACATCCGATCAATACCCTGCGCAGCGGCGAGTGGCGACGCTTCAAGGCGCGCCTGCGCGAAAGTCGTTATGACCTGGTGATCGATGCCCAGGGCTTGCTCAAGAGCGCCTGGCTGACCCGCTACGTCAAGGCGCCGGTCGCAGGGTTGGATCACGATTCGGCCCGCGAGCCGCTGGCGACACGCTTCTATGATCGGTGCTATGCCGTGCCGCGTGAGCAGCATGCGCTGGAGCGGGTGCGTCAGCTGTTCGCTCAGGCGCTCGGTTACCCGCTGCCGCAGGATGTTGCCGACTACGGCCTGAATCGCGAGCAGATGGCCGCTCCCAGCGATCAGCCGTATCTGCTGTTTCTGCACGGCACCACTTGGCCGAGCAAGCACTGGCCGGAAACCTACTGGCGCGAACTGGCCGAACGCATGAGCGATTTCGGCTGGGCGATCCGCCTGCCGTGGGGCAACGCCGAGGAGAAGGCCCGCGCCGAGCGCATCGCCGATGGCATCGGCAACGCGGCGGTGCTGCCGAAACTGAATCTGGCGGGTATTGCCCGGGTGATCGCCGGTGCGCGCGCCTGCGTTGCGGTAGATACCGGTCTCGGTCATCTGGCGGCAGCGCTGGATGTGCCGGCTATTTCACTCTATGGTCCGACGCTGCCCGGGCGCGTTGGCGCCTACGGGCGCTCGCAGGTGCACTTGTGCGCCAGCGGGCCGAACGCCGGCAGCGGCGACCGGCACCGGCCCTGTTTCGACGAGCTGCGCCCCGAGCGCGTCGTCGCTGAATTGAATGCCCTGCTGCGGGCCACGGAGTCCGACTGATGCAACTGGCGTTCATCCTCTACAAGTACTTCCCCTTCGGCGGGCTGCAGCGCGATTTCATGCGTATCGCCCTGGAATGCCAGCGCCGCGGCCATGCCATCCGCGTCTACGCGATGATCTGGGAAGGCGAAGTGCCGGACGGCTTCGAGGTGCTGATCGCGCCGGTCAAGGCGTTGTTCAACCACACCCGCAACGAGCGCTTCACCGCGTGGGTCGACGCCGACCTGGCGCGCCGCCCGGTGGATCGGGTGATCGGTTTCAACAAGATGCCGGGGCTCGACGTCTACTACGCCGCCGACCCCTGCTTCGAGGACAAGGCGCAGACCCTGCGCAACCCGATCTACCGGCGTTGGGGGCGCTACAAGCATTTCGCCGAGTACGAGCGCGCGGTGTTCGACCCGCAAGCGAAGACCGAGATCCTGATGATCTCCGAGGTGCAGCAGCCACTGTTCGTCAAGCACTACGCCACCCCGGCCGAGCGTTTTCACCTGCTGCCACCGGGCATCGCCGCGGACCGCCGCGCGCCGGCCAATGCCGCAGCGATCCGCGCCGAGTTCCGCGAAGAATTCGAGCTGCGCCCCGACGAGCTGTTGCTGGTGCAGATCGGCTCCGGCTTCAAGACCAAGGGCGTCGACCGCAGCCTCAAGGCGCTCGCCGCATTGCCGCGCGAACTGAAGCAGCGCACGCGGCTGCTGGTGATCGGCCAGGATGATCCCAAGCCGTTCAAGCTGCAGACCAAGGCGCTGGGCGTTTCCAGTATGGTCGAGTTCCTCAAGGGGCGCAGCGACATCCCGCGCTTCCTGCTCGGGGCCGACCTGCTGATTCACCCGGCTTACAACGAGAACACCGGCACCGTGCTGCTGGAAGCGCTGGTTGCCGGCTTGCCTGTGCTGGTCAGCGATGTCTGTGGCTACGCGCACTACATCGAGGACGCCGCCTGCGGCTGTGTGGTGCCCAGTCCGTTCGAGCAGGCGACGCTCGACCAGTTGCTGGCGCAGACGCTCGCCGATGACGAGCAGCGTGCCCGCTGGCGGCGCAACGCACTGGCTTATGCCGAGGCCGCGGACCTCTACTCCATGCCGCAGAAGGCGGCCGACGTGATTCTCGCGGAGGGCAAATGATTCGGCCTTGCTGCCTGTCCCGCAGGCTGGATAACACGCGCAGTGCTTATTCGTCGGCGCTGCTGCAGTGCGTCAGTGGTGGGCAAGGCTACACCGTGCCCACTCTGGCGGAGGGGCTGCCATGCAACTGATCCTCGCCGAACCCTTCAAGAGCCTGTGGCGGGGCAAGGATGCCTTCGCCGAGGTCGAGCGCCTCGAAGGCCAGGTCTACCGCGAGCTGGAAGGCCGCCGCACGCTGCGTACCGAGGTCGATGGGCGCGGCTACTTCGTCAAGATTCACCGCGGTATCGGCTGGGGCGAGATCGTCAAGAATCTGCTCACCGCCAAGGCCCCGGTGCTCGGCGCCGGCCAGGAATGGCGGGCGATTCAGCGTCTGCACGAAGTCGGCGTACCGACCATGACCGCCGTGGCCTACGGCGAGCGCGGCGTTAATCCAGCCAGTCAACATTCGTTCATCGTCACCGAGGAGCTGGCGCCGACAGTCAGTCTCGAGGATTTCTCGGCGAACTGGCGCGAGCAGCCGCCGGCGCCGACCCTCAAGCGTGCGCTGATTGCCGAGGTGGCGCGCATGGCTGGCACCATGCACCGCGCCGGTGTGAATCATCGGGACTTCTATATCTGTCACTTTCTGCTGCACACCGACCAGCCCGTTACAGCGAGTAATTTCCGCCTGTCGCTGATCGACCTGCACCGCGCCCAGACCCGAGCGCAGACACCGCGCCGCTGGCGCGACAAGGATCTGGCCGGGCTGTACTTCTCGGCGCTGGGCATCGGCCTGACGCGCGGCGATAGGCTGCGCTTTCTGCGCGGCTATTTTCAGCGGCCCTTGCGCGACATCCTGCACGACGAGGCGCGTCTGCTCGCCTGGCTGCAGCGCAAGGCCGAGCGGCTATCCAGTCGCTATGCGCGCAAGTACGCACCGGGCGCACAGGCGTGAGTGGCTGGCAGCTCGCATCCGGCATGCCCGTCGAGGCAGCCTCGGCGTTCGCCGATCTGCCGACGGTGTTCGCGCTGACCGGCGAGGCGATTGCCCGCGATCCGTTATCCGAGGTGATTCGCGTCGAGTGCGGCGGCTTGCGCTATTACGTCAAACGTTATTGGGCGGCTGGCAAAGGTTTGCGGCGCTTTTTCGGGCGTCCGCGGGTCAAGGCCGAATGGCAGAACCTGCGGCACTTTGCGCGCTGGGGTATTCCCGTCGCGCCAGTCGTGGCCTGGGGCATGGAGCGCCGTGGAGGTGCATTCCTGCGTGGGGCGCTGATCACGCTGGAGGTGCCCAATACCGTCGACATGGCGGCAATGGCGACGAACAACGACCCGCGTCTTGGCGATCGACACTGGGTCGCGCGCATCAGTCGCCAACTGGCGCATGCCACCCGCACCCTGCATGACCATCATTTCGCCCACAACGACCTGAAATGGCGCAACCTGCTGATCAATGAGGACGGCGAGCTGTTCCTGATTGACTGCCCCTCGGGCAACTTCTGGTGGGGGCCTTTCCTGCGGCGGCGCATCATCAAGGATCTGGCCTGCCTGGACAAGGTGGCCAAGTACCATTTGAGTCGCACCCAGCGCCTGCGCTTCTACCTGCAGTACCAGCGGCGTGGGCGGCTGATACCGGCTGATCGAGCGTTGATCGCGCAGGTGCTGGAGTATTTCGAGGGGCGCGAATGAACGAGTTTTTTTCTGTCGCTGATCGGCCCCTGCTCGAGGCGCACGGCCTGGCCAGCTTCGATGCACTCTGGGCCGTGCAGCTCGAATCGGTCGATATGCCCAATACCGGTCGCGGCGGCTGGAGTAGCGTGTTTCGCCTGGAGTTGGGCGATACGGCCTATTACCTGAAGCGACAGAGCAACTACCTGATCCACAGCCTGCGCTATCCGTTCGGCGAGCCGACCTTTGCTTTCGAGTTTCGCAATATCCAGCGGTATCGGAGCGATGCGGCTATCGACGCCGCGCGGGAGGCGATCGCCGGCCGCCAGCAGTGCAGGATGGCAGGCATATGATACTGACGGAACTCTCCCGTGCTGGGCGTACGCCGGCGCTGCCGCTGACGCTCTTGCTGCCCATCGGCGAACTAAGCATGCTGCAGTGGCTGCGTGTACTGCCGGGGCAGCGATATGTAGGTCGGGCCGAATGGCAGGGGCGTACTGTGCTGGCCAAGCTGCTGGTCGGCGCTAAGGCCGAGCGCCATTTTCAGCGCGAGCGCCAGGGTGCTCGCTTATTGGCCGAGCAGGGCATGAGCACCCCGGCGTTGCTCGCTGAGGGCTTCGAGGCCGGGCAGGGTGGCTGGCTGCTCTTCGACTTCCTCGTCGGCGCCGAAAGTCTGGAGCAGGCCTGGCGGGCAGTGGAGCACGAACCGCCGTTGTCCGATCTCCAACAGATGGTGCTGGGGGAAGCACTGGGCGCCATCGCGCAACTACACGCGCGCGGCCTGTGGCAGGACGATCTGCACCTGGACAATCTGCTGCGGCATGACGGCCATCTCTTCATCATCGATGGCGGCGGCATTCAGGCGCAGACTCCGGGCCAGCCGCTGGCACGCGATAAGGTACTGGCCAACCTCGGCGTGTTCTTCGCGCAGCTGCCGGCTGGTCTGGAGCCGTACATCGAAGAACTGCTGGTGCACTACATCTTGGTCAACGGCGAGCATGCCCTGCCGTTGGAGGCTCTGCTGCGGGAGATCGCAGGCGTACGTCGCTGGCGACTGCGCGACTATCTCGGCAAGCTTGGCCGCGACTGCTCGCTGTTCAGCGCAAGGCGCAGCCTGAGCGAGCTACGCATCGTTCGTCGCAGCGAGGCGACTGTACTGGAGAGTCTGCTGGACGCGCCGGATATGGCGCTCGAGTCGGGACGTGCAATGAAGCGGGGCGGCAGTGCCAGCGTGGCGCTGATCGAGACAGCCGGCCGGCCGCTGGTCATCAAGCGCTACAACATAAAGGGCCTGGGCCACTGGCTGCGTCGCTGCTGGCGGCCCAGCCGTGCCTGGCACAGCTGGGTCGAGGGAAATCGCCTGAGTTTTCTCGGCATCGCCACGCCACGACCGCTGGCCATGCTGGAGCGCCGTTGGCTGGGCCTGCGCCAACGCAGCTATCTGATTACCGAATACAGCGGCGGCGAGGATATAATTGCGCGTTTTCAGCCATACCTCGCCGGTTCGCCGCCCGAATCCGAGTTGCTGGCACTCGATCAGTTGTTCGCTGCGCTACGTCGTGAGCGCATCAGCCACGGTGATCTTAAGGGCACCAACCTGCTCTGGGATCAGGGGTGCTGGACGCTGATCGATCTGGATGCTGCGCAGCAGCACGGCAGCGAGGCGGGCTTCAGTCGCGCCTATACGCGTGATCGCGCACGTTTTTTGCGCAACTGGCCGGCCGACTCGGCGCTGCATCGGCTACTGGCCGAACGAATACCGAAGGACAGCTTGGAGCCCGATGCTTGAAGCTGGAAGAACACGCTCTGCGGAGCTGAACTAAACATCCGCTGTTGCTTCAAGCCTCCGGCTTCAGGCGTTCAGCTCGCTTTCAAGAGGCTTTCACCCGTGGCATTGACGATTCTCGGCCTTTCCGGCGCCCTCAGCCATGATCCTTCCGCTGCCCTCTACATCGACGGCAAGCTCATCGCTGCTGCCGAGGAGGAGCGCTTCGTGCGTGACAAGCATGCCAAGAACCGTATGCCTTACGAGTCCGCCAAGTTCTGCCTGGAGCAGGCCGGCATCAAGCCGAGCGACGTCGACGTGGTGGCGATTCCCTTCGCCCCCATCAGCATTTTCGAGAAAGCCCGTTGGCACTATGCCAAGCGCTACTGGTACGCGCCGGACCGCGCGCTCGACGCCATTCTCATGGGCAACCGTCGCTATTATCGCTACAAGAAACGCATCCAATGGTGCCTGCAGCAGCTTGGCTTCGATCTGAAAAAGGTCAAGCTGCAGCCGGTCGAGCATCACCTGGCCCACGCCTCCAGTGCCTACCACTGCTCCGGCTTCACCGAGAAGACCGCGATCATGGGCATCGACGGCAAGGGTGAGTACGCCACCACGTTCTTCGGCTGGGGCGAGAACGGCAGGATCCACAAGATCAAGGAATTCTACGATCCGGACTCGCTGGGCGGTCTGTACGGAGCGATCACCGAATACCTCGGCTTCGAGATGCTCGATGGCGAATTCAAAGTCATGGGCATGGCGCCCTACGGCGACGCGGCCAAGTACGATTTCTCTCGCTTGGCGAAATTTGAGAACGGCGAGCTGATCATCAACACCGATTACGCCAACGTTATCGGTTTCCGTCGCTACAAGGAAAACGGCAAGGGCTACTACTTCTCGCCCAAGCTGATCGACTGGCTCGGTCCCAAGCGCGAAGGCGACATCGCTGACGATCCTTACATCCACTACGCCGCCAGCATGCAGGCGCTGTTCGAGAAGCTGGCGCTGGAGATGATGGACTACTACCTGGGCGACATCATCCGCGAAACCGGCAAGATCGCTTTCGCCGGCGGCTGCGCGCTGAACGTCAAGCTGAACCAGAAGATCATTGCCCGCCCCGAAGTGAAGGAGCTGTTCGTTCAGCCCGCTTCCGGCGACGCCGGTACCGCGGTGGGTGCCGCCGCCTACGTCTCCCACCAGCGCGGCGTGCCGGTGGAAAAGATGGAACACGTCTACCTCGGTCCCTCCTACAGCAACGAGGACGTCATTGCTGCCTGCGCCCGCCACCCCAACAAGCCGGTGTGGCAGAAGATCGACGACGTCCCCGAGCGCATCGCCAAAATCATGGTCGATGGCAACCCGGTAGCCTGGTTCCAAGGGCGTATGGAGTTCGGTCCGCGCGCCCTCGGCGGCCGCTCCATCATCGGCTGCCCCAGCGTGCCGGGCGTGGCCGACCGCATCAACGAGCAGATCAAGTTCCGCGAGCGCTGGAGACCCTTCTGCCCCTCGATGCTCGATACCGTCGCGCCGCAGATGCTCAAGGTCGACCATCCCAGCCCCTTCATGACCTTCACCTTCGAGGTCAATGAAGGCTGGAAGGAGCGTGTCGGCGAAGTCGTCCACGAGGACGGCACCTCCCGCGCCCAGGTGCTCGAGCGCCAGCACAACCCGCGCTGGTATGACCTGATGGTCGAGCTGGAAAAACTCACCGGCAACGGCGTGTCCCTGAACACCTCGCTCAACCGCCGCGGCGAACCGATGATCTGCTCGCCGACCGATGCGCTGAACATGTTCTATGGGTCGGATCTGCAGTATCTGATCATGGAAGATATTCTGGTGATCAAGGACGGGATGACTTGGCATGACGCCATCTAAGGCAAGATCCCCTGATGAGCCGTGGGTGCTGCAGTTCTGCCACGGCTATGACGGCCCCTTTCTGGATTGCGCTCGCCAGTACGCGGTGCTGTTCAAGAACACGCCGTATCGGGTGTGCACTGTCTACCTGACTGGTCAGCCCAGTGAGGAGGTCGAGCGTGGTTCGGCCTCCGATGAAGTGATCTTTCTTGGCTACGACAGCAAGGACGTGCGCGGGCTCAAGCTCGGTGCCATGCGTCGGCTGCGCGAGATCGTTGCCGGTCGCGACTTCCGTGTCTGCATTGCCCACCGCTTCAAGCCGATCTACATCGCCCTGTTGGCCACCCGCCTGCCGGTGATCGGCGTGCACCATGCCTTCGGCGTCTACCAGCGGCGCATGCGCCGCTGGTTCATCAACCGCTTCCGCTCCCGCCTGCTGCTGCTGGGCGTTTCCAATGCCGTGCGCGACGAGATGCGTAGTCATCTGCCGGGCTGGGAGCCAGAGCGCATCGAGACCCTGTACAACCGCATCGATGTCGCCGCGGTACAGGCCGAACAGGTGTCCCGCGAGGCTGCGCGCAAGTTCCTCGGCCTGCCGCAGGATGCCTGGGTGGTCGGCAACGTCGGTCGCCTGCATCCGGACAAGGACCAGGCTACCCTGATTCGCGGCTTCGCCCAGGCGCTGCCGCAACTGCCGCCAGGCAGCCTGCTGACGATCATGGGCTCGGGTCGCCTGGAGTCATCGCTGAAGGCGCTGGCTGCGGAGTTGGGCGTCGCCGAGCAGGTGCGCTTTCTCGGCCAGGTGCCTCGGGGGCGGCGCTATTTCAAGGCCTTCGACGTATTCGCCCTGACTTCCGACCACGAGCCGTTCGGCATGGTGCTGCTGGAGGCGATGGTCGCCGGCGTGCCGCTCATTGTCAGCAATTGCGGTGGTGGTAAGGAGGTGGTCGAGGGTGTCGGTGTTCTCTTTCCGCTGGGCGATGCCGGGGCTTTGGCCGAAGGCTTGGCGCGCATGTCCGCGCTGACGTCGGAGCAGTGCAGCCTGTGCGCTCGAATGATGATCCAGCGGCAGAGCGGTGTCTTCTCTGATGTGGCGGTACGCGCTCGTTTCTGGCAGTTGGATATGATCGCGTCTTTTACCCTGGCCTGAAGAGCCAGCGGCTCGTCAGGCACTATCTAGGCTGATTTGGAGTCCCCGGACGCATGATTGCCCGGCTCAAGAATGAATACTGGAAGCGCTGGATCCGCCGGCATGGCTGCAAGGTGGCCAGCGGTACCATGGCCATACGCAAGGGCAGCCGTCTCCATATCGAGGCCGGGGTCGAAATCGGGCATGTCCAGATGCTGTTCGGTGAGCTGAGCATTGGCGCCCGGACCTACATGCGCAGCGGTGGCGAACTGCAGAACGTCGCCGCCATCGGGCGCTTCTGCTCGATCGGCTCGAATGTGGTGCTGGGGCAGGAGCGCAATACGCACCCGACCCACTGGGTTAGCTCCCATCCGTTCCAGTATTCCGGAACCGCCTGGCATTACCAAGCGAGCGGCACGCCGGCCCGTATCGGGCACGATGTCTGGATCGGGCGCGATGCCATGGTCATGGAAGGCGTGGAGATCGGCACCGGCTGCATCGTGGCGGCCCGATCGGTGGTTACCAAGAGCTTGCCGCCCTATTCGATCGCTGCAGGCGTTCCGGCCAGAGTGGTTGCGCAAAGGCATCCGGAATCCGTAGCGCAACAGCTGCTGAAGGCGAAATGGTGGGATATCCCTGTCGCTGATTTGGTCCAATTGCCGCTCAACAGTCCAGAGGTGTTTCTGAGAGCGCTCGGCGAGAGGAGCTTCACGGCCGGGAGCGAATTTCCAACACTGTGCATAACCCGGGAAGGCGGTCAGGTTCTATGAGGCTCCTATTTCTTGTCCAGGCCGAGCAACGGGTCATTCTCGACCGCCTGTATGAAGGCATCGCCAGCCATTGTGACTGCGACCTGCGCTGGCTGAGCCGGGATGAGCAAGCGGATCTGCAGGGCTATTTCCGCCGCGAGGTGGATGTCGCCCGCTACGACCGGATTCTCTTCTTCCTGCGCTTCAAGCAGGAGATCCGCCAGGTCCCGTTCATCCGCAGCGTGCCGAACCTGGCGATCCTCGAGCACGACGCTTACCAGAACTACATTCCCTGCAAGTACACCGGCAAGTTCAGCCGGCACTATGCGAGGCTGCCGTGGGCGCGGGTGATCAGTTCGGGCTTCATGGTTAGCGAGCGGCTGCGCCAGGAAGGTTTCGATGCGCACTTCGTGCCCAAGGGCTACGACCAGGCACTGCTGCGCGACCTATGGCTGGAGCGGGACCTCGAACTGGCCTTCGTCGGCAGCACCAAGAGCGGCGCCTACAGCGGACGCAAGGCCCTGCTGGACGAACTGGGAAAAGTGGAAAACTTGCTGGTGACCCGTACTCAGTCCGGCGAGGACTACCTCAATACCCTGAACCGCATCCGCTTCTTCGTCAGTGCCGATGTGGGCATGGGGGAGTACATGATCAAGAATTTCGAGGCTATGGCCTGCGGCTGCGTGCTCTTCGCCTACGACCAGGGCGAGGCGGAGAACCGGGCCCTGGGCTTCGTCGACATGCACAATCTGGTGCTCTACCGCACGGTGGCCGATATCCAGGCGAAGCTGGCCGTCTTACGGGCCGACCCGCAGCGGACCCAGGCCATCGCCAAGCGCGGCCGCGACCTGGTCACCGAGCGCTACAGTTTCGCGGCTCTGGGCAAGGCCATCGTCGAAGCGCTGGAGCCGCCCCTGCGCAGCCGGCCCGAGCCCGGCTGGCTGGATCGGCTGCGTTCGCGTCTGGGGGTGTGAATGGCTTCTCCACGGATCTGCCTCGTCATTCCCTATTTCGGTCGATGGCCTTTCTGGATGTCTTTTTTTCTGGAAAGTTGCCGCTATAACCCGAGTGTTGACTGGCTGCTGTTTAGTGATTGTGGCGTGCCGCCGAATTGCCCTCCGAATGTTCGTATTCGTGAAATTAGTTTTTCATCTTATTGCTCTCTGGTTTCCGCTCGCCTGAATATCGATTTTTCGCCGGCTAGCCCATATAAGCTCTGCGACCTAAAACCTGCGCTTGGGTACATTCATGAGTCCGAACTGGCTGGCTATGATTTTTGGGGGTTTGGTGATATCGATCTGGTTTATGGAGACCTGAGGCGGTACTTCTTCGACCAACGCCTGCAGCGCTATGATCTTTTGTCGACTCATGAGAGGCGGATTTCTGGACATTTATGCCTGCTGCGTAACGATGCGCAAATGCGTGGCACTTTTATGCGTGTTCCAGATTGGCAGAAAATGTTGGCTGTCGAAGTTCATCTGGCTTTCGATGAGAAAGCTTTTAGTCGCCTGTTTATCCGAGGCAAGAACTGGCCGGAGCCGATTCGAAATATCAGGGATAAATTCAATGTGCTCCGGCGCCACAGCGAGTTCTTGGAGGCGTTTAGTACACCCTATACAAGAATTCGATGGACTGATGGCAGTATGCGGTTTCCGCAGAGGTGGACCTGGAACAAGGGCAGCTTGCGTACTGATTTGGATGGCGAGCGCGAGTTTCCATATTTTCATTTTATTACCTGGAAAAACACTCCGTGGAGAGGGCTTGCTGATTCCGATCGTGTTGCCTTACCCAATTTGGCCCGGGAGGATTGCTGGAGCATCAGTGAAAAAGGTTTTCATCCATGCTGATGGATTCGGAAAGGAAAGCGAGCATTCGGAGATGTGATGCTGGTTAACATAATGTGGTGTTCCGGGTCGGCCTATGCCTCTGTTCATAAGGTGCATGAGCAATTGCTCACTGCGGCTGGATATGAAGGCGGGTATGAGAACTGGGTGCTTCAAGGCGATCCTTGCAGCGGCTCTCGTGCTTGGCATGTTCCGAGCCGAGTGCTGAAGAGGCGAGGTTTCAGAAGACTAACGCAATGGTTTTGGCGAAGGCGCATCCTGCACGAACTGCAAGCAGTCGGCGCGCGGGTTCTCTTGATAGATGGTTTGGGTGTTGCGCGTTTTGTCTTGCCGCTTCTGAAGCAGAGCAAGAATCTGAAGGCTGTTGTGCTGTTTCACGGAGAGGTGCGAATACGTTCGGCTGACAATGCCATTTTCGGCGGCGTCCCGGCTGATCGGCTGCGTTTGGCCGCCGTTTCACAAACACTTGCTGCTGTAATTGCCGAGAGCTCGTGCTTGCCGGTAGCGGTGCTGCGTAGTGCGCTGGACCCTGAGCAGGTCGCCCGGCGTTTGCTAGGTCGATCTGCGGCGCGTAGCCGTTTGGGGCTTCCGGGTGATGCGGTAGTCTTCGGTGCCTTAGGCCGGCTGGTTGCGGAAAAGGGCTTCGATGTATTGATCGAGGCCTTTGCCAAGGTCGCATGCGGCCATCCGCATTTGCATATGGTGGTTCTGGGAGAAGGAGAGCAACGGCCGCTGCTGCAGCAGCGTATTGCCTCCCTTGGGCTATCTAGGTGTGTACATTTGCCGGGCCATCTAGACGATGCGGCGACGTTGTATCGCGCTTTTGATTGGGTTGTGATGCCCTCTTACCGTGAGGGGCTGGGGTTGGTTCTGCAGGAAGCGGTAATTGCCCAGGTGCCTGTTGTGGCAAGTAATTTAACGGTATTTCGCGAGCAGCTCGGAGATTCGGCAATTTATGTCGAGCCAGGTAGTGTTTCAGGCTGGCAAAAGGCTATTGAGCTATGTCTCGCACAATCTCCCGAGCAGGTGTCCCAGCGGCAGGGGCAGGTTCTTGCTGCTCAGCGCCAGTGGGCGAATTATCAGCATGCCGCTCGCAATCTTCTAGCTTGGCAATAGTGCTTGGCCGAGCTCGGCAAAGGGGAATGTTTCGGACAACCCCTCTCGTTCGAGGTAGCGATGAAAGTGGGCCAGATTGCGACGCCGCAATTGGGTCGACAATGACCGACGATAGAATTTCATGTCTGCTATGTCGATAAGTCCGAGTTCTCCTGACGGTGTTTTCACAATATTGCCAGGGTGCAGGGAGCGGAAGTACACGCCTTGGGTATAGAGGTTGCGAATAAAGCAGATTAATTCGGGCATGAGATCGCCCCATTCAAATCTCGGCGCCTTCGATAGCTGAAAGAGTGATTGCCCAGGCAGCGGCTTGTAGTGAACAGCTGTCAGTTCCGCTTGCTCCAGATTGAAGCGCGAAATAGGTTCCAGCGTGGGGATGCCGAGCTCCTTGAGGCGCTGCGCATTGTTGCAAAAGCTCTTGGAGTAGGGGCGAAACAATGCAGATGAAAGTAGCCGCTTGCGGCGGAATATCTTCAGGAAAGTTCCGTCTGCGAGCTGATAGACCTTTGGGCCATGGCCGTCCGCCTCAATTAGCCGGGCTCCCTTAAGCATGTGGTCGAGCTGAAACTGCATTAGCTTTTTGCGTTGCATGGCGGCGCGAGCTTGATCAAGGGGGATGTATCATACCCTTTGCTTTGCGTCGTTGGGGCAAGCATGATCGCCATCCCTGTGGAGAGGTTGAATGCGAGTCAAGGCAAATACACTCATGATGGGCGATCTGGTGAACCTGCAGCGATGGTTGTGGTTGGGGCAGCTCTGGTTTCTGGCGATGCTTGCCTGGGCTCCAAGCAGCAAGCTGTATCAGCAGGGCTTGGTCGTGTTGCTATGGCTCCCTACACTGGCGGCTGCTTGGATCTGGCGAAAGCAATGGGCTCAGCGGTGGCATTGCTGGCCTTCGGGATGGGTGCTGATGATGGGCCTGATGCTTTGGGCTGCCCTTACCCTGCTATGGAGCGACACGTCGCAACCCCTGCGCACGGTAAAGCATCTGCTTTACATCGCACTGTTCTGGCTCTCATTCGTATTGCTATATGGAGACGCTCGCCGAGAAAGATCTCTTTACCGGCTACTCTGGCTCGCAGGATGGGGGCTCTCATTGGGCGCGTTAGCGAGTTTGCTGGTCTTTTATGGTGAGCAGGGCAACCCGCTGAATCATCGACTACGAGGTAGCGGAGGGCTGGAGCATCCGATTCTCGGTGGCTATGTGATAGGGGCAGCCATGGTTTGGTTGCTTGCATTGCTGCCAGAGCAAAGCAAGCTGCGGGGGCTTACGCTGGTTGCGGTGTTGCCCATGTTCATCTTCGTCGCCATGACCCAAAGTCGGGGCGCCTACTTGGCTGTGTTTGTTGCGATCCCCGTGCTTCTGTTGCTCGGTCGGACACGCATTCTTGGCTACGCGGTGGGTGCGATCGTGCTCGCGGGCGCCTTGGGCTGGTGGATGTATGAGCCTCTGCTGATGGCGCGCGGCGCAAGTTATCGACCGGAGATTCTGTTGTCTGCTGCACAGATGGTTGCTGGCGCTCCTTGGGGTATCGGTGCCGGAACTGACTATGGCGTCAGGGTCGATACCGTCACTACGGTATTCGAGCACTCCCATAATCTGCCGCTGCATGTTGGAATCGAGCTTGGCTGGCCGGGAATATTGATCTGGATGGTGCTGTGGTGCGCGGCGCTGCTCCGAGCCTGGAGGGCCCGTCGACAAGCTGTTGGGCGGTTGGTGTTTGTGCTGCTCGTCTATGCAGGAGTGGCGATGCAGTTCGATGCGGCAAGCCTCTGGGATACGCCCCGGGCGGAATGGTTTATCAGTTGGCTGCCGCTTGCATTGGCGTTCGCCATTTCGAGTTCCAAGAGGCCCAAGCCCGGTGTGATAGACTCCGCGCCCTCTCAATGATTGACGAAATTTCAAGATGAGTGCGAACGCATCTGCGCCAGAGCAGCCATCCAGTCTGAAAATCTACTTTCGGCTGCTCGGCTACGTGAAGCCATATGCCGGTTATTTCCTGATCAGCATCCTCGGTTTCCTGATCTTCGCCTCCACCCAGCCTATGCTGGGCTACATCCTCAAGTTCTTCGTCGACGGGCTGAACAACCCGGACGCCAGTTTTTTTGCCCAGGTGCCTCATCTCAACGAACTGGAGTGGCTGGCCGGGCTCAAGCTGCTGCAGGCGGTGCCCTTGCTGATCGTTGTCATCGCGCTGTTGCAGGGTGTCGGTTCGTTTCTTGGCAACTATTTCCTGGCCCGCGTCTCGCTGGGATTGGTACATGACCTGCGTGTGGCGCTGTTCAACAACCTGCTGACGCTCCCCAATCGCTACTTCGACAGCCACAACTCCGGACATCTGATCTCGCGCATCACCTACAACGTGACGATGGTGACGGGGGCGGCGACGGATGCGATCAAGGTGGTGGTGCGCGAGGGTATGACGGTGATCTTCCTGTTCGCCACGCTGCTGTGGATGAACTGGAAGCTAACGTTGGTGATGGTGGCGATCCTGCCGGTGATCGGGGTGATGGTCTCCAGTGCCAGCAAGAAATTTCGCAAGCAGAGCAAGAAGATCCAGGTCGCGATGGGGGATGTCACCCATGTGGCCTCGGAAACCATCCAGGGCTACCGGGTAGTGCGCAGTTTCGGTGGCGAGTCCTACGAGCAGGCACGTTTTCTCGGCGCGAGTCAGGACAACACCGGCAAGCAGCTGCGCATGGTCAAGACCAATGCGGTCTATACGCCGACGCTGCAGCTGGTGATCTACAGCGCGATGGCGGTACTAATGTTTCTGGTGCTGTACATGCGCGGTGATGCTTCTGCTGGCGATCTGGTTGCTTACATCACCCTGGCCGGCCTGCTGCCGAAACCGATCCGGCAGCTGTCCGAGGTCAGTTCCACTATACAAAAGGGTGTTTCCGGTGCCGAAAGCATCTTCGAGCAGCTGGACGAAGCCTCGGAAGTCGATGGCGGTACGCTGGAGCGTGAGCGAGTGGCGGGGCGACTGGAGATTAACGGGCTGAGCTTCGTCTATCCGGGCACCGATAAGCGCGTGTTGCACGATATAAGCTTTAGTGTCGAGCCGGGGCAGATGGTTGCGCTGGTCGGGCGCTCGGGCAGTGGCAAATCGACCTTGGCTAATCTCATTCCGCGGTTCTACCACCACGAACAAGGGCAGATTCTGCTCGATGGCGTGGATATCGAGGATTACACGCTGCGCAATCTGCGTCGGCATATCGCTCTGGTGACTCAGCAGGTGACCTTGTTCAACGACACTGTCGCCAACAACATCGCCTATGGCGATCTGGCAGGTGCCCCGTTGGAAGACATCCAGCGCGCGGCGCGCGATGCCTACGCGGACGAGTTCATCCAGCAGATGCCACAAGGCTACCAGACGCTGGTTGGCGAGAATGGTGTGTTGCTTTCCGGCGGTCAGCGCCAGCGTCTGG
This sequence comes from Stutzerimonas kunmingensis, assembly GCF_900114065.1. Lineage (GTDB taxonomy): Bacteria > Pseudomonadota > Gammaproteobacteria > Pseudomonadales > Pseudomonadaceae > Stutzerimonas > Stutzerimonas kunmingensis. The sequence goes on from NZ_FORS01000003.1 coordinate 514,294, forward strand.
CGATCGCCCGCGCGCTGTTGAAGAACGCGCCGGTGTTGATCCTCGACGAGGCGACTTCGGCGCTGGACACCGAATCCGAGCGGCATATCCAGAGCGCGTTGGACCACGCCATGAGTGGCCGCACCACGCTGGTCATCGCCCATCGCCTGAGCACCATCGAGAAGGCCGATCTGATCTTGGTGATGGAGCAGGGGCGTATCGTTGAGCGCGGCAACCATGCGCAGCTGCTGGCGGCGAACGGTGCCTATGCTCGTTTGCACGAGAAGCAGTTCAAGGACGACGAGCCGGCGTGATCCGCGTGTCTGCTGGGCCGCGCGAGCCGCGGCGCGCCGGCATGCTATGATCCGCGGCGTTTTCCAGCGCCCCGGAGCCCTATCAATGAAGCTGTCCATGCCCCGTTTCGACCAAGCCCCCGTCCTGGTGGTGGGTGACGTCATGCTCGATCGCTATTGGCATGGCGGCACGTCGCGCATCTCGCCGGAGGCGCCGGTGCCGGTGGTCAAGGTCGAGCAGATCGAGGATCGCCCCGGTGGTGCGGCCAACGTTGCGCTGAACATTGCTGCATTGGGCGCGCCTGCCCGCCTGGTCGGCGTGACCGGCGAGGATGAGGCGCGTCAGAGCCTGGTCGACAGCCTCGCAGCCGCCGGCGTTGAAGCGCATTTCCAATGCATCGAGCACCAGCCGACCATCGTCAAGCTGCGCGTCATGAGCCGCCATCAGCAATTGCTGCGCATGGATTTCGAGGAGTCGTTCGATACCGATCCGGCGGCGATCCTGGCTGAGGTCGAGGCGCTGTTGGCCGGGGTCAAGGTGCTAGTGCTGTCTGACTACGGCAAGGGCGCGCTGAGGAATCATCAGGCGTTGATCCAGGCGGCGCGCCGCCGCGGGATTCCGGTGCTGGCCGATCCCAAGGGCAAGGATTTCGAGATCTATCGTGGCGCGTCGCTGATCACGCCGAACCTCGGCGAATTCGAGGCGATCGTCGGGCATTGCGCCGATGAGGCCGAGCTGGTCGCCAAGGGTGCCGAGCTGATGCGCCGCCTGCAGCTGGACGCTCTGCTGGTGACCCGTGGCGAGCACGGCATGACCCTGCTGCGCCCCGACCACGCCGCGCTGCATCTGCCGGCGCGCGCGCGCGAGGTATTCGATGTGACTGGCGCCGGCGATACCGTGATTTCCACACTGGCCGCTGCGCTGGCCGCCGGTGCCGAGCTGCCGCAGGCCGTGGCGTTGGCCAACCTGGCCGCCAGCATCGTGGTCGCCAAGCTGGGCACCGCCTGTGTCAGCGCGCCGGAGCTACGCCGCGCGATCCAGCGCGAGGAAGGCTCCGGGCGCGGCATGATGACGGTCGAGCAACTGCTCACCGTGGTCGAGGATGCCCGCGCCCAGGGCGAGAAGATCGTTTTCACCAACGGCTGCTTCGACATTCTGCACGCCGGTCACGTGACCTATCTGGAGCAGGCGCGCGCTCAGGGCGACCGGCTGATCGTCGCGGTCAACGACGACGCCTCGGTCAGTCGCCTGAAGGGGCCGGGCCGCCCGATCAACAGTGTCGACCGGCGCATGGCGGTGCTCGCCGGCCTGGAGGCGGTGGATTGGGTGGTGTGCTTCTCCGAAGACACGCCGGAGAACCTGCTGGCGCAGGTACGCCCCGATGTGCTGGTCAAGGGTGGCGACTACGGTGTCGATCAGGTGGTCGGCGCCGAGCTGGTCCGCGCCTATGGCGGCGAGGTGCGTGTGCTGGGGCTGGTAGAGAACAGCTCCACCACCGCCATTGTCGAGAAGATTCGCAAGGCCTAGCGGCCGCGGCCGTGCCGCCGCCACTCAGCGGGCGACAGCCAGGGCGCGGCCGGCCCACCAGTCCTTCCAGCCAATGCGCTCGTCGCGCACTACCCAGCCGTCCTGCGGCGCGAAACTTTCCGACAGCCACAGCCCGCGGGTCGCCACCGGGCTCAGGCGGCCGCTACGCAGCTGCAGCAGCTGCTCCTGCGGTTCGCCATGCCGCAGCGGAATCAGATAGAGATCGGCCTGACTGCGATCCAGACGGGCAACCAGCTCGCCGTCCTCGAGACGCTCGTCGACATGGAACAGGCTTGGCCGATGCACGTCCTTCGGCACTTCCAGACGCATGTCGTAAACCAGCTGCAGCGAGGCCGTAGGCAGGTGCACGTATGCACACGGACGTTCCATCAGCACCCGCTCGCCGCAGTGCACCGGCCGCGTGGCGCCGGTCAGCGAGGCGAGCGCGAAGTGCGGCGTTTCGCGGTACTGCAGCGGGCCTTCATACGGCGTTGGCAGCCAGGTATCGCCGAAGCGGCCGCTCAGCCAGCCTTCCGGGGTTTCCAGCAGGCATTCCTCGGCGATTTCCTGGATGGCGGTGAGCAGCGGCAGATTGAGTTCGTGAGCCGGCACGTAGCCGGAGATCAGCTTGAGTACCACGTCGCCGCGATCCAGCCGTTGCTGGCGTACCAGCACCCAGTATTCGCGATCCTGCCAGTCGAGGGTGAGGCGCACCGAAACGCCCAGATTGGCCAGCTCGAGGGCGAAGCGGTGGGTGCTGGGGACCTCGACCGGACGCCGACGCTCGATGACTTCGCCGAAGTTCAGCGGCCGGCCCAGACTCTGGTAGCTCAGGTTGTCCTGGCTGGCCTCGACGTAGAGAGGCAGGGTCTTGAATGCGGCAGGGCTCTTGCGCACCAGAACTCTTGGCATTCGGTTTCTCCTTGCGGCGAAGAAAGTAACCGCGCGGCATCAGCGTAATGCGCTTCCGCGTAGCGGATGAACGTTGCCGCCAGGACCGTTTCAGTTGCCGGTCAGAACAGCAGCAGCAGTCCGTACGTTAGCCGTCAAATGCTGCGGATTGATAGTGCCGATGATCGCGCCACTGACCCCGGGGTGGCCGAACAGCAACTCGAAGCTTCGGCGCACCGGGTCTTCACCTGGCTTGAGGCAGGCGTGGCCGCTGGCAAGCGCCTTCTTGATCAGAATGCCCTTGCCGTGGGCTGCAGCGTAGTCGAGCACTGGTCGCTCGGCCTGCTCGTTGAGGTTGTAGGTGACCATCGCGCAGTCGCCCTGTTGCAGCGCCAGCAGTCCGCCGTCCACGGTCTTGCCGGAGAGGCCGTAGCCGAGAATCTTGCCCTCGCGCTTGAGCTCGGCGAGGGTCTGGTAGACCTCGGCGTGCTGCAGGATGTCCAGATCGTTGCCATCGGAATGCACCAGCACCAGTTCGATGCGATCGGTGCGCAGACGCTTGAGGCTACGTTCGACCGAAAAGCGTGTGTGCGCGGCGGAAAAGTCGAAGCGCGACTGGCCGTTCTCGAACTCCTCTCCGACCTTGCTGACGATCACCCACTCATCGCGCCGGTCGGCGAGCAGAGGGCCCAGCCGCTCTTCGCTGACGCCGTAGGCCGGGGCGGTATCGATCAGGTTGATGCCCAGATCGCGGGCCAGAGCCAGCAGCTGGCGAGCCTGGGCATCGTCGGGAATGGCGAAACCGCTGGGATATTTCACGCCCTGGTCACGTCCGAGCTTCACCGTGCCCAGACCCAGCGGCGAGATGTTCAGGCCAATGCTGCCCAGCGGGCGGTGCAACTCATGCAGTGTTGCGTTCATGGCAGCAGCCCTTCCCAGAACGGCCCGGTCAACGGTGGTCGCGGCAGTTCCGGTAGCGCAGGATGCTGGCCGGGGCGAATGCCGTCGCGGGCGAGAGCGGCTTCGACGCGGTCGGAAAAGTCCGGTGACAGCGCCAGCTTGGTCGGCCAGCCGACCAGCAGGCGGCCCTGCTCGGCGAGAAAGGCATTGTCCGGACGGGCGAGGGCCGATTGCGCCGGCTCGGCGCGGTCGATGCGTAGTGTGGCCCAGTGCGCTGCGGACAGGTCGATCCAGGGTACCAGCTCGGCCAGTTCCTTCTTCGCCGCGGCGATCTGGCTGGCTTCGTCGCGCGCCACGCCATCGGCTTCGGCCAGATCGCCGCCCAGGTACCAGACCCACTCGCCGTCTGCCGCCGGATGGCTGGTCACGGTGATTCGCGGTTTGGTGCCGCCGCCCAGACAATGGGCATAGAGCGGCTTGAGCGTCGGCGCCTTGACGATGACCATGTGCAGCGGACGGCGCTGCATGGCCGGTTGCTGCAGGCCGAGCGTCGTGAGCAGCTCGGCCGTCCCGCCACCGGCACTGAAGACGATGCGCTGAGCGCGGATCTCGCGGCCGTCGACGCGCAGACCGACCAGCTCGTCGCCATCGAGCAGCGGTTCGACCTGCTGGCCGGCGAGCAGGCTGTCGCCGGCCAGCTCGGCCAGGCGGGCGATCAGACTGGGCACATCGAGCACCAGTTCGCTGAGGCGGTAGACCTTGCCTTTGAATTTCGGGTGTTGCAGAGCGGGTGGCAGTTCGTCGCCCTTGACCTGACCAACCCGCGAGCGCACTGCCTTGCTGGCGAAGAAGCTGGTGAGATTGCCGGCCAGCGTGCCGGGCGACCAGAGGTAATGCGCATCGGACAGCAGGCGCACGCCGCTGAGATCCAGCTCGCCCTTGCCTGCAAGAGCCTCGCGCCAGCGCCGTGGCATGTCGGCGATGGCTTCGGATGCGCCGGTGAGGGCGCCGCTCAAGGCGTATTTGGTACCGCCATGAATGATGCCCTGGGACTTCACGCTCTGCCCGCCACCCAGCGTTCCCTTGTCCACCAGCAACGTGGCAAAACCTTGCCTGCGCAGGCGCGCGTTGAGCCAGAGGCCGGCGACGCCGCCGCCAACGATCAGGACATCGGTGCTGAGGGATTCAGGCATGTGCAGGCCTCATACGGGGAAACGGACGCGCAGTATAACTGCATGCAGTTCGCGGGGTGCTCAGTGGCCGGTGCTGCCGGAGAACAGCTGAATGACCACCACGCCAGCGATGATCAGGGCCATACCGAGCACTGCCGGCAGGTCCAGGTGCTGGCGATAGATCAGCGCCGCAGCGATGCTGACCAGCACGATGCCCAGGCCCGCCCAGATGGCGTAGGCGATCCCCACCGGAATGGTCTTCACCACCAGCGCCAGCATCCAGAAGGACAGGCTATAGCCACAAATCACCAGCAACAGGGGCAGCGGGCGGCTGAAGCCGGCCAGGGCTTTCATCGAGGTGGTGGCGATCACTTCGGCGCAGATGGCGATGGCCAGGTAAACGTAACCGGACATGGGAAATCCTGATCGTGGGCTGGAGGAGGTCAACTTCGTTCGGTCGCGTCCTCGTCAACTAGTTCGCCAGCCGTGGCGATTGTGGCTCGCCGGCAGGCGGCTTGCTAAGCTCCGCGCCCATGAATCGCACCCTCTATACCCTGCTGTTCCACCTCGGCCTGCCGCTGGTATTTCTGCGCCTGCTCTGGCGCGCCTGGCGCGCGCCGGCCTACTCCCGTCGTATCGGCGAACGTTTCGCCTTTGGTTTGCCGCCGCTTCGTCCGGGTGGCATCTGGGTGCATGCGGTGTCGGTCGGCGAGAGCATCGCCGCGGCGCCGATGGTCCGCGAACTGATGGCGCGCTATCCGCATCTGCCGATCACCGTCACCTGCATGACCCCGACCGGCTCGGAGCGCATCCAGGCACTGTTCGGCGACAGCGTGCAGCACTGCTATCTGCCCTATGACCTGCCCTGGGCGGCGGCGCGCTTTCTTGAGCGCGTGCGACCGAAGCTGGCGGTGGTGATGGAAACCGAACTCTGGCCCAACCATATCCATCAGTGTGCACGCCGCGACATTCCGGTAGCGCTGGCCAATGCGCGCTTGTCCGAGCGCTCGGCTCGCGGCTACGCGCGCTTCGCCCGTCTGACCGCGCCGATGCTGGCCGAGCTGAGCCTGATTGCCGTGCAGACCGAGGCTGAAGCCGAACGTTTTCGCCAGCTCGGTGCGCGCGATGAGTGCGTCGAGGTGACCGGCTCGATCAAGTTCGACCTGACCATCGACCCGGCACTGCTGGCGCGGGCGACCGATTTGCGCCGCCAATGGGCGGCGCTGGAGCGGCCTTTGTGGATCGCCGCCAGTACTCACGCTGGCGAGGACGAGATCATGCTCGCTGCTCATCGCCAGCTGCTTGGCGAACACCCGCAGGCGCTGCTGATCCTGGTGCCCAGACACCCGGAGCGCTTCGCCTCGGTGTACGAGTCGGCGGTCAGGGACGGGTTTGTCGCCGTGCGGCGCTCGACGGGGGAAGTGGTCGACGCCGGCACCCAGGTGCTGGTCGGCGACACCATGGGCGAGCTGCTGTTTCTCTATGCGCTGGCGGATGTCGCCTTCGTTGGCGGCAGCCTAGTGCCCAACGGTGGGCACAACCTTCTAGAGCCCGCCGCGCTGGGCAAGCCGGTGCTCAGCGGCCCGCACCTATTCAACTTTCTCGAAATCTCCGCGCAACTGCGCGATGCCGGCGCCCTGCGCGAAGTGCAGGATGCCGTGCAACTGGCGCAAGCGGTCAGCGAACTCTGGGGCGATCCAAGCGGAGCTCAGGCGATGCGCGATGCCGGTCTCGGCGTGCTCAAGGCCAATCAGGGGGCTCTGGAGCGGTTGCTGGCGGGGTTGGGGCGGCTGCTCGGGTAATTAGCCGGGCGGATTCGGCGTCAGGTGGCCATGTTCGGCGCTGGATGCTTTTGTCGTTTTCCCGCCCCGGGCCGGGCAACTCAACACTAGAGTTGTCAGCCGCTGGGTGCTCGCACAAGTGCATGACGGTATCGCTAGGCTACCCGGCCGGTCATGCACCTGTTTTTCCGTCACTCAGTAATCGATCCGCACCGGCTGGCCGATGGTTTGCGGCAGATCCGGTGGCAGGAAGTCGGTGTCCGGGTTGTAGTCGGGCTTCAGGTAGGCCGCCAGCTGCTGCAGATCGTCCGGATTGAGCGTGCCGGCGGCCTGTTTCAGGCGCAGGTTGTCGAGGATGTAGTCGTAGCGGGCGTTGTTGTAGTCCCGCACGGCGCCATACAGGCGGCGCTGGGTGTCGAGTACGTCGACGATGTTGCGTGTGCCGACCTGATAGCCGATCTCAGTGGCTTCCAGCGCACTCTGGTTGGAGATGATCGACTGCCGGCGGGCCTGGACCTGTTCGATATCGGTGTTCACCGCGCGGTGCAGGTTGCGTGTGGCTTCCACCACCTGGCGGCGCAGGCTTTCGCGCTGCTGCTCGCTCTGACTCAACTGGTAATAGGCCTCGCGGCTCTGCGAGGTGGTCAGGCCGCCGCTGTAGAGCGGGATGTTCAGCTGCAGGCCGATGCTGCGCTGCTCGACGTCACCGGTGTAGCGTGGCATGTCGAAGCCCGGGATGCTCTGGCTGTTGCTGAAGCCCAGCGCATCGTTGTCGCCCTTGCGATAGGACGCCACAGCATCGAGCGTCGGTGCATGGCCGGAGCGGCGCTGGCGCAGGGTTTCTTCCGCTGCGGTCACCGCGTAATTGACCGCCAGCAGGTTGAGGTTCTGCCGTGTTGCGGTATCGACCCACGCCTTGGCCTCGTTCGGCACCGGGGCCAGCACCGGCAGGGTGTGGCGGATGCCTTCGAGGGCGATGTATTCGCGGTTGGTCAGTGTGTACAACGCCTGGAAGGCGTCCTCGACCTGGCGCTGTGCGATGGAGCGGTTGGCCCGGGCGGTATCGAAGCCGGCCTGGGCTTCGAGCACGTCGGTCTTGTCCGACAGGCCGACCTCGAAGCGCTCGTTGGCCTGGTCGAGCTGGCGCTTGAATGCAGCCTCCTCGGCCTTCACTGCCGCCAGGTTGTCTTGTGCGCGCAGCACGGCGAAGTAGGCCTGGGCGCTCTGCAGGATCAGGTCCTGTTCGGTGATGGAGTATTCGATTGCGGCCTGCTCGCTCACGGCTTCCGCGGCCTTGAGCTGGAACCAGCGATCGGCACGGAAGATCGGCTGGCTCAGCGTTGCCTGGTAGACGGTACCGCTGCGCGACAGCGAGGTGGAGCCCCTGCTGGTATCGACGTCCGTTTCGGTATCGCTCAGCTCGGCGCCGGCGCTGAGGTTGGGCAGCAGCCCGGCCCGCGCCTGCGGCACGATTTCCTGGCGTGCGCGAAACTGCGCACGCGCTGCAGCCAGATCGGCGTTGTTGTTGACGGCTTGCTGATAGACGCTGACCAGATCGGTCTTGCTGGCGAGCGGGACGGTTTGCTGTGCCCAGGCTGCTCCGGCGGTGAGGGAAGCCACGGCGAGAGCCAGGGGGAGTCTGCGCAGCATGTTGGGTCCATCCTGAATAGAGCTGAGGGGCAAGGCTAAGCGGCGGCTGACGGGGGGTCAAGGCGCGTGTGCGAGGCAATGTCAGATGCCGGTTGCGGCCGGCCGGAATGACCGAGCGGTCGACTAGTTTCGCCCTTGGCATGGCGTTCGTACTGGGTCTTGATTAGACTCGATAGCGTTCTTGTCGGGGTGCCTTGAAGCGAAGGCTGAGATCGGAAAGTTCCGGATCCCGTTGAACCTGATCAGGTTAAGGCCTGCGTAGGGAACAAGATGTGCTCGCCAGTCGTTCGGCCAGCTCTCTCAGCGCCAGTTCCGGCGCACCCGATGCCCTTGCCATCCGTGTTTTCAGGTTCGCTCCGACAATTCTCTAGGAGCCAGCCTGATGCGTGTAGAACAACAGAACCTGAGTGAATCCGCCCAGGTCGACCAGCAGTCGATCCAACCCTTCCCGCGTTCGCAGAAAATCTATGTGCAGGGTTCGCGTCCAGATATCCGCGTACCGATGCGCGAGATCAGCCTGGACGTGACGCCCACGGACTTCGGCGGCGAGATCAACGCGCCGGTTACCGTCTACGACACCTCCGGCCCCTATACCGATCCGAACGTGCAGATCGACGTACGCAAGGGCCTGGCCGATGTGCGCAGTGCCTGGATCGAGGAGCGCGGCGATACCGAGAAGCTGCCGGGGTTGACCTCCGAGTTCGGCCAGCGTCGCCTGAACGACGCCGAGCTGACCGCCATGCGTTTTGCCCATGTACGCCATCCGCGGCGGGCCAAGGCCGGGCATAACGTCAGCCAGATGCACTATGCGCGCAAGGGCATCATCACGCCCGAGATGGAATACGTTGCCATCCGCGAGAACATGAAACTGACCGAAGCTCGAGAGGCTGGGTTGCTCAAGGATCAGCACGCCGGGCATAGCTTCGGCGCCTCGATCCCCAAGGAGATCACGCCGGAATTCGTGCGTGACGAAGTAGCCCGCGGACGCGCGATCATCCCTGCCAACATCAACCACACCGAGCTCGAGCCGATGATCATCGGCCGCAACTTCCTGGTGAAGATCAACGGCAACATCGGCAACTCGGCTCTGGGCTCCTCGATCGAAGAGGAAGTGGCCAAGCTGACCTGGGGCATCCGCTGGGGTTCGGACACGGTGATGGACCTGTCCACCGGCAAGCACATCCACGAAACCCGCGAATGGATCATCCGCAACTCGCCCGTGCCGATCGGCACCGTGCCCATTTATCAGGCGCTGGAGAAGGTCAACGGCGTGGCCGAGGACCTGACCTGGGAGCTGTTCCGCGACACGCTGATCGAGCAGGCTGAACAGGGCGTGGACTACTTCACCATCCACGCCGGGGTGCGGCTGCGCTACGTGCCGCTGACGGCCAAGCGCGTGACCGGCATCGTCTCGCGCGGCGGTTCGATCATGGCCAAGTGGTGCCTGGCGCATCACCAGGAAAACTTCCTCTACACCCACTTCGAAGACATCTGCGAAATCATGAAGGCCTATGACGTCAGCTTCTCGCTGGGCGACGGCCTGCGTCCGGGTTCCATTGCAGACGCCAACGACGCTGCACAGTTCGGTGAGCTGGAAACCCTTGGTGAGCTGACCAAGATCGCCTGGAAACACGATGTGCAGTGCATGATCGAAGGCCCGGGTCACGTGCCGATGCACATGATCAAGGAGAACATGGACAAGCAGCTGGAATGCTGCGACGAGGCGCCGTTCTACACCCTGGGCCCGCTGACCACCGACATCGCACCGGGTTACGACCACATCACCAGTGGCATCGGTGCGGCGATGATCGGCTGGTTTGGCTGCGCCATGCTCTGCTACGTCACGCCGAAGGAGCACCTTGGTCTGCCGAACAAGGATGACGTCAAGACCGGCATCATCACCTACAAGATCGCCGCCCATGCTGCTGATCTCGCAAAAGGTCACCCGGGCGCACAGATCCGTGACAATGCGTTGTCCAAGGCGCGCTTCGAGTTCCGTTGGGAAGACCAGTTCAACCTCGGCCTCGATCCGGACACCGCGCGTGCCTTCCACGACGAGACGCTGCCGAAGGAATCGGCCAAGGTGGCGCACTTCTGCTCCATGTGCGGGCCGAAGTTCTGCTCGATGAAGATTACCCAGGAAGTGCGCGAATACGCCGCTGAGCACGGCCTGACCGACGAGCAGAAGGCCATCGAGGCGGGCTTCGCCGAGCAGTCCTCGCGTTTCAAGGACGAAGGCTCGGTGATCTACAAGCAGGTGTGACCGGCGAGGTGTGATCGACTGGCTGTAGACGACTCGAAGCGGGTCGGCATATACCGGCCCGCTTCGTATCCTCAGAGATATTCCGGCTTCAGAATGCCTTCCAGCTGTTCATGGGGGATGAACAGTTCAGGGTGCCCGCTCGAGTACGGCGCAATGCTGTACACGTCGTACTTGAGCAACACGCTGTCTTTCAGCAGCGCGATGTTTTCTGTCTGCTGGAAGGGCCAGAAGCCGGTGAACTCGGCGTCCGGGGCGTGGCCGTTCTCCACCAGCCAGCGTTGATGGGCCTGGCGCGCAACGCGCCAGAAACTGCCCTCCTGCCCGGGGATCAGCAGGTCCTCGAGACGTAATTCCCGATCGGCCTCTCGGTCGTAGTTGATGAAGCCGCGACCGGGCATACCGTGGGCGCCACCGACATACAGATAGCTGGACAGCTCGACGACCAGGATGTCGCGGTGCTGCTCGCGCAGCTTGGCCTGCAGGTAGCTGCTCCAGCCCGGCTCGGCAGTGCGTAGAAACTGCTGCTGATAACCCTTGAGCGAATCCGGCAGGCGATCATCCGGACCATTGATGGTCATCCGGCGCAGGCGCGCGTCGATCAGGTTGTTCAGTTCGGATTCGTCGGTGAAGGTCAGGGTGTCGATGTTCACCAGTGGGCAGTCTTCGCCCTGGCAGCCCTGCGGGCGTTGCTCGGTGAGGTTCTGGCGCACCTCCACCGGGCGTTCGGAGGCGAGGTGCTGACAGCCGCTCAGCAGCACGACAAGGCTGCTCAGGAGGATCAGAGTGCGGATGGAGGCGGTTCGATTCATGGTTGGTCCAGGCATGGCAGTGCGCTTTCGATTGCCGAAGACACCTGAAGTTCGTGCGGCGCTGCAGGTGGAGCTTTCTTCGGCTACGGTGGTCTGCAAAGGGCTGCGCCAGCGACGATGCCGCGTTAGGATGGCGACGAAGCCGCTCACGTTGTGACGGTTGCAGTCGCCCGCCGTCACGTAAGGCGCGGTTCAAACCGATATGAGTAGTACCCGATGAGCGAGACCTTCAAGCCCGGACCGGATGATGTCCAGATCCTCCGACGAGAGCAATGCTTCAGCGGTTTTTACCGGCTGGAACGCCTGCACCTGCGTCATCGCCAGTTCAGCGGCGCCATGGGCGCGGAGTTGAGTCGCGAGCTGTTCGTGCGGCATGACGCCGTGTGCGTGCTGCCCTACGATCCGCAGCGCGATCAGGTGGTGCTTATCGAGCAGTTCCGCGTGGGTGCGCTGGGCAAGGTTGAGAACCCCTGGCTGATCGAACTGGTGGCGGGGCTGATCGACAAGGACGAGTCACCTGACGCGGTGGCCCGGCGCGAGGCGGTCGAAGAAGCCGGGCTGGAGCTGGGCGAGCTGTGGCCGATCACCCGGTACTTCCCGTCCCCGGGCGGCAGCGATGAACAGGTGCATCTCTACATCGGTCGCTGCGACAGCGAAGGCGCACAAGGCGTCTTCGGTCTGGCCGAGGAAGGCGAGGATATCCGCGTGCATGTCTGGCCGCTGCAGCAGGCACTCCGCGCGGTCAACGAGGGTCGTATCAACAACGCGGCCAGCATCATTGCACTGCAGTGGCTGGCCTTGAATCGAGAGCAGGTGCGGGGGGCGTGGACATGAGAAAGACGCGCGAGCGATACCGAGTCGACCTGCTCGAGCTGCAGTCGGCCTGCGAGGCCAATTACCTGCGCCTGATGCGCCTGCTGCCGGGCATGCGTAACGGTTGCGACGCGCGCCGCATCGCCATCAGTCAGGGCGACATGTTGCTCGGTGTGCTGGTGCTCGAGGTGCTGGAGAGCTGCCCTTACACCACGACCTTGCAGGTCAGTCAGGAGAATTGCCTGACCTGGTTGCCGGTGCCGAAGATGGAGGTGCGGGTGTACCACGATGCGCGCATGGCCGAAGTCATTCGCGCCGAGAATGCGCGACGTTTCCGCGGCATCTATCACTACCCCAACGCGCAGATGCACCAGCCGGACGAGAAGAACCAGCTCAATCTGTTCCTCGGCGAATGGCTGGGCCACTGTCTGGCCTGCGGGCACGAGCTGGAACCGGTGCTCTGACCCCTTGCGCCATGCCTTGATAGCCTGATACTGCGCTTGATCCGCCCTGGATGCGCAGCGCTATTCTGTGATCCAAGCCCACATCCCGAGGTTTACCCCCCTGCCGGGCACCTACCATAATTCCGTTGCGATTTAGCTCAAGGAGAAGGGCATTGCCTGGTGCGTCCCTGACTGTTGAAGATTCGGTTCTGCTGGTGCAGCTTACCGACAGCCATCTGTTTGCCGAAGCGGACGGCAAGCTGCTGGGCATGAATACCTGTGACAGCCTGGAGCAGGTGGTCGAGCTGGCCATCGACGAGCAGCCGCGCATCGACCTGATCCTTGCCACCGGCGACCTGTCGCAGGATGGCTCGGTAGCGTCCTACCAGCGGTTCCGCCGGCTTGCCGAGCGCATCGAAGCACCAGCGCGCTGGTGTCCGGGGAACCACGACGAGCTGGCAGCAATGCGTGAGGCCTGCCGTGGCAGTGCACTGATGGAACCGGTGCTGGAGATCGGCGGCTGGCGTGTGGTGATGCTCGATACGCTGGTGGCGGGCTCGGTGTTCGGCATGCTGCGCAACGATCAGCTGGAACTGCTCGAGCGCGCACTGAGTGAGGCGCCGGACCATCACCACCTGATCTGTCTGCACCATCATCCGGTGTCCATCGGCAGTCGCTGGATGGATACCATCGGGCTGCGCAATCCAGAAGCCCTGTTCGAGGTGCTCGATCGTCACCGCAACGTGCGTGCATTGCTCTGGGGCCATATCCACCAGGAGTTCGATCACTGGCGCAACGGTGTACGCCTGCTGGCGTCGCCATCGACCGGCGTGCAGTTCGCCCCGCAGAGCGAAGACTTTCAGGTCGACAGCGTGGCGCCGGGTTATCGCTGGCTGCGGCTATATGCCGATGGGCAGCTGGAGACGGGCGTTTCCCGAGTCAGCGGTATCGAGTTCGAGATCGACTACAGCGTCAAGGGCTACTAAGGCGGCTCTGCGCGCAGTGACACGCCCTGGCGGTACTTGCCAGCAGATACCCCGAGCCCACCCCATCATGCCGCCGGCCTGCTTGCAGACGGCGGCAAGTGCCTTGTAGCCTTGCGGTTTTCCTACGAACTGTATCCATGTCCAGCTATTCACCTTCGATTCTCTATATCCACGGTCTCAACAGCTCACCGGTCTCGCAGAAGGCCAGCCAGTTGTCCGCTGCGCTGGAGAAACTGGGCATGGCCGAACGCTTGCGGGTCCCCGCGCTGCACCATCATCCGCGTCAGGCCATCGCCCAACTCGAAGCATGCCTGGCGGAGCTCGGCCGGCCGTTGCTGGTCGGCAGCTCGCTTGGCGGCTACTATGCGACGCACCTCGCCGAGCGCCATGGCCTCAAGGCATTGCTCATCAATCCGGCCGTGACACCGCACCGCCGGTTCGACGGTTATCTTGGGCCGCAGACCAATCTGTATAGCGGGGAAGTCTGGGACCTCACCGACGATCATGTAACCGCCTTGGCGGAACTGGAAACCGCGCCACCACAGGATGCCGAGCGCTATCAGGTCTGGCTGCAGACGGGCGACGAGACGCTGGATTACCGTGACGCCGCGCAGTTCTATCGTGGCTGTGCACTGCGCATTCAGGCCGGTGGCGACCATGGCTTCCAGGGATTTGCCGAGCGTCTGCCGGCGCTGCTGGCCTTTGCCGGCTTCGAGCCGCAGGCATGGCTTGATCGGCTCTGAAGGGATGCTGATGCGCGGCGCAACGTTAGCGCGGCTGGTCGGCGGTCAGGGTGGTTTCGCGAACGCGGACCGGCCATTGCATTCCGGCGTTGCGCAGACTTTCGCTGCCCGCAAGGGCTGATTCATTCAGAACATAAGGACAGTGCCAGACAGATGTCTTATACCGCAGAAGCCATCGAGGTTCTTTCCGGCCTCGACCCGGTGCGCAAGCGCCCGGGCATGTACACCGATACCTCGCGGCCCAACCACCTGGCCCAGGAAGTCATCGACAACAGCGTCGACGAAGCCATCGCCGGCCATGCCCGCTCGGTTCAGGTGATCCTGCATCAAGACAATTCGCTGGAAGTGATCGACGACGGCCGTGGCATGCCGGTGGACATCCACCCGGAAGAGGGTGTGCCGGGCGTCGAGCTGATCCTCACCAAGCTTCACGCCGGCGGCAAGTTCTCCAACAAGAACTACCAGTTCTCCGGTGGTCTGCACGGGGTCGGCATCTCGGTAGTCAACGCCCTGTCGACGCGGGTCGAAGTAACCGTCAAGCGCGACGGCAGTGAGTACCGCATGAGCTTCGCCGATGGCTTCAAGGCCACTGACCTGGAAGTCATCGGCAGCGTCGGCAAGCGCAACACCGGTACCAGCGTGCGCTTCTGGGCCGATCCGAAATACTTCGATTCCCCCAAATTCTCCATCAGCCGCCTCAAGCATGTGCTCAAGGCGAAGGCCGTGCTCTGCCCGGGGCTGAGCGTCAGCTTCGAGGACAAGGGCAGCGGCGAGAAGGTCGAGTGGCACTACGAGGACGGCCTGCGTTCGTACCTGGTCGACTCGGTCAGCGATTATCTGCGCCTGCCCGACGAGCCCTTCGTCGGCACCCTGGCGGGCAACACCGAGGCGGTGGACTGGGCGCTGCTGTGGCTGCCGGAAGGTGGCGAGAGTGTCCAGGAGAGCTACGTCAACCTGATTCCAACGGCCCAGGGCGGCACCCATGTCAACGGTCTGCGCCAGGGCCTGCTGGACGCCATGCGCGAGTTCTGCGAATTCCGCAACCTGATGCCGCGCGGGCTGAAGCTGGCGCCGGAAGACATCTGGGAGCGCATCGCCTTCGTCCTCTCGATGAAGATGCAGGAGCCGCAGTTCTCCGGGCAGACCAAGGAGCGCCTGTCGTCCCGCGAGGCCGCGGCATTCGTCTCCGGTGTGGTCAAGGATGCCTTCAGCCTCTGGCTTAATGCCCACCCGGAGCTGGGCATGCAACTGGCCGAGCTGGCGATCAGCAACGCCGGGCGCCGCCTCAAGGCCGGCAAGAAGGTCGAACGCAAGAAGATCACCCAGGGCCCGGCGCTGCCGGGCAAGCTGGCCGACTGCGCCGGGCAGGACCCGATGCGCGCCGAGCTGTTCCTGGTCGAGGGTGACTCGGCCGGCGGCTCGGCCAAGCAGGCGCGGGACAAGGAGTTCCAGGCGATCATGCCGCTGCGCGGCAAGATCCTGAACACCTGGGAAGTCGACGGCGGCGAAGTACTGGCCAGCCAGGAAGTCCACGACATCGCCGTCGCCATCGGCGTCGATCCGGGCGCGGCCGATCTGGGCCAGCTGCGTTACGGCAAGATCTGCATCCTCGCCGACGCCGACTCAGACGGCCTGCACATCGCCACGTTGCTCTGCGCCCTGTTCGTTCAGCATTTCCGCCCTCTGGTCGAGGCCGGCCATGTCTATGTCGCCATGCCGCCGCTGTATCGCATCGATCTGGGCAAGGACATCTTCTACGCGCTGGACGAGGCCGAGCGCGACGGCATCCTCGAGCGTCTGGTTGCTGAAAAGCGCCGTGGAAAACCTCAGGTCACCCGATTCAAGGGCCTCGGTGAGATGAATCCGCCGCAACTGCGCGAGACCACCATGGACCCCAACACGCGTCGACTGGTACAGCTGACCCTGGATGATTTCGAGGGCACCCGCGAGATCATGGACATGCTGCTGGCCAAGAAGCGCGCCGGCGACCGCAAGAGCTGGCTCGAGTCCAAGGGCAATCTGGCCGAGGTGCTGGTTTGATCCGCCGTTGGCTGGCGTTGCTGAGTCTGGCTTCGGCACCGCTCTGGGCCAGCGAGGCGGCGCCCGAACTGAAATTGCTCGGCGAGCACCCGGTGGCCGGAATAGCCGGTGGCAACCTGTCCGGAATGGCCTGGTGCGGCGATGCCTTGTGGGCCGTTTCCGATCGCGAGGACGACGTTCTCTATCGTCTGGATACCAGCGTCTCGCCCTGGCAGGCGGAGCCCGAGCGTTTCGAGGCGGGCCCGCCGCCGGACAGCGGCTTGCCCTGGGGCATGCGCATGCGCGCCTGGGTCAGTGGCCAGGTGCGGGGTGGTCAGCTGGATTTCGAAGGTCTGAGTTGTGACAGCCTGGGCAACCGCTACGTGGTCAGTGAGGCCCATGCCGGCGTGCTGCGGGTCAGCCCGGCGGGTACGGCGGAATGGCTGCGCCTGCCCGATACGCTGGTACGACAGGCGCGGGCCAGCGGCATGCTCTGGCACTTCAACGCGCTGTTCGAAGGGATCGCCGTCGATCCGAAGGCCGAGCGCATGTGGCTTGCGGCCGAACGCGAGCGCCGCGGTCTTCTGGTGCTGCATCGTCAGCAGAGCAGCTGGCAGTGCACGGGCGGTTGCGTGCTGATGGCCGAGGGGGGCGATCAGCTGCCGCCCGCTGCGCTGGGCGATGCGCCGCTGCCAAAGAGCTTCTCGGCGGTGGCGTTCTTCGCCGACAAGCTTTTCGTACTGGAGCCCTCGGCCTACCGCGTCTGTCGTCGCAACCCGGCCACTGGAGTGGTCGAGCGCTGCTGGTCATTTGCCGAGGAAGCCTTGACCGAGGGGCGCCGTTACGCTGAGCCCTACGGTAATGCCGAGGCGTTATGGGTCGATGCCGAAGGTGTCTGGATCGGCGTCGACAACAACGGCAAGGCCCGTGGCGATGGCGAAAAGCGTCCGATCGTCTGGCGTTTTGCCGCGCCCGATGGCGGCTGGGGCGCGAAGCCGTGAGCCAGACCGCCGGGCGGCGTGCCGGGCGCGTGATGCTGGTGCTCGCCTGGGGCGTCGGACTGTTCCTGGCCACCCGCTTTTTCGCCGCTTGGGAGGAGGATCGGCTCAACCCCAATCGGCAGCCGGTTTCCCAGCTGCAGGGCGAGCAGATCGAAGTGCAGCTGGCCGGCAACGTGCAAGGCCATTTCGTTGCCAGTGGGCGGATCAATGGTGAGGCGGTCACCTTTCTGCTGGACACCGGTGCTACCGATGTCGCGGTGCCGGCCGAGCTGGCCGAACGGCTGAGGCTGGAGCGTGGCGCACCGGTGATGCTGCATACCGCCAACGGCCAGACCACCGGCTATCGCACCGTGCTGTCGAGCCTTGATCTGGGAGACATCCGCCTGCACGACGTGCGCGCTATCGTCGCTCCCGGCTTTCGCAGCGAACAGGTTCTGCTCGGTATGAGCGCACTGAAGCAGCTTGAATTCACCCAGCGCGCCGGCACCCTGGTGCTGCGCCAGCAACTACCTCAGGGGCAAGACCGATGAGGGCGCTCATACAGTCCACGGTGCCTGTCCTGGCTTCGTTGAATCTCGATGAAAGCCGCGGCTTCTACACGACCTATCTGGGTTTCCAGGTCGTGCTCCAGGCCACTGACTACCTGATCGTGGAGCGCGACGGTGCGCAGCTGCATTTCTGGCTTTGCACGGAGCGCCACGTTGCCGAGAACACCTCCTGCTACATACGTACCGGCGATTGCCAGGCGCTGTACCGGGAGTTCTGTCAGCGTGGCCTGGTCCTGGACGCGCCCGTTATGCAGCCCTGGGGCATGCAAGAACTTTATGTCATCGACGCCCACGGCAACTTGCTCAAGTTCGGCGAGCAACCAGCCGTGAGTCATCCATCCTTTGCTGAAGAAAACTGCTGATGAGCGAATCCCTCGACCTGAGCCTGGACGGCGTGGAGCGTCGCTCCCTCGCCGATTTCACCGAGCAGGCCTACCTCAACTACTCCATGTACGTGATCATGGATCGCGCACTGCCGCATATCGGCGACGGTTTGAAGCCGGTGCAGCGGCGCATCATCTATGCCATGAGCGAACTCGGCCTGGGCGCCGACGCCAAGCACAAGAAGTCCGCACGTACCGTCGGTGACGTGCTCGGCAAGTTTCATCCGCATGGCGACAGTGCCTGCTACGAAGCCATGGTGCTGATGGCGCAGCCGTTCAGCTATCGCTACACGCTGGTCGATGGTCAGGGCAACTGGGGCGCGCCGGATGATCCCAAGTCCTTCGCCGCCATGCGTTACACCGAGGCCCGGCTGTCGCGTTATTCCGAGGTGCTGCTCAGCGAGCTGGGGCAGGGTACGGTGGAGTGGGTGCCGAACTTCGATGGCACCCTCGACGAGCCGGCGACGCTACCGGCGCGCCTGCCCAACCTTTTGCTCAACGGCACCACCGGCATCGCCGTGGGCATGGCCACCGATGTGCCGCCGCACAACCTGCGTGAAGTGGCGAGCGCCTGCATACGTCTGCTCGACGAGCCGAGCGCCAGTGTCGAGCAGCTCTGCGAGCATGTGCTGGGGCCGGATTTCCCGACCGAGGCGGAGATCATCACGCCGCGTGCGGACCTGCTGAAGATCTATGAGACAGGTCGAGGTTCCGTTCGCATGCGGGCCGTCTACCGTGTCGAAGACGGCGACGTCGTGGTCACCGCGCTGCCGCACCAGGTGTCCGGCTCCAAGGTGCTCGAGCAGATCGCCGGGCAGATGCAGGCCAAGAAGTTGCCAATGGTCGCCGACCTGCGCGATGAGTCGGATCATGAGAACCCCTGTCGCATCGTCATCATCCCGCGCTCCAACCGGGTCGATGTCGAAGCGCTGATGCAGCACCTGTTCGCCACCACCGATCTGGAGTCCAGCTACCGGGTCAACACCAACGTGATCGGGCTCGATGGTCGCCCACAGGTGAAGAACCTGCGTACCCTGCTCAGCGAGTGGCTGACCTATCGCATAGGCACCGTGCGCCGTCGCCTGCAGTTCCGCCTGGACAAGGTCGAGAGGCGTCTGCACCTGTTGGAAGGCTTGCTGGTGGCCTTCCTAAATCTGGATGAAGTGATCCACATCATCCGTACCGAAGATCAGCCCAAGCCGGTGCTGATGGCGCGCTTCGAGCTCTCCGAGCTGCAGGCCGACTACATCCTCGACACCCGCCTGCGTCAGCTGGCGCGGCTGGAAGAGATGAAGATCCGCGGCGAGCAGGACGAGCTGGCCAAGGAGCGCGAGAAGCTGCTGGCGCTGCTGGGTAGTGAAACCAAGCTGAAGAAACTGGTGCGCAAGGAGCTGATTGAGGACGCGGAAACCTATGGCGACGATCGCCGCTCGCCGATCGTCGAGCGAGCCGAGGCGCGGGCGCTGTCGGAAAACGAGCTGCTGCCGTCCGAGCCGGTGACCGTGGTGATCTCCGATAAAGGCTGGGCGCGCTGCGCCAAGGGCCATGATGTCGATGCCAGCGGGCTGTCCTACAAGGCCGGAGATGGCTTCAAGGCAGCTGCGGCCGGGCGCTCGAATCAATATGCGGTGTTCATCGACTCCACTGGGCGCAGCTATTCGCTGGCGGCGCACTCGCTGCCTTCGGCGCGAGGCCAGGGCGAGCCGCTCACCGGCCGGCTGACGCCACCGCCGGGCGCGAGTTTCGAATGCGTGATGCTGCCCGATGATGAGGCGCTCTACGTGATCGCCTCGGACGCCGGCTACGGTTTCGTGGTCAAGGGCGAGGACCTGCAGGCCAAGAACAAGGCGGGCAAGGCGCTGCTCTCGCTGCCGAAAGGCGCCAAGGTCGTCGCGCCGCGGCCGCTGGCCAGTCGCGAGGAGGATTGGCTGGCTGCAGTGACGACCGAGGGCCGTCTACTGGTGTTCCCGGTGCGGGATCTGCCGCAGCTGGGCAAGGGCAAGGGCAACAAGATCATCGGCATCCCCGGCGAGCGGGTCGCGAGCCGCGAGGAGTATCTGGTCGATCTCGCCGTGTTGCCGACCGGTGCGACACTGGTGTTGCAGGCGGGCAAGCGCACGCTGTCGCTCAAGGCCGAGGATCTGGAGCACTACAAAGGCGAACGTGGCAGGCGCGGCAACAAGCTGCCACGAGGCTTCCAGCGCGTCGAAGGCTTGCTGGTCGAAGCATGACCAAACGTATTGGCGCTGGAATCGAAGGCCGCTTTCACGGAAGATAGCGGCCTTTCCAGCCTGCGGCATGTTGCCCGGTGCTTTCTTTCGCGTCGGCGGAGTCGATTGTCCGGCGAGACATATGCACGAGGCATTGGCGATCTGATGGTCGCGAGCGGCCTGAACTCTGGTGTTATGACGGTAATGAAGAATTTGCTGCGTGTTCCGACTGTTTTGTTGCTGGCCAGCATGGGGCTGACAGGCTGCATCGGCCTGCAGCCTGCACCAATGTACCGACTGGACAGCGGTACGACTGAAGTGCCTGAGCGAACCGATGGCGCCGCCGTGCTGCTGGCACCGGTGACGCTTGCCGATTATCTGCAGCGTGACGCCTTGCTTCAGCGTCTGGCTGACGGCAGCCTGGCCGTCGACGGTCAGCGCGCCCACTGGGCGGGCAGCCTGAAGGCCGACGTCGAGCAGGTGTTGCTGCGCCAGCTGGCCTGGCGTCTGGATACGCAGAGCCTGGTGCTTGGCCCGGCCGACGAAGGCTTTACGCCAGAAGTGCAGATCGAGCTGTCCATCACGCGCCTTGATTCCGGCCCCGAATTCCCGGCGGTACTCGAGGCGCAATGGCGTCTGCGCGACAAGGCGGGCAAGCATTTGGGCAGTCGACTGGTGCGCCTGCAGGAGGAGCACCAGGGCAGCGCGAGCGACCAGGTGCGGGCGCAGAGCGTTCTGCTGCAGCGGCTGAGCGAGATGGTCGCCGATGCGGTCGAACCTACCCTGGTAGCCAAGACCGCACCCAAGGCTGCCCCTGCCAAGCCACAGGTAAGCAAGTCTGCCGAGGCACCGGCACCGCGCATCCCGGCCGCCGAACCCATTCGTACGGATATGGAAGTGTTCCGCTTCTGACTCTGTCGCGGCTGCTGTTGCAGCCAGCGCATTGAAAAGCCCGGCCAGTGATCTGGTCGGGCTTTTTCATTTTCTCGGGCTGGTTGCGACTGCGGGCTCGACCAAAGGCCAACGGTCGTTTGATAGCGACCGTATGGCTTGCGTCAGTGGGTGCGGCTGCGTAGTTCGTGCATGCGCGTCAGCTGGCGTTCCAGCAACGAGGGGTATGGGTCCAGCAGGCGCTCGACGCAGCAGGCGCCTTCCGGGCTGGCAATCGGGCGGATTCGCGCGCGCTGCTGAATCAGCCGGTCCTCGCTGATGCTGCCCTCTACCAGCAGCAGGTTGCGGCTGTGCAGCGACATATCCAGCGCAGCTTGCGCCGGCTGGCTCAGCAGCAGGTCGCCCTGGCTCAGGTCGAACAGGCCATCGCCCTGGGTCAGGGCGAGCTGCAGTTGCAACGTGATGCCGCTGTCGGCGACGTCGATCTGCAAGGCATGGCCCAGCGCACGCATCAGTTCGCCACAGCAGATCGCGTGGGTGAGGTAGTTCTGCTCGTCGTCCTGGCTATGAAACAACATCAGGCTACTGCCATCGTTGAGCGTGTGCAGCTCGGCCTGGTAAAGCGTCGCGGCTTGTTGCAGGCAGTCTCGATAGCGTTGCAGCAGTTCGGTCAGGCGCGGCCGCGGCAAGCGGCGCAATTGTTCCTGCCCGCCGAGCTGGATGGCCAGCACGGCGCTGCGGGTAGGTTGCGGCGGGGTAGGAGGTTGTACGCTCGGGGTACCCAGTGACGGGAGCTCGAACGGGACGTCGTCGTCCAGCTGCTGCACGTCGTCATCAGCGTTCGCGGAAAAGCCGCGTGTGCGATGTGACTCGTCGTCCAGCTCGATATCGA
Organism: Stutzerimonas kunmingensis; assembly: GCF_900114065.1. Taxonomy (GTDB): domain Bacteria; phylum Pseudomonadota; class Gammaproteobacteria; order Pseudomonadales; family Pseudomonadaceae; genus Stutzerimonas; species Stutzerimonas kunmingensis. Next base: position 536,489 of record NZ_FORS01000003.1, read on the forward strand.
AGCGCTCCGGTTGCGCTGCGGGGGATCGTGAGTCAATGCTGTGGTCGTCACCCTGGTCGAAATAGTCGTCGTCCAGTGCATCGCTCAGGTCAAGCTCCGCCTCGGGCTTCTCCGGCACCAGGCGTGCCTGCAGCTGGCGCGCAAGGTCGCCAATCTCGTCCTGCCGTCCGGCACCCGGGGCGGGGTCGTCCGGGTCGCGCAGCCACAGGCGCAGCTGCATCAAGGGCGTCGCCAATTGCCGGCCCAGGCGCAGGCTCAGCATCAGCGTCAACGCCAGCAGGATCAGGCTGAGTAGTCCCATGCTCTGCAGGCTGATGGTCATCGGCTGCTGAAACTGCTGCATGTCCAGGCTCACGCGCAGATGCCCGGCAATCACTTCCTGAAAGCTGATTGGTGTTGAATAAAGCCCGTTATCGTCCCCGAGCAGGCCCTGCTGAGGCCGGGTTCCGGACTCGGCGAGCACGCGATTGTCCACGCTGTAGATCGCTGCGTGAGCGACCAGTGGATTCTTCACCAGATTGCTCAGCAGCACGTTGAGGCTGAGGATGTCGTTGGCCACCAGCAGATCGGTGGCCGAGGCGGCCGTCTGGGTGACCAGGCTCTGGCCGAGGGCATCGGCCTGCTGCTCCATGGCATGCTTGAACTGCATGCCGATCACCCACGCGTAGATGATCAGCGCCAGCGCCACCAGCAGCAGCGTATGGCTGGCAATACGCAACACCAGCGGCACGCGATGCTGGCGTACTGCGCGATAGAGCATGAGGAAGAAGTTGTCTGGCTTTACGGATGCGGGCCGGTTCACAGAGCGCGGCTCTTCTCGTCGGGAAATTGCCGAGCAGTATACGGAAAGCACGGGGGGCGCTGAAGGTCTGCGACGGTAAGCTGACGAATTGCGTCCAGGGTCATCGTGGTGGAGCGCGATGTGCCTGCCGCGGGGCCTGTCCAGCGCGCTGGTCAGCTGATGTAGAATGCCCGCCTTCGTTGCCTGCCATGGGAGCTGCGCCTTGCGCGAAATCGTCCTGATCAATATCACCGGTGAAGACCGTCCGGGCCTCACCGCGGCCATCACCGGCGTGCTCGCCCAGGGTGGCGTGAACATTCTCGACATCGGCCAGGCGGTGATCCATGACACGCTGTCGTTCGGCATCCTGATCGAGATTCCGGATAACGAGCGCGCCTCGTCGGTACTCAAGGACGTCCTGTTCATGGGCTACAAGCATGACCAGCAGGTGCGCTTCACCCCGGTGGCCGAGGCCGACTACCAGCACTGGGTGGCCGGGCAGGGCAAGTCCCGGCACATCGTCACCCTGCTGACGCGCAAGGTCACCGCCGAGCAATTGCAGCGGGTCAGCTCGATCACGGCGAAGTACGGGCTCAACATCGACCATATCGACCGCCTGTCCGGACGCATGCCGCTGGACATGCCTGAAGAACTGGGCAAGGGCTGCATCGAGTTTTCGGTGCGCGGCGAGCCGGCCGATACCGCGGCGCTGCGCGCCGAGTTTCTCAGCGTGGCGCAGGAGCTCAATGTCGATATCGCCTTCCAGCGTGATTCGGTCTACCGGCGCAATCGCCGGCTGGCTGTGTTCGACATGGACTCGACGCTGATCGAGGCCGAGGTCATCGACGAGCTGGCCAAGGCCGCCGGTGTTGGCGAGCAGGTGTCGGAGATCACCGAGCGGGCGATGCGTGGCGAGCTGGATTTCCGCGCCAGCTTCAAGGAGCGCCTGGCGCTGCTGGAAGGCTTGTCGGAAGACGTGCTGGCGGACATCGGTGCCAGCCTGCGCCTGACCGAGGGTGCCGAAGTGCTGTTCGCCGAACTCAAGCGCCTGGGCTACAAGACAGCGATCCTGTCCGGCGGCTTCAGCTATTTCGCCAAGCAGCTGCAGGCCAAGCTCGGCATCGACTACGTGTTCGCCAATGAATTGCAGATCGAGAACGGCAAGGTCACCGGCGTGGCGGTCGAGCCGATCGTCGATGCCCAGCGCAAGGCGGATCTGCTGCGCCAGCTGGCCGAGCAGGAAGGGCTGTGTCTGGAGCAGACCATCGCCGTGGGTGATGGCGCCAACGACCTGCCGATGCTTGGTCTGGCCGGCCTGGGCGTTGCCTTCCGCGCCAAACCGCTGGTCAAGCAGTCGGCCAAGCAGGCGATTTCAACCCTGGGTCTGGACGGGATTCTCTACCTGCTGGGTTTCCGCGATCGCGACGGCACGGAATAAAGCGCGGCTGCAGGCTCGAACAACGCAAAGCCCCGGATCAATCGATCCGGGGCTCTAGTTTTGTCACTCATGCCTTGCAGTGTCTTCAGGGTTTGATCGCCACCTTCAGCACGCCATCGCGCTGATTGGCAAACAGGTCGTAGGCGTCGGTGATGTCGTCCAGCGCATATTGATGGGTGACCAGCGGGCCGAGATCGACCCGGCCCGAGGCGACCACATTGAGCAGTCGGCGCATGCGCTCCTTGCCGCCCGGGCAGAGCGAGGTGACGATCTTGTTGTCGCCAAGCCCCGCATGGAAAGCGCCGAGCGGAATGGTCAGGTCACTGGAATAGACGCCCAGGCTGGACAGCGTTCCGCCCGGCTTGAGTACTCGCAATGCGCTCTCGAACGTCGATTGCAGGCCCAGTGCCTCGATGGAGGCGTCGACGCCGCGGCCGCCGGTTAGCTTGAGAACCTCTTCCACCACATCGACATTGCGGAAGTTGAGCGTCACGTCCGCACCCATCTTCCGGGCGATATCCAGCCGCGCATCCACACCGTCCACGGCGATGATGGTGCCCGCACCGCGGAGCCTGGCGCCAGCGGTGGCACAGAGGCCGATGGGCCCCTGGGCGAAGATCACCACGATGTCGCCGATCTTGATATTGGCCGCCTCGGCGCCGGCGAACCCGGTGGACATGATGTCCGGGCACATCAGCACCTGTTCGTCGGTCAGGCCGTCCGGTACGGGCGCCAGGTTGGCCATGGCGTCGGGTACCAGTACGTACTCGGCCTGGGTGCCGTCGATGCTGTTGCCGAAACGCCAGCCGCCCATGGGCTTGTAACCATGGCAGGAGCAGCCGCCGTCCTGCGAGGGGAGGCCGTCCTGACAGGCGTAGGAGGTGAAGCTCGGGCAGATGGCCCCGGCGATGACGCGTTGACCTTCCTGGTAGCCCTTGACGTTGCTACCCAGCTTTTCGATGACGCCTACCGGCTCGTGGCCGATGGTCAGGCCGGGCGCGACCGGATACTCACCCTTGAGAATGTGCACGTCGGTGCCGCAGATGGTGGTTGTGGTGATGCGTAGCAGGGCATCGTTGGGGCCGATCTCGGGGATGGGCTTGTCCTGCAGTTCGATGCGGCCCGGTTCGACGAATACGGCAGCTTTCATCATGACCATGGTGCGGCTCCTCTTCGAGTTGAAGGCGTCCGGACACTCTAGCTCAGCGCTGCGGCTGGCCAGTGATCGTAGTCAAGCTGAGGTGGATTGTCTGGTGGCGTTGGGGCTGGCGGGAGGCTGCCAGCCCGGCGGCGCATCACTCCTCGTCGGAGGCGAAGTCGTAGTCCATCGACTGGCTCGGGCCCTGCAGATAATGGCCCTGGATGTAGCTGACGCCGGCTTGCCACAGCGTAGCGAGTACGGTCGCGCTTTCGACGAACGGTACGATGCTCTGCTTCTGCTGCTCGTGCAGTTCGGCGAGCAGGGCCTTGAGCGCTTCCTGGTTTTCCTGGCGGGTCAGATCCTGGGTGTAGGAGCCATCGACCTTGATGAACTCGGCATCCAGATGCTTGAGCGTATTGAATGGGTTGAGCACGCAGCCGAACTGGGCGAGCGCGGTGCGGCATCCGAGGCCGTTGAGTCCCTGGGCCAGCGCCTTGGCCGGTTTGAGATAGGCCACGGCATCGGCTTCACCGAACTCGAAGGCCAGCGAATCGCCTGGCAGGCGCGAAGCCTTGAGCACGACGCCGAGCCAGGGCAGCAGGCTGGGGTCCTGGATACTGGCGGCGGACAGGTGCAGGAACAGTCGCGTGCGATGGCCCTTGGCGCGGTGCTCGGCGAGCAGTTTGATGGAATTGAGAATGACCCAGCGGTCGATCTTGGCAGCCAGGCCGGCGTCGGCCGCGGTACTGAGGAACTCGTTCGGCGGGACTTCCACGCCCTGCGGATCGAGTAGCCGCAGCAGCACTTCGTAATGCTCGAAGCTATCGCCGCGCAGGCTGATGATCGGCTGGAACAGCAGGCGGAAGCTGTTGCTTTCCAGCGCCTGCTTGAGCATCGCGACGATGTCGCCGCGGTTGGCTGCTGCCGCCAGTTCGTCGGCCGGGTTGTAGAGCTTCAGCGCATTGCCGTCGCTCAGCTCATCGGCACAGCGGTGCGCGCGCTCGATCGCGTCTTGAGCCTTGGCGGTCTTCTCGTCGAGGCCGGCAACGCCGATGCTGAGGGTGGTTTGCACCGTGCGACCGCCGACATCGAGCAGTTGGCCTTCGACCTTGGTCAGCAGCTTGCGCAGCTCCGGTTCGGCCTGCTGCGGAATGACGCCGGGTTGCAGGACCGCAAAGACGTCATCGGCGAAGCGAGCCAGCTGGGCTTCGCCGGGGAAGTGGCCCCGCAACAGGGTGGCGAGCTGGTTGAGCAGCTGGTCGGAGTCGGTCAGGCCGATGTCTGCCTGCAGCGCGGCGAAGCGATCGACGCGGATATAGGCGAGGCTGGCGGGCTGACCGGCATTGATCGCGCGCTCTACCGCGGCGTCAATCACTTCGAGGAAGCTGTTGCGGTTGAGCAGGCCGGTTACCGGGTCCTGGCTGCTGATCTCGCGCAGCTTCTGCAGTTCGGCACTGTCGTTCTCGGCGCGGATCACCACCTGGATGCAGGGCTCGCCGTCATAGGCCGCCGGCGAGAAGTGCATGCGTGTCTTGAGCGTGTCGCCATCGGCGCGCACGCCGCCACAGGCCAGTTCGGCGCTGCCTTCCATGCTCTGGTAGTTCTTCAGGAAGGTCTTGAAACGGCTCTGGTCGGTGCCGCTGATCAGATCGATCATCGGCATGCCTTCCAGATCCTCCACGTCCTCGTAGCCGAACAGCTCGAGGTAGGCGCGGTTGGCGTAGATGTGCATGCCGTCGTGCACGTAGGCAATGGCGTCCACCGAACTGTCGAGCAAGAGCTGGCAGCGCTTTTCCGCTTCACGCAGGGCCACTTCGGCTGAACGGCGCGCGCGGCGCTCTTCGAGATTGGCCAGTTCGCGATTGGCCACCAGCAGCAGCCACTCGTCCTCACCCTGCGGCAGGGCATCTTGGGCACCGAGCATCAGCGCTTCGGTGATCGCTTCGGCGTCGTTGCCTGCGGTTAGCTGGAGGATCGGGATGTCCTTGGCCTGCCGGCGAATGGCGCTGATTGCCTCGCTGGGGTCGAGATTCTCGCTCTGCGGTGCGTTGATCAGCAGATCCCAGGTCTGTTTCAGCGCTTCGGCCAGATCGTCGCTGGAGGTCAGCCGATGCACCCGGGTCGCCTGTCCGGCATTGCGGAAGAGGCTGACCAGACGCTCGGCCTCGTTCTGCGAGTCTTCGAGAATCAGCAGGCGGATGGTTTTCTTTTGCAGGGCCATGGCAACAGCTTAAGTGCGCGCCAAAGCGGCGCGGGCAGGCAGGAATGCGAGAGTCGGCAATCTACAGCGACTTCCAGAGTGAGTCAAAATCTTCATCCCCGCCCGCAGTGTGGGTTTTCCAGCCTGTGACAGGCGTCTCTCGCTCCGGTGCGACCTGTCCCAGGGAGCGGTATTCGAACTGATTGTAGTTGCCGGTAGCCGCACGGCGTTGGTTCAGCACGGCGCGCTCTTCCTCGCCGTTACGGTTGATCTGAACCTTGTGCCCCTCCTGGAAAGGCAGGCGTGGCGCGATCAGGGTTGCCGGCTGGGAGATCGCGGCGATCTCCGGCAACAGAAGGGCGCGCAGGTACTCACTGCCCTGGTCGACCTTGCGCAGCAGGCGCAGACCACAGGGCTTGGCCTGCGGTGCGATCAGTTCGATGCCCAGCTGCGTGCTGCCGCCGCGTACCTGGCGAATCCAGCGCACCACGGCGACGCTCCAGGTTTGCCCGGTGTCTTCGCGCAGTCCCAACAGCTCGCCGGTCTGCAGCAGGCTGGGCACCTCGCCTTCCCAGGCCAGGCAGTAACCGCCGGGGCTATGGTCCACCAGCTGGACCTGATAGATCGGATGATCTTCGTTGCTGGTGGACTTACCTTTCGTCGATGCAGACACGGGTGCTCTGGTCGCTGGCGTTGCGCGTGAAACATCGGGTCTGACGAACTCGATGTGGTCGCTGTCCGGCAGGCGTTCGATGCTGTTGCTCTGTGCATCGAATGCGTTGGCCCAGACATCTGCGGCGCCGTTGTGCAGCTTGAACACGGCTCGATTCGAGGTGCCGGGCAGTTCGAGCACTTCGTTGAAGGCGCGCTGACCGGCGAGTTGATAGTGCAGCGCAGTCATGCCGATGCACAGCGCCAGCGTGCCCTTTGCCGGCGTGCGCTGGAAGGTTCGTTCGGAGATGGCGCCCCAGGCCGAGTTCAGGTGGCGCAGCAGATCGTCGTCCAGTCCTGCGGCGGCTGGCAGACGGCTCAGCCGGCGGTTGTCGGGCGCCAGGCGCAGGTGCTCATCGATCATGCCGACCAGCATCCGGGTATCGATGCCGAGCAGGTTCTGCTGATTTCTGTCGGGAAACAGCGAACGGTAGCGCGGCGGACCGTCCACCAGCGGAGACAGGAGGAAAAGGCTGCTGGCGGCGCTGGCTGCCTGGATCTGCGCCATTGCGCCCCAGGCCTCCAGTGCCGCGGCCAGCTTGACGATGCTCTGCTGACGCAACTGATTGCAGCGCGCGCAACCGAGCAGCAGCGCTGCGAGGTAGCTCTGCTCAGCGGTGAGATCCTTGGAGTATCGCGCCAGCGGATCGCGCAGCAGGAGGCGCTCGGTGCCATGCTCGACTGCCAGCTGATAGAGCTGGTGCAGTTCGAGCCACAACCCGGCAGCAGCCGGGCTGTAGAGCTGGGTGGAGCGGATCAGCAACGCGCCGAGGCTGTGAATGGCGCGTTGCAGCGCGATCGACAACAGTTGGTGACGATCGCGCTCGGGTTGCGAAACCACACGCACCACGATCAGCTTGTAGCCAACCGCGAGGTGATTCTGCAGCGCCTGGCAGAGACCGGCGACTTTGCGTGGTCGCTCGCTGAGCACGATGGGCTGGTTGACGAAGTGCTTTTCCAGCTGGTTGCAGACGAAGTGCACGTCCGGCCGCAGCAGTTCCAGCATCTGCAGGCGGGTTTCCGTGGCGATGCGCAGTTGGTTGAGTTCGATCAGCGCCTGGTAAAGCTGGCGCGCGGTTTCGCCTATGTTGGCTTTCGGCAAGCCGGCGAGCCAGCCGGTTACGCCGCGCACGCTGGCGTCGCAGAAGGACAGGGTCTGCCGGGTGGGCGCTGGTACGCGCAACAGCAGATGATGGCTCTGTCTATCCAAACGGTTGGCTCCGCGGCGGTCAGGGCATAATTAATGAGAACTCTATCAATATCTGCCGCAGCGGGCAGGACTGAATGATAGCTTCATGATATTAGCCGACGTTCGGCAGTTATGGGCTGCCGAACGTCGCTGGGGCGGGAATCAGAGGGTTTCGAGCGGGTCGGCGACGGTTGGGCTGAGCGTCGCCTGGCCCAGCGCTTCGCCCATGCACACGGGGCTCAGCGGCCCCAGTTGTTCAGCCCAGCGCACCTGTTCCGGCCCGAACAGCAGAATCACCGTCGAACCCAGCTTGAACCGGCCCATCTCGGCGCCTTTCTCAAGGTGGATGGGCGCACGCGCCGCTTCGTCGTAACGGAAGGTCTTCAAGGTACGCTTGGGTGGTGTGACCAGACCGGCCCAGACGGTCTCGATGCTGGCGACGATCATCGCGCCGACCAGCACCATGGCCATCGGCCCGTGCTCGGTATCGAACAGGCAGACCACCCGCTCGTTGCGCGCGAACAGCTCCGGCACGCCCTGCGCCGTGACCGTGTTGACCGAGAAGATGCGCCCCGGCACGTAGACCATTTCCCGCAGCGTGCCGCTGACCGGCATATGCACGCGGTGATAATCCTTGGGCGAGAGGTAGACCGTGGCGAACGCGCCGCCCATGAACGGAGCAGCGCGCTCGTGATCGCCGCCAAGCAGCTCCATGGCGCTGTAACTGTGGCCCTTGGCCTGGAAGATACGGCCTTGTTCTATCCGGCCCAGCTGGCTGATTGCGCCGTCGCAGGGGTTGAGGATGGCGCCCGGAGTCTGATCCAGCGGGCGGGCACCGTCTCTCAATGCGCGGGTGAAGAAGGCATTGAAGTGCTCGTAGGCCGTGGGCTCCTCGACCTGGGCCTCGCGCATGTCGACCTGAAAATGCCGGACGAACCACTTGATGAAGGTGTTCTTCACCCACGGCAGCCGGCACTCGGCCAGGCAGCCAGCCAGGCGGGAGATGAGGTGATGGGGCAGCACGTACTGGCTGATGACGAACAGGCGATCTTTCATGTGGGTCCTTTTCATTGCTGCACCGGTGTATCAGGCAGGTTGCCCCATTCGGACCAGGAGCCGGCATAGCCCTTGACGCGTGGGTAGCCGAGTGCCTTGGCCAGGAGGTAGGTGAGGCCGGAGCGATGATGGGTGTGGCAGTGGGTTACGACTTCCTTTTCCGGGACGATGCCCAGTGCCTCCAGCTGCTCGGCGATGTCCTCGCGGATTCGGAGGTCGCGAGCACGGTCCATGGCGGCGGTCCACTCGAAGTTGATTGCCCCGGGTATGTGGCCGCCCCGCGCGGCAAAGAGTTTTTCGCCACGGAATTCGGCCGGCGAGCGCGCGTCCCAGATCACCAGATCGTCTGCGCCGAGGCGGCTTTCGATGTGGCTGCGGGTCGCGATTGGGGCGGGGTCCAGCGTCAGGTTCGGCAGGCCGGGCGCCGCCTCGGGTATCTGCTGGGTCAGCGGTCGCGCCTCGCCGAGCCAGGCGTGCAGCCCGCCGTTGAGGTAGTGGTAGTGGTGATGGCCGACCACGTCGAGCAGCCAGATGAAACGACCGGCCCAGCCGCCGCCTTCGTCGTCATACACCACGTACACCGCGTCGTGCCGATGACCCAGTGCGCCGAACAATCGCTGCAGTTGCGCAATATCCGGAAGCAATCCCGGCGCTGGCGGCTGGCCGAGCTGGGTCTGTTTGGGATCGACGAAGCGAGCGCCCGGCAGGTGGCCTTCGGCATAACGGGCGGCGCTGGTCAGGTCGACCAGAATCAGCTCCGGCGCGTCCAGGCGTGCGGCCAGGTCGGCTGGCTCGATCACCAGCGGCAGGTTGGAAAAGGCAGACACGGCAGCCCTCATCTAGTCGTAGAAGGGGCGAAGTCTAGCGAAAAAGCTCAGACCCCGCGCCTGCTGAAGGTAGCCAATGCGCGCTCGATGCACTGCGTTGTTTTAGCGAATGTTTGCAGGGTAGTGTCGGAGAAGGGTGCGCCGTTCTGGTCGGAAACCACCAGCATCAGCACGCGCCCGTCGATGCCCAGCGAGCGCAGCAGCAGATGTTCGCCGCTGAAAAGCGCTTTCAGGCTGCCGGGCAGCAATGCCGAGAACTGTGCCATGTTGGCCGGCTGCAGGCGCAGCTGTGCCGGCTTTTCCAGCAGACGGCGCACGATCTGGCTCTGCTCGGGGGTGAGGGTAAGTCGCGCAGCATCGCTTGGCAGGCCGGCCGATTGCTGGGCGACCAGGCGGTTCTGCTTTCGGTCGAACAGCAACACCAGTGTGCGCTGCATGCCCGCGCAGGCAAGGGCTTGGCTGGCGGTAGCGGTCAGCTGCAAGACGTTGCTGAACGGCGTCGGCTCGCTGAGCAGGCGGCGACAGTGCTCGCGCCATTCGGCCAGATCGGCGTCGCTTGCTACCGGCGCAGCACGCAACACCTGAAAACGGGTACCGGTAGGCCACAGCAGGCCTTGAGCCGGATGCCAGAGATCGGTCCGGCCGATCTCCCGGGCGCTGGTCGCCGCCTGCTGGTGCACCATCTGCTGCAGATCGGCGAGCGACACCTGCAGATACAAACCGGCCAGGCGCTGCCAGCGCAGGCTGTGTACGCCGCTCCAGCTATGGTGCGAGGACAGTGCCAGGCCGTTGGCCAGCACGATGGTGTTGCTCGGCAGCGTCAGCCAGCGGCGCAAGTCGGGGTCGGCGTCGAGCATCTGCTGCTGATGCAGCGGGTGCTCGTTGTCGTGGGCAATATGCAGGGCCTTGATCAGGCGCCGCCGATCGGTGCCCAGCAGGCGATAACCCTGAATGATCCAGTCCGGCAGCCGCCAATGCTCAGCAAGCCTTAGGCACAGCTCCAGCAGGGATACGCCGAGCAGCTCGCGCTCGACCCTGCTGGCCGGCTCGCCCTTGACCAGTACCCGCTGCTCCCAACTGTCGAGCAGATGCGGATAGGCGCCTATCAGCGCCCAGGCGGGAGACAGGAACAGCAGGCTGCCCCAGTGAATGTCCTGCCACAGTCGTGCGAGGCGGGCGGCGAACAGTCCGTTGGCCTGCTGGCTGGCGTGGCGGCTGATTAATACCAGTTGCCGCAGTGGCTGCGGCATGTCGGCGGCCTCCATGGCCGGAATGCGCGCCAGCAGCGCTTCGGCGCGCTGCAGGCCGATGCGGCTGAGCGCGACCTCCAGGCTCTCGGCCGGCTGGCTGTCGCCGATGCCTCGATTGGCCTCCTGGATGAAACGCAGCGCCAGCACGGGGCTGTCCTGAATAAGCTCGGCGATCTGCCGCATCGACTTGCTGCTGTCGCGCAGCGCCAGTCGCACCTTGCCATGGACGCCGGCAAACGCGGGAAGGGGTGCATCGTCGAGAGCCTTGATCCAGGCGGGTATCGTGCGTGGCAGCGGAGGTGTGGTGGTCATGGCCGAACTAGCTTTTCATCGGGATGGCCTTTAGTCTGGCGCAAAAGTTCCGATAACCAGAACAATTCTTCCAACATTCCTTTCGCAAGGTCGTCTGGTGGCGATTCTGGGCGTTTATTTGCCCTTGATCCGGACGGCTCGTAACCAGGTTTTAGACGTACCTCCTATGGTCAAAATAATCGGGATTATCGTCGTGTTCGCCAGCGTGCTGGGCGGGTTCGTGCTCTCTGGCGGCAAGATCGGCGCGCTCATCCATCCGTTCGAGGTGATGATCATCGGTGGTGCGGCTCTGGGCGGTTTTCTGCAGGCCAACCCCGCCAGCACCACCATGCTGGTGTTCAAAAAATCGCTGAAGATGTTCAGCACCCGTTTTACCCATACCTATTATCTGGAAGTGCTCAGCCTGCTCTACTCGATCCTCAACAAGAGTCGTCGTGAAGGGATGATGGCCATTGAAGCTGACCTGGAAGATCCCGCCGCCAGTCCGCTGTTCAGCAAGTACCCGGGCTTCCTGCAGGACGAGCGCATGACCGCCTTCACCTGCGATTACCTGCGCATCATGTCGTCCGGCAACATGGCGCCGCACGAACTCGAAGGCCTGTTCGACATGGAACTGAACAGCCTGAAGGAAGAACTTGAACATCCCTCCCATGCGGTCGCCAAAGTGGCGGACGGCCTGCCGGCGATGGGTATCGTCGCGGCGGTACTGGGCATCGTCATCACCATGTCGATCCTCGCCGAGGCGGATAACGCGATGATCGGTTACAAGGTTGGCTCGGCGCTGGTCGGTACTTTCCTCGGTATTCTTGCCTCCTATGGCTTCTTCGGGCCACTGGCCGCGGCACTGGAGCACGACGCCAAGGAGGAGCTGAACGTGTACGAGGCAATCAAGGCCACGCTGGTCGCCTCGGCCTCGGGCATGCCGCCGACGCTGGCCGTCGAGTTCGGGCGCAAGGTCCTTTATCCGGCGCATCGCCCGAGCTTTGCCGAGCTCGAGCAAGCCATGCGCGGCAGCTAAAGGCTCGTCATGGACAACACTCAACCGATCATCGTCAAACGGGTCAAGAAGGTTGCGGGCGGCCACCATGGCGGCGCGTGGAAGATCGCCTTCGCCGACTTTGCTACCGCGATGATGGCGTTCTTTCTGGTGATGTGGTTGATGAGTTCGGCGACGCCTGAGCAGAAGAAACTGATCTCCGGCTACTTCCAGGATCCGATCGGCTTCACCGAAAGCGCCAGCCCGCACGTCATCGACCTGGGGGGGACGCCGACACCCTCGCCGGACCGCACCCTCAATCCAGAGCTGGAGCCGGCGCAGAGCGAAGCGCAGATCGATAGCGATCAGGTGGAAACCTTCGCCGAACAGCTGGAGCGCGAGCGCCTCGAGCTGCTGTTGCAGGAGCTGCAGAACAAGGTCGACGAGAATCCCGAGCTGCAGAAGTTCAAGGACCAGATCCTTTTCGAAATCACCCAGGACGGCCTGCGCATCCAGATCATGGATGCCGAGAACCGGCCCATGTTCGCCCTCGGTAGCGCCCAGTTGCAGCCCTACTTCGAAGACATCCTGCTGGCGCTGGTCGACACCATCGCCGCGGTGCCGAACAAAATCAGCGTCAGCGGCCACACCGATGCGAAGCCTTTCTCGGGGCGCAGCGACTTCGGCAACTGGGAGCTTTCGGCCGGGCGTGCCAACGCTGCACGCCGCACGCTGGTGATCGGTGGTTACCCGGAAGATCAGATCGCGCGGGTAGTGGGCTACGCCTCGTCCGCGCTGTTCGATCGCAAGGACCCGCTCAATCCGGTCAACCGACGCATCGATATTCTGGTGCTGACCAAGAAGGCGCAGCGTTCGATCGAGGATGAGCAGCCCGCTGCCACGTATTCGACCGGTGCTGCCGAAGGCGAAGTCGCCCCATCTGGCGGCGCGGCGCCGGCTGGGGAGGAGCCGTTACAGCCGGAGCAACTGCGGGAGCGGTTGAACATCTTCGAAGATGGCGTGCTGCAGTTCAGTCAGCCCGGCGAGGGCTGAGCGCCAGATCAGTAATCCGGTTCTGGCAGGCTGCTGAGAATGTGTCGGTAACTGCTCATGCGCTGCGGCTGGATGCGCCCGTCCTCCAGCGCCTGGAGCAGGGCGCAGCCGGGCTCGCGATCATGCTTGCAGTCGCGGAAGCGGCAGTGCCCGAGCAGATCCTGGAATTCGATGAAGCCCGCTTCGACGTCGGCGCGACTGACGTGGCCTAAGCCGAATTCGCGGATGCCGGGGGAGTCGATCAGTTCGCCGCCACCGGGAAAGTGGAACAGGCGTGCCGTGGTGGTGGTGTGGGTGCCCTTGCCGGTCATTTCCGACAGCGCCCCGACGCGGGTGTCGACGCCCGGCAACAGGCTGTTCACCAGCGAAGACTTGCCTACCCCGGATTGCCCGACGAAGACGCTGACGTGGCCGTCGAGCCGCGCCTTGAGCGCTTCCATGCCGCCACCACCGTGGGCCGAGACTTCCAGCAGCGGATAGTTCAGCTGCCGATAGACTTCCAGCAGGCGATTCAGCGCGGCTTCGTTCTGCTCGTCGATCAGGTCGACCTTGTTCAACAGCAGCAATGGCGTGATGCCGGCGTGCTCCGCGGCGACCAGATAGCGGTCGATCAGGTTGGCGTGGGGCTCCGGTAGCGGCGCGAAGACGATGACGATCAGGTCGACGTTCGCCGCCACGGGCTTGAGCTGGCCACGGGTATCCGGGCGGCAGAGTTCCGAATGTCGCGGCAGCTGCGCAACGATGACGCCGATGCCCTGGTTGCCCGGGCGCCAGACCACACGATCGCCGGTGACCAGCGCCGGCAGGTTGGCGCGCAGGTGGCAGCGAAAGACCTGCCCGCTGTGTTCGCCTTCCAGTGCTTCCACCTCGACCTGCACGCCGAAATGCGCGATGACCAGTCCGGTCTGCTCCGGGCCAAGATCGCCGCCTTCGAGTTCTTCGAGTGCACGACTTTCGCGACGCGCGGCGCGGGCGGCGCGCTCTTCCTGGATTTTCTCGATACGCCAGTTCTGCCGGCGGTTGAGTTGGCGTTTGGCCATGAATTCGGTTGTCTCTGAGGTTGGTGAGCGAGTCTAGCATGCTGCAACCCGCCCACTTCGGCCTGTATCGCGCTGAAGCCGGAGGGTTAGACTGGTGCTCCTTCACCCGTTCGATTGTCGGTCATGCCTGCTTCTGTCGTTACTCGCCTGCCCATCCTGCGTGCGCTGCTGGCCCAGCTGTTGGCGCTGCTGGTGGTCTGGCTGCTGTTGCTCGGACTGGTCGGCGTGCTGGGTGTGCGTCCCGGTCTCATCCTTGTGGCAGTCGCGCAGGGCTGTCTGGCGGCGCTGATCGGGGCCCGGCTCGGGCTGTCGGCCTGGTGGCTGGCGATCAACCTGATGTTCGTTCCTGGCCTGGCGTTGCTGCGTGATTTCGATGTGCCGGGCTGGTTGCCGCTGGGCGCATTCACGTTGTTGTTGCTGTTGAACTGGAATGCCTTCACCGAGCGCGTGCCGCTCTACCTGACCGGTCGTGAAGCCGAGCGCCAGTTGCGCAACCGGCTGAGCGAGCTGCCGGCGGGTTTCCGCTATATCGACCTGGGCAGCGGCCTGGCCGGCACGCTGTCGCGCCTGGCGCGGGACTTTCCGGCCGCGCAGTTCATTGGCGTGGAAACCGCGCCGCTGACCTTCGCACTGTCCTGGCTGCGCTGCCTGCCGCGGCGCAACTGCCATATTCGCCTGCTCAGTCTGTGGCGGGTCGATCTCGCCGAGTACGACGTGGTCTATTGCTTCCTCTCACCGGCACCCATGTCCGCCCTGTGGGACAAGGCGCACGCCGAGATGCGTCCCGGCGCGCGGTTGATCAGCAACAGCTTCGCGGTGCCAGGGGTCGAGCCGGTTGAAGTGCAGCAATTGAATGACTGGCGCCGCTCGCGGCTGCTGATCTGGTACCCCGGTGGCGCGACACCTGACGGCGTCGATACGAGCGGCTAAACTGCGCCGCACAGCCAAGGAGCCCGCCATGCAGAACCCGCAGAACCTGATCTGGATCGACCTGGAAATGACCGGTCTGGATCCGGACAACGACGTCATCATCGAGATGGCGACCATCGTCACCGACAGTCAGCTCAACGTGCTGGCCGAGGGGCCGGTGATCGCGGTACACCAGAGCGATGAAACACTGGCGCGCATGGATGAGTGGAACACCCGTCAGCACGGCGGCTCGGGCCTGACACAGCGCGTGCGTGAGAGCAGGATTTCCACCGCCGAGGCCGAGCAGGCGACGCTGGCCTTCCTCGAGCAGTGGGTGCCCAAAGGCAAGTCGCCTATCTGCGGCAACAGCATCTGCCAGGACCGCCGCTTCCTCTACCGGCAGATGCCGACGCTCGAGGCCTACTTCCACTACCGCAACCTGGATGTCTCCACGCTCAAGGAGCTGGCCGCGCGTTGGGCGCCGCAGATCATGGAAGGCTTCAAGAAGAGCGGCACGCACCTGGCGCTCGACGACATCCGTGATTCCATCGCCGAGCTGCGGCATTACCGCGAGCATTTCATCAGGGTCTGAAAGGGGCGTTAACGCCTGACGCGTTTGCGGATCGTAGGGTGGATGACGCTTCACCGATCCACCGACGAGGCCAGGTGGATGTAAAAAGCGACATCCACCCTGCGTCACTGATGATCATCGTGAGAGTGAGGCCGCAGCGTCGTGCATCCAGTGGTCAATCGGCGCCTTCTGGCGAGGCGCCGACAGTTATTTCCCCAGCTTGCGCAGCTCGTCCGATTCGACGATGCGCATGCCGTCGCCTTCCTCCAGCGCCAGTCGCCACAGCGCCCGGGCCAGGGTGCAGGTCTCGATGCCGTGGTACTTGCCCGGCAGCAGCTGCGACAGGGGCGCCGCGATGCGTTCGCTCAACCGCGGCTCCAGGCGTGGGCCGATCAGTTGAGAGGGGCGGGCGATGGTCAGCTGTGGCCAGTCCTGCTGCTGCAATGCCGCCTCCATTTCGCCTTTGACCTTGAGGTAGAAGATCGAACTGTCCGGGTTGGCCCCCAGCGAGCTGATCACCAGCAGGTGACGCGCGCCCATCTCCTTAGCCCAGCGGGCAAACGCCAGCACCAGATCATGATCGATGGCGCGGAACGCCTCCTGGCCACCGGCCTGCTTTAGCGTGCTGCCCAGGCAGCAGAAGGCCGTGTCGATCTCGCCGCCCAGCGTTGGCAGCAACGCCAGCAGCTCTCCGACCGGGTTTTCCAGGCGCTGATGGGCCGCCAATGGTCTGCGTGTGGGCGCCAGCACGCGTTCGACGGTGGGTTCGTTGAGCAGGCGATCGAGCAGGTGCTCGCCAGTGAGTCCGGTGGCGCCGGCAAGCAGAATGCGCTGTGGCGTCAAATACATGGTCTTGCTCCTGTGGCGATCATTGGGTGGCACGCCGCTGCCGCAGCTCCTGCCAGCGTTGGACGACCGCTTCCGGCGCCCAAATTTGCGGTTCCGATGCCTGATAGTCGTCGGCCTGCTCGCGTTCGGCAACTTTTGCTGCGGCCAGCGTGAAGGCCTGCACGATATCGTCGGTTTCCTGCAGCGCTTCGGCGAACAGCGCGCGGCCGAAGTAGGTGAAGTCGCTCTGCTCGGAGCAGCCGAAGGACACCCGGTCGGCGCGGGCGGCGGTCATGATCAGCGTCTGCTCGTTCTTCAATGGCTCGATGAAACCGCCGGAATAGCAGGCCGAGATCACCAGGATGACCTTGCGCTTGGCGAGCGGCGCGAGCAGTTGCGCCAGATCCGCTGCCGGCAGGTCGTCCAGCGAAAGACGCGGCTGGTTCAGCACCAGTTCGTGGTCCGCCGAACCGTGGCTGGTGAAATAGAGAAAGATCAGGTCTTCCTCGCCACTGCGTTCGGCCAGCGTGCGAATCGCTCGGGTCAGGTTCTCCCGGGTCGCCAGCGGCCGGTCGACGAGATGGTCGCGGTGGTTGACCAGGCTGAGTTGGCCATGGGCGGCGAAACGCTCGGCGAGCAGCTTCTGTACGTAATCGGTTTCGCGCATGAACACGCTCTGCCGGCCATCGCCGGCCACGGTCAGCGTATAGAGGTCCTGGGCAGGGCTGGATGGCGGTAGCGCACTGATCGCACGCTCGAGCAGTGAGCCTTGTTCCAGCAGGGCGAGCTCGAGCGGGTCCGATAGCGCGTGTGCCTGCTCGTCGCGGACGCGTCGGTCATTACGCCAGCTGCCGCGCAGCTCGGTGCCGTCGGCCTGGGTCAGTACGCCCTCGCCGGCGAAGTGTCCGTGGCGGAAACCGCCGGTATAGAAGCTGCCGTCTGCGCGATCGAGACGGCCCTGGCCGTGGTAGCGCCAGTTGCGAAACTGCCCGCTGTAGCGGCTGCCATCGCTGGCGACATAAGTGCCGGTGCCGCTCAGTTCGCCGTGGACGAAGGTGCCGTTCCAGGCGTTGCCCTCGCTGTCCTCGTAGCGTCCCTGGCCATGAAACTGATCGTTCTCGAAGTGGCCGCTGTAGCGCTCGCCATGCTCGGTCGAAAAGCTGCCTTCGCCGTTCAGGTTGCCCGCGTTGAAATGCCCGCTGAGTTGACCATTGGCGTCGCTGCGGGTGCCCGGTCCATCCGGCTGGCCTTTGCTGAACTGCCCTCGATGACTGAAGCCGTCGGCATATTCCAGGCTGCCCTGGCCGTGGTAGAGGTTGTTGCGAAACTCGCCTTCGTAGACCGTGCCGTCCTGGCTGAAGCGCCCGTGGCCATGCATGCGTCCGGCCTGGAATTCGCCCTCGTAGACGCCACCCTCGATATAGCTGAAACGGCCCATGCCGTCGAACAAGCCGTGCCTGAACTCACCCTCGTAGCGATCGCCTGTTGCGCTTTGCCAGGTGCCCAGGCCATGCCACTGGCCGTCCTTGAATTGGCCGAGGTAGTAGCTGCCGTTCGGGTAGTCGATACGACCGCCGCCCTGCAGCAAGCCCTCGACGATTTCGCCGCGATAGCGGCCGCCGTCCGGCAGCACTCCATCGGCAGGGGTGAGAGGCTCGCCCTCGCCGCAGGCGGTGAGCAGACCAAGTAACAGGAAGGGTAGAAGACGCAGCATGCGGACATCCGCTCAGGCAGGACGTCCGCAGTATGCCGCAAACGGAGCGGGCTGCGACAATCGCGCAGGGTTGGCGCTCAGAGGACGCACAGCGCCAGGGTTTCGGCGATATAGGCCGGTTTTTCCGAGCCTTCGATCTCCATCACCGCGCGCGCCTTGAGCAGCCATTGCCCGGGATTCTTCTCGTAGGCATCGATCAGCGTCAGTCCCAGACGCACCCGCGAGCCGACCCTCACCGGCTGGATGAAGCGCAGGCTGTCCAGCCCATAGTTGACGCCCATCCGCGTGCCTTCCGGCACGACCATAAGGTCGCCAGACAACATCGGCAGCAACGACAGCGACAGGAAACCATGGGCGATGGTGCCGCCGAACGGTGTTTGCGCGGCTTTTTCGGCATCGATGTGGATGAACTGGTGATCGCCGGTGCAGTCGGCGAACTGATTGACGCGCTGCTGATCGACGGTCAGCCACTCGGAGTGGCCCAGTTCCTTGCCGATGTAATCCTTGAGCTGTGCGACGGGTACCTGTGGCATGTGTCCTCCTGATTGTTCTTGTATGGCTGCAGTGATGTGCAGTCTGACTAGAGAGGGGCAGTGCCGGGCCCGAAGCGGCCGGCTGGCTCTGCGTCATTTACAGCTCTAGATCAGCACGGGCAGGTGTCGCCGCAAACCAGCATCGGCACCGCGAATGGCCCGTCATAGCGCAGCGCGGGCGCCTGCCGGCGTTGCCCTTTATACTGTCGCAATTTTGCGGGAGGCTCCCATGCTGCTCAGAGGCCTGACCTGGCTGGTCGCATTCCAGTTGCTCGGCACCGTCCTCAATGTGCTGTTCCTGCCCATGCTGCCGGGCCCTATCATCGGGATGGTGCTGCTGTTCGCCGGCCTGCTGGCGCGCGGCCGGGCCAGCGAATCGCTGCAGCTGGCGGCGAGCAGCCTGTTGCGCTACCTGCCGCTGCTGCTGGTACCGCCGGCGGTTGGGGTGATGGCCTATACGGAGGCGATCCTTGATGACTTCTGGGCCATCGTTGGCGTGCTGGTAATTTCGCTGCTGGTCTCGCTGGTCTTCACCGGCTGGCTGATGCAGACGCTGATCCGGCGCAAGCAGCGTCAGCAGGAGGGCGCATGATCGAACTGCACTGGCAGGCCGCTTGGGAGGCGCTGATCCATCATCCGCTGTTCG
Source organism: Stutzerimonas kunmingensis (assembly GCF_900114065.1). GTDB lineage: Bacteria > Pseudomonadota > Gammaproteobacteria > Pseudomonadales > Pseudomonadaceae > Stutzerimonas > Stutzerimonas kunmingensis. The sequence continues at coordinate 555,664 of NZ_FORS01000003.1, forward strand.
GTGTGGCTATTACCCTGGCTGTCTTCCAGCTGGCGTATGCGGCGTATGAGAAGACCCGCTGGGTATTCCTGCAGCCGGTTCTAGTGTCGATGACGCTGATCGTCGGCATCCTCCTGCTATGTGGTATCGACTATGACGAATACCGCATCAGTGCGCAGTGGCTGACGCTGCTGCTGGGGCCGGCTACCGTTGCGCTGGCCGTGCCGCTGTACCTGAACCTGCGGCGGATTCGCGAGTTGTTCGGCCCGATCGTGATCACTTTGCTGGTCGCCGGTGTGTTTGCCACGGCGCTGGGCATGGCCCTGGCTTGGGCTTTCGGCGCGGATGACATGATCCTGATGACCCTGGCGCCGAAGTCGGTCACTTCGCCGATCGCCATGCTGGTGGCCGAGCAGATCGGCGGTGTGGTGGCGCTGGCGGCGGTGTTCGTGATGATCACCGGCGTGCTCGGCGCGATTTGCGGTCCGGAACTGTTGCGCCGGTTTGGCGTTCAGCATCCTGCGGCCCGCGGCATTGCGCTCGGGCTGACCGCCCACGCCGTGGGCACCGCGCAGGCGCTGCAGGAAAGCGACGAATGCGGTGCGTTCGCGGCCCTGGCCATGAGCCTGATGGGGGTAATGACTGCGGTGCTGTTGCCGCTGGTGGTTGCCTTGCTGCTGTGATGGAGTCGCCATGAGATTGCCGTTGTTCCCGCTGGATACCGTGCTGTTCCCCGGTTGTTTTCTCGACCTGCAGATATTCGAGGCACGCTATCTCGACATGGTCAGCCAGTGCCTCAAGGCCGGGCATGGCTTTGGCGTGGTGCACATTCTGGATGGCAAGGAGGTTGGCGCAGCACCGGCGGCGTTCTCTCATGTCGGTTGCGAAGCGCTGATTCGCGACTGGCAACAGCTGCCCAACGGCCTGTTGGGTATCCGGGTCGAAGGCGGGCGGCGCTTCGATGTGCAATCGTTCGAAGTACTGCGTGACCAGTTGGCCGTCGCCCAGGTCGCCTGGCGCAGCGAAGCCGACAGCCAACCATTGGCCGAGCAGCACGCCGACCTCGTCGTACTGCTCGCCGCGCTGGGTCAGCATCCGATGGTGAAAACCCTGGGGCTGGGCGGCGCGGTGAGTGATCAGGCAGCTCTGGCCAGTCAGCTGGCCTACCTGTTGCCATTCGATGCGGAGCAGAAGATCGAATTGCTGGGGCTGGACGAGCCAGCGTCGCAGCTCGAGCAGATTCAAAGCCTGCTCGAGCAATTGCAGGACGGGGCGTAAGGCGTGTCGCCCCCGTGTGTTCGCCAGCGTGACCTAGCGCCGCACTGGCCAACCTTGGTGTCGCTAGAGAAGGTCGTCAGTAGGGTTTTTGTGCCAACGACACCGTAAAGATCCCCCAGTCGTCGATACGCTGCGTGATTTTTACCAAACCTGCCGCTGCTACCAGTTGGTCAATCTCCGCTTGGGTACGCCGTCGCATCACCCATGCCTGCCCATCTCGGTGACTGGTCAGCGCTCGGGCTATGAGCTTCAGCTGTGGGTGCCAGGGTTGTCCGGTGTATACGATGTAGCCGCCCGGTTGCAGCGCATCGGCGACGCCGGCAAGAGAGCGGCCGATCATCTGGTTGTCGCCGAACAACTCGTAGAGACCCGATACCACTACAAGCGTGGGGCGCGGCGAGAGTGCGGCCAGATCCGCCTGATCGAATGCGTCTGCCTTGATGAATCGAGCGACCTCTTCGAAACCCTTTGCCCGGATCAGGGCACTGCCGTCGCGTACATTGATATCGCTGTAATCGCGCAGGAGAATCGAGGCAGGGCGTTCTTCGAGGTCCTGTATTGCCTCGAGAATGTAGCGGCCATGGCCGGCGGCGATGTCCACGATATGTACTGGCTGATCGGCGCTTCGCAGGCGGCTCATCGCCCCACGTAACAGCTCTTCTACATGCCTTTTTCTCGGACGTATTGCACGCCAGCCTATGGAGTTCAAATAAAGCTGGTCAATCTTGCGCCCCAGCGCAGTCAGCCCTGCTGGTTCGTTTCTGTAGACGTAATCGAGAGTGCTGCCGGAATCGAAACCCGCTTCGAAACCGAGCTTCAGTCCGTGAGAAAGCCGGGCGCCAAGGCGCATTCCCGCACGCATGGCGCGCCAATAACATCCTTCCACGGAATTCGGAGCTACAGGGGCAGCCAGTGCTTCTGCTTCCGCACACATCGGACCTATTCGGTCCGCATCGAGGAGCGATGGGGGCGCCATTGGCATATCGAAATTATGACGAATGAAGCGGTGGGCCTGGCTTACTGCCCGATTACGATCTCGCTCGCCGAGCGTGTCGTGAAAGAAACCCGGCAGAACGTGTTTTTCTTTTCGTAAGCTGCCAAGTCTTTCGAAAAAAGTTACTTGTGGTTTGTGTTCTACGACGAAGTCTGCGCCTGAGATAAAGAGCTGAGTTGGGATCTGGATCGCCTGCGCATCTGCAACCACGCGCCGCGCCGCTTCATGCAGCCCAAGGAGCATATTGACGGAAATGGCCTTGGTGATGAGCGGATCCTGCTGATAGCTCTGAATCCGCGCGGGATCGTGCGTCAGGAAGCGGGCCTTGACGTAGCTGTCGACGAAGAAGTTGCCGCGAAACGCTCGTATTAGCCTTAGGCCTGTCCGTGCGAATGGTACATACAGCTTTACCTTGAACGCCGGTGACGCCAGCACCAGCGCCCGAACTTTGGGCGCATAGTCGTGGGCCCATGTCGCAATAACTACCGCCCCTACACTTTGCGCAACAATTGCCAGGTCTTCCTCTTTGATGCAGTGCATAGAGCCGATGTGATCAATGAACGTCTGCACGTCTCGTACGCTCGTCGCGAAGCTCGGGCTGTCTCCACGGGTGCCAGGCGACAGACCGTGCCCGCGCGCATCCCAGGCAAAGAAATCGCAGTCAGGAAGGTCGAGCTCATCAACGAGGTGGGCCAGCCGGCCGGAATGCTCATGTCCGCGATGGAACATGACGACGGCCCGCCTTGTAGGCCCTGTGGACGAAAGCGCGGGCCAATGGCGGTAGGAAAGCTCTAAGGCATCGTGGGTGCTGAAAGTTAGAAGGCGTGACTCGCGCATCGGAATATCCTGGTCCCTGGACAGTTATTGAGTTATCCGAAACTCAACGGCGGAAGGCTGCTCTGCCAAGGTGCGGACTTTCCGCCGGTGGCGCGACATACGCAACGACGCCTCGCACATTCCTGGTTCGCACCAGAAAAAAATTTCGGATCACACGCTTGAGGGAGCAATCACTGATACCGATACATCTGCATCGCCGTCGGCAGGGCCCAGACGCTGAATGCGCCGAGCAGGCCCAGACAGGCCGGCAGGATCAGCCACCAGACTCTCGGTGCCATTGCGTGCAGCGGGCTGCGCCATTGCACCAGGGTCAGGCTGGCGGCGCAGATGCTTGCGGCCAACAGGGCGCCAGCCGTGACGTCGGTGGTCCAGTGCACACCGAGATAGACCCGCGAGAGTGCGATCGCCGTCGCCGGCAGGCTGGCGAGGACCAGCCAGGCAAGGCGCAGGCGCGGTGGCTGGCCGCGACCGGCGAGCACGCCGAGGGTGAGGAAGAAGGCAAACGCCGCTGAGCTGTGCCCGCTGGGAAAACTGTAGCTGCTCAGCGGCTCCATCAGCACTTCCGGACGAACGCGAGCAAAGGTGGCCTTAAGGGCGCCGTTGGCCAGGGCCGTGCCCAGCAGCGTGAGAATGGCGAACAGGGCGGCGCGCCATTGGCGTGCGACCAGAAGCAGCAAACATAGCAATACCGCGGCCCACAGTTGGGTGTGAAAGTCGCCGGCGCGGGTGACGATCACCATGATGCGGTCGAAGGTGGTGCTGCGTGCGCCCTGGATCACTGCCAGCAGGCCTTCGTCGAGTTCCTTCAGGTGCGGCCAGCCGAAAAACAAACCGAGCAGGATGGCAACGCCGAGGCCGGCCGACAGTGCGCTTACCCAACGCAAGCCGCGCAGGCTGCCGAATGCAGTTGCCGCGATCAGCGTCAGCAGCGCGCCGACCACTATCCCGGCTTCGCTCCAAAAACCCTCCTCCAGCGGCAGGCGGATGGCGGCTCCGGCGCTCCAGCCGGGCAGCAGATAGGCCATCGACCAGCCGGCGGCAGCACACAGGCTGACCAGCAGGAAGCGTCCGAACGGCATGTCGAGCATGCCGGCGGTCATCGGCAGCATGGGACGCAGCGGGCCGATGAAGCGGCCTACCAGCAGGCTGGCTACGCCGTAGCGCTGAAAGTAGTGCTCGGCCTGCATCAGCCACTCGGGATGGTCGCGCAGGCCTCGCAAGCTGCGAATGCCCTGGTGATAGCGTCGACCGAGGGCATAGGAAAGCAGGTCGCCGATCAGTCCGCCGATAAAGCCCAGCAGCAGGGTTTCCCCAAGCGTCAGTATGCCGCTGCCAGCAAGCATGGCGACGGCAAACATGAGAACGGTGCCCGGAATGATCAGTCCGATAACTGCCAGGCATTCCATGCAGGCGAGGACCAGTACTGCCAGGCCCAACCATTGCGGGTGACTGGCGAGCCATTGGGTAAGGGTGTCGAGCCACTGGCTCATGCGAATTTCCTTGAATCGAGATCGCCTTTCGACCTGACGAAAGGGTGGTGGGTTTCCTCGGCGCGAGGATACTGCGCCGTGCTGGCTGGTTCGTAGCGCTGTCCGCGCATGCATTCGAGCGCCTTTCGCCCGGCGCCGCTGTGCGCGGGCGGTCGGGGTGGCTATAATCAGCCGCTTTCCCTTCAGTCAGGCCAGCTAGATCCATGACCGAGTCCGTACTCGATTACATGAACCGCCTGGGCCGCGCCGCGCGCGAGGCCTCGCGGGTGCTTGCGCGCGCCAGCACGGCGCAGAAGAACCGTGCCCTGCAGGCCGCCGCCGCCGCGCTCGACGCAGCCCGCGACGAGTTGGTCAGTGCCAACGAGCGGGACCTTGCCGGTGGCCGCGCCAACGGTCTGGACGCGGCGATGCTCGATCGTCTTGCGCTGACGCCCAAGGTGATCGACGGCATGATCGAAGGGCTGCGCCAGGTCGCCGCGCTGCCGGACCCGATCGGCGAGATTCGCGACATGCGCTACATGCCTTCGGGCATTCAGGTCGGCAAGATGCGCGTGCCGCTGGGCGTGGTCGGGATCATCTACGAGTCGCGGCCGAACGTGACCATCGACGCCGCCAGCCTGTGCCTGAAGTCGGGCAATGCGACCATCCTGCGCGGTGGTTCCGAGGCGATCCATTCCAATCAGGCCATCGCCCGCTGCATCCAGCTTGGCCTGGCCGAAGCCGGGCTGCCGGCAGCGGCGGTGCAGGTCGTGGAGACCACTGACCGGGCCGCGGTCGGCGCGCTGATCAGCATGCCGGAATACGTCGATGTGATCGTGCCGCGCGGCGGCAAGGGTCTGATCGAACGCATCAGCCGCGACGCCCGGGTACCGGTGATCAAGCACCTGGACGGCATTTGCCATGTCTACATCGACGTGGCGGCGGACGTGGACAAGGCCGTTCGCGTCGCCGACAACGCCAAGACCCAGCGCTTCGCGCCGTGCAACACCATGGAGACGCTGCTGGTTCACCAGGGCATCGCCGATCGGGTGCTGCCGGCACTGGCGGCCATCTATCGCGAGAAGGGCGTTGAGTTGCGTGGCTGTGCGCGAACCCAGGCGCTGCTTGGCGGCGATGTGCTGGAGGCCAGCGAAGAAGACTGGTCCACCGAGTACAACGCACCGATCCTGTCGATCCGCATCGTCGATTCGCTGGATACCGCCATCGAGCACATTAATCGCTACGGCTCGCAACACACCGACGCGATCGTCACCGAGAATTTCACCGATGCCCGGCGCTTCCTCACCGAGGTGGACTCCGCTTCGGTGATGGTCAACGCCTCGACGCGTTTCGCCGATGGCTTCGAGTATGGCCTGGGCGCGGAGATCGGCATCTCCACTGACAAGCTTCATGCCCGTGGTCCGGTCGGTCTGGAAGGGCTGACCAGCGAGAAGTACGTGGTGTTTGGCGACGGCCACGTCCGTACCTGATGAGCCAAGGCAGCGGCGCCCGGCGCATCGGTATACTCGGCGGCACCTTCGATCCGGTACACATCGGTCACTTGCGCGGGGCGCTGGAAGTGGCCGAGATGTTCGATCTCGACGAGCTGCGGCTGATACCCAACGCGCGTCCGCCGCACCGTGACACCCCCAATTGCTCGGCGCAGGATCGCCTGGCAATGGTTCGCCTGGCGGTGCAAGACCTGCCGCCACTTTGTGTGGACGCTCGTGAGCTGGAGCGGGAGAAGCCGTCCTACACCATCGACACGCTGATTTCCCTGCGCGCCGAGCTGGGCGAGGAGGATCAGTTGTTGCTGGTGGTGGGCTGGGATGCCTTCTGCGGCCTGCCAACCTGGCATCGCTGGGAAGAGCTGCTCGACTATTGCCATATCCTCGTCCTGCAACGCCCGGATGCCGGCAGCGAGGCGCCGCAGGTGCTGCGCGATCTGCTCGCCGCACGCAGCGTGCCCGATCCCCAGGTGCTTTGCGGGGGCAGCGGGCAGATTGCCTTCGTCTGGCAGACACCGTTGGAAGTGTCTGCCACACAGATTCGCCAATTGCTGGCCAGCGGCAAGTCGGTCCGATTCCTGGTTCCCGATGCCGTACTGGCTTATATCAACGCGCACGGACTGTACCGGGCGTCGAACTGAGGTTGTTTTCACGTTATGCAAACTGAAGAGTTGGTCCAGCTGGCGGTTGCCGCCCTGGAAGATCTGAAAGGCCAGGACATCACCACCATCGATGTGCGCGGCAAGACCAGTGTCACCGATTACATGATCATCGCCAGCGGCAGTTCCAGCCGGCACGTCAAGTCGCTCGTCGAAAACGTGCTGGAGCAGGTCAAGGAGCAGGGCGTTCGCCCGCTTGGCAGCGAGGGCCTCGAAGGCGGTGAGTGGGCGTTGCTCGACCTGGGCGATGTCGTCGTCCATGTGATGCAGGTGCCGACCCGCCAGTTCTACGATCTGGAACGTCTCTGGCAGGGCGCCGAGCAGAGCCGCGCGCAGCACGCTCACGACCCGGAATAAGCCGTGCGTATCAAGCTGATTGCGGTCGGCTCGAAGATGCCACGTTGGGTCGAGGATGGTTGGCAGGAATATGCCAAGCGCCTGCCGTCCGAACTACCGCTGGAGCTGCATGAGATCGCGCTCAATACCCGTGGCAAGAACGCCGACGTGGCGCGGTTGATTCGCCAGGAAGGCGAGGCCATGCTGGGCAAGGTTCAGCCAGGCGAGCGCATTGTCACGCTCGAAGTACATGGCAAGCCGTGGAGCACCGAGCAGCTGGCGGCGGAAATCGAGCGCTGGCGGCTCGATGCACGCAACGTCAACCTCATGGTCGGCGGTCCGGAAGGGCTGGCACCCGAGGTTTGCGCGCGCAGCGAGCAACGCTGGTCGCTGTCGCCGCTGACCCTGCCTCATCCGCTGGTGCGAATCCTGATCGGCGAACAGATCTACCGCGCCTGGACGCTGCTGTCCGGTCATCCCTATCACAAGTAGTCCGCGAACCCCTTCAAGATGCCGCAACCGATTCAACTCAAGGATCACGAGAAGGACGCCGTGCTGGTGCGCCGGCGCGTCATCGTCGGCCTTGCGTTCGTGTTGCTGTTGATCGGTGTGCTGGTGTCGCGGATGTACTACCTGCAGGTGGTGCAGTTCGAGCACCATTCGACGCTGTCGGAGAACAACCGCGTCCACGTTCAGCCGATTCCGCCCAATCGCGGATTGATCTTCGACCGCAAGGGCAGGGTTATCGCCGACAACCGCCCCAGCTTCAGCCTGACCGTCACCCGCGAACGCGCCGGCGACTGGAAGACTGTGCTCGATGGCGTGGTCGAGGTGCTGGAGCTCAGCGAGGAAGAGCGTGGGCTGTTCGAGAAACGCGTGTTGCAGGGGCGCCGGCCATTCGAGCCGGTACCGATCATGTATGAGCTGTCCGAGGAGCAGATTGCGCGCATTGCCGTGAATCAGTTCCGCCTGCCTGGGGTCGAGGTGGCGGCGCAGCTGGTCCGGCATTACCCGCAGGGTCCGCACTTCGCGCACTCGGTAGGCTATGTCGGGCGAATCAACGAGCAAGAGCTCAAGCAACTCGACCCGGTCAATTACAGCGGCACGCACCATGTCGGCAAGACCGGTATCGAGAAATTCTACGAGGACGAGCTGCACGGCCAGGTTGGCTACGAAGAGGTCGAAACCAATGCCCGCGGCAGGGTCTTGCGCGTGCTCAAGCGTACCGATCCGATACCGGGCAAGGACATCACGCTGTCGCTCGATCTCGACCTGCAGGAGGCCGCAGAAGCGGCGCTCGGTGGTCGTCGCGGTGCAATCGTCGCGCTGCTGCCGAGCACTGGCGAGGTGGTGGCGATGGTCAGTCAGCCGAGCTTCAACCCCAACCTGTTCGTCACCGGTATCAGCTTCAAGGATTACGGTGAACTGCGCGACTCTATTGATCGTCCGTTGTTCAACCGTGTGCTGCGAGGCCTTTACCCGCCCGGCTCGACCATCAAGCCAATGATGGCCGTTGCCGGCCTCGATGCGGGCGTGATCACGCCGAGCAGTCGCGTGTTCGATCCGGGCTTTTTCCAACTGCCGAACGTGAAGCACAAGTACCGCAACTGGAACCGCAACGGCGACGGCTGGGTGGACCTGGACCTGGCCATCGCCCGCTCCAACGACACCTACTTCTACGACATGGCCCACAAGCTGGGCGTCGATCGCATGCACGAATACATGACCCGCTTCGGCCTGGGGCAGCGCGTATCCCTGGACATGCACGAGGAGACGGCGGGCCTGATGCCGTCGCGCGACTGGAAACGGGCGCGCTATCGCCAGCCCTGGTATCCCGGTGAAACAGTGATTCTCGGTATCGGCCAGGGTTACATGCAGGCCACGCCGCTGCAGCTGGCCCAGGCCACGGCGCTAGTGGCGACCCGCGGCAAGTGGATTCGGCCGCATCTGGCGCGCAGCGTCGGTAGTGAAGCGCCGGTGGACCATGATCCGGTTCCGGACATCCAGCTTCGCGATCCGCGCTTCTGGGACTACGCGACCCACGGCATGGAGCAGGTTCTGCATGGCGCGCGGGGTACGGCAAGGAAGGTCGGTGACAGCGCGGCGTATCGTATTGCCGGCAAGAGCGGTACCGCCCAGGTGGTCGCGATCCGCCAGGGCGAGAAATACGACAGTGCCAAGCTGGCCGAACGCCATCGGGACCATGCGCTGTTCGTCGCCTTCGCCCCGGTGCATGACCCGCAGATCGCCGTGGCGGTGATGGTCGAGAACGGCGAATCCGGTTCGGGCGTCGCCGCGCCGGTGGCCAAGCAGGTCATGGACGCCTGGCTGCTGAACGAGGAGGGCGTGCTCAAGCCCGAGTTCGCCCCGCCGCTGACCGCCGAAGGGAAGAAGCCATGAGCGGCAATTTCGACCGAACCCTGTCGCGCGAGGACGTACTGCGGCGTCGCGCCAGCCTGTTGCAGCGCCTGCATATCGACGGGCTGCTGCTGGTGCTGCTGCTGATGCTGGCGGCGGGCAGCCTGTTCATTCTCTATTCGGCCAGCGGCAAGAACTGGGATCTGGTCATCAAGCAGGCGACGTCCTTCGGCCTCGGCCTGGGTGCAATGCTGGTCATTGCACAGTTCGAGCCACGCTTCATGGCGCGCTGGGTACCGCTGGGCTATCTCGCTGTGGTAGCGCTGCTGGTGGCGGTCGAGGTCGTCGGCCATACAGCGATGGGCGCCACCCGCTGGATCAACATTCCGGGGGTGATCCGCTTCCAGCCGTCGGAGTTCATGAAGATCATCATGCCGATGACCATCGCCTGGTATCTGTCCTCGCGCAGCCTGCCGCCGAGCATCAAGCACACTGCGATCAGTCTGTCGCTGATCCTCGTGCCCTTCGTGCTGATCCTCAAACAGCCGGATCTGGGCACGTCGCTGCTGATTCTCGCCTCCGGCGCATTCGTCCTGTTCATCGGCGGCCTGCGTTGGCGCTGGATCATTGGCGCGGTCACGGCGATCGTGCCCATCGCTGTGGCAATGTGGTACTTCGTACTGCACAACTACCAGAAGCAGCGAGTACTGACGTTTCTCGATCCGGAAAGCGATCCGCTGGGCACTGGCTGGAACATCATCCAGTCGAAGGCGGCGATCGGTTCGGGTGGGGTGTTCGGCAAGGGCTGGCTGGCAGGCACGCAGTCGCACCTGGATTTTTTGCCGGAAAGCCACACGGACTTTATCATCGCCGTGCTCGCTGAAGAGTTCGGCCTGGTCGGCGTCTGCCTGCTGCTGCTGGTGTATGGTCTGCTGATCACCCGCGGCCTTGTTATCACCGTGCAGGCGCAAACGCTGTTTGGAAAATTGCTGGCCGGTGCGCTGACGATGACCTTCTTTGTTTACGTTTTCGTCAATATCGGTATGGTCAGTGGGCTGTTGCCGGTGGTGGGGGTGCCATTGCCCTTCATTAGTTATGGCGGAACTTCATTGGTGACCCTGCTGTCAGGGTTCGGGGTTTTGATGTCGATCCACACCCATCGCAAGTGGATCGCGCAGGTTTGACGAGAGTGAATTTGTTGACTTCATTACGGCGTGGCTGGATGGCGCGGATGCTAGGGGGCGTGGCTTTGGCCGGCGCTGTGCTGGGAAGCCTGCCGCTGCAGGCGGCCGATTACACCGGCGCCAACGTGGACGAGTTCATCGCGGAGATGACCCGCGACTATGGATTTGCCGACGAGCAGCTGCGTGATCTGTTCAAGCAGGCCGAGCGCAAGCAGGCGATTCTCGATGCCATTTCGCGTCCTGCGGAGCGGGTCAAGCCGTGGAAGGAATACCGACCTATCTTCCTCACCGACTCGCGCATCGCCCAGGGCGTCGATTTCTGGCGGGAGAACGAAGCCGCGCTGACTCGTGCGGAAACCGAATACGGCGTGCCGGCGGAAATCATCGTTGCGATCATCGGCGTGGAAACCTTCTACGGCCGCAATACCGGTAGCCATCGGGTGATCGATGCGCTGTCGACGCTGGGCTTCGATTACCCTCCGCGTCAGCCGTTTTTCCGTCAGCAGCTCAAGGAGTTCCTGCTGCTGACCCGTGAGGAGCAGGTCGACCCGCTTACGCTCAAGGGCTCCTACGCGGGTGCGATGGGACTGCCGCAGTTCATGCCGAGCAGCTTCCGCGCCTACGCGGTGGATTTCGACGGTGACGGGCACATCGATATCTGGAACAACCCCACCGATGCCATCGGCAGTGCGGCCAGCTACTTCAAGCAACATGGCTGGGCTGCGGGCGAGCCGGTGGTGGCACGGGCCAAGGTAGGCGGCGAGCGTTATGAAGAAGGGCTGACCGTCGGCCTGGAGTCGCAGAAGAATGCCGGCGAAATGCGTAGCCTGGGCTGGCAGTTCGACAAGTCGGTGGCCGACGATACGGCCATTACTGCTTTCCGCCTGGATGGCGCAGAGGGTGATGAGTACTGGCTGGGCCTGCCGAATTTCTATGTCATTACCCGCTACAACCGTAGCGTGATGTATGCGATGGCCGTGCATCAGCTGTCCCAGCTGCTGGCCGAAGCGCGAGGCGAACAATGACCGTGATCTGGACAAGGCTGGTCGCGCTGGGTGTCGCCGGGGCGCTGCTGGCGAGCTGCTCATCGACGCCGACACCGAGCAGTGCACCAAGCAAGAGTACCGGTATCAGTGGTCCCGGCGACTACAGCCGTCCGCACAAGGACGGCGCGCCCTGGTGGGACGTCGACGTTTCGCAGATCCCCGATGCCACGCCGATGCCGCATTACGGCCGTTACAAGGCCAATCCCTATACGGTGCTGGGCAAGACCTACTTTCCAATCAGCGATGGTCGACGTTATTCGGCTACCGGGACGGCATCCTGGTATGGCACCAAGTTTCACGGCCAGCCCACCGCCAACGGCGAGAAGTACGACCTTTATGGCATGAGCGCGGCGCACAAGACGCTGCCCTTGCCCACCTACGTCAAGGTCACCAATCTGGATAACGGGCGCACCGTGGTCTTGCGCGTCAATGACCGTGGTCCGTTCTACTCCGATCGGATCATCGATCTGTCTTTCGCCGCGGCGAAGAAGCTCGGCTATGCCGAGAGTGGAACGGCGCGGGTAAAGGTCGAAGGCATCGACCCTCAGCAATGGTGGGCCGACCAGGGCCGACCGGTGCCGACGATGATGGCGCAGCCGGAGATGGTTGCGAGCAAGCCCGCCAGCAATGTCGCGCAGCCGATCGAACAGTACACGCCGCCGCCCCAGCAGCACGCTGCGGCCACGGTGCCGCTGGAAGTCGATGCAAAAAAAAACGCTTCGCCCGCAGCCTCTGGCCTGTTTCTCCAGGTTGGCGCCTTCGCCAATCCGGATGCAGCGCAGTTGCTCAAGGACAAGCTGAGCGGCGTGGTCTCTGCCCCGGTGTTCATCAGCTCGGTGGTACACAACCAGCAGACCCTGCACCGCGTGCGCCTGGGACCCATCGACACACCGGATGAGGCCATGCAGCTCGAAGAGAGCGTACGCCTGGCCAACCTCGGACAGCCGCGGCGCGTTGCCGCTGACTGATCGCTGCAAACCTTGCCTTCGTTTTACCTGACTAATTTGAGATTCGGATGAACATCACCAGCCTCGTGCAACGCTTCATAGTCCTGGCAGTGCTGACGGTCACCCCGACCGTCTGGGCAGCGCAGATCGTACCGTCCGCCCCGCAGCTGGCGGCCAAGTCCTACATGCTGATGGACGCGGCCAGCGGCGAGGTACTGGTCGAGCACAACGGTGACGAGCGCCTGCCGCCAGCGAGCCTGACCAAGCTGATGACCGCCTACATCGCCACCCTGGAAATCCAGAAGGGTCAGATCAGCGACAGCGACATGGTCACGGTGAGCGAGAAGGCCTGGCGTACCGGCGGCTCGCGGATGTTCATCCAGGTCAACACGCAGGTCTCGGTCGACGATCTGCTGCATGGCATCATCATTCAGTCGGGCAACGACGCCAGCGTCGCCATGGCCGAGCACATCGCCGGCAGCGAAGAGGCCTTTGCCGACCTGATGAACAGCACGGCTCAGCGCCTGGGCATGACCAACAGCCATTTCATGAATGCCACCGGCCTGCCGGACCCGGATCATTATTCCTCGGCCAACGACATGGCCAAGCTGGCTCGCGCGATCATCTACGAAGACCCGGCGCACTACGCCATCTACGCGCAGAAAGAGTTCTTCTGGAACAACATCAAGCAGCCCAACCGCAACCTGTTGCTGTGGCGCGACAAGACCGTCGACGGCCTGAAAACCGGTCATACCGAAGAGGCCGGCTACTGCCTGGTGGCCTCTGCCGTGCGTGACAACATGCGCCTGATCTCGGTGGTGTTCGGTACCGACAGCGAGCAGGCCCGCGCGGCAGAGACCCAGAAGCTGCTGACCTATGGCTTCCGCTTCTTCGAGACCCGCACCTTCTACCAGAAGGGCACCGAGCTGGCTCAGGCGCAGGTGTGGAAAGGCCAGCAGGACAAGCTTAAGGCGGGCCTGGCACAGGACCTGACCATGACCCTGCCGCGTGGTCAGGCAGAGAAGCTGCAAGCGGTCATGAGCTTCAACGGCACACTCACCGCACCGATCCAGCAGGGTGACGTCATCGGCAAGGTCGAGGTCAAGCTGGAGGACAAGGTCGTCCGCAGCACCGATCTGGTGGCGCTGGAAACCATCGAAGAGGGTGGGCTGTTCCGCCGGTTTTGGGATAGCATTCGCCTCTTCTTCTACAGCCTGTTCAACTGACCACGCGCGAGTGCACCGCGGCTGATCCCGCCGCGGCGCACGTGCGGATCACGAGTCCGTTACGCCCATGACCGATAACCAAGATGTCGCAGCACCCAAGATTGACTTCCCCTGCGAGCGCTACCCGATCAAGGTGATCGGCGACGCTGGCGAAGGCTTCCGTGAGGTCGTGATCGAAGTCATCCAGCGCCACGCGCCGGATTTCGACGAAACCACCGTCGTCACCCGCGACAGCCGCAACGGGCGATTCCTTTCGCTGCAGGTGCTGATCACCGCCACCGGCGTAGAGCAGCTGCAGGCCATTCACGTCGACCTGCGCGCCACTGGCCGTGTTCACATGGTGCTGTGATGACCCTCGAAGTGGGCGTGCGTGAGCTCGGCCAGATCGAGTACCGGACTGCCTGGCAGGCCATGCAGCACTTCACCAACACGCGCGATGCAGACAGTGGCGACGAAATCTGGCTGCTGCAGCACCCGCCCGTATTCACTCAGGGCCAGGCCGGTAAGGCCGAGCACCTGCTGTTCCCTGGCGAAATTCCGGTAGTGCAGGTGGATCGAGGCGGTCAGGTGACCTATCACGGGCCCGGCCAACTGGTTGGTTATCTGTTGCTCGATGTGCGCCGACTCGGTATCGGTGTGCGCGAGCTGGTGAGTCGTATCGAGCAGAGCCTGATCGATCTGCTCGCCAGCTATGGCATCGAGGCGGCTGCCAAAGCGGATGCGCCGGGCGTTTACGTCAACGGTGCGAAGATCGCGTCTCTGGGCCTGCGCATTCGCAATGGCCGTTCCTTCCACGGCCTGGCGCTGAACGTGGACATGGATCTCGAACCTTTCCGGCGCATCAACCCCTGCGGTTATGCAGGGCTGCCCATGACCCAGCTGCGTGACCTGATCGGGCCGATCAACATCTCTGAAGTGGCCGATCGACTGCGTGGTCATCTGGTCCGGCAGCTCGGATACGCGCAACAGAAGACCCTCGCGGGCGGAATCGAAGCATATGAGTAGTGTAGAAACGGCAGGCAAGCGCCCGGCCAAGGTAGAGGCTGGCGTCAAACTGCGTGGTGCCGAGAAGGTTGCGCGGATTCCGGTGAAGATCATCCCCACCGATGAGCTGCCGAAGAAGCCGGACTGGATTCGCGTGCGCATTCCGGTTTCCCCGGAGGTCGACCAGATCAAGCAGACCCTGCGCAAGCACAAACTGCACAGCGTCTGCGAGGAAGCCTCCTGTCCCAACCTGGGCGAGTGCTTCTCCAGCGGAACCGCGACCTTCATGATCATGGGCGACATCTGCACCCGACGCTGCCCGTTCTGCGACGTCGGCCACGGCCGGCCGAATGCGCTGGACCCGGATGAGCCGAAGAACCTGGCCCAGGCCATCGCCGACATGCGCCTGAAGTACGTGGTCATCACCTCGGTGGATCGCGACGATCTGCGCGACGGTGGCGCCCAGCACTTTGCCGATTGCCTGCGCGAGATTCGCAAGCTGTCGCCGTCGATCCAGCTGGAAACCCTGGTGCCCGACTACCGTGGGCGCATGGATATCGCTTTGGATATCACTGCCAGCGAGCCGCCGGATGTGTTCAACCACAATCTGGAGACCGTACCGCGGCTATACAAGTCGTCGCGGCCGGGCTCGGATTTCGAGTGGTCACTGGATCTTCTGGAGAAGTTCAAGCAGCGCGTGCCGGGCGTGCCGACCAAGTCGGGACTGATGCTCGGCCTCGGCGAGACCGACGAGGAGGTCATCGAGGTCATGCACCGCATGCGCGAGCACGATATCGACATGCTGACCCTGGGGCAGTACCTGCAGCCTTCGCGTAACCACCTCCCGGTGCAGCGCTTCGTTCATCCCGACACCTTCGCCTGGTTTGCCGAAGAGGGGATGAAGATGGGCTTCAAGAACATCGCCTCAGGCCCGCTGGTGCGCTCGTCGTACCATGCCGATCAGCAGGCGCACGGAGCCAAAAAAGACTGAAACCGTAAAGTTGTTGCGGCTCTTGAGGACCGCGCAGACAGTCCAGGCTGTCTGCGCGGTTTTTTCTTTTCCGTCCGCCATGCGCCTTGCGAAAGCGCATGGCGCGGGAACTGCCAAGCGGTTGGCAAGAAAATTGCGGCATTACGTCGCATTAGACTTTGGTCTATAGTGGCGTTCGTTTACACCATGAGGCCAACCGAGGGCCACTGCAGATGAACGAACCCCAATTGAAGGACTTGCTTGACGATCTGGATGCCGCGAAGGTCGAGTGCGACGCGATGAGCCGCTTGGTGGTGACGCGGCTGGCCAAGCAGCACATTCCATACCGAGCGATGTTGGGGCAGGTCGAACTGGACGGTAAGGTGGTTTCACCACACTTCTGGGTCGAGACCGACGGCTGCGTGATCGACTACCGCGCACGCCAGCGCCTTGGTGGTGATCAGCGCGTGCCACATGGCGTGGTCGCGCGCGAGGCAGTGAAGGCCCACTATCAAGGCCAGCAGGTAATCATCGACCCGCTGCCGGACTACCTCTACGAAGTAGCCATCAAACACTGATCTTGTTGCAGGGATAAAAAAAAGCCCCGGCAGTCTGCCGGGGCTTTTGTGTATGGCGCCAAGCCCAACTCGATCAATTGTGGGCGCGCAGTCGCCCGAGCAGCTCCTGAGTGGGATGGCCATCGGCCGGCCAACCCAGGCGTTGCTGGAAGCCGCGGATAGCCTTGCGGGTATTGGCGCCGATGATGCCGTCCGGGGTGCCCGGGTCGAAGCCCTGAGCGACGAGACGTTCCTGCAGTTCAAGGCGCTCGGAGCGGCTGAGTGGCTGTTCGCCGCGTGGCCAGCTGCCCGCGACCTCGCCTTTGCCCTGGAAATTCTCTGCCAGCAGGCCGATCGCCAGGGCATATGCCGAGGAGTTGTTGTAGCGCAGGATGGCGCGGAAATTGTCCATGATGAGGAATGCCGGGCCACGATGGCCGGCAGGCAGCAGCAGGCTGGCGCTGGCTTCTTCCTGGTCGCCGGGCAGGTTGCGCAGGCCGAGGCTGCGCCATTCGGCCAGCGGCTTGCGAATCTCGGTGTCGGCCAAGGCGTAGTCGAACCCTTCGGGTAGCTCTACCTCGAAGCCCCAGGCCTTACCCTGTTTCCAGCCGGATGCCTGAAGGTAATGCGCGGCGGAGGCAAGGGCGTCGGCCGAGCTGTTCCAGATATCGCGCTTGCCGTCGCCATCGAAATCCACGGCATGGGTGTTGTAGGTGGTCGGAATGAACTGCGTCTGCCCCATGGCACCAGCCCAGGAGCCGCGCATGCGCAGTGGCGCGACGTCGCCGTGCTGGAGGATTTCCAGCGCTGCAATCAGCTGACTCTTGGCGAATGCCGGACGGCGACCCTCGTGGGCGAGGGTCGCAAGGGAACGAATCACCGATTTGTCGCCCATTATCTGGCCGAAGCTGCTTTCCAGTCCCCAGACGGCAACCAGGGTTTCGCGATCGACGCCGTAGCGGGCCTCGATCTGATCCAGTGTGGTGGCGTGCTCGCTAAGCAAGCGGCGACCGCTGCGCACGCGCTGTGGCGAAATGGCGCCTTCCAGGTACTGCCAGACGGGCCGGGTGAACTCGGGCTGGCTACGGTCTGCCTCGATCACCGCTGGATCGGGCTGGACGCCGGCGAAGGCCTGGTCGAAGGTCGCGGCGGAGATACCGGCCGCAAGGGCTTCAGCGCGGAACTGCTCGCGCCACTGGCTGAAGCTCAGGTGGGTGGCTTCCGAACGGACATCGGCGATGGTGGCGTCGCTAGGCTGGCTGGCGGCGGGGACGTTGCTGACCAGAGTGGACTGCGCGAGGGGTTCGGCTGCACAGGCAACGACCAGGCTCATCGCCGAAGCGGCAACCAGGGTACGTAGCAGCAGAACGGGAACGAAGGTGTGATACATGCACCGCTCTCGAAACGTGTCGTCGGCCGCAGACATTATCACGCTTTGGCGGTGTTGGGTTTTCAGGCTGCCAGAAGGACCGAAGCCTCCCAGTTGGTGGACTGGGAGGCTTCGCGGCGGTAGCTGCCTTTGCCTTTTTTCGGCGTTTCCTGGCGGAGGCGGAACAGGGGTTGCGCAACCAGGTGCTTGGCCTTGTTCGGCCGTTTCTTGCGTGTGCTCATTTCGATTCCCTCAAATGGCCCGCTATCGGGCGAGGGAATCATAGGCCTTGTACAAAAAATGTCCAGTGCGCTGCGGCGTGAATTCGCTCTCCGCGATTCGCTCGTCAGGTACCGATCCGGCGGCCACTCAGTTGCAGGCAAATGTCCGCCAGACCGATCCAGGGATCCCCGGCGGCCTGGCCCTTGATCTGCTCGTCGATGCGTTGCGCGTCTCTCAGCAACTGGTTCCAGCCGGCCGCGTCATGCCGTTGCAGTGCTTTGGAAACCAGCGGGCGACGCTTATCCCAGACCGGTGGGCGGGCCTGGCTGAAGGCACGCTCGAGCGGAGTGCCCTGAGCATATTGCTGCGCAATATTGGCCAGCAGGCGCAGTTCGCGGGCCAGCGCCCAGAGGATCACCGGCGCCTCGACGCCTTCACCGCGCAGGCCCTCCAGCATGTGCAGCGCATGGGCCGCCTGGCCGTGCAGGGCTGCGTCGATCAGGCCGAATACATCGTAACGGGCGCTATCAGCCACCGCGGCCTGGACGGTTTCCGCGGTGACCTGTCTGGCTTCGGCCAGCAGCTTGAGCTTTTCGATTTCCTGCGCCGCGGCCAACAGGTTGCCTTCGACCCGGGCGCTGATCAGTTCGACGGCTTCCTGGTCCGCGGACAGGCCCGCCTGGGCCAGCCGCTGACGTATCCACTGCGGCAGCTGCGCGGCATCCACTGGCCAGATCTGCAGGAACTGCACGTCCTTGCCATCGATCAGCGCCTTGGCCCACTTGGTCTTCTGGGTGCTGCCGTCGAGCTTGGGCAGACTGACCAGCAGCACGGTGTCCTCGGCGGGGCGGGCCAGATATTCCAGCAGCGCCGCGGCACCCTTGTCACCGGGCTTGCCGTTGGGGATGCGCAGTTCGAGCAGGCGCTTCTCGGCGAACAGCGAAAGACTCGCACCGGCTTCGATCAACTGGCTCCAGTCGAAGCCGGTCTCCACGTGAAAGACCTGACGCTCACTGAAGCCCTGCGCTCGGGTCGCTGTGCGGATCGCATCGCAGGCTTCCTGGCACAGCAGGTGCTCGTCGCCACAGACGACGTACACGGGCGCCAGCGGGCCTTGCAGGTGTTTGCCGAGCTGAGCGGGAGAAAGCTTCATGGTACGAAGACGGGGGCCTTGAGGCCCCCGTTACCTGTTACTGGATGGGCAGCTGGATGGGCGACTGTTGCGGCTGCGCGTCCTGGGCACGACGGGCAGCTTCCATGGCTTCAGCCTCGGCGCGGGCCTTGGCTTCGGCTTCCTGTTGCAGGCGGTCGAGCTGCGCCGGGGTGATGCGCTGGATACGCAGGGTCAGCTGCTGCAGCAGCTCGCGGCGCATTTCCTGGCGCAGCTGATCGCCTTCCTGGGACGAGCCGATCAGGTTGTTGCTGTCGTGCACGTAGACCTTCTGCACTTCGATGCTGTCCTCGAGCAGCAGCATGTTCTGCGGGCCGAGGAATTCGTAATCGAGGGTGCTGGTCAGCTCATACTCGGCGCTGCGTGCCGAGCTGGTGTAGCTGGCGGTGCGCTGGCGGGTCTGCTCGCGGGCAAGGTTCAGGCTGTACTTGGCGCCCGGGTAAACCCGCACACCATTGCTCTTGAGCAGGTCTTCGAGCTGCTGAACCGTTTCGCCGTAGCTGTTGCGGGCCTGCAGGTCGATCTCCTTGAGACCGAACTCCACGTCACCGGTGCCGCGCAGCTGGAAGCCGCAAGCGCTCAGCAGCAGTGTCAGGCCCAGCACCACCAGATTCCGTTTGTTCATCTTGTTATCCCCTTGCAGGCCCGGCGCATGCGCCGGGGCCGAATCAGTTAGCGACGATGTTGACCAGCTTGCCAGGCACCACGATGACCTTGCGGATCGTCAGGCCCTCGGTGAAGCGCAGCACGTTCTCATTGCCACGGGCCGCGGCCTCGACTTCCTCGCGGGTGGCCGCAGCCGGTACTTCGATCTGCCCGCGCAGCTTGCCGTTGACCTGTACCACCAGAGTCAGGCTGTCCTGCACCAGGGCGGACTCGTCGACCTTCGGCCATCGCGCGTCAATGATCGCGCCCTGTTTGCCGAGTCGCTGCCACAGTTCGTGAGAGATGTGCGGTGTGATCGGTGCGAGCAGCAGGGCGACCGTTTCCAGGCCCTCCTGCAACAGCGCGCGATCCTGCTCGCTGGCGGTCGCGGCTTTCTCCAGCACGTTCATCAGCGTCATCACCTGGGCGATGGCGGTGTTGAATTTGTGATGCTGGCCGACATCGACGCTGGCCTGCTTGATGGCGAGATGGATCGCGCGGCGTACGGCCTTCTGCTCGTCGCTCAGGCTGGCGGTGTCCAGCGTGCCTGCGACGCCAGCGCTGACATGTGCATGAGCCAGACGCCAGACGCGACGCAGGAAGCGGCTGGCGCCCTCGACGCCGGAGTCAGACCATTCCAGGCTCATGTCCGGCGGCGAGGCGAACATCATGAACAGGCGGCAGGTATCTGCGCCGTATGCATCGATCATGGCCTGCGGGTCGACGCCGTTGTTCTTCGACTTGGACATCTTCTCGGTGCCGCCGATTTCCACCGGCAGACCATCGCTGGCCAGCTTCGCGCCGATAATCTTGGCCTTGGCGTCACGCTCGACGATCACGTCGGCCGGGTTGAACCAGTCCTTGCCGCCGTTTTCGAGGGTGCGGTAGTAGGTGTCGGCGACCACCATGCCCTGGGTCAGCAGGTTCTTGAACGGCTCGTTGGAGCTGACCAGGCCTTCGTCACGCATCAGTTTGTGGAAGAAGCGCGCGTAGAGCAGGTGCAGGATGGCGTGCTCGATGCCGCCGATATACTGATCCACCGGCAGCCAGTGGTTGGCCGCGGCCGGGTCGACCATGCCCTTTTCGTAGTTCGGGCTGGCGTAGCGGGCGAAATACCAGGACGACTCGACGAAGGTGTCCATGGTGTCGGTTTCACGCTTGGCCGGCGCGCCGCACTTCGGGCAGCTGCATTCGTAGAACTCCGGCATGCGCGCCAGCGGGCTGCCGGCGCCGTCCGGTACCACGTCTTCCGGCAGCACGACCGGCAGCTGGTCTTCGGGGACCGCGACGTCGCCGCAGCTGTCGCAGTGGATGATCGGGATCGGGCAGCCCCAGTAGCGCTGACGGCTGATGCCCCAGTCGCGCAGGCGGAACTGGGTGCGTGCCTGGCCGAGGCCTTTCTTCTGCAGCGCCACTTCGATGGCATCGAACGCGCCGTC
This sequence comes from Stutzerimonas kunmingensis, assembly GCF_900114065.1. Lineage (GTDB taxonomy): Bacteria > Pseudomonadota > Gammaproteobacteria > Pseudomonadales > Pseudomonadaceae > Stutzerimonas > Stutzerimonas kunmingensis. Next base: position 576,842 of record NZ_FORS01000003.1, read on the forward strand.
GAAGTCGAGGCCGTCGAAGATGCCGGAATTGATCAGCTCGCCGTGTTCGCCGTAGGCGTCCTGCCAGGGTGCCGGGGTCTGGTCGCCGGCGCTGGTGCGTACCACCGGCTTGATAGGCAGGTCGTACTTGCTGGCGAACTCGAAGTCGCGCTCGTCGTGCGCCGGGACGGCCATGACCGCGCCTTCGCCGTAGTTCATCAGCACGTAGTTGGCGACCCACACCGGCAGCAACTCGCCAGTCAGCGGATGCTGCACGCGCAGTGAAGTGGCGAGGCCCTTCTTCTCCTGGGTGGCGATGTCGGCTTCGGCAACGCCGCCACGCTTGCATTCATCGATGAAGGCTTGCAGCTCGGGATTGTTCTGCGCGGCGAGCGTGGCCAGCGGGTGCTCGGCGGCCACCGCGACGTAAGTTGCGCCCATCAGCGTATCGGGACGGGTGGTGAAGACCTTCATCACGCCTTCGCTGCCGATGCTGGCCACGTCGTAGGGGAAGCTGATCTCCATGCCGCGCGACTTGCCGATCCAGTTGCGCTGCATGGTCTTGACCTGTTCCGGCCAGCCATCCAGTTCGTCCAGACTCTCCAGCAGCTCATCCGCGTAGGCGGTGATCTTGAAGTAGTACATCGGGATTTCGCGCTTCTCGATCAACGCGCCGGAACGCCAGCCACGGCCGTCGATGACCTGCTCGTTGGCCAGTACGGTCTGGTCGACCGGGTCCCAGTTGACGGTGCCGTTCTTGCGGTAGATCACGCCCTTTTCGTACAGGCGGGTAAACAGCCACTGCTCCCAGCGGTAGTAGTCCGGTTTGCAGGTGGTGACTTCACGCGTCCAGTCGACCGCCAGGCCGAGGCTTTTCAGCTGGGCCTTCATGTAGGCGATGTTTTCGTAGGTCCACTTCGCCGGTGCCACCTGATTCTTCATCGCGGCGTTTTCCGCCGGCATGCCGAACGCGTCCCAGCCCATGGGTTGCAGGACATTCTTGCCCTGCATGCGCTGATAGCGCGCGATCACGTCGCCGATGGTGTAGTTGCGCACGTGACCCATGTGCAGCTTGCCGCTGGGGTAGGGGAACATCGACAGGCAATAGAAGGTGTCCTTGCCTGGCTGTTCGCTCACTTCAAAGGATTTCTGCGCGTCCCAATGGGATTGCGCGGCGGCTTCGATTTCGCGGGGCTGATACTGTTCGTGCATGGCTACTGGCGTTGGGATGGGGGCTGGCTCTCCGCGAATGCGTTGTCGCGGGCACGTTGGCAGGTCCGGCGGACCTGGCGCTAACGCGACCCGGCGGGCTGCGGGCGGAGGCATGGAAGCGCCGTAGCATACATGACCCCCCGCGGCCTAGGGAAACCCCATTTGCCGCTGCTCCAGAGCTCCGTCCGTCGTGCGCGGCTTGAGCGCGTCAGGCTGAGCTACGCTTGATCCAGGGGCGGGACGAATGTGAGGTGAGGTTGATGGACCGAGAGCCACGATCTGAGGACAGTAGTCTTTATGCAAGGGTGTTGCAGCGACTGAGCTCGGCCCTGCAGGAGGCCGAACGTGCTACGTCCGCTGATGCGGACGGTGCTGGCGAGCTGGAAGTGCGCGGTTTGACGCCGGCGGAATTCGAGCTGATCCGTGCGTATCTGCAGCGTGATTCACAGTGGCTTTCCGGTTGGCATGCCGCCGCCGAGGAGCAGGCTCATCTGTCACGTCAGGCGTTGCGACCGGCTGTACGCAGTGCTCGGCCGCGGCATGCTGCGCACGGCCGTCATGCGCCGCTGGCATTGCAACAGACTCTCAGTTGCGCGCTGTGTAACGCCGAGGTGAGCTGGCCGGAGGGCGCCGGACCCGCTGCCTGTCATGTGTGCGGGTCTCAACTGCTACGCGCACGGCAGCGTCTGCATACCTATCCGCGACATTGACCGCTGCGATGGCCGACAAACGCCGCGGCTGCGGCTAGAGTGTCTGCCTTTGTCGCGGAGGTCGGATGCCGATTCGCTATTTCTTCAAGCAGATGCTCTTGCCGCCGGGCGGGCTGCTGCTCCTGCTGCTGCTCGGCTGGTGGTTACGCCGACGTGCGCCAAGGCTCGCGGCGCTGTGCTTTGGTGTCGGGCTGGTCGGGCTCTGGTTGATGAGTCTGCCGGTGGTCGTCGAGTGGACAGCGCGACTGGTCGAGCGCGAGCCGGCGCTGATCGAGTCGCAGTGGGCGCAATTGCCGGAGCAGGCCGGCGCCATCGTGGTGCTGGGGGCCGGGCGCGAGCAGCACGATCCGGCATGGGGCGGCGATCAGCCCGGCTACACCGCACTGGAGCGCCTGCGCTATGCCGCTCGCCTGGCCAAGGTGACGGAGTTGCCGATTCTCACCAGCGGTGGCTTGCACTATGGCCAGCCACCCAGCGAGGCGATGCTCGGTGCGGAGGTGTTGCAGCGCGACTTTGGTGTCGCCACGCGCTGGCTCGAGGAGCGTAGCCGGACGACCTGGGAGAACGCGGTTTTCAGCGCCGAGATGCTGCGTGAGGCGGGCATCGAGCGGGTGGTGCTGGTGACATCCGCCTCGCACATGCCACGCTCGCGCTGGTGCTTCGAGCAGAACGGGATCGAGGTGATAGCTGCGCCGGTGGGCTTCATGGGCGTGCCCAATGGTCGGCCGTTGAATGGCTGGTTGCCGGAGGCCAAGGCCTTCTGGCAGAACGGCATGTTGCTCAACGAGGTCGTTGGTATGGCGGTTTACCCGCTTGTGTACCGCTCCGCGAACGACTGAGTCGAACGCATTAACCTGAGTGTACGGTCGTGGGGTGAGCCTCTGTCCGCAACTCGCCATTTGCGGTCAAGGTCGCCCCCACGTTGGCGGCTGTAGGAGCGGCCTTGGGCGCGAACAAAGCCAGCTCGGAGCTGGACTTTCGCAGTCAAGAGCGGCAGCGCTCGGCATAACCGCCTGGCTTGCGATGAAGCCCTCTCAGCGGCAGTCAAAAGACCCGTTCAGGTCCCAGCAGCTTCGCATAGCTGAGGCTATGCCTTGCGCCTGACCAGTGCCCAGCCGAGCAGCAGCACGCATACCGCGATCAGCGGCCAGGAGCGCCAGCGCAGATACGGCGTCAGCCCCTGCATCGGGGTGACGTCGCCATACAGCACGGCCTGTTCGAACTGCGGAATCTGCTCGGTGATCTGGCCGTAGGGGTCGATCAGCACGGTGATGCCGTTGTTCGTCGCGCGGATCATCCAGCGCCCGGCTTCCAGAGCGCGCATCTGCGCCATCTGCAGGTGTTGCAGCGGACCGATGGAGCGGCCGAACCAGGCATCGTTGCTCACCGTCAGCAGCAGATCGCTCTGCGCCGCGAGCCCTGCGGCGAACTCCGGGTAGACCACCTCGTAGCAGATGTATGGCGCGATCTGCAGGCCCTTCGCCTGCAACAGTGGTTGGCCGGATTCGCCGCGGGCGAAGTCGGACATCGGCAGGTCGAAGAAGGCGATCAGGCCGCGCAGCAGATCCTGCAGCGGTACGTACTCGCCGAACGGCACCAGTTTCTGCTTGAGGTAGGTGCCGGCACCGTCACCGGTGCTGGTCAGCCCGTTGTAATAGCGCAGCTCGCCAGCCGCATTGGGCTGGCGTACCGGTACGCCGGTGATGAGTGCCGATTCGCGCTGGTTGGCGAAGCCGGCCATCATCGTCAGGTAGCCCTCGGCATGCTCCTTGAGGATCGGCACGGCGGTTTCCGGCCAGACGATCAGGTCTGCCGGGCGACTACCGAAGGTCATGTCGCGATACAGCAGCAGCTGCATCTCGAGCTTCTTCGGGTCCCACTTCATGCTTTGTGCGACGTTGCCCTGCACTGCGGCAACGGTCAGCGGTTCGCCCTTGCTGGTCGTCCAGGCATGGTCCTTGAGTGCCAGGCCTGCCAGCCAGGGGGAAAGCAGCAGCACGACGGCGGCGGCCAGGCGTGCTTTGTCGGCAAGCAGTCGCGGGATCGCCGCGAGCAGGGTGGCGCTCAGTGCGACGGCAAAGCTCAGCAACCAGACCCCGCCGAGCGGAGCCAGTCCGGCCAGCGGACCATCCAGCTGGCTGTAGCCGATGTACAGCCAGGGAAAGCCGGTGAGAATCCAGCCACGCAGCGCATCCAGCGCCAGCCAGAGTGCGGCGAAGGCCAGCGCATCGCCAAGTGCGGAATGGCGATTGCGCAGCAGGCGCACCCAGAGCCAGCCGAGCAGGGCGAAGAACAGCGCCAGGCCGGCGACGAAGCCGAGAGTGAGCAATCCGGCCAGCGCCGGCGAGGCCGCGCCGAAGTCATGGATGCTGACGTAGACCCAGCTGACCCCCGAGGCGAATAGCCCAAAGCCGTAGCACCAGCCGCGCTGCGCCGCCTGCTTCGCTGCGGTTTCGCGCAGGCCAAGGTACAGCAGCGCCACCGAGAGCAGCGCCAGCGGCCAGATGTCGAAAGGCGCCAGCGACAGCGTGGTCAGTGTGCCGGCGACCAGTGCCAGCAGGTTGCCCGGCCATCCGGGACGGGTGATCCAGTGCATGGAAGTTCCTTGCGCAGCGGTGCGGGGAGGGAGGCTAAGGGCGATGAAGTTGGCCGGCAAGCAGCTGGCGGACGAGCGTCCGCGCAGGGTCGGCTGCGCGGAACGGCTCGTGCCGGCTTACGCGCCCGCGGTGCGGCTCAGGCGCAGCATATGCACACGGCGGCTGTCGGCGTTGAGCACACGCACGCGGAACCCGTCGATCTCGGTGACTTCGTTGCGCTTGGGCAGGTGCCCGAAGGTGCTCATCACCAGGCCGGCGACGGTATCGAATTCGTCGTCGGGGAAGGCGCTGCCGAAGTATTCGTTGAAGCTGTCGATCGGGGTGAGCGCCTTGACCAGGAAGTCGCCGCTGGGCAGCGGGCGGATGTAGCTGTCTTCCTCGACGTCATGCTCGTCCTCGATGTCGCCGACGATCTGCTCCAGCACGTCTTCGATGGTCACCAGGCCGGCCACGCCGCCGTACTCGTCGATGACGATGGCCATGTGGTTGTGGTTGGCGCGGAATTCGCGCAGCAGTACGTTGAGACGCTTGGACTCCGGCACGAAGGTGGCCGGGCGCAGCAGATCCTTGATGTCGAAACTGTGGTGTTCATCCTTGAGGATCAGCGGCAGCAGGTCTTTGGCCAGCAGCACGCCGATCACTTCATCGAGGCTTTCACCGACGACCGGATAACGCGAGTGTGCGGCACCGATGATGGCCGGCAGAAACTCGCGGGGGGATTGATCGGCCTTGATGCTGATCACCTGCGAACGCGGCACCATGATGTCGCGTACCTGCAGATCGGCGACCTGGATGGCACCTTCGACGATGGCCAGCGCCTCGCTGTCGAGCAGCTTGTTCTGATGGGCTTCGCGCAGGATTTCCAGCAGCTCCTGGCGATTCTTGGGCTCATGGGCAAAAGCCTGGGTGATTTTTTCCAGCCAGGTCTTCTGCCCGCTGATCGATCGATCTTCGCTCATGTCGTTGACTCAGGAGTCCTTGCAAGTGCCCATGACGGGCGATTCTTCGGCATAGGGGTCGGGATGACCCAGCTCGGCCAGCAGTTGACGCTCCAGCTCTTCCATCTCTTCGGCTTCGGCATCGTCGATATGATCGTAGCCGAGCAGATGCAGACAGCCATGGATGACCAGATGCGCCCAGTGTGCCGCCAGTGCCTTGCCCTGCTCCGCGGCTTCGCGCTCGACCACCGGGACGCAGATGACCAGGTCGCCGAGCAGCGGGATGTCCAGCAGTTCGTCGGGAACGTCTGCCGGGAACGACAGCACGTTGGTCGCGTAGTCCTTCTGCCGCCAGGTGCGGTTCAGCTCGCGCCCTTCTTCCTCGTCCACCAGGCGAATGGTCAGCTCCGAGTCGCCGCTACGCTGGCGTAGCGCCCGTTCGCACCAGCGTTGCAGATCGGCGAGGGCCGGCGCAGCGCCCGTGCTGGCGCACTGCAGGTCGAGCTCAATCATCGCTGGCGTCCTGCGCGGCACGCTTGCTGGCCGGCGACTGGCGATCCTCGAAGGACTCGTAGGCTTCGACGATGCGCTGCACCAGCGGATGGCGAACGACGTCCTTTGGCTTGAAGTGGGTGAAGCTGATGCCGTTGACGTCCTTGAGCACCTCGATGACGTGCGCCAGACCGCTCTTGGTGCCGCGGGGCAGGTCGACCTGGGTGATGTCGCCGGTGATCACCGCAGTGGAGCCGAAGCCGATCCGCGTAAGGAACATCTTCATCTGTTCCTGGGTGGTGTTCTGGCTTTCATCGAGGATGATGAAGCTGTTGTTCAGCGTGCGGCCGCGCATGTAGGCCAGCGGGGCGATCTCGATCACCTGTTTCTCGATCAGCCGTGCCACATGCTCGAAACCGAGCATCTCGTAGAGCGCGTCGTAGAGGGGGCGCAGGTAGGGGTCGATCTTCTGTGCCAGGTCGCCGGGCAGGAAGCCGAGCTTCTCGCCGGCTTCCACCGCCGGGCGTACAAGGAGGATGCGGCGCACCTGTTCGCGCTCCAGCGCGTCCACGGCACAGGCGACGGCGAGGTAGGTCTTGCCGGTACCGGCCGGACCGACGCCGAAGTTGATGTCGTTGTCGAGGATGGCTTTGACGTAGCGCTGCTGATTCGCACCGCGGGGGCGGATCATGCCCTTCTTGGTGCGCAGGGCGACGCCCTGGTGAGCATTTGGATTGGCCAGTTCCTCCATTCCGGATTCCTGCAGGTACAGATGCACCATGTCCGGAGAGAGCTCGGTGTTCTTGGTTTCCCGGTACAGCCGGCGCAGCAGCTGTTCGGCAGACTTGGCCGCGTCGGTTGGGCCGATCAGCTCGAACTGGTTGCCGCGGTTGCGGATTTCCAGTTCCAGGCGCTGTTCGATCAGGCGCAGATGCTCGTCGAATTGGCCGCAGAGATTGGCGAAGCGACGGGCTTCAAAGGGTTCGAGGGTGAAACGATGCGGTTCTATGGGTGCGTTCAAGGGCTTTTATATGTGGCCGTGGTCGGCGAAGTGGTGAGGGAAGAATAGCGCCGCGGGCGCAAAGCGGAAAGCGCAGTCGCGGCCCCGATGCAATCACATGGGGGCCGCATACCCGGTTCTCAACCTAGCAAGGTGCCACGTAGCGAGTGCGGCAGCGCGTCGTCGATGTGCACGTCGACGAACTGGCCGATCAGCCGCGGGTTGTCGCAGCGGAAGTTGACGATGCGATTGTGCTCGGTACGGCCCTGCAGCATGCCAGGGTCCTTCTTCGAGTAGTCGCTGACGAGGATGCGCTGAGTGGTACCTACCATCCGTCGGCTGTTCTCGAAGCCCTGCTGATTGATGCGCTGCTGGAGGATCGCCAGGCGCTGCTTTTTCACCTCGTCCGGGGTGTCGTCGGCCAGATCCGCGGCCGGGGTGCCGGGACGCGAGCTGTAGACGAAGGAGTAGGAAAAGTCGAAGCCGACGTCCTCAATCAGCTTCATGGTCTGCTCGAAGTCCTTGTCGGTCTCGCCGGGGAAGCCGACGATGAAGTCCGAGCTGATCAGGATATCCGGCACTGCGGCCTTGAGCCGGCGGATGCGCGACTTGTACTCCAGGGCGGTGTGGTTGCGCTTCATCGCCGCGAGGATGCGGTCGGACCCGGCCTGCACCGGCAGATGCAGATATTTCACCAGCTGCGGGATGTCCGCATGGGCCTGGATGATCGCGTCGGAGAACTCCAGTGGATGGCTGGTGGTGTAGCGGATACGGCCGATGCCTTCTACTGCGGCGACGGCGTGCAGCAGGTCGGCGAAGTCATGCCCGTCGTAGCGATAGCCATTGACGTTCTGCCCCAGCAGGGTGACTTCCTTCACGCCGTTTTCGGCCAGGTGGACGACTTCCGCCAGCACGTCGGCCAGCGGGCGACTGACTTCTTCGCCGCGGGTGTAGGGCACCACGCAGAAGGTGCAGTACTTGCTGCAGCCTTCCATGACCGAAACGAAGGCACTGGGGCCGTCGACGCGCGGCTCTGGCAGGCGGTCGAACTTCTCGATCTCGGGGAACGAAATGTCCACCTGCGGTTTCTTGGTGGTGCGCGCGGCGTCGATCATTTCCGGCAGACGATGCAGGGTCTGCGGCCCGAAGACGACGTCGACGTACGGGGCGCGGTCGCGAATGGCCGCGCCTTCCTGGCTGGCCACGCAGCCGCCGACGCCGATCACCAGTTGTGGATTGTCCAGCTTCAGTTCGCGCCAGCGACCCAGTTGCGAGAAGACCTTTTCCTGGGCCTTTTCGCGGATCGAGCAGGTATTGAGAAGAATCACGTCGGCTTCTGCCGGGTTCTCGGTGATCTCCATGGCCTGGTGTTCGCCCAGCAGGTCCACCATGCGCGAGCTGTCGTACTCGTTCATCTGGCAGCCATGGGTTTCGATGAAAAGCTTGCGGGTCATGTTACGGGCCGGCGTTGTGCAAAAAATGACCGGCGATTATATGCCCACGACCGAGCAGGGGAAAGCGCGGGTGGATGCCGCGGGGTTTCTCGATTGTTCAGGGGATCTGCGGCGCGTCGGCGGCCTGCAGTTGCATCAGGTAGTCGCGGAAGATCTGCCCGAGGACCTGGGTGGCAATTTCCAGCTCGTCGCGACGCATCTGTCCGGAAACTCGGTCGGCGGTATCCAGCGCATCGTCTTCGCCATTCACGGCAGCCATCTTCAGTACGATGTAGGCCTGGACGTTGTTGGCCTTGACCCCTTCACCGCGGAAGAACATCACGCCGAGCCGGTGTTGCGCGGCTGCATGACCGCGCAGTGAGGCCTGCTCGAACCAGTACAGCGCCTTGGCCAGGTCGCGTGGCGCACGCTTGCCGTCGTAGTGAAACTCGCCCAGCTCGTAGGCGGCTTGCACATCGCCTTCGCTGGCGGCCTGCTGGCAGTTGCGCAGTGCTTCGGGGAGTTCTTCGGGAAGGGTATCGAGCGCGCAGCGCGCGGTCGCCGGGATCAGCAGGGTATTCCCGCCGGCCAGGGCCGTGAGAGGCGAGAGAAGCAGCAGACAGCCCAAAGACAGGATGCGGCCGGTGCGGATCATGAAAATCTGGCGCCTCGAGGAGCAGGGCGGTAATGAAAGGCTGGAACGAGCCAGCCGTCACATTATGGATAAGCTGCAGCCTGCTTACAAAGCCTTTAACCGCCTGTCATCGGCTTTTTACGCGACTGCCGGACTGTCCTCGCGTGTGCTGCCCGGCAGGCGCACCAGCAGAATGGCCAGCAGCGGGCTGGCGATGGCCAATAGCAGCGGTCTCAGGTCGCCGAGCGGATGGACGATCGACACGCCGTTCGGCAGCGGTGCCGCGCCCAGCAGAAGCGCGCCAGCCGCCAAGCCGGCAAGGGTCGGCAGGCTTGCCGGCCATTGCAGCGCGCCGGCATAGACCACCAGCAGCGCACTGGTCAGCATCAGGCCGAAGGCGTAGGGCTCGCTCCAGCCCAGCTGTCGCGCCAGTTCGAAGAACACGCACAGCCCCAACACCACGCGACCCCAGTTCGGTCGACTCCACACCCAGCGCCGCGCCAGGGTCAGCGCAGCTACCGCGATCAGCGGCAAACCGAGCAGCAGGCTGGCGCGCTCCAGCCACTGGTACGCCTCCTCCAGATCCATGCCAAGCAGGCTCGCGGCGGCGCACGCAGCGCTGGCGGCCGTCAGGATGAAGCCAAGCAGTGCGCTGAACAGCGCTGGCTGGTCCGCCTCGCCGTAACGGCGCCGGGCGCGGCCGATCAGCAATGCGCTGACGCCGGCAGTCAGGGCGAGCAGGATGCTCTGCAGCAATTCCATCGTCGGGCTCACTTGAGCTTGGCGAAGGCGCGCTCGGCGGCATCCAGAGTGATTGCGAGCTCAGCGTCGCCATGGGCTATGGAGGTAAAACCGGCCTCGAACGCGCTCGGTGCCAAGTAGACGCCGCCTTCGAGCATCAGATGGAAGAAGCGCTTGAAGCGATCGGCATCGCTGGCCATGACGTCGGCGAAGGTCACGATGTCATCGGCGCCGCTGAAATACAGACCGAACATGCCGCCGACCTGGGTGGTGACGAAGGGGATGCCAGCGGCATCGGCGCGGTCCTGCAGGCCCTGCAGCATACGGCTGGTGTAGGCGCTCAGTTCGTCATGGAAGCCGGGGCGGCTGATCAGGCCCAGCGTGGTCAGGCCCGCGGCCATCGCCAGTGGATTGCCCGACAGGGTGCCGGCCTGGTAGACCGGGCCGAGCGGGGCGATGTGCTGCATGATGGCGCGCTTGCCGCCAAAGCAGCCGACCGGCATGCCGCCGCCAATGATCTTGCCGAAGGTCGACAGGTCCGGCGTCACGCCGTAGTAGGCCTGGGCGCCGCCGAGGGCGACGCGGAAACCGGTCATCACTTCGTCGAAGATCAGCACCACGCCATACGCGTCACACAGGGTGCGCAGGCCTTCGAGGAAGCCCGGTGCCGGGGGCACGCAGTTCATGTTGCCGGCGACCGGCTCGACGATGATGCAGGCGACCTGCTCGCCCTTTTCCTTCAGCGTGGCTTCGACTTCTGCTAGATCGTTGTAGGCCAGGGTCAGGGTGTGCCTGGCGAAATCCGCCGGCACCCCGGCCGAGCTCGGCACGCCCTGGGTCAGGGCGCCGGAGCCGGCTTTGACCAGCAGGCTGTCGGAGTGACCGTGGTAGCAACCTTCGAACTTGATGATGTCGTCGCGGCCGGTGTAGCCACGGGCCAGGCGGATCGCGCTCATGGTCGCTTCGGTGCCGGAGCTGACCATGCGCACCATCTCCATGGATGGCACCAGGCGGCAGACCAGTTCGGCCATCTCGGTTTCCATGGCGGTCGGCGCGCCGTAGGACAGCCCGTGTTCGAGCTGGCGGCGCACGGCATCGAGCACCTCAGGGTGGCTGTGGCCGAGAATCATCGGGCCCCAGGAGCCGACGTAGTCGACGTAGCGCTTGTCATCTTCGTCGATCACATAGGCGCCGGCGGCGTGCTTGAGAAACAGCGGGGTGCCGCCGACGCTGCGAAAGGCGCGCACGGGGGAATTGACGCCGCCAGGGATGTGGGTCTGGGCGCTGGCAAAAAGGGCTTCGGAACGGGACATGCGGGCCTCGCAGAACAGGGGCTGACCGCCGTGTGGCGGGTCAGCCGTGGCGGAATCAGGGGGTATTGAACAACTGGCTGAACGCTCTGGCGCGGCGCTCGACCTCGGCCGGGCTGTCAGCGGCGAACAGCGCGTGCACCACGGCGATCATCTGCACGCCCTCGGCGATCAGGCTTGGTGCCGTTTCCGGCGTAATGCCGCCAATGGCGACAATCGGCAGGCCAATGCAGGCGCGGGCTTCGCGCAGCAGCTCGGGACCGGCCGAGGGTGCGCCCGGCTTTGTCTGCGACTGGAAGAAGCGGCCGAAGGCGACATAGCTGGCGCCCTCACGCGCGGCCTGCTCGGCCAGCGGCAGCTGCGCATGGCAGGTGGCGCCGATGATTGCCTGGCGGCCGAGCAGGGCACGGGCGGCCGCCAGCGAGCCATCTTCTTGGCCTAAGTGCAGGCCGACACCCAGTCGCGCTGCCAGCTCGGCGTCGTCGTTGATGATCAGTTGCGCGCCATGGCGGGCGCAGAGTTCCTGCAACGCATCGGCCTCACGCAAGCGACGGGCCTCGTCACTGGATTTGTCGCGGTACTGCAGCAGGCGGGCGCCACCTTTCAACGCGGCTTCGACATACGGCAGCAAACGGCCCTCGGCGAGCAACTTGCTGTCGGTGATGGCGTACAGGCCGCGCAGGCGGGTCGAATCCTTCATGCGCTGCTCTCCAGTCAGACCAGGTCCAGTGGCAGGCGCCGCGGGACGAATTGCCCGTGGCCGGGCGCCTCGGCATCGCGCAGGGTGCGCCAGGTGTAGTCGAGCGCCGAACGGACGGCACTGGTCAGCTCCTCGCCCAGCGCCAGACGGCCGGCCAGGGCGCTGGCCAGTGTGCAGCCGGAACCGTGATAGCTGCCGGGCAGGCGCGCGCAGGTGAAATCGTGGCGGCTACCATCGCGGCAGTAAAGACGGTTATGCACTTCGCTTTCATCGCCGTGGCCGCCGGTGATCAGCAGGTGGCGGATGTGCGGCAGCAGGCGTTCGGCACATTCGTCGGCGCTGCCCTCGGGCAGCTCGGCGAGGATGCGGGCTTCCGGCAGGTTCGGTGTGGCGATGGTCGACACCGGGAACAACCGTTCGCGCATGGCGAAGCCGACATCATCCTTGCCCAGCGCGCCGCCGCCACCGGCGCGTAGCACCGGATCGCAGACCAGCGGCACGCCGGGCAGCCTGGCCATGATCTCGAGAACGGTCTCGACCATTTCCACCGAGCCGAGCATCCCGAGCTTGACTGCCGCGATCGGCATATCGGCGATCACTGCGTTGGCCTGGGCGAGCACCCATTCGCGGTCGAGGACGCGGAAGTCGGTGACGTTGACGGTGTCCTGCACGGTCAGTGCGGTGACCGTCGGTGCGGCGTGACAGGCTTGCGCCAGGAGGGCTTCGATGTCCGCCTGCAGGCCGGCGCCGCCACTGGGATCATGGCCGGACAGACAGAGGACGACGGGTCTTGAAGTAGGGTTTTTCATGGCGTGCGAGCTTATCACCAAACAGCGCTGGCGGGACGCGGCAGTTGTGCGTCGAACCGCCACCGAGGCGTTCGCCGGACGTCGGGCGATCGATCGCTCAGACATTCGCCTTTTCCGGCTGCAACCGTCGCTGTGGTAGATTGCTGGCACTTTGGTTTTCGGACCGGGTGGCGGGGTTCGCGGGGCGTGAATCCGTTTTCGTCGCCTGGCCTGCACGAGGCATCATGCGGTACGTCTTCCTGCTCATCCTGGCCCTCTTGCCGGCCCTGGCCGCTGCCGTCGAACTGGACGAACACACCCGTCACCTGCCACTCGGGCAGCACATGCGGGTGTTCGAGGACCCACTTGGCGACGCGCAAATCGACGAAGTCGCCTCGCCCGCGTTCGAAAGTCACTTCCTGCCTCACCGGACCGCGGTGTTCAACGCCGGCTATTCGCGCTCCGCGCATTGGGTGCGCGTCGATCTGCATTACCGTCCGCAAACCGTGCAAGGCGCGCGACGCTGGTTGCTGGAGGTGGCCTATCCGCCGCTCGACAGCCTGCAGCTGTACCTGCCGGACGGCAAAGGCGGTTACCGCCTGGCTCGCGACACCGGCGACACCCGGCCCTGGGCCAGCCGCGAGATCGGCCAGGGCAACTACCTGTTCGAAGTGCAGCTGCCGACTGATCGGCCCCAGCGCCTGTACCTGCGCGTGCAAAGCGAGGGTTCGATCCAGGTGCCCCTGAGTCTCTGGTCGCATCACGCCTATCTTGAGGCGCAACCCGGGCGGCTCTATGTGCTGGGCATGATCTACGGCGTACTGCTGGCGATGCTGGTCTACAACCTGTTCATCTATATCAGCATCCGCGATCCCAGCTATCTCTACTACATCCTCTACATCGCCGCGTTCGGCCTCTACCAGGTCTCGGTGAACGGCGCCGGCGTGCAGTTCCTCTGGCCGGATCGTCCCTGGTGGGCCAATGCCGCGACGCCGCTGCTGATCGGGGCCACCGGGCTGTTCGGCTGCCTGTTTACCCGCAGCTTCCTGCGCACCGCCGAGCACAGCCGCTGGGTGGATTGGCTGCTGCGGCTGATCATTGTCTTCTCGGTGCTGGTGATGGCGCTCGCAATGGCCGCCGATTACGGAGTGGCCCTGCGCCTGGCCACCGCGCTGGCGCTGCTGTTCACCCTGGCGGTGTTTGCCGCCGGCATCCTGGCCTGGCTGCGTGGCATGCGCGTGGCGCGCTACTTCATCATCGCCTGGAGCGCGCTGCTGGTCGGCGGGCAGATCAACACGCTGATGGTGCTCGGGCACCTGCCGCACAACTTCCTGACCATGTACGCCAGCCAGCTTGGCGCCGCGCTGGAAGTAGTGCTGCTGTCGATGGCGCTGGCCGATCGCATCAACGCGCTGAAGGACGAGCGGGCGAAGATCCTGGAAAACGCCCGCGCCGAGCTGGAACAACTGAACAGCGAGCTGGCCGAGAGCAACCGGCTCAAGGACGAGTTTCTCTCCAATATCAGCCACGAACTGCGCACGCCGATGATGGGCGTCATGGGCGCCCTGGAGCTGTTGCCCAGCTCGGATACGGCGGAAGAGCTGCAGCAATACCAGCACATCGCCACCGGCTCGGCGCGCGACATGATGCGCCTGGTCAACAACATCCTGGTGCTCAGCGAACTGCGCGCCGGCAAGCTGCGCCTGCAGGATCAGCGTTTCAGTCTGCGGGAAACTGCGGCACGGCTGCAGCAGCAGTTCGACCCGCGGGCGCAGGACAAGGGCCTGGCCTTCGATCTCGAGTTCGACGAGAAACTGCCAGACCGCGTGTACGGCGATGGCGAGAAGCTGGAACAGAGCATCTGTCATCTGCTCGACAACGCCGTCAAGTTCACTTCCCGCGGAGCCGTCACGCTGCGTTTCGCCGGCGCGGTGGAGCAGCGCGAGCTGCTGCTGGATATCGAGGTCGTCGACAGCGGCATCGGTTTCAGCGACGCCGATCAGGCCTTCCTCTATCACCAGTTCCGTCAGGTCGACGGCTCCATGACCCGGCGCTACGGCGGCCTCGGCATCGGCCTGGCTATCAGTCGGGGGCTGATCGAAGTGATGGGTGGACAGCTCGATCAGCAATCGCGACCGGGGCTGGGTAGCCGCTTCTGCGTGCGCCTGCGCCTGCCGCTGAGCGCCGCGGATGGGCTCGCCGCGGGCCGTGCCAACGGACTTCCGCCCAGCGCGCCGATTGCCTGACGCGCGGACCTTTTGGCCGATACCTCGCTTCAATCCTCGCCGCGCAGCATGTTTCACTGCCGATCCATTGCCGCGCGGCCGACGCACCGCCCAGGCCGACTACGCTTGCTGGCAGCTGCGCCGGTATCGAAGGAGGACGCTCAGATGAATCTGCAGAGTTGCGCCGAAACCCATGAGGTCACCAACCAGGTTCCGCCACTCGACGGTGCCAATCTCTATCGCATCGACTTGCCGTTGCAGCAGTGGGTACAGCGTTATCAGGCGGGCTGGGCGCAGGCGCGGCTGGACGTCTACGGCGCGCTTGCCGGTGGGCCGCTGATGCAGGCCGGCTTTCACGCCAACGAGAACAGGCCGGTGTTCAAGAGTCATGACCGCTACGGCCATCGCATCGATCTGGTGGAGTTTCATCCCGCTTATCATGAGCTGATGCGCAGCGCCGTCGAGCACGGTATTCCGTCGCTGCCCTGGAGCGACCCGCAACCCGGTGCACAGGTGGCGCGTGCCGCCTTGATGTACCTGCACAACCAGGCCGAGGCCGGCAGCAGCTGCCCGCTGACCATGACCTACGCCAGCGTGCCGGCACTGCGCCTGCAGCCGGATCTCGCCGAGCGCTGGCTGCCGAAGATTCTTGCCCGCGAATACGACCCGCGCAACCTGCCGCTGGAGCAGAAGGCCGGCGTCACCATCGGTATGGCGATGACCGAGAAACAGGGCGGCACCGACGTGCGCGCCAACAGCACACGCGCGTATCCGGTTGGCGCCGGTGGCCCCGGGCAGACCTACGAGCTGGTCGGGCACAAGTGGTTCTGCTCGGCGCCGATGTGCGATGCCTTTCTCACCCTGGCGCAGACCGACAAGGGCCTGTCCTGCTTCCTGCTGCCGCGCCATCGCCCGGATGGCACGCGCAACCAGTTCTACATCCAGCGCCTGAAGAACAAGCTGGGCAACTGGGCCAACGCCTCCAGCGAAGTCGAGTACCGCGGCGCGCTGGCCTGGATGGTCGGTGAGGAAGGGCGCGGCGTGCCGACCATCATCGAGATGGTCTCCTCGACCCGTTTCGATTGCATGATCGGCTCCAGCTCGCTGATGCGTCAGGCCCTGACCCAGGCCATGCACCATTGCGCGCACCGCCAGGTCGGCGGCCGGGTCCTGCTGGAGCAGCCGCTGATGCAGAACGTACTGGCCGATCTCGCCCTGGAAAGCGAAGCGGCGCTGGCGCTGACCCTGCGCATGGGCCGCGCCCAGGACAATCGCCATGAAGAGCACGAAGACAAGTTCGCCCGGCTGGTCACCGCCGTCGGCAAATACTGGATCTGCAAACGCGCGCCGAACATGATCGCCGAGGCCAGCGAATGCCTGGGTGGCGCCGGTTACGTCGAGGAAACCATCCTGCCGCGGCTGTATCGCGAGGCACCGGTGAATTCCATCTGGGAAGGTTCCGGCAACGTGCAGTGCCTCGACGTCTTGCGCGCGCTATCGAAGGAGCCGGGCGTGCTCGAAGTACTGTTCGCCGAGCTCGGCGATGGCCACGGCGACGCCCGCCTGAAGGCGCATATCCGGCGGCTGAAGGCGGCCTTCGGCGATACTGAGGACATCCAGTACCGCGCCCGTCAGCTCACCGAGGACGTTGCCGTCGGCCTGCAGGCCAAACTGCTGCTCGAAGCGGGCAACGCCGCCGTTTCGGATGCCTTCATCGTCAGTCGCCTGGAAGTGCACGGGCGGGTTTATGGAACGTTGCCGCGCGGGCTCGACATCGACGCGCTGCTGGCGCGCAGTGGGCCGCAGCTGTGACTCCGTGGCAGGGTTGCGTCGCCTAGCGGCGAGCCTGCCCGCGTAGCAGTTCCTTGAGTTCGGCGATTTCGCCACGCAGGGCGCGGACCTCTTCATGCAGGTCGGCCTCGATGTGCTCGCGTGCCGCCTCAATGGTTGCCTGAGTGGCTTCGTGGTCAGCATCGGTAACCGTCTGCATCGCGTTTACGATGATGGCGATGAACAGGTTGAGCATGGTGAAAGTGGCAATCAGGATGAACGGGATGAAGAACACCCAGGCGTAGGGGAACACGTCCATCAGCGGGCGCACGATGCCCATCGACCAGCTTTCCAGCGTCATCACCTGGAACAGTGTGTAGATCGAACGGCCGAGGTTGCCGAACCACTCGGGGAAGTCGGCGCCGAACAGCCCGGTGGCGATCACCGCCGACACGTAGAAGACCAGCGCCAGCACCATGGCAATCGAGCCCAGGCCGGGAATGGCCGACAGCAGCGCGCCGACCACACGGCGCATCGACGGTACCATGGTGACCATGCGCATCACCCGCAGTACGCGCAGGGCACGTAGAACGCTGAACGGGCCGCTGGCGGGCACCAGCGCGATGGCAACCACGGTGAAATCGAACAGGCTCCAGGGATCACGGAAAAACGCCGCGCGATGAACGTAGATGCGCGCTGCGATTTCCACCACGAATACGCCGAGGATCAACATGTCGAGCACTCTTAGCAGCTCGCCCCAGCTGGCCACCAGTGCCGGCGAGGTCTGCATGCCGAGGATGGCCGCGTTGATCACGATCAGCAGCAGAATGCTGCGCTGAACGGCTGGCTGCTCGATGACCTGTTGCAGTCGACGACGAGTACTCGTTTCCACGGGTGTTGCCTGCATGATGCCTACCTGTCTGTTTCGATCATCGCCCTGCCCGCGACCGTGGGGCTACCGTTGAATACAGTCGGGCGGGCGCGAGTATGGTGGCGAAGACCAGCGCGGGGAAGTGACGGCGGTGCCCGGTTCGTTACCTGATTTGACAGCGTTCAGGCGGCGCTTTGAGCGCGGCGACAGCCTGGATGGCCCGGTTTACTGCGGGAAGTGCAGTTCGCGAACGCCTCGCCGCCGGCCGGTTGCGGTTGCGCTGGGCGTCGATACCGGCTATGACCTCTCCTGTGCGGCGGCCTGCTAGTACCTTTGTATAACAGCCAAACGAGCTGGTGCTCCTAGAATGGGGCGAGCGACTACGTTACGGGGTTGCAAGTGCCGCATGATTTTTTGAGGTTCCGATATTGAGCGGCAAAAGACATGGGCGCTTTGTCTCCGGACATCAAGTGGCCGTCTCCCTGCCTCGTCAGGCCTGGCGAATTTCTTTGCAGAGCCTTCACGGACGAGCATTCGATGAGTTTCTGAGGTGAGTTCATGGCAACCGATCTAAACAAGTACATCCGCAACGCAGCGTTTCTCGACAAGGTCGTCTCGGCAGAAGAGGCCGCGTCGTGGATTGAGGACGGCATGACGCTGGGCATGAGCGGCTTCACCCTGTTCGGGGAGCCGAAGGTGTTTCCGAAGGCACTGTCCGAACGCGGCCAGCGCGAGAAATTCAAGGTCAACCTGTTCACCGGCGCGTCCATGGGCCCGGCAGCCGACCAGTCGATGGCCGAAGCCGGCATCATCAACAAGCGCATTCCGTATCAGGGCAACCCGGTGCAGCGCAAGAAGATCAACGCCGGCGAGGTGCTCTACATCGACCAGCACCTGTCCCATACCGCGGAACTGCTGCGTCAAGGCGTGCTGCCACAGGTCGACTACGCCATCATCGAGGCGGCGGCCATCACCGAGGACGGCCAGATCATCCCGACCGGTTCGGTCGGTAACTCGCCGATCTTCGTGCAGAACGCCAAGCACGTGATCATCGAGCTGAACACCTCTGCTCCGCGCGAGTACGAAGGCATGCACGACATCTACATTCCCGGCCCGGCCGGCGAGGATTCGCGCAAGGACATCCCGGTCTACAACGTCAGCAAGCGCATCGGCTCGATCGGTATCCCGGTCGATCCGGCCAAGGTGCGCGGTATCGTGCTGTCCAGCGAGCCGGACATTCCTTCCCCGCTGTTCGAGCCGAACGCCGAAACCCAGAAGATCGCCGACAACCTGCTGGACTTCCTGCGTGAGGAAGTGAAGCTGGGACGCCTGACCAACAGCCTGGCTCCGCTGCAGTCGGGTGTGGGCTCGGTGGCCAACGCGGTGCTGGCCGGCATGAAGACTTCCGAGTTCAAGGACCTGACCGTCGCTTCCGAAGTGCTGCAGGACGGCGTTTTCGACCTGATCGACGCCGGAGTGGTGAAGTTCGCCGCCGCCACCGCCTTCTCCCTGTCGAAGAAGCGCGTGGACAACCTGGCCTCGGACCTCGCCAAGTACGCCGGCAAGGTGGTGTTCCGTCCGCAGGAGATCTCCAACCATCCGGAAGTGATCCGCCGGCTGGGGATCATCTCCTTCAACACTGCGCTGGAAGCCGACATCTACGGCAACGTGAACTCCACGCACGTCAACGGCACCCACATGATGAATGGTATTGGCGGCTCGGGTGACTTCGCCCGCAACGCACGTATCAGCATCTTCGTGACGACCTCGACGGCGAAGGACGGCAAGATCTCCTCCATCGTACCGTTCGTCACGCATGTGGATCACACCAACCACGACGTCGACGTGATCATCACCGAGCAGGGCTATGCCGATCTGCGCGGGCTGGCGCCCGTCGAGGCGGCGGCGCGAGTCATCAACAACTGCATGCACCCGGACTACAGGGCCCAGGCGCTCGCCTACCTCGAAGAGGCGAAACAGCGTGGCGGCCACACCCCGCACGTGCTGGAAAAAGCCTTCTCCTGGCATGCCAACTTCGCCAAGAACGGCACCATGCTGCTGGACAAGTAATCGGTAGGAGCCTGTGCGGCTGATGCAGCAATGCATCGGCGGCGGGCTCGAAGCGGTACCCGAATCCGACGCCAGGCTCTGGCGTCGGATTTTTTTTCGCCGATGACGGCGCACATTTCCAGCGCGCCGGCGTCTCGGATGCGGCTCCAACCGCTCGGCTGCGTATACATCCGTCACCAAATGCAGCCAAGATAGGCCCGTGTGTTAAGCCAGGATGAGCCATGACTTCCAACGAATCCAGAACCTTCACCGTCGCCACCTGCGCTGAGGAGGCGGTCGACAAGCTGGCCGAGCTGCACGCGCAGGCCACAGCGGCCCTAAACCAGGCGCTCAAACGCTACGTAACCAGCCGCACCGAGCCCAGCGCCGCGGAGCGCAACCTGTTCCGCTACCCGCAGCTGCGCCTGACCTACGAGTGCCACGGCGAAGTGCCGGCCTCGACCCGTGCCTACGCCAAGGTCCAGGCGCCCGGCGTGTACAGCGTCACCGTGACCCATCCGGCGGCGTTCCGCGCCTATCTGCTCGATCAGCTGAAACCGCTGATCCAGGACTTCAACGTCACCGTTGAGGTCGGCATGAGCGACCGCAACATCCCTTATCCGTACGTCATCGAGCAGGGCGACGAGCTGGCCGGCACCGGCGTGACCGCCGCTGAGCTGGCGCGGGTATTCCCCAGCACCGACCTGTCCGCCGCTACCGACGATATCGCCGACGGGCTCTACGACTGGGAGCACGCCGATCCCTATCCGCTGGCACTGTTCGATGGCGCGCGGGTGGATTTCTCGCTGCGCCGGCTGGTGCACTACACCGGCAGCGATTGGCGCCACGTACAGCCGTGGATCCTGCTGACCAACTACCACCGCTACGTCGACCAGTTCATCCGCCACGGCCTCGACATGCTGCGCGACGACACCCGCTTCACGCGCATGGTCTTGCCGGGCAACGTGATCATCGAGCGCGGCATGGAGGAGGGCGAGGCGCAGGCGATCATCGGTGGCGTGATGTGGCACCGCTACCAGATGCCGGCCTATCACCTGATCGCCGAGGACGGCCACGGCATCACCCTGGTCAACATCGGCGTCGGCCCGTCCAATGCGAAGAACATCACCGACCACCTCGCCGTGCTGCGCCCGCACTGCTGGCTGATGATCGGTCACTGCGGCGGGCTGCGGCAGTCGCAATCCATCGGCGACTATGTGCTGGCCCACGCCTACATGCGCCGCGATGGCATCCTCGATCGGGTGTTGCCGCCGCACATCCCGCTGCCGGCACTGGCCGAGGTGCAGCAGGCGCTGCAGGATGCCGCCGCGACGGTCACCGGTGAACAGGGCGAAGCGCTGAAGAAGCGTTTGCGTACCGGCACCGTGCTGACCTATGACGACCGCAACTGGGAGCTGCGCTGGGCGCAGGAACGGCCGCTGATCAACCTGTCACGTGCCGTGGCGGTAGACATGGAAAGCGGCACCATCGCCGCCCAGGGCTACCGCCTGCGGGTGCCGTACGGCACCTTGCTCTGCGTATCGGACAAGCCGCTGCACAGCGAGATCAAGCTGCCGGGCTCGGCCAATGCGTTCTACGAGCGGGCCGTGACCCAGCACCTGAAAATCGGCATCACCGCACTGGAACTGCTGCGCAGCCAGCTCAACTCGCTGCATTCGCGCAAGCTACGCAGCTTTGACGAGCCGCCGTTCCGCTGAATCAGCATGGGCTGCCGGCGCTTTCGTGGGAATGGACGATACTCATAGCGTTCATTCCCGCGTCAGCACCGGAGGTTCAACATGGAACAGTCGATCCACGCCTTCCATAACCTGTTCGAGCAATTGGGCCTGCCCAACGATGATGTCTCGATCAGGCGCTTTATCGAAACCCACTCACCCCTGGCCGAAGACGTCTATCTGGCCGATGCGTCGTTCTGGACGCCGGCCCAGGCGGCTTTCCTGCGCGAGGAAATCCTCGAGGATGCCGACTGGGCCGAAGTGGTCGATCGCCTCAATGTGGCGCTGCGACGGCGCTACCACTAGGCATGGCCTGGTTCTCAGCTGGCCAGCAACCAGGCGCCGGTGAGTGCCGAGGCAGCACCGGCGACACGCACCAGCGGCGCCGCGGCCTGCGGCAGGTAACGCACCAGCGCGTAACCGGCGGCATGCAGAGCGGCAGTGGCGATAACGAAGCCGGCGGCATAACCCCACGGACTGGATAGCTCTGGCAGTTCCAGGCCGTGGGCAACGCCGTGGCTGGCGGCGAACAGCGCGGTCAGTGCGGCAGCGACGACCAGCGGCGGGCGTACCGCCAGTGCCACCAGCAGGCCGAGGGCCAGCACCGAGCCGGCGATGCCAGTTTCCATCAGCGGCATTTCGATTCCGGCGAACCCGGCCAGGCCGCCGAGCAGCATGGTCGCGACGAAGGTCATCGGCAGCGCCCAGCGCGCCTTGCCAGTCTGCTGAGCCGCCCATAGACCCACCGCGAGCATGGCCAGCAGATGGTCGAGGCCGAAGATCGGGTGGGCGATACCGGACAGCACTCCGGCGTGGTCATGGCCGGGGTGAGCCAGGGCTAGCGCAGGGCTGAGCAGCAGGGCGGAGGTGACCAGGATTTTCTGTACGTTCATGCGAGTTCCTCTGATTGCAAGGCTGAGAGCTGGACCGAGAAGCTGGCACTCGGTCGATTTCCGTTGATGGGCGAGGTCACGCGGCGCTGAGCATTCCCTGTTTCTCGATAAAGGCGATGATTTCCTCGAGACCCTGGCCGACCTTCTGGTTGCTGAAGACGAACGGCCGCTCGCCGCGCATCTTGCGGGCGTCGCGATCCATCACCTCCAGCGAGGCACCGACCATGGGCGCCAGGTCGATCTTGTTGATCACCAGCAGGTCGGACTTGCAGATGCCCGGCCCGCCCTTGCGCGGCAGCTTGTCGCCGGCGGACACGTCGATCACGTAGATGGTCAGGTCCGACAGCTCCGGGCTGAAGGTCGCCGAGAGGTTGTCACCGCCGGACTCGACGATGATCAGATCCAGGCCGGGAAAGCGCCGGTTGAGCTGCTCCACCGCCTCGAGGTTGATCGAGGCGTCCTCGCGGATCGCCGTGTGCGGACAGCCGCCGGTTTCCACACCGATGATGCGCTCGGGTGCCAGGGCTTCGTTACGCACGAGGAACTGGGCGTCTTCCTGGGTGTAGATGTCGTTGGTCACCACGGCGAGGTTGTAGCGGTCGCGCAGGGCCTGGCACAGGGCGAGGGTCAGGGCGGTCTTGCCGGAACCGACCGGCCCGCCAATGCCGACGCGCAGGGGTTGGGTGTTCATGGGTGTTCTCCTCTGGAAGGCGGTGTGGCTGCCTTGGGGTTGATGCGAAGGGGGTGCTGCCGGGGTGCGCGGAGGGGCGCGAAGTCCGTAGGGTGGGTAACGCGAAGCTTACCCACCGTTCTGCAAAGTAATCGGCCATGGCGCGGCAAGGGCTTGCTTGTAGCTTGCGGTGGAAAATGCTGCGCAGTTTTCCACCCTACATTGCGTTGCACCGGCATTCGCTTTTCCATCCACGGCCTGACAGGCAACATCCAATTCCCCTTCAGGAGGGTGAGCGGAATCGTTGCGTAAGGGGATGAGCCGCACGGATGCGGCGAAAGGCTTAAAGGGCCATGGATGGCCCTTGTAAGCCGGCCCCTGGAGCGGCGATGGAGTGAACGAACCCTGCGCGTAGTGCAGGGCCGGATGCAGGGGCGCGCTTTCTTTTGCTTACTTTTCTTTGCGCGTGCAAAGAAAAGTAAGGCGTCGTGAGAGGCGCAACCTGTCGCTCGCGCCGAGGAAAGTGCGGAGCGCCGGCACTCAGGCAGAAAGCCAACAGTTTCGCGGCCAAGATTCCTTCGCATTGGTTCGGTGAACACCGTTCGCCACGAGTGACCATCGGGTTCGTGAGCAGCGCTCGCTCCTACAGACGCGCACGGCAACGCCGGACTCGATCCGCTCATGACCTAAACAACCGACTGTACTGCCGCTCATGCGCCATGCTGGTCAGCACCATTCCAAACGGCGCACTGCCCCATTCCCGCTCCGGCAGTTCGCTGGCTTCCCGCTGCGCCTGAGTCAGAGTGGGCACCAGCTGCGAGGTCAACCGCTGCGCCGCCTGCTGCCCCAGCGGCAGTGTCTTCATCAGCACCGCCAGCTGGTTTTCCAGCCAGCCCCACAGCCAGGCGGCGAGAGCGTCGGCGGGCGTGATTTGCCAGGCTCGGGCGGCCAGCGCCCAGGCCAGTGCCAGACCGGGCTCGTCGGCAGCGGCCAGGCAGTCGCGCGCTGGCTGGTCGAGTTCCGGCAGGCCGTCGAGCAGCTGCGTCAGGGAATAGCCCATCTGCCGGCTTTCCAGCTGCAGTTCGCGGGTTTCGCGGCTGGCGCGGTGCTCGGCGGCCAGAAGCAACAGACGCGGCCAGTCGTCCTGTGCCGCCGCTTCGCAATGCGCGAGCAGCAGCGGCGCCTCGAAGCGCGCGAGGTTGAGCAGCAGTTGATCCTCCAGCCAACGCCGGGCGCTGTCCGGGTCGTTCACCCAGCCGTTTTCCACCGCCATTTCCAGACCCTGGGAATAGCTGTAGCCGCCGATCGGCAGCTGCGGGCTGGCCAGCCGGAGCAGCGCCCAGGCCGAGCCGGGAGCGGCCGTCGCGTTCACGTCCGTACGCCGAACTGGTGCAGGCGCGGCGCGTAGCTGAACTCTGCCTCACCCGCGTGGGAATGGTGATGACCTCCGCCGTAGGCGCCATGCTCCGGCTGGAAGGGGGCTTCGATGTGTTCGACGCCGGCGCCCAGCTGCAACAGCATGTCCTTGAGCACGTAGTCGTCGAGCAGCCGCAGCCAGCCATCGCCGACCTGCAGGGCGACATGGCGGTTGCCCAGGTGATACGCCGCGCGGGTCAGTTCGAAAGCGCTGGCGCAGGTGACGTGCAGCAGTTGCTCGGGCCGAGCACGCACGCGCACGACACGGCCATCACCGGCGAGCAGGCATTCGCCATCGTGCAGCGGCGGCTGGCCGCGTTCGAGAAACAGGCCGACGTCTTCGCCGCTGGTACTGAAGCAGCGCAGGCGACTCTTGCTGCGCGCGTCGTAGGTCAGTTCAAGTTCGGCCTGCCACTCGGGGCGGGCGTCGATGCGTTGGCGAATCACCAGCATGTGCAGAGTTCCGGTCGGATCGTTTCCGGAACAAGAGCAAGTGGCTTGCCAACCGAGCCCATGTATCGCGATCCCGGAGGCTGCCGGACCAGAGTGCCTGATAATGGGGCTTTGAGAGCACCGTCATGGTGCGCCTGTCGGGGTCGGGTCAGGTGCGTGCGCCTTATTGGTGCAGGTCGCGCACCATGTACACGGCAGGGATCTGATAGCTGGCCAGGTTGCCGGCCTGCGGCGGGTCGAGTTCGTCGTGGGCTTCGTAGCCCAGACGCGACCAGAATCCCGTGGAATCCTGTACCGACACCAGCGCCGAATAACGCAGCTGTGCGGCGCCGGCCTGTTGCAGGTTATGCCGCACCAGTGCCGGGCCGATGCCGCGGCCGGCGGCCCGTCCGGCCACGGCCAGGTCATGCAGGTAAAGGCAATCGGCTTCGCCGTCGGTGCAGAACTCCCCGTCCAGCGGCGTCACTTTACCCAGCCGCGAGTGGTAGGCGAACAGATAGGCGCACACACCCTCGTCATCCTCGGCCACCCACGCCAACTGCGGAAATGTCGCCAGACGTGAGCGGATCACCGCCTCGTCTTCCAGAACCTCGGCGGCATAGGACTCTTCCTGGATCGCCAGGACGGCAGGGATATCGCGCTCCTGCATCGCTCTCAACTGGTACATCACGACTACACTCGAACGCCGCGAAACGCCGCGCGGCTCGGCAAAAAGCCGGCGATCATACGCGAAATGCCGGCGCTCCGCTTGCCGCCGGGCGGCGCATCCGCAGCTCCGCTGCCAGCACAGCCGGACAGCCGGACAGCCGGACAGCCGCGGCCGTGTCCAGGCTCAGGTGAAAGGTTTCAGCTGATTGGTGCAGCGGTGCGACAAGATGACAGGCATAATGGTTAGCCTGCTAACAAGTGGCTTGAGGCCTGCGTTGAACGATCACCACCACCCGCTCTACGGCGTTCTGCTGATATTGCTGTCGGGGCTGTTGCTGGCCAGCCATGACGGGCTGGCCAAACACCTCTCGGAAATCTACCCGGTGTTTCTGGTCATTTGGGCTCGTTATGTCGCGCAGACGGTGCTGATGACCGCGCTGTTCGTGCCGCGCATGGGCCAGCGTGTGTTTCGCACTCTGCGGCCGTGGCCACAATTGCTGCGTGGGCTAAGCCTGGTCAGCGTCAGCCTGCTGTTCATCAACGGCCTGCATTTCATCCCGCTGGCCGAAGCCACCGCGGTGATCTTTCTGACCCCGGTGCTGGTAACCATTGCCTCGGCGCTGTTGGGCGAGCGGGTCAGTCGCAGCCAGTGGCTGGCCGTGGCCTTTGGTCTGCTCGGGGTGGTGATCATCGTGCGCCCCGGTTCGGCGCTGTTCACCCCGGCGGTGCTGTTGCCCTTCGGCGCGGCGTTGTCGTTCACCGTGTATCAGCTGGTGACCCGGCGCCTGGCCGGCACCGATCACCCGGTGACCAGCAACTACCTGACCAGCCTGGTCGGTTGCGTGACCCTGAGCGTGCTGGTGGTCTTCAACTGGCGCACGCCAACGCTGCACGACGCGCTGCTGATGGGCGCGCTCGGTGGCATGGCGATGCTCGGGCACCTGCTGCTGACCAATGCCTTCCGCTTCGCCAGCGCGGCGACGCTGGCGCCGTTCACCTACGGGCAGATCGTGTTTGCCGGGGCGGTCGGCTATGTCGCCTTCGATCACGCGCCGGATGCCGGGGCGCTGATCGGCATGGCGGTGATCATCGCCAGCGGCCTGTGCATGGCCTATGTGCAGCGCCGCCAGGGGCCGGCCGAGGGATAAACAGCGAAAATGTGCCATTCGGCCGACCAGGCAGCTTCTCAACAACACTGAAATGAAAAGACAGGGCGAATCGACCCTTGCGTGCACCCATGGAGCCTATATGCCGCGACTCTCTCATCACGACCTGCGCCGCAACTTTCGCGAGCTGCTGAACGCCGACCGCTGCTTCCACACCGCCTCGGTGTTCGACCCGATGTCCGCGCGCATCGCCGCCGACCTCGGTTTCGAAGTGGGCATCCTCGGCGGCTCGGTGGCCTCGCTGCAGGTCCTCGCCGCGCCGGACTTCAACCTCATCACTTTGAGCGAGTTCGTCGAGCAGGCCACGCGTATCTGCCGTGTCGCCCAGTTGCCGGTGCTGGCCGACGCCGATCATGGCTACGGCAATGCGCTGAACGTGATGCGCACCGTCTCCGAACTGGAGCGCGCCGGGATTTCCGCGCTGACCATCGAGGACACCCTGCTGCCGCCCAAATTCGGTCGCCGCTCCACCGACCTCATCGGCATGTTCGAGGCGGTTGGCAAGATCCGTGCGGCGCTGGAGGCGCGAGTCGACCCGGAAATGGCCATCATCGGCCGGACGAATGCCGGGGTGATCGGCTTCGAGGAAGTCATCGCCCGCGCCCAGGCCTACGAGAAGGCCGGCGCCGATGCCATCTGTCTGGTCGGCATCGAGGACTTCGACCATCTGGAAAGCATCGCCAGCCAGCCAGCTCAGCAAGCCGCTGATGCTGGTCACCTACGGCAACCCCAACCTGCGCGACAACGCTCGGCTGGCGGCGCTCGGCGTGCGCATCGTGGTCAACGGCCACGCGGCCTACTTCGCGGCGATCAAGGCCACCTACGACTGCCTGCGCGAGCAACGCCAGGTCGATGCGCTGGACCTGAACGCTTCGCAGCTGTCGGTAAAATACTCCACGGCCGATGAATACGTCGTCTGGGCCGAGGAATACATGCAGGTCAAGGAATAGCCGCGCTCAGAACAGCTGACGCTCGGCGCGGAAGGTAAGCAGCCCGTCGCAGCGCGGGTTCTGTCCCGAGTAGGCGCTGCACGCCTGGCCGCTCAGGCTGGAGTCGCTGTAGGACAGGTTCAGCTGCAGGCCCAGCCAGGGCCGCGAGAGGTCCAGCGACCAGTCGCTGAACAGGTCCACGCTGTCGCCACCGCCGAGATAATGCGGTGCGGCCAGCGCGTGGCTTGAGTACTTCACGCGGACGCCGACGGCGAAAGGCGTCACCGTGCCCAGGTCCAGATAAAGCGTGCTGTCGGTACGCCCGGCGGCGCTGTTCAGCGCCGCGCCGAGGCGCCGGTCGCCCAGCGTCAGGCCACCGTAGTATTCGTGACGATCCCATTCGGGCAGTTCCGGAAAGCTGTAGCGCATCAGGCCGATCTCATAGCCGAGTTGGTCATGATCGTTCTGCTGCACATAGCCGAGATAGGAATTCACCTCGAGTTGCCTTCCGTCGACCAATCCGACGCTGGGGGACCACTGCCCGACATACAGCCCGCTGGCATGGGTGAGATCGAGTCCGCCATGGAATGCGTTGCCGGTGCTCGGTTGCACCAGGCCCTGCGCCATGCTGCGGGTAGGCTCGGTGCCCAGCTTGAGGTCGAAGGTGCCCAGTTCGCGCTCGAGCACTTGTGGTTCGCTGGCGCAGCCCGCTGCCAGGAGCAGGCTGGTTATGGTCGGTAAGATGCGCTTCATGCTGGCTGCCCTGCCGGTTCGCAAATGCCCGAGGCGCTGAGCCGTCGGCGTGAACCGGGGCAGGATAGGCGACTATGCCGCCCGGGCAGCGCCATCCGTCGATTGCCCGGCGTCATTCGATGGGCGGTATCGCCTGGGGTGAGCATCCGCCCCGCGCAATGACTCCAAAGCAGAACAGCATCGAGCGATGCGGGAGGTGAGCAATGGCGACAGGTTGGGCAGGCGACGGTGCCGTCCAGGAGCAGATCGACAGTACCGTCGAAGACGCGGTGCAGCGTGCCCGCAGCAAGCTCGCCCGCGGCGAGAGCCTCAAGCATTGCGAGGAGTGCGGCGCGGCCATTCCCGAAGCGCGGCGCCAGGCAGTGCCCGGCGTCAGGCTGTGCATCAAGTGCCAGGCCGAGCAGGACAAGGAAGACGCCAGGTTCAGCGGCTACAACCGCCGTGGCAGCAAGGACAGCCAGCTGCGTTGATCAGGCGCGCCGCAGCGGCATGCGGAAGGTGAAGGTGGTACCGGCTTCGGCGCTGGAGGTTACCCGCATGCCGCCGCCATGGGCTTTGGCCACCTGATCGACGATGAACAGCCCGAGCCCAAGCCCGTTGCGCGAGGTGTCGTCTTCCTGGGAATAGGCATGGAACAGTTGTTCTAGCCGTTCAGCTGGGATCGGCGTGCCGCGGTTGTGTACCAATAGCTGGAAATGCCCGTCGACTATTTCGGCCTTCACGATCACCGGGCCGGTACTGGCGCCATGATGCAGGGCATTGGTGATCAGGTTGGCCAGCAGCTGGGCGATGCGGTCCGGGTCGCACTCGAACACCGGCAGCTCCGGCAGCTGGTCAAGCAACACCCGGCGTGGATAGGCGGTACGCAGCTCGTTGACCACCTGCGATAGAACAAGATGCAAGTTGGCCGAGGCCGTCCAGTTCAGCGGTATGCCATTGCCCAGCTGGCCGCGGGCGAAATCCAGCAGATCATCGACCATTCGTGAGGCGCGTTGACTGGACGTGCGCACATGCTCGGCGAGTCGTTGCGTATCGGGTTCCGTAGAGCGCCGGACTAACAGATCGCTAGCCGCCTGGATCGAGGCCAGTGGGGTGCGCAGATCATGGCCGAGCAGGGCGATGAACTGTTCGCGCTGGTGGCCGGTGATGCGCTCATCGGCCAGCGCCGCACGCGTGGCCTGCTGTTGCTCCTCGGCTTCGATCTGCAGCGTCAGCAGCCGCGCAAATGACTCGAACATCGCTCGCGTCGCCGGGTGGGAAAGGTCGCGCGGTAGCGGGTCGAGCGCACAGAGCGTGCCGAAGAAACTGCCGTCGGCGCGCAGCACCGGCACCGAAATATAGCTTTCGAAGCCATACATCTGCGGTGTGTGATGGTTGCAGTAATCGGGGTCAGCACTGACCTGGCTGATGATGATCGGCTGCTGCGAGGCATGGATCTCGCTGCAAAGCGTGGTGGTGATGTCCAGCTCACCGCCGACCTTCAGGCCGAACTCGATGCGATCGAGTACGGCGCAGGCGGTCCAGCTCGTCTCGGTGACGCGGGCAACCGCAGCGAAGCGCAGGCCAGTGGTTTCGCTGACCACTTGCAGGATGGCCGGGACGGCGCTGATGCGCTGGACGGTGAGCAGGTCGTCGAGGATGGATCGCACCATCTGCAGGCCCTGAGCGACGTAAAAAGGCCGGCCACTTTAACATGGCCGACCTCTGCAGCAGGCGCCGGTCAGCCGAGCGGAGCGGGTTGCCCCGCCCGAGCGAGCAACGACTGGTTACGCATCAGTCCGTAGTGCAGCACGCCGCCGAACAGCGCGCCGAGCAGCCAGGCGAAGCCGGACAGGCTCTCCAGGCCCGGCACCCACACCGAGGCCACCGAAAACAGCGCGCTGACGCCGAAGGCGATCATCGCCTTGCGGTTCCAGCCGGCATTGAAGTGGTAGATCCCGCTGCGCTCGGTGGAGAACAGCTGCTGCAGGTCCAGATGCTGGCGGCGAACCAAGTAGTAGTCGGCGACGATGATGCCGTACAGCGGCGCCAGCACCGCGCCCAGTGTGTCGACGAAGGCGGCGATACCCACCTCGCTGATGAAGGCCACCCACAGCGCGCCGATGAAGAAGGCGATGGCTGCGGTAATGAAACCGCCGGTACGCGCGCTGATCCTGGCCGGCGCCAGGTTGGCGATGTCGTAGGCCGGCGGGATGAAGTTGGCGACCAGGTTGATGCCGACCGTGGCGGCAAAGAAGGTGATGGCGGCCACCACCGTCAGGGTCACGTTGTCGATGCGCGCGACGATGTCGGTGGGGTTGGTCAGCGTTTCGCCGAACACCACCACGGTTCCGGCAGTGATCACCAGCGCAATCATCGAGAAGATAGCCAGGCTCACCGGCAGACCGAGGAAGTTGCCGATGCGCATCTGCCGTTCGCTCTTCACGAAGCGGGCGAAGTCGCCGTAGTTGATCACCACGGCGGCGAAGTAGGCGACCATGGTGCCGACCACCGCGGCGAACGCGGCTATCGGTCCGCCGGCGTGCTCTCCGCTGCCGCTGAAGATGTCGCCGAGGGCGCCGAGCAGGCTCGGGCCGGCCTGATACCAGATGGCGATCATCAGTAAGATCATCACCAGGTAGACCAGCGGGCCGGCCCAGTTGAGAAAGCGCGTTACCCAGTCGACGCCACGGACGAACAGCGCCACCTGAAACACGCAGACGATCACGTAGGCGGCCCAGTCGATGGCCGTCAGGCCGAGCAGCGTGGCGGCCTGTGGCTCGCTGCCGAGCAGTGTCCGCAGCAACAGGGCCACCGCGGTCGAGGCGAAATAGGTCTGCACGCCGTACCAGAAGATGGCGACGATGCCGCGTACCACCGCCGGGAAATTCGCGCCGCGTACCCCCATGCTCGCCCGCGCCATCACCGGGAACGGAATGCCGTACTTCACGCTGGGCTTGCCGGTGAGCTGCACCAGACCCATGACGATGAAACCGGCCAGCACGATGCCCGCCAGGACCGCCCAGCCATTGAGGCCGTAACTGATGAATAGCGTGGCTGCGAGGGTGTAGCCGAACAGGCTCTGGATGTCGTTGGACCACACATTGAATATCTCGAACCAGCCCCATTTGCGCTCAGCCGGGGCAAGTGGCGCGAGATCGGCGTTGTACAGGCTGGGATCGATCTGCTTGATCTGGAAATCGTCATGGTTCATGGGAGGGCGCTCTGAGCAAGACTGTGGATTTTTTGTATGCAGTTCTTGTTCCGCGTAAGGCAGAGCTCGCGAATTGTCCGACTGTGGCGCAGCGCGCTACGTCGCCAACCCCTGGATTCTAGGCGCTCCCAGGCAGTTCGCCTGGATTTTTTGTATACAGAAAGGGTGGCGAGTTTAGGCGGGTAGAGTGCAAAGCCCTGTCTGTGGATGCGCCGCTCGAGAGCCTAAGGTGCGTGCAGTGCACCAGCAGGGTGCTTTCCGATGGCACATAAAAAAGCCAGGCCTGCGTGGGGCCTGGCTTTCCGACCGAATCGGCCGATGACGCGATTACTGCTGGGTAACGATCGCGGTGTTGTTGCTGCCGGTCTGGCTGACGCTGGCGTAGTCGGCGAAGCCTGCCTGGGTCACTGTCGCGAAGTTGTCGGCGCCAGTCTGCAGCAGCACGGCCTGGCTGGAATCGCCGAACTGATCGACCAGCGCGAGGTTGCCGTCGCCCTGCTGCTCCAGGTCGACGGAGTTGCCGATTCCGGCCTGATCGATATCGGCCACGTTCATGTTGCCGGTCTGGATGAGATCGACGATGCCTTCCTGGCCGCTCTGGGAGATCAGTGCTTCGTTGCCCTCCCCGAACTGATCGACAATGGTGCTGTTGTACGCGCCGTCCTGGATCAGCACCACATCGTTGCTCACGCCGTCCTGGGTCACGTCGGCGCTGTTGGCAAAGCCGGCCTGCTCGACGATGGTGCTGTTGTCCCGGTCGTACTGACTGATGAACACCTCGCCCTCGACGCCGGTTTGAATGACATCGGCCTGGTGCAAGGCACCCTGCTGAGTCACCTCGGAAAAGTTGTCCTGGCCGAGCTGGGTGGTCGTGGCGCTGTTCTGCTGCGAAGCGCCGGTCTGATAAATGTACGAAGCCTGGCCGACGCCTTCCTGGTAGACATCGGCGATCTGGTCAACACCGTTTTGTTCGATAACCGCTTCACTGCTGGCCGCAATAGCCTGGGTGGCAGAGACGGCGAGGACAGCAGCGAAAAGCACGTTGGTTTTGAACATCGATTGTTTCTCCGTAGGATTCAGTCAATCGCGCCGCTGGTTTTCAGCTGACGCGGTTACCCGAAAACGCCCGCTTTCCCCTCGAACGCGACACCGGCAATGCCTCCCGCCAGCCACGGTAGCCGGTGGTCGCTGCGCATCCATGCATCCCTGGGTAGAGCGTTGCGCTTGGGTTGTCAGACGGTAATTCCATGCCCGACTTTCCCAATCCATCGAACGGTTGATTCACTCGCGAACCGACGAAGTGCAGCGCGAGCATCGACCTTGCGGCGATGGTCAAAACGCGCGCTGACTGGAAGGCAATTGGCCCTCCGTCCCGGCGCGCTGCCGATCAGAACAGGTCGATCAGAACAGGTTGATCAGAACAAAAAGTAGCGCTGCGCCATCGGCAACACCTCGGCCGGTTCGCACCAGAGCAACTGCCCATCCGCGCGCACCTGATAGTTCTGCGGGTCGACCTGAATATCCGGCGTGTAGTCGTTGTGGATCAGATCCTTCTTCTGCACCGAACGGCAGCCCTTTACCACGCCGATCTTTTTCTTCAGGCCCAGCTGCTCCGGCACGCCAGCGTCAAACGCCGCCTGGCTGATGAAGGTAAAGCTGGAGGCATGCAGCGAGCCGCCGTAGCTGGCGAACATCGGCCTGTAGTGCACCGGCTGCGGTGTCGGGATCGAGGCGTTGGCGTCACCCATCAGGCTGGCGGCAATGGCGCCTCCCTTGAGGATCAGCGTCGGCTTTACGCCGAAGAAGGCCGGGCGCCAGAGCACCAGATCCGCCCACTTGCCCACTTCGATGGAGCCCACCTCGTGGCTGACGCCGTGGGTGATCGCCGGGTTGATGGTGTACTTGGCGATGTAGCGCTTGGCGCGGAAGTTGTCGTTGCCGGCGCCATCACCGGGCAGGGCGCCGCGCTGCTTCTTCATCTTGTCGGCAGTCTGCCAGGTGCGGGTGATCACCTCGCCGACGCGGCCCATGGCCTGACTGTCGGAGCTGATCATCGAGAAGGCACCGAGGTCATGCAGGATGTCTTCGGCCGCAATCGTCTCGCGGCGAATCCGACTCTCGGCGAAGGCCACGTCCTCGGCAATGCTTGGGTCGAGGTGGTGGCAGACCATGAGCATGTCCAGATGCTCGTCGATGGTGTTGCGTGTGAACGGCCGCGTCGGGTTGGTCGAGCTGGGCAGCACGTTTGGGAAGCCGCAGGCCTTGATGATGTCCGGCGCGTGGCCTCCGCCGGCACCCTCGGTGTGGTAGGTGTGGATGGTGCGGCCCTTGAACGCGCCGAGGGTCGTCTCGACGAAGCCGGATTCGTTCAGGGTGTCGGTATGGATCGCCACCTGCACGTCGTACTGGTCCGCCACGTTCAGGCAGTTGTCGATGGCGGCGGGCGTGGTGCCCCAGTCTTCGTGCAGCTTGAGGCCGATGGCGCCGGCCTTGACTTGCTCGATCAGCGGCTCGGGCAGCGAGGCGTTGCCCTTGCCGGTAAAGCCGATGTTCATCGGGAAGGCGTCGGCGGCCTTGAGCATCATCGCCATGTGCCAGGGGCCGGGTGTCACCGTGGTGGCGTTGGTGCCGGTGGCCGGTCCGGTGCCGCCGCCAATCATGGTGGTGACGCCGCTCATCAAGGCCTCTTCGATCTGCTGGGGGCAGATGAAGTGGATATGCGAGTCGATGCCGCCGGCGGTGAGGATCATCCCCTCGCCGGCAATCACTTCCGTCGCGGCGCCGATGGCGATGGTCACGTCCGGCTGGATGTCCGGGTTGCCGGCCTTGCCGATGGCGGCGATACGGCCATCCTTGAGGCCCACGTCGGCCTTGACGATGCCCCAGTGGTCGAGGATCAGCGCGTTGGTGATCAGGGTGTCGACCACATCCGCGGCACACAGCTGGCCCTGGCCCATGCCGTCACGGATAACCTTGCCGCCGCCGAACTTCACTTCCTCGCCGTAAGTGGTGAAGTCCTTTTCGACCTCGATCCACAGCTCGGTATCGGCCAGGCGCACCTTGTCGCCGACGGTGGGGCCGAACATGTCGGCGTAGGCTTGTCTGCTGATCTTCATCGGGGCTCCTTGGTCGGTCCCTGTATTGGCTCTGCCCTCACCCCAACCCTCTCCCGGAGGGAGAGGGGGCTGATCGGCGTTGGTCCATTCCGTCGCGGTGGCTGCTTTTCTCCCTCTCTCCTTGGGAGAGGGCTGGGGTGGAGGGGCTTTTAAAGCGCGCCCATCACTCGCCCGGCGAAACCGAACACCCGGCGATCGCCGGCCAGCTCGACCAGTTCCACCTCGCGGCTCTGTCCCGGCTCGAAGCGCACCGCGGTGCCGGCCGGGATGTTCAGACGCATGCCGCGCGTGGCGGCGCGGTCGAAGGTGAGCGCATCGTTGGTTTCGAAGAAGTGGTAGTGCGAACCGACCTGGATCGGCCGGTCGCCGCTGTTGGCCACGCAGAGGGTCAGGGTGCGGCGGCCGGCGTTGAGCTCGATCTCGCCGTCCTGGATCTGGTATTCGCCGGGAATCATGGTTGGGACGTCCTGTTCAGGGTCAGTTGCATCATGGTCAGGTCCAGCCAGCGGCCGAACTTGCAGCCGACCTGGCGCATCTGGCCGACGTGGATGAAGCCGAGCTGCTGGTGCATATGCACCGAGGCGCGATTCTCGCTTTCGATAAAGGCGACCATCACGTGCTTCTCGAGCATCCGGGCGCGCTCGATCAGCGCCTTCATCAGGCTGCGGCCGATGCCGCTGCCGCGGTGGTCGGGGCTCACGTACACCGAGTTCTCCACGGTGTGGCGAAAGCCGTCATGCGGGCGCCATGGGCCGAACGAGGCGTAGCCGGCCACCTGGCCCCCCTCGTCGATGGCCACCAGCACCGGGTAACCCTGATCGTGGCGCTCGGCCAGCCAGGCGCGGCGGTTGTCGAGGTCGACGATCCGGTCGTTCCAGATTGCCGTGCTGTTCTGCACGGCATCGTTGTAGATCCGCAGGATGCCTGCGAGGTCGGTGTCCAGGGCGTCGCGTATCTGCACGTTGAGTTCCTTCAAAAGCGGTTCAAGGTCGTTCGCAGTAGACATTGACCCGCGTTTCAGGGAATAGGTTGATGCACGGTGACCAGCTTGGTGCCATCCAGGAAGGTGGCCTCGACCTGGATCTCCGGGATCATCTCCGGCACGCCTTCCATCACCTGCTCGCGGCTGAGCAGGGTGGTGCCGAAGTGCATCAACTCGGCGACCGTTCGGCCGTCGCGCGCACCTTCGAGCAGTGCCGCGGAAATGTAGGCCATGGCTTCCGGGTAGTTGAGCTGCAACCCGCGCGCCAGACGGCGTTCGGCCACCAGGCCGGCGGTAAAGATCAGCAGCTTGTCCTTCTCTCTTGGTGACAGATCCATAACAGCTCCAGTCGTAGGGTGGACGTCGCTTTTCGCATCCACCGGCTCGTGGTCGAGACCACGCAGCGTCATTCAGGCAGCGTGCACACAGGCGCGCTGGGTAGGGTGGGTAACGGCGCAGCCTTACCCACCGTTGTTCATGTACTCCATATCCTGGGCGGTACCGCCTCGCGGCCCAGCAGTTCAGGGCGCAACAGCCGCCACAGATCGATCAGCCAGGCGCGCGCATGCAGCGCTTCGTCCGCGAGGCAGCGCGCGACCACCAGGCCGGGCAGCTGGGTCAGGTCGCCACGCACGCGGCTGGGTAGTTCACGGCAGCGTTCCATCAGCTCCGCGTTGATTTCGCCGCTGACGATCAGGGTCGCAAACACCGAACGCCCGTCGAGGCCGATCGGCGAATCCAGCAGGCCGTCGCCGCCGGCGATGCGCTGGCGTTCATGCCAGATGAGCTGGCCATCACGGCGGATATCCAGGCGCGCCTGGAAATGCCCGGCGTCGAAGCGCTCGCCTGCGGCCGGCCGGCCGAGCGCCACCATGTCCCAGTAGAACAGCCGCGCGTCGCCTTCCAGCTCGATGACCGTGCTCAGCTCGGCCTGCGCCGCGGAGTAGACGATGGTCTCCTGCGGTAGCCATTCCAGCGTGGCGCCGGTTTCGACGCGCAGGCGCAGGTCCTGAAACGCCGGGCCGACTGCGCGATACCACTTGGCCGCACCGGGGCTGGTCAGTTGCGCCCAGGCACCGGCGGCAACCGAGGCGCTGATATCCAGCCGATCCCCACCGGCAATGCCACCCGGCGGGTGGACGATGATGTGCTGACAGACCTCAGGTCCCTCTGGGTAGAGATGCTTCTGCACTCGCAGCGGCCCGCTGTGTCGACGCAGCACCGGCCGCGTGGCACTGGCGCACAGCGCATAACCGAGCTCGAGCTCGGCATGCCAGTGGGGGGTGAACAGCGGTGCAGGGGCGTTCATGGGCGCAGGCTTTTCGATCTGTCGGTCAGGAAAGCAGAGCAATCGCCATGCCCGTTGTGCGCTGCCCTGGTGCGTCGTCCGGTGGCGAGGCCTGACAGGTAGGCGTTGCAGCGCTTTCCGGCGCGTATTCGCATCCTGACCAAGCGTTTCTGGACGACGCTCTTGTGCTTCTGGCTGGTGCATTGAGCGAATGACGCGCCGTTTTGGTGCATTAATCGCTCAGATGGCGACCAGCCCGCGCACCCCTTCGGCGTCCATGTTTTCGCCGCGGCCCTGCTGGATGATCTCGCCGCGGCTCATCACCAGGTACTGGTCGGCCAGTTCGGCGGCGAAGTCGTAGAACTGCTCCACCAGGAGGATCGCCATGTCGCCGCGGGCCGCGAGCTTCTTGATCACCGCGCCGATCTCCTTGATCACCGAGGGCTGGATGCCTTCGGTGGGTTCGTCGAGGATCAGCAGGCGTGGCTTGCTCGCCAGCGCGCGGCCGATCGCCAATTGCTGTTGCTGGCCGCCGGAGAGGTCGCCGCCGCGGCGGTGCTTCATCTCCTTCAGCACCGGGAACAGCTCGTAGATGAAT
This sequence comes from Stutzerimonas kunmingensis, assembly GCF_900114065.1. Taxonomy (GTDB): domain Bacteria; phylum Pseudomonadota; class Gammaproteobacteria; order Pseudomonadales; family Pseudomonadaceae; genus Stutzerimonas; species Stutzerimonas kunmingensis. Next base: position 614,132 of record NZ_FORS01000003.1, read on the forward strand.
TCGGGTACTTCCCTGGCTTCCCTGGCGCTGAAGCGGGACAGGCCCATCAGCAGGTTTTCCTCGACGGTGAGGCGGCCGAAGATCTCGCGCCCTTGCGGCACGTAGGCGATGCCGGCGTGCACGCGCTGGTGCGGTTTGAAGCCGGTGATCGGCTTGCCTTCCCAGTTCACCGCGCCTTCCTTGGCCGGGATCAGGCCCATCAGGCACTTGAGCAGGGTGGTCTTGCCGACGCCGTTGCGTCCGAGCAGGCAGGTGACTTCGCCGACCTTCGCCTCGAACGAGAGGCCGCGCAGGATATGGCTGCCGCCGTAGTACTGGTGCAGTTGCTGGACTTGCAGCATGTGCGACTCCTTCACTTGGTGGATAAGCCTCTGGCGTTATCCACCCTACGATTAGGTTTGTGATGATGCGGGCATGGGCGTTCGGCGGGCGTAGGGTGGATGACGCTTTACCCATCCACCATGGGATGGCATCAATGGATCAAACCGGCCTCATTCACCCCTGCGAGCCGCTCTACCGCCCCAGATACACCTCGATCACCCGCTCATCCGCCTGCACCTGTTGCAGCGAACCCTCGGCCAGCACCTGACCCTGATGCAACACGGTGACGTGGTCGGCGATGGTTTCGACGAAGCCCATGTCGTGCTCGACCACCATCAGCGAATGCTTGCGCGCCAGGGACTTGAACAGCTCGGCAGTGAATTCCGTTTCGGCGTCGGTCATGCCGGCCACCGGCTCGTCGAGCAGCAAGAGTTGCGGCGATTGCATCAAGAGCATGCCGATCTCGAGGAACTGCTTCTGTCCGTGAGACAGCAGCCCGGCCGGGCGATGGCGCGACTGGCCGAGGCGGATGGTCTCCAGCACTTCGTCGATGCGGTCCTTCTGCTCTCCGGAGAGTTTGGCCCTGAGGCTGGCCCACACTGACTTGTCGGTCTTCTGCGCCAGCTCCAGGTTCTCGAACACCGAAAGCGCCTCGAACACCGTGGGCTTCTGGAATTTGCGGCCGATGCCGGCCTGGGCGATGTCCACCTCGCTCATGCGGGTCAGGTCCAGGGTTTCGCCGAACCAGGCGCTGCCGCTGACCGGGCGCGTTTTGCCGGTGATGACGTCCATCATGGTGGTCTTGCCGGCGCCGTTGGGTCCGATGATGCAGCGCAGCTCGCCGACGCCGATGTACAGGCTGAGATTGGTCAGCGCCTTGAAGCCGTCGAAGCTGACGTTGATGTCTTCCAGGCTGAGGATGGTGCCGTGGCGTACGTCCAGGCCCTTCTCGGCTACCCGGCCAAGGCCGATGGCATCGCGGGTCAGGCCACCGCCGGTGGGATCGAAGCCGTCGATGACGGCGCTGCAAGGTACGGTTTTCATCATTCGCCCCTCCGCTTGATAAGGCCGATGACGCCCTTGGGCAGGTACAGGGTGACGATGATGAACAGCGCGCCGAGGGCGAACAGCCAGTATTCGGGGAAGGCCACGGTGAACCAGCTCTTCATACCGTTGACGATACCGGCGCCAAGCAGTGGGCCGATCAGCGTGCCGCGCCCGCCGAGGGCGACCCAGACGGCGGCCTCGATGGATTGCGTCGGCGCCATCTCGCTGGGGTTGATGATGCCGACCTGCGGCACATAGAGCGCACCGGCGAGGCCGCAGAGCACGGCCGACAGCGTCCAGATGAACAGCTTGTAGCCGCGCGGATCGTAGCCGCAGAACATCAGGCGGTTCTCGGCATCGCGCAGGGCGGTGAGCACCCGGCCGAACTTGCTGCGCGCCAGGCGGAAACCCAGGTACAGGCTGCCGGCCAGGAGCGCCACAGTGGCGAGGAACAGCGTGGCGCGGGTCGCCGGCGCCGAAATCGAGAAGCCGAGAATGGTCTTGAAGTCGGTGAAGCCATTGTTGCCGCCGAAGCCGGTCTCGTTGCGGAAGAACAGGAGCATGCCGGCGAAGGTCAGCGCCTGGGTCATGATCGAGAAGTACACGCCCTTGATCCGCGAGCGGAAGGCGAAGAAGCCGAAGACGAAGGCCAGCACGCCGGGCACCAGCACCACCAGGCACATGGCCCAGAGAAAGCTCGACGTGCCGTACCAGTACCAGGGCAGTTCGTTCCAGGCGAGGAAGCTCATGAACGCCGGCAGGCCGTCACCGGCGCTCTGCCGCATCAGGTACATGCCCATGGCGTAACCGCCGAGGGCGAAGAACAGGCCGTGGCCGAGGGACAAGAGCCCCGCGTAGCCCCAGACCAGATCCAGCGCCAGGGCGACGATGGCGTAGCAGAGGATCTTGCCCACCAGGGTCAGGGTGTAGGCCGAGACGTGCAGGGCATGCTCGGCCGGCAGCAGGTGCAGCAGCGGCATGGCCAGCAACACGACCAAAGCGATACCGAGGGCGACGGCGGTGAGCTTCGGCCCGGCTTTCTGCGCGGCGGTGAGGGTAAGTGGCTGGTTCAATCGATGACCCTCCCCTTGAGAGCGAAGAGCCCCTGCGGACGCTTCTGGATGAAGAGGATGATCAGCGCGAGGATGAGGATCTTGCCCAGCACGGCGCCGATCTGCGGTTCAAGGATCTTGTTGGCGATGCCCAGGCCGAAGGCGGCGAAGATGCTGCCGGCCAGCTGGCCGACACCGCCGAGCACCACCACCAGGAAGGAGTCGATGATGTAGCTCTGGCCGAGATCCGGGCCGACGTTGCCGATCTGGCTAAGTGCAACACCACCGAGGCCGGCGATACCGGAGCCCAGCCCGAAGGCCATCATGTCGATGCGCCCAGTGGGCACGCCGCAGCAGGCGGCCATGTTGCGGTTCTGCGTGACCGCACGCACGTTCAGGCCCAGACGTGTCTTGTTCAGCAAGAGCCAGGTCAGGAGCACCACGAACAGCGCGAAGCCGATGATCACCATGCGGTTGTACGGCAGCACCAGGTTCGGCAATACCTGCAGGCCGCCGGAGAGCCAGCCGGGGTTGGCGACTTCGACGTTCTGCGCGCCGAACAGCACGCGCACCAGCTGGATCAGGATCAGGCTGATGCCCCAGGTCGCCAGCAGAGTTTCCAGCGGGCGGCCGTAGAGGTGGCGAATAACCGTGCGTTCCAGCGCCATGCCGATCGCGGCGGTGACGAAAAAGGCTACCGGCAGCGCCACCAGTGGGTAGAACGCCAGCGCTTCAGGGGCGAGACGCGCCATCAGCACCTGCACCATGTAGGTGGTGTAGGCGCCGAGCATGAGCATCTCGCCGTGAGCCATGTTGATCACGCCGAGCAGGCCGAAGGTGATCGCCAGACCGAGGGCGGCGAGTAGCAGGATCGAGCCCAGCGACAGGCCGCTGAAGGCCTGGCCGAGTAGTTCGCCGATCAGCAGTTTGCGTTTGACCTGGGTCAGGCTGGTCTCGGCGGCCTTGCGCACGGCGGCGTCGGTTTCCGCCTCGTCGGCCAGCAGGTTTTCCAGCCTTACCCGCGCCAGCGGAGCACCGGTTTCGCCAAGCAATCGCACGGCGGCAAGGCGCACGGCCGGGTCGCTCGCGGTCAGCTGCAGGTTGGCTAGCGCCAGGGTCAGCGCTTCGCTGACGGCAGCATCTTCCTCTACGTCCAGGCGCTGCTGGAGCAGCTCGAGCTGTTCCGGCTTGCCGCTGCGCTGCAGGCGCTTGGCCGCAGCGAGGCGCTGCGCGGGGTCTTCGGCGAACAGCTGGTGGCTGGCCAGAGCGGTGTTGAGCAGACCACGCAGGCGGTTGTTCAGGCGCAGCTTCTTCGGCGTGCCGACCGGCTCGGCGTCGCCTTCGAGGGCTCGGTAGGCCCCGTTTTCATCGATGAAGGGCGTCTTGTTCTGGTCGATCACCACGCGGCTGGCGCGCAGCGCTTCGATCAACGGCAGGCGCTCAGGCGCGGGCACGGCGGCCCAACTTTCCAGCAGCTTGGCCTGTTTGGCCAGGCTGGCCTTGGCGTAGTCGGCTGCGTCTCCGGCCTGTGCCGCCCAGGGCAGGGCGAGCAGGAGCAGCAGCAATAATCGGTGCAGGGCAGTGTTCATCTGTGTATTCCCCAGGGGGCGCCGTGTGCTCTCTTGGCGGAGCTGGCGGCGGTGGGCAGGCGGATGAGATCGTCTCGACTACGCGTCTCGATCCGCCCAACGAAAGCCGAGTGATCGCAGGGTGGATCGGGACGCGGAGTTGGCGCGTCATCCATCCACCGCGGCGACCGCAGCGGTTAGTTCGACTTCACCGCGTAATCCGGCTTCTTGTCGTTGCCCGGGATGTAGGGACTCCACGGCTGCGCGCGGACCGGGCTTTCGGTTTCCCAGACCACCGAGAACTGACCGTCGTCCTGGACTTCACCGATCATCACCGGCTTGTGCAGGTGGTGGTTCTTCTCGTCCATGGTCAGGGTGTAGCCGCTCGGCGCCTCGAAGGTCTGGCCAGCGAGGGCGTCGCGGACCTTGCCTACGTCCGTGGTGCCAGCTTTCTCGACTGCCTGCGCCCACATGTGGATACCGACGTAGGTGGCTTCCATCGGGTCGTTGGTCACGGCCTTGTCGGCGCCAGGCAGGTTCTGGGCCTTGGCGTAGGCTTTCCACTTGCTGACGAAGGCTTCGTTGACCGGGTTTTCAACCGACTGGAAGTAGTTCCAGGCGGCCAGGTGACCGACCAGCGGCTTGGTGTCGATGCCGCGCAGTTCTTCCTCGCCGACCGAGAAGGCGACAACCGGAACGTCAGTGGCTTCCAGGCCCTGGTTGGCCAGCTCCTTGTAGAAGGGCACGTTGGAGTCGCCGTTGATGGTCGACACCACAGCGGTCTTGCCTCCGGCGGAGAACTTCTTGATGTTGGCGACGATGGTCTGGTAATCGCTGTGACCGAAGGGGGTGTAGACCTCTTCGATGCTCGATTCCGGCACGCCCTTGCTGATCAGGAAGGCGCGCAGGATCTTGTTCGTGGTGCGCGGGTAGACGTAGTCGGTGCCGAGCAGGAAGTAGCGCTCGGCGCTGCCGCCGTCTTCGCTCATCAGGTACTCGACCGCCGGGATGGCCTGCTGGTTTGGCGCCGCGCCGGTGTAGAAGACGTTCGGCGACAGCTCTTCGCCCTCGTACTGCACCGGGTAGAACAGCAGGCCGTCGAGTTCTTCATAGACTGGCAGTACCGACTTGCGCGACACCGAGGTCCAGCAACCGAAGGTCACCGCCACCTTGTCCTGAGTCAGCAGCTGGCGCCCTTTCTCGGCGAACAGTGGCCAGTTGGAGGCTGGGTCGACCACCACCGGCTCGAGCTGCTTGCCGAGCACGCCGCCCTTGGCGTTGATCTCGTCGATGGTCATCAGCGCCATGTCCTTGAGCGAGGTCTCGGAGATGGCCATGGTGCCGGACAGCGAATGCAGGATACCGACCTTGATGGTCTCGGCGGCCTGCAGGGTGAACGGGAACAGGCCGCTGAGCATCAGGGCGCTGGCGGCGAGGGTGGTCTTGATCAGAGGACGGCGTTTCATTGTGGGGCTCCTTGGCTGTCCGTGCGCAACTGTGGGCTGAAAACATCGGAACGCCAGGAGTAATGGCAGCATCCGTGCCAAATGGCGCAAAGCCTTCTGCGACGCAGCTTTGCGTCGATCTTGGGTTGATCGGGCTGCTTTCGCGGTGAGCCATGCTGGTGCACGCGAAGGGCGGTGGTGCACCGCGGGAGGCCGCTTTGCCCGATTTCAGTGCCGCGCCGAGTGGCTGCGCCACTTGCAGCTGCCGGGTGTCACTTCTAGCATGGCCGGCCTGTATCGAGACCCGTCGCCATGCCCCGTCCACCGCGTCCTCCATCCTCGCGTCCGCCTACACGAACCGCGCGCCCATCCGCGCCGCGGCGTGTCGCCAAGGCACCGCCGGCCGAGCCACGCCTGTTGTTGCTGAACAAGCCGTTCGACGTGCTGACGCAATTCAACGATGCCGATGGCCGCGCGACGCTCAAGGACTACGTGCAGGTGCCGGGCGTCTATCCGGCTGGCCGGCTGGATCGCGACAGCGAGGGGCTGCTGCTCTTGACCAACGATGGTCAGTTGCAGGCGCGCATCGCCGACCCCAAGCACAAGCTGCCGAAGACCTACTGGGTGCAGGTGGAGGGTGAGGTCAGCGCCGAGCAGCTGCAGCGCTTGCGCGATGGCCTCCAGCTCAATGACGGCCTGACCCTGCCCGCCGAAGCGCGGCAGCTGGACGAGCCCGAGCTATGGCCGCGCAACCCGCCGGTGCGCTTTCGCAAGAGCGTGCCGACCAGCTGGCTGGAATTGGTGATCCGCGAAGGGCGTAATCGCCAGGTCAGACGCATGACGGCGGCGGTCGGGTTGCCGACCCTGCGTCTGGTGCGGGTGCGCATCGGGCCGTGGGCGCTCGATGGCCTGCAGCCGGGTGAGTGGCGGGAGGTGCCGGCGCAGCTGTAGGCGCCGGCTTGGCATCAGCTCAGTGCGGGATGCCCTGAGTCACTTCGATGACGTAACCGATGACCGGCTTGGCGAGAAAGGCGAACAGGCACAGGCCCAGGCCGAGGAAGAGAATGGCGGTGCCGAGGCGACCGGCCTTCGACTTCTTGGCCAGGTCCCAGATGATGAACGCCATGAAGGCCATCAGCCCGCCGACGAGCACGATCATCATCCACTTTTCGAAAACTTCGGGCTCCACAGGGATCTCCTGACTGACTTCGACGAATGCGCCCGTGGCAGGCCGGGCGCGAAAGCGGCGCAGTATACGCCGGCATTAGTCGGCGCGTGTGCCACCGCTGGTTGGACGGTCGAGCTCGGAAAGCGTTCGGATCGCGCGAGGCGGGCGCCGGTGCGGCGAAATGTCTCACCGGTATTCAGTACGCCGCCTTGATCACGTCGATGCCCTTGTTCAGCACCGTGCGCCAGGCCTGCAGGTCCTGCTGTTGCAGCTCCCCGTCGTGCTGGCCGATGGTTTTCAGCAACGCCGCGATCCACAGGTCATAGAGTTCCGGGTGGATATTCAGCTGCTCGCGTGAATGGCTTTTGCCCAGCGCGCGGAGTTTGGTATCCGGCATGCCGCGGGCGAACAGCACCAGATTGAGAATGCCGGCGCGCAGCAGCTGTTTCTGCGCGGTCATGTCTGTGCGCACGAACTTCTCCCGGATCGCCGGCGAGCTGGCGAGGAAGGACGCATAGAAGTCATCGAAGAAGTCGGGACTGGCGCAGCAGCGGCCGTAGCTCTGCATGACGCGGTTGGTGTCTTTCATGGGCATTCCCTTGCACGAGGGCATTTTGCAGCGAGGCCCGCCGGTGAGCAGGCGATGGACGATCCGCCCCGGCCGGGATCATCCGTATGCGAGGCGGTGCAGAAGGGGGCGGATTATAGGCAGCAACCCTGCGAAGTGTGTGGCTAAAGCTGTGAGCGGTGTCTCAGCTGCGCAAATGCTCCAGCGGCAGCTCCGTACTCGATGACACCTGGCGCAATACGAAGCTGGAACGCACGCTGGAGACGCCTTCGATGCGCGTCAGGGTGCCGAGCAGAAACTGCTGGTAATGCTCCATGTCGGGCACCACGACCTTGAGTTGGTAGTCGGCGTCCATCCCCGTGACCAGACTACATTCGAGCACCTCCGGGCATTTGCCGATCACGCCTTCGAAGTGCTCGAAGCGCTCCGGTGTGTGCCGGTCCATGCCGATAAGCACGTAGGCGGTAAGGGTCAGGCCGAGCTTCTTGCGGTCGAGCAGGGCGACCTGGCGGGCAATGTAGCCGTCGTCTTCCAACTGTTTGACCCGGCGGGAGCAGGGCGAGGGTGACAGGCCGATGCGTGCTGCCAGTTCCTGGTTGGAAATGCGGGCGTCGTGCTGCAATTCGGCGAGGATGCGCAGGTCGTAGCGATCTAGTTTGCTCATGGAGAGGCTCGTTTGGGAATGGATTGCGCATGATGATGAATGGCGGGTGATTGATTGCGCAAGTGATGCCTTGATCAGCAATATTCGCAATCCAGTGCTGGGTGGTGCGGCGTAAGCTTTATCTCAACTTCAGCCCCCGGCAGAAACGGACACGGCACAGCATCCCCGCCGTGACCACCGAAGGTCTTACCAAGACCGAAGGTCCGGGCCCCCGGTGCTCACGAGGCGCCGCGCGAAGAAGCCGTTATCATCGGCCCGACGAATCGAAGAGACCACGCCCAGGCGTGGTCTTTTTCGTTGTGGGCGTTGTGGTGGTGCCTTGGAAATGGAATCCGAAAACTCCAATCACCGCTTCGGCGGCGCAACCTCAAGCGGATCGGCATGCACCAGCACCTCCGCATTCGGATAGCGATCGTGAATCGCGTTCTCCACCGCCACGCACAGATCATGCGCCTGCGACAGCGGCAGGTCCCCCGGCAGCTCCAGATGCAACTGCACGAACCAGCGGGTGCCCGAAATGCGTGTGCGGAAGTCATGGCAGCCATGCACGCCCGGCACTTCGCAGACCAGCTTCTGCATCTGCTCGCTGATCTCCGGCGACAGTTCGGTATCCATCAGCACTGCGCCGGCCTCACGGACGATGGTGATGGCGCTCCAGAAGATGTACAGCGCGATACCGATGCCGAACAGTGCGTCCAGTCGCTCCCAGCCGAAGCTGGCCAGCACCAGCGCGAGCAGGATGCTGGTGTTGAGCAAGAGGTCTGAACGGTAGTGCAGCGAGTCGGCGCGGATGGCGGTGGAGCCGGTCACCTTGACCACATGATGCTGATACCTCAGCAGAATGGCCGTCATCAGCAGTGAAAAGATCATCACCGCGATGCCTACACCCTGGGCGCCCAGCGGTTGCGGATGCAGCAGGCGGTCGACGCCTTGCACGCCGACGAGTATCGCGCTGACGCAGATGAACGCCGCCTGGCCGAGCCCGGCCAGCGCCTCGGCCTTGCCGTGACCGTAGCGATGGTCGTCGTCGGCCGGGCGCAGCGAGTAGTGCACCGCGAGCAGGTTGAGCAGCGACGCGGCGCCGTCGAGCAGCGAATCGGTGAGGCCGGCGAGCAGACTCACCGAACCGCTCAGCCACCAGGCCACGGCCTTGCTCAGCGCCAGCAGGATCGCCGTCGCCAGGGCCGCAGCGGTCGCCCGGCGCATGAGCCGGGCGTGGTCACGATTGATGCTCATCGCTGGCCGTTATCCGCGCGAGTCATCAGGCCGCAGGGCGCAGACCGAAGGCGGCCAGTTGCTCGACGCTGCCGTTGTGCTGGATCAGGCGCGGGTCGTCCAGCGGCAGGCTGCGGCCGATTTCCTTCTCGATGATGGCTTTCAGGCGGGCCTGATCGATCTGGCCGTCGGCGCCAATGGCTTCCTGCAGCTTTTCCGGGGCCATGGAGTACTCGTCGTCGGGCAGGTAGATCGCGCCGGTGGCGAAGTCGATGCCGAAGGCGATCAGGCCGGGGAGGAGGTAAAAGATCAAACCAACCGCATTCAAAGCTGCAATCGCTGGGTCTATGCGGCCTTCGATCTGCCCGCGGCGATCCGGGTAGAACAGCGTGCCGCAGGCGGTCAGCTGGGTGAACAGGGAAGCGGCCAACACGCCGCCGATGATTCGGTTACGAGTACGCATAAGGACCTCCTGGAAAAGTGGCGCAACTATACAAGGGCCGGAAGACAGCTGGATGATGTTTACTCGATATCAGACCATGCCGCGGGCTCGGGTGTTCGGCGTGTGCGCTGACGCATGGGGTGGCTTTACCCAGTCCTTACCGAGGCCTGACGGACCACTGCATCGGCCGGGCAGATAATCGCGCTGCGATTTCATCCCATCCCGGAGTTCAATCATGTCCAGGTCACTGCCGCGCGCCGCGCTTGGCGCCGTTCTTTCCCTCTGCATCGCCTTGCCGGTCACCGCCGCACCTCCCGGTCCCGGGCCGGGTGCGCATAGAGGGCCGGCGGGACCGGGGACGCAGCATGTGCCGGGCCCGCGTCACGGCCACGGTCTGCCGCCCGGTGCGCGGGAAATCTGGATCGGCAGCATGCTCTACTTCATCGCCGCCGGTACCTATTACCTGTGGAATGTAGAGCGCAATGTCTACGAGCCGGTCAGTCATCCGCCGCTGCCGGCCAGCGAGGCCACGCGATATGATGTCATCGCCTATCCGGCCAAGGGCCAGAGCGCCGAGCAGCAGAGCCGCGAGCGCTACGAGTGTCATACCTGGGCCGTGAGCCAGAGCGGTTTCGATCCGGCCAGCGCTCGGACGGCTCCGGCGGCGAGCGTTGCCGACACCTACAAGCGCGCCCTTGGCGCCTGCCTGACCGGACGCGGCTATAGCGTCAACTGATGCGCCCAGCTTCGGGCGGGCGCCTCGGTTGTTGAATCGTCTGCCCGAAGCGAGTGCCCATGAATTCCCTACCGATCGACGAAGTCCTGCCGGCGTTGCGCCAGGCCCTGCAACAGCGCGACGAAGCCGTGCTCGAAGCACCGCCCGGCGCCGGCAAGACCACTCGCGTGCCGCTGGCGCTGCTCGACGAAGCCTGGCTGGGCGGGCAGAGCATCATCATGCTGGAGCCGCGCCGTCTGGCTGCCCGCGCAGCGGCTGAGCGGCTGGCCAGTGAGCTGGGCGAGCGCGTCGGTGAAACCGTCGGCTACCGCATCCGGCTGGACAGCAAGGTCGGGCCGAACACGCGCATCGAGGTAGTCACCGAGGGCATTCTCGCGCGGCGGCTGCAGGACGACCCGGCGCTGGAAGGCGTCGGCCTGGTGATCTTCGACGAATTCCACGTTTTGCTAAATGCGCAGGAAGTCGCATTGTCTTGTCAGAAAAGCCAGCCACGTCTCGCCTCAGGCTTTGGTAGCTGCCAGTAGGTGGAGTCGGGTAGGTGCTATTGCGCACTACTCAATCTCCTTGGCAGCAAAGCGCAATGCCGACCGCATCCACTCCGGCATCTTGCAGGCCCGGAGCTTCATCAGCTCTTCGCCGCTCAGCGCACTAACAATCTTGGAAACCACATTAGCGGACAGCCCTTCTTTCCCGATGTAGTAGAGAGCAGTAAGCGCCACACCTACCGTCGTGCCGGCGTGCTGCAAGCGGTCCTTGGATACGTGGCGGAGGCGAACCACCGCATTGCCAACCTTGATCTCGCGAGTAGATCCGCTGGTGTAAAAGGTCGGCAACACCTGCATCTGTGTGCTGAGGCCCAACCTCCGAACAGCCTCCGCGCCGTGTATCTGGATCGTCTCGCCGTTCGCCTTCGTGATGACCTCCACGACAGCCAGCGGACTCGGGCGCACCACCCTGCCGGTGTACTTGCTCATTTTGGGGCGCATGTAGACACCGCGAGCGACTCGCTCCAGCGTGCCTGATTGCACCAGCCTAGAAAGCGCTTTATTAATCGACGCACGGGAACCGACCTGCGCGAACACCGCGCCGGCAAATGGCCTCCCCTTTGGCATGTGCTTGACTCGATTTAAAATAGCTTGCGCGACGGACATATGAGCCCCAAAAAGTCAGAATCCACATATTTTCTGACGCCCACAAAAACTATAAGCCCTGCCAAAAACAGGACCTCCAGGCCAGCCACTGGGGACAGAGGGACAGCAAGATCAACACTCACTGTGCGGCCACGGAACCGGCCCCTCACACAGCCTCGCTGAGTAATCAGTCAGGTTCGACTAGAGCTCTCAACTCCTCACCAACCTTCTCCAGGAGCTGCTCAAAACTTTCAGGAGCTTCGGATCCAAGCAAGTAGGTCAGGGCCAAGAGGGTGACAGGGTGAGTGTCGAGCACCGTGCAGAGGCTATCGAGCTTTTCGAGAGTCGGGCTCGTTGCCCCGCGCTCCAGCATGCTGACGAAGGTACGACTGCTAACGAGCGAGAAATCTTCCTGTGCCAGCCCCCTACGCTGCCGCACGAGCCTCAACGCTTTCCCGAACGAATCCCGGACTTCCATTTTGCTGCTCCGCAAAATGGAACGATGAAGCGCGATTGAACAATATATGACTACAAAATATATTGTTCATCAATCAAGTACAATTATCATTAGGAGATTGGCGCGTGTTCAAAACCAGTCGGAATGCGGAACTGCTTCCTGGGCTCTCAACAGCGCCAGATGGCGTGCAGTTCTGGTCATATGTCGAGCTAGAGATGACCTGGCCCTGGTTCTACCTGCAGATCGTTGAGGACGATGGAAACGCGGCCTTTCGAAGCATGCTAATGGTTCCGTCGGTTCCATTGCTGGAACAGGTCATAGCTGCGCAGACCGAGCACGCCTGGCTGGAGCAGGCGTATCTTGTGAGTCCCGGGCATATGAACGAGGTGGGTCGCTGGTTGATGGAGCCGTTACTGGAGATCCTTTCAATTCGTGATGCACAAGGTAGCGAGCTTGGGCACCAGTACCGAGTGGAGGGAGATCGCACGTACTCAACCTCAGCGTGTCAGTCTCTCGGCAGTCGAATTAGTAAACACGTGATCTTCTCTGCTGCATTACATCTGCGAGGCTAACGCCCCACTTCCTACCCGTATCCATAGTCCCATCTGAACCGAGCTCAGTTGTCTTTCCAGAATTCGCTCCGCTGCACAAGGCCGAACTCATCGCCAGTCCTATCGGGATTCTCGTCGAACATGGTGTTGACCATACGCTCGCGGCGGAGACCACTCAGCGCTCGGAAAAAGCAGGCCTCACAGAGATGCACCTCATAACGCTCGCCATCATGCAAACACGATTTGCTGTTGGATGAGCATCACTTCGACGATGCCACCGATGACCGCGTCCGAGGAGAACTTTCAGAGCTCTTGCCCAACCAGGTCTACGAGGTAGAACGGAAACCTTTTTTGGGCCTGATGAGCGGATTGACCAACTACACCATGGCTGACGAGTTTCGCGTAAAGCAGGCGCTCGATATCGCTGTTGCGACCGGTGATTTGCTGGCGGTCGGTAAGGATGGCAAGACCAGGCGTCGCAAGGGCACTAGCATCAAATCCAGTGATATTCTGATAGCTCCCCCGCAGAGACCCATCTTCTTCGTGCCACAGCTGAAGAAATCCAGCTCGGAGAACTGAGGTTCGGCACC
>NZ_FORS01000007.1 GCF_900114065.1 Stutzerimonas kunmingensis
CTCGGGGCTGTGGAGATGATCGAGGATCGCGCCAATGAGCTGTTCATCAGCGCCGCTAGCATCTGGGAAATCGGCCAAAACGCGATGGGCAAAGCAAGCTTTCAGTTCGATTCAGGAGTACTAAGAAGGTCTCTTCTGGACGGCGACTACAAGGAGCTGTCCGTGACCAGCCGACACGCCATTACGGCTGCGGCCTCGCCTCTCCTTCACAGCGCCCATTTGATCGGATGCTCATCGGACAAGCAGCTTCGGAAGGCTTCATCCTAGTAACCAATAATCATGCTACAGCGAAGTATTCGGGGCCAATCAAGCACGTCGGTTGAATGCGCCAGCCTTCATACCCTGTCGTAACGGGATGTCTAATGACCATACAAGCCGTCATTTTTGATGCTTTCGGGACACTGATAAAGATTCAAGATGGGTCGCATCCGTACCGACAGTTGATGAAGATCGGAAAGGCGCATGGGCGGCGCCCCCGCCCGGACGACGCGTCTTTCCTGATGAAATCTGCGATAACGTTGACGCAAGCCGCAGCGCATTTGGGGATCACTGCAAGCCCTGAACAATTGAGCACTCTGGAAACTGTCCTGGCAGAAGAGATCGCAGCCGTTGAGGCATATCCTGACGGGCTCGAAGCGGTGAAACTGCTCCAAGAGCAAGGCATTCGAATCGGTGTTTGCTCGAATTTGGCTTTCCCGTACCGGCAAGCCGTCCTGCGTTGCTACCCCATGCTAGACGCATATGCGTTTAGCTGTGATTTAGGCGTAATGAAGCCCGAACCCACCATCTACAGTTGGATTTGCGATCAGCTTGGGGCGTCCCCGACCGCATCGTGGATGATCGGTGACTCCCAACGTTGCGACCGAGATGGGCCAACGGCAGTAGGCATCCGAGGCTTTTTTGTTGACCGAAACAGCACCAACGGTGACTGCCCTGAATTGGTTACGTTCGCTCGTAAGGTATTGGCAACCGCGCGTTGAGCGAGCGATGTCAGCCCCATCCATTTTCGCACCTCGCGATTGAAACCTGGAATCACACCAGGCAATCCTGCTCCATGAACCTCGAACCGCAGTCAAAATAAGACCGTAAATTGAGTTGAGGTGATTATGATCGGGTGCCAACGGGAACACCTTAGAAACCCAAGGCGCCTCCCTAGATCATTGGTAACTTCAAACTCAGGAGCGTTTGGCTTCAACGCAGCCTAAACCCAACCGACTGCGGGCAGCTCTACTCGCCAACGCACGCAAAGCCACTCTCACAGATAGGTGAATGCGATGCTTGACAAGGCTCGAAAGGTTCATATACTCGCGCTCACTGTGAGCAATCCAACAAATCAAGGTTTCTTGCATAATGCGCTGAAGCCTTGATTTGGCCGGGATATTGAAGTTTGGGATTCAAATCCCCCCGGCTCCACCAAATACAAAGCCCCGAGAATCTCAAGATTCTCGGGGCTTTTTTTCGTGTATCGGAAAATACTGGAGGCCTCGGCACGCTTCCCCTTGCACGTTCACGCTCTCGTGCAAGGCTTTGGTAGCGACTCGGCCACTCCACTGGGTCACCCCACCGCTAGCCCCGTCCTAGAAGTGAACGCCGATCAGAATCAGCTGCTGCACTGACGATCACTTAAGAGAGCGCCCAGAAGTTCAGGCAGCCACGTGGGCTTGAATAGGGATGCGGCTTGGTCCTGCATTTCGTTCAAGCTCCACCACTTCCATTTCTGAATGGTGCTCTTTTCTTCTTCGGTCCATTCTGCCGCGAACACGCTCGTGTCCGCTGGGCATTCCACGAGGAAGTACTTCTCCAGCCAGCGCGCCGGTGTCGAGCGTGCTACGGCATATACCTCATCTCGTTCTTTGAGCAGCTTTCCGACGTGAAGCGTTAGGCCGGTCTCCTCATACAGCTCCCTTGCTGCTGCATCGGCGTAGCTTTCGCCAGGTTGTAGCTCGCCCCCGGCGGTCGCCCAGAAGGGCGCTTCATGCTCGTCTTTGTACAAGAAAAGTAAAAGGCGTCCATCAGCATCCACGATGAACAATCGAGAGGATTTTCTGACCTGCATTCGTACCTCACTGTGGCTCCGAGCGAATGCGCCATAACCGACGCGAAGCGCCAGACTACCGCGGTTGACTCTCGCGGGGCAGACGGGGTCCAGCGCTCAGGTCTCGAGGCTTTCGCGGCAGCGGCCTTCGACGAACCATGCGATGCGATATGCGCCGGTTGGGGCGGCGCCCGTCCATGCTCTATGCTGGTTCAGTCGATCAGCCCCTTATCAAGGAGCCCAAATGCCCAGCCTCGAATATCTGATTACCTGCCTGGTCGTCGTGCTGATACCCGGCGCGGGGGTGATTTATACGGTTTCGACGGCGCTAATGCACGGCCGTCGCGCCGGTATTCTGGCCGCGACGGCCTGTACGCTCGGGATTCTGCCGCATCTGCTGGCGACCATTCTCGGTGTCGCGGCGATCCTGCATTCCAGTGCGCTGGTCTTCGAGACTCTGCGCTATGCAGGTGCCGCCTACCTGCTCTATCTCGCCTATGCGACCTGGCGTGACCGCTCTGCGCTGGCGGTGGGCGGCGATAGTGAACCACTCAGGGTTCGATCGCTGGTTGCGAAGGCGCTGCTGGTCAATCTGCTGAACCCGAAACTGACCATTTTCTTCCTGGCCTTCCTGCCGCAATTCATCCGGCCGGGCGCAGGTGACGAGCTTGGGCAGCTGCTCGTTCTCAGCGCGACTTTCATGCTGATGACATTCGCCATCTTTACTGTCTACGGCCTGCTGGCGCACGCCTTTCGCAAGGCGGTTATCGAATCGCAGCGCGTTCAGGCCTGGTTGCGCCGCGGCTTCGCGGCATCATTTGCCGGTCTCGGTGTGAACCTGGCCTTGGCCGACAGATGAGCCCCCAGGCCTTTGACGCGACCAAGCAAACGCCACGGCAACGGTTCTAGCTTCACCGATCAGGCGGACCGTGCCTTTCTGTATGACGTCGGCACTGAGCAGCCTGAAGGAGCCGTTTTACCGCAGTCGATCAGGCGCAATTAGAGCTGGCCTAGCTAAACCCTGCCGCCAGTCCAGCGGGGCGGATTCGGTCATCCATAAATCGCCGGCTCGCGATAATGCCGGGTGCAGGCCTCGCCGTTCTCGCGGAACAGGTGGCACTTGTCAGCCTTGAGCCCGGCGGCGAAGGTTTCGCCTTCGGTGACGCGCAGGTTGCCGTCGACGCAGAGGGTGATGACGTCCTGCAGGCGCTCCAGGGTGAGGTAGAGCAGGTTGTACTGGCCCAGCCGTTCGGCCACGGTGATCTGGCCGTGGAAGGTGAAGTCGGCTTCGTCCGGCATGACGAAGTGTTCGGGGCGGATGCCGAGGGTGAGCGGGTCGCCAGCGCTGACGGCGCTGCCATCCACCGGCAGGGTCAGTGGGTAACCGCTGGGCAGTTCCACGGTGACGGCTTCCGGGCTGGCGGAGACGGCGCGCACCTCGACGAAGTTCATCTGCGGCGAGCCGAGGAAGCCGGCAACGAAACGGTTCTGCGGGTAGTGGTACAGGTGCAGCGGTTGGCCGACCTGGGCGATTTCGCCGGCGTTGAGCACGACGATCTTGTCGGCCAGGGTCATGGCTTCGACCTGGTCGTGAGTCACGTAGATCATGGTGGAGCGGATGCGCTGGTGCAGACGGGCGATCTCGATGCGCATCTGCACGCGGAGGAAGGCGTCGAGGTTCGACAGGGGTTCGTCGAACAGGAACACCTTCGGCTCGCGGACCATGGTGCGGCCGATGGCGACGCGCTGGCGCTGGCCACCGGAAAGGTCCTTGGGTTTGCGTTCGAGCAGTTTGTCGAGCTGCAGGATTTCCGCGACCGCTTCCACGCGACGGGCGATCTCGCGCTTATCGACGCTGGCAAGCTTGAGGCCAAAGGCCATGTTCTCGGCCACGGTCATGTGCGGATAGAGGGCGTAGGACTGGAAGACCATGCCAACTGAACGATCCTTGGGCGGCAGGTCGTTGACCCGCTGGTCACCGATCAGCAGATCGCCCGAGGTGATGTCCTCCAGCCCGGCGATCAGTCGCAGCAGGGTGGATTTGCCGCAACCGGATGGACCGACGAAGACGACGAACTCACCGTCCTCGATTTCCAGGTCGATATGCCGGGTGATCGGCGTACCGTCGTAACTCTTGCAGATGTCGCGCAGCGTGACACTGGCCATCGTTGTTGTTCTCCGTTGGATGCCGCCAAGCTCTCGTTATCTGGTGCAGCGGAGGGCCAACCCCGCCGCTGCCGGATCTCGCTCAACCCTCGAGACGCACGTAGCCGAAACCATGGGCCGGCAGGCGCGCCCATTGCCCATCGTATTCGGCGAAGCTCGCCGGCACGTCCACCAGCGGCACCGCCTGGGCCGGCAGCTCGTAGCTGCGCGGCAGATCGCCGAGGTTGAACAGGCACAGCCAGACCTCCCCCCCGAGCCGGCGCTCGAACACCAGCAAGGCGTCGTCATGGTAGACCATGCGGATGTCACCCTCGATCAGCAGACGCTGCTCGCGCCGCCAGCCGAGGAAGCGCCGGTAGCAGTTGAGCATCGAGTGCGGATCGGCTTCCTGCGCCGCCACGGAAAGCGAACGGTGCGAGTCGTCCACCGGCAACCACGGCTGGCTACCGGTAAAGCCGGCATGATGCGCCTCGCTCTGCCACGGCATCGGCGTGCGGCAGCCGTCGCGGCCCTTGAATTCCGGCCAGAAGGTAATGCCGTACGGATCGACCAGATCCTCGTAGCGCAGTTCCGCTTCCGGCAGGCCCAGCTCCTCGCCCTGATAGAGGCAGACACTGCCGCGCAGGGACAACAGCAATGCCATCAGCAGCCGGCCGCGCTCCGGGTCGGGCCGGCCATTGAGGGCCCAGCGCGTCATCACCCGCACCACATCGTGGTTGCCCATGGACCAGCACGACCAGCCGTCCGCCAGTTCGCGCTCGATGCCCTCGACGGTATGCCGGATATAGGCCGGGCTGCACTGTTCGGTCAGCAGGTCGAAGGAGTAGGCCATGTGCAGGGTGTCGCCGCCGCTGGTGTAGGCGGCCATGGTGCGCAAGGATTCGTCGCAGCCGATCTCGGCCACCGAGGAGGCGCCGGGATAGCGCTGCAGCAGGGCACGCAGACGGCGAAGGAATTCCAGATTCTCCGGCCGCGTCTTGTCGTAGATGTGGCGCTGGTAGGCGTAGGGGTTGTCGATGCGCACGCCGATGCTGCCCTCGCGGATCTCGGTGTTCGGCGGGTTGTCGCGCAGTTCGGCGTCGTGGAAGTAGAAGTTCGCAGCATCCAGGCGGAAACCGTCCACGCCCAGTTTGAGCCAGAACTCCATGTCGTCGAGCACCTGATCCTGCACGGCCGGACAATGGAAGTTCAGGTCCGGTTGGCTGGAGAGGAAGTTGTGCAGGTAGTACTGCCGGCGCCGGCTGTCCCAGCTCCAGGCCGGACCGCCGAACACCGACAGCCAGTTGTTCGGCACGGTGCCGTCCGGCTTGGGATCGGCCCAGACGTACCAGTCGGCCTTGTCGTTGTCGCGGCTGGAACGGCTTTCGACGAACCACTGATGCTGGTCGGAAGAATGGTTGAGCACCTGGTCGATCAGCACGCGCATGCCGCGTTCGTGGCAGGCCTCGACCAACCGGACGAAGTCGTCCAGCGTGCCGAACAGCGGATCGACGCCGCGATAGTCGGCCACGTCGTAGCCGAAATCCTTCATCGGCGAGGTGAAGAAAGGCGATAGCCAGATGGCGTCGACGTTGAGGCTGGCGATGTAGTCCAGCTTGTGCAGCACGCCGGGCAGGTCGCCCACGCCGTCGCCGTTGCTGTCGAAGAAACTACGTGGGTAGACCTGATAGATCACCCCGCCGCGCCACCAATTCTGAAGTTGCTCGGACATGCCACGTTACCTATGAGTGACCAGTGAAGATGGAGCCACTCTAGGTGCGGCTTCCCGTCGCAACATCCTCCGGCGGCGGGCTCTTGCAGGCGTAAGGGCCGGGCGTAGACGGCCCGCTGGCCGAGGGCGTAGACAGCGAGCCGGTCAACGCACCCGCGCCGGGTTGCCGACCACCGTGGCGCTGGCCGGCACGTCACGGGTCACCACACTGCCGGCGCCGATCACCGCATCGTCACCGACCGTCACGCCGGGGAGAATGATCGCTCCGCCGCCAATCCAGACATTCTTGCCAATACGGATCGGCCGGCCGAACTCGACGCCCGAGCGGCGTGCTTCAGGGTCACGCGGGTGATCGGCGGTGTAGAGCTGCACCGCAGGACCAATCTGCGCACCGGCGCCGATATGCACCGCGACCACATCGAGAATCACGCAGTTGAAGTTGAGGAAGGCGCCCTCGCCCAGGTGGATGTTGTAGCCGTAGTCGCAATGGAACGGCTGGCGGATCACCGCGCCGGCACCGACCGCGGCCAGCCTCTCGGCCAGCAGCGCCCGACGCTCGTCCGGCGAGGCCGCCAGCGCTGCGTTGTAGCGCACCATCCAGGCCTTGGCCGCGGCCTGATCGGCGAGAATCTCCGGGTCACCGGGGTAGTACAGCTCGCCGGCCAGCATCTTCTGTTTCTCGCTCATCGCCATGGCAATGCCTCCATCTCTGAAGGCCCGAGGGTGCCACAGCCTGGCGCTGCGCTCCTCCTCCCCCGCCCGGCGGCGAGCGAGCGATGCGATGGACGGTTCTGCCCGGCGCCTTCGCATCCACCGGCGGGCTCGACTAGGGTTGATGCACTGCCCAATTGCCTCTGGAGCACTGCCTGTGAAACTGATCGGTCGCTACATGTCGCCTTTCGTCCGCCGCGTCGGCGTCAGCTTGCATCTGTTGGACATACCATTCACCAACGAACCGCTCAGCGTCCTGACGGATAGTCTGAAGATTCGCGAATACTCGCCGCTGGGTCGCTTGCCGGCGCTGGTGCTGGACGATGGCCAGGTGCTGATCGACAGCAACGCCATCCTCGATTATTTCGATCAGCAGGCTGGCGCCGAGCGCGCACTGCTGCCGCTGTCCGGCCCCCAGCGCAGCGAGGCGATGAACCTGCTGGCATTCGCCGTCGGTGCCTGCGAGAAAACCGTGGCGGCCTACTACGAACGCGATCGTCGGCCGGAAGGGCTGGTCTGGGACGACTGGTACCGCCATTGCGAGGATCAGGCGCGCGGCGCACTGGCATTGCTGGATGCGCGCCAGGCCGAGCGCGGCGAGCGGCCCTTGCTGGGCGAGCGCATGAGCCAGGTGGATATCAGCGCGGTGGTCGCCTACGACTACGCCCGCCTCACCCTGCCCGACACGCTGGCGCCGGACGGCGCCTTTCCGCATCTGGCCTCAGCGTCGCAGCGCGCCAACGCCCTGCCCGCCTTCGCCCAGACGCAGTGGAAGGGCTGAGCGGCGCCCCGCAGTCCGCGCGCTAACGGCGCGTTGCCCGCGGAGCTCAGCGCGGCGCGCGAACCTGGGCTACCACCTCGTCCAGTGTCGGGTTGGCCTTGCCCATGCCATTGAAGAACACGGCGGGAATGCCACCGTTTAGCACCGCGACGGTGCGCTGCAGCTTGGCCTGCTGCTCGGCGTTGGGGTTGTTCGTCTCGGTAGTGAAATGACTGGAGCGTTGCACCGCGATGCCCATACGGGACAGCCCGGCCGCCAGCTCGTCGGCCCGCCGCGCTTCATCAGAAGGGCAGTTGACCGGTGCGAAAACCATCACCACACCCGGGCGTGCACCACCGGGCATCGCCACCGAGATGAACCCCGAGGGGCTACTTGTCGTGCCTGCCTGGAGCAGCATCTCCTGCTGATGCCCGCTCCACAGCTTGTAGCCAAGACCCAGGACGGCGGCGATAAACAGCACGCGGGTCAGGCTCATGGGCGGCCTCCGTCGTGCTGTACTGCGCCCGGCGCGCGCCGGGCGGTTCGCTGAACTGTCGTCATCATCCGCCACATCCCTGTTGTGCTGTACGGCCCGCGAGCATAGCCGGTCGCCTCGGCGGCGGCGAGCGGCGCTAGTCGCCCTGAATCTTGCTCAGCAGGTCGCGCGCCAGCTGCACCGCTTCGCTGCGGTGGGTGATGTTGAGCTTCTGGTAGAGGCTGCGGATGTGCGTCTTGATGGTGGTGGGCGCGACGTTCAGGTGATCGGCGATCTGCTCGTTGGACTGCCCGGCGTGGATCAGGCTCAGCACCTGCCATTCGCGCCGGGTCAGCGGTGAGCGGCGGATCAGCTCCGGCACGTCGGGGCGATTGATGATGTCCTGGATCACCGCCTCGTCGAGGGTGATGCGGATGGCGCGGCTGAAGTCGCGCTGCTGCTGCGCCAGCTGGATCAGCCGCGTGGCGCGCTGGGCTTCCGGTTCGTCGAGGGTGCGCTCGTGCAGCAGGCACTTGAGCATGCCGATGATCGGCTTGCCGACCCGCAGGAAGCTGCCGACTGCGCCGCTGCCGCTGGCCAGGATCATGGCCCGTTGCAGGTGATCCAGCGCCTGCTGGCGTTCTTCACGCAGCCAGTGCAGCTGCGCCAGAAGGATGTGGTTGCGGTTGCGATCCATCACCAGGCCGTGGCGCTCGGCATCGGTCAGCAGCTGGCGCAGGATCGGCAGCGCACTGTCCAGCTGCCCCAGCGCCACGTGAGCACGGGCATGGTTGCGCGCGTTGAGCTGGGAGAAGTGGTTGGCGCCGGCGCTGACCGGCGGCGCGCTGATCAGCCATTGGCGAATCGCCTCACGATCCTGGCTGGAATCCCAGTAGGCGAGCATCACCGCATGGGCATTGGCCAACCAGTCGATGTGGTAGCGGTCGTCGGCAAGCATCGTCTGCATCTGGCTGATGTAGTCGGCACAGGCGTTCTGCTGGCCGCGGGCGTAGGCGACGCCGGCCAGCAGTGCGTGGCTCTGCAGGCGCCAGCGCTGGTCGCCAAGCTCGTCGAGAATCTGGATGCCCTGCAGCGCGCACTGCTCGGCGGCATCCAGCTGGTGCCATTCCAGCAGCACCTGGCCGCGCACCCGGTAGATGAACTCGACGATCGGCGTGGCCTGCAGGTTCTGCTGTTCAATGTACTGGATGGCCCGTTCCTGCAGGGTGTAGGCCTTCTGCAGATGGCCCTGGGCGATGGCGATCTCCGACAGCTGGCCGAGGCTCCAGACCACCAGATGCGAGGCGTTGATCTCACGGGCGCGGCGTTCGGCTTCCTCGTACTGCTTCTGCGCCTGCGGCAGTGCACCCTGGACGAAATGCACCTCGGCCAGCCCGGACATCGCCGCCACCCGCGAGGTGCGCATGATCAGCGGCTCGCAGGTCAGCGCCTCCTGGGCCAGGGCGATGGCGCGCTGCTCGTCGCCCTGGTTCATCGCCACCTGCGCGCGCACTGCGTTGAACTCGCAGACGATGCGCGCCCAGTCCTGCTCCGAGCAGCTGCGCTGCAGGGCCAGCTCGGCGGCCTTGAACCAGCGCTCGACGTGATCGAACTGGTAGGAGTTCTGTGACACCCAGGCCTGCAGGAGCGTGAGCAGCGGCGAGCCGGCGATCACCGGCTCCGGCAGGGTTTCCAGGCATTGCTGCAGCAACCCGAGACGCCCCTGACGATAGAAGGCACGCCCGTGGCGCTGCAGGATTTCCGCGACCTGCTGCGGGTCGCCAGCCTGCACCGCGTGCCGCGCGGCTTCCTCGGGCATGCCCTCGGCCAGCAACGCCTCGGCGGCGCGCAGATGCAACTGGTTGACCCGCTGCGGCTGGTGGGTGCGCAGCTCGCCCTGCAGGAACACGGCGAACAACGGGTGATAGCTGTACCAGCGACGCAGGCTGTCCAGCGGCTGGATGAACAGGCCGCCGCGTTCGAGCCGTTCGAGCATCTCGCGGCCGTGGCAGGCTTCGGTCAGGCGGTCGGCCAGCGCCGCATCGAAGCGGTCGAGCAGGCAGGTCGCCTCGAGAAAACCGCGCAGGTCTTGCGGCAGGCCGTCGATCACCTGTTCGCGCATGTAGTCGCGGATATCCGGGTGGCCGAGCAGCAGGTTTTCCAGGAACAGGTCCATGCCACGGCTGGTCTGCACTTCCTGCAGCGCCAGCTGCAATGCGCAGGGCCAACCACCGATGCGGCGGTTGAGCCGCTCGACCTGCTCGCGGTTGATGCTCACCGGCACGCCCAACTCCAGCAAGGCCTGTACCTCATCGTCCTCGAAGGCCAGTTGGCGGGCATCGAGCAACAGCAGCTGATGCTTGACCCGCAGCTCGGCCACGCCCAGCTCCGGCAGCCGGCGGCTGCACACCAGCAGGGTCATCCAGCTCGGCATATGCCGCAGGAAGAAACGCAGCCCGGCGATCAGCTCACGCTCGTGCAGCACTTCAAATTCATCGAGCACGATCAGGATCGCCTCGTGCTCGCCCGGCAGTTCGGCCAGCAGTTGAGTGAACAGCGCATCCAGCGAGACCTGGCCCTGCTCGGCGAGTGCCGCGGATAGCGGGCAACCGGCATCGAGCTGGCGGTCCAGCGCCTGGGTCAGGTAGCGGCCGAACTGCAGCGCCAGGTTGTCGCTGGCATGCAGCTGCAGCCAGGCGACGCGGCCATCGAAGGCCCGCGCCCACTGCGCTGCCAGGGTGGTCTTGCCGAAGCCGCTGGCGGCGTGCAGCACCGCCAGGCGTACCTGCGGCAGGCGCAGCTGCCACTCGTCCAGTCGCGGGCGTTCGAGCAGGCCCGGCGGCAGCATGGGGATCGCCAGCTTGGTGGGGATCAGCGGCAGCAAGGCTGGCATTGAGGCATTCATGGACGGCTCCCTGTTCTCGTTATTGTTCTCGTCGTGGCCTGGCGCACCGGCTCGCATGGCGTCCGCTCCCCGGTCTGGCGCCCTGTTTCGCTACATCCTTCAGCCCTTCACGCCGCCCGCGGTAAGACCGCCAACGATCCACTTCTGGCAGTAGAGGAACACCGCGGTGATGGGTATCCCGGAAAGCACCGCCGCCGCGGCGAAATCACCCCACAGGTAGTTTTGCGGGTACAGGTACTGCTGGGCACCCACCGACAGAGTGAGTTTGTCCACGTCCATCAGCAGCACCGAGGCGATCGGGTACTCGGTGACGCTGGTGATGAAGGCGAGGATGAACACCACCGCCAGGATCGGTACGCTCATCGGCAGCAGGATATGGAAGAACGCCTGCCAGGTGGTCGCGCCATCGACGATGGCGGCCTCCTCCAGCGAGGCATCGATGCTCTCGAAATAGCCCTTGATGGTCCAGATGTGCAGTGCCATGCCGCCCAGCGAGGCGACGATCACCGCGCCGTGGCTGTTCACCCCGAGCCAGCTGACGTGCTGGCCGAGCTGGTCGAACAGCGCGTAGATGGCCACCAGCGAGAGCACCGGCGGGAACATCTGGAAGATCAGCATGCTCTTCAGGATCGGCGCCTTGCCGCCGAAACGCATGCGCGCGAAAGCGTAGGCGCTGGTGGTCGACAGGAGCAGGATCAGCACCGAGCTGGCCAGGGCGATTTTTACCGAATTCCACAGCCACAACAGCACCGGGAATGGCGGCTGGGTGACGCTGCCGTCGTCATGGGTGTAGGGGATGCCGAGAGCCAGCGACCAGTGCTCCAGGGTCGGATTGTCCGGAAACAGGCTGCCGGTGGCGAAGTTGCCTTCGCGGAAGGAAATCGAGATCACCATCAGCAGCGGAAAGAGGATCACCGCCACGAACGCCAGCAGCGCCGCGTGGGTTGCCCACAGCCGGTAACGGGCGGATCTGGGTTGCACCATGGCCATGTGGGTCTCCTTATACCTTCACTTTCGAGAGTTTGAGGTTGAGCAGCGCCATGGCGCCCACCAGCAGGAAGATCATCGTGGCAATCGCCGCGGCCAGGGCAAAGTCCTGCCCGGAATCCTGGAAGGCGATGCGGTAGGTGTAGCTCACCAGCAGGTCCGTGGTGCCGGCCGGCGTGGTCGCACCGATGATGTCGGGGCCACCGCGGGTCAACAGGGTGATGAGCACGAAGTTGTTGAAGTTGAAGGCGAAGCTTGCGATCAGCAGCGGCATCAGCGGCTTGATCAGCTGCGGCAGGGTGATGCGCAGCAGGTTGTCCAGCGGACTGGCGCCGTCGATGGCCGAAGCCTCGTACTGATCCCGCGGGATGGCCTGCAGGAGACCCATGCACAGCAACAGCATGTAGGGGTAGCCGAGCCAGGTATTGACGATGAGGATCATCGTTCGCGCCAGGGCCGGGTCGCTGAACCAGTCCGGGCGAATGCCGAACAGACTGTCGAGCAGCAGGTTGATCTCGCCGAAGTTCTGGTTGAACAGGCCGCGGAACACCAGAATGGAAATGAATGCCGGCACCGCATACGGCAGGATCAGCATCAGCCGGTAGAACGCCTTGCCGCGCACCAGCTCCCATTGCAGCAGGCTGGCCAGCACCAGACCGACCGCGAGGGTGAAGACCACCGTGAGGCCGGCGAAGGCGAAGGTCCAGGCGAAGATCTGCATGAAAGGTTCGCGGATGCTCGGTTCGGTCAGCACCCGGGAAAAGTTGGCGAAGCCGGTGAACACGGTAAAGCCCGGTGGCACCGCCTTGCCCGTCTCGTCGACATAGAAGCCGCGCTCCATATCGGCGGTCAACCGCGCGCCGCTGCGGGTGTCGACCAGTACGCCGGGGCCATCCTGACGATAGACGGGTTGCACGGCGGCGACTTCACGCAATCCATACAGGCGCAGCAGGCTGCCATCCGGCACCTGCATCACCCATTGCTCCAGGGCCTTGCGCCGCTGAATCACCTCGCGCAACGCCAGCGCATCGCCCAGCCCCTCGACGCTTTCGGCCGGCTGCAGGAGCAGCGGTGATTCGGCGTCAGGCTCGCCGGTCAACGGCGGGCTGACGAACACGCCCTGCTCGCCCTTGTCGATGCGCAGGCGCTCGCCCTCCGGGCTCGGGTGCAGACTGAAGCGGAAGCGCTCGCCGGCGAGGTAGGTCTGGCTCAGGTGATACTGCTCGACCTGGGCCTGACTCAGCAGATTGGTGCCACTGTAGTTGGTGAAGCCAATGCCCACCGTATAGAGCAGTGGAAAGATCACGAAAACCAGCATGCCCGCCACCGACGGGAAGATGTAGCGCTGCGCGTACATGCGCCGGTTGATGAACAGATAGCTGGCGATGCCGGTGACCACCAGCCCGAGCAGAGCGAAGGCCATCTGCTTCTGGACGTAGAGCGCGACCACCAGATACAGCGCGAACGCGTTGAAGGCCAGCCAAAGCAGCCAGCGCAGGCCAGTGGTCAGGGAGCGGGGCAGGCCCCGGGGAGTCGAACGGGTCATGGCAGGGCTGGGCAACTCGGCACGGGCATTCACGGGAGAAGAACCTTTATGAACGGAGCTTAGTCTGCCGGCGCGCCTGTGCAGGCGGCCGGCGAGCGGTTCAACGGGTGATGCGCTTGGCGGCATCGTCCAGGGCGGCGTCGACATCCTGTCGACCGGAAGAGATGTTGGTCAGCGCGGCAGCCATGGCCGACCAGAACGCCCCCATCTCCGGCACGTTGGGCATCGGCTCGCCCATCTGGGCGTTCTCGAAGGTCGCCTTGATGTGCGGGTTGGCAGACAGCTCTTCCATGTAGGCGGTATTGGCCACGGCACCCAGCGGCACGTCGGCATTCACCATCTTCAGACCCTCGACCTGCAGCAGGTAGTTCTCGAGGAATTCCACGGCCAGGTCCTTGTTCGGGCTGGCCGCATTGAGCAGCGCCGCGGCGACACCGACAAAGGGCTTGCTCGGCTCGCCATCGACCGCCGGGATCGGTGCCACGCCGAAGTCGATGCCGCTTTTCTCGATGTTCGACCAGGCCCAGGGGCCGCTGATCATCATCGCCGAGTCACCCTTGTTGAAGGCCGCTTCGGCCACGCTGTAATCCGCGCCCTTGGGCATCACGCCCTTGTCGATCAGATCGCGAAGCACCTGCGCGCCGGCCTTGGCGCCGGCGTTGTTCACCCCGGTGGATTTGACGTCGTAGCCGCCGTCGGCCTGCTCGAACACGTAGCCGCCCTTGGCCGACAGCAGCGGCCAGGTGAAGTAGGTGTTGTTGTAGTCCCAGAGGATGGCGCGCTTGCCTTGCGCTGAGAGCTTTTCGTTGAGCGCGAGGACGTCATCGAAGCTCTTCGGCGGGGTGTCCACCAGCGCCTTGTTGTAGATCAGGCCGATGGTTTCCACCGAAATCGGGTAGCCCCACAGCTTGTTGTCGTAGGTCACCGCCTGCCAGGAGAAGTCGGCGATGCCCGACTTGGTGTCGGCGCTGGGGGTGACGGGGGTGAGCAGGCCGCTCTTGGCCCATTCGCCGATGCGGTCGTGGGCCCAGATGAAGATGTCCGGGCCGTTGCCGGTGGCGGCTGCCTGTTGGAACTTGTCGGTGGCGCTGTCGGGGTGGGCCACTTCGACGGGAATGCCGGTTTCGGCGGTGAACTTCTTGCCGACTTCGGCGAGGCCTTTATAGCCCTTGTCGCCGTTGATCCAGACGACCAGCTTGCCTTCCTCGATCGCCGCCAGCGCCGGTAGCGGCAGGCTGAAGGTGGCCGCCAGGCCGACGGTGGCGATACACCAGAATTTCTTGTTCATGCTTCGCTTTCCTCGTGGCTTCTTATTAGTTGTTCCACCTGCTGCCGGCCTGAGGCTCTGGCAGTCGTTCCATCCTCGGCGCGTCCTGTGCCATGTGCATCCTCCTCCCCGAGGGGGCGGAGGGCGTAGAAGCGGGGCGTAGATCAGCCGTCGCAACGGCACAAAATACGCCATCAGCCTGGGGTTTACGCCTATACCCGGCTGCCAACGCGCGGTCAAATGTAGCGAAAAAGCATAATGGAGCCACATTTTGATGCGCGCCCACCGGTTATCCGCCCTGCCGCTACTGTTCGGCCTCGCCCTGCCCTTGTCCGGCCTCGCCGCTCCCGAGCTGAGCGTTCGCCTGAACGACCAGCCGCTGTCACCGAGCTGGAACGCCCTGGCAGCCGATCGCTACGACACACTGCTGGAACTCGAACCCGGTCGGCTGCACCTGGTGATGCCGCAAGCAGGCGTCGAAAACACCGCGCTTGCGCCGTTCCGTCGTCAGCCGCTTGGCAAAGACAGCGCCTACCGCTACGAAGTGCCCGAGGCCGGACGCTATCGCTTGATCGTCGAGACCGGCGCCTCAGCGGCGCTGCGTCTGCTGCCGATCAAGGCCGCCGAGCCGAAGACGGCTGTGCCGGTCTGCCAGGCCTGGGATGGCAGACCGGTAAACGTGTCGGTTGGCGACGTGTTCCGCGATGGCCAGACCCTGCGCGATGCGCTATCCGGCGCCATGGCGGACGTGCGCGACGGCCAGGTGACATTGCAACCCGCCGCCGGCAGCGACGGCCTCCTGCTGCTCGAAGCCGCCGAGCCGGCCAAACCGGCACCGCGCGACTGGCGCAACGCGATCGTCTATTTCGTGCTCACCGACCGCTTCGCCAATGGCGATCCAGGCAACGACCGCAGCTATGGCCGCGAGCCGGACGGTCTCGATGAAATCGGCACCTTCCACGGTGGGGATCTCAAGGGGCTGACCGAACGGCTCGACCATATCGCCAGCCTCGGCGTCGATGCGCTGTGGATCAGCGCGCCCTACGAGCAGATCCACGGCTGGGTCGGCGGCGGCGATGGCGGCGACTTCCGCCACTACGGCTACCACGGCTACTACGCCCTGGATTTCACCCAGCTCGACGCCAACATGGGCAGCGAGGACGACCTGCGCGCCCTCATCAGCGCGGCCCATGCCCGCGGCATTCGCGTGCTGTTCGATGTGGTGCTGAACCACCCCGGCTACTCGACCCTGCAGGACATGCAGCAGATGGGCTTCGGCGCCCTGCGCGACGGCATGGCCGAGTACCTGCCCGAGCAATGGAGCACCTGGCAGCCGGAAGCCCACGAAAATCTGCACGCCTACCACAACCTGGTGGACTACGAGCATCCGAGCTGGGCCGCCTGGTGGGGCCGCGACTGGGTGCGGGCCGGCATCGCCGATTACGACACACCGCCCAGCAGCACAGTCGATCCCCTCAAGGGCTCGCTGGCCTTTCTGCCGGATTTCCGCACCGAGTCCGAGGCGGTCGTCGCGCTGCCCGAGTTTCTCGCGCGCAAGGCGCAGACCCGTGCCGAGCCGCGCGAGGGCTATCGCGTGCGCGACTACCTGATCGAATGGCTGACACTCTGGGTCCGCGAATACGGTGTTGATGGTTTCCGTGCCGACACCGTCAAGCATGTCGAGCCATCGACCTGGGCCGAATTGCGCGCCGCTGCCGAGCGCGCCCGCGCCGACTGGGCCCGCGCCAACCCGGACGATCCCATGGCCGACGAGCCGTTCTGGATGGTCGGCGAAGTGTTCGGTCATGGCCCCGTGGCCAGCGACTATCTGGATCAGGGTTTTGACGCGCTGATCAACTTCAACTTTCAGGAGCAGGCCGTGGCCGCCAGCGATTGCCTCGCGGCCGCCGAACCCAGCTACGCCGACTATGCCCGGCGCCTGGCCGAGACGCCGAGGCACAACCTGCTGAGCTACGCCTCGTCCCATGACACGGCGCTGTTCAATCAGCTGGCCAAGGGCGACCTGACCCGCCAGCGCGGCCTCGCCGCCGCCCTGCTGCTGGCGCCCGGCGCGGTGCAGGTCTACTACGGTGACGAAAGCGCCCGCGCCTTCGGGCCCACAGGTTCGGACCCCTTCCAGGGCACGCGCAGCCCGATGAACTGGGACGAGCACGAGCGCCCCGAAGTTGCCGCACTGATCGAGCACTGGCAGCGAATCGGCCGGTTCCGTGCGCGCCATCCGGCGATCGGCGCGGGTGAACATCGACTGCTTTCGCCCGGCCAGCCTTATGCCTTCGCCCGCGTACTGGGCGAGGACAAGGTCATCGTGGTGCAGGCCCGATGAGTGCCGCCTCGCTGACCGCAGCGGCGCGGCGTCAGGCCCAGCTGGCCTTTCTCGCCAGCGGCACCGAGTTTCGCCTGGGCCGCGCCGAGGATTGCCCGTTGCCGCCGGAACAGCTGGCGGCGGTGCGCGGCGACGAGCCCTGGGTGCGTGCCTGCCTCGACGACGGTCTGACTGCGCGCGTCTACCGCGTGGAGCTGGCCGGCCACGACTGGGCGCTGAAGGTCGCCCGGCGGCCCTGTCGTGTGCAGAACCCCGATGGCCAGACGAGCTTTCTCAACGAGCTGCAGCGCCGCCGCGACCTTGCCCGGCTGATGCGCACGCCGGAGCAGGCCGAACGCCTGGCCGGCATCGTGCCGACGCAGTACGCCTCGCTGCAGCAGGGCATCGTGTTGTCGCCCTGGGTCGAGGGCGAGCGCATCGAGCGCTGGGACGAGCGCCAGCTCGTCGAGCTGTTCGACCTGCTGATCGTCTTGGTGCTGGCTGGCCTGTTCGAGTGGGATCTGGCGCCGGGCAACACTCTGGACGATGGCCGCATCCGCCTGTTCGATTTCGGCTACCTCTACCCCTTCGACCCGCTGCGTCAGTACAACAGCGACGGCCTGGCCTCGCCTGGCTTTCATCCCGCCGAACGTTTCGAGACACGGCAGATGTTTGCCTGCCTGCTGCGTATGGAGCAGCAAAGCGAGACATGGGCACTGGCCGATTTCGAGCTGGAGAAACGCATCGCGCTGGATGCCTACCAGCGGTTGCATCGAGAGCTGACTGGCCGCGGCGCAAGCGAAACGGTATTGGACTGGCTGAGCGGCCTGATGCGTCGCTGGCGCAACGCGCTGGCTGGCGATCTGGGCGGGCTGTACCTGCAGGAAGCCTGGCGCTCGCACTGGCTGGACGTGAAGGACGACCTCAGCGGACAGAGCTGCACGCCACTGACCCTGCAGCGCCTGGCCTGGCTCCGGGATAAAGCCACCACCCAACATGCCGAGCTGCTCGCCAGCGGTGCGCTGGGCAACGAACGAAACCCCGGCCGCGATGCCCTTCTCGATGAGCTGCGCCAGGCCGAAGCCCTGGCGATTCGCTGGCAGCTGGGCGATACGCAGAATGCTGGATAGTCTTGAGTGGCGCGGGCCTGGCCGAAGCGCTGCTTGGGTGGGCTGAAGCCCACCCAAGCTGGAGCGGCCGGCCCGGCGCATTGATCTCGACTGAACCACCGTAACGAGGTCAACAAAAAGACCCGCCTCACATCGGCGAGGCGGGCCGTCGCTACCGTTTGAGACTAAAACCGCCCGGCCGTAGTGGCACCTTCACTGGGCGTCACGCTGTTGTTGACCCCGCCCTGCCATTGCCGCACCAGCGTTGCGTTGGCCTCATTGCGGATCAGGCATTTCCATTCCACATCCTGGCCGGCAGGCAGGGAGATGCTGCCCTTCCAGGTCGGGTAGGCGCTGGTATCGGTCAGGCGCACCGCGGAGGCTGGGCTCCAGTTGCCGAGCTGGCTGACGTTGCCCACCGCGTAGACGCTGTCGCCGGGCTGCGTCATGCCGTTGTCGCAGCGGAAATTCACACTGACCAGTCCACCCTCGCCACCGTCATCCCCGCCGCCATCGCCCGTGCCGCTGCGCCAGACGCGCACCTGGCCGTTGCTGGCGTTGACCGCCTCGCTGAAGCTGCCGCTGGCAACCTGCCCGGGACTGGCCAGATCGGAGTTGAGCGCCACCACCAGGGTCTGCTGGCTGCCGCTCACGGTGGCGACCAGGCCGCTGTAGCCGCTGTGGAAGCTGATCGCCGAATCGGCACGCACGCCGGCGGCGCGACGCACCTGAATCAGCTGGCGGATGAAGTCGCCGTAGCCCCAATCGTACATGTGCGACCAGTACACCACCGGCGTGCCGGGGCTGGTCAGAATGTAGGCGTAGGCCTGGCGGATCAGCCCGTCCTGCAGCGCCCAGTGGTGCTGACCGCCGTTCTGCCCGGGCGAGTAGCCGGTGTCATGGTTGTCGACAAAGGTCACCGCCACCTCGCGCCAGCGCGGGTCCGGGTTGCCGTTCAGGCCGTTCTTCCAGTCGGCGACCGAGCCGTTCTGCATGCGCTCCTTGAGGGCGAAGTCGAACACCGGGCATTTGGCCCGGTCGGACCAGTCCTTGATGATCTGCTGCCAGCTGGCGGTATTGCGCCAGTCCCAGCTCGGGTATTCGGAGGGGCCTTTCCACAGTTCGCCGACGCAGAAGCTGTTGTCGGCGCTTTCCGTCATCCAGCTGTCGAGCCGCTCCGGCGCGTAGCCGCGGACGAAGTCGAAGCGGAAACCGCCGGCACCGTACCCGCTGCGCAGGTTGGCGAATTCGTCGCGGAACATGCCATAGACCTGCGGATGGCTGGTATTGAGGTCCGCATCGCCGCCGATGAAACGATCACCGTCGTCGCAGTCGTTGGGGTAGTTGCCCGGGTCGGCGCAGTCGTTGCGCCAGAAGCCCTGGCCGGCCGGGAGGTTGACTTCCTTGTCCGGGTAGCCGCGGTTCATGTGGTTGGGCACCACGTCGTAGAGCACCTTCACCCCGGCACCGCCAAGCGCGCCGGCGGCCTGGCGCAGCTGGGCGTCGCTGCCGTAGCGGCCGTTCTTGTTGAAGTCGTGCCAGAAATAGCCCTCACCGCCGCCGGACTTGCTACCGTCGCTCCAGCTGGAGAAGTCACGCCAGGGCACCGGCATCCAGATTGCCGAGAAGCCGTCGGCGGCGATGGTCGAGGCCTGCTGACGGAGGATGTTGTACCAGTCGTTGGGCGCTTCGCGGACGACGTTCCAATGAAAGCCCTGGAGGATGATTTCGTCGCCGCCGTGGTAGCGCACGGCATTGGGGCTCTTGCCGGCCTGATCGGCCATGGACGGCAGCGGCAGCAGGATCGCCGCCAATACGGCGGCACGCAGGATATGGCTCATCGCAAAACTCCGGTTCTTGTGCTTGTTCGGGTATCCGGCGACAAGGCCGCCAGATGAGGATGAACGCCGGCCGGGTCTTCGACCGGCACCCGCAGGCTGCCCCTGCAAGTCCCCGTCACCAACCTCCCCCGCCCCGTTGCAGGCGGCGTAGTGGCCAGGCGGAAGGCCCCTGGCAATCATCTGCGCCCCTCTCGTCTCATCCCCGCCCCGGGGATTACGCCGTTCTCATCCCTGGTACGCCCTCACCCTGCGCCAACGAAATCCGCTGCCGGGAGGATGCTGCCCCTGGCCCTATCCCCGAGGCTTCTGCCACCGAGCTGCGCCGCCCCTGGCTGGCAGCGACGGCGTGATCGATTCGGCATTAACAAGAAAAACAAGGACCTCGTCATGAAGCACACCGCGCACCCAAGCTTTGCCCGCAAACCCGCCTGCCTGCTCGCCGCCCTGCTGGTCAGCGGCCCGGCCCTGGCGGTCGACTTCCACGGTTACCTGCGCTCGGGCGTCGGCGCCACGGCGGGCGGCGGCGACCAGGCCTGTTTCCAGGCCGCCGGCGCTCCGGCGAAATATCGTCTGGGCAACGAATGCGAAACCTACGCCGAGATCGGCCTCGGCCAGGAGGTGTGGAGCGAAGGCAACCGCAGCTTCTACGTCGACAGCATGATCGCCTACCGCTCCGACCAGGGTAACGACTGGGAAGCCGGCGGCACCGATACCGACGGCGGCGAGAACAACCCCTTTGACGAGGCCGGCACCACCTCCATCCGCCAGTTCAACGTGGTCGGCAAGAACCTCATCCCGAGCCTGCCGGGCGCGGCGATCTGGGCCGGCAAGCGCTACTACAAGCGCCACGACGTGCACATCAACGACTACTACTACTGGGATGTCTCCGGCCCCGGCGCCGGTATCGAGGACATCGACCTGGGCTTCGCCAAGGCCAGCGTGGCGTGGATCCGCAACACCGACGGCGACTGGGTCTACCAGGGCTCGGGCACCGGCACCAACCTGGCCAACGACACCCTCGATTTCCGCCTCGCCGAGATCGACGTCAACCCGGGCGGCAAGCTGGAAATCGGCTACGACTATGGCAAGGCCAACCTCACCGACGAGCAGGAACGCGACCCCGGCTACGAGGACCAGAAAGGCCATCTGGTCACCCTCGAGCACACCCAGAGCGACTGGTTCGGCGGCTACAACAAGCTCGCCCTGCAATACGGCACCGACGGCATCATCGGTAGCAGCGGGCGCAACAGCACCGGTAACAGCGACGGCAAGATGTTCCGCCTGGTCAACCAGGGCGTGGTGGGCCTGAGCGACAACATCGAGATGATGTACGTGCAGATCTACGAGGACCGCGACTTCGACAACGACTCCGGGCAGACCTGGGCCAGCTTCGGCGTGCGCCCGGTGTACAAGTGGAGCGACGTGATGAGCACCGCGCTGGAGTTCGGTTACGACCGCGTCGATCCGCAGGCCGACGGCGAAAGCACCCGCGACCTGAAGAAGCTCACCCTGGCCCAGCAGTGGTCGGCCGGCAACAGCTTCTGGGCGCGCCCGCAGATCCGCGTGTTCGCCACCTACGCGCAGTGGGACGGCGGCCGTTACCAGGCGGCCAGCGAGTCCATCGATGCCGGTGACGACGACGGCATCACCTTCGGCGTGCAGGCCGAGGCCTGGTGGTAAGCCGCAACGTTTAAGTGCCGTCGCGGACCGACCGCGACGGCGCCCTTTCCGCTCCCACCGTCCAGACGGTGCCTTTGCCCCGACGCTGGCAGGTCGGGGCATTTTTTGTTCGGAGAACCACCATGCATCGCTTGTCCTTCCTTACCGCCGGGCTATTGGCCCTGGCGCTCGCCGGTTGCAGCAGCGAGCCGCTGCGCCGGGTCGATGCCCTCACCGCCAGCCCCAAACCGCTGGAACAGCCGATCGAGCAAGCCCGCAGCGCGCTGGCCGCGGCGCCGACCTGCTGCAGCGGTATCGAGCAGTTGCCGTTCGAGCCGCTCGAAGCCGGCTTCGCCGGTGACGTACTGATCGACACCCAGGCGCCGGCCTACAGTTTCGAGACCGGCAAGAGCTTCTTCCGCGCCTTCGCCCTGCCGGCCGGCGGGCCCTCGTTCGAGATCCGGCTCTACAGCCAGGCCGGCAGCAGCGTGCTGGCGCCCAACGCCATGCTGCTCGACAGCCGCATGCGCCCGACCCGCCTGCTCGACGCTGACGACTTCGCCTATGTACCGCCGACCGGGCTCAAGGGCGACAGCCTCGACGCGCGCCTGCGCATCGACCGCTCGCAGCCCGATCATCCGGGCAACGAGCGCTACCTGATCCTCTACACCAGCGACGCGCAGATGGCCGGCCAGACCGTGCTGCAGCATCCGGCCAAGGCCTACGCCAAGGCGCTGGGCAACGAGCCGCCGAGCATCCCCGACCCGATGGCGAAGCACTCGCCAGTAGGCGTGATCCGGCTGGTGATGATCCCCGACAACGCCGCCGGCTCGACCGCCAAGGGCTACGTACCGGGCTACAGCATCGGCCAGGAGATGGGCAACGAACTGCCCAGCGCGCCGGCGCCGACGGTGCTGCCGGAGACCTCGGCGTACTATCGCCAGGCGATCGATGCCGCGCTGGCGCAGAAGGATCTCGAACGCGCGCTGCGCCTGGCCGACGAAGCGGCACGGGTTGGCGACAGTACGGCCAAGCAGCACCTGCTCGAACGCATCGAGATCCGCTGAGAGACGAGGTTCGCGGCACGGCAAACGCGTCGCGAACATCGCTATGGAGGGGTGAAGCGCGTTAGGACTGGGTCAGCTGCTTGTACAGCTGCGGCAGGCGGAACGGCAGCTGTTGCGGCTCCTTGATCAGGGTGTAGCCGTTGGCGCCGAACATGTACGGCAGATAGTCACCGGCCTCGCGGTCGATGGTGATGCAGAACGGCAGCAGACCCTGCTTGCGCGCTTCCATGACGGCCTGGCGGGTATCTTCGACGCCGTAGCGGCCTTCATAGAGGTCCAGATCGTTCGGCTTGCCGTCGGTGACCAGCAGCAACAGCTTGCGCCGCTGCTTGCAGTTGCCAAGCAGCTCGGTGGCCTGGCGGATGGCCGCACCCATGCGGGTGTAATAGCCGGGCTTGAGCGCCTGGATACGGCCGCGGGTTTCATCGCCATAGGGCTGGCGGAAGCTCTTCAGCTCCTGCATGCGTACCTGTTGGCGACGCAGCGAGGAGAAGCCGTACAGCGCAAAGGGATCGCCCACCGCCGACAGTGCTTCGCCGAACAGCAGCAGGCTGTCGATGACCACATCGATCACGCGGTGCTCGTTGTCCAGGTGCGCGTCGGTGGACATGGACAGGTCGGCCAGCAGCAGGCAGGCCAGATCGCGGCGATTCTGCCGTTGCTCCATGAACAGGCCACGTTCGGCACACTGGCCGTTCTGCCGCTCGACGTGGAAATCGAGCCAGGCCTGCATGTCCAGCTCCGAGCCCTGGGGTTGCTGGCGCAGCCACTGGCGGTCGTTGCGCAGGTGCTCGAACTGCCGACGCAAACGTCGCGCCAGCGGCGACAGGTGCAGCGGCAACGGCTTGGCCTCGGCGCCGCGGGGCAGCATCAGCTGCAGGTTGACGAAATCCTTCTGCAGGCACTGCTTGCGATAGTCCCACTCGG
The DNA here is from genome assembly GCF_900114065.1 of Stutzerimonas kunmingensis. Classification (GTDB taxonomy): domain Bacteria; phylum Pseudomonadota; class Gammaproteobacteria; order Pseudomonadales; family Pseudomonadaceae; genus Stutzerimonas; species Stutzerimonas kunmingensis. The sequence goes on from NZ_FORS01000007.1 coordinate 23,490, forward strand.
GCAGCTTGATGCCTTCGCCCAGCGGCACATCGTCGAAATCCGCGGCCGGCAGGTCCAGATCCAGCTTGAGGCCGCCGCCCTGGCGCATGCGCTGACGGGACAGCGCCAGCTCGTCGAGATCCTCGGCGACGCGGGCCGCGTCGAGGTCTTCGGTGTCGTCGCCGCAGCGGTCCAGCTCGATGTGCTCGGACCAGCTGAACAGGTTCTCCAGCCGGAACAGCAACAGGCCACCCTTGCTGGAGCTCTCGTCCACTCGCCGTGCGCGCTTGCGCTGGCGCGATTCGCCGCCGGGCGGGGTTTCCAGATTGCCCTCGCCCTCTTCGGCGCGCTGGGCGGCCTGGGGTTCACCGAGGTTGTCGGCCGGATACAGCCACAGCGGCAGCGGCCAGGGCGCGCGCTCGCTGCGTGGAAACTGGCTGACGCTGCCCGGCTCGCGCAGGGCCTGGCATAGCGCCGCTTCCAGCGCGGCCTCGGCCTTGGGCAGCTGGCTCGGGTCCGGGCGCAGCTGCAGATGGGCCTCGACCAGACGCTGATAGCGCGGGCGCATGGCCGGAAAATGTTCAAGGATTGCCTGCGTCCAGCGCTGGTTGTCGCGCGCCCAGTGGCGCATCGGCCCGGCCTGCGCGGCGAGCAGCGCCAGCCAGCGATACAGATCCTGGTTCAGCGAGACTTCCGGATAGACCGCCAGGCTCTGCGGCAGCCGCAGGTTGCTGGCGTCGCACCAAGCCACCGGCAGTTGCTTGCAGGTCCCGGCGACCTGTTGCAGCAGGTTGCGCCTGAGCAGCAGATCACGCGCGCTGGCGGCTTCTACGCCGACACCGCTGGCGCCACCCATGGCGCGGAACAGCAGCGACAGCGGCCGCTGCATGCTCTCGAGCTCGACCCGTGCTTCCGGAAAATCCGGGTTGGCGCGACGGGTGATGAAGCGGTGCCAGACTCTACCGACCCACTCTTCCACTTCGATGGTAAAGGCCATGGCGGTTACTCCGTGCAGGCACTGAAAAAGCAAAACGGCCCGCTGTTACCAGTCGGGCCGTCGATCCTCATTGCGACTTGTCTCAGGCCGCGGCGGCAGCTGCTACGACCGGTACCCGACCGCGCTGGCGGAAGCTGTACAGGTAGCAGACCAGGCCGATCAGGAAGAACACCCCGGCGATCAGGCGCAGCCAGAAGAAGATGGCCAGCTGGTCAGCGGTGTTCATGAACGACATGGCAGCGCCATCGGCAGGGATCCGCTGCAGCCACACCTGCACCACGCCGGCTGCGGTGAGGAACAGGGTGATCGCGACCATGGAGATGGTCATCAGCCAGAAGCCCCATACTTCGATGCGCTGAGCACGTGCATCCGGTGCTTCGCCCAGGCCACGCAGACGTGGCATGGCGTAGCTGATCATGGTCATCACGATCATCGCGTAGGCACCGTAGAAGGCCAGGTGGCCGTGTGCGGCAGTCAGCTGCGAACCGTGGGTGTAGTAGTTCACCGGAGCCAGGGTGTGCAGGAAGCCCCACACGCCGGCACCGAGGAAGGCAGTCACGGTGGTGCCGATGGCCCACAGCGAAGCGGCCTTGTTCGGATGCTCGCGGCGACGACGGTTAACCATGTTCAGCGAGAACAGCACCATGGCGAAGAACGGCAGCGGTTCCAGGGCGGAGAAGATCGAGCCCAGCCACAGCCACACGGTCGGTGCGCCGATCCAGAAGAAGTGGTGACCCGTACCGATGATGCCGGTGATCAGAGCCATGGCGATGATCACGTACAGCCACTTCTCGACCACTTCGCGGTCCACGCCGGTGATCTTGATCAGGACGAAGGCCAGCATCGAACCCATGATCAGTTCCCACACGCCTTCCACCCACAGGTGCACGACGAACCACCAGTAGTACTTGTCGCGTGCCAGGTTCTCGGGGTTGTAGAAGGAGAACAGGAAGAACACCGCGAGGCCGATCAGACCGGTCATCATCACTGTGCTGACCACGGTCTTGCGACCCTTGAGCATGGTCATGCCGACGTTGTAGAGGAAGCCCAGGGCCACCACCACGATGCCGATCTTGGTGATCGTCGGCTGCTCGAGGAACTCGCGCCCCATGGTCGGCAGCAGTTCGTTCTTGGTCATTTCAGCCAGCCCTGCATAGGGCACGAAGAGATAACCGAGAATGGTCAGCACGCCGGCCGCGGCGAACACCCAGAACAGGATGATGGCCAGTTTCGGACTGTGCAGTTCGCGGTCCGCTTCCTCGGGAATGAGGTAGTAGGCCGCACCCATGAAGCCGAACAGCAACCAGACGATCAGCAGGTTGGTGTGAACCATCCGTGCCACGTTGAATGGCAGCAGCGGGAACAGGAAGTCACCGATGACGTACTGCAGCCCCATGATCAGACCGAACAGGATCTGACCGACGAACAGGATCAGTGCAAACACGAAGTAGGGTTTGGCAACGGCCTGCGATTGGAATTTGAGATGCGGATTGATGATGCTCATCTCGTGGCCCCTCCAGTGAAATCGGAAACAAAGACGTCCATCAATCAACCCTCCCTGTTTGGCGGCCAGTTGTTGGTATCGATCTTCGAAGTCCACTTGAGGAACTCCGCCATATCGTCAACTTGCTGTTCGGTCAGATTGAACTGGGGCATCGCACGACGACCGGGGGCGCCGAGTGGCTGGGCCTTCATCCAGGCGTGCAGGAAGGGCTTGAAGGCCTCTTCACCACCACGACGGACGAACACGTTGCCCAACTCCGGCGCGAAGTAGGCGCCTTCACCGAGCAGGCTGTGGCAGCCGATGCAGTTGTTGTTTTCCCAGACTGCCTTGCCGCGTACTACCGCTTCGGTCATTTCCGATTCGTTCGTGCGTTCGGGGAAAGTCTGCTCTGTGTGGTAGGTAAGACCGAGGAACACCAGGAAGAAGAAAACGCTTCCTCCGAAGTAGATATTCCTGGCCATTCCTTTGGTGAAGGTCTCGGACATGGTCGCCTCCTCATGGCTTGGCGTGGCCAGTTTAAGAAGGGGGCTATCGAAACCTGCTTGATGGCAATCAAGAAAAACCTGAACGTGGCAGTAGGGCTTTCTGGAGACCCTGCAGGAGGAGCGCAAAGCCAGATGCCACGGGGGCTGCAGCGCGCTGCGGGTCACTGGCCTGCATTTTCGGCGGCGTGACCGTGGCTATATGAGTGGCCCGCGCGGCGATCGCTCGCAGGCACTGCCGACACCCCGATGGGCGCCGGCAGGCCGAGAATCAGGCGCGACGTTGAGTCGCCAGGCGCAGGCCGGTCTTCTTCAGAATGCGGCTGGACACCAGCATCTCGTTGGCCCGGCAGGCGTTGCCCAGCAGCGCACGAATCTGGTTGCGGTAGGCCTCGATATCACTGGCATCACGCCCATGCACCATGGCGAACAGGTTGTATGGCCAGCCTTCCTGCCGTGGTCGGCGATAGCAGTGACTGACGAAAGGCTGGGCACCGATCAGCGCACCCAGTCGCGCAATCTCGGCGTCGTCGACGTCCCACACGGTCATGCCGTTGTGCCGATAGCCGAGGCGGTAGTGGTTGGGTATCGCCGCGATACGCCGGATCGCGCCGTCCGCCTGCAGCCGCTGCAGCAGCGCCAGGGTGGCGTCGACGTCGATGCCCAGCTCCCCGGCGAGCCAGGCCCAGGGATCGGCCACCAGCGGCAGCCCGGCCTCGGTCAGCTCGATCAGGCGGCGGGTCAGGCCATCGTCAGACGGGGAAGTGCAAACCGACATGGAAGGTTTCCTCTTTCGGCAGATTCAGCACCGCCAGGCCGGTTTCGGCCTCGATGCGCGCGATGCTCTCGGCGATGCCCTGCGGGGTCTCGCAACCGAGCACGAACCACATGTTCCAGCGGTGTTCGCGGCGGTAGTTGTGTGCCACTTCGGGCATCGCCTCCAGCTGCGCGGCAACCTCGTCGAAGCGCGCCTCCGGCACCGACAGCGCGGCCAGGGTGAAGGCACCGCCAAGCCGGTCGATGTCGAACATCGGCCCGAAGCGAGTCAGCGTGCCGTCGTCGAGCAATGCCTGGACCCGCTCGCGCAGGGCCACGGACGTGCTGCCCAGCTCCTCGGCCAGCGCTTCCCAGGGGTGGCGCACCAGCGGCAGGCCATGCTGCAAACGATTTATCAACAGCCGGTCGAATTCATCCATTGGCGACCTCGCGCAGCGGCGGTGCAAAACGGCCACCGCACTGCTTGAAGGCCCGCGTGCTGAACAGCAGCTGATGCGGTACATCGCTCAGACCGTTGTCCGCCAGCAGGCGCTCGATCAGCTGGCAGACCTGCTCGCGCTCGCGGCCATGGACCATGCAGAACAGGTTGTAGGGCCACTGCGGCAGACGCCGCGGGCGCTGGTAACAGAGATTGACTCCGGCGGCCTGGCCAAGACGTCGACCGACTTCGTCGACCTGGGCGTCGGGGATGTCCATCACCAGCATGGCGTTGGCGCGAAAGCCCAGCGCGCGGTGCTTGAGCACCAGGCCGAAGCGACGGAACAGCCCTTCTTCCTGCCAGCGTTGAATCTGCTCCAGCACCCGCTCCTCGACGCTGCCGATCTGTTCTGCGAGCCGCTGGTAAGGCCGCGCGGCCAGCGGCAGCCCGCCCTCGAGCAGGCGGCGCAGCTGCAGCGCCTGCAGGTCATTGAGACAACCGGTCATGATGGATCTCCCAGCGGGAAGCCGAGGTCGATGCGAAAGGCCTGCTGCATCGGCAGGTCGAGCGGTGTCAGCCCGGTATCGGCTTCTATCTCGGCCAGCAGCCGGTCGATGTGTGGCCGATCCGGCCCGGTCAGCACGAACCAGAGGTTGTAACGATGCTCGCGCAGGTAGTTGTGGTTGACCTCGGGAAACGCATTGATGCGCGCCGCGACCTGCTCCAGCCGCGCCGCGGGCACGGCCAGCGCGACCAGGGTGCTGGCGCCGGCACGGCTGTGCTCGAACACCGGGCCGATGCGCGACAGGCCACCGCCCTCGTGCAGTTGTTCGAGACAGGCGAGCACCTCCTCCTCGCTGCAGCCAAGCTCGTCGGCCATGGCGCGGTAGGGCTCGGCGCACAGCGGCATGCCGTGCTGGTAGCGGTCGATCAGGCGGCGACTGAGGGCGTCGATGTGCATGTCACAACCCCGTCTCGTGGGCGCGGCTGCTGAAGAAGATGCCGCTCGGACTCTGCGCCGGCAGTCGCTTGAGCAGCTTCAGGGTGTAGGGGTCCCAGACCTGGATTTCCTCGCCATCGCGCACCGACAGCCAGAGCTGGTCGCCGCGGGCGGTGAACTCCATGTGCAGCACGGCCGGGCCTGGCTCCAGATCGGCGATGACCTCGTGGGTCTCGCTGTCGATGACCTGGACCTTGCCGTTGTCGGGGTGGGCGAAGTTGACCCAGATCTGCCGCGCGTCCGGTCGCGCCATGACGAAGATCGGCTGGCCGGCCACGTCGATGGCGTCGGTCTGCTGCCACTTCTCGGAATCCATCACCAGCACACGATGCTGGCCGACGGCGGGGACAAAGGTCTGGTTGCCGGCCACGGTCCAGCCTTCCAGGTGCGGCATCTTGTAGACCGGCAGTTTCTGCTGGCCGCGGCCATAGCCATCGAGAATACGCTCGACGCCACGCTCGGGATGCCAGAGGTCGATCTTGGCCATGCCGTCCTCGCCGAACAGGCCGGCGATGTAATAGCGCCCTTCAGGAGTCAGCAGCGCATCGTAGGGTTGGCGGCCGATACCCTCGAAACGAGTGATCTGCGGCTCGTTGCCCTGGCTGAAATCCAACAGCCAGGTTTCATCGGTATCGAACAGGCTGTAGATGAAGCGCCGACCGGGCACGTCGATCACGCCGACCACCCGCGAATTGCGGCTGCCGTCGGCCAGCGGCGTCGCAGGTATGTCGGCGACCAGCTCCAGGGTCTTGGCATCGAATACCTTCACCCCGCCCGGCTCGTAGTTGCCGACCGCGATCAGCGTGCCGTCCTGGCTGATGGCGCCACCGATGCTGTTGCCACCCTGGATGACGCGACGATCGATGCGCTGGCGCAGCAGGTCAACCTTGGTCAGCCCGCCGTCGCGGCCGAATACATAGGCGTAGCGCTGATCGCGGGAAAACACCACCGAAGCATGGGACAGGTCGCCCAGACCCTCGATGCGGGCGAGCTGGCTCTGGTTGCTGCTCTCGATGATCTGCAGGCTGCCGGTGGCGCGCTCCACCACCACCCCGAGGTCACCGGTGCCGCGCAGCGGTTGCTGTGCACAGGCCGCGAGCAGACCGGCCGCAGCCAGCAGCAGAAAAGGACGAATCATGGCTTGGGATATCCTTCGAGCAGGCGGTCGACCAGGTAGGCGATGTCCTGCTCGTCGAGCAGGGCATTCCAGCCGGGCATGGCCGTACCGGGGCGGCCGTGGGTAACTGTGGCGATCAGACTGTCACGGGGTTTGCCGGCTAGCGCCTCGCGGGTGAGCGCGGGGCCGAGACCGCCGGTCATGCGCAGGCCATGGCAGGAGCCACAGTCCTGAAGCAGCAGATGGTCGAGCTTCGCCTGGCGTTCGGCGGTGGGGGCCGCGGCCAGGGCGGTGGGAATCAGGAGGAAGGACGCCAGGGCCAGCCCCAGACGCGATACTACTTGGCGGGACTGAATCATGACGTCCTCCTGGGGTGTTACTTCTGGCTAAGAACCCACTCGGCGAGGATCTTGGCTTCTTCTTCGGTGACCGGGTTTGGCGGCATCGGGATCGGACCCCATACGCCCTGGCTGCCGTTCTTGATGTGGCCGGCCAGCAGATCGGCAGCGCCGTCCTGTCCTGCGTACTTGGCGGCGACTTCCTTGAACGCCGGGCCTACCAGCTTGGCATCGATGCTGTGGCAAGCCGCGCAAGGCTTGCTCTTGAACAGCGCCTCACCATCCTGCGCCAGTGCCGGCTGCAGGGTCAGCGCGCCGCCCAGGGCGAGCATCGGGATAAGGATTTTCTTCATTAGATCTTTTCCTCAAGGCTAAAGGGGAGAGCGTTACCGCCCACCCAAAGGGTGCTCAGCAAAACGCACTGAGCAAGTGCACGGTAAATTTACCGCTTGTGCTAGGCAACCTTTTGTCCTTGGTCATTGTTTGTGGGTTCCGGGACTTCGAACGGCTGCTTCGCGACCGGTGCGGGCAGGCTCAGGATGAATGAGCCACCATGCCGGTTCCTTGATTGCAATCAAATCATCCCATTGGCACGACTGTGCCGTCGCCGGCCGGTGGTCGGACACCGGAAAAGCACAAGGCCGGCATTGCGCCGGCCCGTTGCTTGCCGCCTGGTTACTGCTTGGCGGCAGTGATATCGCCCTGGGCGTCGATACCCAGCGTGTAGCCGAGCGAAACGTGGTGGTAGCGCCCGGTGGCGTTGTCGTCATGAATGGCGAAGCCGAAGTTGTAGACATTGCCCGCCGCCAGCGTCACGTCACCCTCGCCGCCCGCGAACTTGCGAGTGAACACGACAGTCCAGGTATCGCCATCGAGCTGGCCCTGGGCATCGACCAGCGCCTGGCCGCCCTCCATCACCCGCTCGGTGGCGACATGACCGTCGAAGGCCTTGTTCTCACCGCTGCGCCACTGGTTCAGGTCATAGAAGATCCCGTTGGCCAGCGAGCCGTCCTTGACGTACTTGGTCTTGGTGTCGGCTGCGCCCGGCATGGTCCGTGCGTCGCCGTGGCAGCTGCCCCAGCAACCACCTGCCTCGGCCAGCTGAACCTTGGAACCACCTTCGAGCATGTAGGCGATCTTCACCGGGTTGTCGGCGTCCATCGGCGCCGCGCCGGATGCTGCTGGCTGTTTCCAGGTGAAGCGCAGGTAAAGGTTTTCGCCGTCGTTGGCGGCCTGCACCTTGGCATTGATGAACGGCGCCTTGCCATCGATCGGCGTAGGCTCGAGCTTCTGGCCGCTGGCCATCTTGCCGCCCATGTCCTCGACTTCCTCGGAGTGGCAGCCAGCGCAGGTTTCGCCTTTCTTCAGGGCCCGTGCACCGCCGTGCTCGGTACCCTTGGTGATCCATTCCACCGGCGACACGCCGGGGTAGAACAGGGTGACGTCGGTCGCTGCCACCGCGTTCCAGTCAGCCGGCGCCGCGGCCATTGCAGTCTGTGCGCCGAAGGCGATTACCGCCCCCACCGCACTGGCCATCAGAGTCTTTTTCATAATCGGTTCCTCATCATCGATGGTTGGCTGGCCCGACGGACCGCAGTTCAGTCTTCGTCTTCTTCGGTCATCCCTTCGGGCAGGTGGTGCGCGATGCCCTTGTGGCAAGCGATGCAGGTCAGGTTGTCTTCGCGAGCCATCTCGTGCTGCTTGCGGGCTCGCTGCTTCTGCATGTCGGAGCTCATGCTTTCCAGGCTGTGGCAGTTGCGGCATTCGCGGGAATCGGATGCCCGCATCCGCGCCCATTCGCGACGCGCCAGGGTCAGCCGCTTGGCCTCGAACTTCTCGGCGGTGTCGATGGTGCCGACGATCTTGCCCCACAGCTCCTTGGAGGCCTCGACCTTGCGCACCATCTTGTGCGTCCAGTCGCGCGGCACATGGCAGTCCGGGCAGGTCGCACGGACACCGGTGCGGTTGGCGTAGTGAATGGTCTCCTTGTACTCGGGGTAAACGTTGTCACCCATCTCGTGACAGGAGATGCAGAAGGTTTCGGTGTTGGTGGCCTCCAGCGCGGTGTTGAAGCCGCCCCAGAAGACGATACCGGCAACAATGCCCACCACTAGAATGCCGCCGAGCGAGTAGCGCGCGCTCGGCCGCCGCAGTAGCGCAAGGATGCCGCCCTTCTTTTGCTTGTTGCCGTCTTGATCTGTCATGGAATCTGTTCCCTTGCCAGACCCACCGCGCCAGGCGCGGTGGGTGTTAACAGGCAATCCTCGGGCGGATTAATACACGTCGTGCATGGTGTTGAAGACGTTGAACTTGCCGGTCGGCGTGACGATCGCCGGGTCGGTGATCACCTTCTTCAGCTTCAGCGTCTTGTCGTCGTAGATCACGATTGCGGACTGGTCGGTCTTGCCGCCCCAAAGGGAGATCCACACTTCGTCACCGGCCACGTTGTACTCGGGGTGGGTGGCGCGACGGATCGCCTTGCTTTCCGGCAGCCCGGAATCCTTGGCGACGTCGAGACGCTTGGGCTCCTTGCTCAGGTCGTTGAGGTCATAGACGTAGACGGACTCGGCGACTTCCCGCTCGGGGTTCATCGGCGCGTCGGCCCAGAGGTTCTTCGACTTCGGATGGGTCTTGACGAACAGGTTGCCGGCACCCGGCATCTTCAGTTCCTGCACCACCTTCCAGTTGTGCTCCTTGTACTTGGCGTACTTCGGATCGTCGGAAGCAGTGGAGATCAGCGAGACCACGTCATCGCCAAGGTGACCGGTGGTCCAGACCGGGCCAAACTGCGGATGGATGAAGTTGGCGCCGCGACCCGGGTGCGGGATCTTCGCGGTGTCGACCAGCGCGGCCAGCTTGCCGGTCTTGGTATCGACCGCAGCGACCTTGTTCGAGGCGTTGGCGGCGACCATGAAGTAGCGCTTGGAGTAGTCCCAGCCGCCGTCGTGGAGGAACTTGGCCGACTCGATGGTGGTGGTCTTGAGGTTCTTCAGGTCGGTGTAGTCGACCAGGATGATCTGCCCGGTCTCCTTCACGTTGACCACCCACTCCGGCTTGATGTGCGAAGCGACGATGGACGCCACGCGCGGCTCGGGGTGATATTCGCCGTCGACGGTCTGGCCACGGGTGGACACGACCTTGATCGGCTCCAGGGTTTCGCCGTCCATGATCGAGTACTGCGGCGGCCAGTAGGTGCCACCAATCAGGTACTTGTCCTCGTAGCCCTTGAACTTGGAGGTGTCCACGGAACGGGCATCGGAGCCCAGACGCACGGTGGCGACGGTGGTCGGCTCTTCGTACCACATGTCGATGATGGTGGTCAGGCCGTCACGGCCCACGGTATAGACGTAGCGGCCGGAAGCGGACAGGCGTGAGATGTGTACCGCGTAGCCGGTGTCCAGCACCTTCCAGATGGTGTGGGTATCGCCGTCCACCAGGGCCAGCTTGCCGGCATCGCGCAGAGTGATGGCGAATACGTTCTGCAGGTTGATCTTGTTCAGCTGCTTCTTCGGACGCTGATCAACCGGAACGATCAGCTTCCAGCTGTCCTTCATGTCCTGCAGAGAGAACTCTGGCGGCACATCCGGAGTGTTCTGGATGTAGCGCGCCATCATGTTGATCTCTTCCTTGGTGAGGATGTCGTCATAGTTGACCATCCCGCCCTCGGTGCCATAGGCAATGATGTTCTCCAGGCGCTTGGTGCCTAGATTGAGGGTGCCGCCCTCGGTCTTCTTGCCATCCGCGTCGGTCTTGCTCCAGTGCGGCTCGAGGTTCTTGCCCGTGGCTCCTTTACGCAGAACGCCGTGGCAACCGGCACAGCGTTCGAAATAGATCTGCTTGGCCGCTTCCTTTTCTTCGGCGGTCATCTCTGGGGCAGCAGCCTGGGCGACGGCCAGACCAAGCAACGAAAGGCCGGCGATCAGGCCAGCCAGAATAGGTTTACCGACATTGCTCATCCTTCTCTCCTATGGGAGCGCTTCTGGCGACTCCTGCTAGTTACGGCGGTGTGGCAGTTCCCGGGGACTTCTTCTTTTTGCGATTTGGATGCTATGAGAGCGCCGTTGCGAAGACGCTTGACGACAATCAAGAGAGCCCCCGGCACCCCCTCAGCGTGACGCCTTGTCGCGGGCGTAACGGGTCGAAACGTCTGGAATCGGCTTCGATTGGTCGGCATCAGGTGCGGGACTTGATCGCAATCAAGCTTTGCCGGCGGATGGCTTGAGAGGGGTCGGTGGGGCCGGTAGCTTGGCAATGGAAATAACCAACTGCTGCCGTGAGGTACTTGCCTGTGAATGCGATTGAAACCCCGACTGCCGCCGGCACGCCTGACGCGCCCTTCTACCAACCGCTGGGCAACGAGGAGCAGCTGTTCCAGCAGGCCTGGCAGCACGGCATGCCGGTGCTGATCAAGGGCCCGACCGGCTGCGGCAAGACCCGCTTCGTGCAGCACATGGCGCATCGGCTGAACCTGCCGCTGTACACCGTGGCCTGCCATGACGACCTCTCCGCCGCCGATCTGGTCGGCCGTCACCTGATCGGCGCCCAGGGCACCTGGTGGCAGGACGGCCCGCTGACCCGCGCGGTACGCGAAGGCGGCATCTGCTACCTGGACGAAGTGGTCGAGGCGCGACAGGACACCGCCGTGGTACTGCACCCGCTGGCCGACGACCGCCGCGAGCTGTTCATCGAGCGCACCGGCGAGGCGCTCAAGGCGCCGCCGGGTTTCATGCTGGTGGTGTCCTATAACCCTGGTTACCAGAACCTGCTCAAGGGCATGAAGCCGAGTACCCGCCAGCGCTTCGTGGCGATGCGCTTCGATTACCCGCCGGCCGCCGAGGAGGTGCGCATCGTCGCCAACGAGGCGCAGGTGGATGACGAACTCGCCGCCCAGGTGGTCAAGCTCGGCCAGGCGCTACGCCGGTTGGAGCAGCATGATCTGGAGGAAGTCGCCTCGACCCGCCTGCTGATCTTCACTGCGCGGATGATTCGCTCCGGCATGACGCCGCGTCAGGCCTGCCTGGCGTGCCTCGCCGAGCCGCTGTCGGATGACCCGCAGACGGTCGCCGCGCTGATGGATGTGGTCGATGTCCACTTCGCCTGAAGCCACCAGCCAACTGTCCCGGCGCCTGCCGGGCGATCTGGCGATGTGGTTCTTCATCCTCGCCGAGCTGACCGTCTTCGCCATCCTGATCCTGGCGTTCGCCGCCACGCAGATGCTCAATCCGCAGCTGTTCAGCGAGAGCCGCGCGGCGCTGGACAGCTCCATCGGCCTGGCGCTGACCCTGAGCCTGCTGACCTCAGGCCTGTTCGCCGCCCTGGCGGTGGAACAGGTGCGCGAGGCCCGGTCCGGGCGCGCGACGCTGTTGCTGCTCGCCGCGCTGGGCTCGTCCTGCGTCTACGTGGTGCTCAAGCTCAACGAGTACAGCCACCTGGCCGGGCTCGGCCTGGGCATGGAACACAACACCTTCTTCACCCTGTACTGGATTCTGACGGGCTTTCATTTCCTGCATGTGCTGCTGGGCATGGTGATCCTCGGCTGGCTGGCCATGCGCTGCCGCCGCGGCGCCTACGGGCCGGACGAGCACAGCGGCCTGGAGTCCGGAGTGCTCTACTGGCACATGGTGGATATGGTCTGGGTGCTGCTGTTCCCGCTGGTCTACGTGCTGAGGTAAGTCATGTCTGCTTCGAAGATTCTGGTGGCCTGCTGGCTCGGTCTGGCACTGCTGTCGGTTTCCACCGTGCTGCTGGGTAATGCCGGCGCCACGCTGGCATTGGCTGGTGCCGTTCTGCTCACGGCGTTCGGCAAGGCCTGGCTGATCACCGACGGTTTCATGGAGCTGCGCCACGCTCCGCGGGCGTGGCGTCTGCTGCTGCTCGCCTGGCCGCTGGTACTGGTGCTCGGCGTGCTGCTGACCCTGCTCTGACCAACGGTACACCGCCGCAAGAAGCTGACGATGCGGTCAGCCACGCCCCGCGACTTTTATTGTTTCCGATCAAGGCCAGCCCTACCCCGCTCGTTGATCCTGCTGCTCAAGGAACGGGCGCCCGAGACGGCGCGCCCAGTGAGATACGCTGCCGAAGCGGAGCCGCCCCATGTTGAGAATCAGCCATTACCTGCGCGCCCTGGCCCAACCGGCCACCAAGGTGCTCGGTGCCCGCAGCGCCAGCGGCAAGCGCCCACCCGTGGTGATCTGGAACCTGCTCAGGCGCTGCAACCTGACCTGCAAGCACTGTTACGCGACCTCCGCCGACAGCGAGTTCCGCGACGAACTAGATACCGCCGAGGCGCTGAAGGTGATCGACGATCTGCACGAGGCCGGTGTGCGCGTGCTGATCCTCTCCGGCGGCGAACCGCTGCTGCGGGCCGACATCTTCCAGCTGGCCGATTACGCCCGTGAAAAAGGTTTCTTCGTTGCGCTGTCCACCAACGGCACGCTGATCGACGAGAGCAACATCGAGCGTATCGCCGCGGCGCAGTTCGACTACGTCGGCATCAGCATCGACGGCCTGGAGGCGGTGCATGACGAATGGCGCCAGCTCAAGGGCAGCTTCGCCGCATCCATGCATGCCATCGACCTGTGCCGCCAGCGCGATATCCGCGTCGGCCTGCGCACTACCCTGACGCAGAACAACTACCCGCAGCTGCCGGCGCTGCTGGCGCTGATGCGCGAACACGACGTGCAGAAGTTCTACCTCTCGCACCTCAACTACAGCGGCCGCGGCAAGCGCAGCAGCAAGGCCGACGCCCATCACCAGATGACCCGCGACGCCATGCGTCAGCTCTTCGAGCAGGCCTGGGACGACGTCCAGCACGGCCGCGAGACCGATTTCGTCAGCGGTAACAACGACGCCGACGCGGTCCTGCTGCTGCAGTGGGTCGAGGACCGCCTGCCTGAGCATCGCGACCGCCTGGAAGGCATGCTGCGCGCCTGGGGCGGCAACGCCTCCGGCAGCGGCATCGCCAACATCGACAACATCGGCGACGTGCACCCGGACACCTACTGGTGGCAGCACACCGTCGGCAACGTCCGCCGCCAGCGCTTCAGCGACATCTGGCTGAACGAGCCGGCGCCGCTGCTGCAGGAGCTGCGCCAGCATCCGCGCGCGGTCCACGGTCGCTGTGCCGACTGCCGCTGGCTGGCGATCTGCAACGGCAACACCCGTACCCGCGCCTGGGCGCAGGGCGATCTGTGGGCCGAAGACCCGGGCTGCTACCTCTCCGACGAGGAGATCGGCCTGTCCGCCGCCGAGCGCATTCCCAGCATCGCCATCTGACCGATCGAGCGGCCGACCAAGCGCCGCAGCAACGCACTCCGTAAGCCCGATGAGAATTCAGGAGCACCGCATGGACCAGCCACTCACATTTCCCGCCTCGCTGAGCGCCGCGTTCGCCCCTGGCGAAGTCGCTCTGGTCGGCGCCGGACCGGGCGACCCCGGCCTGCTCACCCTGCGTGCCTGGAGCCTGTTGCAACAGGCCGACGCGGTGGTCTACGACCGCCTGGTCAGCGACGGGTTGATGGCGTTGCTGCCGGCCGACTGCAGCCGCCATTACGTCGGCAAGACCAGTGGCTACCACAGCCTGCCGCAGCCGGAGATCAACCAGCTGCTGGCCGACCTGGCGCTGCAGAACAAGCGCGTGGTGCGACTCAAGGGCGGCGACCCGTTCATCTTCGGCCGCGGTGCCGAGGAACTGGAATTCCTTCTGCAGCGCGGTATCGACTGCCAGGTAGTACCGGGCATCACCGCTGCGGCCGGCTGCAGCGCCTATGCCGGCATCCCGCTGACCCACCGCGATCTGGCCCATTCCTGCCAGTTCATCACCGGCCACCTGCAGACCAACGGCGAGCTGCACCTGCCCTGGGACGCCCTGGCTCAGGGCGGGCAGACGCTGGTGTTCTACATGGGCCTGGCCAGCCTCGGCGAGATCTCGCGCAACCTGATCTCCGCCGGCCTGCCGGTGGACACGCCCGCCGCGCTGATCGGCAACGGCACCCGCGAGAACCAGCAGGTGGTGCGCTGCACGCTGCGCCAGCTGCCAAGCATGGCCGACGAGCAGCACCTCACGCCGCCGACCCTGACCGTGATCGGCCGGGTGGTCGGCCTGTTCGCCGAGCGCCAGGTCCAGCACCCGGCGCGGCTGCACGGTGATCCAGCCCCGCAAACGGAGGCCTTATGCAACTGATACCCGCCCTGCTGCTGGCCGCCGCGCTGCCGGCGGCCACCTTCGTTGCCCTCGACCTGGCCATTCCGCGGGCTGCCGCGGCGACCCAGCCAGCCGACAGTCAGGCGCTGTACGAACAGCACTGTCAGAGCTGCCACGGCGTCAATCGTCTCGGCGGCGCCGGCCCGGCGCTGTTGCCGGAAAGCCTCAGCCGCATCAAGCCAGCCGAAGCCCAGGCGGTGATTCGCGACGGCCGTCCGGCGAGCCAGATGGCCGCCTATTCCCACGTGCTTAACGAAGCGCAGGTCACCGGCCTGGTCGACTACCTCTATCAGCCCTCTGCCGTGCCGCCCACCTGGAGCGACACCGACATCCGCGCCAGCCATCGGATTCTCAAGGACGTCGCCACGCTGCCAACGACCCCGCAGCACGGCGCCGACCCGCTCAACCTGTTCGTGGTGGTCGAAGCCGGCAATCACCACGTCCGGGTGCTGGACGGCGATCGTTTCGAGGAGCTGGCGAACTTCCAGTCGCACTTCGCCCTGCACGGCGGGCCGAAGTTCTCGCCGGACGGCCGCTTCGTCTACTTCGCCTCCCGCGACGGCTGGGTCAGCGTCTACGACCTGCACAACCTGAGCATGATCGCCGAGGTTCGCGCGGGGTTGAACACGCGCAACCTGGCGGTGAGCAACGATGGCCGCTGGGTGCTGGTGGGCAACTACCTACCGGGCAATCTGGTGCTGCTCGATGCCCGCGACCTTTCGCTGGTCAAGCACATCCCGGCGGTCGGCCAGGACGGCACGCCGTCCCGGGTCAGCGCCGTGTACACCGCGCCGCCACGCGACAGCTTCGTGGTCGCCCTGAAAGACGTGCAGGAAGCCTGGGAGCTCTCCTATGCCGGCGAGCCGACCTTCGAACCACGACGGATCAAGGCAGCCGACTATCTCGACGACTTCTCATTCACTCCAGACTACCGCTACCTGCTGGCCACCTCGCGCAAGGCCCACGGCGGCCAGGTGATCGATCTGGATAGTGGCAAGGCCGTCACCGACATCCCGCTGCCGGGCATGCCGCATCTGGGCTCGGGTATCTACTGGAAACGCGACGGCAAGTGGGTGTTCGCCACCCCCAACGTCAGCAAGGGATTGATCTCGGTGCTGGACCTGGAAACCTGGAAGCTGATCAAGGAGATTCCCACCGAAGGCCCGGGCTTCTTCATGCGCAGCCAACAAAACTCGCCCTATGCCTGGACCGACGTGTTCTTCGGCCCGAACAACGACGCCGTGCACCTGATCGACAAGCAGACCCTGGAAGTCGCCCACACCCTGCGCCCGATGCCGGGCAAGAACGCCGCCCATGTCGAGTTCACCAACGACGGCCGCTACGCCCTGCTCAGCGTCTGGGACACCGACGGCGCCCTGCTCGTCTACGACGCCAAGACGCTGGAGGAGGTCAAACGCATCCCGATGAACAAGCCCTCCGGCAAGTACAACGTCGGCAACAAGATCGAGTTCGCCGAAGGCACTTCGCACTGATCGTGAGCGGATCGCCCACCGATTCAAGGTGGGCGCCCCCACGACGGTCACAACCCCCTACAATCATCGGTTCCGTCACGTTCACTGCATTTAAGGTCGACCATGGATATTGATCTCGCCCGCACCTTTCTCGAGATCATTCGCAGCGGCAGCTTCATCGCCACGGCCGAGCGCCTGCACATCACCCAGACGGCCGTCACCGCGCGCATACAGAACCTGGAAAACCAGCTGAGCTGCCGGCTGTTCGTACGCAATCGCGCCGGGGCGCGGCTGACGGCCGATGGCGAGCGCTTTGCCGCCTATGCTCGCCAGCTGGTGCAGACCTGGGAGGCCGCGCGGCGCGACCTGCCGCTGCCACGGGGTTATGGCGAACTGCTCACGCTCGGCGCCGAGGTGAGCCTGTGCAACCCGCTGATGCTGGCCTGGGTCCAGCGCCTGCGGCAAGCGCTGCCGGGCCACGCCGTGCGACTGGAAGTGGGCAGCGGCGAAGAGCTGCAGAAGAAGCTCGACCTCGGCGTGCTCGACGCCGCACTGGTGCACCAGCCGGAGTACCTGCCCGGTCTGCAGGTCGAACAGCTGCTGGAGGAAAAGCTGATCCAGGTGGTGCAGGCGCAGAATCCAACGCCGTATCTGTACGTCGATTGGGGGCCGGCATTTCGCAAGCAGCATAACCAGGCGCTGCCCGAATACACCCGCGCCGCGCTGTCATTCAGCCTCGGGCCGCTGGCCTTGCAGTATCTGGTGCAATGCGGCGGCCGCGGCTACTTTCGCACCCGTGTGGTCCAGCGCTATCTGGAAGAAGGGGTTCTCAAGCGAGTGGAGCAGGCGCCGGAGTTCAGCTATCCGGTCTACCTGGTGCATGCCCGCGCCAGCGAATCGCCCGCGTTGCTCAAGGCCGTCGAACTGCTGCGCGAAGTAGCCCTCGACGATTACGACTGGTCACGCTGGTACTACGATATCTGAGCGTCGCGCCGGACTCGTGGCCGCTCAGTCCGGCAGCTGCTTGAGCCAGTTGCGGTACAGCGCGGCGATCAGATCCGTCTGGGTAATCATGCCGACCAGCCGCTGTTGCTCATCGACCACCGGCAGGCAGTGCAGGCCGCGATCCGAGAGTAGATAAACCAGTTCGACCATGTGCGTATCGGCGGTCACCGAGACTACTGGCGAACTCATGATCGCGCGTAGCTTGGTGCCGCGCAGGAAGTTCAGCTGACCGAAACTGAGCCGCCCGGGCCGCGGGTGGAAGTGCTTGAGCAGGTCCACCTGGGTGACGATGCCGACCAGCCGATGGTCGTCGCCCTGCACCACCGGCAGCGAGCGCAGCCGGTGCACCTGCAGGGTCTGCCAGGCCTGCTCGATGAAGGTATCCGGCGTGTGCCAGTACAGATCGCGTGACATCACGTGCGCCGCGGTGATCTCGCCCATGCTGCGCCGCAGGGCGTGCTTCTCGGTCTGCTTGATCAGCCGCTCGAGGTCGTCACGGGTGACGTCGACATACTCGCCGAACTCCTGCAGTGCGCGATCCACGTCGTCATGGGTGAAGCTCATGCGCTCGCCCGGCGGCAGGTCGCGGGTGTGATGACTGTTCTCGCGGCTCAGCCGCGGCTTCGGATAGGGATGCCCGGTCAGGTTGTTGTAGACCAGCGCGACCGTCACCAGGAGCGCCGAATAGAACAGCACTGGCCCGACCAGCGCGTAACCCAGCTGATGCAGCTCCGGGCTGCCCACCGCCGCCACCAGCGCCAGCGCGATGCTCGGCGGATGCAGGCAGCGCAGATAGAACAGACAGAGCAGCGACAGGCAAGCCGCCAGCGCCAGCGAGGCGATACTGGGCAAGCCGCTCATGCCCAGACTGATGCCGATCAGCGCCGCCAGCAGATTGCCAACCAGAACCGCCCATGGCTGGGCGAACGGGCTGGACGAGGCGACGAACACCAGCACCGCCGAGGCGCCGGCTGGCCCCATGATCTGCAGGGTCAACGAACTGCCGACCAGCATGTAGCCGCTGCAGAACACCAGCGGCATGACGATGGCGACGCCGAGGGCGGCGCGCAACCACTCCTTCGGCGAAGCATTCAGCGGGGCGGGAAGGAACGAGCGAATCCAGAGGGCGAAAGAGTCGTGCATTGGTCCTGCTTGTGTCGAAATCGGAGAGACCGCCCGGCGGGCGGTGGAGCGGTCCGTCCCTGGACCGGTTTTGAGCGAGATAGCTGCCCGGGCGTTCAGCTGGCCAGCAGCGGCGCTGCCTGCGGCACGCGCTCGTCGCGGCGGGTGCGCACGGTCAGCCAGGTGTTCAGCGCCATCAGCAGCATGCCGCTGGCGAAGATGGCGCCGCCGGCCATGCGCACGATGTAGCCGGGATGGCTGGCTTCCAGCGCCTCGACGAAGGAATAGGTCAGCGTGCCGTCTTCGTTGATCGCCCGCCACATCAGGCCCTGAGTGATGCCGTTGACCCACATCGAGGCGATGTAGAGCACCGTGCCGATGGTCGCCAGCCAGAAGTGCGCGTTGATCAGGCCGATGCTGTGCATCTGCTCGCGCCCCCACAGCCGCGGAATCAGGTGGTACAGCGAGCCGATGGAGATCATCGCCACCCAGCCCAGCGCCCCGGCGTGTACGTGCCCAATGGTCCAGTCGGTGTAGTGCGACAGCGCATTGACCGTCTTGATCGCCATCATCGGGCCTTCGAAGGTCGACATGCCGTAGAACGCCAGCGAGACCACCAGGAAGCGCAGGATCGGGTCGGTGCGCAACTTATGCCAGGCACCGGAGAGGGTCATCATGCCGTTGATCATGCCGCCCCAACTCGGCGCCAAGAGGATGATCGACATCACCATACCCAGGCTCTGCGCCCAGTCCGGCAGCGCGGTGTAGTGCAGATGATGCGGGCCGGCCCAGATGTAGATCGAGATGATCGCCCAGAAATGCACGATGGACAGACGGTACGAGTATATCGGCCGCCCCGCCTGCTTCGGCACGAAGTAGTACATCATCCCGAGAAAGCCGACCGAGAGGATGAAGCCCACCACGCTGTGCCCGTACCACCACTGCACCATCGCATCGGTGGCGCCCGAATACAGCGAGTAGGACTTGAGCGGCCCCACCGGCACCAGCGCGTGGTTGATGATGTGCACCATGCCGGTGACGATGATGAAGGCGCCGAAAAACCAGTTGCCGACGTAGATGTGGCGGATGCGCCGGCGGGCGATGGTGCCGAAGAACAGATAGGCGTAGAGCACCCAGATCAGCGTCACCCAGAGTGCGATCGGCCACTCCATCTCGGCGTATTCCTTGGACGTGGTGTAGCCCAGCGCGTAGCTGATCGGCATTGCCACGCAGGCTGCCTGCCAGCCCCAGAAAACCAGCGCCGCCAGCCGATCGGAGATCAGCCGGGCATGACTGGTGCGCTGAACGATGTAGAAGGACGAGGCGAACAACGCGCCGCCACCGAAAGCGAAGATCACCAGATTGGTGTGAATCGGTCGCAGCCGGCCGAAGCTGGTCCAGGGCAGGTCGAAGTTCAGCTGCGGCCACACCAGCTGAGCAGCGATGAAGACGCCGAGGCCCATGCCGAGCACACCCCAGACCAGCGTCATCAGGGTGAACTGGCGCACCACGTGGTAGTTGTAGGCAATCGGTTCGGGACTGTTGTGCAGTTCGCTCATGCTCGCCAGGCGGCCGACGCGGGCGCCAGGGAACGAACATCGAGATCTGCCAGCGCAGCGCAGGCAATGGTCGACGGACCGGCACGCCGCATCCGCTCGCCGCTCCTCCTGGGATCGGTTCATATCGAGCGCGGCGGATTGCCGCGCAGACGGAATGCGTGCGCATTGTCTGCGGCGCTTTAAATGTTATCTAACGAATAGTATTGCTCGATAAGCGCAATATTTTTGCACCAACGACATCACGAGCGAAAACGCGGGCGTCTGTGCCATCAGGCCGCGCGACTCGCCCCTTTCTCGTACTGATCGACCACGGCCGTGACGATACACATCACCTCCAGGTTGGCTTCCTCCATCTGGCCCAGGTGGCGCAACGCGCTTTCCAGGGCGTCCTGAGCGAATGCATCCAGCGCCGCCTGCCCCTGGGCATGCACCGCCGTGTGGGGCCGCTCGATCTGCCGGAAGCAGTCCAGCGCCTGGATGTCGCGGTTGCCTTCGCCGTAATACCAGCGGCCGAAACGACAGTCGCGCTCGCTCGGCAGCTGTGGAATCGGCTGTGCCTGGTCGCTCAGCAGGTGGTTGTACACCACGAACTTCAGTGACAGCTCGTCGAGATTGGCCAGCTCGATGCCGGCACGGAAGGAAGACGCGGCGCTGCTGCCACGCATCGCCCCGGCCAGCTGGTAGAGCGTACGCATCGCCTCGACCGCCACCTCGGTGGTTCGACTGAAGCCCTTGGCGTGGCTGCCCTGCAGCTGGATGTAGTCATGCACATTGCGGATTTCGGCCTGCACTTCGCCAATCTTGCGCACGATGTCATCGGTCGCCAGCGCGGTCTTTTCCGCCAGGCTGCGAATCTCCCCGGCGACAACTGCGAAACCACGCCCGGCCTCGCCGGCACGCGCCGCCTCGATCGCGGCATTCAGCGCCAGCAGATTGGTCTGGCTGGCGATGCCGCTGATGAGATCGACGATGCCGTTGATCTCCTGCGAGCGCTCGGCAAGGGTATCGACCTTGCGCGAGGCCAGGCCGAGGCCGTCCTCCATCTCGGCGGCCTTGCCCTGCAGCTCGCCGAAATGCTTCTGGTTGCTCAGCGCCGCGGCGGCGACCTCGCCGGCACGGGCCTTGTTATCGCCCAACTGCCCGGTGAGGAACTCGAACGACTCGCCGAGATGGGCCACGGAGGTGCTGAAGCGAATCAGCCTTTCCGACACACCCCGGTAATAGTCGAGCTGTCGCTGGCGCTGCTGGCTGGCAGCCTCTGCCGCCTGCAGCTGTTGCTCCAGCGCGACGACGCGCGCCGCCTGTTCGGCGTGACTGGCCTGCAGCGCATTCAGCTCCTGCTCCAGGCGCGTCGCGCTGTTCTTCCACTTGAACCACATGCGCTACACCTCAGTTGATGGTGTAACCGTTGTCCACCACCCAGTCCTGGCCGAACACGCCGCGCGCACCCTGGGACAGCTGGAACAGGATGACATTGGCCACCGCCGCCGACTCAAGGAAATGCCCCGGCAACAGACGCTTGGTGACGCCCTCGGCGACCGCTTCGAGCTGATCGTCGTTGAGCCCCAGCGAGCCCCAGATGGCGGTGGCGGTCGGGCCGGGCGAAACCATGTTGATGCGTACATCCAGCGGCGCGAACTCCACTGCCAGCGTGCGCGCCTGCGCCGCCAACGCCGCCTTGCTGGCGATGTAGGCCGCCAGCCCGGGGAAGGTCGAGCGGATCAGGAAGGTGCCGACGAAGACCACCGAGGCCGGCTTGGCCAGCTCGGTGCGCAACGCAGCGAAGGTGTTCAGCGCACCGGCGCCATTGACCGCCCACTGCCGATCGAAGGCGGCCATGTCCAGGCCATCGGCCAGCTCGGCGATACCGGCGTTGGGCACCAGGTAGTGCACCGGTCCCATCTGCGCGGCACGGCGCGCCAGCTGGGCCAGATCTTCAGCCGAGGTGACATCGCCGCTCAGCCACTGCAGCTGGTCGGCGTGGGTTTCCAGCAGCGGTTCGAGACCGCCGATGCTGCGCGACATCGCCAGCACCCGGGCACCGCGCTGCAGCAGGGCTGCGCACAACGCCAGACCGATTCCGGAACTGGCGCCGGTGACGACAGCCAGACGATCCTGAAACTCGCTTTTCATCATCATCTCCGAGCTCGGCGCACGCCGAGTCACAAGCCGCCTCGCGGCAGCGGTTCTAAGGCTTGGTATTGACGGGCAGGCGCGACGGGCACCTGCCCCGGTGAAACGATTCGGTGCTCAGCCCGGATGGCCGTCGACCCGCGGTGCGACCAGCATCGGCGCGTAGCGCCAGACATACAGGGCGAAGGCCGCCGCCCAGCAGGCCGCCGCCAGCCACAGACCGCCGACCGGCCAGATGACAGAGAGGAATACCCGCGCGGCCGTGCCCAGATTGAACAGCACGAAGGCGCCGATGATGCCCGCCGGCAACTGCAGCGGCCGGCCGGTGTGGCCGAGGGTCACGCGGGCGATCATCGCCAGGATCAATCCGCCCATGGAGCCGACGCTCAGCGCATGCAGCGAAGGGCTGGACTGCGCCAGCAGACCAAAATGCCAGAGCGCCAGGCCGAATGCCGCGACCACCAGCCAGAGCATCGCCAGGTGCAGCGACCAGAGCAGGCCGACCTTCCAGATACCGTGGTCGTACCAGCGCGCCAGGCGCAGCAGATGGCCGACGCCGATGGCGACGAACAGCAGGCCCAGCAGCGGATGCGGCTGCAGGGCGACGCCGAAGGCGTGCAGCAGTGCGACGATCCCGGTGCCCACCAGCAGGGCGACATCCAGCCAGACCCAAGGCTTGACCGCCTCGACCTTGCCCAAGCCGCGCTGAGTGAAGAACGGAATCACCCGGCCGCCGATCAGCGCCATCAGCGCCGCGACCAGCCACAGCCCGGCGAGCACGCCCTGGCGCTGCAGCGCATCGTTGTCCTGCAGCAGGCCGACCAGGATCAGCACATCCGCGCCGAACATCAGCGTCAGCACCACCACGATCGGGTAGTTGCGCTTCTGCCGTACGGCCCAGAGCATCCGCCCCATCATCCAGACCAGCGCCAGCAGGAACAGCAGATCGAGTGGCGCCAGCCATACCGCCGGCAGGCCGAACAGCCAGCCCAGACGCGCCGCCAGCCAAATCACTGCCAACCCCATCAGGCGATTGCCGGACGGGGCCGTCTGGCCGGTCCAGGTCTGCACCGCGGTGAGCAGAAAGCCGGCGACGATTGCCATGGCGAAACCGAACAGCATTTCGTGACGATGCCAGGCCAGCCAGCCACCGGTGGGCTGAAAGCCCGGCCACAGCCCGGTCCACGCGGCGACCCAGAGCGGAATCGCCAACAGCGCGAACAGGCTGCCGGCGAGAAAGAAGGGGCGAAAGGCGAGCCGCCAGATAGGCGGAACACTCAGGGCTTTTCGCCGATCGATAACTTGCACGGAAGGGCCTCCAGACTTTCTATGTCCGGCAGCACAACGAACGCGCGCCGGACGAATGATCGCTCCCGTTTACAGGAGCCAGGATTACTTTCTACAGGGTAGGCGCCATCAACAGACTTGATTGCGATCAGATTTTCGCGGAGGCGGCGGGAAAGTGACGGTCGGCGCCCGAAGACCGCCTGAAGACGCACCGTTGCGGTGCGAAACGGCCCCGATTATCGAGCATTGAAGCCGCTTGGGCGGCTCTCAACGGCGACGGGCATCCGCCTCCCCCGGCAGCGCGCAAGCGCCGTGTTAGGGGAGGCTGGCCGAGCGAAGTGGTCGCTGTTCTTACTTGATTTCCTGCTTGACCGTCTCGGCCTGGGTGACGCTGTCGCCATCACTGACCGACTTGCGGAAGCCGCTGATCGCGCTGCCCAGGTCGGAGCCCAGGCCGCGCAGGCGCTTGGTGCCGAACAGCATGACGACGATCAGAAGAATGATCAGAAGTTGCCAGACGCTGATACCCATCATTGTGCTTACCTCGAATGTGTCGGAAGACTGGTTACGGCCACTGAATAGGTCTCAGTGCCCCTGGTGTGCGTTGTGTGTATCGCCGGGCATGTGCTCGTGCATGCCGCCGTGCTGCATGCTCGCTGCTTCCTGCAGCAGCGCCTGATCGATCTGTTCGAAACGCAATACCCGGCCACCGTGTTCCTCGGCGAGGCGCATGGCGGCCTGCTCTTCGGCGAAGGTCGCCAGCGACGCCCCCATGGCGCCCTTGAGCGACGTACCGATCACATAGTAGGCGCTGGTTGCGTCGATCAGGTGACTGTCATCCGGCTTGTCCCAAACGCTACGGCCCATATCGTGTACATACAGCCTGGCATCGAGCAGACGGTTCTCCGGCTGTAGCCACCAGCCGAGCATCTCGGCCGTGGAACAGAACTTCTTCACGCCGCCCTTCTCCACCGCCTGGCCCTTGGGCCCGGGGAAGTCGCTGATGATCATGCCGCACACGTGACACTCGTCGGAGTCATGGAAGGCCACTGGCTCGAGCGATTGCTGGACCTCCTCCTTCTCGCCGCAGCCGGCCAGGCCGAAGGCGAGCAACATGGCCAGGAGCGTTCCGGCGCCGATGCGATGCAGTGCGTTCATAGAGGGATTTCCTTTTCGATTCATGGAAGTCAGGTCAGGCGCCGGCGAAAGATGCCGTACGCCAGCAGCAGCGACACGCCGATCCAGGCCAGCAGACATAGCCAGAGCACCGAGGCCGGCACCGGCAGATCGGCGCCCAGCGACAGCACACCCATGGCACTGCCGCTGCCTTCGAAGCCGGACAGGTTGATCAGGCGGTAGATGTCGGTGGGGTTTAGCAGCAGCAGCCAGGGCAGCAGTTCGGGGTTGAACTTGCCTTCGCTGAGCACCAGCAGCGCAAGCAGGACCAGATCGAACACCAGCACGAAGAGAAACCACACCCCGAGCGCCAGCCCGGCGGCGCTGGACTTCTCATTGACCTTGCCGCTGAGCACGTAGGCGAAGGCGAGGAACACCCAGCCGAGCAGCGTCGAGGAGATCATGAAGCGGCCGAACGCCCAGAACAGCATGCCGAGCTCGACGCCTTCGACCAGCACGGCGATGGCCAGCGCCGCGCAGCCGAAGCCGATCAGCACCGCCAGGGCGAGGATCAGCCCGTGGCCGACGAACTTGCCGAGCAGGATCTGCCCGCGCCCCAACGGATAGGTCAGCAGCAGCATCAGCGTGCCGCCCTCGTCCTCGCCGACGATGGCGTCATAGGCCAGCAGCAGCGCGATCAGCGGCATGAGAAAGGTGGCCAGACTGGCCAGGCTGGCGATGGTCGCCGGAATCGAGGTGAAGCCAAGCTGGCCGGAGGCCGCGGCGCCCAGCCAGGCGATACCCACCGCCAGCACCGCGAAGAGCAGACTGATTGCGAGCAGCCAGCGGTTGCGCAGGCCGTCGCTGAGTTCCTTGCGGGCGATGTTCCAGACCTGGTTCATACGCGACCCTCCTGGGCGCGCACATCACCGGCGCGCTCCATGTAATAGCGATAGAGGTCTTCCAGCGACGGCTGGTGGATCTCGATGTCCTCCGGCTCGCTCTCGCCCAGCAGCTGGCGCAGCAGCACCAGCTTGTGGCCGTTGACCGCAATCACTTCCAGACTCGATTCGCTGAGACCGCGGGCGCTGTGCCCGGCATCGGTCCAACGCTGCAGCCAGCTGTCGCGCTCGCTGACGCCACTGGCACGGATGCGCACCGGCAGCCCGGCCTCGGCACGCAGTTGCGACAGGCTACCGACGGCCTGCAGGCGGCCCTTGGCGAGGATCGCCGCGCGGTTGATGTGCGCCTCGACGCCCGGCAGCACGTGGGAGCAGAGAATGATGCTGGTGCCGCGCTGACGCAGGCGGTCGATCAGCAGGTAGAGGTCCTGGGTGGCGATCGGGTCGAGGCCCACGGTCGGCTCGTCGAGCAGCAGCAGCTTCGGTTCGCCAAGCAGCGCCTGGGCCAGGCCGAGACGCTGGCGCATGCCCTTGGAATAGGTTTTCACCCGGCGATCGGCGGCATGGGCCAGTCCGACCTGCTCGAGCAGCTCATCCACCTGGCTCAGCGCGGCGCCCTTCAGACGGGCGAAATGGCGCAGGGTTTCGCGGCCGCTCAACTGCGGATAGAAAGTCACGTTCTCCGGCAGGTAGCCAAGCTGGCGACGCACCTGCGGATCGTTCGGCGCACGGCCCAGGACTTTCACCTGGCCCTCGCTCGGCGCGAGCAGGCCGAGAATCAGCTTCATGCTGGTGGTCTTGCCCGCACCGTTATGGCCGAACAACCCCAGCACCTCACCTTCACCGAGGTTCAGATTCAGATCGTGCAGCACGGTCATGCTGCCGTAACGCTGGCTTACGCCCTGGATCTCGACGGCGTTCATGACGTTGGTTCCTGCTTGTCAGTAAGGAGTTTTTCAGTGGGCAGCTTCATCAGCGGATGGCTGTCCTGTACGCCCGGCGACTTGACCACCGGGAAGGCCCGCTGCACCCAGCGCAGCACTTCGATGCTCGGGCTGTTCATCAGCAGACGTACCTGTGGATACAGCCAGAGCAGGCGGTCGACGTTGTCGTTGGGTTCGTAGGCGACATCGCCCAGCCCGTCGTCATTGCGGTCCCAGCCCAGGTAATCGCTCCAGTAGTTGCCGCGACCATCCACCGACCACTCCTGGGTGCGGGTGGCGACGTACTTGACCTGCTGCTGGTTGCCGACGAAGGCGTTGCCGGCGATACGGTTGTCTTCCGAGCCGGCGGTCAGGTGGATACCCAGCGAGCTTTTCTCGAAATGGTTGTTCTCGATGGTGTTGAACAGCGAGTTGTAGATGAACAACGCCTTGCCCTCACCACCGCTGATCATGCTGTCGCCACCGGTATCGCCACGCTGCACGTCGCTGACGAAGTTGCCGGTGATGGTCGAATAGGTGATGTAGTTCATCAGGATGCCGTAGTTCTGATCTTGCTCGGAGCGGTTCCCCGTGACGATCAGCTTGCGGCTCTGCATCAACGCGTAACCGGTGCGGGTACGGCGGGTGATGTTGTCGATCACGCTGTTGTCGTTGGCGAACATGTAGTGCACGCCGTAGCGGACGTCCTCGATGACGTTGCCTTCCAGATGATTCCCGTTGGAGGTGTCGATATAGATGCCATCGCGCACGTCGCGCACCTGATTGCCAACGACCCGAGCACCTTTCACGGCAAACAGATGGATGCCGTTGCCACGGTCCTGCGAGCGAACGCTGGCGTCGCCGTCGATTTCGTTGCCGATCACCTGCACATCGCTGGTGCCATCGACGAACACGCCGAACCCGGGGCCACGCATGCGGTTGTTGCTGATCTGCGCACGCTTCGCGGCAGGCAGGATGAATATTGCCGAATCCATCGCGGTGAGGTCGGCGCCCCAATCGCGCAGCGTGCAACCTTCGACGAGGACGTCGGGCGCGCTGATGAGCAGGCTGCTGCCCTGGCCTTGCGACTGGATGATTGCACCCGGCTCGCAACGCAGCTGCATGGGCTGCTCGATGGTGAACTGCCCCTGATATTCCCCGGCAGGCAAGCGCCAGCGGTTCTCACCATCGGGCTGCAGCGGCAGGGTTGTGATCGCTTGCGGTGCCGCCTGGGCCACACCACTGAATAAAAGCAGCAGCGAAACTGCCGCTGAGTACCGCGAGAAAGTAGCCTGAGCTTTGAACACTGCGTTTTGACCTTCTTCAGCTTGCAGGCGAACGGCGGTTGCCGGAAGGGCCGCGGCTGCATGCCGAAGCCCTTCGCGAAATCACGACACCATCGCCCGACCGCAAACGGGCGATGGCTGGAGCAGCTTACGCGGGCTCGACCAGCATGCGGCCGACCATTTCCATGTGCAGTGCATGGCAGAACCAGCTGCAGTAGTACCAGTGCAGCCCCGGCTTGTCAGCCACGAAGGTAATGGAAGAGGTCTGCTGCGGGCTGATCTCCATGCTCGCACCGTGATTGACCATGACGAAACCGTGGGACACATCTTCGATCTGGTCGATGTTGGTGATGGTCACGGTGACTTCATCGCCCTGCTTGACGGTGAATTCCTGCACACCGAACGCCGGCGCCATGGAGGTCATGTACACACGCACCTTGTTGCCGTCACGGATGACCTTGTTGTCGGCGTCCAGGTTGATGCCATCCTTCTTCGCCCGCTCCAACGTCGGCGCGAAGAACGGATCGTTGCGGTCCCAGATCTTCTTGGTCTTGATCTGGTCGCGGCGGGCCATGATGCAGTCGTGCGGCTCGGCATAAGTCGGGCCGTCATGCACCAGTTTCATCTCGTCGCCGGAAATGTCGATCAGCTGATCGTTCTCCGGATGCAGCGGGCCGGTCGGCAGGAAGCGGTCCTTGCCGAACTTGCACAGCGCCACCAGCCACTTGCCGTCGGCTTCGCTGGTTTCGCACAGCGAGGCATGGATGTGGCCAGGCTGGTAGTGCACATCCAGCTTCTGCTTGATGTAGTTGACCTTCTCGCCCTTGTAGGCGCGGACCGCGTCGGCCATGTTCCACTTGACTACCTGGCTGTCGATGAACAGCGTGGTGTAAGCGTTGCCGCGACCGTCGAAGGTGGTGTGCAGCGGGCCCAGGCCCAGTTCCACTTCGGCGGCGATGGTGTCACGCGGATCGGCCAGTTTGCCGGCGAACAGATCGGGCAGCTTGGCGATCTCGATCATCGACACGGTCGGCGAGAGCTTGCCGTTGGCGATGAAGTACTTGCCGTCGGAGGAAGTGTTGCAGCCGTGCGGGTTCTTCGGCACCGGAATGTAGCGGGTGAACTGGCTGTCTTTCTCGGCCTTCTTGCGGCCGTCGAGCACCGGCACCTTGGAGTCGCCGAGAGTGATGAACTTGCCGGCCTTGACTGCCTTTTCAGCAGCCTCGATGTCGAACACCACGACCCAGTCACGCTCGTTGCGCATCATGCCGCCGAGGTCGTAGGCCTTTTCCGAGTTGTAGCAGGTGGCAGCGGCGAAGCGGCCGGTGTAGTCGGCGTCGGTGTTGTCGAGGTTGCCGTCGACGATGATCTGGAAGGCCATCTCCATCTTCTCGGCGTCGATGACGTTGTACATGGTGTAGCTGTTTTCATCCTGCAGATCGAAGACCTTGCCGTCGTTCGGATGCGGGATGACGAATTCGGCGTTGGCGAACACGTACTTGGTGTACGGCACCTTCTGCAGACGCAAACCGTGGATGGCCTGGCAGTTCGGCACGGTGATCATCTTGTCGCACTTCATGATATCCAGGCGGATACGGGCGACGCGGGTGTTGGCCTTGTCGTTGATGAACAGGTACTTGCCGTCGTACTTGCCGTCGGTCATGGAGATGTGCGGGTGGTGGCAGTCGCCGTTGAGGAACTTGGCGCTGTCGCCCATGATCGCGCGGCTTTCGTTGGTCAGGCCCCAGCCGGTGGCGGAGTCGACGTTGAACACCGGGATGCGCATCAGCTCGCGCATCGACGGGATGCCCATCACACGGACTTCGCCCTGGTGGCCGCCGCTCCAGAAGCCGTAGTAGTCGTCCAGGTCGCCCGGCGCGACGTGGATGTTCTGCCGCGCGTCCTTGACCGCTGCGGCCCAGGACTCACGGCTCATCACCGCGCCACCGAAGGCAGTGGCCGCAACGGCCGCGCCGGTAACCGCGCTGGCGCCGAGGAAGCCACGACGGCTCATGCCGCCCTTCTCCAGCACCTCGGGATTGTTCTTGCTCTTGTCACTCATGGGGTTTCGCTCCTTTGGGACATCTGCTTCAAACACATCGATCGAGCACTTCGCCTACGGCGATGACTCAGGGTTCCACTACTTGCACTACGGGAATCAGCGACGGGTCGGCCGGTGCCTTCTTGCCGCGCTTGGCGCGCTTGTTCTTCAGGATCAGCGGCGGGCACTTGTTTTCGTTGTGATAAGTCATCTGGCAGTCCAGGCAGTAATGGCACTCGTTGTGGTTGATGTGCCCATCCGGATGGATGGCCTGGATCTCGCACTCCTTGGCGCATAGCTGGCAGGGGCTGCCGCATTCCGGACGGCGCTTGAGCCAGTCGAACAGGCGGACCTTGCTGCTGATCGACAGCGCCGCACCCAGCGGGCAGACGTAGCGGCAGTACACCTTGCGGGTGAAGATGTTGATCACCAGCAGGAACACCGCGTAGGCGACGAACCACCACTGGCGGTCGAACTTGAGGGTGATGGCGGTCTTGAACGGCTCAACCTCGGCGGCCTTCTCGGCCATCATCATCGACTCGAGCGAGAGCCCGAACAGCACCAGCAGGACGATGTACTTGATCGCCCAGAGCCGCTCGTGCACCGCGAAGGGCAGCTCGTACTGCGGAACCTTCAGCTTGCGTGCCGCCTCGTTGATCAGCTCCTGCAGCGCACCGAACGGGCACAGCCAGCCGCAGAACACGCCACGGCCCCAGAGCAGAATGCTGGCGGCGGTGAAGGTCCAGATGATGAAGATCACCGGATCGGAGAGGAACAGTTCCCAGCGGAAGTCCTGGAACAGCGCATGGGTGAAGGTCAGCACGTTAACCACCGACAGCTGACCGAGGGCGTACCAGCCGATGAACACCACGGTGAACACCAGGTAGCCACGGCGCAGCCAGTGCAGGAACTCCGGCCGCTGGGTGAACTTGTCCTGCAGGAACAGGATGACCGTCAGCAGGCCCAGCGCCGCGAGGATCACGCCGATCTGGAACGACTTCTGATACCAGATGTTGACCCACACCGGGCGGTTGGCTTCCTCGATGGCGGCCAGCTCCTCGGCGGTCGGCAGTGGCCGCTCGATGTACTGCTCGGGCATCTGATACGGCAGCTCGAAGCTGGTGAACATGCCGCTGATCGGACCGATCTGGCGGCGCACCAGCAGCTCCAGCGTCCAGGGCGAACCTGGATCGAACGCGGCGTGCTCACGGACGATGAACACCGCCATCTCGCTGAAATCCGGAATGCCGTCGGCATACACGTCGTCCAGCCGCTGGAAGTCCATGTCGCGGAAGCTGATGACGTTGCCGAACTGGCGCAGCTGCACCCGATCGAAGATGCCGCCGCGCACATAGCCCGAGCCTTTGAACGAGTATTCGCCGCTGCCCATCACCGCGACGGCGTGCTCGCCTGGCTTGAGCTCGTCCATCAGGGTGCGGTAGTGCGCGTCGCCGAGCAGCGCGCGGCCGATGGTCGGCGGATTCAGATGGGTGGCGTAGAGGTCGATGAAGGTGTCCTGCACCTCATCGGCCGTGGCCTCGTCGATGCCTTCGCCCTCGGTGCCCTTGAACGCCTCGTCGATGTCGCCCTTGGTCAGGTGCAGGCGGCGGATCGCGCCGTTGCCGGTCAGCTCGCTCCAGGTGGCCTCTTCGTAGTAATCCTGGCGGACGGTTGCCGGCTTCTGCGCGATGCCGGCGTTGTCTTCCACCAGCCCCAGCGACACCGCGACGTCGTGGGCGGCGCGCATGACGATCTCATTGACCACCATCACCGTGACGGTGGCACCGGTGACGGCATCGATGGTGACCGCATTCTCGTCCCGGGAGCGACCGACCACGACGCGCTGATCGACTCGGATGCCCTGGTACTTGGCGTTGAAGGCGTGGAGCTCTTCTTCGGGAATGCCGATCAGCAGGATCGGTTCATGGTGCTCAAGCACATAGGCATCGACGATCACACCCTGCGGATCGAGCAGCACCTGCATGTTGATGGGCTTGCCGGAATAGGCGGGAATGTCCACCACATTGATGGACTGAAAGGCGTAGCCGAGTACCTCGTCACCCTTGGTGATCGTGCGGACCTGATAGTCGCCCTCGGCTGCCGAGAGACTGGCACCGGGGAAGAACTTGTCGAGGCGCTGCTGCTCGGCTTCATATTCCCTGGCCTGCAGCGACGATGCGCAGACGCTCAGGATCAGCAGAATGACAAAGCCCTTGACCCAGGTACTGAACGTACCGGCCAGCGACCAGATTTCACGGGAAGCCATCGAGTTACCTGCTTGTACGGTTGGCGTAAGCGGATGGTAGGTGAGCGCCTACATGCCTCCCCTTGATTGCAATCAAGGACTCCCCCGGCGGCTGGTTTCGTTGTCCCATGTCAAAGAACACCATGACCGTGAACAAAGACGTTGTTATGACCAGCCTAGGTCAGTGCACCAAAATAGCGAGCGAGGCGGCACGGATAGCGCCAAGGAGACAGCGGGGAGGACTGCGCCCACGCAGGCGCAGCCGGAGGGAGGTGACGCGTTCAGTGGCGACCCGGCGGGGTGAGATAGGCCGCCGTCGCACCGCGGCTGGCTTCGCTGGCCTTGATTTCCATCTTCGCAATGCTGCGCAGATGTACCTGATCCGGGCCGTCGGCAAAGCGCAGCGCGCGGCCGCCGGTCCACATGTCGGCCAGCGGCGTGTCCGGCGTCAGGCCCATCGCGCCGTAGACCTGGATCGCGCGGTCGACCACGCTGGTGTGCATGCGCGGCACCAGCGCCTTGATCATCGAGATTTCCTTGCGCGCCGCCTTGGCACCGACCTCGTCGATCATCCAGGCGGTCTTGAGCACCAGCAGTCGCGCCTGCTCGATCTCGATGCGCGATTCGGCGATCCAGTCGGCGACATTGGAATACTGCTGCAGGTACTTGCCGAACGCCTTGCGCTCCTGGCAGCGCTCGACCATCAGTTCCAGCGCCAGCTCGGCCATGCCGATCGAGCGCATGCAGTGGTGAATGCGCCCTGGCCCCAGGCGCGCCTGGGCCATCATGAAGCCGTCGCCCTCCCTGCCCAACAGGTTGCTCGCCGGCACCCGCACATTGCGCAGCAGGAGTTCGCTGTGACCTTCCGGGGCGATGTGGTTCATCACCGGGATGT
Organism: Stutzerimonas kunmingensis; assembly: GCF_900114065.1. GTDB lineage: Bacteria > Pseudomonadota > Gammaproteobacteria > Pseudomonadales > Pseudomonadaceae > Stutzerimonas > Stutzerimonas kunmingensis. Next base: position 56,291 of record NZ_FORS01000007.1, read on the forward strand.
TACGCACCAGCTCGACACCGGGTGTGTCGAACGGCACCAGGATCATGCTCTGCTGCTGATGGGTCTCGGCGTTCGGGTCGGTCTTGCCCATGACGATCAAGAGCTTGCAGTTGGGATGCGAGGCGTTGGTGATGAACCACTTGCGACCGTTGATCACGTAGTCGTCGCCGTCGCGACGGATCAGCGTCTGGATGTTGGTAGCGTCGGAAGACGGCACGTCCGGTTCGGTCATGGCGAAGGCCGAGCGGATCTCGCCTTCGAGCAACGGCGTGAGCCAGCGCTGACGCTGTTCGGGCGTGGCGAACATGTGCAGCAGCTCCATGTTGCCGGTGTCCGGTGCGTTGCAGTTGAACACTTCCGAAGCCCAGTGCACGCGCCCCATGATTTCCGCCAGCGGCGCGTACTCGAGATTGCTCAGTCCCATGCCCGGCTCGTCTTCGCCGAGCGACGGCAGGAACAGGTTCCACAGCCCTTCCGAACGGGCCAGCGCCTTGAGGTCGTCCATGAACGACACCGGGTACTGCCCCGCCGCCACCTCCGCGTGCCAGGCACCGATGCGCGGCACGATGTGCTGGTCCATGAAGGCGCGCAGCTGCTCGCGCAGCGCCTCGACGCGTGGGCTGTAGGCGAAATCCATGGCTAACCTCTGCTGATCGGGAAACGATGCAGCCACCTTAGCCCCCGCTGCCGCTAAAGCAACGAGGCTACGGCGACTGAATCAGGCCCGATAAGCACGGAGCGAAGCCCCAGCCGAATTGACCCTGATCATGACTGCGACTGGCAAAACTGGTATGCAGCACAGCCTCACCAATGCAGGTAGAACATGCCCTTGGCGAGCAGCACGATACCGATCATCTGCAGCAGGATCGCCCAGTGGATGGCACGGTAGCGGGTGGGCGTCATGCGTCCCTTGCGCAGCAGGACGGCGACCAGGCCGAAGGTGATGAACACGCCGATCGCCAGCAGAATCTTCAGCGCCAGCAAGGTGGCGAAGCTGCTGGCAAACGGATCGGCCAGCGCCTCGCGGTGATACCAGCCCAGGCCGATGCCGGCACCGTAGACGAACAGCACCACCCAGTGCAGTACCACCCGCGAACGCGCCCCGACCGCACGCTCCACCAGCGGCATGACTTGCTCGCCGACCTGCTGGCGGATGCGGCCGAGGATCATCACCTCGAAGAACAGCGTGCCGATGAAGAAGATCGCGGCCAGCAGATGCACCACGTGCAGAACGGAATAACTCATCAGCGCCTCCTCGGTGTCAGTCAGCCGCGATCATCCCCCAACACCCGCCGCGGGACTACCTGCCCGCCGTCATTTCGCCGCCGCGGTGATCCGAGCGCCGTCACGTTCTATGTGCTGCCCCTGCAGGAAGCGGTCATCAGATGTACGAATGCGAGCAACGCTGCCATCTTCGCGCTTGACCACATACAGCGTCTGTTCGAGCCCGGCAGCATGCTGCGCGCCCTGCCCCATCAGGTAGCCGATGCCGCCACCGACCAGCGCCCCGACCGGGCCACCCGCCGCAGCTCCGAGCATGAAGCCACTGAGCCCACCGAAACCGCCGCCGACCGCCCGGTCTTCGTGGACTTCCAGAACCTCGTCTGCGCTGGCCAGACCGCTTGCCAGAATCGCTGCTGCTGCCATCAGAACCATTGCCTTTTTCATGTCACGCTCCTATCGAGTAATGAGTTGCACCCATTCTCTTCTTCACGAAGCGTGCCCAATATTTAACCCAATAAAATCAGATAGATAATAAATTAAGGGTATATATGACCAACCATCTATAAGTCATAAAAACCATTCATAGAGTATTTTTTACCCTAGCGCTTCAGTATCTTTTACCTAGACTCAGAGGCAGGCTCCGGAGGTACTGATGATCCAGTGCAAACGCGCATACGAACCGCCGTCGCTGGAAGACGGCCAGCGCATACTGGTCGACCGGTTGTGGCCAAGAGGTTGCCGCAAGGACACCCTGGCGCTGCACGCATGGCTGCCGGACCTGGCGCCTTCCACGGCACTGCGCAAGGCGTTCAAGGGCGGGGAGATCGGGTTTGCGACGTTTCGCCAGCGCTATCGGGACGAACTGGCCGGCCACCCCGAACACTGGTGGGCGCTACTGGAGATGGCCGGGCGCGGCATGCTGACGCTGATCTACGCCGCGCAGGACGAACGTCAGAACAATGCCCGGGTGCTGGCCGAATGGCTGGAGGAGGAAATACAGCGACTGGAGCGTCCCAGCTCGCCGGCCTGCCTTGCCGGCGAACTGGACGGAAGGATCAACGGCGACGGTTGACCGTCATGGCCGCGCGAATCAGGTCGGCGCCGATTTCCGCTTCATAGGTTTTCCAGACCGGCAGCATCCGCTCGCGCCAGGCCTGGCGTTCTTCCGGCGTCAGAGTGATCAGCTGGCTGCTGCCGCTGGCGAGAATGCGCTCGCGATCGCGGCGATTCACGGCCGCGGCCTCTCGGTTCACCGCCTGGGTCACCTCGAGAATGATGCCTTCCAGCTCCGAGCGTACGGCGAAGGGCATGCTCAACCAGAAATCGTTGTTGGTAATCAGCATGTAGTCGAGCACGCCGTGGTTGCTCTCGGTGATGTACGGCTGAACGCTGTGCATGTTCTGGCTGAGGATGTTCGACCAGGGATTCTCGGCGCCCTGGACCACACCACCCTTGAGCGATTCATAGACCTTGGCGAACGGCAGCACGACCGGCTTGGCGCCGACGACGGCGAACTGCGACTCGAGCACCGGCGACGGCTGGATGCGGAAGGCCAGCCCACTGGCATCGCTCGGCTTGCGCAGCGGTGTGGTCGCGGATAGCTGCTTCAGGCCGTTGTTCCAGTAAGCCAGGCCGTAGACGCCATGGGACGCCATCGAACGCAGCAGCTCACGCGCCGCCTCGCGCTTCTGGAAACGCTGCAGCGCTTCGGCGTCATCGAACAGGAAGGGCAGGTCGAACAGCTGCAGTTTCTTGGTGTAGGGCGCGAACTTCGACATCGACGGCGCCAGCAGCTGCACCTTGTTGTCGAACAGTGCCTGCATCTCCTCGGCATCGCCGACCAGGGTCGAGTTCGGATAGACCTCGACCTTGATCTTGCCTGCCATGCGCTCCTCGACCAGCTGCTTGAGCAGCAGCGCGCCCTTGCCCTTGGGCGTGTCGTCCGCCACCACGTGGGCGAACTTGATGACGATCGGCGCATCGGCGGCCATCGCCGGAGCACTCAACCAATACAGGGCTGCGATCAGCGCAGCGACACAATACTTGTACATCTGACCCCCAACGGGAAAAGCCCGAAGGCGCCTCGTGAGCACCGTTCGAGTAGTTGATCGATTTTGATAAGGCCTGGGCTGGCGCAGGCGCGCAGCCGGTCTTTTATCTGAGGCGGCCAGATCAGCGCGTGTGGCAGTCGCCGGCTGGCCTTTATTGGAATGTGGCTGGCGAGGAAATCGGCGCGAGAGCCGTCGCCAGCCAGACGAAAGTCTAGTGATCAACGCGTGCGGCACAAGGCCGAAAAAGCCCGACCAGCTCTCAAAACGAGACTTTGGTCGTAATTCGGCAGGCTTTGCCACAGGGCCTGCGGGAACGCTCCGGCAGCAGAGGCCGGAGCTGTCGGGTCAGCGACGATTGACGGTCAGCGCCGCGCGCAGGATGTCACTGCCGATCTGCGCCTCGAACGACTTCCACACCGGCTGCATCTTCGCCCGCCAGGCCTGGCGCTGCTCCGGCGTCAGGGTGACCAGCGTGGCGCCGCCACTGGCGAGCAGCTGTTCGCGTTCACGCGCGTTGATCGAGGCGGCCTCGGCGTTCACCGTCTGGGTGACCTCGAGCAGGATGCCGTCCAGCTCCGAGCGCACCGCAAAGGGAATGCTGGTCCAGAACCTGGAGTTGGTCACCAGCATGTAGTTGAGCACGCCATGGTTGGTTTCGGTGACATAGCTCTGCTGGCTGCTGCCGCTCTGTCCGCGGATGTTCGACCAGGGCCCCTCGGTGCCCTGCACGGTGCCACTCTGCATCGCCTTGGACACCTCGGAGAACGGCAGGCGCACGGCTTTGGCATCCACCGCGGCGAACTGCGCCTCGAGCACCGGCGACGGCTGGATACGGAACGCCAGACCCGCCGCATCGGCCGGATTGCGCAGCGGCTGATTGGCCGACAGCTGCTTGAGGCCGTTATTCCAGTAGGCCAGCCCGTAGATGCCCCGATCGGCCATCGAGCGCAGCAGCTCGCGGCTGGTTTCGCGCTTCTGGAAACGCGCGACGGCCGCCTCGTCGTCGAACAGGAACGGCAGGTCGAACACTTCCAGCTTCGGCGAATACTCGATGAACTTGGACAGCGAGGGCGCCAGCATCTGCACCTTGTTGTCCAGCAGTGCCTGCATCTCGTCGGCGTCGCCGACCAGCGTCGAATTCGGGTACACCTCGACCTCGACCTGGCCGGCCAGGCGCTCGCGCACCAGCTTCTGGAACAGCAGCGCGCCCTTGCCCTTCGGCGTGTCGTCGCCGACCACGTGGGCGAACTTGATGACGATGGGTTCCGCGGCTTGCGTGATGACTGGCGACAACAGCAGGAACAGCGCCGCACAGGGCGCAACAACCAGAGACTTGAACAACTTTTTACCCCCACGGGAAATAAGCTCGGCACGGCGCCTCGTGAGCTCCGTTCGAGTGGTTTTGCGATTGGATGTGGTTCAGCCCACGCCTGGTAGGGCGCTGCCGAGATGTGTAGCGCGGGATCAGCGCACGGCGAACGAATTCGCAGGCTGATCTTTATTGGAATGGCGGTGACTGTTCAGTATCGGTTGGATATGCCCGGTCATCGAGCCGCGAAGTGTTGGCCATCAGCGGCTCTGGCACAAGGCTCGAAGCTCCGACCAGCTCTCAAAACCGAACATTGCATCGTTCAACCTCGGCGAACTTTATCGCCGCCGCCGGCTTCTACTGGCAACGCCCCGCCACCGGCCAATGCAATGACGCCCGCACAAACCGACCCGCAACCCATCGTGATCGACTGCCTGATCGTCGGCGGCGGCCCCGCGGGCCTCACCGCGGCACTGTACCTGGCGCGCTTCCGACGCAGCTGCATGGTGGTGGACGCCGGCTCGAGCCGGGCTTCGTGGATTCCGCGCTCGCGCAACTACCCGGGCTTTCCACCAGGCATCAACGGCAACGACCTGCTGGCAAGGCTGCGCGAACAGGCCAGCGGCTATGGCGCCCGCCTCGAACAGGGCCACGTCGAGCACATCGAGCCCCACGCCGAAGGCTTCAGCGTGCGCTACGGTGATCGCCTGTGCATAACGCGGCGGATCATTCTCGCCACCGGAATCGAGGACACGCTGCCGGACATGCCCGGCGTCGAAAAGGCCATCGACGAAGGCAAGGTGCGGCTGTGCGCGATCTGCGATGGCTACGAGGTCGATGGCGACAACGTCGCGGTCTACGGCGAGGCGGAAAGCGCCATCACCCACGCGGTGTTCCTGCGCACCTTCACCGACCGGGTCACCGTGATCGTGCATGGCGAGCAGGATGCCTGCGATCAGGCCATCGCCCTGGCCGAGCACTACGCCATTCGCCTGATCGGCGACCGCGTCGAGTCCCTGCACCCCTGCGAGACCGGCATCGAACTGCTGACCTGTCGCGGCGAGCGGCACCACTTCGACATCATCTACCCCAGTCTCGGCGCGCGCTTTCGCTCCGAACTCGCCGTGCAGCTCGGCCTCGACTGCGACGAGTGCGGCGGCGTTAATGTGGACGAACATCGGCAGACTTCGCTACGTGGCCTCTATGCGATCGGTGACGTGACCATGGGCCTGAAGCAGATCAGCGTCGCCATCGGCCAGGCCGCGCAGGCCGCGACCGCCGTGCACAACAGCCTGGAAGCCAACCCCTGGGGTGGCTCGGCGGCTACCCGCGCCTAGAGCAGTTCGCGCAGAAGCCTCCTCCCGGCGAATCGCGCCGCGGCCGAAACCCGGCAACATCCATGCGCCACCGAAGGTCCAGTGGCCTGCGCGGTGAGTTGGTTGAGGCAAGTTCGGATGAACATGGCTCCAAGACAAGGCGCTGCGACTAGTCATAGCGGGCTATGGTAAGGAGCAGCAACGCAGTATCGGGGCCATGGGCGCCGAAATTGACCCACTGAACTTACCAAACAGGCCACTAGACTTAGACAAGCCTCGCAGCGGAGCCCCTCATGTCACTCAGCGTCTTCGACCTGTTCAAGATCGGCATCGGCCCGTCCAGCTCGCACACCGTCGGACCGATGCGCGCGGCGCTGCGCTTTGCCGAGGGTCTGCGCAACGAGGAACTGCTCGCCACCACCGACCACCTCAGGGTCGAGCTGTACGGCTCGCTCGGTGCCACCGGCAAGGGCCACGGCAGCGACAAGGCTGTGCTACTGGGGCTCGAGGGCGAGCTACCGGAGCGCGTGGACACCGCAAGCATTCCCCTGCGCATGGCGGCGATGCGCGAATCCCACGAGCTGCGTCTGCTGGGTGAGACAACCATTCGGTTCGATATCAGCAATGACCTGCAATTCATCCGCAAGCCGCTGGCCTTCCATCCCAACGGCATGATTTTCCGCGCCTTTGACGCCGCCGGCCTGCAGGTGCGCAGTCGTGAATACTATTCGGTGGGCGGTGGTTTCGTGATCGACGAGCAGGCCGCCGGCGACGACCGCATCGTCGAGGATGCCACCACGCTGCCCTACCCCTTCCACAGTGCCGCCGAGCTGCTGCAGCACTGCACCGGACACGGGCTGTCCATCAGTCAGCTGATGCTGGCCAACGAGGCGGCTTGGCGCCCGGAGGCGGAAACCCGCGCCGGCCTGCTGCGCATCTGGCAGGTGATGCAGGACTGTGTCAAAGCGGGCTGCCGCACCGAAGGCGTCATGCCCGGCGGCCTCAAGGTCCAGCGCCGTGCCGCCGGGCTGTACCGTCAGCTCAGCGAACACCCGGAAGCCAATCTGCGCGATGCGCTGAGCGTACTCGACTGGGTCGACCTCTACGCCCTCGCGGTCAACGAGGAGAACGCCAGCGGGGGCCGCGTAGTCACCGCGCCGACCAATGGCGCCGCCGGGATCGTACCGGCGCTGCTGCACTACTACATGCGCTTCATTCGTGGTGCCAATGAGGATGGAGTAGTGCGTTTCCTGCTGACGGCGGCGGCCATCGGCATCCTCTACAAGGAAAATGCGTCGATCTCCGGGGCCGAGGTTGGCTGCCAGGGCGAGGTCGGTGTGGCCTGCTCCATGGCTGCCGGGGCGCTGTGCGAGGTGCTCGGCGGCACGCCGCAACAGGTCGAAAACGCCGCCGAGATCGGTATGGAGCACAACCTGGGACTGACCTGCGACCCGGTCGGCGGGCTGGTTCAGGTGCCCTGCATCGAGCGCAACGCCATGGGCGCGGTGAAGGCGATCAACGCCGCACGCATGGCCCTGCGTGGCGACGGCAGCCACTTCATCTCGCTGGACAAGGTGATCCGCACCATGCGCCAGACCGGCGCCGACATGAAGAGCAAGTACAAGGAAACCGCCCGTGGCGGGCTGGCGGTGAACATCATCGAGTGCTGAGGTTGATGCTGCGCATGTGCAAGTGCGCCCCCAAGACCTGATGCCCTCCGGCATAGCGCGCGGGCTGCCCACGAATCAACTGGGCGCGGCCAAACCGGCCCAGCCGAGACGGCGCGGCGTAGCTCACGCCTCCGCCTTGCCCACCCCATGCTCGCGCAGTTTGTTGGCGATGGTGGTGTGCGACACGCCAAGTCGCTTGCCCAGCTGGCGGCTGCTCGGGAACTGCTTGTACAGCCCTTCCAGCACGGCCTTCTCGAAGCGCCCGACGATGCTCGCCAGATCGCCCTCCAGGGAGAAGTCGCCCAGCGGCTGCGCCGCGCCGTAGCCCGGCAGGCGGATGTGCTCGGGCTTGATGGTACCGCCCTCGCACAGCGAAACCGCCTGGAACAGTGTGTTCTCCAGCTGCCGCACGTTGCCCGGCCAGTGGTAGCCGGCCAGCCGCTCCAGCGCCTGCGGCGAGAGCGTCGGCAGCGGACAGCCGATCTGCCGGCTGGCCTGGTCAATGAAGTGCAGCGCCAGCGGCTGCAGGCCGTCGAGGCAATCGCGCAGCGGCGGGATATGCAGCGACAGCACGTTCAGCCGGTGATAGAGATCCTGGCGAAACTGTCCGCTGGCGCAGAGCTCGGAGAGATCGAGCTGGGTCGCGCAGATCACCCGCACATCGAGATAGACCTCCTCGTCGCTGCCGACCCGACGAAAGCCGCCGTCCTGCAGAAAGCGCAGCAGCTTGGCCTGCAGCCGCGGGCTCATCTCGCCGACGCCATCGAGAAACAGCGTGCCGCCAGCCGTGAGTTCCAGCAGACCGAGCTTGCCTTCCGGCCGCGCACCCTCGAAGGCGCCGGGGCCGTAGCCGAACAGCTCGGTCTCGGCCATCGACTCCGGCAGGCCTGCGCAGTTGAGCGCCATGAACGGCGATTGCCCGCGCGGACTGGACAGGTGACAGGCGCGCGCCAAAAGCTCCTTGCCGGTGCCGGTCTCGCCTTCGATCAGCAGCGGCGCATCCAGCGGTGCCATGCGCCGCGCCTCACGCACCACCGCGGCCATCACTTTCGAGCTCTGGAAGATGCTGTCGAAGCCGCGCAGCTCCTGTTTGCGCACCTGGTAGATCCGCTCGCCGACCCGGTCGGCGCGATGCAGGGTCAGTACCGCGCCGGCCAGTGCCTCGCTGTCGTCGTGTTCGGATTGCAGCGGCGCGATGTCGGCGAGGAAGACATCGCCCTTGATCTTCACCCGCAGGCCGTTGATCCGCGCCTTGTTGGCGCGCACCAGTTCGGGCAGGTCAAAGTCCTCGGCGTAGCGCGACAGGCTCATGCCCGGCACTTCGTCGACGCGCACACCGAGCAACTGCGCGGCGGCACGATTGGCGGCAACGATGGCGCCGCTCATGTCGATGGACAGCACCGGAAACTCCAGCGCGCCGAGCAGCGCGTTGAGTTCCAGGGAATGCCGCTCGCTGGGCATCAGGCTGACCTTGCGTAGCTCGAACACGCCGGGCAGCGCCTCGATCTTCGGCCGCAGGGCCTGCAGCTGCAGGTTCATCAGGTTGGGACAGTGGAGGTAGATGGCGTTGCCCTGCTCGCCGCCGACCTCGCCACGGGCGACGTTGATGCCGTAGTCGACCAGCAGGTTGAGCATGTCGCGCAGGATGCCGACGCGGTTCTGGCAGAGAATCTTGATACGCATGGCGAAGCCCTGTTGTTTTGTTGTGGGGCCGACGGCGCTTCGGTCGAGCGCCGCAAATTTCCGTCAAGATTATTTGCCAGATAAGCCGCTTGGCAATGCCGCCGATCCGGCCGCTGACGAAAACGTCAGACTTTCCTTACAGACAACACCAGGCAAGGTGCGACATCGCGCCACAGCGGGACTCGCCGAGGGTACGTCTTCGCGTTCGAATGAGGGCAACAACAAGATGCCCAAGCGGCCAGGAGTACCGATGAAGACGACCCACTACGTAGCCCGCGAACCGGACGCGCAGGGGCACATTCATTACCCCGACGCCGAACACGCGGTGTGGCAGACGCTGGTCGAGCGGCAGCTGAAGCTGCTCGAAGGACGCGCCTGCCAGGAATACCTCGACGGCCTCGACCAGCTCGCCCTGCCCCGCGAGCGCATCCCGCAGCTCGGCGAGATCAATCGTGTGCTGGAGGCAACCACCGGCTGGCAGGTGGAGCGCGTACCGGCGCTGATCCCCTTCCAACGCTTTTTCGAACTGCTGGCGAGCAAGCGCTTTCCCGTCGCCACCTTTATCCGCACCCCGGAAGAGCTGGACTACCTGCAGGAACCGGACATCTTCCACGAGATCTTCGGTCACTGCCCGCTGCTGACCAATCCGTGGTTCGCCGAATTCACCCACACTTATGGCCAACTCGGCTTGAAGGCCAGCAAGGAAGAACGGGTGTTTCTCGCACGGCTGTACTGGATGACCGTCGAGTTCGGTCTGGTGGAAACCCCGGCCGGGCTGCGCATCTATGGCGGCGGCATCCTCTCGTCGCCGAAGGAGACGCTCTACAGCCTGTCCGCCGAGCCGGAGCGGCAGCCGTTCGATGCCAGGGAAGCCATGCGCACGCCCTATCGCATCGATATTCTGCAGCCGCTGTACTTTGTCCTGCCGGACCTCAAGCAGCTGTTCGATCTGGCCCAGCAGGACATCATGGCGATGGTGCGTGAGGCCATGCGCCTGGGGCTGCACCAGCCGAAGTTTCCGCCAAAGGCGGCGTAGTGGTGGACAACGTCGCAGGCCGGTTCACGCGTTTCGCAAGACACCGTTCGGCCTACAGGCCAGGCGTGCTGGTCGAAGCCGACGCTGACCTACCCCCCCTGCGGAAGGAACCTGGCCGCGAATCCTCTTGCCTTGTAGGGTGGATAACGCCGAAGGCTTATCCACGCGGCCGCCGCCACACCACCCGCCATTTCACCTACCCTTTCCAATCATCAAACAAAAGGACCGACACGATGACCGCCCTCGCCCAAGCCCAGTGCGAAGCCTGCCGCGCCGATGCACCCAAGGTATCCGATGAAGAACTGGCCGAGCTGATCCGCGAAATCCCCGACTGGAACATCGAAGTGCGCGGCGACCACATGGAGCTGGAGCGTGTCTTCCTGTTCCGCAACTTCCGCCACGCCCTGGCCTTTACCAATGCCGTCGGCGCCATCGCCGAGGAGGTCGGCCACCATCCCGCCCTGCTCACCGAATGGGGCAAGGTCACCGTTACCTGGTGGAGCCACGAGATGCGCGGCCTGCACCGCAACGACTTCATCATGGCCGCGCGTACCGACCAGCTCGCCGCCAGCGCGGAGGGCCGCAAGTAATGCACTTCGGCCAGATTCCCCGCGTGCCCGGCGATCCGATCCTCGGCCTGATGGACCTGTATCGCGCCGATACCAACCCGGCCAAGCTCGACCTCGGCGTCGGCGTCTACAAAGACGCCCAGGGCCTGACGCCGATCCCGCGCGCGGTGAAGCTGGCCGAGCAGCGCCTGGTTGATAGCGAGCAGACCAAGAGCTACATCGGCGGCCACGGCGACGCCCAGTTCGGTGCCCTCTTGCTGCGTCAGGTGCTCGGCAGCCGCGCCATTGCCCTTGGCGAGCAGCGTGCCGGCTGCACCCAGGCGCCGGGCGGCACCGGCGCGCTGCGCCTGGCCGGCGAGTTCATCGCCAAATGCCTGCCAGGGCGCAGCATCTGGCTGAGCGATCCCACCTGGCCGATCCACGAAACCCTGTTCGCCGCCGCTGGCCTGCGCGTGCAGCACTACCCCTACGTCGGTGCCGACAACCGGCTCGATGTCGACGGTATGCTCGCCGCACTGCAGCAGGTGCCGGCCGGCGACGTGGTGCTGCTGCACGCCTGCTGCCACAACCCCACCGGCTTCGATCTGGATCACGACGACTGGCTGCGGGTGCTGGAGGTGGTGCGTGCGCGCGAGCTGCTGCCACTGTTCGACTTCGCCTACCAGGGCTTCGGCGACGGACTGGAAGAGGACGCCTGGGCAGTTCGACTGTTCGCCGAAACGCTGCCGGAAATGCTCATCACCAGCTCCTGCTCGAAGAACTTCGGCCTCTACCGCGAGCGTACCGGCGCGCTGATCGCCGTCACCAGCGATGCCGAGCGCCTGCTCGACGTGCGCAGCCAGCTCGCGTCGCTGGCCCGCAACCTCTGGTCGACGCCACCGGCCCACGGCGCCGCGGTGGTGGCGACGATCCTGGCCGATGAGCCGCTGCGGCAGATCTGGCAGGACGAGGTGGAAGCCATGCGTCGGCGCATCGCCAGCCTGCGGCAGGGGCTGGTCGAGGCGCTGACGCCCTATGGGCTGGCCGAGCGCTTCGCGCACATCGCCCAGCAGCGAGGGATGTTCTCCTATACCGGCCTTACCGCCGAGCAGGTACGTCGGTTGCGTGCCGAGGATTCGGTGTATCTGGTGGAAAGCGGACGGGCCAACGTCGCCGGGCTGGATGCCGAGCGCCTGGATGCGCTGGCCAAGGCCATCGCACGGGTGGTTTCGAACTAATCGAGGTGCGCGCCGGTGACGCCGCTTCTGGCGACGCCGCCGGGTACGCCGGAGCGAGGAGACAGTCGCGCGGCTCGTGACCACGCAGCTGGCTGCCGAAGCAGCGCTGGCACAGTAGCGCGGCAAGCTTTCAGCCGGCTTTCAACGCGCGCCCACGCTGCCTATGCTGAGCGATAGTCGTCCGACCGTTTGCCGCCATGCCTGAATCCAGCGACCTCCAGCAACAGCTCGCCGCCCTGCACCAACAGGGCTTCGTGCTGCTGCCTGCGGTGATCGATCCGCCAACGATCACGGAGCTGCGTGAAGCCATCAACCGGCTCGAACCCATCCATTGGGACTACCAGGGCCTGGTCGACGACCACTTCAAGTGCGTGTTCAATCGCTCGTCTTTCTGGTTGCGCTTTCTCGATCTGCCCGGCGTGATCGAACTGGCCGAGGCGGCGCTCGGCACGGACTGCCACATCATCGGCCAGACCGCCTGGCGCAGCCGCCCGGGCTTTATCGGCGGCGAGCTGCACGCGGACTATCTAGCCATGGAGCTGCCGGAAAGCCTGCTTGCCGACCCCACCTTCGAGCTGCCGATGCAGGTCTGTACCGCGCACCTGTACCTGGACGACATCGACGCCGACCTCTGCCCGACCCTGGTGATCCCCGGCAGCCACCGCGCCGGACGTAGGCCGCGCCCGGGCGAAGCGCAGTGGCACGGCCGCGCGGCCGAGCCGGTGCTGTGCAACGCCGGCGACGTGCTGCTGTTTCGCAGCGACCTCTGGCACGCCGGCAGTCGCAACCGCACGACCGAGCGCTGCCGCTACCTGCTGCAGATCCACTACGGCCGACGCATGGTGGCGCAGAAGTTCTCGCCCTACCTGCACTTCAGCTTCAACCCCGAAGTGCTGGCCGCCGCCACGCTGCGACAGCGTCGCCTGCTCGGCGAGCACGAAGCGGCCGAATACGACTGAAACCCCTGGCACCGAACCTGCATCGACCGAGGCCCGCCGCGCCCGCGCGGCCATTGACTCGCATTCGCCAGATGAGGATTCGCCATGATCAGCAGTCGTGAACAGGTCACCCAGATGATCGTCTCCGCCAAGGTGCGCAAGGGCCTGAAGTGGGCGCATGTCGCCGAAAGCATCGGCATGTCCAAGGAGTGGACCACCGCCGGCTGCCTCGGTCAGATGGCCTTCGACAAGGCCCAGGCGGAAACCCTGGGGCAGCTCTTCGAACTCTCCGACGAGGCCGTCGCCTGGCTGCAGATCGCCCCCTACAAGGGCTCGCTGCTCACCGCGGTGCCGACCGACCCGCTGATCTACCGCTGGTACGAGCTGGTCAACGTCTACGGCACCACCATCAAGGAGCTGATCCACGAGGAGTTCGGTGACGGCATCATGAGCGCCATCGACTTCTCCATGGATATCCAGCGCCAGAGCGACCCCAAGGGCGATCGCGTCAACGTCGTGCTGTCCGGCAAATTCCTGCCCTACAAGAGCTACTAAGCGGCCGGGCCAAACCCATCAGCGGGTGCAGATCTCCCCGCGTGCCAGGCTTTCCACGCTGTTGCCCAGCGGGTCGGTGGCACTCAGGTCCGCACCACGTCCGCGCAGCACCTGGAGCAATGCCTTGCGCTGGCCGGGATCGCACTCGCTGGCCAGCTGGGGAGAGAACGTCGCTCCGCTTGCGGTAGCTTCGCGCTAGGGCGCCATTCCGGTGCGCGCATCCAGCTCGTTGCACCAGCACGAGCCAGCCTTGATGAAGGCGTCATCGCGTGCGCGCCGAGTTGGCCGATCGGTCAGCAATGGCATGGCATCTGCAATCTGGCTGCATCCACCTTTGCGGAGCATCCACCATGAAACAGCCCGTCGATACCGACTACCCCTTGAGCGAAGTGCCAGCCGGCGCGCGCAAGGGGCTGTGGTCCACCTCCATCCTGCTGTTCGGCTTCACCTTCTTCACCGCCACCATGTTCGCCGGCGGCAAGATCGGCCTGGCCTTCGACTTCAAGACCATGCTCTGGGCCGCGGTGATCGGCAATCTGCTGCTCGGCGCCTATGCCGCAGTGCTCGGTCTGATCGCCTGCCGCAGCGGGCTGAACTCGGTACTGATGGGGCGCTTCTGCTTCGGCGAAGTCGGCAGCCGGCTGTCCGACTTCCTGCTCGGCTTCACCCAGATCGGCTGGTACGCCTGGGGAACGGCGACCATCGCCATCGTCCTTGTGCGGCTGCTGGAGTTGCCGGAAAGCTGGACGCTGCCGTTGATGGTGCTGTTTGGTTTCGGCTTCTGCCTGACCGCCTTCGTCGGCTACAAGGGCCTCGACCTGCTCTCGCGCATCGCGGTGCCCGCGATGCTGGTACTGCTGATCGCGTCGCTGTGGACCGCCACCCGTGACATTGGCGGGCTGGACGGCCTGCTCGCCGTGCAACCGGGCGACACCCTGACCCTCGGCATGGCCATCACCATGATCTTCGGCACCTTCGTCAGCGGCGCGACCCAGGCCACCAACTGGACGCGTTTCGCCCGCAGCAGCAAGGTCGCGGTATGGGCCAGTTTGATCGGCTTCTTCATCGGCAACGGCCTGATGATCATCGCCGGCGCCTACGGAGCAATCGTCTACCAGCAGCCGGATATCGTCGAAGTGCTGGTGCTGCAGGGCCTGTCGATGGCCGCGGTGGTGATGCTCTTCCTCAACCTCTGGACCACGCAGGACAACACCATCTACAACTTCGCCGCTGCCGGCTGCAACCTGCTGCGCACCGAGCGCCGCCGCCTGGTGACCCTTGGCGGCGCCTTCGTCGGCACGCTGCTGGCGCTGGGCGGCATGTACGAACTGCTGATCCCCTTCCTGATCCTGCTCGGCTCGATCATTCCGCCCATCGGCGGCGTGATCATGGCGGACTACTTCTACCGTCATCGTGGGCAATACCCGAAACTGGCCGAGGCGCGCCTGCCGAAATACAACAGCCTGGGCCTGGCGGCCTATGTGCTGGGCGCCGCCTGCGCCTATTTCTCGCCCTGGGTGGCGCCCATCGTCGGCATACTGGTGGCCGCCGCAGCCTATATTGTGCTGTACGAGGGTCAGCGCCTGGCCCTGTCGCGCACGGTGCTGACGCAAACCGACGCACGCTGATCAAGGAGTCACCATGAACATCCTCAACGCCCGCCTGCGCGGCCGCAGCGGCCTGTACCGCATCGAACTGGACGGCGCGCGGATTGCCGCCATCAGCTCGCAACAGGCACCAGCCGAAGCCAACGAGGGCGATATCGACGCCGCCAGCAATCTGGTGGTGCCGCCCTTCATCGAGCCGCACATCCACCTCGACGCCACGCTGACCGCCGGTCAGCCGGCCTGGAACATGAGCGGCACGCTGTTCGAGGGCATCGAGCGCTGGGGCGAGCGCAAGGCGCTGGTGACCCACGAGGACACCAAGGCACGGGCGAAGAAGACCATCGACATGCTGGTCGACCACGGCATCCAGCATGTGCGCACCCACGTCGACGTCACCGACCCGACGCTGTCGGCGCTGAAATCGATGATCGAGGTGCGCGAGGAAACCCGCCACCTGATCGACCTGCAGATCGTCGCCTTCCCACAGGAGGGCATCGAGTCGTTCAAGGGCGGTCGCGAGTTGATGACCGAGGCGATCGCCATGGGCGCCGATGTGGTCGGCGGCATTCCGCACTTTGAGAACACCCGCGACCAGGGCGTCAGCTCGATCAAGTTCCTCATGGACCTGGCCGAGCGCAGCGGCTGTTTGGTGGACGTGCACTGCGACGAAACCGACGACCCACAGTCACGCTTTCTCGAAGTGCTCGCCGAGGAGGCGCGGGTGCGCGAGATGGGCGAACGCGTCACCGCCAGCCACACCACGGCGATGGGCTCTTACGACAACGCCTACTGCTCCAAGCTGTTCCGTCTGCTCAAGCTGTCGAAGATCAACTTCGTTTCCTGCCCGACCGAGAGCATCCACCTGCAAGGCCGCTTCGATACCTATCCCAAGCGCCGCGGCCTGACCCGTGTGGCCGAGATCGACCGCGCCGGGATGAACGTCTGCTTCGGTCAGGACTCCATCGTCGACCCCTGGTATCCGCTGGGCAACGGCAACATCCTGCGCATCCTCGAAGCCGGGCTGCACATCTGTCACATGCTCGGCTACGAGGACCTGCAGCGCGGCCTGGACCTGATCACCGACAACAGCGCACGGACGCTGAACCTGGGCGAGCGCTACGGACTGGAAGTGGGGCGCCCGGCCAACCTGCTGGTGCTGTCGGCGCCGGACGACTACGAGATGCTGCGCACCCAGGGCCATGCCCTGCTTTCGGTGCGCAATGGCGAAGTACTGATGCGCCGCACGCCGGCGCAGATCCAGCGTTACTGAGCGGCGGCTGTAACGTTGCGCAAACGGTTGATGTTGGCCATCTCCTCGGCCGGTGTCAGCTTCAGCTGCGAGAGATAGGCCGCCAGCGCCTCCACGTCTGTCGCGGAAAGCTGCGCGGCGACGCCAATCATCACCGAACCTGCGCGGCTGGGATCGTTCTCGCGGAAACGCGTCAATGCCTTACGGATGTACTCGTCCGGCTGTCCGGCCAGCCGCGGCATGGTCTCCATGCCCTCCGCATGCGCGCCATGGCAGCCGGTGCAGGTGGTCTGGAAGATCTTCTCGCCGGTATTGCGCAAGGCTGCATCCGTCGCACCTTCCGGCGGATTGACCTTCTGCTGGCTGAAGAACACCGCGATGTTCACCCGCTCCTCCATGCTGAGGTTCTGCGCCAGCTTGGACATGACAAAGTCGGTGCGCTCGCCGCTGGCGAACTTCTCGAAGGCGTGGAACAGGTATCGCGGATTCTGCCCGGCAAGATTGGGAATGTGCTTGCGCTTGCTGTTGCCGGTTTCGCCGTGGCAATAGGAACAGAACACGGCGCGTTCCTGACCGGCCAGGCTGGCCTGCTCGCGCCGTTGCTCATCGGCCATGACGTAGTTGAAGCGCTCGACGACCGCCTCGCTGGCATGAGTCAGCGGAACGAAGCAGGCGAGCAGGGCAAGAGCGAGCGTACGCATGAGGAGGCATCCGTTACTGAAGTAGTTAGTGGACTGTTTGGGTTCAGTTGGTCAATTTCGGCGCCCATGGCCCCGATACTGTGTCGCAGCGCCTAGTCTCGGAGCCCTGTTCATCCGAACTTGCCTCGACCCACTCACCGCACAGGCCATTAGGATTTTTTGGGCATCCGACTATAAAAAGCGCCAGGCCAGCGGACCCCGGCACAGGTCAACAAAAGTGCTGTTGTGCGAGGCGTCGGCGCCATCCGTGAGCCGCGTCACACGTCGCCGCCGGACGTGAGGACAGGAACATGACACTCATGCCGTAGCTGGCGCTTTTTCCGCCAAATGACAGAAGTGCGCGCCTTTGCCGCATTGACGATAGAAAAAATCGATGAAGCGTTTTGCTGGAAACGCCAGACAGGAAGGAGGCATTCGACTAAAGTAGCAACCCTTCACCACCGAGGAGCCGTAACCCCCATGCTAGATGGACATGCAGAGCTGACCATGACCGTGCTGATGACGCCGGACAAAGCCAATTTTTCCGGCAACGTACATGGCGGCACGCTGCTCAAGTATCTCGACGAGGTCGCCTACGCCTGCGCCAGCCGCTACGCCGGGCAGTACGTCGTCACCCTCTCGGTGGATCAGGTGGTGTTCCGCCAGCCGGTGCATGTTGGCGAACTGGTCACCTTCCTCGCCTCGGTCAACTACACCGGCACCACTTCGATGGAGATCGGCATCAAGGTCGTCACCGAAGACATTCGCGAGAAGACCGTGCGCCATACCAACAGCTGCTTCTTCACCATGGTCGCCCTCGGCGAAGACGGCAAACCGGTAGCGGTACCGCCGCTCAACCCGAAGACACCTGAACAGCAGCGTCGTTTCGCCCAGGCCTACCAGCGCCGCGAAATACGCCGCGAACTGGAACATCGCTACAGCGAGCTACGCGCTGGCAACGAGCGCCTCACCGCCGTGAAGTAAGCGCTACTCCGTGAAACCACGTGGAATCCGGCCAGCCTGGATTCCACGGCGGCCCCAAATTTGTAACAAAACCTTATACAATGCACGGCTTTCCGCATCCCGCCCCCTGAGGATCTGCCGTGAGCTCGCTGCCACCCTGCCCCAAATGCAACTCCGAATACACCTACGAAGACGGCCAGATGCTGGTCTGCCCCGAGTGCGCCCATGAGTGGTCCGCCACCGACGGCGCGGCTGCCGCGAGCGAAAGCGACAAGGTGATCAAGGACTCGGTAGGCAACACGCTGCAGGATGGCGACACCATCACGGTAATCAAGGACCTCAAGGTCAAGGGCTCGTCGCTGGTGGTCAAGGTCGGCACCAAGGTGAAGAACATCCGCCTGGTCGACGGCGACCACGATATCGACTGCAAGATCGACGGCATCGGCGCGATGAAGCTGAAGTCCGAGTTCGTCAGAAAAGTCTGAGCCGCGATGCTCGTCCGAAAGCCCGGCATTCGCCGGGCTTTCGCGTTTCAGAGCAGCCGCAACAGCCAGTCCAGCCGCTCGCGGGTAAAGCCGCTACCAACGAACAGCAGATCGATCCAGAACGCCTGGTGCAGCACCACGATCAGCCAGAACGCCAGCTGATAGTTCAGCTTGCGGGTCTTGTGGCGAAAGACCTGCTGCGCCACGAGCGCACCCGGCCAGCCGCCGACCAGCTCGAAGAAATGCAGTGTGGTTTCCGGTGTGCGCCAGCGATCCTTCAGCGCGCTGTGCTTGTCGCGCCAGTAGAGGACGAAGGTCAGCAGGCTGGCGACGGCATAGATCGCCAACGGCAACACCGCACCGAGGCGCAGGAGGCTACCCGCCAACGGCAGCAGACAGAGCAGCCCGAACAGCACCAGCTTGATGGGAAGCTGCTGGATGTTGCCGGCGACCAACTGGCGAGCAGGCTTGCCAGCGGCCCGCGCCGTCGCGCGCGGACGGGCCTGTTGCTCGGCCGGCTTGCGCTGACTGCCCGGGCGCTGGCGAATCGCTGGCTGGTCCAGCGTCAGCGGCGCATCCAGCCGCAGATGCTCGGCACGTAGCCGGCCCTGGGGATCGCGCCCCGACACGTAGAGCACACGATCACCAACCAGCGGCCGACGCTCACCATGCACGGCCGAGATATGCGCGAAGACATCCTCACCGCCCTGCTCCGGGCGAATGAAGCCGAAGCCCTTCTGGTCGTTCCAGCTTTTCAGCGTGCCTCGCTGTTCCATGCACCGCAATCCATGTGATCAAAGCCGCGCATGCTAACCGAGCTCGGCATGCGTTGGCAGCACG
Organism: Stutzerimonas kunmingensis; assembly: GCF_900114065.1. Taxonomy (GTDB): domain Bacteria; phylum Pseudomonadota; class Gammaproteobacteria; order Pseudomonadales; family Pseudomonadaceae; genus Stutzerimonas; species Stutzerimonas kunmingensis. The sequence goes on from NZ_FORS01000007.1 coordinate 75,683, forward strand.
CCGCTATGGCCATGGCACGGTGGTCGGCGTTATGGTCGGACGATCTCCAGTCCAGGGAAGAAGCATGGCCAGCAAGCCCAACAGTTCGAACAAGCAGAAGCACCTCGCCGTGCTGATCGACGCCGACAACGCGCCTGCCGCCATCGTCGAAGGGCTGTTCGAGGAGATCGCAAAATACGGCGTCGCCAGCGTCAAGCGCATCTACGGCGACTGGACCAAACCCAACCTCGGCAGCTGGAAGAAGGTGCTGCTCGACTACTCGATCCAGCCGATCCAGCAGTTCGCCTACACCTCGGGCAAGAACGCCACCGACAGCTCGCTGATCATCGACGCCATGGACCTGCTCTACACGCGGCGTTTCGACGGCTTCTGCCTGGTTTCCAGCGACAGCGACTTCACTCGTCTGGCCGCACGCATCCGCGAGGAGGGCCTGACGGTGTACGGCTTTGGCGAACAGAAGACGCCCTCGCCCTTCGTCTCTGCCTGCGACAAGTTCATCTACACCGAAATCCTGCGCGCCGATGCCGCCAAAACGACATCCGAGCCACCGTCATCCGAAAAGCTCGCCGCAGCCGCGGCTCAGGTGGAAGAGACGAGCAAGCCGCCGAAGGCCGGCGACAAGGGCGACACCATCAAATGTCAGCAGGTGCCGGTGGACTTCATCGCCAAGGTGCTCGACGACCTGTCCGAGGAGGACGACTGGATTCAGCTGGGCACTCTCGGACAGAACATCAGCAAGCTGCGTCCGGCCTTCGATCCGCGGCTGTATGGCTGCAAGAAGCTCAGCGACCTGATCGCCAACCAGCCCAAGCGCTTCGACCTGGAATCACGGGGCAGCAGCGCCACCGGCGGCAAGGACCTCTACGTGCGCCTACGCAAACCCGGCAAGCACTGAGCACCGCCACTCAGCTCGCCTGCTCGTCCGGCGCATGGCAGCAGACGCGGTCCCGGCCCTCATGCTTGGCGCGGTACAGCGCGGCGTCGGCACGGCGCAGCAGGCTGTCCACCGTGTCCGTCGCGTTTAGCTCGGCGACACCGGCGCTGAGGGTCTGCGTCTGGCCAGTACTGAAAGACAGCGCCCGCGACTGCTCGCAGAGGCGCTCGGCAAACGTCAGCGCCTGCCGATCGGTGGTTTCGGGGCACAGCACCAGAAACTCCTCACCACCCCAACGTCCCACCGCGTCACTGCCGCGCAGGCAACCAACCAGTAGATCGGCAAACTCCTTGAGCACGCGGTCACCCATCTGGTGACCGAACTCGTCGTTGATGGATTTGAAGTGATCGATATCAAGCATGACGATCGACAGCGGCCGGCTGTAACGCCGTGCCTGCGCCAGCGCTCTGGCGAAACGCCGATCCAGGGCGGCGCGGTTGGCCAGCCCGGTGAGCGGATCAGTCTGCGATTTGACCTGCAGCTGCTCGTTCAACCGGCGCAGCCGGCCAATCCAGAACAGGCTGGTCAGCATCATCACCGAAAAGACCACCACGATCTGCACGACCAGGCGATAGTCGGTGCCCGACTCGACGCGAATCGGCGCATGCCTGTTGGCGATCTGGTTAAGCTCCCCCGGGGTGATCGTCGCAATCGCCTTGTTCAGAATGTCGCGCAACACCGGCTCGCTCTTCAGCACGCCGATGCGAAACTGATTGTCGAGACTCGTCAGTTGCCCGGCGATCTTCAGATTGAACCAGCCTTCGCGGCGAATGGTGTAGGCGGCCACGGTCAGCGAGCGCACGGTGAGATCGGCCTTGCGCTCGTTCACCAGCGCCAGCGCCTGGGCATCCGTGTCGGTGCTGATGACGCGCAACCGGGGAAAGTCCCGCCGAACGCTTTCCTCGACGAACGTGCCCGCCGGCAAAGCGACCGTTACGTCTTCGAGCGCGGACAAGTCAGCCACATAGGGATGGTCTTCCCGCGCGATCACCACATTGGCGTCGGTGAACAGCGGTTGGGTGAAGATCAGCCAGGCATCACGCACCGGCGTCTGGTTGAGGAAGCTGAGCAGCTGGCAGCGGCCAGCCTGGGAGAACGCCACCGACTGGCCCCAGTCGCTGGTCGCCACGATATCCAGTTGCAGCCCCGCCCGTTGTGCTACCAGCCGCAGCAGGTCGGCGGCGATCCCTTCATGCTCCCCGCGGGCATTGAGCATCTCGAACGGCAGCCAGTCCGGGTCGACACAGATGCTGACCGAGCGGTTGCCAGCCAGCCAGTCACGTTCGGCTGCGTCAAGCTCGAGCGTTACATCGGCGGTTGCCGCTGCACCACCTGCAAATGCCAGCAACGCCAGAAGCAGATACCTAGTCACTTCAGCCACCCTCGGGAGGAGCGCACGTAACATTGGCGACGGCTGCAGTTCAACACGGCGCAAATGGCACGGCAAGATCAATCATGGCTTTGAGCCATCACAAATCATGCCAACCATTTTTTTGACGCTTCTAATCATTTGCAATCATTGATTGGCGCAGCGATCGAACCGACCCCCGGTCAGCTCTTCTAAAGGGGACCAAATAGTGGAGGTTTCAATGAGCAAGCAGCTATTTCTCGCCTGCGGTCTGGCGCTCTGCGCCCCGCTGGCGTTCGCACAAACGCCGCCGCCGGAAGTGGTCACCCACCTCAACGGCCTCGATGTTGAGATCAGCCCAATGGGCGTGCCGGCCAAATCCGAGGGGGTCGAAGGCGAGCTGCTTGGCGTGCGGGCGGTGAAGGTGATGAACCGCACGGGCGGCCAGATCACCTGCGAGTTCCATGTACCGAACGACGCGCGCTCGGATACCTCAGCGTCGCCGGTTTTCACCGTCGCGCCAAATACCCAGCGCACCGAGCGGGTTCCCGGCGACTACTCGCCGGACGAGCCCTACGCGGAGATCACCTGCCGCTCCAGCGACCTGAGCCCAGCGCAATAAGCGCCGCGGCCTTCAGCGGCGCTCCTCGCGGATAAAGGGAATACCCAGAGCGCCGGGCTGGTTGCCCGCCACGTTCTTGCCGCTGGCGACCCAGATCATCACCGCCAGGGTCACGGCGTAAGGCGTCATCAGCACGAAGTACTGCGGCAGGCGCACGCCGGCGGCGGCCAGTTGCGGGATCAGCGCCTCGATGCAGCCGAACAGCAGCGCTCCGGCCAGGGCCTTCCACGGCGACCAGCGCGCGAAGATCACCAGCGCTACGGCGATCCAACCACGGCCGCCGGTCATGTCGGCGATCCACAGCTTGGTGCTGAGCACCGAGATATAACCGCCGGCCAGGCCGATCAGCGCGGAACCCGCGAGAATTGCTGCGAGCCGATAACCGAGCACGGAAATCCCTGCTGCATCCGCAGCCTGCGGGTTCTCCCCGACCGCGCGCATCCGCAGGCCGGTAGTGGTGCGGGTGAGAAACCAGACCACGGCAAGAAAGATCAGCGGCGTCATGAACACCAGCGGGTTCTGAACAAAGACCTTGCCCAGCAGCGGCAACTCCGACAGCGGCCACAGCTCCACCGCACCCAGCCCCTTGATTGGCTTGTTGGTCCAGTCCAGCAGCGTGCCGAGCAAGCCGGTCAGGCCCTGGCAGAAAAATACCAAGGCGAGCCCTGCGATCACCTGGTTGATGCGCAGCACCAGCACCATCAGCGCGAACAACAGCGACACCACGGCAGCCGCGCCCATCGCCATCAGCAGCGAAGTGCCGTGGCTGCCGAACGCCAGTTGCGCGCCAATCCCGGCCAGGGCGCCCACCAGCATCAGCCCTTCGGCGCCCAGCGCCAGGACGCCCGCCCGTTCCGTGAGAATCAGCCCCAGCGCCGCTAGGGCGAAAGGCACGGCGAAGTCCGGTGTGTTGCCTAGCCAGTTGGCGATCATGTCCATCAGCTTTCGCCTCCCTGAACGCGGCGGATACGGTGGCGGATAAAGAAATCCGAGGAGGCGACGCAGATCACCAGGATCGCCTGGATCAACTGCACCATGGAAAACGGGATCTGGTAGAACACCTGCAGGCTGCGCCCAGCGACGAACAGCATCGCCATCAACAGCGCCACCACCAGCGCCGCCACAGGGTTGTTGCGCGCAAGAAAGGCGATGAGAATTCCGGAGAAGCCGTAGCCCTGATAGAACGACTGGGTCAGCCGCCCCTCCTGCCCGGCAGTGACGAGAAATCCGGCGATCCCGGCCATGGCACCGGAAACCAGCACCGTGCCGATGATCATCTTTTGCACCGGCACGCCCACCGCGCCCGCCACCCGCGGGTTGGCATCAACGAAGCGCAGGTACAGCCCGGCGCGGGAAATGCCGAGAAACCATAGCGCCAGCAACGCGACGAACACGGCCAGCGGCACTGCCGCGCTGATGCCGTCGAACAGCTCGGGCAGGCGCTCGAACGGCTGGAATTGCGGTGAATAAGGGAACGAGCTTTTCGGGTCTTTCCAGCTTCCGTACAAAAGGTGCAGCAGGAAATTGATCGCCAGGTAGTTGAGCATCAGCGTCGAGATGATCTCGTTGACCTTCAGCCGCAGCTTGAGCAACACCGGCGCCAGCGCCCAGAGCAGCCCGCAAAAGATCGCCGCAGCGAGCATCAGCGGCAGGCGCAGCGTTTGCGGACCGACCTCGAACAGGGAGATCGACGTCGCACCGATGGCGCCCCAGATCATCTGCCCCTCGAGCCCGAGGTTCCAGAACTTGGCGCGAAACGCCATGCAGCCGGCCAGGCCGACGAGGATCATCGGCGATGCCTGAAACAAGACCGCTTTCAGGCTCTGCGCATCGAACACCGTGAGAATGACAAATTCATTGAGCAGCTCGCCGGCCGGCACGCCTGCGGCGATCAGGATCGCGGCGGAAATGCCCAGCCCCAGCAACAGGGCTAGACCGATGATCGCAGCCTGCCAATGCCAGGCCAGTTGCTGGCGGATCTCCAGTGCGTAACGCCGCGACAGCAGCGGCTGTTTCGGGCGCTCGGTCGCTTGCGCAGCTTGCTCCAGCATCACGGGGCGTACCTGTTCATTCATGGTTTACCCCTTCTGGATTCAACTCGCCATGGCTCAGCTCCCCATGGCTGACCATCGCCCTACCAATGGCCTGGCGATCCGCCGGCCGGTCGAATTCCGCGACAATGCGCCCGGCGTTCATCACGCCGATTCGATCCGCCAGGGCCAGCACTTCGTCGAGGTCTTCGCTGATCACCAGCACGGCCGCGCCGGCATCGCGGGCGGCGCGTAGGCGGCCATGCACGGCTGCGGTGGCGCGTACGTCGAGCCCGCGGCTAGGGCTATGTACCAACACCAGTTGCGGGTCGCGGGAAAACTCGCGGGCGATCACCAGCTTCTGCGCGTTGCCGCCGGAAAGCAGCGCGGCCTTCTGCTTCAGCGAGCGCACGCCCTGCACGTCGAACCCGGCTACCGCCTCGGCAGCGTCTTCCTCCAGACGCTTGCGCCGGAGATTGAAGAACGAGCCATAGCGCCCGCTGTGGATCTGCCCGACACCGAAGTTCTCCGCCACCGAGAGCTCGCCAGCCAGCGCGGTGCCGTAGCGGTCGGCCGGGATCGAGGCGATGCGCAACTCCCGGCGCTGTTCAGAGCTGGCCCGGCGCAAGTCGCCAAAACCGGTCAATTCCAATGCGCCTTCGCAGGACTCGGGCAAGCCCATCAGCACATTGGCCAACTCGCTCTGGCCATTGCCGCCGACACCGGCGATGCCGTAGATCTCGCCCGCGCGCAGGCCCAGGTTCACGCCATTGAGCACGCCGTGGCCACCCGCGCCCGTCGACCTGAGATCACGCACCTGCAGCCGCACCTCGCCCGGTATCGCCGGCTGGTATTCGCTGGCCGGCGCCGACTCGCCCACGGTCAAGCGCACCAGCTCGGGCACCGAGACCGTTTGCGGATCGAGTGTTTGTATCGTCCGACCGCCCCGCATCACGGTGACGCGATCGGCGAAGCGCTTCACATCGCTCATCTTGTGAGTGACCAGGATTACCGCCGCGCCCTGCCGTGCGAAGGCGCGCACCGTTTCCAGCAGGCGCTCGGCCTCCCCATCGGTGAGTACCGCCGTCGGCTCGTCGAGGATCAGGATCCGCGCACCGGCCAGCAGCACCTTGAGAATTTCTACCCGCTGCTGCTCGGCCACCGATAGCGACTCGGTGACCTTGCGCGGGTCGATGGTGAAACCAAGCTCTGCCGCCTTGTCGCTGATCCGCTGTTCCAAAGCCGTCAGCCGCTGCCGGTGGCTGCCCGCGAAAGCATGATTGCCGGGCCCCACGGGCAGCCCCAGCTGGATGTTCTCGGCCACGGTGAAGGGCTTCACCAGCTTGAAGTGCTGATGAACCATGCCGATGTGGTAGCGGCTGGCATCCCGCGGGCCGCTGAACCGCACCGCATTGTCGTTGATCAACAGCGATCCGCTTTCCGGTGCGTAGAGGCCGGCGGCGATGTTCATCAGCGACGACTTGCCCGCGCCGTTCTCGCCGAGCAGCGCATGCACCTCACCCCACTTGGCGGTGAAGTCTGCCTGGGACAGAGCCATGAAGCCGTCGAACGACTTGCTCACCCCGGTCAGCTGGATCGCGTTCAGGTTGCTCATTGCTGGGTGATCACTCCCTTGACGAACCAGTCCATCTGCCACAGCGCAGGGTCGGCCATGACCTCACCAGCGGCGATGCGCTCGGTGCCGTCGCGGTCGAGCATCGGGCCGGCGTAGATCTGCTTCTCGCCTTTGAGCAGCTCTTCGCGGGCAGCCATGATCTTGGCCTTGTCCGCTTCGGAAACCGCCGGGCCGCAGCAGGCCGCGTCGGTGCCGCCCTCGGCCATGGACAGCAGCGCGCCGTTCTCCGGCGGCGTCCAGTTGCCGGCGCTGATCTTCTTCAGCTCCGGCGCGAGGAACTTGTCCCAGACCCAGACCGATGAGCAGACGGTGGCGTCAGGGGCGAACTCACTCATGTCGCGATGGTGCCCGGTGCCGTGCACGCCGCGCTCCTGGGCGACGATCTGCGGTGTCGGGCTGTCGACGTGCTGGCCGAGCACGTCGGCGCCAGAGTCGATCAGCGCCATGGCGGCGGCGCGTTCCTTGACGGGGTCGTTCCAGGCGCCGGTGTAGACCACGGTGACGGTGGCATCCGGGTTGATCTGCTGCGCGCCAAGGGCGAAGGCGTTGACCGTCCAGTTAACCTGGCCGAAAGGATTGGCGGCGACAAAGCCCAGCTTGCCGGTCTTCGACGCCGCGCCCGCAGCCATCCCGCACAGATACTGGCTTTCGTAGGTGCGCCCGTAGAAGGATTCGAGGTTGCCGCTGTTGGTGGTGCCCGAGCCGTTGAGGAAGGCCACATCCGGATACTTGTCAGCCAATTCCTTGAAGGTGTCGGAATAGCCGAAGGCAGTACCGATGATCACGTTGGCGCCGCGCTGGATCAGCCGGTCCACCGCCGGGCGGATCGAAGAGGCGTTCTCCGGCACGCTCTCGACGTACTGGATCTTGGTATCCAGCTCGGTTTCGAGCTTCTGCCGCGCCTCGTCGAAGGCCTGGGTCCAGCCGCCGTCATTGCGCGGGCTGATGTAGAGCATGGCGATCTTCGCCGGTTTATCGAGCGTCAGCCCCTGCCCTTCCTGCGCCGAAGCCAGGCCCGCCGCGCCTGTCAGGCCGAGAGCCACCGCCGCACACAAGGTCCGTTTCATGAACTTATTCAGCATTTTTAATTTCCTGATGGTGGGATCGTCAAAGCATGTGGTTGATGCGGAACACGTTTTTCTCGGGGTCCAGCAGCACCGCTTGGTACCAGTGGTAGTAGGTTTCGTAAGGCGCCTTGATCAGCGTCGCGCCCATGGCGACGGCAATGGGCACCAGGCGGTCGACCTCGCCTTGCGAATCGACGTCGATGTTCAGCAGGAACTTGCAGCCGCGGGTGTCGGCGAATTCGTCCAGCCGCAGCAGTTCATAGGCTTCCGGCGCGTTGAAGCCGATGCAGCTCTTGCCGGTATCCAACCCGCGAAAGATCGGCGAGGCGATTTCGGGAATGTTCCGGAAGCCGAACAGCTCGCGGTAGAAGCCGCTCAGGGCTTCGATGTCGCGGGCGAAGACGTTGACGTAGGAAAGGGTGCTCATGCGACCTCCAGCCCTTTGCCGAAGGTGGTCTGCTTGACGAACTTGGAGAGCAGGTTGTCGCCAGAGGTGACCGGCGCGTGGCGTGGCGCTTCGCCCTCGCTCAGGCATCCCGGCAGGCACTCGATCAGCGCGTCGTAGTTGGGCTGGTGGAAGAACACAAGTGACTGTCGCCCGTTGTCGGCAGGGCTGTCCTCAGGCGGATTGACCACCCGATGCAGCGTGGAAATCCACTGATCGTTGGTCCACTGCATCATCAGGTCGCCGATGTTCACGGCGAAGCCGTTCTCCACATAGGGCACATCCACCCATTCGCCCTGACGGTTGCGCGCCTGCAAACCGCCCAGCGCGTTGTCCGGCTTGACGATGGTCAGGCTGCCGTAATCGGTGTGGGCGCTGGCACGCAATTGCCCGGGCTCCACCGCGCCCTTCACGTCCGGATAGCTGAGGCTGCGGAACATGCTGATGTGCTTGTCGATCTTGTCGTCGAAGAAGGTTTCCGGCAGCTCCAGTGCCAGGGCGAAGATGCGCATCAGCGACTGCGACAGCTCGCTCATGGCAGCGAAGTACTCGCGATAGGCCTGCTCGAAGCCTTCGATGCCGGTGGGCCAGACGTTTGGCGCGAAATGCGGGCCGGCTGCGGCGCAACGGTAGTAGTCCTCATCCGGCACATCGCTGGGCCCGATGGAAAAGGATTCCTTGAGATCGCCGGGCGCGGCCTCCTCCATCGAATACGACAGGCTCTCTTCGGCGATGGCGCTGTAGCCGCGCACCATTTCCGGGCTGGGCCGGTCGACCTTGCGCTTTTCCGGCAACGGCAAGGCGAAGAACTGCCGCGTCAGCCGCGACACGCGCTCGATCAGTTCAGTGGGGATCTGGTGATTGGTGATGACCAGAAAACCGATGTCGCGACAGGCCTGGTCAACGGCCTTGGCTACCTGGGCCTTGCCCTCCGGCGTGCCGGCGAAATACGGCGCGAGGTCGATGATGGGAACGTATTGCAGAGTCATGGATGACGCACTCCTCTGACGCAAGGCTGAAACCTGAGCGCGTCGCCGATGGCGCGGGCGCTTCTCTGTATGCGTGACGCTGCCGCCCTTTTGCACACGGGCGACTTTCTAGGAGAGAGCAGAAAGCGTGCCACCGGATCGATTCGCTTACAGATCAGTGGCTTAGCGATTTGACCAGGGCAAAACGGATCAAATGGTCCGGTTCAGAGCACTTGGTTTGTGCGCGAGGCACGAAAAATGGGCGCGAGCAGCAATGGCCGAGAGCTGCGCGCCGCTCGGCGATATGAGTGAACTAACGGTCGCACAGCACGATCCCCTCTTAAGCACCTTCAGAGCGATCCGCGCCGCGCAGGGCTGGTCGAAAGCAATGAGGAGTTCCTTGTGACCGTCATCACCTACCGCACCACAGAAACCACTCACAGCGTTTCCCGCCACGTGCCGCATCCGCTGCACTCGATCCTACTGGCCGGGAGCGTGCCGTTGTTTCTCGGCGCACTGCTGAGCGACGTCGCCTACTTTCGCAGCTACCAGATTCAATGGAGCAACTTCGCCTCCTGGCTGATCGCCGGCGGCCTGGTGTTCTGCGGGCTGGCAATCCTGTTCGCGGTCGTCAACCTGATCAAGGCCAGGCACAGGACAGGGCGACCGCTGATCTATCTGCTGGTGCTCGTGGCGACCTGGGTAGTCGGTTTCATCAATGCCCTGCAGCACGCCAAGGACGCCTGGGCAGTCATGCCGACCGGCCTGGTGCTCTCGGTGATCGTCACTCTGCTGGCCTGCGCCGCCGCGTGGATCGGCCTTTCCAACCTGCGTGACGGAGGTGAAGCATGAAGCACACCAATGCACTCTCCGCCCTGACCATCGCGTTGTTCCTTAGCGCCTGCGGTGGCGATGAGCAGGACGCCGCCAGCCTGTATGGCGCCAACCCCAAACTGCCGGAACCCGACCGCGGAATGCTGCCGAGCATGAAGATCGCCGAGCCGACACCCTGGGGCGATGCAACACCCACGGTGCCGGAAAACTACAGCGTGACGGCGATAGCCACCGATCTGCAGATCCCGCGACAGACCCTGGTGCTGCCCAACGGCGACATCCTTGTGGCCGAAGGTCGTGGCGGCAATGCAGCCAAGCTGAAACCGAAAGACGTGATCGCCGGTTACATCAAGGCGCAGGGCAACACGTCGGTCAAAAGCGGTAACCGGCTGACCCTGCTGAGAGATGCCGATGGCGACGGCCGCTACGAAATGCAGAACGTCTTCGCCGATGAACTTAATGCCCCCTATGGACTGGCCTTCCACGACGGCAACCTCTACGTCGCCAACCAGGACGAACTGGTGCGTTTCGAATACGAGGAAGGTCAGACCGAAGCCAGCGGTCCGCCGACCAAGGTCGTTGACCTGCCCTCGGAGATCAACCACCACTGGACCAAGGCGATGACCATCAGCCCCGATGGCCAGTACCTCTACGTCGGCATCGGCTCGAACAGCAACATCACCGAGCGCGGGATGGAAGCCGAGGTCGACCGCGCCGTGGTCTGGCAGATCAACACCAAAACCGGCGCCTACAAGCCCTACGCCACCGGCCTGCGCAACCCCACGGCCCTGGCGATACTGCCCGGCACCGACCAGCTGTGGTCGGTGGTCAACGAGCGCGACGAACTGGGCGAAAACCTGGTGCCGGACTACCTGACCTCGGTGCAGGAAGGCGGTTTCTATGGCTGGCCCTACAGCTACTGGGGGCAGAACGTCGACGATCGCGTCCGTCCGCAGGACCCGGACAAGGTCAAGCAGGCGATCACCCCGGACTACGCCTTGGGCGCCCACGTCGCCGCGCTGGGCCTGGACTTTTCCTCGGATGTCATGGGCGAGCAATTCACCGAAGGCGCGTTCGTCGGCGAGCACGGCAGCTGGAACCGGGAAGATCCGTCCGGCTACAAGGTGGTCTTCGTGCCGTTCCGCGATGGCCGCCCGGCAGGCGAACCTGTCGACTTCATGACCGGCTTCCGCAAGGACGGCAAAACCCGCGGTCGTCCGGTGGGCGTGACCGTCGACCCCAGCGGAGCCCTGATCGTCGCGGACGACCTGGCCAATGTGGTCTGGCGGGTGACGCGCAACCAGTGACGAGTAGCAGGCCGGTGACCGCGCGGTTACCGGCTGCTCGTCATGCGCCTGCAGGTTGGTCCCTTGCGGCTTTCTTGAAGGCATAGGATGACCTTATGGCGCAGCGCTCGCCGCGAACAAATGGAAGAACTCAGGGGAAGCCGGCAAGCCTGGGTGCGCTGCTGGTGGTGCTTGCCGCACTTTGCTGAGGACTATCGGGTGGGATAGGCGGCGTCCTCATTAGCGAGGGCTGGAGCCCCACCGTAGTCTCGCTCTACCGGGGCCTGATCGGCCTCGTGTGCGTGCTCATCTGGCTGGCATTACGCCCGGCCGGCAGTGGAATGACGAGCCACAGGCTGTGGTTCTGGTCGGTAATCGCCGGCATCGGCGTGGCGGGCAACTTCTCTTTTTACTTCTTGAGCATCGCCGAGGGCAGCGTTGCGGTGGCAGCGACCCTGATGTACTCAGCGCCGGTGTTCGTCTACCTGGCATCCTTCGCGTTCGGACTCGAAAGGCCGACGCTGTTCAAATGGGCAGCAATCGCAACGGTGATGCTCGGCGTCATCTTGCTGACCGGTATCCATGACGTCGGCGCGAGCGACATTACGCTCGTGGCAGCCGGAGCCGGCCTGCTATCCGGTTTGTCCTATGCGGCTTTTATTTTTGCGTTCAAGTACGCGGCGCCCCACGGCAGTCCTCAGGCGATTCTCGTCATAGCGTTCGCGGTGCTCGTTGGCATACTCGCCTCGATGAGCGACGCGCAACAGGCAGCGTCGGTGCCAGGCGCCCCGAGTTGGCCACTGTTCATCGTTCTGGGTGTGGTCGGTGCAGGGCTGTCCTTCATTCTGTACATCGTCGGGCTCAGACATACCGCACCGGCTGTGGCGTCCATCGTGGCGATGGTCGAGCCGGTAACCGCTTCGCTCTTCGGCGTCGTGGTACTGGATGAGAGTCTGGCAGCGCTGCAGATCCTGGGCATGGGGCTGATTCTATTGACGGTGACTGCGCTGGGCCTCCAGGGCAGAGAACCGAACGAGATGTAACGATCCGGCTCGTCGAACGCTCGCCTTTCCTGACAGTCTCTACCCGACAATTCCCGCTGGACCTTGCGCATGCTCCGCTCCATCCACCACGTCGCGATCATCTGCTCGGACTATGTCGTATCGAAGCGCTTCTATACCGAGACGCTGGGGCTGACGGTGATTGCCGAGCATTACCGCGAGGCGCGTCGCTCCTACAAGCTCGACCTCGCGCTGCCGGATGGCGCTCAGCTCGAGCTGTTTTCCTTTCCCGATGCGCCGCCGCGCCCTTCACGACCGGAGGCGCAGGGATTGCGGCATCTGGCGTTTGCGGTGGACGACGTCGCGCAGTGCAAGGCATGGCTGGAGCGTCAGGGCGTTGCGGTGGAAGCGATTCGGCTGGATGAGTACACCGGTCGCCGATTCACCTTCTTCGCGGACCCGGACGGCCTGCCGCTGGAGCTGTACGAAGCGGCGCCGGCCGTGGATTGAGCCTGCACGGGTATCCGTCTGACAGCGGGGGCGATAACCAGCGCGCCGGCAACGCAGAACCGATGCCACCCGCATCTCCTCCCGTAATGCTCGACCTCCTCGCCGTCACCGCCACGTAACAATCCGGCCCTAGCGTGTTCTGGCTGTCCCCCACACTGACCGCCGAGGCCCGCATGAGAACTCCGACCCGCCTGACCCGCACCGTATTGTCCACTGCCCTGTCCTTGGCCTTGTTGCCGCTGGCCTCGCAGGCGGCACCTCTCCGCGCCGCAGACTACTTCGAGCGGGTCGCGACCTTCCCGGTCTTTCGCAACCTGGGTGCCGATGAGGATGCCACCCGGCAGACCGTAGCCGAGATCACCGCGGTGAGTCGCGACGGCCGCACGCTGATCTACACCGACAGCCCTGGCGAGCGCATCGGCCTGGTGGACATTCGCGATCCGAAATCGCCGCAGCCGGCGGGCTTTATCCGGCTGGAAGGCGAACCGACCTCGGTCGCCGTACATCGCCACTACGCGCTGGTCGCGGTGAACACCTCGCTCGGCTTCACCCAGCCCGATGGTGTGCTGGCGGTGTTCGACATTCGCAATCCGGCGCAACCCAAACGCGTCGCCACGCTGCCCATGGGTGGCCAGCCGGATTCCATTGCCATCAGCCCGCGGGGTCGCTATGCCGCGGTGGCGATCGAGAACGAGCGCGACGAAGACCTCAACGACGGGCTGATCCCACAGCTGCCGGCCGGCTTTCTGCGCATCGTCGACCTCAAGGGTCAGCCGTCGCGCTGGCGCACGCGGGACGTCGACCTGACCGGCCTGGCCGAGGTCGCGCCGGGTGATCCGGAGCCTGAGTACGTCAGCATCAACGACCAGGACGTGGCCGCCGTCACCCTGCAGGAAAACAACCACATTGTGCTGGTCGACCTGCGCCGTGGCCGGGTGATGCGCCACTTCAGCGCCGGCCAGGTGGATCTGCAAGGTGTGGACGTCGAGGAGAACGACCGCATCGAACCGGTCGGCGTGCTCGCTGGCAAGCGTCGCGAGCCGGATTCGATCGCCTGGGTCGGGCCGCTGCTGGCGACCGCCAACGAGGGCGACTACGAGGATGCCGAAGGCGCGGAAGGCGGCAGCCGCAGCTTCACCCTGTTCGACTACAACGGCCACGTCTGGCACGAGGCCGGCGCCTCGCTGGAACACGCCTTCATCCGCGCCGGGCACTACCCGGAAAACCGCTCGGAGAACAAGGGCATCGAGCCGGAGGGCATCGCCGCGGCGCGTTTCCGCAAGCACAGCCTGCTGTTCGTCGGCAGCGAGCGCGGCAATGCGGTCGCCGTCTACGACGTGGCCCGCCCCTGGGCGCCGGTGATGCATCAGTTGCTGCCTACGGGCTTGGGGCCGGAGGGCATCCTGCCGATCCCGTCGCGCAACCTGCTGGTGGTCAGCAGTGAAGAAGACTCGGCCGAGGACGGCTACCGGTCGACGCTCTCGATCTACCAGTACGGTGCCAAGACCGCACCTTACCCGGAGATCCGCTCCACTGATCGCGACCTGATCTCCTGGGGCGCGCTGAGCGGCCTGGTCGCGGACCGCAGCCAGTCCGACCGCCTCTATGCAGTACCGGACAGCTACTACAAGGCGTCGCGGATCTTCAGCATCGACACCAGCCAGACACCGGCACTGATCGACCGCCAGATCGAACTGCGCAAGGCTGGCACGAGCGTCGACTACGATCTGGAAGGCATCGCCCAGGCCAGCAATGGCGATTTCTGGCTGGCTTCGGAAGGTAACGGCAAGGCCAGGCCGAACCTGCTGATCCACGCCAACGCCAGGGGCGAAGTACTGGACGAGTTCGCCCTGCCCGCGGAGGTCGCCGCCCAGCAGACCAGCAACGGTTTCGAGGGCGTCGCGGTGGTCGGCGAAGGCGCCAGCACCCGCGTCTACGTGGCCGTTCAACGCGAGTGGAAGAACGACCCCGCCGGGCGGGTGCGCATCGGCGTGTTCAACCCGGGCACTGGTGAATGGGGGTTCATCCACTACCCGCTCGACGCCGCAGCCGAGGGCGGCTGGGTCGGATTGTCCGAGCTCACTTCAATCGACAACGGCCAGTTCCTGGTGATCGAGCGCGACAACCAGCAGGGCCCGGCGGCACAGATCAAGCGCCTGTACCGCATCGACCTGAATGGCCTGCAGCCCGCCGCTGAAGGTCAGCGCTTCCCGCTCGCAAGCAAGCGTCTGGAGCGCGATCTGCTACCTGATCTGAAGAGCACCGGTGGCTGGGTGCTGGACAAGGTCGAAGGTGCGGCGGTCGACAAGCAGGGGCGTCTGTTCGTCGTCACCGATAACGACGGGGTCGAGGATGCCAGCGGCGAGACGCGTTTCATGCGGTTCGGGACGGTCAAGCGCTGAGATCCGGCAGCTTCATGCGGAGCGGCAGACCCGCTCCGCATGCTCGGTCAGCTGTCGCGGGCGCGCTTGATGCGGTGATCCCAGCGGCGCTTGGCGAAGCGGCGCATGTTCGGGATGTCGTCCGTTTCGTCCATGATCGGCTGGCCGATGATGGTTTCCATGATGTCTTCCAGCGTCACCAGGCCGCGCCAGCTGCCGAACTCGTCGTAGACCAGGCACATGTGCTGGCGCTCGTGCAGCAGCTGAGTCATCAGGTTCTCGACGCTGGTCATTTCCGGCGCGACTTTCATCGGCTTCATGATCGTCGAGACCGGCGCCTCGTCATCGGTCGCTGACAGGGCGTCATAGCGGAACACCACACCCAGCGGGCTCTCGTTGTCGCCGATCACCGGGTAGCGCGAGAACTGGCTGTCGGCAACCTGCTCCTTGAATGCGCCAATGCTGGTCTCCGGCGACGTGTAGTCGCACACCGTACGCGGTGTCATGACGTCACGGACCTTGATCTCGTGCAGGTCGAGGATGTTCCTGATGACACGCTGCTCGTCCTCGTCGAGGCTCTTGTTCTCGCGGCCAAGCACCGTCAACGCCTTGATCTCCTGGCGGATGTCGTGCTCCGGCTCCTTGCCACCGACCAGCCGCATGATCATGTCGGACAGGTAGATGAAGGGCTTCAGAATCCAGATCATGCCGTTCAGCAGAGGCGGCAGGTACGGCGCCAACGTGCGCCAGTAACGGGCACCGATGGTCTTGGGCAGGATTTCCGAAAGCACCAGGATCAGTACCGTCATCACCGCCGAGGCGATACCGACATAGCCGTTGCCAAATACCACGGTGACCTGCGCACCGACACCGGTCGCGCCAACGGTGTGGGCGACGGTATTCAAGGTCAGGATGGCCGCGAGTGGCTGGTCGACCTTGTCTTTCAGTTCCTTGAGGCGCTCGTACAGCTTCGGACGGGTCGTCTTCTGGTGCGCGATAAAGCTCGGTGTCAGCGAGAGCAGTGCGGCTTCGAGGATCGAACAGATGAATGAAACGAGGATGGATAAGACAGCGAACGCTATCAGGAGGGTCATGTAAGGGAGATTTCATTGCCAATGGCAGGCCAATTTACAGCAAAGCCGCCGAGCGTTAGCCGGATGCCGCGATGGGCTTGCAACATTTCATTTCCCCGTATGAACGAACGCGCTGGATACACTGATTTCGACAGCAGCCGACAATGGAGTTCATCCCCTCGATCGGCGCCCTTTTCCGGCAACTCGCACGCTTGTTTCCCGACGCGCTCCTCGGCTAGGGTGCGGTCCTCGACGAAACGGCCCTTCAGGAGCATTGCAGATTGATCAGAACAGGGATGTTGGCGCTGGGTTTGCTGATGGCGCTCACGGCACAGGCGGCCGAACAGCGGGTCTATCTGGTCGCCACGGTACAGCTGGACGGCACCAGCCTGGCGCAGAGCGCGTTTCTACATGAGCCGGATATCACCGAACTGGAGGGTTGCCGCGAAGCGGTACGCGAGGGCCAGCGCGCCCGTGACTGGCAGAAATACCATCACATCTTCCGGAACGATCTTTTCAAGGGCTTCGCCGGCCACATGCATTATCGCTGCGCCTTCAGCGATCTGCAGTTCAGCAGCTGGCACGATGGCCCGCGCTACAACCAGCCCTACCTGATCGCTGTCGACGAGAACGCCATGCTCAGCGTGGCACGGACGCCAAGCCAGGCCCAATGCATGAGCCGCCTGCGCGCGCTGCCGGCTGCCCGGCAGGCGCAGAGCTTCTGCGCCATGGGCAACCAGCAGATCAAGCCCTGACCGCCCGACCTTCCAGCCGAGTGGCGGCAGGCATCCGCCCTACCCCGGCTGATAGCTGCCCGGCACCGGCGCGAAGGATACGCCAAAGCGGTTCCAGGCATTGATGGTGGCGATGGCCAGGGTCAGGTTGGCGAGCTGAGCCTCGGAAAAATACTCACGCACCTCCTCGAACAGCTGTTGCGAAACGCCTTGCGGCAACAGGGTGTTGGCCTCGGCCCAGGCCAGCGCGGCGCGTTCGCGGTCGGTAAAGAACGGGGTTTCGCGCCAGGCACTCAGGGCATAGATGCGCTGCTCGGTTTCGCCGAGGGCGCGGGCGTCCTTGGTGTGCATGTCAAGGCAGTAGGCGCACCCGTTAATCTGCGAGACGCGGATCTTGACCAGCTCCATCAGCGGTTTGTCGACGCCGTCCTCGCGGCGACTCTGCCGCGCCAGGTAGGTTTCCAGCCCGATCATGGCGGTCATCACATCGGGGGCGGCGGCCTGGTAGTTCATGCGCATGGTGGTCACTCCTCGGTTTGAATGTGCAGCCAAGGCTACGCAGCCGCCGAGCTGAGCTATTGTAGATTTTCGACATCTTTGAACGCCGCCTTCCATGTCCGCCCTGCACGAACGACTGCCACACATCAGTGGCTTCCTGACTCGCCCGCCCGCGCCAGCACTGGCTGCCTATGTGCAGCGTTTCTGGTGGCTGGAGGGTGACGCCGCCACGGTCTACGACGAGCAGATGCTGCATCCGGACGGCGCCTGTGGGGTCATCTTCAATTTCGCCGACCCGCTGGCCTTCGATGGCCATTTGCACAAGCCTCGTGCATTGATCGCCGGGCCGCAGCTTGCCAGTTCGCGATTGCAACTGGCTGGGCAGGTGAGGCTGATGGGCGTGCGCTTTCGCCCTGGGATGGGCGCGGCGTTCTTTGGCATCAGCCTGGATGAGCTGGCGGGCTTTCATAGCTCAGACTGGCAGCGACTGGGGTTTGCAGGGATGGTCGACCAACTGGCCGAGCTGAGCCGCGAGGCGCAGCAACTGCTGGTAGAGCAGGAATTGATGAGACGTCTGCAGGCGACTCAGGAGCGACGCTTCCCAGTGCAACAGCTACTGTCGGAGATCACCGCGACCGAGGGCCGTGCACGCCTGGCCGACCTCCTCCAGTCCGTACCGCTCGGCCAGCGCCAGCTGGAGCGCCTGTTCCGCCATCATGTAGGAATGACCCCCAAGCAGTTCAGCCGCATCCAGCGCGTAGCGCTGGTGCGCAACCAGCTGCGCGCGGGCCAGCCGTTACTGGACACCGCCCTGGCCTGCGGATACAGCGATCAGGCGCACTTCATTCATGACTTCAAGACGGTGGTCGGCATGACGCCGGGGCGATATCGGGCGAGCAAGGTCAGTCGATAACTGCGCCCCATTGCGAGCGACCCGTCACGTCCGGCTGGAAAAACGATCGGCTCACATGCTGCTGACGCCAGCGACACGCAGTTCGCAGCCAGCTCAGATGGCTTTGCTGAGCGCCTCGAGCAGCTGGGCGATCTTCTCTTCGTTTCGCTTGTAGTAGGTCCAGGGACCGATACGCTGCGACGTCACCAACTGCGCGCGCTGCAGCGCCGCCAGGTAATTCGAGACGGTGGACTGCGACAACCCCACACGCTCCTGGATGATGCTGACGCAGACACCCAGCTGTTCGGGATCGGCTTCCTGCTCGGGGAAGTTGGCCTTCGGGTCCTTCAGCAGGGTAAGAATGGCCAGGCGTGTGGGGTTATCCAGGGCCTTCAGCGCTTCACTGACGTCTATGCTCATATCCGCGGCAGGTAATGGGTTTTCGCGATCTTACGATACTTTGTCGGTGCTGGCTGCGTGCACTCCACGGGAGCGCACGCATGCCGACTCAGTGCGCGTACGCCGGGTAGTCGATGTAACCCTTTTCGGTGCCGCCATACATGCTGCTGGCATCCAGCGGATTCATAGGCCAACCGTGGGCGATACGCGCCGGCAGGTCAGGGTTGGCAATGAACGGACGGCCGAAGGCGATCAGGTCCGCCCAACCGGCTTCGATCGCCGCGGTGGCGCGCTCCGGGGTGTACTTGCCTGCGTAGATGATCGTGCCGCTGAACGCCGCACGCACCGCCTCGCGGAAACTGCTGGGCAACTCGGGCGCGCTGTCCCAATCGGCCTCGGCCAGTGATACGTACGCGACGCCGATGGTTTGCAGAATCTTCACCGCTTCGATGTAGGTCTCATGCGGGTCTTGCTCCACCAGGCCAAGGTAGACGCGCTCCTCATCCGTACTGGCGAACAGCGGCGCAAAGCGAACCCCCACGCGCTCGGCTCCTATGGCGTCGGCTATCGCCTGGACCGCTTCGCGCAGAAAACGCAGTCGGTTCTGCAGCGAACCGCCGTATTCGTCAGTCCTGCGATTGGTGTGGGCGGAAATGAACTGGTTGACCAGGTAGCCGTTGGCGCAGTGAATCTCGATGCCATCGAAGCCTGCTTCAATCGCGTTGCGTGCGGCCTCGGCATAGAGCTGTACCAGCTCTTTGACTTCGGCATTGGACAGCGCCCGCGGCATCGAGGGCTCGACCAGCGCGCCCTCGCCCGGTCCCGTTTCGATAAAGACTTTGACGTTGGTCGCCGCAATGGCGGACGGCGCAACAGGTTGGGCACCACCGGGTTGCAGCGAGGTGTGCGAGACACGGCCGACATGCCAGAGCTGGGCGAAAATCACGCCGCCCTCAGCGTGCACCGCCTGGGTAACGGCCTTCCAGCCTTCGACCTGCTCAGGGCTGTGGATCCCGGGCGTCCAGGCATATCCCTGGCCTCGCGGCTCGATCTGAATGCCTTCCGTCACCATGAACCCTGCACTGGCACGTTGCTGGTAGTAGGTCGCCATTACGGCGTTTGGAATATTGCCCGGTTGCGAGCTGCGCGAGCGTGTCAGCGGTGGCAGCACGATGCGGTTACATAGCGTGAAGGAACCAAGCGAGGCAGGTGTAAAAAGAGCTTTATGATTCATAACGTAAGATTTAGATATCGTGAATTCTAGATATTAAATAATGGAGGCTGCCTCACTGAATGTGAGTACCGCCCCGTGAGGGCTGTGCAGTCGGGTATACCGCAACTGCGACAAGAAACCGATCGTCGACCTCATATCGATAAATGTCAATATCTAGATTTTAATTGAGCCAGGAATATGTGCATTGGCAAGATCCGTGGGAACCTTGTCATTGCGACAGCGGCGCCTCGGCAGCAGACTGCAGGCATCCACCCTGAGAGCTGCACCATGGACGCCACCCGCACCGTCGCCTGCCTGATCTACCCGGATGTGATGAGCCTCGATGTCACCGGCCCGATGCAGGTGTTCGCCTCGGCCAATGTCGAGCGGCAGCGTCAGGGCCTGCCGAGACATTACGAGCTGATGCTGCTCGCTGCCAGCGTCGGCCCGGTCGCCACCTCGGCGGGGCTGAAGCTGGTGGCGGATGCGAGCTGGGCCGTGTGCGATCCGGCCACGCTGGATACCTTGCTGGTTCCGGGCGGTGTCGGCGTGGATTCGCAGAAGCACGACCAACCGCTGCTCGACTGGCTGCGGGCCGCCGAACCCAGGGTGCGGCGCCTGGGCTCGGTCTGTTCCGGCGCGCTGATCCTGGCCGAGGCCGGGCTGTTCGATGGACGCAAGGCGACCACGCACTGGGCGGACCTCGCTGCGCTGGGCACGTACCCGACCATCGAGGTGCAGGGTGACCGGTTGCACACCTATGACCCGACCGATCCGCAGGCGGCTCATCTGTTCAGCTCGGCGGGCGTCACGGCGGGCATCGACCTGGCGCTGGCGTTGGTCGAGGCCGATCTCGGCCGCGCGTTGGCGCTTTCGGTTGCTCAGCGGCTGGTGATGTTTCTGCGCCGGCCGGGTGGGCAGACCCAGTTCAGCCCGATGCTGGCGGCGCCGAGTGGCGGCGTGGCGCGCCTAGCCGCATTGCTGGAATGGATTCCCGGGCACCTGGGCGATGACCTGTCCATCGAGGCGCTGGCCGCCCAGGCGCATATGACGCCGCGCACCCTGTGCCGTCTGTTCAGCCAGGAAACCGGCATGGGGCCGGGCCAGTACATCGAACGGGTGCGCCTGGAAGCCGCGCGCAATCTGCTGCTCGACGCCCAGGCCTCGATCGCGACGGTGGCGCGGCTGACCGGCTTCGGCCATCCGGAAAACCTCAGGCGAAGCTTCCAGAAACACCTGTCGGTCAGCCCGCGGGACTTCTATCAGCGCTTCGGCTGACGCTTCGTCCGAACCTCGCTCACCGTTCACAGCTTGCCCGGCTTATCGCCAGGCAGCGCTGTGCCCGCTCATCACCCTCAAGGGGCCTCGCCATGCACCTATTGTTCAGCAACCCTCAGGTCCTGCGCCTGTTCATCGCCCAGGCGCTGTTCTGGTCCTGCTCGATGACCGGGATCATCTTCACTTCCATCGTCGGGCTGCGCCTGGCGCCGGCGGCGGGCCTCGCCACCCTGCCGCTGGCCCTGCTGATGCTCGGCGGCCTGCTCGCCCTGCAACCACTGGCGGGGCTGATGCAGCGCCGCGGCCGTCGCGCCGGCTTTCTCATCGGTGCGTTGGCCGGCGTGTTGGGCGGACTGATCAGCGCGTTGTCGCTCTGGCTCGACAGCTTCACCCTGCTCTGTCTCGGCGCTCTGCCCATCGGCGCCTACCAGGCCTCGGCGATGTACTACCGCTTCGCCGCGCTGGAAGCGGTGAGCGACGCCTTCAAAGGGCGTGCCACCGCCTGCGTGATCGGCGGTGGCGTGCTGGCCGCGCTGATCGCGCCCACGCTCGGCCACATGGCGCGTGATCTCGCCAGCGTTCCCTTCGCCGGCACCTATCTGTTGATCGCCAGCCTCGCGGCGCTGGGCGTGCTGGTGCTTGCTGGATTGCCGGCAAGCAGCGGAACGCCCGGCGTTCAGCCCGCCCTGCCAGCAGTCAGTTGGCAGGCACTGCTGGCGCGGCCGACCATTCGCGCCGCGGTGCTGACCACCGCCGCCGGCCACGGCCTGATGATCCTGGTGATGAACGCCACGCCCCTGGCGATGCATGGCGAAGGTCTGGATCTGCAGGCCAGCGGTCAGGTCATCCAGTGGCACATGCTCGGCATGTTCCTCCCGGCATTCGTCGCCGGGCCGCTGGTGGACCGCTTCGGCTGCCGGCTGGTCGCCTGTGTGGGTGGAGGATTGCTGATTGCCAGCGCGGTGGTCGCGCTGCTCGGCGTCAGCCACTGGCATTTCCTGCTCAGCAGCTGCCTGCTAGGCATCGGCTGGAACCTGATGCTGGTCGCCGGCACCACCCAGCTGGGCCAGGGCCATGCCGCAAGCGAGCGCGCCCGGGCACAGGGCCTGATGGAGCTGAGCAACGGCAGCGTCGCCGCGGTGATGTCCTTCGCCTCTGGCGCGTTGATCGCTCAGGCTGGCTGGGCGGCGGTGAACATCGGGCTGCTGCCCATCGTGACGCTGGTGGTGCTGGCGCAGGTTGCGCAGGGCTACCGGCAAAGGCAGGCGGTTTGAAGGCGCGGCGACTGCTGGCACCACCCGGCGGAGCTCAACGCTCAGGATTCACCCGTCCCTGAAAAGGAAAGGCTCCGCCGGCCTCCAGCACACGTTCCAGCGAACGCGCCTCCTCACGGCTCGAAGTAATCCGGAAGCGGATGTAGCAACGCTCTTCGAGAAACGCCTGCCGACCCGCTTCCGCTCGGAGGTCGTATCCGTCGATCTCGCGAATCTTTGCGGCGCCGTTCTCCTCGGCGACGACTACCGTCACGGCCTCGATGAAGCCTGCACCGGTAATCGAAACGTAGGCCCAACCGATGTCCTGCGATTGCCGGGCGGGCCAGTCATCCATGAATTCGACGTGGCCATCCACTGCGCCCGGCCCATCGCCGTAGGAGGTCATGTCGGCATAAGCCTGCTGCAGTTGCGCTGCGGAATATCGCTGCTGCGCCTGCGTTGAGAGAAGAGCATGAGCCTCGGTGAAGTCGCGGGAAACGAGCGCGCGGGCGAAGTTGGTGGCGGTCGACACGGTGACGTCCTTAGCCCGCGGGTTTGCTTGCGGCGCCTCCTCGAAGCAGGCGGAAAGGCTCAGCGCGATCAGAGTAATCGACAGCAGTTTCAGGCCGAGCCAGCTCAGCGTGGAGCGTGGCGGCTTGATGGAAAGCATGCTCAACGCGGCCTCACCCCATCGAGGATCAGCGACTGCAGGCTCTTGAGCGTTTCCTCGAAGAACGCCGGATCATCCAGGGTCTTGCCGGCCACGGCCTCGACCTGCACGCGGAAGTCGGCGTAGTGCTGGGTGGTCGCCCAGAGCGAGAAGATCAGGTGATGCGGCGCGATGGGTGCGAGCTTGCCGGCGTCGATCCAGGCCTGGATCACCGCGACCTTGTTCTCGACCAGGTCGTGCAGCGGCTGCTGCAGCTCGCCCAGCAGCAATGGCGCACCCTGCATGATCTCCATGCAGAACAGCCGCGATTCGGCGGGATGGTCGCGGGAGAGTTCGAGCTTGACCCGCAGGTAGTCGCGGATCGCCTCGACCGCGTCCTGCTCGACGCTGAATGCCTGCAGCGGCTGCAACCAGACCTCCAGCAGCTGACGCAGGACGTTGGTGTATAGCTCTTCCTTGTTGCCGAAGTAGTACAGCAGGTTGGTCTTGGAAACGTCTGCCTGGGTCGCCACCTGGTCGAGGCTGGTGCCGTGCAAGCCGAAGCGGGAGAACAGCTCCAGCGCGGCCTGAAGAATGCTGGCGCGCTTGCTTTCGATCATGCGCAGGCGGCGGTCCTGGGCGCTGGCGCTCGGTACGCGGGCTGCGCCCTTTGGCCGTGGTGTCTTGCTGGCGGTAAGGCGCTTGCGGGGCGGAACGGGGGGCTGGTCTGTCACGGGATTACCGGATGGGTTCGAACGAGGCGCTACTGTAGCGCGGCGAGCGTGCGGCGCACGAGCGACGAAGGCAGCAAGCGACTGCTGCACGATCTTCGTGCGCCGCGCACAAACCAGGTGCTCCGATTCAGACCAAATGGTCCACATCGCACCACACAAGCAACTTATCTCGTTGATAAAAAAGGAAATTAACTTTCTGGCCTGCATCCTGCTAATGCACCCTCGACCCTGCCCGTCACGTTCGGGCAGCGCTTTCTAGCCATTGCGTACAGAGGTGCTACCCATGGATGTTGGTGTTTTCATTCCGATCGGCAACAACGGCTGGCTCATCTCCGAGAATGCGCCGCAGTACATGCCGAGCTTCGAGCTGAACAAGGCCATCGTGCAGAAGGCCGAGGGTTACGGCTTCGACTTCGCGCTGTCGATGATCAAGCTGCGCGGCTTCGGTGGTAAGACCGAATTCTGGGAGCACAACCTGGAATCCTTCACGCTGATGGCCGGCCTGGCGGCGGTCACCAGCAAGATCCAGCTGTTCGCGACTGCCGCAACGCTGACCCTGCCGCCGGCCATCGTCGCGCGCATGGCCTCGACCATCGACTCGATCTCCGGCGGGCGCTTCGGGGTGAATCTCGTCACCGGCTGGCAGAAGCCGGAATACACGCAGATGGGCATGTGGCCGGGCGACGAATTCTTCGGCACCCGTTATCAGTATCTCGGCGAATACGCTCAGGTGCTGCGCGACCTCTGGGCCACCGGCCGCAGCGACTTCAAGGGCGAGCACTTCCAGATGGAAGACTGCCGCGTCAGCCCGACACCGCAGGCGGACATGAAGATCATCTGCGCCGGCTCATCCGATGCCGGCATGGCCTTCTCGGCGCAGTACGCCGACTACAACTTCTGCTTCGGCAAGGGCGTGAACACCCCCACCGCCTTCGCCCCGGCCACCGAGCGACTGCTCAAGGCCACCGAGAAGACCGGCCGCCACGTCACCTCCTGTGTGCTGTTCATGGTGATCGCCGACGAAACCGACGAAGCCGCCCGGGCCAAGTGGGAGCACTACAAGGCCGGCGCCGACGAGGAAGCCATCGCCTGGCTCGGCGAGCAGGGCGCCGCCGACAAGGGCGCCGACAGCAACATCCGGCAGATGGCCGATCCGACTTCGGCGGTGAACATCAACATGGGCACGCTGGTGGGCTCCTACGCCAACGTCGCGCGGATGCTCGATGAGATCGCCACCGTGCCCGGCATGCAGGGCGTGATGCTGACCTTCGATGACTTCCTCGAAGGCGTCGAAGCCTTCGGCCAGAAGATTCAGCCGCTGATGCAGAGCCGTCGGCACGTCACCGCGCTGAAGGAGTCGGCCTGATGAGCGCCGCCGAACAGATCTCCGGCTACGGCCTGAGCGCCACGGACGAGCCCGTGCAGCTACCGGCACGCCCCGAGCCGCTCGCGATGAAGGCGAGCGAAACCGCGCTTGTCGTGGTGGATATGCAAAACGCCTATGCGACGCGCGGCGGCTATCTGGATCTGGCCGGCTTCGATGTGTCGGCGACCCAGCCGGTGATCGCGAAGATCCGCCAGGCGCTGAGCGCGGCCCGCGCCGCCGGCATACAGGTGATCTTTCTGCAGAACGGCTGGGACAACGGCTACGTCGAGGCGGGCGGGCCGGGTTCGCCCAACTGGCACAAGTCCAATGCGCTGAAGACCATGCGCAAGCGTCCGGAACTGGCCGGCACCCTGCTCGCCAAGGGTGGCTGGGATTACGCGCTGGTGGACGAACTGGCGCCGCAGCCCGGCGACATTCTGGTGCCCAAGCCGCGCTACAGCGGTTTCTTCAATTCGCAGCTGGACAGCACCCTGCGTGCCCGTGGCATCCGCAACCTGGTGTTCACCGGCATCGCCACCAATGTGTGCGTGGAATCGACCCTGCGCGACGGTTTCCACCTGGAGTATTTCGGCGTGGTGCTGGCCGATGCCACCCACCAGGCCGGGCCGGAGTTCGCCCAGCAGGCCGCGCTGTACAACATCGAGACGTTCTTCGGCTGGGTCTCCAGTGTCGACGCCTTCTGTCAGAGCTTCGCGACCGCACCCAGCGTGGCTGTTGCCAGCTGATTACACCCCAGTGCCCGACCGCGGCGCCCGCAGAGGCGTCCGTTGGGTTCGCCTGAATGCCTTGCAAGGAATCAACGACATGCCCAAGCAATCAATCATCCCCGCCGGCTCCGGCAAACCGCTCGCCCCCTACGTGCCCGGCTCCATGGCCGATGGCGTGGTCTACGTCTCCGGCACCCTGCCCTTCGACAAGGACAACAACGTGGTCCACGTCGGCGACGCCGCCGCGCAGACCCGCCATGTGCTGGAAACCATCAAGGGCGTCGTCGAGGCCGCCGGCGGCAGCATGGACGACGTCACCTTCAACATGATCATGCTCACCGACTGGGCCAACTACGCCAAGGTCAACGAGGTGTACGCCGAGTACTTCCCCGGCGAGAAGCCCGCGCGCTACTGCATCCAGTGCGGACTGGTGAAACCCGATGCGCTGATCGAGATCGCCAGCATCGCCCACGTCGGCCAATAGCGCCTGCCGGAGCGGGCCAGCCGGCGCGCCGGCGGCCCGCTGATCGACTGCACGGAGGGAGTGACATGCACTACGAACTTCATGGCCGCATGGAGCCGGATGCACCGACCCTGGTGCTCAGTTCCGGCCTCGGCGGCGCAGCTGCCTTCTGGACGCCGCAGCTGCCGGCGCTGACCCAGGACTACCGGGTGCTGGTCTACGATCAGCTGGGGACCAACAAGAGCCCGGCGAACCTGCCGGCGGGCTATTCCATCGAGTCCATGGCAGTGGAGTTACTGGAGCTGCTGGACACCCTGGGCATCCGCCGCTGCCACTTCATCGGCCATGCCCTCGGTGGGCTGGTCGGCTTGCAGATCGCCCTGCTGCGGCCGCAGTTGTTGCAGAGCCTGGTGCCGATCAATGCCTGGAGCAGCCCCAACCCGCACAGCGCCCGCTGTTTCGCAGTGCGCCTGAAGCTGTTGCACGACAGCGGCCCGGCGGCCTATGTGCAGGCGCAGGCGCTGTTCCTCTACCCGGCCGACTGGATCGCGGCCAACAGCGAGCGACTGGCACGCGACGATGCCCATGCACTGGCGCACTTTCCGCCGACGATGAATCTGGTGCGGCGCATTGAGGCACTGCTGGCCTTCGATATCGAGGCCGAGCTGCCGCGCATCACCACCCCGACCCTGCTGATCGCCAACCGCGACGACATGCTGGTGCCCTGTCAGCGTTCGCAGCACCTGGCTGACGTCCTGCCCAATGCCCAACTGGCGTTGCTGAACTACGGTGGCCACGCGTCCAGCGTCAGCGACAGCGAACCCTTCAACCAGATCCTGCTGGACCATCTTGCCAAGCAATGCGGCCAGGTCGCAGCAGCCTGAGGACCCGAACATGCACGCCCCCATCGACTCGAATGCCCTCGCCACGCTGTTCAGCGAGGCCCGCACCCACAGCGCCTGGCTGGACAAGCCAGTGCCCGACGCCCTGCTCGAACAGCTCTACGAGCACGTCCGCCTCGGCCCCACCGCAGTCAACAGCTGCCCGGCGCGCTTCGTCTTCGTGCGCAGCGCCGAGGGCAAGCAGAAGCTGGCGCCCTGCCTGTCCAAGGGCAACCTGGACAAGACCCTGGCCGCGCCGGTGACGGTGATCGTCGCCTATGACGAGGACTTCCCGGAGACCCTGCCGGAGCTGTTTCCCTTCGCCGACGCGCGCAGCTGGTACGCCGGCCAGCCGGCACTGATCACCGAGAACGCGCTGCGCAACAGCTCGCTGCAGGCCGGCTACCTGATCCTCGCCGCCCGCGCTTTGGGGCTCGATTGCGGACCGATGTCCGGCTTCGACGGCAAGGCACTGGACGAGGCCTTCTTCGCCGGTACGAGCTGGAAATCAAACCTGCTGATCAACCTCGGCTACGGCGACGCCAGCAAGCTGCGCGACCGCCTGCCACGCCTGCCCTTCGACCGCGCCTGCGTCCTCGCCTGATGGAGAACCGATCATGCAACTGGCTCAATGCGAAACCACCAGTCAATTCAGCGCTCCAGTGATTCGTGAGGATTATCGTGATGCCATGGCGCGGCTGGCCGCGGCGGTCAACATCATCACCACCGACGGCCCCAGCGGCCGCGCCGGCTTCACCGCCACCGCGGTGTGCAGCGTCACCGACGAACCACCGACGCTGCTGGTGTGCCTGAACCGCAGCGCATCGGCACATCCCATCGTCACCGCCAACGGGCAGCTGTGCGTGAACACCCTGGCCGGCGCACAGCGGGACTTGTCCAACCTGTTCGGCGGCAAGACGCCCATGGCAGAACGCTTCGCCGCAGCACAGTGGAGCACCGGCGTGACCGGCGCGCCGCTGCTCGACGGCGCCACGGTGTCGTTCGACTGCCGCATCAGCCACAGCGCCAGCGTCGGCACCCACGACATCCTCTACTGCGAAGTGCTCGCCGTGTACCGCCGCGACAGCAGCGATGTGCTGGTGTACTTCGGCCGCAACTACCACGGGCTGCCCGGCACCGTCTGACGCCCAGCGCCCATCAACACCCGAGCCCGCCGCGCGATCCGCGCCGCGGGCTTTTTCTTTGCCTCGGAACAACGCGCTCACCGGTGCGCCGCTCGACACGCAAACAGCGCTTGCATCACGAACATAATTGTTATGTTATAACTCTCACATTATTTCCGACACGTGCCTCCCGATGACCGAAGCCGAACTACTCGCCCAGCCCGCCGAGGCGTACATGAACGCCGACCAGCAGGCCTTCTTCCGCGACCTGCTTTTGCGCCAGCGTGCCGAGCTGCAGGCGCGCATCGAGGAGGAATTCCAGGCGCTGCGCGAACAGGAGCCGAGCAGCGATCCCGCTGACATCGGCAGCGCCGAGGAACAGCGTCACTGGCAGCTGCGCGTGCTGGAGCGGGAGAAAAAGCTGCTCGACAAGATCGACGCCGCGCTGGATGCCATCGCTCGCGGCGAGTACGGCTGGTGCGCCGAAACCGGCGAACCCATCGGCCTGCAGCGCCTGTTGCTGCGCCCCACCACGACGCTGTCGATCGAGGCGAAACAACGCCAGGAACAGCGCGAAAAACACCAACGATCCGCCTGAGAGACCGCCATGAACCGCCTCC
Organism: Stutzerimonas kunmingensis; assembly: GCF_900114065.1. GTDB lineage: Bacteria > Pseudomonadota > Gammaproteobacteria > Pseudomonadales > Pseudomonadaceae > Stutzerimonas > Stutzerimonas kunmingensis. The sequence continues at coordinate 104,650 of NZ_FORS01000007.1, forward strand.
CCGTTACCGTCCTGTCCGGCTTCCTCGGTGCCGGCAAGAGCACGTTGCTCAACCACATCCTGAAGAACCGCGAAGGCCGCCGCGTCGCGGTGATCGTCAACGACATGAGCGAGATCAACATCGACGGCAACGAGGTGCAGCGCGGCGTCAGCCTCAATCGCGCCGAGGAAAAGCTGGTCGAGATGAGCAACGGCTGCATCTGCTGCACCCTGCGCGAAGACCTGCTCGAGGAAGTCGGCAAGCTCGCCCGTGAGGGCCGCTTCGACTACCTGTTGATCGAGTCCACCGGGATTTCCGAACCGCTGCCAGTGGCCGAAACCTTCACCTTCCGCGACGAGCAGGGCCAGAGCCTGGCCGATCTGGCACGGCTGGATACCATGGTCACGGTGGTCGACGGGGTTAACTTCCTCCGCGACTTCCAGGAGGCCGAGAGCCTCGCCAACCGCGGCGAAACCCTTGGTGAGGACGACGCGCGCTCGGTCACCGAGTTGCTGATCGAGCAGGTGGAGTTCGCCGACGTCATCCTGATCAGCAAGATCGACCTGATTTCCGCCACCGAGCGCGAAGAGCTGACCGCCATTCTCGGTCGCCTCAACACCCACGCCGAGATCCTGCCGATGAGCATGGGCCAGGTGCCGCTCGACCGAATCCTCGACACCGGCCGTTTCGACTTCGAACGCGCCGCCCAGGCGCCGGGCTGGCTCAAGGAAATGCGCGGCGAGCATGTGCCGGAAACCGAAGAATATGGCATCGCCTCGACCGCCTACCTGGCGCGCCGGCCGTTCCACCCGCAACGCTTCTACAACTTCCTCAACCGCGAGTGGAGCAACGGCCGCCTGCTGCGCTCCAAAGGCTTTTTCTGGCTGGCCACCCGGCCAGAGGAAGCAGGCAGTTGGTCCCAAGCCGGTGGGCTGATGCGCTACGACTATGCCGGCCGCTGGTGGCACTTCACCCCTGAATCGGCCTGGCCGAGCGACAGCGAAAGCCGCACGGCAATTCTGGCCAAGTCCCGCGGCGAGTTCGGCGACTGCCGCCAGGAGCTGGTCTTCATCGGGCAGAACATCAACTTCGACCAGCTGCGCCGCGAACTCGACGCCTGCCTGCTGAACGACAGCGAGTGGGCCGTGGGCGTCACCGGCTGGCTGCGCCTGCCGGACCCGTTCGGCCCCTGGCACGAGCAGGTCGCCTGATGCTGGCGCAGCAGATCATCCGCTCACAGCCGCGCCAGTTGCTGGGCGACTCCCCGGCAGTACTCGGCGAAGCGCTGAACGATGGCGTCAACCTCAGCGTATGGCAGCGCCAGCTGCCGCTGCATATTGCCGAGTTCGCCGAAACTCTCCTGGCACTGGGCGAGCCATTGGCGGAATCGCTGACCCTCGAACCGCCCGGCGACGGTGAGCTGCAACTGCCAACCCTGGCGGCGGCCTATCGGGACCTTGCCGGCCATGCCGGTTTCGTCGCCGACGTGGCCTGGCTGGTGCGGGCGTTCAGCTGCCTGGTCGACGCGCGGCGTATCGGCCTGCGCCTGCGCGTGCTGGACAAACCCATGTGCCCGCGCTTTCACGTCGATCACGTACCGCTGCGGCTGATCACCACCTACGCCGGCGCAGGTAGCGAATGGCTTCAGGAGGGCGGCATGCAGCGTCGGCGCCTGGGCGATCCGACAGCCGAACCGACTGATCCGGCTGCCATCCAGCAGCTCGGGGTTGGCGACGTGGCGTTGTTCAAGGGGGAGAAATGGCTGGGTAACGAAGGCGCCGGGATCATTCATCGCTCGCCGCAGGCGACAACGGCTGAGCGCCGTCTGATCCTGACGCTGGACTGGCTGAGCTGAAGCAAAAGGGCCGCAGCTGCGGCCCTCCGAATCGGCGACCGATCAGGCTGCCATCTTTTCGCACTCTTCAGCGCACTTGCGACAGGCCTCGGCGCAGGCCTGGCAATGGTCGTGCTTGTGCTTGCCGCACTCCTCGGCGCAATCGCGACAGACCTGCGCGCAGAGCTTGCAGAAGGCTTTGGCATAGGCACTGTCGCGGGTCATCAGCACTGCTGCGATCGCACACATGTCGGCGCAGTCACGATCGAGTTCGATGCAGCGCGCCATCATCTTCACGTCGTCCTCGCGCAAGCAGGATGCCGCGCAGGTCTCGCAGACCAGTGCGCAATTGGAACAGGCCTGGATACATGACTGGTAACTGGAATTGAGCATGGAATGTCCTCCATCCGATGTGCCAGCGAAATGCGGTACGGCGGGGCCTTCTCCAGGCCATGCGCGCAACCGCACCCTACTAGATAGGGGTTGGACGGTCTGTCGAAGTTCAATCCATTCGCCGGATGGCCTCTTGCAGGACGACGCAGCGCAGCCGCGGCGGCGCCGCTACAATGGCCGCCCCGCAAACCATCACCGACGCCGTAACTGCCATGCCCTTCACCCTGTCCGCGCCCTGCGAATTGCTGGAAGTCATCAGCAAAAGCCGCTTCCTGGCCAAGGCCGCACCGGTGCAAAGCCCGGAGGAAGCGCAGGCGTTCGTCCAGGCGGTCAGCGATCCCACGGCGACCCACAGCTGCTGGGCGTGGAAGATCGGCAACCAGTACCGTTTCAGCGACGACGGCGAGCCCGGCGGCACGGCGGGTCGGCCGATGCTCACCGCCATCGAAGGGCAGGACTTCGACCGGGTCGCGGTGGTGGTGATCCGCTGGTTCGGCGGCATCAAGCTCGGCACTGGCGGCCTGGCCCGTGCCTATGGCGGCACCACGGCGAAGTGCCTGCAGGCCGGCGAACGCAGCGAGCTGGTGTCGCGCTCGCGCTGTCGCTGTCATTGCCGCTTCGCCGAGCTGGCGCTGTTCAAGGCACGCCTGGCGGAATTCGAGGCGCTGCTGGAAGCCGAACATTTCGATGCCGAAGGCGCGACCCTGGAGATTGCCCTTCCCGCCGCTCAGCTGCAGCCGCTGGAGAGATTGCTCGCTGATATCACCCGAGGGCGCAGTCAGCTGGAAGCCATGGACTAGACGCGTCGTTGCCCACAAATACTGTGGACGCAATTGTGGATAACAATTGTATGGCCGCCTGGAAAGCGCTCCCGGCGGGCGTCCGGGAAAACTGCACAATTTTTGATCAATCAGCCGTACGCGCCCCAACGGGGTGCGTTAAGCGCTTGAATTACTGTGTTTTTTGACTGATCAGTCGGCTACTGACGTTTTGCTATCAATCGCGTTCTGCCAGCTCGAGGTTATGCCCGAATTGAGTGGAGAACTTTGTGGATAACGTTGGGAACAACCGCGCCAGCGCCCGTCAGATCTGGGCTGCAGACCGCTGGTCAATTAATCGCCAAATCGCGCTAGCCGCAATGAACCGGTCATTCGGCTGTCATCCAGAATTGCTAGGCGGGACAAACTGGTCATCTGGCATATCAGTTGCTCCAACCCACCGATAGAATGCCCGCACACCCGAAAGACGAGAATTTCGCGATGCACGACTGGCTCAACAATCTGCCCAAGGCCGAACTCCACCTGCACCTGGAGGGCTCGCTGGAACCCGAACTGATGTTCCGCCTGGCCGAGCGCAACAAGATCGCCCTGCACTGGAACGACGTGGAGGCACTGCGCAGCGCCTACAACTTCGGCAACCTGCAGGAATTCCTCGATCTCTACTATGCCGGCGCCGACGTGCTGCGCACCGAGCAGGATTTCTACGACCTGACCTGGGCCTACCTGCAGAAGTGCGAAGAGCAGAACGTGGTGCATACCGAGCCCTTCTTCGACCCGCAGACCCACACCGACCGCGGCGTGCCGTTCGAGGCCGCGCTCAACGGCATCAGCGCGGCGCTGGCCGATGGCCGTGAGCTGCTGGGCATCAGCAGCGGGCTGATCCTCAGCTTCCTGCGTCATCTGCCGGAAGAGGAAGCCTTCAAAACCCTGGAACAGGCGCTGCCCTATCGCAAAGCGTTCTTTGCAGTCGGCCTCGACAGCTCCGAAGTCGGCCACCCGCCGAGCAAGTTCCAGCGCGTGTTCGACAAGGCGCGTGCCGAAGGCTTCCTCACCGTTGCCCATGCCGGCGAGGAAGGCCCGCCCGAGTACATCTGGCAGGCACTGGATCTGCTCAAGGTCAGCCGTATCGACCACGGCGTGCGTGCGGCCGAAGATCCGAAGCTGATCGCCCGGCTAATCGAGGAACAGATTCCGCTGACCGTCTGCCCGCTGTCCAACACCAAGCTCAAGGTGTTCGACGACATGCGCCAGCACAACATCCTCGACCTGCTGGAGCAGGGCGTGAAGGTCACGGTGAATTCCGATGACCCGGCCTACTTCGGCGGCTATGTGACGGAGAACTTCATCGCGCTGCACGAGAGCCTGGGCATGACCGAGGAGCAGGCCCGCCGCCTGGCGCAAAACAGTCTGGACGCACGGCTGGCCTATTGAGCCATTCGTCGGCGCCCGGCCGACCTGCGACACCATGGCTCGCCGCGCGAGCCATGGCTGCGCCTAGACTGTGCGGCGACCCACACACGAGGAGATCGCCATGCACATTCTCGTCCGCCCGCTGACGCCGTCACCCGACAGCGCCTGGCAGGTGTGCCTCGACCGGCAGAAAGTCACCTTTCGCAGCGAAGCCGAGGCGCGCGCCTTCGTCGAAACCCTGCACCGTCGCCTGCAGGCGCCGCATCCCCTGCCACTCAGCGCCTGACAGTCATTCCGTACTGGCGCGCGCCGTGGTGTAGGCGACGATCGTTGCCAGCAGGCCGCACAGGCTGATGATCGCCGCCAAGGGCACTGCGGTGCCATTGTGCAAAACCCCCACCGCGGAAGCGGCGATGGCGGCAATGGTGAACTGCATGCTGCCGAGCAAGGCCGAGGCGCTGCCGGCATTGGCGCGCTGGTCGGCCATGGCGCAGGCCGTGGCGTTCGGCAGCAGGCAACCGAGACAGGACACGCAGCAGAACAGCGGAATCAGCAACGGCCAGAGCGAGTCGGGCTGTGCCGCCGCCACTGCCAACAACGCCAGCGCACTGCCGAAGAAGAACCACACCCAGCGCCGCACCCAGAACTCCGGCCCGCGCCAGCGCACCAGCCGCACGTTGACCTGCGCCATCAGGATGAAACCCGCCGCATTGACGCCGAACAGCCAGCCGAAATGCTCGGGTTTGACGCCATACAGTTCGATGAAGACGAACGGCGAGCCGGTGATGTAGGCGAACATGCCGGCCATGCACAGCGCACCGGTCAGCACGTGGCCGATGAAGAAGCGATCACGGAACAGCCGCAGATACTGCCCGAGCGCACCGGACATCGGCTGACGCGGCAGCCCGGCAGGATAGGTTTCCGGCAGCCAGAGCGTGACCGCCACCAGGCACATCGCGCTGAACAGCGTCAGCAGGATGAAGATCGACGGCCAGCCGAACGACGCCAGCAACGCGCCGCCCGCCACCGGCGCGAGGATAGGCGCCAGGCCCATCACCAGCATCAGCTGCGAGAACACCTTGGCGCTGGTCATCGGGTCGCACAGGTCACGCACCACGGCACGCGCTACCACCATGCCGGCACAGCCACCGAGCGCCTGGACGAAACGCACGCCGATCAGCCAGTCCATGGACGGCGCAAAGGCGCTGGCCAGCGATGCCAGGGTGAACAGTGTCACACCGACCAGCAGCGGCCCGCGCCGCCCATAGCGATCGGCCAACGGCCCGTAGACCAGCTGACCGATGGCCAGGCCGACGAAATAGGCCGCCAGCGAAAGCTGCACGTGATCGACACTGGTGCCGAACGACTCCGCCAGCAAGGGGAACGCCGGCAGGTACATGTCGATCGCCAGGGGACCGAACGCGCTGAGCGCGCCCAGTATGAGAAGAATCCGCAGGGACATCAGAGGCTCGCAAGCTGGAAAGAAGACGTGGCCGGGTGAGTTGTTGGGACCTCGACCGTGCCCGGGAATTTGCACCGGCGTGCAAGATGCTGTTACATACACCGCCGATTGTAAACATGCATCACGACGAGATGCGCCGTTACACTGGCCGCCCTCCATCGCTGCTGGACGCCCGAAGCAGCCGTCATCTGCCTGAATCTGCCCATGCGCCGAACCAAAGAAGAAGCCGAAAAAACTCGTATCGCCATCCTCGCGTCTGCCGAGCGGCTGTTTCTGGACAAGGGGGTGGCCCACACCAGCCTCGACCAGATCGCCCGTGACGCCGGTGTGACGCGCGGCGCGGTGTACTGGCATTTTCAGAACAAGGCGCACCTGTTCCACGAAATGCTCAACCAGATTCGCCTGCCACCGGAGCAGATGACCGAGCGCCTGTGCAGCTGCGATCAGCAGCAGCCGCTACAGGCACTGATCGCCCTGCGCAACCTGACGGTCGAGGCTATCAGCACCCTGGCCAGCAACGAGCAGAAGCGCCGGATCTTCACCATCCTGCTGCACAAGTGCGAATTCACCGATGAACTGCGTGAAGCCGAGGAACGTCACCACGCCTTCATCAACCAGTTCATCGATCTGTGCGAAAACCTGCTGCGCAACGCCTCGACCTGCCTGCGCCCCGGCGTCACGCCGCGGCTCGCCGCGCTGTCGCTGCACGCCCTGGTGGTCGGACTGTTCACCGACTGGACGCGCGACACCGAACTGTTCGCGCCAGAGGTCGATACCAGGGCGCTGATCGACCCGCTGTTCCGCGGCCTGGTCCGCGACTGGCCGGACGATCCCGACCAGCCTGCCGCGTGAGCGATCAGCTCACCTGGTAACCCTCTTCGCTGATCGCCTGGCGAATCGCCTGCTCGCTGGCGCTGCTCTGGACCTGCACCGTTCCGGCCGCCAGGTCCACCTGCACCTGCGCCTGCGGGTCCAGCGCCTGGATGGCCTGGGTTACCGCACGCTCGCAGTGGCTGCAGGTCATTCCGCTCACGTTGAATACTTGCATCGTCGCTCTCCTCGTCTGCTGAAGGCGCCGATTCTCGACCTTGCCACCCGGGCAAGGTCAAGGCACCTGCTGTCGCAGATCATGGTGTTGACCTTGCCATAGGGTTAAGGTCGATCCTGCAGCCATCGCAATCCGAGGAGTCACTGCCATGTCCAGCGCCACCCATACGCTGCCGGTCAGCGGTATGACCTGCGCCAGCTGCGCCGGCCGCGTCGAGCGGGCCCTGCTCAAGGTGCCGGGCGTCGCCGCGGCCAACGTCAACCTGGCCAACGAACAGGTGCGTATCGAAGGCGATGACCTGGGTGTGGCGACGCTGATCGAGGCCGTGGAAAAGGCCGGCTACGGCGTACCGCTGCAGAGCATCGAGCTGAACATCGAGGGCATGACCTGCGCCAGCTGCGTCGGCCGGGTCGAACGCGCCCTGCTCAAGGTGCCAGGCGTGCGCAGCGCCGCGGTGAACCTGGCCAGCGAGCGTGCGCATGTCGAGGTGATCGGTACGCCGGACCCCGCCGTGCTGATCCAGGCGGTCGAGGCCGCAGGCTACAAGGCAAGCGCCGGCGACCAGCAGCGCCCCGAAGAAGATGCCGAGCGGCGCCTGCAGCGTGAACGCTGGGCGGTGATCGCCGCCCTGTTGCTGGCCGCACCGCTGGTGCTGCCGATGTTCGGCGAACTGTTCGGGCAGCACTGGATGCTGCCAGCGTGGATCCAGTTCCTGCTCGCCACCCCAGTACAGTTTATCCTCGGCGCACGCTTCTACATGGCTGGCTGGAAGGCGGTGCGTGCTGGCGCCGGCAACATGGACCTGCTGGTCGCCATCGGCACCAGCGCGGGTTACGGTCTGAGCCTCTATCAATGGTGGGCGACGCCGGCCGGGCAGATGCCGCACCTGTATTTCGAGGCCTCGGCGGTGGTGATCGCCCTGGTGCTGCTCGGCAAATACCTGGAAAGCCGCGCCAAGCGCCAGACCAGCGCCGCCATTCGTGCGCTCGAAGCCTTGCGCCCAGACCGCGCGACGCGGGTAGTCGACGGCCGCGAGGAAGATGTCGCCATCGCCGCGCTGCGCCTGGAAGACCTGGTGATGGTCAAGCCAGGCGAGCGTTTCCCGGTGGACGGTGAAGTGGTCGAGGGCGAGAGCCAGGCCGACGAAGCGCTGATCAGTGGCGAAAGCCTGCCAGTGAACAAGGCGCCAGGCGACCGCATCACCGGCGGCGCGATCAATGGCGAGGGCAGGCTGCTGGTGCGCACCACTGCGCTCGGTGGCGAGACCGTGCTGGCGCGGATCATCCGCCTGGTGGAAGACGCCCAGGCAGCCAAGGCGCCGATCCAGAAGCTGGTGGACAAGGTCAGCCAGGTGTTCGTCCCGGCGGTACTGGTGATCGCCGTGTTCACCCTGATCGGCTGGCTGCTGACTGGCGCCCCGGTCGAGGTCGCGCTGATCAACGCCGTGGCCGTGCTGGTCATCGCCTGCCCCTGCGCCCTGGGTCTGGCCACGCCGGCGGCGATCATGGCCGGCACCGGCGTGGCCGCGCGCCACGGCATCCTGATCAAGGACGCCGAGGCGCTGGAAGTCGCCCATGCGGTCACGGCCGTGGCCTTCGACAAGACCGGCACGCTCACCTCGGGCAAGCCGCAGATCATCCACCTGCATGCCGTGGACGGCGACGAAGCGCGGATACTGCGCCTGGCCGGCGCCCTGCAGCGGGGCAGCGAACACCCGCTGGCGCGCGCCGTGCTGGAGCGCTGCGAAGCCGACGGCATCGCCGTGCCGGATGTACAGAAGAGCCAGGCCCTGAGCGGCCGCGGCATCGCCGGAACGCTGGATGGTCAGCAGCTGGCGCTGGGCAACCGGCGCATGCTCGAAGAGTACGGCCTGCAGCCGGGCGAGCTGCTGGAAACCGCCCAGCGCTGGGAAGCCGAGGGTCGCACCCTCTCCTGGCTGGTGGAGCATGCGCCCGAGCCGCGTATCCTCGGCCTGTTCGCTTTTGGTGACAGCCTCAAGGACGGCGCCGCAGCAGCGATTGCCGGGCTCGCGGCGCGGCATATCCGCAGCCACCTGATCACCGGCGACAACCGTGGCAGCGCGCGGGTGGTGGCCGAAGCGCTGCACATCGATGACGTGCATGCCGAGGTGCTGCCAGCGGACAAGGCCGCCACCGTGGCGGAGCTGAAGAAAGGCGGCGCCGTGGTGGCGATGGTCGGCGACGGCATCAACGATGCCCCGGCCCTGGCCGCAGCGGATGTCGGCATCGCCATGGGTGGCGGTACCGATGTGGCCATGCATGCCGCCGGCATCACCCTGATGCGCGGCGATCCGCGGCTGGTACCGGCGGCGCTGGAAATCAGCCGGCGCACCTACCGCAAGATCCAGCAGAACCTGTTCTGGGCCTTCATCTACAACCTGGTGGGCATTCCGCTCGCCGCCTTCGGCTTTCTCAGCCCGGTGGTGGCTGGCGCGGCGATGGCCCTGTCGAGCGTCAGCGTGGTGAGCAACGCCCTGCTGCTGCGTTCCTGGAAGCCGGAAGAATGATCGGGAGCACGCCATGAACATTGGTCAGGCAGCCAAGCACAGTGGCCTCACGGCGAAGATGATCCGCTACTACGAATCCATCGGCCTGCTCACGCCGGCCGGGCGTGGCGCCAATGGCTATCGCCACTACAACGAGCGCGACCTGCATCAGCTGGCCTTCATCCGCCGCGCCCGTGACCTGGGTTTCTCGCTGGAGGAGGTCGGCAAGCTGCTGGCGCTGTGGCAGGACCGTCAGCGCGCCAGCGCCGACGTGAAAGCCCTGGCCGGCGCGCACATCGACGAGCTGAACCGCAAGATCGCCGAGCTGGTCGGCCTGCGCGACACCCTGCAGGAGCTGGTCGACCACTGCCAGGGCGATGATCGCCCGGACTGCCCGATCCTGCAGGGCATCGAAAGCGGCTGCTGCAGCGCCCCGTCATCCCGCCCCTCCCCAATCACTGCGCCTGGCAAAGGCTGATGCCAACGCGGGCCGCCCCGGCCCGCGCCCCCTGCTCCAGGATTCGCTGCGACCATTCCTCGATTTACATTCAAGTTCGTATGCTCGCGGCCGAAAGAGGGCCCGAAGACACCCGCGGGCCGCCGGCAAGGCACCCGCTCGGATCGAACTATTCATCTGATTGGAATGACATGAACAACTGGTTTGCAAACATCGGCGTCAGCAGGAAGCTCACACTGGGCTTCGGTGCCGTGCTGGTCTTGACCCTCATCCTCGCCTGGAACGGCTGGGGCAGCCTCGGCAGTGTCATCCAGCGCAGCGGCTGGATGACCGAGATCTCATTGCTGAACAAGACGCTGACCGACCTGCGTATCGCCCGCCTGCAATTCATGCTGGCCAATGGTGACAACGAATCCACCGAGCGTCTGGACAAGAACCTGGGCATTTACCTCGCCCAGCAGACCAAGCTGCTGGAGACCTTCAAGAACCCGGTCAACGTCGCCCAGCTCAAGGAGCAGGCCGGCTACAACGCGCAGTATCAGAATTCGCTGAACGACATGCGCAAGGCCTATGCCCAGGCCAACGCCTCGCGGCAGATCATCGACCAGGCCGCAGGCCGTCTGAGCGAGCTGATGGCTGGCGTGAACCGTCAGGTGCTGCAGCTCTCGGACTATGACGAGGGCCGTTTCGCACAATTCCAGGCGATCACCCAGATCGAAGACGACGTGCAGCGTGCGCAGTACCTGCTGCGCGTCTACATGAGCAGCCCGGGTGCCGAGGCGGCGAAGGCGATCTACGCCCAGCTCGACGCCGCGCAGGCCACCCTCGGCCGTCATGCCGGCGCACTGGACGCCGACAGCGGCGCGGCGCTGCAGCAGATGCGCACGGTGCTCGGCGAGTACCGCAGCGCCATCGAGGCGCTGGAGAAGGCCACCCAGGCAATCGCCAAGGCGCGCCAGGAGATGACCGACCAGCAGAAGGAAATCGTCCGTATCAGCGACTCGCTCTACCAGTTCCAGCTCGACCAGCTCGACGTGGAAAGCGCCGCAGCACGCACGCGCCTGATCGTCAGCGCGCTGCTGGCCCTGGTGCTGGGCATGCTGGCCGCCTGGCTGATCACCCGGCAGATCATCCTGCCGCTGCGTGCCACCCTGGCCGACGTCGAGCGCATCGCCTCCGGCGACCTCAGCGCCACCGCACAGGTTCAGCGCCGCGACGAGCTGGGCGTGCTGCAGCGCGGCATCCAGCAGATGGGCTCGACCCTGCGCGAGCTGATCGGCGGCATCCGCGATGGTGTCAGCCAGATCAGCGCCGCCGCCGAGGAGCTCTCGGCCGTCACCCAGCAGACCAGCGCCGGCGTGAACAGCCAGAAGGAAGAAACCGATCAGGTCGCCACCGCCATGCACGAGATGTCGGCGACCGTTCAGGAAGTCGCGCGCAATGCCGAACAGGCCGCGCTGGCCGCCACCGAGGCGGACGGCGAAGCCCGGGAAGGCGATCGCGTGGTCACCGAGGTGGTCACCCAGATCGAACGCATGGCCAGCGCCGTGGTGCGCTCCACCGAGGCGATGACCGCACTGCAGCAAGAGAGCGACAAGATCGGCAGCGTGATGAACGTGATTCGGGCGGTGGCCGAGCAGACCAACCTGCTGGCGCTCAACGCCGCCATCGAAGCCGCCCGTGCCGGCGAGGCCGGACGCGGATTCGCCGTGGTCGCCGACGAGGTCCGCGGCCTGGCGCAGCGTACGCAGAAGTCCACCGAGGAAATCGAAGGGCTGGTCGCCGCGCTACAGAACGGCACCCAGCAGGTTGCCTCGATCATGCACACCAGCCGCGACCTGACCGACAGCGGCGTCGAGCTGGCGCGCCGTGCCGGCGCGTCGCTGGGCAGCATCACCCGCACCGTGTCGAACATCCAGGCGATGAACCAGCAGATCGCCGCGGCCGCCGAGGAGCAGAGCGCGGTGGCCGAGGAGATCAGCCGCAGCGTGGTGAACGTGCGCGATGTGTCGGAACAGACCGCCGCCGCCAGCGAGGAAACCGCGGCGTCGAGCACCGAGCTGGCCCGTCTGGGCGGTCAGTTGCAGTCGATGGTGAGCCGCTTCCGGCTCTGACGGAACCTCGCGAGGCAGGCCCTGCCTCGCGCGGTGGAAGGCTCAGCTGGCCTGGGATTGCAGGTAATTCTGCAGACCGATGCGGTCGATCAGGCCGAGCTGCTGCTCCAGCCAGTAGGCGTGGTCTTCCTCGGTGTCGTGCAGCTGCAGCGCCAGCATGTCGCGGGTCGGGTAGTCGCCGTGCTGTTCGGCCAGCGCGATGCCCTGGGCCAGCGCGGCGCGCACCTTGTACTCCAGCGCCAGATCGTTGCGCAGCATGTCCGGCACAGTGTGCCCCGGATTGATCGGCTCCGGCGTCATGTCCGGGGTGCCTTCGAGAAAGAGGATGCGCTGCAACAGTGCATCGGCGTGCTGCGTCTCTTCTTCCATCTCGTGATTGATACGCTCGTAGAGCTTGCTGAAGCCCCAGTCGGCGTACATCCGCGAATGCAGGAAATACTGATCGCGCGCCGCCAGTTCGCCGCGCAACAGCTCCTTCAGATAGTCGATTACCGGTGCCTGGCCTTGCATTGCGTATTCCCCATGAGTGATGCGCCTTCAACAGCGGGCAAGCATCCCCGCTGAGTTCACGACGGTCAAGCGCTGCAGAGCCGCAGCCGCGCCCCCTTGAGTGTGGCAGAGCCTCGGCAGAAGTCGACCGCCCGGTCACATGCTTGTGCGCGCATTGTCGGCGAACTCCTGCGCAGACGCGGGGCTCTACTGTCAGTCCCAACGGGTGCCAGCGCGCCCGCAACGCCGATCAGACAGGAGCCCCGATGACGTCGACGCGAGCATTCCCAGTGTCCCGTGCCTGGTTGACGGTCATCGTCTGTGCGCTGCCGCTGCTCGGTGGTTGCTCCTCGGAAGCCGAGCCGGCACCCGTGCCGCCACGGGTGGCCCTGGTCGAGCCGTTGCAGGCGGCCGAGCCGAAAGCCGAGGCGCTACGCTTCTCCGGCGTGGTGCAGAGCGTGACCTCCACGCAACTGTCATTCGAGGTGGCCGGGCGTATCGAGCGCATCCTGGTCGACGAAGGCACGCGGGTGCGCCGCGGGCAGGCGCTGGCACAGCTGGATCGCACCGACTATCGCCTGCAGATGCGCGAAGCCGAGGCACGCCTGCGTCAACTGGAAGCGGATCTGGCGCGCAAGCGCACGCTGCTCGCCGAGGGCATTCTCGCCCCCGCCGCCATCGAAGCGCTGCAAGCCAACACCGTGGCCGCACGGGTGGCGCGCGACAGCGCCCAGCGCGACCTCGATCACAGCACGCTGAACGCGCCGTTCGATGGCGTGGTGGCGCGCCGCCTGGCCGAGCCGGACATGGTGGTCGCGGTAGGCACGCCGGTATTCGAGATGCAGGACAACCGCCATATCGAAGTCAGCGTCGACCTGCCGGAAAGCGCAGCGCTGAGCATCCCGCTCGGGCCCGAGCTGCAGGCCGAGGCTGAACTGGTGATCGCCGATCTGCGTCTGCCGCTGCGCTACAAGGAGCACAGCACTCAGCCACGCGAAGGCGCGCGCACCTACCGTCTGGTGCTGCAGGGTGAGCCACCGGAGGATTTCAATCTGCTGCCAGGCATGGCCATGCGCGTCAGCATCGAACGTCCGGCGCAGCCGCAGACGACCCGCGACGCCTTTCGCCTGCCGTTGTCGGCGCTGCAGACCGGCAGCGACGGTCAGCATTTCATCTGGCAGGCCGACGATGGCCGCGCGCGGCGGCTGGCCGTGGACCTGCAGCAGGTTGAAGGCGATCAGGCACTGATCCGTGGCGAGGGCCTGCAGGCGCAGCTGCCGATCATCGTCGCTGGCGGCAGCAAGCTGCACGACGATCAACCGATCGAAGCGAAGGAGCGGAACTGAGCCGATGGATTTCGCCCGCTACGCCATCACCCGCCCGGTCAACATCTGGATTCTGGTACTGATCTGTCTGTTCGGCGGCACCCTCGCCTTCTTCGAGATCGGTCGCCTGGAAGACCCTGAGTTCACCATCAAGCAGGCCATCGTCAATGTGCAATACCCCGGCGCCACGGCGCTGGAGGTCGAGCAGCAGGTAACCGAGCCGCTGGAGAGCGCCATCCAGCAGATGTCGCAGATCAAGGAGATTCGCTCGCGCTCAATGCCGGGCATCGCCGAGATACGCGTGGAGATGCAGGATCGCTACGACGGCGATGCGCTGCCGCAGATCTGGGACGAGCTGCGTAACAAGATCGACGATGCCCAGGGCGACCTGCCGCCGGGCATAGAACCGCCGATGGTGAATGACGATTTCGGTGATGTTTACGGCATCTTCTACGCCCTGACCGGTGACGGCCTGACGCTCAAGGAACTGCACGAAACCGCCAAGGACCTGCGCCGCGCCCTGCTCACTGCAGATGGCGTCGGCAAAGTGGAGATCGCTGGGGTACAGGAAGAGCGCATTCTGGTGGAGGTCGATCAGGCGCAGCTGGCCGCACTGGGCGTCGCCCCCGACGAGATCGCCGCGGCGCTGGCCGATACCGATGCTGCCGTCGATGCCGGCGGGGTCGGTGCCGGCGACTTTTTCGTACGCCTGCGCCCCAGCGGCGCCTTCGATTCCCTCGACGAGTTGCGGGCGCTGCCAGTCGGCCAGGGCCCGCAGCGGGTCGAACTGGGCGCCATCGCGAAGCTCTCGCGGGAATACGCCGAGCGGCCACAACAGATCATCCGCCACAACGGCCAGCAGGCTTTAACGCTCGGCATCAGCGGGGTATCCGGGGCGAATATCGTCGAGGTCGGGCATAGCGTCGAAGCGGTCCTGCAGGCCAACGAGCACCGCATGCCGCTGGGCGCCGAACTGCATCCGCTGTACGAGCAGCACCAGATCGTCGATGAGTCGGTGAACAGCTTCGCGCTCAACGTGTTCCTCTCGGTGGCCATCGTGGTCGGCGTGCTGTGCATCGCCATGGGTCTGCGCGCCGGCATCATCATTGGCGCGGTGCTGTTTCTCACCGTGCTCGGCACGCTGCTGGTGATGTGGCTGGCGGGCATCGAGTTGGAGCGGATTTCCCTCGGCGCACTGATCATCGCCATGGGCATGCTGGTCGACAACGCGGTGGTGGTCTGTGACGGCATGCTGGTGCGCCAGCGCCAGGGCAAGAGCATCCTCGAAGCCTCCCAGGAAACGCTGCAACAGACGCAGTGGCCGCTGCTCGGCGCCACCATCATCGGCATCCTCGCCTTCGCCGGCATCGGCCTGTCCCAGGACACCACCGGCGAATTCCTCTTCTCGCTGTTCTTCGTCATCGCCGTGTCGCTGCTGCTCAGCTGGCTGCTGGCGCTGCTGCTGGTGCCGCTGTTCGGCCATTACCTGCTGCGCAATGCCAAGACCGACGAGGACCCGGACGCGGCCTACAACGGCCCCTGGTACAACCGTTATCGGCGGCTGGCCGGTGGCGTGCTGCATCGGCCGTGGCTGACCATCGGCGTGCTGGTGGTGCTGACGGTGCTCAGCGCAGTGATCTTCACCCGCCTGCCGCAGAGCTTCTTCCCGCCGTCGAGCACACCGCTGTTCTACGTCAACCTGTTCCTGCCCCAGGGCACGCACATCCGCGATACCGCACGCATCGCGAGCGACGTCGAGGAGTACCTCGCCGAGATGGAAGGCGTCAGCGGCGTGTCCAGCTTCATCGGCGCCGGTGCCTCGCGCTTCATGCTGACCTACATGCCGGAGCAGCCGAACTCGTCGCTGATGCACTTCCTCGTGCGCACCGAGGATGCCGAGCTGATCGACGGCCTGGTGCGGCAGATCAACCAGGAATTGCCGCAACGCTACCCCTCGGCCGACGTCTCGGCCGCGCAGTTCATGTTCGGCCCCAATGCCGAGGCCAAGCTGGAAGCGCGCATCAGCGGCCCGGATATCGAGGTGCTGCGCGCGATCTCCGCCGAGGGTCGCAAGCGGCTGCAGGATGAGGGCAAGGTGTTCAACGTGCGCGACGACTGGCGTCAGCCGGTGCTGGTGCTGCGCCCGCAACTGGCGCTGGATCGCCTTGCCGACGCCGGGCTGACGCGCCAGGCGGTGGCGCGCGCCCTGGCCGCCGGTAGCGAGGGCCAGCGGGTCAGCCTGCTGCGCGAGCGCGACGAACTGATCCCGGTATTACTGCGTGCCGCGCCGGAGGACCGTGTCGGCAGCGACGACCTGCTGCAACGGCTGATCTGGAGCCCCGCCGGCACCGGCTACGTGCCGCTGGCGCAGGTCGCCGATGGCATCGAGCCGATCAGCGAGGACAGCATCATCGTGCGCTACGACCGCGAGCGCACCATCTCCATTCGCGCCGAGCCGCGCGATGGCGAGAACACCAACAAGGCACACCAGCGCATTCGCCCGCTGATCGAGGGCATCGAGCTGCCAGTCAACTACAGCCTCAAGTGGGGCGGCGATTACGAACAGTCCTCCGAGGCCCAGCAGGCGCTGGCCAGCACGCTGGCAGTGCCCTACCTGGCGATGGTGCTGGTCACCGTGTTGCTGTTTGCCCGGGTGCGCCAGCCGCTGATGATCTGGCTGGTGGTGCCCATGGCCATTTGCGGGGTGAGTTTCGGCCTGCTGCTTACCGGTCAGGCATTCGGCTTCATGGCGTTGCTCGGCCTGCTCAGCCTGACCGGCATGCTGATCAAGAATGCCGTGGTGCTGGTGGACGAGATCGACCGCCAGATCGCCGACGAAGTACCGCGCCTGACCGCCATCATCGAAGCCTCAGCGTCGCGCCTGCGACCGGTGATGATGGCCGCCGGCACCACGGTGCTGGGCATGGTGCCGCTGCTGTTCGATCCGTTCTTCGCCAACATGGCGGTGACCATCATGGGCGGCCTGGGCTTCGCCACGCTGCTGACCTTGCTCGCGGTGCCGTGCCTGTACCTGCTGTTCATGAAAGTGCGCCAGGAGGAAACCGCATGAGCGCCAAGCCTCTGGCCGTCCCACTGCTGCTCGTTCTGGCCCTGGGCGCCTGCTCCAGCGCACCGCAGCACGCCGAACCTCAGCTGCCGGAGGCCTGGTTCAGTGCCGCCGGCAGCCACGCGGCGGATGCCGAGACATTGGCTGCCTGGTGGCGCCAGTTCGATGACCCGCAGCTCACCGCGCTGGTTAGCCGCGCCATGCAGCAGAACCACGATGTACGCCTGGCGATGGCGCGCGTCACCGCAGCGCGAGCCCAGCTGCGCCAGTCGCGCGCCGGCCTGCTGCCGAGCTTCGATCTGCCTGGTTCGGCCAGCCGCCAGTGGAACGAGAACGATCAGGAAGCCGAACCCGACAGCCCGCTGGCCGACTTCATCCCCGACGACGACGTGATCAGCTTCGATACCTGGGAGCTGGCGCTGCAGGCGACCTGGGAGCTGGACCTGTTCGGCGCCACCCGTGCGCGACGTGACAGTGCCGCCCAGCAACTGCGCTCAGCCGAAGCGCAAACGATCGCCGCACGGCTGGCCGTGGCCTCAAATACAGCCCAGGGCTATCTGCAGCTGCGCGCATTGCAGGGCCAGCGCGCCTTGCTGGTCGAAGGCATCGAAGTGGCGCGCGAACTGGAGCGTATCGCCGGGCTGCTGTTCCACGCCGGCGAAGTGACCCGGCTGGACGTCGAAGCCACATCCGCCGAGCGGGCGTCGCTGGAAGCCGATCTGGACGAGCTGGACATTCACCTGGCCGAAGCGCAGCTGGCGCTGGACACCCTGCTCGCCGAGCCGCCGGGCAGCACCGCTGCACGTCTCGCCGCCAGCGCGCCGGTGCCACTGGCCGAGCAGCGCATCGCCCCGGGCCAGCCCATCGACCTGCTGCGCCGCCGCCCGGATCTTATCGCCGAAGCCGCACGGCTGGACGCCGCCGAGCTGCAATCGCTGGCCGCCCGCCGCGATCTGTTCCCCAAGCTGGCGGTGCAGGCCGCGGTGGGCCGCTCCGGCTTCGCTCTGGGAGACGCGATATCCGGCGCCTCGAACTTCGCCCGGGTCGGCGCGACGTTCGGCCTGCCATTGCTCGACTATCCTCGCCGCGGCGCCGCCATCGACCTCGCCGATGCCGAGGGCGAGACCGCCTATGTCGCCTTCGAACAGGCGCTGGCCCAAGCCCTGGAGGAAGTCGAACGGGGCCTGACGAGAATGGCCGGTCAGCAGCGCAGGCACGCATCCCTCAACCGCACCCGCGAGCACCGTGAACGGGCGCATCGGCTGGCGCAGCGCAGCTACGAGCTGGGTGAGGCGAACCTGAGCGAGGTACTGGACGCTCAGCGCGGTGCGCTACAGGCCCGCCAGCGGGCGCTGGAAGGCCGGAGCGCGCTGGCGACGGCGCAGGTGGCGTTGTATGTGGCGTTGGGGGGTGGGTGGAAGGCGGCGTCCGCGGATACCGCGGACGCTGGGGAAAACTCTACAGAGCAATCGACGCACTGAAGACCTTAACTGGCCGGATTCTTTGAAGACTCCCGCTAGTCGGCAAAAACACAGAAGCAGCAGTCTCCGGGGTTCGCCAGAGACTGCCGATCAGCCTTTCATCCACGGCGGCTCCGGCGGCTCATCCTTCGGCGCATCGTCCGCACCGCGCAAGGCCTCACGGCGCTCCTGCTCGGCCAGCGTGGCCTTGATCTCCCGCATTACCGCATCGATATCCGCGGCATCTTCCGGCTCGGCAAATTCCCCGGTCAGCTCGGTCTCGGTGGTCAGCTTGCCCTGCTCGTACAGCGCCCACATCTCCTTGGCGTACCGGGTGAACTTGAGTTCCGGCGCGAACTGTCCGAAATAGGCCGACATGTTGCCAACATCGCGCTCGAGCATTTCGAACGCATGGTTGTTGCCGGCCGCATCCACCGCCTGCGGCAGGTCGATGATCACCGGGCCGTGCTCGTCGAGCAGCACGTTGAATTCCGACAGATCACCGTGCACCAGCCCCGCGCAGAGCATCTTGACCACTTCGTGGATCATGAACGCATGGAACTCGCGGGCGTCGTCCGGATGCAGGTCGACGTCGTTCAGTCGCGGTGCGGCATCGCCATCTTCGCCGGCGATCATCTCCATCAGCAGCACGCCGTCGAGAAAGTCGTAGGGTTTGGGAACGCGCACGCCGGCATCGGCCAGGCGGAACAGCGCCGCAACCTCAGCGTTCTGCCAGTTGTCTTCCTTCTCCTTGCGCCCGTGCTTGGAGCCCTTGGCCATCGCGCGCGCATCGCGGCTGCTGCGCACCTTACGGCCTTCCTGGTATTTCACGGCCTGGCGGAAGCTGCGCTTGTTGGCTTCCTTGTAGACCTTGGCGCAGCGCAGCTCATCGCCACAGCGCACCACGTATACCGCTGCTTCCTTGCCGCTCATAAGCGGCCGCAGCACCTCGTCGATCAGGCCATCCTCGATCAGCGGTTCGAGTCGTTTAGGCGTTTTCATCAGCGGCTTGCAGGTCCTTCTCGGTCAGGGCGATGCTGCAGGTTACGGCAATCACGGGGCGGCTTCCATGCTCCCCATCGACTTTGAAAGCACGCTTTGGATTGGCGCACGTCCGGCCAGGACCGACAATTGCAGCATCAACCAGGGGAGTCGCGCGATGCTCGACCAGGACCGCTGCTGGCAAGCGCTATGCGAACGCGATGCCGCCTTCGATGGCCGCTTCGTGTTCGCCGTGCGCTCGACCGGTATTTTCTGCCGACCCAGCTGCCCAGCACGCCGGCCAGCTCGCGAGCGGACGGCGTTCTACACCGATCCAGCAGCAGCCCAGGCCGCCGGTTACCGGCCATGTCGCCGCTGTTCGCCCTGCGGCCCGAGCCCGAGCGAGCAGCTCGATGCACTGGTGATCGCCGCCTGCCGCCTGCTCGACGAAACCGAGACGCCGCTGCCGCTGCAGCAGCTGGCCGCGCGCATCGGGCTGTCGCCGGCCTACCTGTCACGAGCATTCAAGGCGCGCACCGGCATGACCCCGCGGGCGTGGTCGGCGGCGCGCCGCCGCGAACGTCTGGAAACCCACCTGACCGAGGCCGACTCGGTACTCGATGCCGCCCTCGCTGCCGGCTACTCCGGCACGCGGGCCCCTTATGCGGACGCCCAGGCACTGACACCGGCCCAGCGCCGCCGCAAAGGTGCGGGCGAAACCCTGCGCTACGCCCTGGCGCCCTGCCCACTCGGCCAGCTGCTGGTCGCCAGCAGCGACAAAGGCATCTGCGCCCTGCTGTTCGGCGACGACCAGACAGCGCTGGAAGACGAGCTGCGCTCACGCTTTGCCGCGGCACAGTTGCAGCGCGACCAGGAAGGCCTGGGTGAGTGGCTGCAGGCAATCGTCAGCCAACTGGAAGAACCGCAGCGTGCCGCCCAGCTGCCGCTTGACCTGCGCGGCACGGCCTTTCAGCAGCGCGTCTGGCAGGCGTTGCAGCAGATTCCCGCCGGCGAGACGCGTCGCTACGGTGAGCTGGCGGCAACCCTCGGCAGCCACGCCCGTGCGGTCGCCCGCGCCTGCGCCAGCAACCCCGTCGGCCTGCTGGTGCCCTGCCATCGCGTGGTCGGCAGTCATCAGGCGCTGACCGGCTATCGCTGGGGGCTGGAACGCAAGGCGGCGTTGCTTGAGCGCGAAGCACAAGGAGACTCGGGAGCCTGAGCGGATTTCGGCGGTCGGATACTTCAGTGCCGCCAACCGCAGGAAGCCCGCCATGACCGATCTGAAGCGTTACCGCATCCACTACTGCATCAACGGCGAGCCCGCCTCGCTGCTGATCAGCTCGTTCGAAGTGCCCGGTCTGGAGCAGGCCGAACTGGAAATACTGCTGCATTACGTCCGCGAGCCGCGTGCGGCGGTCGACGCCCCCTGGGAAAACCCGATACGCCCCAGCGAAGCCAGCCGGCTTGAAGAGCTGGGCGTCAGCGACATTCAGATCGAAGAGGAAAGCCACTGAAGGCCATGTAGCATTACGCGCCCGCCCACCGCCGACCGTACGGAGCCTGTCGTGCAGCTTATCGACACCCATACCCACCTCGATTTCGAGATGTTCGATGATGACAGGACCCAGGTCATCGCCCGCAGCGCGGCCGCTGGCGTCGAGCGCATCGTGGTACTCGGCGTGCACGAAGCGAATCTGGAGCGGGTCTGGCAGCTAGCCTGCGAGCAGCCAGCGGTTCATGCCGCGCTTGGCCTTCACCCGGTGTTCATCGCCGAGCACCGGGACGAGCACCTGGGCAAGCTGCGCGACTGGCTGGAGCAGCTACGCGGTGAGCCTAAACTCTGCGCCATCGGCGAGATCGGCCTGGACTATTACGTCGAGGACCCGGACATCGAGCGCCAGCACGAACTGCTCGAAGCGCAGCTGGCGCTGGCTGCGGAGTTCGAGCTGCCGGTGCTGCTGCACGTACGCCGCGCCCACGCACCGATGATCGCCATTCTCAAACGCTACAAGCTGCAGCGCGCCGGCATCGTGCACGCCTTCAGTGGCAGCTGGGAGGAAGCTCAGGAATACCTGCGCCTCGGCTTCAGGCTCGGCCTCGGGGGTGCCGGTACCTGGCCACAGGCGCTGCGCATGCAGCGGGTGCTCAAGCAACTGCCGCTGGAGGCCATCGTGCTGGAAACCGACTCGCCGGATATCCCACCAGCCGGCCACGCCGGCGAGCGCAACAGCCCGGAACTGCTGCCGGATATCTGCCGGATGCTGGCCGATCTGAAGGGTGTCAGCGCCGAAGAGCTGGCCGCAGCCAGCTATCGCAACAGCTGTGAACTGTTCGGCTGGCCGCAGCCCTGATCATCGCCGCGGTCAGACCCGGAACGCGCCGATCAGCTGCTGCAGGCGTCCCACCAGCTGGGACAGTTCGCGACTCGCCTGCTCGGTGTGCCCGGCGCCCTCGGCGGTGCGCTGGCCGGCCTCGTTGATCGCGACGATATTGCGATCGATATCGTGCGCCACGGCTGTCTGCTGCTCAGCCGCAGCGGCGATCTGCTGGTTCTGATCGACGATCAGCCCCACCGCGCCGAGGATGTTTTCCAGCGCCTGCTCGACCCGCCCCGACTGGCCAACGGTGTCTTCGGCCAGCGTATGGCTGGCATGCATGGTTTTCACCGCTGCGCCGACACCATTGTGCAGACGAGCGATCATCTGCTCGATTTCCGCGGTGGACTTCTGCGTCCGCTGCGCCAGCCCGCGCACCTCGTCTGCGACCACCGCGAAGCCACGGCCCTGCTCGCCCGCACGCGCGGCCTCGATGGCCGCATTGAGGGCCAGCAGGTTGGTCTGCTCGGCGATGGTCTTGATCACGTCCAGCACCTGGCTGATCGCCTTGCTGTCGTCGGCCAACTGGTTGATCACCTGCACCGACTGCTCGATCTCGACGGCCAGCCGCTGGATACCGCCGACCTGCGCTACCACCAGCTCGCGCCCGCTGACGGTTTCCTCGTTGACGCTCTGTGCGCTGCCAACTGCGGCCTCGGCACTGCTGGCGACCTCCTGGGCGGTGGCGGACATCTCGTTCATCGCCGTGGCGACCTGCTCGATCTGCCCACGCTGCTCGGATACCGTCTGATTGCTCTCGCCGGAGACGCTTTCGACCCGCTGTGCCTGGCGTTCGACTTCGGCGACGGTCTGCCCGACTCGCTCGATCAGCTCGCGGATCTGCGCCACGGTGGTATTGAACACCTGGCCCAGCTCGCCAAGCTCATCGCGGCTCTGTACCTGATAGCGCACGGTCATGTCACCGGCGGCGACCTTGTCCATGATCCTGCCGAGACTGTGCAGCGAGGCGCGCGTCGAGGCGTAGAAGCCTGCGTACAGATACGCCACCAGGCACAGCACCACCGCCAGTGCCGAAAGCAGCAGGGTCATGAGCAGGCGCTTCTGCTCCAGCCGCTCGGCAAGCTCCACCTCGAGGAAACCGAGAATGGCGTCGTTCAGCTCGTAGGTCTTGGCCATCTGCGCGCTGATGCGCTCGTAGAACTGCTCCCAAGGCAGGTCCAGCGCCTCGGCCATGATCACCTCGTCCTGCAGGATTTCGCTGCTCGCCTGCAGGGACTCACGGCTGGCGGTGGCGAAGGCGTCGAGCCGGGTACGCGCGGCCTGGCTTGCGCCCAGGGCATCCTGCAACTGTGCGGCGTACTGCGCCTGCTGCTTTTCCAGTTCCAGCACGAGGTTGTCCAGCGTATTGCTGGCATCGGAGTTCAGGTAGCCCTGGCCGAACGTGTAAGAGCCCACCGCGCGCCCCTCGCCGAGCGATGCGCTGATGGCCGGGGTTACCGTGGTCAGCAGCTCGGCCAACAGACGGACCTCACGCTCGAGATCCTGGCTGAGGCCGGACTGGCCGGCGACGAGCTTGATCATCACCTGCGACTGGCCCAGCAGGGACTCGGCCATGGCTGCCTTGGACTGCAACGATTGCTCGGCCTGGGCGGCGTTCAGCCCGGTCACCAGTTCGTCGCGACGGCTATTGAATTCAGCCACCTGCTCAGGCGCATCGCCAACGGGGACAAGTGCCTGCAGCTGCGCTGCCAGCGCGCTTTCGACGCGGTTCAAGCGAGTCTGCAGCGCCTCGACATTGCCGGTCTGGCCGATGATCGATTCAATATGCACGAGGTCTTTCCAGTCCTCCATGCTGCGCCGCACCTGCAAGGTCGAGCCAAGCAGTTCGAGACTCTGCAGCTCGTTGCGGGTACCGACATATGCCCGGTACGAGTCGCGAACCAGGTAGTAGTTGCTCAGCAGCATGGGAACGAAAAACAGGACGCTGACCAGGCTGAACTTCATACCGAAGCTCAGGCGGTTCATGAACGCAATCGCGGGATACAACAGACTATTCACACGACGTCTCCCAATTTTATTGGTATTGGCTTGCACGCAATTGCAACGCGCAGCAGGGCTCGTCAGAGAGTGGCATCTGCCCGGGTTATACGGGATATCGGTAGGCGTTTTTGTAACTTAAGGTAATGGCCAAATGATGGCTCTTCGACTGATATCAACCAGACGCTCGGCGAGGCGTCTGGCCTGCGGGTTACGGCGATTCGGCGGTGGAACCCCATACAGAGGCGTTATGGACTTCCATTAGCGGCGCCGCTGGCCAAGAGCCTCAGGCGAGGATCGTCCAGACTGCGATCACCGCATACCAGAACACCCGTGTACGTACGAGCAATGCCGCGATCCCGTCGAGCCTCGCGATGCCCGCCTCGCCGTCGACCGCGGGCGGCAGATCGGCGGCCAACGGACCGGCATCGGCCAACAGCCGCCGGGCTGGCACATCCCAGCTCAGCAACTCGTGCAGCAGCGCCCGGTTGACCGCGACGAAGTTGCCGACCAGCGCAAAACTGCCGAGCAACACCCGCACCGGCAACCAGTCGAAGGCATGCCGCAGCTGCTCGGCCCGCTCGCGCAACCCTTCGAGCTCGGTGTGCTCGGCGCACAGCGCCAGCAGCCGGTACGCCAGCGCCGCCATCGGCCCGAGCAGCAGGTACCAGAAGATCACCGCAAAAAAACCCTCGTGGCTGCGCCACAGCAGCCAGGACTGCACCGCTGCCAACAGGCTCGGCGGGTCCTGGGTCTGCAGGCCGGCGTCACGTTCGGCGGCCAGCGCGGCGGCCTCCTCATCTCCACGGCGCCAGGCGTCGCGGAACGCACCGAGTTCAGCCTTGGCATGGCCGCGGCCGAGGCTGTAGAGCAGCACCAGCAGATGCACAGGCAGGCTCAGCCACCCGTAGGCCAGCGGCTCCAGTGCCAGCAGCACCAGGCCGAGCAGCAGCACCGGGAGCAACACCAGCAACAGCAGCGCCAGCCAGGGCGTCTGTCGCAGACGCGGGCTGGCCTCCACCTGGCGCAGGCGCGTCAGCCAGGGGCTGTCGTATTGCAGCCGCGGCCGCCAATCAGAGAACTTCTCCACCAACAGCACGAGCAGGATCACCAGAAAACTCATCGTCCTTTCCTTTCGTCAGCAGGTAATGGAAGCCGCACGCAGCCGCTGCCAGTCGAATGCCGGGCCGGGATCGGTCTTGCGCCCCGGCGCGATATCGCTGTGGCCGCAAACCCGCTCGGGGGTAATCGCTGGAAACGCGCCCTGCAGTACCCGGCACAATCCGATCAGCGCCTGGTATTGCGCCTCACTGAAGGGTTGGTCGTCGGTCCCCTCCAGCTCGATGCCGATGGAGAAATCGTTGCAGCCCTCGCGACCGTCGAAGCAGGACACGCCGGCGTGCCAGGCACGATCCAGACAGGAGACGAACTGAGTGATCGCGCCATCACGCTCGATGAGAAAATGCGCCGACACCTGCAGCTCGGCGATCTCCTCGAAAAACGGGTGCTCATGGCACTGCAGACAATTCTGGAAGAACTGCTGAACCTTGCCGGTGCCGAACTGCCCCGGCGGCAGGCTGATGTTATGGATCACCAGCAGGGAAATCTCGCCGGCCGGCCGCTGGTTGAAGTTCGGTGACGGGCAGTGGCGAACGCCCTGACACCAACCGGTAGCGCAATCCAGAATCATCGTAGGGTCCGAGCTGACAACAGGCCCGCAGGCTAGCGCCTGCGAGACGCCAGCTGCAAGCGTCGCCACGGGCGCGGGCAATCCCGGTTACAACTGCTTTAGCTACTCGGCCGCTCCAGACAAGCGCCGCGCGGCGGCCTTTTCTTCCCGCCGCGATGCCAGCCGGTCGGCCAGCCGGGTCGGCTCCGGCAGGCGATAGCGCGTGACATAACGCATCACCAGCTGCGGTGCGGTGACGATGCTGACCCGGTTACCCGGGGAAATGATCAGCGGCCGCACCTTGTCCTTGCTGCGCAGCACGCAGCCGATCACTTCGCCGGTCTTCTTGTCGCGCAACTCGACCTGTGCACCACGCGCCAGTTCCAGCTCGTCGTGCGCCCCGGTGAGCAGCTTCTTTGCCACGCCGATGGTGGGCAGGCCGGTCACCACGCCCAGGTGAGCAGCAATGCCCAGGCGGCGCGGGTGGGCGATGCCGTGGCCGTCGGAAAAGATCAGGTCGGGAACGGCCGGCAGTTCGCCGAGCGCCTGCAGCACCGCGGGTAGCTCACGGAACGAAAGCAGGCCCGGAATGTAGGGCATGTTCGTCGGAATTCGCGCCAGGCTGCTGCCGACCAGCTCCAGGGTATCAGCATCCAGCAGCACTGCCGCGGCGCGGGTGATAGTGCCGCCATCCTCGAAACCGACATCCACCCCGGCGATCAATCGCAACGGTGGGAAGTCATCCTGCAAGCTCACCTGCGCCGCCAGGCTCTGCTGCATCGCACGCGCCGCGGCCGGGCTGCCGTCCCAATCGCCAAAAGGGGCTGTCGGATACTGACTGCTTTCACTCATCTCTTCGCTCCTGTGCATCAGCGGTTCGACGCCGGGTCGCTGTGACGGTTCAGCCGCATCGCTTCAGGGAAGGCTGGACAGATGCATGCAAAAATAGGACGCTCCAGCCGCCACACGGCAGATTTACCCTGTTACTCACCACAATAATTAGAATCGCATGCCCAATCTCGCCTCGATCCAGCGCGTCAGCATACTTGCCACCGAAGGGGTGTTCGCCTCGACACTCACCCAGGCCAAGGATTTCTTCCACATGGCCAGCCTGCGCTATGGCAAACAGCTCGGCCTTGACCTCACCCCTGCTTTCGAAACCCGTCTGGTCAGCCCGGACGGCAAGGCGGTAAATACCTTCAGCGGTATCGCCATCGCCGTGGATAGTCCGCTGGATGACGCCGATATGGTGATCCTGCCGGCCTTCTGGGGAGATTTCGATGCGCTCTGCGCGCAGCATCCGGGTGTGATGCCCTGGTTGCGCGAGCGTCACGCAGCAGGCAGCGTCATCTGTGGCGAAGCCACCGGCGTGTTCTGGATGGCCCAGGCGGGCCTGCTGGAAGGCCGCGAGGCGACCACCCACTGGCGCTTTGCCAATGACTTCGTCGAGCGCTTCCCCGGTGTGGCTTTCAGCGCCGACAAGCACCTCACCGACAGCGACAACCTCTACTGCGCAGGCGGCACGACCTCGGCCTGCGACCTGTACATGTATCTGGTCGAGCGCTTCTGCGGCGCACACGTGGCCCAGGGCATGGCGCGTGACGTGCTTTACGAGCTACAACGCAGTTACAGCCCGGGGCGCTTGGGTTTCGGCGGGCAGAAGCTGCATCTGGATACGCGGATTCTGCAGATACAGGAATGGCTGGAAGCCAACTTCGCCGAAAAGTTTCGCTTCGAGGACGTGGCGCGGCAGCATGGCATGAGCATTCGCAACTTCATGCGCCGCTTCCAGGCAGCCACCGGCGACAAGCCGCTGCACTATCTGCAACGCCTGCGGATCGAGACGGCGAAGAGCCTGCTCGCCACCACCGGCAAGAGCATCAAGACGATCAGCTACGAAGTGGGCTACGACGATGCGAGCTTCTTCGCCCGCCTTTTCCGCCAGCACACCGAGCTGTCACCCAATCACTACCGGCAGAAATACCGGCCTGAGTCGTAAGGGCGACCACGGAACAGCCAAGGCTGGCTTGCTGAAGCAGGTACCGACAGCTGGCATACGCCTTCTTGACGAAGACCGCGCCTACTAAGGCGCAGTGCCAGACGTTGCGAGAAAGCGGCCTTTGGCCGCGAAGAGTCGGTCTTCGCGGCCACGCCATGGTCAGGGCTTGTGCGGCCGCGACAGGTACTCGTGCGATTGCATTTCCAGCAGACGGCTCAGGGTGCGCTGGAATTCGAACTCCAGGCGACCACCGGTATAGAGGTCCTTGAGCTCGACCTCGGCAGAGATGATGAGCTTGACGTTGCGGTCGTAGAACTCGTCGACGAGGTTGATGAAGCGGCGCGCCATGTCGTCCTTGGTGACACTCATCTGCTCGACATTGGCCAGCAGGATGGCGCCGAATATCTTGCCCAGTTCGATGTAGTCGTTCTGGCTACGCGGCCCGTCGCAGAGCTCGCGGAACTCGAACCAGGCCACATCGTTGCCGGTCTTTACCGCACGGATTTCGCGGTTCTCGATCATCAGTGCGTCCTTGTCGACGACCCGGCAGTTCTCCGGCAGCAAGCTCTTGAAGCTGCGTTCCAGGCTCTGCTCGGCCTCGGCATCGAGCGGGAAGTGGAACAGCTCGGCCTGTTCCAGCGCACGCAGGCGATAGTCGATGCCGCTGTCGACGTTGACGATCTCGGTGTGCTTCTTCAGCAGCTCGATGGCCGGCAGGAAGCGCGCGCGCTGCAGACCGTCCTTGTACAGACCGTCCGGCACGATGTTGGAGGTCGCCACCAGGCTCACGCCGTTCTTGAACAGCTCTTCGAGCAGCGTGGCAAGAATCATCGCGTCGGTGATATCGGAGACGAAGAATTCGTCGAAGCAGATCACCCGCGACTCGTCGGCGAAGCGCTTGCCAATGATGGTCAGCGGGTTCTTTTCGCCCTTGAGCGTCTTCATTTCCTCGTGCACGCGCTTCATGAAGCGGTGAAAGTGCGTGCGCGTCTTCTGCTTGAACGGCAATGCGTCGAAGAAGGTATCAACGAGGTAGGTCTTGCCGCGGCCAACGCCGCCCCAGAAGTAGATGCCCTTGATCGGCTCCTGCTGTTTCTTGCCGAACAGCTTGCCGAGCAGGCCGCTCTTGCTGCGATCGTCGGCCACCAGATCGTCGTACAGACGTTGCAGGTGACGCACCGCATTTTCCTGGGCGGCATCGTGGAAGAAGTCAGGACGTTTCAGGTCGGCCTGATAGCGCTCAAGAGGGGTCATGGCGGAGTCTGGGTAGTGAAACGGGGCCGACACTTTAGCCGCGCCCTCGGTGGTTGGCAATTTACTCAGGTCGTTCAAGCGTCAGCCCTCCTGGGACACCCATTCTTGGAGATTGCCGCGAAGCCGCGGAACGCAGTCGCGGGGTACGTTCCGCCCTGGCGGCAGCACGTCAGTCGACGAGCGTGGCCAGCGCCTCGCGTACCCGCAGCATGGCGGCATCGAGCGCTTCGGCGCTCTCATAATGTGGGCTGTCGGCGACGCATTCGTCGTCCAGCCACAGGGTGAATTGATCGCCTTCGTCCTCGCGAAGTTCCAGCGCGTCCGGCCCGCCGGCAATCAACCGCTGGGTCAGGCTGCCGATCGCCTTCGGGTTGCTCAACGGACGGGACAGCAGCAGCTCCTCGCCGTCGGGCGCAAAGAAACGAAAGCGGAACGCGCCGTCGGCCTCGCGGAAGCTGGCGAAGCGCGCCACCTTGCTGGACTTCTTCTTGGCTGGCGCTGCACTTTTAACTTCGCTACGGAAGTTGCGCAGGCCCACCGCTTCGCGCAGCTCACCAAGGAACGGCGTGGCGATTCGGCGCGCCTTGGCCGCGCCCGCCTGGAGAATGTCCTCCAGCTCGGCGGGCTTGGTGATCAGCTGGTGATACAGCTCGCGCGCCTCGCCCAGCTCGTTGTCGAGCAGCTCGAACAGGCGCTGCTTGGCATCGCCCCAGGCCAGCCCGTCGAGCAGCTCCTGGCGGAACGCATCCTGCTGCTGCGCGGTGGCGAACGCCTGGTAGAGGGTGAACAGGTGCGAGCTGTCGGGGTCCTTCGGCTCGCCCGGCAGGCGCGAGTCGGTGACGATGCGTGCGATCGCGCCCTTGAGCTCCTTGGCGCTGCCGAACAGCGGAATGGTGTTGTCGTAGCTCTTCGACATCTTGCGTCCGTCAAGGCCGGGCAGCGTGGCGACGCCTTCCTCGATCACCGCTTCCGGCAGGGTGAAGAACTCACGACCGTGACCGAACAGATGATTGAAGCGCTGAGCAATGTCGCGGGCCATTTCCACATGCTGGATCTGGTCGCGGCCAACCGGCACCTTGTGCGCGTTGAACATCAGGATGTCCGCCGCCATCAGCACCGGGTAGCTGTAGAGTCCCATGGTCACGCCGGCATCCGGGTCCTCGCCGTTCTCGACGTTCTTGTCCACCGAGGCCTTGTAGGCGTGGGCACGATTGAGCAACCCCTTGGCGGTGACGCAGGTGAGCAGCCAGGTCAGCTCGGGGATTTCCGGAACGTCGGACTGACGATAGAAGGTCACGCGTTCGGCATCGAGGCCGCATGCCAACCAGGTCGCGGCAATCTCCAGGCGCGAGCGCTGGATACGCAGCGGGTCATCGCACTTGATCAGCGCGTGGTAGTCGGCCAGGAAATAGAAGGAGTCGGCGGCCGCGTCGCGGCTGGCCAGGATGGCCGGGCGGATCGCGCCGGCGTAGTTGCCCAGGTGCGGCGTGCCGGTGGTGGTGATACCGGTCAGGATGCGGGTAGTCATGCAGTCATTCTCGATCGTTGAGCGCGGCGGAGAGGAGCAGGTTCGGGCATCAAAGCCGCGGGGCTACCAGTTCCTTCAGTTCCACCAGCTTGCCATGAAAAAAGTGGCCGCATTCTGCCACTTTCAGCAGCTCATGGGGGTGCTGCAGCTGCGCGGAAAAGGTGTACACGGACTCGGCATCGATGACCTCGTCCTGCTCCGGCTGGATGATCGTCAGCTGGCAATCGTCAGCCAACGACAGCTCGACGAGGCGCGACACTGCCGGCGCCACCATCATCAGCCGCTGTACCGCCACGCCCTCCGCGTTCAAACGGTGGGCCAGCTTGCCGGCGACGAACCCGCCGAAGGAGAACCCCAGCAGCGTCAGCGGCAGCTCCGGATTCTGCTCGCGCAGCCAACGCAGCGCAGCCTCGGCGTCATCCACCTCGCCCTCGACCATGTCATGCGCGCCGGCGCTGCCGCCGACACCGCGATAATTGAAGCGCAGCGTGCTGTAGCCGGCGTCGCGAGCGGTGCGCTGCAGGGTCGAGACCACCTTGTTCAGCATGGTGCCGCCCTTGACCGGGTTCGGGTGGCAGATCAGCGCGAGCCCCGCCGGCTGCGATTGATCGAAGTACAGCGCTTCAAGGGTGCCGCAGGGGCCGTCGAGATTGAGGGGGGTTTCGCGTTTCAACAAAGCAGGAACTCCGTGACCTTGGGACGAGTCGACTCGTCTTGCTAACTAGCTGCCAATAACCGCCGCCTCGCGTCGCGGTATACAGAGCAGGTACGAGACGTTAACGTAAGCACAGCCGTTTATATAGAGGAAGGACTCGTGGAACAGACCCTCGCGACCTGGTTGCTCCCGATCGTCGGCCTGATCGCCGGCATCGCCATCGGTTATCTGGTGGCACGCAGCAGCGCACCAAACCGCACACAGCGTCAGGTCGATGACCTGCAAGAGCGTTTCGACACTTATCAGAGTGAGGTGGTTACCCACTTCAACACCACCGCCAGCCTGCTGCGCAAACTGACCAACAACTATCAGGACATTCAGGATCACCTGTCCGACGGCGCCAGCCGCCTCGCACTCGACGAACAGACCCGTCAACGCCTGATGGCCGCACTGCACAGCGAAGAGAACCACGGCACTCGTGAGCGTCTCTCGTCGCCGGCCTTCACCGAGCCGCCGAAGGACTATGCGCCCAAGGGCGACGACACCCCCGGCACCCTGCACGAGAATTTCGGCCTGAAAAGCCGTCACTGACCGATCCGCCTGGCGCAGCCGCTGCGCCAGGCACCGCAACCTCTCCCCGCCCTTACTGCCGCAAGCGCATCGACAGATCCACCGCCCGCACATGCTTGGTCAGCGCGCCGATGGAGATGTAGTCCACCCCCGTTTCCGCCACGCTGCGCAGCGTTTCATCGCTGATGCCGCCCGACGCTTCGAGCTTGGCCCGCCCCCCATTGATGGCCACCGCGGTGCGCATGTCATCCAGACTGAGCTCGTCCAGCATGACGATATCGGCACCTGCTAGTAGCGCCTGCTCAAGCTCGCCCAGACTCTCCACCTCGATCTCCACCGGCTTGCCCGGCGCGATGCGATGTGCAGCAGCAACCGCCTCGGCGATGCCACCGCAAGCGGCGATGTGGTTTTCCTTGATCAGGAAGGCGTCGTACAAACCGATGCGGTGGTTGTGGCAGCCACCGCAGGTAACGGCATACTTCTGCGCCAGGCGCAGCCCGGGTATGGTCTTGCGCGTATCGAGCAAACGCACGCCGGTCCCGTCGACCATGTCCGCGTAGTGACGACAGCGAGTCGCCACACCCGACAGCAGTTGCAGAAAATTCAGCGCACTGCGCTCGCCGGTGAGCAGCGCCCGCGCCGGCCCCTCGAGATGGAACAGCACCCGGTCAGCCCCGACACGGTCACCATCGGCAACCTGCCAGTGAACCGCAACGCGTGGGTCGACTTGGCGGAATACGGCGTCTACCCATGCCGTTCCACTGATCACTGCCTCCTCGCGAGTGATGACCGACGCATGCGCCAGCCGCTCGGCTGGAATCAACTGCGCCGTGATGTCACCACTGCCGACGTCCTCGGCGAGCGCGCGACGAACGTTGGCATCGATTTCTGCAGATAGATCGGCAAGTGTAAGATTCGGCATGGCTGACTCCTGAAGATTGCGCGGAGTATAAAGGCTGATTGCTCGCTAACGCAGCGCCAACCTGCGCATCCCGGACGGGTATTCGAGAGGCTTTTTTTACCTCCCGGCGGAAAACCTGCGAGTATCTGTGAGCCAAGTCATGTCCAATGAAAAACCGGCCTTGGCATCGCAATCCGATGCTTATAATGCCCTTCAAGAATATTGACGCCACCGAAATGGCGACACCTTACTGACGAGGTGTCGTTGTAAAATCAGACCGCTCGGCTATGCTGCGCTGGATCCGGTTCGACAGAAGAAACCCGCACTAGATTGCGGGCTCGCCCGGAACCTTCCGCCTTGCCCTGCCGATTTGGTTACCCTTACAAGACGCTGTTTGAAGCTGGCGTTGTGACCGCCGTTAAGCAGGCGACCGCAGGAGAGTCTCGATGCGAACCGATGCGAAAGTGGTGCACCTGAACAAGGCAGCCCCTGAGCACAAGCCTTCTTCACCAGCAGGCCGCCTGCCTGTGGCGCTCATCAGCGTGCGCGACAAGGCCGCCCAACAGCTGCGTCAGGCCTTGCAGTCGCTGTTCGACAACGCCGATGACTCGCTCTTCGAAATCGCCGATCGTGCGAGCAGCAACGTCGAACAGAACGCGTTTTTCGAAGCCATGCGTGATTTGCGCATGAAGCGCCGCAACATCGAACGCGGCTTTCTGCAACAGCTGTTCGAAGCATTCGCCAAACTCAATCAGTATGAGATCGGCAAGCCGCCGGTGCTGGACAATGTGTCGTTCGACAGTCTTTCACTTGTGCAGAACGATGAGCTGGAAGAGTCGGTAGCCGTCGACACCATGGTCGCGAAAGTCATGAGTCGTGCGGCTCAACCGCTGGGGCACCTGACCACTCGTTTCAATGCGCTGATCAGCAAGAAGCTCGATGACAAGAGCAACCCGCTCGGCCCGCACGCACTCTGCGACTACTTCATCGAGGCCAGCAGCAGCCTTGGGGTAGAGATCAAGGTCAAGCTGATCATCTTCAAGCTCTTCGAAAAATACGTGCTCGGGGATATCGACCAACTCTATGCCGAAGCTAACCAGACCCTGGTCGCTGCCGGCATCCTGCCAGAGCTGCACTCCGCCCCGCCCCGCCGCCAGCAGCGCCCCGGCGCGCCAGCCGGAAGCCATGCACCATCAGCACCACTTGGCCAGGCTGCACATGTCGACGAGGGACTGCAGGAAGCCGCATTCAGCGCACTGCACAGCCTGCTTTCAGAGCTCCGTGGTAGCAGCATGCTGCCGGCGCGCAACATCCCCAGCGATGCGATCCCGATCTCCAGTGGCGACCTCCTCCGCCTGCTGTCGCACATGCAGGCGCGCGCGCCGCAGACCGTCGACGAGTTCGATCTTCAGGAGCAGCTGGCCGGCCTGCTGAGCCGAGTCAGTGCCAAGACCGGCAAGTCCCGCGTGGTTGGCGAGATAGACGACGATGTGATCAACCTCGTCTCCATGCTGTTCGAATTCATACTCGATGACCGCACCCTGCCCGACTCGCTAAAGGCCCTGATCGGTCGCCTGCAGATCCCGCTTCTCAAGGTCGCGGTATTGGACAAGACCTTCTTCAGCCGCGGCAGCCATCCGGCACGCCGCCTGCTTAACGAGATTGCCTCGGCAGCGATGGGCTGGGGCGATCAGGATGAAGCGCAGCGGGACAGTCTCTACCAGAAGATCGAGCAGATCGTGGCTCGACTGCTCAACGACTTCACTGACGATCCGGCCATTTTCTCCGAGCTGCTGGCCGACTTCCTTGCCTTCATCGGCGATGAGCGCCGCCGTAGCGAGCTGCTCGAGCAACGCACCCGCGATGCCGAGGAAGGCCGCGCCAAGGCCGAGATCGCCCGACAGGAAGTTGAGCGCGCCCTGAACCAGCGCTTGCTCGGCAAGACGCTTCCGGAAGTCGTGGTGCGGCTGCTACAGGAAGCCTGGAGCAAGGTTCTGCTGCTTACCTGTCTGAAACACGGCACCCAGTCCGAAGAGTGGCAGGCCGCCCTGGACACGATGGACGATCTGGTGTGGAGCGTTACCCCTCACGAAGACGAAGAATCGCGCGCACGCCTGCTGGAGCTGGTCCCGAGCCTGCTTAAAGCGCTGCGCGACGGACTGGTCAGTGCCGCCTTCGACCCTTTTTCCACCGGCGACTTCTTTACCCAGCTCGAAGCGCTCCATGTCCAGACCCTGCAGCGCTTCCAGCAACCGCAGAGCGCTCCCAGCGAGGCGCCAGCGGACGACAGCACTTCAGCGGAGTCAGCGGCAACTCCGATAGCAACCACACCGGCAATGGTCGAAGTGGTCGACGAGATCGTCCTGCTTGCACCTGGCGAGAGCCGCGAGCAGGAACCGGAAATCAGCCTGCCGGATAACGATGTCGCGCTGGTCCAGGTCGACAATCTGCGCGTCGGCAGCTGGGTGGAGTTCCAGGAAGACGAAGAACACAAGCTGCGCTGCAAGCTGGCAGCGGTGATCAAGCCCACCGGCAAGTACATCTTCGTTAATCGCACCGGCATGAAAGTCCTGGAAAAGACCCGCATGGGCCTGGCGACCGAATTCCAGCGCGGCGCCATTCGGCTACTCAACGACACCCTGCTGTTCGACCGCGCGCTGGAGTCGGTCATCGGCAACCTGCGCAAGCTGAAGAACACCTGACAACCCCCAAGGGCATGCCGCCCGGCATGCCCGCCAGCCCTCCGCGCGGCAAAGCGCCGCACTTCGCGCTTGGCTTTTGACCCTGCACAGCTAGAATGCCTGCATTCCATTCGAGGTGCCCATGCCAAGCCGCCTGAAGCCCGAAGATCAGCAGCGCGTCGATGAATACCTCCGCGCCCCGCAACACCAGGTCGAGCGCCAGCCGTTTCGCCCCTGGCTTCTTCTGCTTGTGGTACTGGTCGTGGTGATCGGGCTCGGGTTATTGAGCCGCCTCTTGAGCCGCCTTGTGCTTTGAGCTCCGCTCGCCAGGCCGCCCCGCCGTTTCCCTTGCAGCTATGAGTCACTCCCATGTCACATCGAGTCGTAATCGTCGGCGGTGGCGCCGGCGGTCTGGAGCTTGCTACCCGCCTGGGTAGAACCCTGGGCAAGCGTGGCAAAGCCCGCATCACCCTGGTCGACGCCAACCTCACACACATCTGGAAGCCGCTGCTGCACGAAGTCGCCGCCGGCTCCTTGAACTCGTCCGCTGACGAACTCAACTACGTCGCTCAGGCCAAATGGAATCACTTCGAGTTCCAGATGGGCCGCATGGCAGGCCTGGATCGCGCGAGCAAATGCATTCGACTGGAAGCGACGCGCGACGAGTTTGGCGTGGAACTGGTCCCGTCACGCGCACTGAACTACGACACGCTGGTGATTGCCGTCGGCAGCACGACCAACGACTTCGGCACCTCGGGGGCTTCCGAGCACTGCATCTTCCTTGATACGCGCGAGCAGGCCGAGCGCTTCCACCGGCAACTGCTGAGCCATTACATGAAGGCGCATGCAGGCGAGGGTGCCTCGAGCAACATCAGCATGGCCATCGTCGGAGCCGGCGCTACCGGCGTGGAGCTGGCTGCAGAACTGCTGCACGCCGCCAAGGAGCTGGCGGCCTACGGCCTTGATGGCATCAAGCCGGAGGATGTAAACATCACCCTCATCGAGGCCGGCCCGAAAGTCTTGCCGGCACTGCCTGAGCGCATCAGCCAGCCGGTGCACCAGACACTGCTGGACCTGGGTGTCACGGTGCTCACAGGCGCCGCCGTCAGCGAAGTCACCGCCGAAGGCCTGCACACCAAGCAGGGCGAGTTCGTCCAGGCCAGCCTCAAGGTGTGGGCCGCCGGGATCAAGGCACCCGCCTTCCTTCACGAACTGGATGGCCTGGAAACCAACCGCATTAACCAGCTGGTTGTCCACCCGACACTGCAGAGCACGCGCGACGAGAACATCTTTGCGTTCGGCGATTGTGCCGCCTGCCCACAGCCGGACAGCGACCGCAATGTCCCCCCCCGCGCACAGGCAGCCCACCAGCAGGCCTCGATGCTGGCCCGCTCGATCCACAACCGACTGGAAGGCAAGCCGCTGCCGACCTATCGCTACAAGGACTACGGCTCATTGATTTCGCTATCAAGCTTCTCGGCAGTAGGCAATCTGATGGGTAACCTGACCGGCAACGTGATGCTCGAAGGCTGGCTGGCACGGATGTTCTATATCTCGCTCTACCGCATGCACCAGATCGCGCTGTATGGCATCGCTCGCACGCTGCTGATGATGCTTGGCGACAAGCTCAGCCGCACGACGGAGCCGCGCCTGAAGCTCCATTGACGCAGAAAAGGCGCACCCCCGGGTGCGCCTTGAATGTGCCGAGAAGAAATCGCAGGCAATAAAAAAGCTGGATGTCCGCGAGAACATCCAGCTTTTTATGCTTCCTGAGAAGCCCGTATGGTGGGTCGTGTAGGATTCGAACCTACGACCAATTGGTTAAAAGCCAACTGCTCTACCAACTGAGCTAACGACCCAAAAATGGTCGGGGTAGGGGGATTCGAACTCCCGACATCCTGCTCCCAAAGCAGGCGCGCTACCGGACTGCGCTATACCCCGATTGGAATTTGGCTCCGCGACCAGGACTCGAACCTGGGACCCAATGATTAACAGTCATTTGCTCTACCGACTGAGCTATCGCGGAACAACTTCAATTCCAGCTCTTCAGCGTTACGTTACCGCCTCAGAGGCGCGCCATTTTACGGTTCCCGGCTCGCCTGTCAACCCCAAAAATGCGATTACTGACAACACTTTGCGTTCACCCGGCGGCACCCGCGAAAACGCTGCTCCAACGCGGCTACCTGGGAGGTGTGCTGCACCCCGCAGGTAGCCACCCCGCTCAATCGAAGACGATCTGCTCGCCCTCTACCCGCGCCTTGACGCTGCTGCCCGGCGCGAACTGACCGGAGAGAATCTGCTGCGCCAGCGGATTCTCGATCCAGCGCTGGATCGCCCGTTTGAGCGGCCGCGCTCCGTAGACCGGGTCGTAACCGATGGCGATCAGCTTGTCCATCGCCTCTTGACTGAGTTCCAGGCTCAATTCGCGCTCGGCCAGGCGCTTGCGCAGGCGCCCGAGCTGGATGTCGGCGATACCGGCGATCTGCTCGCGACCGAGCGGATCGAACACCACCACCTCGTCGATACGGTTGATGAACTCCGGTCGGAAGTGATGCGCCACCGCATCCATCACCGCAGCCCGCTGCGCATCGGGATCACCAACCAGCTCCTGGATCTGCGCAGAGCCCAGGTTGGAGGTCATCACGATCACCGTGTTCTTGAAGTCCACCGTCCGCCCATGGCTGTCGGTCAGGCGGCCGTCTTCGAGCACCTGCAGCAGCACATTGAAGACGTCTGGATGGGCCTTCTCTACCTCGTCCATCAACACCACCGAATACGGTTTGCGACGCACCGCTTCGGTCAGGTAACCGCCTTCTTCGTAACCGACGTAGCCCGGCGGCGCACCGATCAGGCGCGCAACGGAGTGCTTCTCCATGAACTCGGACATGTCGATGCGGATCATCGCCTCCTCGGTATCGAAGAGGAACTCGGCCAGCGCCTTGCAAAGCTCGGTCTTGCCCACCCCGGTCGGGCCGAGAAAGAGGAACGAGCCGCTCGGACGATTCGGGTCGGCCAGACCGGCGCGCGAGCGGCGCACGGCATTGGATACGGCCACCACGGCTTCGTGCTGACCGATGACGCGAGTGTGCAGCATGTCTTCCATGCGCAGCAGCTTGTCGCGCTCGCCTTCGAGCATCTTGGAGACCGGAATACCGGTCCACTTGGAAACCACCTCGGCGATCTCCTCGTCGGTCACCTTGTTACGCAGCAGCTGGTTTTCTTTCTTGCCATGCTGATCGACCATCTCCAGGCTGCGCTCGAGGTCCGGAATGATGCCGTACTGCAGTTCGGCCATGCGCGCCAGATCACCCTTGCGCCGCGCTGCTTCGAGCTCGGCCTTGGCTTGTTCGATCTTCTGCTGGATCTGCGCCGAACCCTGCACCTCGGCTTTCTCCGACTTCCAGATTTCTTCCAGATCGGCGTATTCGCGCTCCAGCTTGGCGATGTCGTCTTCCAGCTTGGCCAGGCGCTTCTTGGTGGCCTCGTCGTCTTCCTTCTTCAGCGCCTCACGCTCGATCTTCAGCTGGATCAAGCGGCGATCCAGGCGATCGAGCTCTTCGGGCTTGGAGTCGATCTCCATGCGGATACGGCTGGCGGCCTCGTCGATCAGGTCGATGGCCTTGTCCGGCAGCTGGCGATCGGTGATATAGCGGTGGCTGAGCTTGGCCGCGGCGATGATGGCGCCATCGGTGATGGTCACGCCATGGTGCACTTCGTAGCGCTCCTTGAGGCCACGAAGAATGGCGATGGTGTCTTCCTCGCTTGGTTCGTCGACCAGCACCTTCTGGAAGCGACGCTCCAGGGCGGCATCCTTCTCGATGTACTGGCGGTATTCATCGAGAGTAGTGGCACCTACGCAGTGCAGCTCGCCGCGCGCCAGGGCAGGCTTGAGCATGTTGCCGGCATCCATGGCGCCTTCCGCCTTGCCCGCGCCGACCATCGTATGCAGCTCGTCGATGAACAGGATGACGCGACCCTCCTGCTTGGACAGCTCGTTGAGCACCGCCTTGAGGCGCTCCTCGAACTCGCCGCGGAACTTGGCCCCGGCAATCAGCGAGCCCATGTCCAGGGCCAGCAAGCGCTTGTCCTTGAGGCCGTCCGGGACCTCACCGTTGACGATGCGCTGGGCCAACCCCTCGACGATGGCGGTCTTGCCCACGCCCGGCTCACCGATCAGTACCGGGTTGTTCTTGGTCCGCCGCTGCAGCACCTGAATGGTGCGGCGGATCTCGTCGTCACGACCGATCACCGGGTCGAGCTTGCCGTCCTCGGCGCGCTTGGTCATGTCCACGGTGTATTTGTCGAGCGCCTGCCGCGATTCTTCGGCGTTGGGATCATTGACCGCATCGCCGCCGCGCAGATTGCTGATGGCGTTCTCCAGCGCTTTCTTGCTTACACCCTGAGCCAGCAGCAGCTTGCCCAGACGGGTGTTGCTGTCCAGCGCTGCCAGCAGCACCAGCTCACTGGAAATGTATTGGTCGCCCTTCTGCTGGGCGAGGCGGTCAGCCTGATTGAGCAGGCGCGCCAGGTCCTGCGAGAGATTCATGTCGCCAGTGGGGTTCTGTAGCTTCGGCAGCTGGTCGAGCTCTTTGGTCAGCGCCTGACGCAGCGCTGCGATGTCGAAGCCGACCTGCATCAGCAACGGCTTGATCGAGCCGCCCTGCTGCTCAAGCAGCGCCTGCATCAGGTGTAACGGCTCGATGGAGGGGTGATCCAGGCCGACGGCTATGGACTGGGCATCGGAGAGCGCAAGCTGCAGCTTGCTGGTCAAACGATCGATACGCATGGATGTTCATCCTCATGTGAAGCAGGCCGGCGCCGTGACTCGCGCCATATACGAAACCTGCGAGATGCAGCATAGATGAGGATGATTGTTGGAGATTCAAGGCGGATGACATTGATACAGGTCATGCCAGGACCGCAGAGTCATGGCTGACTTCACCGCTAGCGCGCCAATATCACTCGAGCCAGATCAGACTGGCGAAGCGGCCTGTGTGCGCGGCACGCCGATAGGAGTAGAAGCGCGGATCGCTGAAGGTGCACAACCCGCCACCGTAAACCGCGTCTACGCCCGCGGCAGCCAGACGGATACGCGCTAGCTGGTAGATATCCGCCATGAAGCGTCCCGGGTTGCGACTTGCAACGAACGCCGCGGCAGCCGACGAATGCTGCGCGAGGAATGCATCGCGCACTTCGGGCCCAACCTCGAATGCCGCCGCCCCGATCGCCGGCCCCAACCACACCAGCAGTTCATCGGCAGGTACCGCCAGCGCTTCGAGCGTCGCCTCGAGCACACCACCAGCCAGCCCGCGCCAGCCAGCGTGAGCCGCGGCGACTCGGGTCGCAGCATGATCACAGAAAAGTACCGGCAGGCAGTCCGCAGTCAGTACCGCACATCCCAGACCCGGCGTCTCGCTCCAGCTAGCATCGGCGGTCACGCGATTTCCTGGAGCGGCCTGGACAGCGACACTCGAATGCACTTGCTCCAGCCAGACTGGTTGGCAACCGAGCACGTCCTGAAGATGCTGGCGATTCCAGGCCACCGCGGCAGGCTCATCACCGACGTGATCACCCAGATTGAAGCTGTCGAACGGAGCGCGACTGACGCCGCCCTGCCGCGCGGTCACACAGGCGCGAACGCCGGGCGGAGCAGGCCATTCCGGCACGAGCCAGTCACCGCCCCACGCACTCACCCGACGAAGGCCTCTCGGTCCTGTTGCAGCAGCGTCAGCAGCCAGACGAAGTCATCCGGCAACGGCGACTCCCATTTCATCCTCTGCCCGGTAACAGGATGATCGAGTTCGAGGAAGCGCGCGTGCAGCGCCTGGCGAGGGAACTCGCGAAGCGTTTGCACCAGCGTCGGATTCGCCGCCGGCGGAATGCGGAAACGCCCGCTATACAGCGGGTCACCGACCAGTGGATAGCCAAGATGGGTCATGTGCACCCGAATCTGGTGGGTACGCCCGGTTTCCAGCTTGACCCGCACATGGGTGTGCGAGCGAAAGCGCTCCAGCACGCGGTAATGGCTGACCGCCGGCTTGCCGCCCTCCACCACCGCCATGCGCTGACGCTGCTGGCCATGCCGACCGATCGGCGCGTCGACCGTACCACCAGTAATGATCACGCCGATGACGATCGCCTCGTAGATGCGGCTGACGCTACGCGCCTGCAACTGCTCGACCAGCCGGGTTTGCGCCTGCAGCGTCTTGGCCACGACCATCAGACCGGTGGTGTCCTTGTCCAGGCGATGAACGATGCCGGCACGCGGGACGTTGATCAGGTCCGGCACGTGATGCAGCAATGCATTGAGCAGCGTGCCGTCGGCATGGCCGGCCGCAGGGTGCACAACCAGGCCAGCAGGCTTGTCGATCACCAGGATCTGATCGTCCTCGTAGACGATCTCAAGCGGAATGTCTTGCGCGACCCACTCGCCCTGCGCCTGCTGTTCGGCACTCAGCTCGAGCACGGCGCCAGCATGCACGGTGTCGCGAGGGCGCAGCACGGCGCCATCCACGGTGAGCAGGCCATCCTTGATCCAGGCCGCGAGACGCGAGCGCGAGTGTTCGGAAAAGAGCTGCGCCGCAACCTGATCGAGACGTTGCCCGCCAAGGTCAAACGGCACTTCGGCGCGGAGTTGGATGGCCTGTTTGGAAGTCGTGGACATACGGCGAGATAGGTTCGTCTGAGAGAGGCAGGCGACATCCGTTGGTAACGGACGGGCCCGGGGACCGCAGATGGCGGAGCGGCCTTTGGTTTCGGCTACACGCTTGTGTTTAAATACGGCGTCTTTGTCCCGGCGCACCGGGGCGCTCATCATAACAGGACGGCTCCGCGCGAGACAGCCAGCCGTCAC
Organism: Stutzerimonas kunmingensis; assembly: GCF_900114065.1. GTDB lineage: Bacteria > Pseudomonadota > Gammaproteobacteria > Pseudomonadales > Pseudomonadaceae > Stutzerimonas > Stutzerimonas kunmingensis. The sequence goes on from NZ_FORS01000007.1 coordinate 146,437, forward strand.
AGGGACGCAAGCCGCCATGCAAGTGAAACACCTGCTGCTGATCGCCATTCTCGCCCTCACCGCCGCCTGTTCATCCAACGAAACCGTCGACGAGAATCTGGGTGAAGTCGAGCTGTACCAGCAAGCACAGGCCGACCTGGACAACAAGAGCTATACCAGCGCCATCAGCAAACTCAAGGCCCTGGAGTCGCGCTATCCATTCGGGCGCTTCGCCGAGCAGGCGCAACTCGAACTGATCTACGCCTATTACCGCAACGTCGAGCCGGAAGCCGCGCGCTCGGCGGCGGAGCGTTTCATCCGCCTGCATCCGCAGCATCCGAACGTCGATTACGCTTACTACCTCAAGGGCCTGGCCTCCTTCGATCAGGACCGCGGCCTGCTGGCCCGCTTCCTGCCGCTGGACATGACCAAGCGCGACCCAGGTGCCGCCCGCGACTCGTTCAACGAATTCGCCCAGCTCACCAGCCGCTACCCTAACAGTCGCTACTCGCCTGACGCCAAGGCGCGCATGGTCTACCTGCGCAACCTGCTGGCGGCCAACGAGATACACGTCGCCCACTACTACCTCAAGCGCCAGGCCTACGTCGCAGCAGCCAACCGCGGCCGTTACGTTGTGGAGAACTTCCAGGGCACGCCGGCCGTGGCCGACGGGCTTGCCGTGATGACCGAGGCCTACCAGCGCCTGGGCCTCGACGATCTCGCCGAAACCAGCCTGCAGACTCTGCAGCTCAACTACCCGGATCACGCAACGCTCGAAGACGGCAAATTCACCCCTGTCGAGACGGAAGACGACAACCGCAGCTGGCTGAGCAAGGCCACCCTCGGCCTTATCGAAGGCGAGGCTCCCCGCCCGGACACCTCGCGGGCCAATCGCGATGTGCTCCGTCAGTATGAAACGGCCGCTCAGGACCTTCCCGAAGAGCTTCGCCCGGTACTCAAGGAAGCAGAGCAGCAAGGCGAAAAGCGCTCCTGGTGGAGCCGCCTGACCTTCGGCCTGTTCGACTGACCGCTGACCGACTTCCGCAGCGCCGTCCTTGCATTCGGCGCGCGCGGCGAAACGGGCCGGCAGTGACCGGGCTCAATTGATCGCAGGCCACCACGCTTAATCAGGGAGGAATCGATATGGGTCTGTTTCGCCTGCTGTTCTGGATTGCACTGATTGGCGCCGCGTTCTGGCTGTGGCGCCGTTTCGCGCAGAAGAAAGCCGCCCCCAAGCCTCGCCAGACCACCCTGCCAATGGTGCGTTGCGCTCAGTGCGGCGTGCACGTCCCGCAGGACCAGGCGCTGCAGTCGCAGGATCGCTGGTACTGCAGCCGCGCTCACCTGGAGCAGGACAGCACTCCTGGTGGGCACTGAAAACCTCACCTTCTTTGGCGATCAGGGACGGCGGATTCTCCGCCTGTACCACCTCTATCGGCTGACTATCGGCCTGGCGCTGGTTCTGCTGATCAGCGCCGACCTGCACAACGACCTGCTGGAGATGAGCAACCCGCAGCTCTTTCAGTACGGCGCCTGGATCTACCTGATCCTCAACATCATCGTCGCCGTGCTGGTGCAGAACCCGGAGCGCGATCTGCCCGTGCTCGGGCTGGCGCTGATGGACGTCATCCTGCTGTCCGGGCTGTTCTACTTCGGCGGTGGCACCCCGAGCGGTATCGGCAACCTGCTGATAGTCGCCGTTGCCATCGCCAACATACTGCTGCGCGGCAGGGTCGGTTTCTTCATCGCCGCGGTTGCTGCGACGGGCCTGATCTACCTGACCTTCTACCTCAGCATTCAACGCCCCGAAGCCAGCAGCCAGTACGTTCAGGCCAGCGCACTCGGCACGCTCTGCTTTGCTGCCGCCTTCCTGGTTCAGGGGCTGGCTCGCCGCCTGCAGGTCAGCGAGACGCTGGCGCGCCAGCGTGCGGAAGAGGTGGCGAACCTGGAGGCGCTCAACGCGCTGATCCTCCAGCGCATGCGTACCGGCATCATGGTGCTGGACCCGCAGGAGCGCGTTCTGCTCGCCAATCAGGGGGCTCTGCAATTGCTCGGCCAGGACTCGCTGGCAGGCGAACGCCTCGCACCACGCTGCCCAGAACTGCTCAAGGCACTGCAACAGTGGCGAGGCAATCCGACCCTGCGCCCACCGAACCTCAGGGCAACGCCTGGCGGCCCAACGCTGCAGCCGAGCTTCGCCGCGCTGCAGCACGGGAACAAGCTCGACACACTGGTGTTTCTCGAAGACATCTCGCAGATCGCACAGAAGGCACAACAGCTCAAGCTCGCCTCCCTCGGACGCCTCACAGCCAGCATTGCCCATGAAATCCGCAATCCACTGGGCGCCATCAGCCATGCCGCGCAGCTGCTTCAGGAATCCGAAGAGCTGGACGGACCTGACCGCCGTCTGGCACAGATCATTCAGGATCATTCACGGCGGATGAACCTGGTGATCGAGAACGTCCTCCAGCTTTCCCGGCGGCGCCAGGCCGAACCCCAGCTGCTGGACCTGAAGTACTGGCTGCATCGTTTCGCCAGCGAGTTCCGCCAGGGGCTCGGCCCGCAGCAGACCCTGCACCTGGATACCGTGGGCAGCTCGCTGCAGACCCGCATGGACCCCAATCAGCTGACCCAGGTGCTGACCAACCTGGTCCAGAACGGGCTGCGCTACAGCGGCCAGCAGAATCCGCGGGCGCAGGTCTGGCTCCGCCTGTTCCGTGACGAAGCCAGCGACCTGCCTATCGTCGAAGTGCTCGATGACGGCCCTGGTATCGCGGCCGAGCAACTTCAGAACATCTTCGAACCGTTCTTCACCACCGAAAGCAAAGGCACCGGGCTGGGGCTATATATCTCCCGCGAGCTGTGCGAAAGCAACCAGGCACGCTTGGACTACCGCGAGCGACCCGAGGGCGGCAGCTGCTTCCGCATCGTCTTCGCCCACCCGCGCAAGCTGAGCTGAGCCTCGCTGCCGGCAACACATCACACATCGACCAAAGCGACAGCCACGACACAGCCGGCGGAGTTAACATGCTCCTCAGCCGCAATCCCCGGCGACAATCGCTTCACGAATCAAGAGCAGGACCATGACCGCGCGCCAGAAAGCACTGATCATCGATGACGAGCCGGATATCCGCGAACTGCTGGAAATCACTCTTGGCCGCATGAAACTCGATACCCGCAGCGCTCGCAATCTCAAGGAAGCGCGCGAATGCCTGGCCCGCGAGCATTACGACCTGTGCCTTACCGATATGCGCCTGCCCGATGGCAGCGGCCTGGAGCTGGTGCAATACATTCAGCAACAGCACCCGCAGCTGCCGGTGGCGATGATCACTGCATACGGCAGCCTGGATACCGCCATTGGCGCGCTCAAGGCCGGGGCATTCGACTTTCTCACCAAACCGGTGGACCTCAACCGCTTGCGCGAGCTGGTCGGCACGGCCCTGCGCCTGAGGGCGCCTACAGCGGAAATGCCGGTGGACAGCCGCCTGCTCGGCAGCTCGCCACCCATGAAGACCCTTCGCAAGCAGATCGGCAAACTCGCCCGCAGCCAGGCGCCGGTTTATATCAGCGGCGAGTCCGGCAGCGGCAAGGAGCTGGTGGCCCGACTGATTCACGAGCAGGGTCCTCGCAGTGAAAAGCCCTTTGTGCCCGTCAACTGCGGCGCGATCCCGTCGGAACTGATGGAAAGCGAGTTCTTCGGCCACAAGAAAGGCAGCTTTAGTGGCGCCATCGAGGACAAGCCCGGGCTATTCCAGACCGCCAATGGCGGCACGCTGTTCCTCGACGAGGTAGCCGACCTGCCGCTGCCGATGCAGGTCAAGCTGCTGCGCGCGATCCAGGAGAAGGCTGTACGCGCGGTCGGCGGCGCTCAGGAACTAATGGTCGATGTGCGCATCCTCTGCGCCACCCACAAGGACCTCGCCAGCGAAGTGGCCGCAGGTCGTTTCCGCCAGGATCTGTATTACCGCCTGAATGTCATCGAACTGCGCGTGCCGCCACTGCGCGAGCGTCGCGAAGACATCGGCCTGCTCGCCGAAGCCATGCTTCGGCGTCTTGCGGCGGAGTGCGGTGACAGCAGCGCTCGCCTGCACCCGGATGCTCTGGCCAAGCTGGAAAACTATCGCTTCCCGGGGAACGTTCGTGAGCTGGAGAACATGCTCGAGCGGGCCTACACACTCTGCGAGGGCGATGAGATCAAGGCGGGCGATCTACGCCTGGCAGACAGCCCAGGCGTATCGGAGAACGGTGAAGCCAGCCTGGCGCAGATCGACAATCTGGAAGATCACCTGGAAGAGATCGAGCGCAAGCTGATCATGCAGGCGCTGGAGGAAACCCGCTGGAACCGCACTGCGGCGGCCCAACGGCTGGGGCTGACCTTCCGTTCGATGCGTTATCGGTTGAAAAAACTCGGACTGGACTGAGCGATGAGCCAGATTGGCGTCGAGTCACTCAGACACGACGCTTGCTGGAGGTGCTCGCCTTACCCCTGCGTCAGCAAGTTGCGCAGATCGATGATCGCCGCATTGGCACGGGAGATGTAGTTGGCCATCACCAGCGAGTGATTGGCCAGCACGCCGTAGCCGCTGCCATTGAGCACCATCGGACTCCACAGCGGCTCCTGCGCGGCCTCAAGCTCGCGGATGATCTGCCGCACGCTGATGGTGGCGTTCTTTTTCGCCAGCACGTCGGCGAAATCAACCTCGATTGCGCGCAGCAGATGTGACAAGGCCCACGCCTGACCACGCGCCTCGAAGAAGACGTTGTCGATCTGCAACCACGGCGTTTCGACGACCTCCTCCTTGACCTGCGGCACGACGCCCGCACGCTCCTGTTCGGGCGCAACATCGGCATCCAGCCGCACCCGGCCAACGCTGGCAGAGAGGCGCTGGGACAGCGAGCCGAGCCGCGTGGCGGCATCGCCCAGCCAGTTGTTAAGGTTGTCAGCACGCGTGTAGAACAGCGCCTTGGGCTGCGGATCGCTGAGCCGAGCCAGGTAGCGATCCAGGCCGCGGATAGCGTTGCGGTACTCGGACTCGGAGGCCGGCAATGCCCAGCTGCGATTGTCGAAGTTGAACAGCGGCTCGGCCTTGGCCAGATCGGTGTCCTCGGTCGACTGCGACTGCGAGCGGGCGAAGTCCTTGCGCAGCGCCCGAGCGAGATCGCGCACCTGCACCAGCACGCCATATTCCCAGCTCGGCATGTTGTCCAACCACAGACCCGGCGGCGCGATATCGTTGCTCAGGTAGCCACCCGGCTTATCCAGCAAGGTACTGGCAACACGCTTGAGCGTTTCCACGGTGGTATAGCCGCTGACCAACTGCCGCTGTGAGGCCTCGGCTGCCTGGCGGCCGCTCTGCTGTACGGGAAACAGATCGGGCTCGCGGCTCCAGTGCCAGCCGAGCACCAAGGTAACCAGCAGGTACACGCCCAGCAGGACGGCAAGAACCAGCAGAAGCGGATTACCCTCCCGCCGTCCGGCCCCGCCGGAAGGGCCACTCGAGCGGCCGAGACGAGCGAAGCGATTCTTCCAGTCCAACATGGGCAATGTGTCCTTCTCGCGAGTTCTGGGGTTCGACCGCACGACGTCGGAGACGTTGCGCTGACATGTCTTTACTATAACGCAGGGCCCCTGTTCACTCAGCGCCAAATTGAGAACCACTACCGCACAGTGGACTTCCAAAGCACCGCCGCAGTGATAGCATGCCGCCACCATAAAGCCAGGGCAGCGCACCCTGTGCACCGGGAAGAATCGCGATGTCGGATCAGGAAGAACTCAAGCAGCATTTCGCCCAGCGGGTCATTCACCAGGCACGCGAAGTGCTGGAAGTTTGGCAGCAACTGCAACGCAGCGAATGGAACGAGGACTACCACGCTGCCCTGACCGAAGCGACGACGCGGCTGCGGCGCTTCGCCGACCGCTTCGAGCAGACCGAGCACAGCGAGCTTGCCCTGAGCATCGAAGATTGCCTGAGCGACGTCCGGGACAACCGTGGCCGTCTCTCCAGCAGCACCATCTCCACCCTCAGCCAGCTGATCTACCGTCTGGCGCGCACCGGGCTGCGCCACAGCGATCCACATAATCAGTCGTTTCTGCCGCCACTGAGCAAGCCGGTGTACATCGCCCTGCAGGATCAGCAGCGCGCCGAACACCTGGTACGCCAGCTGGACTTTTTCAGCATGTCCGCGCAGGCGTTCAGCAATGTCGCGGCCTTCCGCACCGCGATGCATCGCCGCCATCCGGCCGCGATCGTCATGGAGGTGGATTTCAATGGTCCGAGCGAAGGGCTGCGCCTCGCCGAGCAGGTCCAACAGGGGCTGGAATCGAAGCTGCCGATGCTGTTCTTCAGCCACCTGGAAACCGATACGCCAACGCGCCTTGCTGCGGTGCGCGCCGGTGGCCTGGAGTTCTTTACCGGCACCCTCGACGCCAGCAGCCTGCTGGAGAAGATCGAAATATTCACCCGCACGGCGCACTACGAACCGATCCGCGTACTGATCATCGACGACTCCCGGGCCCAGGCCACCCACACCGAGCGAGTGCTTAACAACGCCGGCATCGTCACCCAGACACTGATCGAGCCGATTCAGGCCATCGGCGCTCTGGCCGAGTTTCAACCGGACCTGATCATCCTCGACATGTACATGCCCGAGTGCCAGGGCACCGAACTGGCCAAGGTTATTCGTCAGCACGAGCGCTATGTCAGCGTGCCGATCATCTACCTCTCGGCCGAGGACGACCTGGACAAACAGCTCGACGCCATGGGCGAAGGCGGCGACGACTTCCTCACCAAGCCAATCAAACCCAGTCACCTGATCGCCACCGTGCGCACCCGCGCGACCCGCGCCAGAAGTCTGAAGGCACGCATCGTCCGCGACAGCCTGACCGGGCTCTACAACCACACCCACAGCCTGCAGTTGCTCGAGGACGCCCGCTTCCGTGCGCGCCGCGACAACAGCCCGCTAAGCTTCGCCATGCTGGATATCGACCACTTCAAGCAGGTCAACGACACCTTTGGCCACCCAATGGGCGACCGGGTGATCAAGAGCCTCGCGCTGTTCCTGAAGCAGCGTTTGCGCAAGACCGATCACATCGGCCGCTACGGTGGCGAAGAGTTCGCTGTGGTATTGCCGGACACGCCAGCGGACGTCGCCTGCAAGGTACTCGACGAGATCCGCCAGCGCTTCGCGGAGATCCGCTTTCCCGCCCAGCCCCACGACCTCAGCTGCACCTTCAGCTGCGGTATCACCGAGCTGGCCGGCGATGCCGAGGTCAAGACGCTCACCCAACAGGCCGACGAAGCGCTGTATCGCGCCAAGCATGGCGGCCGCAATCGCGTCGAACGCTACTGACACGACGGATACCCCAATCGCCACGTCTGACAGCGCCTCGCAGAGGCGGCGACCTGGCAGGCCCGCGCTCGCTGTAACGCGAATGACATCAAACTGCCATACCTTGCAAGCCTCCTGATTCGTTCTGCGAGGCGAGGATGCGCCTGAAGTCGCTCACCACTCTCAACACCCTGCTGCTCATTGCTGTCTGTCTCGCGCTGGGTGCCACGCTCTGGTGGTCCGAGCGTGCCATGGAGCGCCCCTACCTGCTCATGGCGCGTTACCTGGGGCTGTCTCAACAGTTCCAGCATCAGGCAGCGGAAAATATTCAGGGCTATCTCGCCAGCGGTGACGCATTGCGTCATAGCCAGGCGCAGCAGGCGCTCACCGATCTCCAGCGCGACGTAATCGAACTTCCGGATGGTCTGGCGGAAACGCTACGCCCGAGCCTGGAAGAGCTGGTCCGCTTCACCGCCACTGACCTGCTCGCGGCTGGCAAGCTCGCCGGCGATCCGCAGGGCTTGCTGCTGCAGGCAGAGCGCGAAATGGCCGGAGCGCTGTCGCAGCTCGACGACTACCAGGCGGAAGCCGATCATCCGAGCGCGCGACACTATCAACAGCCTCTTTTCTCGGCCGGGCAACAGCTGCTGCGGCTCAGCCACGCAAGGGGAAAGCTGGTCGCCTCCGGCCGGGATGAACTGGCCAGCGAAGTGGAGCAGACCCTGCATAACCTCGAACAGGACGCCGCAAAGCTCGAGGCACTGCCGTTACTCGGGGTGCTCGCAGCCGAGCAGTCGGCCGCGAGCAATTTCGCCGCCCTGCTCGACCTCGGCGATGCCGCGAAGCAGACCAGTGAAGACCAGGGCGTTGCGCTCAAGCGCGAGCTGACCAGCCTGATCAAGCGCTACCCGGCCGAACTGCAGCGCACCCGGCAGCTGATCCGCCAGCGCAGCGAGCTGCTGCAGAGCAGCGCCGGCAAGATCGATGCCGTGCAACAGGCCCTGGCCGAGCTGGAGCCGGCGGTACGCGCCGAGCATGGCCGTATCCAGGCCGAGGTGCGCATGCTGCAGGGCGGCATCATCCTGCTGATCCTGCTGATCGCCCTGGCCATCGATCGTCTGCAACGCCAGCTGACCCGAGCTCTCGGTCAGCTGGTGCCGGCACTTTCGGAATGGGCCGAGGGAGACTTCGCCAGCGATGCACGGATCGAGTCGAAGATCCGCGAGATCGCCGATATCGAAAGCTCGCTCAATCGCCTGCGCAGCTACCTGCTTGGCCTGGTCGGAACCCTGCGCCAGCAGGCGACCCAGGTCGCAGCCAGCAGTCGAAGCCTCGACGAAATGAGCAGCGACCTGCACGAAGGCGCCCAGCGCCAGACCGGCGATACCGCACAGATACGCGATTCGCTGAGCGAACTGGAGGCCACCATCCAGCAGGTCGCCGATGGTGCCGGAGAAGCCGCCGAGGCGAGCCGCGCTGCGGCGCGCGCCGTGCATCAGGGTCAGCAGGTGATCGGCCAGAGCCTGACCGGCCTGCATGGGCTGGTCAGCGAAGTGCAGGACAATGCGGCGGCGATCGAACGCCTGGCCGACGAAACCACCACCATCGGCAACGTGCTGACGGTGATCCGTGCCATCGCTGAGCAGACCAATCTGCTCGCGCTGAATGCCGCCATCGAGGCGGCCCGCGCCGGCGGTCATGGACGCGGTTTCGCCGTGGTGGCCGACGAGGTGCGCTCACTGGCGCAGCGCACCAGCGGCGCCACCGAAGAAATCCAGCAACTGATCGGTCGCCTGCAGCTGGCGGCACGGCAGTCGGTCGAGGCGATGCGCAGCCAGGTCGAGCATGCGCAAAGCACGGCGAACCTCGCCGAAAGTGCCGATCAGGCACTGGACGAGATCGTCTCGACCATCGCCACCATCAGCCGCATGGCCGAACAGATCGCCCAGGCGACCGCCCAGCAGGGCGAAGCGGTGGGCGAGATTCGCGGACACAGTGAGCGTATCCACCAGCTCGGCGACGCCAACCTGAATCACATCAGCCGGGGACGTGAGCAAAGTGCGCAGATGCTGCAGCTGGGCAGCGAACTGGATCGCGCGACCCAGGCGTTCAGATTCTGAAAAAGAAAACGGAGCCTGCCGCTCCGTTTCCTTATGCCGGCAAGCCTCCCTACCGCTAGCGGGGTGCGACCGGACGCTGCGGCTTACCACCCTTGCCAGCCGGCTTGCCGCTCTTTTCCGCCTTGCGCCGGGCCTCGGCCGCGGCCTTGGCCTGCTCGCGCTTGTCCCAGGCGTTACCGTCATGGCTGCGTGGCGGCAGGCCGTTGTGCTGGGTGAGGATCTTGCCGCCCTGCCCGGCCTTCTTGCTGCCGACTGGCGTCGAGTTCTTGCGCCGCGCGCTCTGGTAGCCCTCGGTGGCCGGCTGGTGCGCCGGGATCAGCTGGTGCTTGCCATTGCCGATCAGGTCGGCGCGGCCCATACGAATCAGCGCCTCACGCAGCAGCGGCCAGCCCTTGGGATCGTGATAGCGCAGGAAGGCCTTGTGCAGGCGCCGCTGCTCCTCGCTCTTGACCACGGTGACGCCTTCGCTCTTGTAGGTCACCTTGCGCAGCGGGTTCTTGCCGGTGTGGTACATGGCGGTGGCCGAGGCCATCGGCGACGGATAGAACGCCTGCACCTGGTCAGCGCGGAAGCCGTTGGCCTTCAGCCACAGGGCGAGGTTCATCATGTCCTCGTCGGTGGTGCCGGGATGCGCGGCGATGAAGTACGGGATCAGGTATTGCTCCTTGCCCGCCTCTTTCGAGTACTTCTCGAACATGCGCTTGAAGCGATCGTAGCTGCCGATGCCCGGCTTCATCATCTTGTCCAGCGGCCCACGCTCGGTGTGCTCCGGCGCAATCTTCAGGTAGCCGCCGACGTGGTGGGTGACCAGCTCCTTGACGTACTCCGGCGACTCCACAGCGAGGTCGTAGCGCAGACCGGAGGCGATCAGGATCTTCTTCACGCCTGGCAGTGCGCGCGCCTTGCGGTAAAGCTCGATCAGCGAGCTGTGGTCGGTGTCGAGGTTCTCGCAGATGCCAGGGAACACGCAGGACGGCTTGCGGCAGTGCTTCTCGATGTCGTGGCTCTTGCAGGCCAGGCGATACATGTTGGCAGTCGGCCCGCCGAGATCGGAGACCACGCCGGTGAAGCCCGGTACGTTCTTCATCTCCTCGATCTCATGCAGGATCGACTCGTGGGAACGGCTCTGGATGATGCGGCCCTCGTGCTCGGTGATCGAGCAGAAGGTGCAGCCACCGAAGCAGCCACGCATGATGTTCACCGAGAAGCGAATCATCTCGTAGGCCGGGATCTTCGCCCCGGCATAGGCTGGATGCGGCACCCGCGCATAGGGCGCGGCGAACACGTAGTCCATTTCCTCGGTGGTCAGCGGAATGGGCGGCGGGTTGAGCCACAACTCACGATCATCGTGACGCTGGACCAGCGCACGGGCGTTACCGGGGTTGGTCTCCAGGTGCAGCACGCGGTTGGCGTGGGCATACAGCGCCGGGTCGTTGCGCACCTTCTCGAACGACGGCAGGCGGATCACCGTGCGATCACGCTCGAGTTTCGGGTGCGGCAGCAGCTCGACCGGGCGGGCTTCGTTCGGGTCGTCCTGCGGCCCCTTGTCCTTCTCGATGGCGCAGGCGGACAGGTCCTGCGTATTGACGTAGGGATTGATGATCTTGTCGATCTTGCCCGGACGGTCGATGCGCGTGGAGTCGATCTCGAACCAACCCTCGGGCGTGTCCTTGCGGATGAACGCGGTGCCGCGCACGTCGGTGATCGCTTCGATCGGTTCGCCGCGGGCCAGGCGCTGCGCCACCTCGACGATAGCGCGCTCGGCGTTGCCGTAGAGCAGCACATCCGCCGTGGCATCCATCAGGATCGAGCGACGCACCTTGTCCGACCAGTAGTCGTAATGGGCAATGCGGCGCAGCGAGGCTTCGATGCCGCCAAGCACCACCGGAACGTGCTTGTAGGCCTCCTTGCAGCGCTGGCTATAGACCAGGCTGGCGCGATCGGGCCGCTTGCCTGCCAGGCCGCCCGCCGTGTAGGCGTCGTCGGAGCGCACCTTGCGGTCGGCCGTGTAGCGATTGATCATCGAGTCCATGTTGCCGGCGGCGACACCGAAGAACAGATTCGGCTCGCCGAGCTTCATGAAGTCGTCTTTGCTGTGCCAGTCCGGCTGGCTGATGATGCCGACGCGAAACCCCTGCGCTTCGAGCAGTCGGCCGATGATCGCCATGCCAAAGGACGGATGATCGACGTAGGCATCACCGGTGATGATGATGATGTCGCAGGAATCCCAGCCGAGCTGATCCATCTCCTCCCTGCTCATTGGCAGGAACGGCGCCGGACCGAAACACTCGGCCCAGTACTTGGGATAGTCGAACAATGGCTTTACGGCGTGCATGGCGGGAAACCGGGACAACGAAAACGGGCGCGGAATATAGCACAAAAAATAACCAAGTCCGACCATCACGCAGGGTCTTTATCGACCTTCGCGACGGGCGCGCGAAGTGTCACTGCCGCCCGCTATACTCGCGCGACTCAACCATTGCTTCGAGCCCGGGAGTGTCTGGTGCGCGTCGTCCTTTTCGCCTTGCTCCTGAGCCTTTGCAGCCAGGCCTCCGCTCATGCCGAAACCGCCCTCCTGAGTGCCAGTGACAGTGGCCGCGGACTGAATGCCCACGTCACGCTGCTGGCCGATCCCGGAGCCGAGCTGAACATCGACGACCTGCAACGCCCGGACGTAAAGGCGCGCTTCGTGCCAGCCGAAGGCAAGGCCAGTGTCGGACAGAGTCCGCATCCCTGGTGGATCCGCGTCAGCCTGCAACGGGAAAGCGATGCACCGTTTCAATGGTGGCTGGAAGTCGGATCGGTAACCCTGAAAGACTTGCGCATCTATTTGCCGGACGGCAACGGTGGCTGGATCGAGCGGCAATCCGGCGAACTGGTCGGGTTCAACGAAGGCCGCGACCATGCCTATCGGCGCATGCTGTTCAGGCTTCCGCCACTCGGTGACAGCCAGCCGGTGACCTTCTACCTGCGCAGCTACGACCCCGCCGGGAACTCCTTTCCGCTCAAGGTCTGGCAGCTCGATGACCTGCAGGAGCAGGCGGTGGGCGAAAACCTGTTTCTCGGCCTGATCTACGGCGTCATCCTGGCGATGCTGCTGTACAACCTGTTCATCTTTCTCAGCCTGCGCGACAGCGCCTATTTCTGGTACGTGGTGACCACCACCGGCGCGTTGCTGATGATCCTGGCGATGACCGGCCATGGCTTTCAGTACCTCTGGCCGAACGGCCCGGTGCCCTTCTGGCTCGACCGCATCAGCATCCCGGCACTCTGGGGGTTCAGCGCCTGCCGCTTCACCCAGACGCTGTTGCAGACACGCCAGTTCGTGCCCTGGGCGCATCGCCTGCTGACCTTTGCCTTGACGCTGTATGCCACCGCCGTGCTGCTCAACGCCTTCGGTTGGCGCGCGTTCGGCGCCTGGGTATTCGTGGCGCTGGCGCTCACCGCGATTCCCGCCTCGCTGTGGGCTTCGTTCCGTCGCTGGCGCCAGGGCTATTTCCCCGCACTGCTTTATCTGCTCGGCTTCGGCGTGATCCTGGGTAGCGTCAACCTGCTCCTGCTGCGCGCCACAGGTGTGGTTCAGCCCGCGGCCTGGAACGCCTACCTCTTTCCGCTAGCGGTGACCGCAGAATCCATTCTGTTCTCCTTCGCGCTGGCCTACCGCATCCAGATCCTCAAGCAGGAACGGGCAGCAGCGCTGGAGCATGCCGATCAGGAAAAGAGCGCGCGACTGAGGCAGGTTCAGGCCAGCGCCGAGCAGCTCAGCCTGGCAGTGGAAACCCGCACCGCCGAGCTCGCCGAAGCCAACCGGCATCTCAGCGAACGAGAAGTCGAACTGAAGCAGGTCGCTTTTCACGACGCACTGACCGAGCTACCCAACCGGCGCTATCTCATCGAGCGTGTCGAGATGGCGTTGAGCGATGCCCGACGCCGCGGTGAATCCATCGCCCTGCTGCTCATCGACCTGGACCACTTCAAGCCCATCAACGATGGCCACGGCCACGATGCCGGCGATCTGCTGCTGCGTACGCTCAGTCAACGCCTGCGCGACCTGGTGCGCAGCAGCGACATGGCGGCACGCCTGGGCGGGGATGAATTTGCAGTACTGCTGACCGGCCCGAACGTCGAACAAGACGCCGCCCAGATCGCCGAGCGGCTGCTGCACGAGCTGTCGCAGCCGGTGCCCTACCGCGACGTCACGCTGGCCGTCACGATTAGCGTTGGCGCCGCATTCTTTCCACGCCATGCCGATGGATTTTCACAGCTGTACAAAGCTGCCGACGAGGCCCTCTACCGAGCCAAGCATCAAGGGCGCGGGAACTGGGTCCAGCAGGAAGAGCAAGCACGGCCCGCCGATCAACCGATGTAGCGGCGCGGTACACGCCCGGTCACCTTGGTCAGCAGCTCGTAGCCGATGGTCCCGCAGGCCTGGGCCAGCTCGTCGATTGGCATCTGCGCGCCCCACAACTCCACGGCATCCCCTACCTGCGCCTGCGGCAGATCGGTGAGATCCACCGCCAGCATGTCCATCGAGACCCGGCCGGCCAGCGGCACCCGCTGGCCATGAATCACCACCGAGGTGCCCGAAGGCGCGGCACGCGGGTAACCATCGGCATAGCCGCAGCTGACCGTGCCGATTCGCGAGGCGCGTTGCGCGACCCAGCTGGCGCCATAGCCGACACTTTCACCTTCGGACACATCACGCACGGCGATCAGGGCACCGGTCAGCGTCATCACCGGGCGCAATCCAAGTTCCTGCGCACTCAGCTCGGCGAACGGCGTGGCGCCATAAAGCATGATGCCGGGACGAATCCAGGCCATATGTGCCTGCGGCAACGCCAACACCGCGGCAGAGTTGGCCAGCGAGCAATTATCGAACTCCAGGGCCAGCAATTCGCTGTAGCGCTCCAGCTGCAACTCGGTCAGGGCATGACCGCGCTCATCGGCGCAGGCGAAGTGGCTGATCAGGTTGAGCTCGCCAACCTGTGCCTTGCCCCTGAGCCGCGCATGGCATTCGCGCAGGCCGTGCAGGGTGAAGCCCAACCTGTGCATGCCCGAATCCAGCTTCAACCACACATTCAACGGCCGCGGCAGATCGGCCGCCAGCAACCAATCGGCCTGACGCTGATCCTGGATGGCAACATCCAGCCCAAGCTCGGCGGCGCGCAAATACTCAGCCGGCTCGAAACAACCTTCCAGCAGCAGGATGCGGGCATCGGGCGCACTGAGGCGAACCTCTTCCGCTTCTTCCAGGCAGGCCACGGCATAGCCGTCGGCAATCTCGCTTAGCGCCGTAACCGCTTCCCGTGCGCCATGCCCGTAGGCATTGGCCTTGACCACGGCAAACGCCTGGCGCTGCGGGGCGCATTGCTTGGCGAGCAGGTAGTTGTGACGAAGCGCGGTCAGATCGACCGTGGCAACCAGCGGACGCATGAAGTTTTTCCTGTACAACAGCGGGTGGGCGAAATCTTACTCCTGTGGACCGGGCCGCGCAGGCTGGCGTTCGGCTGAGTCGGGCGGCAACAACATACAGCCCGCCGTCAAAAACGCCACAGCAGCTACGCTTATTCGTCGTCGAACTGGTAGCTGCCCGGTGCCAGGTTCTCGAAGCGTGAATAGCGGCCGAGGAACGCCAGACGCGTTGTGCCGATCGGGCCGTTACGCTGCTTGCCGATGATAATTTCGGCGACGCCCTTGTACTCGGTTTCGGGGTGATAGACCTCGTCCCGGTAGACGAACATGATGATGTCGGCGTCCTGCTCGATTGCCCCCGATTCACGCAAGTCGGAGTTCACCGGGCGCTTGTTGGGGCGCTGTTCGAGCGAGCGGTTGAGCTGCGACAGGGCGATCACCGGACAGTTGAATTCCTTGGCGAGGCCCTTGAGCGAGCGCGAAATCTCGGAAATCTCGTTGGTCCGGTTGTCGCCGCTCGAGCCTGGGATCTGCATCAGCTGCAGGTAGTCGACCATGATCATGGCGATCTCGCCGTGCTCACGGGCCAGGCGCCGCGTCCGCGCACGCATCTCCGACGGGCTGATGCCGGCGGTATCGTCGATGAACAGCTTACGGTCGTTGAGCAGATTCACCGCGGAGGTCAGCCGCGGCCAGTCGTCGTCCTCAAGCTTACCCGCGCGGACCTTGGTCTGGTCGATGCGGCCGAGCGAAGCGAGCATACGAATGACGATGGAGTCCGCGGGCATTTCCAGGGAAAACACCAGTACCGCCTTGTCGGTGCGCAGCACGGCATTCTCGACAAGGTTCATGGCGAATGTTGTCTTACCCATGGACGGACGACCGGCAACGATGATCAGGTCAGCCGGTTGCAGTCCGTTGGTGGCTTCGTCGAGATCGGTAAAGCCGGTGGACAGGCCGGTGATCGCCTCACCCGCATTGAAGAGGGTGTCGATACGATCGATGGCTTTGACCAGGATGTCGTTGATGCCGATCGGTCCGCCGGTCTTGGGCCGCGCTTCGGCGATCTGGAAGATCAGGCGCTCGGCTTCGTCGAGAATTTCTTCGCCGGTACGCCCCTGTGGCGCGTAGGCGCTGTCGGCGATCTCGTTGCTGATGCCGATCAGCTGGCGCAATGTGGCGCGCTCGCGAATGATCTGCGCGTAGGCCTTGATGTTCGCCACCGAAGGCGTGTTCTTCGCCAGCTCACCGAGATAGGCCAGGCCGCCGACCTGCGGCAGGTGCCCTTCCTTGTCCAGTTGCTCGGACAGGGTGACCACGTCGAACGGCGAGTTGCGCTCGGCCAGGGTGAAGATGGCGCGGAAGATGAGGCGATGATCGTGGCGATAGAAATCGCCATCGGATACCTGGTCGAGCACGCGCTCCCAGGCATTGTTGTCCAGCATCAGGCCGCCAAGTACCGCCTGCTCTGCCTCGATGGAGTGCGGCGGTACCTTGAGCGCTGCGGTTTCCAGATCGTATTGCTGGGGGACACTGATGTCGTTCATGGCACTCGGAATTCGAAACTACAAAAAAACAAAGGGCACGTTCCACTCGCGTGGAAACGTGCCCGATGTTACTCGTCAGGCACCAGCGGTGCCAGACGATGGCTTAGCCGGCTACGACGATCAGCTTGACGGTCGCTTCGACGTCGGTGTGCAGGTGCACAGCTACGTCGTACTCACCAACCTGACGGATGGTGCCGTTCGGCAGACGGACTTCGCTCTTCGCTACTTCAACGCCAGAGGCGGTCAGTGCGTCGGCGATGTCGTGAGTGCCGATGGAACCGAACAGCTTGCCCTCATCGCCCGCGGTAGCGGTGATGGTGACTTCCAGTTCGGCCAGCTGAGCGGCGCGAGTTTCGGCAGAAGCCTTACGCTCGGCAGCAGCTTTTTCCAGGTCAGCACGACGAGCTTCGAACTCGGCGATGTTGGCTGCGGTAGCAGCAGTAGCCTTGCGCTGCGGCAGCAGGTAGTTGCGACCGTAACCAGACTTGACGTTTACCTTGTCGCCCAGGTTGCCCAGGTTTGCGACTTTTTCCAGCAGGATGACTTCCATTTGAGTCTTACCTCTTAACTTTTAACCTTCACCGTTCGCAGGTCCCGCGCCATTCTTACCGGCTGCGCGACCACGAAAATCAAACAGACTGTCGACAATGGCCAAAACGGCCAGTAACGGATAAATCAACTGCATGAACAGCACCAGCGTGACGTACAGCCCCACCAGCCAGAATCGCGGCAGACGCCCCTGAGCCACCAGCCCGTGCATTAGCGCGATACCGGCAAACACCAGCGGTACACTGCACAACGGCGTCAAAACCGCCAGCTGCGCACCCAGGTTCGGTCCAAGCAGCATGCCGACCAGCAGCAGCACCGCCAGCAGTGGCGGGAACCGCAGCGTACGAAACTCACTGCCGAAACCGCCCGGGTTGTACAACGCTGCCTGCCAGTAACGACCAAGCATTAGGCTAAGCAGGGTGACGACCTGCAGCAGTGCAGCCAGAAGGCCGGTCAGTACCGGTGCCAACAAGGACTCCAAGCGTCCGCGCTCCTCCACCGAAAGCTGCTGATAGGCGCCTGACAATGCGTCAGGCAACACTTTCTGCAGTTCGCTGGCCAGCGCCGCAATGGGCTCGCCGAACACCGCACCGAGAGCCCAGACATACAGCAGTCCAAGGCCCACACTGCACAACATCACCCGCACCCACGAAGCCTGACTGCGCAGCAGTAACGCCAGCCCCAGCGAGCCCAGCAATACCAGCAGGGTTCGCGGATCGCCGAAGTACCACCAGGCCAGTGCCGGCAATACCGCCCAGACCAGCACACCCAACGCATCGTTGAGGCCACGGCGCAACAACACCAGGCTGCCCGCGGCTGCACTCAGCCAGAACAACATGGGCAACGCTGCAGCACCCGCCACCACGAAGATGGCTTGCATACGGCCGCGCATGATGAACTCAGCCAGGGCACGCATGCGATTTATCCTTTACTTCTGTCGACCAGCCGGATCAACGGCCGTGGCTGTCGGTGTAGGGCAGCAGGGCCAGGTAGCGGGCGCGCTTGATAGCGGTAGCCAGCTGACGCTGATAACGTGCCTTGGTTCCGGTGATACGGCTAGGAACGATCTTGCCGGTCTCGGAGATATAGGCCTTCAGGGTGTTGAGATCTTTGTAGTCGATCTCTTTCACGCCTTCGGCGGTGAAACGGCAGAACTTACGACGACGGAAAAAACGTGCCATGAAATAGGCTCCTCAATAGATCCGTGGATTACTCGTCAGCGTTGTTATCGCTGTCACTGTCGCTCTCGTTGGAGCCGTCAGTGTTGTCAGGGCGATCACGACGCTCGCGGCGCTCGCTACGGTTTTCCTCGGCCTTGAGCATTTCAGACTGTTCGGTCTCGGCTTCGTCGCGACGAATGATCAGGTTACGGATGACGGCGTCGTTGTAGCGGAAGTTGTCTTCCAGCTCGGCCAGGGCCTTGCCACTGCACTCGACGTTCAGCATCACATAGTGAGCCTTGTGCACGTTGTTGATGGCGTAAGCCAGCTGACGACGGCCCCAGTCTTCCAGGCGGTGAATCTTGCCACCGTCTTCTTCGATCAGCTTGGTGTAACGCTCCACCATGCCGCCGACCTGCTCGCTCTGGTCCGGGTGAACCAGAAAGATGATTTCGTAATGACGCATAATTGCTCCTTACGGGTTGCAGCCTGCCGACTAAGCGGTCAGGCAAGGAGTGAATGACTTATTGTCTTGCTTGCAGGTAGGCGCGCAAACGCCTGCCGTCCAGGCAAGGGGCGCCATTCTAGAGAAGGGCTGACAGCGGCGCAAGGCGAACTGGTGAATATTTAACCAGCTTTAGACATTCAGTTGCGCAGCGCCGCACGCTCGGCGCGAATACCATCGAGCAGCTCGCGAACCTGGTGGATATCGTACGGCTTCAGCATGGTACGCAACCGATCGAGACCCACATCCGAAGCATTGACCGCATAGCCCGAGGCGATCACCAGCGATAACCTCGGGTGACGCGCACTAGCTTCACGCGCCAGATCGATTCCGCTCATCCCGGCTAGGCCGACATCCGTCAGCAGCACGTCGAAAGGCTGCTGCCCCAGCGCCTCCAGGGCCTCTTCCGCTGTCTCGCTTGCGACGACCTGATGCCCTAGCTCCATCATCACTTCACCGGTAAGCATGCGCAGGGTCGGGTCATCCTCGACGAAGAGAATCTTCAGACTGGCATCATCGGCCGCGGGGTTTTCCACGACATCGTCAGGCTGCGGGTCGCCCGCCACCGCTTTGGCCGGACCTGCCGAGAGTTCACCTCCCGCGCCCTGCCGCTGCCCGTCATCGACGCAGCGCGGCAAATGCACATGCACGGCGGTACCACCGCGCTCGCCGCTCTCCAGCGTAACGAAGCCACCGCTCTGCTTGACGAATCCATAAACCATGCTCAAGCCGAGACCGGAGGCATTGCTGTCCTGCTTGGTGGTGAAGAAGGGTTCGAATGCCCTTGCGCGCACGTCGTCACTCATGCCGCCGCCCTCGTCGATGACACTGAGCAGGACGTAATCGCCACGCGAGTTGCCAGGCGCATCCTCGCCCAGCTGGCGATTCTCCAGACGCAGCACCACACGTCCGCTACCCGCCATCGCATCGCGCGCGTTGGAAGCGAGGTTCAACACTACGCTCTGCAGATTGCCGACATCGGCGAACACCGGCCATGGCTCGCCCAGCACCTCCAGCTCCAGCTGTACCGCCGAACCCAACGCCCCATTTAGCAGCTCGTGCATCTGCTCAAGCAGCTCCGGCAAGTGCACCTGGCGCGGCAACAATGGTTGGCGGCTGGCGAAAGCCAGCAGCTGCGACGCCAGACGCGCACCCTTCTCGACCCCGCTGACGGCCGAGTCCAACCGTCGCGCTGCAGTCTGATCGCTACCGAGACCACGCCGCAGCAGCTGCAGGTTGCCTCCGATGATCTGCAGCATGTTGTTGAAGTCGTGCGCGATGCCACCAGTCAGCTTGCCCACTGCCTCCAACCGCTGAGCCTGCTGCAGGGCCTGTTCGGCCACCTGTCGCTCGGCCTCACTTTGCTGCAGCGCCAGGGTTCGCTCACGGACCAGCTCTTCCAGGTGATCGCGATAACGCTGCAGCTCCGCCTCGTTGCGCTGCTGCTCGGTCACATCCTGCCCTTGAACGAAGATGCCAATGACCCCGCCGTCGTTCTCGACGATCGGCTGCAAAACGAAATCCAGAATCGCCTCTTGTGGCTCCTTGTCCGGATGCCGTCTCAGGAACAGCGATACACGTTTGCCGACATACGGCTGACCGGTGCGATAGACCTCGTCGAGCAGACCGATGAGGGCCTGCCCCTCGATCTCGGGCAATCCCTCGCGAACCGTCTTGCCAAGCAGCTGACGGTGCCCGGTGACCTGCCGATAGGCATCATTGACCAGTTCATATACATGATCAGGGCCGCGCAGAAAGCAGACGAACCCAGGCGCCTGCGCGAACAGACGGCGCAGCTGCTCGCCTTCGGACTGCAGCAGCCTGGCACGGGACATTACGCCTTGCTCCAACTGCTGCAAGGGCTGCCGACCGGCTGCCGCCTGACTCAACGAGTCTTTCATTGCCTGCAGCTCGGTAATGTCCGAGGTGTGCTGCAGAATCGCAACGACCTCTCCCTGCTCATCCAGGATTGGCGTGTGCGTGGCGCTCCAGTAACGATCCTCGTAAACCGGGCCAAGCGGCGTTTGTCGCGCGATGGAGTAACGAATCACCGGCAACGTATCGACTGCCTTGCGGCTGAGCACCCGCGCAAACGAATCGAGCAACTCTTGCACTCGGGTCATCTCGGGACTGAGCGGGTCGGCAGCGAAGGCCTCATGAAGGCGCTGACCCTGGATATCCGTCAGTTTTCGCCCGGTAAGCGTCAGGTAAGCGGCATTCGCATCCAGAATGACCAGGTCACGATCAAGCAGGACATAAGCATTCGGGGATAGGCGGAACAGACTTTCGAAAGACGGGCGCTGTTGCATACAACCTCCATGGTACGAGCCTGACGCCGCGTAACTAACCCAGCAAGGCTCCGGCAGCACCCGGAGCCCTCAAGCAAAATATGACGAGAAACCGCTATCCGCGGACGGGCCTGGACACCGATTGACCGCAAAAAGGTCAATCGGTTTCAGATCAGCAGGTCAGGCGCTCAGCCAGCGACCTTGGCGCTCTTGCGCTGACGCAGCGCCTCGAACAGGCATACGCCGGTCGCCACAGAAACGTTCAGACTGCTGACGCTGCCGGCCATGGGCAGGCGCACCAGATAATCACAGTGTTCACGCGTCAGGCGCCGCATACCGCGACCCTCGGCGCCCATGATAAGCACGATGGGCCCGGTGAGATCCTGATCGTAGAGTGATTGCTCGGCTTCGCCCGCCGTCCCCACGACCCATAATCCACGCTGCTGCAGCTTCTCCAGCGTACGCGCAAGGTTGGTCACGGCAACCAGCGGAATCACTTCCGCCGCACCGCAGGCAACCTTGCGCACGGTGGCATTGAGAGTGGCCGATTTGTCTTTCGGCACGATCACGGCGAGCGCACCGGCCGCGTCCGCGGTGCGCAGACAGGCACCGAGGTTGTGCGGATCCGTCACACCATCCAGCACCAACAGCAGCGGCGGACCATCGGCGCGATCGAGCAATTCCTCGAGCATGGCCTCACCCCAAACCTGACTGGGGCTCACCTCGGCGACCACACCCTGATGCACGCCTTCGACCCAGGCATCCATCTCCCGCCGCTCACACTGCCCGACACTCACACGTGCCTGAGCAGCCAGCTCGATCACCATCTGGGCGCGCGGATCGCCGCGCCCCTCTGCCAGCCATACCTGCTTGACGCGCTTGGGATGATGGCGCAGCAATGCCTCGACAGCGTGCAGGCCGTAGATCTTTTCCAGCTGACTCATGACTTGGCCTTGCGCTTTCTGGCACCGCCACTCGAGCCGGTGGGTTTGTCACCTGACTTGGCTGCAGATTTCGGCTTGGCCGAGCCTGATCGCGACTTGCTCCCGCCCGCCGCCTTCTCGCTCTTGCCCTTCCTGCCGCCCTTCGCCTCGGCGAGCAATGCCTTCTTCAGCTCTCGACTCTTGCGCACATCGGCATTGCCCGGCTCGCGTCCACGGCTCGCACCGTCACGCTGCCCCGGAGCAGACTTGGTACCACCACCGATCAGCTCGAAATCGATCTTGCGCTCATCCAGATCGACGCGCATGACGCGCACCTCGACGCTGTCGCCGAGACGGAAACTGCGCCCACTGCGCTCACCGGACAACCGGTGGTGCAACGGATCGAAGTGGTAGTAGTCACCCGGCATGGCAGTGACATGCACCAGCCCTTCTACGTAGATGTCTGTCAGCTCGACGAACAGGCCGAAGCCAGTCACCGCAGTAATCACACCAGGGAAGGCCTCGCCGACACGATCCTTCATGAACTCGCACTTAAGCCAGTTAGTGACGTCGCGGGTAGCTTCGTCGGCGCGTCGCTCGGTCATCGAGCATTGCTCGCCCAGCTGTTCCAGCGCGGCTTCGTCGTACGGATAGATTCGCGCCTTGGGCATGCTGGTGGCGCCTTCGCGGCGCACATGAGGCGTGTCTCGACGGGAGCGGATGACACTGCGAATGGCGCGATGCACCAGCAGATCGGGATAACGCCTGATTGGCGAAGTGAAGTGGGCGTAAGCCTCGTAGTTCAGGCCAAAGTGACCATTGTTCTCGGCGCTGTATACGGCCTGACTCAGCGAGCGCAGCATGACCGTCTGGATCACATGGAAATCCGGGCGCCCCTGAATCTGCTCCAGCAGCGCCTGGTAATCCTTCGGCGTCGGACCTTCCTTGCCCTTGTGCAACGAGAGACCCAGTTCACCGAGAAAGGCGCGCAGCTTTTCCTGACGCTCCAGCGGCGGCGCATCGTGGACACGATAAAGCGCTGGGATCTCATGCTTCTGCAGGAATGCCGCCGTGGCGACGTTGGCGCAGAGCATGCACTCCTCGATCAGCTTGTGCGCATCGTTGCGCTCGGTCGGCTTGATCTCGGCGATCTTTCGATCGGCACCGAAGACGATACGCGTTTCCTGGGTCTCGAAATCGATCGCGCCGCGGGTATGACGCGCCTTGAGCAGCACCTTGTAGAGCGAATAGAGCTGCTTGAGATGCGGCAACACTTCGGCGTACTCCCCGCTCAGCCGCTTGCCTTCGGCTGACTTGGGCTGCTCCAGCATCGCGCTGACCTTGTTGTAGGTCAGTCGCGCATGCGAATGAATCACCGCCTCGTAGAACTGGTAGTCGGTCATCTTTCCCGACTTGCTCAGCGTGATCTCGCAGACCATGGCCAGGCGATCGACCTGCGGATTCAGCGAACAGAGCCCGTTGGAAAGCTGCTCAGGCAGCATCGGCACCACCCGCTCAGGGAAGTACACCGAGTTGCCGCGAACCACGGCCTCCTTGTCGAGCGCCGAGTCGACCTTGACGTAGTGCGACACGTCGGCAATGGCGACATACAAGCGGAAACCTCCTGTCAGGAGCTTCCAGCCGCCAGGCTTCTCGCAATAGACCGCATCGTCGAAGTCGCGCGCGTCTTCACCATCGATGGTCACGAACGGTAGATGGCGCAGATCGACGCGCTTGTGCTTGTCCTTTTCCTCGACCTCGGGCTTCAGCCGGGACGCTTCCTTCAACACTGCTTCCGGCCAGACATGCGGGATATCGAAGCTGCGTAGCGCCACGTCGATTTCCATGCCCGGCGCCATGTAGTTGCCGATCACCTCGACGATGTCGCCTTGCGGCTGGAAGCGCTGGGTCGGCCAGTGAGTGATCTTGACCTCGACAAACTGCCCCGGTTTGGCGTCGAGCGCGCGGCCCGGCGTCACCAGCACTTCCTGCTGGATTTTCGGGTTGTCAGGAATGACAAAACCGACGTCGCTCTCAATGTGGTAGCGACCAACGATGCTTTCGTGCGCCCGACTGATCACTTCAACGATCGCGCCCTCACGACGCCCACGCCGATCAAGCCCGGCAACGCGCGCCAGACAGCGGTCGCCGTCGAACACCAGGCGCATCTGCGCGGGGCTGAGAAACAGGTCATCGCTGCCGTCATCCGGGATGAGAAAGCCGAAGCCGTCGCGGTGCCCACTGACGCGACCGCAGACCAGGTCCAGCTTGTCCACCGGGGCATAGGTGCCGCGCCGGGTGTAGATTAGCTGACCATCGCGCTCCATCGCTCGCAGGCGGCGACGCAGCGCTTCGATATCTTCTTCGGACACCAGTCCGAACTCTTCAACCAGCTCTTCGCGGGCCGCCGGGGAGCCGCGCTCACCGAGATGCTGGAGAATCAGCTCGCGACTGGGAATGGGGTTGTCGTACTTTTCCGCTTCACGAGCGGCCTCGGGATCGAGGGATTGCCAATCGGCCATTAAGAGATGTCACCTTTCATTCATTTATAGGGCCAGAACGCCCTTCTTCTATTGAAGCGCGAATCGCTCCCGGACGGCAGCTTTCACGCGAATTATTTTTCGCCATCAGGGGTTTACAAGGCCAAACCTCAGCCGTATAGTTCGCGCCCACAATGTCTGGCAGACGTTGTAACACGGAAACGGCTTAGTATCATCGTTTCTAGTGCCCAGGTGGCGGAATTGGTAGACGCACTAGGTTCAGGTCCTAGCGGTGGCAACACCGTGGAAGTTCGAGTCTTCTCCTGGGCACCACTTATTCAAATGAAACCCGCTGCGACATGGCGAGTCTCATGCAAGACGAAGAAGCCGACTTCGGCCGATCTGATCGGTGAAATGGCAAAAAGCCGGTGAGCGATCATCGCAATGTGCCCAGGTGGCGGAATTGGTAGACGCACTAGGTTCAGGTCCTAGCGGTGGCAACACCGTGGAAGTTCGAGTCTTCTCCTGGGCACCACTCTTCAAGAAAAAACCGAGCCTCTGGCTCGGTTTTTTCGTTTCGGCGAGCAACTGATTGAACTGCCCCTTCCGATAGCCGGCCACGCCAGACAAAAGAAGACCGCCCGAAGGCGGTCTTTTTGTACCTGCAGCCTAGATCAGGCGTAAGGGTGGCGCAGCACAATGGTTTCGTTGCGATCCGGGCCGGTGGAGATGATATCCACCGGCGCCTCGACCAGCTCCTCGAGACGCTTGATGTACGCGCGCGCATTGGCGGGCAGCTCATCAAGGGTCTTCGCACCAACAGTCGACTCGCTCCAGCCCGGCATCTCTTCGTATACCGGCTGCAGGCCGTCATAGCTGTCCGCATCGGTCGGCGCGTCAACCAGAACATCGCCGTTACGATCCTTGTAACCGACACATATGCGGATGGTTTCCAGACCATCGAGCACGTCGAGCTTGGTCAGGCAGATGCCGGATATACTGTTGATCTCGATGGCGCGACGCAGGATCACGGCATCGAACCAGCCGCAGCGCCGCGCACGACCGGTAGTGGAACCGAACTCGTGACCGCGCTCGGCCAGGCGAGCACCGATATCATCGAACAGCTCGGTCGGGAACGGACCGGAACCCACGCGCGTGGTGTATGCCTTGGTGATACCGAGAATGTAATCCAGATACAGCGGACCGAAGCCCGAACCGGTGGCAGTGCCGCCGGCAGTGGTGCTGGAGCTGGTGACGTAGGGATAGGTGCCATGGTCGATGTCCAGCAGCGAGCCCTGCGCGCCCTCGAACATGATGCAGGAGCCCTGCTTGCGCAGCTCGTGCAGGCGGGCGGTGACATCGGTGATCAACGGCTTGAGGATTTCCGCGTAGCCGAGCGCCTCATCTAGGGTCTTCTGGAAATCAACCGGCTCGACCTTGTAGAAGTTCTGCAGCACGAAGTTGTGGTATTCCAGCAGCTCGCGCAGCTTGACCGCGAAGCGCTCCGGGTTGAACAGGTCAGCAATGCGCAGGCCGCGACGCGCAACCTTGTCCTCGTAAGCCGGACCAATGCCACGACCCGTCGTGCCGATCTTGCCTTCCGAGCGCGAAGCCTCACGCGCCTGATCCAGCGCCACGTGGTACGGCAGGATCAGCGTGCAGGACGGACTGATGCGCAGGCGCTCGCGTACCGGCACGCCCTTTTCTTCCAGCTTGGTGATCTCACGCAGCAGCGCATCGGGAGCGACCACCACGCCATTGCCGATCAGACACTGCACATTGTCACGCAGGATGCCGGACGGAATCAGGTGCAGCACGGTCTTCTCACCGTCGATGACCAGGGTATGTCCGGCATTGTGGCCGCCCTGGTAACGCACGACCGCAGCCGCCTGATCGGTCAGCAGATCGACGATCTTGCCCTTGCCCTCATCACCCCACTGGGTGCCCAGGACCACGACGTTCTTACCCATAACCCTCTGTCCTCTTCGGCGAAGCATGCCGGTCGCAACCGGCGATAATCGAAACCAGGCCAGCGCCGCAGCGCGGCGCCACAGCCATCAGGACGCCAGCGAAGCCACCGTCCAGACACCATCCTTCAATTGCAATTGCCGGTCGCAGCCGAGCTGCGCAGCATCGGCTCGCGACTGCCCATCAAGGGCTTGCACCACGCGCTCGCCCTGACGCCGCAGCTGACGGACCGCATCCCACAGACCCGGTTCGCCGTCTTGCGGCGCCCAAACGCCCGACACAGGCGCGGAAAGATCAGCACTGCCCAGACTGACCAGCGTCTTCAGGTCGGTGGAGAAACCCGTCGCCGGGCGTGCGCGACCGAAGTCGGCACCAATGTCGTCATAACGACCACCCTGCGCGATCGACTGACCGACGCCGGGTACGAACACCGCGAACACCACTCCAGTATGGTAGTGATAGCCACGCAACTCGCCCAAATCGAAATACAGCGGCACATCCGGATAACGCGCCGCCAGTTGATCGGCAATGGCCGTCAGCGTTTCCAGCGCGGCTTGCACCTCGGCGGGCGCAGCCGCCAGCACCATACGCGCCTGATCGAGCACTTCCCGCCCACCGCACAACCGCGCCAGCGCGCGCAGCATGCCGGCCAATGCCGAATCGAGCGCAGCAGTCTGCTCGGCAATCTCGTCCATCGCCTTGCGCTGCAGCGCATCGAACAACCGCTGCTCGGCTTCGCCGCTCAGCCCGGCAGCCTTGGCCAGACCGCGATAGATGCCCACATGCCCGAGATCCATATGCACATCCGGCACCTCGGCAAGCTCGAGCATTTCCAGCATCAGACTGATGACCTCGATATCACTGGCAGCAGACGCATCGCCATACAGCTCAGCCCCCAACTGGATAGGGCTGCGCGAGGTGGAAAGCGCCTGCGGCTTGGCATGCAACACACTACCGGCATAGCACAGGCGACTGGGACCTTCGCGACGCAGGGTATGCGCGTCGACCCGGGCCACTTGTGGCGTGATATCAGCCCGCAGCCCCATCTGGCGACCGGAAAGCGGGTCGATGACCTTGAACGTACGCAGATCCAGATCCTGCCCGGAACCGGTGAGCAACGACTCGAGAAACTCCACGTGCGGGGTGATGACCAGCTCGTAGCCCCAGCACTGGAACAGGTCCAGCACGCGCCGACGCGCCGTTTCGATACGCGCCGCCTCCGGCGGCAGCACCTCTTCGATGCCATCTGGCAAAAGCCAGCGGTCTACCGTTGCCATTCGCGAAATCACCTCTCGTTCCGGTAAGCCCAGACGAAAACCGCGGCAGCAGCCTTAGCCGGCCTTCGGTCGCGTGCAGTTGTATTCGAACCATGGCATCCGAGCCATGCCCTGTGAAGGGATCGGCATGACCGCTGCATGCCTGGGATAGCCTGCGACCTCAAGGGCACAGACGCAAAAAAGCCGGGATTTTCCCGGCTGGCGGATCATAGCAATCTTTTCTCTAACGGTCACCCGACGGCACGGCCGTACCGCCGGGGAACCTTCATCTCGCCATCAACTAGTTGCTCTTTTCCAGATAACGGAAGAAATCGCTCTTCGGATCGAGCACCAACACGTCTTCCTTGCTGGAGAAGCTCTCGCGATAAGCCTGCAGACTGCGATGGAAGGCATAGAACTCCTGATCCTGACCATACGCCGCGGCATAGATGGCAGCAGCCTGAGCATCGCCATCACCGCGCAACTCCTCAGCCTCGCGGAACGCCTCGGCCAGCAGGACACGGCGCTGACGATCGGCGTCGGCACGGATACCTTCGGCTAGCTCTTTACCTTTGGCGCGATGCTCACGAGCCTCACGCTCACGCTCAGAGCTCATCCGCTCGAACACGCTGCGATTGACTTCCCGCGGCAGATCAATGCCCTTGACGCGCACATCGACCACTTCGATGCCCAGCTCCTGTTGAGCGGCGCGGTTCAGACTGGTTGTGACCTGAGCCATCAGCTCGTCACGCTGACCGGACACGGACTCGTGCAACGTGCGCTTACCGAACTGGTCACGCAACGCCGCCTCCAGACGGCGAGCCAGGCGCTCGTCGGCAATCTGCTTCATCCCCGAGGTCGCGGTGTAGAAGCGCTCGGCATCATCCACACGCCACTTGGCGTAGGAGTCGACCATCAGCGCTTTCTTTTCCAGGGTCAGGAAGCGGGAAGTCGTGGTATCCAGCGTCAGCAGTCGCGCATCGAATTTGCGCACCGAGTTCACGTACGGAATCTTCATGTGCAAGCCAGGCTTCACATCAGGCTCGACGATGCGACCGAAGCGCAGCAGGACTGCACGCTCGGTCTGCGAGACGATGTAGAAGCTGTTCCACAGAACGATTGCCGCCACAACGCCCACGATCAGGGCGGTAAGGGATTTATTGCTCATCAGCGGCTCTCCCTCGTACGAACTTCACGCGGATCCAACTCCGGCGGCAGACGGGTGCCCTGGGTAGCCGCGCCCGACGCAACTCCGGCCGGAGCAGGCGTGCTCGCACCACGACTGTTAATCATCTTGTCCAGCGGCAGATAGAGCAGGTTCTGCCCGCTGTCACCACTCACCATGACCTTGCTGGTATTGCTCATGACTTCCTGCATGGTTTCCAGATACAGGCGCTCGCGCGTCACTTCCGGCGCCTTGCGATATTCGGCGACCAGCTTGCTGAAGCGATCCGCCTCACCCTGAGCGCGGGAAATCACCGCGTCGCGGTAACCACTGGCTTCTTCCAGCATGCGCTGGGCCTGACCGCGGGCTTCGGGAATCACGCCATTGGCGTACGACTCAGCCTGGTTCTTCTCACGCTGCTCGTCTTCACGCGCGCGAATCACGTCATCGAACGCTTCCTGCACCTCACGCGGCGCAGCTGCGCTCTGCAGGTTGACCTGGGTGACGACGATGCCTGTGGCGTAATTGTCCAGGAAACGCTGCAAGCGCTCCTTGACCTCGCCAGCCATCACTTCACGACCTTCAGTCAGCACCTGATCCATGGCGGTCGAACCCACCACATGCCGCACGGCGCTATCGGTCGCATGCTGCAGACTTACTTCAGGCTGATCGACATTGAGTACGAACGCCTGAAGATTGCTGATCTTGTACTGAACGGTGAGCGGCACCTCGATGATGTTCTCATCCTCGGTGAGCATCTGCCCCTGCTTGCTGTAAGAACGCTCGCGGGTGACGTTTTCCTGGAACTTGCGATCGATCGGCGGGAAGTAGATGTTCAGGCCCGGCCCGACCGTCTCGTGATACTTGCCGAAGCGCAGCACGACGGCCTGCTCCTGCTCGTCGACGATATAGATCGCATTGAACAGCCAGACGGCCAGCAGCACGACCAGGGCAATCCAAACCAGACCGAAGCCGCCGCGCTTGCCGCTGCCACCGAAATTGCTGCCGCCGCCACGCTTCTTGCCACCGAACATGCCGTTCAGGCTGTCCTGCAGCTTGCGGAAAGCCTCATCGAGGTCCGGCGGGCCTTTCTGGTCGCCACCGCCACCACCGCGACGGCCACCGCCACCACTGCCCCAGGGATCCTGGTTGTTCGAGTTGCCACCCGGCTCATTCCAAGCCATAGCGCTCTCCATTCAAATAAAGCTAAAGGCGCGCCCACGGCGCGCCCGCCAATGCTACAGAAAGCCCCGAACTACCGGCAAAATTGCCACTAGAGGCTTTATTGCAAAGTGTGTTGCTCGATGAACTCATCCACCCGCAACCCTTCGCGACTGATCAAGCGATTCAATTCGATTCTTGGCAAGCGAACTTCCAGCAGGCTGCCACCCTCGTCATCATGCGTTTCCCGCTGCACCGCGCTGAGCTCGAAGAACTGCGCCCGCAGCCGCCCGAGCCGCTGTGGCAGGCACAGCGTCCCGACAAACAGATCGTTGCCCAACAGCTCGGCAATGGCCTGGCGCACCAGATCCAGCCCCAATCCATCACGAGCGGACACCCAGACACGCTGCGGCTTGCCATCGGCGTCGCGCTGAATCTGCGGCTCGATGCCCTCCATCAGGTCAACCTTGTTGTAGACCTCGAGCATCGGCAACTCGTTGGCGCCGATCTCACCGAGCACCGCCAGCACCTGCTCGATCTGCTGATCACGCTCTGGCTCGTGCGCATCGATGACATGCAAGAGAAGATCGGCGTTGCTGGACTCTTCCAGCGTAGCCCTGAAGGACTCCACCAACTTGTGTGGCAGATGACGGATGAAACCCACGGTGTCGGCCAGCACCACCGGCCCGACATCATCCAGCTCAAGCCGCCGCAACGTCGGATCGAGCGTGGCGAACAGCTGATTGGCCGCGTACACATCCGACTCGGTCAGCGCATTGAACAAGGTGGACTTGCCGGCGTTGGTGTAACCAACCAGCGACACGGAGGGTATATCGGCACGACGACGCCCGCGACGGGCCTGCTCGCGCTGACCGCGGACCTTTTCCAGACGCTGCTTGATTTGCCGGATGCGCACACGCAGCAAGCGGCGGTCGGTTTCCAGCTGGGTTTCACCCGGGCCA
The DNA here is from genome assembly GCF_900114065.1 of Stutzerimonas kunmingensis. Lineage (GTDB taxonomy): Bacteria > Pseudomonadota > Gammaproteobacteria > Pseudomonadales > Pseudomonadaceae > Stutzerimonas > Stutzerimonas kunmingensis. The sequence continues at coordinate 177,241 of NZ_FORS01000007.1, forward strand.
CGCAGACCGATACCGCCCTTCTGTCGCTCAAGGTGAGTCCAGCCGCGAACCAGGCGCGTACTCATGTGCTCAAGCTGGGCCAGTTCGACCTGTAGCTTGCCTTCATGGGTGCGTGCGCGCTGAGCGAAGATATCCAGAATCAGACCGGTACGATCCAGCACGCGACATTCGAGCGCTCGCTCGAGGTTGCGCTCCTGGCTAGGCGTCAGGGTGTGATTGAAGATCACCAACTCGGCCTCGCCATCCTTGACGAGGTCATGCAGCTCCTCGACCTTGCCACTGCCGATCAGGAACTTGGCGGACGGCTGATGCCGGGCGACATTGACGAAGCCAACCGCCTCGGCGCCTGCCGAGCGCGCCAGCTCCTGGAATTCCTGAGGGTCCTCGCGCGCCGCGGGGTCCTGGCCGTCCAGGTGCACCAGGATAGCCCGCTCACCACCACCGGGACGTTCGAAGAACAAAGAAACCTACCTCAGTCGTTGCTCGACTCGGATTGCTCGGCATCACCAGCGGTCGGCAGGCGCACAGGGCGGCCCGGAACGACAGTGGAGATGGCGTGCTTGTAGACCATCTGGCTGACGGTGTTTTTCAGAAGAATGACGAACTGGTCGAAGGATTCGATCTGGCCCTGCAGCTTGATGCCGTTGACCAGATAGATGGAAACCGGGACGCGTTCCTTACGCAGTGTGTTGAGGTAAGGGTCTTGTAGCGAATGCCCTTTTGACATGTGCCGCACTCCTTAGAGGATCTGTTTTCATTAGTGTTCTAAAAGTACAACCGACGATCCACTTGTCTGAGAATAGACGGTCAATTCGCAGTGTCAGCTCAATATGGAGAGCGATTGCAGGTATTTCAATGCGCGCGGCAGATTGTCGCGGGACAAACTGTCCAGCCAGTGCATCTCCCCCCAGCTTCGCAACCAGGTGAACTGCCGTTTGGCCAGTTGCCGGGTTGCGATGATGCCGCGCTCCACCATTTGCTCTCGGGTCGATGATCCGTCCAGATATTCCCAGACCTGACGATAACCAACCGCTCGAATCGACGGCATGCCAAGGTGCAGATCACCCCGATTCCTCAGGGCTTCGACCTCTTCGACAAAGCCCTGTTCAACCATGTGCAGGAAACGTCTCTCGATGCGTTCATGCAGGATGTGGCGTTGTGCGGGGGCGATGCACAGTTGCGCGACAGTATAAGGCAAGACTCCTGAGCCTGGAGCGTCTGCGACGGCTTTTTGCGACCTTTGTCGGGCGCGGTGCTCGCTCATGGTCAAGCCGCTGACGCGATATACCTCTAGTGCGCGTACCAGCCGCTGCGGATCGTTAGGATGAATGCGCGCTGCCGACTCCGGATCCACCTGGGCCAGCTGATCGTGCAGCACCTGCAACCCTTGCGTCGCGGCCAGCGCCTCGAGCTCGGCACGTAGCAAAGGGTCAGCTGCCGGCATATCGGCGAGTCCTTCCTGCAACGCCTTGAAATACAACATGGTGCCGCCAACCAGCAGAGGAATTCGGCCAGCCGCGCTGATCTCGGCCATGGCCGCCAGGGCATCTGCGCTGAACTCTGCAGCCGAGTAGCTCTCGGCCGGGTCGAGGATGTCCACCAGACGATGGGGAAACTCGGCCAACACCTCAGCCGACGGCTTCGCCGTGCCGATATCCATGCCGCGATAGACCAGCGCCGAATCGACACTGATCAGCTCGCAGGGCAGCAAGCGCGCCAGTTCCAACGCAAGATCGGTCTTGCCCGACGCAGTGGGGCCCATGAGGAAGATAGCAGGAGGGAGAGCGGACATCAGGAAGCTCGACGGTCTTGGCCGCATAGTTTCCGGCGGCAGGCGGTCGGCTGCAAGCACGGCTCGCCGCCAAGGCTGCTCAGCGACCGCGCAGGAACAGCTTGTCCAGTTCGTCCATGCCGAGCTGCGTCCAGGTCGGACGCCCATGATTGCACTGCCCGCTGCGCTCGGTATGTTCCATATCGCGCAGCAAGGCGTTCATCTCCGGCACCGTCAGCCGCCGGTTGGCGCGCACTGCGCCATGACACGCCATGGTCGCCAGCAGCTCGTTCAGATGGGCCTGAATACGGTCACTGGTGCCGTACTCAAGCAGATCGGCCAACACGTCGCGGACCAGCCGGGTCGCTTCGGCCTGCTTGAGCAGCGACGGGATCTGTCGAATCGCCAAGGTTTCCGGCCCCAGTCGTTGCAGCTCGAAACCCAGCATCTGAAACCATTGCCCGTGCTCTTCGGCGCAGTCGGCTTCACGCTGACTCAGCGCAATCGACTCAGGCACCAGCAATGGCTGCCCGCGCAAGCCTTCGCTGGCCATGGCGGTTTTCAGTCGCTCATAGGTGATGCGTTCGTGAGCGGCGTGCATGTCAACCAACACCATGCCCTGGGCATTTTCGGCGAGGATGTAGACGCCCTTGAGCTGCGCCAGCGCATACCCCAGCGGCGGCACGTCATCCTGACTCGCCGGCAGTGCCGCGGGACCGCTTTCGGGCAACGGCGTGAAGAACTCGCGATAAGCACCCTGAGCTTCGGCGGTATAGCCGGCCGAAGCTGGCCGTGGCGCCTGATAACCGGCCCCTGCGCCGCGCCAGGACGACGTATCACCCTGGGGCCGCTCAAGCACGCTGGCCGCCAGACTCATTTCGTTCTGCCCGGCGAACTCGCCAGCGGCCAGTCCGGAAACCTGCGTCATCGGCGTGACGCTGGCCGGTGCCGCGAGCTGATCTTCCGGCCGCACATCCCCCAGCGCGCGATGCAGCGTGCCGTAAAGGAAGTCATGCACCATGCGGCTGTCGCGGAAGCGCACTTCATGCTTGGTCGGGTGCACGTTGACGTCCACCACCGCCGGGTCGACATCGAGGAACAGCACAAACGTCGGGTGCCGGCCATTGAACAGCACATCGCGATAGACCTGGCGTACCGCATGGGCCACCAGCTTGTCGCGAACCATGCGCCCGTTGACGTAGAAATACTGCAGATCCGCCTGACTGCGCGAGAAGGTCGGCAGCCCGACCCAGCCCCACAGTCGCAAGCCGTTACGCTCGATCTCGATGGGCAGCGCCTGCTCGAGGAACGCCGGCCCGCATACCGAAGCGACACGACGCGCGCGCGCCGCATCGTCTTCGGCCTGGTGCAGCGCCAGCACGACCTTGCCGTTGTGGCGCAGATGGAAGGCCACGTCGAAACGCGCCAGCGCCAGGCGCTTGATGACTTCCTGAAGGTGATCGAATTCGGTCTTCTCGGTGCGCAGAAACTTGCGTCGCGCCGGCGTGTTGAAGAACAGATCGCGCACCTCCACCGAGGTGCCCACTGGATGCGCCGCGGGCTGCACCCGCGCTTCCATTTCACGCCCCTCGGTCTCCACCTGCCAGGCCTCGCTGGCATCGGCGGTGCGTGAAGTCATGGTCAGACGCGAGACGGAACTGATCGAAGCCAGCGCTTCGCCCCGAAAACCCAGACTCATGACCCGTTCGAGGTCTTCCAGATCACGAATCTTGCTGGTGGCGTGACGCGCCAGGGCCAGCGGCAGATCGTCCGGCGGAATGCCGCAGCCGTCGTCGCGCACTCGCAGCAGCTTGACCCCGCCCTGCTCGATGTCCACATCGATGCGGCGCGCGCCCGAATCCAGACTGTTTTCCAGCAGCTCCTTGATCACCGAGGCCGGGCGCTCCACCACCTCGCCGGCGGCAATCTGGTTCGCCAGCCGCGGACTTAGCAGCTGGATGCGCGGCACCTCGCTCATGGCTGCGAGGCCAGCGTGGTGGCGGGAATGTTCAGCGTCTGGCCGATCTTGATCACATCATTGCGCAGATTGTTGGCGCTGCGCAGGGAAGTCAGGCTTACCTGATAGCGCTGGGCGAGCAATGCCAGGCTCTCGCCGGAACGTACGATGTGCTCGCGCGGCGCACTGGCGATCTTGCCGGAATCCCGCAACCAGGCCACATAGGTTCCAGGCGGCGGATTCTCATGAAAGAACTGCCTTACGCCACTGTGGATCGAGCGCGCCAGCGACTGCTGGTGGCTCGCCGTCTGCAGCTTCTTGGCCTCGGACGGGTTCGAGATGAAGCCGGTCTCCACCAGAATCGACGGAATATCCGGCGACTTCAGCACCATGAAGCCCGCCTGCTCGACCCGCCGCTTGTGCAGCGGGGTGATGCGCCCCATGTTGCTCAATACTTTCTGCCCGACATTCAGGCTCGATGACAACGAGGCGGTCATCGACAGATCCAGCAGCACACCTGCAAGCATCTGGTCCTTGTCGCCGAGGCTGACGTTGCCGGCACCGCCAATCAGGTCGGAACGGTTCTCGCTGTCGGCCAGCCAGCGCGCGGTTTCCGAGGTGGCGCCGCGGTCGGACAGGGCGAACACTGAGGCACCGTAGGCCGCCGAACGCGGCGCGGCATCGGCATGGATCGAGACGAACAGATCGGCGCCCTTCTTGCGCGCGATCTCGGTACGTTTGCGCAGCGGGATGAAGTAGTCGCCGGTGCGTACCAGCTCGGCTCGAAAACCCTTGTCGGCGTTGATCTGCCGTTGCAGTTCCTTGGAAATCTGCAGCACCACGTGTTTCTCGTAGATCTTGCCGGGGCCAATCGCGCCGGGGTCTTCGCCACCATGACCGGCGTCGATGGCGATCACGATGTCGCGTTTGCTGCTCGCGGTAGCCGGCAGCTTCACCGCTGGCAGGGTCGGGGAAACCGGCGCGGCGGGCGTCGCCGGGGTAGCGGTGGCTGGTGGTTGGGTCGCGGCGCGCGCGGCTGTCGCCTGATCGAAGAGGTCGACCACCAGGCGATGACCGTATTGTTGATTGGGCGCCAGACTGAAGCTCTTCGGCGCTACCGGCGCATGCAGATCGACGACCACGCGAAGTGTGTCGGCATCGTGCTGGCCGGCGCGCAGAGAGGCGACCGGCGTGTTCTTCAACGGAAGCTTGTCGAGCTCAGCCTTGAGCGTCGCGCCGGTCACGTCGATGACCAGCCGATCGGGCGCGGTAAGGGTAAATATCTTGTGTTCGACCGGGCCGGATAGATCGAACACCAGGCGGGTGTTGTCCGGCGCACGCCACAGACGCACGCTCTGCACATCGCTGGCGGCATGAAGGTCGGTTGCCATCAGCAACAGCACCAGTCCACCAATCAGGGTGCGAATGCGCATACCCAAACCCATGTTATTCATAGCTCTCCGTCGGTCAGGGCGACACACCAGGCTTCACCCCGCGCGGTGTGGGGCGACAGGCGCAGCGTACGGCCGGCCTCATGCGGTGCAATGGTAATGTCCATGTCGGCCTTTGGCAAAATGCCGGCCCCGCGCTCCGGCCATTCGATCAGGCACAGCGCATTGCCTTCGAAATAGTCGCGGATGCCGAGGAACTCCAGTTCTTCCGGATCGACCAGACGATACAGGTCGAAGTGGTAAACCTGCACATCGCCCAACTCGTAGGGTTCGACCAATGTGAAGGTCGGACTCTTGACCTTGCCCGCATGACCGAAGCCGCGAATCAGGCCGCGCGACAACGTGGTCTTGCCCGCACCCAGGTCGCCATGCAGATAGATGACGCCACGACCGCCGGTCGCCTGAGCGATGCGTGCGCCCAGCGCGAGCATGGCAGCCTCGTCCGCGGCATACAGATTCACTTCCGGCATGGCGACTGCTCCTCGAGCAACTGACGAATCACGGAAATTAGATCGCTGGCGGCGAGTCCGCGCCCCTGCTCACCCAAGCGCTCGCCAGCGGAGGCGTGTAACCACGCCCCCAGGCAGGCCGCGTCGAATGGCGTCAGGTCTTGCGCCAGCAACGCACCGATCACGCCGGCCAACACGTCGCCCAAACCGGCACTGGCCATCGCCGGATGGCCGCGATCACACAGCGCCAGCCGACCATCCGCGGCGGCGATCAGCGTACCGGCGCCTTTGAGCAGTGCCACGCAGGCGTAGCGATGGGCCAGCGCACGCGCCGCAGCGGGGCGATCAGCCTGGATTTCAGCTACCGAGCACCGCAGCAGCCGCGCAGCCTCGCCCGGGTGCGGGGTGATCACGCTCGCTGCCGGCAATTCGATGCCGCCAGCCGCCAGCAGGTTCAGCGCATCGGCGTCCCACACCTGCGGCAACTCATGTTGCGCCGCCAGCGACAGCAGGCTGCGTCCCCAGGGCGCCTGCCCCAGGCCCGGGCCGACCACCAGCACATCGGCGCGCTCGACCAGCGCGGTCAGGCTATAGGTCGACTCGACGCCACTGCACATGATTTCCGGGCGTCGTACCAGCGCAGCGGTGACATGTTCCGGACGAGTCGCCAGCGTCACCATGCCCGCGCCGCAGCGCAACGCCGCCTCGGCGCTGAGCAGCGCGGCGCCGCCGGTCCCCAGATCGCCGCCAATGACCAGCACCTGACCGAAGCTGCCCTTGTGCGCCACCGGCGAGCGCGGCGCGACAGGCACCAACGTTGACTGATCCAGGCGTACAGCGTCGCCTGCGACCTGACTGACGATCTGCGGATCGGCCTGCAGATCATCGAATACCAACGTGCCGACGCGATCCGGGCCGTCCGCGGTGAACAGCCCGAGCTTGAGTCCGATGAAGGTCACACTGAGATCGGCACGCACCGCTTGACCCAGCACCCGCCCGCTGTTGGCGCAAAGCCCGGACGGCAGATCGATGGCCAGCACCGGTAGCGCACTGGCATTGATCGCCTCGATCGCTGCGACATATGGCTCGCGCACGTCACCGGCAATGCCGGTGCCCAGTAGCGCATCCACCAGCACGCCCTGCAACATCGCCTCGGCATGCCAGGGCTCGACGACCACACCGCTCGCCCGTGCCTCGGCCAGGGCCTGCGCGGCATCGCCCTGCAAAGCTTGCGGATCGCCCACCGCCAGCACCCGCACCTGCCAGCCGGCGCGTTGCGCCAGCGCCGCGACCAGATAGCCATCGCCGGCGTTATTGCCACGTCCGGCCAGCACGGTGACCGCACCTGCATCCGGCCAGCGCCGGCGCAACGCACGCCAGGCGGCATGGGCGGCACGCTGCATCAATTCGAAACCGGGAGTGCCGGCGGCAATCAGGCGCGCATCGAGTTCGCGCACCTGGGCGGCGGTATACAGAGCGACGGGCAGGGAATCGGTCATCGGAGCAGGGATCATCGCGGCGGAATGTCTGGCAGAATTATACGCACCCGCCTGTCGTGCCGCTCTCCAATGTCCAGCCTCTCTCTCGACCCCGCCGCCCTCGCCCAATCCATCAAGGAATGGGGGCGTGAGCTCGGCTTCCAGCAGGTGGGGATCACCGATGTCGACCTCGGCGAGCACGAAGCGCATCTGGAGGCCTGGCTGGCAGCCGGGTATCAAGGCGAGATGGACTACATGGCCGCCCACGGCAGCAAGCGTTCGCGGCCGGACGAACTGGTACCGGGCACCCTCAGGGTGATCTCCCTGCGCATGGACTACCTGCCCGGCGACACGCGCATGACGCAGCAGCTCGCGAGTCCGGAGAAGGCCTATGTGTCACGCTATGCGCTGGGCCGCGACTACCACAAGCTGATCCGCAAACGCATCCAGCAGCTCGCCGAGCGCATTCAGCAGATGGTCGGCCCGTTCGGCTTTCGCGCCTTCGTCGACAGCGCGCCAGTGCTGGAGAAGGCCGCCGGGCAGCAGGCCGGCCTCGGCTGGATCGGCAAGAACACCCTGCTGCTCAATCGCAAGGCCGGCAGCTGGTTCTTTCTCGGCGAGTTGTTCGTTGATATCGCGTTGCCGGTCGACGAACCAGCGACCCGCGATCATTGCGGCAGCTGCCACGCCTGCCTGGACGTCTGCCCCACCGATGCCTTCGTCGGCGAACGGCTACTCGATGCGCGACGCTGCATTTCCTATCTCACCATCGAGCTGAAAGGCGCGATCCCCATCGAGCTGCGCGACAAGATCGGCAACCGCGTATTCGGCTGCGACGATTGCCAGATCGTCTGCCCGTGGAACCGATTCGCCCGCCCCACCGAGCAGAGTGACTTTCAACCACGCCATAGCCTGGACAACGCCGAGCTGGCGACCCTGTTCCGCTGGACGGAAGAGGAGTTTCTCAGCCGCACCGAGGGTTCGCCGCTACGCCGCGCCGGTTACCAGCGCTGGCTGCGCAACCTGGCGGTCGGCCTGGGCAACGCGCCGTCAAGCATCCCGGTGCTGGAAGCGCTCCAGGCGCGCCGCGACGACCCCTCGGAGCTGGTACGCGAGCATGTCGAGTGGGCGCTGGCGCAACATGCCCAGCGCCAGGCCGACTGACTCGCCAGCCCTGACGCCGCATCAGGCCTGAGGGGGTGCCTGTACCAGGTCGCTGGCTGGAGCGGCGCTGAGCTCACGCAGCTCATCGGCATCCAGCGTCTCCTGCTGCAGCAAACGACGCGCGCAGCGCTCAAGCAGTTCATGCCGCTCCTCGAGCAACCCCAGGCTGCGTTGGAATGCAGACTGCACCAGCTCCTGCACTTCCTCATCAATCGCCGTGGCGGTGCTCTCGGCATAATCATGTTGCGGCTTGAGGCCGAGCATCGCCTCGTTGCCAAGGAACGAGTTCGGCTCACGCTCCAGCGCCAGATGCCCGAGACGCTTGGACATGCCGTAACGGGTGACCATGGCCCGGGCGATATCGGTGACCTTGGCCAGATCGTCCGCGGCGCCGGTGGACAGATGGGCGAACACCAGCCATTCCGCCGCGCGCCCGCCGAGCAGCACGGCCATCTTGTTTTCCAGCTCCTCGCGGGTCATCAGGAAGCGATCCTCGATGGGCCGCTGGATGGTGTAGCCCAGTGCGCCCATGCCGCGCGGGATGATCGACACCTTGTGCACCGGATCGACCCCCGGCAGAGCCATGGCCACCAGGGCATGGCCCATCTCGTGATAGGCGACGATCTCCCGTTCGCGCGGGTTGAGCAGGCGATTGCGCTTCTCCAGGCCGGCGATGATGCGTTCGATAGCCGCAGTGAAATCTTCCATCGCCACCGCATCGGCATTGCGCCGGGTCGCCAGCAGCGTCGCTTCGTTGACCAGGTTGGCCAGGTCGGCACCGGTAAAGCCCGGCGTCAGCGCGGCGATGGCCTGCGGGTCGACATCGATACCCAGCCGCGATTTCTTCAGATGCACATTGAGAATCTGTACCCGCCCAACCTTGTCCGGCCGATCGACCAGCACCTGACGGTCGAAACGGCCGGCACGCAGCAGCGCCGGGTCGAGGATTTCCGGGCGGTTGGTGGCTGCCAGCAGGACCAGCCCGCTGGAGGTATCGAAGCCGTCCATTTCCACCAGCAGCTGGTTGAGCGTCTGCTCCTTCTCGTCATGCCCGCCGGACAGCGGCCCGGCACCGCGGGCGCGACCGAGGGCATCCAGTTCGTCGATGAAGATGATCGCTGGCGCCTGGGCCCGCGCCTGTTCGAAGAGATCGCGCACCCGCGCGGCACCGACGCCGACGAACATCTCGACGAACTCGGAACCGGAAATGGAGAAGAACGGCACCTTCGCCTCGCCAGCAACGGCGCGCGCCAGCAACGTTTTGCCGGTGCCGGGTGGACCGACCAGCAGCACGCCCTTGGGCATGCGTCCGCCTAGGCGGCCATAGGTTTGCGGATCGCGGAGAAACTCGATGATTTCCTTGAGCTCGTCCTTGGCCTCGTCGACGCCAGCGACATCGGCGAAGCTCACCTTCATGTCGGTCTCGACATAGACACGCGCCTTGCTCTTGCCGATCTGCATCATGCCGCCGCCGCCCAGGCCGCTGCCGATGCGCTTGAGCAGGAACAGCCAGATGCCGAAGAAGAGCATGGCCGGCACGATCCACGACAGCAGGTCACGCACCAGCGTGCTTTCCACCTTGCCGGTGTAGCGCACCGGGTACTGCTGCAGATGCTCGGCCAACTGCGGTTCGACGCGGTTGCTGATGAAACGTCGCTGACCGCTGGCCAAGGGCTCCTTGAGCAAGCCCTCGATGCGCCGCTCGGTGATCGCCAGCTCTTCGACGCGGCCCTCCTTGAGGTGCTGCTCGAACTCGCTGTAGGGGATGGTCGCCACCTCCTGCTGGATCGACAGCAGGTACTGCAGGCCGAGGAACACCAGAATGGCAATCATCCAGTAATTCATGTGGAACTGAGTTCGGTCTTTCACACCTGTTCTCCTTGTGCCGCAGACGGGGAAATTATGCCTGCTGCACGGGAGGCCAGCCTGAACCCAGATCAGTAATAAGGCGCGCCGCTCAAAGACCGCCGCGCACGCCGAGGCCGACACCCAGCTCCGCCGCCACGGCGAAGGGCAACAGCAGCGTATCCACCAGGGCGCTGGCGGGCAGATCCAGCGCGGGATATTTCGGCGGCATGGCACCGAAACGATCCATCGGGCAGCAACCGCCGTTGAGGCTGTACCAGTCCAGGCGTGTGCCGGAATAGATGATCGGTGCGCCGGGCTTGGCGGCATCCAGCGTGCGCACGCTGGCACAGCCGCCGAGCAGACTCAGCGTCATCAGCACCAGCAGCGCGCGGCCGATCATCTCAGTCGTCACTGACGATATGGTGCTCGCCCCAGCGCGGCAGCATGTCCTGCGGGATATTGAGCAGATTGAGGATGCGCGCTACGACGAAATCGACCAGATCATCGATGGTCTGCGGCTGGTGATAGAAGCCCGGCGAGGCCGGCAGGATGGTCACCCCGAGGTTGGATAGCTTGAGCATGTTCTCAAGGTGAATGCTCGAATAAGGGGCCTCACGCGGTACCAGGATCAACTGGCGACGTTCCTTGAGCGCGACGTCGGCGGCACGCTCGATCAGGTTGTTGCAGGCGCCGGCGGCAATCGCCGACAGCGTGCCGGTCGAGCATGGCACCACCACCATCGCGGTCGGTGCGCCGGAGCCGGAGGCCGGTGGCGCCATCCAGTCCTCCTTGGCGAACACGCGGATCTGCCCTGCGGCGGCACCGGTGTATTCCGAGAGGAACGCCTGCATGGCCTGCGGCTTGGCCGGCAGCACCACATCGGTCTCGGTGGCCATGACCAGCTGCGCGGCCTTGGAGATCAGGAAGTGCACCTCGCGGTCTTCCTGGATCAGGCAATCGAGCAGGCGCAGGCCGTACTGCGCGCCGGATGCGCCGGTCATGGCCAAGGTGATGCGTTCCGGTCCGTTCATACATTTGTTCCCTTGTAGCCACTTGGTCGTGTTCGGGCGGGCTGAAGCGGAACGCCGCCCGGCCCACCCTACTTGCTGATGCGATCCGCGTGGAAATGCCTTCGGCGATTTCCACCCTACCCACGGTCATCGTTGGGTGGAAAACCGCGAAGCGTTTTCCACCTTGAGCAATCAGCTCAACGCCTCAGCCAATTTGCCGTGCAACCCACCGAAACCGCCATTGCTCATCACCACCACCTGGGTGCCCGGCACGGCGTCAGCTTTCACCTTGGCGATGATCGCCTCCAGCGAATCGCACACGGTGGTCGGCACCGGCGAGCCGGCGACGGTTGCGGCCAGATCCCAGCCAAGATTGGCGGGTGCGTACCAGATCGCCTGGTTGGCCAGCGCCACGGATTCAGCCAGGCCCTCGCGATGCGCGCCGAGCTTCATGGAGTTGGAACGCGGTTCGACCACCGCGATGATCGGCGTATCACCGACGCGCTTGCGCAGGCCGTCGAGGGTGGTGGCGATGGCGGTCGGATGGTGGGCGAAGTCGTCATAGATGGTCACGCCGTTGACCTCGGCGACCTTTTCCATGCGTCGCTTGACGCTCAGGAACTCGCTCAGCGCCTCGGCGCCCTGCTTCGGCAGCACACCCACATGCCGCGCCGCGGCGAGCGTCGCCAACGCGTTGTTAACGTTGTGCTGGCCGGTCAGGTCCCATTCCACTACGCCCTGTACGACGCCCTCGAAGATCACCTCGAAGCGCGAACCGTCGGCGCTGAGCAGCTTCGCCTGCCACTGGCCGCCGTCACCGGTGGTCTGCACAGGGGTCCAGCAGCCCATGCCGATGACGCGCTTGAGCGCACCTTCCGACTCGGGATGGATGATCAGCCCCTCGCCCGGCACCGTGCGTACCAGATGATGAAACTGCCGCTCGATAGCGGCGAGATCCGGAAAGATGTCCGCGTGATCGAATTCCAGGTTGTTGAGGATCGCGGTGCGCGGGCGGTAGTGGACGAACTTGCTGCGCTTGTCGAAGAAAGCACTGTCGTATTCGTCGGCCTCGACCACGAAGAACGGAGTACCACCGAGCCGTGCGGAGATACCGAAGTTCTGCGGCACGCCACCGATAAGAAAGCCCGGGCTCATGCCGGCATGTTCCAGAACCCAGGCCAACATGCTACCGGTGGTGGTCTTGCCATGGGTTCCGGCCGCCGCCAGCACCCAGCGCCCCTGCAGCACGTGGTCGGCCAGCCACTGCGGGCCGGAGACATAGGGCAGGCCCTTGTTCAGCACGTATTCCACCGCCGGGTTGCCGCGACTGAGAGCATTGCCGATCACCACTAGGTCCGGCGCCGGCTCGAGCTGGCTCGGCTCGTAGCCCTGGGTCAGCTCGATGCCCTGGGCTTCGAGCTGGGTGCTCATCGGTGGATAGACGTTGGCGTCGGAGCCGGTGACGCGATGCCCGAGTTCCTTGGCCAGCACCGCGAGCGAACCCATGAAGGTGCCGCAGATGCCGAGAATGTGGATATGCATGGATGCCCTCAAAAGCGGTGAGACCCACTGAAAAACTGCGGCGCAGGTTAGCACAGCAGGTCCCGCCAGCCGACCAGGCGCCGTTAGTCGGACGCAGAGCCGAAACACGACCGACTAGTCACCTTCTTGAGCCAGATCATTTCGCCCTCAGGTCCAGATGCGATGCTGCGAAAACCTCATTCCAGACAATCACAGGCATTCACCATGAGCAGCACCTTCTTCATACCCGCAGTGAACATGATGGGCGCCGGAAGCCTCGATGAAGCGATGGTCGCCATCGCCAACTACGGCTTTCGCAAAGCGCTGATCGTCACCGATGTCGGACTGGCACGAGCAGGCGTCGCCGAAAAGGTCGCCGCGCTGCTGGCTGCCGCGGATATCCAATCGAACGTATTCGACGGCGCACAACCGAACCCAACCGTCGGCAACGTCGAGAAGGGCCTGGCCCAGCTGCGCGACAGCGCCTGCGATTTCATCATTTCCCTCGGTGGCGGCTCGCCTCATGACTGCGCCAAGGGCATCGCCCTGTGCGCCACCAACGGCGGGAATATCGCCGACTACGAAGGCGTCGACCGCTCCGCCAAACCACAACTGCCGCTGGTGGCGATCAACACCACCGCCGGCACCGCCAGCGAGATGACTCGCTTCTGCATCATCACCGACGAAACCCGCCACGTGAAAATGGCCATCGTCGACCGCAATGTCACGCCGCTGCTGTCGGTGAACGACCCGGCATTGATGGTCGCCATGCCCAAGGGGCTGACCGCCGCGACCGGCATGGACGCCCTCACCCACGCGATTGAAGCCTATGTCTCGACCGCCGCCACGCCGATCACCGATGCCTGCGCGCTCAAGGCCATCGAACTGATCTCGGCAAACCTGCGTACCGCCGTCGAGAACGGCAGCGACATGCCCGCCCGCGAAGCCATGGCCTACGCACAGTTCCTCGCCGGGATGGCGTTCAACAACGCCTCGCTGGGCTACGTCCACGCCATGGCTCACCAGCTCGGCGGCTTCTACGACCTGCCGCACGGCGTCTGCAACGCCGTACTGCTGCCTCACGTGGAGAGCTACAACGCCAGCGTCTGCCCCGAACGCCTGCGCGACGTTGCAACCGCGATGGGCGTGGAGACCCGCGGACTCGACGCCGCGCAGGGTGCCGAAGCCGCACTCGTGGCAATCCGTACCCTGTCGCAGGCAATCGGCATTCCGGGCGGCCTGGCCGAGCTTGGCGCCAAGGCCGATGACATCCCGACGCTGGCCGCCAACGCCATGAACGATGCCTGCGGCCTGACCAACCCGCGCCGCGCCACGCAAGAGGAAATCGAAGCGATCTTCCATAGCGCCCTCTGAGCCCCTGGGCCGGGGCTTCCGTCCCGGCCCGACCGCGCGGCAGCGCTCGCTCTGCCGCCACGAAAAGCGCCCCTGGCCACCGCGACAGTATTCAAGTCGTGATCTACGCTTTATGCAGCGAATCTCCATCCAAGAACAAACCGGAGCCCCCCATGATCTACGCCCCTCCCGGCACCGACGGTGCCCTCGTTACCCTCAAGGCCCGCTACGGCAACTTCATCAATGGCGAGTTCGTCGAACCCGTCAACGGGCAGTATTTCACCAACCTGTCTCCGGTTAATGGACAGCCGATTGCCGAGTTTCCGCGCTCCGACGCCGCCGACATCGAGAAGGCGCTGGACGCCGCCCATGCCGCTGCCGATGCCTGGGGCAAGACCAGCGTGCAGGCGCGCTCGCTGATCCTGTTGCAGATCGCCGACCGTATCGAGCAGAACCTGGAGATGCTCGCCGTCACCGAAACCTGGGACAACGGCAAGGCCGTGCGGGAAACGCTGAACGCCGATATCCCGCTGGCGGCTGACCACTTCCGTTACTTCGCCGGTTGCATCCGCGCCCAGGAGGGCACCGCAGCCGAGATCGACGAGCACACCGCGGCCTATCACTTCCATGAGCCGCTGGGCGTGGTCGGGCAGATCATCCCGTGGAACTTCCCGATTCTGATGGCCGCCTGGAAACTCGCCCCGGCACTGGCGGCAGGCAACTGCGTGGTGCTGAAACCGGCCGAGCAGACCCCTCTAGGTATCGCAGTGCTGATGGAAGTCATCGGCGACTTGCTGCCCCCGGGCGTGCTCAACGTCGTGCAGGGCTACGGCCGTGAAGCCGGCGAGGCCCTGGCCTCGAGCAAGCGCATCGCCAAGATCGCCTTCACCGGCTCTACCCCGGTGGGCTCGCACATCATGAAGCGCGCCGCGGAAAGCATCATCCCGAGCACCGTAGAGCTGGGCGGCAAGAGCCCGAACATCTACTTCGAAGACATCATGCAGGCCGAACCGACCTTCATCGAGAAGGCCGCCGAAGGCCTGGTGCTGGGCTTCTTTAACCAGGGCGAGGTGTGCACCTGCCCGTCGCGCGCGCTGGTGCAGGAATCCATCTACGCCCCCTTCATGGAAGCGGTGATGAAGAAGGTCGCGCAGATCAAGCGCGGCGACCCGCTGGACACCGAGACCATGGTCGGCGCCCAGGCCAGCCAGCAGCAGTTCGACAAGATCATGTCCTACCTGGAGATCGCCAAGGGCGAAGGCGCGGAGGTGCTCACCGGCGGCGCAGCGGAGAAGCTCGAAGGCTCTCTCGCCACCGGCTATTACATCCAGCCGACCCTGCTCAAGGGCACCAACCAGATGCGTGTGTTCCAGGAGGAGATCTTCGGCCCGGTGATCGGCGTCACCACCTTCAAGGATGAAGCCGAAGCCCTGGCCATCGCCAACGACACCGAGTACGGCCTCGGTGCTGGCGTATGGACCCGCGACATCAACCGCGCCTACCGCATGGGCCGGGCGATCAAGGCGGGCCGTGTCTGGACCAACTGCTACCACCTCTATCCGGCCCATGCCGCGTTCGGTGGCTACAAGAAGTCCGGCGTCGGTCGCGAAACCCACAAGATGATCCTCGACAGCTACCAGCAGACCAAGAACCTGCTGATCAGCTACGACATCAACCCGCTGGGCTTCTTCTGATAGATCGGCGCGGGCGGCATACCCGCCCGCGCCTTGAACAAGACACCTGCCGGGCTCCGCCGTGGTGCTGCGGAGCACGCAAAAGGTGCGTTCCTGTCACACTTGGCTGACAAAACACCGTAAATATCGCATTTCCGGCGTGGGGCATGACGCTTGCTAGGGAGAGACCTGCCAACCTATCCAAGAGGATTCCCCCATGGCCCTCGAACACAGCCGTTCAACGCCACCGCACCATGCAATCGATTTCGAAACCGTTGGCAGTAGCTATTTCCAGGAACGCGAACTGAAGAAAGGCGCCGCCGGCTGGGTGCTGCTGGTCGGTCTCGGCGTCGCCTACGTGATCTCCGGCGACTATGCCGGCTGGAACTTCGGGCTCGCCCAGGGCGGTTGGGGTGGCTTGTTCATCGCCACGTTGCTGATGGCGACCATGTACCTGTGCATGTGCTTCTCGCTGGCCGAGCTGTCATCGATGGTGCCCACGGCTGGTGGCGGCTACGGTTTTGCCCGTACCGCGTTCGGCCCGCTGGGCGGCTTTCTCACCGGCACGGCGATCCTCATCGAGTACGCCATCGCGCCGGCGGCCATCGCCGTGTTCATCGGCGCCTATTGCGAATCGCTGTTCGGCATCGGCGGCTGGATGATCTATCTCGCCTTCTACATTATCTTCATCGGCATCCATATCTTCGGCGTCGGCGAGGCGCTGAAGCTGATGTTCATCATCACCGCCGTCGCGGCCCTGGCGCTGGCGGTGTTCATCGTCGCGATGGTGCCGCACTTCTCGGTGGACAAGCTGCTCGATATCGCGCCGACCACCGCTGCCGGTGCCAGCAACTTCCTGCCCTACGGCTACGTCGGCATCTGGGCGGCGATTCCCTACGCGATCTGGTTCTTCCTCGCTGTGGAAGGCGTGCCGCTGGCCGCCGAGGAAACCAAGAACCCGCAGCGCGACATGCCACGCGGGCTGATCGGCGCCATGCTGATACTGGTCGCCTTTGCCGGCCTGATCTTGCTGGTCGGCCCGGGCGGCGCCGGCTCCAGCACCCTGGTGGCCTCCGGCAATCCGCTGGTGGAAGCGCTGACCACCGCCTACGGGTCGTCCACCTGGATGAGCGGCTTCGTCAATCTAGTCGGCCTGGCCGGGCTGATCGCCAGCTTCTTCTCGATCATTTATGCCTATTCGCGGCAGATCTTCGCGCTGTCACGGGCCGGCTACCTGCCGCGCAAGTTATCGCTGACCAACAAGAACAAGGCGCCAGTGCTGGCCCTGGTGATTCCCGGCGTCATCGGTTTCCTGCTGTCGCTGTCCGGCCAGGGCGACCTGCTGATCCTCGTCGCGGTGTTCGGCGCAACCATCTCCTACGTCTTGATGATGGCCTCGCACATCGTCCTGCGCCTGCGCAGGCCTGACCTGCATCGCCCGTACAGGACACCCGGCGGCATCGTCACCTCGGGCGTGGCGCTGGTGCTGGCCTGCATCGCGGTCATCGCGGGCTTCCTGGTCGATCCCCGCGTGGTAATCGGCGCCGCGATCATCTACGGGATCTTCATCGCCTATTTCGCGATCTACAGTCGACACCATCTTGTTGCCGGCACGCCGGAAGAGGAATTCGCGGCGATCGAGAAGGCCGAAGCTTCACTGCACTGAAGGAAGGAGGCTGACATGGCGTACTCGCACAGCGTGGGCGGCACCACCTGGCGCTTCGACGACCTGCGCGAGGTGATGGCCAAGGCCAGCCCGGCGCGCTCCGGCGACCTGCTCGCCGGAGTCGCGGCCGACAGCGACGCCGAACGCGTTGCGGCGCAGATGTGCCTGGCCTCGGTGCCGCTCAAGCGCTTTCTCGAGGAAGCACTGATTCCCTACGAAAGCGATGAAGTGACTCGGCTGATCATCGACAGCCATGACGCCGCTGTCTTCGCCCCGGTCAGCCATCTGACCGTGGGCGATTTCCGCAACTGGCTGCTCAGCGATGATGCGAACGAGTCGTCGCTGAAAGCCCTCGCACCGGGGCTAACGCCGGAGATGGTCGCCGCGGTGTCGAAGATCATGCGTGTGCAGGACCTGATCCTCGTCGCGCAGAAGGTCCGCGTCGTCACTCGCTTTCGCAACAGCATCGGTCTGGCCGGGCGCATGTCCACCCGGCTGCAGCCGAACCATCCCACCGACGACGGCGCCGGCATCGCCGCGAGCATCCTCGACGGCCTGCTCTACGGCAACGGCGACGCGGTGATCGGCATCAACCCGGCCACCGACAGCACCGCCGGCATCTGCGAGCTGCTGAAGATGCTCGACGCGGTGATCGGCCGCTACGAGATCCCGACCCAGGCCTGCATCCTCACCCACGTCACCACCTCCATCGAGGCGATCAATCGCGGCGCGCCGCTGGATCTGGTGTTCCAGTCCATCGCCGGCACCGAGGCGGCTAACGCCAGCTTCGGCATCAGCCTGGCGACGCTGCAGGAAGGCTACGAGGCCGGTCTTTCGCAGAAGCGCGGCACCCTCGGCGACAACCTGATGTATTTCGAGACCGGCCAGGGCAGCGCGCTGTCGGCCAACGCCCACCACGGCGTCGATCAGCAGACCTGCGAAGCCCGCGCCTACGCCGTCGCACGCCGCTACAAGCCGCTGCTGGTTAACACCGTGGTGGGCTTTATCGGCCCGGAATACCTCTACAACGGCAAGCAGATCATCCGCGCCGGGCTGGAAGACCACTTCTGCGGCAAGCTGCTCGGCGTGCCCATGGGTTGCGACATCTGCTACACCAACCACGCCGAAGCCGACCAGGACGACATGGACATGCTGCTGACCCTGCTCGGCACAGCGGGCATCAACTTCATCATGGGCATCCCGGGCTCGGACGATGTGATGCTCAACTACCAGACCACCTCCTTCCACGACGCGCTCTACGTGCGCCAGGTGCTGGGCCTCAGGCCCGCGCCGGAATTCGAGGAGTGGCTGGCGAAGATGCAGATCCTCCGGCAGGACGGCAACCGCCTGCAGCTCGGCCGCGAGCTGCCCGAAGCCTTCCGCCGGGCGCTGGAGAAAATGGCATGAAGCCGCTCTCGTTACCTCGCCCATCCTCAGGTGGAAAACGCTGCACGCTTTTCCACGCGCCTGACCGTCACGCTCCGAGGTAGCCATGCACGACCGCTCCCCCACCACCGAAAATCCCTGGCAGCACCTGCGCCAGCTAACCCCGGCACGCATCGCCCTTGGCCGGGCTGGTGTCAGCCTGCCCACCGACGCGCAGCTGGATTTCCAGTTCGCCCACGCCCAGGCGCGCGATGCCGTGCATCTGCCACTGGACTGCGCAACGCTGGCCGCCGAACTGGAAAAGCATGACCTCAGTCATCTGCATCTGCGCAGCGCCGCCACCGACCGGCAGATCTACCTGCAGCGCCCGGACCTCGGTCGGCGCCTCGACGAAGCCAGCGCCGCAACGCTCGATGAGCATGCGGGCGACGGTTGCGATCTGGCGCTGGTGATCGCCGACGGCCTCTCCGCACTGGCGGTGCAGCGCCACGCCGCACCGATGGCCTTGAAGATCGCCGAGCAGTGTCAGGCCGAAGGCTGGGCGCTCGGGCCGATCACCCTGGTCGAACAGGGCCGCGTCGCGATTGCCGACGAAATCGGCCAGCGGCTGAAGGCGCGGATGGTGGTCATTCTGCTCGGCGAACGCCCAGGCCTCAGTTCGCCGGACAGCCTGGGCCTGTACTTCACCTGGGCGCCGCAGGTCGGCCGCCACGATGCGCAGCGCAACTGCATTTCCAACATTCGCCCCGAGGGTCTGAGCTACAACCTGGCCGCGCACCGCCTGCTCTATCTGATGCGCGAAGCCAGCCGCCGGCAGCTCTCTGGCGTACAGCTCAAGGACGAGGCAGAAGTCCCGGTGCTGGAAGGCGAATCCCGCGCCGGCAACTTCCTGCTCGGCTGAGCCTGCTCAGGCGGGCTGCCAGGGCTCAAGCGTCTGGCTGTAGACCACCGTGCCGTCGATGTCACGCAGACTCACGCCCAGCGCACCGCTCTGCGCGTCGATCTCCACCTCGCCGAAGAACTGGAAGCCGGCCCGCGGCGAGCTGTTCGCAGTCGCCGGAGCCTTCTGGAACACCACCTCCGGGCCGAAGGTGCCATCCAGCGGATTCGGTCCGAAGCTGCCGGCGTTCAGTGGCCCGGCGACAAACTCCCAGAACGGTTCGAAACGCTGATAGGCAGCGCGATTGGGGTGATAGTGATGCGCCGCACAATAGTGCACATCGGCGGTCAGCCAGACGGTGTTGCGCACCCGCGCGCGCTGGATGAAGGTCAGCAGCTCGGCAATCTCCAGCTCGCGGCCAAGCGCTTCGCCGTCATGGCCGTTGGCGATCGCCTCCCAGCGCGGACCGTCCGGTACGTGCAGGCCGATGGGCATGTCGGCGGCGATGACCTTCCAGGTTGCGCGCGAGGCCCGCAGCTCGCGCTTGAGCCAGCGCAGCTGCTCGCGGCCGAGAAACGCCGTGTCGGTGCCCTGCTCCGCTTGCAGGTTGTGGGTGTTCGGCCCGCGGTAGCTGCGCATGTCCAGCACGAACACATCCAGCAGCGGCCCGTAGTTGACCTTGCGGTAGATGCGCCCGAGCTTGTCGCCGCGGGCCAGGCGCATCGGTGCGTATTCCAGATACGCCTGGCGTGCGCGCTGCACCAGCGTATCGATGTCGCGCACCTGCTGATAGCGGTCATCCAGCTCCTTGCTCGGCGACCAGTTGTTGGTCACCTCGTGGTCATCCCACTGCCAGATCTGCGGCACCTCGGCGTTGAAGGCGCGCAGGTTCTCGTCCAGCAGGTTGTAGCGGTAGTTGCCGCGAAACTCGCGAAGCGTCTCGGCGACCTTGCTCTTCTCTTCGGTGACCAGGTTGCGCCAGACACTGCCGTCCTCGGCAGTCAGCTCGGCGGGGATCGGCCCGTCGGCATAGATCACGTCGCCGCTGTGCAGAAAGAAGTCCGGTCGGCGCATGCGCATGCTTTCGTAGATGCGCATGCCGCCGAAGTCCGGGTTGATGCCGTAGCCCTGGCCGCAGGTATCGCCACCCCAGACGAAACGGATATTGCGCGGGCGAGTTGGTGCGCTGCGCAGATGGCCGAACCAGGGCTCGCTGAGCACGCCGCTGCGAGCATCCTCGAAGCGCGCGCGGTAGAAGATCGACTGATCTGCCGGCAGCCCACGCAGATCAACGCGGGCGGTGAAGTCCTGACCGGCATCGGTGATCGAAGACAGCATGCGCCGCGGATTGCCGAAGCGGCTGCGCGTATCCCACTCGACGACCAATCGCCCGGGCCTGTCGCAGCGGCTCCAGATCAGCGCGCGGCCGTCCGTGACGTCGCCGGACTGCACGCCGTCGAGCATCTGCGGGCGCTCGCGCGGCGCGGCGATGATGGCGGGTGCAATGCCCAGGGCCGGCAGGGCGATGCCGGCGCCGATGCCCTGCAGCAGTTGGCGGCGTTTCTGATCCGGTGCGGTCATCTCGGGGTCTCCTTGCGAGTGAGTGGTTCTCCTGATGTAGCCGCCCCGCTTGACAGTCCCGTGACGCACCGACCGACGGTACTTCACTGCTTGTCGCATCCCGCAGCCACGCTTAATGTGGGCGCCCACTTCGCTGGAGCCTCCGCCCATGTGGTCCTTCCGCGCCTGGCAGCGCAAACGCATCCTTGCCCGCAATCCGGTCGCGCCTGAGCTGTGGCAGCAGGTGCTCGACAGCCTGCCGATACTCGATGGCCTGAGCGGGGACGAGTTGAGCCGTCTGCGTGAGCGCGCCGTGCTGTTTCTGCACGACAAGCGCCTGACGCCGCTGGCAGGGGTCGAACTACAAGCCGAGGACCGCCTGCGCCTGGCGCTGCAGGCGCAATTGCCGCTGCTGCACCTGGCCGATCTCGGCTGGTATCGCGGCTTTCACGAGATCGTGATCTACCCCGACGACTTCCTCAGCCCGCAGAAGCACCGCGACGCCGCCGGCGTCGAGCATGAATGGGACGCCGAGCACAGCGGCGAAGCCTGGTTGCAGGGCCCGGTGATACTGGCCTGGCCTGGCGTACAGCAGAGTGGCGGCTGGGAGGCCTACAACCTGGTGATCCACGAGCTGGCGCACAAGCTGGACATGCTCAACGGCGACGCCAACGGCCTGCCGCCGCTGCACCGGCAGATGCGCATCGACGCCTGGGCCAGCGCCATGCAGCGCGCCTACGACCAGCTCGACCGCATGCTCGACGCCGACCCGGATGCCGAGACACTGATCGACCCCTACGCCGCCGAGAACCCGGCAGAGTTCTTTGCCGTGACCAGCGAGTATTTCTTCAGCGCGCCCGACGTGCTGCATCGGGCCTTTCCCGAGGTCTACGCGCAGCTGGCGGACTTCTATCGGCAGGACACGCTGGCGCGCTTGCAACGCCTGCAGGCCGAACATCCCGATTACCGGGAACCTGCGTAGGCCGGGCGCGTCGAAGCCGGCGTGCATTGCACGCGACATTGCGCCTATAATCGCGCCCACTTTTTCCGCCCCCAGGCCGCGCTGGCCGATCAGGAGCCCATCGTTCATGAGCTACAGCAAAGTCCCGGCTGGCAAAGACCTGCCGAACGACATCTACGTCGCCATCGAGATCCCGGCCAACCACGCGCCGATCAAGTACGAAATCGATCACGACACCGACTGCCTGTTCGTCGACCGCTTCATGGCCACCCCGATGTTCTACCCGGCCAACTACGGTTTCATTCCGCACACCCTGGCCGATGACGGCGACCCCCTCGACGTGCTGGTCGTGACCCCCTATCCGGTTGCCCCGGGTTCGGTCATCCGCTGCCGTCCGGTCGGCGTACTGAACATGACCGACGAAGCCGGCGGCGACGCCAAGCTGATCGCCGTTCCGCACGACAAGCTGACCCAGCTGTACGTGGACGTGAAGGAATACACCGATCTGCCGCCGCTGCTGATCGAGCAGATCAAGCACTTCTTCGAGAACTACAAGGATCTCGAGAAGGGCAAGTGGGTCAAGGTCGAAGGCTGGGAAGGCGCCGACGCCGCCCGTGCCGCCATCATCAAAGCTGCCGAGGCTTACCAGAAGTAAGTCGAAGCACTGAAGAAAAGCCGGCCACAAGCCGGCTTTTTTATTGCCCGCGATTTAGCCTTCCGCTTCGTCCTCCGGGCGGCCGACGCGAACCTGGTTTCGACCTCCGTGCTTGGCGTCATAGAGCGCCTTGTCCGCCCACGCGATCAACTGATCGATCTCATGCTGCCCGGCCTGCGTCTGGGCCACGCCGATGCTAACCGTGATCTCGATGTTGCCCGCTGCGGTCGTCAATGGCGCCTGCTCGATGGCCATGCGGATCTTCTCGGCCACACTGCGTGCGCCGTCGGGATCTGTATGCGGCAGTGCAATTGCAAACTCCTCTCCACCGAGACGGCCGAACAGATCGTGCGCGCGCAGCATGCTGGCGCATGTCGCAGTGAACTGCTTGAGTACCGCGTCGCCGATCGGATGGCCGTGCACATCGTTGACGCGTTTGAAGTGGTCGATGTCGAGCATCAGCAGGCTGAGGCTTTCATCGTGGCGGCGAGCCCGGGCAAGCTCGGCCTCCAGGCCGGTCAGGAACGATCGACGGCTGCTCACCCCCGTCAGCACATCGGTATTGGCCAGCTGCGCCAGTTGATCGTGAGCCTGACGCAGCTTTTCCGTGCTCTGGAAATAGCGGTTGCTCAGGACAAATATCAGCAGCGCGACCGCCGCCAGCAGCAGCGAGATGATGCCAGCCGAGGCAATCAGCAGCTCCCGGCGCTCATCGAACGCAGCCATGAAATCCTTCGGCGACAACAGCACCACGACCACGACCCCATCATCGGCGAGCCGCCGGTAGGCACCCAGGCGATACTCACCATCGATCGCGCTCACCCCTTCGTAATAACCGCGCGCAGGGGCATTCGGATCGAAATAGGGCTTGTCTTCCGGCACCTTGAAACGCCCGTAACGACCGACGACGGGCGCTCCCGCAGCAATGGCACGCAAGCTGCGATCAGTGCCAACCAGCGCGATGCTGCCATTGGGACCCACGTTTATCTGCTGGTAGTAGTCAGCGAAGAAGCTGGTGGGAATGGAGAGCACCAGAACGCCGGCGAACTCACCGTCTTGGTGAATGGGGCGAGTGAACTGGATGGTCCACTGTTTCGACACCCTGCCCAGCACCGGCTTGCTGATGAACAGGCGGTCTTCCCCGGGGTGGTCGCGGTGTACGCGGAAATGCTCGCGATCACTCAGATCCACAGGCTTGATATTCGCGTCGAGGTTGGAAAAAACCAGTCGGCCGTCCTTGTCGATCACTGCCAGTTGCGTGAGGAAATTGCCATAGACAGCCAGCTCCTCGTCCACATAACCGGCGAAGTCGGCGTGCTCCAGCACGTCTTCGCGCATATCTAGGAGCACGGTATCCATCAGTCTTATCACGCTGTGCACATGCGCCTCGAAGGCGGTGGCCAGGTTCATCGCGTCGTTGCGCGCGGCGTCCGTAGCGAGGACGCGCTCGTGCTTTATCTCATTGATAACGAAGACCCACATTGGCACCAGCGTCAGGGTCAATATGAGTGCCGCCAATAGTCCTGCCTTGCGTTTCAAGCTTCCGCTCCGTCGCGTCCTACGCGAAGTTCTTGTTCTGGAAGCTACCAGACGCGCGCTTGCGTCCGCCGGACACGTTGTCGCAGCTCAGCTGCCACGTCCGGCAGCAGGCACTGCGGACCCAGGTCATCGCGTCAACGGCGAGGTCTCTACTGCACTCGGTGGGAATACCCACTGCTTTAGCAGGGATTCCCGTGACCGTACGGTTTCGCTATGGTGGCATTCAGGTATCACGGAGTGATCGAATGGTCCGGGGCTCAATACTATTGATGACGTTCATCGTCTTGCTCGGCTGTCAGCCCGACCCGGACAATATCCGGGTCGGCAGTAACCGCTGGCTTGGCTATGCACCGTTGTATCTGGCAGACGAATTTCGATGGACGGCTCCAAGCGGCATTCGCCTGGTTGAGTACCCAACCACCACCGGCGTATTGCGCGGCTTTCGCAATGGCATGCTGGATGCCGCCATGCTGACCCTGGACGAAACGCTGCTGCTGCAGGCCAGCGCCGATCTGAATCTGGAGATCATTCTGGTCACCAATGTTTCCGCCGGCGCGGACGTCCTCTTCGCCCGCGCGCCGATAGCCACCCTCGACGACCTACGTGGCCGGCGAATCGGCGTGGAGAACACTGCGCTTGGTGCCTATTTCCTTTCCCGTGTGCTGGATCAGACGCAGCTGACCATTGCAGACTTAGAGGTGGTCAGCCTGCCGGTGCATGAGCAGGTCGAGGCGTATGCCGCCGGACGTGTCGATGCGGTTATCACCTTCGCCTCGGAAGGGCCGGCGCTGGAGGCCAGCGGCGCGCGCCGCATCTTCGACAGCCGCCAACTGCCGGGGGAGATCGTCGACGTTCTGGTCGTTGATCGCCAGCGGGTCAATCCTGAGCAGCGCAAGCGCCTCAGAGCGCTCTGGTTCGACGCCTTGCGCGCCTGGCAGGATCAGCGCGCCAAGACCGACCCGCACCTGCTTGCACGCCTGGGCCTGACGCCCGCTGCGCTGCAGGTCACTCTCGACGGTCTGCTCATGGGCGACCCTGCGGTTAATCGCGAATGGCTCCATGACGGCCAGCTGCACCGAAGCATCAAGCGCCTGAGCCGGTACATGAGCGAACGACAACTGCTGAACAACATCCGGCATGAGGGGCTGGTCCCCCGCTGTGAGGTGCTCGAATGCTGACAAGATTGTCGCTGCGAAAATCGCTGCCCCTGCTGCTGGGCATCTTCGGCCTGATGTTCACGGTGCTCTTGACCACCTGGCACCTGCCGACGCGCATCGAGGAAACGCTCACCGACTGGCGCGACCACACCGCGCAGCACCTAGCCCTGCTGCAGAGCAGCCTGAGCGACCATCGCCGGCTGGGGCGCAACGCCGAGCTGGAGACGGAGCTGGCCGACCTGGCGAGCCTGGAGGGGGTGCGCTGGGCGATGGTGATCGGCCCTGACCTGCAGATAATCGCCACCACCCGGCTGGGCCTGACCGCCGAGCGGCTCGAGCTGATCGACGCCGCCGCGCTCAAGGCCCGTGTCGACAGCGGTCGACCCGCCTGGGCCGGCGAAGGCGCGCGACAGCTGGCGATCTACCCGCTGGACCGTGTCGCACAGGATGGCACGCCGGTGCGCGAAGCGCTGCTGGCCGAATACGACTTCACGCCGATGCTCGCGCAGACCAAGCGTGACGCCTGGTTCTATCTGGCCCAGACCCTTACGTTATTGCTGCTGCTCGGCCTGATCCTCAACCGCATCTACGGACGCCTGCTGACGCGCCGCCTGGCGCGCATCGACCAGGCCGCAAGGCAGTTCGCCATCGACCAGCGGCCACAGACCCTGGCAGTGACCGGCCGCGATGAGATCGGCCGGCTCGCCGCCACCCTCAGTCGCATGATGAACCAGCTGCACGAGCGGCAGCTGGCCCTCAGCGAAAGCGAACAGCTCTTGCGCGACCTGATCGACACGGCGCCGATCGGCATGCTGGTGGTCGACCGCGAGCTGCGCGTGCTGCAGGCCAACCCGGCGGCTGCCGCCCTGTTCGGTTGTACGCCGGAGGAGCTCATCGGCAACCTGCCGGGCGACCGCCTGGCAGAGAGCGATGCCACCGCGCGCCTGCGCAGCACGCCGGCGAACACCACGCTGGAGCTGACCGGCCGCCGAAACGGTCAGGACATTCCGCTGGAAATCAGCTGCACGCCCTTCCAGCGCTACGGCGTGCGCCATTTCCTGGTCCTGCTGCGCGATATCAGCGACCGACTGCGCGCCGAACAACGGCTGCGCTTTCTCGCCCACTTCGATCCGCTGACCCAGCTGGCCAACCGCAACTACCTGATGCAGCGCCTCGACCAGCTGTTGGCAGCTCGCCTGCCGTTGAGCCTGCTCTACCTCGATCTGGATCACTTCAAGCGCATCAACGACAGCCTCGGCCACGAAATAGGGGACAAGTTGCTGATACAGATCGGCGATCGCCTCGGCCAGCTGATGCCGGAAAAATCCCTGCTTTCGCGCACCGGTGGCGACGAGTTCATGCTGTTGCTCGACAGCAGCGATGCCCGGCGTGCGGAACAACTGGCGAAAAGCATCATCGAGCGTTTCGAGCTGCCGGTGCGCATCGGTCAGTACGAGTGCTTCGTCAGCCCGAGCATCGGCATCGCCGTCAGCGACGGCCGGCACAGCGCCACCGAGCTGCTCAAGCGCGTCGACCTGGCGCTGTATGCGGCCAAGGACGCCGGACGCAATCGCACCGTCATCTACAACGAAGCACTCAGCGACGCAGCCGCCAGCCGCCGTGAGCTGGAGCAGGCACTGCGGCGCGCGCTGGATCACGAAGAGTTCGTGCTGCACTACCAGCCGCAGGTCAACGCCCAGGGTGAGCCGGAAGTCATGGAGGCCCTGCTGCGCTGGGCTTCTCCGGACCGCGGCCTGGTGCCGCCCGGGGAGTTCATTCCGGTGCTGGAAGAGAGCGGCATGATCATCGAGGCGACCCGCTGGGTGTTTCGCGAGGCCTGCCGCCAGGCTTGTCGCTGGCACGCCATGGGGCATGCGCTGCGCATCGCGGTCAACCTGTCGCCACTGGACTTCCGCCAGGCGGATCTGGCCGGCAGCCTGCTGGCGATTCTTGAGGAAGAAGGCGCATCGGCGAGCATGCTGGAACTGGAGGTCACCGAGAGTGCGCTGCTCGAAGCCGATGAGCATGTCCAGCAGACCCTCGGCCGTCTGAAGGCCGCCGGGCTGCCGCTGCTGCTCGACGACTTCGGCACCGGCTATGCCTCGCTGACCTACCTGCAGCGCTTCCGCTTCGATGGCATCAAGATCGACCGCGAGTTCGTCAGCGGGCTGCCGGATAGCGAACAGTCGGTCGCGCTGGTGCGCGGTATCCTCACCATGGCCAGCCACCTCGGCCTGCACGTGGTCGCCGAAGGCGTGGAGAACGAGCGTCAGGCGGCGTTCCTGCGCCTCAACGGCTGCCCCAGCTTGCAGGGATTCCACTACGCACGGCCGCAGCCGGCAGCGCAGTGCCGCCTGCAGCAGAACGGTCGACCGATCAACCTGCAGCTGCCGCTGGACGGATAAGCACCGACCGGCGTGCCAGCATTAAGCCTGCAATTGCGAACGGTTCGCATCTGGGATAGTTTCGTTGCCCCTCTCGGTGGCACGCTCCCATGCGCGACAACAACAAGATTTCCGATTCCTGCCTGCAGTGTTACGTCCATCATCGCCAGCAACTGGTCGCCCACCTCACGCGCCTCGGCGGCTGTCGCGCGCTGGCCGAGGACCTGGCGCAGGATGCCTGGCTGAAGCTCGCCCAGGTCATGCCCGAGCAGCGTCTCGACAATCCCAAGGCCTATCTCTTTCGCATCGCCACCAATCTGCTCCGCGACGCCATGCGCCATCGCGCCTTGCTCGGTGCATCAGACGAAGCTCCGCTGGAACTGATCGAAGCCGTGCAGGCCGACCCTTGCGGGCTGGTTGAAAACCACTGCGCGCTGCAGTGCGTGCTGCGCCAGCTCGATGACCTGCCGCCGCGTTGCCGCGAGGTGTTCGAACTGGCCCGGCTGGAAGGTCTCAGCCAGGCCGAGATAGCCGGACGCCTTGGCATCTCGGTGAATACCGTGATCGCCCAGCTGGCCAAGGCGCGCCAGCGGCTGGAGCGGCCGTAACTTTTTTTCTTCGACGCCGTAATGGTTTTTCCGCGCTGATTCGTCTTGCCTGTGCCCTTGCGCAATTGAGAGTTATTCTCGATTAACCGGCATCCTCGCAGATGCTTTCGTGCGGTCCAGCCGCCAGACAAGAAACCACCGAAGCCGCGAAAACGGCCCGCTCTGGGTCGCGGCCGCGCTCGGCCCGAGGAATGTGCATGACCCCGTCCAGTACCGTAGTGCCCTTCGCCCCCGGCCCCGTCAGCAACGGGCTGTTCACCCGCAGCAACCACGATGACTACCGCCAGCTCATGCAGCAGGGGCTGAACCTGGTGCAGCAGTGTCTGCAGCACCAGCAGCAGCCGTTCAGCGGCATCCTTCCGCAGGAACTGGCCGCCGATTTCGAACGCGTCGATCTGGAGCGCCCGCTGGGCGACGCCGGTGCCGCGCTGCGCGAGCTGGATCAGCTCTACCTGCGCGACGCGGTGTACTTCCATCATCCGCGCTACGTCGCCCACCTCAACTGCCCGGTGGTGCTGCCGGCGCTGCTCGCCGAAGTGCTGGTGTCGTCGCTCAATTCTTCGCTGGACACCTGGGACCAGAGCGCCGGCGGCACGCTGATCGAACAGCGCCTGATCGATTGGACCTGTGAGCGTATCGGCCTCGGCGGCCAGGCCGACGGCGTGTTCACCAGCGGCGGCACCCAGTCCAACCTGATGGGCCTGCTGCTGGCCCGCGAGCATGTCTGCAATCGATTGCCGGGCCACGGCGGCAACCTGCGCCATGGCCTACCGGCCGAGGCCGTCGGGCTGCGTATCTTCGCCTCCCGCGCCAGCCACTTCAGCGTGCAGAAATCCGCCGCGCTGCTGGGCCTGGGCTACGACGCCGTGCGCAGCATCGAAACCGACAGTGCCCAGTGCATGAGCGTGCCGGCGTTGGCCCAGGCCCTGGCCGACTGTCAGCGCCTGGGCGAGCTGCCCATGGCCGTGGTCGCCACCGCCGGCACCACCGACTTCGGCAGCATCGATCCGTTGCCGGAAATCGCCGCGCTGTGCCAGCACTATGGCGTCTGGCTGCACGTCGACGCGGCCTATGGCGGCGGTCTGCTGGTCGCACCGCGCTACCGCGACTGGCTGGCCGGCATCGAACATGCCGACTCGGTCACCGTCGACTATCACAAGTCGTTTTTCCAGCCGGTCAGCTGCAGCGGTTTCTTCGTTCGCCAGCGTCAGCACCTGAGCTACATCACTCACCACGCCGACTACCTCAACCCGCGCAGCCAGACCCGCGAGGGCACGCCGAACCTGGTCAACAAGAGCATCCAGACCACCCGCCGCTTCGACGCGCTGAAGCTCTGGCTGACCCTGCGCATCCTCGGTGCCGAGCATATCGGTGCGATGTTCGAGGAGGTCATCGACCGCGCTGCCGACACCCATCGCCTGCTCGCCGAGGACCCGGCCTTCGAGGTCTTCGCCCCGCGCCTGAGCACGCTGGTGTTCCGTTTCGTCGCCCCGGGCGTGGCCGACGAGCGTCTGGATGAGATCAACCGCGAGATCCGCAAGGCGATCTTCCGCTCCGGCGCGGCGGTGATCGCCGCCACCGTGGTCGAGGGCCGCCAGCACCTCAAGTTCACCCTGCTCAACCCGGAAACCACGCTGGACGACCTGCGCACCATCGTCGAGCTGATTCGCGGCCACGGCACTCGCCTGCTCGACGGCCTACCCACCGCCGCCAACCAGTAAGGAGATCGCACATGAACAAGATGTATGACTTCATTGGCATCGGCATTGGCCCGTTCAACCTCGGCCTGGCCTGCCTGGCCGAACCCATCGACGGGCTCGATTGCCTGTTTCTCGACCGCGCCGAGGGTTTCAACTGGCATCCCGGCATGATGCTCGACAGCGCCACCCTGCAGACGCCGTTCATGGCCGATCTGGTGACCCTGGCCGACCCCACCAGCCGCTTCAGCTTTCTCAACTACGCCAAGCAGGTCGGGCGGCTGTACGCCTTCTACATCAAGGAAGACTTCTTCCTGATGCGCCGCGAGTACAACCAGTACTGCCAGTGGGTGGTCGAGCAGCTCGACAGCCTGCGCTTCGAGCACTTCGTACAGCAGGTCGACTACCTCGACGAGCGCCGCTGCTACCGGGTGCGCGGCGTGCACACGCGTAGCGGCGAGGGCTTCGAGTTCCTCACCCGCCGTCTGGTGCTCGGCACCGGCACCACGCCCTATCTGCCGATCTGCTGCGAGGCGCTGGCCGAGCACGTCAGCCACAGCGGCAACTACCTGCAGGACAAGTCGCGACTGCAGGGCAAACGCTCGATCACCGTGGTCGGCAGCGGCCAGAGCGCGGCGGAGATCTACTACGACCTGCTGCAGGAGATCGACCGCCACGACTACCAGCTGAACTGGATCACCCGCGCGCCGCGCTTCTTCCCGCTGGAATACACCAAGCTGACGCTGGAAATGACCAGCCCGGAGTACATCGACTACTTCCATAGCCTGCCTCGCAGCACCCGGGAAAAGCTCATCGACAGCCAGAAGGGCCTGTACAAGGGCATCAACGCCACGCTGATCAACGCCATCTACGACGAGCTGTACAACCAGAGTCTCAAGGGCGAGGTGCCGACCCAGCTGCTGACCAACGCCGAGCTGCGTCGCTGCCAGCGCCTGAGCGATGGCACGCTGGAGCTGGAGTTCTTCCAGCACGAACTGGAGCAGAGCTATCGCCACCGCTGCGACGCACTGGTGATGGCCAGCGGGTATCAGTACCGCCTGCCGCGCTGCATCCAGCCGATAGCCGAGCGCATCGCCTGGCAGGCGCCGGAGCGCTTTGCCGTGGCGCGCAACTACAGCATCGACCGCAACGGCGGTGAGGTCTTCGTACAGAACGCAGGGCTGGTCGATCACGGCCTGGTGACGCCGGATCTCGGCATGGGCTGCTACCGCAACGCCTCAATCCTGCGCGAGATCTGCGGGCGCGAGCACTACGCGGTGGAAACGAAGATCGCCTTCCAGCAGTTCAGTTTGCCGCAGCCGGTGACACCCCAGGGCGCGGTGGCGGCGCGATGACGCTGCGACGCGCGCTGATCGGCATGACGCTGCTGGCGGTGCTCGGCGACAGCCTGCTGATGCCGTTCTATCCGCAGTACTTCGCCGAACGCTTCGGCGAGCTGCGCAGCGAGCAGGTCGGGCTGTACCTGGCCGCGGTATGCCTGGTGGCGATGCTCGCCTTGCCGCTGTGGGTGCGCCTGTCCAGGCATGCGCATCCGCTGCGGCTGCTGATCTTCGGCCAGCTGATGGCCGGGCTGCTGGCGCTGGCCTGCGCGGCGATCGAGCAACAATGGCTGTTCTGGCCGGTGTCGCTGACGATGATCGCCTTCAAGGCCAGCTATCTGCTGATGTATCCCTACGTGATGGGCTTGGTGGGCGCCGACCAGCAGGTGCGCACCATCGGCCTGCTCTCGGTGGTGGTGCATCTGGGTGCGATTGCCGGCGCGACGCTGGGTGGCGGGGTGCTGCACTACCTCAGCCCGGCGCGGATGTTCGTGCTGATGGGCCTGATGGATTTCGTGCAGATGGCTGTCAGCCTGCTCTTGTTGCGCCATGCGCCGCAACCGACTCGGGTCGATGCAAGCACGCCACCACGGCCGCGCGGGGAGCACCTGGCAATCGCCCGGCTGTGCCTGCTGATGCTGGCGTTCTACTTCTGCATCTACCTGGCGCGGCCGTTCTTTACGGTGTACTGGGAGCAGCTTGGTGGGCCCCAGGCAAGCTGGATCACCGGCCTGGTCTACGCCATTCCCGGCATGCTGGCGCTGCTCGCCCTAGCCCTGCATTACCACGCCGGGCAGCACCTGACCGCCTGGCTGCTGCTGGGCGCGGCCGGACTGGCACTGCAGGGCATCGAGCAGATGCCGCTGGTACTGGCCGGGCGCGTGCTATTCGGCTGGGCGCTGTACCAGCTCACCGTCGCGCTGGATGCACGACTGTTCGCCCTCAGCCGGCCGGAGCACTACGGCCGCGACTACAGCCTGATCAACATCTTCCAGAACCTCGGAGTGCTCGCCGCGTCGTGGCTCGCCGGATTGGTGGTGCGCGATGCCGGCCTCGCCGCGCCGTTCTTCCTGTCCGCCCTCGGCCTCGTTCTCACCGCCTACGTACTGCGCTGGCTGCTGGTTTCAGCACCAGTCAGCGCGTCTCTCTGTGGAGCCAAATCATGAATACCGCTCTTTCCCGCGCGGATGGTCCGCGCTTCGTTCGCTACTGCGCGCTTGGCGCCATGCACTTCGAGACCGTGCAGCCGGAGCATTTGCCGCTGCTGCAGGACTGGCTGCGCCGCGACTATGCGCGCTTCTGGGCCATGAGCCATCTGAGCCTGGCGCAATTGGCCGACTATGTTGGCGAGATCCAGCGCAGCAGCCATCGCGACATTGCCATCGGTATGTGCAACGGCGAACCCGCGTTCCTTTTCGAGGGCTATCACCCAGCCCATGACCGCCTCGCCGATCACTACCAGGTGCGCCCCGGCGACCGCGGCATGCACCTGCTGCTCGCACCCTGCGAAAAGCCCGTGCACGGCTTCAGCCTGGAAGTCATACGCAGCATCCTCGCCTACCAGTTCGCCGACCCATTCGCGCGGCGCATCGTCGTCGAGCCCGATGCGCGCAACGCCAAGGTGCATGCCTTGAACCAGCGCGTCGGCTTCGTCTACCAGCGCCTGCTGCAGCTACCGGAAAAGGATGCCTGCCTGGCGTTCTGCACCCGCGCGCAGTTCCTCGCCACCCTTCAGGAGAATCCGCAATGAATCAGCTCGTGCACCTTCCAAACGCCGCCGGCGATCTGGCCACCGAACACCTGCAGGCCGAACATTGGGCCCGCGCCAATCGCCTGCTGGTGAAGAAAGCGCTGGCCGAGTTCAGCCACGAGAAGCTGCTCAGCCCCGAGCCGCTGGGCAACTGTTGCTACCGTGTGGCAGTGCCGGACAGCTCGACCGAGTACCGCTTCAAGGCACGAAGGCTGGCGCTGGACCACTGGTCCATCGTTACTGACTCCATCGAAAAATTCACCGATGGCCAGCCGCAGCCACTGGACGCGCTGAGCTTTATCATCGAGTTCGCCGACACTCTGGGCATCTCGGAAAACAACCTGCCGGTCTACCTCGACGAGATCAGCAGCACCCTGTTCGGCAGCGCCTACAAGCTCGCCAACAGCCCGCTGAGCGCCGCCCAACTGGCCCTGGCGGACTTCCAGCAGATCGAGACCGGCATGCGCGAAGGCCACCCGGGCTTCGTCGCCAACAACGGGCGGATGGGCTTCGACGCTCAGGATTACCGCGCCTACGCGCCGGAAGCGGCGAGTCCGGTGCGCCTGGTCTGGCTTGCCGTGCACCGCAGCCGCGCCAGCTACAGCGCCATCGACGGGCTCGACCAGCCGACCCTGCTGCGCGAGGAGCTGGGTGGTCAGCTCGAGGTGTTTCATAGCCAGCTGCGAGCGCTGCAGCTTGACCCCGACGACTACCTGCTGATGCCCGCGCACCCCTGGCAGTGGCACAACATCCTGGCCATCGGCTTCGCCGCAGAGATCGCCAACCGGCAGATCGTCCATCTCGGCCTGAGCAATGACCGCTACCTGGCGCAGCAGTCGATCCGCACCTTCTTCAACCAGAGCCAGCCGCAGCGGCGCTACGTGAAGACCGCCCTGTCTATCCTCAACATGGGCTTCATGCGCGGGCTGTCGCCCTACTACATGCAGGCGACGCCCGCGATCAACGCCTACCTTGCCGAGCGCGTGGCCAGCGACCCGCTGCTGCGCGACTGCGGCTTCCAGTTGCTGCGCGAAGTCGCGGCGATCGGCTATCGCAATCCCTATTACGAGCAGGCACTGCCGGCCAGCAGTCCGTATCGCAAGATGCTCTCGGCGCTGTGGCGGGAGAGCCCTTATGGCCACATTCAACCCGGCCAGCGGCTGATGACCATGGCCGCGCTGCTGCACAGCGACGGTGACGAACGCGCCCTGCTGGCAACGCTGATCAGTGCCTCGGGCCTGACCGCCGACCGCTGGCTGCGCCAGTACCTCAATGCCTACCTGAGGCCGCTGCTGCACTGCTTTTATGCCCACGACCTGGTGTTCATGCCGCATGGCGAGAACCTGATTCTGGTGCTGGAAGATCACCTGCCGGTGCGCGTGCTGATGAAGGACATCGGTGAGGAAGCGGTGATTCTCGATGGCGACGCGCAGATCCCCGAGGCCGTAGGCCGTCTCGCGGTATCGGTGCCCGACGAGCTCAAGGTGCTGTCTATCTTCACCGACGTGTTCGACGGCTTCTTCCGCTACCTCAGTCAGATTCTCGATGAGCAGGTCGGCCTGCCGGAACAGCGCTTCTGGCAACAGGTCGCCGACTGCATCGCCGACTACCAGGCCAGCCAGCCGCAGCTGCGCGACAAGTTCGCCCGCTACGACCTGTTCGCCGAGGAATTCGCCCGCTCCTGCCTGAACCGTCTGCAACTGGGCAACAACCGGCAGATGCTGGATCTGGCCGATCCGGCCGGTGCGCTGAAATTCGCCGGCACCCTGAAAAACCCCGTCGCGCCCTATGCGCCGGAACGCTGAAACCCAATGGGCGGATGACGAGGCGCTGAACGACCTGCTGCTGCGGGTGCGCAGCGCCCTGCCGGGACTGGACGGGCGCGTCGGCTCGCCAAGACCCGACGAGCTGATGCTGGATCGCCCGCAGTCGCTGGCCGCCCTGCTGGCGCACTGGCAGGCGGCGCACCCGGAAGCGGGCCGCCATTACTGGGCCGCGCGCTGCTGGACGCTGCTGGTCTGGCAGCCCATCTATCTGCAGGTGCTGGCCGTGCAACTCGATGGCCAGTCACCCGAGCTGGAGGGCATGGCGCAGGGTATGCAGCAGGGCTTCGTCGCCGGTTTCTGCCTGCCGGATCATCAGCCGCTGCGCGCCGACGCCCAGCACCTGCTGCGCCATGCCGGGCAGCAGATCCGCCAGTTCTGCGCCCAGGCCCATGCGGCTTGCGGCGCGTTGCTCGGCCTGCATCCGAAGCTCGCGCAGCGTCTCGCTGCGGACTGCGTGATGGCCGCGCTGCTGCACGCGCAACGGACCGATGGTTGCGGCAACCTGCAGCTTTGCCGTCGCGCCGATGCCTGGCTGGATGCGTGCGGCATGCAGGGCGCCAGCGGCCTGCTGGCGGTGCAACTGGCCGAGGGAGGCACCCGTCTCGGCTTGCAGCGCAAGGCCTGCTGCCAGCATTTCCGCCGCGCCGATGGCGAGCTCTGCGACAGCTGCCCGAAGCTGCCGCTCGCCGAGCGCACTCGACGCCTGCGCGAGCAGCATGGTTAGCGCTCGCTGACCTCGGGCAGCATCCCGACACCTTACGCAGCTGGATACACATCACGCGGGCGAACCTTGTGGCTGCCGCGGGCGTTTCTTTGCTAATGTCGCGCCCGTTTCCGACTCGCCGCCGACGACAGGTTCCCGCCATGGCCCGCAAGAAAGCTGCCCTCGATTTCGAACAATCCCTCGCCGAGCTGCAACAGCTGGTGGAACGCCTGGAAAGCGGCGAGCTGTCGCTGGAAGACTCGCTGACCTGCTTCGAACAGGGCATCGGCCTGACCCGCGACTGCCAGGCTGCGCTGAGCCAGGCCGAGCAGAAGGTGCAGATCCTGCTGGAACGCGACGGCAGCCTGCAGGAAGCCCCCTTCGAGTCGGACCCCGAAGCATGATGATCGGCGACTACCAGAAACGCTGTCAGCAGCGCGTCGACGGCTGCCTCGAAACCCTGTTCGTCGCGCCGCTGCCGCAGCTCGAACGCCTCTATCAGGCCATGCGCTACAGCGTGATGAACGGCGGCAAGCGCGTCCGCCCGCTGCTGGTCTATGCCGCCTGCGAAGCACTGAACGGCGACAAGGCCAGCGCTGACGGCGCCGCCTGCGCCGTCGAGCTGATCCACGCCTACTCGCTGGTGCACGACGACCTGCCGGCCATGGACGACGACGACCTGCGCCGCGGCCAGCCCACCACGCACAAGGCCTTCGACGAGGCCTGCGCGATCCTCGCCGGCGATGGCCTGCAGAGTCTGGCTTTCGAGGCCATGGCCCAGGCCGAGCACAATCCGCAGGACGCCACGCTGCGCCTGCGCATGTTCGCCGTACTGGCCCGCGCCGCCGGGCCGGCCGGGATGGTCGGCGGTCAGGCCATCGACCTCGGTTCGGTCGGGCTCAAGCTCGATCGCGACGCCCTGGAGCTGATGCACCGGCACAAGACCGGCGCGCTGATCGAAGCCAGCGTGCAGCTCGGCGCGCTCGCCAGCGGCCATGCCGACGCCGACAACCTCGCCTCACTGAGCCAGTACGCCCGCGCCATCGGCCTGGCCTTTCAGGTCCAGGACGACATTCTCGACGTCGAAAGCGACACCGCGACCCTGGGCAAGCACCAGGGCGCCGACATCGCTCGGGACAAGCCGACCTACCCGGCACTGCTCGGCATGGACGCGGCCAAGGCCTACGCGCTGGAGCTGCGCGACCAGGCACTGCACGCGCTGCGCCCGTTCGATATCTCCGCCGAGCCGTTGCGCGAGCTTGCTCGCTACATTGTCGAACGACGCAACTGAGCCTTTCGCTGAAATAGCAGTCAAACCCCTACCGGACCCGGGACCGTTCTTATCGAAGGGCCCATCGGGTAAACTGCCGCTCTTTTTTCAACAACAACGATCCGCCTGATGCCCAAGACTTTTCACGAGATCCCTCGGGTTCGCCCCGCGACGCCCGTTCTTGACCGAGCGGCGACCCCCGAACAGCTGCGCCGACTGGGCGAGGCGGAACTCGAAGAGCTTGCCAACGAACTGCGCCAGGAGCTGTTGTACAGCGTCGGCCACACTGGCGGGCACTTCGGCGCCGGCCTCGGCGTGATCGAGCTGACCATCGCCCTGCACTACGTCTACGACACCCCGGACGACCGGCTGGTGTGGGACGTCGGCCATCAGGCCTATCCGCACAAGATCCTCACCGGTCGCCGCGAGCGCATGGCCACGCTGCGTCAGAAGGACGGCCTGGCCGCCTTCCCGCGCCGCTCGGAGAGCGAGTACGACACCTTCGGCGTCGGTCATTCCAGCACCTCGATCAGCGCCGCCCTGGGCATGGCGGTCGCCGCCCGTCTGAAAGGCGAGCAGCGCAAGTCCATCGCGGTGATCGGCGACGGCGCGCTCACCGCCGGCATGGCCTTCGAGGCGCTCAACCACGCCCCGGAAGTCGGCGCCAACATGCTGGTGGTGCTCAACGACAACGACATGTCGATCTCGCGCAACGTCGGCGGGCTGTCCAACTACCTGGCCAAGATTCTCTCCAGCCGCACCTACTCGAGCATGCGCGAAGGCAGCAAGAAGATCCTCTCGCGCCTGCCGGGTGCCTGGGAAATCGCCCGCCGCACCGAGGAATACGCCAAGGGCATGCTGGTGCCCGGCACGCTGTTCGAGGAACTGGGCTGGAACTACATCGGCCCCATCGACGGCCACGACCTGCCGACGCTGATCGCCACCCTGCGCAACATGCGCGACCTCGACGGCCCGCAGTTCCTCCATGTGGTGACGAAGAAGGGCAAGGGCTTCGCCCCCGCCGAAGCCGACCCGATTACCTGGCATGCGATCAGCAAGCTGGAGCCGGTCGGCGCCCCGGTCAAACCGAAGAAGCCCTCAGGGCCCAAGTACTCCAATGTGTTCGGCCAGTGGCTGTGCGACATGGCCGCCGCCGACCCGCGCCTGACCGGCATCACCCCGGCGATGAAGGAAGGTTCGGACCTGGTGGCCTTCAGCGAGCGCTACCCGCAGCGTTACTTCGATGTCGCCATCGCCGAGCAGCACGCGGTGACGCTGGCGGCCGGCATGGCCTGCGAAGGCATGAAGCCAGTGGTGGCGATCTACTCGACGTTCCTCCAGCGCGCCTACGATCAGTTGATCCACGACGTCGCGGTGCAAAACCTCGACGTGCTGTTCGCCATCGACCGCGCCGGACTGGTCGGCGAAGACGGCCCGACCCATGCCGGCAGCTTCGACCTGTCCTACCTGCGCTGCATCCCCGGCATGCTGGTGATGACGCCCAGCGACGAGAACGAGATGCGCCGCATGCTCACCACCGGCTACCACTTCGAAGGCCCGGCCGCGGTGCGCTATCCGCGCGGCAGCGGCCCCAACGCCACCATCGAGCCGGGACTGGAGCCGCTGGAGATCGGCAAAGCCGTGGTACGCCGTCAGGGCAGCAAGGTGGCGCTACTGGTGTTCGGTGTGCAACTGCCAGAGGCGCTGCAGGTCGGCGAAAAGCTGGACGCCACGGTGGTCGACATGCGATTCGTCAAACCGCTGGACGAAGCCCTGCTGCGCGAACTGGCGGGCAGCCACGAGCTGCTGGTGACGATCGAAGAGAACAGCATCATGGCTGGCGCCGGCAGCGCGGTAGCCGAGTTCCTCACTGGCGAAAGCATTCTCAAACCGATGCTGCATCTGGGCCTGCCCGACTACTACGTCGAGCACGCCAAGCCCAGCGAAATGCTCGCCGAGTGCGGCCTGGATGCGGCGGGCATCGAAGCGGCGGTGCGCAAGCGGCTTGCGGCACTAGGCAACGCCTGACGTCGTTTCGGTGGATGGGTGGAGCGTCATCCACCCTACACTGGCCACTCCGAGTCGCACTATCGGCAGACTCGCTCCCCTTAAAGTGGGCGGATGTTCAGCCACGCAACAACAAATCACCCTCGATCGGCACGTAACGCGTCGCCGCACGGATCAGCGATTGCGCGGTAAGTCCCGGTACGCCATAGGCGGTCGCTTCGGCGCCGCCGGCCCGCACCCGATCGAGCAGCAGGTCGAAATCGCCATCGCCGGACGCCAGCACCACCTCGTCGACCCGTGCCGCCGCATCCAGCACGTCGATGGTGATGCCCACATCCCAGTCACCCTTGGCGGAGCCGTCGCTGCGCTGGATATAGGGCTTGAGCTTCACCGTGAAACCGAGGTTGCGCAGGATTTGCTGAAACTGCTGCTGGCGTGCGTCACCGCGCTCGATGGCGTAGGCATAGGCCTCGACGATGGTGCCGCGACGGCTGACATCGGCCCACAACGCGGAATAGTTGAAGTGGCAGCCATGGGCCTGCCGCACGGTGTAGTAGAGGTTCTGTACATCGGCGAACAGGGCGATCTTCTTCACGCGGCGGCCCGAATCTGAAAGGGGGCTCCAGTATGGACGGCGAAATCGCACATGTCCCGTCCTTGCCGCATCCGTTACAGTGGCGCCCCGAAACGATTACTCACCTTCGGTCTGCAATGAACGTTCTTGCCATCCTGCGTGACGCCTGGTTCTTCTACTCCCGCCACTTCCTGACCATCGTCCGGCTCTGCCTGCCGCTGATCCTGCTCGAAAGCGCGACACGCCTGGCGCTCGATCACTGGCTCGGCGAAAACGTCCTGCCCGCTCTGGACCTGCTGGTGGGCCTGATCTTCTATCCGCTGTACATCGGCGCGCTGATCCTTTATCTGGATGCGCGCAGCCGTGGCCACGATCCGGCGCTGCGTGCGGTCTACGCCCGGGCCCTGCCGCTGTGGCCAGCGCTGGCCGTGCTCTCGGGGCTCGGCTCACTGCTGATCATGCTCGGCGCCTCGCTGTTCGTGCTGCCCGGCATCTGGGTCATGGTCAAGATCGCCTTCGCCGAGTACCTGCTGGTCTTGCGTGGCCTGACACCGCTGGCGGCGCTGAAGGAGAGCTTCGCCCTCACCCGCGGGCATTTTTTGCTGATACTGGGCTGCGTGATGACCGTGCTGTTGCCGATCTGGATGCTGGAAATCTGGATCGCCGCCCAGCTGTTCGCCGAGCAGACGCCACCACTGTTGCCGGCGATGTTGCTGGACGCCGTGGTCGGCCTGCTGCAGTTGCTGCCGACGATCATGCTGTTCCGCTGCTTCATGCTCTGCACCGAGCCGCCGACACGCCAGCCGGACAACGGCTGAGCGGTCTTTCGACGGAGGTTCAGGCGAGGCGCGCAGAGCCTGCTAGGCTTGCTCCGGCCACATCAGGAGACCCCGCCATGGCCGACCAGAACCCAAGCATCCTTTCGCACATTTCACTGGGCAGCAACCGCTTCGACGAGGCGGTTGCCTTCTACGACCAGGTCCTCGCCACCCTTGGCTGCAAGCGAATCCTCGAACACCCCGGCGCCGTCGCCTGGGGCCGTGAATACCCGGAATTCTGGATTCAGCGCCCCATCGACGGCGGCAGCGCGTCGGTGGGCAACGGCACCCATGTCGGCTTTTTCGCTGCGGATCAGGCCGAGGTCGACGCCTTCCATCGCGCGGCGATCGCCGCCGGCGCAAGCGATGAAGGCGCACCCGGCCCGCGCCCGGAATATGGCGAGCCCTACTACGGCTGTTTCGTACGCGATCTGGACAGCCACAAGATCGAGGCGTCCTACTGGGACGAGGCGCTGATGCAGCAACTCTACGGCAGCGGCAGCTAGCCGGCTGCGTTCAGGAGGCGCGCCCGCCGAGCAGCCGCGGTAACAGCAGGCTCTGGTAAAGCCGCGGAAAACAGCGCGCCAGCAGCTGGGCTTTCCAGTCCAGGTTGGACAGCACCAGCAGCCGGCGCCGGCGCAGCGCGCCCTGATAGATCGCCTCGGCCACGTCCTGCGGCGAAGCGACCCGACCGATGTCCAGCACCGGCGTCGGCGCTGTCGAACCATCGCCGACCAGCACGTTCTTGCGCAGATCGGTGGCGGTGTAGCCGGGGCAGACCAGCATGACGTTGACGTCGGTTTCCCGAAGCTCGCAACGCAGCGTTTCGAACAATCCGTGCAGGGCATGCTTGCTGGCGTTGTAGGCGGCCCGGTTGGGCACCGGCGAATACTGCGAAAGCGAGCTAAGTACAATGATCTGCCCGCCGCGGGAGATCAGACTGGGCAGCGCGGCCTGAGTGCAATGCAGCGCGCCGTAGAAATTCACCGCCATCACCCGCTCGAACACTGCCAGGCTGGTATTCGCTACCGGGCTGCGGTGAGTGATGCCGGCGTTATTGACCAGCACGTCGATGCCGCCGTAACGCTCCACCACCAGCGCAATCGCGCGCTGCACCGCCTCGGCATCGCTGACGTCACAGCACAACCCCAGCGCATCGGCATTGTGGTGATCGGCCAGATGCTGCACCAGGCCATCCAGCGCATCCTGATGCAGATCGAAGATCACCAGCCGCGCGCCAGCCTGTGCCATGCGCACCGCCAGCGCGCGGCCGATCCCGGCACAGCCGCCGGTGATCACCACCAGCTTGCGGTTGAACACCTTGCGATCGAACACCTTGCGCTGCATACCCCTACTCCTTCGTGCCGCACGCGTGCCTTTCGGTATGAGCATAGGTCGATATAGGCCGACATTCCTCACGCTGCTGCAGCAATATGGCTCATGGACAACCGGGCATCGGCTGCGCATGCTTGTTGGAACAGCGCAAGGCAGCGATCGATCCATTGAAAGCATTCATCTATCTGGCCCTGGCCTCCCTTCTCGGCTTACCAGCCGCGGTCCTGGCCAATCCCGTTTCGCAACGCGTCCTCAACGTCGGCTACTACGAGTTCGCCCCGGCCATCTACACCGATGCCCAGGGCATGGCACGCGGCGAACTGGCCGAACTGACCCGGCGCGTCGCGCGTGAGGCCGGCTACGGCGTGCGCTTTCGAGGGCTGCCCGGCGCCCGCCTCTACGCGGCGCTGGAGAATGGCAGCATCGACCTCTGGCCTGGAGCCCAGGGCAAGCCGGAGCTGGCGACCCATACGCTGGAAGGCCGGCATACGCTCAGCCAGATCAATCTCAACCTCTACCGCCTTGCCGGTACACCGGCGCCGCGCCTGCCGGACGACCTTGCCGGCAAGTCGCTGATACTGATCGGCGGCTACAGCTACTGGCCGAACGTCAACGCGCTACTGGACGATCCCGGCCTCGACCTGCGCCTGCTGCGCACCAGCAATCACCTTTCCGCGCTGGAAATGCTGCAGCGCAACCGTGGCGATTACCTGCTCGATTACCAGATTCCAGTGGAACAGGCCCGCCAACGACTACGGATGGAAGCGCTGCCCTACCAGCGCCTGGCCCAGGTGCCGATCCACTTCATCGTTTCGCGTCATGCTCGCGACGCCGCGACCATCGTCACTGCGCTCGACGACGCCTATGAAGCGTTGCGCGTCGCCGGCGAGGACCTCAGCCTGCCCTCGGACTGAGCCTACTGCCCGCGTGGCTTGGCCCGTGCGGTCGGCTCGGCGATCAGCGGGTCGTCCGGCCAGTAGTGCTTGGGATAGCGCCCCTTCAGATCCTTCTTTACCTCGGCGTAGGTGTTGGCCCAGAAGCTCGCCAGGTCCTGGGTGACCTGTACCGGACGCCGCGCCGGCGACAGCAGGTGCAGCTTGACGACCTGTCGGCCACCAGCAATCCGCGGCGTGTCGGCCAGGCCGAACAGCTCCTGCAGACGCACCGCCAGCACCGGCGGCTGCTC
Organism: Stutzerimonas kunmingensis; assembly: GCF_900114065.1. GTDB lineage: Bacteria > Pseudomonadota > Gammaproteobacteria > Pseudomonadales > Pseudomonadaceae > Stutzerimonas > Stutzerimonas kunmingensis. The sequence continues at coordinate 220,218 of NZ_FORS01000007.1, forward strand.
GCTGTAGTCCAGCCGAATGCGCGAGCCGGACGGCACGCTGAGCGCCACCGGCGCCTGCTCGTCCAGGCGCTGCGGCAGCGGCCAGGGCAGCAGCGTGGCGAGCATGCCGGCCAGATCGAGCTGGGCGAAGTGCGCCAGGCGCGACACCTTGCCGAGGTAGGGCAGCAGCCAGTCGTCCAACCGTTCCAGCAGTGCGGCATCGCTGACGTCCGGCCAGTCGCTGCTGTTGCCTGCGTCCAGATCGAGCTGACGCAGCAGGCCGATGCGCGCCTGCCACTGGCGCAACTCCGGCGTCCAGGCCAGCAGTTCCAGGCCCTTGCGCCGTACCAGGCCGAGCAGCGCGCGAGCCCGCGCGTCATCGTCGAGGTTCGGCAGTGGTTCGCGGCTGAGCACCAGTTCGCCGATCCGCCGCTGCCGTTCGGCGCGCAGCACGCCCTCGCGCTCGTCCCACTCCAGCTCATCGCGCAGAAACACCTGTTCGGCCAGCGGTCCGTCGAACAGCGCCGGGTCCAGCGCGACCGCCCGGTAGATGCGCTCCTCGCGTTGTCCCTGATGGCTGCCCAGCTCGGCGATCACCAGCCAGGGCTCCTTCACCAATGCATCCGGCTCACCGAACAGCGCCGCGCGACCGTTGGCCAGACGATAACCCCCGCCACCTTCGCGGCGCTGCCGGGCGACGCGGTCGGGGTAGGCGAAAGCCAGCAGCGTGGCCAGCGCGTGCTGTTCGTCCAGCGCTCCGTCGCCCTGCCCCGAAGTGCCGCGCAGCAGGCCACGAAACTGCCGGGCCAGCTGCCGCACCCGCTGCACCGCAGCGCCACGGCCGCTCTGCAACTGGTGCAGACGCAGCGCCAGATCGGCGCCGCCGCTGCGCTGTCCGCCGGATTGAATGTCACGCTCGACCAGCAGCGCCGCGACATCCGCCGCCAGCGCGCCAATACCCAAGCCATGCCCGCGCAGCAGCATGTGCGCCAGCCGCGGGTGTGCCGGCAACTCGGCCATGGCCTGACCGTGGCGGGTCAGCTGCCAGCCGCCATGTTCGTTGTGCTGCAATGCGCCAAGGCGCTCGAGCAGCGCCTGAGCCTGGGCGTAAGCCGCCGCCGGCGGCCGGTCGAGCCAGGCCAGCTCGTCCGGCTCGACACCCCAGCGTGCCAGTTGCAGCGCGACACCCGCAAGGTCCGCCTGGAGGATTTCCGCCTCGCCGTAGGCCGCCAGCTGCGCGTGCTGATCCTCGGACCACAGCCGATAGCAGACGCCCGGCTCCAGGCGCCCGGCGCGACCGGCGCGCTGCGTGGCCGAGGCGCGGGAGATGCGCCGGGTTTCCAGCCGGGTCATGCCGCTGCCTGGATCGAAGCGCGGCACCCGCGCCAGTCCGGCGTCCACCACGATGCGCACGCCTTCGATGGTCAGGCTGGTCTCGGCGATGTTGGTCGCCAGCACCACCTTGCGCATGCCCGCTGGCGCCGGCTCGATGGCCGCGCGCTGCTGCGCCAGCTCCAGCTCGCCGTGCAGCGGGCAGAGCAGGATGTCGCCGCGCCCGCCCAGCTGATCGGCAAGCGCCTCGTGGACGCGGCGGATCTCGGCCTGCCCCGGCAGAAACACCAGCACGCTGCCCTGCTCGTCCTCCAGCGCCTGCAGCACCGTCTGCATCACGCGCGGCTCGATACGCTCATTCGCCGCAACGAGACGGCCCCAGCGCTGCTCGACCGGGTGCATGCGCCCCTCGCTGCGCACCACCGGTGCGCCGTCGAGCAGTGCCGACAGGCGCTGGCCCTCCAGCGTCGCCGACATCAGCAGCAGCTTGAGCGGCTCGTCGCGCAGCAGCTGCCGCGCATTGAGCGTCAGCGCCAGGGCCAGATCGGCGTCCAGGCTGCGCTCACGCATTTTGCCATTCGCATGGATTTATCATTAGATACCTAAACCCAGCAAATACGGGATCTTCCACCCCAAAGCAAGGACAAGAATTCGTTGACAATCATCAGCAGCACCCTGTTCTTACCCAACTATCCATTCCGAAAAATTTCGGAGCCCCTAGCCAAGGCCTTTCAAACCCACGCGTCGTCGGAGTTGATTAACGTTCCGCTGAAGCTGCTCGAGTGCTACCTCCAACTCATCGAGGCAGAACTCTCCTACGTCCATCTGTCGAGTCGAAGCTGCGAGCCGATCATCATCGGTTTTGTCGGTGCATTGCGATCAAGAACTTTGGCCGATAGCAAAGAGCCTGTTCGGATTCGCTGGGCTCGACGTTTCGTAGAAACACTTACAAGTCTGCGCGACGAAATTCCAGGCATGCCCAATTTCGACTATTTGATGGCCGACCTCGAAGAAGGGAAAGAACTCTGGGATTCCCAGCAGAAAAAATTGAACCCATTGGCCTTGCGCTATTGGAACGGATGGCAAGTCGACTCCCTAAAAGGAGTACCAAGTTTTCTCGCGCTGGGAGAACTATGGCACTCCCATGGCCCTGAGTTTACAGAAGAGTACTACCGGACATGGAAGACTTTTTCGGCCAAGCAAGCAAGATGCAACACCACATTGTGCAACAAGCTGGCCAGCTATTTATCGAAGAACTCTTTGGAGTGGCCAACTACAACCTTCCAAAACCCAGAAAATATAAAATCATTCTTTTTGCACTTCATGAAGGAGCACTTCTTAACCGCATATAGAGAAAATCTAAATATACCAACCCAGATAAAAACGTGGAACAGGTTCATATCGAACTGCGAAGAGGCCTTTATACAATCAGGAGTTTGGGCAACCCCTTTTGGGGATGGACTACCACGGCCCATCCGCCCCAAACAACACAGAGCGCAAACAAGAGTGTCCGTGTCTGATGAGGGGGTGGAAATCCATGAAAAACTTATCACTAGAGTCCCTCTCGAAATAACTGATAACGAGGCAATAGAAATATTATTCAAAAGTATCCACAAAGACATCGAAACCGTAAAATCCTGGGCAACAGAACAAGCCAATGAACTTTACTCGAGAGTCCAACTTCGTATACTCGCAACCACACGGATAAACTCCTCGGAAATCAAACCTCGAAAAGGCTGGCAGCGTCGGAGTTACGATCACGAATCAATTTGCGCGATTTTTCAAAGCAACGGCTTTCCATCCTCGCGCATGGACTTCGAACACCAATACGGATACACCATATTATCTGCTGATGTCGCAAATATACTTGGACTTCCGGCTGCTGGCACTCTTTATCCCTACCAATGCTTACTGGTAGCAGAGCACAATGAGATCACAGAATCTTTCCTTAAGAATTTTCGTTTGTATGACGACAAAGGTAGAAGATCCGGCTTTGTGAAAACCGACACCGGGTATCAGTTGGTCGGCTTCAAGGATAGAAGAGGTGGAAAGCTAAGCGAGCAGAAAATACAACTAAACGCGAACTCAACAAAGCGAATCTTCGAAGTAATAAAGATCACAGCACCGTTAAGAAAATATCTCAAGGGAATTGGCGACAGCCGATGGAAGGAGTTATTCCTGACCTGCGGGAAGGGTTTCGGTCACCCGCGGAGCGCTGTAATTCCGACTTGGAACAAAGCGCTATTCGATAAACACACACGGATTTTTGAACGACTTGCACAACAATTTTCAAATCATACTTCCTTGAGGGGTACTGAACTAAAAAATTTCTTATCTCGAGTCACCCTTTCTAGTCTTCGAGCCTCATGTGGGGTAGAGGTATATTTAAAAACCCAAAGCGTCGAAGCCATGTCCAAAGCGCTCGGCCACGCAAACCACGACTGCCTGCAACTTTCTCACTACCTGCCGGAGTCAATACTAGCCTTCTTCCAAGCCCGCTGGATAAGAATTTTTCAGCGCGGCTTAATCTGTGACGCGATGAAAGATAGCAGCTTCCTCATAGAGGCCGCAGACTTCGAGACAATGGAAGAGTTAAATCTATTTCTTAAGAACCATGCACTAAAAGACATCCCTGACCACCTGGTCAACCCGGAGAACACTCAAACAACTGAACCCTATTCAGCGAATCAGTACTCAGAGGTCTACATCTCAGTGGATCCAGGGATAATGACCGCCCTCGTATCATTAGAGAAAGCAGTGGCTACAGCGGAACGACCCGAAGAAGTGACAGGAGTAGCACGATACTGGGCAGATCTAACGAAGGCCGTTGTTGCCGAGATCAGAAGGGATAATGACGCACTACTGAAAGACCACCTTTATGTCGCCGAGCAGAGGTGTAACCCCCGCAGAATGGAGAAGTTGATATATGAATGTTGAATTACCAGCAGAGCTAGACTTCCTAAAAGCGTTCTACACCGACCCTAGGACAGAATACAAAAAATCAAGTTGGTTGCTGAGTGATTTCGACTTGCACATATGGAAATATGATTTCAATTTTGCGACCCCCAACACGATCAACTGGGACATTACATTAGACGACGAAACTTCTCTGCTTGCCCAAAAAAACAAGCCATTACTAGACGGGCTAAAGTATTTTTTAACAACATCTACACGTTCTGTTCGAGGATCGGCGATCGAATTAGGTTCACTAGCCGCACAGATGACGATGTTTAACAGGGCCATTCACGTTGCCGATTACATTCTTCTGAATGCAAAAGAATATCAGCTATCCAGATTCGGATTGGCTGGAATCAACAGCCATCACATGAAGAGAATGCTAGACGTCTTCTCAAGCGTCAACGGTTCGGAAGAGTCGGTTTACGAGTGGACCAAGACTATCAGCAAATTTTGTTTAAGCTTAATAAACACTTCCAGTTCTATCGAACTCGATAGCATTCTAGATCAATATCCACGAATGCGCATTGTGACTGACGAACAACTAGATGAGCATCACCTGGAAATACCTTTTGATTTAATACCTTATGCAAGAGCTGCCTTGCATTTGCATGGATATTATAAAAAAAGATCAACTGCTGGAGTCCGCACCCCTAACACCTTGCAGCTAGCGAAATCGCTTTATGCCAACACACTGAAAGGCGGGCATCTAAAACTAAAAACATTAAGCTCATTAGAATTCTATACTGATAATGAGAGAGAAATAATATCGAGAGAGTATCCCGGTTCATCGGTCAGGACAGGTGACCATGAAGCAATGACATCCGGTCCATTTCGCGCCTACAGATTTTTAACATACAACCTTGGAATTCTTCATGAAATTGGGCTTCCAGCTCCCGAAGTATCAGAGCTGAAGCAGATACTTGATTATGAACCATCACTCTCTGAAGCTGCTCGGTTTCGGACGCTGCCGTACCCAATAGTGAGAGACGCCTTCAGAAAATCAATCGAGTACCATTTCAAGTATGGAGAACTTCTAATAGAAGGTTTCTGCCGCATGGCAGAGCATTGCAACCTCAATGGAATTGCCCCTACGCAACTTACCAATGGAGAGTTACAAGACATTATGCCCCCTGAGCTTATCGACATGGGAATTAGGAAGCTTGGGCTTGTATGTCAAACGGTGTCTATTAGGCACGGCGCACTGAGAAAGCAGTCAAATTACTTCATAGAACTCAGAAATAATGTGGGACTGATTGAGTGCTTACGCATCTATATTGGATGTGTCCAGATGGTAGTTGGAACAATCATGGCTCGCCGAATAGGAGAAATGCTCGATTTGCACTCGACTGACTGCCTAGATAAAAGCGAAAGATGGTTGATCTTCTTAAATAGAAAAAGCACATCCAACCTGTTCGGCATAAGACAACGCCAAGCACGCCCAATCGAACCCATTGCCGTAAAAATGATTAAAAACTTAATTTCCATGCAGCAGAGACTTTTAAAAAGCGGATTCATAACTGAAATGACTAGCCTCTTTGCCCCCCCCCGGACTCCTCGGAAATGCCGGGCTTAGTCAGCAAACAATGTATGCCTACAATAGAAACCTAGACTTGTTGTGCGATTATTTCGAACTACCACTAAATTCAAAAGGAGAAAGGTACTATATCCGACAACATCAACTTCGACGCTTTTTCTCCATGGTATTCTTCCACTCGAGCAGTTTTGGAGGACTGGAGACACTGCAGTGGATGCTCGGGCACACCGACATGCAGCATGTTTGGAATTACATTACTGAGTCCACTGATGGTGCAGTTTTGCGTAGCGCTAAGGCTCAGTTCATAGCAGAAAGCTTGCATAATGGCGATATCACTGCTTACGAAGATCTAGCCGAAATACTAAAAATTCGTTACAACACAGATAATTTTGCTCTAGTAGACACTGCTGAACTTGAAGACGCAATCACCGACATGATAAAGACAGGGAAAGTCCAGATTGAGCCAGAGTTTTTCACAGACGAAACCGGCCAACATATGCGCGTGGTAGTAAAAATTCAGAGCACAGACTAAATGAAAAAAATCTCCGACCTAGAGCCACATGCTAGCGCCACATTAATAACCAGTGAACTTTTAAAGCTAATCTACCGTAATCCTGACTATTTTTCCAAAAACGAGAACATTCTAAAGGCTCTCAGAAGCCAAGGAGCGCTAGCCAAGCTCGAATTCAATTTCGAGGACTCAGGGGCTATAAAGTCAAAATCCCCAATGAGCATCAACACTTTAAAATCTCACGCCAACTTACAGTTCAAGGGAGGATTTAAGGAACTTGATACCCTCCGCCTAGCGGCATTGAGGGCCATTGAGAAGGTCAATGGCAGCAAAGAGGCCACTTCAACAAAACGCACTAAGTCCGGACTTTCGCGACTAGTAACTGAACTAGAGGAGAGACTTGATAAGCAGCGCTGCGCCAACATGGTCCTCCTCCAGGGATTAAGCCTGGCAATTAACGAGTTAAGAAATATACGTAGCAATCTAGATCCCGCTCTACTTGAAAAGCGGGCAAGCGATGCCGTTCAGGCACTTACTGCTCTACTGAGCCTCCCTCCAGAACAGCCACCCCCCCCCTCCCCTTCTTCCGGAGACGGGCGAGTTACGCGACTGGAGGAGTATCGCAAGTGACAAACCACCTTCGCCAACAACTATTTAAACCACTTAAAGAGCTAACACTCTTTAGCTACCATGCGCATGGAAGTACTATAACAAAAGATGGTTCTGGCCTGCCGTTTTGCTGTTGGCCTGATGGCACGCCCAATAACGTCGCAAATCTCTACATGCTCGCACTACGTGACCGCCCTGGCCGAGGTGGAAAAGGCCTATCAAGGCACGGCGGTAAAGGCGGAAGCATTGGGGAGTATGCATCCAAAATAAGCCCACTAGTTCGCTACTGCTTCAGATACCGAACTGACTTTATAGGACTGTCTGACCAACAGTTCTCAGACTTCATTGACGAATTAAGAAAGGAGCGATCTGTCAACGATCCCACTGTAAATAGGCGCACCGAAACTACACTCCTAGCAATTGGTAGGATCTGTCTAGATTTTTTGCAATTCGTAGGACGTCTTTATGGCGACGATGCATTTGTATCAGAGAATGGAACCATCCGCGCCGTAATGAAAACATTTACTATCACAACGCGCTCAGGAAGAACGATAAAGCGGAGTTATCTGCATCACCACTCTCTTCATGTATCTGGAACGCGCTACCACACGCGCGATCCGATCCCGAGCGAACATATAAAGCTTTTGCGAGATTCAGCAAACAAAATCCACCCATCGAGACACCTTCAACTTCGACGGAATCTGGTGATTTCCTTGCTTGAGCATACGGGCGCTCGACGCAGCGAGATAATTGAAATTACCGTTTCGGACATACGTAATGCCATGAACATGTCGTTCCCATTGCTACGTCTGCGAACCTTGAAACGTGGAACCTATTCCGAGCGTTTTATCCCGATTTCAAGAGTGGTACTAAGCGAAGCTAAGAAATATATTCAGTTTGCCCGCAGAATATCTCTTCGCAACTTCAAGGACACGGATCACGACAGACTCTTTGTTCAAGAAAAGACTGGTAAGCCGCTCGGTGCCTGCAGTATTACGAATGAAATGATTCAACTTAGAAGTCACGCCGGCATCGAAGAAAAAGTCTGTGCACACATGTTCCGCCATGCTTTCATCACCAATCTTTTCGTACTCCTAATCAAAAGACACAAGTTCAAGCAAAAGGACGACTTCAGAAGCGCCCTGCTTAATAGCAAAAAGTTTCTTTACGACGTCATGCTGTGGACTGGCCACAAAGATCCCCTCTCGGTAGAACGGTATATTCATCTTGCATTCGCCAAACTTGATGGATACGAAGACATCGTTTCATCTGCCCATATAATCAGGACTAACCGTATATATGACCAGGCCGAGGAGCTACTTCTGAACGCATTAAAAAATGGTATGCCAGTTGACGAGTACGTGCGTGAACTGGAGAAGCTAAAGCAACTTCGGCAAGAAGATCTCAAGAAAGAGACAAAGGAAGAGGAAGAGGAAGAGAATACGGAGTCAGTCAAAAGCTGGGAGCATTGGCATAACCACCTTTGAATGTTGCGATACAACTCGCTTCACTGCCGAAGCGTCCATAAAGCGCGTGTCTAATGACGACGACGTTTACCGGTCGTTCACTGGGGCGAAAGAGACAATCCGCTCCTGCCCGTGCAAGGTGGCATCCTGAATGCCCGACTCAATCCGTAGGGCTCTGTCCGGATAGATGTCCTTGAGGTTCGTCATCACCTGACCCTTGTCAAGGCTGAAGATCACTTGGCCGTTGTGATCAACCAGGAATGCATGGTCGATGCCGCCAAAGTCCACGACATCTATGATCCTCCACTAGGGTGTCAAGGGTGAACCGTCGCTTAAGTTCCGGAGCACACATTTACAAAGGGCCGAAATCTGCAAAAAACGGGCACGTCGACTCTACGAATGGCAATACGGTAAAACTCGCACGGCCCTAGTACGCCGGTTGACTGGCACACTCAACAGAGAGCCAACCTGCGTTGCTCTCGAGGCAACACTGGGTTCCGGTTCACACGCCCGCATTGAGCAACAGCCTACGATTTTCGCGGCTTAGCTCTAGCTGTAGCCTGGGCCACAAGCGGGTCCTCAGGCCAGTAATGCTTAGGGTACCTACCTCGTAAATCTTTCTTCACTTCCGCGTAGGTATTGCGCCAGAAACTCGCCAGGTCCTGGGTGACCTGCACCGGGCGCTGGGCCGGGGACAGCAGGTGCAGCTTGACGCCCTGACGGCCACCGGCGATGCGCGGAGTGTCGGCGAGGCCGAACAGCTCTTGGAGGCGCACCGCGAGAACCGGCATCTCGTCGCTGTAGTCGAGGCGGATGCGCGAGCCGGAGGGCACTTCCAGCGTACGCGGCGCCAGCTCGTCGAGGCGTTGCGGCAGCGGCCAGGGCAGCAGGCCATGGAGGATGCCGGCGAGGTCGAGGTTGGCGAAATGGCTGAGGCGGCTGACCTTGCCCAGCCAGGGCTGCAGCCACTCCTCCAGGCTGGCCAGAAGCGCCGCGTCGGAGAGGTCTGGCCATTCGCTGCTGCCCGTGTCGGCCAGGTCCAGTCGGCGCAGCAGCGCCACCCGCGCCTGCCACTGGCGCAGCTCCGCACTCCACGGCAGCAGCTCCAGCCCCTTGCGTCGCACCAGACCGAGCAGCGCACGCGAGCGGGCCTCGTCATCCAGTTCGGCAAGGGCTTCGCGGGCCAGCACCAACTCACCCACTTTCACCTGACGTTCGGCGCGCAGCACACCTTCGCGCTCTTCCCAGTCGAGCAGGTCCTGGCACCTTACCTGTTCGGCCAGAGGGCCGTCGAACAGTGCGGGATCAAGGTCGGCCGCGAGATAGATGCGCTCTTCACGCTGGCCCTGGCGGCTACCGAGATCGGCGATCACCAACCAGGGCTCCTTCATCAGCGCATCCGGCTCGCCAAAGGTGGCTGCACGGCCATTGGCCAGCCGATAATCGGCCCCTCCGGCACGACGTTGCTGGGCAATGCGGTCCGGGTAGGCGAACGCCAGCAGGCAGCCGAGCCAGCGCGGGTGATCCGGATCGGCCACCGGCTCGCTGGCCGGGCCACGCAGGTAGGAACGGAACTGCCGCGCCAGCTGGCGAGCACGCTGCACGCCGCCACGAGCGCCACGCGCTGCCTTGTCGTTACCGGCCAGCAAGGCGAGGCGGCTGTGCAGGTCGGCACCGCCACCACGCAGGATGTCGCGCTCGCCCAGTAGGGCGGCGAGGTCACAGGCCAGGCCGCCGAGTCCCAGGGCGTGGCCACGTAACAGCAGGTGGGCAATGCGCGGATGGGCGGGCAGTTCGGCCATGGCCTGGCCATGGCGGGTCAAGTTGCCATCGTCGGCCAGTGCGCCGAGGCGTTGCAGCAGGTCACGGCCCTGGGCGTAGGCAGCCGTGGGCGGCGGATCGAGCCAGGCCAGTTCATTGGGATCACCAATCCCCCAGCGCGCCAGTTGCAACGCCAGTCCGGCAAGGTCGGCCTGGAGGATTTCCGCGCTCCCGTGGGCGGCCAGTTGCTCATGCTGGGCCTCAGACCAGAGCCGGTAGCAGGCACCCGGCTGCAGACGGCCGGCACGGCCGGCACGCTGGGTCGCGGAGGAGCGGGAAATACGCTGGGTGTCCAGGCGAGTCATGCCACTGGCCGGGTCGAAGCGCGGTACACGCTCCAGGCCCGCGTCCACCACCACGCGCACGCCATCGATGGTCAGGCTGGTCTCGGCGATGTTGGTGGCCAGCACCACCTTGCGCTTGCCCGCCGGTGCCGGCTCGATGGCCGCGCGCTGGGCAGCGAGGTCCAGTTCACCGTGGAGCGGGCAGAGCAGGATCTCTGACCGGCCAGCGAGGCGCTCGGCCAACTGCTCGGCGACGCGGCGAATCTCCGCCTGGCCGGGGAGGAACACCAGCAGGCTGCCAGGTTCATCGGCCAGGGCCTGGAGCATGGTCTGTACCACCCGGGGTTCGAGCGCCTCGCCGATCTGACTCGGCCGCCCCCAACGCTGCTCCACCGGATACATGCGACCTTCGCTGCGTACCACAGGCGCCTCGTCCAGCAGGCGCGACAGGCGCTCGCCTTCCAGCGTGGCGGACATCAGCAGCACCTTCAGCGGCGGTTCGTCGCGCAACAACTCACGGCCGTTGAGACACAAGGCCAACGCCAGATCGGCATCGAGACTACGCAGATGATACTCATCAAATATGAGCAGCCCAACGCCATCTAGGGCAGGATCGTCTTGAAGCCGACGAGTAAGAATGCCTTCAGTCACTACTTCAATTCGAGTCTGTGGTCCGACCTTACTCTCCAAGCGAATTCGATAGCCGACTGTTTGCCCAACGCTTTCTCCCAGCTCGCTCGCCAGTCGCTCAGCTGCGGCTCTGGCAGCTAGTCGACGTGGTTCGAGCATGACAATAGTCTGGTCGGCCAGCCAAGGCTCTTCCAGCAGCGCTATTGGTACTCGCGTTGTTTTGCCTGCCCCCGGCGCTGCCTCAAGTACAACTTCATTACGTGCAGACAAGGCATCTCTTAAAGCGGGCAAAACAGATTCAATCGGCAACAAACTCATGATGGCTCCTAGCTGAGCCACCAATTATAGATACGAGGGAAGCTGTTACGGCACGGCGGTATGTCAATCACGCCCAGTGCACGGCTCCCTTCGGGCCGCTCAGAGATAAACGGGGCCTATTTAAACGGCATGATGGACATCAAGGCCACAGCCAGCATCTGCCCCTTGAACACCTGACGAGGGGGATCCTCTTGCCAGTGTTGCGCCCCGGCTCAGCTGGCTCCGTGATCCGAAAACATCGGATCATTTAACAGCCAGCTGACTAACACCGGATGTAGAGGTCCATGCTTGTCGGCCAATAGGGAAAGCTCTTGCTTGGATCGCTCTTCCACTCGACCAGCCAACCAGACGGCTTCTGCTGTCGGGTAATGCCGAAGTAGATTATTTGCTTGGTACCGTACGTTTTCAGGAAGGCTCGTGTCCCTAGCCAGCTCCTGTAGGAAGTCCCGTGTTTGAACAACGCTACGGGTGCGCTCATGGGCCATCGTCATGGTATTGCTCCTGAAATGTCCGCGGGGAGAGGCGGCTTCTCGTCACTCAACATGAGTCGTCAGCCTCTCCGCCTCACTTTTCGATCACTGCATTGAGCGCGCCAGAGCCATCCCATATGGGGTAAGGGAGCCCTTTCACCTTCTTATCCTCGACGAGGAAGGCCAGGCTATAGCGCGCGCGGGTAATCGCGACGTATAGCTTGTTTCGCGACTCCTCCGTCTTATCCTTGTCGAACACTTTGGCATTTCCGCCAATGAACTTCAGATGTTTATCTGACGGGATCACAAGCACTCGATCAAAGCCTAAGCCTTTGCAGGAACCGAACGTATAACAGATAAGGTTACCCGGTAGGTATCCAGTGCCGGTGGTGGACGACCAGCGCAGTACTTGAGGCTGAAACGCTGCCAAGTAATCGCTCACCTGAGATTGTTTCACTATGAAGGTGCCATGGTGATGCGATATTTCGTCTGGCACTTTCTCGACACCTGTTACCGTCTTGTCATACAGCCCCAGGTGGATCGTGTCGGAGAGGTCGCAGATTTCTTGTATGCACCTGCGATTCTTCGGCATCGAATGCTTTTCGAACTTCATTTTCCCGACGAAGTAATCGACCTTCTGTTGAGGCGTCTGCGGAGCCTTATGGCCGAACGTCGTTGTGTAGATTGTCTGTCGAAAGTCGCCCACACAACAGATCGAGTCGACCATGACCTTGTTGAGTGATTTGATCACGTCGTAGTCCCAACCGACCAAATCCTGCACTTCATCAAAATAGACCCTTTGATAAATCTCCTTCAACCGCTTGGCAGGGGCATTTTTGGATAGTTTCGCAATGAGGGTCGCAAGCTTTGCCAAAAACCCGGAGTACGCCTTTGTTTTGCAGGGCGTCAGGTAATGCAGTGGATTGATCGTGCCATCTTCCGATTTTTCAGCTCTGCCTTCAATGTAGTAGGTTGTACCTGATATTAAGTGAGGGTTGTTCTCAGTGAACGAGATAGTCGTGATCCGATCTGGAAATACCTCGCTCTGATAGGGACGCACCATATCTTCCAGGTAAAAAGAGAACAGCCCCTTGACGACGAAGTGCTCACTGCTAGCACCGTACAACTCAACAAAACGAGAGCGCAACTCTGCCTGATTATTGGTTGTATAGGTGACTACAAGCACACGTCCACCAGCCTTGATGGTCTCAATGGCTTCAGTAATGATCTTGTGCGTTTTCCCTGATCCGGCGCCTGCGACCCAGAGTTCGTTAGGCAAAATCGAGCACCTCGTCTAGAAAGGCTGGGTACTTGAAGTCCAGTGCGCCATCGAACAGTTTGACCGCAGAGTCGACCTTGCGAGCGCCTTTACCGTTGCCCTTTACGCTCTTGAACCAACGGATCAAATTTTCCCTTCGATCCTCCAGAGAGACCTCTGCGTTGTAGATATTGAAGGTTTCCGTCGACAAGACTTCCTTTGCGAAAGCGTCAAGGGTTTTAATGTCAACTGCGTTGGCATAAATCATCGCTGGCTCAAGCGAAAATTCGGCGTCGTTCATCGACGAGTACAGCTTGATGTTAGGAAACGCAGCGTATTCCAGACGTCCTTGTACAACGTTACCGTTATAGTCGCCGTCATTATCCCTGAGCACATGGATCTTGGTGCCGATCTCTTTACCGACTTCGATGAACGTCTTGAAACCTACACCGCGTACCACGATGATATCTATCCCGTCCTGCTCAGGCAGTCGGTTGTGTTTTCGTTGGTAGATTTTCTTGAGCACCAGTTCGTCCGACGGCCCCTCGACCAGGATGACCTTGCCCGACAGTGCCACCCGCAAGGTGTCGTAGCCAGGAAGACGCTTGAGGGTCTTCACCACTTTAGCGTCTAGCGTGTGCAGCCTTTTGTACCCTGACTGCACAAGGCAAATTTTGTCGATACTCAGCTTGTTCAACACATACGAGCTGTGGGTGGTCAGGAACAGCTGCTTGTCTCCTCGCTGGGTTTCGATGTAGTGCACAAGCTTGTTCAGATTGGTGTGAGATAGATGATTTTCGGGCTCTTCCATCATCACCAGATCGATGTCGTGGGATTTGTTCTGAATGGCCAGTTTAATCTGCACATTGCTCTGTTCACCCTTGCCGATGAGGTGAAAAGGCACATCATCGACCTCAAGCTGTAGGCCGGTCTGGATGGAGCCCGCAGGTAACGTACTTGCTGCAATGGTGAGCTTGCTATCGGTGATAAGGTGACCCGCATCAAGGCTGGCATTGACCGTCCTGACCTCCCCGGAGTTGTTAAACACCTGCAGGTTTTCACGATAATTGAGGGTCAGCTTGACGAGCTCTTCCTTCGCCAATGCGGTGTTGAGAATGCTCGAAATGTACTGGTTCTTCCCCATGGTTGGGTGGATACGTGTGGGGTCGATGTACAGCGCCTTAAACTTCTTAGCGATCGGTTTTATCGGATTCCAACCGAAATCGAGCCATTCCACCTTATAGAATTCGATCGGAATGCTGGTGATGTTCGGCTTGGTCAGCAGGTGGCTCTCGTATACGGCCTCCAGCGACGGGTCGAAACAGGCTTGTACCAAGACGCCCTGGGCGTCAGCCTTGAGGCTGTTGTTCGAGCCTCGGTACTCAGGCACACCGTCAATGTAGGCTTCGATGATAAGGCTGGGCAGGTGCTTGGAGCTCAAGTCAGAGGCGAGAAACCGCGTGACGGCATCCTGATTGAAAAGATCAGGGGAGAACTCGCCGTTGAAGGGCCGTCCACGATGATTGTAATTGAGCACAATTTCTAACGCTTCCAAGATTGTGCTTTTACCAGCATTGTTGTCGCCGACGAAAATATTGACGTCGTCGTTGAATTCTAGAAGTTCGTCGCGAAATTTTTTGAAGTTGATCAGCTTGATGGCTTTAACGTGCACTCTAAATCCCTCTAGGCATCGCTTGATAATGGCGTATTACCATGGCAAATGAACCGTACCTTGGGTGGTGTGTGCTGTCCATATGGCTATCAGCTGAAGACGAACGTCTAGAGCAGTTTTGAATCACCTCGAGTGCCGTGGTCACATCTAATGCCTGCTTTTGGCCCAGAGTGTGTAAAAACGCTTCGTCAAAATTGAAGTGCGCGCGTCTACGTGAAATCTGAAATTTTTCGGCACCTCAGCAGATGTGGATTTCGCCCAGATGCGCGATTTCCAGTCCGGTTTTGAGTACCTGTCGCGCTCGAAAACGTTTTTACACAGCCTCGGCCGATTGCAGCCGGTGACGACAGGCACCTGTCGGCCAAAAGCTGCCTGTCGTTGAGTGCAATTTTTGACTCATGGCTGCCAGCAACGGCAGCAGTTAAAATGCTCAGAGACGATCACTCAACGAGCAATAGACCTAGTTTGTTCGACCGAGCTAGATTAGTAAAAGCTCTTTCACTTTTTGCTTGATTTCAGCAGGGCTTTCTTCAAATCCGTATTTACCGGCATTATCTTTAGAAGAGTTATATCCCAAGAAATAACCATTGTATTGAAAGTAGTTAGTGTCAATTTTTCGCCTGCTTGGCTTGCCTTTTTCCAGCATATCCAGAAGCGTTTTTAAGTGTGAGCGTGTTAGCCAGAATTTTAGAAGTAATCCGCTCCCTAGCACTTCAGTGCCGATCATTGGAGCTGCTTGAAAGCCCAAGGCCTAGCTCAGGGCTAGTCGTCTACACCAGTTCCGCTATGTATGCTGAAGGGGGCCCAACCACTCTACCTGACCAGCAACCTCAAGCGCTTCGGCGAATTCAACCTCAAGCTAAACCGGCCACCGGAGCCCTGGATCAAGGACTCGGTGTTCCAACAAGCTGCCGGCTCGCTGCGGGTGATCAGACCTAGCCAGCTAGATACCGAGAAAACGCCATGATCAACATTCCTCCCGCATCCTTCCGCCTTACACCGTACGGCGAAGTGGACGCCGTGGCGTTGGAAAACCTGCGCGACAGCTTCGACACCTCTCAACTGCTCCGGCTGGTTGATCGCTTGGACGTCTGCTTGGTGGAACTGGGTGGAATCACCTCCATTCGCGACGAGCTACTGAGATTGCATGCGATGGCTCTGACGATAGTTGAGGGCATCGCTCTTACGGTGCCTGCCGAGAGTGCTTGTATCTGGACAGAAGCCCAATCTCTACAGATGGATCTTGAGGCACTGGTTTCTTGGGCGCGCTCCGCTCAGCTCATCATTGCGCCGCTGATCAATCTTGCTCCACAGCACGAGGCATGAGCGCTCTCGCCGATTTCGACGAGGCTCAACTGTTTCTGACCATGGCTGGAATCGCCCGTAAGTAGATCAATTCACCAATCAGTTCTACGAGTGTCTGAGTAATCACAGCCGCCGCGGCCAGCGCGCGAATGGACTCCGGGAGCGCTAGGGCCAGGGGAAGCACTACAAGCGAGTTGCGAGTGCCTGAGCTAAAGGCCACTGCCCGTGCGGCAGAAGCCTCCAAGCCAAATAGCCGGGAGCTGAGTACGCCGAGGGCCGGAGCGAGTAGTAGAAACGCTCCGTATACTGGAAGCAACGGCGCCAGGATGTCGAGTTGGTACACGACAGCCGCGATCTGCGAACCCACCACCACGATTAGAACCAGGGCCATTGCAGGCACTGGCAGCCAGGCCCAACCTGCGCTCCATGCGCGAAGCAGCAGAGATCGGCGTCCGCCAAATTCGGTGAGCACAGCCGCTACCAAGGGTAGGACGATCAGCAACAGGAAGGCTTCTGCGAAGGGCCACAGCTCGATCACTGTGCCGGCTTCGGGGCCAAGGATTAGCCGCAAGTAGAGGGGCAGCAGCAGAAGCTGGAGCAACAGCAGCAATGGCGTCGCCGCGAGCACCAGACGAGAGTCCCCTTTGCCCAGGTGGGTGAAGACCACCACGTAATCGATACAAGGCGTCAGCAGGACAAGCAGCGCGCCGACCAACAAGGCCTTGTTCGATGAGAGCGGCCACGTCACCAGCCACACCATCAATGGCACCAATAGGAAGTTGGCCAGCAACAGGGCACCGACGAAGCGGTGGTTGGCAAAAGCTTCTCGCAGCTCCAAAAAAGGAATCTGCAGAAACATGGCATACATCAGCACGGCAATCGCCGGTGTGATGGCCATGGCCGTCAGTCCGGTGAATTGCGCAGAGCTCAAACCTGCAATGGCAGCGGCCACCACCGCCGCGAAATAAAATGCTATCTGGTGTTCTTCCAGCCAGTCCCGCGACATCTGATATCTTCCCTTGTTGCGCAAGGGCGACATTCTCCCACTGGCATCGGATTTAACCCAGCGTTGAGGCTGGTTGCTTTTCGCTTTGCCGTTGGGCGAAGTCCGCAACGGTCCTAACAAGTCCTGCCGATAAGAGGATGCATGATGTTTCGAAATAACTGGATGGCGGGTCTGAGGCAAGTGCTCGCCATCGCCAGGAGTTAACCGCAATGAATCCTCAACCTCCAAGCATGACCTGGAATCTGCTGCTGCTAACCTGGCTGGTCGCACTGGTATCGACGCTGTCCGCGCTGTTCATTGGTGAGGTGATGGGCCAGGCACCCTGCGTGTTGTGCTGGTTCCAGCGTGCCTTCATGTTTCCGCTGGCGGTGATCCTGGCCATCGCCTGCTACCGCTCGGATTTTACAGTCTGGCGTTATGCCCTACCGCTGACCGTTATCGGTGCGGCGCTGGCATTTGTTCACACGCTGCTCTATGCCGGGCTGATTCCACAGCCGATCCAGCCCTGCACGGCCACCGGTCCATCCTGCTCAGGCGCCGGAATGACCCTCTTCGGCGTGGTGCCCCTGCCGGCACTCGCCTTGTTCGCCTTTATCCTGATCGCCATCCTGCTCATTCTCATCCGTCGGAGAACCACCCCATGAATCGCCGTTCCGTGGTCCTGATCATCAGTGTCGTGATCCTGGCCGTCTTTGCTGCCGCCGCATTCTTCTATTCCCCCTCGCAGTCGCCTCAACAGGCCCAGGCTCCCGGTTCGACCGCCCAAGAGACCGGGACACAACCCAAACAGAACGGCGGCCAACTGGTTCGCTTCCACTCACCAGTATTTGGTCCGGCGCAGGCTCCAGTGACCATCGTCGAATTCTTCGATCCTTCCTGCGAAGCATGCCGCGCATTCCATCCCTATGTGAAGCAGATACTCGCCGAGAACCCGGAAGATGTGCGTTTGGTGCTGCGCTATGTGCTATTCCATCAGGGCTCCGAAGAGGTATCACGGATGCTGGAGGCGGCGCGTAAGCAAAATCTTCATGAAAAAGTGCTGGAGGCTGTGCTGGAGGCCCAACCCGGTTGGCACGACGACCCCAAGGTAACGCAGGCATGGGCTGCTGCAGAGCGCGTCGGTTTGAACTTGGAACAGGCCCGCCAGGACATGCATACGCCTGGCGTCAACGCCGTGCTGGAAACGGACATGCAGGACGTTAAGGCCGTTGGGGTTCGTGGCACGCCGACTTTTTTTGTCAATGGTCGAGCGCTCAGCGAGTTCGGCCCGGAGCCGCTGCGCCGATTAGTGAGCAGCGAAGTGGCCAAGGCACGGGAATGACACTATGAGCGCGCTGGAGAACCGCGTGCCACCGCTGCTCGTAGCTGGCCTGATCGCTCTGCTGATGGGTTTGTCGGGGCCCAGATTACCGAGCATCGAACTGGCATGGACCGCGCGGCTGACCTTCGCTTTGCCGGTACTGTTCCTGGGGCTCGGCGTGTGTTTCGCCGGCGTACTGTCGTTTCGCCGCGCACGTACTACTGTCAATCCATTGCAGCCGCAGCAGGCTTCGGTGTTGGTGGAGGCTGGCATCTATCAGTACAGCCGCAACCCCATGTATTTGGGCTTCGCCATCAGCCTGACGGCCTGCGCGCTGGTCTTGGCTTCGCCTCTAACCCTGCTTGGCGTGGTTGCTTTCGTGCTGTACATGAACCGTTTCCAGATCACACCCGAAGAGTGGGCGCTGGAAGCACTGTTCGGCGAATCATTCGCCCGCTACCGTGCACGAGTCCGCCGCTGGCTCTGAGCGTCGGCGGCGGTAGCGACTGGCGGGGCTTACTCGTCGCGGCAGCCTGCTGAAGGTGCCACGACCTAGCCTGATCTCCTCGTGGCGAGCTACTTTGGCCACATGCCGTTAGCATTTCTAAGGTCAAGGGCATAGCGCCAACGAGTGACGCACGCGAATTCGCTCCGTTGATATCGAGCTAACTGTCAGGTGACAGCGGTAAAAGCAAAGCAGGCTTATGCTTCGCTGCGATGATTGTCGGCCTGCCTGGTGTCGATACAAACACTGCCGTCTAGCTCCATTTCAAGTGTCGAGTGGCTGACTTTGAATTGCTCATGGAGTACTCGTTTTAAATCGGTCTTCACTCGTTCGATATCAGGCAGACTAGCCTTCTTTATGACAACGTGGGCTTCCAATGCAATTGTATGTTCCGCGATTTCCCAAACATGTACGTGGTGAACACTCTCAACATCGTCTACTTGCTCCATGACGTTGATTATATCGGCGATGGAAACTCCTTCTGGTGCGCCCTCCATCAACAAGTGAATGGTTTTAGGCAGCATGCTAAAGCCCTGCCAGAGCACGTAACCAGCAATCATCAATGTCACTACAGTATCCGTCCAGTACCAGCCGTACAGAAGAATCAATGTCCCGGCGACAACAACGCCGACGGAGGCTAGTGCATCCGATACATTATGCAGGAATGCCGCCTTTATATTCATGCTGTCCTTAGACATTGTGTAGGTGAGCAAGGCCGTGGCGATATCTACAATCAAGGCTATTCCCGCCACCACGACCACTGTCCAACCCTCAATAGGCTGAGGGGAATATAACCGACCTATAGCCTCGTAAATAAGGTAGAGACCGATGATAATCAACGAGACCAAGTTGATTAAGGCCGCTATGGTTTCACTGCGTCGGTAGCCGAAGGTTTTAAAAGCATCCGGCGGCCTGCGACCGATCTTACGCGCGATTAGCGCAATAACCAGTGATGCGGCATCGCTCAAATTATGTAGCGCGTCAGCTATAAGCGATAAGCTGCCAGAAAGTATTCCTCCAACAACTTGTGCCAGAGTTAACGCAGCATTAACGCCAATGGCAGCGATTAAACGCTTATCGCCTATGGCTTCGGTGTTATGGTTATGTTCGTGGGCCATTGGTTTTTACCGCTCCTAAAAAATAAAGTAAGACAAGGGTAGGAAAACCAAACGACCGCCCATAATAGCTAATTAGGCAATACTAGTGCCTATACCATCTGGCCTTCCAAACCACACTGACAGAAATGCGACCACTCTCAAGCGAGTTCGTGCATTATCGTCTGAAACTTGCCGATAACTGGCCGATCCCTCTCAAACGTTAAACGACGTTGCTCGCTAATGATAGATGATACGGCGTCAATCCGAAGATGACAAAATTGTAATCTTCCAATCATTCTTTTCGTAGGATAGGCCCTTGCAGATTGGTGCGCCTCGGTGCTGACATGACGAAGCAAGGCGCTCATGTCACCGCGCAATGGAAGCATTACATTTCAATAATGTAATGCTTGGCTCATGCTGCTGTTA
>NZ_FORS01000006.1 GCF_900114065.1 Stutzerimonas kunmingensis
TGCCCGATTGAAGTCATGACAGAGGTGGTAGGAATGCATCATGCTGCGCCTGCTTCAATTCAATAACCGTGTTGCACTCAGCCCCTGCAACCGCCGGGAATCATGCTGGCCTGACGCTATGTTCGATACGCGATTTTTTACGATGATAGAGCATCTGTATCTGATTTTTAGTCGATTGGCTTATTCGGCGGATGTGCGGGCAAATGCTTTACGCAGAGTACTGAAATGAAGGCCGGCTTCGGTCTGCCGTATCGAGCAAGAGGGGTCACTATGGTCACCAGAGGTTTCACCGGTCGCGGTTCAGGCGACCAGTCCGATCGGATTCCGCCAGGTCAGCATCTGGTGGAGGATTTCCCTGTTCTGTCGGCCGGCCCTACGCCGAGGGTAGAGCCCTCCGACTGGAAATTCACAGTCAAAATTGGTCCGAAGCCCGTCAAAACGTGGAATTGGGGCGAATTCAACACTCTACCAAAGACCCAGGTGACAAAGGATATTCACTGCGTCACCTCTTGGTCCAAACTGGATACCGTTTGGGAGGGTGTACTCATTGAAGACATCCTTGCAGATGCAGAGCTTGATCGGCCTACCGATTTCGTCTTGGCGCACTGCTACGATAATTATTCGACAAACGTCCCTCTGACGGATCTGCTTTCCGGGAAAGCGATGGTCGCCCTCAGTTATGCGGGCAAGCCACTTTCCCGCGATCATGGGGGGCCGGCGCGTCTTCTAGTGCCGCACCTTTACTTCTGGAAATCCGCCAAATGGGTGAATGCGCTGCAATTCACGACGCGTGACGAGGCCGGCTTTTGGGAGCTGCACGGCTATCACATCTACGGCGATCCGTGGCGCGAACAACGATACACCCATGACTGAAAACGAAGCGCAAGTCCGTTCGTGGCAATCATGCGTGATCGACGACATCATCCAGCAAACACCGAGTATCAAGAGCTTCTTCCTTCGGTTGAGCAAGCCGTTCGCGCACACCGCAGGTCAGCACGTCGATATCCGGCTGACCGCGCCCGACGGCTACAGTGCAATGCGCAGCTACTCGATCGCGTCATCGGCAGTTTCGACCCCGATCGTCGAGATAGCTATCGAGCGCATGCCGGATGCCGAAGTTTCGCCGTTTTTTCACGACATCGCGGCGATTGGTGACGAAATCGAAGTTCGCGGTCCGCTCGGTGGCCATTTCCTTTGGCCTGAGCCTGCCATAGATCCGGTTCTGTTGATCGGGGGAGGCTCCGGCCTCGTGCCGTTGATGGCAATGATCCGGCAGCGCCGCGCATTGGCCCAAGCCGTTCCGACAGCGTTGCTCCTGTCCGCACGAACCGCCGAGGACGTTCTCTTCTCAGAAGAACTTCATTGCATCGAAATCAGCGATCCGGCGTTCGTCCTGGCGCTCGCGATTACGCGCGAGAAACCGGTTCGCGCATCGGACTTTGCGCGACGGATCGACGGCATGATGGTCCAAGAAATTCTAACCAGGCTTCAGGGAAAGCCGACGCAAGTGTTCGTCTGCGGGTCTAACGGATTCGTCAACATCGCAACCGATAGCGCGCTGCTGGCGGGCTTGGACGCCTCCATCATCAAGACGGAGCGCTACGGGGGCTAGCGGCGCGAGCTATCTCACGTCGCGCCGATCGTAGACGTGCGCCCTGGGAAGCTTTGGCGATCAACGTGAACCGTTTTGCCGAACACAGTCTTCGTACCCCCCGGCCTCTAGAACGCCTTCGCTCGCGATACCTGGCTCGACATCAAGCTCAATTTGAAAGTTCCTGCACTATCCGTCGTCCTGATATGCTCGACCAGCATGATGGGCGATTCGAGCGGGACCGCTTCCGTCCCAATCGAGGCTCGGTTACCTTAGAGCATCGGCTCGGCGCTACAGGAGGCGCGTGCGGCCTCTGCCTGGCGGTGAAAGCACTTTGGGCCATGTCGCCTGGATAGCGGCCAATCGTCAGCATCTGCTCCGATGTCGGCCAAGGTGCAGTCGCCATCTTTGAACGCCGCGAATTGGAGATCAACGCCATGACAGCGATCCGCGTGCAACTGCCGGAGATGCAATATGACAACTGATGTATTGCTGTACACCACGAATTGGTGCCCGTTCTGCCGCCGAGCGAAGGCGCTCCTCAAGGAAAAGGGCGTGCGATGGAAGGAGCTCGATATTGAGGCGGATCCGGCTCACCGGCAGGCCATGGCGGAAGCGTCGGGGCGAAGCTCCGTGCCGCAGATCTTCATCAATGGCACCCTTATCGGTGGCTCCGATGAGCTATTCGCGCTCGATGTCAGAGGCGAGCTCGACAAACTTCTCGGGCGCAACCCGCCTGCCACCTGAGGAGGTGCGGCTTGGGGCAGCCAGCCCGCGAGCCTTCGCCGGTTGATGAATACAAAAGGAGAGTCCGTTGGTCTCAGCCATCTGGAAAGACACTACTATCGCCACAAGCGACGAAACAGTCATCGTCGAGGGAAATCACTACTTCCCACCGTCAGGAGTCGACCTGAGCCTGCTTGAGATGAGCCCGCACACATCTGTCTGTCCGATCAAAGGCGCCGCGCGCTTCTTTCATGTTCGCGCGGGTGACGCGCTCAACGTGAACGCCGCTTGGACCTATCCCGCCCCCACTCCGGATGCCGAGGGTATCCGGGATTACATCGCTTTCTGGAAAGGCGTGGACGTTGCCTAGCAGACTGGACGGACGACTTCGCTGATAGCCATGCGGGCGCCGACATCTCAATTATCCTGCCCACCCCGGGCCTCGTCGGCTGCAGGAATCTGCCCGGCACCTTAGCGCGACCCGGCACTGGCGGTCTCGCACCCGCCGCGCCTCTGTTCTATCAATAAGGATGGATGACATGGAGCATTCCGAGTTCGATGCCGCTTTCGCGAAGCTTGCGGAGGGATACAGAGAAGGGACTTATGAAGGCCGGCGTTTCAGCTTGATCGTCCGGCGATCTGGGGACGGACGTCGCAACAGTCTGTTCGCCAGGGAGTTGGACGGGACTGACATTGTCAGCTTCAACCTCTTCCGCGTTACATCAGATAGGACATTGTTGAAGCCGTGCGAAATGTCCGCCGAAAAGGTCGTAGCGTTCGTGCTGGAGTTCCGACCGGACACCTGACGGGCAGAAGAAGATCCCGGCCAACCGGCGCGCCTGCGACGGCCGGCTATCTAAGGCTGCGCAAGCCTATAGCCGCAGCTCATTGCACTTCGTCTGGCGAGGAATTCAACATCGATACGTCGCCATCCGCGGGGATATCGGTACAGGCGCCCGTGTAAGCCAGATTGAGAAATCCTAAGCGATGACTAACACCAATGACGCCACCCTTCCGACACATTCTATTCTTGAGGAATGCACAGCGATGGCTGTCGTCAACGCTCTGAAGATTATTCTGAAGAACAGCTACGCGATCTACCTTAAGACAAAAAATGCCACTCGGGCGCATCCCGCCCCTACTTCAGGGACTTTCACTTGCTTCTCGCTCTGTCACTCACAGCATCGGCACGCCCATGACGCATGGTATCCAGGCCTCATAATTTTCCCATATAACCTTCTTGTCTTTTGCGCACCCAGAAAGACTCGAGGCTTTAACTGGACAGATGAGCCCTCGAGGGTAGTGTTCACCTGATTGGCTTTCTCATATCTGATGTTGATTCGCACAGTGTGCCAACCAGGTGATAGTTTCAAAAAACCTGCGCTTCAGAGCGAATTAGACGATCTTCGATAAGAGCGATCCGCCTCAAAATCCAAAACATCTAACATTGTCCTAGAGCCATATTTGTACCTAGTACTATGGCGCTCCCATTAACACATTTGATGATGCACAGAAAACTTAGCTCATGATAGCTTTCAGCTAACAGCTATTCGGAAGCCCGAAAGGATTCAACCGTTTAAGCGTGAACCGTCGATTATAAATACTTTCGTAAGTTAGCTTTAAAGGACGCTTTTAGTCCTTGTAAATACGCATTACGACTCCACAGCTACCAAATCCATACGGCGCCAGCAACCATTAAAACACCCGACACTACTAAAACAATAGTAGAGGCGCGATTGCTGCCTTTCAAAGTATGACCAACACCCACATCCATAACTAGGTGTCGAATTCCGGCTACGAGATGATAAATAAATGAAGAGTATACCAACCAGAAACTAACTTTGCCGAAAGGTGAAGAAAAAATCTCCTTGACTTCATTAAAACCCTTTTCTGACTCCAACGATTTGCTCAGCATATACAGTATCAGTCCCAGAAAAATAAAGAGCATAATTCCTGAAATCCGGTGCAGAATCGATGTAAGCGCCGTGAGAGGAAGCTGAATGGTTCGAATATCAAGATTAACCGGCCGCTTTTTATTCATTTTGACTCCAGTCAACAATTCTAGTGGGGGATTTCAGTTTTCGATCTCATTCATCATAGCAGCTGTAACTAAGGCTGGCGGCGACAATAATGGAGATATTCGGGGCTTACGTTGCATTTTGAGGTCGCAAGTGCATGTGCGTAAATTGAAGCAAATTGCAAGGTTATGCCCAATAGGTAGCTAGCTTATTAATTTAACAAAAGTGACGTGTGTCGTTCTGCAGGGCATGCTGTTCCCCAACCCTGGAAAACCTATCCTCTTTAACACGTCAAAGTCGATTGATAGGCTTGCTGCAACAGCTATCTGCCCGGTTGAAGTCGAAGATCGATGTATCTGTAGGGTTTGGAAATAAATGCGGGCGCCCACCGCACTCACGGCTCAGTTACCATTCTTTGTGCATCGCGGCCGCGCGGCTAGTTGGTAGCTGTTCTAAGCCTAGTCAGTGCCGCCCTTCGCCCCAAGCCCCATAGTCAGATTTGAGAAATGACAGTAGGCGATGCCGCAACGCGCTTCATCGACCTATGTAAAACGACTCCTTTATCGAAATAGTGCACTCATCGCTCTCCACGGCGATCCCTTCATCGCGAATTGCACCGCCCAAGACGATCTGCACTGAAATCAATACTTTCTGATGCCTCTTGATTAGAGATGCCAGCCATAATCATCTCATCGCCAACGCATACGGCGTTCGGCAGCCAACACACTCTCACTCACTACTGGAAGCTCAGACATGAAAACCATAGGCATTGAAAACTCGAAGTCCAGCGTACAGGCCCACTTAACGCTTGGAACCAAAACTATGGGGCTAGGTATCTATGGCGCGTACTTGGCTCTCGCTATTATTTACTTCTGGTTCGGCGGCATGAAATTTACCCACTACGAGGCCGAGGGCCTGGTTCCACTGGTGAGCAACAGCCCGCTTTTGGGATGGGTGTATAGCATTTTTTCGGTCGACATGTTCTCCAGCCTGCTCGGCATACTAGAGATTTCGATCGGCACTCTGATCGCAGGCCGCATGCTGTCGCCCAAACTATCCGTGGTAGGAGGCGCTCTGTCTGCAGGCCTGTTCTTCACAACCCTTAGCTTTATGTTTTCCACTCCGGGCGTCATTGAGCCTAGTTTAGGGTTTCCGGCGATTTCCGTTGCGCCAGGTCAGTTTCTGCTTAAAGACTTAGGGTTGCTTGCTGTTTCGATATTTGTGGCAGGCCATTCGCTGGTTGAACTGGAAAAACGTAAAATTAATGCATAATTTTTTCAATGGCTTAAGGCAGTAATGCCTTAGGCCTTTTTGCCATCATTTTCCCCCGCCAGATCTTTCAACCAGTCACGAGGGCTCAACCCCGTCTTGCGTCTAAATGCGCGAGACAGCGCCGAAGGACTTTCGTAGCCGACTTGAGCTGCAATCAGCGTAATCGAGCGCCCTTCTCGCATCAGCTTCTGAGCCAGGCTAACTCGCCAACTCAACAAATAATCAGCAGGCGTCTGTCCGATGACACTCTTGAAATGCACGGCATACGCAGCGCGTGACATATTTGACTCACTGGCCAGCTCTGCTATTGACCAGGCATGTTCCGGGGAGTTGTGCATCTGTAAAAGCGATCGGGCAAGCCGCATGTCGGCCAGTCCAGCCATCATTCCGGTGCGCAACTGGTGATGATCGAGCAGGTAACGGAGCAACAGAATGATTAGGAGCTCAAATAAGCGCTCAAGCGCGGCTTCCCTTCCACAATGCACATTTGCCGCCTCGGCAAACATCCACTCCAACGTGTCTGCCAGCATGGGCAGATCATCGAGTGCGAGCACCAAACAGTCCGGTAATGAAGCCGACAAAGGATTATCAATTCCGCCCTCAAACTCCATGGAAGCACACAACAACTTTGCGCCATCGGACTCACCCGCAAACAATTGATGCTTGGCGGGGCGTGGCATAAAAATCAAGCTAGGGCGAGTGAGCTGCAAATCCTTGCGATCGGGACCAAGCAACGTCACGCTGCCGGCCTGAAGCAGATGGATATAACCTCGCCGCTCGGCGCCATCGTAAGATGCAGAGCCGCATAGGTCGCCGTCATAGAACAGATTGGCCCGCACGCCGAACCGCGAGAGCAAATTAGACAAACGATCCATTGGCCGATCCTTGACGAGTCAGAACGCACAGACCATACCATCTGCGTTGTCGTTCAGTGCCTGTAGCGAACATGCCGGCGTAAATCAGCCAACGGATAAAGTGATCACTGAGCAGCTCAGCCTCCCTTTCCAGTTCGGCTGTTAAAAAAACAACACCGTTGTTTGAAAGCACCAGCAAATCAAGTGCTCACTCTTCTATTTTACAGTACCTGGCAACAGCACTTTGCGGTGCAGTCGATCAGATATCCGGAAGGTTGATCGTAAGCTTCAGCCTAGCGCTCTTCGAATTTAATGTCGTCGAGCTTCGGCCCAACCATTCCCCCGACCTACTCTTCCCTCCCCTAGAGACCCTAGCAGTCACTTGAATCGCGGCTGTCTGCGATAAGGTGTTGCTGGTAACTATTGCATCAGCGCCTGAAAACTCCACCTCGGCCGGCAGACTTGAGACCTTAAGTCGTATGGTAGCGAGAGGTACCTTGGAGCCCGATAGCGTCTGTACGAAAACGAACACACTGTCATCCAAAGCGACCTTTTCGAAAATTTCCGGGGAAATGTCCACCC
Source organism: Stutzerimonas kunmingensis (assembly GCF_900114065.1). GTDB lineage: Bacteria > Pseudomonadota > Gammaproteobacteria > Pseudomonadales > Pseudomonadaceae > Stutzerimonas > Stutzerimonas kunmingensis. Next base: position 7,044 of record NZ_FORS01000006.1, read on the forward strand.
GTACCTTGAGCGGTGTTGGTGGCAAGCCAGCAACATGGTTAATCGTCAAATTGTTGTTTTTTTCATCCGCTGAAAGACCGTTTCTTGCCTTTCCAATGGCCTGTACTAAAGCAGCGTGTGACGGATGGTCGGAACCCATCTCTGCTAATGCGTGATGCCAATATTTTAAAGCATCTTGGTAACGATGCTCTTCAAACGCAGCCAGACCTATGAGACTCAAGCTCTGGAGCTCACCCGGATTTCCATTTAAAGCTTCATCTGTCAGCGCCTTGATTGGCGGAGACCACATTTTGTTGTTAGATGGGTGCCCGCAGAATTCGGAAAAAATCGTACGCTAAGCCGCGCCATGTGCTTGCGCGCGAGCGCTCTCAAGAGGATGGTCCCTCGTACTTCCGAAAAGCGCGCCAAAGCACAACGTCATAGACGACCTTGAGTAGGCCGCAGGCCACCAGCGGCGCCGCCAGCCAGCCGGCGGCGAATAGGGCGCCGCCAATGGCGGGGCTCGCTATGGCATTGAGGCGCTTTACCGCACCGCCGTAGTTGTTTTCCCAGTGGCTGACGATCAGCTTCTCGGACAGGCCGGTGAGTTTGGCCGGATCGCATGAAAGAGGTTTCAGTTCGTAAGGCATCTTGGCTTCCTCAGCAAGGTGGATCGGAAACGGCGCGACGAAGGCTGACTCGATCAGGTTCAGCCTTGGTTCGGAAATACCAGCCACCCCGCCAATCCCGCCGCGAGGATCACGACGACGACGTTGAGCTTGTTCTTCCAGGCATAAAGGAATGCCAAGCCTGCGGCGAAAATCGACATGCCCACCGTCAACGATGGGACACGTTCAGCAGTGACCTGCGCCAAGTCGATGGTGGTTGCGCCGATCAGGCCGACTACCCCAGCCGCGACGCCGTCCAGAAAGGCGTGCAGCCGTTTGTTCTCCACGACCGCCTCCAGCCGGTCGTAGAAAATCAGCGAGAACGCAAAGGCCGGAAGAAAGACACCCACCGTCATGGCCACCGCCCCGATCGGCCCCCCCGCCACATAGCCGACGAACGTGGCGAAGATGATGAGGGGTGCCGGTAGCACACCGGACAGCGCCAGGCCGTCCAGGAACTGCCCATCCGTCATCCATCCGCGCCCGACGGCGTCGTTGCGAACGAACGGAATCGCTGTGTAGGCGCCGCCGAAGGTGAGCAAGCCGGCCTTCAGGCCCGACGCGAAGATGAGCAGCACCGAGGCCTGGCCCTGAACGACCGCTTCCACAAGCTTCGCTGTCGGTGCAGCCCACAAAGCCACGGCCGCGGCCAGCGCCACCGCCGCCAGTGTCACCAAGAGCGCTGAGGCCCGATGATTCAGCACGAGCAGGGCGTACACAAGGCCGCCCGCCGGCAGGGTGATCCAGAAGTCGACACGACCTATGGCTGCCAGCGCGCAAACGATGGCAATGACCCACAACCAGCGATCAAGCAGGATGTGCTCGCCGATACGGTGCACGGCGCGCACGATCAGGGCGATCACAGCCGCCTGCACGCCAAGGAACGCCGCGCCCAGCGCGGTACCCACGAATTCAATCTGGAAGTACAACCAGGACAGCGCGAACATCAGCAAGAATCCGGGAAGCATGAAACCGAGTCCCGCCAGCACGCCCCCCAGCCGCCCCTTTGCTCGGATGCCCAAATGAACGCATATTTCATGCGCTTCGGGTCCGGGCAGCACCTGCATCACCGCAAGCAGCTTGTTGAAGCGTTTGCTGGAGATCCAGCGTTCCTCGTCCACGAGCTCGCGGCGCAACATGTCGATCTGAGCCACAGGCCCGCCCCATGCGAGCAAGCCGAACTTGAGGAAGCGCGCGAAGAGCTGTGGGTAGCTCATGGGTGGAGGGACGGCTTCAGTCGTGGCATCCGTCGCCTTGCTCGGGCGATACGACTCTTCATTCGCAACGCTCATAGATCTTCTCCTTGTAGTTCAACAGTAACCAGTCAAATACGGAAGTTGGCCAACAAGCCGTCGAATACGGCCGAAGCCTGCGGCCAGCAGCAGGTCGTCTTGGGTGATGTCCCAGAAAGACGGACGGGCCGGGCGTGGTTGCGCGGCGGTCTGAGGACTGGTCGGGGCGTTCACGTTGTTTTGTCCTCGTAACTCTTCAATAGCCAATCAAAAATTTCGCACGCGCGGGCAAGCAGCGCGTCGTCATCGGGTTCCGATGCGCGCAAGCCGGCGAGCAGCGATTCGATGCCCAGCGCTTCTGCTACCGGCAGCCCGCCCAAATCCAGGCAATGCACGAGCTTGCCCAGGCGTACCAGTGCAGGGGCGGAATCAAGTCCGAAACTCGCCAGCAGCGTCTCGAAGGTGACCTTGGTGCCCACATGACTGAAGGCGGCGCCGTCGAAATCGAAGCCGAGCCAGCCATTGCGGCAGTCGGAGGGACTCGCCAGCCAGACGATGCGCGCGCTCGGGTCGATGAACCGCCGGATCAGCCAGGCCGAAGCGAGTCGGTCCACCCACGGGCGCGCCCGCGTGGCCCAGGTCCGACCCTGATAGTCGGCGCGGTTCAGCCGCGGAATATCCGTCTGCCGGGCGGTCGGCTCGTCGGGAGACATACGGCGGGTGATCGCGTCGCGCAGGTCGTCCAGCAGGCTCAAGGTCTGCCGCTGCGCCTCGCCGGGGAAGAAGTCGATGCGGTTCACCTGCTCGAAGCGGCGCACGAGCGGCTGGAGCTTGCGCATGGCATCGGCGCCGTCCGGGGATGCCAGGTTACGCCCGAGCGCTTTGATCTCCTCGGCGATGCTGGCGTACTCCTCGCCCCGGTCGAACAGGGCGCGTAGCGCGGCCTTCTGAGCTTCGTCACACCCCGACAGTCGATAGACCTGGCCGCTGCCCCCGACTTCCACCGCCTGCGCCGCCACTTCGCCCAGCGTCGCCGCACTGTCCGCCGAGTCGGGCAGCAGATAGACCCCGTCGCGCAGCGTTGCGCAGCCCTGCGCTTTGACAGAACGCCAGACGCGCATGCGGCCGGTCGATGCCTTGGTGGGCAGGCTGACGAATAGGGCAAGAAAGCTCAAGCACGGGCTCCTTCGTCAAAAAGATGATTAATGTTACAAATACTACAATAAGTTATATCTAATACACAACTCATGTCGGAGCGTCAATTTAAGGCATACCCTAACTGGATGTCAGGAATGGCCACGCTGCGCCGTCAGAATAGAGTCTGCTTTCACATTCTTTGACACATGCTTGCCAAGGTCATAGATTCCAACCTGACAAATTCAAGGCTTAGGGCGCAATGGAACCAAAAACCAACGTAAGCCCTACCGCCCATCCAGCCTATGGAGGCATCTTGCAGGGACAACGCATCGGTTACGTTCGGGTCAGCAGTTACGACCAGAACCCGGAACGCCAACTTGAGCAGGTCGAGATCGGCAAGCTGTTCACCGACAAGGCCTCGGGCAAGGACACCCAGCGCCCGCAGCTGGAAGCCATGCTCGGATTCGTCCGCGAAGGCGATACCGTGGTGGTGCACAGCATGGATCGCCTGGCGCGCAACCTCGACGATCTGCGCCGTCTGGTGCAAAGGCTGACCAAGCGCGGCGTGCGCATCGAGTTCTTGAAGGAGGGGTTGGTGTTCACCGGCGAGGACTCGCCCATGGCCAACCTCATGTTGTCGGTCATGGGGGCCTTTGCCGAGTTCGAGCGCGCCCTGATCCGCGAGCGGCAGCGCGAGGGCATCGCCCTGGCCAAGCAGCGCGGTGCTTACCGGGGCCGCAAGAAAGCTCTCTCCGACGATCAAGCCATCACGTTGCGGCAGCGGGCCGCTGCCGGCGAGCCGAAGGCTCAGCTCGCACGCGAGTTCGGCATCAGCCGTGAAACCCTCTACCAGTACCTTCGCACGGACGACTGAACCATGCCGCGTCGCTCGATTCTCTCGGCTACGGAGCGCGACACCCTGCTTGCGCTGCCAGAAAGCCAGGATGACCTGATCCGCTACTACACCTTCAACGACTCCGACCTATCCCTGATCCGTCAACGGCGGGGCGATGGCAACCGCCTCGGCTTCGCCGTGCAGCTCTGCCTGCTGCGCTACCCTGGTTATGCGCTGGGCAACGACACGGCGCTACCCGAGCCCGTGATCCAGTGGGTGGCCAAGCAAGTCCAAGCCGACCCCGCGAGTTGGGCGAAGTACGGTGAGCGCGACGTGACCCGCCGCGAGCACGCTCTGGAACTGCGCACCTACCTGCAACTGGCCCCGTTCGGTCTGTCGGACTTCCGCGCCCTGGTGCGCGAGTTGACCGAGCTGGCCCAGCAGGCCGACAAGGGCTTGCTGCTGGCCGGGCAGGCGCTGGAGAGCTTGCGCCAGAAGCGGCGCATCCTGCCGACGCTGAGCGTTATTGACCGGGCGTGTTCGGAGGCCATTGCACGCGCCAATCGGCGGGTCTATCGCGCCCTGATCGAGCCGTTGAACCCATCGCATCACGCCAAGCTCGACGAACTGCTCACCATTAAGGCCGGCAGCAACAGCACTTGGTTGACCTGGTTGCGGCAATCACCGCTGAAGCCGAACTCGCGGCACATGATCGAGCACATCGAGCGGCTGAAGATTTTCCAACTGGTGGGCCTTCCCGACAGCCTCGGCCGGCACATCCACCAGAACCGATTGCTGAAGCTCGCCCGCGAGGGCGGGCAGATGACGCCACAAGACCTCGGCAAGTTCGAACCGGAGAGGCGCTATGCCACGCTGGTCGCCGTGGTACTGGAAAGCACCGCGACCGTGATCGATGAACTGGTTGATCTGCACGACCGCATCCTGGTCAAGCTGTTCAGTGGCGCGAAACACAAGCATCAGCAGCAGTTCCAGAAGCAGGGCAAAGCGATCAATGACAAGGTGCGCCTGTACTCGAAGATCGGCCAGGCCCTGCTGGACGCTAAAGAGTCCGGTGACGATCCGTTCGCCGCCATCGAGGCGGTCATTCCCTGGGACGAGTTCACCCAGAGTGTCACTGAGGCCGAGCTGCTGGCCCGGCCGGAAGCCTTCGACCACCTGCACCTGGTCAGCGAGAACTTCGCTACGCTACGCCGCTACACCCCAGCCTTTCTGGAGGTGCTTCAGCTCCGAGCCGCGACGGCAGCGCAAGCCGTGCTGGATGCCGTTCAGACCCTACGCGAGATGAATGCCGATAATCTGCGCAAGGTGCCCTCCGACGCACCGACCGCCTTCATCAAGCCGCGCTGGAAACCGCTGGTGATCACCCCGGAAGGCATCGACCGGCGCTTCTACGAAATCTGCGCCTTGTCCGAGTTGAAGAACGCGCTGCGCTCCGGCGACATCTGGGTCAAAGGCTCGCGGCAGTTCCGCGACTTCGATGACTACCTACTGCCTCCCGAGAAATTCGCCGCACTCAAGCGGGAACAGGCGCTGCCACTCGCGATCAACCCGAACAGCGACCAGTACCTGGAAGAGCGTTTGCAGCTGCTGGACGAGCAGCTGGCCACTGTCACCCGACTGGGGGTCGTCTCAGAAAACGGAAAATAAAGCACGCTAAGCGTGCGTGGAGGCTGGCACCCAGCGGTACAGCGTCGGAATGGACACGCCGAGGTTCTTGGCCACGTCCTTGGGCGGCACCCCGCTGGCCAGCAGCTTCTTGGCCGACTCGATCTTGCTGTCGGTCATCTTCGGCTTGCGGCCGCCTTTGCGGCCGAGCTGCTTGGCGACTTCCAGCCCGGCGCGGGTGCGCTCGACGGTCAGCTCGCGCTCCATTTCGGCAAGGCTCGCCATGACGTGGAAGAAGAACCGCCCGGATGGTGTGCCGGTGTCGATGGAGTCGGTGAGGCTCCTGAACTGGACACCGTGCTTGTGCAGATCGCCGACCAGATCGACCAGTTGCTTGACCGACCGGCCCAGCCGGTCGAGCTTCCAGACGACCAAAGTATCGCCTTCGCGCAGCATTTCGAGCGTCTTGGCCAAGCCAGGCCGGTCTGCCCGCGTGCCACTCACCTTGTCCTCGAAGACCTTTTTACATCCGGCCTTGCTCAAGGCTTCGCGTTGCAGCTCCAGGTTCTGATCCTGCGTCGAGACGCGCGCATAGCCAATCAACATGGCTTGTCTCGCGCCCGGTCGATGCGTTCCTGCATCGCCTGCATCACTTCTTCGTGGGTGTACGATCTGGCGTTGGCGTCGGTGGCTTGCCGCAGGGCTTCCTCAACCTCGCGCGTCATCCGCTCGTAATCCTCCGGCCACAGCGCTTGCTCCATGCGCAGCGACGCCTGACCCAGCAGGTGCAGCAGGCTGAACAGCCGCATGTCGTTGGTGGCGACGATGCGCTCCCGAATCTGCTCCTGAATAGCTTCGCTAGCCCGATGCGCTTGTGGTGTGGCAGTCCCCTCGTAGTCAGCGGGGAATTCCGCTTCCTCGGCAATCCTTGCCCAGGCGCTGGCCAGCGCCTCGATGGTTGACGTGCTCATTTCCGCCGCTCCTGTGCTCTTTGGCGAATCAACCGGCCAAGGGGCCTCGACGCGAAAACCAGCAGCATCACGCCTATCGGATACCAGGTCGAGAAGACCACCAAGGCATCGAAGGCTGGCCGTCCGGTGTTGGTAGGCAGTACGGCGGTCACAGCCATCAACCCGCCGACCGTCCAGATGATGCGCCACACGTAGGGCATCACGCGGGGCACGTAGCCGTCATCGAAAGCGGTCTGGTAGTAGCGGCGCAGGCCGCGCTCGGCAAGCGCCTGGCGCTGCCGCTCCGACAGCGCATCCGTCCGGCCATACCAGCGCCGGAATGGTGGACAGCGCAGCAGCAAAGGGGTGAAGAGGATCATCACCGCCACGATCGCGACACCCCACGCCATGACGGCGCCGGCATCGGGCCGCTTGGCGTTCTCGATCACGGGCGCGAAGACGCCCGGAGCACCGATCATCCAGAACAGCGCAATGTGCTGATGGAAGGAGAGCTTCATTTGCTCATCCACTTGCGCAGCAGGCGCTTTTTCAGGGAGGCGCGTTCTTGCGGGTTGCGTCCCTTGTGATTGGCGATGCGATCCGCCGTGGCGGCCTGGCGCTTGACGGGCCAGTAGGAGCGGCCATCCTTGCCCATCGACCAGACGCTGCTGGCCTGGTTTTCCAGCAGGGGCAGATGGGCGCTCAGGGCTTCGGGCGACGCGCTGGTCAGCGCCGTGCGCTCACGGGTGCGCCAGCGCTGATGCCAGAGCTTCTTGTCCTCGCGCTCGCTGCCGCAGGTCGTGTGCCCGACGATGGGTGTTTTGCGGCGGCTGCGGCTCATAACGTAGTGGTCTCCAAGAACATTCAGGACTGATCCCAGGCGTCGATGGTCAAGACCTGATCGGCAGGACAGGCGGCTACGCGGTCGGGAACTGGATGGTGTTCAGTCTCATGCCGACCCCATTCGATTGATCGCGTCGCTTGCGGCACGCTGCGACGCAAGGAGGTTTGCGACCTGGTTTAGCAGCCGTGTCCGCTGCATGTCTGTTACCTATCTCCCCGACCGCTCATTGGACCAACTCCAGAGATTGGGCTCTATCGCTCAGCCAATACGAAACCGGCATTGGCTGATGCCACAACCGAGACGAACACAAATGGCTCGGTACCTGTATTTCGCGCCCCGTGCACTTGGCCCGGTCTTGCCACGGCTATCTCACCTTCCCTGAGGGCACGAACAATCCCATTGCCCTGAAAGTAATCAGCCATTCCCGACAAAACAGTCCACGTGTCTTGGCCGTGAGGATGAATGTGAGCCGCAATTTCCTGCCCGGGATGGACATGCCAAACCACGATAATTGAGTCTCGGGTTTCAAGCACAACGGAACGAATAGGCTCGCCTTCGGACGGCTGAACATACTCGGCTACAGAAAATATTCTCGATTCAACAGTCATCGGAGATCCCTCTTTCACAGTGCCCCCAGACAGGCTGGATATGAATTCTAACTCGAATTTGAACGGGAGGCTGGTCGTGCGGTCGTGCAGTTGCCGATGAGCGTGTCGGCTGCTGCCTCCTTGCCCACCAGCGAACTCACGTCCGTTGCGGCCATCCAGAAGGTCTTGCCCGAGCGCGGCTCATAGGTCGCGGGATCGAACACGCCAGAGGGGCCGAACATCGGCGGCTTGATTGGTCATGGCTCCATGCCTTTGTCGTTACGGTCTTCATCGTCGGCATCCTGACGCACGGCGGGCAATTGCTGGAGCAACGCCGGCAGCCATTCCTGTACCGTCTCCCACACCACATCGAGGTTGATGTCGAAATAGCCGTGAGCCATGCGATTACGCATATTGCGCATGCTGCGCCACGGCACGTCGGCATGCGCCTGGGTGAACTCGACGTAGCCATCCATCACCTTTGTGGCCGCCTCGCCGATGACGATCAGGCTCATGATGACGGCCTGCTGGGTGCGCTTGTCGGCCAAGAAGTCGTCCTTGGCCATCCCTTCCACGAAGCTGCGCGCATCGGTTGCGGCCTGCTGAATGTGGTCGAGGTAATCGGGCAGGCGGTTCTCGCTCATATCGGTTGCGCCTCCGCGAGCACCTTGGCCCGGAACTTCGGCGGCAGGTCGCCGGGAGTCAGCAGATCGACGTCAACGCCGAGCAGCGATTTCAGTTCTTCTTCCAAATCGCCCAAGTCCAACAACGTGGCACCGGGCAGCGCATCGACCAACAGGTCGAGGTCGCTGCCATCCCGGTCGGTGCCATGCAGCACCGAGCCGAAGACGCGCGGGTTCGCGGCGCGAAAGCGGCCTACCGCTTCACGCACTGCGCTTCGCTTCATGTCAAGCACAACAGACGGTCGCATGCGCATCCTTTCTTATCGAAACTCGTTGAGATGATATGCAATCAAGAATAGAATTTCAAGAGCTATTTTCGAGAATCGCAATGCCTTGATTCCCGTGCCGCGCCGGTTGCCTTGGCGGGCTTGTCACAAACCTACGTTTTCAAGAAGAAGGAAACCGCATGCCCCGCCGTTCGATCCTCTCCGCCGCCGAGCGCGAAAGCCTGCTGGCGTTGCCGGACACCAAGGATGAGTTGATCCGTCACTACACGTTCAGCGAAAGCGACCTCTCCATCATCCGGCAGCGGCGCGGCCCGGCCAATCGGCTGGGCTTCGCGGTGCAGCTTTGCTACCTACGCTTTCCGGGCGTCATACTGGGCGTTGATGAACCGCCGTTCCCGCCCTTGCTGAAACTGGTCGCCGACCAGCTCAAGGTCAGCATCGAAAGCTGGGGCAAGTACGGACAGCGGGAGCAGACCCGGCGTGAGCACCTGATCGAGCTGCAAACCGTCTTCGGTTTCCGGCCCTTCACCATGAGCCACTACCGGCAGGCCGTCCACACGCTGACCGAGCTGGCCATGCAAACCGACAAGGGCATTGTGCTGGCAAGCGCCTTCATCGAGCACCTGCGGCGGCAGTCGGTCATTCTGCCTGCTCTCAACGCCGTCGAGCGGGCGAGCGCCGAGGCGATCACCCGCGCCAACCGGCGCATCTACGACGCCTTGGCCGAACCGCTATCGGACATGCATCGCCGTCGCCTCGACGATCTGCTCAAGCGCCGCGACAACGGCAAGACGACCTGGCTGGCCTGGCTGCGGCAATCCCCGGTCAAACCGAACTCGCGGCACATGCTGGAACACATCGAACGCCTCAAGGCGTGGCAGGCGCTCGACCTGCCCTCCGGCATCGAGCGGTCGGTGCACCAGAACCGGCTGCTCAAGATCGCCCGCGAGGGTGGCCAGATGACGCCAGCCGACCTGGCCAAGTTCGAGCCGCAGCGCCGCTACGCGACTCTGGTTGCGCTCACCATCGAAGGCATGGCGACCGTCACTGACGAAATCATCGACCTGCACGACCGCATTCTGGGCAAACTGTTCAACGCCGCCAAGAACAAACATCAGCAGCAGTTCCAGGCATCCGGCAAGGCGATCAATGCCAAGGTGCGGCTATTCGGACGCATCGGCCAGGCGCTGATCGAGGCCAAGCAAGCCGGCCGCGATCCGTTCGCCGCCATCGAAGCCGTCATGTCCTGGGATGCCTTCGCCGAGAGCGTCACCGAGGCGCAGAAACTCGCGCAGCCCGAGGACTTCGATTTCCTGCACCGCATCGGCGAGAGCTATGCCACGCTGCGCCGCTACGCGCCGGAATTCCTCGCCGTGCTCAAGCTGCGGGCCGCGCCCGCCGCCAAGGACGTGCTCGACGCTATCGAAGTGCTGCGCAACATGAACAGCGACAACGCCCGCAAGGTGCCCGCCGATGCGCCAACCGATTTCATCAAGCCGCGCTGGCAAAAGCTGGTGATGACCGACGCCGGAATCGACCGGCGTTACTACGAACTGTGCGCGCTGTCGGAGATGAAGAACGCACTGCGCTCCGGCGACATCTGGGTGCAAGGCTCCCGCCAGTTCAAGGATTTCGAGGACTACCTGGTGCCGCCAGCGAAATTTGCCAGCCTCAAGCAGGCCAGCGAATTGCCGCTGGCTGTGGCCACCGATTGCGACCAGTACCTGCATGAACGGCTGACGCTGCTGGAAACGCAGCTCACCACCGTAAACCGCATGGCGCTGGCCAACGAGTTGCCGGATGCCATCATCACCGAATCGGGACTGAAGATCACGCCACTCGACGCGGCGGTGCCCGACACCGCGCAGGCCCTGATCGACCAGACCGCAATGGCCCTGCCGCACGTCAAGATCACCGAATTGCTGCTGGAGGTGGACGAATGGACGGGCTTCACCCGGCACTTCGCGCATCTGAAATCGGGCGACCTGGCCAAGGACAAGAACCTGCTGCTGACCACGATCCTCGCCGACGCGATCAACCTGGGCCTGACCAAGATGGCAGAGTCCTGCCCCGGCACAACCTACGCCAAGCTGGCCTGGCTGCAAGCCTGGCACATCCGCGACGAAACCTACGGGGCGGCGCTGGCCGAGCTGGTCAACGCGCAGTTCCGGCATCCCTTCGCCGAGCACTGGGGCGACGGCACCACGTCGTCATCGGACGGCCAGAACTTCCGCACCGGCAGCAAGGCCGAGAGTACCGGCCACATCAACCCAAAATACGGCAGCAGCCCAGGGCGGACGTTCTACACCCACATCTCCGACCAGTACGCGCCGTTCCACACCAAGGTGGTGAATGTCGGCGTGCGCGACTCGACCTACGTGCTCGACGGCCTGCTGTACCACGAATCCGACCTGCGCATCGAGGAGCACTACACCGACACGGCGGGCTTCACCGATCACGTCTTCGCGCTGATGCACCTGCTGGGCTTCCGCTTCGCGCCGCGCATCCGTGACCTGGGCGACACCAAGCTCTACATTCCAAAGGGCGATGCCGCCTACGAGACATTGAAACCGATGATCGGCGGCACGCTCAACATCAAGCACGTCCGCGCCCATTGGGATGAAATCCTGCGGCTGGCCACGTCGATCAAACAAGGCACGGTGACGGCCTCGCTGATGCTGCGCAAGCTCGGCAGCTATCCGCGCCAGAATGGTCTGGCCGTCGCCCTGCGCGAGTTGGGCCGCATCGAGCGCACGCTGTTCATCCTAGACTGGTTGCAAAGCGTCGAGCTGCGCCGCCGTGTGCATGCCGGACTGAACAAGGGCGAGGCCCGCAACGCGCTGGCCCGTGCCGTGTTCTTCAACCGCCTGGGCGAAATCCGCGACCGCAGTTTCGAGCAGCAACGCTACCGGGCCAGCGGCCTCAACCTGGTGACGGCAGCCATCGTGCTGTGGAACACGGTTTATCTGGAACGGGCCGCGAACGCCTTGCGTGGCCACGGTCAAGCCGTCGATGACGGCCTGTTGCAGTACCTGTCGCCGCTCGGCTGGGAGCACATCAACCTGACCGGCGATTACCTCTGGCGCAGCAGCGCCAAGATCGGCGCGGGCAAGTTCAGGCCGCTACGGCCGCTGCAACCGGCTTAGCGTGCTTTATTTTCCGTTTTCTGAGACGACCCCGACTGGCAAAGGACAACGAACTACCCGATGCCATCCTCACCGAGTCCGGGCTAAAAATCACCCCGCTGGATTCCGCGGTGCCCAACACCGCGCAGGCGCTGATCGACCAGACCAGCCAGCTACTGCCGCGCATCAAGATCACCGAGCTGCTGATGGATGTGGATGAATGGACGGGCTTCACCCGCCACTTCACGCACCTGAAGGATGGCGCACAGGCGAAAGACCGGACGCTACTGCTAACGGCGATCCTGGGCGATGCCATCAACCTCGGCCTGACCAAAATGGCCGAGTCGAGTCCGGGCATGACCTACGCCAAGCTGTCCTGGTTGCAAGCCTGGCACATCCGTGACGAAACCTACTCGACGGCCCTGGCCGAGCTGGTCAACAGCCAGTTCCGGCATGCCTTCGCCGCCAACTGGGGTGACGGCACCACCTCATCCTCCGATGGCCAGCGTTTCCGTGCCGGCGGTAAAGGCGAGAGCACCGGCCACGTCAACCCGAAGTACGGTAGCGAGCCAGGACGGCTGTTCTACACCCACATCTCTGACCAGTACGCGCCGTTCAGCACCCGCGTGGTGAATGTAGGCGTGCGTGATTCCACCTACGTGCTCGACGGTCTGCTGTACCACGAGTCCGATCTGCGGATCGAGGAGCACTACACCGACACCGCTGGCTTCACCGATCACGTCTTCGCCCTGATGCACCTGCTGGGCTTCCGCTTCGCGCCGCGCATCCGCGACCTCGGTGAAACCAAGTTGTATGTGCCCAATAGCGTCCAAGACTACCCGACGCTGCGTCCAATGCTCGGCGGAACCCTGAACATCAAGCACGTCTGCGCTCACTGGGACGAGATTCTGCGGCTGGCCGCGTCGATCAAGCAGGGCACCGTCACCGCATCGCTGATGCTGCGCAAGCTTGGCAGCTACCCGCGCCAGAACGGCCTGGCCGTGGCTCTGCGCGAGCTGGGTCGGATCGAGCGCACGCTGTTCATCCTCGATTGGCTGCAAAGCGTGGAACTGCGTCGCCGCGTGCATGCCGGATTGAACAAGGGCGAGGCGCGTAACTCCCTGGCCAGGGCGGTGTTCTTCAACCGCCTCGGCGAGATCAGGGATCGGAGTTTCGAGCAGCAGCGCTACCGGGCCAGCGGCCTCAACCTGGTGACGGCCGCCATCGTGTTGTGGAACACCGTGTACTTGGAGCGCGCGACCCAGGCCCGAGAAGAGGCAGGCAAGCCAGTTAATCCTGAGTTACTGCAATACCTTTCGCCATTGGGCTGGGAGCACATCAACCTGACCGGCGATTACGTTTGGCGGCAAAGCCGCAAGCTGGAAGACGGGAAATTCAGGCCGCTGCGGCAGCTCGGAAAACCTTAGCGTACGATTTTTTCCGAGTTCTGCGGGCTCCCCTATAAACGCCACGAGCTACGCGCTCCAGACGGCCCGCTTGCACCAGCCTGGAGAGTGCTTTATCGACCGCCGCACGGGAGCCCAACTCTGCGAAGACCGTGCGCACGAAAGGCTTACCCTTCTTCATTCGCTTGATTCGGTGCGAGATTGCTTGTGCGACGGACATGGGAGCCTTTAACGACCTGACGCTCTGAAAGGAGTAGCGATCACAAGCCACCCCTCGCAATGCAAGGATCGGTAAGGCGCTACGCGGAAACCTATGATGCTGGCTCGGCCAGCAGCCTATCCAGCTCATCACCAACTCTCTTCAGGAGCGACTCATGGTCCCCAGGGCTCTCTGCTCCGAGCAGATAGGTAATGGCCAAGAGAGTGACTGGGTGGATGTCGAGTACCTTGCAGAGGCCATCAAGCTTTTCGAGCGTCGGGCTGGTAGCCGCCCGCTCCAGCATGCTGACGTACGTACGGCTGCTAACAATTGAAAAATCTTCCTGGGTCAGCCCCTGCCTCTGCCGAACCAATCTCAACGCTCTACTGAACGAATCCCGGACTTCCATTTTGCGCCCCGCAAAATGGAAAGATGAAGCGCGATTGAACAATATATGACTACAAAATATATTGTTCATCAATCGAGGTAAATTCTCATCAAGGAGCAGAAGGTGTTCAAAACCAATCGCAATGCGGAGCTGCTTCCTGGGCTCTCCAATGGTCCAGATGGCGTGCAGTTCTGGTCATTTGTCGAGCAAGAGGTAGCCTGGCCTTGGTTTTACCTTCAGATGGTCGAGGATGATGGCAAGGAGGCCTTTCGAAGCATGCTGATGGTTCCCACCCTCCCATTGCTTGAGCAGATCGTGGGAGCAAAAAGCGATCATGCCTGGATTGAACAGGCCCAACTCGTGACCCCAGCGCACATAAACAAGACGGGGCGCTGGATGATGGAGCCGCTGCTGGAGGTCAGCGTGATCCGTAACGAGCAAGGGCAAGAGCTTGGGTATGAGTATGTAGTGGAGGGAAATCGAACGTATTCCATCTCAGCAGACCAGCTACCAGACGGACAGCTAAACACTCACACGATCTTCTCTGCGGCATTGCATCTGCCGAACTAAAGACCTTTGACCTCATAAGCCGCGATCGCCCCCCCCCCCCCCGAACCATGCATGTCTGGAGAAAAAATGACTATGCCCCACGAACGTACCCGGGCAGTGGTACAGACGCACGATTTCTTGGTCGAGCTCTCTCGTGACACATCTCTACCCGAACGCGTTCGGCGCGATGCTCGCTTCCTCCTACGTCATTACCCAAACCGGAGTGAGATGCTTTTGGCCGGTCGGATTGAAGAGCATGCAGATACATTGCCAATTGGAGCGCTCGGCCCAGTGTTCAGCTCAACGTTGACGCGCTAGCGAAGACCACGACACACCCATCCGGTTGCTGGTGGTCACTGCAAGGTGCGCGCATAGGCACGGTCCGACTCCTAATCGGATAATGGGCAGCCGAAGCTGCCCTAGGTCACATTGATGCGTTCGACTGCCTCACTGCGACGGGGCTGTGACACCAACCTTTAGTCGGTGCATTAGATCTATCAGCGACAATTGCCGGCCAACCGGTACCCTGCGGCTTCTGCTTCCTGAGCACTGCTGAACTCCACTCGGTTCTTTGGTGATACATTGTCGTAGCTCGGGCAGCCCGGCCAGTGGAAAATGCGGGAGTTAGCATTTCCGCGGATATGGCCGGCATCGTCTATGTTGGAGGCGATGGTTGCAGTGCTCTTCTGAGCTTGAGACGGGAAAATCTGCTTCATTCCGCCCCCCGCAACTCGACTCCTTTCTGCCTCCGGTCGGACCGTTACAACCCCCTGGCGCAGCTTCGTATTTCCCAGGGTGACGAATACGGGAGCGTGATCACTCACGTGCTTCCGGCTTTTCTCATGGCTCCAGCCGATCATCCGGGGGTAGTCCATGATGCCAGCGTTATCCAGCTTCAGACGATGCGTCCTGGATACCCAGATGTTGTCGTAAAGATTGGCGTAGAGCCCTTCGCGTGCGGAAAGCGTGGTTGCTCCCTTTGTAATGAGGGGCGTTGCGTGCTGTGAGAGGCCGGAAAATGCGGGGTGAGAGGGAGGCATATTGAAGTCACCTACCAGCATGACCGGAGTTTCTGGGTAGATGCTTTCCAGCCACGCCCAGTAGTTCTCCAATTCCCTGACCTCCGACTCACGGTCTTGGGGACCTTTCCCGTACAACACGTGAATGCTGGCCACAGCAAATAACGTACCATCTCGTTTCGATTTAAATCGGGCGGATAAGGGCTCCCTAATAAAGCGATCGCCTCGATCCATGTACACGACTGCCCCGTCTTCGTATACGACAACGCTCTCACGCATGAGGAAAGCATAGAGTTCTTTGTAGGAGCGGGAGCCCACCGCATGGCTGACCAACGTCGACCATTGCTCCCCGGTCCGTTTCTCAAGCTCCGCCTCCAACTTTGTCAGCCCTTCCTCATTCATCACTTCCTGAATGGCTACCAGATCTGCTTTCCCTGCCACCTCGGCGAGTGCTGGAAAGCTCTTCTCCCCACCCTGTCCCAACCTCATGGCGTTCCAAGAGATCAGAGTCAGATCCGCTGCCGAGCTCAGAGAACTGACCAGAACAGTGCCAAAAAGCAATGCGCTATTGAAAAACCCTCTCACCCATTTACTCCTTTTGTTTGGGTATCAAACGTAATTGAATTTCAGCTATCGGCCGATTCTGTTGAAAAAAGCCGTCATGATTCTGCCCCATGAAAGAGCGTGAGCGACGTTAAAATCTGGTTCGCTCAAAACTTATTTTTTCGTAGAGGCGCCGAAATCTAATGTATTTTTTAACCGTTCAAAGCTGCCATCTCAAAAACCAACTTTTCCAACAGAATCGGCGTAAGAGGTTCTTCGCAAACAACTGCATCCATGCCAAGTAAAATCTCTAGCAGCTGCTTACGCAGGGGCACTTCATTATGCTTTTGACTAGGGAATCTTGATGCTAGAACTCTGGCATAACCGGACTAAGCCACTGCCATAGCTCGCCCTGAAATAATCATACTCACCCTCTGGACTTCAACGCTTTTACATTTTTTGAGTCGACAATAGCTCGAAGCATCCTCAGTTCTGCTTCGAGACTTTCGTTGATAGACACGAGTTTAACCTTCATAGCTTTCAATCCATTAATTTCCATACGGAGTGCCTTGATTACATCGCGCATCTCTCGCTGAGCTTCCAATCCTTTGACAATCTTTTCTCGATGCCCCTGACCGAGAGCAGTACGAATTTCTTCGGCAACACGGGGATAGCGATTATGGATTGTTGCACGACTCACACCTGCCTCTTCGGCAACCGAGGCAATAGATAACTTTCTACTAGATTCTACTATCCTCGTACGTCCATGCTGGATTCGCTTTAAAGCATCTAGCAACTTTTTTTCGGTTCCCGATATTCGATCTTCTTTAAGCATGACGAAGTCCCCCTTCAAGTAAAACACCGAGCTTAAGCTCCTCAATATCAACTCCAAGCTCTTGAAGGACGACTTCACACCGTCGAATATCGCTGTCAATTCGTGCACCCGCACCTGGGCCACAGTCATTAGCGATAGCTTTAAGCTCCAACATTTGAGCATATATGCCTACCCAATGTGGCAGCCGCGATTCATCGATAAGACTTTTCGAGCAATCACCGCATCGAGTTTTATCCAATACACTGCCACCGGAGCAGCCCGTACTATCTGCAGTACACCATGCAATACCAGTACTTCTCAGGTGCACAACCTCCGATACAAACTGAACCATTTCACGACGGCTTTTGTACGTCCGAATCGCCTCATCAGAGGATCGAAAAATACGAATGGTCTCTGCCAAACCACCAGAAACCAATGCGTCTTCTTCAAAAACACTTTCAAGCACCAGCATTTTTTCGTGACGCATTGCAACATAGATTTCATCAAACAGCTCTTTATCTCTAACTTGATCCTCTGCATATATCGCAGTCATATCCAGCGTCCAATGTTTGAAATGATCACGAAGATAACGAACATCACCGAGTTGACTGCGAGCCACATATCGAGCGAACGTCCTTCTAAATTGGTGTGGTGCGACATCCCAGTCAATATTATGAGCCAGCATAAACCGCTTTAACCTTGTCCTAATGGTTTGTGCAGCAAAAACTTGGAGTTTATGTGCATGACCTCCCCACCCAAGGAACAAAGAATCGAGATGCGCTTCATAATCATGCATCTCTATCAGATTACTTGCCGACTTAGCCAAATTGTATCTATCATTTAGCTCGGCACGAATCTCTGCGGTGACCTTCCCCGCAACATCTAGCGCTTCATGGGTAAGCTTTGTGACTAGCCAATCTACCTTACCCTCTTTGGTCTTTGTGGATACTCCAGACATCCAGTAGAACTTAGTACCATCTTCCCCATCACGTACGTAGTGAGCGCCTACTTTTAAGCTCATGAGCTCTGAAACTCTTATACCGCTCGTTAGAAGAATGACGATACTGCAGGCATCTAGCAGGAGATCTTTCTCAAGTCTCAACCCTAAAATGCCACCCCGGTATCCCGTAGCCGCAAGTCTTGCGTTTATAGTGCCAGAATAGGAATATTGCGCTTGCCAATCGGAAACCATTTCGGCAAGCGCAAATGTCTCGTCTGCGCGCTCTAGACGTGATACAGCCGCACGAAAAATTTCCGCGAGCTTGTTATCTGGAATTGGCAAGGTCTTTGATTGGAGCCAGTGAGCACGATTTGCGCCTGACAACTCAGTCGCGCTACTTTCAGGCCAAGGGTGCACCATGGGAGTAGCAGTAACTTTACTGAGCAGATGCAGTGTGTGCACTGAGCTCAATCGCGTACGAAGATAGGACTTGGAAAACTTATCACCAGATCTACTGCTACTATTTTTTAAATAATTAACATACTGCATACACAGGAATTCTGAAATTTCAGACAAGCACTCGACATAAGCACCAGCAAACTTCAAAAATAATGATACGTTTTTGAAAAATGAAATTAACGAAGATCCGACTGGTCGCACCCGGCCCTCTATGCCGTTTAAATAGTATTCAAGCATAACTATTTTCAGCACTGAGCGCCAACGCTCTGGAATCTTGCCGAACCGAATGTATTTATCGTGGTCAGCAGTCCCTGGTGGAAAAATCGCGTTTGGGAATCGCCAAACGTCATCCGCGAGGTAACTTAAGACTTTGTAAGTCCCGTCCCCTAGCCGTGTAGCGGTGACTGCTATAGGCAGGTGCGTGTGACCTTCATGAGCCTTTCTTAGTGCTTCTTGTTGATAATAGCTAACACCCTTAGCCAAAATCATTATGCCAACCCCAAAATTTCAGGATCTTTCCAAAATGGATGAGGATTCTGCCTAGCTTTTTCCCTGGCAGCCACAACAGTGGACTTATCAAATTTAGGCAAGATTTTTTCGTCAATAATTTTAATTATATGCCTATATAACTTCACCCATTTTTTTGCACCGATTCGCCCGCGTTCACGAACCAACAACCAATAGAAGCTTAATAATCTATGCAGGTCATCCGCAGTCACTACGAAAGAGCTGCAGCGAAAGCAGTTTAAGAACTCCACACAATGACTCCCATTCTTGGGAGCCCTGTGCCCGTTAACGGTATCCTTGCAACGGGCCACAGCGGTATTTACCTCTTTTACCTGAATAAGACCAAGATCGGCATGATTATTTTCGAGAAGTTCTTTATTACGAACCTCCCCCATCAACGCCCAATTTTTCTCAGCATCAGCCGGCGCCTCCAAATAACTATCTAAGAGGACTTTTGGAGTATTTCCAGCCAACATTGCAGTTAAAAAAGGATCATTACCTGAGAGCTCCCATATTTTATTGGTAAAGGTTTTCCTTAATCTAGATACATTAACAACCAGTCTATCACCATTATCAGAAATCAACTCATGACGAACTACTAGAGCCTCCAAAGCTCGATTAATAGTATTAATAGTTATAGGTGCCGGAGTTCTTTCATCAGGATTCTTTAAGGGACGCTCACGAACGAATAGCCTATCGTTCCACTCCCCCTTACTCCTTATGGAGCCATTCCTTTCTGCGACCATGTTTATAATGGCGGAAATATCGGGCATCACCACACTCAGGGTATCTACTTCATCATCCAGCGTTGACACAGCGCCACTGCTAACTGACTGATAGTTTACTTTATGAGCGCGGCGCTTATAAGTAATCAAAATACTACGATCACGCCTAAGCGGATGAGGAAGCAAACAACCCATGGAAAGTTCGATTAAAGGCGTTAGATTCAATCCAGTACGAGCTACTATTGCAACCGCACAAAAGGCCAAGCCCTCCGCCAAAATAGGACCAGACGCCTCTTTTACTGCAATCACCTCTCTTTTCAAAGCATTAATAACTTGTGTAAATTCTTTCTTTGAAAAAGCTTTTCCACTACTTTTCCTCCTATTGGAGTGCGGGTAAGGATTAGGAGGAAATATATCACTTGAAAGTAACCCACACCTTACCAACTCGCCAAGCACTGACTTACAGCAGGTGTAAATATTTTTCTGAGTTGTATACCCAGCACCAGAGGCCTCGAGATATCTAATAAAAGATGCAACAAACCCCCTATCAATATGTCGCAAACCTATCTCGCCCTTCATAGCCATTGACATAAATGAGCAATAGCATAAAAAGCTTCTCGAAACGCGCTTTGCATAAGTAATAATACTCGCCACGGACTTAGTCTTACCTTGCGAAGCTATAGCAGACCCGAGCAGCACTTCGATGACTTGATGGCAATAATAGGTAACCTCATCACACCCTGCACCATAATATCGCCCGAAATCCAGTTTCCGCACTGTCAACGGACTTTCCGGAAAGTTAATCACATAACTCTCCGGAACAAAATTAATGGCCTTTGACAGATGATCCGCGATGATATGGCTAGATGAGCCTTTATTTATCACCAGAGCAGCAGAAGAAAAATCTTTGCGCGCCATATTCATATTCTTCCAACACAGACAGAATCAATAAATTCTTGATACTCCCCCATAACATCATCTTCGATCATAGAAATTAAGTGCAAGTACCTCTGCGTAGTAGCCACACTGGAGTGGCCGAGCCTATCCCGCACATATAGCAACGGATCTATAACACTCTTACGCCTGCGCATGTCATGGAGTGTATGCGTCGCATAGGTATGGCGGAGCATATGAGGAGTGACTGTGAAAGGAAGCCCCAGATCTTTCCACATATGATTTAGACTCTGGCCTTTAGGACTGTAAGGCACACCATACCTGGATAGAAACAACGGAATTGACTCTACACATGAGGTCTGCATACTCCGATTACGCTCATGAATTTTGTACTGCCAGAGTGCCGCCATAAGCGAGCGAGGGATGTCAATCTCCCGCGCCTTATTCCCCTTAAGCTCCATATCCTTTGGACTACAGAAAACCCTAAAGTGAGAACCACCTTTAGATATTTGAGCGGGATCAAATATATAGGAGCTTGGAAATGTAAGGAGCTCTTCCTTCCTCAATCCACTGCTTAGGGCTAGTCGTGCAATAAGCTTTTGAGTAGAACAACTTACGGCATTTAAAAAAATTCTAACCTGCTCTTTAGTTAGAATTTTTATTGCTGTTCTCTTCCCCTTCACTAGTACATCTGGAGAAGCGACATATCCTCCAGTTACATCCACATGAGCCAAAAATACAGAATGAACTGCGACCCTTACTGTTTCAACATCATATGGAACCCTTTCTATCCAACCTTGGCGCCTTGCATAGTTATAGAAAGAGCAAACAACTCGCAGTCTAAGATTTATAGTGTTTTCGCTATGCCCGCAACTACGCATCGACCAGTCACGGTATGCAGCCAGTGGGCTCGAGCCCAGCTCAAAAAAACCAACATCTCTCCAGTCTCGATTGGCAGCATTTAGAAAACCTAAATAGTCGTAAAGGGCTTGCCCGTATGAGGCCCATGTATGTTTACTTTCAACTCGCCCCCTGTGAAGGCAGCGGTAAATCAAGAAGGCGCTTATCTCGGGAATTGACCGTAGTTCTGCCGTTAGGATGATAGGAAATCCTGGGTAGCTAACCCCGTTTATTTTGAACCCCTCATCTGCGAAGACCAACTCCATCTCACCCGCCCCATAAAGCTTGCAATATGAGTCACGGTAGACGCCCCAGACTCCTACGACAAGGAAATGTGTAACTATTTAACGGGCACATTTCATATCGTCCCGGCCTGGGTCATCGGCCATCAGCGTCAGTGCTGGCAACAGGACGGGCGCAAGCAGTGCACCGCCAAAGACCCCATCTTCAGCCTGGCCGAGGCCGACCTGCACAACCTGGTTCCGGTGGTCGGCGAGGTGAACGGCGACCGCAGCAACTTCGACTTCGGCATGCTCAGCGAAAAGCCCAGCCAGTACGGTGCCTGCCCCTTCGTGGTGAACTTCAAGCAGCGCACGGCCATGCCACCCGAGTACAGCCGCGGTGCCATCGCCCGCACCTATCTGTACATGAGCGAGCGCTACAAACTGCGCCTGTCGAAACAGGACCGGCGCCTGTACGACATCTGGAACCGCCAGCATCCGGTCAGCGAATGGGAGCGCACGCGCAACCAGCGCATCGCCTGCGTGCAGGGCAATGCCAATGCCTATGTCGGTGCCGTCGACCTGCGGCGCTGCAAACGTTCGATCTCCCGCTCGGCAGCGGCGCCCGCCCGCCAGGGTTGAAGCGCCCTGACCCTGCGTCCGGTTGCAGGCCGACTGGCTCCCCGGCATGCTGCCGGCTGGATCGATCACGACGGCTAACTCGATGCAGGACAGAACACTCTATTCAACGCTGGGGTTGGTAGTGCTGCTGGCGCTGGCTTGCTCCGCGATCGCTCCGTATGACCGTGCCACCTGGTTGCTGGAAGTCGCTCCGGTACTGATCGCTGCGCCCTTGCTGCTGTGGAGCCACCAGCGCCTGCCGCTGACGCGACTGCTCTACGTGGTGATCGCCATTCATGCGCTGATCCTGATCCTCGGCGGCACCTACACCTACGCGCGGGTACCACCGGGATTCTGGGTGCAGGAATGGTTCGACCTCAGCCGCAATCCCTACGACAAGCTCGGCCATTTCATTCAGGGTGTGACGCCTGCGCTGCTGGCACGGGAGGTCCTGCTCCGCCTGCGCTTCGTCGCGCCAGGGAAGATGCTCGGCTTTCTCGCACTTTGTGTCGCGTTGGCCTTCAGCGCCTTCTATGAGCTGATCGAGTGGTGGGTGGCGCTCATCGCCGGCCAGGGCGCGGAGGATTTTCTCGGCACCCAGGGCGATCCATGGGATACCCAATCGGACATGTTCATGGCACTGCTCGGCGCTCTACTGTCCGTCACCCTCATGGCGCGCCTGCAGGATCGTCAGATCCGCGGCATGAGTCGCGCAGACGCGACGGCGTAGCCCAATGCTCTATCGAGTTGGCGCGGACACCGTGTTGCTCCTGCACCTCGGGTTCATTCTCTTCGTGCTGTTTGGCGGCTTGCTGGTCGCATGGAAACGCGGCTTCGTGTTGCTGCACATTCCGGCGATCGTCTGGGGCGTTTTCGTCGAGCTGACAGGGAGGCCGTGTCCGCTGACGTACTGGGAGAATCTGCTGCGACGGCTGGCGGGTGACGCGGGGTATGAGGCGGGCTTTATCGAGCACTACCTGCTGCCATTGATCTACCCGGCCTGGCTGAGCATACCGGTGCAATATGTGCTGGCGGCAATAGTGCTGCTGGCCAATCTGCTGATCTATGGCTGGCTGTTGTGGCGTCGACGGCGCCACAGCACAACGCACTAACCAGCGGGTTGCCCGGGCGCCAGGGTGGGAGCCTCCCCACAACAGCCGTTCACGCTTACCGCCGTTAGCGCAGCACCTCGCTGCCTCACCTTAGTGCAGCAGGCTATCGCCCGAGGTCCAGTCCTAGGGTTTGAGCTCGAACTGATCGCCATCGTGGTAGGCCGGGAAGCGCTCGCGGAACGCCGCCAGATCGCGTGAGCGCAGCGTGCAGCGCAACACGGCATCACGCTCTTCGCCGTTCAGCAGCGTGTCACCCTTGAAGTCGAGCACCTGGCTGTCGCCACTGTAGGGATAGCCCTTGCCATCTTCGCCGACCCGGTTGACCGCCGCGACATAGCACAGATTCTCGATGGCCCGCGCCGGCAGCAGGCGATTCCAGGCATCGCGGCGCGCGGCTGGCCAGTTCGCCGTATAGAGCAGCAGGTCGGTGCCGTGTGGATCGCGGCTCCACACCGGGAAGCGCAGGTCGTAGCAGATCAGCGGGCGCACGCGCCAACCGTTCACCTCGAACAGCGCCTGCTGCTGCCCTGGCGTGTAGTGCTTGTGCTCACCCGCCATGCGGAACAGATGACGCTTGTCGTAGTGCAGCACCTCACCATCCGGACGCGCCCAGAGCAGTCGGTTGCGGTGACTGCCGTCGGCCGCCTCGATGATCACACTGCCGGTGATCACCGTATCCAGTCGCGCGGCCTGAGCGCGAAGCCAGGCGTAGGTCGGCCCCTCTTCCGGCTCGGCCAGCGCGGCCGAATCCATGGAAAAACCGGTGGTGAACATCTCCGGCAGGACGATCAGGTCCGCACCGCTGGCCTGATCCAGCAGTACGGCGAAGCGCTCGCGGTTGGCCGCAGCGTCCTGCCAGATCAGGCTGGTTTGCACCAGCGCCAGTTCGAGGTCGGGCAGATTGTTCAGATCGCGCATAGTCGTTCCGCCGCCTGACGCAGCGTCTCCTCTCGTTTGGCGAAGCAGAAGCGCACCAGCCTCAGATCGGCCGGGGGACTCTGATAGAAAACCGAAATCGGAATGCTCGCGACCCCGTGCTCGCGGGTCAGCCACTCAGCCATGGCGACGTCATCCAGATCAGGACGGATAGCCGAATAGTCGGCGAGCTGGAAGTAGGTTCCGGTGGCACGGGTAAAGCTGAAGCGCGAGCCCGCCAGCAGGTCACAGAATAGATCGCGCTTGGCCTGGTAGAACGCCGGTAGCTCGCTGATGTGCTCGGGATGCTCGGCCATGAAATCGGCCAACGCCCACTGCAGCGGCGTGACACCGGTGAAACTGACGTACTGGTGCACCTTGCGCAGCTCGCTGCTGAGTGCAGGCGGCGCCACCACGTATCCAGTCTTCCAGCCGGTGACATGGTAGGTCTTGCCGAAAGAGCTGACGACGAATGCGCGCTGATAGAGCTCATCGTGGCGCAGCACGCTGGCATGCTCGCGGCCGTCGAACACAAGATGCTCGTAGACCTCGTCGCTGAGCAGATAGATGTCACGCTCGCGGATCAGCGCCGCCAGACGTTCGAGATCATCAGCATCGATCAATGCACCGCTGGGGTTGTGCGGCGTATTCAGCACGATCATCCGCGTGCGCGGGGTAATGGCATCGGCCAGGCGCTGCCAATCGATATGAAAATCCGGCAGGCTCAGTTGCTGGTGAATGCAGACGCCACCAGCCAGCTGCACCGATGGCTCGTAACTGTCATAGCACGGATCGAAGACGATGACCTCGTCACCCGGCCGGATCACTGCCTGGATCGCACAGAAGATCGCCTGGGTAGCACCCGGGGTAATCGTGACCTCGGTGGCGGCATCCACTTTCCGTCCGTACAGCCCGGCGATCTTGACCGCGACCTGCTCGCGCAGGGCCGGCAATCCGGTCATCGGTGCGTACTGGTTGTGTCCCACCATGACGTGGCGGGCCAGTGCCTCGCGCAGCGCGTCGGGGCCATCGAAATCGGGAAAGCCCTGGGAGAGATTCAGCGCACCCGTGTCCGCGGCCAGCTGGGACATGGTGGTGAAGATGGTCGTGCCAACGTTGGGCAGTTTACTGATGAGCATGTCAGCCTTCCGACAAGCCTGCCGCACGGGGGTTCGGCAGGAAGGCAGACAGGATAGCCGAACAGCGATGCACGATACGAGGGTGCACGGCGCCTGCCATCGGGCTGCTACAGTGCAGCGAACGAGCACCCTCGCGTATCGACCATAAGGAACCTCGCATGCCCAGTCATTCAGTCAGCACGCTGTGGAACGAGCTACGCGCCCAGGCGCTTCACGCGCTGGATGCGGAGCCGACCCTGGCCGCGCTATTCCAGCGGGCTATCCTCGACCATCCCGATTTCGGCTGCGCGCTTGCCCAGCGCATTGGGCAAGCACTGGCGGAGAGCACCGAGCAGAGCCATACGCTGACTGATCGTTTCGCTGGCATTCACCAACAGGCCGCAGCGCTCGCCGAGGTGGCGTGCTCTGACCTGCAGGCAATCGTCAGCCGCGACCCGGCATTCGACACCGCGCTGGAAGTGTTCCTGTTCTCCAAGGGTTATCTGGCGTTACAGGCCTATCGTGTCGGGCACCACTTGCATGAACGGGGCGAACGCCTGCTGGCAATGTTCATCCAGGCACGCAGCAATGAACGCCTGGGCATCGACATCAACCCGGCCAGCCGCATCGGCAGTGGCATCATGCTCGATCACGGGACCGGCATAGTCATCGGCGAAACCGCTGTCGTGGGCGATGACGTGTCGATCCTGCAGGGCGTTACCCTGGGCGGTACCGGCAAGGAAGGCGGCGACCGCCATCCGAAGGTGCGCAGCGGCGTGATGATCGGCGCTGGAGCGAAGATTCTCGGGAACATCGAGATTGGCGAAGGCGCCAAGGTTGGCGCCGGCAGCATCGTGCTGCATCCCGTTGCGCCGCATACCACGGTGGTTGGCAATCCGGCTCGTCAGGTCGGCACGCCGCGCCACGCACGACCGGCCCTGGATATGGACCAGTCGTTCGACGGAGATCGCTGAGCAGTCAGCGCTTGTCGCGGCGCTTCTTCTCGGCCTTCTTGTGGTGCGACATGAGACGGCGCTTCTTGTTGACCTGGCGGTCGGTAAGCGTGTTTTTCTTGCCCTCGTAAGGGTTTTCTCCGCCCTTGTACTCGATACGGATCGGCGTACCGACCAGCTTCAAAACGCGTCGGTAGGTGTTTTCCAGATAACGGGTGTAGGACTTTGGAATCGAGTCTACCTGGTTGCCATGGATCACGATCAGCGGCGGGTTGGCGCCGCCCAAGTGCGCGTAACGAAGCTTGATCCGGCGACTGGCAACCATCGGCGGCGCATGCTCGCGAACCGCATCTTCAAGGATCTGCGTCAGACGGCTGGTGGGCCATCGCGTCACGGCTGAAGTGAACGAGGCCTGCACGGACTTGTACAGATTACCGACGCCGGTGCCATGCTTGGCGGAGATGAAGTGGATGTCGGCGAACTCGACGAAGAACAACCGACGCTCCAGCTCGGTCTTCACATAGTCGCGCTCACTCGGCTCCATGCCGTCCCACTTGTTCAGCGCGATGACCAACGCCCGACCGCTTTCCAGCACGAAGCCGAGCAGGTTCAGATCGTGTTCGACCACGCCCTCACGGGCATCCATGACGAAAATCACGACGTTGGAGTCCTGGATCGCCTGCAGTGTCTTGACCACCGAGAACTTTTCTACGGCCTCGAAGATCTTGCCGCGACGGCGCACACCGGCCGTGTCGATCAGTGTGTACTTCGCGTCGTCACGTTCGAAGGGAATGTAGATGCTGTCGCGGGTTGTACCGGCCTGGTCATAAACGATGACCCGTTCCTCGCCGAGCATGCGATTGACCAGCGTCGACTTGCCCACATTGGGTCGGCCGATGATCGCGATCTTGATGCCATCCTTTTCGCTCGGTCCAGGGATGCGCTTGAGCTCTTCTCCTTCGGCAACCGTCTCGCCCTCTTCACCCTCGGCTTCGGCAACTTCGGCGTTGTCCTTGGGGAACATGCCGAGTGCCTGCTCGAGCATATGGGTGATACCACGGCCATGGGCGGCGGCGATCGGCAGGGCGTCGCCCAGGCCCAACGGGCTGAATTCCGCTCGGGCGATATCCGGATCGATACTGTCGACCTTGTTCGCCACCAGGAAGTGGCGCTTGTTCATCTTGCGCAGGTGCTCGGCAATCATCTGATCGCCAGGCGTCATGCCGGCACGCGCGTCAACCATGAACATCACCGCATCGGCCTCTTGCATGGCTTGCAGGGACTGCTCGGCCATCTTGGCGTCGATGCCCTCCTCATCGCCGGTCAGACCACCAGTGTCGATGACGATGTAGGTGCGGCCCTGCCATTTGGCCTCGCCGTACTGGCGATCTCGGGTCAGACCGGCGTACTCGGCCACGATGGCGTCGCGGCTCTTGGTCAGACGATTGAACAGGGTGGACTTGCCGACGTTCGGGCGGCCCACCAGGGCGATTACGGGAACCATGCGGCTCTCCACTGCGATATTTCAGAAAACACGAAGGCCGCTGCATTGCAGCGGCCGAATATTCAGGGCTCCGCCAGGCGGAGCCGTGGGCGCAACTTGCGGTCAGTCAGCCTGACGGATAGTCAACGCCACCAGCTTGCCGTCATTGCCGAAGGCATACAGCCAGTCGCCCTCGACTACCGGACGGGCACGGACGCCAGAGCTGTCGATACGCTCGCGAGCGACGAAACGACCATCGACCTGGCTCAGCAGGTGCAGATAGCCTTCGATGTCACCCACCACAACATAGCTGGAAAATACTGCGGGAGCCGAAAGCTGGCGGCGCGCCATGGACTCATTGCGCCACAGAGCAGTCGTGGAGCGCTCGTCGATCCCCTCGACAGTGCCGTCGGCAAGGCTCAGGTAAACGCTACCGTAGCCGAGAGCAGCACCCGAATAGCTGGACGCATCGCGCTGCCATAGGACACGACCACTTTCCAGTTCCAGTGCCGCGGCACGGCCCTGATAGCTGGTGACGTAGAGCGTGCCACCGGATAGCAGCAGACCACCGTCGATATCGACGACCCGCTCAAGCTCCGAACGTCCTTGCGGAATGGCAACGCGCTGCTCCCAGACCGGAAGCCCACGACGGGTATCCAGTGCGACCACTTTGCCGCTGGACAGGCCGGCAACGGCCAGCTGATTGGTCAGCAGCGGTGCGCCGGTCCCGCGTAGCGTCAGCACCGCAGGAGAGCTCTCGTAGCTCCAGCGCTGCGCGCCGGTATCCATCTCCAGCGCGATCAGCCGATCATCCTGCGTCTGCACCAGGACGATGTCGCCATTGACGGCCGGGGCAGCCAGCACTTCACTGCTGACCTGACTGCGCCAGCGCTCCTCGCCCGTGCTGACGTCCAGCGCCAGCACTTCACCGCGCAGGGTGCCAACCAGCACCAGGCCGTACCCGGCGCCTACCCCGCCGGAAACCGGCGTTTCGAGGTTCTTCTTCCAGTTGACCTTGCCGGTCAGGCGATCCATGGATACCACCAGCCCTTCGACATCGGCGGCATAAATCTGGTCGCCATACACCACCGGCGTCAGCAGGTTGTAGGTCTTGCCCTGCCCCTCACCGATCGAGCGACTCCACTCCTTTTTCAAGGAGATCTCCGCCTCGAACTTGGTCAGCTCCGCCGGCTCCGGCTCTTTAGTGTCCTTGCTGCTACAACCCGCGGCCAGTACGGCCAGGGTCAGCAATGCTGCAGTCTTCCAGCGCATCGTTTACGCCTCCCCTCGGGCCAGATCATCCAGCTTCATTTGCAGACCACCGATGGCCGCATCCTGGGACAGCGACTCTTTCGCCGCGGTGTAGGCCGCATGTGCCTCGTCGCGTCGGCCAAGCTGCACCAGCAGATCGCCGCGCAGCTCCTCGCGACTGGCAGCGAAGGCCTGATCAGCCTTGCCGTCCAGCAGCTTGAGCGCTTCTTCTGCCTTGTCCTGCGCAGCCAGAACGCGTGCCAGACGCTGACGAGCCAGCTCGTCTAGCGTCTTGTCGGCGGGCTTGTCGACCACGGCGCGAAGCTCGCTAGCCGCTTCGTCCAACCGCCCCGACTCGACCGCCACCTTCGCGACGAACAGGCTGCCGTACTGCGCATAATGCGTGCCGGCGAAATCTTTCTTCAGCAGATTGCCCAATCGCGCAACTTCCGCCGCATCGGCTTCACCTTCTTCCAGCGCTGCGCCGAGCAGCTGCTGATAGATCACCGAGGCACCCTGCGCCTGGTTGACCTGATGGTTCTGCCAGAATTGCCAGCCGAACACCAAGACCAGAGCGAGCACAGCCCCAAACAGAAGAGGCTTGCCGTTGCGCTGCCACCAGTCTTTGATCTGCGCCAGTGTTTCTTCTTCGGTACCCGAGGTCACGCTGTCACTCCTTTCATTCGCTTAGTCTCAGACCTGCTCGAGGCAGGCAGCCAGACGCTCGGGCAGAGCATCCCAGGCAATGCTTTGTTGCTCGCTGTCGTCGCGTAGCGGCTTGCAACCTACCACGCGCCCTGCCAGTTCGTCGTCACCCAGGATCAGCGCAAAGCGCGCGCCGCTCTTGTCCGCTTTCTTGAACTGGCTCTTGAAACTGCCGCCACCGGCGTTCACCAGCAGGCGCAGCCCTGGCAGCATATCGCGCAGGCGCTCGGCCAGAGCCAGTGCTGCCAGCTCGGCAGGCTCACCGAATGCGCAGATATAGGCATGCGGCGCCGGGCTCAGGGCGTCCGGCACCAGACCAAGGGTTTCCAGCAGCAGCACCAGGCGCTCGACGCCCATGGCGAAGCCGACACCCGGAGTAGGCTTACCGCCAAACTGACTGATCAGGCCATCGTAACGGCCGCCAGCGCAGACGGTGCCCTGCGAGCCCAGTTTGTCGGTAACCCACTCGAACACGGTTCGACCGTAGTAATCCAGACCACGCACCAGCTTCGGGTTGATTTCGTAGGCGATGCCGACTGCATCGAGGCGCGCCTTCAGGCCTTCGAAATGCACGCGCGACTCATCGTCGAGGTAGTCATGCAGCGTCGGTGCATCGGCCAGCAGCGCCTGAGTCTGGGCATTCTTGCTGTCGAGAATACGTAGCGGATTGGTCGTCAGGCGCCGCTGGCTGTCCTCGTCGAGCTGATCGAAACGCTGCTGCAGGTAGGCCACCAGCGCATCGCGGTAGCGCGCACGTGCTTCGCTGGAGCCCAGGCTGTTGAGCTGCAGCGTCACAGCGTCGGCCAGGCCGAGCTGCTTCCACAGGCGCGCCGTCATCACGATCAGCTCGGCGTCGACATCAGGCCCAGGCTGGTTGAAGACTTCCACGCCGATCTGGTGGAACTGCCGATAGCGGCCCTTCTGCGGCTTCTCATAACGGAACATCGGCCCGGTGTACCAGAGCTTCTGCACCTGGCCGCCGCCGGTCATGCCATGCTCGAGCACGGCGCGCACACAGCCGGCAGTGCCTTCAGGACGCAGGGTCAGCGACTCTTCGTTGCGATCGAGGAAGGTGTACATCTCCTTGTCGACCACGTCGGTGCCTTCACCGATGCCGCGAGCGAAGAGGTCGGTGAACTCCAGGATAGGCAGGCGAATCTCGCTGTAGCCGTAGCTGTCGAGCAGTTGCGCGAAGGTGCTTTCCAGATAACGCCAGGTCGGGGTCTGCGCAGGCAGGATGTCGTTCATGCCACGAATGGCTTGCAGGGACTTGCTCAATGGGATTCCTTAAAGATCAGCTGCGCACGATGACCGCCGCGTCGGCCGCGAGCTTCTCGGCGGCCTTGCGTCGGATGAGCTGCTCCAGCTCATCGACGAGATTTTCGTTGTTCAGTTTTTGCGCCGGCTTGCCGTCGATGTAGACCAGGTTGTTAGGGCTGCCACCGGTCAACCCGACATGGGCCTCCTTCGCCTCTCCCGGGCCGTTAACAACGCAACCGATCACGGCAACGTCCATCGGTACCAGCAGGTCTTCCACGCGGGTTTCCAGCTCGTTCATGGTCTTGACCACATCGAAGTTCTGCCGCGAACAGCTCGGGCAGGCGATGAAGTTGATACCACGTGAACGCAGACGCAGCGACTTGAGGATATCGAAGCCGACCTTGATTTCCTCGACAGGATCGGCCGCAAGCGACACGCGAATGGTGTCACCGATGCCTTCAGCGAGCAGCATGCCCAGCCCGACCGCGGACTTCACAGTGCCGGAACGCAGTCCACCCGCCTCGGTAATGCCCAGGTGCAGCGGCTGTTCGATCTGCCCGGCCAGCAACCGATAGGCCTCGACCGCCATGAATACGTCGGAAGCCTTGACGCTGACCTTGAAGTCCTGAAAGT
Organism: Stutzerimonas kunmingensis; assembly: GCF_900114065.1. GTDB lineage: Bacteria > Pseudomonadota > Gammaproteobacteria > Pseudomonadales > Pseudomonadaceae > Stutzerimonas > Stutzerimonas kunmingensis. Next base: position 38,552 of record NZ_FORS01000006.1, read on the forward strand.
CCAGGCGATCGAGATGATCGACATGGCGCAGGGCGGACTCCACCAGCGCCTGCGGGGTCGGCTCGCCGTACTTTTTCTGCAGGTCCTTTTCCAGCGAACCGGCATTCACCCCGATGCGGATCGGGATGCCCTTGTCGCGCGCCGCATCGACCACCGCGCGCACGCGATCTTCGCGACCGATATTGCCGGGATTGATGCGCAGGCAATCAACGCCGAGCTCGGCCACGCGCAGAGCGATCTGATAATCGAAATGGATGTCGGCCACCAGCGGCAACTGCACCAGTTGCTTGATGCGCCCAAAGGCCTCGGCAGCCTCCATGGAAGGCACTGAAACCCTGACGATATCGGCGCCTGCATTGGCCAGGCGCTGGATCTGCGCAACCGTCGCCTCGACATCACAGGTCTCGGTATTGGTCATGCTCTGTACGGAAATCGGCGCATCACCACCGACCGGCACATTGCCCACCCAGATCTTGCGGGATTGGCGACGCTTGATAGGAGATTCGGAATGCATGGTCAGCTTACTGTCCGAGCTTGAGGCGCGCTGTCTCGCCGCGCATATGAGAGGCGAGGTTCACAGCTTCGCCGTTGTAACTGAGTTGGGCGCCGCGAGCGTAGCCCAGATGTACGTCCAATGGTGCCTTGCCGCTGACCGCCCTGCTGGTCCCGGCCTTGGCCAGCGCGCTGAACAGTACTCGTCCGTCGGCATCGCTGACTCGCGTCCAGCAATCGGCGGTGAAACTCAGCTCTAGCTGGGCCTCGCCGGCTACTGGCGGGGCGGTGTCGTTCGAGGCACTCGTGGGAGCCGGGGAGGCCGTTGCGTCAGCGCTTTGCGTGGGGCTGTCAGGCAGCGTCAGCGGCAGAGACTGCGCGGCCTCGCCCGCCGGCTCGGTGATGGTGCCCTGCACATCAGTGGTGGCTGGAGCCTGTTGCTCAGACTCGATCGCTTCACTCTCGTTCGAATCGGCTAGCGGTGCTGTTTGCTCGACTGTCTGTTCGCTCTGCTGCTCGGCACCCTCGTCAGCGCGATCAAGCAGATGGATCTCGGTGGTTCCATCCGCGCCTTCCACTTCGATTCGCTCCAGGGCCGAGACCGGTGGCGTCGTGGCCTCTCGAGCCATGCGTTCCTGCCACCAATACCAGGCGACTGCAGCCAGGAGCAGCAACAAGGCAAAGCCGAAGAACCGCATGAAGCTTCGCGACAGACGGCCGGGCTCTTCGATGCGCCCCAGGCTGTTGACGTTGCTTCCAGAAGCGTTGGTACCGGTGTGCAGGTCGAACTCCTGAACCAGGCGATTCTGATCCAACCCCAGCAACTTGGCATAGGCACGAACGTAACCCCGGGCAAAGGTGTGCCCTGGCAACTGGCTGAAATCGCCGGCCTCGATGCGAGCCAGCGAGCGCTCGGTGAGATTCAGCTGCTGTGCAACTGCAGACAGCGGCCAGCCCTTGTCTTCGCGAGCTATACGCAGCGTCTCGCCGGGGTTGTTGCCCATCGGTGCAGCGGATTCTTGGTGCGGCGCGGTCATCGTTGCTCCGAAAGATATTGCTTGTATTCATCCGTACCGGGATACAGTCGCCTCAGCTGCAGCGCGAGGCTTGCAGCAGTGTCGCGGTCCTGATGGATGTTGGCCAGACGGATACCGAGCAGCAGACTCCGTGCGTTCTGCTCGGCCAGTTGGCTGAAGCTATCGTAGTAACGCTTGGCTGGAACGTATTGCTTGTCCTCGAAGGCCATGAGTGCAAGCTCGAGCAACGCGCGGGGCTGGCGACTGTCGAGGCGCAGCGAGCGGGTGAAATGGAGTTCGGCCTCTTCACGCTGGCCCAACTGCAGTGCAGTCATACCCAGATTCTGAAAGACCCGCGCCCGCTCGGAATACATGTTGTCTTCGGAAGCCTGACGGAAACGCTCCATGGCTTCGGGGTAGCGCTTCTGCTCGAACAGAAAGCTGCCGTAGTTGTTGAGTATGCGGGCGTCCTTGCGACTGGAGAGCGCTTCACGGTAGTGCTTGTCGGCCAGGTCGTTTTCCATTTCGGTCTGGAACACCAAAGCCAGGGCGGCGTGTGCATCGGCGCTGTTCGGATCAATTTCGAGGGCCTTGCGCAGTGGCGTCTTGGCGCGCGCGGCGGCGCCCTGCTGCAGGTAGCCGATCCCCAATTGAATATAGGCGTCGCGGGCCTGCTGGCGACCTTCGTCGGTTCTCAGCGGATCAGTGGATCCAGAAGACACACAACCGGCCAACAGGCCGGTCAGTAGAAGCAGCAGCGCAGCGCGCAAAATCATCAGCATCCCCCTCAGGATCGGTTCGAAGCGGTTTGCGCCGCACCTGGCTCGCTCTGTAGCTCACGCACAGCGATGTATCTCTCGCTTCGACGCGTCCGGTCCAGCACCTGGCCGACGAGCTGACCGCAAGCCGCGTCGATGTCTTCGCCGCGGGTGGTACGCACCGTTACATTGTGCCCACCTTTGTGCAGGATGTCCTGAAAACGGCGGATGGCATTGTTGCTCGGCCGCTCATATCCGGAGTGAGGGAACGGATTGAACGGGATCAGATTGATCTTGCACGGGATATCCGCCAGCAACGTGATCATCTGCTCGGCATGCTCGGGCTGATCGTTGATGCCCTTGAGCAGGGTGTACTCGATGGTCAGCACGCGCTTCTCGCCAAGCCTCGATATATAGCCCCTGCATGCCGCCAGCAGCATGTCAAGCGGGTACTTCTTGTTGATCGGCACCAACTGATCACGCAACGCATCGTTGGGTGCGTGCAGCGACAATGCCAGAGAAACGTCGATGACCTTGGCCAGCTCGTCGATCATCGGCACGACGCCGGAGGTCGAGAGCGTCACCTTGCGCTTGGAAATCCCGTAACCAAGGTCGTCCATCATGATGTGCATGGCAGCGACGACGTTGTCGAAATTCAGTAACGGCTCGCCCATCCCCATCATCACCACGTTGGTGATCGCACGATCGATTTTCGCCGGGATGGAGCCGAATGATTTGTTAGCAATCCAGACCTGACCGATCACCTCGGCCGCTGTCAGGTTGCTGTTGAAGCCTTGCTTGCCGGTGGAACAGAAACTGCAATCCAGCGCACATCCGGCCTGCGAGGACACGCACAGCGTTCCACGTCCGCCCTGGGGGATGTACACAGTTTCCACACAGCTGCCCGAGGCGACACGCACGACCCATTTGCGGGTGCCGTCGCTGGAGATGTCTTCACTGACGACCTCCGGGCCGCGAATCTCGGCGCAGACCTTGAGCTTTTCGCGCAAGGCCTTGCCGAGATTGCTCATGGCGTCGAAATCATCGACACCAAAATGGTGAATCCACTTCATCACCTGACCGGCGCGAAAACGCTTCTCCCCGATGGACTCGAAGAAGCTCTCCAGTTGCGACTGGGTAAGCCCGAGCAGATTCACTTTACCGGTCGTGGCAATCATTGAATTCACCTTCGCTCAATCAGCGAATGCGTGCGCACACTTCGGTGGCAGCAAAGAAGTAAGCGATTTCACGAGCAGCGGAAGCTTCCGAATCGGAACCGTGCACGGCGTTCTCGTCGATGGAAACGGCGAAATCGGCGCGGATGGTGCCGGCAGCAGCTTCTTTCGGGTTGGTGGCGCCCATCAGCTCACGGTTCTTGGCGATGGCGTCTTCGCCTTCCAGAACCTGAACGATGACTGGACCGGAAGTCATGAAAGCAACCAGATCCTTGAAGAAGCCACGCTCGCTGTGCTCGGCGTAGAAGCCAGCCGCTTCGCGCTCGGACAGCTGAACCATCTTGGAAGCGACGACGCGCAGGCCGGCCTTCTCGAAACGGGTAGTGATTTCGCCGATGACGTTCTTGGCGACAGCGTCGGGCTTGATGATGGAGAAGGTGCGTTGCAGGGCCATGTAGGACTCCAAAACTGATGGGTTAAAGCGAACGAGTAAACCCGCGGATTATACGCGGGTTCATGTCAAAAAACATAAGGGTAGAGGGTAGAAGCCCGAATGGCGCCAGGGGCCGCCGAACGGTCCCGAGATACCCAACCGGAGGAAAACGAAAACTTCGAAACCGCTCTATTCGGCCTCTTCGATCCAGGCCGACTGGATGGCTTCGAGCACTTTCTCGCCGCCCCGACCGGGCTCATCGGCGAAGCCCGGAAGCTCCACCACCCAGCGATGCAGATCAAGGAAATTCACATAGCGCGGATCTACATCGGTCTTGCGCTCGGCCAGCTCAATGGCGATTTCCTGCACGTCACTCCATTTCAGCTGCATGACGCCCACCCTCAGTGCCCTTCGGAAACCTGATTGATTGTGTACTTCGGAATCTCCACGACGAGATCGGCATCAGCCACCACTGCCTGGCAGGACAGCCGGGAATTGGGCTCAAGCCCCCACGCCTTGTCGAGCATGTCGTCCTCCAGCTCATCGGAAGCTTCCATTGACTGGAAGCCTTCGCGAACCACGACGTGACAGGTGGTGCAGGCACAGGATTTTTCGCATGCATGCTCGATGTCGATGCCATTGCGCAGCGCGGCGTCCAGCACCGTCTCGCCGGTCTGCGCCTCGATAACGGCGCCTTCAGGGCAATGGTCGGCATTGGGCAGGAAAATGATCTGCGGCATCTGGGTCAATCCTCGATATCGTTTAGCCGCCGCCCGGCCAGCGCGGCCTTGACGGTCGAATCCAGCCGGCGCGCAGCAAAGGCGTCGGTGATCTGGCTCAGGCGTTTGGTCTGGCGCTCGATGGCCAGCACATCCTGGCTGTCCAGCAATCCGCGCAACTCGGCGACCTGGGAGTCGATCGCCACGCGCTCGTCAGCAGACAGCAAGCGCTCGCCATCGACGGCCAGCGCAGCCTCGACCGCCTCGAGCAGGCGCTGGGCATCAACCAGCTGCTCACGCAACGCCCGGGCGTCACGGTCCTCGTCCGCCTTGCGGAAAGAGTCCTCCAGCATCCTGGCGATTTCGCCATCGGTGAGGCCATAGGAAGGCTTGACCTGAATACTCGCCTCGACGCCAGATGCCAACTCACGCGCGGACACACTGAGCAAGCCATCAGCATCGACCTGGAAGGTAACGCGAATCTTTGCCGCCCCGGCGACCATCGGCGGAATACTGCGCAGCTCGAATCGAGCCAGCGAACGGCAGTCGGAGATCAGCTCGCGCTCGCCCTGCAGCACATGAATCATCATGGCCGACTGGCCATCTTTGTAGGTGGTGAAGTCCTGCGCGCGCGCCACCGGAATCGTGGTGTTGCGCGGAATGATCTTCTCCATCAGCCCGCCCATGGTCTCCAGCCCGAGGGACAGCGGGATCACATCGAGCAGCAACAGCTCTTCCCCATCGCGATTATTGCCAGCCAAAGTCTCAGCCTGAATCGCCGCGCCAATGGCCACAACCTCATCAGGGTCTATGTCGGTCAGTGGCTCGCGACCGAACAGCTGCCCAACTGCCGAGCGCACTCTTGGCACTCGGGTCGAACCGCCGACCATGACCACTGCGGTAATCTCCTCAAGCTCCACACCCGAGTCCCGCACGGCACGCCGGCAGGACTTGAGACTGCGCGCAATCATCGGCTCGATCAGCGCATCGAAGGTCTCGCGTTGCAGCTCGCCTGACCAGCCGGCATACGCGACATCCACCGCATCCACATCACTCAGATGCTCCTTGGCATCGCAGGCAATCTTCAGCAATTCACGCTGCGCGCCCGGCTCGAGATCGTCGGACACACCGGCACGCTCGAGAATCCAGTCCGCTACGGCATGGTCGAAATCATCACCACCCAGAGCCGTGTCGCCACCAGTGGCCAACACCTCGAAAACGCCCTTGGTCAGGCGAAGAATCGAAATATCGAAGGTACCGCCTCCGAGATCGTAGATCGCGACGACGCCTTCGGCATGACGATCCAGACCATAGGCGACGGCGGCCGCGGTCGGCTCGTTGAGCAGGCGCAGCACGCTGAGCCCAGCGAGCCGCGCGGCGTCCTTGGTCGCCTGACGCTGGGCATCGTCGAAATAGGCCGGAACGGTAATCACCGCACCGACCAGTTCACCGCCCAGGGTCGCCTCGGCACGCTGACGGAGTTCGCGCAGGATCTCAGCCGAGACTTCCACAGGGCTCTTGGCGCCCTGAACGGTCTCGATGAACGGCATTTGCGACTCAGCCTGACGGAAGCGGTACGGCAGCTGTTCGCCCAACTGCTTCACATCGGCCAGCCCGCGCCCCATCAGCCGTTTGACCGAACTGATGGTGTTGAACGGATCGGTGGCCGCGGCAAGTTTGGCTTGTGCGCCAACCTCAATCCGGTCAGCGTGATAGCGCACCACCGACGGCAGGATCACTTGCCCATCAGCATCGGCCAACGGCGCAGTGACACCACTGCGCAGGGCAGCTACGAGGGAGTTGGTGGTCCCCAAGTCTATTCCGACAGCCAGGCGCCGCTGATGGGGCTGGGGGGTTTGTCCGGGCTCGGCAATCTGAAGTAAGGCCATTTCTGTCTGATATCGGGCGCAACGCCGGGCGCTGCGCGGGGTTAATCGTCGAGGCGCTCTTCGAGTTGGCGCACTTCCTGGGTCAGCTTGTCGAGAAACTGCATGCGTCGAACCAGACGCTCAGCATCGGCACGCCGCTCAGAATCCTGCCAGATGCGGGCGAAATCATCGTTCAGCCCCTGCTGCGCCTGCTTCAAGCGCGACTTGAACGCCGCTACGCCATCCAGATCGGCCTGCTCATGGAGCTCTTCAAGCTCCTCGCGCAAATGCATCTGCTGCATGAGGAACGCGGGATCCTGAACAGTCGCTTCCAGTGGAACCTCATGCCCCTCGATGGCCAACAGATACCTTGCCCGGCGGCTCGGACTCTTGAGCGTCTGGTAGGCCTCATTGAGGTTGGCAGAGCGCTCAAGGGCCTGACGCTGCTCGCTGTCGCCAGCGTCGGCAAAGCGATCAGGGTGAACCTGACGAGCAAGCTCTCGATAGCGATCGGCAAGAGACGCGAGATCCAGTTCGAACTCGGGCTTCAACTCGAACAATGCAAAATGACAGGGAGTACCCACGGCATCCTCAGATATTGAAGCTCTCGCCGCAGCCACACTCGCCACGAACGTTCGGGTTATTGAATTTGAAGCCCTCATTGAGCCCTTCGCGAACGAAGTCGAGTTCCGTGCCGTCGAGGTATATCAAGCTCTTGGGATCAATGATCACCTTGACCCCATGACTCTCGAACACCGAATCTTCGGCCGCCGTTTCGTCGACGAACTCAAGTACGTACGCCAAGCCCGAACAGCCGGTCGTACGCACCCCGAGTCGCACACCTACACCCTTGCCTCGCCCGTCCAGCGAACGGCGAACGTGCTGGGCTGCAGCGGGCGTCATGGTGATAGCCATCGCAACCTCCCTATTTAAAGCAGACCTTTCTTTTCGCGGTAGTCACGCACGGCTGCCTTGATCGCATCTTCGGCGAGCACGGAGCAGTGAATCTTCACCGGCGGCAGCGCCAGCTCTTCAGCCAGCTGCGTGTTCTTGATGGTTTCCGCTTCTTCCAGGGTCTTGCCCTTCATCCACTCGGTAGCAAGCGAGCTGGAGGCGATGGCGGAGCCGCAACCATAGGTCTTGAACTTGGCATCTTCGATGACGCCCTGCTCGTTGACCTTGATCTGCAAACGCATCACGTCGCCACATGCCGGCGCACCTACCATGCCGGTACCGATGCTCGGGTCTTCAGCGTCGAACTTGCCGACGTTGCGCGGGTTTTCGTAGTGGTCGATGACCTTATCGCTGTATGCCATGGTGCAATCCTCTTAGATCAGGCTGTGCGGCGCTTGACGCCGGTCAGTGGGCTTGCCACTCGACCTTGGAAATGTCGACGCCGTCTTTGAACATGTCCCACAGGGGCGAAAGCTCGCGCAGCTTGGTGACGGCCTCGCAAACCTTCTGCGCTGCGTAGTCGATTTCCTCTTCAGTAGTGAACCGACCAAAGGTGAAACGGATGGAGCTATGCGCCAATTCGTCGTTACGACCCAGTGCACGCAGCACGTACGACGGCTCCAGCGAAGCGGACGTACAGGCGGAGCCAGACGATACCGCCAGATCCTTGAGCGCCATGATCAGCGACTCGCCCTCGACGTAGTTGAAGCTGAGGTTCAGATTGTGCGGTACACGGGCGGTCAGGCTACCGTTCACATAAAGCTCTTCGAGATGCTCGACCTGCTTGTAGAAGCGATCACGCAGGGAGCGGACGCGCTCGTTCTCCTGGGCCATTTCATCTTTCGCGATACGAAAGGCCTCGCCCATGCCGACCAGCTGGTGCGTAGCCAGCGTACCGGAACGCATGCCACGCTCATGGCCACCGCCATGCATCTGTGCCTCAAGGCGGACGCGGGGCTTACGGCGAACATACAGCGCACCCACGCCCTTCGGCCCATAGGTCTTATGAGCGGAGAAGGACATCAGATCGACCTTCATCTTCTCCAGATCGATTTCGACCTTGCCGGTCGACTGCGCCGCATCGACATGGAAAAGAATGCCGCGAGAACGGGTCAGCTCGCCGATGGCGGTGATGTCGTTGATAGTGCCGATCTCGTTGTTCACGTGCATGACCGACACAAGAATAGTGTCGTCGCGCAGCGCAGCTTCGACCATCGCCGGCGTGACGATGCCATCCTCGCCCGGTTCGAGATACGTAACCTCGAAGCCTTCGCGTTCGAGCTGGCGAGTGGTATCCAGTACCGCCTTGTGCTCGATCTTGGTGGTGACGATGTGCTTGCCCTTGGACGCATAGAAATGCGCGACGCCCTTGATGGCCAGGTTGTCCGACTCAGTTGCACCGGATGTCCAGACGATTTCACGGGGATCGGCGTTGACCAGTTCAGCAACCTGACGGCGCGCATTCTCCACGGCTTCCTCGGCTTTCCAGCCAAAGGCATGAGAGCGCGACGCCGGATTGCCGAAGTTGCCTTCGTTGGTGAGGCACTCGATCATCTTGGCGGCAACACGCGGATCCACAGGTGTGGTCGCAGAGTAGTCCAGGTAAATCGGCAATTTCATTCAGATATCTCCTATCAGGCAGTCGCCCTGCTCAATCGATGGCGGACGTTTCTATCTTGTCCATATGCGGCGAAGTGCCGCCAGCCTTGCGCATGTCTTGGCGCAGGGCGACCTGCTGCACGTCCTGGCGCTTGACCAGGTCGGCCAGGCTGATGCCGCTGAGGAATTCATGAATCTGCTGGCTGAGGTCACACCACAGATGGTGAGTCAGGCAGGTATCGCCAGAGTGGCAGCCGCCCAGACCTTGGCAACGCGTGGCATCGACCGACTCGTTCACAGCGTCGATGACCTGGGCGACCTGAATGCCGGCCATGTCGCGAGAAAGCTGATAGCCGCCGCCGGGCCCTCGCACGCTCGTCACCAGGCTGCCGCGGCGCAGCTTCGCGAAGAGCTGCTCGAGATAGGAAAGGGAAATACCCTGCCGCTCGGAAATATCGGCCAGGGAGACCGGCCCATGCTGCGCATGCAGCGCCAGATCGAGCATGGCGGTCACGGCATAACGGCCTTTGGTGGTTAATCGCATCGGTCTGCACCAAGCATTACGGTTTGGCGCAATTATGCAATTCCCGAGTATTTGAGTCAACTATAAGACCTATTAATTCAGTAGGTCTTTAGTCTGGAACCACGCCCGGCCGGAGGCAGCGGGCCGGCATGATACCAGCTGCTGCCAGCCCGCGCACTTCAGGTGCGGGCATCGCCAGCGTTGGACTTCACTTCAACGAAGTCTTCTTCTCGCAGCTCCGGAAGGTCCTTGGCGCAATAATCGCTGCCCAGCGCCTTGAGCGCGCCACACATGCCCTCCAAGCGCTCCTCTACGGCCTGAACATGATCCAGCAACTGCCCAATGGCTCGCGCGACGGGATCAGGCATATCCTCGCTGACGCCATAGGCGTCGAATCCGATCTTCTCGGCAATGGCCTTGCGCTTGGCTTCCTGCTCATCGCTGGATTTGACGATCACCCGCCCCGGAATCCCAACCGCCGTCGCTCCCGGCGGCACTTCACGGGTAACCACCGCATTAGAGCCGATCTTCGCGCCCGCGCCGACGGTGAACGGCCCAAGGATCTTCGCGCCGGCTCCCACGATTACACCATCTTCAAGCGTCGGATGGCGCTTGCCCTTATTCCAGCTGGTGCCACCGAGTGTCACGCCGTGATAGAGCGTCACGTCATCGCCAATTTCCGCGGTCTCGCCAATGACGATGCCCATCCCGTGATCAATGAAGAATCGCCGGCCAATCCTGGCGCCCGGATGGATCTCGACCCCGGTCAGCCAGCGCCCCAGATTCGAGGACACCCGCGCAAGCCACTTGAATTCATGCACCCACAGCCAATGGGACAGGCGATGAATCCAGATGGCGTGCAGCCCCGGATAACAGGTCAGAACTTCGAACGCATTGCGTGCCGCCGGATCGCGATGGAAAACGCTCTGAATGTCTTCGCGCATGCGTTCGAACATCAATCACTTCTCCGCTTGTGAGGCTCGCCGCGGGCAGCCTTTTGTGTCTCGGTGAGAATACCGCGCAGGATATTCATTTCCAGCTTGCTGACACCGCTGCGCCCGTAGAGCCGACGCAATCGGGGCATCAGATGCCTGGGCTTGGCCGGATCGAGAAAGCCGATATCCACCAGAGTCTGCTCAAGATGACCGAAGTAATTCTCCAGCTCGTCGACAGTCACGGGCTGGGCATCCAGCATCGCCGTGGTTTCCAGTTTTTCGACCTTGGTTGGCCGCCCCTCGGCAGCCAACCAGGCCATGCGCACCTCGTAGGTAAGCACCTGCACGGCCGCAGCGAGATTCAATGAACTGAACTGTGGATCAGACGGGATATGGACGTGGTACTGGCAGCGCTGCAACTCCTCATTGGTCAGCCCCGCGTACTCGCGACCGAATACCAATGCGACTTCGCCGCCCCCGGCAGACTGCTCCACGGAAACCGACGCGCACTCCCGAGGATCGAGCAACGGCCAGGGAATGCGCCGATCACGAGCACTGGTTCCGAGCACCAGACTGCAACCAGCCAGCGCCTCTTCCAGCGTTGCAACGACCCGTGCACTATCGAGAATGTCGGTTGCACCGGACGCCCTGGCCACAGCGTTGGGACTCGGGAAATCCTCGGGATCGACCAATACCAGGCGCGAAAGCCCCATGTTCTTCATGGCGCGAGCCGCACCACCGATGTTGCCGGCATGACTGGTATTGACCAGCACGACACGAATGTTCTGCAGCGACACAATAATTCTCTGCTTGAAAGCGAGCAGAAAGCTTACAGGAAGCGGCTCCCGATCCGCCATCTGCCGCCCCCTGCAACCACCACCGTGACGCTACATGCGCCGGCGCTTTCCTGATAGAATTTCGCGCTTTCTTTAACGACCAGGTAATTGATCCATGCAGCCCATGCTGAATATCGCGCTGCGCGCCGCCCGCAGCGCCGGCGAACTGATTGTCCGTTCCACCGATCGCCTGGATGCAATCTCGGTCAACGAGAAAGAAGCGAAGGATTACGTCACCGAAATCGACAAGGCCGCAGAGCAGAGCATCGTCAATGCGCTGCGCAAGGCCTACCCGAATCACGGCATCCTGGGCGAGGAAGGCGGACTGCTCGAAGGCAGCGGGGACGGCGCCGATTACCTGTGGATCATCGACCCGCTGGATGGAACCACCAATTTTGTCCGCGGCATTCCTCACTACGCCGTCAGCATCGCCTGCAAGTACCGCGGGCGCCTGGAACACGCGGTCGTGCTGGACCCGGTACGCCAGGAAGAATTCACCGCTAGCCGCGGCCGTGGCGCCGCCCTGAACGGCCGCCGCCTGCGCGTTAGCGCACGCAAGAGCCTGGACGGCGCACTGCTCGGCACCGGCTTTCCGTTCAAGGATGGCCAGATGGACAACCTGGACAGCTACTTGAAGATGTTCCGCAGCCTGGTCGGCCAGACCTCCGGCCTACGTCGTGCCGGCGCCGCAAGCCTCGACCTGGCTTATGTCGCTGCAGGCCGCTTTGATGCGTTCTGGGAGTTTGGCCTTTCCGAATGGGACATGGCTGCAGGCGCACTGCTGATCCAGGAAGCCGGCGGCTTGGTGAGCGATTTCAGCGGCGGCCATGACTTCCTTGAGAAGGGTCAGATCGTTGCCGGCAACACCAAATGCTTCAAGGCGGTACTGACCACCATCCAGCCGCACCTGACACCTTCTCTCAAGCGCTGAGAACGATGGCGGCATAAAAAACGCCCCAACGGGGCGTTTTTTTTGTTGCTGCACAATCGCTCAACTCACTGCTGCGATAGCGACAACTGTCCATCCTGCACCGGGATCTGGCTACCCGGATCACGATCCATGCGTACGCGACCCACCTTGCCGGCGAGGTCGTACTTCACGTCGTAGCCGACGATCTTGTCGTGCGAATCGGTTACCGTGCTGCAGCGTGTTTCGGTAGTGGTATAGGTGCTGCTGGCCTGCATGCGGCCCTGCACCTGATTGCCTGCATAACCGCCACCGACCGCACCGGCGACCGTCGCAATTTTCTTGCCGGTACCGCCACCAACCTGATTGCCGAGCAGGCCACCAACCACCGCACCCACTGCTGTACCTGCGATGCGATGCTGATCCTGCACTGGTTTCTGCCGAGTCACCGCGACATCCTTGCAAACCTCTCGCGGAGTCCGAATGGTTTCCTTGATCGGCTCCACCGCCAGCACATCGGCGAATTTCGGCCCGCGATCAACCAGACTATAAGTAGCGAAAGCGCCGCCAGCCGTGGCGACCACCACTCCGAGCGCCGTACCGACCAACATGGACTTGTTCACTGTGACTTCCTCTTCCTTCGGGCTGCGCCCGTTCCGCAGCCTTGGACTCCTTTAGGCTGCGGAAGTTCGAAGAAGATCAGGGGCGCTCGTCCGCTTCCTCTTCCACCACTGGTGGAATCAGGTCGTCACGGGTGAGCTTCAGCCAGACGAGCAGCATGCCAGCGACATAGACCGACGAGTACGTGCCTGCCCCAACGCCGATCAACAGCGCCAACGAGAAGCCCCACAGATTCTCGCCACCAAAGACCATGAGCGCACCGACAGCCAGCAACGTGGATACCGAAGTTGCCATGGTGCGCAGCAAGGTTTGCGTCGTGGAGATATTGATGTTTTCCAGCAGCTCCGCCTTGCGCAGCATGCGGAAGTTCTCGCGGATCCGGTCAAAGATGACGATTGTGTCGTTCAGCGAATAGCCGATAACCGCCAGCACAGCGGCCAGCACGGTGAGATCGAACGATATCTGGAAAAAGGAGAACACCCCGAGAACGACGATCACATCGTGGAACAGCGACAGCACGGCACCGAGACCGAACTTCCACTGAAAGCGAAAGGCCACGTAGACCAGAATACCACCCAGCGCGAGCAGCATGCCCAGGCCACCCTGGTCGCGCAGCTCCTCACCCACCGCAGGCCCGACGAACTCGACTCGCTTGACGCTCACCGAGTTGGCACTGTCAGCGCCGCGCAATGCATCAGCGATGCGCTCTCCCAGCTGAGGATCGTCGCCCGGCATGCGCACCAGCACGTCAGTAGTCGCACCGAAGCTCTGCACTACAGCGTCGCCAAAACCGGATTGCACCAGCTGCCCACGCACCTGCTCGAGTTCAACCGGGCGCTCATAGCCGAGCTCGATCAGTGTACCGCCAGTAAAGTCCAACCCGAAGTTGAGCCCCTTGACCACCAGGCTCGCCAGTGACGCAACGGTCAGCACCACGGTCAGAGCGAAGGCCACATGGCGGACACCCATGAAATTGATTACGCGTTTCATCGTGCTAGCCCCTTAAATCCACAGCTTCTTGAGATCGCGGCCACCGTAGATCAGGTTGACCATGGCGCGCGTCACGATGATTGCGGTAAACATCGACGTCAGGATGCCGATCGAAAGGGTGACCGCGAAGCCCTTGATCGGGCCGGTCCCCATGGCGAACAGGATGCCGCCGACCAGCAGAGTGGTCAGATTGCCGTCGACGATCGCCGAGAAGGCCCGATCGAAGCCTTCATGGATGGCGCGCTGGATCGACATGCCATTGGCGATCTCCTCGCGGATTCGCGAGAAGATCAGCACGTTGGCATCCACCGCCATACCCATGGTCAACACGATACCGGCAATACCCGGAAGGGTCAGCGTGGCATTGAGCATCGACATCAGGGCTGTCAGCACGACCATATTGAACAGCAGCGCAATGGTCGCCAACACACCGAAGAACTTGTAGATCAGCACCATGAAGATGGCGACGAAGAGGAAGCCCCACATGGCTGCCTGGACGCCCAGCTTGATGTTTTCAGCGCCCAGGCTCGGGCCGATGGTGCGCTCTTCTGCGAAGTACATCGGCGCCGCCAGACCACCGGCGCGCAGCAGCAACGCCAGCTCTGACGACTCGCCCTGGCCATCGAGGCCGGTGATGCGGAACTGGCTGCCGAGTGGCGACTGGATAGTTGCAAGGCTGATGATCTTCTTTTCTTCCTGGAAGGTCTCGACGCGCACTTCCTGCTCAACACCATCAACCGTCTGCCGCACATAGCGAGTCATCGGCCGCTGCTCGATGAAGATCACGGCCATGCTGCGCCCGACATTGTTGCGCGTGGCGCGATTCATCAGATCGCCGCCATGGCCATCGAGCCGGATATTCACCTGCGGACGGCCATTCTCGTCGTAGCTGGCCTGGGCGTCGGTCACCTGATCACCTGTAATGATCAGTGTGCGCTCAAGCTGAACCGGCGGGCGGCCCTCTTCGCGGAACTCGAAGGTTTCGGTGGAAGCACGCGATGCATCTGAATCGGCAGCCAGGCGGAACTCAAGGTTCGCCGTCTTGCCGAGGATACGTTTGGCCTCGGCCGTATCCTGCACACCCGGCAGCTCGACGACGATCCGATTGGCACCTTGGCGCTGAACCAACGGCTCAGCCACGCCGAGTTCGTTGACGCGATTACGCACCGTGGTCAGATTCTGCTTGATCGAGTACTCGCGAATTTCCGCCAGCTTGGCTTCGGTCAGCGTCAGACGCAGCACGTACTGGCCGTTGCGCTCTGCGGACGTCAGCTCGAAGTCGGTAAATTCCTTGCGGATGAGCGATTGGGCTGCATCCAGGGTAGCCTCATCGGCAAAGCCCAACTGCACGGAATCCTTCAGATTCGGCAGACTGCGGTATCGCACACGCTCCTTGCGCAGCAGACTCTTGACCTCACCCTCGGAGACGTTCAGGCGCGTTTCAATTGCCTTGTCCATGTCCACTTCCAGGAGGAAGTGCACACCACCGGAGAGATCCAGACCAAGCTTCATCGGGCTTGCGCCAAGATTGCGCAACCAGTCGGGAGTCGTAGGCGCCAGATTGAGCGCAACTACGTAGGCGTCGCCGAGCGCGCGGCGCACGATATCTTTTGCCGGCAACTGATCATCCTGACGCTCGAGACGCACAAGGCCACCTCGGCCCTGCTCGTCCAGGGACGCAGACTTGACCGCGATACCACCATCCACGAGTGCTTTGCTGATGCGCTCAAGGTCTGCCTCGCCGATCTCCTGCGATGTGCTGGCACCGGTAACCTGAATCGCCGGGTCATCCGGATAGAGGTTGGGAGCAGAGTAAATAAAGGCGATCGCGAGCACTGCCAGAATCAGCAGGTATTTCCAGAGAGGGAATCTATTGAGCATGACGCAGCCCGTTTAATGAACGCGGGGCGCCTTGCGCGCCCCGTCGATATTGAATGAAGTCAGCTCAGATGGCTTTCAGTGTGCCCTTGGGCAACGTTGCGGCGATCGCCACTTTCTGGAACTTCAGCTCAACGTTGTCAGACACCTCGATCACCACGAAGTCATCGGCAACCTTGGTGACCTTGCCAGCGATACCGCCGGAAGTGACCACTTCGTCGCCCTTCTGCAGGCCGGCGATCAGGTTCTTGTGTTCCTTGGCACGCTTGGACTGGGGGCGCCAGATCATCAGGTAGAAGATGACCAGAAAACCGACCAGAAAAACCCACTCGAAACCAGTACCAGCAGGACCAGCAGCAGCCTCCTGGGCATAGGCGGCGGGAATCAGAAAGCTCATGTAGCACTCCTGTTGCAGAAAGGATTGTTTTGTTCTGGCACGTCACGCAAGCGGCGGCGTTGGCAGACCGCGCTTGGCATAAAAGGCGTCGACAAAGGCCGCCAATGTACCCTGTTGAATGGCGTCGCGTAAACCAGCCATAACCCGCTGGTAATGCCGCAGGTTATGGATGGTATTCAACATGCTACCCAGCATTTCGCCGCATTTATCCAGATGATGCAGATAAGCGCGGGAGAAATGTTTGCAGGTGTAACAGTCACAGCTCGGATCCAGCGGAGAATCGTCGTGTTTGTGAACGGCGTTGCGGATCTTGATTACACCGCCATCAACGAAAAGATGCCCATTTCGCGCATTGCGCGTTGGCATCACGCAGTCGAACATATCGACGCCGCGCCGCACACCTTCGACCAGGTCCTCCGGCTTACCCACCCCCATCAGATAGCGTGGCTTATCCGCTGGCATCTGCGGCGGAAGGAAATCCAGCACACGGATCATCTCTTCCTTCGGCTCGCCAACCGACAGGCCGCCAATCGCCAGGCCGTCAAAACCGATCTCGCAAAGCCCTTCCAGCGAGCGCATGCGCAAAGATTCGTGCATACCGCCCTGAACAATGCCGAACAGCGCAGCCGGACTGTCGCCATGGGCGACCTTCGAGCGCTTGGCCCAGCGCAGCGACAGCTCCATCGAACGCCGCGCCACGTCTTCGTCAGCGGGATAAGGCGTGCATTCATCGAAGATCATCACGATATCCGAGCCCAGGTCACGCTGGACCTGCATCGACTCCTCCGGCCCCATGAAGACTTTTGCGCCATCTACCGGAGAGGCGAAGTAGACGCCCTCCTCCTTGATCTTGCGCATCGCGCCCAGGCTGAACACCTGAAAGCCGCCCGAATCGGTGAGGATAGGCCCCTGCCACTGCATGAAGTCGTGCAGGTCCCCATGGCGCTTGATCACTTCAGTGCCAGGGCGCAACCAGAGATGGAAGGTGTTGCCTAGAATGATCTGCGCTCCGATCGCCTCGATGTCACGTGGCAGCATGCCTTTGACGGTACCGTAAGTGCCCACTGGCATGAACGCCGGCGTCTCGACGGTGCCGCGCGGAAAGGTCAGACGTCCGCGGCGCGCCTTGCCATCGGTGGCAAGCAGCTCGAAGGACATATGGCAGGAGCGAGTCATTGGGTTTCCTCGGGGCCGCGCGGCGCGGGATTGCGGGTGATGAACATGGCATCGCCGTAACTGAAGAAGCGATAACGCTGAGCCACCGCTTCGGCGTAGGCCGCCATGGTCTCCGGATAACCGGCGAAGGCGGAAACCAGCATCAGCAGCGTGGATTCAGGCAGATGGAAATTGGTGACCAGTGCATCCACCACATGAAAGCTCTTGCCTGGGTAGATGAAGATATCGGTGTCGCCACTGAACGGCTTGAGTTCACCATCGCGCGCCGCCGTCTCCAGCGAACGCACGCTGGTAGTACCGACAGCGATCACGCGCCCACCACGGGAGCGACAGGCCGCCACCGCATCGACGACATCCTGGCCGACCTCCAGCCATTCGCGATGCATGTGATGCTCTTCGATACGCCCCACGCGCACCGGCTGAAAGGTGCCGGCGCCGACATGAAGGGTAACGTAGGCCGTTTCCACGCCAGACTCACGCAGCGTCTGCAGCAGCGCCTCATCGAAGTGCAGTCCTGCGGTCGGCGCAGCCACGGCACCGGCGCGCTGCGCGTAGACGGTCTGGTAACGCTCGCGGTCGGCGACGTCGTCAGGCCTGTCTATATAAGGAGGCAATGGCATGTGCCCGATGCGCTCGAGCAACGGCAGAACATCCTCGTCGAACTCAAGCTCGAACAGCGCATCATGCCGGGCGATCATTTCCGCTTCGCCGCCGCCATCGAGCAGGATCTTCGATCCGGCCTTGGGCGACTTGCTGGAACGGACATGCGCCAGAACGCTGCGATTGCCGACTACCCTTTCGACAAGGATTTCCAGCTTGCCGCCGGTAGCTTTCTGACCGA
The DNA here is from genome assembly GCF_900114065.1 of Stutzerimonas kunmingensis. Classification (GTDB taxonomy): domain Bacteria; phylum Pseudomonadota; class Gammaproteobacteria; order Pseudomonadales; family Pseudomonadaceae; genus Stutzerimonas; species Stutzerimonas kunmingensis. Next base: position 56,670 of record NZ_FORS01000006.1, read on the forward strand.
AAAGGCGCGCTGGGATCACCCGGGTATTGTTGAACACCATCAGATCGCCAGGCCGCACATGGTCCAGCAGATCGGCGAAGTTGCGATGCGAGAGCTTTCCCGTTTCGCCTTCGAGCACCAGCAGACGACTGGCGCGCCGCTCCGCCAGGGGATGTCGTGCGATCAGGGCATCGGGCAGCTGGAAGAAAAAATCGGCAACTTGCATGGATCGGAGGTCGGGACGCGGAAAGGGCGCAAATCTTATCCGAAACACGTCGACCTGACCACGCCAAGCGATTGACCACCCCGTCGCGCATCCCTATACTGCGCGCCCACTGTGCCTCGATGGCGGAATCGGTAGACGCAGCGGATTCAAAATCCGCCGTTGGTAACAACGTGAGAGTTCGAGTCTCTCTCGAGGCACCATCAGTGAATCGCTACAACGCAGCCAAGCTGCATGCTTAGCGAAACGGGTAACCGGATCGCCTGCAAATCTAACGCCGTAGCGAAGCTTCAAAGCGCACCAGCCGCATGCAAGCATCCAGACAATCTGGATCGGCAGCACGGCAAGCAACGTCACTACATCGCTTTTCCTCAGACTGACACTCGATATCGATGCAGTCGACTCGTGGCAGTGCCTCTCTCGCAACAGCGAATAAGGCGAGTCAAAGCCACGTCAAAAAGCGCCAAATGGCGCCGCCTGGACAGGCAAATTCTATGGCTCCGAGGGGTTGGCATTCCCTGGCGAGTTATCGTAGAGTGTGCCCACTGTGTTTGCATGGGTCGCTGTTGAATCGTGACCTGGTGCAGTAGATCTTCAGATCCGCTACTCCGCTCGACTCTCTTACTCCTTGCAACCAGTTCCAGCTTCCTGCTCTGCGGGGGCAATTCTACTTTTGAGTTTCAAGGATACAAAGACATGTCGAATCGTCAGAACGGTACCGTCAAGTGGTTTAACGACGAGAAAGGTTTTGGTTTCATCACTCCCGAGAGCGGTCCGGATCTGTTCGTGCACTTCCGCGCGATCGAAGGCAACGGCTTCAAGAGCCTGAAAGAAGGCCAGAAAGTCAGTTTCGTCGCAGTGCAAGGTCAAAAGGGCATGCAGGCAGACCAGGTTCAGATCCTGGGCTAAGCCTCTTCTCCGAAAAGCCCCTGATGTTGCCATCAGGGGCTTTTTTATGCGCGCAATTCCGTAGAATGCGCCGCCCACCTCTTTGATCGAGACACCCAATGCGCAGACACCTGCTCAGCCCGCAGGGCCAGTTTCCCGCCGCCGGCCTGGTACGCCGGCTTGCTGCAATGTTCTATGACAGCCTGCTGTGCATCGCCTTGATGATGGTGGTGACACTGCTCTATCAGCAAGTCCTGCTGCGCCTGCTCTACGGCAGTGAACAGCTGCAGCAGCTCGCGGATGCCGGCCGCCTGGACATCGACCCCCTGCTCTCGACGCTGCTGCTGTTCAGCCTGTTCGGCTTTTTCGCCAAGTTCTGGACCCACAGCGGCCAAACGCTGGGCATGCAGGTCTGGGGCATCCGGATCCAGAATGCAGACGGAACCGCCATCGATCTTTGGCAGGCGCTTCTGCGTTTTCTGATCGCACTGGTTTCGCTGCTGTGCCTGGGCATGGGTTATTGGTGGATGCTGCTCGACAAACAGAACCGCACCTGGCACGACATGTACTCGGAGAGCCAGGCCGTTCAGCTACCGAAGAACATTCACAAGAAGTGACTTTGCTCTACGCACCGAGCCAACAATGACCCAAACCTTGTCGACAGCGCCTCCGGCGGTTCACGCCGGAGGCACCCGTCATCCCGCCCGACGCAGCAACCAGGCACCGATGAGTGCACAGATGCCCGCTGGCAGCACCACCGCAAGCAACGGCGAGAAGCCGAACACCTGGCTAGCCGGCCCGAGCAAATCCTGAATAATGCGGAATACGAAGCCGACCACTACGCCGGTAAAGATGCGCTGACCAAGCGTGACCGAGCGCAGCGGCCCGAAGATGAACGAGATCGCCAGCAGCACCAGCGCAACGGTGACGGCCGGCTGCAGCACCTTGGTCCAGAATGCCAGCCAGTAGCGACCGTTGTTCAACCCCTGCTCGCCCAGGTAGTGGATATAGCGCCACAAGCCGGTGATCGATAGCGCTTCCGGCTCCATCACCACCGTGCCGAGTAGCTGCGGCGTCAGCTGAACATCCCAGCGTTCCTGCGGCGTGCGCACCACCTCGGTGTGATCGCCGCGAAAATGGGTGGTCGAGATATTCTCGAGCAGCCAGTGATCAGCCTGATAGCTGGCGCGACGGGCAAAACTGGACGACAACAGGCGGCGCTCGTCATCGAAGCGATAACGTGTCACCCCCACCAGCATGCCGCCGGGCTGCACGGCGTTGACGTGCACGAACTCGTTCTCCTGCCGGTGCCACAGGCCGCGTTTGCTGCTCTGCGCCTCGCCTGCGCCCTGCGCCAGGGAGCGCCGCGCCTGGGCGATGTCCTCGGTCGCTGGCGCAACGTACTCACCGATCAGAATGCCGGCAATGAGCAGCACCAGCATCGGCTTCATCACCGCCACCACGATGCGCCCCAGCGAGACACCAGCCGCGCGCATGATGGTCAGCTCGCTGCTGCTGGCAAGCGTGCCAAGGCCGATCAAACAACCGATCAGTGCCGCCATAGGCAGCATTTCATACAGACGCCGAGGCGACGTCAGCAGCACGTACTGCAGGGCATCGCCCAGCCCGTAGCTGCCTTCTACATCACTCAATTCATCGATGAACGCGAATAGCAGAGCCAGACCCACGATGATGCCGAGGACAGTCAGAATCGCGAGAAAGACATGGACTCCGATGTAGCGATCCAGCTTAACCACGAGCCACCTCCCGCTGCGCACTGCCCTTCTTCATCCGCAGCCTGATCGGCTCCCAGTACAGCATCAACAGGCCTATCGCCAGGAACAGCCCGTGCACCCACCAAAGGCCCAGCGCCATCGGGATTCGCCCCTTGTCCAGCGCACCGCGCACGGCGATCAGCAACGCGAGGTAGGTCATGTACAGAAGGATCGCCGGCAGCAGCTTGAGAAAACGCCCCTGTCGCGGATTCACCTTGGCCAGCGGCACCGCGAGCACGGTGACGACGAACACCAGCAACGGCAATGAGAAGCGCCACTGCAGCTCGGTGCGATGCCGGATGTTGTCGCTGCCGAGCAGCTCCCGAGTCGGCAGCGCCTCACGCTCGCTCAGCTCCATGCTCACCTCCGGCTTGGGAAGCAGCACGCCATAGGTGTCGTACTGGATGGCGCGGTAATCGGCCTGCCCCGGGCTGCCGTCATAGCGATAGCCATTTTCCAGAATCAGATAGCGACTGCCATCGGGCTGGACTTCCTGCCGTCCGCTCTCGGCAACCAGCACCGACAGCCCGCTTTCCTTTCCGGTCTGACGCGAAACATTGGTTTCGGAGATGAACACCCCGCCGAGCTCGCTGCGATCAGCCGACAGTTCGCGGGTGTAGGTTACCCGTGACCCGCCGCGCAACGTCTGGAAGCGCCCCGGCACCAGCGTGTCGAACTCGGTCAGGGAGTCCTGCTGATTGAGGATACGGTCCACCTCGGCGATGCCCTGCGGCGCCAACCCCAGGCTCAGCCAGCCCACCACGCCCGCCACCAGGGCGGCGGGCGCCAGGCTGTAGACCAGCAGCCGGCGCTGGCTCATGCCCGTGGCCGAAAGCACGGTCATTTCGCTTTCCAGATAGAGGCGCCCGTAGGCCAGCAGAATGCCGAGAAACAGTCCGAGCGGGAGGATGAGCTGCAGAAAGCCGGGCAGACGAAAGCCCATGATCAGCAACAGCACCCCTGGGTCGAGCAGTCCCTGCGCAGCCTGCGCCAGATACTTGATGAAACGGCCACTCATGATGATTACCAGCAGCACGGCACTGACCGCGCTCATGGTGACCAGCAGCTCTCGGGACAGGTAACGAAAGACGATCAAACCAGACACTCCAGGGTTGTCAGGCTCTGGCGGCAACGCTCAAACTAGCCGCCAGTTGCCGGCCCGCCGGAGCGGGCCGTTGGAAATTGGGTAATGACGCACCGAGCGGACGCGGACCGCCGCGCCGAAACAATCGCCGAAGCATCGACGATTGCAACGTTTCTAGCCTAGCGCAGTCGTTAGCAACGACCGAACAGGCGAACCACCGGAAAAATAAGCCCGGCATTATCATGCAAACCCGACTCTTTGTCTTGGGGACACCACGTCATGGAATTTGTTGTCAAAAGCGCCAAAGCCTCCACCCAGAAGACCGCCACCCTGGTTCTGCCGCTCGGCGATGACTGCCTTCTCGGCAGCGTCGCGCAGAGCGTAGACAGCGCCAGCGGCGGCGCGCTCAGCACTGCGCTCAAGCGTGGCGACATCCAGGGCAAAGCGGGTCAGACCCTGCTCTTGCATGGCCTGCCCGGCCTCAAGGCTGAGCGCGTACTGCTGGTCGGGATCGGCAAGGTCGACGAACTGGACAACCGCCAGTGGCGCAAGATCGCCAATGCCGCACTTGCCGCAATCAAGGGTCTCGGCGGTGCCGATGCGGCCTTCGCCATGCAGGATGTTCAGATCAAAGGTCGCGACAATTACGGCCGCACTCGCCTGCTGGTGGAAATCCTTGCCGACGGCCAGTACGTGTTCGATCGCTTCAAGAGCAAGAAAGCCGACCCGCGCGCTCTGCAGAAGATCGTCCTGCTGTGTGACAAGAGCGAGCAGCCCGACGTGGAACGCGCGACCCGCGAAGCCTCGGCGATCGCCAGTGGCATGGCCTTCACCCGCGACCTCGGCAACCTGCCACCGAACGTCTGCCACCCGACCTACATCGCCGAACAGGCAAAGCAAATGAGCAAGGCCTACAAGGGCCTGAAGGTCGACGTGCTCGACGAGAAGAAGCTGCGTGATCTCGGCGCCGGCGCCTTCCTCGCGGTTTCCCAGGGCAGCGACCAGCCCGGCTGCATCATCGTCATGCAGTACAACGGCGGCAAGAAGGGCGAGCAGCCGTATGCCCTGGTGGGCAAAGGCATCACCTTCGATACCGGTGGCATCAGCCTCAAGCCGGGCCAGGGCATGGACGAGATGAAGTACGACATGGGCGGAGCCGCCAGCGTACTCGGCACACTCAAGGCCGTGCTAGAGCTGCAGCTGCCGATCAACCTGGTCTGCCTGCTGGCCTGTGCCGAGAACATGCCCAGCGGCGGCGCCACCCGCCCGGGCGACATCGTCACCACCATGAGCGGTCAGACCGTGGAAATCCTCAACACCGATGCCGAGGGCCGTTTGGTGCTGTGCGATGCGCTGACCTACGCCGAACGCTTCGAACCGCGCGCGGTGATCGACGTGGCCACGCTGACCGGTGCCTGCATCGTCGCCTTGGGCAGCAACACTTCCGGTCTGCTGGGCAACAACGACGCCCTGGTGCAGCAACTGCTGCAGGCTGGCGAGAACGCTGCCGACCGCGCCTGGCAGCTGCCGCTGTTCGACGAATACCAGGAACAGCTGGACAGTCCATTCGCCGATATCGCCAACATCGGCGGCCCCAAAGCAGGCACCATCACGGCTGCCTGCTTCCTCTCGCGCTTCACCAAGAAGTTCGCCTGGGCGCACCTGGATATCGCCGGCACCGCCTGGACCAGCGGCGGCAAGGAAAAAGGCGCCACCGGCCGGCCCGTGCCGCTGTTGACCCAGTACCTGCTGGACCGGGTCAACTGAGATGCACCTGGCCGTCGCGCCTGATCCCTCGGGCCGGAGCCGCCTTGCGCTGCCCGGCCAGAGCGGAGCACGCCCATGACGCGGGTCGAATTCTACGTCCTGCCCGACGCCAACCCGACCGGCCGCCTGCGGGCGGCCTGTCAGTTGGCGGCCAAGGGCTGGCAACACGGCATGCAGGTATTCATTCGCTGCGTCGATGAAACGCAGTCAAGCGAGGTCGACGAGCTACTCTGGGGCTTTCGCGCCGAGCGCTTCATTCCCCACGAGCAACACGTCGACGACCCGAAGGCCCCGGTAGTGATCGGTGTCGACCAGGCACCTCAATTCACGCAGGGCCTCTTGATCAACCTGGGATCAACGCTTTCTTCGCACATCGACCAGTTCAGCCGGGTCATCGAGATCGTCAACCAGGAACCGCAACTGCTGACCGCCTGCCGGGAGAATTTCCGCCTGTATCGACGCCAGGGCTATGATCCGAAACGGGTCGAGCTTTAAGACCAACCATTCGACAGCAAGGGAAAACCCCTGGCAGCCGCCGGGATGCTCAAGCCCCGGAAACTTCTGAGATGACACCGAAAGCCCCGAACAAACCCGCCGAACTGCTGAGCGATCTCGAGTCCATTCGCGCCCTGCTCGGTGACGATTTTCCAGACGAGGCTCCGGCCGGCGCAGCGCTGGACCCGGACAGCATTCCGCTGCTGTCCGATATCGTCGAGCCAGCGCCTGCCGTTCCGGCCGCGAGCGCCAGCGACGACGAGCCGCGGGAAACCAGCGTGCGCAGCGCGTTTCGCTCCCTGGCCGAACGGCACATCGACCACGAGCTGCGCACCGTGGCCAATCTGATCCTGCAGGAAGTGATCGACGACTTCGTGCCGCAGATCGAGGCGGAACTCAAGCGTCGCCTCGAGAGCCGAATCGAGCGCCTGGTACGCACGCCCCCGCCTCGCTCCTGAGTCATCCGCGACAATGCGCAGTTAATAAGTACGGCCGCGTAATCTCGCGGCCGTTTGCCTTTATACTTGCCCGTTTTTCCGACCAGCCGTTTTAAGGGTCCCGCCGCATGGACAAGACCTACCAGCCGCACGCCATCGAGACTTCCTGGTACCAGACCTGGGAATCGAACAACTATTTCGCCCCGCAAGGTTCCGGCGAGCCCTACACCATCATGATCCCGCCGCCGAACGTCACCGGCAGCCTGCACATGGGTCACGGCTTCAACAACGCCATCATGGATGCTTTGATCCGCTGGCGCCGCATGCAGGGCCGCAACACCCTGTGGCAGCCAGGCACAGACCATGCTGGTATCGCCACGCAGATGGTGGTCGAGCGCCAGCTCGGCGCGCAGGGCGTTTCGCGTCATGACCTTGGACGCGAGAAGTTTCTCGAGAAGGTCTGGCAGTGGAAGGAAGAGTCCGGCGGCACCATCACCCGGCAGATCCGTCGTCTGGGCTCCTCGGTGGACTGGTCGCGCGAGCGCTTCACCATGGACGACGGCCTCTCCGAGGCGGTCAAGGAAGCCTTCGTCCGCCTGCACGAGGACGGCCTGATCTATCGCGGCAAGCGCCTGGTCAACTGGGACACCAAGCTGCACACCGCGATCTCAGACCTCGAAGTCGAGAACCATGACGAGAAAGGTCATCTCTGGCACCTGCGTTATCCGCTGGCCGACGGTTGCAAGACTGCAGACGGCCTTGATTACCTGGTGGTCGCCACTACCCGTCCGGAAACCATGCTCGGTGACGCCGCCATCGCCGTGCACCCGGAGGACGAGCGCTACAAGAGCCTGATCGGCCGTCACGTCATGCTGCCGCTGGTCAACCGCCTGATCCCCATCGTCGCCGACGACTATGTCGACCTCGAGTTCGGTACCGGCTGCGTGAAGATCACCCCGGCGCATGACTTCAACGACTACGAGGTCGGCAAGCGTCATCACCTGCCGCTGATCAATATCTTCGACCGCAACGCCGCGGTGCTCGCCAAGGCCCAGGTGTTCAACATCGACGGGACGCCGAACGACAAGATCGATGCCAACCTGCCGGACGGCTACGCGCACATGGACCGCTTCGATGCGCGCAAGGCCATTGTCGCCGAGTTCGACGCCATGAGCCTGCTGGAAAAGATCGACGACCACGCGCTGAAAGTCCCCCGCGGTGATCGCTCCGGCACCATCATCGAGCCGTGGCTGACCGACCAGTGGTACGTTTCCACCAAACCGCTGGCCGAGAAGGCCATCGCCGCCGTCGAAAGCGGCGAAATCCAGTTCGTGCCCAAGCAGTACGAGAACATGTACTTCAGCTGGATGCGCGACATCCAGGACTGGTGCATCAGCCGTCAGCTCTGGTGGGGCCATCGCATTCCTGCGTGGTACGACGAAGCCGGCAACGTCTACGTTGGCCGCGATGAAGTGGAGGTACGCAGCAAGTACAACCTCTGCAACAACGTCGAACTGCGTCAGGACGAGGACGTCCTGGACACCTGGTTCAGCTCCGGCCTGTGGACCTTTTCCACACTCGGCTGGCCGCAGCAGACCGAGTTCCTGAAGACCTTCCACCCCACCGACGTGCTGGTCACAGGCTTCGACATCATCTTCTTCTGGGTCGCCCGGATGATCATGCTGTCCACTCACCTGACCGGGCAGATTCCGTTCAAGACCGTCTACGTGCACGGTCTGGTACGCGATGGTCAGGGGCAGAAGATGTCCAAGTCCAAGGGCAACGTGCTCGACCCGCTGGACATCGTCGATGGCATCACCCTCGATGAACTGCTGACCAAGCGCACCAGCGGCATGATGCAGCCCAAGCTGGCCGAGAAGATCGCCAAGCAGACCCGCGCCGAGTTCCCCGAAGGCATCGCCAGCTACGGCACAGACGCCCTGCGCTTTACCTTCTGCTCGCTGGCCTCAACCGGCCGCGACATCAAGTTCGACATGGGCCGCGTCGAGGGTTACCGCAACTTCTGCAACAAGATCTGGAACGCCGCCAACTTCGTCTTCGAGAACACCGAGGGCAAGGACACGGGGGTCAATGGCGAGCCCGTCGAGCTCTCGTCGGTGGATCGCTGGATCATCTCCGCGCTGCAGCGTACCGAGAGCGAGGTGAATCGACAGCTGGAGGCGTTCCGCTTCGACCTGGCCGCGCAGGCGCTGTACGAGTTCATCTGGGACGAGTACTGCGCCTGGTACCTGGAGCTGGTCAAGCCGCTGCTGTGGGACGAGACCGCAAGCGCCGAACGCCAGCGCGGCACCCGCCGCACCTTGGTGCGCGTGCTGGAAACCGCGCTGCGCCTGGCGCATCCGTTCATGCCGTTCATTACCGAGGAAATCTGGCAGCGCGTCGCGCCGCTCGCCGGCAAGTCCGGTCCGACGCTGATGCTGCAGCCGTGGCCGGAGTTCAACCCGGAGCGTATCGACGAAGCCGCCGAAGGCGATATCGAGTGGCTCAAGGCCTTCATGCTGGGCATCCGCCAGATCCGCGGCGAGATGAACATCTCCATGGCCAAGCGCATCGACGTGGTGCTGGGCAACGCCTCGGCTACCGATCAAAGCCGCCTGACCGACAACGAGCCGCTGCTGAAGAAACTGGCCAAGCTGGAAAGCGTGCGCCTGCTCAACGACGGCGAAGAAGCACCGCTGTCGGCCATCGCGCTGGTGGGTGACATGCAGGTGCTTGTGCCGATGGCTGGCCTGATCGACAAGGATGCCGAACTGGCTCGCCTGGACAAGGAACTCGCCCGGCTGGACGGCGAGGTCAAGCGCGTCGGCGGAAAGCTGTCGAACGCCGGTTTCGTCGACAAGGCACCCGCCGAGGTGATCGACAAGGAACGCGCCAAACTGGCCGAGGCCGAACAGGCCAAAGCCAGGCTGCAGGAGCAGCGCGACCGCATCGCCACGCTCTGATCAGGACGCGGTAAACGCAAAAGGCCAGCCCGAAAGGTGCTGGCCTTTTTGCTTAAGGAGGTCATCTTGATTGATGACAAGTTATTACCGGCAACGCTGATACACTATGCCGCACATGAAACACCCCTTTACAAACTGGCAGGCCGTTAAAGCCAAGACGAACAGCTCGACGATGTGAAATGAGCCCCCTGCTGCGAAGCGCAATGCCCCACGTATTTCGCCGAACGCGCAACCGTCTCCCAGGGCAGTCCACCGCCCCGATTTGTTTCACCTCGCTAGCGAATCGTTCCCCTGCCAGCCGCTGAGGCTGCGTCGACACACCCGCATGCCCGGCAAGGTTCCTCAAGATGGAGTCCCTCCGATGTATGCACTCATGGCTGTCGTGTTCGTCATAGGCTATCTATGCATAGCCTTTGAACATCCCCTGAAGATAGACAAGGCCGCTGCCGCGATCCTGACCGCGGTTGTGACCTGGACCATTCTGGTGCTAGGCGCCGACCAGATACTTCCGCTGCTGCAACCCGGCAGCCACAACCCCGGGGACTCCTCGGCGGTGGTGGTCGAATCGCTGCGTCATCACCTGGGAGAAGTCTCGGAGATTCTCTTCTTCCTGCTCGGCGCGATGACCATCGTCGAGCTGATCGACTCCCACGAAGGTTTCAAGGTAATCACCGACCGCATCCAGACCCGCAAGCGCGTGCACCTGCTGTGGATCATCGGCTTCCTCACCTTCTTCCTCTCCGCAGCACTGGACAACCTGACCACCACCATCGTCATGGTCTCGCTGCTGCGCAAGCTCATCCGTGGCCGTCCCGAGCGCTGGTTGTTCGTCGGCGTCGTGGTAATCGCCGCCAACGCCGGTGGTGCCTGGTCGCCGATCGGTGACGTGACCACCACCATGCTCTGGATCGGCAACCAGATCAGCGCTTCCGGCGTGATCACCGGCCTGTTCCTGCCAAGCCTGGTGTGCCTGCTGGTGCCGCTGATCATTCTCAGCTTCCGTCTGCGCGGCGAGGCACCACGCCCGCGTCCTCGTGCTCACCTGGCCGAGAAGCACCCACCGACCACCACCGTATTCGAGCGCAACCTGGTACTCGGTCTTGGCCTCGCTGCCCTGCTCTTCGTCCCGGTGTTCAAGACCGTGACCCACCTGCCGCCTTACATGGGCATCCTCTTCGGCCTCGGCGTGCTCTGGGTGACCACCGAGTTCATCCACCGCAACAAGAATGCCGAAGACAAGCACCCGCTTTCGGTAGTCGGCGTTCTGCGCAAGGTGGACACCCCCAGCGTGCTGTTCTTCCTCGGCATTCTGCTGGCCGTATCCAGTCTCGCTACCGCGGGCCACCTGACCCAGGTCGCGACCGCGCTGCGTGAATCGCTCGGCCACATCTACCCGATCACCTACGCCATCGGCCTGCTTTCGGCCGTGGTCGACAACGTGCCGCTGGTGGCCGGTGCGATGAAGATGTACCCGCTGGTCAGCGAGAAGATGCTGGCTGCAACCGCGGCAGAGGAAATTAGCTGGATGTCCCAGTTCGTCGTCGATGGCAACTTCTGGGAGATGCTCGCCTTCTGCGCCGGTACCGGCGGTAGCACGCTGATCATCGGCTCGGCTGCGGGGGTCGCGGCGATGGGCATGGAGAAGATCAGCTTCACCTGGTACGTCAAGCGCGTCAGCTTGCTGGCCTTCCTCGGTTACACTGCGGGCGCCGCGACCTACATCGGCATGCTCGCCCTGCGCTAAACCGCAGCGAGCCTGGCCAGGTCGCTGCCCCCACAGACGACCTGGCCAGGGACCTTCCATGACCGTCAGCAAGACCAAAACCAGTTTCTATCGCCGACTCTACGTCGCCTGGCTGATCGACAGCGGCACCGCCTGCAGTGTCCCTGCACTGATGGCCGCGACCGGCATGCCGCGGCGCACCGCCCAGGACACCCTTGCCGCGCTCGCGGAGCTGGACATCGACTGCAGCTTCGAGCAGGACGACGGCGAACGCCACAATGCCGGCCACTACGCCATCCGCGACTGGGGTGCCATCGACAAGGGCTGGATCGAGCGCAACCTGCCGCGTATCAAATCCATTCTCGAATATCCCTGATCGACCATGAGTGGCGACCTGCTGCTGGTTCTCGGCCTGCTCACCGGTTGCATCGGCCTGTTCGCGCTGAACAAGCCACGCATGGACGTGGTGGCGGTACTGGCCATGGTCGCGCTGCCGCTCACTGGTGTGCTCAGCGTGCAGGAGGCACTGGCCGGCTTCAGCGACCCAAGCGTGGTGCTGATTGCCACCCTGTTCGTCATCGGCGACGGCCTGGTGCGCACCGGCATCGCCTATCGCCTGGGCGACTGGCTGATGCGTACCGCCGGCAGCAGCGAGACCCGCTTGCTGATTCTGCTGATGCTGGCCGTCGCGGGGCTCGGCTCGGTGATGAGTTCGACCGGCGTGGTGGCGATCTTCATTCCCGTGGTGCTCGGCATCGCCAATCGCATGAAGGTCTCGCCACGGCGGCTGATGATGCCGCTGGCGTTCGCCGGCCTGATCAGCGGCATGCTGACGCTGGTGGCGACGCCGCCGAACCTGGTGATCAACAGCGAACTGCGCCGCGCCGGGCTCGACGGCTTCTCCTTCTTCGATTTCACCCCCATCGGCCTGGCGATTCTGTTGCTCGGCGTCGGCTATATGCTGCTGGCGCGCCGCTGGCTGGGCAGCGACAAGCGCAGCGAAGCGACAGAACATCGCCATACGCTGGCGGATCTGGCGCGGGAGTATCGACTGGAAGAACGTGAGCGGCGACTGCGGGTGATGCCGGGATCGATTCTCGCCAACCAGGCGCTGGACGAGCTGAAGCTGCGAACCCAGTACGGCATCAACGTGATCGCCGTGGAACGCCATGACCGCTTTCGCAACCTTCTGCTGATCGCGACGGGCAATACCGAACTGTTCGTCGGCGATGTGCTGCTGGTCGATCTGGCCAGCCCGGCCATCGGCCTGCTCGGCGCCTATCAGGAGCTGGGCCTCGAACCCCTGCAACTCAGCACCTCCTACTATTCGGTGCACGGTCGCGAGCTGGGGCTGGCGGAAGTGGCGCTGCCACCGGATTCGCGCCTGCCGGGCAAGACCATCCAGCAACTGGGTTTTCGCAGCCGGCACAAGCTCAACGTGGTCGGTCTGCGCCGCAATCGCCAAGCCCTGCAGGGGCTGCTGGTGGATGAAAAGCTCAAGCCAGCCGATACGCTGCTGGTGGCCGGCAGCTGGAAGCACATTCACCGTCTGCAGGGCATGAGCCGCGACTTCCTCGTGCTGAGCCTGCCGGCCGAGGTGGACGATGTGGCGCCCGCGGCCAACCAGGCACCGTTCGCGCTGCTCGGGCTGGCGGTGATGGTGACATTGATGGTCAGCGGCCTGGTGCCCAACGTGCTGGCGGCGCTGATTGGCTGCCTGGTCATGGGCCTGTTCCGCTGCATCGACATGGACAGCGCCTACAAGGCGATTCACTGGCAAAGCCTGGTGCTGATCGTCGGCATGCTGCCGTTCGCCCTGGCGTTGCAGAAAACCGGCGGCATCGCCCTGGCGACATCGGGGCTGGTCGGCCTGCTCGGCGACGCCGGACCGCATGCCCTGCTCGCCTGCCTGTTTCTGCTGACCGCCGTGATCGGGCTGTTCATCTCCAACACGGCGACGGCTGTGTTGATGGCACCCGTTGCGCTGTCCACCGCCGAGCAGCTGGGCGCCTCGCCCTACCCGTTCGCCATGATCGTCGCGCTGGCCGCCTCAGCCGCGTTCATGACGCCGATTTCCTCGCCGGTGAACACGCTGGTGCTCGGTCCCGGCCAATACCGCTTCGCCGACTTTGTCCGAGTTGGCGTGCCCTTTACAGCGCTGGTCATGATCGTCTCGGTGCTGCTGGTGCCGCTGCTGTTTCCGCTATGAATGCCGGCTGCCTCGGGACACCCACCGACGGGTAGCCAGCGAAAAGTGGCATGGCGGCTGAAAGGGCCAGCCGTTAAGCTCCAGCTCTCATTCTAAAAAGAACAAACTCCATGCCTCAGCGTGTCGCCCTGTTTCCGGTCCTGCTGGCCGGTGCCGTCCTGTTGTTGGTCGTCCATGGCCTTGGCCGCTTCGTCTATACCCCACTGCTGCCCTGGCTGGTGGAGGACGGCCTGCTGACCGTGCAGGAAGGCGCCAGCATCGCCAGCTGGAACTACCTGGGCTATCTGATCGGCGCCCTGCTCGCGGTGCGCTGGCATCGCGTCGCGCAGATTCGCCGTACGCTGCCCTGGGCACTGGCGCTACACGTCCTGAGCGCCCTGTTGCAGACCCAGGCGGAATCCGCTGACGCCCTCGCCGCATTGCGCTTGGCCAATGGCATCAGCAACGGTCTGGTATTCGTCCAGGCGCCCTCGCTGATCCTCGAATGGCTGGCGCGACAGCAGCGCGTTTCCTCCAGTGGCCTGGTCTATCTCGGTGTCTGCGTCGGGCTGATTCTCTCCAGTTTGCTGGTGAGCCTGAGCGACGGGTACCTGCTGGGAGCCGAGCGTTGGTGGCCGGCGGCGTTGCTTTCGATACCGCTGGCCTGGTGGGGCTGGCGGCAGCTGTCGCGGCTGGACATGCCTGACGAGGAAAAGGCCCATTCTGCGGAGGAGCCACCCAGCGGCAAGCTGCTCGATCGCTCCAGCACACCGCTGTTTCTTTCCTATGCCGGCGCCGGCATGGGCTACATCCTGCCGATGACTTTCCTGCCGATGGTCGCGCGTCTGCAGGTGGAGCCCGGTGACTTCCTCATCGGTGGCAGCTGGCTGGTGGTGGCGTTGGCGACGCTGCCGGCGCCCTGGCTGTGGAATCGTCTCGGCGTGCGCATGGGTGACGACATCGCCTTGCGCCTGAGCTACCTCACCCAACTGCTCGGCGTACTGGCCGCGCTGCTGCTGCCCGGCGCGGTCGGCATCCTGCTCTGTGCGGTACTGGTCGGCGGCACCTTTCTCGGCACCGTGCTGCTGACCCAGCGTCTGGCGCGGACACTGCATCCACACCAGGGACCGCGGCTGTCGGCGGCGCTGATCGCACTCTACGGCCTGACCCAGCTCGCCGCACCCTGGCTGACCAGTATCTGGATGGGGATGGGCGGCAGCCTGCACAGCGCCTTCTGGCTCGGCGCGGGGGCGCTGCTCTGGGGGTTGTTCTGGATGCTGATGGTGCCGCGCCGCCGTTAGCAACGAGACCTATCCGCGGGCAGCGGTTGTGGGACAATGCGCGCCCCAGCCGCCAACCTCCCGCTGATCAGATGCCGCGCAGATCCCCGTCCTCGACTCCGCAGCCCGGCCGTGCCGAAACCGGCAAGGCCGTACTGCATCCACGCAACCGCCATACCGGCCGCTACGACTTCCCGGCGCTGATTGCTGGCTGCCCGGAGCTGGTCGAGTACGTAATCCTCAATCCCTACGGCAAGCAAAGCATCGACTTCGCCAACCCGGATGCGGTGCGGGTGTTCAATCGCGCGCTGCTCAGGCAGTTCTATGGAATCCAGCACTGGGACATTCCGCCAGGCTACCTGTGCCCGCCGGTGCCAGGGCGCGCCGATTATCTGCATGGACTGGCCGATCTGCTCGGGCAGAACGATGCCTGCGCCATTCCCCGCGGCACCGCCATTCACGCACTGGACATCGGTACCGGGGCCAACTGCATCTACCCGCTGATCGGCCATCGGGAGTATGGCTGGCACTTCACCGGCAGTGATATCGACACCACCGCTCTGGCCTCGGCACGCACCATCGTCTCGGCCAATGGCCTCGCCAAGGCCATCGAGCTGAGACAGCAGGCGGCGCCGAAGCACGTCTTCAAGGGCATGGTGTTGCCGGAGGATCGCTTCGACCTGACGTTGTGCAATCCGCCCTTCCATGCGTCACAGGCCGAAGCCAGCAGTGGCAGCCAGC
This sequence comes from Stutzerimonas kunmingensis, assembly GCF_900114065.1. GTDB lineage: Bacteria > Pseudomonadota > Gammaproteobacteria > Pseudomonadales > Pseudomonadaceae > Stutzerimonas > Stutzerimonas kunmingensis. The sequence continues at coordinate 72,213 of NZ_FORS01000006.1, forward strand.
GCAAGTGGCGTAATCTCGGCAAGCTCGACCCGAGCCGCAAACTACCCGCGCTCAATTTCGGCGGTCAGGCGGCGGAGCTCTGGTGCGAAGGTGGCGAAGCGGCCTTTGTCGCGCGCATGGCGGAGGAAAGCGTCGCGTTCGCCGGACAGGTCTACTGGTTCAGTACGCTGGTATCGAAGGGCGCCAACGTGGCGCCGCTGGAGGCGCGGCTGAAACGCCTCGGTGCCCGCCAGATGCACACGCTGGACATGGCTCAGGGGCAGAAGAAGAGCCGCTTCGTCGCCTGGACCTTCCTGAGTCAAACCGAGCAGGCGAGTTGGCGCGCCGAGCGCTGGGCGAAAGGGTGAAATTCAGGCAGGCGTCAACGGAAAGGTTTAGACCGCCACGTCCCAGAGCTGCTTGTTCTTCAGCGCCATAGTCTGGATATAGCGCGGTTCACCGTTGATCTCTTCCAGTTCGGTCATCCCGGCCAGCTCGCCTACCACGCGATAACGCTTGCCTACACGCTTGTCCTTCAACGGATAGAGCTTGGCGATTTGTTGGGCGAGTTCGGTAAGGGTGGACATTGCTTGTTGCTCCATTGACTGCGTGCCGCAGGTATTTACCAACTGTTGATGACGGTTATGCGACAGCCGAGCTTAGAACGGGATTTCCAGGCTGCCACTCGATCGCGGGCGTACGCACAAAAGCCGATAGGTTGCTGCTAAGAACCGGCGATTTGTTCTTAACGTCTTCTACGCCGCTTCGCTTTGGAGCGATGAATACCGAATTGATTCCGTCACGTTCGTCGCCGCTTTCGAACTGCAGAGCGAGGCCATGAGATCGGTATTGCGGGCATGACAGCTTCGGCGCGACCGGATAAACCGGCCACGCGGAAAAGAAGGAATTACGAGATCGCAGGCCAGCTGGAATCAGCAGGTGCCCAGGCCCATCTGCAGCAGCGCCAGGCCGCCACGCTGCCAGCCCCACCAGGCCAGCATCAGCAGACCCAGCACGAGGGCGACGCTCACACCCAGCCAGAGCGGCCGCATCAGTTGACCTGCGCCTCGCGCAGGCGCTCGACCGGCTGCTCACGAATCGGCCAGTTGAGTACCGCCGCCATCAGGCTCAGCGCGATCGCGATCTGCCAGACCAGGTCGTAACTGCCGGTACGGTCGTACAGCCAGCCGCCCAGCCAGCCGCCAAAGAACGAGCCCAGCTGATGGAAAAGGAAGGCGATACCGCCGAGCATCGACAGGTTGCGCACGCCGAACATGGTCGCCACCGTACCGTTGGTGAGTGGCACCGTGGACAGCCACAGCAAGCCCATGGCGATGCCGAATGCGTACGCGCTCCAGACACTCAGCGGCGCCAGCAGGAAAACACTGATCACCACACCGCGAATCAGATACAACCCGGCCAGCAGCTTTGGCTTGGAGTAGCAGCTGCCCAGCCAGCCCGCAGTGTAGGTGCCGACGACGTTGAACAGCCCGACCAGTGCCAGCACCGTGGTACCGACCTGCGCCGGCAGATGCTTATCGACCAGATAGGCCGGCAGGTGCAGACCGATGAAGACCACCTGAAAGCCGCAGACGAAAAAGCCCAGCGCCAGCAGACGGAACCCGGAATGCCCGGCCGCTTCGCGCAGCGCCTCGCCCAGCGACTGCTGAGTTCCGGGTGCCGCCGGAGGCCGCGCGGGGCTGCGCATCATCCCCGCGAGCGGCACGATCAGCGCCACCAGCAAACCGAGCGCCATAAGCGCCGAGGACCACCCCAGCCACTCGATGAGCCCCAGGCTGCCGGGCAGCATGATGAACTGGCCGAAGGAGCCCGCAGCGCTGGCGATGCCCATCGCCATGCTGCGCTTCTCCGGCGGAACCGCCTGCCCGACTGCGCCGAGGATCACCGAGAACGAGGTGCCTGACAGCCCCAGTCCGATCAGCAGCCCGGCACTCAGCGTCAGGGTCGTCGGCGAATCGGACACCGCCATCAATGCCAGCCCAACGGCGTAGAGAATGCCGCCGATCAGCACCGCACGAGCCACGCCGAAGCGATCGGCCAGCGCGCCAGTCACCGGCTGCACCAGGCCCCAGATCAGGTTCTGTATCGCGATGGCGAAGGCGAACACCTCGCGACCCCAGCCGAACTCGGCACTCATGGGCGGCAGGAACAGACCGAAGCCGTGGCGCACACCCAGCGAAATCGCGAGGATCAGCGAGCCACCAGCGAGAATCCAGGCAGAGTTGCGCCATGCAGCGGTCATGGGGGTCATTCCTCGAAGAAAAGGCGACCAGTTTACTCAGTTAAGCCTTTCTTTCGTCACCCCATGTGTCCGATCGGGTGCCCTCCGCTCTCGCGGAACGCTAAAGCGCCAGCAACCCTACGGCCATCAACAACGGCGTCGCCACGCTGACCGCAGCGTTCAGCCCCAATGCCGGCAGCAGGCGCTGCGCCTGCAGCGGTTCGCGACGCAGCAACCATGCCGCTCGCAGGGCCAACGGCAAGGTCAACAAGCCGAGTGCGCCACCGGCCAGACCTGGCTGCGCCAGCACAGCCAGGAGTACTCCGTAGGCCAGCAGCCATTGCGCAAGCGCCACGCGCACGGCGTTGGCGCAGCCGATATGCATCGGCAGGGTTCGCCGGCCGACAGCGCGGTCAGCATCAATGTCCGGAAACTGGCCGAGCAAAAGCAGGTTGTTGCAGAGCAGCAGAGGGGGCAGGATCAACCACAGATCGCCGAGATCCGGCGCGCCGCCGAGAACGATGCGCGTACCCAGCACCATCAGCGCGAAGCCCAAGCCCGGCGCGAACAGGCACAGCCAGGGGTGGCGGGTCAGCCAAGGCGTGTAAAGCAGCACCAGCAACAGTCCCGCCAGACCGATCGGCGCCAGACTGAGCAACAGCGGCGGCTGGCGCAGCAGGAACAACACGCCGATCAGCGCGCAGGTCAGCAGGCTGCCGAGACCGAGCAGCAATGTGCGACCCAGCAGATGCGGATGGGTCACCAAGGTACCGCTGCCACCGCTGAATGCCGTGCGGCGGGTCTGCAGGTCCAGCCCACTGCGGTAATCACCCCATTCGTTGAGCGCATTGACTGCCACATGGGCGGCCAGGGCGCCGAGCATCACCAGCAGTGCATCACTGTAGGACATCGCTTCCGCGCTCCCGCGCGCTGCCAAGGCCAGCCCGAGCGCCACGCAGCTCAGCGTCAGCAGCAGGAAACGACCGCGCGCCACACCCAGCCAGTCCAAGGTTCCGCTCATCTACGCCTCCCGCTATCGTCTGGTGTACAGCAGGCTAACCCCAACGCCGCGAGACGTCCTTGACACAGATCGACTCTGCCAGACCGCAGCTTCGGCTGCAGGCACGCACTACCCGCTCTCGGGTAAACTGCCCAACCTGTTGCATTCCAGCCGTGAGACCACCATGCCCATCCGCCACTGCATCGTCCATCTGATCGAGAAAAAGCCGGACGGCACCCCCGCCGTGCTCCACGCCCGTGACTCGGAGCTGGGCAACTCCCAGGCTATCGAGAACCTGCTGGCCGATCTCAATGAGAGCTACAACGCCAAGCAGGGCAAGGCCTGGGGCTTCTTTCACGAGGAGTCCGGCGCCTATCCGTTCAGCGGCTGGCTCGCGCAGTACATGGAAGGCAATCAGGACTTCACCGCATTCAGCCGCCAGGCAGTCGAGCATCTGCAGAAGCTGATGGAGGAATCCAATCTGTCCACCGGCGGCCACGTGCTGTTCGCTCATTACCAGCAGGGCATGACCGATTACCTGGCCATCGCCCTGTTGCACCACAGCAACGGCGTCACCGTTACCGACTCGCTGGACGTGACCGAAGCCCGGCACCTCGACCTCGGACAGCTGCACCTGGCGACGCGGATCAACATCTCCGAGTGGCAGAACAACAAGCAGTCCAAGCAGTACATCTCCTTCATCAAGGGCAAGAACGGCAAGAAGGTGTCCGAGTACTTCCGCGACTTCATCGGCTGCCAGGAGGGCGTCGACGGCCCGGGCGAGACCCGCACGCTGCTCAAGGCCTTCAGCGACTACGTCGAAAGCGAAGACCTGCCCGAGGAAAAAGCACGGGAGAAGACCAGCGCGCTGGTCGGCTACGCCAGTAGCCAGGCGAAGATCGGCGAACCCATGTCGCTCGAAGAGCTGTCCGGGGTGATCGACGAGGAACGTCCGCGCGCCTTCTACGAGCACATCCGCAACAAGGATTACGGGCTGTCGCCGGAAATTCCCGCCGACAAACGCACGCTAAACCAGTTTCAGCGCTTCACCGGGCGCGCCGAAGGGCTGTCGATCAGCTTCGAGTCGCATCTGCTGGGCTCGAAGGTCGAGTACGACGAGGCGCGCGACATGCTGATCATCCGCCAGCTGCCGACCCAACTGAAGGACCAGCTCAAGCGGCGCAAGGACTGACCACGCCATGCGCCTGGCGGACGCCATTCTCGATGACTGCCTGTGCGACCCGGCGGCGCCGCTGGCGCGCGATCCGGCACGCTGCTACGGCCTGGACAAAGCACAGGCTCAAGCGCAGCTGGCAAGCCTGAAGGAATGGCTGCGGGTACAGCAGGCCATGCTCTGGGCCAACCGCCGCGACGCCCTGCTGCTCGTGCTGCAGGGGCCGGACTGCTCCGGCAAGAACGGCGTGATCCGCCGCGTGCTGGGTGGCCTGGACCCGCTGGGGCTGTCGCCGCACAGCTTCCAGGCGCCGAGCGAAGAAGAACGCCGCCACGACTTCCTCTGGCGCTACCGGGAGCGGCTGCCGGTGCCCGGCATGCTCGGCGTATTCAATCGCAGCTACTACGAAGCGCTGGTCAGCGATCTGCGCGACGGCCTGTGCTCGCCTGCCGACATCCCGCAGCGCCAGTCCGCAATCCTGGCTTTCGAGCGCGAGCTGCCGGCCGCCAGTATCCAGCCGCTCAAGTGTTACCTGCAGCTGTCTGCCGGCGAGCAGAAGCAGCGCTTGCATCGGCGCCTGGAGCAGCCGGAAAAGCGCTGGAAGCTGACCCTCGGCGATCTGCAGGACCACCGCAACTTCGCCCAGCAGCAGGCGCAATGGGCTGCCGTGCTGAGCAAAAGCCACAGCCGCGAAGCACCCTGGTACGTGATACCGGCCGACCACCGCTGGTTGCGCGACCTGCTCGTCGCCAGCCTGCTCGCCCGCGCGTTCGAGCGCCTGGCACTAGACTGGCCGGCGCGGCCGGCGCCATTCACCCATGCCGATCTGGACAGCACGCCATGAAGCGCTTCGCTCTGTTGCTGCTTCTGCCGCTGCTGGCGCAGGCGCAGGCGCAGCAAGGCGAAACAGCGCCGGAACTGTCGGTGGACGAGGTCCGCTTCACGGTCGCCAACTCCGAGTTCACCCTGATGCACGAGATGGGGCACCTGCTGATCAGCGAACTGCAGCTGCCGGTACTGGGGCGTGAGGAAGACGCCGCCGACCAGCTCGGCTTCATGGGCCTGTTCCTGTTGCAGCAGGAACAGCACCGCGACGATTTCTACGCCAAGCTGATGGATGTTGCCGATTACTGGCGTCTGGAATGGCAGCACGCGGAACGCGACGGCTCCCCGGTGCCGGTCTGGGACAGCCATGCGCTGGACGCCCAGCGCTTCTACAACATCGCCTGCCTGGCCTACGGCAGCGACCCGGATCGGCTCGACTGGGTGCTGGAAGTCAGCGGCTTGCCGGTGGAACGCGCGCTGTACTGTCCCGAGGAATACGAACAGGCGGCCCACGCAGTGCAGTGGTTTCGCGAGCACTTCGGCCGCAGCGACGAGCGACCGGCGCGGCACCGCATTCAGGTGATCTACGACACACCCCCCGGACATCTGCCGGGTGGTGCCGAACTGCTGGAAAAGATTCGCGCCAGCGGCGAGCTGGAAGCGGTCGCGGCGAAGGCCAGCGATGCCTTCGCGCTGCCCCGCGACCTGACCCTGCGCATGTCCACCTGCGGCGCGCCGGACGCCTGGTTCAACCGCATCAGCGGTGAGCTTACGCTGTGCTACGAGCGCATCGCCTACTTCCGCACGCTCGCCCGCGAGCTGCCGAAGCTGCGCGGCGGCGAATCACCGACGCCGCGCTGAGGCGCCTTCAGCGCGCCTCGATGCGGTAGCCGACACGCGGGAAGTGCACATGCACGACCCCGGTGCGGTCATCGCTGCGGCGCAGGATCAGCTCTTCGCTACCGGCGAAGACCAACTCACCCTCGACCGGATCGGCGCCGTAATCCACTGCGGCGATGGCCACATTCTGCCCTTCCTGAAAACCATTCGGCTCGCTGAATGCTTCGTCCGGCAGCGGCGCAGGCTCGGCCTCCAGCGCCATGCGCAGTGCATCCTCGGCGGATAGCTCTCTGCTGGAGCCATGGCCCACGCCGAGTACCTTGGCAAGCCAGGCCGCCACCTCCGGGTAGCCATCCACCAGCGGCGCGGTGACCGGCGTCGCACGCAGGAACCACAGGCAATGGGCGACGGCGAAGTCGGCAATCGACGGCGCCGCACCAAACAGGAACTCGCCCTCCTCCCGCGCCAGCTGCTGCTGCAGGCGCGTCATGAAGGTCGGCCAATCACTCTTCGCCTGCTCCAGCGGAACGCGACTGACCGAACCGTTGGAGAACAGCTGCGCACGGTCCTTGCTGAAGATCTGGACGAACTCCTTGGGCACCTGGGCGAAGCGGACGGCCATGGATTCGGGCTGGAACACCAGGCTCACGGCGTTCAGGAACAGCACCGAATCGGCCCACTGGGCAAGCGTCGCGGCGGTGAACTCCTGGCCTTCCGGGAACAGCGCCGGGGTGGTCTTTTCGGCCTCGAGCCGACGCGCGATCAGGGCGGTGTCGCAATAGATGTCGGCGCCGACCTGCAGCACCGGCGTGCGTCGATAACCGCCAGTGAGCGCGGTCAGATCGGGCTTGGGCATGACCGGAGGGATCATCACCGAGCGCCAGGACAGCTGCTTGAACCCCAGCATCAGGCGCGCCTTTTCGGCAAAGGGCGAGGTGGGATAGTGGTGCAGGATCAGCTCGTGCATGACAGGCTCCGCCAGAGGTCTCGAGATGGGGCGTCGCCCCGTTGGAAGAGCATCAGCTTAGACGCTCCGCTCCACCGAGCCTACCGGCTGATTGGTGCGTCATTCACGCAACGGGGCTGGCCAGGCTCACCAGGCGTTCCTTGGCACGCTTGTCCAGTCGCTTGATGGCGATTTCGCGACGCAACGCATCGCCTTTGCTGGCGCAAGTCTCGACATAGACCAGCGCCTGCGCCGGGCTGGAGTGAAAGAAACGCGCGCCGCGCCCGCGCTGGTGCTCGGCGAAACGACGCTGCGCATCGTCGCTGATACCGCAGTACAGCGCACCGTTGGCGGCGCGCACCAGATAGACGAACCAGGGCTTGGGCTGAACCTCGGTCATGTTTCGCAAAACTCTCGGAGTCGGTGGCGGTACGGGCCGGCATTATGCCGGACTTGCGCGCCACGGGCGTTTGGCAGCATCACCCTGCCGGAGGAAGGTGCTCGCTTAGCAGAGAGCCCGACCGCTGTCCAGATATGGTGGCGGTTCGCCTTTGCGTATACTGCGCCGATGTTTGCCCAAACCGTGTTCCGCAAGCGCTGCGCCATCTGGCTGTTGGCGACCGGACTCTTCCTGATGCTCAGTAGCTGCGCCGAGAAGCCCAGCGAGCTTGAGCGTATACAGGAGGAAGGCGTACTGCGCGTGATCACCCGCAACAGCCCTTCCACCTATTTCCAGGACCGCAACGGCGAAGCCGGCTTCGAGTACGAGCTGGCCAAGCGCTTCGCCAGCAATCTCGGCGTCGAGCTGCAGATCGAAACCGCCGACAACATCGAAGACATTTTCAACCGTCTCAACCGGCCCGGCGGCCCGGCGCTCGCCGCCGCAGGCCTGGTCGCCAGCGAAGGCCGGCAGGAACTGGCACGCTTCACCCGCTCTTATCTGGACGTCACCACCCAGGTCGTCTACCGCAGCGGCCAGCGCCGTCCGACCAGCCCCAAGGACCTGATCGGCAAGCGCATCCTCGTGCTCAAAGGCAGTAGCCAGGCTGAGAAGCTCGCCACGCTGCAGGCCGAATATCCCGACCTGCGCTACGAAGAATCCGACGCCGTGGAAGTGGTCGACCTGCTGCGCATGGTCGACGAGGGGCAGATCGACCTGACCCTGGTGGAATCCAACGAGATGTCCATGAACCAGGTGTACTTCACCAACATCCGCGCCGGCTTCGATGTCGGCGAGCAGAACAGCCTGGTCTGGGTCGTGGCCAAGGGCGAGGACGACAGCCTGCTCGAGGCCGCCAACTCCTTCCTCGAGCAGGCCCAGCAGAACGGCACGCTGCAGCGCCTGCGCGAACGCTACTACGGTCATGTGGACGTGCTCGGCTACGTCGGCGCCTACGCCTTCGCCAAGCATCTGCAGCAGCGTCTGCCGCGTTACGAGAAAGCCTTCCGCGAGACCGCCAGGAAACACGGCATCGACTGGCGCCTGTTGGCCGCGATCGGTTATCAGGAATCCCACTGGCAGCCCGAGGCCACCTCCAAGACCGGCGTGCGCGGGCTGATGATGCTGACCTTGCGCACCGCCAACGCCATGGGCGTGACCAACCGCCTGGACCCGGTGCAGAGCATCCAGGGCGGCGGCAAATACCTGGTCAAGGTGCACGCCAGCCTGCCCGAAAGCGTGCAGGAACCCGATCGCACCTGGTTCGCCCTCGCCGCTTACAACGTCGGCGGAGGGCATCTCGAAGACGCCCGCAAACTCGCCGAAGCCGAGGGGCTGGACCCCAACAAGTGGCTGGACGTGAAGCAAATGCTGCCGCGCCTGGCGCAGAAGCAGTGGTACAGCAAGACCCGCTATGGCTATGCCCGCGGCGGCGAGCCGGTGCACTTCGTGGCCAACATCCGCCGCTACTACGACATCCTCACCTGGGTGACCCAGCCGCAGATGGAAGGCCAGCAGCTGGCCAAGAGCGAGCTGCATATCCCCGGCGTGTACACGACCGACCTAATGGAAGAGCTGCCGCCGCTCTGACCTTTGCGCAAGCCTGACTCACGCCGGGCCAACGCCCATCCGACGCAACAGCGCCTTCTCGATCTCCAGAATAACCAACACGGCCACCCCGGCCAGCACCACCAGCACACCGGTCGCCAGCGGCAACGCTTCGGACGCGAACAGCGACTGCATGAACGGCGCGTAGGTGAACATCAGCTGCAGGGCGAACACACCGAACACCGCCACCAGCACCCGCGGCGTACCCTTGACGCCCTGCACGGTGAAGGAAGGCGCCTTCAGATAACGCACGCTGAACAGATAGAACACCTCCATGCACACCAGCGTGTTGACTGCGACGGTGCGCGCCGCCTCGATCGTCGCGCCCTGCGTCAGCATCCACTGATACATGCCGAAGATGCCGGCGAGAAACAGCGCGGAAACGAAGAAGATCCGCCACATGACGAAGCGCGACAGCATCGGCTCGTCCGGCCGCCGCGGCGGCCTCTGCATTACATCCGCCTCGGTCGGTTCGAACGCCAGTACCATGGCCAACGCCACCGAGCTGACCATGTTGACCCACAACACCTGCACCGGCGTGATCGGCAGCGCGATACCGAGCAGCACCGCCAGCAGCAGCGACAGCGACTCGCCGCCGTTGATCGGCAGCAGGAAGGTCACAGTCTTGCGCAGGTTGTCGTAGACGGTGCGCCCCTCCTCCACCGCATGGGCGATGGAAGCGAAGTTGTCGTCCGCCAGCACGATGGCGCCGGCCTGCTTGGCCGCCTCGGTGCCCTTCATGCCCATGGCCACGCCGACATCTGCCTGCTTCAGCGCTGGCGCGTCGTTGACGCCATCGCCGGTCATGGCGACCACCTCGCCATTGGCCTGCAGCGCACGCACCAGGCGCAGCTTGTGTTCCGGACTGGCGCGGGCGAACACCCGGGCCTCGGCGACGGCCTCGCGCATGGCCGCTTCATCCATCAGCTCCAGCTCCGGCCCGGTGATTGCCTTGATGTCATCCCCCATGCCCAGCTGTCTGGCAATGGCACTGGCGGTCACGCCGTGGTCGCCGGTGATCATCACCACGCGAATGCCAGCTGCACGGCACTGCGCCACCGCACGGATCGCCTCGTCACGCGGCGGATCGATAATGCCGACCAGCCCGAGCAGGGTCAGATCGCTGGCAACGTCGGCATGCTCGATCGCCTCCTTGCCGGCCGGCAGCCTGCGTCGCGCCAGCGCCAGCACGCGACGACCGGCCCGCGCCTGCGCCTCGACCTGTTCATGCCAGTGCGACTGATCCAGCAGCCGCTCCTGGCCGTCGGCCTCGAGCTGCCGCGCGCACATGGCCAGGATCCGTTCCGGCGCGCCCTTGACCAGCACTTCGCTGCCGCCTTCGCAAGCGTGCAGAGTCGCCATGAAGCGGTGTTCCGACTCGAAGGGAATCACGTCCAGCCGCGGACGGTCGACGTGGAGGTTGGCCGGCGACAGTCCTGCTTTCATCGCCAGGGTCAGCAACGCGCCCTCGGTGGGGTCGCCGGCAAGGGCCCACAGTCCGTCCTTCTCGTGCAGACTGGCGTCGTTGCACAGCGCCGCGGCTTCGGCAAGCGCGCTGGCTGCCGGCGTGCGCGCTGCCAGCGCCACCGGTTCGACTGGCACGCCCTCGAACAGCAACGCACCCTGCGGTGCATAACCCGCGCCTTCGACCTCCAGTGCCTGCCCGGCGCAGACCACTTCCTGCACCGTCATCTCGTTGCGCGTCAGGGTGCCGGTCTTGTCCGAGCAGATCACCGTCACCGAGCCCAGCGTCTCCACCGCCGGCAGGCGCCGGATCACCGCATTGCGACTGGCCATACGCTGTACGCCGATGGCCAGGGTGATGGTCATGATCGCCGGCAGCCCCTCGGGGATCGCGGCAACCGAAAGTCCCACCGCCGCCATGAACATCTCGCCGGCGCCCATGCCGCGCACCAGCGTGCCGAACAGGAACAACAGCACGCCGGCAGCCAGGATCACGGCTGTCAGCGCCCGACCGACATCGGACATCTTGCGCAGCAGCGGCGTGGTGCCCTGCTCGACCGATTCCAGCATCGTCCCGATACGCCCGATCTCGGTCGCCGCGCCCGTGGCGACCACCACCGCACGCGCCTGGCCCTGGGTCACCAGCGTGCCGGCATAGCCCATGCAAAGCCGATCACCGATGGAAGCATCGGCGGCCACGGCCTCGACCTGCTTGTCGACTGGCACCGACTCGCCGGTCAACGCCGCCTCGTCGATACGCAGGTTGCGCGCCTGCAGCAGGCGAACGTCCGCCGGCAGGCTGTCGCCGGAAGCCAGCAGTACCACATCCCCGGGCACCAGCTCGGCGGCATCGAGGTCCTGCTGGCGGCCATCGCGCAACACCACCGCGTGCGGCGCCAGCAGATGCCGAATCGCCTGCAGCGCTTTTTCTGCCTTGCCCTCCTGAACGAAGCCGATCACCACGTTGACCACCACCACCGCCAGGATCACGAAGGTGTCGACCAGATGCCCCATCAGCCCGGTTACCAGCGCCGCGGCGATCAGCACATAAAGCAGAAGATTGTTGAGATGACGCAGCAAGCGCTGCCAGACACTCGCCGGCTTGGCCTCATCGAGCCGATTGGGACCGTATTGCAGCAGGCGCTGCCGGGCCTGTTCGTGGCTGAGGCCGGCGCTCGAGGACTCCAGTTCGAGCAACGCCTCATCGCTCTGCCGAGCATGCCAGCGGTTCGACTGTGTTTGCGGGTCGGGCATTGGCTCCCCCTGATATTGATTCGATGATGCCGGAAAAACCGGCAACGCTGGCCCATCAGAGCCGAAACAGCGCCCCTATGACCACCGTTGCGAAACCGCTTGCAACACTCGCACGACGACCAGATGTCGCACCCCAGCATTGCTGCACGCGCGCGTCGCAGCCGCGCTATTCTTGCCGGTCAGTCATGACCTACCGAGGACGCAGCATGCAAAAAACAGCACTCATCATCGGCGCTTCCCGCGGTCTGGGCCTCGGCCTGGCGAAACAGTTCTGCGCCGCAGGCTGGCAGGTGATCGCCACGGTGCGCAACCCGCAGCACGCCGAAGCCCTCAGCCAGATGCCGCAGGTGCGCGTCGAAACGCTGGATATGGACGATGCAGGCAGCGTAGACCAGCTGGCAGCCCGCTTGGGCGATACCAGACTCGATGTGCTATTCGTCAACGCCGGCGTCGCCGGCCCGCAGGACAAACCGGCCACGCAAGCCAATCAAACGGAAGTCGGCCAGCTGTTCTTCACCAATGCCGTCGCACCGGTGCGCCTGGCCGAGCGGTTGCTGCCGCTGGTCGATCCTGCGCAGGGCGTGATCGTCTTTATGAGTTCCATCCTCGGCAGCGTCGAAACCGGTCCGGGCATGGGCATGGACCTGTACGGCGCGAGCAAGGCCGCGCTGAATCACATGACCCGTACCTTCGTCGCCGGACTGGGCGAGACCCGGCTGACCGTGTTGTCGATGCATCCCGGCTGGGTCAAGACCGACATGGGCGGCGACCAGGCGCCACTGGATGTCGAGACCAGCACGCGCGGTATGCTCGAGCAGGTTACCCAGGCCATTGGACAGGGTGGGCATCGGTATCTGGATTACCAGGGCAATCCGCTTCCCTGGTGATGACGGCCACAAGGGTTATCTCGGGAGTCGGATTGGCCGCTCCCACTACCCAACCCTTGGCAGCCCTGTGACAAACCCACCCCAAACCTTTTATCTTCCTCCTCGGCGCACGGCTTGCCTGCGCCCCCTGGATCAGCAGACAGGGCATAACTGAGCTGGCTACTCTGAACTCAACCCTCAGGAGAAAGCCGGCCATGCCTGCTGACCGTATCTGGATCAAGAATCCCCTTGCCCTGTTCACCGCCAACGACACCCAGGCCCCCGGCGGGCTGGTGGTCGAGAACGGCGTCATCGTCGAAATGCTCGCCGCCGGGGCTTCACCCGCGCAGCCGGTGAGCGAGACGTTCGATGCCCGCGAGCACGTCGTGCTGCCGGGGCTGATCAACACCCACCACCACTTCTACCAGACCCTCACCCGCGCCTGGGGGCCGGTGGTCAACGAGCCGCTGTTCAACTGGCTGCTGACCCTCTACCCGGTCTGGGCGCGGCTCACGCCGCAGGCGCTGCAGCTGGCGAGCAAGGTGGCGCTGGCCGAGTTGCTGTTGTCCGGTTGCACCACGGCGGCGGATCACCACTACCTGTTTCCGGGCGGGCTCGAGGACGCCATCGACATTCAGGTCGAGGCCGTCCGCGAGCTGGGCATGCGCGCCATGCTCACCCGCGGTTCGATGAACCTGTCCAAGGAGAACGGCGGCCTGCCCTGCAAGAACGTGGTACAGGACGCCGAGACGATTCTTGCCGACAGCGAGCGGCTGATCGATCGCTACCACGAGCGCGGCGACGGCGCGCAGATCCAGATCGCCCTGGCGCCCTGCTCGCCGTTCTCGGTCACCACCGACATCATGCGTGCCTGTGCCGAGATAGCCGGAGCACGCGACGTGCGCCTGCATACGCATCTTGCCGAAACACTGGACGAACAGGAGTTCTGCGCGAAGCGCTTCGGCATGCGCACCGTGGACTACCTGCAGAGCGTCGGCTGGCTCGGGCCGCGAACCTGGCTGGCCCATGGCATCCATTTCAACCAGGTGGAAATTCACCGCCTGGGTGCAGCCGGTGTGGGCATCTGCCATTGCCCGAGTTCCAACATGCGCCTGGCCTCCGGCATCTGCCACACGCTCGAGCTCGAGGACAAGGGCGCCATCATCGGCCTGGGCGTCGACGGTTCGGCCTCCAACGACGCCTCCAACATGATGCTCGAAGCGCGTCAGGCGCTGTTCATCCAGCGCCTGCGCTACGGCGCCGAGAAGATCACCCCGCAGAAGGTGCTCGGCTGGGCGACCCGCGGCTCCGCACGCCTGCTCGGGCGCAGCGACATCGGCGAGTTGGCGGTCGGCAAACAGGCCGACCTCGCCCTGTTCAAGCTCGACGAACTGCGCTTCTCCGGTAGCCATGACCCCGTCGCCGCGCTGCTGCTTTGCGCAGCCGACCGTGCCGACCGGGTGATGGTCGACGGCAAATGGCGCGTCGTCGACGGGCAGGTCGAAGGCCTCGACGTGCAGGGGCTGATCGCCGATCACCAGCAGGCGGCCCGACAGCTGGTAAACGGCTGATCAGCGATGATCGAGGCTTGCACCAAAGCTGGGCAGCGTGGATTACTGGCGCACCAGCACAAGCCTCGACCAGGCATCAGCGTCGAGTCGAAGCGCCCGCAACCCGGCACAACGAAGGTATCTGTCCAGTTGGTCAGCTTTTTGCTAACCAGCTATCAGCCAACATAGGCTCTGTAGCTAGACAAACAGGAGCGTCACCCGCCATGCAGAACAACACTCGGAAAACCCTGCTGCGTGCACTCGCCGCAGCGATCGGCTTCAGCGCCGCACTGACGACCGCCGCAGCGTCGGCCGCCGATCCGTTGAAGGTCGGCTTCGTCTACATCGGCCCGATCGGCGACCACGGCTGGACCTACCAGCACGAGCAGGGCCGCAAGTACATGGAAGAAAAACTGGGCGACAAGGTGAAGACCAGCTTCGTCGAGAACGTGCCGGAAGGCGCCGATGCCGAGCGGGTCATCCGCAATATGGCCAAGAGCGACTACGACCTGATCTTCACCACCTCCTTCGGCTACATGAACCCCACGTTGAAGGTCGCCAAGCAGTTCCCCAAGGTCACCTTCGAGCACGCCACCGGTTACAAGCAGGCGAAGAACGTCGGCACCTACCTGACCCGTTCCTATGAGGGCCGCTATGTGGGCGGCTTCCTCGCGGCGAAGATGACCAAGACCAAGAAGGTCGGCTACATCGCCTCCTTCCCGATTCCGGAAGTGATCCGCGACATCAACTCGATCCAGCTGGCGCTGGACAAGTACAACCCCGGCACAGAGATCAAGGTGGTGTGGGTCAACACCTGGTTCGATCCGGGCAAGGAAGCCGATGCCGCCAACGCGCTGATCGACCAGGGCGTCGACGTGATCTTCCAGCACACCGACAGCCCGGCGCCGATCCAGGCCGCCGAGCGTCGTGGCGTCTACTCGGTCGGTTACGCCTCGGACATGCAGCACTTCGGGCCCAAGGCCGTGCTGACCTCCATCGTCAACGACTGGGGCCCGCACTACACCAAGTCCGCCGAAGCGGTGATGGCCGGCACCTGGAAATCCGAAGACTTCTGGGGTGGTCTGGCCCAGGACAGCATCAGCCTGCCGATCAGCGATCTGGTGCCGGCCGATGTGAAGACCGAAGCCGAAGCGATCATCGCCAGCATCAAGAGCGGTGAATTCCACCCGTTCACCGGCCCGATCAAGGACCAGGCTGGCGAAGTGCGCATCGTCGAGGGCGAGACCGCCAGCATCAAGGACCTCGCCTCGATGAATTACTACGTCGAAGGCGTCAAGGCTGAAATGCCGAAGTAAGCGTTACCCGCGCCGGCCCCGCCCGGCGCACTGCGGAATCTGCGTGCCGTCCCGCCACTTGGCGAACCGCACGCAGGGGGCATTGCCCTCGAAAGCCGCCGGTACGAGAAGACCGGCGGCGCCGTACCGGAGTCAGCCATGAATTCACTGCCCGTCATCGATATTTCCCCGCTCTATAACGCCGACGAGGCCGGCCATCTGGCCGTTGCCGAGGCCATCGACCGCGCCTGCCGCGAGTGGGGCTTCTTCTACATCAAGGGTCATCCGATCAGCGCCGAGCGCATCGCTGCCCTCACCGACCATGCCCAGCGGTTCTTTGCCCTGCCCGCCGAAGAAAAGCTGAAGATCGACATCACCAAGAGCCGCCACCACCGCGGCTACGGTGCCGTCGCTACCGAGCAGCTCGACCCGAGCCAGCCGTGCGACCTCAAGGAAACCTTCGACATGGGTTTCCATATGCCTGCAGATCACCCGGAAGTGCTGGCCGAAAAGCCGCTGCGCGGGCCCAACCGTCATCCGCTCCAGATCGAAGGCTGGACCGAGCTGATGGAGGGTCATTACCGCGACATGCAGGATCTCGCCTGCACCCTGCTGCGTGCCATCGCGCTCGCCCTGGGCATCGAGCGGGACTTCTTCGACAAGCGCTTCGTCGAGCCGATCAGCGTATTCCGCATGATCCACTACCCGCCCCGGCAGACGGCCACTAGCGCCGATCAGCAAGGCGCCGGCGCGCACACCGACTACGGCTGCGTCACCCTGCTCTATCAGGACCAGGCCGGCGGCCTGCAGGTGCAGAACGTCAAGGGCGAATGGATCGACGCGCCGCCCATCGAAGGCACCTACGTGGTCAACATCGGCGACATGATGGCGCGCTGGAGCAATGATCGTTACAAGTCGACGCCACATCGCGTGATCAGCCCGCTGGGCGTGGATCGCTATTCGATGCCATTCTTCGCCGAGCCGCATCCAGACACCGAAATCAGCTGTCTGCCCGGCTGCTACAGCGACGACAACCCACCGAAATACCCCAGCACCACCTGCAGTCGGTACATGCTCTCGCGCTTCGCCGAGACCTACGCCTACCGACGGCAGGGCGAGGCCGAATCGGCCTGAGCGGGCTTTACTTGCAGTAGGAAAAACCGGGCGATGGCCACCTAGCCTTCGCCCGACCTGCGCGCGCATGCCGCATTGACTTTTGAGTCAGGAATAAGTTGACCGAAAAGTCAGATAGCGATAATTTGCGCGTCAGAACAACAACAGTCGGAGGCACCGCCTTGATCCAGTTTCTCCTCAATCGTGAGCTGCGCAGCGAGCACGCTCTCGACCCCAACACCACGGTGCTGCAGTACCTGCGCGAACACCGCGGCAAGACGGGCACCAAGGAAGGCTGTGCCTCCGGCGACTGTGGCGCCTGTACCGTCGTGGTCGGCGAACTGGTCGGCGATCGGCTGCGCTACCGCACCCTGAACTCCTGCCTGACCTTCGTCTGCGCTCTGCACGGCAAGCAACTGATCACCGTCGAAGACCTCAAGCATCAGGGTCAGCTGCATAGCGTCCAGCAGGCGATGGTCGATTGCCACGGCTCGCAGTGCGGCTTCTGTACTCCCGGTTTCGTCATGAGCCTGTTCGCCTTGCAGAAGAATCGCGGCGACGGCGTGCAGACCTACGATCCACACCAGACCCACGAAGCCCTGGCCGGCAACCTCTGCCGCTGCACCGGCTACCGCCCGATTCTCGAAGCCGCCGAGCAGGCCTGCTGCAGCAAGCAGCCGGACCAGTTCGACGCCCGCGAAGCCGAGACCATCGCCCAGCTGCAGCGCATCGCGCCGCGTGAAACGGCCGAACTCAGCGACGGCGAGAAGCGCAGCCTGTCACCGCTGACCATCGCTGAGCTGGCCGAGCTGTATGCCGCCAATCCGCAAGCGCGGCTGCTCGCCGGCGGCACCGACCTGGCGCTGGAGGTCACCCAGTTCCACCGCGAGCTGCCGGTGATGATCCATGTCGGGCAGATCACCGAGATGAAGCAGGTCCAGATCACCGACCGCCATATCGAGATCGGTGCAGCCGCACCGCTGACCGACTGCTACGCCGCGCTGGCTGCCGAGTACCCGGACTTCGGCGATCTGCTGCAGCGCTTCGCCTCGCTACAGATCCGCAATCAGGGCACGCTGGGCGGCAACATCGGCAACGCCTCGCCCATCGGCGACGCCCCACCGCTGCTGATCGCCCTGGGCGCCGAGGTCGTGCTGCGCAAGGGCGATGTCAGCCGCACCCTGCCGCTGGAAGATTACTTCCTCGACTACAAGGTCACCGCGCGCCAGCCCGGCGAGTTCATCGAGCAGATCATCGTGCCGCGCGCCACGCCGGATCGCCTGTTCCGTGCCTACAAGGTTTCCAAACGACTGGACGACGACATCTCGGCGGTCTGCGCCGCGTTCGATCTCAAAATCACAGATGGCATGATCGCCGATGCCCGCGTCGCCTTTGGCGGCATGGCGGCGATCCCAAAACGCGCCGCGGCCTGCGAGGCGACCCTGAACGGCGCGCCGTGGAACCAGCAAACCGTGGAAGCCGCTTGCGAGGCGCTGGCCGAGGACTTCACGCCGCTGACCGATTTCCGCGCCAGCCGCGAATATCGCCTGCTGGTCGCGCAGAACCTGCTGCGTAAATGCTTCCTCGAACAACACGCACCGAAAACCGAAACGAGGGTGACCGCTTATGTCTAACCACGTAACCACCCGCACTCAGGAAGAAATCGCGGCGCTGTTTACCGAGGATCTGATCACCGGCGTCGGCAAGAGCGTCAAGCACGACAGCGCGCCCAAGCATGTCTCTGGCGAGGCGGTGTACGTCGACGACCGCCTGGAGTTTCCCAATCAGCTGCATATTTATGCGCGCATGAGCGACCGTGCCCACGCACGCATCGCCCGCATCGACACCGCGCCCTGCTATGAGGTGCCTGGCGTCGCCATTGCCATCACCGCTCAGGATGTACCCGGGCAGCTGGATATCGGCGCTGTATTGCCGGGTGATCCGCTGCTCGCCGACGGCAAGGTCGAGTACATCGGCCAGCCGGTGATCGCCGTCGCGGCCGACAGCCTGGAAACCGCGCGCAAGGCAGCCATGGCCGCAATCATCGAATACGAGGATCTGGAGCCGGTGCTCGACGTGGTCGAGGCGCTGCACAAGAAGCACTTCGTGCTCGACAGCCACACCCACCAGCGTGGTGACTCGGCCACGGCCCTGGCCAGCGCGCCGCGTCGGCTGCAGGGCTCGCTGCACATCGGCGGGCAGGAGCACTTCTATCTGGAGACCCAGGTTTCCTCGGTCATGCCCACCGAGGACGGCGGCATGATCGTCTTCACCTCGACGCAGAACCCCACCGAGGTGCAGAAGCTCGTCGCTGAGGTGCTCGGCGTTTCGATGAACAAGATCGTCATCGACATGCGCCGCATGGGCGGCGGCTTC
Organism: Stutzerimonas kunmingensis; assembly: GCF_900114065.1. Lineage (GTDB taxonomy): Bacteria > Pseudomonadota > Gammaproteobacteria > Pseudomonadales > Pseudomonadaceae > Stutzerimonas > Stutzerimonas kunmingensis. The sequence continues at coordinate 91,184 of NZ_FORS01000006.1, forward strand.
GGCGGCAAGGAAACCCAGGCCGCCGGCCCGGCGTGCATGTGCGCGGTGATAGCACGCCTCACCGGCCGCCCGACCAAGATGCGCCTGCCACGCATGGAAGACATGACCATGACCGGCAAGCGTCACCCGTTCTACGTCGAATACGACGTCGGCTTCGATGACGACGGCCTGCTGCACGGCATTGAGATCGACCTGGCCGGCAACTGCGGCTACTCGCCGGACCTTTCCGGCTCGATCGTCGACCGCGCCATGTTCCATTCCGACAACGCCTACTACCTGGGCGACGCCACCATCAACGGCCATCGCTGCAAGACCAACCTCGCCTCGAACACCGCCTACCGCGGCTTCGGCGGCCCGCAGGGCATGGTCGCCATCGAGGAGATCATGGACGCGGTGGCCCGCGAGCTGGGCAAGGACCCGCTCGAGGTGCGCAAGCGCAACTACTACGGCAAGACCGAGCGCAACGTCACCCACTACTACCAGACCGTCGAGCACAACATGCTCGAGGAGATGACCGCCGAGCTGGAAGCCAGCAGCGACTATGCAAAGCGACGCGAAGATATCCGCGCGTTCAATGCCGCAAGCCCGATCCTGAAGAAGGGCCTGGCGCTGACGCCGGTGAAGTTCGGCATCAGCTTCACCGCCAGCTTCCTCAACCAGGCCGGCGCGCTGGTGCACGTCTACACCGACGGCAGCATCCACCTGAACCATGGCGGCACCGAGATGGGTCAGGGCCTGAACACCAAGGTCGCCCAGGTGGTGGCCGAGGTGTTCCAGGTCGATATCGACCGCATCCAGATCACCGCGACCAATACCGACAAAGTGCCGAACACTTCGCCGACGGCAGCAAGCAGCGGCACCGACCTCAACGGCAAGGCGGCGCAAAATGCCGCGCAGACCATCAAGCAGCGGCTGGTGGAGTTCGCCGCGCGCAAGTGGCAGATCTTCGAGGAAGATGTCGAGTTCAAGAATGGCCAGGTGCGCCTGCGCGACCAGTACATCAGCTTCGATGAGCTGATCCAGCAGGCCTATTTCGGCCAGGTTTCGCTGTCGTCCACCGGTTTTTACCGCACTCCGAAGATCTACTACGACCGCAGCCAGGCGCGCGGCAGGCCGTTCTACTACTTCGCCTACGGCGCGGCCTGTTCGGAAGTGATCGTCGACACCCTGACCGGCGAATACAAGATGCTGCGCAGCGACATCCTGCATGACGTCGGCGCCTCGCTGAACCCGGCCATCGATATCGGCCAGGTCGAAGGCGGCTTCGTCCAGGGCCTGGGCTGGCTGACCATGGAAGAGCTGGTCTGGAACGACAAGGGCAAGCTGATGACCAGTGGCCCGGCCAGCTACAAGATCCCGGCGGTGGCGGACATGCCGCTGGATCTGCGGGTCAAGCTGGTGGAGAACCGCAAGAACCCCGAAGACACCGTGTTTCACTCCAAGGCCGTGGGCGAGCCGCCGTTCATGCTCGGGATATCCGTCTGGTGCGCGATCAAAGACGCCGTGGCGAGCCTGGCGGATTACAAGGTTCAGCCGAAGATCGACGCGCCAGCGACGCCGGAGCGGGTGCTGTGGGGTGTGGAGCAGATGCGTAGGTTGAAGCAGACCGCGAGCAGGTCTGCGGCAGCGGAGACCACCCCGGCCTGACCAAGGGTGGACAACCCTGTGATTGTCCACCATCAACACAACTTGATCGTTTGGGTGGAAGGCGCTTCGCGGTTTTTTCCACGGAGCGGCCGCCCGAACTACTAGGGACACAGACATGAGCAACACGGCCTGGATCGAAGCACTCGCCGACCTGCAACAACAAGGCGAACCCTGCGTGCTGGTGACCATCATCGAGGAACGCGGCTCCACGCCGCGCAATGCCGGCTCGAAGATGGTGGTCAGCCGCGAGCGCCTGTACGACACCATCGGCGGCGGCCATCTGGAATACAAGGCGCAAGAGATCGCCCGCGAAATGCTGGAAAAGCGCAGCCGCGGCACCCGTCTCGAGCGTTTCTCCCTCGGCGCCAGCCTCGGTCAGTGCTGCGGTGGCGCCACGGTGCTGCTGTTCGAGACCATGGGCCAGCCGCAGGCGCATATCGCCGTGTTCGGTGCCGGGCATGTCGGGCGCGCGCTGGTGCCGCTGCTGGCCAGCCTGCCGTGCAAGGTGCGCTGGATCGATTCGCGCGATAACGAATTCCCCGCCGAGATTCCGCGCGGCGTGGAAAAGGTGGTCAACGACGATGTGGTCGAGGAAGTGGATAACATGCCCGCCGGCAGCTACTTCATCGTCATGACCCACAATCATCAGCTGGATCTGGAGCTGTCCGCCGCGATCCTCTCGCGCAACGATTTCACCTACTACGGGCTGATCGGCTCGAAGAGCAAACGCGCCAGATTCGAACACCGCCTGCGCGACCGTGGCTTTGGGGCCGAAACGGTGCAACGCATGCGCTGCCCGATGGGCATCGCCGAGGTGAAGGGCAAGCTGCCGGTGGAGATCGCCGTGTCCATCGCTGGTGAAGTGATCGCCACCTACAACGCGCATTTCGGTGAAAAGGGTGGCGAGAAGACCGCGGACGGTGAAAAGCCGGTACCGATGCTGGTCCCCGCTTCGCGCCGCGCCCAGACAAACTGACCACCCGACCTTGTGGCAGGCACACCTCCGGCGACGGCCTGCCCATGTCAACGCATCACCTCACACAACGATTTTCGAGAGTCACCATGCCAAGCACCAAAGCCTACCGTGCCGCCCTGCTCCACTGCCTCGCCGACCCGCGCGACGTGGGCATCGAGCAATCCCATGAATACTTCGAGGACGGCCTGCTGATCGTCGAGGACGGCAAGGTCGCACGCATCGGCCATGCCGCCGAGCTGCTGCCGACCCTGGCGGCCGGCACAGAGATAGTCGAATACCCGGATGCGCTGATTACCCCTGGCTTCGTCGATACCCATATCCACTACCCGCAGGTCGGCGTCATCGGCTCCTACGGCGCGCAGCTGCTCGACTGGCTGGAAACCTACACCTTCCCAAACGAGGGCCGTTTCAGCGACATGGCACATGCTCGCGAGCAGGCCGACCTGTTCCTCACCGAACTACTGCGCAACGGCACCACCACGGCGCTGGTATTCGGTACCGTGCACAAGCAATCGGTGGATGCCTTCTTCGAAGCGGCGGAAAAGCTCAACCTGCGGATGATCGCCGGCAAGGTGCTGATGGACCGCAACGCGCCGGACTTCCTCACCGACACCGCCGAGTCCAGCTATGCCGACAGCCGCGAGCTGATCGAGCGCTGGCACGGCAAGGGTCGCCTTCACTACGCCGTCACCCCGCGCTTTGCGCCGACCAGCACACCCGAACAACTAACCCTGGCCGGTAAGCTGTTCGCCGAATTTCCCGGGCTGTACATGCACACCCATATCTCCGAGAACAAGCAGGAGGTCGAATGGGTCAAGGCGCTGTTCCCCGAGCGCAGCGGCTACCTCGACGTATACGACCACCACGGCCTGATCGGTGCGCGCTCGGTATTCGCGCACGGCGTTCATCTGTGTGACGACGAATGCAAACGCCTCGGCGAGACAGGTTCCGCCGTCGCCTTCTGCCCGACGTCCAACCTGTTCCTCGGCAGTGGCCTGTTCGACCTGGCCAAGCTGGAAGGTCACGGCGTGCGCGTGGGCCTGGGCACGGATGTCGGTGGCGGCACCAGCTTCTCGCAACTGCAAAGCCTCAACGAGGCCTACAAGGTGCTGCAGCTGCAGGGGCAGAAGCTCGACGCGTTCAAGGCCCTATACCTCGCCACGCTCGGCGGTGCGCGGGCGCTCTATCTGGACGACAAGATCGGCAACCTGCAACCGGGCAAGGATGCCGACTTCGTTGTGCTCGATTACAAGGCAACTCCGCTGATCGACTACCGGCTGAGCCAGGCGACGACGCTCCAGGAAAAGCTCTTTGCGCTGATGACTCTCGGCGACGATCGCGCTGTGAAGGAAACCTACGTCGCCGGGGTCTCGGTGCACAGCAAAGCATAAGCTCGCCACCGCTGTGTAAGGTGAGTAATGCCACGAGGTAAAGTGTGACTGGGAATCTGGTGGGCTGAAGCCCACCCTTGTATGTTGAATCCATCGTCAATAAGCGATGATTCGAAGCGTTACCGGGAGGCCGTCCCACCCTGGAGACACCTTGAGTGATCTCGTTTGTAGATTGGCCCCCCGCCTCATTACCAACTGCGTGGAGTATCCGGAAGCCAGCTCGCGAGAGGTGGACTTCGCATCACAAGGTTGCAGCGGTAAGAAGTGCGAGGTCGGGGAACCGGTGATGATTGTTACGCATAAATCAGTGGAGGTGAACCCGTGGAGACTTTTGTTGGTGTGGATGTTGGAGCAAAGTCCGTCGCAGTGGCTCAGTGGCGTGCTGGGCGTGTTGTCGACACAGCGGAGTTTCGCCAAACCCACGAGGGGCATCAGGCACTGATCAAGCGGCTCAAGGGGCTCACGGTGGCCCGCGTGGTGTTGGAAGCCACAGGCGTTTACTACCTGGACCTGGCGGTGGCGCTGCAGCGAGCCGGCTTGCCGGTGGCAGTCATCAATCCACGCAGCTTTCACCACTTCGCCCAGCTCAAGTTGAGCAACAGCAAGACCGATGCGGCGGATGCCGCGCTGTTGGCTGAATACGGCGAGTGTATGAAACCCTGTCCTGTGGCAGGCGCCCGACGACACCCTGATGGGCCTGCGCGACATAGGGCGACAGATCAACCGCCTGACCGCAGCTCGCACCCAGGCCAAGAATCGGCTACATGCCCTGCGCTCGAAGTCATCTACCTTACCCTTGCTTGTCGACGATGAAGTCGAAGGCATCGAACGTCTGGATCAGCGCATCGAGAGGTTGACCAAGGCTGCCTGCGAGCTGATCGGCCAACAGCCGCAACACCAGCAGCACCTGGCGAACCTCAAGCAGGCCAAGGGTATCGCTCAAGCCAGCGCTATCGCATTGCTGGCCGAGCTGTGCGTGTTGCCCAGAGAGCTGAAAGCCGCCCAGGTCAGCCGCTACGCCGGCCTGGACGTGCGGCTATGCCAATCGGGCACCAGCGTCAACAAGCCCGGACGCTTGAGCAAGGCTGGCAACGCCTACCTGCGCAGTGCGCTCTACATGCCAGCCTTGTCTGCGGTGCGCCATGACCCGAACGCCAAAGCGTTTTATGAGGTCTTGCAGAAGCGAGGCAAGAAGAAAATCCAGGCACTGTGTGCGGTCATGCGCAAGTACCTGACGGGAATCTGGGCCTGTCTCAAACTCGGCGTGCCCTTCGACTCCACCCGGTTTTTCAGCGATCAGCACATAAAAAATGCTTGATCGCCAATAGAGTATCTACTCGCTGCGCTGGAGGGGCTGCGCTCGGTAAATCTCGATAATTCAGCCCTGGCCGCGTCGATGTAAAGGAAAGAAGAGTAGCCATGATATCGCTCTATGCCTGATCACACCGCTTTTCAAACCGGCTGCAGCGATCGGCTGGAACCGGCTGAAGCTCGAATACCACCGCCTGCACAAAAGGAGACGGGCTCCGCCGCGTAACGGCTCCAAGGGGTCAGTGCGGCCGGAATCGGTGTAATGTATAAAGACGCGTTGCAGGACTGTCGGCTCCGGTGACGCCGCAGGGAATACCGCTCCGCTCGCTGGGGGCTTAAGCCCCCACCTTAACCAAACGTCAAGAGGTCTTAGCGTGCCGCGTTGCCAGTTAGACCACATCACGGTTACGTCACCATCACTTGAAGCAGGTGCGGAGTTTATATGGCAAACCCTTGGAGCCGAGCCCCAGATTGGTGGCGAGCATCCGCGAATGGGAACGCACAACTTGCTTTTACGGCTGGGCGACGCGCTGTTCCTTGAAGTCATCTCGCCCAATCCGGATGCACCTGCGCCCGAGCGGCCTCGTTGGTTCGGTCTCGAGAGCTTGCGCCCCGACGCAATGCCATCCCTTTCTACGTGGGTTGCTCGCACCACTGACATTCATGCAATGGCAGGCGCTTGCTCTGAGCCGCTTGGGGTAGTCGAGTCCATTAGCCGTGGCGCACTAAACTGGCTAATTACTATTCCCGCCGATGGTTCAGTTCCTCTAAATGGCATCGGCCCTGCACTAATTGAATGGCAGACTGACATTCATCCTGCTGCGAAGCTTCAAGACCTTGGGCTGTCCCTCGTCAAGCTTGAACTCTTTCACCCTGAGCCAGCGCGTGTTGCTCGTATGCTGTCTTCCCTCGATCTTAACTGCTTGCTGTCTGTATCTCCGCTGCCGAGAAGAGCGGCTCCAAATTTGGTCGCCTATATCAACACACCACAGGGGCTTCGGGCGCTGCTACCCCCAACCTGGCCCTGAACTAGAGCGTTATAAACCTATACTAAGAGGGTGTTTACAAAAAATAGTATAATCTGGCTTTTTCAGTCGAAGCGAGAGATCGAAATGGGCCGCCCCCGCAAGCTACAGGGTGATCACGTAGCGATCCTGGTGGCAATCGTCGAGTCTGATCCGACCGCCACGCTGGAGGAGATCGGTGCTGAACTGGCCCGTCGTACCGGATTGAGTGTGCATCAGTAGACGCTGATCACCACACTACGCCGGCAGGGCATCGAGCGTGCGCCCAGCCATGAAGCGGTGATGGTGGAGGCGGCGGTGCCTGGCCCTGCACGATACGGCTATAGCGCCGCCCATCGACGCCTGGAGCCGGAACAGATCTACCCCAGTTGCCTGACCAATGCCGAGTGGACCTTAGTCCGGGATCTCTTCGAGAACGAGGGCGGTCGAGGGCTGCCGCCGCGGTTCAGCCGCCGGACATTGGTCGATGCCTGCTGTTATGTGGTGCGGACCGGAGGTTCCTGGAGGATGTTGCCTAAACACTTCCCGCGCTGGCAGAACGTGTACCGGACCTTCCGTCGTTGGAGCGCTCAGGGCAAGTTCGAGCAGATGCATGATCGTCTGCGGGCGCAATGGCGTGAGCGAGAGGCGCGCGCGGCAGAACCCACGGCGGCGGTACTGGATGCCCAGTCCACGCGCGGTTCCCCACAAGGAGGCGATACGGGCTATGACGCGGGCAAGAAGGTCAAGGGACGCAAGCGCCACCTGGTGGTCGATACGCTGGGGCTGCTGCTGGCGGTCAGCGTAACGGCCGCCAGTGTGCAGGACCGCGATGGCGCTCATCCGGTGGTGGCGGCGGCGATGACGAAATATCCCAGCATCCAGAGGCTGTTCGCCGATAGCGGCTATGCCGGCCAGTGTGCGCAGACGGTCTCCCAATGCCATGGCATCCGGGTCCAGGTGGTGCGGCATCCGGCCAACAGGAACGTGGGCCGCTGGATACGCCCCGAACAGCTGGACCTGTTTACGGTGAAAGCCGATGCTCAAGGCTTCGCTTCGTTGTATTGGCCAAGCGCTGGGTCGTCGAGCGCACGCATGCTTGGAACGAACGTGCACGACGGCTGGCGATGCATCACGATCGACTGGCGCAGGTCGCTGAAGCTTGGGTCTGGCTCACTGAGGCGAGACTGCTGCTTCGCCGGCTGACTACCTGATTTTGTAAACACCCTCTAAGAAAACTTCGGAATAGGAAATTTTATGAAGTTATATAGATTTGTTACAGGACCGGACGATGTTCTGTTCTGCATGCGGATAACCGAATCGCTGAACAACGGCTGGGAACTGCATGGTGGCCCAACTCTCACATTCGATGGTAAGACGCCGATAGCCGGGCAGGCCCTGATAAAAGAGGTGCCTGGGGAGAAATTTTCCAGCGATATCGATCTCAAGTCATACTGATGGCTGTAGTGGTCAACCGATTCTGGGACACTGCTTTAAGTTTTTTTTTCTCGGCAATAGCGGGCGGTAGTCCGCTGCTGGTCGTTTTCTGCCTGTTGTCTCTTTTACGTGCATGTCAGCCCGATGGTAGGTCAGGGATCTTAAACTGGCTTCGTTGGCGATCTCTTTCTTTTCAGAAGCTATAGCCATACTGGTTAGGTATGAAAAGCACCGGGGGTGAGCAAAGCCCCCGTTTTCATTGATTTTCTATTCCACATAAAAGGAGACCTACGCGGCCGGGTGCAGCGTGCACAAGCGCTAGGGCTGTTGAGTTCGCCGAGCACCGCGTGCGTGGACAACGGCGAAGCCTTGTCCACGCCCCAAGATGCGCCGGACGTCCCTCCAATCAAGAGCGGCGTCCGCAGCATGAGCAGGGCGGCGTTCCGCTCCCGCCAAACCCGCCCCCCCCGGTCGGTGGGCTGAAACGGAACGCCGCCCGGCCTACTTCTAATATCGATGATCCCGCACAACGGCAGGATCCACATCGAATCTCAGCGCAGTACGCGCGGCTTCTTCTTGCCAAGCACCAGATGCGAAAACACGGCGTGCAGGTCATCCGACGCACTGTCTTCGTCGAGGTTGAGCTTGCTGTCGATGTGATCCATGTGATGCATCATCAGGCTCACTGCCTTCTCGCTGTCGCGGGCAGCGATGGCATCGATCAGCTGGTTGTGTTCGTCGAAAGAGCAATGCGAGCGGTTGCCGCTCTCGTACTGGGCGATGATCAGCGAGGTCTGCGAGACCAGGCTGCGCTGAAAGCTCACCAGCGGCGCGTTCTTTGCCGCCTCGGCCAGCTTCAGGTGAAACTCACCGGACAGGCGAATGCCGGCGCCGCGATCGCCGCGAGCGAAGCAATCCTGCTCGTCGGCCACCATCTGCCGCAGTTCCGCCAGTTGCTCAGCAGTAGCGTGCTGAACCGCCAGTTCCGTGATGGCGCGCTCCACCATTCGCCTGGCAAAGAAGATCTGCCGGGCTTCCTCCACGCTGGGGCTTGCCACCACCGCCCCGCGATTCGGGCGCAACAGCACCACGCCTTCGTGAGCCAACCGCGATAACGCGCGGCGGATGATGGTCCGACTCACCCCGAAGATTTCGCCCAGCGCTTCTTCGCTGAGCTTGGTACCCGGCGCCAGGCGTTGTTCGAGAATGGCGTCGAAAATATGGGCGTAAACGATGTCGTCCTGGGTCCCGGTACGGACCTTGCCGTTTCGTGTCGGCTTTTTCAGAGGCTGCAACTGTTCGTTCATGGTGACTCGCGTCGGAAGTATCGGCAGACCGAACTTTACTGCCTTTCGCCATGTGCCTGGCAGTAGCCGATGGTTAAACAGCGAAATAAATCCAAATATTGTGCACAATCAAGCGGGAAGCCTACATCTGTTCGTTCACCATAGCGCTTCACGCAGAACAGGATTGATAGTCAAAAGCCGCCTGAACGACTGAATTTGCGCAAATCGAGTTGCAATTCCTGTATACAAAAGCATAATCGCGTCAAGCCTTCCTGACCTTTCGGTCAATAAACCGAGCAGAAGAGCCCTCACCATCACCTGCCCTCGAGAGCACCGCTCTGGGTGATAGACAACAAGAACGATGAGGAACACCTTGTGGAAACCACGAAGCAGGTACACCCGACCCTCGGGCTGCAACCGAAGAACGCGGGTTTGCTCGACCGATTCTTCAAACTCAGCGAACACCGCACCAGTATCCGCACCGAACTGCTCGCCGGCCTGACGACCTTCGTCACCATGGCCTACATCATCTTCGTCAACCCGAACATCATGGCCGACGCCGGCATCGACCACGGCGCTGCCTTCGTTGCCACCTGCATCGGCGCGGCGCTCGGCTGCCTATTGATGGGGCTGTACGCCAACTGGCCGGTGGGCCTGGCGCCAGGCATGGGCCTGAACGCCTTCTTCACCTACACGGTGGTCGGCGAGATGGGCTACAGCTGGGAGATCGCGCTCGGCGCGGTGTTCATCTCCGGCGTGCTGTTCATGATCATGAGCCTGTCGCGCATCCGCGAATGGCTGCTCAACAGCATCCCCATGAGCCTACGCTTCGCTATGGGCGCTGGCGTCGGCCTGTTCCTCGGCCTGATCGGCCTGAAGACCGCCGGCATCGTCGTCGATAGCCCGGCAACATTGCTGACTATGGGCTCGTTCGCCGAGCCGTCGGCGCTGCTGGCCGCGGTGTGCTTTCTGATGATCGCCGTACTCAGCCACCGCAATGTCTTCGGTGCGATCCTGGTCAGCATGCTGGTGGTCACCGCCACCGGCTGGGCGCTTGGTCTGGTCGAGTACAACGGCCTGGTGTCGATGCCCCCGAGCCTGGCGCCGACCTGGCTGGCCATGGATATCGCCGGCGCGCTCAACGTGGCGATGGTCAGCGTGATCCTCGCCTTCCTCTTCGTGAACATGTTCGACACCGCCGGCACCCTGATGGGCGTCGCCCACCGTGCCAACCTGGTCAATGAGGACGGCAAGATCGAGAACCTCTCCCGCGCGCTGAAGGCCGACAGCAGCTCCAGCGTGGTCGGCGCCTTCGTCGGTTGCCCACCGGTTACCAGCTACGTGGAAAGCGCCGCGGGCGTCGCCGCCGGCGGCCGCACCGGGCTGACCGCAGTGACCGTCGGCGTGCTGTTCCTGATTGCCATGTTCTTCGCCCCACTGGCCGGCATGATTCCCGCCTATGCCACCGCCGGCGCGCTGATCTACGTGGCGATGCTGATGATGAGTGGCCTGGCGAATATCGACTGGAAGGACCACACCGACACCATCCCGGCCATCGTCACCGTGGTGATGATGCCGCTGACCTTTTCCATCGCCAACGGTATCGCCCTGGGCTTCTTGACCTACGCGACGCTCAAGCTGTTGACTGGCCAGCGCGACAAGGTATCGATCAGCCTGTATGTGTTGTGCGTGATATTCATCGCCAAGTTCGCGTTTCTCTGAACCGGGCCGGCAGCGCCCGGCTCACCTACGGCCCCACTGCTCCGCAGTGGGGCTTTTGCATTGGCTATAGGAGGCCGTCATGACCCTGGAAATATGGCTGTTGTTCGCCGGTGCGGCGCTGGTGGTGATCCTGATCCCCGGGCCGCTGTCGTTACTGATGATCAGCAACAGCCTGAACTACGGAGTGCGCCGCTCCTGGCCGGCCTTCCTGGGAGGTGTGACAGCTTCCATCGCCCTGCTCAGCGCCTCGGCGCTGGGGCTTGGCGCGCTCCTGATGGCCTCGGAGCGGCTGTTCAGCACGCTCAAGCTGGTCGGTGCCCTGTACCTGTTCTACCTCGCCTGGCAGAGCTGGAAGGAAGCCCGTCGCACACCCATCGCCCACGAGATCGAAAGCCCCGCCCTCGCCCCACGTTTCAGTCGATTGTTCGGCCGGGCGTTCATCCTTGGTGGCAGCAATCCAAAGGACATCCTCTTCTTCGCCGCCTTTCTGCCGCAGTTTCTCAGCGCGGGGCAGCCGTTGCTGCCGCAGCTATTGCTAATGATCCTTACCTGGGCCGTGCTCGATCTGCTCTGCAAGCTGGCCTACGGGTTGGGCGCGCAGGGGGCGGCACGTTACCTGCGCACCGGGAAAGGGCATGCGTGGTTCAACCGGACCAGCGCGGCGCTGTTTGGGGGCGCGGGAGCGGCGTCTTTGATGAGTCGGTAGCGCTCTTTAGCGAAGCCTTTGTCTAGTCGTTAGCGGGCGTCAGACAAAGATCTGCACGCCACCCCCGGTGGAAAACGCGGCGCGTTTTTCCACCCCTGCTACTCGCCGACACGAAAGAAAGGTAAAGCATCGAGCAATGCGCACGCTGTAACCCGCGCCGAGCGCCTCACGCCAACCAAACTCACCCCATAAAAAACCCGCCATTAAGGCGGGCAAAGGGACTCCACAAGAGTCAGCACTGAAGGGAAAAGCGACTAGCTACCCCGATACGTCGAATAGCTATACGGCGATACCAACAACGGCACGTGGTAATGCTCCTGCTCCGAATCGATCCCGAAGCGCAGCACCACCACATCGAGAAACGCAGGATCCGCCAGGACCACACCACGGCGGCGGTAGTAATCGCCGGCACTGAACTGCAGCTGATAGACACCGGACAGGTAATCCGCACCTTCCAGCAACGGACTGTCGCAGCGCCCGTCGGCATTGGTCTCACGGGTTGCGACCAGGGTCAGCGCCTGATCCTCGACGCGGTACAGCTCCACCTTGATTCCGCTGCCCGGGCAACCGTGGGCGGCGTCGAGTACGTGTGTGGTCAATCGGCCCACGGGCACCTCCGCTCTGTTGAATGGAAACTGCCCCGAGCATAACCATCCTCCCCACATCGCTCAAGACAATCTGCAGATATTTTTGTATACAGTTTTTCAAGCATCGGTTGGCCCGTTACCTGCAAGCTGCAGATGCCTCTGAGCATGGTTGATCGCGACACGGCAGATACCAGCTATAGCGAAAGGATGAAAATTGCTATTTACAAAGCCTCATTCAATTTGTATACAATCCAGCCATCCGGTCGTGCCATGACGACCTGCCATACAGGAAGCACCCCAGTGAGCGCCGACTACCCACGCGACCTGATCGGTTACGCCAGCAACCCACCGCACCCGCACTGGCCGGGCGATGCGCGTATCGCGTTGTCCTTCGTGCTGAATTACGAGGAAGGTGGCGAACGCTGCGTGCTGCACGGCGACAAGGAATCCGAGGCCTTTCTCTCCGAGATGGTCGCCGCGCAACCGTTGCAAGGCGTGCGCCACATGAGCATGGAGTCGCTCTACGAATACGGCAGCCGTGCTGGCGTATGGCGCCTGCTCAAGCTGTTCGACAAGCACGACATCCCGCTGACCATCTTCGCCGTCGCCATGGCCGCCCAGCGTCACCCCGAGCTGATCAAGGCGATGGCAGGCTCAGGTCACGAAATCTGCAGCCACGGCTACCGCTGGATCGACTACCAGTACATGGATGAGGCGCAGGAGCGCGAGCACATGCAGGAAGCCATCCGCATCCTCGGCGAGATCACCGGCGAACGGCCGCTCGGCTGGTACACCGGCCGCACCGGCCCCAACACCCGGCGCCTGGTACGCGAGGAAGGCGGCTTTCTCTACGACTCCGACACCTACGACGACGACCTGCCGTACTGGGACTCCGAGTCGACGCCGGACAAGCCGCATCTGGTGATCCCCTACACGCTGGACACCAACGACATGCGCTTCACCCAGGTGCAGGGCTTCAACAGCGGCGATGACTTCTTCACCTACCTGAAGGATGCGTTCGACGTGCTCTACGCCGAAGGCTGCGAAGGCGCGCCGAAGATGTTGTCCATCGGCATGCACTGCCGGCTGCTCGGGCGCCCGGCGCGTCTGGCGTCGCTGGCACGCTTCATTGAGTACGTGAAGGGTCATGAGAAGGTCTGGTGCGCCCGTCGTGTCGACATCGCCCGCCACTGGCACGCCACCCACCCTTTTATCGCGGAGCGCAATTGATGACCCCGTTCAAGACGATCAAACCCTCGACGCTGGATCGCGACGCCTTCGTCGCCGCCTTTGCCGACGTCTACGAGCACTCACCCTGGGTTGCCGAAACCGTTTACCAGGCGGGCGTCGACGAGACGCTGGACGACATCGAAGTGCTGCACACCCGCCTGTCCCAGGCGATGCTCGCCGCCGACCATGACACTCAGCTGGCCTTGGTCAATGCTCACCCCGACCTGGCCGGCAAGGCCGCCGTGCGTGGCGAGCTGACCGCCTCCAGTACCTCGGAACAGGCCGGCGCCGGCATCCACGAATGCACGCCGGAGGAGTTCGCCCGCTTCACCGAACTCAACGAGGCCTACAAGGCCAAGTTCGGCTTCCCCTTCATCATGGCGGTCAAAGGCAGCAACCGGCACCAGATCCTCGCCGCATTCGAAGAACGCATCCACAACGATCCCGAGCAGGAATTCGCCCGGGCGCTGGTGGAAATCAACAAGATCGCCCTGTTCCGCCTGCAGGCGATGTAACGAGCACCAACCGCAACAAAGGCAGTAATGACAGAAACCGCTTCTCATCCAAGGCAGACGAGTCCATGAAAGCTTACGCCGTACCCTTCGAAAAATACGTCAACCTGGCCGATGCCCGCCTGGGCACCCGCGCCATCTCCGTCACCGACGATTGGTTCGCCGACGTCAACCGGTTGTTCCAGCCAACGCCGGCCGTATGGAAGGAGGGCGTTTTCGATGACAACGGCAAGTGGATGGATGGCTGGGAGTCGCGCCGCAAGCGCTTCGAAGGTTACGACCATGCGGTGATCCGCCTGGGCGTGCCTGGTCAGATCAAGGGCGTGGATATCGACACCAGCCACTTCACCGGCAACTACCCGCCGTCCGCCTCGCTGGAAGCCTGCTTCGTCGCTGACGGCGACCCGATCGAAGACACCGTCTGGACGGAAATCCTTCCGGCCGTCGAGCTCCAGGGCAACAGCCACCACTACCACGAGATCGCCTTCGACAAGCCGGTCAGCCACCTGCGCTTCAACATCTACCCGGACGGCGGCGTGGCGCGTCTGCGCGTGCACGGCATCCCGTTCCGCGACTGGAGCAGCGTCGGCGACAACGAGCAGATCGACCTGGCGGCGGCGCTGAATGGCGGTCGCGCGCTGGCCTGCTCGGACGAGCATTTCGGCCGTATGAGCAACATCCTCAACCCGAACCGCGGCGAAAACATGGGCGACGGCTGGGAAACCGCCCGCCGCCGCACGCCCGGCAACGACTGGGTCATCGTCGCCCTCGGCCATCCGGGCGAGATCGAGCGCATCGTCGTCGACACCCTGCACTTCAAGGGCAACTACCCGGACAGCTGCTCGGTCCAGGCGGCTTACGTCAAAGGTGGCACCGACAGCCAGATCGAGACCCAGAGCCTGTTCTGGCGCGAGCTGCTGTCGAGCCAGAAGCTGTCGATGCACGCCGAACATGAGTTCAGCGAGCAGATCGCCAAGCTCGGCCCGATCACCCATGTGCGTCTGAACATCTTCCCGGATGGCGGTGTGAGCCGGCTGCGGTTGTTTGGCAAGGTGGCGAAGTAGGAAGCGCCTTTCCCCTCACCCCGGCCTCTCCCCGAGAGGAGAGGGAGGAACGAGGTCAGCCGTTTCTCCGCGCCAGTTCCCTCTCCCCTCCGGGGAGAGGGTTAGGGTGAGGGGGAGCAGCCCCAAGCGAATACCGATCCTTCAACAAAGAACGAGCACACCATGCGCACCCTGACCATCGAGCCATTGACCAAGGAAGCCTTCGCCCCCTTCGGCGACGTCATCGAGACCGAAGGCAGCGACTACTTCATGATCAACAACGGCTCGACCCGCCGCTATCACAAGATGGCCACGGTCGAGACCGCCGCGCCCGATGACCAGGCGATCATCAGCATCTTCGCCGCCGAGGCGCTGGAGATGCCGCTGGTCATCCGCATGCTCGAACGTCATCCGCTGGGCAGCCAGGCCTTCATCCCGCTGCTCGGCAACCCCTTTCTGGTCGTGGTCGCGCCACTTGGCGATGCACCTGTACCGGGCCACGTCCGTGCCTTCCGCAGCAACGGCAGGCAGGGCGTCAATTACCACCGCGGCGTCTGGCACCACCCGGTGCTGACGATCGAAAAGCGGGATGAATTCCTGGTGGTCGATCGCAGCGGTTCTGGCAACAACTGCGACGAGTACTTCTTCACGGAGGATCAGCAACTCCTCCTCGACCCCCAACCGGAATCGACATGACCGCTACTGCGCTGGCTCATTCGGCGTTGCCTTGCCTGCGTTCGCGCCGCGCTCAAGCCGATTCCAATAAGAAGAAATACGGCCGCCTGCAGGCCGCAAGAGGTGCATGACAAATGGACGCCCATCTGACCGAATGGCTGAACCTGAGTATCCGCTGGATTCACATGATCGTTGGCGTCGCCTGGATCGGTGCTTCCTTCTATTTCGTCTGGCTGGAGAACAACCTCAACCGCGCCAACCCGCGTGAGGGCCTGTCGGGCGATCTCTGGGCCATCCACGGTGGCGGTATCTACCACCTGGAGAAGTACAAGCTGGCGCCGCCGCAGATGCCGGAAAACCTGCACTGGTTCAAGTGGGAGGCCTACACCACCTGGCTGTCGGGCGTGGCGCTGCTGATGGTGGTGTACTACCTCAACCCCAGCCTGTACCTGATCGCACCGGGCAGCGAGCTGTCCCCTGCGGCGGCCATCGCTATCGGCTTCGGCTCGCTGATCGTAGGCTGGTTCGTCTACGACCTGCTCTGCGACTCGCCGCTGGGCAAGACCCCCGCCCTGCTCGGCCTGGTGCTGTTCGTGCTGGTGATCGCCGCGTGCTGGGGCTATTCGCAGGTATTCAGCGGCCGCGCAGCCTACATCCATACCGGCGCGCTGATCGGCACCATCATGGTCGGCAACGTGTTCCGCATCATCATGCCGGCCCAACGTGCGCTGGTCGCCGCCATCGAACAGAACCGCACGCCCGATCCGGTGCTGCCGGCCAAGGGCCTGCTGCGTTCGCGGCACAACAACTATTTCACCCTGCCGGTGCTGTTCATCATGATCAGCAACCACTTCCCGAGCACTTACGGCAGCGAATACAACTGGCTGATCCTCGCCGCGCTCGGCGCGCTGTCGGTGCTGGCGCGCCACTACTTCAACACCCGCCACAACAGTAACCGCTTTGCCTGGGCGCTACCGGCCGCGGCTCTGGGCATGATCTGCCTGGCTTACGTCACCGCGCCGAACCGTCAGCCGGCAGCACCAAACCTGGCGGCGACTTCGCCGGAGCAGGCCAGCACGAGTGCACAGCAGAGCGGCGCCAGTGCCAGCCAGTTCGCCCAGGTCAGCGAGGTGATTCACGAGCGTTGCACCGTTTGCCACTCAGCGCAGCCGAGCAGCCCGCTGTTCAGCGCGGCCCCAGCGGGCGTGATGTTCGATACCGCCGAGCAGATACGCGAGCAGGCGGCGAAGATCCATGCGCAAACCGTGGCCAGCCAGATCATGCCGCTGGGCAACATCACCCAGATGACCCAGGACGAGCGCGATCTGCTGGGTGACTGGATCGCCAAGGGCGCGTCCATCGACTGAGCAAAGACGCCGCGCGCAGCCCGCGCGGCGTTCTCTCTACGTACCGTTCCAGTTGAGAGCACTGGCCGCACCACATCCCTCCTCGGCTCCCTAGGCAAGGTTTGGCAACGCTGCGCTGCATCACGGCAACTCCCGCCTCCAGGGCGCGGCGCGCGAGCAGATTCCCGCAAGGAATATCGCTGCCGACGCTACCCAATCGCCGACACCCCGTTAAAATGCCGCGCCCTCCCTCGACGCCGGACGCCGCCCCGTGATTGAAGCCAGCTGGATTGCCTTCGCTTTCGCCCTCGGGCTGCTTGCCCGCTTCATCGGCCTGCCGCCGCTGATCGGCTACCTGGGCGCCGGCTTCGCGCTGGCCGCAGCGGGCGACTACGTGGGCGTGACCCGTGACGACAGCATCGTTCTCGATCACCTGTCGCATCTGGGCGTGCTCCTGCTGCTGTTCACCGTGGGGCTCAAGCTCAAGCTCGGCAATCTGGTTCGCCGCGAAGTCATCGGCGGCAGCCTGCTGCACTTCTTCATCTCCAGCGTGCTGGTGATGCCGGCGATCATGCTGATCCTCGATAACAGCTGGCGTGAGGCCATGCTGCTGGCAATCGCGCTGTCCTTCTCCAGCACCGTGCTGGCGGCCAAGGTGCTGGAAAGCAAGCGCGAGCTGCGCGCCTTTCACGGCCGCGTCGCCATCGGCGTGCTGATCATCCAGGACCTCATCGCTCTGGTGGTCATGAGCCTCGCCGCGGGCAAGGCCCCTTCCGCCTGGGCATTGCTGGTCTTCCTGCTGCCGCTGCTGCGCCCCGTGCTGTTCCGCCTGCTCGACCACAGCGGCCACGAGGAGCTGATGGTGCTGCTGGGCCTGATGCTGGCGCTGGTGGCCGGCGGTCTCGGCTTCGAATACGTCGGCCTGAGTTCCGAACTGGGGGCGCTGGCCTTCGGCGCCATGCTCGCCAAACACAAGCGTGCCGGCGAGCTGTCGAACTCGCTGTGGGCGATCAAGGAAGTGTTTCTGGTTGGCTTCTTCCTGAAGATCGGCATCGGTGGGCTGCCGGATGCCAACGCCCTCTGGTTCGCCTTCGCCATGTCGCTGCTGCTGCCGCTCAAGGCGGTGCTGTTCTTCGGCCTGTTCGTCGCCTTCCGCCTGCGCGCCCGCAGCGCCTTTCTCAGCGCCGCCAGCCTGACCAACTACAGCGAATTCGGCCTGATCGTCGTCAGTGTGGTGCTGCCGCAGTGGCTGATGCCGCTGGCGATCACCGTGGCGTTCTCGTTCATCGTTTCGGCGCAGATCAACCGTTTCGCCCATCCGCTGTACGAACGTCTGGCGCCGCGTCTGCTCCGCTACGAGCGCAACATTCGCCACCCCGACGAACAACCGGTGTCCCTGGGCGATGCGCGCATTCTGATCATGGGCATGGGCCGTACCGGGCGCGCCGCCTACGACTATCTGGCGGAGAAGGGTTTCGCCCTGGTCAGCCTCGATTCCGACCCGGTCATGGTGGAAAAGAACACCGCCGAGGGCCGGCACATCCTCTTTGCCGATGCCGAGGACCAGATGTTCTGGCAGAGCCTGGAGATGAACGAGGTCGAGGCGGTGATCCTGGCGATGAACGATCCCGAGGCCAAGATCATCTCTACCCGCAAGCTGCGCGAAAGCGGATTTGGCGGGCTGATCGTGTCCCACGCGATGTACGAGGATATCGCCCAGCGCATCCAGGAAGCTGGCGCCGACCGCACCTACCTGACCATGAGCGAGGCCGGCGCGGGCCTTGCGGAAAATGTCTCGCGGGAATTGCAGGCACCGCGCTGAGGCCCGGTCCAGACCCGCTCGCGCGATCTGGGCCAACTGCCGTCGATCCAATTGTGCACAATTTTCTGATTTATTGTTTATCAGCCTGTCTACAGGTTGCTATAGTCCAGGCGTCCTGACCGATCGAACAGCTTTCGACGGACAGCGATAGAGGTGCCGTGAAGCCTCGCAAGCCCATGACCGTAAAACAACAAATGGCAGGCTTAACAATGACCGCAACCGAAAACAGGAGCGGCACCGCTCCGCAAGCGAATCAGGACCTCATCTATCAGCTCGATGATCGCCCCGGCCCGCTACCCGCGACCTTCGCCGCCTTGCAGCACGTGCTGGCCAGCTTCGTCGGTATCATCACCCCCACCCTGATCGTCGGCAGCGCGCTTGGCCTCGATCAATACGTCCCCTACCTCGTCAGCATGGCGCTGTTCGTCTCCGGTCTCGGCACCTTCGTCCAGGCCCGGCGCTTCGGTCCCATCGGCTCTGGACTGCTGTGCCTGCAGGGCACCAGCTTCGGCTTTCTCAGCGCCATCCTCAGCGCCGGTTTCATCGTCAAGGCGCGTGGCGGCACGCCGGAGGATATCCTCGCCACGCTGTTCGGCGTGAGTTTCTGCGCCGCGTTCGTCGAGATCGCCTTCAGCCAGTGCATCAACAAGCTGCGCCGGGTGATCACCCCGGTGGTCACCGGCACCATCATCTGCCTGATGGGCCTTTCGCTGATCAAGGTGGCGATGACCGATATCGCCGGCGGCTACGGCGCCGATGACCTCGGCGCCCTGCCCAACCTGGCGCTGGCCGGCCTGGTGATCGGCATCATCGTGGTGCTCAACCGCTTTCCCTGGGCGATCCTGCGGCTGTCGGCGGTGATCATCGCGCTGACCGCGGGCTATCTGGTGGCCTGGTCCATGGGCAAGGTGGACTTCGCCGAGCTGGGCGAACTGCCGCTGCTCAGCGTGCCGCAACCTTTCCGTTTCGGTTTCGCCTTCGACTGGATGGCCTTTATCCCGATCGCGGTGATCTTCCTCATCACACCGCTGGAAACCGCCGGCGACCTCACCGCCAACTCGATGATCTCGCGTCAGCCGGTGCGCGGGCCGGTGTATCTGCGGCGGATCAAATCGGGAATCCTCGCCGATGGCTGCAGCTCGGCGGTCGCCGCGGTGTTCAACAGCCTGCCGATGACCACCTTCAGCCAGAACAACGGCGTCATCCAGCTCACCGGCGTCGCCAGCCGCTACGTTGGCTACTACATCGCCGCGGTCCTGGTACTGCTGGGTCTGTTCCCCTTCGTCGGCGGTGTGCTGCAGCTGATGCCCAAGCCGGTGCTCGGCGGCGCCACGCTGATCATGTTCGGCACCGTGGCCATCGCCGGTATCAAGATCCTCGCCGAAGCCGGCCTGCATCGCCGCAACATGCTCATCGTGTCGATTTCCCTGGGTCTCGGCCTGGGTGTCGCCGGCGTGCCGGAGGTGCTGAGCGCGATGCCCGAGGTGCTGAAGAACATCTTCGGTTCGCCGATCACCATCGGCGCCTTCAGCGCCATCCTGCTCAACCTGTTCCTGCCGCGCGAACCGAGCGAAGTCGATGTATTCGACCCCGAGGAGCTGGTCGAGGATGCCGTTGGCACCAATACGCTGTCGGTGAATATTCCGGACTACAAGCCGCACGACCGCCACGACCGCGACGTCATGCCACAGGCTGCCCGGGCCGATTCAACGGGCTGAACGACACACACACCGCTTCCCGCCGTCTCGGCCTTCGCCCAGAATACGCGCCCGGTCGCGACGGCCTAGCCTATAAAAAAACACACAGGAACCACTTCCATGCAACTGAAGACTGCCCCGCTCTGCCTCGCCCTTACCGGCACACTGCTTGCGACACCGGCGCTGGCTGGCGATCTGATGCATTGGCAAAACAACAGCCTGACCTATCTTTACGGCCAGGATTACAAGGTCGACCCCGACACCCAGCAGACCGTCACCTTCGAGCATGCCAGCGGCTGGGCATGGGGCGACATGTTCTTCTTCGTCGACAACATCTGGTACAACGGCGTGAGCGGGAGCGACGGCCATACCTACTACGGCGAGTTCAGCCCACGCCTGTCGCTAAGCAAGATCAGCGGAAGCGACCTGTCTTTCGGTGTGGTCAAGGACGTTCTGGTTGCCGCCACCTATGAGCGTGGTGAAAGCTCGGCCGAAGGCGTACCGAATCAGAACTACCTCTTGGGACCGGGTTTCGATCTGGACCTGCCCGGCTTCGACCGTTTCGCACTGAACTTCTACTATCGCAAGCCCGACGGCTCCACCGGCCGCGCTTCCGGTCAGTGGCAGGTGACCCCCACCTGGGCGATGACTTTCCCGGTTGGCAAGTCGGACATCCTCTTCGACGGCTTTATCGATTGGGTCGTCAACGACGCCGGTTCCGAGTCGCGCGGAGACTTCCTGAAGAAGAACCTGCACATCGTGCCGCAGATCAAGTACGACCTCGGCAAGGCGTTGGACTACACCCCAGGCAAGCTGTACGTCGGTATCGAGTACGACTATTGGTCCAACAAGTACGGCATCGAAGACGGCGGCTTCGTCAGCGAAAACTTCGTTGGCAAAACCGACCAGAACACCTTCAGCGCTATCGTCAAAGCGCACTTCTGAGTGCTATCGCGAAGGGGCTCCGGGCCCCTTCGCCTCTCCTCCGGCGCTTCGGTTGAGGGGCTTGCGACCAGGGTGCTAGCATGCGGGCGCTTGTTCGTATCGCCGGCAGCCAGCGAAAGGCCCCCATGTCCAGTATCCGTGAGCGCAACAAAGAGCTGATCCTCAAAGCCGCCAGCGAAGAATTCGCCGAAAAGGGCTTCGCCGCGACCAAGACCAGTGACATCGCCGCCCGCGCCGGGCTGCCCAAGCCCAACGTCTACTACTACTTCAAGTCCAAGGAAAATCTCTACCGCGAGGTGCTGGAGAGCATCGTCGAACCCTTGCTCGAAGCCTCGGCGCCGTTCAACCAGCCAGGCCATCCGGCCGAGGTCCTGCGCGCCTATATCCGCACCAAGATCAGGATTTCCCGCGACCACGCCTGCGCCTCGAAGGTGTTCGCCAACGAGATCATGCACGGCGCTCCGCACCTGTCACCGGAACGCACTGCACAACTCAACGCCCAGGCGGCACACAACATCGCCTGCATCCAGCGCTGGATCGACGACGGCCTGATGGCGAAGGTCGATGCCAATCACCTGCTGTTCAGCATCTGGGCGGCGACCCAGACCTACGCCGATTTCGACTGGCAGATCAGCACCGTCACCGGCAAGAACCGCCTCGACGAAGCCGACTACGATGCGGCGGCGGACACCATCATTCGCCTGGTACTCAAGGGTTGCGAAATCGCCGAACCGGCTCAGGTTGACTGACCGGCGGAAACGAAAAACGCCAGCATGCGCTGGCGTTCTTCAAACCCTGACCGGCTGGCGAAGCATCAGCTCCGGGCGCGAGCCGCGTCGCGTAAAGCCTTCACCTGATCATGGTTGCGTTGTACGCCCTGGTACTGACGTTCGACCACGATCCGCACTTCGGCTGGCAGGTCTTTTTCCAGCGCCTTGCGGTAGCTCTTAACCGCGACATCCTCACCACGCTCACACTCGTTGAGAATGGCCTCGTCGTCCTTGCCGGTGATCATCGACTTGAGGTCGACCCAGCGACGGTGCATGTCGGCAGCCACACTGGTGCTGGTCTCCGGATCGCCGCCCATGGAGCGAACCAGTTGCTGCAGCTCAGCGGCGGCCGTGGCGCAGTCGCGCGAACGCTGATTCATGGTGCTCTTGAGCTGCGGATCGCGCAGGTCTTCGGCGCATTCGAGGAAGCCCTTTTCGCCATCCTTGCTGGTTTCAATCAGGTCGTTGAGCACTGAAATCGTGTCTTTCGTATCCATCTTGTACCTCCTGACAAGTCGACTCGGAAAGGGCCACATCGCTGCCGCCCGCGTTATAAAGTCGACTGCCCACGCACCACAAAGGTTCAGCGAAACCGCCCGAAGGCACTCTCTTGGCTCATCACCCGGCTACGCCGGCTATGCCTGTCGGCTCATGGCGAGCCCGTGATGCAATGGCATCGGCCGACCGAGCAGGTAGCCCTGTGCCTTGTTCACTTCAAGCCGCCGCAACATGGCCAGTTCCTCCTGGGTCTCAACCCCTTCGGCGACGACCTTGCAGCCGGTTTCCTCGGCGAAGCGGATCAACGCGGCGGCCAGCGCGCGGCAGCCGGTGTCGCTGTCGACATTGCGGATCAGGCTGCTGTCGAGCTTGATCACGTCCGGCTTGAGTTTGAGGATATGGCGGAAACTCGCGTAACCGGCGCCGGCATCGTCAACCGCCAGCCGTAGCCCCTTGCTGCGCAGTGGTTCGAGTGCCTCGGCCAGCTGCGAGTAGTCCTGTACCGATGCGTGTTCGGTCACCTCGAGCATCAGCCGCGCCAGCGGTTGATCGGCGAGCACCGTGTCAAGCGCGCCGGCGAGGATGGTTTCCGGCGAAACATTGAGCGACAGGTAGCTGTCTGCCGGCAGCTGATCGAAGTCGTGCAGGGCCGCCTCGATCAGGGCGACCTCCAGCTCCTGCTGCAAGCCGACCAGCCCGGCCTCGGCGAACCACTTGTCCGGGGTTCGCTGCGGCTGCGCGCTGAATCGAGCCAGCGCCTCGTGGCCAACGATGCGGTTTTCCACCAGATGCACGATGGGTTGGTACACCACCGAATACGCGCGTTGCTCGAGCACCGAGCGAATGCGCGTGAGCGTCTCGGCATAGCGGATCTCATTGAGCGCATGGCGTTCCAGCAATCTGCCGGCGAAGTCGGCGAACAGCCGCAGCGTATTCAGATCTCGCTCGTTGAGGCTGTTGTCCGGCGTGGTGCTGAAGCAACAGAAGGTGCCGTAGAGCCGGCCATCGCTGAAGCGCAGCGGAACACTGAGGTGCGCGCCGACCGGCAAGGCTTTGGTCAC
This sequence comes from Stutzerimonas kunmingensis, assembly GCF_900114065.1. GTDB lineage: Bacteria > Pseudomonadota > Gammaproteobacteria > Pseudomonadales > Pseudomonadaceae > Stutzerimonas > Stutzerimonas kunmingensis. Next base: position 114,850 of record NZ_FORS01000006.1, read on the forward strand.
CGGCATGGCCAACGCCTCCGGTAGAGTCGCCGCGTCCTGAATCAGCTCGGGCAAGCGCCCGTCGAGCACGCGTTGACAGTAACTGTCGTCCAGAGGATCGCACGCCCCGACCTCGAGCTGCAGGGGTACGAAATTGCCGTCCAGGTAGCGAAAAATCCGGCTGCCGCCGCGAAACTCGCTGATAAACGCGACATCCATCCCCAGATGCGTGCGCACGGCATGCAGGGTTTCGACGAGCATCTCGCTCAATGAAAGGTTGGCGCTCTCCAGGCGACGCAGGATGGAGAGCGGATCATCGGCCATCCCGAATCGATCGACCTGATCCTGCTGTATGTCATCAGACATGGAGTCCCTCCCCGTTTGCTGGCTGCCATTGCTGCCGTATGAATACCGTCGACAGCGAGCCGCTGGAGCCCGCGATGTCGTTTGCCGACCAGTTGCCCGGATACTAGTCGCGACCGTCGATCTGCTGATGCCTCAGCGACGATTGGCACAAGGCCTTGTAGAACCGGCCGCGTCGCACGTTGCCGCATCGTTCGAGCACCGCCTGCCTCTAGCTCCTCGCCCCCGTCTTGCCACGCTTGTTCGACTTCGCCGGCTCAGCCGCCGCGCCCGCGTCACCTTTCAGGGTTATCCAGGTAGGCGCATGGTCACTGGCATGTTCCTGGTCGCGTACCCAGCGATCGACGCCGGCATCCTGCAGCCGCGGCGCAAGGTCCGGGCTAAGCAGCAGATGGTCGATGCGCAGCCCGGAGTTCTTCTGCCAGTGCTGGCGAAAGTAGTCCCAGAAGGTGTAGATGCGCTCGTCGGGGTACCTGGCGCGCAACGCGTCGGTCCAGCCCTGCGCCAGCAGGCGCTCGAAACATTCGCGGCTTTCCGGCTGCAGCAGCGCGTCCTTCTTCCAGGAGCGCGGGTTGTAGATGTCCTCGTCGGTGGGCACCACGTTGTAGTCGCCGGCCAGCACCACCGGGTGCCCGCTGGCGAGCAAGCCGGCAGCATGCTCGATGAAGCGCTCGAACCAGCTCAGCTTGTAATCGAATTTCGGCCCCGGCTGCGGGTTGCCGTTGGGCAGGTAGAGGCAGGCAACGATCACACCCTGCACGGCTGCTTCCAGGTAGCGGCTGTGGCTGTCATCCCGATCGCCCGGCAGACCACGGCGGATCTCCAGCGGCTCGCAATCGCGGGCCAGAATCGCCACCCCGTTCCAGGATTTCTGCCCATGCCAGATGGCGCCATAGCCGGCCGCGCGGATGTCATCGATGGGAAAATCAGCGTCCTGTGCCTTGAGTTCCTGCAGGCAGACCACATCGGGCTGCTCGCGCGCCAGCCATTCGAGCAGATTGCCCCGGCGAGCACGGATGCCATTGATGTTGTAGGTAGCGATTTTCAGACTATCCACAAGCGCGTCTCTCACAGGCGGTTGTATCCACATTAGCTGTGACAGCGCGGTGCGGCTTCCCGATCCGGTGCCAATGATCGGAATCAGGCCGGCGTTTCGGCAAAACGCAGGGTGAATTCGGTCACCCCGGCGTCGCTGCGAACACTCACCTCGCCGCCATGCAGCTGCATGATCGAGCGCACGATGGCCAACCCCAGGCCGCCGGTATCGCCCGGCTCGGCGCGCGATGGATCGCAGCGGTAGAAGCGATCGAACAGCCGCGGCAGATGCTCGGGCGGGATCGGAGGTCCCAGATTGATCACGCTGACCGACCGCCAACCTACTCCTGAGCCACTGACGATGCGCACCGGGCTGTCACTGGCGCCGTAGCGCAACGCATTGGCCAGCAGGTTCGCCAGCGCCCGGCGGATCATCTCAGGGTCACCGACCAGCTCACCCTCGGTTTCGTCGAGCAGCTGAATGCCGCGCTCTTCGGCGACGCCTTCGAAGTAGTCGCACAGCTGCTCGACCAGTGCCGGCAATGCAAAGCGCTGCCGCTCGATGGCCGCAGCCGGCTGCTCGGCACGGGCGAGGAACAGCATGCTGTCGATCATCCGCGCCAGACGCTCGTACTCTTCCTGGTTGGACACCAGCAGTGCGTGATAGGCCTCGGCATCGCGGTCCTTGTGCAACAGTTGCTGGGTCTGCCCCATGAGATTGCCGAGCGGCGTACGCATCTCGTGGGCAAGGTCTTCGCTGAAGCGTGACAGCCGCGCGAAGCCCTGTTCCAAGCGATTGAGCATCTGGTTCAGCGCCCCACGCAGCGGCTCCAGTTCGCTCGGCATCGCCGATTCGTCCAGGCGCAGGTGCAGGTGCTGCACGTCGATCGCCAAGGCCTGTCGGGTCAGGTGACGCACCGGACGCAAGGCGCGCCGACTGATCAGCCAGCCAAGCACTGACGCCAGCAGCGCGCCGAGGCTCAACGCCCACCACAGTTTTACGCGATAAGCGGCGAGCATCTGCTCACGCTCAGCGAGCATGCGCCCGGCGACCAGGGTCAGGCCCGCCTCGCCCGGCAGGCGCCGCCAGGCCAGCCGCGCGCCATCTGTATCTATCAGCTCCGCTGCGGCGCTGGCCGGCAATGTCGGAATGGACAGCCGCGCCGGGTTGATCTCGATCAGCGCGCGCCCCTGAGCATCGAGCAGCCAGAGCAGGCTGTCGCGATTACCCAGCATGTTCTCGTACAGCTGCGGACGTTGCCGTAGCGCCTCGATGCTGGCGCTGTCGTCCAGCAGCGCCTGCATGCGCTCCAGTCGACCGAGCAGTGCCTGATCGTCACGCCAACCTATTTCCCGCTCCAGCGAGCGGTACAGATACAGGCCGATGCTGCCCAGCAGCACGCTCGCCACCAGGGCGAAGGCCAGCGCCAGGCGCAGGCTGATTGAACGCGGCAACAGGCTCACGTGGCGGCTTCCAGCACATAGCCCATGCCGCGCACGGTGTGGATGAGCTTGAGCGTATAGGGATCGTCGACCTTGGCGCGCAGGCGGCGGATCGCCACGTCGACCACATTGGTGTCGCTGTCGAAGTTCATCTGCCAGACCTGCGAGGCGATCTGCGCACGCGAGAGCACCTCGCCTTGGCGCAGCAGCAACAGGTGCAGCAAGGCGAACTCCTTGTTGGTCAGGCTGATGCGTTCGCCCTGGCGACTGACGCGACGGCGCAACAGGTCCAGCTCAAGATCAGCAACCTGAAAGCGCTCGACTTCCCGCGGCGGCCCGCGCCGCAGCAGGGTGCGTACCCGCGCCAGCAGCTCGGCGTAGGAGAACGGCTTGACCAGATAGTCGTCTGCGCCCAGCTCCAACCCGCGCACACGGTCTTCCACCGCATCGCGCGCGGTGAGGAACAGCACCGGCGTATGCGCCGAGCGCCTGCGCACCACCTGTACCAGCTCCCAGCCGTCGAGCCCCGGCAGCATGACGTCGAGGATCACCAGGTCGAAGGTCTCCTCCTCGATCAGGTATTTGCCATCGACGCCGTTGCGCGCGACCTCCACACGGTAGCCGGACTCCTCCAAACCACGCTTGAGGTAATCGGCCGTCTTGGCCTCGTCCTCCACCACCAGAATTCGCATCGGATCACCTCGCTGAATGTGCGCCGCAGGTCGTTGAAGAACGTCAGCGAGGCAGCCAGCGCAAGGCGAAAACAGGCGAAAAAGCGCAGTTTACAAGTGGTAAATGAGCATTTTGAGCCTGTTTTCAACGCAGCGATGGCAACGCAGGTAGTTCTTCAACTGCCTGCTAGGTTATGGCGCCGCCGCACTGCGAGCCATTACAAAAGCGTAATGCGCAGGCAACGGTTCTGACGGGCAGGCATCGGCACCATGCACCCCGAAGCTCAGCCACCCAAGGAAACCGATATGCGTACCGCAGCCACACTGTCATTGCTGACGCTGGCATTACTTACCCCGGCCCTAAGCGCCAACGCCGCCACGCCGGCACCGATCACTCAACAGAACGTCTCGCTGGCCCTGGCCGATGGCCTGATCCAGGCCACGCTGGACCAGTGCCACGCGGAAAACCGCACGGCGGTGGTCGCTGTGGTCGATCGCGGCGGCAATCTGGTTGCCCTGCGCCGGGACGACAACGTCGGCCCGCACAACACCCTCGCCGCCCAGCGCAAGGCCTACACCGCGCTGTCGAGCAAGACCCCGACCCGTCTGTTCGCCGAGCGCGCCGCCGCTACGCCGGACGCCGCCAACCTCAACACGCTGGATGAGCTGTTGCTGCTCGGCGGTGGCGTGCCGCTGAAGGTCGGCGACGAGGTGATTGGTGCCATCGGCGTGGCCGGTGCCGGCGGTGCCAAGAACGACGAGGCCTGCGCCATGGCCGCCATCGAAAAACTGCTGCCCTCCTCCCACTGAAGAAAAGGAAAACCCCATGAAAGCACTACGTTCAATCGCCGCCGGCTTGATGCTCAGCGGCCTGTCCGGTCTGTCCCTGGCCGCTGGCAACCCCCTCAGCGTGCATGTGCTGAATCTGCAAGACGGCCTGCCTTCGCCGGATGTGCGCGTCACCCTCGAACAACGTCAGGGTGATGCCTGGAAATCACTCAACAGCGGCGAGACCAACGCCCAAGGCCGCATCACCGCGCTGTACCCCGAAGGCAAGGCGCTGGAAAAGGGCACCTACCGCGTCACCTTCATGACCGGCGACTGGTTCGCCGCGCACAAGGCCAGCACCTTTTTCCCCGAAGTTCCGGTGATCTTCGAAGCCGATGGCAGCGTCGAGCACTACCACATCCCGCTGCTGCTGAGCCCCTATGGCTTCTCCACCTACCGCGGCAATTGAGCCGCTCAGCGCACTTCCCAATAGCCCGGTGCGTTGTAGATGTCCTTCAGGTAGTCGATGAAGAAACGCACCTTGGCCGGCAGGTAGCGCTGCTGCGGATACACCGCCTGGATGTCGTAGGCCGGCAGCGCGTACTCGTCGAGTACCGTGACCAGCTCGCCGCGCTTGAGCTCGACCTGGATCTCCCAGGTCGAGCGCCAGCCTATGCCCAGGCCCTGCTTGACCCAGTCGAACAGCAGCTCGCCGTCATTGCAGTCCAGATTGCCGGCCACGCGGATCGCCACCTGCCTGCCGTCACGCAGGAAGGTCCAGCCCCGCTGCTGCCCGCCCTGCAGGTTGAAGGCCAGGCAGTTGTGCTGCGTCAGCTCTTCCAATGCCGTCGGCGTGCCATGGCGGGCGAAGTACTCCGGCGAGCCGCAGACCACCCGCCTGTTCGGAAACAGCCGCACCGCCACATAGTTGGGGTCGGTCACCTCGCCGATGCGAATGCCCATGTCGTAACCGTGGCGCACCAGATCGACCACGCTGTCGGTGAAGTTGAACGACAGCTGCAGGTCCGGATAGCGCGCCTGGAACGCCGGTGCGTGCGGGCCGATATGTCGCCGGCCGAATGCCGCCGGCGCCGACACCACCAGATGGCCACGTACCGAGGTGCGGTCGTGGCTGATGCTGGCATCCACCTCATCGAAATCCTTCAGCAGCCCGCGGGCGCGCTCCAGATACTGCTCACCCAGATCGGTCAATGACAGCCCGCGCGTCGAGCGGTGCATCAGCTTCACACCCAGATGCCGCTCCAGCGCATCCAGCCGCCGGCCCATCACCACCGGGGTGACGTTCTCCTTGTGCGCAGCCGCAGCGAAGCTGCCGCAGTCGGCCACCAGCACGAAGCTGCGCAGGGTCGTATAGCGATCCATTCGATACTCCTGATATCGACAGAACTGAAGTCTCGACCAATTCCGCCAGCTAATCCAGGGCGGCATGCTTGAGCCACGTAGAAAAACTATCGAATAAGAGGTGTGATCCATGGCCCGCATGAGAGCAATCGACGCCGCCGTCGCGGTATTGCGCAAGGAAGGCATCGACACCGCCTTCGGCATCCCCGGTGCCGCGATCAACCCGCTGTATTCCGCCCTGCGGGCCGACGGCAGCATCCGCCACATCCTCGCCCGCCACGTAGAGGGTGCCTCGCACATGGCAGAGGGCTATACCCGTGCCAAGCCGGGCAACATCGGCGTGTGCATCGGCACCTCTGGCCCGGCCGGCACCGACATGATCACCGGCCTGTATTCCGCCTCGGCCGACTCAATCCCGATCCTCTGCATCACCGGTCAGGCGCCGCGTGCCAAGCTGCACAAGGAAGATTTCCAGGCCGTCGATATCGAATCCATTGCCAAGCCGGTGACCAAATGGGCGGTTACCGTTCGCGAACCGGCGCTGGTGCCGCGCGTGTTCCAGCAGGCCTTCCATGTGATGCGCTCGGGGCGTCCCGGACCGGTGCTGATCGACCTGCCGTTCGATGTGCAGATGGGCGAGATCGAATTCGACATCGACACCTACGAGCCGCTCGCCGTGTACAAGCCGGCGGCGACCCGCAAGCAGATCGAGAAGGCCATCGACATGCTCTGCTCCGCCGAGCGCCCGCTGATCGTCGCCGGTGGAGGCATCTACAACGCCGCGGCCGAGGCCTTGCTGGTGGAGTTCGCCGAGACCGTGGGCGTGCCGGTGATCCCGACCCTGATGGGCTGGGGCTCGATCCCCGACGACCATCCGCTGATGGCTGGCATGTGCGGACTGCAGACCAGCCACCGCTACGGCAACGCGACCATGCTGGAATCCGACTTCGTACTCGGCATCGGCAACCGCTGGGCCAACCGCCACACCGGCTCGGTGGAGACCTATACCAAGGGCCGCACCTTCGTTCACGTCGACATCGAGCCGACCCAGATCGGCCGGGTATTCGCGCCGGACTACGGAATCGTCTCCGACGCCCGTGCCGCGCTCGAGTTGTTTGTCGAGGTTGCGAGGCAGCGCAAGGCCGAAGGTCGTCTGCCGGATCGCCGCGCCTGGGCCGCCGACTGCCTGGAACGCAAACGCACAATGTTGCGCAAGACCAACTTCGACAGCGTGCCGATGAAGCCGCAGCGCGTGTACCAGTGCATGAACAACGCATTCGGCAAGGACACCTGCTACGTCAGCACCATCGGCCTGTCGCAGATCGCCGCCGCGCAGTTCCTGCACGTTTACCAGCCGCGCCACTGGATCAATTGCGGCCAGGCCGGCCCGCTCGGCTGGACCATTCCGGCAGCGCTCGGCGTGGTTGCCGCGGACCCGGCGCGCAAAGTAGTGGCGCTTTCGGGTGACTATGACTTCCAGTTCATGATCGAGGAACTGGCCGTGGGCGCGCAGTTCAAGCTGCCCTACATCCACATCCTGGTGAACAACGCCTACCTCGGGCTGATCCGCCAGTCGCAGCGCGGTTTCGAGATGGATTACTGCGTGCAGCTCGGTTTCGAGAACATCAATGCCGACCAGAGCGGCATGGAAGGCTACGGCGTCGATCACGTCGCGGTGGTCGAGGGGCTGGGCTGCAAAGCACTGCGCGTGTTCAAGCAGGAAGACCTGCGCCCGGCCATCGAACAGGCCCAGGCCTGGATGGCCGAGCATCAGGTGCCGGTGGTGATCGAGGTGATCCTCGAGCGGGTGACCAACATCGCCATGGGCACCGAGATCGATGCCATCAACGAGTTCGAGGCGCTGGCCGAAGGCCGGGAAGATGCGCCGACGGCGGTCGGGCTGTTGGACTGATTCGCCCGTAACCACAACCGCGTGGAAGACGCTTCGCGCTCTTCCACGGGGCGGCCACCCGTCCTACCGGCCGCCGCAGTTATCAGCGACGGGCACCGAAGCAACCGTAGGGTGGATATCGCGAAGCATATCCACCGCAACGAAATACCCAGGGTGGTCACCACACCACCGCAATGCAGAACCGAATTTGATCCCTACAGATCAGGAGAGAGAACCATGCCCCGCTTTGCCGCCAATCTGTCCATGCTGTTCACCGAGGTCGATTTCCTTGACCGCTTTGCCGCCGCTGCCGAAGCCGGCTTTACCGGCGTCGAATACCTGTTCCCCTACGACTACCCGGCCGAGGAGATCAAGGCCCGGCTGGACGCCAACCAGCTGACCCAGGTGCTGTTCAACCTGCCGGCCGGCGACTGGACTGATGGCGAGCGCGGTATCGCCATCCTGCCGGAGCGGGTCAAGGAATTCCGCGCCGGCGTGGACAAGGCCATCGCCTACGCCAAGGTGCTGGGCAACACCCAGGTCAACTGCCTGGCCGGCATTGCCCCGCGTGGCGCCGACCTCGGCCAGCTGGAAATCACCTTTATCGAAAACCTGCGCTACGCCGCGCAGAAGCTCGAGGAAGCCGGCATTCGCCTGGTGATAGAGATGATCAACACTCGCGACATCCCGCGCTTTTTCCTCAACAACACCTCCCAGGCGCAGGAGATCCGCGGCAAGGTCGGTCACGCCAACCTGTTCCTGCAGTACGACATCTACCACATGCAGATCATGGAGGGAGACCTGGCGCGCACCATCGAGAACAACCTGACGGCCATCAACCATATCCAGCTGGCGGACAACCCTGGCCGCAACGAGCCGGGCACCGGCGAGATCAACTATCGCTTCCTCTTCGAGCATCTGGATCGCATCGGCTACCAGGGCTGGGTCGGCTGCGAGTACAAGCCGGCCACCACCACCGAAGCAGGCCTTGGCTGGCTGAAAAGCCACAACCCCATCTGACCCGAACTGAATCGAATTGAAGGAGATTACTCATGGCTAAGATCGGATTTATCGGCACCGGAATCATGGGCAAACCCATGGCAAGCAACCTGCAGAACGCAGGCCACCAACTGTTCCTTTCCGAACATCATGACAAGGCACCCGCCGACCTGGTGCAGGCCGGCGCCATCGCCCTGGCCACGCCGCGGGAAGTCGCGCAGGAAGCCGAGTTCATCATCGTCATGGTGCCGGATACGCCGCAGGTCGAGGACGTGCTGTTCCGCGACCAGGGCGTCGCCGCCGGTGTCGGCCCGGGCAAGGTGGTGATCGACATGAGTTCGATCTCCCCCAGCGCCACCAAGCAGTTCGCTGAGAAGATCAAGGCGAGCGGCGCCGAGTACCTCGACGCGCCGGTATCCGGTGGTGAAGTCGGCGCCAAGGCCGGCAGCCTGTCGATCATGGTCGGCGGCAGCGAAGCGGCCTTCGAGCGCGCCCTGCCGCTGTTCCAGGCGATGGGCAAAAACATCACCCGCGTCGGCGAAAACGGCGACGGCCAGACCGCCAAGGTGGCCAACCAGATCATCGTCGCGCTGAACATCCAGGCGGTCGCTGAGGCCCTGCTGTTCGCCGCGAAGAACGGCGCCGACCCGGCCAAGGTGCGCGAGGCACTGATGGGTGGCTTCGCCGGTTCGAAGATCCTCGAAGTGCACGGCGAGCGCATGATCAAGGGCACCTTCGATCCGGGCTTCCGCATCAGCCTGCACCAGAAGGACCTCAATCTCGCCCTGGCCGGCGCCCGCGAGCTGGGCCTCAACCTGCCCAACACCGCCAACGCCCAGCAGGTGTTCAGCACCTGCGCAGCCATCGGCGGCAGCGGCTGGGACCACTCGGCACTGATCAAGGGCCTGGAGCACATGGCCAATTTCTCGATCCGCAAGGAGTAAAGCCTTCGAGCGCACTGAGTCGGGCCTGCGCCCCACCTTCAGGGACAGACAGACCAGGTGGTGGGATCAGCGCAACGCTCGGCACCAGTGATGCTCAAAGGGTTGGTGTGCAGATACGCGAGGTCGGAATCATCGCGTCTCCCCCACGACCAGGGCCCCGCGCGCCTGCACACCAACCGCCGTCTGCGGACGGCACCTTTTCGATTCGCCCGGCACAAGGAGTCACGGCCCGACTGCCGGGCGGGTCGATTTCAACCCTTAGCGCTTGCATTGCCGAGCCCTAAGGTCTGCAATCGGCCTCTGCAAAAAGACCCAAGGAGCCAGAGATGCCCATCGATCCCCAAGCCCTGCTGCGCCAGCTGTTCGATAGCGCCATCGAGGCCGCCCATCCGCGCCACGTGCTCGCCGACCATCTGCCTGAAGACCGCAGCGGCCGAGCCATCGTCATCGGCGCCGGCAAGGCGGCTGCGGCCATGGCCGAAGCCATTGAGCAGGTCTGGGAAGGCGAGCTGTCCGGCCTGGTGGTGACCCGCTATGAACATCACGCCGACTGCCGCCGCATCGAGGTGGTGGAGGCAGCGCACCCGGTGCCGGACGATGCCGGCGAGCGCGTCGCACGCCGCGTACTGGAGCTGGTCAGCAACCTCGAGGAAAGCGACCGGGTGATCTTCCTGCTTTCCGGCGGCGGTTCCTCGCTGTTGGCACTGCCAGCCGAGGGCATCTCTCTGGCCGACAAACAGGCGATCAACAAGGCGCTGCTGCGTTCCGGCGCGCACATCGGCGAGATGAACTGCGTGCGCAAGCATCTCTCGGCGATCAAGGGCGGCCGCCTGGCCAGGGCCTGCTGGCCGGCGAGCGTATACACCTATGCGATTTCCGACGTGCCCGGCGACGAAGCCACGGTGATCGCCTCCGGCCCGACCGTCGCCGATCCGACCACATCGGCGCAGGCACTGGAGATCCTCGAGCGCTACCACATCGAGGTGCCGGCCAACGTGCGCGCCTGGCTCGAAGACCCGCGCTCGGAAACCCTCAAGCCGGGCGACCCGATGCTCTCGCGCAGCCACTTTCAGCTCATCGCCACGCCGCAGCAGTCGCTCGACGCCGCTGCCGAGGTGGCCCGTTCCGCCGGTATCACCCCGCTGATCCTCGGCGACCTGGAAGGCGAAGCGCGTCAGGTGGCCAAGGTGCATGCCGGCATTGCCCGCCAGGTGGTGCTGCACGGCCAGCCGATCGCCGCGCCCTGCGTGCTCCTCTCCGGCGGCGAGACCACGGTGACCTTGCGCGGCAACGGCCGTGGCGGACGCAACGCCGAATTCCTGCTTGCCCTCACCGAAAGCCTGCAAGGCCTGCCCGGCGTCTACGCGCTGGCCGGCGACACCGATGGCATCGACGGTTCCGAGGACAACGCCGGCGCACTGATGACCCCAGACAGCTTCGCCCGCGCCGAAGCACAGGGCCGGCGTGCCGCCGATGCGCTGGCCAACAACGACGGCTATGGCTACTTCGCCGCGCTGGACAGCCTGATCGTTACAGGCCCGACGCGTACCAACGTCAACGATTTCCGCGCCATCCTGATTCTGCCGCCCTCGACCTAGACCGAGGACGCTCACCTGCCAGCGAGCCCGCCATGAAACCCGACAAGAAGGTCAAGATACTTGCCACCCTCGGCCCCACCACCCGCAGCATCGATGATGTACGGGCGCTGGTCGCGGCAGGGGTCAACCTGTTCCGCCTGAACTTCAGCCATGGCGAGCACGCCGACCACGCCGAGCGCTTCGCCTGGATTCGCCAGGTCGAACGCGAGCTGAACCAGCCGATCGGCATCCTCATGGACCTGCAGGGGCCCAAACTCAGGGTCGGCCGCTTTGCCGAAGGCAAGGTCCGCCTGGAGCGCGACCAGGCCTTTCGCCTGGATCTGGACCCGACACCGGGCGACAGCCGCCGCGTGAATCTGCCGCATCCGGAGATCATCGCCGCGCTGGAGCCGGGCATGCAGCTGCTGATCGACGATGGCCGCCTGCGTCTGACGGTCACCGCGCGCCACAGCGATGCCATCGACACCCGCGTGGTCGCCGGCGGCGAGCTGTCCGACCGCAAGGGCGTCAACGTGCCGGAAGCAGTGCTGGAGCTTAGCCCGCTCACGGAGAAGGATCGCCGCGACCTGGCTTTCGGCCTTGAACTGGGCGTGGATTGGGTGGCCCTGTCCTTCGTCCAGCGCCCACAGGACATCCACGAAGCGCGCAAGCTGATCGGTGAGCGCGCCTTCCTCATGGCGAAGATCGAGAAACCTTCGGCGGTGCAGCACCTGCGCGAGATCGCGCGGCTGTCCGACGCGATCATGGTCGCGCGTGGCGACCTCGGCGTGGAGGTGCCTCCGGAGAATGTGCCACGCATTCAGAAGAACATCGTGCGCATCTGCCGCCAGCTCGGCCGCCCGGTGGTGGTGGCGACGCAGATGCTCGAATCCATGCGCTTCGCCCCGGCGCCGACCCGCGCCGAGGTCACCGACGTGGCCAACGCGGTCGCCGAGGGTGCAGACGCGGTGATGCTGTCGGCGGAAACCGCTTCAGGCGACTACCCGCTGGAAGCGGTGAGCATGATGAGCAAGATCATCCGCCAGGTCGAAGGCGGCCCGGATTTCCAGGCCCAGCTCGATGTGCACCGACCGAATGCCGAGGCAACGCTGCCGGATGCCATCAGCTGCGCGATCCGCCGCATCAGTGGCATCCTGCCGACTGCCGTGCTGGTCAATTACACCGAATCAGGCCGCTCCAGCCTACGAGCCTCGCGCGAGCGCCCGGCCACGCCGATCCTAAGCCTGACGCCGAGCACCGCCACCGCGCGCAAGCTCACGGTGGCCTGGGGCGTGTATTCGGTGGTGGATGCACCGATGCGCGATATGGAGCAGGTCAGCAGCCACGCCCTCGAGCTGGCGCGCGCCCAAGGCATGGCCGGCAGTGGTGACACGGTGCTGATCACCGCTGGCGTGCCGCTCGGCCAACCTGGCACCACCAACACGCTACGTATCGAAGTCCTCGACTAGGTTGCAGCCCACCCAGCGCACAATGGCCAAGCGGTCAGCCCCTGGTCTCCAGCGGATTCTGCTCCTGAGGGTAGCGATGCTCCTCCTCGATGCTGCCGTCGCCGCCGTGGACGTTCACCAGCGCAGTACGCAGCTTCATGTAGTCGCGCGTCTCATCGAGAATGTCCTGTCGATTCCCGGCTTCGAGCAACGCGCGCTGATCGCCTTCTTCGCGTAGCACCCAGCGGTCATCTTCGTGGGTGATGTGGTAGATCTCCATGGCCTTCTCTCCTGCTGTTGAATGAAATATCGCGGATTGCCCCTGGTAAGAAAGCTGCCAGCGGGCGAGGTTCGATCGTCACCACCAAGGTAATTTAGACCCTTTAAGGTCCATATCACCATGTAAAGCCGAGGTTCTTTTTACCTCGCACACCCTGCAAACCTTGATTCAAGTCAATTTTCGACCTGGAACGATTGTTGAAAGCCTCTATGGCAGAACGTTTCGTGTTCGCCCCGCGAATACAGGACGACTTTCCCATCAGAGGAGTTAGCAATGCTTTGCGCTGAACAGACTGCCCTTATCAAAGCCACCGTGCCGCTGCTGGAAAGCGGCGGCGAGGCCTTGACCACCCATTTCTACAACCTGCTGCTCAGTGAACATCCCGAAGTGCGCCCGCTGTTCAATCAGGCCCACCAGGCCAGCGGTGAACAGCCGCGTGCACTGGCCAACGGCGTGCTGATGTATGCCAAACACATCGACCGGCTCGACGCCCTCGGTCCGCTGGTCGCTCAGATCATCAATAAGCATGTCGCGCTGCAGGTGCTGCCCGAGCATTACCCGCTGGTTGGCTCCTGCCTGCTGCGGGCGATCCGCGAAGTGCTCGGCGACGAGATCGCTACCGACGCCGTGATCGACGCCTGGGGCGCCGCCTACCAGCAACTCGCCAACATCCTTATCGGTCAGGAGGAGAATCTCTACCAGATCAAGGCCGACGCGGATGGTGGCTGGCGGGGGGCGCGGCGTTTTCGCATTGCGCGCAAGACCGTCGAAAGCGCAGAGATCACCTCCTTTCACCTGCAGCCGGAAGATGGCGGCGCGTTGATGGACTTTCTGCCCGGCCAGTACATCGGCCTGCGCCTGGAGGTCGACGGCCAGGAGGTGCGCCGCAACTACTCGCTGTCCGCCGCCAGCAATGGCAGCGAATACCGCATCAGCGTCAAGCGCGAGCCCGGCGGCGTCGCCTCGAACGCGCTGCATGCCATGCCCGAAGGTGCCGTGCTGGAGCTGTTCGCGCCGGCTGGCGAGTTCACCCTCGAACCGGGCGACAAGCCCCTGGTGCTGATCAGCGGCGGCGTCGGTATCACGCCTACCCTGGCGATGCTGGAACAGGCTCTGGCCAGCGCACGACCGGTGCACTTCATCCACTGCGCGCGCAATGCCGGCGTGCACGCGTTCCGCCGCAGCGTGGACGCGTTGGCCGAGCGTCATGTACAGCTCAAGCGTTTCTACTGCTATGAGCATCACGACGGCGCCGATGCCGCGCCGGATGCCGTCGGCCGCCTGACCGAGCAACAGCTTGGCGAATGGCTACCGGAAGACCGCAACGTGGATGCCTATTTCCTTGGGCCCAAACCCTTCATGGCCGCAGTTCGCCGTCAGCTGAAATCGCTTGGCGTACCGGAGCAGCAAACCCGCTACGAGTTCTTCGGCCCCGCTTCAGCACTCGATTGACCCATCTGGAGGCTCGCCCGGCGCGAGCCTCTCCTTTAAGGAGATTCGGTCATGCTTTATCACCGCGCTTCCCCGCAACGTCTGATGAGCGCCGCTAATGCACTGATGGTCGCAGGCGTACTGCTTCTGCTGCTGGGCATCAGCGGCGCCTATCTGTTCGAACGACATCTGGCGATGGGCAGCATCATCGCTGCCCATGCGCTGGTCATCCTCGGCCCCACGGCGCTGAAGATCGGCTACGTGATGCGCCTTCTGGCCGAGCGCAAGACAAAACTCGCGGCTTGAAGCGCGGCTGGATAAGCCCGTTCTCGGATACTCGCAATTCATTTCTGCAGCTTTACCGCTTCGCCTGTAATTTCAGTCCGCCATAGTCATACGCAACATGGGGAAAACCATTCGTCTACACTTTCTAACTCACCGAAACTCTAGCCTTGTACTTCCCTCTGACACAGTGAGGCTGATTGATCTCTCTCTTTCAGCCGTTTGTGAAAGTGTCTATCCAATTGAGGAGAAAAACACATGGCAAATAGTAATCCTGGCAACTTCGCCAATGATCGAGAGAAAGCTTCCGAGGCCGGCCGCAAGGGTGGTCACAACAGCGGCGGAAACTTCGCCAACGACCGCGAGAAGGCTTCCGAGGCCGGCCGCAAGGGTGGCCAGAACAGCCACGGCGGTGGCCGCAGCAGCTAAAAGCTGACGACATGAAGAAGGGCAGGCGCCATAACGGCCCTGCCCTTCTTCATTTATTTAATTCAATCCTTTTAAGCGAATGCGCTGAAGAACAATCGCAAAAATAATGCTATATCGCTATCTGATCGATATATAACGGGCAGCACCGCTTTTATAAGCCGTTTGCGCAAAGCGACAGCCGGCGGAAGCTGATATCTGCCGTTATTTGATTTCCCTCACTTATAACGATGACCAGCATCCCTCGCCGTTTGTCGATATCATCGACAGGCATTTCAAGCTGGAGCGGTCGATGAACAGCAGCGCCTTTTCCGAACGAATCGTCCAGAGCCTGCTGGATACCGATTTCTACAAGCTCACCATGATGCAGGCGGTGCTGCATCACTATCCGAATGCGGAGGTGGAGTGGGCATTCCGCAGCCGCTCCGGTGAAGACCTGACCCCCTACCTCGACGAGATCCGCCAGCAGATCGAGGCGCTTGCCGAGCTGCAGATGACGACCGAGGAGCTGGCCTACCTCGAGCGCATCCCCTACATGCAACCCGACTTCATCCGTTTCCTCGGCTTGTTCCGTTTCGACCTGCGTTATCTGCAGGTGAACATCGAGGACGGCGAGCTGGTGATGCACCTGCGCGGCCCCTGGCTCCACGTGATCCTGTTCGAAGTGCCGCTGCTGGCCATCGTCAGCGAGGTGCGCAACCGCGCGCGCTATCCCACGGTGACGCTGGCCCAGGCGCGCGACCGGCTGGATGAGAAGCTGAACTGGCTACGCAGCCAGGCCAGCCGTGACGAACTGGCCAGCTTTACCCTGGCTGATTTCGGCACACGCCGTCGCTTCTCCTTTGCCGTACAGGCGATGGTGGTGGACCGACTGCAATGCGATTTTCCCGGTTGTTTCGCTGGCACCAGCAACGTGCATCTGGCTCGCACA
Organism: Stutzerimonas kunmingensis; assembly: GCF_900114065.1. Lineage (GTDB taxonomy): Bacteria > Pseudomonadota > Gammaproteobacteria > Pseudomonadales > Pseudomonadaceae > Stutzerimonas > Stutzerimonas kunmingensis. The sequence goes on from NZ_FORS01000006.1 coordinate 130,680, forward strand.
CGGAATGTGAAGCCGATGGGCACCATGGCCCACGAGTGGATCATGGCGCACCAGCAGCTCGGCCCGCGACTCATCGACAGCCAGGTCGCGGCGCTGGACTGCTGGGTTCGCGAATATCGTGGGGCGCTGGGCATCGCGCTGACCGACTGCATCACCATGGATGCCTTCCTGCGCGACTTCGATCTCTACTTCGCCAAGCTGTTCGACGGCCTGCGCCATGACTCGGGCGACCCTCTACTGTGGGCGGAGAAAGCCATCGCGCATTACCAGCGCCTGGGTATCGATCCGAAAACCCGCCAGCTGATCTTTTCCGATGGCCTCGACCTGGCCAGAGCACTGGAAATCCACCGCGCGCTCATCGGGCGCAGCAACCCCAGCTTTGGCATCGGCACCGGACTCACCTGCGACATTCCAGGCGTGGAGCCGACCAACATGGTCATCAAGATGACCGCCTGCAATGGTCAGCCGGTGGCGAAGATCTCCGACTCGCCGGGCAAGACCATGTGCCGCGACGAGGCGTTCGTCAGCTACATGCGGTACGTCTTCGGCCTGGGCAATGGCTGACGGAGCGACGCGCGACTAGTCGCGCATGACGAATGCCTGCGGCGGTTGCACAGCCTCCGGATCCGTGGCGCAGAGGCGATTACGCCCGCTCATCTTGGCGTAATACATGCGCTTATCCGCCAGCTCCAGCAGGTCCCGGCAGTCTGCGATCCGATCGCAACGGCGTTCGGCCAGCCCGATGCTCGCCGTCAGCGGTGCACCGTCCGGCCGCACGCCGAGCCCCTGGCCAACGATGCGCTCAAGCGCCATGTGCGCCTGCTGCATGTCGGTCTCCGGCATGATCAGCAGGAACTCTTCGCCGCCCCAGCGCAGCAGGCTGTCCGAGCCTCGCAGCGTCGCCACCAGACGCCTGGCCGCCTCGCGCAGGACCTGATCGCCGGACTCATGGCCATGGTTGTCGTTGATCGACTTGAAGTGGTCGAGGTCGATGAATGCCAGCGCCAGCGGACCATCCTTGCGCTGTGCGCTGTCCCACTGCAGCCGAAGAATTTCCTCGCCGCTGCCGCGGGAGAAAACCCCGGTGAGCGGGTCGCGGATGGCCTGGCGCACCAACGCGAACATGAACGCCAGCTGGCTCATGCTGGCCAGGCTGGCGACGCCGGCGATCAGGATCAACAGCCAGAAGGCACCGGCGAACGACGGCCAGTTCAGCGTCGCCCAGCTGAGATAGCCAGCCAGTGCCTGCGCCAGCAGCAGCAGGCTGGAGAGCACGAGATTCTCCACCAGGGTCAGCGGAAAAATGGTCAGCCCGGCCATCAGTACGAACGGCAGAAAGGCGTAGCCGGCGCCGACCACCGCGGAAAACTGCGCCAGCTGATAGCTGCCGAGCAAGGTATGCGAGGCGATGTAGAAGATGGTCGGGATGGCGAACAGGATCGCGATCGCTCGATAGGCGTCCAGCAGATTGCCGCTCGGACGGTAGAACAGCAGCAGGCAGGTGAACGCCAGGCACGCCATCATCCGAAAACCGGCCAGCGCCGCCCACAGCCTGGGCTCGAACACCATCAGATCGATCAGGCTCCACAGCGGGGTCAGCACTGCGAACAGAAAGGCGAACAGGCGAACGCGGTTGACGATCAGGGTCGCGCGGCGCTGGCAGAGCAGCAGCGGATGGCGTCGCGGGCTCAGCAGATGACGAAGCTCGTTGGGCTTGAGTTCGCTGGGTAGCAACGAGCTCAGGCGACTGCGCAGCAGGTCGAGAATCGATGGCATTTATTATTGTGCTCCCAGGCAGGGAAGGTTCTTTACACAGCGGGCGGCTCCGGTTGCCGCTCGCTGCTTTTCAATATCCGTCTTAAAGCAGATCACCGTTCGGCGGTGCAACGGACGTCCACAGAAGCGCAAGCGCGGCGAATGGTATCAGTTGGCCACCTACAACCTTTGAGCCAGGACAATGAATTCACGCTTTGAGTACCTCCTAAGAACGATCTGCCCGTTCGGGAAAATCGCCCTTTCGGGCGCTTATGCCCGCTGCCGGCTCCCACTAGCGTGAGCGGATCGCCCGCGCATGTGCGAGCGATGCATCCAGACAAAAAGAACAATAAGGAGTTACCCGTGCAGAGCGCCCTCAAACCGCTTGCGGCAGCCGTTCTACTCACCTGCGCGACAGACGCGGCCATCGCCAATGACGGCCCGTTCAGTCAGTTCGTCGTGTTCGGCGACTCGCTGAGCGATGCTGGCACTTTCCCGACCTGCAAAGCCCGACCCTCGGGGGCAACCCTACCGGAGGCTTGCGCTTCACCAACCGAACCGGCCCCACTTACGGCGCCGGCGAATATATTGGCGAGGTCGGTACGCAACGCCTGGCGAGCATGCTGGGCCTTCAATCGTTACCCTCCACGCCGCTGTTACCGGCAGTCCTCACAGGCAATCCGGACGGCACCAACTATGCCGTCGGCGGTTACCGCACCGACCAGATTCTCGATTCGATCACCCTCGACTCGACCGTTTCCGCGGGCGGCTCTACCCGGACCCGGCCCGGCTATCTGGTCGAGAACCCGCGCGTCGACAGCAATGCTCTCTACTACCTGAACGGCGGCGGTAACGACATCTTCCAGCTCGGCACCAACCCGGTCACGATGGCTGACGCCGCCGGTAATCTGGTGGCTGGCGTCGCTGCACTACAGGCCGCGGGCGCGCGCTACATCATCGTCTCCGATCTGCCGGACGTCGGCATCACGCCACTAGGTGCCACCGCTGGTCCGGGCGGAGCTGCCACACTCAACTTTCTAAGCGACCAGTTCAACGCGGCGCTGGCAGAACAGCTGCAAGCCCAGGGTGGCAACTATGTGCTGGTCAACAACCGGCTATTGCTGGCCGAGGTACGTGCAGACCTGGCCGCCTTTGGCTTCGACCCGAACGTGGCGCAGACGGCAGTATGCTTCGACCCGTCATCGTCAACGTCGCCTTGCCTGCCGGACCCGACCTACAGCCTCGGCGGCACAGCACCTGATCCTAACCGCCTGCTGTTCAACGACGCCGTCCATCCAACCACCGCTGTTCATCAGATCAGCGCCGACTACCTGTACTCGATCATTTCCGCGCCCTGGGAAGTATCCCTGCTACCGGAAATGGGCCGCTCGGCACTGCGCGCTCACCTGCAGCAACTGGACAACGAACTGTCTGCGCGGCGCGGCGACTGGCAGGCGGTCGGCGCCTGGCGCACCTTCGTCCAGGGTGGTTACAACCGGCCTGAGTACGACGGTTACGGTGGCGGTGACGGTAGCGGCCTGAGCCTGTCGCTTGGTGTTACCCAGCGTTTGAGTGAGACGTGGCTGGCCGGCGTCAGCCTGGGCCTGGCGGAAAACTCGCTGGAACTGGGCAGAAACGACTCCGAGTACGACATGCGCAGCTACCTGGCCACGGCCTTCGCCCGTTACGAACACCAGCGTCTGTTCGCCGACTTCAGCCTCAGCGCCGGGTATCTGGACTACCACGACCTCAAGCGTACGTTCGCCCTTGGCATCAGCGAGCGCACGGAAAAGGGTGACACCGAAGGCACGCTATGGGGCGCGGCGGCGAAGGCTGGCTTCAACCTGATGCAGCCAGGCGATCAACTCCAGTTCGGCCCATTCGTCGGTGCCAGCTATCAGAAGGTCGAAGTCGACGGTTACAGCGAGCAGGGCGAGCGCTCCACTGCATTGAGCTATGACGATCAGGAACTGGATTCGCTGCGCCTCTCACTCGGCCTGTTCGGCGACTATGCGCTGAGCGAACGCACGCGGCTATTCGGCGAGGTGGCGCGGGAGGTGGAGCGCGAGGACGAGGATCGGCGTGACCTGCGCATGTCGCTGAACAGTGTGTCGGGCAACAGCTTCGAGCTGCCGGGCGCGGTACCGACCGGCGACCAGACGCGCTTCAGCGTAGGCCTGACGCACCGCCTGACGCCCGGTCTGGCGCTGCGCGCCAACTACCATTACCGCGGCAACGATAACCGCGACCACGGAGTGGGGTTGTCACTGGCCTGGGACCTGTAAAGCTCGAAGGACGCAAAGGCCGCCGTCGCGAATACGCGCGGCGGCTCTTACGCGGTTAACGTCCGTCGAGCTGACCTTGCAGATTGGCGATCTGCCCCTGCATGGAATTGATGGTGCGGGTGACCTGAGCCCGGAAGGAGTCGAACTCGGCGGTGTTGATCGCGTTTGGCGCGGGCGCCGGCCGATTGTCCAGCTCGCTGCGCAGCACCAGGATGTCCTGCTCCAGCCGGCTGATCGCCTGACTCTGGTTACCGCCCTGCTTCAGCGCCGCGATGTCCTTGCTCAGGCTGTCGACCCGTCCGGCCAGCTTGCCCTGCTCGTCTAGGGTCGTTTTGAGTGAAGCCTGCTCGCTGCCCAACGCCTTGACGCTCTCTGCCAGTGTCGCAGTACTCCCCTGCTGAGCCTGCAGGTCGGCACCCAGCTGCTCGAGGCGCTTGCCCTGCTCGTCCATGCGCCGATCCTGATTGCCCTGTTTGCCAGTCAGGCTCTGCTGTTCGGTAGCAAAGGCCTGCTGCTTGCGGTCAAGATCGATGGCCTGTTGCTCAAGCTGCTTGATGCGCAGTTTCACCGCCTCGCTTTCCGTAGTCACATTGGACTCGGTCGCAACGACTTTCCCGCTGATGTCCTGCAGTCGTCCCGCGGCATCCTCACTGATACGCGCGAAGCTTTCCTGGGTGGCGACCAGCTGCATTTCCAGCATGGCGATCTTCTGATAACTCCACCAGCCGAGAGCACCAAGGCTGAGGAGCAAGGCCAGCACCATGACCCACAGCGGCGCCGTGCTCACCTTGCCAGCAGTGCTTGCAGGGCGACGTTTCTGGCGGGAGCGCCCGTCATCCACAGGCTCATCGGCGGTTCTGCGGATCGGCTCGAGATCCGGCGCCGGATAGGGCTCCACGCGGTCACGGCCTGCGGTCAGGCTGGGAATGTTGTCCAGTTCGTCGTGAGCATCGTTGCGCATGGGGTACCTTCAATGGCGCGGTGCGAAATACAGCGCGCAGTATAACGATTCAGGGCGTGCCCATCAGTGACGGCGCGCCGGTGGAGCAGATGCACCGTGGTAGAGCAGTGCGCCGCTTGTGATACGCATCACGGTGCATCGAATGGCGCACTCGGCAGCCCCGCGAACAGGCACCACAGCGGTGACCATCGCCTACGGGCAGTCTGCAGGCCTCGCCAGCCGGGCGCTTCGCCTGCCAGATGCAAAAACCGCGCAGCAACGCCGGAAATTGGTACGCCACTTGCTCTGTCTCACTTGCCAGCGGATAGACACTTCCGACAGGGATGTTGGGCCTTAGGGCAATTCACGAGGAACACAGCATGGAGCTGAACAAGGCGGTTATCGACTGCATGCGCAGCCTGCGACGCAGACTTCGCGATGAGCAGCAACTCGACATCCATCTCGACCAACCGGATGCGGTTACGGCAATGCTTGCCGGGTGCATGAACTCCAACGATGAGCTGACCCGCGAACTCGGACGCCAGCTCGCCGTGTTCAGTGATCGGTTGCCGGCACCACCTCCACCACGGGCGGCCAGCAGCGGCGCCACGGTACGCATTTACCGAGGCCAGCGCGTACTCGCCTGAGCGCTCAATCAACCAGTAACCAGTCGCTGGCGCAACGCACCAGATGCCGGGTCAGCTCGTCGAGCAATTGCCCGCCATTACGCCAGTGATGCCAATACAAAGGCACGTCGATCGGCGGTCCGGACAGCACATCGACCAATTCCCCGCGCGCAAGTTCGCCGCGCACCTGTAACTCCGGCACCAACCCCCAGCCAAGCCCGCTCTGCAGCAGGCGTACGAAACCTTCGGACGACGGGCAGAGGTGATGGACGAACGCCTCTCCCCCGCCGACTGCTGCCATGTAGCGGTGTTGCAGCTGGTCATCCGGGCCGAAGACCACGGCAGGCACCCGAGCCAGATCCGCAGCGGCTGCCGGTCGCTGGAAATGCCGACTGACAAAGACCGGACTGGCCAGCGCGCGATAGCGCATCGCACCAAGAAACTGACTGCGCGCGCCTGCCAGCGGCCGTTCCGCCGCGCACACGCAGGCTGCGACCTCGCCAGCGCGCATGCGCTTGAGCCCGACCGCCTGGTCTTCCACCACATGATCGAGCAGCACCCGATGCTCGGCGCAGAACGACGCCACCGCGCCGGCCCACCAGGTCGCCAGGCTGTCGGCATTCAGGGCAATACGCAATCGCTCGGGCAGGCGATTTTCGTCCAGCGCCGGGACCTGCCCTTGCAGGTCTCGCTCGAGCAAGCGCACCTGCTGCACATGGTTGAGCAATCGTTGACCCAGCTCGGTCGGCCGGGGCGGCGTATCGCGCAGCAGCACCGGCTGACCGACGCGCGCCTCGAGTAATTTGATCCGCTGGGATATGGCCGATTGCGAAAGCCCCAACGCCTGCGCGGCTCGTTCGAAACCCGCCTGCTCGACAACCGCCGCAAGCGCCGCGAGTAATTTGTAATCGAACATCAGTATTCCTAATGCACCCTGAAGAGAATTTGTTTCTCTTATAACGCCCCGCTGCCCAGACTCACCAGTAAATCAGACGAGGCGTGCGGCATGAATGCAATCTGGCAAAGCTATATCAACGGCCTTCTGGTCGCGGCGGGGCTGATCATGGCGATCGGCGCGCAGAATGCGTTCGTGCTCGCGCAAAGCCTGCGCCGGGAGCACCATCTGCCGGTGGCGGCGCTGTGCATCGTCTGTGACGTACTGTTGGTCAGCGTCGGTGTATTCGGACTGGCAGCGGTGCTGGCGGACAACCCGCTACTGCTGGAGATCACCCGCTGGGGCGGCGTCGCCTTCCTGCTCTGGTACGGTACCCTGGCGCTGCGTCGCGCGTTCAAGCCACAGAGCCTGCGCAGCGCTGATGCGCAGCCGCGACCGCTGCGTGCGGTGCTGTTGGCCGCGCTGGCGGTGACGTTGCTCAATCCGCACGTCTATCTCGATACAGTGGTACTGATCGGCTCACTCGGCGCACAGCAGCCCGAGCCAGGCGCCTACACACTGGGCGCTGCCAGTGCATCGACACTGTGGTTCATGACCCTGGCGCTCGGTGGCGCCTGGCTTGCGCCCTGGCTGGCCCGCCCGCTGACCTGGCGTCTGATCGACCTCGGCGTCGCTGCCATGATGTTCGCGATTGCCGCACAGCTCGCATTCGCCAGCTGACGCCCTGGCGCGCGACCGGCCGCGCCATTTTTGCAGGTCGCAAGGAACGCCCAGCCCGACGGCGCGGTCCACGCAAGGCGCAGCCAGTTGTTTGCATCCGCTGCCTCGCCTCGCCAACCCCTCTGGAACCTATATTCCATACAGTTGCCGCGTGGTTTTGCCGCAGGTCGGGTGCTATGATCGCTGGCTCGCAGACATGGAGCGGAAGGCTTCAGTCTGTCTGTTCGGCCGACCGTGAACGGCCAGAGATTGCGCAAGCATGTAGCGAGCGAAGGGAACGACAGAGGTCAGGGTGGGACGCACATTCGCTCCTGCTCACCGGTATCGCCGGCACGCCTCGCACGCTCCTTCCAGCTGGCCGCATCAATCCTCGACACCTGAGTAGGAGATACATCATGGCTTTCGAATTGCCGCCGCTGCCGTACGAAAAGAACGCTCTCGAGCCGCACATGTCCGCCGAGACGCTCGAGTTTCACCACGACAAGCACCACGCTGCTTACGTGACCAATCTGAACAACCTGATCCCGGGCACCGAGTTCGAAGGCAAGGATCTGGAAAGCATCATCAAGACCTCTTCCGGTGGCATATTCAACAATGCCGCTCAGGTCTGGAACCACACCTTCTTCTGGAACTGCCTGGCGCCAAACGCCGGTGGTCAGCCGACTGGCGCGCTGGCCGATGCCATCAACGCATCCTTCGGCTCGTTCGACAAGTTCAAGGAAGAGTTCACCAAGACCGCCATCGGCACCTTCGGCTCCGGCTGGGCCTGGCTGGTGAAGAAGTCGGACGGCAGCCTCGGCCTGGCAAGCACCATCGGTGCCGGCAACCCGATGACTGCAGGTGACAAGCCACTGCTGACCTGTGACGTCTGGGAACACGCCTACTACATCGACTACCGCAACGCTCGTCCGAAGTTCGTCGAAGCGTTCTGGAACCTGGTCAACTGGGACTTCGTCGCGAAGAACTTCGCCGGCTGAGCCACCCAGCGCTAACGAAAATGCCCGCACTTGTTGCGGGCATTTTCATTTAAGGGTTCGGTGTCGCCTGCCGCTATACATTTGCAGTCCGGAAAAAAGTCGCCTTACGGTATCGGTAATCGACGTGCAATGTTTCCTTAGGATTACGCCTTTGGGCTTGCATCCTAAGACGTACTGCCGGCACAGTCGGAGCTTGCTGACTTACTGGTTTAATTGCCTTTGACGATTGCCGAATGACTAACAATACTTCCGCAACCGAGCGTCGGCACGGAAAAGGACCTTCATTTGAAGCTGGAAATGCGCAATAGCCTGTCGCGTAAGCTCCTGCGTGTAGTCCTGCTATCGGCGCTTGCGGTAGGGCTGGTGCTCAGCTGCGCACAGATCATCTTCGGTGCCTACAAGACACGCCAGTTGATCGAAGCCGATGCCCAACGCATCCTGCGCATGACCCGCGACCCATCCACTCAGGCGATCTACAGCCTCGACCGCGAGATGGGCGCCCAGGTGATGGAGGGGCTCTTCCAGCACGAATCGATTCGCATGGCATCCATCGGCCATCCGGACGAAGGCATGCTGGCGCTGAAGATCAGACCACCTATCGACCTACCGACACGCTGGCTGACCGATCCGATTCTCCACCGCGACCGACAGTTCTCGATTCCGCTGATCGGCAAACCGCCTTACAACGAATATTACGGCGAGCTGCGCATAACCCTGGACACCGCCAAATACGGCCAGGAATTCATCAACGACTCCATCGTGATCTTCATCGTCGGCATCCTGCGTGCGCTGACGCTGGGCTTCGTGCTCTTCCTGATCTACCAGTGGCTGCTGACCCGTCCGTTGACCAAGCTCATCGAGCATCTGGCGCGGATCAACCCCGACCGTCCCGGCGAGCACAAGTTGCCGATGATCCGTGGGCATGAGCGCAACGAGCTAGGCCTGTGGGTGGAAACGGCCAACGGCTTGCTCGCCTCCATCGAACACAACATGCACCTGCGTCAGGAGGCTGAAAGCAGCCTGTATCGCATGACCCAGTACGACTCCCTGACCGGTCTGCCGAACCGGCAGCAGCTGCAAAGTCAGCTCGACCACATTCTCGACGAGGCTCGACGCATGCAGCGGCGCGTCGCAGTGCTTTGTCTGGGGCTTGACGACTTCAAGGGTGTAAACGAGCAGTACAGCTATCAGGCCGGCGACTGCCTGCTCAAGGCTCTGGCAGACCGCCTGCGCGGCTCCGCTGGCCGTCTCGGTGCGCTGGCACGACTGGGCGGCGATCAGTTCGTCCTCGTACTCAGCGGCATCGAGCAGCCCTATGAGGCCGCCGAGCTCGCTCAGGCGCTGCTGGACGATCTGGAAAACCCCATCGAATTCGACGGCGACCCGATTCGGTTGCGCGCCACCATCGGCATCACGCTGTACCCGGAAGATGGCGACAATACCGAGAAGCTGCTGCAAAAGGCCGAGCAGACCATGACGCTGGCAAAGAGCCGCTCGCGCAACCGCTACCAGTTCTATGTCGCCAGCATCGACAGCGAGATGCGCGCCCGTCGGGAGCTGGAAAAGGACCTCAGCGAAGCGCTCAAGCGCAACGAGTTCCATCTGGTCTACCAGCCCCAGGTCGACTACCGCCAGAACCGCATCACCGGCGTCGAGGCACTCATCCGCTGGAAACACCCCCAGGGCAAGCTGGTCCCACCGGATCTGTTCATCCCGCTGGCGGAGCAGAACGGCAGCATCATCGAGATCGGCAAATGGGTGCTCGATCAGGCCTGCAGCCAGCTGCGGCAGTGGCATGCCGAGGGCTACACCGGTCTGCGCGTTGCGGTGAATCTTTCCACCGTACAACTGCGCCACCCGCAGCTACCGCAGATGATCGGCGAGCTGCTGCAGAAGCACCAGTTGCCGGCCGAAACCCTCGAACTGGAGGTGACCGAGACGGGGCTGATAGAAGACATCGACGCGGCAGCGCACAACCTGCACAGCCTGCGGCGCTCCGGCGCGCTGATCGCGATCGACGATTTCGGTACCGGTTACTCCTCGCTGAGTTATCTCAAGAGCCTGCCGCTGGACAAGATCAAGATCGACAAGAGCTTCGTCCAGGACATCGGCCAGGACGAGGGCGCGACCATCGTGCGCGCGGTCATCCAGCTGGGCAAAAGCCTCGGCATGACGGTGATCGCCGAGGGCGTCGAAACACCGGAGCAGGAAGCCTATCTGATCGCCGAAGGTTGCCAGGAAGGCCAGGGCTACTATTACAGCAAGCCGCTGCCCGCCCGCGATCTCGACCTGCTGCTGCGCCAGTCGACGCCATTCGATCGGGCAGTCAATTCCGAGCTGCGCTAGCCCGACAGCGCGCGGCTGGCGCGCATCGCCGCCTCGATCGCCTCCCGCACTTGCCCCCTGGCGCTGGCCAGTCATGAGCACATGGGCCACACTTCCAGCCTTTTATCGCCCGCGCCTACAACGAGTCCCCGATGAAACGCTTCGTACTCCTGGATACCGCCGCCATTCCCACTGGCGGCGCCTTGTGCCTGTTCGAATATGGCGATGACTTCGTCATCAAGATCCAGGGCGGAAACGGCAATCAGCTGATGAACACCCGCACCCATGGCTCAGAGGACGCGCTGGCGGAGATTCCCTGCAAACGGATCGCCGCACGGTCGCAGGCCCGCGTGCTGATCGGTGGGCTGGGGATGGGTTTTACCCTCGCTTCTGCGTTGCGCCATCTCGGGCCGGACGCCGAGGTGCTGGTCGCCGAACTGGTGCCAGGGGTGATCGAGTGGAACCGCGGTGCGCTCGGTGAGAAGTCCGGCAATCCGCTGCGCGATGCCCGCGCACGGGTGCTGAATCAGGACGTCGCCGAGTTACTGCGGAAACAAGCCCAGGGCTTCGATGCGATCATGCTGGACGTCGACAACGGTCCCGAGGGACTGACGCAGAAGAGCAACAGTTGGCTGTACTCGGCTGACGGCCTCAACGCCTGCGCCCGCGCGCTGCGCCCGTCCGGGATCCTCGCGGTCTGGTCGGCCAGCGCCGACCGCGCCTTTTCCGACAAGCTCGCCAAGGCCGGCTTCAAGGCTGAAGAAGTGCAGGTGTTCGCCCACGGCAACCGCGGCACCCGGCATACGATCTGGATCGCCGAAAAACGCAAGCGCTGAGCCGGCCGGTTTACCAGGCCGTCACACCCAACTGCGACGCCAGCCAGACGGCGCCAGCCAGGCACATTAGTGCACCACCGGCGGCCTGCCAGTAGAAGCGCTGCGTGAGCACTTCTTCGCCGTGGCTGGACAGTACGAAGGGCAGCGCCTCGCCTGGCTGCCCCAGCTGGTGCAATGCCGGCGCGGCGCTGCTCTCGCGATGCCGATCTTCCGCCTCGAGGCGCGCCGCCAGGCGTACGCGACTCCACTCCTGCTCGTCGAGCTGACCGTCGGCGTTGCTGTCGAAACGCTGCAGCAGGCCGGCGAAATCCCCCTTCCACTGACGGATCACGTCGCGCTTGGCGGATTGCAGGTCGAGGCCCTGTCGCCCGCCGCCGCTCGTGCGGAAATCACCGAGTGCGTAAAGCGGTTCACCCTCGTGCAGACGTTCCTCGGTGTAGCGATAGCGCTTGCCGATGCTGAACAGGCCGAGCCAGCCATTCGGAGCGACACCGCGCGGGTGGCGCAGATCGCCGGTCCAGACCTTGCGGAAGGCGGGATGGACCTCCGCGCCACGCGGGTCGATCAGGCATTCGCCGGTGGCATCGGCCAGACGCAGCCAGGCTTCACTGACGCCGCGTTCGACCACACTCCAGCTGCTGCGCTTGCCGTTGGAACGGTACTCCTCGATACGGTAGCGCCACCACAGGCAGCGCTCGCCGGTCAGCGGCGCCATCGGTTGCGGCACCATCAGCTCGCGTAGCACACCAACCAGCTCGACATACCCCTGGGCTGCCGAGCGAATGCGAGAAGTCGGGGTATCGAGCAAATGACGGGCACGCGACCAGCGACCGATGCAGATCCACGCCCCGCCAACGCAAAGCGCGGCGGCGAGAATGAGTGTGAAAACCTGGCCCGGATGCATTTCAGCCGAACAGCGCCTTGAGATCGACGTCGGCCTTCTCCGCCTCGCTGAACTGCAGCAGGGCAGCCTCCTTGAAACCGAACGTCCGCGCCAGTAGTACATCGGGGAATTGCTCGATGCGCACGTTGTTCAGGTTGACCGCCTCGTTGTACAGCTCACGGCGATCGGCGATTCCGCTTTCCAGTCCGCTGATGCGCTGCTGCAGATGGCGGAAACTCTCGTTGGCCTTGAGCTCGGGGTAGTTCTCGGCCAGCGCGAACAGCCGCCCGAGGCCGGCACGCAGACCGGTTTCGGCTTGCCCAAGCGCACTCACATCGCCCTGCTCCCGCGCGCTGGACACGGCATTGCGCGCACTGATCACCTGCTCCAGCGTATTGCGTTCATGCTGCATGTACTGCCGGCAGGTCTCCACTAGCTTGGGCAACTCTTCATGGCGCTGACGCAGCAGCACGTCGATATTGGCCCAGGCCTTGCTGACGCCATGCTTCAGACGCACCAGCCCGTTGTAGAGAATCACCGCGTAAGCGGCGACGAGAAACAGCACAACCAGCACAACCACAGCGCTCAGGCTCATAGCATCTCCAGGGACAAAGGCCGTCAGAACGCCAGCATTCTACCGGCTGCACCTAAACGGAAGAGAGAGCCTGTGCACGCATTGGCTTTGCACAAAATGAAAATCTTTCGCATTATTGACGGCTTCCGAGCAGCCCTCGGCTTCGTTCAATCGCACGCAAAGGAACCCGCACATGCTACGCACCCCCATCTGGGCAACCGCCAGCCTCCTCGCTGTGGCCATCTCACTCGCCGGTTGCGGTGAGGACAAGACCCCCGCGAACCAGACTGCTGCCCCGCAAAGCACTACCGAAAGCGTGCCAGCCGAAAAGGCGCAGGCGCCCGATGAGAAAGCGGCCAAGGCAGTCGTCAGCCACTACGCCGATCTGGCGCTGGCGGTATTCAGCGATGCCCACGCCACCGGCGTGAAACTGCAGGAAGCTGTCGACGCCCTCCTCGCCAACCCCAGCGAAGAGACCCTGCAGGCCGCGCGTCAGGCCTGGCTGGCGGCCCGCGTTCCCTACATGCAGACCGAGGTATTCCGCTTCGGCAACGCCGTGGTGGATGACTGGGAAGGTCAGCTCAATGCCTGGCCGCTCGATGAGGGCCTGATCGATTACATCGAGGGCGACTACCAGCACGCCCTCGGCAACCCGGGCGCCACAGCCAATATCATCGCCAACAGCGAACTGCAGATTGGCGAAGACAAGGTCAACACCAGCGAAATCAACGCCGAGCTGCTGGCCAGCCTCAACGAACTGGCCGGCTCCGAAGCGAACGTCGCCACTGGCTACCACGCGATCGAGTTCCTGCTCTGGGGCCAGGACCTCAATGGCACAGGCCCAGGTGCCGGCGAGCGGCCCTACACCGACTACGTGGAAGGCGAAAGCTGCACCGGCGACAATTGCGACCGCCGCCGCACCTATCTGAAAGTCGCGACCGAACTACTGGTCAGCGACCTGCAGGAAATGGTCGAGCAGTGGCAGCCGAATGCCGAGAACTACCGCGCCAGCCTCGAAGCCGATACCGCGGAAAACGGCCTGCGCAAGATGTTCTTCGGCATGGGAAGCCTGTCCCTCGGCGAACTGGCTGGCGAGCGCATGAAAGTCGCTCTGGAAGCCAACTCCACCGAAGACGAGCACGACTGCTTCAGCGACAACACCCACAACTCGCACTTCTTCAATGCCCGTGGCGTTCGTAACGTCTATCTCGGCGAGTACAAGCGCGTCGACGGCACCACACTGACCGGCCCGAGCCTGGCCTCGCTGGTTCAGGGCGTCAGCCCGGAGGTGGACAGCACGCTGAAGACCGACCTGGAAACTACCGAAGCCATGCTGCAGGTTCTGGTGGAAAGTGCTGAGAACGGCGAAGCGTTCGATCAGCTGATCGCCTCGGACAACACCGAAGGCCAGCAGAAAGTACGCGATGCCATCGGCGCACTAGTCAAGCAGACCGCCGCGATTGAGCAGGCCGCCGGTGCCCTCGGCATCAGCGACCTCAACCCTGACACCGCCGATCACGAGTTCTGATCGGCGCCGACACGGGCGCAGCTGTTGCGCCCGTGTCGGGCTTTTCGCTGTACCCCTGCCTGGTCCCAGAGCGCGCGCTCCTCTCGCGCAAATGCAAATCCCTCTTATTCCATTACGATTAGCCTGCTAAGATTGCGCGGCTTAATTCACCGCCCCGCAGGTACTTTCGATGCGCCCGCTGTTTCGCCGCCTCTTCCCGCTGCTGGCTCTGGCCCTGGTCGCCTGCGATAACGCTGAAACACCGACTTTCTCCCAGCCCGAACCTGGTGAGGCGCTCTCCGGCGGCAGCACCACGGTGATGAAGTTCGACCAGAACGCCTACTCCATGCCTTCGGCCAATCTGGCACCGATGCGTCGACTCGACTTCAGCGTCGGCAACAGCTTCTTCCGAAATCCCTGGGTCATCGCCCCGGCATCCACCACCGCTCGCGATGGTCTTGGCCCGCTGCTGAATACCAACGCCTGCCAGAACTGCCATATCAAGGACGGCCGCGGCCATCCGCCGGCACCCGATGCGACCAGCGCCGTGTCGATGCTGGTACGGCTGTCCATTCCGGCCGGTCCCGAGCATGCCGAAGTCGTCCGAGAACGTGGCATCGCACCGGAGCCAAGCTACGGCGGCCAGCTCCAGGACATGGCGATTCCCGGCGTCGCCCCGGAAGGCAAGGTACGGCTGCGCCATTCGACCGAGCAGGTGCGCTTCGCCGATGGCACCGAGGTCGAGCTGCGTAGGCCGGAAATCGAACTGAACGACCTGGCCTATGGTGACATGCATCCGGAAACCCGGATGTCCCTGCGCATCGCGCCACCGATGATCGGCCTGGGCCTGCTCGAAGCCATTCCCGAAGAAGCGCTGCTGGCCAATGCCGACCCCGATGACCGCAACGGCGACGGCATCTCCGGCCGCCCCAACCGGGTCTTCGACCAGACCAGCCGGCAGACCGTGATCGGCCGCTTCGGCTGGAAGGCCGGACAGCCGGGCCTCAACCAGCAGAACGCCGACGCCTTCTTCAACGATATGGGCCTGTCCACCAGTCTGCTCAGTGGCAGCAGCTGCACCGACCGGCAGACCGAGTGTCGCGCGATGCCGGACGGTGGCGAGCCGGAAGTCAGCGACGACATCCTCGCCCAGGTGCTGTTCTACACCCGCAATCTCGGCGTACCTGCGCGACGGAACGTCGACGACCCACAGGTACTCGCCGGCAAGACGCTATTTCACCGCGCCGGCTGCCAGAGCTGCCACGTGCCACAGTTCACCACCGCTGCCGACGCCGCGGAACCGGAGTTGGCCAATCAGCTGATTCGCCCCTACACCGACCTGCTGCTGCATGACATGGGCGAAGGTCTTGCGGATAACCGCCCCGAATTCGAGGCCAGCGGCCGGGAATGGCGCACGCCACCGCTGTGGGGCATTGGCCTGACCCAGGCGGTCAGCGGGCATACCCAGTTCCTGCACGACGGCCGCGCTCGCAATTTGCTCGAAGCCATACTCTGGCACGGCGGCGAGGCCGAGAAGGCGCGCCAGATCGTGCTCGGCTACGACCAGAACGAACGTACCGCGCTGCTGAGCTTCCTCGAGTCGCTCTGAATGCCCATGCTATTCACCATGCTTTCCCGGCGCGAAAGCGCTGCAACCGGCCTTGCCGATGAGGACACCATGATCCGTTCGAACACCCTGCGCATCGCCAGCGGCGCTCTGCTCACCGCCTTGTTGCTGAGCGCCTGCACGCCCGCCGACCCGCAGGCCGAGACCAGCAAAACCCTGGCTGATGGTGTATTGCTGCCAGCCTATAAACAGTGGTCGGAAGCCGACCGCCGCCTGGCGGCCAGCGCGATCGCCTTCTGTGCCGACAACCAGACCCTGGACGAAGCGCATGCAGCCTTTGTGCATGCGCAAACCGCCTGGGCCGGCCTGCAGCCGCTGCTGATCGGCCCAATGGGCGAAGGCAATCTGGCCTGGCAGGTCCAGTTCTGGCCGGACAAGAAGAACCTCGTTGCACGCCAGGTCACGGCACTGCTCAAGACCAAGCCCGAGCTGACCCAGGCCGATCTGGATAACGCCAGCGTCGTGGTGCAGGGCCTGAGCGCCTACGAGTACGTCCTTTTCGACAGCAGCATCGACCTCGCCGACCCCACTACCAGGACGCGCTACTGCCCCTTGCTGACAGCCATCGGCGAGCACCAGCAGCAGCTTGCAGCCAGCGTCCTGCAGCAATGGCAGGACAAGGACGGCATGGCCGATCAGCTGCGCAGCTTTCCCAACGAGCGTTATGCCGAACCGAGCGAAGCCATCGCCGAACTGCTGCGGGTTCAGGTCACGGCCCTCGACGGCCTGAAGAAGAAGCTCGGCGCGCCGCTCGGCCGCCAGACCAAAGGCCATCCGCAGCCGTACCAGGCCGACGGCTGGCGCAGCGACACGACCCTGAGCAATATCGCTGCCACCGTCAAAGGCGCCGAAAGCCTCTGGCTGGGTGCCGACCAGGACGGTCTGCGCGCGCTGCTCGGCGCTGAGCAGGCTGATCTGGCCAAGCGCATCGACGCCGGTTACGCCGACCTGCTGCAGCAACTGAAAGCCATGCCCGAGCCGTTCGGCAAAATGCTCGCCAACGAGGAAAGTCGGGCGCAGCTCGATTCGCTGTACCAGCGGATCGACCAACTGCATCGCCTGCACCAGCTCGAGCTGGCGCGCGCCCTCGGCGTACAGATCGGCTTCAATGCGCACGACGGGGACTGATCATGAAGCGCCGCACCCTGCTTGGCCTGACCGGCGCCATGCTTGCCGCCAGCGGCATCGCTGGCTGGTCACTGACGCGTCACGACGGGCAACAGGTTTTGCTCTCCGCACGTGATGGCGCCGACGGGCAACACTACGCCGTCGGCTACCGCCTCGATGGCAGCCAGGTATTTGCCACACCGGTCGCCGAGCGCTGCCATGACGTCTACCCGCACCCGTACCTGCCGTTGGCGGTGTTCGTCGGCCGTCGCCCGAGCCGCGAGAGCTACCTGGTCGATGCGCGTGACGGGCGTCTGCTGCAGGTCATGGCCTCGCCGGCCGACCGCCACTTTTACGGGCACGGGGTGTTTCACAAGGACGGCGAGTGGTTCTACACCACCGAAAACGACACCGCCGATGCCGGCCGTGGCGTGCTAGGCGTCTATCGACTGGAAGGCCGACAGCTGGCGCGCGTCGGCGAGCACGCGACCCATGGCATCGGCCCGCACCAGCTGTTGTGGATGCCGGACAACGAAACCCTGGTCATCGCCAATGGTGGGATCCGCACCGAAGCCGACAGCCGCGAGATGATGAATCTCGATGCGATGGAGCCGAGCCTGGTGCTGCTGCGCCGCGACGGCACGCTAGTCAGCAAGGAACAGCTGCCGGAGCAGATGAACAGTGTGCGTCACCTCGCCGTGGCCGCCGACGGCACCGTGGTCAGCGGCCAGCAGTACGAGGGCGATGCCATGGACCGTATCCCGTTGCTGGCGATCAAGCGGCCCGGGCAGGCCTTCCAGCACTTTCCGCTGGGCGAGGCACAGCGGCAGATCATGAACCAGTACACCGCCAGCCTCGCCATCCACGACGAGCTGCGGTTGTTGGCCGTCACCGCGCCGCGCGGCAACAAGGTGTTCATCTGGGACCTGGACAGTACCGAGCTGCGGCAGGCCGCCCATGTGCCCGATTGCGCGGGCGTCGCGGCAGTCACCGAGGGCTTCGTGGTCAGCTCCGGGCAGGGCCGCTGCCGCCTGTTCGACTGCCGTGGCGAACGTATCGCCAGCACACCGCTGGACCTGCCCGCGGGGCTCTGGGACAACCATCTGCGCATCGTCTAGCTCAAGAAAAACGTCCCCCGGCCGATGATGCTGGGCAACGGCAGGGATGCTGATTTACGTTTTCTCAAATGCCGAGACTTTGCCCATGCTCCAGAAATCCCTGCGCGCGCAGATCCTCGCGCTGATCGGCGGCAGCCTGCTGCTGACGCTGCTCATCGCCCTCGCCTGCATTCGCCTGCTCAGCAACAACATCGACCACTTCCAGACGCTGCTCGACGGCCCGTTGGCCGAAGTGCAACTGATCGACGAGGCCAACCTCGAGTTCAAGGTTCAGGTCCAGGAATGGAAGAACGTATTGCTGCGTGGCAAACAGACCGACTCACGCAACCGCTACTGGAGCCAGTTCGAGGCCCAGGAAGCCAAGGTGCAGAAGATTCTGGGCGACCTGCTGGTACTGACCGCCGACGAGCCTGAAGTGGCTAAGCAGATCGAAAGTCTGCGCAGCGAGCACCGCACACTCGGCGTTGCATATCGCAAGGGCCTGGATGCCTTCATCGCTGCCGACAGCGACCCGCTCGCCGGGGACGCCGCGGTAGCCGGTATCGACCGGGCCACCAGCGCTCAGCTGAGCGAGCTGGTCAAACAGCTGGGCGACGCCGCCGCGCAGCGCTCGGAGACCATCCGTGCCGACGCACAGAGCACCGCATCCTTCGGCCCGATCATCATGATCCTCGCCAGTGTGGTGGTGGCGCTGTTCAGCCTGTGGCTGGTCAATCGCCGGATCATCGAACCGATACGCAACCTGATCGAGCACATCGCGCGCCTCAGCCAGGGCAAGTTCGCCGACCGCGTGGATGCCAGCCGCAGCGACGAACTGGGCCGCCTCGCCGCCGCCGCCAACGTGCTGCGCGACTTCCTCGCCGATACCTTCACCCGCCTGCAGCAGAGCACCTCGAATCTGGACAGTGCCAGCGGCGAGCTGAACGCCATCGCCAGGCTGATGGCCAACGGCGCCCGCGAGCAGTTCTCGCGTACCGATCAGGTCGCCACGGCGATGCACGAGATGTCCGCGACCGCCCAGGAAGTCTCGCGGCATGCCGCCGAAGCCGCGCAGGCCGCCGACGCCGCCGACCATTCCGCCCAGCAGGGCGAAGCGGTGATGCGCGGCACCATCGCCACCATCACCGACATGAGCAACGAGATCGCCAGCACGGCAGACGTCATCCGCCGCCTGGAGGGTGATAGCGGGCGCATCGGCAAGGTCTTGGAGGTGATCCGCGGGATCGCCGATCAGACCAACCTGCTCGCGCTCAATGCCGCCATCGAGGCAGCTCGAGCGGGTGACGCCGGCCGCGGCTTTGCCGTGGTAGCCGACGAGGTGCGCACCCTGGCTCAGCGCACCGCCGAGTCCACCGCCGAGATTCACCAGATCATCGACACCGTGCAGACCGGCGCGAGCAATGCCGTACGCGCCATCGAGAGCGGTCAGGCGCGCAGCGAACAGGGCCTCGGCCAGGTGACCGAGGCCGGTCAGATGCTGCAGCGCATCACCGAAGCGGTCGAGGCGATCCGCGACATGAACCGCCAGATCGCCACGGCCGCAGAAGAGCAGACTGCGGTGGCCGAAGACATTTCGCGCAACATCACCGAGATCACCTCGATCGCCACCATCAACCAGCAGAACGTCGAGCGCACCGAAACCGCCAGCCAGAACCTGCATGGGCTGTCGGCGCAACTTACCGAAGTCACCCAGCGCCTCGCCGGCTGATGATCTGCGGGCGGGCCGACAGTCTGTCGCCCGCCCCGCACCTGCGCTGCTTTCCGCCCCCCTCCCCCTTTACTTGGCCTCGTTTCGGGGCTAAGTTCCTCGCTCTCCGGTCCTGCTGAGTCAGGTGCCAGCAGGCCGCCGAAGCTGGCGACCGGACCGTTCGAACGGCTGCCTCGATCACTGCAGTAGACAGCCGGCTCACATCTCCAAGGAAATCGGAAAATTTTGCGCCGCATGCTGTTCATGCTGGGCGCGGTGGTCGTCGTCGTTGCGTTCCTCGCCGCACTCAAGTTCAACTCGATCTATCAACAGATTCAGCAATTCCAGGCACCGAAGCCGGCGATCGATGTCGAGACCGAGATTGCCCGGCGCATGGACTGGCAAAGCCGCCTACCGGCCATCGGCACGCTTAAGGCATCCCAGGGCATCGATCTGAGCGTCGAGATCGCCGGAACGATCACCGACGTGCAGTTCCAGTCCGGCGAGAAGGTCAGCAAGGGCCAGGCCATCGTGCTGCTCGACAGCGAGATGGAGCAGGCCAGCCTGGCCAGCGCCGAAGCCGACCTCAACCTGTCGCGCCTGGAGTTCCAGCGCGCGCGTAGCCTGCTGGATCGCCAGGCCATTTCGCGCAGCGAGTACGACCGGCTCAATGCCGAATCGCAGAAGGCCGCGGCCAGCGTCGCGCAGCTGCGCGCCAGTCTGTCGAAGAAGCGCATCCTGGCGCCCTTCTCCGGCACCATCGGCATCCGTCAGGTGGATGTCGGCGACTACATCGCCGCCGGCACGCCGATCGCCACGCTTCAGGACCTGTCCACGCTGTACGTCGACTTCTTCCTGGCCGAGCAGCATGTGCCGCTGCTGAAGCTCGGCCAGCGAGTGCAGCTAAAGGTCGCCGCTTATCCCGGCGAACGCTTCGAAGGCGTGATCAGCGCGCTGAACCCGAAGGTGGAAACCACTACCCGCAACGTTCAGGTGCGCGCCGAACTGGGCAATCCGGACGGACGTCTGCTGCCCGGCATGTTTGCCGACCTGCAGGTGCTGCTGCCGACCGAGACCGCCCAGGTGGTGGTCCCGGAAACCGCCATCACCTACACCCTGTATGGCAACTCGGTGCTGCTGGTGACCGAGGGCACGCCGCCGGAAGGCGTCAGCAGCGACGAGCCCTACCTGGTGGTCGAGCGCCGCTTCGTCACCACCGGCGAGCGGCGCGACGGACTGACGGTCGTCCTCGACGGCCTGGAGGGCGGCGAACAGGTGATCACCGCCGGCCAGCTCAAGCTGGACAGCGACACCCATGTCGCCATCGCCGAAAGCCGCACGCTCAAGCTGGAAGGCTCTCAGCAGCCGGCGACCGAATAGAAAAAGCCTGTTCCTCACGCGGCAGGCCCGACGCACAGCAGACTCAGACAAGGTTCCAGGGACTTCCCATGGCGTTCACCGACCCCTTCATCCGCCGCCCCGTGCTGGCGAGCGTCATTAGCCTGCTGATCGTGCTGCTCGGCATCCAGGCCTTCAACAGCCTGACCATCCGTCAGTACCCGCAGATGGAAAGTGCGCTGATCACGGTGACCACCGCCTACCCCGGCGCCAACGCCGAGACCATCCAGGGCTACATCACCCAGCCGTTGCAGCAGAGTCTGGCCAGCGCCGAAGGCGTCGACTACATGACCTCGGTCAGCCAGCAGAACGCCTCGGTGATCTCGGTCTATGCGCGTATTGGCGCCGACACCGATCGCCTCTACACCGAGCTGCTGAGCCAGGCCAACTCGGTGAAGAACCAGCTGCCGCAGGATGCCGAGGACCCAGTGCTGAACAAGCAGGCAGCCGACTCCACCGCGCTGATGTACATCAGCTTCTACAGCGACCAGCTGAGCAACCCGCAGATCACCGACTACCTGTCGCGGGTCATCCAGCCCAAGCTGGCGACGCTGCCGGGCATGGCCGAAGCGGAAATCCTCGGCAACCAGGTGTTCGCCATGCGCCTCTGGCTGGACCCGGTGAAGCTCGCGGCCTATGGGGTTTCCGCCAGCGACGTGAACGAGGCGGTACGCAAGTACAACTTCCTCTCGGCGGCCGGCGAAGTGAAGGGCCAGTACGTGGTCACCAGCATCAACGCCGACACCGAGCTGAAGACGCCGGAAGCGTTCGCCGCCATCCCGCTGCGCACGCAGGGCGACAGTCGCGTTCTGCTGGGTGATGTGGCGCGGGTGGAGATGGGCGCCGAAAGCTACAACTCGATCAGCTCGTTCGACGGTATCCCCTCGGTCTATATCGGCATCAAGGGCACACCCAGCGCCAACCCGCTGGACGTGATCAAGGAAATGCGCGCGATCATGCCGCAGATCGAGGCACAGTTGCCGCCGGGCCTGAAGGCGACCATCGCCTACGACGCCACCGAGTTCATCCAGGCCTCCATCGACGAGGTGGTGAAGACCCTGGCCGAAGCCGCAGTGATCGTCATCGTCGTGGTGTTTCTCTTCCTCGGCTCGCTGCGCACCGTGCTGATTCCGGTGGTGACCATTCCGCTGTCGATGATCGGCGTGCTGTTCTTCATGCAGGCGATGGGTTACTCGATCAACCTGCTGACGCTGCTGGCCATGGTGTTGGCGATCGGCCTGGTGGTGGACGATGCCATCGTCGTGGTGGAGAACATCCACCGGCATATAGAACAGGGCAAGTCACCGTTCCAGGCGGCCATCGACGGCGCACGGGAAATCGCCATGCCGGTGGTGACCATGACCATCACCCTGGCGGCGGTCTATGCCCCCATCGGCTTCCTGCAGGGGCTGACCGGCGCGCTGTTCCAGGAGTTCGCCCTGACCCTGGCCGGGGCCGTGCTGATCTCCGGCGTGGTGGCGCTGACGCTGTCACCGATGATGTGTTCGAAGCTGCTGCGCCATGAGGAGAACCCCAGCGGCTTCGCCCATCGCCTGGACGAACTGTTCGAACGCCTCAAGCAGCGTTACCAGCACGCGCTGCGTGGCACCCTCAATACCCGCCCGGTGGTACTGGTGTTCGCCGTGCTCGTGCTGGCGCTGATTCCGGTGCTGCTGATGTTCACCGAGAGCGAACTGGCACCGGAGGAGGACCAGGGCATCGTCTTCATGATGGCCAGCGCACCGAAGACCGCCAACCTGGACTACCTGAACGCCTACACCGACCAGTTCCTGGAGATCTTCAAGAGCTTTCCGGAGTACTACTCCTGGTTCCAGATCAACGGTTTCGACGGCGTGCAGAGCGGCATCGGCGGCTTCCTGCTCAAGCCCTGGGACGAGCGCGAGCGCTCGCAGATGGAGATCCTTCCCGAGGTGCAGGCCAAGCTCGATCGCCTGCCGGGCCTGCAGATCTTCGGTTTCAACCTGCCGTCTCTGCCGGGCACCGGCGAAGGCCTGCCCTTCCAGTTCGTGATCAACACCGCCAACGACTACGAGACGCTGCTGCAGGTGACCGAGCGCATCCGCAAGCGCGCCGAGGAGTCCGGCAAGTTCGCCTTCCTCGACGTGGACCTGGCCTTCGACAAACCGGAGATCGTGGTCGAGATCGACCGCGAGAAGGCCGCGCAGATGGGCGTATCCATGGAAGACCTCGGCCTGACCCTGAGCACCCTGCTCGGCGAAGGCGAGATCAACCGGTTCACCATCGAAGGCCGCAGCTACAAGGTCATCGCCCAGGTCGAGCGCGCCTACCGCGACAACCCGGACTGGCTGAGCAACTACTACGTGCGCAATGGGCAAGGCCAGATGCTGCCGCTGTCGACGCTGATCCAGGTGCACGATCGCGCTCGACCGACTCAGCTCAAGCAGTTCCAGCAACTCAACGCCGCGATGATCCAGGGCTTTCCGATCGTCAGCATGGGCGAGGCGATCGAAACGCTGCAGACCATCGCCCGCGAAGAAGCGCCCGAAGGTTTCAGCTTCGATTACGCCGGCGCCTCGCGCCAGTACGTCCAGGAAGGCAACGCGCTGTACCTGACCTTCGCGCTGGCATTGGCGGTGATCTTCCTGGTCCTGGCCGCGCAGTTCGAGAGCTTCCGCGATCCTCTGGTGATCCTGGTCACCGTGCCGCTGTCGGTCTGCGGCGCGCTGGTGCCGCTGTTCCTTGGCCTGTCGAGCATGAACATCTATACCCAGGTGGGCCTGGTGACGCTGATCGGCTTGATCAGCAAGCACGGCATCATGATCGTCGAGTTCGCCAATCAGCTGCGCCGCGAACAGGGCCTGAGTCGACGCGAAGCGGTGGAAGAAGCGGCGGCGATTCGCCTGCGGCCGGTGCTGATGACCACAGCGGCGACGGTGTTCGGCATGGTGCCGCTGATCATCGCCAGTGGGGCCGGCGCGGTCAGCCGGTTCGACATCGGCCTGGTGATTGCCACCGGCATGTCGGTGGGTACGCTGTTCACCCTGTTCGTGCTACCGGCGGTCTATGACCTGTTGGCCAAGCCCGATCATGCCCCGTCCGCGATGGCCGTACCGAGCGCCGGCTGAGTGCGGCATGGGCTGCGAGGATAGCCTCCAGCTCAGCGCATGCCCTGGGACAAGCCATACAGCAGCAACAGCAGATCCTGATCAGGACGCATCGCCTCGAGCTGCGGGCGCCCACCAGGCGGCACCGGGCAATAGCTGCGGCTTTCGCTGCTCTGCACCAGCGTCGCTCCGGGCTCATTCCAAGCCGCCACGCACAGCGAGGTCACTCCCAGAGCGCCAACCAGGAACAATCCTCGAGCTATTTCCAGCTTCATGGCGTAAGCCCTTGATTAAGCGAGTAGTTAACTGACCGTAGTTCAGTTGTTTAATTCCTGTGCAATTTTGGACGAACGGTATGTACGGCCTGTGACGCCACTGTTCAGCAGGCATAAAAAAACCCCGCACGAGGCGGGGTTCTTTTTGTAGCTAAGGGCCGGTCGGCTTACATCATGCCGCCCATGCCACCCATACCGCCCATGCCACCCATGTCCGGCATGCCGCCGGCGGCCTTGTCTTCAGCCACTTCGGCGATCATCGCTTCGGTGGTGATCATCAGGCTGCCGATGGACGCTGCAGCTTGCAGAGCCGAACGGGTCACCTTGGCCGGGTCGAGAATACCCATCTCGATCATGTCGCCGTAGGTGTCGGAAGCGGCGTTGAAGCCGTAGTTGCCTTCACCCTGCTTGACCTTGTCGACCACTACGCTTGGCTCGCCGCCGGCGTTGGAGACGATCTGGCGCAGCGGTGCTTCGACAGCGCGACGCAGCAGTGCGATACCAACGTTCTGGTCTTCGTTCTCGCCCTTCAGCTCGGAGATGGCCTGCAGAGCGCGCACCAGGGCAACGCCACCGCCAGGAACCACGCCTTCTTCGACGGCAGCACGGGTCGCGTGCAGGGCGTCTTCAACGCGGGCCTTCTTCTCTTTCATCTCGACTTCGGTACCGGCACCGACCTTGATCACGGCAACACCGCCGGCCAGCTTGGCCAGACGCTCTTGCAGCTTCTCTTTGTCGTAGTCGGAGGTGGTGTCTTCAACCTGCTTGCGGATCTGCGCAACGCGGGCTTCGATATCGGCCTGCTGACCAGCACCGTCGATGATGGTGGTGTTTTCCTTGTTCAGCACGACGCGCTTGGCGTTACCCAGGTGCTCCAGGGTAGCGGTTTCCAGGCTCAGGCCGACTTCTTCGGAAATCACGGTACCACCAGTCAGGATGGCGATGTCCTGCAGCATGGCCTTGCGGCGATCGCCAAAGCCCGGGGCCTTGACTGCAGCAACCTTGACGATGCCGCGCATGTTGTTGACCACCAGAGTCGCCAGGGCTTCGCCTTCGACGTCTTCGGCAACGATCAGCAGCGGGCGACCGGCCTTGGCAACAGCTTCCAGCACCGGCAGCAGTTCGCGGATGTTGGAGATCTTCTTGTCGACCAGCAGCAGCAGCGGGCTGTCCAGCTCGGCGACCATGGTGTCCGGCTTGTTGATGAAGTACGGCGACAGGTAGCCGCGATCGAACTGCATGCCTTCTACGACGGACAGCTCGTTCTCCAGACCCGAACCTTCCTCGACGGTGATGACGCCTTCCTTGCCTACACGCTCCATGGCTTCGGCGATGATGTCACCGATGGAGGAGTCGGAGTTGGCGGAGATGGTGCCAACCTGAGCGATGGCCTTGGAGTCGGTGCACGGCTTGGCCAGGTTCTTCAGCTCGGCGACGATGGCGATGGTGGCCTTGTCGATGCCGCGCTTCAGGTCCATCGGGTTCATGCCGGCAGCGACAGCCTTCAAGCCTTCATTGACGATAGCCTGGGCCAGAACGGTAGCGGTGGTGGTGCCGTCACCGGCCTCGTCGTTGGCCTTGGACGCAACGTCCTTGACCAGCTGGGCGCCCATGTTCTCGAAGCGGTCCTTCAGCTCGATTTCCTTGGCGACGGAAACGCCGTCCTTGGTGATGGTCGGAGCACCGAAGCTCTTCTCCAGCACGACGTTGCGGCCTTTCGGGCCGAGGGTCGCTTTAACGGCATCAGCCAGGACGTTCACACCGACCAGCATCTTCTTGCGTGCGGAGTCGCCGAATTTGACTTCTTTAGCAGCCATGTTGATTGATCCTCAATTCGTGAATTATTTACGGAGATTCGCGGGGCGATCAGGCTTCGACGACAGCGAGAATTTCGTTCTCGCTCATCACCAGCAGGTCTTCGCCGTCAACCTTGACGGTGTTGCTACCCGAATAAGGGCCGAACACCACCTTGTCGCCGACCTTCACGGCCAGGGCGCGTACTTCGCCGTTGTCCAGCACGCGGCCGGTACCCACAGCAACGACTTCGCCACGGTTCGGCTTCTCGGCAGCGGAGCCCGGCAGGACGATGCCGCCTGCGGTCTTGGTTTCTTCTTCGCTGCGACGAATCACGACGCGGTCATGCAGAGGACGAAGCTTCATTGTCGATCTCTCCTAGTAGAGTTGTTCCATGCCGATGATCTTCATCGGCGGGTTGGGCAAATCCGGCGGTGCCGGTTGCGGCCCGCAATGCGAGCCGCAGAAGACGGACTGTCGAACACGACAGCGACCTTGCGGTGTCCGCTACATGCGGGCGTTCAAGTGCATTTCAAGGGGCGCAGATGAAATTTTCATGGCCACAAACGAAACCGGCATGCCTGATGGCATGCCGGATTGTCGGCTGAGCAGCTTAGCGGTCGCGGTCATTGCGCTCCCACTCGCCTTCGATCACGTTCGGCCGCTGCGGGTTGGAGCGCGCCTGCAGATCGTCGGCAAAAGCACGCTGGCGGCGCACCTGCGCCTCGATCCGCCGATTGATCTGGCGGAACAGGAAGTTGCGTGTCGGTGGGAAAAGCACAACCAGCGCCAGCACATCACTGATGAAACCGGGCAGGAACAGCAAGCCACCGCCAATGGCCATCATCAGCCCCTGCAGCATCTCGCGCTCGGGCAGTTCACCGCGCGCCAGACGTTCGCGGGCGCGCCAGGCGGTGGCGAAACCCGCCAGGCGCAGCAGCAGAATGCCGGCGATGCCACTGAGCACCAGCAGCAGGATGGTCGCCAGCGCGCCAATGGAGCCGCCGACCTTGATCAGCACATACAGCTCGGCCAGCGGAAACAACAGAAACAGTACAAAGAAGATTCGCATCGATGGTCCTTGACGGAAGATCAGCTTCCAGTCCTCTGTAGATGGCGGCAGGAGGGGTCTAATTCAACCCGGGTGACAATCGGCCTGTAACCGGATTATGCGCGACACGGCTGAAGCGAAACTGAATCCCTCAGCCTCGCGCCATGGCAACCAGCGCCTGGCGCACGGCCATTGGCGTTTCGCATGGCTCCGGAAACGCCAGCCAATGCAGTGCCTGGCCGATACGCAGATGGAAGCCCTCGCTATCGATCCCGACCATTTGCGCTGGCGCGCTCTGCGGCAGCCCCGCCTGTTCGACATAGCGGGCGATGGCAGCGGCGTGGTCATCGTTCATGTGCTCGACCATGCTCTGCTCCACCTCGCCGCTCTCGACCGCGAAGGGATTGGCCAGCGCGAGGTGGTCCAGCCAGTGAATGGCGCCGAAGCCGCCGATGTAGCGCCAGCGCACCGGCTCCAGCACCCAGAAATCGAAGTCATGCACACGATGGTAGTCGCGCGACTCGGGAAAGTAGCGGTAGTAGCGCTGTGCCCCCGACTCGATTGCCGCGGGCTCGGCGAGCTGACGGGCTTCGGCAAGCAGCGTGAGTCGACTGGCCGCCTGCACATCCTCGGCGGCGCGTTCGCCGACCAGCAGCGAGCACCGCCCATCGGCTTTCAGATTGCGCGTGTGCTGGGCGATGCGGCTGATCAGGATCAGCGGCCAGCCATTGGCGTCCAGGCAGTAAGGCACTACCGAGCCGAACGGAAAGCCGGGCATGGCCTGGGAATGGGTGGAGAGCACGCCACGGTATTCCTTGAGCAGGAGTTGTCGGGCATGCTTGCTGGCTTCGGCGCTCACCTGAGGCTCCTCGAGACGGGTCCGGATCGACGGGCGCTCAGCATAACGGTTTCCCCGGCGGGCGTCGTTCCCCCAGCAGAACGACCACATGGAGATAGGCATGCAGCTTCAAGACAAAGTCATCATCGTCACCGGCGGCGGCCAGGGCCTCGGCCGCGCCATGGGCGAGTACCTGGCGAGCAAGGGTGCGCGGCTGGCACTGGTGGACCTGAATCAGGAGCGTCTGGATGAGGCAGTCGCGGCCTGCAAGGCCGCTGGCGGTGACGCCCGCGCCTACCTGTGCAACGTCGCCAATGAAGAGCAGGTCAGCGATATGGTTGCGCGCGTGGCCGAGGACTTCGGCGACCTGCATGGCCTGGTGAACAATGCCGGCATCCTGCGCGACGGTCTGCTGCTCAAGGTCAAGGACGGCGAGATCAGCAAGATGAGCCTGGCGCAGTGGCAGGCGGTGATCGACGTCAACCTGACCGGGGTGTTCCTCTGCACCCGCGAAGTCGCGGCGAAGATGGTCGAACTGAAGAGCGAGGGCGCGATCATCAACATCTCCTCGATCTCCCGCGCCGGCAACATGGGTCAGACCAACTACTCCGCCGCCAAGGCCGGCGTGGCCTCGGCCACCGTGGTCTGGGCCAAGGAGCTGGCGCGTTACGGCATCCGCGTTGCGGGCGTGGCGCCGGGCTTCATCGAGACGGAGATGGTTGCCAGCATGAAACCCGAAGCGCTGGAAAAGATGACCTCCGGCATCCCGCTCAGGCGCATGGGCAAGCCGGCCGAGATCGCCCACTCGGTGGCCTACATCTTCGAGAATGACTATTACACCGGACGCATTCTCGAACTCGACGGCGGCCTGCGCCTCTGAGCGTGTCGTCAGCGCCAAAAAGAAAAGGCAGCCATCTGGCTGCCTTTCTTTTATATGCGCAACGGACGGAATTCGCTTACCAGCCCACACCGAACCCGATGCTGTAGCGGGTCTCGTCGAGGTCGTTGTCGGCACCGCTGATGATGTCCTTCTCTGCCTTCATGTTCAGCGACGCCCAGTCGGTGACCTTGTAACGCAGGCCAACCTCGGCATCCAGGGCATAGTCGGCGACATTTTCCAGCGGCTTGCCGAGCTCGCCAGTACTGAACAGTTCGAAGGTCTTGCCCACCAGGTAGCGGTTGTAGTCCCACTTCATCGCCGCCAGGTAGAAGTCCTCCTTGTCGCCGTCGGCGAACTCGTAGTCGCTACGGTTGATCAGCGCCGCCAACGAGAACGCGCCAAGCTCGTTGTCCCAGAACTGATAACCCGGACCGGTACCGATGGTGCGCTGACGACGGACATCTTCGATCTGGTCGCGCTTGAAGCTCAGACGCCCTTGCCAGAACCAGTGTTCGTCGAGGAAGCGGTCCAGCGCATATTCGGCATCCCAGTTGTCGGTGACCGTCACACCGTCACGATACTCACGGTTGTAGTTACCGGTGCCGTTGTGGCGCCAGAGCCCATGGCGCGCCTTGGTGTCGAAGGAAACGTTGTAGTCATCGGTGTCGGTTTCGGCACGCTTGTAATCCATCGCCACGTCCACGTTGCCACTCCAGGTGAAATCCTGGATCAACGGCTTGGGATGGATGATCTGCGTGATGCTCGCCAATTCCACCGTGCGCGGCGCGGCACCATTGGCGATGACAACCTTGCCCTCGTCGGCTGCCTGCAGCGACTGCGCGACCTCGCCGGTCACGTCGTTCTGCTTGATCAGCAGCTTCTGGTCGCTTTCCAGCGTGGCGATCTTGCTCCACTTCAGCGGAATCGAGCCGCCGTATTCGGTTTCGATGAGCAGCTTGCCGCCGTCGAGCACACTGATCTTGCCGGTCAGACGATCACCATTCTTCAACCACACGGTGTCGGCGAACGAAGGCAGGGCAATGGCGGAAAGGGTCACGCAAAGCAGGGTTCTGGAGAACATATATGTGCTGAAAATCTGGTCGAAGGCGGTTGAAAGGCTGGCATTATCCCTATGCGTTTAACTACAGCTAGCAAAGACCGCCGAATGGAGCGCTAGTTCGGCGCGCAGTACGCCTGCCTGCACCGGAGCACCTGTCATGGCCGACCTTCCACCACTGCTGCCACCCGCTGCCGACGCCGATGCACGGCGTGCCGCCGTCTATCTGGTGATGTCGCAGATACCGCCTTGTAAGGTGGTGAGCTACGGCGAACTGGCCGCCATGGCCGGACTCGGTCGCGCGGCCCGCTGGGTTGGCCGGTTGATGTCTCAGCTGCCCGACGGCACCAGCCTGCCCTGGCACCGGGTGATCGCCGCCGGCGGACGGCTCAGCCTGCCGGCCGGTTCCCCTGCCGGGCACGAGCAGCGCATGCGCCTGCGGGCCGAAGGGCTGACCATCATCAACGACCGGGTGGACATGCGTCGGCACGGCTGGCATTCGACGGAGCACAGCGGTTAGAGTGCGCGCTTCGTCCAAAACTGCACAGATCCTCGATGTATGTCCCGTGAAACCTGGCGCGATGCGCTAGCCGCCTACGCCAGCCCCGCTACGCTGGCCCTGCTGTTGCTGGGTTTCGCTGCGGGTCTTCCCGCCGTTCTGGTGTTCTCCACGCTGTCGGTCTGGCTGCGCGAAGCGGGCGTCTCGCGGGAAACCATCGGCTTTGCCAGCTGGATCAGCCTGGCGTATGCATTCAAATGGGTCTGGTCGCCGATGCTCGACCAGTGGCGACTGCCCTGGATCGGCGCGCTCGGGCGCAGACGCTCCTGGCTGGTGCTGTCGCAGGCGCTGATCGCCATCGGCCTGGTTGGCATGGCCCTGTGCAACCCGCAATACAACCTCACGATGCTCATCGCGCTGGCGGTGGTCGTGGCGTTTTCGTCGGCTACCCAGGACATCGCCATCGATGCGTATCGCCTGGAGATCGCCGAGGACAAGTTGCAGGCGACCCTGGCAGCCAGTTACATGACCGGCTATCGCATCGCCATGCTGCTCGCCAGCGCCGGCGCGCTCTTCCTCGCCGAATGGCTGGGCTCGAGCAGCCTCGACTACAACCAGGCAGCCTGGACCACGACCTATCTGGCCTTCGCCCTGTTGATCCTTCCGGGGTTGATCACCAGCCTGGTGATCCGCGAGCCGGACGCCGCTGCGCCGCTTCCCAACGAGCCCTCGCGCTACAGCTTCAATCACCAGCTCGCTGCAGTCGGCCTGCTGCTGGTGCTGCTGATCTCGATACCGGCGATGATCAACGCACTGATCGCCCAGGCCTGGCCGCGAGCGACGCTGTATGCACTATTCATCCTCGGCAGCATTTCGCCGATGGGCCGGGCGCTGTTCATGCCGGTACGGCATATCTTCAGCCAAGCCAAGCAACGCCAGCGACCGGCGCGCTTCGACTTCGCCCACCAGGCGGTATCGGTGATCGTGCTGATCATCCTGATGGTATCCACCACCGGCATGTTCCAGTCCTACTGGGGCGGTTACTGGCCGCGCGGCACCATGTACCTGCTGATCTGCTGGGGCTGCCTGTCGGCACCTGGGCGCATCCTGATGGGGCCGGTGCTGACGCCGATCACCGACTTCATCCTGCGCTACCGCTGGCAGGCGCTGCTGCTGTTGGGGCTGATCGCCACCTACCGAATGTCGGATACGGTGATGGGCGTGATGGCCAACGTGTTCTACATCGATCAGGGTTTTTCCAAGGACGAGATCGCCAGCGTCAGCAAGCTGTTCGGTCTGGTGATGACGCTGCTCGGCGCGGCCTTCGGCGGCTTGCTTATCGTGCGTTTCAGCATCCTGCCGATCCTGTTCATCGGCGGAGTCGCCTCGGCAGCGACCAACCTGATGTTCATGCTGCTAGTCGAGATGGGCGCGAATCTGAACATGTTGATCGTCACCATCTCCTGCGACAACTTCAGCGGCGGCCTCGCCTCCACCGCCTTCGTCGCCTATCTGTCCAGCCTGACCAACCTGAAGTTCTCGGCCACCCAATACGCCCTGCTGAGTTCGCTCATGCTGTTACTGCCCCGTCTGCTGGGTGGCTACTCCGGGGTCATGGTGGAACACCTCGGCTACAGCGACTTCTTCCTGGTCACCGCGTTGCTCGGCGTGCCGACGCTGATTCTGATCGTCTGGCAGTGGCGCAGAACCCGCCAGCAGCCGGACGACACGCCGCACGAAACAGCCTCCGAACATTCCTGAGGCGACAAGCAGAAACGACGAAGCCGGCAAGTGCCGGCTTCGCTTCGTTCAGGCAAGACCTCAGCTCTGAACCAGGTGCACCACGCGCTGCGGAAACGGAATGCCGATGCCCGCCTCGTCGAAACGCTCCTTCACCAGTTCGGTGAAACCGAAGGTCACCGGCCAGAAATCACCGGTCGCGACCCAGACCCGCAACGACAGATTGACCGAACTGTCCCCCAGCCCAGTGACGAATACCACCGGCTCGGGGTCGCGCAACACGCGCTCGTCCTGCGCGATTTCCAGCAGTATCTGCCGCGCCAGCTTGATGTCTGCGCCGTAATCGATGCCGACGTTGATATCGGCACGACGCCGCGGTTCGCGGGAGTAGTTGGTGATATGACCATTGGACAGACTGCCGTTGGGCACCACGATGGTCTTGTTGTCGGCAGACTTGAGCACCGTATGGAAGATCTGGATGGAATGCACTGTGCCCGCTACGCCCTGGGCTTCGATCCACTCGCCGACCCGAATCGGACGGAACAGCAGAATCAGCACGCCGCCAGCGAAGTTCGCCAGGCTGCCCTGCAACGCCAGACCGATGGCCAGGCCGGCGGCACCGATCACGGCGATGAACGAGGTGGTCTCCACGCCGATCATTGAGGCCACGCTGACCAGCAGCAGCACCTTGAGCACGATGCTGGCGAGGCTGCCGATGAAACCGTGCAGGGTCGGATCCACATGACGACGCTGCAGCAGGCTGGCGACCTTCCCGGTCAGGGTGTTGATCAACCACCAGCCGAACAGCAGGGTCAATATCGCCAGGGTCACCTGGGCACCGTATTGCAGCACCACAGGCAGCCAGGATTCGGAAAGATCGACCAGGTAGTCGACGCTCAGGTCCATGGATTACTCCTTGTGAAAATCGGTGCCCGCAGCGCGAGCACCGACGAAAAGCGGGGGATGAATGCACGCGCCGAGGCGCGGAGGGAGGATCAGTCGCGGAAGTTGTTGAACTGCAGCGGCATGCCAAATTCGTGGCCACGCAGCAGGGCGATGGCTTCCTGCAGGTCGTCGCGCTTCTTGCCGGTGACGCGTACCTGCTCACCCTGGATGGCGGCCTGCACCTTGAGCTTGGCATCCTTGATGTAGGCGACGATCTTCTTCGCCAGCTCCTTGTCGATGCCCTCGCGCAGCACCACTTCCTGCTTGGTGCTCTTGCCGGAAGCGTAGGCGTCCTTGATCTCCAGGCACTGGATATCGATCTTGCGTTTGACCAGGCTCAACTTGAGGATCTCGAGCATCTGCTCCAATTGGAACTCGGCGTCCGCCGTCAGCTGCACGGTCAGATCCTTATGCTCGAAGCTGCCTTTGCCGCGCAGATCGTAACGACGATCCAGTTCCTTGATCGCGTTATCGACCGCGTTGGTGACTTCGTGCTTGTCCAGTTCGGACACCACGTCGAACGAGGGCATGGGGATTCCTCCACTGTATAGCGCGACCGGCCGCATGAGCCGAGCGCGTATGTCTTGACGGTTAAGAAAGCGCGGTCATTATAACGATTCGACGTGTCAGCGCCCGCCCTACGGCAAGGAGTGACAGGACGTCCCCCTTCAATTGATTGAGCTTGCCATGCCCAACCCTCTCCTGAGCATTCTCGTCGTCGATGACGCCAAATTCTCCAGCGTCATGATCGGTCGCGCGCTGAGCAAAGCTGGCTACCAGGACATCCGCTTCGCCAGCAGCGCCGCCGACGCACTGGTGCAGCATTCGCAACGCCCCGCGCATGTCCTGCTGGCGGACTGGCTGATGCCGGAAATGGACGGCCTGGAGCTGACCGGCCAGATTCGCCAGCGCGACGCCCAGAGCGGGCACTACAGCTACATCATCCTGCTCACCGGCCGTGACAGCGAGAACGCTCTGGGGCAGGCGTTCGACCACGGCGTTGACGACTTCATCAGCAAGTCGGCGATGAACGAGCAGCTGTTGCCGCGCATCTTCGCCGCCGACCGTCTGTGCGGCTCGCTGCAACGGCTCAAGCAGGAGAATCACCAGCTCGCAGAGAATGTCGCGAGCCTCGAAGGGCAGAGCCTACAGGACCCGCAGACCCATCTCGGCAACGCCCGCTACATGCACCAGCGCCTGGCGGCCAGCCTGCGCCAGATGGAGAACCGCGGCACGGCGCTGTACTACCTGCAGATCGGCCTGCCCGACGCCGATGCGCTGCGCGAGCGCTATGGCGATGCGGTCTACGCGGAAATCCTCAGCGCCATCGGCGCGCGTCTGCAGCAGCTCGTCCGCCCGCTGGATGTGGTTTGCCGAATCAATGAAAGCCAGTTCGGCCTGCTGGCCCTGGTCAACGATCTCAAGGGGTGCTCGCCAAGCAGCTTCAAGCGCCTGCATGAAGGCCTGAACCTCAGGGCGCTGAAGACCAGCGAGGGTTTCGTATCCATCAAGGCGGGCATCAGTCTGATCAGCCTCGACACCGATGCGCTGCCCATCGCGCCTGAAACCATCATCGAGCGCGCGGCCGCCCTGCTGCCGAGCGCCTACAGCACCGGCCGCATCGTGCCGTTGCGCCTGAAGCAGTCGGCCTGAGGGTGAGCTGGCACGTCCTCGGCGCAGGCGCACTCGGCAGCCTCTGGGCGGCCCGCCTGGCTGGAGCGGACGCAACAGTACGGATAATCCTGCGCTCTGCCCAGCGCCTCGCCGATTACCAGCGCGCCGGAGGACTCACGCTGACTGCCGAAGATCTATCTCGGCTCTACGCCATCCCGGCAGAACTGCCTGATGCGAGCACGCCAATCCAGCGCCTGCTGGTTGCATGCAAGGCCTACGACGCCGAAGGCGCGGTCGCTCAGGTGGCGTCCCGCCTCTCCTCTGGCTGCGAAATACTCCTGCTGCAGAACGGCCTCGGCAGCCAGCAGGCGATCGCCGAACGCTGGCCGCAGGCGCGTTGCATCTTCGTGTCGAGTACCGAAGGAGCCTATCGAGAAGACGATTTCCATGTGGTGTTCGCCGGCCGTGGGCAGAACTGGCTGGGCGACTCGAACGGCGGCAGTGCACCGGCCTGGCTGGACGAACTGAACAGAGCGGGCATCCCGCAAACCTGGTCCAGCGACATGCTGGCGCGGCTCTGGCGCAAGCTGGCGCTGAACTGCGCGATCAATCCGCTGACGGTGCTCCACGATTGCCGTAATGGCGAGCTGCTGCAGCATCGCGAGCAGCTCTCCGGGCTTTGCCAAGAACTCGTCGAACTGCTCGAAGCCAGCGGTCAGCCAGCCGCGGCCAGCGATCTGCAAGGCGAGGTACTGCGGGTGATCGACGCCACCGCGGCCAACTATTCATCGATGTATCAGGACGTTCGACTGGGCCGGCGCACCGAGATCGCCTACCTGCTCGGCCATGCCTGCCGCAGCGCCGACTCGCTGGGGCTCGCGCTACCCCGGCTGCACGAGCTGCACCGCCACCTGCGTGAACACCTGAGCCAGCGCGGATTGCCCACGGACTGAGCCGCGGCTACCCTGCAGAAACTCTCTGCTATGCCGTGTCCCGCCAATGATCCTGCGTCAGCGCCTCGAAAACCTTCCGGTCGGTCGCAAACTGCTGCTGGCCCTGCTCGTCCTGCTTGCCGCCGTTCTGCTGGTTTCCAACCTGACGTTCATCAGCGCGGCCTACTGGATTTCACGGCAGAGCGTTGCGCCGCAGGCCATGCACACCCTCGGCGAGCTGTTCGCTACCGAAGAACTGAGCGCGCGGGCGCTGTCTTCGCCAGAAGCCGCCAGCAAGCTGCTCAAACGCCTGGACGGCTATGCGCCGCTGCGAGCCGCGATGATCTACGACCGCGACGGCAACAGCCTCGCGCAACTCCAGCAAGGCGACCGATTGCGTCTGCCCGAACAGCTCAGCGATGTCGAGCATTGGCGTGCCAGCGAGATTCGCGCCAACCTGCTGGTCAGGCTGCCGCAAGCCGATGGTAGTGCCGGGCATCTGCTGATGGTCGCCAGCAGCGAGCTGCCCGGCGCCTTCTACACCGGTACGCTGACCGCCAGCCTGGCCATTCTCGTCGCCAGCCTGCTGCTCTGGGTGTTGGTCGCCCGGCAGATCCGTCAACTCATCACCCGCCCGATTCGCGAACTCGAAGCATTGTCACGCCAGGTCACCCGCGAGGAGGACTATTCCCTGCGCGCCAAGCCCGGCAACCAGGACGAGATCGGCCGGTTGGCCGATGCCTTCAACACCATGCTGTCGCGCATGGAGGCCCGCGAGCAGCAGCTCAAGCGCGCCCGTGACGATGCCCAGGAGGCATTCGATCATGCCCAGGGCCTGGCCGAGGAAACCCGCCACTCCAACCGCAAGCTAGAGCTGGAAGTGCAGGTGCGCAGCAAGATCGAGCAGAAGCTGACCGGCTTTCAGAAGTACCTCAACAGCATCATCGATTCGATGCCCTCGGCGCTGATCGCACTCGACGAACAGCTCTACGTCACCCAATGGAACCACGAAGCCAGCGCCCTCTCCGGAACGCCGCTGGATGACGCCCTCAACCAGCCGGTGTTCGTCGCTTTCGAGCCGCTCAAGCCGTTTCTCGCGCAGATCCGGCGCACTTCGGAACAGCACGTGGTGGCGAAGATCGAGCGGGTCACCTGGATGCGCAACGACGAGCCGCACCACTATGCGCTGACCTGCTACCCGCTGACCGGCGCAGGTGGCCGCGGTGTGGTGATCCGCATCGACGACATCACCCAGCGCATCAACATGGAAGAAATGATGGTGCAGTCGGAGAAAATGCTCTCGGTGGGCAGCCTCGCGGCCGGCATGGCCCACGAGATCAACAATCCTCTCGGCGCCATCCTGCACAACGCACAGAACATCCGCCGCCGGATCTCGCCCGAGCTCGAGCGCAATCGCGAGGCCGCAGAGGAAACCGGCGTGCGCCTGGAAGCGGTCAACCAGTACCTGCAGCGCCGCGAAGTGCCGCAGCTGCTCGATGGTATCCAGCAGGCCGGCTCGCGAGCGGCGAAGATCGTCAGTCACATGCTCAGCTTCAGCCGCATGAGCAACCGTCAGCTGGCGGACTGCCAGTTGCCCGTTCTGATCGATCAGGCACTGGAGATCGCCGGCAACGACTTCGCACTGATCGACGGTTTCGATTTCAAGGCCATCGATATCGTCCGTGACTTCGACCCGCGGATAGACCGCGTACCGTGCATAGGTAACGAGCTGGAGCAGGTCTTGCTCAACCTGCTGAAGAACGCCGCTCAGGCCATTCATACCCATCAGAGCGACGAGCCGGGACAGATCATCCTGCGCACGCGCCTGAATCCGCCGTGGGCGGAAATCCACGTCGAGGACAACGGTGGTGGCATCCCGGAGAATGTGCGCAAGCGCATCTTCGAGCCATTCTTCACCACCAAGGAAGTCGGCCAGGGAACCGGGCTGGGTCTTTCCGTCTCGTATTTCATCATCACCAACAACCATCAAGGGCAGATGGAGGTGCAGTGCCACGCAGGCCACGGCACCACATTCACCCTGCGGTTGCCACTGAACTCGCCCGGCGAGCAGATGGCGACCTGAACCAAGGAACCGATACATGGGCAATCGACTGTCGAAAATCTACACCCGCACCGGCGATAGCGGCGAAACCGGCCTCGGCGACGGCCGTCGGGTTGCCAAGGACCATCCTCGCGTGGAGGCCATGGGCGAGGTCGACACCCTTAACAGTCAGCTCGGCCTGCTGCTGGCCGAACTGGCCGATGCGCAGGTGCAGTGGCCAGCGCTCGACGAGCTGATCAGCGTTTTCGCACCTTGCCAGCACCGCTTGTTCGACCTCGGCGGCGAGCTGGCGATGCCCGACTACCAGGCGCTGCAGGACAACGAAATCGAGCGGCTGGAACAGGCCATCGATCGCTGGAACCAGGAGCTCGGGCCGCTGAAGGAATTCATCCTGCCAGGCGGTTCCCGGCTGATCGCCCTCGCCCACCTGTGCCGCAGCATGACGCGCACTGCCGAGCGTCGTTGTCAGCAGCTCAATGCCAGCGAAACGGTACGCCCGGTGCTGCTGGCCTATCTGAACCGGCTCTCCGATGCGCTGTTCGTCGCCGCCCGCCTGATCGCTCGGCGCCAGGGTTGCGGTGAAATACTCTGGCAGCCAGCCGCTGCTTCACCTGCCGCGGATGACTGAGCCGGTCGTGGCCCGACAGGCCCGCCGTCGCGACCAGCTGCACGCCGCCTGGGAAGCCTTCATCGTCCTGTTGGTGTGCATCAACCTGTCGCTGATTCTGTTCGACAGCCTGTTCGCCCTGCAGCCTGTCAGCGCAGTGCTGGCGGACCTCGCGCCAGAGCTGCACGCGCGTTACCAGCAGAGTGTCCACGCCAACTTCCAGTACATCGACCTGGGCTTCGTCGCGATCTTCGTCCTTGACGTGCTGCTCGGCTGGACCGTGGCACTGTTCGAGCGCCGCTATGCACGCTGGTACTACTACCCGTTCGCGCACTGGTATGACGTGCTCGGCTGCATTCCCCTGGCCGGGCTGCGCTGGTTGCGCGTACTGCGTGTCGGCGCGCTGCTGATCCGCCTGCAGCGCCTGGGGCTGATCGACATGCGCGGCTGGGCCATCTACGGCCTTTTCAGCCGTTATTACTACCTGCTGATCGAGGAGCTTTCCGACCGGGTGATGGTGCGCCTGTTCGGCCGCCTGCAGCAGGAGATCGGCGCCAGCGACGACCTTTCGCGCCGGCTGCTGCAGGAAGTGGTGCGGCCGCGCAAACAGCGCTTGCTCAACGACATCTCGCGGCGCCTGCAGGACATGCTGGAGACCGGCTACCGCGACAATCGCGGCGCCATCGAAGGTTATGTCAGCCAACTGATTCACCAGGCGCTGCAGAACAATCCCGAGATGCACAATCTGCGGCGCCTGCCACTGGGCAACCGCCTGGCCAGCACGCTCGACGATGCACTCAGCGACATCGCCGCGCGGCTGCTGCAGGGCGCCGTGGAAGGCATGCGTGGCCCGCAGTTCCAGGCACTGGCCGGTAATCTCGCCGAC
Source organism: Stutzerimonas kunmingensis (assembly GCF_900114065.1). Classification (GTDB taxonomy): domain Bacteria; phylum Pseudomonadota; class Gammaproteobacteria; order Pseudomonadales; family Pseudomonadaceae; genus Stutzerimonas; species Stutzerimonas kunmingensis. The sequence continues at coordinate 170,206 of NZ_FORS01000006.1, forward strand.
GAGTTCTTCGATGCCTGGGTCTACCAGGACGAAAATACCGACCTGGCGCTGGAAGAACTGCTGGTCGACGTCATCGAAGTGCTCAAGCAGCAGGTGCTCGACCGCCGCTGGAGTCGTTTCGTCGGCCCCACGCCCCCACCGACACCTCCCGAGTGAGCGGACTGACGCAATGCTCTCCGTTGCAAGCCCCAAGGGCCGTCGGAGGCGAGTGCTGACCTGCTACTCGTCGACCGCCTTGAAGCCCTCAGGGGATTTTTCGTCGAGACGCGCGCCGATGATCATCTCGGTCGCCCAGTTCACCAGAATCGAGGTGTAGGCCTCCTGGCAGCGCTCGTTGCTCAGCGCATGGTCGGCACCGTCGATGATGCGATGGGTGAGGGAGTGGGTGCCGTGGAAGGCGGCACGATAGCTCATGATGGTTTCGTGCGGGACGAAGGTATCGTGCTCGGATTCGACGATCAGCACGTCGCCGCGAAACGCCGCGCAGGCGGCCAACGCGCGGTTCTCGTCCGGTAGCACGCGCCGGCTGCGCAGCTGGTTGAGGATGTCGCGATCGAGCTGCCGCTTGGGCACCTGCCACTCCTCGTCGCGGTACAGCGCCGGCACGCGCAGGGCCAGCCACTTCACCGGACGCAGCGCGGTGAGAATCGCCGCGAGGTAGCCGCCATAGCTGGTGCCGACCACTGCAATCGCGGAGGGGTCGATATGCGGGTGCTGGGCCAGCAGATCGTAAGCGGCGAGCAGATCATTGAGGTTCTGTTCCCGCGTCACGGTTTCCTGTTGCGCGCGGGTCTGCGCATGGCCGCGCAGATCGAACGACAGGCAGACACAACCAAGCCCGGCGATACCGCGCGCGCGGTTCAGGTCACGCTGCTGGCTGCCGCCCCAACCGTGCACGAACAGCACGCCTGGCATCTTCTCCGGCGGTGAGAGGAAGGTCCCGGCGATATGCTCATCACCTACCAGGATGTTCACCATCTCGCTATGCGTCGCCATAGTCCTCCACCGTTACACACTTGGTGATGAAACCCACATCGGCGTCCTCGTCCCGATACAGAACTTGCGCACCGGCCGGCACGCTCTGCTCGCGCCCATAGAACTCCAGCGAAGACGCCTTCACCGCGCGCGCCGAAGTGCCTTGCCTGAAGACTTCCAGGGCAGCCACTTCAGCGCTGCTGGCACCGCCGATACGCCAGGATTGCTCGAGCACGCCGGAACGTGACCGGCCCCGGCCATCGACGCCCTGAGCGATGTCGTAGTTGCGTCGCGAGGCGAAGAAATGCCGATAACAGGCCGAGGCTGCCTCGTCGTAGACCTGCGCCTGACGCACGGCCAGACGTGTCGTCTCCGGCAGATCAAGGGCCATCAGCGCCTCGAAGTCGCCATCGACGACCACTAGATCCGAGCCGCCATACACCTCGTTGCCCGCGTTGTCCCGAGTCAGGCGCTGCGTACCGTAGTAACTGGCCAGACGGCCCCCGACACGTACCTGGCCGACACTGAAGGTGATGACGCGATCCAGATGCGCCTCTAGGACCAGGCCGTACTGGGCCAGCTCCTTTTCATCGAGCGCAAACAAGGCCTCATCGAGGGTATCGGCATCATCGACGCGCTGCTGCCCGCGGCCACCCGTGGCGCGTACCGGCTTGATCCGCACCGGACCTTCGTGCAAAAGGCGCCGCCCGGCGTCACGCGCATCCTCGATGCTGAAGGCGCTGTAGCCGGCCAGCACGCTGCCCTTGACCTGGGTACTGAAGTCCCGCGACCAGCCGACCGGCGCTACGGCGTCCGGACGCACCAGCGGGTGGGTGATCGCTTTGGTTTCGACAAAGGCCTGCGGCACGACACCACCAAACAGGTCACCCTCCTCGTTCAGCCCCAGCTCCTGGGCTTCGCGGAGGCCGACGACGGTGCCCGACGGTATCAGGTAGGGATGGGCGTCATAGCGACGCGTTGGATCGTACTCACCGCCGTAACTCGTCTCCAGCAAGGTCGCCAGGCGTTCGGCCAAGGCCGCGTGGACGACCTTCTCGTGCTGCGGCTCGCGTGGTCGGTTGGCATAGGTCAGCACGACCCGGCGTGAGCTCTGCAGCGTTTGCGCATTCATCATCGTTGTGGACAGCTCCATGGACTGCTCGGCATGTACGTCCTGAGACCCGGCGCGCCGGCAGGCGTTCGCTTCTGCCTGAGCGTCCCGCCGAGCGCCAGAAACGAAAAAGGGGAGCAACCTCGCGGCTGCTCCCCTTCTTTATTGCGCTTCGATTCAGGCCGGCGCGGACGACCGGATCAGGTGATCGAAGGCGCTCAGCGAGGCCTTGGCCCCTTCACCGACGGCGATCACGATCTGCTTGTACGGCACCGTGGTCACGTCGCCGGCAGCAAACACACCGGGAATGCTGGTCTGGCCCTTGGCATCGACGATGATCTCGCCGAAGCGCGACAGCTCCAGGGTGCCCTTGAGCCATTCGCTGTTGGGCAGCAGGCCGATCTGCACGAAGATGCCTTCCAGCTCGACGTTGTGCAGCTCGTCGTTAGTGCGGTCCTTGTAGACCAGGCCGGTGACCTTCTGGCCGTCGCCCTTGACCTCGGAGGTCTGCGCCATCTTCAGCACGCGGACGTTGGGCAGGCTGTTGAGCTTGCGCTGCAGCACGGCGTCGGCACGCAGTTCCTCGCCGAACTCGAGCAGGGTCACATGAGCGACGATGCCGGCCAGGTCGATGGCCGCTTCGACACCAGAGTTGCCGCCGCCGATCACCGCCACGCGCTTGCCCTTGAACAGCGGGCCGTCGCAGTGCGGACAGTAGGCGACGCCACGGCCGCGGTATTCCTGCTCGCCGGGCACGTTCATTTCGCGCCAGCGCGCGCCGGTGGCGAGGATCAGGGTCTTGGACTTGAGCTCGCCGCCGTTTTCGAACTGCACACGATGCAGGCCGTCGTCGCCGGCCGGGATCAGCTGGCTGGCGCGCTGCAGGTTGATGATATCGACGTCGTACTCGCGCACGTGCTCTTCCAGCGCGCGGGCCAGTTTCGGGCCTTCGGTTTCCTTCACCGAGATGAAGTTCTCGATGGCCATGGTGTCGAGCACCTGACCGCCGAAGCGCTCGGCGGCGACACCGGTGCGGATGCCCTTGCGCGCCGCGTAGATGGCCGCTGCGGCGCCGGCCGGGCCACCGCCGACCACCAGCACGTCGAAGGCGTCCTTGGCCTTGAGCTTCTCGGCGTCACGGGCGCTGGAGCCGGTATCAAGCTTGGCGAGGATCTCTTCCTCACTCATGCGACCCTGGGTAAACAGTTCGCCGTTGAGGTAGATGCTCGGCACCGACATGATCTGACGCGCCTCGACTTCGTCCTGGAACAGCGCGCCGTCGATGGCGACGTGCTTGATGTTCGGGTTGAGCACCGCCATCAGGTTCAGCGCTTGGACCACATCCGGGCAGTTCTGGCAGGACAGCGAGAAGTAGGTTTCGAAGCTGTAGTCGCCATCCAGCGCCTTGATCTGCTCGATCACTTCCGGTGCAGTTTTCGACGGATGGCCGCCGACCTGCAGCAGGGCCAGGACCAACGAGGTGAATTCGTGGCCCATAGGGATGCCGGCAAAACGCAGGCTGATGTTGCCGCCGATGCGGTTGAGCGAGAACGACGGCTTGCGTGCATCGTCACCGTCGGTCTTGAGGGTGATCTTGTCGCTGAGACCGGCGATGTCCTGCAACAGGCTCAGCATTTCCCGGGATTTCTCGCCGTCATCGAGGGACGCGACGATCTCGAAGGGCTGGGTGACCTTCTCCAGGTAGGCTTTCAACTGGGTCTTGAGATTGGTGTCCAACATTGGCAGCGGTACCCCGTTCGGAATTCTGGAAATAAAACGCCCGGACGGTTCGCGTCCAGGCGTTGGGTTGCCAGAGGGCTTTGAAAAGCCCTCTGGCACGCAGGGCAGATAGGCGAAGCCTTAGATCTTGCCGACCAGGTCCAGCGAAGGAGCCAGGGTCTTCTCGCCCTCTTTCCACTTGGCCGGGCAGACTTCACCCGGGTGAGCGGCGGTGTACTGAGCAGCTTTCAGCTTGCGCAGGGTTTCCGACACGTCACGAGCGATCTCGTTGGAGTGGATCTCGACGGTCTTGATCACGCCTTCCGGGTTGATCAGGAAGGTGCCGCGCAGGGCCAGACCTTCTTCTTCGATGTGCACACCGAACGCGCGGGTCAGCTGGTGAGTCGGATCGCCGATCAGCGGGAACTGCGCCTTGCCAACGGCAGGGGAAGTTTCGTGCCAGACCTTGTGCGAGAAGTGGGTATCGGTGGTGACGATGTAAACTTCGGTACCGGCCTTCTGGAATTCGGCGTAGCTGTTGGCAGCGTCTTCGATTTCAGTCGGGCAGTTGAAGGTGAAGGCAGCCGGCATGAAGATCAGCACGGACCACTTGCCCTTCAGGGATTCTTCGGTGACTTCAATGAACTTGCCATTGTGGAAGGCATTGACTTTGAAGGGTTGAACTTGAGTGTTGATCAGCGACATCTGCTAACTCCTTTAGGGGGTTCAGAAACTTTGACGGGGCCTACGATAACGCAGCTAGCAGCATACCGTTAATTGATTAAGGGAATGACCGCGATTGCTTTCATCTATCGAAGACGCATTTATCGGGTTTACAGCAGCATCGCCAGTGACCTGCATCAGCGTCAGCCGTTCAATCCGGCCAGAACGCTCGAATCGCAGCGACACCCTGCGCACCTGCCTGGCGTGCCGGGGACAGGTCGGACGCCTGAAGTCCGCCCAGCAGGTAGGCCGGTCGGTCGAAGCCTAGCAGCAAATCCGCGACCTGCGCCCAGCCCAACGGTGAGGCATCCGGATGGCTGGCGGTCGCCAGCACTGGCGACAACGTGACGAAATCTACTCCCAATGCGGCTGCCAGCGCCAGCTCCTCGGCATCGTGACAGGACGCCGCCAACCAGCGGTTCGCCGCGATCGGTCGTTCCCGCCCCGCATGCTCACGCAGCTGCCTGGCGGTCAGATGCCAGCCAGCCTCGGGATAATCGCATGCCCACTGTAGCGGGCCCTTGAGCATCAGCTGAGCCCGCCCCTCGCACAAGGGCAGCGCCCGCTCTGCCAACGCACGGTAGTCGGTAGGCGGTAGCGACGGCACACGCAGCTGGATCAGCCGTATGCCGTCATCCAGCGCTTGCGCGAGTCCATCGAGCAACCGTTGCGGGGCGAGGCCATCCGGCGTTATCAGATAACGGTGCGGCAGCCGCGCAGCCGCCACGATCGGCTGGTTCGCAGCCGGGAAGCTGTAGTTCGTCAGCTGATCCGCCGTCACCCACATCAGCGGCTGGCCTTCCGCCCCGTGGGGTTCACCGGTAAACGCCTGCACCTCCCAGACATCGAGCAGCACTTGCTTGTCCGGATAATCGTGGCGCACTTGGATCAACGGCTGCGCCGCGGTGACAACGATGCCCAGTTCCTCCAGCAGCTCACGCGCCAACGCAACCTCGACGTGTTCGCCCGCCTCGACCTTGCCGCCCGGGAATTCCCACAATCCGCCCTGGTGCTTGTCGAGCGGGCGCTTGGCGATCAGTACACGCCCGCCGGCACCAAGAATGACGGCCGCAGCGACATGGATTCGTTTCACTTTCGCACTTCCTGCAGGGCGCCCTGCTGCCAGCGCTGGAAAGCCGGCCACCGATGGATCGTCTCGACGTAACTTGCTGCGGCAGCTGGCAAGGCCACCTGATAACTTCGCAGGCGCGAAGCCACCGGCGCATAGAAGGCGTCGGCAATGCTTGGCTGGCCAAGCAGATAATCATCGCCCCTGCCAAAGCGCTCGCAGCAATCGCTCCAGATGGCGCAGATTCGCTCGACATCTGCCCGCACTTCATCGGGAAGCTCGGGCAAGGCCTGGTCGCGCGCCATATCCATCGGCAGATGGCTGCGCAGCGCCTGAAAGCCGCTGTGCATTTCCGCGCAGATACTCCGCGCCAATGCGCGCGCATAGCGCTCGCGCGGCCATAGATGTGCACCGGGGAAATGCTCGGCCAGGTATTCGGCGATTGCCAGCGAATCCCACACCGGGCCGTCCTCGGTCAGCAGCACCGGCACCTTGCCGGTCGGCGAATAACCGAGCAGCCGGGCTCGACTGTCCGGCCGATAGAGTGAGACCGGAACCTGTTCGCACGCAGCGCCAGACAGTTCCACTGCCAGGGCGGCGCGCAGTGACCAGGATGAATAGTTCTTGTCGCCGACTACCAGTTGCAGAGCCATGACCGACGCACCTCGAGTTGCCTTCGGAAGAGTCAGCGGACGTTAAAGCGCGGCAAGCGCAAATGGCAATTCCCGTTGCACATGGGGCCATGCACAACGGGAATAGCTAAGGGCAGTATTCGATCAGGTCCGGTATTCGGCGTTGATCTTCACGTACTCGTGGGACAGGTCGGTGGTCCAGATGGTCTCGCTGCAGTCTCCACGTCCGAGCTCGATACGGATGGTGATTTCCTCACGGGCCATTACCGCCGCGCCCTGCTCTTCCGTGTAGCTGGGCGAGCGAGCGCCCTGGCTGGCGATGCAGACCTCGCCGAGGAACACATCGATCTTGCTCACATCCAGATCTGGCACGCCGGCGTAGCCGACCGCAGCGAGAATGCGGCCCCAGTTCGGGTCCGAGGCGAACAGCGCAGTCTTTATCAGCGGCGAATGCGCGACGGCATAGGCGACGTCCAGGCACTCCTGATGATTGCCGCCACCGTTGACCTGCACCGTGACGAACTTGGTCGCGCCTTCGCCATCGCGAACGATGGCCTGAGCCACTTCCATGAAGACTTCCAGCACCGCCTGCCTGAGCTTGCCGAACAACTCGCCGGAGGCGGAGGTGATCTCCGGCAGAGCCGCCTGGCCGGTGGCGATCAGCATGCAGCAATCGTTGGTAGAGGTATCACCGTCGATGGTGATGCGGTTGAACGACTTGTTCGCCGCATCGCGTACCAGATCCTGCAGCACGCTGCTGGCCACCTTGGCGTCGGTGGCGATGTAACCGAGCATGGTCGCCATGTTCGGCCGGATCATGCCGGCGCCCTTGCTGATACCGGTGACGGTGACCGTCACACCATCATGCTGGAACTGCCGACTGGTGCCCTTGGGCAGCGTATCGGTGGTCATGATGCCGGTCGCGGCCTCGGCCCAGTGGTCCGGCGACAGATCGTCGAGTGCAGCCTGCAATGCCGATTCGATCTTCTGTACCGGCAGCGGCTCGCCGATCACTCCAGTCGAGAAAGGCAGCACGGCCGTCTCGTCGATTCCGGTGATGGCCGCGAGGGCCGCACAGGTGTGACGGGCGTCGGCAAGACCTTGCGGGCCGGTTCCGGCATTGGCGTTACCGGTGTTGGTCAGCAGGTAACGCACCGGGCCGTGCATGCGTTCGCGGGTGACGAGCACGGGGGCAGCGCAGAAGGCGTTGGTGGTGGTCACGCCGGCGACACGGGAGCCCTCGGCACAGCGCATGATCACCACATCCTTGCGGCCCGGTCGCTTAATGCCGGCGGAGGCGATGCCGAGTTCGAAACCGGGTACCGGATGCAGGGTAGGTAAAGGACCAAGACCGACAGCCATGGATGCGCTCCTTCAGAACAATGGATGGCCAACAGGCCGAGAAAGGGGTTGCGACAAAAACGCCGCGAGCGGCAGAAGCCGGTCGCGGCGCGGAATCATCAGGCGAGGTCGGACTTACTGAACCTGCCCGTGGCAATGCTTGTACTTCTTGCCCGATCCGCACGGGCAGGGCTCGTTGCGACCGATCTTCGGTTCGGTACGCACCGGCGCCGCGGCGACGTCGGCCTGACCTTCGACCTCGGGCTCCTCCTCCGGCTGATCCAGCGCGGACACCTCGGCATGCTGGAACTGCATGCGCTTGGCCAGCTCTTCGGCTTCGCGGCGCAGACGGGCTTCTTCTTCGGCCGGATCTTCTCGACGAACCTGCACATGGGACAGCACGCGGATGCTGTCGCGCTTGATCGATTCAAGCAGATCCTGGAACAGCGTGAAGGACTCGCGCTTGTATTCCTGCTTCGGGTTCTTCTGCGCGTAGCCGCGCAGGTGGATGCCGTGACGCAGGTGGTCCATGGTCGAGAGGTGGTCTTTCCACAGATCATCCAGCACACGCAGCACGATCTGCTTCTCGAAGGAACGCAGTGCCTCGACGCCAGCCAGCTCTTCCTTCTCGTTGTAGGCGGCCAACAGCGCTTCGAGAATGCGCTCGCGTAGCGTTTCCTCGTAGAGTTTTTCGTCCTCGTCGAGCCACTGCTGGACCGGCAGACGCGTACCGAAATCGCTGTAGAGCACAGCCTCCAGGCCCGGGATATCCCACTGTTCCGGCAGCGACTGCGGCGGAATGTGTGCGCTGATCGCGGCGTCCAGCGCCTCCTGGCGGAATTCGGCGATGGTCTGGCCGATTTCATCGGCTGCGAGCAGGCTATTGCGCATGTGGTAGATCACCTTGCGCTGCTCGTTGGCCACGTCGTCGTACTCGAGCAGCTGCTTGCGCATGTCGAAGTTGCGGCCTTCAACCTTGCGCTGCGCCTTTTCAATGGCGTTGGTGACCATGCGGTGCTCGATGGCCTCGCCGGACTCCATGCCCAGCGCCTTCATGAAGTTCTTCACCCGATCAGAGGCGAAGATGCGCATCAGGCTGTCTTCCAGCGACAGATAGAAACGGCTCGAACCCGGGTCGCCCTGACGACCGGCACGACCGCGCAACTGGTTGTCGATACGACGGGATTCATGACGCTCGGAGGCGATCACATGTAGGCCGCCCGCTTCGAGCACCTGCTGGTGACGCTTCTGCCAATCCGCCTTGATCTGCGCAACCTGCTCTTCGGTCGGGTTTTCCAGCGCCGCGACTTCCACTTCCCAGTTGCCGCCCAACAGGATGTCGGTACCACGACCGGCCATGTTGGTGGCGATGGTCACGGCACCGGGGCGGCCCGCCTGGGCAATGATTTCGGCTTCCTTGTCGTGGTGCTTGGCGTTGAGCACCTTGTGCTCGAAACCTTCGGCCTCCAGCAGGCGCGACACGTATTCGGAGGACTCGATGGTGGCTGTACCGACCAGCACCGGACGGCTCTGCTCCCGGCACTCCTTGATGTCGGAGATGATCGCGGCGAACTTCTCTTCCTGGGTCAGATAGACCAGGTCGTTGAAGTCCTTGCGCGCCAGCGGGCGGTTGGTCGGGATGACCACGACCGGCAGGTTGTAGATCTGCTGGAATTCGAAGGCTTCAGTGTCGGCGGTACCGGTCATGCCGGACAGCTTCTTGTACAGGCGGAAGTAGTTCTGGAAGGTGGTCGAAGCCAGGGTCTGGCTCTCGGGCTGAATCTGCAGGCCTTCCTTCGCTTCGATGGCCTGATGCAGACCTTCGGAAAGGCGGCGGCCCGGCATGGTGCGGCCGGTGTGCTCGTCGATCAGCAGCACCTGGTTGTTCTGCACGATGTATTCGACGTTGCGATGGAACAGCTTGTGGGCGCGCAGGCCAGAATACACATGTGTCAGCAAACCGAGGTTATGCGCCGAATAGAGGCTTTCGCCCTCGGCCAGCAGACCGGCTTGGGTCAGCAGCTCCTCGATATACTGGTGACCCTGTTCGTTCAGCTCGACCTGGCGGGTTTTCTCATCGATGGAGAAATGCCCTTCCTGAGTAACGACTCCCTCCTCTTCCTCGATGTGCTGGGTAAGGCGTGGAATGAGCAGGTTGATCTGCTGGTAAAGCTTGGAGCTGTCTTCAGCCTGGCCGGAAATGATCAGCGGTGTGCGCGCTTCGTCGATCAGGATGGAGTCGACTTCGTCGATCACGGCGAAGTTGAGTTCACGCTGGTTCTTTTCCTGCAGGCTGAACGCCATGTTGTCACGCAGGTAGTCGAAGCCGAACTCGTTGTTGGTGCCATAGGTAATGTCGGCTGCGTAGGCAGCGCGCTTTTCTTCCGGCGGCTGGAACGGGGTGACGATGCCGACCGAGAGGCCAAGGAATTCGTACAGCGGGCGCATCCAGTTGGCATCGCGTCGCGCCAGGTAGTCGTTGACCGTGACTACGTGCACACCTTTGCCGGCCAGCGCATTGAGGTAAACGGCCAGGGTAGCCACCAGGGTCTTGCCTTCACCGGTACGCATCTCGGCGATGCGCCCTTCGTGCAGGGTCATGCCACCGATCAACTGGACATCGAAGTGGCGCATGCCCATGACGCGCTTGCCCGCTTCGCGGCAGACGGCGAATGCTTCGGGGAGGATCTGATCGAGGGTTTCGCCTTTCTCGAGACGGGCCTTGAACTCTTCGGTCTTGCTGCGCAGTTGCTCGTCGGAGAGCGACAGCATCTGCTCTTCGAGGGCATTGACGGACTGCACCGCCTTGAGCATGCGTTTGACCTCACGCTCATTCTTGCTTCCAAAGAGTTTCTTCAATAAAGGCGCAAACATATCGACAAAGACTTCCATGCTGGGGATGGAGGCACGTCCGCGAGGTCACGGCTGCGTGCAAAGGGGCCATTCTACTCGGAAACGGCAGTGAGGAAAGGTGCCTGACTGCGCAGCACCATGACGCAACGGACGCGCTACCGGGCACCTGTACATTCGCAGCTGGCAGGCGATAAACCCTCTAGGCTGGGCATTTGCGCAGCACGCCAAAGCCGGAGGCGGCAGGATAATCCCCGAACCGGCTTCTGCTACCATTCACGCTTCTACCAAGCATCTCGGACCATCATGGCCTTTCGCCCGTCGCCGGCTCGTGCTCCTGCCTCATTGTTGCGCGAAGCGAAGCCGCTCAGAGCTTTGTTCGACGAAGCCCTTCGGCTCGATCGTCTGCAACAGCTGCTGGAGAGCCAGTTGCAGCCCGCAGCACGCGAACACTGCCGCGTGGCATCCTGGCGCGAAAGTTGTCTGCTGCTTATCGTCACTGACGGCCACTGGGCGACACGGCTGCGCTATCAGCAGCGGCGTCTGCAACGTCAACTGGAAGTGCTCGAAGAGTTCGCGGGCCTGACGCGTATCCAGTTCAAGGTACAGCCACCGCCCCCGCCCAGGCACACGCCGGCGCGTACGCAACCGCTTTCGAGCAACGCCGCCGACAGCATTCAGGCGGCAGCTGATGGCATCCGCGACCCCAAGCTTCGCGCTGCACTGGAACGTCTGGCCAGCCGCGGCAAAGTGGAAGACTGACATCCTGCGACAAATGCCTGCCACATCGTTGTTGCCCGGGGTCCGCCGCCACGGGTTAGCATGCCCCCATCGCAACGGAGGACGTCCATGCTGCCCAACCACCTGATCGTCGGTACTCGACCATGCTGATTGGCGCTCTGCTCATCCTGACCTGGCTGGTACTGCTGATCCGCTATCCATTCAGGGCCGTACCCATTTCACTGGGTGCCGTGCTCGGCCTTGCCTTGGTCGCTGGCTGGGTACTCTGGCAGGAGCATCGCGAAGAGCAGTTGCTCGCTCGTATCGAAATTCAGCTGACTCACGACCCTCGTCGCTGCGCCGGCGGGCAGCCGCTGCATGTGCGCCTGCACAATCACACCGACAAGAAGTTGCAGAGCCTGCAGTGGGAAGTCGCCGCCTATGCGCCGGGCTCGCGCACCAACCTGGCGCGACGCGCCTACGATGCACCGGACTACCAGGGGGCAGGTGGCCTGCAGCCCGGCGCAAGCTGGGAATCCTGCCTGCCGCTACCGCTGCTGCGCGCCGGTTACCGCGCCGCCACACTGGAGTTTCGGGCCGAGCGCGTGCAAGGCCGATTCGAGAACTGACGAAACTCCGCTTCCTGCGCAGACTTTCAATCTTCGCCGCAGCCGCTTATGCTGTACAAATAAACAGTATCAATCTGCCAATGACCGAGGTGGTAAATGGCCGTCGAAGTGGTGTACCGCAGCAGTCGGGACCTGGAGCGTTTGTTCATGGATAAAGCCGAAGCCGATCGTCACGACAAGATGCTTGAGCTGGCAGAGGCGCTAGCTGCGGTGTTGCAGCAAGCTTCGCCGTCGCTGAGCGAACAGCAAGCCGAAGACATCGGCATCTACATGGCCAGGCACCGCGAGTTGTTTGCCAAGGCATTCAAGAGCAGCCCCGATGTTCTGACGGAACTGACTGCGCAAGCATGAAATGAGATAGCAGGTATGCCAGCGACATTTTTGCGGCGGTCATGCCGTTGCGCCCGGGAAACTTGTCATCGCCTTGCCTGGTCCATTGCTGGCAACCCCTCACACAGGTATCCAGGCATGACGAGTCCATTTCAGAAGATCAGTGATGTGTTTCGTCCGCGCTACAACGTCAACTTCAGCATCGAGAAGCCCGATGGCAGCATTCTGCTGACATTGACGGGCTCGGAAGGCGTTGCAGTGAAGCGCTACATCAGTGCCGACCAATGGCGCGATCAACAGCAATTGCAGCGACTCATCACCAGCCTGCAAGTCAGTCTGGCCATCGAGCGCGGCGAGCAGTTACCACAACGGATGTCCCACGGAGGCTTGCAACCCGCACCAGTGTAATGTCATCAACCTGACTGCCTGCAGGTTGCGCCGCTCCGCCCCGAAACTTACCCAATAAAAACAAGAATCCATCTTCGTCTGACAGCTGCCAGGCTTGCAGCGAATCGTCGCGCCTGAACTTTGCTGTTTCAGGCGCGACGATGAATGATCCCTTGGATAACTGCTTGTTCTCAGAGCCAGGCCAGCGCTTTGGCCTTCGCCACCGCCTGAGTACGGCGCGCGACACCCAGCTTCGTGTTGATCCTGCGCGCATGGGTCTTCACGGTATGTAGGGATATGAACAGCTGTTCGGCAATCTCCTGGTTCGAGCACCCCTGGGCAATCAGCCGCAACACCGTCAGTTCGCGGTTGCTGAGCACCGTTTCATCCGCTGCCGGGAGCGTCATTTCCGGCTCACGCTCGTAGCTCAGCAGCCGCTGCCGAAGTGATTCACCCTTCGCTGCGGGTAGCACTCGCGCCAGCCATTGCGGCTGCCGATACTGTAGTTCGTACAAGGGCTTGACCAGATGCTGACGCGCGGCCTCGCTGAGCGCCAAACGCAGCTCCAGCTCCGCCTCGGCGACCTGGCCATCGGCCTGTAACGCTTCCGCCAGACTGAAACGACACTCGCATGCGAGCCCCAGACGCTGGGCAAGCAGGTTCTGCTCGATCTGCTCACGCAAGGCTGTGATCGCTCGTGCTGGCTGTCCCTCGAGCACATCGATGACCGCCAGATAGCGCCGCACCCGAGGCAACAGCTCGTAGAATCCGGACGGCGACAGGTAACCCCGTCCTTCATACAGTTCCAGTACCTGATACAGCGCACCACGCGCCTTGCGCAGCTCGCCCTGATGCAGCCAGGCCACTCCGTTTATCAGCGGCAGGATGCCGCGGAATCTCGCCTCAGGTACATGTCGCCACTGAGACAGGCGCTCGGCGTCCCGCAGCCAGTGATAGGCGCAGGCAAACTCGTGACTGCGCGCGGCAAGCTCGGCAAGCCCGACATAACCGAAGAAACAGTAGGAATCACCGCAGGTTTCGGTCTCCGCCTTACCGAGCTGATATGCCTCCTGCGCCGGCTCGTCGAGCCCCTGGTAAGCCAGTAGATGCCCCTGCAGCAGTTGCAACCTGCCGATGAGAGGGCTGCGCCGGACGGAGTCACGCAACGCCTGGAGTGTCTCGTTGAGCACGCCGACCGCACGCTCGAACTCACCGGTGAGCTCAAGCAACTGGATTCGATCGACGCTGAGCATCACTTCGTAGAGCACGCTACCTTTTAGCCGTGCGAGTTTCATGCCTTCGCTGTTGTATTGCTGGGCAAGCTCGAGCTCACCTTCAGCCATCGCTTGCTGCGTAAGCACCTGATAACAGAGCACGCGCTGCGCCCAGGCGTGATCGGACAGTACCTCGAGCGCCTGCAGGCAGTTCTGGCGTGCCTCGGGCTCACCGCGCAGGCGGGCCAGAAACCCCCGAAGGGCCTGCCACTGAGCCAATAACTGGGCTTGCCGGCGCGCATCGGGTTGGGGGAAGAACTTGGCCAGCTCGGCCAGACAGTCATCCACTTCATCAAGTCGCGCCGAAATGATCAGCGCCCAGCCCTGCAAAACGATCAGGCGCGTGGTGCTGGCGAACAGGTCCTGTGGCAGCTCGCTTCGCCATTTCAGAAAGCGCGATACGTTATCGCCGATCAGCAGCTGTTCCTGTCCGTAACGCTGCAGGTAGTTGGCAGCGACCTCAGGCTGGCCGGCCCATAATGCATGCTCTACCGCCTCGCGCATCTCGCCGCGACTGGCGAACCACTGACAGGCACGCAGATGGGCCTGGGTCGGCGCGGTCGTTTCTGCGGAGCGCTGCAGCATCAGCGCCAGCGGCTTCCACAGGCGAAACCACTCACCGCAGTTATCGATCTGCCGAATGAAGAGCTGGAGCGTCTTGAGGATATCGAGGATTTCGCGACCAACACCGTCGAGCACATGGTCGCAAAGCTCTGCCGAGAAACGCGGCATACGCGCCAGTGCCAGCATGGCCCGCCGCACTTCATCGCTCAGTCCAGCCATGACCTCACGCTGGACGTAATCACGCAGCAATGGCGTCCCGGCAACCAGACGCTCACGCAGCGCCTGCTCATCGGCGTGGAGCAACATCAGACAGACTCCAGCCGGCCACCCCTCCATCACATGATGCAATTGCTGAAAAGTCTCGGACGAGAGCGTCAGACGATGGACGCTCAGGAGTTGCTCGAGCTCTTCGGCGGTGAACGCCAGCGCTTCCGCCTCCAGCTCCAGAAGGTGCCCTTGCAGCAGGAGCCGTGGAAGCTTCCACGCTGGCTGGCGGCGACTGGATACCCACCAACTGATTTGTGCCGGCCCCATGTCCAACAACATATCAATGCAAGCATCGAGTTCCGGGCTGTAATCACGCGGGTAGTCGTCGAGCATGATCCACAGCGGCTGCCGGACTTGTCGCAGCAGCGCCAGCATGTCGTTCTCGGAACGATCATCCTTGCCCGTCCGCTCCCCCAACGCATCGCTCAACTGGCCGTAAAGCGCCTGAACCGTACATGCCCGCCCGCCGAGATCCAGCCACACCAGGCGTGTGCCCGGAGGCACCAAGCGCGCGCACTCGCTCATCAGCACGGTCTTGCCAAACCCGGCTGGGGCGCAGATCAGGCGCAGACGGCAATCGGTATCGAGCAGCGCACGAACCAGCCTGGGCCGGTCGATATGCAGCGGCGGCAGCCGAGGAATGGATGCGAGTTGCTCTACGGCACCTGCCTCTGCACTGAGCGCATCAGGAATGAAGCGTACGGACATGGCAAAGGTTCTCTTGTTCGAATCAGTCCATTGAAACACAGCGCGGTCTGTGCCAGGCATCGCGCTCGGTCGTTACCACGGGCAGCCGAAACGCCAGCCTTGTCGTTGCACACGTCGCATATTGGGCCCAGTGTTCCAGCAATGCGATCGTCCTGACCTCGGGCACCGAATGGAAATTATCATCCACTGGTTCGCCGCAAAAAAAAAGGCGGCCACCTGGCCGCCTTATTCACAGGTTAAATGTCAGTCGATCAGCGCACCCCTGCGTTACGCAGGGCAGCCGGCGTGAAGTCCCGAGCGGAGGCACGATAGCCGTATTCGTGCGGCTTCTCCTCGTTACTCATGCCGATCGCGATGTAGCGGCCGGAGATGATGTCGTAGAGCGCCTCGAACGCGTAAGCCGGCACCTTGTGCTGGTAGTACTGCAGCGAGTGGGCCTCGCCTACACGCCAAAGCTGACCACGACCGTCGTACAGCTCCGACTGGACGATGGTCCAGCTATCCTCGTCGACGAAGAAACGGCGCTTGGCGTAGATGTTGCGCTCGCCACTCTTGAGCGTGGCTTCAATCTCCCAGACGCGGTGTAGCTCGTAACGCGCCAGATCCTGATTGACGTGGCCAGCCTTGATGACGTCGTCGTACTTCAGTTCGCTGGAAGCGATTTCATAGCTGTTGTACGGGATGTACAGCTCTTTCTTGCCGATCAACTTCCAGTCGTAGCGATCAGGTGCGCCGCTGAACATATCGAAGTTATCCGTGGTGCGCATACCGTCCGAAGCGGTACCCGGCCCGTCGTATGCAACTTGCGGCGCGCGGCGTACCCGACGCTGGCCAGCGTTGTAGATCCAGGCCTGACGGGGCTCCTTAACCTGATCCAGCGAGTCGTGCACCAGCAGGACGTTCCCTGCCAGGCGAGACGGCGCAGTCACCCGCTGTTTGAAGAAAAGCAGCGCGTTCTTGGCGCGCTCGGGATCCAGATCCGTCATACCCAGCGGGAACGCCACTTCGTCCTCGAAGTGAACCATGGTGTAGCTACCGTTGGTTTGCGGGGTAGCCTGGACGATATTGCGACGGACGTTGCCACCGCGATAGCGGGTGATATGGTTCCACACCACTTCCAGACCATTCTTCGGAATCGGGAATGCGTAATAACGGCTGTCGGTGAAGTTGGCGATACCGTTGCCGCCCTCGACGAGTTCGGTATTCACAGCACTCTTCTTCGCAGCCTCATAGATCTCATCCGGCACGGCGACCGAACGATGAGTCGGGAACACGCGAATCTTGTAGGTTTCCGGATAGCGCTTGAACATGGCCATCTGACCTGCGGTCAGCTTGTCCTTGTACTGTTCGGCGTTCTGCGAGGTGATGACGAACTTCGGCTGCTCGTCCTTGAACGGGTTAGTCAGATGCCCATTGTTGAGGGGGGCCGCGTCGGTCTTGAGACCACCGGTCCACTCAGGGATGCTGCCGTCGGCGTTACCGGCTTTTTCTGCGCCCAGCGGCGTCAGCGATGTACCGAGCTTGGCGGCTTCTTCTGGGGAAACGGCAGCCATCACACTGCTCGCGAGCAGGGAGAAGGCCAAGACACTCAATAGCTTTCCTGTTTTTTTCATACGATTCCAGTTCCTCTTGATCTTGTTATAGGCCGGAGGCCCATGCCTGTCGCTGATGTCCGGCCGATCATCCTCATCGGCCGGACACTCGGCTGGTCTCCTTAGAAGTTCACGCCCACGCTGAACGCGAGGAAGTCGCGGTCAACCAGCGTGTTGTAGTCGCCGCCGAAGAAATCGGTGTAGGACAGGCTGGCGGTGTACATATTCTGGTACTCGGCATCCAGACCAATGCTGACCGCCTTGGAGCCTTCGTTGAACAGACCGTTGGGGCCGTAGCCGTCGACGTCGTGGGAGAAGGACAGGTTGGGCTTGAGGTTGATGCCGGCGAAGACGTTGTCGTAGTCCGCGATGCCACGCAGGCGGTAGCCCCAGGAGTTGGCGGTGACGAAACCGTGGCGGCCGTAGCGGGCCAAAGCGGCTGGATCATCCGGGGTGCCGTAGATAGGATCACGCCCATAGCGCAGTTCGCTGGTGCTCTCGAGACCGCCGACATGCGTGTAGCCGACCTCGCCCACCACGGTCACCCTACCAGCGCCCAGTACTTGATCGAAGAAGTGAGTGAATGTGGTCTGCAACTGGGTGATTTCCTTGCGGTTGTAGCCGCGATTTTCTGCACCGAAAGTACTTTCAATGGGAGAGGTTCCCGGCGCAAGGGGATTAAGCAAAGCCCGAGTGAGGTCTTGAGTATTCAGCTGAACCGGTGCATTGGGTCGATAGCTGATCTCACCAGACCACGCGGTGCCAGTGGGCAATGTCGTAGAGAAGCTAAGGCCGTAAAGCTGGATATCTTCGGGGTACTCAAGGTAATAGCGGCCGTTGCCAAGCATGACGCTCTGCGCCAAACCAGAGCCAGCACCAGGCACGAGCCCATTAGCTGTACCGATAATGCCAGGCAGCTGCGCTGCGGTAGCCAAGCCAGCAGATCGCGTACTGACGTTTGGCGTCCGACTGTGGTAATTCATGAAATACGCACCATACTCGGTGGCATCACCCAACCAGCGCAATGCAAGACCGAACTGCCCCGAATCACGTGCATCCCGGTCGCCAGCTCGCGGCAAAACCACACCCTCAGGAGTGACTTCGAACCCCTGCCCGAACGCAGCAGCGACGGGTTGAAGAGGAGCGATTGCCGGGCTGCCCACGTGGTAGTTGGCATCACAACCATCCTGAACGACATCTACAGCGAAGAAAGTACCGCAATTATCGGCAACGGTCTGATCCCACTCGAGTTGATAGAACGCCTCCATGCTCAACCGGTCGGTCAGGCTCTGCGAGATGTAGAACATATTGACCGGAATCAGCCCCTCTTTGATCTCAGCACCCGGCCGGCGGAATGCTGCAGCGTCCAAGGGATTGATGGAGTTTATGCTGTTACCGATAAAGGTACTTTCGCCCCAGCTCACTACCTGCTTCCCAAGACGGACGGTCCCGGGCAGATCACCAACGGAATAATTGTGATAGACGAACGCGTCCAGAATTTGCGCGCCGGATGATTGAGCGGCTTCTTTCCGGTTGCTGTCGCTGATGTCCTTGAAAAGACGACTCTCATCCTTCAGCTCGAAGTCATACCAATACTTGCCGCGAACGAAGGCACCGCTATCGCGATAACGAAGCTCGAGATCGTGCACACCCTTGAAAATCTTGGAGAAGGTCTCGCCCTTCTTGAAGTTCAGACGACCATCGTCGCCGGTCTGGGTAAAGCCGGTACCGCCGTTGTTGATGCCGACCAGATCCCTGTCCCTGTCCGCCATGGACCAGCTGGCACCGATGGACATCGCCGAGTCGAATTGCCCTTCGATCTCGCCGATATTGAAGCTCACGGCGTAAGCCGGGGCGGCAGTGCCCAGCGCTACGGCGAGAGCTAGGGACTTCGGCTGGAAGATTCCTTGCCTTGTTGTTTTTGTCATGAGGCGCTCCTGATTGGTTCGAAGTGCGTAAACCCTACCCAGACGTAGAAGGAGGGTTAAGCGCACTAAGGTTTGATTTAGCTTGTAATCCTTTAGTATGAATAGCCTTTCCAGCATTGGCTTTCAGCGTGATTTCGTTCAGCCATGCGTATTTAAGGATGTTCTGAGCTTAGCCGTGAACGCTAGAAGCGCAAAGCCCGCCGCAGAGCCTTTCGTGCGGTTGAAATGAAGAAATGTCGGCTGGCTATCCGAAAGTAGTATTCACCATGCCGATAAGCAGCCCAATCCATCTGGATCAAGGCAGCCGGCATTGTGAAACACCAAACGCAGCCAGCGCGAGAACGAGCGGATCAGGCGCGGACACGCCACCGCTGCGTTACTTTAGGAAGCGCATATGGGGCCAATCGAAACGTAACTGCCGCAGCTCCCAGATCGCAGCGCGCATGACTGCCGCCAGGTCGGCGAATCGTCGCGGCCGTGTGGCTGCGCACTCATTGCGGGCGCGCATGACAATGAGCTCCGCCGAGACGCTTACATGCCCTTTACGGCGTAGATACCAGGGGCGTTGCGCCAGTAGCCCTTGTAGTCCATGCCGTAACCAAAAATGTAGCGGTCGATACAGCTGAGGCCAACATAATCGGCTTTGAGATCCGGGCGGGCCTTACGCTGATGATCCTTGTCGATCAGCACCGCTGTATGCACCGCGGCGGCGCCCGCGTGGCGACAAAAATCGATGATCGCACCCAGGGTGTGTCCTTCATCCAGGATGTCATCAATGATCAGCACGTCGCGATCGATGAAGGAGATTTCCGGCTTGGCTTTCCAGAAGAGCTCACCGCCACTGGTTTCATTGCGATAACGAGTGGCATGCAGGTAGGACAGTTCGAGCGGGAAGTTCAGCTTAGGGACGAGCTTGCCGGAAAAGATCAGGCCGCCATTCATGACGCAGAAGACCACAGGATTGCGGTCGGCCAGCTCGCCGTTGATCGTATCGGCGACCTGGCTGATTGCAGCTTCTACCTGTTCTTCGGTGTACAGGCAGTCAGCCTCGGCCATGACTTGGCGGATATGTGCGAGATCGACGGACATGATGCGATTCCCCTCAGAAAGATGAGTGTTAGAGCGCCAACTGAACCTGGCAACTCGCGCGGTTGAATCGCCGTATCCTGAACAGCGAAAACCTGACCGAACAGCCCACTTTCAGCCGTCCGCGAAAGGGCGGGGAAGATACCCACCCTCGCCGCGCGCAGCAAGTCTGCCGGCCGGATGACACGCGAATAGCCGCTGCCCCGGCGATGCTTTAATCTAAGCCGGTTTATTTGCCCGCCGGAGGCCATAATGCCCATTCGAGAGATCCGCCACCCGCTGATCCGCCACAAGCTCGGTCTGATGCGCCGTGCAGACATCAGCACCAAGAATTTCCGCGAACTGGCGCAGGAAGTGGGATCGATCCTCACTTATGAAGCGACCTCGGACCTGCCGCTGGAACACTACAGCATCGATGGCTGGTGCGGCCCCGTTCAGGTGGAAAAGATCTCCGGCAAGAAGATTACCGTAGTACCGATTCTGCGTGCCGGCATCGGCATGCTCGATGGCGTGCTCAGCCTGATTCCCGGCGCCAAGGTCAGCGCGGTCGGCATTGCCCGCAACGAAGACACGCTGCAGGCGCAGACCTATCTGGAAAGGTTGGTCCCGGAAATCGAACAGCGCCTGGCGATCATCATCGATCCAATGCTTGCCACCGGCGGCTCGATGGTCGCCACCATCGACATGCTGAAAAAGGCCGGCTGCAAGGAGATTCGCGCGCTGGTCCTGGTTGCCGCACCGGAAGGCATCGCCGCCGTGGAGAGCGCGCACCCTGATGTGCTGATCTTCACCGCCTCCATCGATCAGCGCCTGGATGAGCATGGCTACATCGTTCCGGGCCTGGGCGATGCCGGTGACAAGATTTTCGGCACCAAGCAGAAGGACATCTGAGCATGTCGCATCCCGAGGAGCCGGTAGGCCGGCAGGTACTGGCCGGCGCGCAGATGCTGTTCGTCGCCTTCGGCGCACTGGTGCTGATGCCGCTGATCACCGGCATGGACCCCAACGTGGCGCTGTTCACTGCCGGTCTCGGCACGCTTCTGTTCCAGCTGGTCACCAAGCGTCAAGTGCCAGTATTCCTTGCATCGAGCTTCGCCTTCATCGCCCCGATCATCGCCGCCAAGGGTGAGTTCGGGCTGCCGGCCGTAATGGGTGGCGTGGTGGCGGCCGGGCTGGTGTACATGGTGCTGGGCTTCGCCGTGCGCCTGAAAGGACCGGGCTTCATCGACCGCTTGCTGCCGCCGGTGGTCATCGCTCCGGTGATCATTTCCATCGGCCTGGCGCTGTCGCCGGTGGCTGTGAACATGGCCATGGGCAAGGCCGGCGACGGCAGCGCTCAACTCATCACGTACCACACGGCGATGTTCATCTCCATGCCGGCGCTGATCACCACGCTGCTGGTAGCGGTATTGGGCAAGGGGCTGTTCCGTCTGGTGCCGATTCTCGCCGGCGTCGCGGTGGGCTACGGCCTGTCCTTTGCCTTCGGCGTGGTCGACACCAGCGGCATCGCCGCGGCGCCCTGGCTGGCGATGCCCAACTTCATCACACCGGAGTTCAACATCGGCGCCATTCTGTTCATGGTCCCCGTAGCCCTGGCTCCGGCGATCGAGCATATCGGCGGCGTGGTCGCCATCGGCAGCGTGACCGGCAACAACTATGTGAGGAAGCCGGGCCTGCATCGCACGCTCCTGGGTGACGGCGTGGCGACGTCCGCGGCCGGCCTGTTCGGTGGGCCGCCGAACACGACCTACGCCGAAGTGACGGGCGCGGTGATGCTGACCAGGAACTACAACCCGAAGATCATGACCTGGGCGGCGATATTCGCCATCGCGCTGGCCTTCATCGGCAAGTTCGGCGCCGGCTTGCTGAGCATTCCGGTACCGGTCATGGGCGGCATTCTCTGCCTGCTGTTCGGCTCGATCGCGGTGGTCGGCCTGAGCACGCTGATCCGCCATCAGGTCGACCTGTCCGAAGCACGCAACCTGATCATCGTCTCGGTGACGCTGGTGTTCGGCATCGGCGGCATGGCGATCGGCTACGGCGAGTTCACCCTGTCCGGCATCTCGCTGTGCGCGATCATCGCGCTTCTGCTCAACCTGGTGCTGCCCGGCGGCAAGGGGTGGCGCAACAAGCAGCTGAGCGAAGAGCTGTAAAAGCGTGACACCGGCTTTGCTGGTGCCACCACTCGGCGCCCTGAGTGGGCGCCCGGTCGAGCGTATCGACTAGACTGGCGCGATGAACGATTCGACCATTCCCCACCAACAACTCGAAGATACCAGCGTGAGCTGCGCCACCTGCGCCGCCTGCTGCTGTCGACTCGAAGTGTTGCTGTTCAGCGATACCGGCGTTCCGCAGCGCTATATCGACACTGACAGCTGGGGCGGCGAAGTCATGCTGCGCCTGGAGGATGGCTGGTGCGCGGCGCTTGATCGGGACAGCATGCGCTGCACGATCTACGAAAACCGGCCATTGATCTGCAGGGAGTTCGAACTGGGATCAGAGGATTGCCACGAAGAGCGCAAGGGCAGCGCCACGGCATATGGCTGAACGCTATTGGCAGTGCAGGGCTGGCGAAACGCCCTGCAGCACCTAGAGAAAACTCGCTTAGAACGCCATGCGGTAATGCAGGGCGTAGCTTTCGACACCATCGTTCGGCTTCTTGATGCCGGCGTTGGAATAGTGGATTGCGCGCACGCCCACTTCGTGGCCACCGGCGAAGCGCAGGCCCGCACCGATCCGATCCTCGAACTGGAAAGACGAACCGAGACCGTTGCCCTCGACCTCGGTGTTCTCGAATGCCGCGACACCGATGCCTGCCTCGACATAAGGTTTCACCGATTCACCAGCGAACTCGTAGACGAAGACCGGGGCCAGCGAGATGCTGTGATTGCTCGACGATTCGTCGCCCTCCCAGTAGGTATAACCGGCATCCCAGTAGCCGGTCAGTCGGCCCACGCTGGTCTGGAACCAGCTGGTACCGAAATCGAATTGCGCACCCAGGCGATAGGTCATGGTCGACTCGTCCGTCTGGCCGACCGCAACGGTAAAGTCTACGGCGTGGGCAGCCGCCATCGAACCTACAGAGAGTGCCGCCACTGCAGCCAGGGAGAACAGTTTTTTCATGAGAACTTCCTTATCAAACACTGCGTTTGTTTGGTTTTTTGGTGCCAGCATATTTGAGAAACCCCGCTGCGCTTGGAGTTCCTATCGGGGAAAAAACTCGACTTTCGCGTTTTCGCCCCAAAGTATAGGCAACACGCTGGCCATTCGCCGCGGATCGCCGCTGCAATAGAAACGCTCGGAGGCCACCCCGCTGGCGAGTAGATGGCGCTCTGCCAGCAGATCGCGCAAGTGTCGCGCGACGGCTGCCCCAGTATCAATCAGGCGGACGTTTCCAGGCAGTAGCTCGCTGAGCAGCGGCCTTATAAAGGGGTAATGCGTGCAACCCAGAATCAGCGTGTCGCAGCCTTGTGCCAGCAGCGGCCCGACCCACGCCATCAGCATGGCGCGCGTTCCGGCACTGTTCAGATCGCCTGCCTCGATGCGCTCGACCAAGCCGGGGCACGGCTGAGTGATCACCCGTACATCTGCGGCAAAGCGATCAAGCAACGCGGCAAAGCGGGCGCTCTTCAGCGTTCCGGTGGTCGCCAGCACGCCGACGACGCCACTCCGCGTGGCCTGGGCGGCAGGCTTGACGGCAGGCTCCATGGCGATGATCGGCAATTGCGGATACAGCTCGCGCAATTCGGTGACGCCAGCGGCGGTCGCAGTATTGCAGGCCACCACCAGCGCCTTCGCGCCCTTCTCGACAAAAAAGGCCGCAATGACACGGCAGCGCTCACGGATGTATTCCGGGCTCTTTTCGCCATAGGGGACATGGGCGCTGTCGGCGAGATAGAGCAGCGACTCATGCGGCAGGCGCTGCCGGATCTCACGCAGCACCGAGAGCCCGCCTACTCCGGAGTCGAAGACGCCGACCGGTGCGGCGCAGTCAGCCATGGCTTGCGCCACACACCGCACAATGTGGATCGCGCTTGACCCGCAACTCACGGAAGCGACTGGACAGCGCATCGATCAGCAGCAGTCGACCAATCAGCGGCTCGCCGAAGCCAACCAGCAGCTTGAGCGCTTCCAACGCCTGCAGGCTGCCAACCATGCCCACCAGCGGCCCCACTACACCGGCTTCGCTGCAGGTCAGCTCGGCTTCGCTACCGTGCCCATAGAGGCAGTGGTAGCAGGGGCTCGTTTCGACTCGCGGATCGAACACCGAAAGCTGCCCCTCAAGACGGATCGCCGCGCCGCTGACCAGCGGCTTTTTCGCTTTCACGCATGCGGCGCTCACCGCTTCGCGAATGCCGAAGTTGTCCGTGCAATCGAGCACCAGATCGACCCGCTCCACTGCCGCATCCAGGGAATCGGCGTCCAACCCGCTGCGATACGGCACCAGCTGTACATGGGGGTTCAGCGCCCCCAGCCGGGCCATGGCCGAGTCGACCTTGTGCAGGCCAAGCGAGGGTGTGTCGTGAGCGATCTGCCGCTGCAGATTGGTCAGATCCAACGCATCGAAGTCGGCCAGGTGCAGCTCACCGACACCAGCGGCCGCCAGATAGAGCGCTACCGGCGAGCCCAACCCGCCAAGCCCGACGATCAGCACGCGACTCTGTTTGAGGCGCAACTGGCCGTCGATATCGACCTGCTTGAGCAGGATCTGCCGGCTGTAGCGCAGCAGCTCTTCGTCACTCAGCATCCAAGCACCTCACAAAACGCAATCATGGCAGGCGGCCAAGGCTGATGCGCTCATGCCCACCCAGATCGAGCCGGCTTTGCACATCCTCGAAACCGTGGGAAAGCAAAAGCATGCGCACCGCCTCAGCCTGATCGTAACCGTGCTCCAGCAGCAACCAGCCACCCGACTGCAGATGCGCCGCCGCCTGGGCGATGATCGTGCGGATGTCGTCCAGGCCATCCGCACCCGCGATCAGCGCACTCTGCGGCTCGAAGCGGACATCGCCCTGCAGCAGGTGCGGGTCGCTGGCCGGAATATAGGGTGGATTGCTGACGATCATCTGGAACCTCTCGCCGTTCAGACCGGCAAACCAGTCGCTCAGGGTGAACGCAGCGTTGTGCAGTCCGAGCCGCAGCCGGTTGCGCTCAGCCAGCCTCACGGCGGCCTCGATACGGTCCACACCGCAGACCTGCCACGCCGGCCGCTCGGTCGCCAGAGCCAGCGCAATCGCGCCGGTGCCGGTGCCCAGATCGAGCACCCGGGCCGGTGCAGCGGGGAGCAGCTGCAGCGCGGTCTCCACCAGCAGCTCGGTGTCAGGCCGGGGGATCAGCGTATCCGCTGCCACTTCAAGTTCCAGACTCCAGAAGCCCTGGCGCCCGAGAATATAGGCGACCGGTTCACCCTGACGCCTCCGTGCGAGATCAGCAGCAAAGCGCTCGGCACACTCTGCCGGCACCTCGCGCTCCGACCAGGTGCGCAGATAGCTGGTCGACTTGTTCAGGGCGGCCGCGAGCAGCCATTCGGCATCCAGCCTGGCGCTCGGCGAGTCCGGCAGATCGGCACTTTGCAGCAGGGACTCGATGGTTGGCATGAGGTGCTCTTAGCGCGGTGCGCAGCGAAAAGGATCAGTCGCCCAGCGCCGCCAGCTGGTCGGCCTGGTATTCCTGCAACAGCGGCTCGATGACCTGCTCCACGGCGCCGCCGATCACTTCGTTGAGCGAATACAGCGTCAGGTTGACGCGATGGTCGGTGACCCGGCCTTGGGGGAAATTGTAGGTACGGATACGTTCGGAGCGATCCCCGGAGCCGACCAGCAACTTGCGCGTCTCGGAGATTTCCTTGTGCGCCGCGGCGTCCTGGCGGTCCTGCAGCTTGGCGGCGAGCCAGGCCATGGCCTTGGCGCGGTTCTTGTGCTGCGAACGCTCTTCCTGACACTCGACCACAATGCCAGTGGGCAGGTGCGTGATACGAATCGCAGAGTCGGTCTTGTTGACGTGCTGACCGCCGGCGCCGGAGGAGCGATAGGTGTCGATACGCAGCTCGGCCGGATTGATCTCCACCGCCGCCTGCTCATCCGGCTCCGGTAACACCGCCACGGTGCAGGCGGAGGTGTGAATGCGTCCCTGGGACTCGGTCTCCGGCACGCGCTGCACGCGGTGCGCGCCGGATTCGAACTTGAGCTTGGCGTAGACGTTGTCGCCCTCGACGCGGGAAATCACTTCCTTGTAGCCGCCGTGCTCGCCCTCACTCTCGGAGAGGATCTCGACTCGCCAGCCTTGCTTCTCGGCATAGCGCGAATACATGCGGAACAGATCGCCGGCAAAGATCGCCGCCTCGTCGCCGCCGGTGCCGGCGCGGATCTCGAGGAACACGTTGCGCCCGTCGTTGGGGTCCTTGGGCAGCAGCATGCGCTGCAGGTTGGCTTCAAGCGTCTCAAGCTGGGCCTTGGCTTCGGCAACCTCCTCCTCGGCCATCTCGCGCATGTCGGGATCACTGTCCTTGAGCAGCGCCTGAGCGCCCTCGAGATCCTGCTGAACCTTGCACAGCTGCCGATAGGCGACGATCACCGGCTCGACTTCGGCGTACTCGCGGGAATAGGCGCGAAAACGGCTTTGATCGCTGATGACTTCGGCGTCGCCGAGCAGTGCGGTGAGTTCTTCGAAACGGTCCTTCAGGATGTCCAGCTTGTTCAGCAGCGAAGCTTTCATGGTTTTTCCGTGCCCTCGTGCAGGGCGAAGAGTTCCTGGGCCATGCTCAGCGCCTCGACGCGGCCCTCAGCGGAGAGTTTCTTCAGTTGCACGCTGGGTGCATGCAGCAGTTTGTTGGTCAGGCCACGGGCGAGCTGAACGAGAACCTCCTCGGCGCTGCCCCCATTGGCCAGCAGACGCTGAGCCTTGCTCAGCTCGTCGTCGCGAATGCGCTCGGCGTGCTGCCGGTAGGCCTTGAGCACGTCCACCGCGGCCAGTTCGCGCAGACGCTGCATGAAGTCCTCGGTGCCGGCCGCGACCAACTCCTCGGCGGCCTGGGCCGCGCCCTGGCGACTCTTGAGGTTCTCCGCAACCACCTCATGCAGATCGTCGACCGTGTACAGATAGACGTCGTCCAGCTCGCCGACCTGCGATTCGATGTCCCGCGGCACGGCGATATCGACCATGAACATCGGCTTGTGCTTGCGTCGCTTCAGCGCCTGTTCGACCGCGCCCTTGCCGAGAATCGGCAGCTGGCTGGCGGTGGAGCTGATGACGATGTCGCTGTTGTGCAACTCGTCCGGGATATCGGCAAGCAGGATCGCCTGCGCCCCTAGCTCGGCGGCCAGCGCGCTGGCCCGCTCGAGGGTGCGGTTGGCGACCACGATCTTCTTCACGCCCTGCTCGTGCAGATGGCGCGCGACCAGGGTGATGGTCTCACCGGCGCCGATCAGCAGGGCCTGGCTGCGTTGCAGATTGCTGAAGATCTGCCGCGCCAGACTGACCGCGGCAAACGCCACCGAAACCGGGTTCTCGCCGATGGCGGTGTCGGTGCGCACGGTCTTCGCGGTGCTGAAGGTGGCCTGAAACAACCGGCCAAGCAGAGGCCCGACGCTGCCGGCCTCACGGGCGACCGCATAGGCCGACTTCATCTGCCCGAGAATCTGCGGTTCGCCCAGCACCAGCGAGTCGAGCCCGGAGGCAACACGCATCATGTGGCGCACGGCCTGATCGTCGACATGCACATAGGCGCATGCCTTGAGCTCGTCGAGGCTGAGACGGTGATAATTCGCCAGCCAGGCGAGCACGGCATCGGCCTCGACCTGATCCTGTTGCAGATACAGCTCGCTGCGATTGCAGGTCGAGAGGATCGCCGCTTCGCGGGTCGGAGTGACGCGGCACAGTTGCCGCAAGGCCTCGACCATCTGGTCGGGCGTGAAGGCTACGCGCTCGCGGACGTCCACCGAAGCGGTCTTGTGATTAATGCCAAGCGCGAGGAAAGCCATGCAGAATCGCTGATTCGATAACAGAGCGCGCAATTCTCCTACTTCGTCAGATGGAGAACAACCATTGCCCTCGATTGTCGGATTCGATTGGTACTGCCAATCAGCTACCGAACCGGCCTGCGCGCCTCCCAGGGCCCATGGGCTTGACCTGCGGCTTGTGTCATCATGCCGCGACCGCACACCAGCCGTACATTTCCCCTATGAAAAAACTCGCCGCACTTGCCGCCCTGCTGTTCATCGGCGGCTGCCAGACCTTCACGCAGCAAGCCCCCGAAAGCAGTCCGCCGGTCGAGGACGCTGCCCAGGAGAGCTCCGCCAGCGACGCGGCAGAGTACGGCTCATTCAGTCGCCAATCCCTCTATGCACTTCTGGTCGCAGAGCTTGCCGGCCAGCGCAACCGCTTCGACATTGCCCTGGGCAATTACGTACAGCAGGCGCATGCGACACAGGACGCCGGCGTCGCCGAACGCGGATTCCGTATCGCCGAATACCTTGGCGCAGACCAGGCGGCGCTGGATACCGCAATGATCTGGGCGCGCAACGCCCCTGACAATCTCGACGCGCAGCGCGCCGCAGCCGTGCAGCTGGCCCGCGCCGGGCGTTACGAAGAATCGCTCGAGTTCATGGAGAAGGTTCTGCAGGGCCAGGGCGACACTCATTTCGATTTCCTCGCCCTTTCGGCCTCGGAAACCGACCCGGACACCCGCGCCGGTCTGCTGCAAAGCTTCGACAAGCTGTTGGTCAAACACCCCGACAACCCACAGCTCTCCTTCGGCAAGGCCGTGCTGCTGCAACAGGATGATCGCAGCGAGGAAGCACTGGCGCTGCTGCAGAAGCAGCCGGATAAGGAACGGCAGATCCCGTCGATCCTGCTCGAAGCACGCCTTCTGCACAGCTTGCAGCGCAGCGACGAAGCGATACCGCTGCTCGAGCGAAGCCTTCGCCAGCACCCCGAGGACAAGCGTCTGCGCCTGACCTATGCACGCCTTCTGGTGGAACAGGAGCGCCTGGAAGACGCCATGGGCGAGTTCGCCACCCTGGTCCAGCAGCACCCCACCGACGACGACCTGCGCTTCTCCATGGCGCTGGTCTGCATGGAGGCTGAGGCCTGGCGCGAAGCCACCGTGTACCTGGAAGAGCTCATCGAACGCGGCAGCCACGTTGACGCGGCTTACTTCAATCTTGGCCGTGCTTATCAGGCTATGGACAAGAACGCCAAGGCGCTCGACGCGCTAGCTCATGTCGGCCCTGGCAACGAATACCTGCCAGCGAAACTGCTGCAGAGCCAGCTGCTCTATTCCGGCAATCGCGACCAGGAAGCGTCCGCGGTACTGGCCGACGCACGCCAGCAGCAGCCTGACTACGCCATCCAGCTGTACCTGATCGAGATCGAAGCGCTCTCCGAGCAGGACCGCACCGAACAAGGCTGGCAACTGGTGGAGCAGGCGCTTGCCGATTTCCCCGACGACCTCAATCTGCTGTACACCCGCGCCATGCTTGCGGAAAAGCGCGGCGATCTGGCGCAACTGGAACGCGACCTGCGCTTCATCATCGAGCGTGAGCCGGACAACGCCATGGCGCTCAACGCGCTCGGCTACACCCTGGCCGACCGTACTGATCGCCACAAGGAAGCGCTCCAGCTGATCGAGCAGGCCTACCAGCTCAACCCCGACGACCCGGCGATCCTCGACAGCCTCGGCTGGGTCAACTTCCGCCTGGGCAATCTGACCGAGGCCGAAGCGCTGCTGCGCAAGGCGCTGCAACGCTTTGCCGACCACGAAGTCGCCGCGCACCTGGGCGAGGTGCTTTGGGCCCAGGGTGAACACAGCGAGGCCCGCGCGGTCTGGTCGAAGGCACTCAAACTACAACCGGACAGCCAGATCCTGCGCGAAACGCTGAAACGGCTGACCGGATCGGAGAAGCCCTGAACCATGTCCCTGTTGAAAAACCTTCTTGCTCCCTGCCTGGCCCTCCTGCTTGCTGGCTGTGCCGGGCTTGGCCCACGCGAATCGGTTGAAGGCCCCGGCAATGCCTCCGCCTGGAAAGAGCATCGCAGCCAGGTCGCGACGGTCGATGGCTGGCAGATCAGCGGCAAGATCGGCATTCGCGCACCGCAGGAATCCGGCAGCGGCACACTGTTCTGGCTGCAGCGCCAGGACTACTTCGACATTCGCCTGTCCGGCCCCCTGGGCCGAGGCGCCACCCGCCTGACCGGCCGCCCCGACGCCGTATCTCTGGAAGTCGCCGGCCAGGGCCGATTCGAAGCCGAATCCCCGGAGGCCCTGGTCGAAGCGCAGCTCGGCTGGCAGCTGCCGGTGTCGCACCTGCTCTGGTGGGTGCGTGGCTTGCCTGCGCCGGACAGCCGCAGCCGTCTGAGCCTGGACAGCAAGAGCCGCCTGGCACGACTGGAACAGGACGGCTGGCAGGTCGACTACCTGGCATACGGCGAACACAACGGCTTCACGCTGCCCGAGCGTATCCGCCTGCAAGGCCATGACCTGCAGATCACCCTGGTGGTCAAGGACTGGCAAGCGCGCCAGCTGGGCCGCTGAATGCAGACGCTGACCCTGCCGGCACCGGCCAAACTCAATCTGATGCTGCATATCGTCGGCCGCCGCGCAGACGGCTATCACGAGCTGCAGACGCTGTTCCAGTTTCTCGACCATGGCGACGAACTCGGCTTCCGCCTGCGTGCTGACGGCGAGATTCGCCTGCATACCGCGCTGCCGGGCGTCGATCACGAGAGCAACCTGATCGTCCGTGCGGCGCGCCTGCTGCAGCGTGCCAGCAGCTGCTCGCTCGGCGCAGATATCACCCTGCTCAAACGTCTGCCCATGGGCGGCGGCATCGGCGGCGGTAGCTCCGACGCAGCGACCACCCTGCTCGGCCTCGACCACCTGTGGCAACTGCACCTGGGCGAAGACCGACTGGCCGCGCTGGGGCTGACCCTGGGCGCCGACGTACCGGTGTTCGTACGCGGCCGGGCGGCATTTGCCGAGGGGGTTGGCGAGCGCCTGCAACCGGTCGATTTGCCCGAGCCATGGTTCCTCGTAATCACGCCGCAAGTCTCTGTTAGTACAGCGGAAATATTTGCCGACCCAGAGTTGACACGTAATACCCCGGCCATTACAGTTCGCAGCCTTCTTGCAGGGGGCGGTCATAATGACTGTCAGCCAATAGTCGAGAAGCGTTATCCAGAAGTTCGTAACGCTTTGAGCTTGTTGAACAAATTCGTTCCGGCAAGCATGACTGGCACTGGAGCTTGTGTGTTTGGGAGCTTCCCAAACGAAGGCGAGGCTGATAAAGTCCGCCGCCAACTTCCAGACACTTTGCCAAGTTTCGTTGCCCACGGTCGTAACGTTTCGATGTTGCACCGAAGCCTTGAAAAACTGGCGCAGGAAGCGAGTGCGTAGCACACAGGTTGTACGATACAGGGGCGTCGCCAAGCGGTAAGGCACCAGGTTTTGATCCTGGCATGCGTTGGTTCGAATCCAGCCGCCCCTGCCATAACCTCCCAAGGTTCGTACGACTGCAACGGCACCAATGAAGTTGACCCTACAGGGGCGTCGCCAAGCGGTAAGGCACCAGGTTTTGATCCTGGCATGCGTTGGTTCGAATCCAGCCGCCCCTGCCATACACTTGAAGCTGTTCAGAAGCTTGCCTTTTGAACAGCTTTTTATTCATCGGACCCACCCTCAGGCAGGTACTGCGCGTGTCCAAGATGATGGTCTTCACGGGGAACGCCAACCCCGACCTGGCCCGGCGTGTCGTACGTCAGCTGCATATCCCCCTCGGTGATGCCTACGTCGGAAAGTTCTCCGACGGCGAAATCAGTGTCGAGATCAACGAGAACGTTCGCGGTAAGGACGTATTTCTGATCCAGCCGACCTGCGCTCCGACCAACGACAACCTGATGGAACTGGTGGTACTGGCCGACGCCTTCCGCCGCTCCTCGGCGTCGCGCATCACCGCAGTGATCCCCTACTTCGGTTATGCCCGCCAGGATCGTCGCCCGCGCTCTGCCCGTGTACCGATCAGCGCCAAGGTCGTGGCCGACATGCTCGACGTCGTTGGCGTCAACCGTGTGCTGACCGTTGACCTGCACGCCGATCAGATCCAGGGCTTCTTCGACATGCCGGTGGACAACATCTACGGCTCGCCGGTCCTGGTCGATGACATCCAGGCTCAGCGCTTCGAGAATCTGATGATCGTCTCCCCGGACATCGGTGGTGTGGTCCGCGCCCGTGCCGTGGCCAAATCCCTCGGCGTCGACCTGGCGATCATCGACAAGCGTCGGCCGAAAGCCAACCAGTCCGAAGTGATGCACATCATCGGTGATATCGAAGGCCGTACCTGCATCCTCGTCGATGACATGGTCGATACCGCCGGCACCCTGTGCCATGCAGCCAAGGCGCTGAAGGATCATGGCGCCGCCAAGGTCTACGCCTACTGCACGCACCCGATCCTGTCCGGCCGCGCCATCGAGAACATCGAAGGCTCCGTGCTCGACGAGCTGGTGGTGACCAACACCATCCCGCTGTCGGCTGCCGCACAGTCCTGCACCCGAATTCGCCAACTGGACATCGCGCCAGTGGTGGCTGAAGCGGTTCGCCGCATCAGCAATGCCGAATCGATCAGCGCGATGTTCCGCTAAGCGAAAAGCTTCGCGAATCGCACTGAACGTAATGTGCCCCGCCTCGTGCGGGGCTTTTTGCCCAACAGCCCGAGCGCTGGTCGCAAGCGCGACAGGTAATGTTGCTACTGGAGAATCACCATGAACGATTTCACTCTGAATGCCCAAGTGCGTTCCGACCTGGGGAAAGGTGCGAGCCGCCGCCTGCGTCGTAACGCCGCCCTGGTTCCGGCCGTCATCTACGGTGGCGACAAGGCCCCGCAGTCCATCAGCATCCTGGCCAAGGACTTCGCCAAGCTGCTGGAAAACGAAGCCTCCTTCAGCCACGTGCTGAACCTGAACGTCGACGGCCAGAACGAATCCGTTCTGATCAAGGCACTGCAGCGCCATCCGGCCAAGAGCTTTGTCCTGCACGCTGACTTCGTTCGCGTCGTTGCCGGCCACAAGCTGACCGCAACCGTTCCCCTGCACTTCATCAACCAGGAATCTTCCGTAGGCGTGAAGCAGCAAGGCGGCGAAATCCTGCACAACCTGAACGAAGTCGAAGTTTCCTGCCTGCCGCAAGACCTGCCGGAATTCATCGAAGTCGACATGATCAACGTCGAAGTCGGCCAGGTTCTGCACATGACCGACATCAAGCTGCCGAAAGGCGTTGAGCTGGTCGCCCTGGCCCACGGCAGCGACTTGCCGGTAGCCAACGTTCACGCTCCGCGCGTGAGCAAGGAAGACGCTCCGAAAGAAGAAGACGCTGCCGAGTAATTCACTCGCATAGTCGAAGAAGAGGCCCCCGTCGTGACTGCCGTAAAACTGATCGTCGGCCTGGGAAACCCAGGCCCTGAATACGACCAGACCCGGCACAACGCGGGGGCTCTTTTCGTTGAGCGTCTGGCTGCCCGTGAAGGCGTCTCGCTCAGCAACGATCGCAAGTACTTTGGCCTGGTCGGCAAGTTCAGCCATCAGGGTGAAGACATCCGCCTGCTTATCCCCACTACCTACATGAACCGCAGCGGTCAGGCGGTGGCGGCATTGGCCGGCTTTTTCCGAATTCCCCCCGAGTCCATCCTGGTCGCCCATGATGAGCTCGATATGCCCCCGGGCGTCGCCAAACTCAAGCAGGGTGGCGGTCATGGCGGGCACAACGGGCTGCGTGACATCATCGCCAAGCTCGGCAATCAGAACGGCTTTCATCGCCTGCGCCTGGGTATCGGCCATCCTGGCCACGCCAGCCTGGTCAGTGGCTACGTACTGGGCCGCGCACCGCAGACCGAGCGCGAAAAGCTCGACGCCAGCATCGACTTTGCGCTGGATGTCGTGCCAGAAATCCTGGCCGGCGACTGGACCCGCGCGATGCAGCGCCTGCACAGCCAGAAGGCCTGAACCTAACTCCGAGGCAAGATCACCATGGGATTCAACTGCGGCATCGTCGGTCTGCCCAACGTCGGCAAGTCCACCCTGTTCAACGCCCTGACCAAATCCGGCATCGCGGCTGAGAACTTTCCCTTCTGCACCATCGAGCCGAACAGCGGCATCGTGCCGATGCCCGATCCGCGCCTCGACGCGCTGGCGGCGATCGTCAAGCCGGAGCGGGTGATCCCGACCACCATGGAGTTCGTCGACATCGCCGGCCTGGTCGCCGGCGCTTCGAAGGGCGAAGGCCTGGGCAACAAATTCCTCGCCAACATCCGCGAAACCGACGCCATCGCCCATGTGGTGCGCTGCTTCGAAGACGAGAACGTCATCCACGTCGCCAACAGCGTAGACCCCAAGCGTGACATCGAGATCATCGACCTCGAACTGATCATGGCCGACCTCGACAGTTGCGAGAAGCAGCTGCAGCGCGTCGCCCGTACCGCCAAGGGCGGCGACAAGGAAGCGGTCGCACAGAAGGGGCTGCTGGAGAAGCTGATCCCGCACCTCACCGAAGGCAAGCCGGCACGCAGCCTGCTGAAGAGCTTCAGTGACGAGGAAAAGCGCCTGGCCAAGACCTTCCACCTGCTGACCACCAAGCCGGTGATGTACATCGCCAACGTCGCCGAGGATGGCTTCGAGAACAACCCGCTCCTGGACGTGGTCAACACCATCGCCGAGGAAGAAGGCGCCATCGTCGTGCCGGTGTGCAACAAGATCGAGGCCGAGATCGCCGAGCTGGACGATCTGGAAGAGATGCAAATGTTCCTCGAAACCATGGGTATGGAAGAACCAGGTCTGAACCGTGTGATCCGCGCCGGTTACGAGCTGCTCAACCTGCAGACCTACTTCACCGCCGGCGTGAAGGAAGTCCGCGCCTGGACCGTCAGTATCGGTGCGACCGCTCCGCAGGCGGCCGCGGTGATCCACACCGATTTCGAGAAAGGCTTCATCCGCGCTGAAGTCATCGCCTATGACGACTTCATCCAGTACAAAGGCGAAGCCGGCGCCAAGGAAGCCGGCAAGTGGCGCCTGGAAGGCAAGGAATACATCGTCAAGGACGGTGACGTCATGCACTTCCGCTTTAACGTCTAAGCGTTACTGGCCTCAAACAAAAGCCCCGCTCTGCGGGGCTTATGCGTTTCTGGGCAGCAACGATGCCAATATGTCGCGTGCCAAATCCGCGGGAGACTTTGGCGCCTCGTTGGGCTTCGTAAGATCAGCGCCAACCTACCCAGTTGCTGTCGTCTGGATATGCCTTGGCGCGACCCGGGATTGCGCCACCCGGATTGCGCAGCGCTTATCCAGGCTACGGAGTTGCGCTCTCCGGCAACCCCGCATCGACAGAAAGCTTGCCAGCCTGCCACTCCGCTTCGCGATTGGCCAATGCCTGGGCAATATCGTCGATTTGGTCAGAGCTCAGTTCTTCCGGCAACGGATCGAGCCCGACGCTGGCGAACACCTGCCCATAGGCGTTGCGCAAGTCGGCATAGGCCAGGTCGCGACGCAGGTTGGCTTGCAGTAGGTTCAGCTCTCCCTGGATCAACTCCAGCTCACCGATACCCTGAGCCTTGTGGCGATTTCGCAATTGCTCGGCAATCTACTGATCGAGGCTCGCCAACTGCTCACTGGTGGCGAATTGACGGGCGGCCTCCTGGAGGTTGGCATTGGCCACATAAAGCTGCGCCAGGATCGCCATGGACATCGCCTGACGGCGCAGTGTCACTACCTCTTCGCTAGCCTTGGCCGCATCGATGGCCGCGGGTGCCGAGAGCAGATTGAACAGGTTCCAGGTGACCTTGACGCCGTAATCGGCCCAGCTCTGATTGACCAGGAAGGAGTTGCTGTCGTAGTGCCCGCCCAGGGAGAACTCCAGACCGGGCAACATCCGCAGCATCGCCTTGCGGGTTTCCGCCGCCCCAATGCGCGCCTGGTAGTCCTGTTCGCGCAATTCGGGGCGATTGACCAACGCCTCTTGCTCGAGCACAGCCATGTCCGTTGCGAGAGTGGGTACCGGGTAGCTGTCGGAGGCCGGAGCCAACTCGAAGTGTGTATTCATCGGCAGATTGATCAGCGCCGCCAGTTCCGTCTTGGCCAGGGACAAGGCACGCCGCTGCTGTTCCAGCTGACGGGTCGCCTCGATCAGGGCGCGCTGGTAGCCGAGCGACTGCACCGGGTCGCCGATGCGTTGCTCGCTCATGCGCAGACTGTTCTGCCTGGCCTGATCGACCCGCTCCATCTGCTGGTCGATCTGTACCAGCAGGCGGTCGGCGGCCAAGGCACGCCAATACGCAGAACGGACATCCTGAATGATGGTATGCAGTACCTTGCGCCGACGCTCCTGCACAATCAGGCGTTGGTCACCCTGCTGCTGAGCGCTGACATAGCTGACGCCGAAGTCGAGCACGTTCCACACCATGGTCAGGTCGCCGACCTCGCGGTCGCGGTCCTGCGAGGTCGAAGGCTCCAGGGACTGGGTACCGGTGCGAATACTGCGGCTGCTGGAAGCACTGACGTTGTTACGCCCGGCATAGCCGGCATCCAAAGCCATACGCGGCAGCATGTCGAGGCGGGACAGATCCACCTGACGCTCGGCCAACGCCTCCTCCATGACCTTCAAACGTGCTTCCAGGTTGTACTTGACCGCACGGGCCATGGCTTGATGCAAGGTCAAGGGGGCGCTCAACGGCTCCTGCCCGCTGAACATACTGGCCAGATCCTCTTGAGCCCGCTGCTCGCTGGCCGCGCGCTCGATTGGCTGGCTAGTCACCGCACAGCCCCCAATTGCCGCCGCAAGCATGCTGACAGCCAGTACCTTATAATGTTTATTCATCCTTGTGCCGCCCCCTATTTGCGGCTAGTACTCTTATGTCAGTTCACTCAGGCTGCTGGCGCTTTGTAAGCCCATTCGCCAAAGGCCTGGGCTAATTGATCTATCTGCTGCAGTTCGCTGTTACGTAGGCTGTCCAGTTGCTGCCCCAACGTCGGCGCACCGAGGAAATCTTGCCCCTCCTCCTCGGTCCCCCATATGCCGTCGCTATTGCCACCGAAGATATCCACTGCCCCGTCCTGTGGGACCAGATCACCGAACATTGAGGACAGCGTGCTGCTGCCAAACACCGCCGCATCGCCGCCGCCGAAACCAAGGAAGCCCACACCGGAGCCGTCACCGGATGTGCTGTCGAACACCTGAGCCAGGAAGCTCGGAGCCAATGCCTGGTTTTGCAGGAAGATATTGCCAAGCGGCGGGAGCCCGCCACCCAAACCCGGCACTTCGAACAGCGGTGGCGGCACCAACGGTGGCAAAAGCGCAGGCGGTGGCGGCAAGGAGACTGCCAATCGGCCTGGGTTTGCCCGTTCAGCGAATCGGCCGTCACTACCTGGGGCTTATCCAGACGCTTCTACGTGAGCAGCTGGCCGGCGGCGTTCTCGACAAAGGCGACGAAAGGGGCATGGGCCTCAACCACGCTGATGCCGGTCAGCGCGCGCACCCGCCCGGCGATCAACAAGGCCGCATGGCGATAGCCGAACAGCGCCTGGGCATCGTTGACCAGGGCATAGGCCAGGCTGTCGATATCGTGCGCCGCACGGGCCTGTCGTTCGAGGCCGAGAAACTGGGCAAACAGCCGATCAGAGAGATTTTGCTGCGCCGCTGTCATGGCATGCCCTCGAACTGCGCAGTGCCGCTCATCCCGGCCAGCAAGCCGCTGGCATCTGCCGGCAACGTGGCGATCAGCAACAGGGTCTGGCTGCCCTCATCGATGCGCGCGCCCAGGCGCTTGACCTCGGCCTGCAATAGCTTTCTCTCTTGTTGTTGTGATCGTTGATGCAGCTGTTGAGCCCGACTGCGAACTGCCCGAGCTCGGATTACCACGTCATGCGGTAAAGCGGTGTCGCGCTCAGCGCGCGGTGCTTCTGGGCACGCGGCCCAGCAGATAGAACTCGTCGTTGGGCGGGGTGCGCGCCATGGACACCAGGCGGTTGGAGAGGCCGAACAGTCCAGCGATGGCGCCGATGTCCCAGATGTCGTTGAGGCTGAAACCCTGGACTTCCAGCCGCGCCTGCCAGGCGTCGTCCAGCACGCCGCGCCCGGCGGCCAGGTGCAGGGCGAAATCGAGCATCGTGCGCTGACGTTCGGAGATGGGCGCGGTGCGGTAGTTGACGGCGATCTGGTCGGCCAGCTGCGCGTCCTTGGCGAGGATGCGCAGGATCGCGCCATGGGCGACCACGCAATACAGGCAGCCGTGATCGGCGCTGACCGTGACCACGATCATCTCCTTCTCGGCCTGGGTCAGGCTGTCCGCTTCGCGCTCCATCAGCGCATCGTGGTAGGCGAAGAAGGCGCGAAACTCCGCCGGCCGATGAGCCAGCATGAGAAACACGTTGGGGATGAAACCGGCCTTTTCCTGCACGGCGAGAATCCGTTCGCGCAGGTCGGCGGGCAGCGTGTCGAGGCTATCGGACAGCGGAAAACGGCTGATCGACTGAGTAGTAGGCAGCGCCATGGAAAGCTCCTTTTCGGATGAGCGAATTGCCGGCCGGGCGAACCCGGCCGGTGCCGGTCAGTGCTGTTCGCTGATGCCCAGCTCGACCACGCTGATTTCGCGCATGCGGAACTTCTGCACCTTGCCGCTGATGGTCATCGGGAAATCGTCGACGAATTTGATGTGCCGCGGCGTCTTGAAGTGGGCGATGCGGCCCTTGCAGAACTCGCGCAGCGCCTCGGCCTCGACCTGATGGCCCGGGTGCAGCTTGACCCAGGCGACGATCTCCTCACCGAACTTGCTGTCCGGCACGCCGATCACCTGCACGTCGGCGACCGCCGGATGGGTGAAGAGGAATTCCTCGATCTCGCGCGGGTACACGTTCTCGCCGCCGCGGATGATCATGTCCTTGTTGCGGCCGACGATCTTGATGTAACCCTCGTCGTCCATCACCGCGAGGTCGCCGGTGTGCATCCAGCGCGCGCCGTCGATGGCATCGCGGGTGGCGTCCGGGTTGTTCCAGTAGCCGAGCATCACGCTGTAGCCGCGGGTGCAGAGTTCGCCAATCTGCCCACGCGGCACCACCGCGCCGTGCTCGTCGACGATCTTGCTTTCCAGGTGCGGCTGCGTGCGGCCGGCGCTGGTCACGCGACGATCCAGGTCGTCGTCGGCGCTCGTCTGGGTGGAGACCGGACTGGTTTCGGTCATGCCGTAGGCGATCTGCATTTCCGCCAGGTGCATGTCGTCGATGACGCGCTTCATCACCTCGATCGGGCAGGTCGAGCCGGCCATGATGCCGGTGCGCAGGCTGCTGAGGTCCAGTGACTGGCGCTCCGGGTGATCGAGCATGGCGATGAACATGGTCGGCACGCCATACATGCCGGTGGCCTTTTCCTCGGCCGCGGCCTGCAGTGCCGCCAGCGGCTCGAAGGCGGCGCTCGGGTAAATCATCGTGGTGCCGTGGGTGACACAGCCGAGGTTGCCCATGACCATGCCGAAGCAGTGGTACAGCGGCACCGGGATCACCAGACGGTCATGCTCGGTGAGCTTGAGGCTCTCGCCGACCATGTAGCCGTTGTTGAGGATGTTGTAATGACTGAGGGTCGCACCCTTGGGGAAGCCCGTGGTGCCGGAGGTGTACTGGATGTTGATGGGGTCGTCGAACTGCAGGCGTTCGCCGCACTGGCGCAGCTGTTCGGGGCCGACCTGCTCGGCCATCTCCATCAGCGCCTGCCACTGCAGCATGCCGTCCACCGGCTTGTCGCACAGGCTGATCACCCCACGCAGCTCCGGCAGCATATGACTCTGCAGAGCGCCAACAGCGGCGCTTTCCAGCTCCGGCAGCAGCTCGTGGAGCATGGCGTGGTAATCGGAGGTCTTGAAGGCATCGGCGCAGATCAGCCAGCGGCAGCCGGACTGCTTCAAGGCGTACTCGAGTTCGCTGAGGCGGTAGGCGGGATTGATGTTGACCAGCACCACGCCGATCTTCGCCGTGGCGAACTGGGTAATGCACCACTGGGCATTGTTCGGTGACCAGATTCCCACTCGTTCGCCAGCTTGCAGTCCGAGGGCCAGCAGGCCACGCGCGCAACGGTCCACCGCCTCCGCCAGTTCCGCCCAGGTGTAACGCAGCTGCTGATGGCGCACCACCAGGGCCTCACGCTGGGGGAAGCGCTCCGCGGTACGGTCGAAGGCCGCGCCGATGGTCATGGGCAACAGGGGTTTGCTCTGCGGTCCGCAGGTATAGCTCGGAAGACTCATGACGATTTTCCTCAGTCTTATGTTTGTTATGAGGCGTGCTCGCAAGGGTGCTGGCGCTGCTGACAGTCACCCTAGGCCACGATGACGTTAACGTAAAGGTAACTAGCTGGCAATATGTCGCAGGGTAGGCGAAAGTCGAGGGGCTCGAGCAGTCAAATGGCCAGTATCTGGTGACGAATAACGGGGTCAGCCGCGGCCAGATCGGCGCTGACACGACGTGTCGGAAGGCATGCCTGAGCGGCGCAAAAACGGTTGCGCCGGAGCCTCTGCAACGATGCCGCGCATGCGTCTGCCGAAGACGCCTCGTCAGGCGCCTACACGCCGGTACTCGTGATGGAAGTCCAGCGCGGCGAGGTTCTTGTCCTTGGCTTCGAGCATGATGTCGAAGCGATCGAGAAACTGAAACGCATAGCGATTCGTCCAGTGGTTCCACATGCGTTTGCTATGCGCATAGAGGTCGCGCTTGTTGACCTTCTCCAGCAACTCGGGGAGTTCCAGCTTCTGCTCCGGCGCGAAGCCAAGCTCCATCAGGCTCTCCTGCGGCTGCGAGTAGTGCATGGTCGGCCGCACACCGCGCCAGCTTTCCAGAACGCGCTCGATGCGCGGGTCGTCCGGCTCGATGTAGCGGCCCTCGTGAATCCAGCAGTGATGGATATCCAGCACCACCGGCGCGAGGTCCGCGAGGCTCAGGCAGTCGTCCAGGCCATAGGTCTTTTCGTCGTTCTCGAAGGTGATGCAGCGGCGCGCCTCGGTCGACAGGCGCGGCCACACGGCACGCACCCCCTCGGCGCCGAGCCGCCCGGCGATATGCAGGTTGCATTTGAAGTCCTGGAAGCGCCGGCCGTAACCCATCATGCGGATCATGTCGGCGTGGTATTCGAATTCCGCCAGGCTGTTTTCCACCACCTGCGGCTTGTCCGATCCCAGCACGCAGTACTGGCCGGGATGCATCGACAGCCGGATATCGTTGGCCCGTGCCAGTTCGCCGATCGCGGCGAAGCCAGCCTCGAGGCGGTTCCGTATCTCGGCGCGACGGTAGAACGGCGCGATCTCGGCATGGCTGTAGAACGGCAGCAAGTCGCTGGACAGGCGCAACATGCGCAGCATCGGCGGCAACGTGGCGACGTATTCGAGCAACACCCGCTGAGCGCTCAGGTTGTGCTCGACGATCTCCTCCAGCCTCGCCTCGGCCGCGGCGCGACCGACCGAGGCCATCCAGCGCAGCGTGGTGCTGCGCGGATTGAAGGTGCGCTCGATGCGCTCCAGCTCCTTCAGCGAGAGACTCTGTTGCGGGTGGCGATACATGCAGGCGAAGCCGATGCGGGGCATGGATTTCCTCGTCGGTGGCAGGCCGGCGCTGCGGCCACTGCCTGTTTAGTCCCGCCGGGCTCGCGCCGAGTGCCCCGCCACCGACGAAACACCACTGCGCGCCAGCAACCGACGGCCGCACCTTACCGGGCCTATGCTGGCAGACATGCCGACTCGGCGGTGTGTTGACAGACCGAGAGCGGACCTTTACGTTAACGTAAAGCAGTGAACGATCATCCATGCCGATGACGTCAGACCGCT
Source organism: Stutzerimonas kunmingensis (assembly GCF_900114065.1). Classification (GTDB taxonomy): domain Bacteria; phylum Pseudomonadota; class Gammaproteobacteria; order Pseudomonadales; family Pseudomonadaceae; genus Stutzerimonas; species Stutzerimonas kunmingensis. The sequence goes on from NZ_FORS01000006.1 coordinate 211,944, forward strand.
ACCAGAGCGCCGGCCCGCACTCCGCCGACGAACGAATCCTCTGAAAACAGAACAATTACAAGACAAGCAGGTGGCCCCATGAACTACTCCAGCCTCAATTTCGCCCTCGGTGAAACCATCGACATGCTGCGCGAGCAGCTGCAGGCCTTCGTCGCCGCCGAGATTGCCCCGCGCGCCGAAGCCATCGATCAGGAAAACCTGTTCCCGGCGGACATGTGGAAGAAATTCGGCGAGATGGGCCTGCTCGGCGTGACCGTCTCCGAGGAGTACGGTGGTGCCGGCCTCGGCTACCTGGCGCATGTTGTGGCGATGGAAGAGATCAGCCGCGGCTCGGCCTCGGTCGCCCTCTCCTACGGCGCCCACTCCAACCTGTGCGTCAATCAGATCAACCGCAACGGCACCCCCGAGCAGAAGGCCCGCTACCTGCCCAAGCTGATCAGCGGCGAACACGTCGGGGCGCTGGCCATGAGCGAGCCGAATGCCGGGTCCGACGTGGTCTCCATGAAGCTGCGCGCCGAGAAGCGCGGCGACCGCTACGTGCTCAACGGCAGCAAGACCTGGATCACCAACGGCCCGGACGCCAACACCTACGTGATCTACGCCAAGACCGACCTGGACAAGGGGCCGCACGGCATCACCGCGTTCATCGTCGAGCGCGACTGGAAAGGTTTCTCCCGCGGCAACAAGTTCGACAAGCTCGGCATGCGTGGCTCCAACACCTGCGAGCTGTTCTTCGATGACGTCGAGGTGCCGGAAGAGAACGTGCTGGGCGTCGAGAACGGCGGCGTCAAGGTGCTGATGAGCGGCCTGGACTACGAACGCGTGGTGCTGGCCGGCGGCCCGACCGGGATCATGCAGGCCTGCCTCGACGTGGTGGTGCCCTACATCCACGACCGCAAGCAGTTCGGCCAGAGCATTGGCGAGTTCCAGTTCATCCAGGGCAAGGTGGCGGACATGTACACCCAGCTCAACGCCAGCCGCGCCTATCTCTACGCCGTCGCCCAGGCCTGCGACCGTGGCGAGACCACCCGCAAGGACGCCGCCGGGGTGATCCTCTATACCGCCGAAAACGCCACGCAGATGGCCCTGCAGGCGATCCAGATCCTCGGTGGCAATGGCTATATCAACGAATTCCCGACCGGCCGCCTGCTGCGCGACGCCAAGCTCTACGAGATCGGCGCCGGCACCAGCGAGATCCGCCGCATGCTGATCGGCCGCGAGCTGTTCAACGAATCCAGGTGAGCTGCGGGCGGAAAGAACGCCCAGCCTCGTAGGGTGGAAAACCGCGAAGCGTTTTCCACCGCAGTCGGTGGATGGCAGAGCCATCCATGATGGAATTGAACGGAGCCAACCATGGCCATCCTGCACACCCAGATCAATACCCGTTCGCCGGAGTTCGCCGCCAACAGCGCGGCGATGCTCGAACAGGTGAACGACCTGCGCGCCCTGCTCGGCCGCGTCAGCGAAGGCGGCGGCGCCACCGCCCAGCAGCGCCATGTCTCACGCGGAAAGCTCCTGGTGCGCGAGCGCATCGACACCCTGCTCGACGCCGGCTCGGCCTTTCTCGAACTCGCCCCGCTGGCCGCCCATGAGGTCTACGGCGAAGACGTCGCCGCCGCCGGCGTGGTCGCCGGTATCGGCCGCGTCGAAGGCATCGAGTGCATGATCATCGCCAACGACGCCACCGTGAAAGGCGGCACCTACTACCCGCTGACGGTGAAGAAGCACCTGCGCGCGCAGACCGTCGCCCGCGAGAACCGCCTGCCCTGCATCTACCTGGTGGACTCCGGCGGCGCCAACCTGCCGCGACAGGACGAGGTGTTCCCGGACCGCGAGCACTTCGGCCGTATCTTCTTCAACCAGGCCAACATGAGCGCCATGGGCATCCCGCAGATCGCTGTGGTGATGGGCTCCTGCACTGCCGGCGGCGCCTACGTGCCAGCGATGGCCGACGAGACCATCATGGTGCGCAACCAGGCGACCATCTTTCTCGCCGGCCCGCCGCTGGTGAAGGCTGCCACCGGCGAAGTGGTGACCGCCGAGGAACTGGGCGGCGCCGACGTGCACTGCAAGACCTCGGGCGTCGCCGACCACTACGCCGAGAACGACGAGCACGCGCTTTCCGTCGCCCGCCGCTGCGTGGCCAACCTCAACTGGCGCAAGCTCGGCCAGCTGCAGACCCGCGAACCGCGCGCACCGCTGTATGCCGCCGACGAGCTGTACGGTGTGATCCCGGCGCAGGCCAAGCAGCCCTATGACGTGCGCGAGGTGATCGCGCGGCTGGTGGACGGCAGTGAGTTCGATGAATTCAAGGCGCTGTTCGGCACCACCCTGGTCTGCGGCTTCGCCCATCTGCACGGCTATCCGATCGCCATCCTCGCCAACAACGGCATCCTCTTCGCCGAGGCGGCGCAGAAAGGCGCGCACTTCATCGAACTGGCCTGCCAGCGCGGCATCCCGCTGCTGTTCCTGCAGAACATCACCGGTTTCATGGTCGGGCAGAAATACGAGGCCGGCGGCATCGCCAAGCACGGCGCCAAGCTGGTCACCGCGGTGGCCTGTGCCCAGGTGCCGAAGTTCACCGTGCTCATCGGCGGCAGCTTCGGCGCCGGCAACTACGGCATGTGCGGCCGCGCCTACGACCCGCGCTTCCTGTGGATGTGGCCCAACGCACGCATCGCCGTGATGGGCGGCGAACAGGCCGCCGGGGTACTCGCCCAGGTCAAGCAGGAACAGAGCGAGCGCGCCGGCAAGAGTCTCGGCGACGACGAGGTAGCCGCGATCAAGCAGCCGATTCTCGAGCAGTACGAGCGCCAGGGCCATCCCTATTACTCCAGCGCGCGGCTGTGGGACGACGGCGTGATCGACCCGGCGCAGACCCGCGAGGTGCTGGGGCTGGCGCTGTCCGCCGCGCTGAATGCGCCGATCGAGCCGACCCGCTTCGGCGTGTTCCGCATGTAATCCGTGCCGCCGGCAGCCGAACGCGCCGGCGACTGCAGTCGCATTGAGGATGCCGAGATGACCGATTTCCAGACCATCGAACTGAACAAAGACGCGCGCGGCGTCGCCACCCTCTGGCTCAACCGCGCGGACAAGAACAATGCCTTCGACGCCCGGGTGATCGGCGAACTGAACGCGGCGCTGGCCCAGGTGCAGGACGATGCCAGCATCCGCTTCCTGATCCTGCGCGGGCGCGGCAAGCATTTCTCCGCCGGCGCCGATCTCGGCTGGATGCGCGAGTCGGCCAAGCTCGACTACCAGGCCAATCTCGCTGATGCCCATGAGTTGGGCGAGCTGATGCAGCGCCTCTACCAGCTGCCGCAGCCGACCCTGGCCGTGGTGCAGGGCGCGGCCTTTGGCGGCGCGCTGGGGCTGATCGCCTGCTGCGACATGGCCATCGGCGCCGGCGACGCACTGTTCTGCCTGTCGGAAGTGCGCATCGGCCTCGCTCCCGCGGTGATCAGCCCGTACGTGGTCAAGGCCATCGGCGAGCGCGCCACCCGCCGCTACGCGCTGACCGCCGAACGCTTCGACGGTAAGCGTGCCCGCGAACTCGGCCTGCTCGCCGAGACCTACCCGGCCAGTGAACTGGACGCCGCGCTCGAGCAGTGGGTCGACAACCTGCTGCTCAACAGCCCGCAGGCGCTCAAGGCTTGCAAGGGCCTGCTGCTGGAAGTGGGCGATGGTGATTTCGACGCCGACCTGCGCCAGACCACCGAACAGGCCATTGCGCGCCTGCGCACCAGCCCGGAAGGTCAGGAGGGCCTGAGCGCCTTCCTGGAAAAACGCACGCCCGCCTGGCAGGAGCGCGCGTGATGACCGGGCTTCTGTGGGGTGCTCGCTCGTATACGTTGTCGCGTACGCGCGGTGAGAGGGTTGCGTTGTGTGGTGGTCGGGCGGCTGTGTCGGTCCTTGGCACCGCCCCCTCACCCCAGCCCTCTCCCCAAGGGGGAGAGGGAGTTGGTCTGTGCAATGGCTGGGCGGGAGTGCATATGCGTAGCAACGCCCCCTCGCCCCAGCCCGCTCCCCGGCACTCTTCCCAAGGAGGAGAGTATGTTGGCTTGTGCAGTGGCAGGGTGATTGTGCAGGGCCGCAGCACCGCCCCCTCACCCCAGCCCTCTCCCCAAAGCGGAGAGGGAGTTGGTCTGTGCAATGGCTGGGCGGGAGTGCATGTGCGTAGCAACTCCCCCTCGCCCCGGCCCGCTCCCAAAGAGGGAGATGGGGTTGGGTTGTGTGGGGTTTGGGAGCGGCTGCCTAACCATATCGTCCGCGCTCATGCCGCTGATCGCACATCAACCGGTCACGCCAATCATTGCCGAACCACTTCATTGCTTCGCCCCACTCCGTCATCCCCTCGCCCCTCAGGGGAGAGGGCTAGGGTGAGGGGAAACGCCTTCCAGGCCACGCAGGAATCACAAAAATGATAACGACCCTCCTGGTTGCCAACCGCGGCGAGATCGCCTGCCGCGTAATGCGCACCGCCAAGGCCATGGGCCTGACCACCGTTGCCGTGCACAGCGCCATCGACGCCAGCGCGCGCCATGCCCGCGAGGCCGATATTCGCATCGACCTGGGCGGCGCCAAGCCGGCCGAGAGCTACCTGCGCATCGACAAGCTGATCGAAGCAGCCCGCGCCAGCGGCGCCCAGGCAATCCACCCGGGCTACGGCTTTCTCTCGGAGAACGCCGAGTTCGCTCGCGCCATCGAACAGGCCGGGCTGATCTTCCTCGGCCCGCCCGCTTCGGCCATCGACGCCATGGGCAGCAAGTCCGCCGCCAAGGCGCTGATGGAAGAAGCCGGCGTGCCGCTGGTGCCGGGCTACCACGGTGAGGCGCAGGACGTGGCAATCTTCCGTGCCGCCGCGGAAAAGATCGGCTACCCGGTGCTGCTCAAGGCTACCGCCGGTGGTGGCGGCAAGGGCATGAAGGTGGTCGAGCGCGAGGCGGACCTGGCCGAGGCGCTTGCTTCCGCCCAGCGCGAGGCGCAGTCGTCGTTCGGCGATTCGCGCATGCTGGTCGAGAAATACGTGCTCAAACCGCGCCACGTGGAAATCCAGGTCTTCGCCGACCAGCACGGCAACTGCCTGTACCTCAACGAGCGTGACTGCTCGATCCAGCGTCGCCACCAGAAGGTGGTCGAGGAAGCCCCAGCCCCCGGTCTTTCCCCCGAGCTGCGCCGCGCCATGGGTGAAGCGGCGGTGAAGGCCGCGCAGGCCATCGGCTACGTTGGTGCCGGCACGGTGGAGTTTCTGCTCGACGCCCGTGGCGAATTCTTCTTCATGGAAATGAATACCCGCCTGCAGGTCGAGCACCCGGTCACCGAGGCCATCACCGGACTCGATCTGGTTGCCTGGCAGATTCGCGTCGCCCGCGGCGAGCCGCTGCCGATTCGTCAGGAACAGGTGCCGCTGATCGGCCACGCCATCGAGGTGCGGCTGTACGCCGAAGACCCGGACAACGATTTCCTCCCCGCCACCGGCACCCTCGATCTCTACCGTGAAGCAGCGGATGGCCCGGGCCGTCGCGTCGACAGCGGCGTCGCCGAGGGCGATACCGTGTCGCCGTTCTACGATCCGATGCTTGGCAAGCTGATCGCCTGGGGCGAGAACCGCGAGGAAGCGCGCCTCCGTCTGCTGGCCATGCTCGACCAAACCGCGGTCGGCGGCGTGCGCACCAACCTCGCGTTCCTGCGCCGCGTCGTCGGCCACCGCGCGTTTGCCGAGGCCGAGCTGGATACCGGCTTTATTCCGCGTCACGAAAGCGAATTGCTGCGTCCGGCTGGCGAGCTATCCGATGCGTTTTGGCAGCAGGCTGCGGAGTGCTTCGTGCAGACCGAACCGACCAAGGTACGCGGCGACGATGCCCATTCGCCGTGGTCCAAGCGCAGCGGGCTGCGTTTCGGCATGCCGGCGCAGATCAGCCTGCATCTGCAGTGCAATGGCGAAAGTCGCCGGCTGCGGGTCGACGCCACCGTACCGCAGTCGAACGTCCGTACACCCAAGGCGATTCGCCAGGGCAACCGGCTGTATCTGCAGTGGAACGGCGAATGGCTCGCGGTGACTACCTTCGACCCCATCGCCGCAGCCGAGGCCAGCCACCAGCACCACGGCGGTCTGACCGCACCGATGAACGGCAGCATCGTCCGCGTGCTGGTGGAAGCCGGCCAGCATGTCGAAGCCGGCACCGCACTGATCGTGCTGGAAGCGATGAAGATGGAACACAGCATCCGCAGCGCCCAGGCTGGCGTGGTCAAGAGCCTGTTCTGCAGCGAAGGCGAGATGGTCAGCGAAGGCGCGGTGCTGCTGGAGATGGAAGAGGCCTGAAGGATACACAAGGTGGACAAGGCTTCGCCATTGTCCACCCTACGCACGAACGCAAAGCCGTAGGGTGGAAAACGCCGCAGGCTTTTCCACCGGTAGCCGGACGCCTCGGCTGACACACATGAACCGGCGAGCCCGCCAATCGCGCTCGCCCCTGGAGGACATATGAGCCTGCCCAAACAGGTCCGGCTGGTCGAAGTCGGCCCGCGTGACGGTCTACAGAACGAGCAACAGCCGATCAGCGTGGCGGACAAGGTGCGCCTGGTGGACGACCTCAGCGCCGCCGGGCTGTCCTATGTCGAAGTCGGCAGCTTCGTCTCGCCTAAGTGGGTGCCGCAGATGGCCGGCTCCGCCGAGGTCTTCGCGCAGATCCAGCACAAGCCGGGCGTCACCTACGCGGCGCTGACGCCGAACATGAAGGGCCTCGAAGCGGCCATCGAGGCCGGCGTGAAGGAGGTCGCGGTGTTCGGTGCCGCCTCCGAAGCCTTCTCGCAGAAGAACATCAACTGCTCCATCGCCGAGAGCCTGGCCCGCTTCGCGCCGCTGATGGAGGCTGCCCGCGAGCAGGACATCCGTGTGCGTGGCTACGTTTCCTGCGTGCTCGGCTGCCCCTACGAAGGTGAAGTGGCGCCAGCCAAGGTCGGCGAAGTTGCCCGCGAGCTGTATGCCATGGGCTGCTACGAGGTTTCCCTAGGCGACACCATCGGCACCGGCACACCGGGCAAGACCCGCACACTATTCGACATGGTGGCTCGTGAAGTGCCGCGCGAACGGTTGGCCGGGCATTTCCACGACACCTACGGCCAGGCGCTGGCGAATATCTATGCCAGCCTGCTGGAGGGCATCGCCGTGTTCGACAGCTCGGTCGCCGGCCTCGGTGGCTGCCCGTACGCGAAGGGAGCCAGCGGCAATGTCGCCAGCGAAGACGTGCTGTACATGTTCAACGGTCTGGACATAGCCACCGGCATCGACCTCGACAAGCTGATCGCCGCCGGCCAGCGCATCAGCCAGCTGCTGGGGCGGGCCAACGGTTCGCGAGTCGCCCGCGCCAGGCAGGCCGGTTAGCGGCACCGATTTTGCTAAACCCTATTCGTCGGGCGGCCATCTATCGGACCACCCGGCACAGACAGAACAACAAGTAGAGGTAATTCATGAACAAGATTTACCCCAGCGCCGCCCACGCCCTGGAAGGCCTGGTCGAGGACGGCATGACCATCGCCGTCGGCGGCTTCGGCCTGTGCGGCATCCCCGAGCAGCTGATCACCGCCCTGCGCGACAGCGGCAAGAAGGACCTGACTGCCATCAGCAACAACGCCGGCGTCGACGGCTTCGGTCTCGGCCTGCTGTTGGAGACGCGGCAGATCAGCAAGATGGTTTCCTCCTACGTGGGTGAGAACAAGGAGTTCGAGCGCCAGTACCTGGCCGGCGAGCTGGCCCTGGAATTCACCCCGCAGGGCACCTTGGCCGAGAAGCTGCGTGCCGGCGGCGCAGGCATCCCGGCGTTCTACACCAAGACCGGCTACGGCACCCTGGTGGCAGAAGGCAAGGAAACCCGCCAGTTCAACGGCGAGTGGTACGTGATGGAAGAATCCCTCACCGCCGACCTGGCCCTGGTCAAGGCATGGAAGGCCGACAAGGCCGGCAACCTGCTGTTTCGCAAGACCGCGCGCAACTTCAACCCGCTGGCAGCGATGGCCGGCGAGGTCTGCGTCGTCGAGGTGGAGGAGATCGTCGAGACCGGCGAGCTGGACCCGGACCAGATTCACCTGCCGGGTATCTACGTGCATCGCATCGTGCACAACCCGAACCCGGAAAAACGCATCGAAAAACGCACGGTGAGGAGCTGAGACCATGGCCTGGACACGTGAACAGATGGCGCAACGCGCCGCCCAGGAGCTGCAGGACGGCTTCTACGTCAACCTCGGTATCGGCCTGCCGACCCTGGTAGCCAACTACATCCCCGAAGGCATGGACGTCTGGCTGCAGAGCGAGAACGGCCTGCTCGGCATCGGCCCCTTCCCGACCGAGGAAGAGATCGACCCGGACCTGATCAACGCCGGCAAGCAGACCGTCACCGCGCTGCCCGGCTCGAGCTTCTTCGACAACGCGCAGAGCTTCGCGATGATCCGCGGCGGTCACATCAACCTGGCCATTCTCGGTGCCATGCAGGTGTCGGAAAAGGGCGACCTGGCCAACTGGATGATCCCCGGCAAGATGGTCAAGGGCATGGGCGGCGCGATGGATCTGGTGGCCGGCGTCAAGCGCGTCGTAGTGCTGATGGAGCACACCGCCAAGGGCGGCGCGCACAAGATCCTGCCGGCCTGCGACCTGCCACTGACCGGTCTCGGCGTGGTCGACCGGATCATCACCGACCTCGGCGTACTGGACGTCACCGAGCAGGGCCTGAAGCTGGTGGAGCTGGCCGAAGGCGTCAGCTTCGAGGAGCTGCAAGAGGCGACCGGCAGCCCGATCCAGCGCTGAAACCTGGGTGCGGGAAGGACGCCGGAGCATACCCTCCCCGCCGCGTCTTCCCGCCTGCCCTGAACGCAACAAGCCGGCGGCGCGCCAGCACTGGCCAGTCACTTAGGCGCCCGTATACTGCGGCATTGGCCGGCCTGCGAGGCCGCTTCTCCTGTGTCGTTCGAGGGCACCCTTTCCCGGAGCCAGGCCGCGCGCCTGGCCCTCGCGTTACGCCCCGGCGTAGCGCCTTTTTATTCGGAGTCCGTCATGCAAGACGTCGTCATCGTAGCTGCAACCCGCACCGCCATCGGCAGTTTCCAGGGCGCGCTGGCCAATGTGCCGGCGGTCGAACTGGGCGCCACCGTGATCCGCGCCCTGCTGGAAAAAACCGGCATCGACCCGGCCCAGGTCGATGAAGTCATCCTCGGCCACGTGCTCACCGCCGGCGCCGGGCAGAACACCGCGCGCCAGGCCTCGATCAAGGCCGGCCTGCCCCACGCCGTACCGGCCATGACACTGAACAAGGTCTGCGGCTCGGGCCTCAAGGCTGTGCATCTGGCCGTACAGGCGATCCGCTGCGGCGACGCCGAGGTGGTCATCGCTGGCGGTATGGAGAACATGAGTCTGGCACCCTACGTCATGCCCGGCGCGCGCACCGGCCTGCGCATGGGCCACGCACAGATGGTCGACAGCATGATCACCGACGGACTGTGGGATGCCTTCAACGACTACCACATGGGCATCACCGCAGAGAACCTGGCCGACAAGTACGGTATCGACCGTGCGCAGCAGGACGCCTTCGCTGCCCAGTCCCAGCAGCGCGCCGCCGCTGCCATCGAGAGCGGCCGCTTCGATGCCGAGATCACCCCGGTGCTGATCCCGCAGCGCAAGGGCGATCCGCTCGCCTTCGCCCGCGACGAGCAACCCCGCGCCGGCACTACGGCCGACTCCCTCGGCGGCCTGCGCGCAGCGTTCAAGAAGGACGGCAGCGTCACCGCCGGCAACGCTTCGACCCTCAACGACGGCGCCGCCGCGGTGGTGCTGATGAGCGCCAGCAAGGCCGAGGCCCTGGGCCTGCCGGTACTGGCGAAGATCGCCGGTTACGCCAACGCTGGCGTCGACCCGGCGATCATGGGCATCGGCCCGGTTTCCGCCACCCGCCGCTGCCTGGAAAAAGCCAGCTGGTCGCTGGCCGAACTGGACCTGATCGAAGCCAACGAAGCCTTCGCCGTGCAGGCGCTGTCGGTGGGTAAGGAATTGGGCTGGGATGCCGATAAGGTCAACGTGAACGGCGGCGCCATCGCCCTCGGCCACCCGATCGGCGCCTCAGGCTGCCGCATCCTGGTGACCCTGCTGCACGAGATGCAGCGCCGCGATGTTCGCAAGGGCCTGGCAACACTGTGCATCGGTGGTGGCCAGGGAGTAGCCTTGGCAGTCGAACGCCCCTGAGCGCACCGTCGCGGCAGGGCATGCTGGCAGACACGCGCCCGGTTCGCCGGGCGCGACAGAGGATGATCGGAAGAATCATGGCGAAACAGACCTACAGTATTTCCGACCTGGCCAATGAGCTGGATATCACCACTCGCGCCATCCGCTTCTACGAAGAACAGGGCATGCTCACGCCGACCCGCCGCGGTCAGGAACGCATCTATTCACCCAAGGATCGCGTCGCGCTGAAGCTGATCCTGCGCGGCAAGCGCATCGGCTTCTCATTGGCCGAATGCAAGACGCTGATCGAGCTGTACGACCCCAAGGCCGGCAACCAGAAGCAGCTGAACATCATGCTGCAGATGATCGCCGAGAGGCGCCAGCAGCTGGAGCAGCAGCTACTCGACATCCAGCAGATGCAGCTGGAACTGGACACCGCCGAGGAGCGCTGCCGCAGCGCCCTGGAAAGCACCCTGGCCAAGCAAGCCGCCAGCTGATCGCACACCCCCGCTCTACTCCTCTCATCCGGCGTCGCGCCCCGCGCAACGCCGGATTTTGTTTGTCCAGCAGTCAGTCATTGCGACCGTCCATGGAGCTGGACATGTTCCAGAATTCCGGACACCGCCGCGTGTTTACCTGAGCAGTGTCTGCCGCAGTGGACACCGCTATCGCCCTGCAATCATCCGAATGCCGCTGCAGAGCGCGCCTTTCCTCGCTCCCGAGCGATAGGCACAGAACCTGCAATCCACCCCGCGACGCCAGAACAAACCAAAGAACAAGACTGGCGCCGGATCGGCAGCATCGGCTCGGCCTCTGTTCTTGTTCTGGCCTGTTAACGCCCTCGACCCACGGGCGGTTACGCGTCCGCCCTCGGGCACCAGAACAACAACAAGAAGGAAACCTGCATGTCGACCAAGAACAAACTCTCCCGTATCGCCTGCGCCATCGGTGCGACCACCCTGCTCGGCGCCAGCCTGCTCAGTGGCGTCGCCAGCGCCGCGGAAAAGATCCGCTGGCAGGTGCCGCTGGCCTTCCCTTCCCACCTGATCGGCCTCTCCACTCCGGTCAAGCATCTTTCCGAATCGCTCAAGGCCGTGTCCGGCGGCGATATCCAGCTGCGCTACTACGAGCCGGGCGAGCTGGTGCCGCCGTTCGAGATCATGGATGCGGTGAGCAGCGGCAAGTACCCGGCCGGCTACACCTGGATCGGCTACGACCAGGGCACCATTCCGGCCCTGCCGCTGTACTCCGGCGCGCCGTTCAACATGGAGCCGCCGGCGCACCTGGCCTGGTACTACCAGGGCGACGGCAAGAAGCTGCTCGAGGAGATCTACGCCGAGCGCAACATTCACCCAATGCTGTGCAGCATCATCGGCCCGGAAGGCGCCGGCTGGTTCGCCAAGCCCATCGAGAAGCTGGACGACTTCGATGGCTTGCGCATCCGCTTCGCCGGTATCGGCGGCAAGGTGCTGGAAAAGCTCGGCGCCTCGGTGACCATGGTGCCGGGCGGCGAGATCTACCAGGCGCTGGAGCGCAAGACCATCGACGCCACCGAGTTCTCGCAGCCGGCGGTGGACAAGATGCTCGGCCTGGACCAGATCATCAAGAACTACATCATGCCCGGCTGGCACCAGACGCTGACCACCTCTCACCTGCTGGTGAACAAGGACGTCTGGGACAAGCTCAAGCCGGAAAGCCGCGCACTCATCGAGATGGGTTGCGAGGCGGCCACCCTCAAGGGCTTTGCCGAAAGCGAGTGGGCCCAGCCGACCGCGCTGCGTGACTACCAGAAGCAGGGCGTGAAGGCCCAGGTGCTGCCTGAGCCGGTACTGCGCGAGCTGCAGAAGGTCACCGACGAGGTGCTCGACGAGATGGCCGCCAAGGACGAGATGTTCAAGCGCGTGCTGACCAGCCAGCGTGAGTTCATGCAGCACCACTCGATCTGGCACGGCATGGGCTATCTGCCGCGCGACTTCTACAAGTACGACTGACGGCTGCGCTGCAGCTCGCGGGCACGGCGACGTGCCCGCCTCCTATCCCTGTGTGCCGAGATTCCGAGGTCCGCCGTGTCCTTCAAGCCCGTCTCTCCCGATGCGCCAGCGCCCGACGCGCTGCCGTACAACCGTATTTCGCGGCCGCTGGACCGCCTGCTGGTCGCCATCGGCCAGGCCAGCGCCTGGCTCTGGCTGGCGGTTCTGCTGGTCGTGCTGGCCAACGTGTTCAGCCGCTTCGCCCTCTCGCGCGGTTCCATTGCGCTGGAAGAACTGTCCTGGCACCTGTTCGGCGCCGCCCTGATGCTCGCCCTCGCCTACGCCGTGGTGCGCGACGACCATGTGCGCGTCGACGTGTTGCGCGAGCGCTTCAGCCTGCGCAGCCAGGCCTGGATCGAGCTGCTGGCCATCGCCCTGCTGGCGCTGCCGGTGATCGTGCTGATGATCGATGCGCTGATCCCCTACGCCTACAAGGCCTACCTCTACAACGAACGCTCCCAGGCGCCCAGTGGGCTGCCCTACCGCTTCATCTTCAAGAGCGTGCTGCCCATCGGCCTCGTGCTGGTGGCGCTGGCGCTGCTGTCCCGCGCGTTGCGCTGCAGCACCCTGCTGTTCAATTTCCCGCGGGCCCTGACGGCCCCCTCGGACGAGCGCGACCGCACTCGTTCGCAGCCCTGATGGAGTAGTCGCAATCATGGGTCTGGAAGAAATCCTCGTCATCGCCATGTTCGCCAGCTTCATGGGCCTGCTGCTGCTCGGCTTCCCGGTCGCCTGGTCGCTGGCCGGCATCGGCCTGCTGTTCGCCGTGGTCGGCTATGTGCTGGTGGAACACTTCGACGCCAATCTCTGGTTTACCTGGGACGGCACCATCGGCGTGCTCGACGCGCGCATCTACGGCATCGTCGCCAATGAGCTGATGGTGGCCCTGCCGCTGTTCATCTTCATGGGCATCATGCTCGACCGCTCCGGCATCGCCGAACGCCTGATGCACAGCCTGGTGCGCGTGCTCGGCCCGCTGCGCGGCGGCTACGCGGTGACCGTGGTGGTGGTCGGCATCCTGCTCGCCGCCTCCACCGGCATCGTCGGCGCCTCGGTGGCGCTGCTCGGCATGCTCTCCATCCGGCCGATGCTGCAGGCCAACTACAACAAGAGCCTGGCGGTGGGCACCGCCTGCTCGGTGGGCACCCTGGGCATCCTGATTCCGCCGAGCATCATGCTGGTGCTGATGGCCGACCGCCTCGGCACCTCGGAAGCCTCGGTGGGCAAGCTGTTCATGGGCGCGCTGATCCCCGGAATGATGCTGGCGCTGATGTACGTGCTGTACATCGTGGTCGTCGCCTGGCTGAAGAAGGACTTCGCCCCCGCCCCGGTCAACCGGCAAAAGCTCGACGCCCGTGCCCTGCTCGACGTGTTCTGGGCCGTGGTCCCGCCGCTGGCGCTGATCTTCGCCGTGCTCGGCTCGATCTTCTTCGGTATCGCCACCACCACCGAGGCCTCCGCCGTCGGCGCCTTCGGCGCCTTGCTGATGGCCGCGGCCAGCCGCCGCCTGAATCTGCCGGTGCTCAAGGATGCGCTGTACCAGACCAGTCGCACCGCCGCCTTCATCTTCGGCATCTTCATCGGCGCCACGGTGTTCGCTGCGGTGCTGCGCGGCCTGGGTGGCGACGACGTGATCCGCGCGGCGCTCACAGGGCTGCCGTTCGGCCAGACCGGCGTGCTGCTCACCGTGCTGGCGATCACCTTCCTGCTGGGGTTCTTCCTCGACTGGGTGGAGATCACCCTGATCATCCTGCCGCTGGTGGCGCCGGTTCTGTTCTCCATGGGCGTCGATCCGCTGTGGTTCGCGATCCTTTTCGCGCTGTGCCTGCAGACCTCGTTCCTCACGCCACCGGTGGGCTTCGCGCTGTTCTACATCAAGGGCGTCTGCCCGCCGGGCATCACCACCCGCGACGTCTACCTCGGCGTGCTGCCGTACATTGTCATCCAGCTGATCGGCCTGGCCCTGGTGTTTTACTTCGCCCCGCTGGCCACCTGGCTGCCGAACGAGGTTTATTCCCAGCCGTGAGCATGCCCGGCTGCCTTGCCCGTGGCAGCCGGGGCCAACCATAATCGGTCGCCCCAGAACGGACCCTGACTGCCCATGAGCATTGCCCGCGACGCACTCGACAACCACGGCCTGATCGTCGGCGTATCCCCGGAACGCTTCCGCGCCGTGGCCATGCCGCTGCTGTTCGATCACCTGAACGCGCAGTGCGAGGGCACCATCGCGGTCAACCGCCAGGCGCGCATCGTCTGGATCAACGACAAGTACGCCGAGAAGGTCGGCATTCGCGATCCGGCCAGCGTGCTCGGCAAGGAAATCGAAGAAGTCCTGCCGGCCAGCCGCCTGCGCGAGGTGGTGGAAAGCGGCCTGCCGAGCATCATCGACCTGATGGCCTTCGGCGACGAGCACTTCGTCGTCACGCGCATTCCGCTGCGCGACGAGGACGGCACCCTGGTCGGCGCGCTGGGCTTCGTGCTGTTCGACCGCGCACGGCATCTCAAACCGCTGATGTCCAAGTACACCAGCCTGCGGACGCAGTTGGTCGCCACGCAGAACGAATTGGCCAAGGCGCGCCGGGCGCGGTACGCCATCGCCGGCTTCATCGGTAACAGCCCGGCCGCCAGCGAGATCAAGCGCCAGGCGCGGCGCGCCGCGCAGCTCGATGCCACCGTGCTACTGCGCGGCGAAACCGGCACCGGCAAGGAGCTGCTGGCCCAGGGCATCCATAACCTGTCGCCACGGGCGCGCGGCCCCTTCGTCGCGGTCAACGTCGCGGCGATCCCGGAAAGTCTGGTCGAGGCCGAACTGTTCGGCACGGCCCCCGGCGCCTTTACCGGCGCCGACCGCAAGGCGCGCATCGGCAAGTTCGAGGTGGCCAATGGCGGCACGCTGTTCCTCGACGAGATCGGCGACCTGCCCCTGCCGCTACAGGCCAAGCTGCTGCGCGTGCTGCAGGAACAGGAGGTCGAGCCGCTCGGCTCCAATCAGGTCAAGGCGCTCAACGTGCGGGTGATTGCCGCGACGCATATCGACCTGGAAGCCAAGGTCACCGCCGGCCAGTTCCGCGACGACCTCTACTACCGCCTCAACGTCCTCGCCCTGCGCGTGCCGCCGTTGCGCGAGCGCGCCAGCGACATCCCCGCCGTGGTCGAGCACCTGCTCGACGACATCGCCAACCGCTCCGGCCAGCCGCCCATGGAGCTGAGCCCCGAAGCGCTGGCGCTACTCTGCGCGCAACCCTGGCGCGGCAACGTGCGCGAGCTGGGCAATCTGCTGGAGCGCGCGCAACTGTCCGCCGACGGCCCGCAGCTGCAGGCGGCACACTTGATGCCATTGCTCGGCGATCAGGCGCGCCCGGTAGACGCCAGCAGCCACCTGGCAGCCGTGTCTCCACCTGCTCAAGCCGCAGCGGCAGCCAGTCTCGAAGAACTGCCGCTGCAACCGCTGGCCCAAACCATCGCCCAGGCCGAGCGTCGCGCGCTGCAGAGCGCACTGGCCGCCTGCAAGGGCAACCGCCGGCGCGCCGCGATGGAGCTCGGCATCTCCCGCGCCAGCCTCTACAGCAAGCTGCAGCAGCATGGCCTGAGCCAGCGCTGAGCGGTCTAACCCGCGGCTTGGCCGTCATTGACGACGCGGCAATGTCATAGCGGCTGATCTACATTGGAGGCAGGGCCGCCGATTCCCGGCGCCGCAAGGGAACGCGCAACGATGACAGACGATGCAGGCAAACTGATTCTCAGACTGGCAGTCGGCGTGCTGATGCTGCTGCATGTCATCCATAAACTGCTGCACGGCGTCGATGGCATCGCCGGCATGGTGGCCGGCATGGGCCTGCCGACGGTCCTCGCCTACGGCGTCTATCTGGGTGAGGTGGTCGGGCCGCTGCTGGTGATCCTTGGCCTTTACACCCGCCTCGGCGCTCTGCTGATGCTGGGCAACATGGTCGTCGCGCTGGCGCTGGCGCACCGGGCCGAACTGTTCGACATCGGGCCGATGGGCGGCTGGGCCATCGAACTGCAGGGCCTGTTCCTGTTCGGCTCGCTGGCCATCATGCTGCTCGGCGCCGGGCGCTACAGCGTCGGCGGGATCAACGGTCGCTACAACTAGCCACCCGAGTGTCCGGCGCAGCGGACAGTCGTCCAGCGCGCCGGACATCGCTTCACCTGAGCTCCGCCGCGCCGAACATCTTTCTGCCTCCCCCAACGGCTTCCGCATCCCCGCCCTAGAGCCCTCGCCCCGACGGCGATGACCGGCTATCGCCTGCTCTCCCCTCCTTCCGCCGGCTGGCATGTCATTGGCTTGAGCGCTTATGCGCCCGACCCGGCGCATCGGCTCGACAACAACAAGAAGGAAGCCCCAATGATGCCTATCCGTAGCAATCCGTTAACCCGCCGCGCGCTGCGCCTGACGCCCTTGGCGCTGGCGCTACTTGCCGCCGAATCCGTGCAGGCGGCGACCTGCACCGAACTGCTTGGCCGCGAGATACCGGCCCAGACCATCGGCCTGCCCAGCAGCGGCGCGCGCGTCACCGCAGCGACCCCTATCGCGGCTGGCGGCAGCGCACCGCAGACGTTCGGCGCCTACTGCGACCTCAGCGCCGAGATTCGTCCTGTCGACCCCGCCGCACCGGCAATACGCATGCGCCTGGTGCTGCCCGAACAGTGGAACCGCAAGGCGATGATGCTCGGCGGCGGCGGTTACAACGGCACGGTGCCGAACGTCGCCGGCAACGTACCCGCTGGCCCCGTCGATCAACCCACACCGCTCGGCCGTGGCTACGCGGTGTTCG
The DNA here is from genome assembly GCF_900114065.1 of Stutzerimonas kunmingensis. GTDB lineage: Bacteria > Pseudomonadota > Gammaproteobacteria > Pseudomonadales > Pseudomonadaceae > Stutzerimonas > Stutzerimonas kunmingensis. The sequence goes on from NZ_FORS01000006.1 coordinate 228,974, forward strand.
GCAGCGATTCCGGGCATGTGGCCGATCCGCTGAGCCCCGGCTCCTTTGCCTGGAACGACGAAGCCCTGGCCAACTACGCCCACGACGCGCTGAAGAAAACCCGCGATGCCGCCGTCTACCTGATCGAACAACGCTACGGCGCCGCGCCCGAGCGCAGCTATTTCGCCGGCGGCTCCACCGGTGGCCGCGAGGCGCTGGCGGTGGTGCAGCAATGGCCGACCGACTTCAACGGCGCCATCGTCCTCTACCCCGCCTACAACGCCCTGGCGCTGGACCTGCAGTTCGGCCGCATCACCCGCGCCCTCGCCCAGCCCGGCGCCTTTCCCAGCCTGGAGAAGCGCGCCGCACTGCTGGAAGCCGCGATGCAGGCCTGCGACAAGTTGGATGGCGTGCGCGACGGCGTGATCAGCCATCAGGCGGCATGCAATGCGCAGTTCGACCCGGCCCGCGCCAGGCTCAACGGCAAACCGCTGCGCTGCCCGGGCGGTGCCGATACCTCGCAGCGCTGCCTGTCGGATGCGCAGATCCAGGCGCTGCGGGTGTTCAACAGCCCGATCCGCTTCAACTTCCCGCTGGCCAGCGGCGAAACCCACTACCCCGGCTTCAACACCTGGGGCACCGACCTCGGCCGGCCGGGTGAAGGCCTGCAGCTGGTGGTCAACCGCCTCGGCCTCAATACCCTGCAACCGAGCGATCCGATGCCCGTGCACGGCACCGGCTTTGCCGAGGGCGCGCCCTACCATTCCGGGTTTTGGGATGAATGGGTGCGCTACTTCGTGACGCGCAACCCCACCTTCAATTCGCTGACCCTTGACCCGCAGAATCCCGGCCCGTGGCAGGCGCGCATCAGCGAGCTGTCGCTGCGCCAGGACGTCAACCAGACCGACCTCACCGCCTTTGCCCGCAACGGCGGCAAGATCCTCATGGCCCACGGCAGTTCCGACCAGCTGGTGAGCACCCGCGCCACCGCCGAGTATTACGAGCGCGTGCGCCGCGACATGGGCCCGGGCAGGACCAAGCACTTCCTGCGCTACTACGAGATCCCCGGCTACGGCCACGCCGCCAGCACCGTGTTCAACGCCGCCTGGGATTCACTGACCGCGTTGGAAGACTGGGTCGAACAGGGCCGCGCGCCGCGCAGGCAGGTCGTTGCCGATAGCGTCGGCGTGCCCGGCCGCACCCGCCCGCTGTGCGAATACCCCGGCTGGCCGAAGTACGTCGGCAAGGGCGACGTGAAAGCCGCGTCGAGCTTTGTCTGCGTCAAGAGTCGCAGGGGCACGCGCTGATCTGATCCGGCGCCGGTCTCACCCGCCGGCGCCGTCCAGTCTGCCCGACTGGACACCTCGACCCCGCAGAACACCACCGTCCGCCATACATGTCCAGTCCAACGGACGCACCGCAGCCCTCGCGGCAAGCCCAGCCAACCGCCCATAGATCGCTCTACCACGCGCCATCGCGGCGGGTGGCCACTCGAGCGCCACGACTGGCACGCCTTTCGCTCTATGCCCTGTAGCCGCCCGAGAGCGGCCCAAAACAACAACAAGAGGAAATACCATGCGACTGCACCACAAATCCCTCTGCCACATTCTCTGCGGCGGCGCCGTAGTGATCGCCACCCACCCCGCCAGCGCCGCCTTCGTCGAAGACAGCAAGGCCAGCATCGACCTGCGCAACTTCTACATGAACCGCGACTTCCGCTCCGGCACCGGCCAGTCCAAGGCCGAGGAATGGGCTCAGGGCTTCATGCTGAAAATGGAATCCGGCTACACCGAAGGCCCGATCGGCTTCGGCGTGGACGCCATCGGCCTGCTCGGCGTGAAGCTCGACTCCAGCCCCGACCGCGTCGGCACCGGCATCCTGCAGAGCGACCGCGAAGCGCCCAACCGCGCCCAGGACGACTACGGCTCCGCCGGTGTGACGGCCAAGGCCAAACTGTCCGCCACCACCCTGCACATCGGCACCCTGCAACCCATCCTGCCAGTGGTGATGCGCAACGACAGCCGCCTGCTGCCGCAGACCTATCGCGGCACCTGGCTGCAGAGCAAGGAGATCGAAGGCCTGACCCTGGACCTCGGCAAGCTCGACCGCGTCAACCAGCGCAACTCCTCGGATAACGAGGAAATGACCGCCTTCAACGGCGGCCGCCGCAACATCCAGTTCGGCAGCCAGACCAGCAGCGACGAATTCCTCTTCGCCGGCGCGCGCTAAGCCTGGTCGCCCGAGCTCAGCACCAGCTACTTCTACGGCGGGCTGGACGGCATCTACAAGGAGCACAACTTCGGCCTGGTTCATGTCCTGCCGCTCGGCGACAAGCAGAGCTTCAAGACCGACCTGCGCTACGTGCACCAGACCGACGACGGCGGCAGCAACGTCGACGCCGATGCCTTCGGCGCCATGTTCACCTACAAGCTCGGCGGCCACGCCTTCGGCGCCGGCTACCAGCAGCTCAACGGCGACACCGGCTTCGCCTACATCGCCGGCAGCGACAACTCGCTGGTCAACCTGGTGCAGATCAACGACTTCGGCAACGAGGACGAACGCTCCTGGCAGGTCCGCTACGACTACGACTTCGCCGCCATGGGCATCCCCGGCCTGAGCCTGATGACGCGCTACCTATCCGGCGACAACGTCGACCGCGGCCCCGGCGCCAGCGAAGGCAATACCTGGGAACGCAATACCGACCTCGCCTACGTGTTCCAGAGCGGCCCGCTGAAGAACCTCGGCCTGCGCCTGCGCAACGCCACCACCCGCAGCAACTTCGGCAGCGATCTGGACGAGAACCGCTTTATCGTCAGCTACAGCCTGCCGCTCTGGTAAGCACCACGCCGCAGCACCTCTCCTCGTTGGACTTCGCCGGGCCCCGCGCCCGGCTTTTTTCCGGGCATAAAAAAAGGCGACCCTCGGGCCGCCTCTTCTTCTATTGCTTCGCCTCTCGGCTCAGCCCTGCTTCGTATTACGCCGCAGAATCTCGTTCACCCGCTCCGCGGTATACACCCGCTTCGCCTCGTCGCTCGGCTTGTGCCGAACATCGAGCATCACACCCGCACTGATTGCCAACACACAAACGATCACCGAGACCGCAGACAGCAACGTATTCATCACACGCCCTTCAGACACCAAAGAAAACCGCTAGCGGAGGATGGCTCCCCGCGAAATGGCGCCGATTCTGCGCCGCGCCACGGGTAACGTCAACGGCGAGAGAAGGCGCCACAGCCCGCTGATACCGCGGCCTCAGAAGAACCTGTTTGCCAGCCTAACGCCCCAGCTTTCACGGCACCGCAATCTGCAAACTGCCCAAGGCAAACCGCACAAACACCGCCCAACCGACGGCACTGATCAGACCCAACGCCAGATAACCCACCACAATCCCCAACGCGATCTGCTTCCACAGCCCGGCATGGGGATCACGGTTGTAAACAACCGGCTCCACGGAATGAACATCCCGCTCGGCACGGATCTCATCGAAACGGTCACGCATGGTTTACCTCGGTAAACGGAACAGCAAAGAGAGGAACGAAAAAAGGCGGCTAGCTTTGGCTAGGCGCCTTTGGATGTCCAGTGGTGCAGCCAGACGGGTGAGCGGAGCATTATGAATCCGCTACGCCCCGCCCCATTGAGCCAGAAAGCCCCATAAAACAAGCCTATTCAGCTCATACCTCATCAAGCCTGGGTTTTATGAAATTATGAAAATGTAGTCACTACCTATGACCAAGAATGTCTTTGACTTCATTCATACAGACTCTAGGCATTTTCAAACCAGAAAAATCTATTGACAACAAGATAGAGATGTAATCCTCTATTTCTTCTGGATTACCCCAATTAAAAGCTCTTTTTAAACGGATCGCTGTAAATCTAGAAAAGCCGAGAGACATTAAGCTTAGCTCAACTGGCGAGCACAAACCAAACTCAAGAAATGTATGATATGGTGCCTGCCTTGCTTCATGCTCTTGAAAGCCTTTAGATAACAGGCAATGTTTAATCACATCTTCATAAGCACTGAAATATTTTACCAACTTGAATCTAACGTCCGTCTCAATTGTCTTCAACAGCTGCCTAATTATTGTTGAAGTTTTTTCTGACTCATCCTCTTGCTTCCTATAATTAACACGATTGTTTATTAGCGCACTAATCTCCACGCCTGTCGCCCATTGATGAGCAAGGTTTGCTACCAAATTTCTATACTTCTGATTTTCAGCCCACCCAAAAACCTCGGAAATTATCTCTATAGCACTGCACATCTTCTTATACCCCCCAACTTGAAAGGGGTTAATTAATGAGAAATGCTCAGTATATAACGCTCCCCATAGCTTATCCTGCAGCTTTTGAAGATGATCCGGTCGCAAGCCGCTGTGCGAGTCAATAATTTCCTGCGGAACACTTATCTCTAGACTATTTACATAATCTATATTCTTTGAAAGAATTTCTATATTATCTCGCGTCTCATACTTAGATAGAACCTCCTCCTCACCCAGCGCTTTAGTTTCTTGATATAGCCTACTAAGCCCGGCCTCAGCAAAACTTTTATCATCGCTATCAATAGAGCCAGACAACAGCTGTGTAATTAGCTCACCGCCGTCATCCATTAACTTAGACATCGAAGCTTTGATTTCTTGAAGCTTCTCACCTGTATATGATGCTTCGCTCCAGCCACTAGGCCTAATACACCAGATGTTTCCATGAAACTCCTGAAGCAGCCTTCCTGCCCGACCAGATAGATTTAGAAAATCTGACCGACTCATCGGTCTATCACCACTATGCGGGTCTTCAATTACAATATGTTTAGCGGGTAAATTAACTCCTTGAAGAAGAGTACTTGTGCAACATAGAAATCTAATCTCTGTCGCCTTAAATAAATCTTCAATACCCGCCCTTACAATTGACGGCATGTCGCCATAGTGCACAGCAATTCCTTTCTGAAGCGTTTTTGCCAGAGGGTACTCCTCATGGACTTCAGACCTTATAAAGTTTATAAAGTCTCTCACCTCTTCAGATGACTCATAATCACTGTCTATATCAAGCAGCTCTTCGGCAACAGATTCTGCATCACCAGGGCCATTTGCAAAAATAATGGTTGATTCATTTTCTCTCGTAATTAGACTTGCAAATTCGGCCCTTTGTCTAGCTTTGCCACCTCTAAACTTAAAGCCAACCGGAACTACTCCAAGATCAAAATTCCGATTTGCCGCAAGCAAGGATAACTTCACTTTATCCGTCTGCCTTAATGCCTCGGAAACCAATATAAGATTCTGAGATACCGGCGACCTTGTCTCGGTAAAGAACATCCCCTGATCTTGCCGACCGAATAAACTTAGGAAGTACCCTGGATTACTTATCAGTGGACTAGCAAAAAACACTGACGCACCGGGATGTAGACTTAGAGCTAGATCCACAGCGCTTTGCAAGGTAATACCCCTATTACCCTTTTGAATCTCATGAGCTTCATCTACAAATATAGATGTTATTTTTCTTTTATTATTATCGGGCTTCAGCAAACTTAACAGCCGCTCCGGTGTAAGAACATAAATTACATTCTTAATCTCAGAGCTTTCCTTCACGGGAAACGGAGCGCTTCTAACCACAACACCAGATATTTCACGCACTTTAAGTGTTTGCCTGATTCGCGTAGAAACTTCAGATATCAGAGCCCTTGTTGGAACTATATAGACGATATTCGCCTCTTTCCCCGCCTTCAGCCGTCTAACCAGGTCAAGGTTCAGTATGAAGGACTTACCTGCCGATGTAGGTGCCGATATGCTTAAAGACCTCTGCTCTTCAAGGCTAGTATAAAATTTATACTGAAAATCTGTTAGGGCGATTCCGTCGTCGGTTGTATTTTCAACCTCTCTCGCAATACGCTCCAAGGAAAGTGTAAGCGCAGGAGAAAAGCTCTCCAACTCACTATATCTCTTTCTCAGCAACTCTCTTCCGGGGAAATTGCCAAGCCTAGACAATATTATATCCGCCGCCTGAGTTATTTTTTCTTTATGGGAAGACTCAGACTCAACCAGCCTACTTATTACCTCATAAGCTAGCGATAGATCATCTGAATCGTCCGAGACGGACAAAATTGATGCCAAGCCAATAAGTCTACGTATCTCGTCAAATTCAAGAACATCAAAATCATGTCTACCAGGCAACAGCCGGTAAATACTACCAATAAAAAGCTTATTTATGTCAGACTGAAAATCCTTTTCATTAAAACGCATATCAATCCAAGGCCTCGTTGAATTCGTTCCTAAAATTCTGAACAGATGGGAAAGGCATAAAGAACACATCAAATCTCAGATGCGTCCTTGCAAAGCCCGCCAACTTTGCATCTAGCTTTTCTGCAATCAACGACGTTTCCAACAGAAATTTATTTCTGAAATCAACCGAGAGCTCACGACCACTATTATTGCGTTGATTATTGTATGCATCCCAGTTATAGCCTATTAGGCATGCATGATTCACTCTTGCATTAGGCCCGGGCTCGCCAAGCCTTATATGCTCAGTTACGGCTTTCTGCACCTCTTCATCTGCGTATTTGAAGTGCTTTGTTATCATTGTGAACTCATGCTTATAGACCTCATCAGCATGAAAGCTTTCAATACTTTCTAGAGCGGATTAATAGCAGAATCGACATCTCGATACAGCTTTGACTCGCCAAAGTAAAAGTCCACTATCTGATCATCTTCATGCCATCGGGCATGTATCCCATCAGACCCGTTAGCCTCAAGCTTCCTGTTAGTCTTAAGCTCCATCTTAGAAACAATCTGCGGGGCGCTTATAATTGATTCAATCAAGAAAAACAGCAAAGCCTCTCCGGCCTCACCAGTTTTATCTGGGCTTTCATCGGTAATATCAGGATGACGAAACAGCTTTCGGGCTTCTTTCGTCAAAATCGTTGACTCTTTTGCAGTTAGTGGCGAAGACCTATTTTTGGCCGCAATACAATAGTGAATGATGTATTGATAAAGTAACTCAGCAAGCGCCTTGGACATAGGGCGGCCGTTCCCATCAAACTTCAGATGATGGAAACGTAGATTGGTCGTTAGATTCTTTATTTTTTGAGTATGCTCAATTGAGTCTAAGCAAGTAGCATAATCGCCAGGCTCGATAGCTATAAATTGGTGAATATCTGCTAATTTGACCATTCCCTGTCTCTCTTTTCACGGGCGTGCCAGCGCCTAGCTACTTCTTTTGTGATCGCTATCCGCGTTTGGATTGGCCAAGTTTCGGTTGGCTTCGTCATAGGCGGGGCTCGTCTGGCGATTCTCTGGCATCACTTCGCCAGTAAGCAACCACCACCTATAGCTAGGGTATAGCTTCCCTAGTATCTCGATCTCATCCGCACCGACACGCGCCCTTCCCCGCTTGATGTTCACCCAGCGCGGATAGTCGGTCTCGCCAGCCTTTGATCCGGCGCGGTGCCTGGGTAGGAAAGAATCCGCTCGCCAATGTCCGGCAGATCAAGACGGATCAGGTAGAGCTGACCTTTCTCACCCTGCCGCAGATCCGCCAGTTGCTCGAAGAGTGCAAGCGCTCCACCAACAATCACACCTACCCCGTCGCCCTGTTCTACTTGGCTACCGGCGCCCGCAGGGACGAAGCCGAGTCGCTGACCCGTGCCGCGATCTACAGTGGCAAGGCTCACTTCCATCGCACCAAGAATCGCCAGTCGAGATCCGTGCCGATTCCGAAAGATGTTGAGGATCTGGCATTGAAGGTGGGCATGCCTGGAAACGGCCGGCTATTCATGCCCTGCAGGTCGGCTTTCCGGTGTGCCTACAAGCGTTGTGGCTTCGACACACCGGGCCAAATGACCCACATCCTGCGGCACACCTTCGCCAGTCACTACATGATGGCCGGTGGTGACATTCTCGGCCTGCAACGGATACTGGGGCACTCGTCGATCACGATGACCATGCGCTATGCGCACCTGTCGCGGATCATTTGGAATCGGCACTGCGGCTCTCGCCACTAGCCCAAACCGGTCACGCCATTGGCACGTGTTGACGAAGTAGCCAATAGGCGTATGATTCATTAACGCTTAACGTTAAGGATTAAAGCGTGATACTGAGTTTCAGATGCGATGAAACCCGGTCCCTGTTTGAATCAGGAAGCTCCAGGCGCTGGGGAAACATTCTGACTGTCGCAACGCGGAAGCTCGCGATGCTCAATGCGGCCACAGAGTTGCGCGACTTGCGCTCTCCACCCGGTAATAGGTTGGAGCTGCTGCAGGGCAACCGGGCCGGGCAGCACAGCATCAGGATCAATGACCAGTGGCGGATCTGCTTTGTCTGGACGGACGCAGGCCCGATGCAGGTCGAAATCGTCGATTACCACTGAGGAGGTGGCTACATGGCAATCAACGGCATGCGCCCCATTCACCCTGGTGAAGTGCTGCGCGAAGAGTTCTTGGAGCCGCTGGGTATCACTCCCGCTGCACTCGCTCGCGCTCTGCATGTATCGGCGCCGACCATCAATGACATTGTGCGGGAACGTCGCGGTATCACTGCTGATACGGCTATCCGCCTGGGTCGCTATTTCGATACGTCCGCTCAGTTCTGGATGAACCTGCAAACCGAATATGCACTGGCAACGACCTACGCCGAGGCAGGCGAAGAGATCGAGCACGAAATCGAACCGCTGCGGGCGGTCGGTTAAGGGTCGTGGTCAAGCCGTAGTCACTTTGTAGTCACCGGCACAAACAAAAAAGGGGCTAGCTTTCGCTAACCCCTTGTTTTGTCTGGTGGCTACACCGGGACTTGAACCTGGGACATCAGCATTATGAATGCTGCGCTCTAACCAACTGAGCTATGTAGCCAAGTGGCGCGCATTATTCTCTGGTCGGTTTGGGCTGTCAACCCTGGCTCCGCAGATTTTTTATCCTTTTCAAACGGTTAGTTACGAACGGTCAATGGCGCCTAGGACGCGCCATGTGGGGCGCCGCTAGCGAAATGACGGCCGCGTGGCCAGCAGCAGGCCGGCGAAGATCAGGGTGCCGCCGATCCAGTGGAAGGGTTGCAGGGCTTCGCCCAGCAGCAGCCAGCCGAGCAGCGCGGTGAACACGGGCATCAGGTAGCTGGCCATGGCGGCCTTGGCGGCGCCGACGACTTTTACGCCGTGGTTCCAGGCGAGGTAGGCGATCAGCGAAGCGAACACGGCGGTGTAGCCGATGGCGCCGAGGTTGGCCGGTGTGGCGGCGAAGCCCCCTACCCGGCTCAGCTCGTACAGGTAGAACGGCAGGATCAGCGGCACGCCCAGCAGCATCAGCACGCCGAGCAGCACCAGCGGGGGCACGGTGAGGAAACCGGACCAGCGCCGCAGCAGCAGCGTGTACAGCGCCCACACCAGCACGGCGAGCAGCATGATGAGGTCGCCGGCCTTGAACGACAGGCTGGCAAAGGTCTGCCAGCTGCCACGGCTGATCAGGTAGAGCAGCCCCGCCGCCGCCACGGCCATGCCGAACCAGGCGCGGCGCAGTGGCCATTCACCGAGCAGGAAGCCCGCACCGATAAAGGTCGCCAGTGGCAGGCAGGTGTTCACCAGCGTCAGGTTGATCGCTTCGGTGCTTTGCGCAGCGGTGTAGAGCAGCGAGTTGTAGCTGGCGATGCCGAGCGCGGCGATCACCGGCAAGCGCCAGCCGGCAGCACGCAGGGCCGCTCGATGGGTCCAGATGCCTTTCGCCACGAAGGGCAGCAGCAGCGTAGTGGCCAGCACCCAGCGCCAAAAGGACAGGCTCAGCGGCGGGATCTGGTCATAGAAGGCACGTGCCACCAGCGCGTTGCCGCTCCAGCAGAGCACAGCGATGAGCAGACCGGCGAATGCCGGGGCGTGGCGGCTGTTCATCAGGCGTTACGCAGCGGACGCAGGCGGTATTGCGATGGCAGCTGATCGAGCCCGCTGACGGTGACGTTGAGGTTCTTCCACAGGCCATCCTTGATGCCGTAGATGCAGCCATGCACGGCCAGCGGCTGGCCGCGGTGCCAGGCGTTCTGGACGATGGTGGTGTGGCTGACGTTGGCGACCTGCTGGATCACGTTGAGCTCGCACAGGCGGTCGACCTGCTCCTCTTCGCTGGCCAGCTTGGACAGGTGCACGCGATGCTCGTAGTAGAGGTCGCGGATGCTGCGCAGCCAGCCGTCGATCAGGCCCAGCTGGTCGTCACGCATGGAGGCGCGCACGCCACCGCAGCCGTAGTGGCCGGTGACGAGGATGTGTTTGACCTTGAGCACGTCGACTGCGTACTGGATGACCGACAGGCAGTTGAGGTCGGTGTGCAGCACGACATTGGCGACGTTGCGATGAACAAAGAGATCGCCCGGCAACAGACCGACGATCTCGTTGGCGGGCACGCGGGCATCGGAGCAGCCGATCCACAGGTATTCCGGCGCCTGCTGCTTGGACAGTTTCTCGAAGAAGGTGGGGTCTTCTTCCTTGATGGCCTCGGCCCAGCGGGCGTTGTTCTCGAACAGCGGTTCCAGCTCGCTCATCTACGTTGTCCCTATGGTTCGGCCCCGCACCTTACGAGCCGGCCTGGCCTTTGACAAGCAAGGCCGGCTCGCGCGCGGGCGATCAGTCCGGCTCGACGAGTTCTTCCGTCTCGATGACCGTGGTGCTGGGCTGGGAGACGTACGAACGCAGGTCACGCATGAAGTTGTCGCGCCAGGCATCCAGATCGGCGGCACGAATGGCGCGCATCAGGTGCTCGTAGCGGTCCTTGCGTTCGGCCAGCGGCATGCTCAGCGCGCGGTCGAGGGCTTCGGCCATGCCGACGCAGTCGTACGGGTTGACGATCAGCGCGGAGGTCAGCTCGCGTGCGGCGCCGGCGAAGCGCGACAGCACCAGCACGCCGGGATCTTCCGGGTCCTGCGCGGCTACGTATTCCTTGGCGACCAGGTTCATGCCGTCGCGCAGCGGCGTGACGAAGCCGACGTCGGCGGTGCGGAACAGGCCCATGAGCACGCGGCGGTCGTAGCTCTTGTTGAGGTAGTGCAGCGGCGTCCAGTCAAGATCGGACAGGCGCCCGTTGAGATGCCCGGCCTGGCTCTCGAGCTGCTCGCGGATGTGCTGATAGGTGCGCACGTCGGAACGCGAGGTCGGCGCGATCTGCAGGAATTCGACGTTGTTGCGGTGTTTGGGATAGCGGTCGAGAAACTCTTCGTAGGCGCGGAAGCGTTCCACCAGGCCCTTGGAGTAGTCCAGGCGGTCGACCGAGATGATGGTCTGGCGCGTCGCGTCGCTGGCGCGGCGCATCGGATGGGCTCGGCCTTTGTAGCCTTCAGCGAGTTTCTGGATTTCGTCCGGCACCACACCGATCGGGTACACCCCGGCGCGGAAGTTCTGCCCGTAGGCGGTCAGGCTGCCGTCCGGCTCGATCACACCGCGCACTTCGCGGGTGATGTAGTCCTGGAAGGCCAGGCGGTCGGTGTCGGTCTGGAAGCCGATCAGGTCGTAGTAACAGAGGGTCTTCAGCAGCTCGTTGTGCGGCGGGATGGCGGTGAGAATTTCCGGTGCGGGAAACGGGATGTGCAGGAAGAAGCCGATGCGGTTGCGGATGCCCAGCTGCCGGCAGGCCTCGGCGAACGGGATCAGGTGGTAGTCGTGAATCCAGATGATGTCGTCGGGCTTGAGCAGCGGTAGGAGCTTCTCGGCCAGCATGCCGTTGACCCGCCGGTAGCCGTCGTATTCTTCGCGGCTGTAGCGCGCCAGGTCGATACGGTAGTGGAAGATCGGCCAGAGCGTGTTGTTGGAGAAGCCGCGGTAGTACTGGTCGTAGTCACGCTTGTTCAGCGGCAGCGTGACGTAGGTGATGTTGCCCACTTCCTCGGCGTTGATCGTCGGGGTCGCGCTGATCTCGCCACTCCAGCCGAACCAGATGCCACCGGCCTGGCGCAGCGCATCGTAGACACCGACGGCCAGCCCTCCGGCGGCTACCTTGCCCGGTTTGATTGGCGCCACGCGGTTGGAAACCACTACTAAACGGCTCATGGCAGTAAATCTCGCTCTAGTCGGGTTTTATTCTGGGTTCGGCCGGTACACCGAGTTCGTTCAGCAGCGCTTCGATCCAGCTGCCGACGGCAGCCACCGACGCCACCCGTTCGCGGGCCTCGCTGGGGCCGTCGCCGACCTTGATGGACCGACCGTCGAGCGCATTGACGGCGGCAAAGCCGGCTTCGTCGGTGAGATCGTCGCCAAGGAACACGGGAGTGCAGCCGGAGAACGGCGCTTCCTGCATGAAGGCGCGGATCACCTCGCCCTTGCTCGCGCCGCGGGGCTTGAGTTCGAACACGCACTTTCCGGGCTGCAGGGTCAGTACCTCGGCGTAACGCTGGGCGAAGTCTTCGGCGAGTGTGCGGGCAACCTCCTCCAGCTCCGGCGCCTGACGAAAATGCAGGGCAAAGGCGACGCTCTTGTTCTCCAGGTGCAGGCCGGGATGCTCGCTGCAGGCCTGCTGCAACTCACGCTGGATGCGCTCCAGCGCTTGATTGTCGAGTGCCAGGTTGCGCAGCTCACCCGTGGCATCACGGCGCTCGGCACCGTGCACGCCGGCGGCGGGAAGTTGCAGGGGCGCCAGCAGCGCATCGAGCTGCGCGAGCGGTCGGCCGGAGATCACGGCGACGGGAATGCCTCCGGCATGCAGGCGTTCCAGGGCCGCGAGGGTGGCCGGTGGAATGAAGACGAGTTCCGGTCGGGGCTGAATCTCAGCCAGCGTTCCGTCGACATCGAAGAAGAAGGCGTAGCGCCGGGGCTCTGGCGCGGGTTGGTCGTTTTGATCATTCATGCAGAGTAGGACTCCGGATCACGCGCGGTGGTTCGTCCCCTTTTTCTCAAGACGCTCAGGCATCTACGGCCGCAGGAAAGGATGGACCCGAATGGCGTTATCGGCCAGCCGACGCCCTGAATCTTCCCAGGGCGACCGGGTCACAACCTGCATGACCGACGTTCTGACAGGAGACGATCATGAGCGATCAAAAACCCTACACCCCAACGGAAATCGACAACACCGAAGACCGCATGGGCTCCATCGAACAGCTCGATTTCGATCAGCGCCGTGACGAGCGCAAGGGCCGCATCGGTGACGAAGTGCCCGGTGAGCAGGTGGCCGACGAGTTCACCGCCGAACGTGCCGCCGAAGCAGGCATGACCGCGGGTGAAGTCCCGGATGGCGAGACCACAATGGACGACATGTCTCCGGAAACGCTGATCCCCGAGGACGGCGCACGCTCACCGAGCGAACGCGGCCATGGCGAGCCGGCGGATCAGGACCTGAGCGTGGTTTCCGAGCATGAGATCGGCGCCGATGTGGATCTCGACGAGGCCGAACTCGGCCGCTACGACCCGCTCGACGGCAAACCCTGGGACGGCCCCGCCAAAGGCGACGAAGACACCGGCCTCAGCGGTGGCGATGCGGTATTGCGCGAGGACGACAGCGTGCTGTCGGACGAAGAACTGGAAGGCGAAGCCCCACTGGATTCCGGACGGGACAAGCGGCCGGGGGAATAAAGCGGAGCCATTTGCCGCACTCGGTAGGCGGAAGCGACATGGCCCCGGAGCTCATAAGGCCTCGGCTTACTTCGTAGATGTAGGGTGGATGTCGCCTTTTACATCCACCTTGACGCGAACACGGTGGATCGGTGAAGCGTGATCCACCCTACGAGGCCGGCAACATTCAGAGCTTGGCAACAGCGAGACGTGGGCGCCGACGAGCTCCGGCCGCCGGAGCCTCTGCCCTAGGTATCAGTCCAGTAGACGTAGGGTGGATGTCGCTTTTTACATCCACAGTGACGCGAGCACGGTGAATCGGTGACGCGTGATCCACCCTTCGAGAGCGGCAACGGTCGGAGATCGGCAACCTCGAGACGTAGACGCCGGCGACCTCCGGCTCAGAGCTGGAGCTCCGCCCGCAGCAGTCAATCCAGCAGGGTGCAGGCCATCACCAGCGCATCTTCACGGCCGTCTGCCGCCGGGTAGTAGGCCCGGCGCCGGCCAACTTCGTTGAAGCCATAACGCTCGTAAAGCCGATAGGCCGTGGTGTTGCTCGCACGTACTTCGAGGAAGCATTCGCGGCCGCCTCGTTCGCGGGCGCGCTGCATGAGGTGTTCCAGCAACCGCAGTCCAAGCCCGCGGCCCTGGCTCTGCGGCTTGACGGTGATATTGAGCAGGTGCGCCTCGTCAAGGATCAGGTTGATCACACCGTGGCCGACCTGCTGCTCGCCCTCGAACATCACCCAGCACTCGTAGGCACTCAGCGCGTCGTTGAAGATGCCGCGCGTCCAGGGGTGGCTGAAGGCGGCGTACTCGATCTTCAACACGGCTTCGATGTCCGCCGCGGTCATCGGGCGGAAGCTGACAGCATCACTCATCACACGTACTCATGAACCTATGTGCCAGCGCGGCATGCTGCGGCGCAGGGTTTTCCACAGCTCGGCCTTGGCGGCCGGCTGCTCCATCAGCTGTTCCAGGCCGGGCATCGCCAGTGCGCGACCGAGCCCCTCGACAGCCAGTTCGCGATAGCAGGCGTCGACATCCACTTCACCGGCGAAACGCAGCGCCGGACGACCGATCAGCCAGATGCAATCGCAGCCCATGTTTTCCAGCTCGGCGGCCATCACGCCCTGCACGTAATCACGCGCGGCTTCTCCACCCTGGTCGAGGCTGCCCTTGTTCAGCAGCGGCCAGCGAATCGGCTCGCCATCGCCGACCTGCTGCGGCTTGTCCGGCAGGCGTGCGGCGCGCAGCAGGTCCTTGAGCAGGATGTAGGCCGGGTCGCGGCTCTGGAAGGATTCGCCGGTGGGCAATTCCACCACCAGCAACACGTTGCCGGCGCGCATCAGCTGCAGCGAGAAACGCGGCGGTGGCTCGATCGGTTTGGCTGGCTCGGCCGCTTGTTCTTCCGTCGCGGCAGCAACCGGTTCCGGCTGCTTGGGTTCCGGCATGGCGATACGCGGACGCGGCGCCTGCGGCGGCTCGACGACAGGTGCTGCGGGTGCCCGTTCCACTACCGGCGCGGCCACCGGCACCTCGGCTGGCGGAGCGACGGCAATGTCCGGCTCCGCTTCGGCCGCGACCGGCAACAGCAGCTCCGGCCGCGACGGCGCAGCGAAAGGCAGTTCGGTACGCGGCAGCCAGCTGGCCACCTGCATGGCGTCGAGGTAGGCGAGACGCCGGGCTTCGTTGATCAAACGCCTTCCACCTGTGGGTGAGCCTTGGCGCCGACCTGCATCAGATTCAGCGCGTTCAGGTAAGCCTTGGCCGACGCGACGACGATATCGGTATCGGCGCCGTTGCCATTGACGATGCGCCCGCCCTTCTCCAGCCGCACGGTGACTTCACCCTGGGAGTCGGTGCCCTGGGTGATGGCGTTGACCGAATACAATTGCAGCGTGGCGCCCGATTCGGCGACCGCCTCGATGGCCTTGAAGGTTGCATCGACCGGGCCGGAGCCCTGGGCCTGGGCGCTGCGCTCGGCACCGTCGACGCTGAGCACCAGCTTGGCTTCGGGGATGGTGCCGGTCTTGCTCGCGACTTCCAGGCTGGCCAGCTTGAAGTGCTCAGGCGCTTCGTCGGCCAGGGTGTCGGAGACCAGTGCCTGCAGGTCTTCGTCGAAGATTTCGTGCTTCTTGTCGGCCAGCTCCTTGAAGCGGGCGAACGCGGCATTCAGCTCGTCGCCTTCGAGCACGATGCCCAGCTCATCCAGACGCGAACGGAATGCGGCGCGGCCGGAATGCTTGCCCATCACCATCTTGTTGGCGTTCCAGCCAACCGACTGGGCGGACATAATTTCGTAAGTCTCGCGGTGCTTGAGCACGCCGTCCTGGTGGATGCCCGACTCGTGGGCGAAGGCGTTGGCGCCGACAATGGCCTTGTTCGGCTGCACCGGGAAGCCGGTGATGCCCGAGACAAGGCGCGAGGCCGCGAGAATGTGCTCGGTCTCGATGCGGGTGTGTACGTCGAGCAGGTCCTGGCGGGTCTTGATCGCCATGACGATCTCTTCCAGCGCGGCGTTGCCGGCACGCTCGCCGAGGCCGTTGATGGTGCACTCCACCTGCCGCGCACCGGCGACCACTGCCGCGAGGGAGTTGGCCACGGCCAGGCCCAGGTCGTTGTGGCAATGCACCGAGAACACTGCCTTGTCGGCGTTGGGGATGCGTTCGAGCAGCTGGCGGATGGTGTCGGCGTACTGGTGCGGAATCGCATAGCCGACGGTGTCCGGGATGTTGATAGTGCGCGCACCGGCGTCGATGGCAGCCTCGATGATGCGGCAGAGGAAATCGATCTCCGAGCGCCCGGCATCCTCGCAGGAGAACTCCACGTCGGCGCACAGGCTGCGCGCCTTCTTCACCGCACGCACCGCCTGCTCGACCACCTGGTCCGGCTGCATGCGCAGCTTGTACTGCATGTGGATCGGGCTGGTGGCGATAAAGGTGTGGATGCGCCCGGAGTTGGCGCCGGCCAGTGCTTCGGCGGCACGCTCGATGTCGGCGTCGACGGCGCGCGCCAGGCTGCACACGGTGCTGTCCTTGATGTTGTCGGCAACCAGCTTCACCGCGGCGAAGTCGCCGGGGCTGGCGATGGCGAAGCCCGCTTCGATCACGTCCACCTTCAGCCGCTCCAGCGCACGGGCGATGCGCAGCTTTTCCTCACCGGTCATGGACGCGCCGGGGCTCTGCTCGCCGTCGCGCAGGGTGGTGTCGAAGATGATGACGCGATCATTGCTGCTCATAGGAAATCCTCACGGCTGCCGAGCGCCTCTCAGGGGGCGCTGTAGTCCGCGGATTGTCGCGTGAAATGAACAAAGCGGGAAGGCGAAGCTGCGTTTGGCTTGGGTTGTCGCAGCGTTGGGTGGAAAACGCCGAAGGCTTTTCCACCGAGGGGGAACGTTGGTGGAAAACGCTTCGCGGTTTTCCACCCTACGAAGGTCAGTCCCCAACGCAGGGTGGATGTCGCTTTTTACATCCACCGCCGCGCCGCCAACAAAGCAAAAGGCCCCGCTACCAGAGCAGCGGGGCCTTTCGTTCTTGCGTGCAACTTGTCGCTGGCTTACTGATCCCAGGCCCGATCGCCGCGCTCATCCTTGATGCGGGTTGGCAGGCCCATCACATCGAGCAGCTTGAGGAATGGCTGGGCCGGCAGCTCTTCGACGTTGACCATGCGCTGCGCATCCCACTCGCCACGCGCTACCAGCAGCGCGGCGGCAACCGGCGGTACGCCGGCGGTGTAGGAGATGCCCTGGCTGTCGGTCTCGACATAGGCTTCTTCATGGTCGGCGACGTTGTAGATGAACAGCTCGCGAGGCTGCCCGTCCTTAGTGCCCTTGACCAGATCGCCAATGCAGGTCTTGCCGGTATAGCCCGGCGCCAGCGAGGCGGGATCGGGCAATACGGCCTTGACCACCTTGAGCGGTACCACTTCCAGGCCTTCGGCGGTGCGCACCGGCTGCTCGGAGAGCAGGCCAAGGCTGTTCAGCACGGTGAAGACGTTGATGTAGTGCTCGCCGAAGCTCATCCAAAAGCGGATGTTCGGTACATCGAGGTGCTTGGAGAGCGAGTGCACCTCGTCGTGGCCGGTCAGGTAGAGGCTCTGTGCGCCCACGACCGGCAGGTCGTCGGTGCGTTTGACCTCGAACATGCGATTGGTCGTCCACTGGCTGTTCTGCCAGCTGTAAACCTGACCGGTGAATTCGCGGAAATTGATTTCCGGGTCGAAATTGGTGGCGAAATACTTGCCGTGGGAACCGGCGTTGACGTCGAGGATGTCAATCGACTCGATCTTGTCGAAGTATTCCTGCTGCGCCAGGGCAGCGTAAGCGTTGACCACGCCCGGGTCGAAACCGACGCCGAGGATGGCGGTGACGCCCTTCTCCTGGCACTCGGCCAGGTGCTTCCACTCGTAGTTGCCATACCACGGTGGCGTTTCGCAGATCTTGCCCGGCTCTTCGTGGATCGCGGTATCGAGATACGCGGCGCCGGTGTCGATGCAGGCGCGCAGCACGGACATGTTGAGGAAGGCAGAACCGACGTTGATGACGATCTGCGATTCGGTTTCTCGAATCAGTGCCTTGGTCGCTTCCACGTCCATGGCGTCCAACGCATAGGCCTTGATTTCGCCGGGCTGCTTGAGCCCGCCCTTGGCTTGCACGCTGTCGATGATGGCCTGGCATTTGGAGATGTTGCGCGACGCGATAGCAATACGACCGAGTTCGTCGTTGTGCTGCGCGCACTTATGGGCCACCACCTTGGCGACACCTCCTGCACCAATGATAAGAACGTTTTTCTTCAATTGTTTCACCCCCTTGTACTGCGGCCTCAGGAAAGGCTGGACAGGTAATCGTTAAAGTCGAACTCACGAACCACCTCGACGCTGCCGTCGAGCTGCTTTACCACGATGGACGGCATTTTCAGGCCGTTGAACCAGTTCTTCTTGACCATGGTGTAGCCTGCCGCGTCGATGAACGACAGCCGATCGCCGATGGCCAGCGGACGATCGAATTGGTACTCGCCGAAGATGTCGCCGGCCAGACAGGATTTGCCGCACACCATGTAGCTGTGCTCGCCGTCGCTGGGCGCCATCTTGGCGTTGAGGCGGTAGATCAGCAGGTCGAGCATGTGCGCTTCGATCGAGCTGTCGACCACCGCGAGATTCTTGCCGTTGTACAGGGTGTCGAGCACCGTGACTTCCAGCGACGCACTCATGGTGATCGCCGCTTCGCCCGGCTCCAGGTAGACCTGTACGCCGAATTTTTCCGAGAACGCTTTCAGCCGCGCGCAGAAGGCATCCAGCGGATAGCCTTCGCCGGTGAAGTGGATACCGCCGCCGAGGCTGACCCACTCGACCTTTTCCAGCAGGTGGCCGAAGCGCTCCTCGATGGTGGTCAGCATCTGGTCGAACAGCTCGAAGCTGCTGTTCTCGCAGTTGTTGTGGAACATGAAGCCGCTGATCTTGCCGATCACCGCCTCGATCTTCGCTGGATCGTGCTCGCCCAGGCGGCTGAACGGCCGCGCCGGGTCGGCTAGCAGATAGTCGGAGCTGCTCACCTGCGGATTGACCCGCAGGCCGCGGATGGTGCCCTCGGTGCCGGCCTCGAAGCGCTCCAGCTGGCCGATGGAGTTGAAGATGATCTTGTCGCAGTTGGCGACCATCTCTTCGATCTCGTCGTCGGCCCAGGCCACGCTGTAGGCGTGGGTTTCGCCGGCGAACTTCTGCCGGCCGAGCTTGAGTTCGTACAGCGAGGACGAAGTGGTGCCATCCATGTACTGCTGCATCAGGTCGAATACCGACCAGGTGGCGAAGCACTTGAGGGCCAGCAGCGCCTTGGCGCCGGACTGTTCGCGCACGTAGGCGATCTTTTCCAGGTTGCCCAGGAGCTTCTGTTTATCAATTAGGTAATACGGCGTCTGGATCATGTCTACGTGCCCCCAAGGGATTTCGCCGGACAGGAGCCGGCAGCTCCCGTTTGCAAAAGCCGCGAATTGTGCCGATTACCGGCGCAGATCGAAATAGATTTTCAACACTTCGTCACCATTCCAGGACATCCGGCAGCACCGATGTGGCTGCAAGCGCCGATGTTAGACAGGCTAACCCGCGTGCAATGACGTTCAAGTGAATCGCCCGGTTGATTGCCGGGCGCCTTATACAAAGCGCGTCCGATTGTCCGGCGGGCCTTCCGCTGGCTGTCAATGCAGTACAATTCGCGCTTTTTCACTGGCTGGACTGGCGCCCCAATGATCGAACCCAAGCGCGTACTGCGTGCCCTCGCCGAACACTGGACGTTGCTCGAGCCGCTGTGCGAGCGTTTCGACGCCGGCACCCTGAGCCTGGTCGAACTTCGTCATCAGCTGGCGGCGCAACTGCCCGAAGGCACGCCCACCGACGTCACCGCCCTGCTCGACCAGTGGATCCGCCTGGACATCCTGGTGCCGGTGGCCAAGAGCCCCAACCGCTTCGAGCTGAACGCGCAGATCCACGACTTCCTCGCCTACCTGCGCCGCGAGCACCGCCTCGGCCTGTGCCTGGAGATCGAAGCCTACCTGCGCCATCTTGAGCGTCTGGCCGGACATATTCTCGATGCCTTCGAGATTCGCGACGGCAACGATCTGGCCCGCCAGTTGCGCCTGCTCGACATGCGCGTGCGCGATGTACTGAAGAAGCTTGATAACGACGAACAGGCGCTGGTCGCCGTGGCCGACCGGGCCAAGACCAGCGACCGTCAGATTCCGCTGCGCCAGCGCTATGCCGAGGTGCTGGCGACCTGGGACGAATACGTCGAGCCAATGATTCAGTTGGTTTCCGCCGACGGTGCCTTCGAGCAGGGCGTGCACCGCGTCGAGCAGGTACTGATGAAGCTACTCGGCGAGCAGCAGCGCCTCGGCCAGTTGGTGGACGACGATCTGCTCGTGCGCACCCATGCGCGCATCCTCGAGATGCAGACCACCGCCCAGCTGACGCTGCGCAAGGCCCGCGAGCTGCTGCTGCCGCTGCGCGAGGAAGCGCGCCGGCACAATGCCGTGACCCGCGGCGCGGCGCTGGCGCTGTCGGCGATCCGCAAGAAGGGCCTGGACGCCGTACCGCAGGCTTCGCTGCCATTGTTCACCCGTCCGCAGAGCACCTTTCTCGGCACCGCCAGCCAGGTCGAGGCCTACGTCTACGCCCTGGCCCGCTTCGAGCCGAAACCGGCGCAATTCCCCCGGGCCAGCGGCAAGCGCAAGGGCGAGCAACCGCGCGCACCGCGCACCGCCCGCGAGATGATCGAGCGCTGCCAGCAGGCACTGCCGCTGCCGGACCTGATGGCTTGGCTGCTGGAACAGGAACCCGAGGGTGCCACCGACGAGCTGCTCTACTGGTTTTCGCGCCTGTCCCGCGACAGCCGCTTCCAGCGCGACCGCCTGGAGCGTCGCGAATACCTGACCCGCGAGCACCGCGTCAGCCTCAGCTCCTTTGCGCTGGTGGCCAACGCCAATGGCTGATTCCTACGTAGGGTGGACAACGCTTTGCTTGTCCACCGCTGACACCGAACTTTCCGGTGGAAAAGGCTGCGCCGTTTTCCACCCTACGATTGCCTGTGAGCCACATCTATGAACATCGACCTCAAGGAAATGACCCAGCTGGCGCCGATCTTCCGCGAGCTGTTCAAGGGCTATCACCTGTCGCGCAGCGAGCCGGAGCCCTACGCGCAGCTGTCGAACATGCAGGACCAGTACCGCGCGCTGTTCAAGGCACTCGGCTTCGAGCTGGTCTGCGATCCGCGCGGTTTCTACTACTTCGTCCCCGAGCAGATGGGCGCGCAGGTGAACAAGACCGCCCAGCGCCTGGCGCTGTTCACCTTCATCCTCGTCGAGCACCTGGCCGACCAGGGTCGCGATCCGCTGGCCGTGCTCGACGGTGGCAGCCTCGGTCGCGATGAACTGCCGGCACTGCTGGACAAGTACCGCGACCTGTTCCTACAGGCCGAAGTCACCACGCAGGAAGAGCTGGAAGAAAAGGTCATCCGCCGCCTGACGCAGCTGGGCTTCGCCGAGGACAGCAATGGCATCTACCGCTTCCTGCCGCCGATGCACCGCTTCCTCGACGTCTGCCTGTCGGTGCAGCAGGACCGCGACCTGGCCGCCAGCCTGCACAGCAGCGACCTGCCGTTGCCAGCGCCGGAGCTGATCGCCGAGGAAGACGACGAGGACGAAATCATCCTCATCGACGAAACCGCCGAAGACCCCATCGAAGAATCCGAAGAAGACGCCCTGGCCCGCGCCATTGCCGCAGAAAAGGAGCTTGAAGCATGAGCCAGGAACGCTACGGCATTCGCCGCTTCGCCCTGCTGAACACCGCCGGCTACAGCCTCGGCATCTTCCCGCTGGAAAACCCGTTGTCGGTCTACGGCGCCAACAACCTCGGCAAGTCCGCGTCGATCAACGCGCTGCAGTTCCCGATCCTGGCGCGCATGTCAGACATGAGCTTCGGCAAGTACAGCCTCGAGCAGTCACGCAAGTTCTACTTCGCCAGCGACACCAGCTACATCCTGGTGGAAGTCATGCTGCCCCACGGCCCGCATGTGATCGGCGTGGCCGGTCGCGGCCCGGGCGGCGGCTTCGGCCACCAGTTCTTCGTCTACCAGGGCTCGCTGGATCTGGACCATTACCAGCAGAACGGCACCTGCCTGCGCCAGCGCGAGCTGTTCGCCAATCTCGAACGCGCCGGCATCAAGGCCTACGAGGCCAAGCCGGACGAGCTGCGCCGGCTGCTGGTCGGCGGGCACACCTCGATCCCGTTGGACATGACGCTGATCCCGCTGCGCTCGACCAGCGAGCAGAGCCTGAAGACCTTCCGCGCGCTGTTTATCAACCTGCTGCACATGCGCGAAATCACCGCAGCGAAGCTCAAGCAGCTGTTCCTCGATGCCTTCGAGCACAGCCTGCGCTCGGGCAGCGTCGACTACATCGCAGCCACCGAAGAAGCCTTCCGCGACGTGCGCCGCATGGAGCAGGACTACCAGGCACTGGTCGCCGCCGGCCCGCTGGTCGAAGCGCTGGCTTCCGGTGTCGCCCAGCGCGAGCTGCTGCGCGGCAAGCTGCATCGCCTGTCGCCGCTGCTCGACAACCTGCTCGGTACCTGGCACGACTACGCCGATGCGCGCAAGGAAGAGCTGGTGATCCAGGCCGAGCACTACCGCCGCGAGCAGGACGGCCTGCAGAACGAACAACGCGGCTCGACCGGCGAACTGATGCGCCTGGAACGCGAGATCAGCGAAGCCCAGCGCTGGCTAGGCGAGCTGGCGGTGCTGAAGAACCGTTTCGCCCTGGTCGAAGACGCCCATGTGCTGGAGCAGCAGCTGCTCGCCGCCAAAGATGCCCACGACGAACTGGCCGGTGCGCTGGCGCAGTCCCGCCAGTTCTCCAGCGAGGACCTCGACGAACGTCTGCGCGACCTGGAAAAGCGCCTGAAGTCGGTCAAGCAGCAACTCGACCATGCGGACAACAACAGCTACTCGCGTTTGCGCGAGGAGTTTTCCCAGGCCGATGTGGATCGCTTGATGCGCCTGTTCAACGGCCAGCTGTTCAGCCTGCCGCTGGGGGAGAAAGGCATCACCGCCGAGGGTGAAGAGTGGGTCAAGGCCGTGGAAGCGGTGCTGGATCGTTTCAAGGGCGATACCTTCTCGGTGCCGGGCCTGTCCATCGACCTCTCGCATATTGAGCCACCTGCGCTGCAGGCTCTGGCCGACCGTGCCGCCCTGCGCGACCAGAAGGATCGCCTGGAGCGCGAACTCAAGCAGCTCAAGACCCAGCATGCCGTGGCGGTCGACCGCGCCGCGAGCAAGGCCCAGGCCGAGGCGCTGTACCAGGCCGTGCTGGATGCGCAGAAAGCGCTGGAGGATTTCCGCCGCAGCCAGACCCTGGCCGCCGAGGAGCCGGCGAAGCTGGAACAGCTGGCCCAGGCCGAAGCAGCCCAGGAAGAACTCAAGCGCACCAGTGACGCCTTCGCCGAGCACGTGCAGCATTTGTCCGCCAAGCTGCAGCTGGTCGGCCGTCAGCTGGCCGATCTGGAAGCCAAGGAACGCACGCTCGAGGACGCCCTGCGCCGCCGCCAGCTGTTACCGGCGAACCTGCCGTTCGGCACGCCCTTCATGGACCCGGTGGACGACTCGCTGGACAACCTGCTGCCGCTGCTCAACGACTACCAGGACAGCTGGCAGGCGCTACAGCGCGTCGACGGCCAGATCGAGGCGCTGTATGCCCAGGTGCGCCTGAAGGGCGTAGCCAAGTTCGATAGCGAGGAAGACCCCGAGCGCCGCCTGCAGCTGCTGGTCAATGCCTACGCCCACCGTCAGGACGAGGCGCTGACCCTGGCCAAGGCGCGCCGTGCCGCGGTCACCGACATCGCTCGAACGCTGCGCAATATCCGTAGCGACTACGAAAGCCTGGAACACCAGCTGGCGCTGTTCAACCGCGAGATCAACAAGCGTCAGGTTTCCAACCTGGCGAGCTTCCGCATCGTGCTGGCGCCGAACAAGGATGCGCTCAAGCACATCGATCAGATCATCCACAGCGCCGGGCAATACGAGGAAGGCGAGACGCTCTCGGTGTTCGATCTGTCCCAGTCTTCCGAACAGGACGCGAAGAACGAGGAAGCCAAGGAGTATCTGGCGCGGCTGGTGGCGGCGAACAACAACCAGCTGGGCTTGAAAGACCTATTCGAGCTGGCGTTCGAGATCACCAAGGTTGGCGGCCAGCCGGTTATCCACACCGACATCGACGGTGCGGCGTCCAACGGCACCACCATGACCATCAAGGCGCTGACCAACATGTACCTGTTGCTGCACCTGATGGACCGCGAGCAGGCCGGGCGCATCCGCCTGCCCTACTACCTCGACGAGGCGGCTGACATCGACGAGCGCAACCAGCAGGCGCTGATCGAAACCAGCCTGCAGCTGGGCTTCGTGCCGATCCTCGCGTCGGTGAAGCCACAGGTCTCCGCGCACGTCGCCATCGACCTGGAGGGCGGCAGCGGGCCGGCCGGTATCTACATCGACGAGGCGGACTGGAAATACATCAGCCGCCGCGAACCGATCGCCAGCGAGCACATTGCTTCAGCCCAACGGACCGAAGAACCGGCCTGATCTCACCGCAACGAAAAAGGGCCCCGACGGGGCCTTTTCCTTATGTATATCTCGCAGAAATGGTGGTCGGCGGCGCTGCAGCTAAGCAGCCTCTCGACCACATGCCGCCGCCCGGTCATTCACCGGCCTCCGCTCGGCCCAGCTCGATCTTCGGCGCCCAGCCAAACCATTCCTCCTGCGGCTCCTTGAACAAGGCGAACGTCTGTCCCGGTAGTGCGCGGCGCCCCATCTGCTCACCATCAGGGGTGGCGAAGGCAACGCCACCCTCGATCAGCGATTCCAGCGAGTCGGTACGCACGCTGGCGCCCTTGAACAGGCTGAAGTCGACACCGAACCCGCTGGTTTCCCAGAACCGGCTGCCGGTATGCACCAATGCAGCGTAGCGTGGCTCGATCAGTACGCGGATCAGCACGCGGTCGGCAGTCTGCCCCAACTCGTAGCCAGTCACCTCACCGACCTTCACCTCACGGTAGGTGACCGCATTGCCTGGCTTGATCGAACCCAAACGCGCAGCGCTGAGGACCAAGGCGAACCCTTCACCAGCCTTCTGCGGCTCACGCTCCTGGCCCACGAAATGCGCTTGAGCGGCCGCACCTGGTTTGCCGGGAGCAACCTCAAGATAGGGACCACTGACCAGCGTATCCAGATTGGCGGTGCGCATGAGGCCAAGCTCGGGCCGTACGACCCAGAACTGAGTGCCAGCACGAGCAATTCGCGACTCTGCGGCGGTAATCCGGGCCCGCAGCACGACGTGTCCGAGGTCGTCGCTAAGCGTCACACTGTCAACCTCGCCGACCTCCAGCCCCTTGTAGCGGATCGGCGTGCCGGCAACGAGGCCGTCGCCGCGATTGAGACGAATCTCTATCGAGGTACCGCGCCGTATTGCGCTGTCCCGATCCTTGTGCAACTTGAATCGGGGCACCTTTCTGGTAGCCGGAGCTTGCGGCTCCGGCGTCTCGAATGCGATGCCCCCGGCCAGCAGGCTCTGCAGCGATTCGCTGCGTACCTCAATACCGGAAAGCCCTCCGGTAAGGGAAATGCCACTGGCATTCCAGAACCGGCTCGAACTGTTCACCAGGTCGGTGTAGGGCTGCTCGATGTGCACGCCAACTACGACCCGCTGCTGGTCGCGCGAGAACTGGTAACTCTGCACGGAGCCAACCCGTACCTGGCGATAGAGCACAGGACTGCCGACATCCAGCGAACCGAGGTTGTCCGCCGTCAGTACCAGGTGAAGGCCGGGCGAGCGTATGTCCAGCGGTGGTGCCTTGGCGCGTGCGACGAAGTTGCGCCTGGCTTCTGCGCCCTTCTCGCCGGGCCGAACAGCAATGTAATTGCCGCGCACCAAGGCCTCGAGCCCGGATATCCCGGCAACCGAAACCGACGGTTTGACCACCCAGAACTGCGTGTCCTCGACCAGATAATCCTCGAATAGCGGGTCGATGGAGAGCTCGGCCTGTGCGCCGCTGAGGTCGGAATCTATATCCAGCTTCTTCAGCAGACCGACCTGCATACCCTTGTAGATGACAGGGGTCCGGCCGGCCTGTAGCCCATCGAAATCCTGCAGAGATACAAGCGTCTTGATACCCGCCTGGGCCGCATCGAAGTCCTCGTAGAGCCGGAACGGGATGCTCGGATCGGTCGCAGGGCTGTCCTTGCGGTGAGATGGCGTGGCGAAGGCGATACCGCCGGCGACGATGCTAGCCAGAGACTCCGTACGGAACTTAACCCCCGTTAGACCGGCATCCACGGTGACGCCGCTGGCATTCCAGAATCGCGTGTGCTTGCGCACCAGATGGGCGTACTCCGGCTGGATATACAACTGCACCTCGACGGTACTGTCGTCCTCGGACAACACGTAGTTCTTCACCTGTCCGACCTGGATCTGCCGATAGAACACCGGACTGCCGCGATTCAGCGAGCCAAGGCGCTCGGCTTTGAGCGTCAGGTGCAGGCCGATGCGGCTGTCGGACATCGGCGGCTCTTCCGCCAGCGCAACGAAGCGCCGCGTTGTCTCGCCATCAGCAGGGCTGATACCGATGTAGTTGCCCGACACCAGAGTCTCCAGCCCGGTAATCCCGGCTAGCGTCACACTGGGCTTGACCAGCCAGAAGCGCGTGCCGCTGCGTAGATAGCCATCGACGTCCTTGTTCATCTCGATGTCCGCGACAACGACCTGCCGACGCTCATCGTCGCCTAGACGCAGATCACGCACGACACCGATCGTCATGCCCTTGTAGAGCACCGACGTCTTGCCGATCTCGATCCCTTCGGCACTCTCGAAGACCACCTCGATGTGGATGCCTCGCTCGCTATAGGCCTGCCAGGCGAGCCACGCTCCGATAGCCAGTGCGATCAGAGGCAGAATCCAGATGGCCGACCAGCTGGAGGCAGGGCGAGTATTGGCTTGTGGCAGGTCAGTCATGCTTGTTCCCGGATTCCGTGTTATCCCAGATCAGACGAGGGTCAAATGTAATCGCAGCCAACATGGTCAGGATGACTACGCTGGCAAAGGCTATCGCGCCGAAGCCCGCTTCGACGCTGGCGAGGCTGCCGAAATTGACGATCGCCACCAGAATGGCGATGACGAAAATATCGAGCATGGACCAGCGTCCGATCCACTCGATAAAGCGAAAAACCAATATCCGTTGGCGCGGCGACATTGGATGGTGGCGCTGTACTGAAAACAGCAACATCGCGATTCCAACAAGTTTGAACGTGGGAACCAGAATGCTGGCGATGAACACCACGGCGGCTATTGGAAACATGCCGTGCTTGGCCAAGGTCACGACGCCAGACATGATTGTGTCCGGCGTGCCACTGCCCAGCATGCGTACCGTCATGATCGGCAGCAGGTTCGCCGGCAGGTAGAGCAGAGCTGCAGTGATCAATAGCGCCCAGGTTCGAACGATGCTGTTGGGTCTGCGCATATGCACGCGTGCACCGCAGCGGACGCATCGCTGATCACGCTGACCGGCGTCCGCCCGGTTGAGCTGATGGCACTCGTGGCAAACCATCAACCCAGCATCAGCGGCGCGCATCGCGGCGCTCCGACAACGCTTGCCAGACCTGGTGCGGCGACATCACCAACTCCAGCCAGACCTGAACGACCAGCAGACCGGCAAAGCACGCCAGCCCGATCCCCAGGCTGAGTTCGGCCATGTCCCTGAGTTTGATGATCGACACCAGAATGCCGAGCAGGTAAACCTCCAGCATCCCCCATTCACGTAGATGGTGATACGTCCGGTAGAGCAGCATACCCAATGGCTTCGCCCGATCAACCGCAATGCAGAGCAATACAGCGAGCTGGCAAAGGAGTTTAAGTAGCGGCACAGCCATGCTGCAGAGAAACACCACCACGGCGATACCTTGCATGCCGCTGTTATACAGACTGAGCACACCACTCCAGACCGTATCGTCAGTAACCCGACCGAGCAGATTCAGTCTCATGATGGGTAGGAAGTTGGCCGGGAAGTACAACAGCAACGCAGCGAGCACCAACGCCAGCCCAGGTCCGACGATTCGATGCCGCAAGCGAAACAGCTCACAACCACAACGAGGGCACTCAGCAACCTCGCCGAGATTGAGGTTCGGCTTGAGCATCAGCAAATCACATTCAGGGCAAGCGACTAACTGCTCGAGCGGAACCTTATCAAGCCCTGGCGTAGCAGCCGATTCCGGCATAGCAAATATCCGAGCAAAGCACTCATTCTAAACGAGCGGCAGACGCCGCTGTGAGCTGTCAGTCGGACGAAGACGACGACACTCAGTAGCAGTGCACGACCGAGTGGGACTATCGATATGTTGTCGTTGGCACCCGATCTGCTGGGTGCCTACTCATAGCCACCAGAGGGCAAACCGTCCCGCGGCTTGTCGCGCAACCGTTCGTCAACAGAAAACGGCAACGGCTGATTTCAGCATCGGCGCTATCCGAAGGCATTACCGCGACTCTTGATAGATCGCAGGCAGACGCGCTCCAGAACAACCTGCACGACCTCGGCCTGCCGCCCGCACTATTCGGCCATCCCTTCTACACGCCGAGCCGGAAGCAGCCTTGGCTGTTTCGATAGATATTTCTTCAGCCCAAAAGCAAACCCCCGACCAGCTTACGCGGGTCGGGGGTTTGGGAAAGGAGCTTGACGATGACCTACTCTCACATGGGGAGACCCCACACTACCATCGGCGATGCGTCGTTTCACTACTGAGTTCGGGAAGGGATCAGGTGGTTCCAACGCTCTATGGTCGTCAAGCAATTCAGTTGCTGCCTCGGGGTTTAGCCGCTGCAGCCAATCGGGTATGTGATGAATCGGTATTGCGTGTTCGTGCAGATTTTCGGTCTGTTTGTCGACTTTCCGTCTAACAGCCAAATTGTTTGGGTGTTATATGGTCAAGCCTCACGGGCAATTAGTATTGGTTAGCTCAACGCCTCACA